>NZ_CP109993.1:0-3040504 GCF_025947045.1 Flavobacterium sp. N1719
ATGAGTAAAACTGCGCAATCAGTATGGGAGAATTGTCTTTCATTCATAAAGGACAATATCCAGGAGCAAGCTTTCAAAACTTGGTTTGAACCTATCAAATCCGTTGAACTTACTGATAATGCATTGTACATTCAGGTTCCGAGCAAATTCTTTTACGAATGGCTCGAGGAACACTATGTAAAACTGTTAAAGGTGGCGTTAACCCGAGAACTTGGAAAAAACGCAAAGTTACTGTATAAAATTAAGATGGAAAACACCTATGGCAACAAACAACCGTTCACGGAGCAGTTGCCAAGCGCGCACCGCAGTCCGATTAAATCACAAAACGTTGATGCTCCGTATAAAAACTTGAATCCGGAGTTAAAAAATCCGTTTGTGATTCCAGGAATTCGCAATGTTAAAATTGAGTCGCAATTAAATCCAAACTACAGTTTTGACAATTTCTTGGAGGGTGATTCCAACCGCTTAGCCCGTTCAGCCGGTTTGGCTGTAGCGAATAAACCGGGAGGAACTTCATTCAACCCGCTCTTGATTTTTGGTGGCGTTGGTTTGGGTAAAACCCATTTGGCACATGCCATTGGGGTTGAAATCAAAGACAAATATCCTGAAAAAACCGTGCTGTACATTTCAGCCGAAGTGTTCACCCAACAATATATTGATTCGGTTAAGAAAAACAACCGAAACGATTTTATTCACTTCTATCAATTGATTGATGTATTAATCATTGACGATGTGCAATTCCTTTCTGGAAAATCAGGAACACAAGATGTGTTTTTCCACATTTTCAACTATTTGCATCAAAACGGCAAGCAAGTTATTTTGACTTCTGACAAAGCGCCGGTGGATATGCAAGATATTGAGCAACGTTTATTGTCTCGCTTCAAGTGGGGACTTTCGGCGGAGTTACACCAACCCGATTACGAAACGCGCGTATCGATTTTACGCAACATTTTGTACCGTGATGGCGTAGAAATGCCGAATGACATTGTAGAATATGTGGCGCAAAACATCAAATCCAACGTTCGTGAATTGGAAGGTGCCATCATTTCTTTGATTGCGCAATCTTCGTTCAACAAAAAAGAGGTAACCATTGAATTAACGAAAAGTATCGTCGAGAAATTCGTTAAAAATGTAAAACGTGAAATTTCAATTGATTACATCCAAAAAGTAGTTTCGGATTATTTCCAATTGGACATCGATACGTTACAATCCAAAACCCGCAAGCGCCATGTGGTGCAAGCGCGCCAATTGGCCATGTTCTTTGCTAAGAAATTCACCAAAGCTTCTTTAGCAAATATTGGTTCACAAATTGGTGACCGCGATCACGCTACGGTTCTTCACGCTTGTAAAACAGTTGACAACTTAGTAGCCACCGACAAACAGTTCAAAAAGTTTGTGGAAGATATCAACAAAAAGTTGTCATTGTAGTCGGGTTTCGTACTTTTGTGCCGAAATTTAAGTACACTTTTCCATCATGCCTGTTAAAATTTTAATGGTATGTTTGGGCAACATTTGTCGTTCGCCATTGGCGGAAGGACTTTTGGCCTCCAAATTGCCTAAAGATCAGTTTTTTGTTGATTCCGCTGGAACGGGAAACTACCATGTTGGTCGTCAACCGGACCATCGTTCTATAGCTACGGCTGATAAAAATGGTTTAGACATTTCACACCAAAAGGCACGTCAATTTACTTCTAAAGATTTCGACACTTTTGATTACATCTATGTCATGGATAATTCCAATTATGACGATGTGGTTTTTTTAGCCAAAAATGAGGCACAAAAGCAAAAGGTGCAATTGATTTTGGACGCCTTGTTCCCCGGTGATAATGTAGATGTCCCCGATCCGTATTACGGTCTACAAAATGGTTTTGATATGGTATACGAAATGCTGGATGAAGCCACCGATATTATTGCCCAACGTTTATTGGAGAAATAATGGAAACGACTCCCAAAGGAAAACTGTATCTCATTCCGATAACCCTAGGAGAAAATGATCCACTAGAGGTATTGCCTTATACTGTTCAACGTATTATCGAAGTCATTGATATTTATATCGTTGAAAATGAAAAAACGGCGCGTCGTTTTATCAAAAAAATTACACCTGAAAAACCCCAACCTTCTTTACAACTCAGCACTTTAAACAAGCATACTCAAGCAAGTGAACACCGCAGCATGCTGCAACCTTGTATGGAAGGAAAAAATGTAGGATTAATGAGTGAAGCGGGTTGTCCTGGGGTCGCTGATCCGGGGGCAGACATTGTCAAACTCGCCCATGAACGCGGCATACAAGTGGTTCCTTTAGTGGGACCTTCCTCAATCCTATTGGCGATGATGGCCAGTGGTATGAACGGTCAAAGTTTTGCTTTTAACGGTTACTTACCGATTGACAAAGGAGAAAAGAAAACGGCTTTAAAAAACTGGGAACGCCTTTCATTGGAACGCAACCAATCCCAATTATTCATTGAAACACCGTATCGAAACAATCGTTTACTGGAGGATTTACTTCAGCATTTACATCCCAATACATTACTGTGTATTGCAGCAGATCTCACACTTCCTACAGAATACATAAAAACGCTACGCATAACCGACTGGAAAAGACAAAAGGTAGATTTGGATAAACGTCCGGCGATTTTTATCCTGCATAAAACCCATTAAAAAAGCCCCCAATTCGGAGGCTATTTTTTTACTTTACTTGTGGATTTTTTTCTGCTAAAAGATTATGGGTTTCATAACCCCCAAATCGTTTCATATAGGTTTTCACGGATGTACCGTACCCATCACGGCATTTCCGTTCGCCATTGCTCTTCAAAAAGCGTCGAACAGATCCAGGGCCACCCAAGTGTGCAGCCGCTAGAATTCCGGATTCGGTGATGTAAACACCGCCAATTGTTTTTCCGCGGTACCGTTTGATTTCGTTACGCAAAACCCATTTGTGTTTTTTCAACAAGGCAACAAATGCTTTTTCCTGTAATTCAGGATTACGCATAAAAGCTGCTGGATTGTGAATACCAATCGAGGCTAAGGTTTGGGGACCAAATTGGTATTTCCCCATAAACCCTTTGGTATTGATTTTTTTGTAATTCCCTTGTGATTCTTTGAAAGCTAAAGCTTCTTTAAAACCGATAAAATACTTTCCTGTGAATGGAATTGTATTGTTGTTATAGTCGTTTGGATTTTGAGAAGGAAGTTGGTATACTAATTCATCCTGCTCATCAACGTAAAACCAATTGTGGTCGCTTACGTCTAAGGGTTTAAATGCGGAACTAATAAATCCGATTACAAGTAAAATGGTAAGATAATACGTCCATTTTCTGATCATATAGTTTGTTTTCCAAGCCCTGTCACCACTTGATTAGCGGGGGCGAATATACGACCTTTTTTGAAATAAATATTGAATATCAGGCAGTTAATTACTTGTTAAAAGTAAATCCAATGCCCTTTCCATTTTCCGGACGCCTGATATTCAAGGGTTGGCGCAGGAATTTTTAAAAAGTTGATGGTTGAAAATACCGTCTTTAAAATTCTATTTTTTGTACGAATTTTCGTTAAATCTATATCAAGACTGAGGTAAAATTGTCGTTCCCGTGGATAGTTATTTAATCCTAAAACGGTATTATTTTCACTTTTCCCGGTTAATAATCCATTTGCACCATACCCTACTGCTACATTTAACCAATTGGGGATTAAATTACTTTTGGTAAAGGCTTGAAGATTGGCAGAGAGCCAATAGGTTTGTCCGTTGTAATCTTTCAATAATTGTTCGTTGAATGTGTTCCCCAGCGTATTGGGTCGTTGCGGTGCAAAATAAGTTTGATGAAAGGAAAATTTGGGAAGAATTCGCTGTTCTTTCCAAAGCAGTTCCTGACTCACAAACAAAGCCGTCCCGGTTGTATTGGCCACTACATCACCCAATGAAGCGCCCCATTCTGCGGAATAACCATCAAGCACTTCGACAACCGACATAAATGCCCAAGCCGAAGCAGCGCCATAGAGCAACTGACTTTTTTGCGACATCCCGGCCCAACGGAAAGATTCAGCACTCAAACGACTAAGATGATAACACGATAGCAAATGACCTGCTTTATCCATTTGTAGCCATTCGTCATTATCATTGATAAAATGAAACTTGGATTGCGGGTAATCGCTATACCACAATTGATGGAGTCCGACTAATGCAGTGGTTGCTAATCCTGTCGTAGTTATCACTACCGTATTTCTTCTCGGTTTATTTAACGAGTCGGAGGGTTTTAAAAAAGAAAACTGTTCACTTTGAGCGTGAAGACTCAAGGTGAACAGCAATAGTATTGTGTATAAAAAACGATACATTCGTTAGCGTGTCGTTCCTGTAGAATTGATCCAATCGGCGTATTTCTTGGCATTCACCTGATGTTCTGGATAAGTAGCCGCGAATTCATGGTAGCCAAAACGATCTACACTAGCACAGAAATAAATATAATTGTGTTTTTCGGGATTTAAAACTGCGTCTATAGCTGTAATATCAGGCATAGCGATGGGTCCTGGAGGCAAACCTACATGCACATACGTATTATAAGGAGAAGACAGCGTAAGGTCGCCATACAATACCCTTTTGATGACTTTGGTAAAATCATTATCCTTCAATTTCAAGGCATATATTACCGTAGGATCCGCTTGTAAAGGCATCCCTTGTTGCAAGCGATTCAAATATGCACCGGCTACGCGGGGACGTTCATCTTTCTTGACCGTTTCTTTATGCACGATAGAAGCCAAAGTAATCACTTCTACAGGAGACATTCCTAATTTTTCGGCTTTGGCCAAACGATCGGTATTCCAGAAATTTTTATATTCTTTCAACATTTTATCTCTAAATTTTTCGGCTGAAATATTCCAATAAAATTCATAGGAATTGGGGATAAACATGGCGATTACATTTTCTTTTGTAAATCCATTTTCTTTTAAAAAAATAGAATCGCGAAACACTTTCATCAATTGGGTTGTATCGGGTTCAATTTGTTGACTGAAACGCACACACAAATCTTCCAAACGCTCTTGATTATTGAAAGTCAGTTTAACGGGTATATTGTGGCGTAATGCGGCAACAATCCCGAAATTGCCCATACCCTTTTTTAATAAAAACCGTCCGGGTTTTACATTTTGATCATAGCGACGAAGCGAAGCCATGTTTTCAAATCCGCCCATTCCGTCGATATAAGGCGCAATTATTTTTTTTACCTCTTCGAAATTGGAACCTGTTGGAACAGTTACCCATTTTTCCTCTTCATTAAAAGTTGTATTCGATGCAAAAAAACGAAGATAGAATCCGATCCCCACGATAAGCACTAACCCACCAATACTGTACAGTAATTTTTTCTTATTTGCGAACATTTTTATTGTTTTAATTTTGAATCAATTGATACAAGGATTCGTCAAAATAGTGTCCGTTGCGACAAATCCAATCTTTTTTAACGCCTATTTTTTGGAAGCCAAATGTAGTAAAAAGGGCTATACTCGCCGCATTATCTTCACCAATATTTGCATAGACTTGGTGCAATTGAAGATGCGTAAATGCATAATCCACCAACAATTGTAAAGCTTCTCTCCCCCAACCTTTTCCGCGATTTTGTTCTTCTTTGATGATTATTCCGATTCCCGCGCGACGATTGACGGGATCAAAATCAAACAAGTCAATTAAACCAATCGCTTCTTCCGTTCCATTTTGGCAAATCGCGAGACGCAATTGTTTGGCTTCAAAAATATCTTGGTGAGCGTTTTCAAGGTATTGCCTTATCAAAAACCGACTGTAGGGTGTGATCGTGTTGCTTACTTCCCAAATGAATTCCTCGTTTTCGATAGCATATAAAAAGGCTAAATCCTCGGGTTCGAGGGCACGCAAGTATAAATTAGTTCCGTGTAAGGTTTGCATCAGATTTCAATTTCACCGTTATAAACGAAAGTAGCTGGCCCGATTAAATGTACGTTGGAGTACTTCCGGTCGTTAACCTCGAAGGCTACTTGCAATTTTCCCCCTTCCACGTCCAAATCGATGACATGGGCTGTGGTTTTTCCTAATGCATGCATTGCAATGGCTGTGGCTGTAGCGCCCGTTCCACAAGAAAGTGTTTCATCTTCAACACCGCGCTCATAGGTTCGCAATCGAAAATGATTTTTACCTAAAGGCTGCACAAAATTCACATTACTACCCGCTTTGCCGTACAAATCCGAATAGCGAATGGCGGCTCCTTGATTTTTTACATCGAACGAAGACAAATCATCGACAAGTGTCACATGATGGGGCGAACCCGTATTTAAAAAAAACATACTCCGGTTGTAGTGAAATTGTATTCACATCAATCATTTGTAACGATATGATTCCATTGGAATCAACATGCGCATGGTGCAATCCATCGACAGCATTGAAGGTTGCTTTATTTTCAATTACGCCTTGACTTTTCGCAAAAGCGGTCAAACAACGCCCACCATTGCCGCACATCGAACTCTCATTTCCATCGGAATTGTAGTAGACCATTTTGAAATCTGACAGGGTGTCATTTTCCAGCAATATCAATCCATCGGCACCAATGCCAAACCGACGGTCGCATAAATGCTCTATAAGTTTGGTATCATTTTTGGGAAAAAATAAAGTACGGTTGTCGACCATGATAAAGTCGTTACCGGTTCCTTGGTATTTTTGAAATTTGAGCAGCATTTTTACTTTTGTATAAAGAACAAAGTTACGAATATTAATAGCACGTTAAACAATGTTAAACGAGCGTTAAAGGAAAAGGGTCCGGGTAATATTTTAATAATTTTGAGGTTAAATAGTGAACTAATTTTTGACGTATGAAACGATTATCAAGTTTGTTTTTAGTATCGCTTTTGAGTGGTGCAACTACTTTAGGAGCGTATAAACTATTTATTGAAAAAGGAAATTCACGTGAAGGTATAGTCACGTTAGCGCCCAATTACGGAACGCGAACCGTTGGCATGGGAGCTGAAAATATTGATTTTACTGCAGCTGCAGACAATGCAGTGCATACGGTTGTACACGTTAAAAATGTATCCGTGAGAACCGTTTACGACCCTATTCGCGAATTTTTCTACGGTTCTCGTGGTGGCATTCAACAAGAGCAAGTTGGAACAGGTTCGGGCGTCATTATTTCCCAAGACGGCTATATTGTGACCAACAATCACGTGATCAAGGATGCTTCTGAGTTGGAAGTCACATTAAACAACAAAAAAGTATACAAAGCCAAATTAATTGGAACCGACGCCAAAATGGACTTGGCTTTATTAAAAATTGATGCGGATGAAAAGTTACCATTTGCCACATTTGCCGATTCGGATCAAGTGAAAGTTGGCGAATGGGTTTTGGCCGTGGGGAATCCATATAACCTAACTTCTACTGTAACCGCGGGAATTGTTTCAGCTAAGGCAAGAAATTTAGACACTAAAGGAATTCAATCTTTCATTCAAACGGATGCGGCTGTAAACCCCGGAAACAGTGGTGGTGCCTTAGTAAATACAAAAGGTGAATTAGTGGGTATCAACACGATGATTTCCTCGCCAACGGGAAGCTATGCAGGGTATTCTTTTGCAATTCCTTCCAATATTACCCGTAAAATCATTGAGGATATTATGGAATTTGGAAATGTACAACGCGGAGTTTTAGGTGCTGTGGGGAATGAATTAAATGGGACAACAGCAAAACAACTCGGATTAAAACAAACGGAAGGCTATTACATTACGAATGTGATTGAAAATTCGGGAGCAGCCAAAGCGGGTATTAAAAAAGGAGATATTATTGTCAAATTGGACAATCAAAAAATAACTTCTTATTCTGAATTAAACGGTTACATTAATACAAAACGTCCGAATGACAAAGTAAATGTGACGATTATTCGTGATGGTGCAACGAAAATTGTTCCTGTAACGTTGATTAAAAACGACTTGATGAATACCGAATTCCGAGGTATGGAATTGGAAAACATTAATGCAGGGGACAAAAAGCGATTCAATATCGAGTCGGGTGTAAAAATCAAAGACATTACCAACGAACGATTGTTGCCTTACAAGGATGAGTTGATTGGCAGTGTGATATTACGTATAGATAATGCCAATGCGACGGATATTGAAACGGTTTCTAAAATATTAGGCAACAAAGACGATCGCGAGGGTGCGAGTGTACAATTAATCACAAAAAACGGACAAGTTTTACGATTTATCATCTAATATTTAGACATTATAAATCTCAAAACCACCTCCAATATAAGAGGTGGTTTTTTTTTGGAAAAAAGTTGGCAAAATATTTTACGAAAACGTTGTAGTTAATTACTTTTGCACCGGATTAAATAAATGTACAACACAACCTTAACCCAATACTTATGACGAATATCCAGCAATACGAGAAAGAACTGGCATTTCAAGTTGACCGTAGAAAAGCGGCCGTAGACATTATTAAAATTGTGAGCGATTTATGGTACGACAAATCAATCGAATTGATTTTTTTCCGTAATCCATTATTAAACCGCAACGTCAGTGACATCATGAACTTGCATGAATATGCAGGGGAATTCATTCAAAAACCCATCAATGTTTTTGATACCGATGAAATTGTCAAAGCACTTTCTAATTTAGACTTACCGCCCTCTCGTATCGATATTGGAAAATTGACGTACGAATTTCATTTAGACACCAACACCATGCACGATGCCCGTGCTTTTGTGATTGATCGTTTGAAAGATTCGAAAAAGTCGCAAGAAATCAAACCTAAAGACGTCGTGCTTTATGGTTTTGGACGAATCGGACGTTTATTGGCGCGTGAAATGATGAGTAAAATTGGAAAAGGAGAGCAATTACGTTTGCGTGCGATTGTGACGCGTGACCGCAATGATGCACAATCCTTAGAAAAAAGAGCGTCCTTATTGCGATATGATTCTGTTCATGGTGATTTTGAAGGATCGGTTGCTGCAGATGTAGCCAACAATGCATTAGTAATCAACGGCACAACAGTACATATTATCACGGCAGCTGGACCTGAGGAAATCGATTATACCCAATACGGCATTGAAGACGCTTTGGTGATTGACAATACTGGTGCGTTCACTACAGAAGAAGCCTTGAAACGTCATTTGACATCCAAAGGTGTGGAAAAAGTATTATTGACGGCGCCAGGCAAAGGTGTTCCCAATATTGTACACGGAGTTAATCACAACGAATACAACCCCGATGAAGTAAAAATATACTCGGCGGCTTCGTGTACAACAAATGCGATTACTCCAATTTTAAAAGCGGTTGAAGATACGTTAGGAGTAGTAAAAGGTCACTTAGAAACAATCCACGCGTATACGAATGACCAAAATTTAGTGGACAACATGCATAAAAAATACCGTAGAGGTAGAGCGGCTGCGTTAAATATGGTTATTACAGAAACCGGTGCGGGCAGTGCTGTGGCAAAGGCATTACCCAGTTTGGCAGGTAAGTTAACTTCTAATGCTATTCGTGTTCCCGTACCAAACGGATCTTTAGTGGTCTTGAATTTAGAAGTGGGAAAAACGACTTCGGTTGAAGAAGTAAACAATATCATGCGAAAGTATGCCTTAGAAGGCGAATTAGTGGAACAAATTAAATATTCTTTGAATAACGAATTGGTTTCTTCGGATATTGTAGGCACTTCTGCCCCATCCATTTATGACAGTAATGCGACAATTGTCTCTGCCGATGGAAAAAACATTGTATTATATGTTTGGTATGATAACGAATACGGCTATAGTCATCAAGTGATTCGATTAGCCAAATACATTTCAAAAGTAAGACGATACACTTATTATTAATAGTTATTAATTCAGCATTAAAAAAGTCCGGTCCAAAACCGGACTTTTTTGTTAAATAAATTAAGATAGTCTTAATATTCACCTAGTTAATGAATTATGTATGAATAAATATTTTATATTCGCTTTATCAAAATAGCCCAAACTACTTGATCATGAAAAAATTACTAATGCTTATGCTGTTTTCAGCAGGCCAATTTGTATTGGCACAAGATGCCAATATAGAAGCATGTACCAAAACCTATCGGTACGGTTATAACGGAATGGAACTCATCGCAAACACTCCGAAAGAGACCATTATTGTGAGTACGTATAATTCCAAACTCATTTTAAAAGAAGATATAGCGCAACGCATTTTTCAATATTATTGGGAAAATTTACGTAAAAACGGGACTGACCCTATTACACTGACTATTGAAGGGCAACAAGCAAAAGTGACTGGAAAATGCATTGTAACCAAAAAAGGGAAGTTGACGACGATTGAATTTCACTATGAAAAAGTAGAATGGCCAGACGGAATTACGGAATTATACCGAAATACTTTTGGATAAACGTTACTTTACACAAAATACCAACCGCTCATTGCAGCGGTTTTTTCATACCCAAAAATAACATTTATGTAATACTTATATTACATTTATTATTTTTTAATGCATTTTATCGATTTTATTTGTATTTTATCGATATAATGTTGTAATATTGATTCAAGAAAAAGAAAGTACGTTCATCATAATAGTCCCCAAATCTATTATAAACCAACCTACTAGACTATGCGACAATTAGCTTTTTTAATTGTACTAGTCAGTCTCTATGGAAATGCACAAAATCAGGTTACCGCTCCCTACAAATATGGGAAGAATGGTATGGAATATATTGTGAAATACAAAAGTGGTATGACCATTATTGTGAGCACTTTTAATTCCCGACCTGATTTGATTGAACCGATTTCGATTGCGATATTTGACTATTACAAAGAAAACAAACCGAAATCAGGCACACGAATTCAATTGCGCACTAGCGGTGCTCTTGTCAATGGAACGTGTAAAATCACCTGCATTGAACAATTAACTTCGATAGAATTTCATTATGAATCTGTCGAATGGGACAACGGGATTACAGAAGTTTATGTAAATCCGGGAAAATCCCCACCCACATTATCCCAAACGGCTATAGCCGTCGAAGAATAGCACTCATATATTATTATTTTGTTTAGGTTATTAAGAAAAACGCCCCTTTGTGCAAGGGGCGTTTTTTGATGCAAAAATGTATTACTAACCGATTAGGCTTTACCTGCGGCAGCAATAAGATTCAAGGCAGAACCTGCTTTAAACCATTCGATTTGTCCTTCGTTATAACTATGGTTAGCTAGGATTGTATCCGTAGAACCATCTGCATGAACGACTTCCAATGTCAACGGTTTTCCTGGAGCAAATGCTGTCAAGTCCACAAAGTTGAATGTGTCATCTTCTTGGATTTTATCATAATCGGCTTCGTTAGCAAAAGTTAGCGCTAACATCCCTTGTTTTTTCAAATTGGTTTCGTGAATACGGGCAAATGATTTCACCAATACTGCAGAAACTCCTAAATGTCTTGGTTCCATTGCAGCGTGTTCACGTGAAGAACCTTCTCCGTAGTTTTGATCACCCACAACAATTGATGCAATACCTGCAGCTTTGTAGGCGCGTTGTACTTTTGGCACTTCATCATACGCTCCTGTCAATTGATTTTTCACCGAATTGGCTTTTCCATTGAACGCATTTTCAGCACCAATTAACATGTTGTTGGAGATGTTATCCAAATGTCCACGGAAACGCAACCATGGTCCGGCCATCGAGATATGA
This sequence comes from Flavobacterium sp. N1719, assembly GCF_025947045.1. Taxonomy (NCBI): domain Bacteria; kingdom Pseudomonadati; phylum Bacteroidota; class Flavobacteriia; order Flavobacteriales; family Flavobacteriaceae; genus Flavobacterium; species Flavobacterium sp. N1719. The sequence continues at coordinate 11,651 of NZ_CP109993.1, forward strand.
TCCGTTGTACATTTACCAAACGCTTTAATCAACAATTTAGCTCCAGTAATATTTTGACCATTCCAAGGTTGGAACGGATCTAACAATTGCAAACGTTCAGAGGTTGGCGAAACCACAACATTCACTCCACTACCATCAGCAGCTGGTGCTTGATAGCCCGCGTCTTCTACGGCAAAACCTTTTGAAGGTAATTCGTCTCCCACTGGTGGCGTCAATTTAACCGCTTCACCGTTATCATTTAAAATCGTATCGGTAATTGGATTGAAGTCCAAACGCCCTGAAATGGCTAAAGCTGCTACCATTTCTGGAGAAGTCACAAAAGCATGGGTATTTGGATTACCGTCAGCACGTTTGGAGAAGTTACGGTTGAATGAGTGTACAATCGTATTTTTCTCACCTTTATCTGCACCTTCACGATCCCATTGTCCAATACAAGGTCCGCACGCATTGGTAAACACTTTAGTTCCCATTTTCTCAAAAGTGGCTAAAATACCATCGCGTTCAATCGTGTAACGGATTTGTTCAGAACCTGGATTTATCCCGAATTCTGCTTTTGGGGTAATGTTATTGGCAACTGCTTGCTCCACAATAGAAGCAGCACGCGCCATATCTTCGTACGATGAATTGGTACAAGAACCAATTAATCCCCACTCTACTTTTAATGGCCAACCGTTTTTCTCCGCTTCTTCCTTCATTTTAGAAGTTGGCGTTCCACGATCTGGTGTAAAAGGTCCGTTGATATGAGGCTCTAGTTCAGATAAATTAATTTCAATTAATTGATCAAAGTATTGTTCAGGGTTTGCATACACTTCAGCATCTGCTGTCAAATAAGCCGCTACTTGGTCTGCAGCATCTACTACATCTTGACGACCGGTGGCAATCAAATAACGACGCATAGAATCATCATAACCGAAAGTAGAAGTGGTAGCTCCAATTTCTGCTCCCATGTTACAAATGGTACCTTTACCTGTACAAGACATGTTTTCAGCACCTTCCCCAAAATATTCCACAATAGCACCAGTTCCCCCTTTTACAGTTAGAATATCAGCCACTTTTAAAATAACATCTTTTGGAGCCGTCCAACCGTTTAATTTACCGGTCAATTTTACTCCAATTAATTTTGGAAATTTCAATTCCCATGACATCCCTGACATAACGTCTACGGCATCTGCACCACCAACACCGATAGCTAACATTCCCAAACCACCTGCATTCACCGTATGTGAATCGGTTCCAATCATCATTCCACCAGGAAATGCATAATTTTCTAAAACGATTTGGTGAATAATCCCTGAACCCGGTTTCCAGAATCCAATACCGTATTTATTAGAAACTGAAGACAAGAAATCAAATACTTCTTTGGATTGTGAATTGGCCACAGCTAAGTCGGTAGTAGCCCCAACTTTTGCTTGGATTAAGTGGTCACAGTGTACTGTTGTTGGAACAGCAACTTGAGATTTGCCTGCATGCATGAATTGCAACAAAGCCATTTGTGCAGTGGCATCTTGACAAGCCACGCGGTCTGGTGCGAAATCTACATAATCTTTACCTCTAGAGAACGCTTGTGATGGAGTACCCTCCCACAAATGCGCATATAAAATCTTTTCAGAAAGTGTAAGCGGACGACCCACTAACGCACGTGCTTGATCCACACGTTGTGGCATGTTAGCATACACCTTTTTAATCATTTCAATATCAAAAGCCATAAAAAAAGGTTTATTTGTTTGCAACGCAAATTTACGAAAACGATGTACTTTTAAAAAATATTTAATCAATTATCTTTATCGGCAGAAATAATTTGCCAAATAGATAAAATCAATAGATGATTTTTACCAAAATAGTATTTTATCGAAGAAAAATTAAAAATACTTGATTTTTTTAACCAAAACGAAGGATTGCAAAACTAGCCTTTGCGCTCGGTTCTTTTGTAGTATTTGAAGAATAAAAGAATTCCGCTCAATAAACTCACCACAAATATCCCCATCAATATAAAGGAGAGACTTGAAGCGTGTGCATTGGCTTTTATCTCAGTATAAATAGTATAAAACCGAAATCCCATAAATAGGGAAAAGAGAACCGTCAATACGCCCATGAGCATGCCTAGCAAACGGACTTTACTTAATGCTGCGACAACCACTAAAAATGCAGCAACGAGAGCGTAGTAATTGATCAGTCCCGATTCTAAATAGTTTTCCAAAAACCAAAAAAGGGCAATGGACACGATAATAAATTCCGGGATAAACCACAATACTTTTTTAATCATTACAGTAGTTTTTGAATGATCATTTCTTCCGAGATTCCTTCGGCATCTGCTTTGTAATTTTTGATAATACGGTGGCGTAAAATCCCTTCAGCAACCGCTTTGACATCTTCAATATCAGGCGAATATTTACCGGAGAAAGCGGCATGGGCTTTGGCAGCTAAAATTAAATTTTGCGAAGCACGAGGCCCTGCGCCCCAATCCAAATAATTTTTCACATAATCCGAAGCCATGGCTCCATTGGGTCGGGTTTTATTCACCAATCCGACAGCATATTCAATCACATTATCGGCAACTGGGATACGACGAATCAAATGTTGGAACTCAATGATTTCCTCACCTGTAAACAACGCATTGATGGTGGGTTTGGAGTCATTGGTCGTACTTTTCACCACTTGAACTTCTTCCTCAAATGTGGGGTATTCCAATTTTATAGCAAACATAAAACGGTCCAATTGGGCTTCAGGAAGTGGATAGGTTCCCTCCTGTTCAATGGGGTTTTGTGTTGCTAATACAAAATACGGCAAATCCAATTTGTAATTGTGTCCCGCAATTGTCACTGCGCGTTCTTGCATGGCTTCTAACAAAGCGGCTTGTGTTTTGGGTGGTGTACGGTTGATCTCGTCAGCTAAAATAATATTGGAGAAAACGGGACCTTTGATAAATTTAAACTGGCGATTTTCATCTAAAATTTCACTTCCTAAAATATCGGATGGCATCAAATCGGGTGTAAATTGAATACGTTTAAAATCCAAGCCCAAAGCTTGTGCAATGGTATTTACCATCAACGTTTTTGCCAATCCGGGCACACCTACAAGCAAAGCATGTCCGCCTGAAAAAATACTCAACAAGATTTGGTCCACCACGGCATTTTGACCTACAATTACTTTTGAAATTTCAGTCTTAAGTTCGTTGCGTTTTTGAACTAAATTTTGAATCGCTGTTACATCTGACATAGTTGGAGTGTGCTAGAATTAGGGATTAATTTTTCAACCAATTGTTGGTGAATTTACAATCTTTGTATTCACTGTTGATTTTAATATAGGTCTCTTTAATTTTTTGATCAAACCATTTTCCAATGGCTTTTAATTGCTTCTCTTTTAAAGCTAATTCGCGAATTTTGGTATAATCTTTACTAAAATCGGCTAAATGCTCGTCTGATTTAGAAGTTACCGTAATGATTTTATAGCGTTTCCCGTTACGACCGTCATCATCAAACAACACTTGAGTCACTTCACCGCTTTTTAAATTAGAAACTTGGCTGTACAATTCAGGATCCATTTTTGTCAATTCAAAATGCGTATCCTGCGTTTTTGGATTGATTAAGGCACCACCGTTCGCACGGGTTTCTTTTTCATCGGATAAGGTACGAGCAGCATCTGCAAACGTAATTTCTTTATCCATGATACGCTTGCGAATTAAATCGGCACGTTCACGTGCTTCTTTTAATGAAGTGCTAGTCACCTTGGGCTTCATCAAAATATGGCGAATTTCCAAGTCTTGACCTCTGACTTTTTCCAAGTAAATAATATGGAAACCAAATTCAGTTTCAAAAGGATCCGATATTTCGCCTTCTTGCAATGAAAACGCTACATCTTTAAATTCTTTAACAAAAGGTGTTTTCTTGTTTATTTTATAATACCCCCCATTTGAACGGGAACCCGGATCTTCAGTATATAAAACGGCTTTGGTGGTAAAACTGGCCCCGTTTAACACTTCAGCTTTTATTTCTTTTAGACGATCAATAACGATTTTCTTTTCTTCATCGCTTACTTTCGGCGTAATTACAATTTGGGCAACTTCCACTTCAGAACCTACTAAGGGCAAATCATCTTTAGATAATTTTTGAAAAAATGTTCGCGTTTCTTCTGGAGTAATTTCCACAGCGCCCACAATTTTTTTGGTCATTTCTGAGGCCAATTGCTGTTGTTTTAAAATATCAAACAACTCCGCACGAAATTCATCTTCATTATCTTTTTTGAAATATTTGACTACGGCATCCATGGACTTCAATTGCTCCACCATGTAATCAATTTGTTGATTCATTCGCTCTTTAACCTCTTCATCTTTTACCTGGATAGAGTCTTGAATGGCCTGGTGCGCATACAATTTCTCTTCCATTAATTTACCCAGAATCTGACAACGCGTAATATCTTTTGTTGACTGGCCTTGACTTTCAATTTCCAAATACGTTTTATCAATATCTGAATCTAAAATATTGTAATCTCCAATCGTCGCAACAATTCCATCAATACGCTGTTTTTTGGGTGGATTCACCGATTTTTTTTCAGGTTGCTTTTCTGGAATGATTTCTTGAGCCACCATTGGAGTAGCTATAAATAAACCTAAAAAAAGAATTCGGATTAATTTGAATGTATGCATTGTTTTTATTTCTTTATTTGTTGTTTTACGCGTTCAAACACGTCTTTATTGATGTTGATTTGGAATTCTTTTTTTAGCGTGTCAATCCAATTTTGTTCTAAAAACTGTTGGTATTCATTGGTCACTCTTCCTTTGCATTCTTCCAAAGACTTGACTCCTGCCGGAATCACTTTTCGAATTTTTGCAATGTAATAATATTCCCCTTTTTGCGAAATATCAGTGTAGGTTTCACCAGCTTTGATGTTTTTAGGTAAGGCATCTGCCCCTTCTTCGTAGATGCCATCATACATCATCACATTCAACTCTTTTTCACTATTGAATTTTTCTTTAATAGTTTTAGCATCATTCCCTTTCTTCAATAGAGCCAACACCTTTTTCATCACATCGGGTTTGGTAGAAGAATAAATTTCTGCATCAAAACGCGTTTTCCAAAGGTATTTTTGCTTGTTTTTTTCATAGAAATCTTTCAAACCAATACTGTCTGTTTTTGCCTTTTGCCAAATTTCTTTTTCCATTAAATCAAACAAAAGCAATCCGTCACGGTATTCGCTCATGACAGCAGCAAACTCAGGGTATTCATTTTCAAGATTTTCATTGTTGAAAACAGCGCGTTGCTCATCGGCAAAACGACTAAAATAATGATCCACTAATTTTGAAACCGGTTTGATACCTACTGCACTTTTTTGTTGAGAATACAAATAATCCATGAAGGTTCCTCCCTTGATTTCTTTTGACCCAACAACAAAAAGTTTAGCATCAAATTTTTTCAAATCAGCCGGCATTTTCCATTCTCCTTTGTAAAAAGAATCATCGACTGATTTGGCAATCTCTTTATACAATTTAGATTCAGGTTTAACCGGATATTTTTTTCTCAGTTTCACCGCCAAAGCATCACTTATTTTCTTGGAGCGATCATCACGAGCGATTTTATTCTCCAACTCCACTTTCATTTCATCCTTAGTACGAAGCGGGAATTTGTCGTTCAATTTCACAATATGCCAACCATATGCTGTCTCAAAAGGCTTAGAAAGTGGATTTTCTTTGGTTAAAGCAAACGATTGATTTTCGAATTCTTCCGAACTTAATTGTCCCGAAGCAAATTTGTTAAGCACACCGCCTTTGGTGGACGAGGATTTGTCTTCGGAGAATTGTTTCGCCAATTCCTCAAATTGCTCCCCTTGTTGTAATTTTTGGTAAATCTCGTCAATTGTAGTTTTTGCTTTGGTTGGGTCTTCACCTTCCTTGGGTTTCAGAATCATGATGTGTGAAACCGCTACTTCTCCTCTATTGTTTCGAATATCATTAACTTTGATGATATGGTAGCCAAAACGACTACGAACAGGCATAGAAACTTGTCCTAAAGGCGTGTTATACGCACCGTTTTCAAAGGCATACACCATACGGAAAGCGGTAAAATACCCCAAATTTCCTTTATTTTCTTTCGCCGATGGATCTTGAGAAGTAGCCATAGCAACTGTTCCAAAATCTTCCCCATTTTTCACAATACGATCACGAATTGCCATAATTTTATTGTAGGCGGCTAAAGTATCTGCAGGTGCTGCATTTTCATCCACCATTAAAAGAATATGCGAAGCATTGATCTCTTTTTTGAGGCGTTCATACCCTTCATCAAGCAACTCTTGAGTTACTTTTGAGTCCATTAAATAATTTTTGGACAATTGCGTACGGTACGATTTTAACTCGTTTTGGTATTGGGTTCCATTTTGCAAGCCTAATTTAAACGCTTTATTAACCTTAAGTTTATATCCGATAAAGAGTTCGAGATATTGATCTAAATTCTTTTGGGATTCATCTTTTACCAAATCTAAGTTTTTGTTGTAAACTCGAATAAATTCATCGGTATAATAGGGATTGTTATCAATGGTAAAAAGCACTTCTTTGCCAGAATTTTGTTGTTGAGCCGACATTGTTAGTCCGGTCAAAAGGGCAAAAAATAAATTTCTTAAATTCATAATTTTAGCTCGAATTATCGTTTGTTCAACGTATCTAAAAAGGTTAGGTTCGAATCAACAAAAGTAAGAAAACGCAGGTATTAAACAAGTCGCCACCTTACTATTAACAAAAATTTATTAACACTTTTCAAATGCGATTTTCGAAGCAGCATTAATGGAAATAATTGAATGATAAATAGTATTTTTGCAGCCAATTTTAGAAGTTATGAATTTTTTACAAGAAATCGCACGTCGACGAACCTTTGGTATTATCTCTCACCCGGATGCTGGAAAAACCACATTAACTGAAAAACTCCTTTTATTCGGAGGAGCCATTCAAGAAGCGGGTGCGGTAAAAAGTAACAAAATCAAAAAAGGCGCCACGAGTGACTTTATGGAAATTGAGCGTCAACGGGGAATTTCGGTGGCGACTTCTGTATTGGCCTTTAATTATAAAGACAAAAAAATCAATATTCTGGATACGCCAGGTCACAAGGACTTTGCTGAAGATACCTACCGCACATTAACTGCTGTAGACAGTGTTATTGTTGTGATTGACGTAGCTAAAGGGGTTGAGGAGCAAACTGAAAAACTAGTTTCGGTATGCCGAATGCGTAATATACCAATTATTGTTTTCATCAATAAATTAGACCGTGAGGGTAAAGATGCCTTCGACTTGATGGATGAAGTTGAAAAAAAATTAGGACTACAAGTTACGCCTTTGAGTTTTCCAATTGGAATGGGTTATGATTTTCAAGGGATTTACAATATTTGGGAAAAGAACATCAATTTATTCAGCAGTGATAGTCGCAAAAACATTGAAGATGTCATTGCAATTAGTGACATTCAGAATCCAGAATTGGATAAAATAATTGGAGATAAAGCTGCTTCAAAATTGCGAGATGAATTGGAATTAATACAAGAAGTCTATCCTGAATTTGACCGAGAGCGCTATTTAAATGGTACGCTGCAACCAGTATTTTTTGGATCGGCATTGAACAATTTTGGAGTAAGAGAATTATTGGATGGTTTCATTGAAATTGCACCAAGTCCGAGAGCTAAAGAATCGGATACAAGATTAGTCGCTGCAGAAGAAACCAAACTTTCGGGATTTGTTTTTAAAATCCATGCCAATATGGACCCTAAACATCGTGACCGTTTGGCATTCATTAAAATTGTTTCAGGAACCTTTGAACGCAACAAACTCTACACGCATGTGCGGTTAGGGAAAAGTTTAAAATTCTCGAGTCCAAATGCCTTTTTTGCTGAGAAAAAAGAAATTGTTGATATTTCTTTCCCGGGTGACATTGTTGGCTTACACGATACGGGGAATTTTAAAATTGGAGATACTTTGACTGAAGGAGAAATCATGAACTTTAGAGGTATACCCAGTTTTTCACCGGAGCATTTTAGGTACATTAACAATGCTGACCCGATGAAAGCCAAACAGCTTGAAAAGGGCATCGACCAATTAATGGATGAAGGAGTAGCCCAATTATTTACCTTAGAAATGAATAATCGAAAAGTCATTGGAACGGTAGGCGCTCTTCAGTATGAAGTAATTCAATATCGTTTAGAACACGAATATGGTGCCAAATGTTCGTATGAAAATTTCCCCGTTCATAAAGCCTGTTGGGTAAAACCCGAAGATCCCAAAAATGAAGAGTTTTTGGAATTTAAACGAATCAAGCAAAAATTTCTAGCTCATGACAAGTATGGACAATTAGTATTTTTAGCGGATTCAGATTTTACCATTCAAATGACACAAAGTAAATATCCAACAGTAAAATTATTTTTTACATCAGAAATTGATTAAAAAAATCACTAAATACTACAATTTTAAAGCAATTAACAATCATTTAATCGATTATAATCTATTAAATAGGTTTAATTTAAAAAATGATTTTATATTTGTGACGTAAAATGATATGAAATGAAAAAAAGAATTTCTCAATTACTTTTGTTAAGTGCTTTATTTTGTGCTGATGTAAGTTTGTTTGCACAAGGTGGACCAGGAGGTACTGGTGATGGTGGTCTTGAAGGTGGTGACCCAGCCCCTGCCCCTATCAATACCAATCTATTTATTCTAACTATTGTAGCTGTTATTTTTGCAGGATATAAAATGAGAAACTATAGATTATCTTTGAAATAAGATAATTTCAAAACATATTAAACCGTCATGCTTTTTAAAAGCATGACGGTTTTTTTATACCTGAACTTTTTTAAAGTGTAGTTTCAATCAGAATAAAAAAAGGCCTCTCCAATGGAGAGGCCTTAAATTATATCATCTTAAAGAAAGATTATCGTTTCACTACACGTAGTGTTTTGATATTCGCTCCTTGTGTTAAGATTACATTGTAAACCCCTGCTGGGAAGTTAGCCCCTACTTCTGTGCTTTCAACTGAATCAGCAGCAACCGTTTTGGTCTCTACTAATTTACCTAACATATCATACACTTGGATAGTGTAATCTTCGTTACTCGCTGAATTCACTTTGAAATAGAAGTTCTCTGCAAATGGGTTCGGATAAACCGTAGCTTCGAAGCTGATGGCTCCTGCCACTTGTGTATCTTCGATAGTACGTGCCACGTTTGGTATTACAAGCGTACATGTTTTTCCGAATGGACCAAAGTCAGGTTGACCTGGCATACTCACCGCTACTTGTACTGAATACGTTTCTCCAGGTACTAAACCAGGGAAATCAGTCAATCGGAAGTAGTTGGCATTCTTGTCTACACTGTAGTCATACCCTTGAGCAACGTTATACAAACGGTAACGGTACAACACTACGTTACGAACTAAGTTCGCGAAGATCTTCTCGTTATAGCTTGATACATTGTAGTCGTTACATTGTGTAGCACGAACTTCACTGGTTGGGTGTTTCGGTGCTTGAACAGTACATGCAGGACCGTACGCCATAAACACTCCGTCTAAGTTACGAATCGCACACGATACGCTGTAGTTAGCATCGTAACGGAAATCGGTTACTTGTTCGAATGAGAAGTAACGTAATCCACTTGTAATTACTTGTGTACTCAATACGTTGTTACTTGCATCCAAACGTTGAACTTGGTAACGGTAAACCGATACTAAGGCAACTGGTGAACTCGTAACTTGCGTAGTCAAATTAGAGATTTGAGTACCACAAGAAGCCATTGTACTTAATGGTGTTGGCGTAAACACGAAGAATGCAGGTGCATAGTTCGGCTGCCATACGTTATTGATACGAACCGTAGTTTCTACTTTAAACTTCGCACCATAAGCATAGTTAGACAAGTTAGACAAGAACAAGTTACGCATACCCATATCCACAGTTACAGGAGCTGACATCGGTGTATCATCGGCTGGATTCACACGGGTAACCACATAACGATATCCTTGACAGTTCGCCACTAAACTTGTAATGATAGAAGCACCATAACTAATTGTTGAGTTAGGAACAGTAACCGCTGGAACCGAATAGATTGGTGTACAACCACCTGGTAAACCGATGTTATCGATGTTACTGTTACAGTCGTTGTCAATACCATCGTAACAAACGTCTACAGCTCCTGGATTAGTAGATGCAACTGTATCATCACAATCTGTATTGAATGTAGATCCACAAGCAGCTAAAGTTGTGGTACCATAACCATCTAGATCAGCATCTACATAGGTTAACAAGTTATCATTACAATCAGTGCTATTCAATACACCGCCACAAGGAACTTTTACAGAAGAACCAAATAAGTCACCATCATTATCTTGATATCTAACTTGGTTATCGTTACAATCAAGATTGTTGGTTACATAACCTGCAATTGCAATACAATTAACTACAGAAAAAGCAGCATTACCGAAACCGTCGTTATCTAAGTCTGCATAGTACGTTACATTAGCTAAAACTGTAAATGTAAAGTCTGTACATCCTGAAGCAGCACCGTATGCATTTTTAGGAACAACACTCCAGTTGTAAGAACCTGCTGTTAATACAGGAGTTGTCCATGATAATGCAGTTTGATCAGCAGAAACTAAGTTTCCATTGAAATATACATCATAAAGTGTTGCACTTGAAACTGCAGCCCAAGATAATGTTGTGCCTGAAGTAGACTCACAAGCTGTAGATGCATTTGAAGGAGCTGTTGGAGAAGATACACATCCTGGAACTGAAGCTAATACACAAACTGTAAAAGAACCATTTGCTGCACCAGCTCCTGAGTTATAAATTCTCACATAGTAATCTGTACTTGGTAATAAAGCAGAATTTGAGATAGTCTCTAGTCCACCATTTCCAGTACTATTCACACATACTACAGAGTTAGCAGTACTTGGCGTACCAGCAAACAACTGAACTACTGGATTAAATGTAGAGATACCTTGTACGTTAATTGTATAAGTAATTCCTGTTGAAGCCGCTGGTGTAGTAAATTTATACCATACGTCATCATCTGGAGTACCTGCTGTTGTAGCATTACAAACTTGGATTCCTGCTGTAGCAGTAGAACGCAAGATTTCTGCAGGTACACTTGAAACTGGTGAACATGTAGTTCCAACAGTTAATGATAATGCACCGGCTGGTTCATCATAAGCAGGAGGAGGTAAGATTTGACTAATACAAACCGCAAACTCTCCACTTCCTGAAGCTCCACCTGCAGCACCTGCAGCAGAATCATAAATTCTTAAGTAGTATTGAGTACTTAAAGACAAGGTTACAGAAGATACTAATTCTGTCAAACCAGCACCTGCAGCATTGAAACAAGCAACTGGAGTTAAAGTAGCATCCAACACTTGTACAACTGGGTTGTAGTTTGTTGATGCCTGAACTTCAATTCTATAATTTTGAATTGTAGAATTAGTTGTAAATGTAAAGAATACATCGTCATCTGCAGTACCTGGAGTTGTAGCTGTACAAACACCTATTCCTGCAGTAGCGGTAGCATTTTTACTTGTATAAATATTACCACAGTTTAATGTACAAGGGTCATTGTTTACTGCTAAAGTAATTGCACCCGCTGGCTCGTTATTCACAGGAATAACTGAAGCTGGAGCTGAACCACTTACGTGAGCTGCAGATGGCACAAAATGCAACTGCGTATTACAATCAGGTGAACCGGTCAAACTGTTTTGAGCGGTAGCACTGAAATTGTAGTTATTATAGTTTTGTAACATAATACGACTTGTAGTAGCATTTGTAGATGGTACAGAACCATTCATACCCACTGAATACGTATAGTATCCATTTGAAGTGTTTTGAGTAGCACCATTGAACAACTGCATGTTACCGTAGTTGAAATCAATAGAATTATCAGCTTCGTGTAATACAACTTGGAAATTTAAATTAGGATCTCCATAATTGAATTTTTCCATTTCAGCCCACTCGATAACGATATCTGCAGAACCACTACCTAAAGTACCGATAATTTGGTAACGCATTGAAATATCTTTATTTGCTAATAAGTTACCTTTAATTACTAAGTCATCCCAGAATGGTGCTAACACGTTGTTCTGACCTGTAGAAGTCAAATCGTTAATATATGTAGAAGAAGTTTGTGCTGTTCCAAAAGTCAACCAACCATTAGATGTAGCATAGAAACCTGTCACTACTGCACCATTGTAAGTGAATGTAGTACCCGTTAAACTTACCGTATTCGTTTTACCATCATCCGCAGAAGACAATGATGTATACGTTGAACCAGTGGTCATTACAGAGTTGTAAGTGATACCCGTATTACGTGTAACGGTATAATTACATAAAGTAGTTGTAACTGTTAACGTATTTGAATTAGCAGACAATCCTGAGTTAGTACATGTAATTGTAGCGTAAATTTCAGAAGAAGCTGAAATTGTATAAGCATACGTTGAAGTAGTTGCACCAGCAATTGGAGCAAACGAACCAGAAGGTAATGTTCTGCTATACCATTGGTACGTATATCCTAATTCTGCAGGAATACCTGATAATGTCAAGTTAATTGAACTGTTTGCACATGTAGCTGAAGCACTAGTTGCAGCTACTGGAACTGCTGGTGTACCTGTACATTGAGGTGCAGCTGTAATTGTTACTGTAAAATCAATAGTCACACCAAATGAACCTGTATAACAAGGATTAGGAGTAGCTTGACCTGAGTCTGCAGTTCCCAAACGCATTCTGTGGTTACCCACTGGTGTAGTTATTGGCATTGTGAATGACAAATTCAATGTAGTAGGATTAGTCGCCAATGAAACACCAGATTTCACTAACTCACCTGCATCCACAAAATCGCCATCATCATTCATATCAATCCACACATTACTATCATAAGTATATCCAGTTGCAAAAGTAACTTGGAAGTTTACACTTGAACCTTGAACAAATGAAACCGGTGTAGCCGTTTGATTTGAGTAGGTTACATCAGGAATCGTAAAGTTATTTGCACCTAATACTACAGCTGTAATACCAGAAGCGTCATTACTTGATGGAGTTGAATTACAGTAATTAGTAATTGTTAACAATGCACCTGTTGAAGTAACTGCACATCCATCAGAAGTAACGATAACTCTATAATAGTTATTTGCCCCTGCAGTTGCACCTGAACCTGTAATTACAGATAATGTTGCCGTATTTGCACCGTTATATGTAACATTCGCAGGAGTTGCGTTAACTACATTTGTATACGTTCCATTCAACGTAGTTGAACGTTGCCATTGATAGGTTACTGTACCTGTAGCATTTGAAACCACAGTAAAAGTAGCAGTGTTACCTGCTAATACAGTTGCTGCAGCTGGTGCAGTTGTAATGGCAGGATTATTGAACAACAATTGGGCTGAAGCAGATGGCACATCAACACATGGTGCTGTAGCGTCTGCTAACATACGGTAATAATAAGTACCACCGATTGGAGTTGCAGCAGTTGTTGTCACATTCAATGTAGACGTTGTAGCTCCATTGTAAGTTACTCCTGTTGGAGTTCCATTGGCAACATTATTCCATGATGTATTATCTGTAGAATACTGCCATTGAACCCCTGAGAAAGTTCCTCCTGCTGCTGCAGTGAATGAAACAGTTCCACCAGAATAACAAACTGTTTGATTCGTTGGATCAGTGGTAATTGTTGCTGGAGTATTTACAAATAAAGTAGCTGAGTTTGAAGGTGCCGTATTCGCTGGACCAACAACATCTACATAGTACGTATATCCATTATATGAAGTATCTACACCTGTCAAGGTTAATGTGTCAGTAGTAGCACCACTTACACCAGCTCCATCAACAAGAGGTTCTGGTCCTAAACCAGCATCTTGATACCATTGATAAGTGTCAACTGTTCCCGAACCAACAACTGAGAAAGTAGCTGTTCCAGTGTCACACAATGTAAAATTAGAAGGATGTGTAGCAATACCTGTATTACCTACAGTAAGCATTGCAGCTAATGTTGTTTCAGGACCACATGGAGCAGTACCTGATACTACACATTGGTAGAAATAGCCATTCATAGTGTCTGGCACAGCAGTTAATGTTAACACTGCAGTATCAGCACCTGAATAAACACCGCCATTAGAAATTGGCGAATATGAAATACCACCATCAGTAGATTCTTCCCACTGGTAAGATACTCCTGTACCTGTAGCCGCAGCAGTAAATGAAATATTGTTACCTGTTACTACAGACTGATTCACAGGGTTAGTAGTAATTACAACAGGAGCTTTTACATTCACTGTGTAAGTAACTGCTGTAGAACATCCGTTATCCGTTACTGTATACGAAATCGTAGCAGTACCTTCTGTAACACCAGTAACTTCACCAAAAGTGTTGATTGTAGCAACAGCGGTATCTGAAGAAGACCACACCCCTAATGCTGTATTGTTAGCTAACGCCAAAGTATTTGGCATACACAAATCATTAGAAGGACCTGTAATTGCTGAAACAACAGGACTAGCATTGATGGTTAAAGAACCTGTACTGGATCCTGAAGTATACGCATTGAATACTGTAAAAGTACCCGCAGTAGAAGTTCCAGTTAAATTAACGGTAATTGTAGTATCATTTACCACAGCAAACGTGTGTGATACACCATTTAACTGAACATCAGTAGCACCTGTAAAATTAGTACCCGTTAAAGTAATTACAGAAGTTGCCAAATCAGCTGAACAAACAGCCGTTGGTGCAAATGAAGCAACTGTAATTGGTGTATAATTTACGCTGAAGTTATCAAGAGCCAAGTCAAAGTCACCTGCTACTGTAGAATTCCATGTTCCTGTGATTCTAAATTTCACAAATTGACCTACATAAGCCGACAAATCATACGCTTTTGTTTTCCAACCTGAAGTTCCATCAGATACAATTGTTTCTAATGTTGTGTAAGTTGATCCAAAATTAGTTGAAATTTCAACAGCAATAGAACAAGCTGACGCTGCTGGTGAAGCATACGGAGATGAATAGTTTGATAATTGGTAATCAAAACTAAAACGCATACCTGCTGGAATAGTACCTACCGTAATCGTAGAAGTATTTGCAGAGGTATTTGAAGACCAGATATTAGAATACCAGTTATTACCAGGATTACCTGTAGCACCACGTGCTGTACCATATGAACCTCCAGTGTTTGACCAACCATTAGGTGTAGCTGTTGTTGCAAAACCTTCTGTCCAAGGTGCAGAAGTTACTAATGGTGTCGCAAAAGAACTTGAAGTCCATGAACTATAATCCACTCCTATAGAACATTCAGAACGAACATGCAAATAATATGTTGTATTTGATGTTAAACCTGAAACAGATGCCGAAGTACCTGTAACGATTGTACCCGAAGTTGGAGGTGTTGCAGAAGTAGTAACTGCATACTCATATTGAACTGGAGCAGTACCCGTTGAAGGAGCAGTCCAAGATACATTCGCTGAAGTAGGTGAAGTCACTGATGCCGTTAAACCTGTTGGGATAAAACATGTAGGGGTTGGATTAATTGAAACATTATCAAATGCTAAATAATAATCCCCAGAAATCCAGTTCCCAGTAAAACGCAAACGAACATTTTGACCTGCATATGCACTCAAATCAACACTAATTGGTTGCCATCCTAAAGTGGAATTATTTGCAACTGTTAAAATATCTGTATATGTAGACCCATTATTTGTTGAGATAGCCACTACAAAGTTACCACTACCAGCCCCAGGAGAAGCATAGGGTGAACTAAAATTAGCCAATCTATAATCAAATGTTAATCTATAATTTGAAGGTAGTGGACCTGCAATTAAGGTTGTGAAATTAGCTGTTGTTACAGATGAATATAAGTTCTTATACAAGTAATAAGCTGTATTCGCTGTACCGCCAAAAGCAGTTAATGAATTGGATAACGTCCAAGAAGAGGTATTTACCCAATTGGTAGGAAATGTGGCTGTAGCAAAACTTTCTGTCCAAGGAACAGCAGTTGCTGACGATGTAGTAAACGATACACTATTCGTACCCGTAGTTGAATTGAAATAATAATCATAAGGACCCGCCCCACAACGCAAATATTCAAATACTTTTACATAATATGTAGTACCAAGCGACAATCCTGTTACTGAAACAGTAGCAGTTGTACCATCAAAAACAACTTGTTGACCTGAACCCGCATAAACTGTATTCGCAGTATATGCCGCCATATTTCCATTAACAGGATCTACAATTGGTGAATCACTTAAGAATACTACACGACGCGCACCATTACCATTGGTCCACCCTAAAGTAGCCCCATTATAGGTAATCGCTGAAGCAGCTAATGCCGTTGCTTGTGTCGATGGATTTGCAGGGGGATTTACCGTTACAGATGGCGTATCTGCAAACAAACCACTATTAGAACATGTTACACGACAACGGTAATAAATAGTAGTACCGCCAAAAGCTGCTGGCGTGTAAGTCGCTGTTGTAGCACCTGTACCTGCAATAACATTACCCCAAGATATATCGTCATTGGATTGCTGCCATTGGAAGGTAACTCCTGTAACTCCTGATGAAAATCCAGCAACAGTTAATGCAGAAGGTGTTGTACCAGAACACAAATTTTGTGTAGCCGGCGTTACAGTTCCTGCTACAGGGGTACCTGTACATGGTGTAGGAGGAGTCCAAGTGTAAGTTAAGCCGTTTGCGGGAAGTACTGTACTTGAAAATGTCATTGAATTCGTATTAGCAGTACCCGCAGCAGAAGAACTCCAACTAGTCGTGGATGTTCTATTAGAATAATTTGTTGTAGAAACTGCTAGACCAACCTGCCCTGTTCTTGAAGTAACAGCAGCTGAAGGACCATAAACGATTTGAACAACATTTGTTGTTTCATACAATTTAATTTGCGCTGAGATAGTCTCTGTTGTACTACTCCAATGCGCATAATAACTTGGATAATCAATGGTCAAAACTCTATTAGGAGCAGTACCAGTAACCAAATAAGTTACAGCTCCATTGGTTTTTCCATCTCTTGACAAAAATGCAATTGAAGGCATGTTTGTTGATGTACTTAATGCAGTTGTACTTGTAGTTGACCCTGCAGTTGCCCCTAATCTGATCCAACCATTTGCTGTAGCTGAGAACTGCGTATACGTAGTCCCATCAAAAACAAAGTTGAACCCAATATTAGTTACTGCGGATGCACCTGAATCAGTCGCGGCCGCAATCAATTGAGTACCTCCAGTAAGAGCAGTATAAGTACCACTTGTAGAACTGAAGGAATAATTGGTAAGTTGTGCGTTTACATTGACTCCAAATAACGTCAACAAAACAAACAACCAACCAACAATCCAAGAATTAAAAGAATTCTTCGAGTTTATTTCAACACTCTCAAACTCCTTTAACTTCTTTCTGACATTAGCCTCTTTAAAACTAACATCATAATTGTAGTTATCCATCATAATTAAAAAAATTGGGTTAATTAATGCGTTAAATTAATAAAAGAAATAATATGACGTTAACACCACATTAACAAAACCGATATAAACACAAAAAAATCGACAAAATACACTCTTGTCGATTTTTTTATAGGGATTAGTAAGACAATATTTTTTCTAATACTGTACTTTTCTTGTTAAAGTATTGCCATTTTGATCCGTCACCTTAACAAATAGCAACTGATTCGCATTGCTTACATGGGTTAATTGAGCAGTAGTGCTGTTCACATTTTGCATCGTAGCTAACTTCGCACCGCGCACATCATACACTTCGATATGGTCTAAATTGGCAGCAGAAGATTGTACATGAATCACTCCATTTTGAGCATACACCACAACCGAATTTGAGAATTCAGGAGTATCTATTCCTAAGGCATTGTTAGTATAAACCAATTCGAAACGGTTTTCAAAAGTACCTGCTGTAGTAGCAAATGTATAATCGCCTGCTTTCAAATCTTGGATTACATTTAACAAATTATCTTTTAAGTAAATAGCTTGTGAAGTAAACACTCCGTCAAAATTATGTAAGCTGATTGTTAAATTGCCATTTTCTGTAGCCTTATAACCCAAAGGCACAACATCACTCACATTAAACGGTAAAGCTCTACCTTGGATAGTCAATTTAGAATTACCTACCAACGAATATAATGTTACTGCATTTCCAGCATCAAATAAATCCCCATCAAAACCACTTTCAATACCGTTAGTAGCGCCATCTGCATAACCTACTAAAGTTTGTTTATAGCCGGCTGCACCGTCATAAATCTGCAACCAAACACGACTCTTATCAGCCGCTGAACGGAAGAATTGCGCATTGTTGCCAGCTACACGCATGGTGTTGTTGAAAATAGCATTTCCATTGGCCAAACCTTTAATAAAGAAACTTTGCCCTGAAGCAATTTTACCTGTTGGAACAGCATTATTTGAACCCGGCGCTGCAGCAGTTCCTACTCCACCCATATAATTATATACCGCATAATCGCTATTCGTATAATTATTGTTGGTCATGGCCGTATTGTGTGTCCAAATGTAGATCGTTTTATCCACTAGGTTCAATCCTGTATTACCATTGTAATCCATAAACAAATCAATATTCAAAGCACTTGGGTATGGATTACCAATTAAATTCACATCCGATGTACCCAAAGCAATTGGCGCTGTAATGGTTCCGTTATTGGGAACCCCTACAAAGGATGCATTGTATGGAGCAGCTACCACAGGGTCAAAATTGTTGGGTCCACGAATAATATACCCTTTTCCTGCAACCATTAAAGATGATGAGGCAACAGTAACCCAGTTACCAATTACAGGATCAAAGGTGAAATATTTATCAAATTGCGTTAATGGTGATAAAGCCACCAATGTTTGTGGCGCTACTGGTGATGACCAATACGTAAAGTCAAACTTACGGATAGGTGTCGTTGTACGTTTATAGGTAATATTACCCGAGTTAACCGCATTCGTTACTTGCAACAAACTTGAGTCGTCTTCAAAAGTAAGCGATCCACCTGTTACTGTTACCGCATTTTGAACCGTTAACGTATGATTCGTATTAAATACTACCGTTCCACTTTGTACGGTTACCGAACAAGCGGACAAGTCACCTGTCGAACTGTAATTACCCGCAAAAATAGCTGCTTTAGTTAACGACGGTACACCGTTACTCCATACTGAACCATTCCAAGTACTCGTACTAACCGTAATAGTAACCACATTTGAATACCCTGTACAACCTCCATTGGTTACTACTGCTCTATAATAGGTGGTTGCCGTTATTGCTCCCATTTGGACAGAAGTCAAGGTTGCCGATGCACTTGCAGCAATATCAACCGGCGTTGTAAATGCAGCCGTCGTAGACGATTGCCACTTTGTAATTGTACCCGTGTAACCTGACAAAGTTAAGTTCGCTGGCATCCCACTACAAATCGTTTGATCGGATGATGCGGTTCCAGCACCTACATTTGATAACGTTACAGTTATCGAACTATTAGTAGCACAAACAGGCGCTGGCGTACTTGCACTTGCTGTATAATCTGTAGTCGCTGTTGGTAATGCATAAACTGATGCTGAACCTGTACCTGCAATATACTCTGAACCAGGTGTAGCTGCAGCAGTAGTATACAATCCTGGAACTACAACCCCATTGGCTACTGGGCCAGTAGTTAAGTTCCAATTTACAGCCGAAGAAGCTGTACCTGAAACTAAGAAATTATCAATAGCCCAATACCAACCATACTGTGCTGTGTAGGAAAATTTAATTTGCACATTGGCTTGTCCTACATAAGCAACTAATGGTAAGTTCACAAGAGCAAAATTCGTTGGAGTTCCTTGTGTTGTTTCCCCATTGGCTGTATTTGTCCACTGTCTCAACTGCGTCCATGTTGTACCACCGTTAGTGGTTATGGATACAGTTGCTGTACCATTAATCCATGGACGGTAATAATGATAAAAACTAAGCGAAGCATCCGTGTAACTTGCTAAACTGAATGCTGGAGTTGTCAATTCAACAAAAGTTGTACCCGCAGATCCCTGTGCGTCTGAGTCGGAAACAAAATATTGTGAAGAGTCGGGACTCACTATACCTCTATAGGGTGAATTAACAATTTGCCATAAAGAAGCGTTCACATTTCCTCCTGTATGCGCAGCCGTTGTAGTCGCCGACCATCCTGGCGCCCCAGTATTAAAGTTCTCACTCAATATAGGGAAACCTGAAACCAAACCACCTGTTGATGTTAATTGCACCGCTGGACCTGAACCACAAACGGTTGGTGTAGCCGGTGACAATACGATCGGTGTTGGAGTTTGATTCGCATTATAAGTAAATGTAACTTGACGTGTCCCAAACGGGGCCGTAATTTGATTACCTGTTAAAATATATTGTGTTGTAACTGTATTATTAAACACCCAACCTGTTACAGGATTTCCAGAAACCCCAACATTTGGTGACCATGAATATGTATCATAATTAGAAATTGCAGAAGTCAATTGAACTAATACCGAAGGATTACCCGCACATTGTGTATCCGAAGTAATGTTGATCGACAATGGTGGTGGAGGTGTCACTACACGGAAGGTATAATCTTCCACCTCCCAACGAGAAGTGGAACCTCCATAGGTACACGGACTTGGACTAGTCGCCCAATAATCGGCTACTACACGCATACGGTAGTCACCCAAAGCCTGTGCTCCTGGAACATTTATCGTTGCTGTGGTTGGAGAGGTAAATAAATAAGCTGCTGAATTGTACATACGCTCGGTTGTCGCAAACGTCCCGTCATTATTCCAGTCCACATAAACCGCAACTCCAACCCCACCTGCAGCAATAAATCCGATTGACATGTTTACTGAAAACCCAGGAGCCTGTGCCACTAATTGAGCGGAATAGTCACCGTAACTTCCCGTTGAGTATCCTGAGCTGTTATTTAAGTTGGCAGTACCACCCGTAGTGGTTACATTAGTAATGAAGGTTGCTGTACTAGGTGATGCCGAAACAGTCGGTATACAGAAAGGAGGTTGGTATAATGTGGTAAAAAATCCAGAACCTGAATTGTTCAACGCTACCCATTCGCCATAATCACCGCCACCGCAATACGTGCGTACCCAGAAATAATAATTGGTACTTCCATTCAAACCGGTTAAGTTTAAACTGGTAACACCTACCCCAACAGATCCTGACGGAACAGTCGCATTGGTTGGCGCAACGCCTGAAGTATTATAATAGTATACAAAACCATTACCAGGAGCTGGTGATGGAGAAGTCCAACTTAATAAAGCTGAAGAAGCTGTAATATTAGCAACGGTTACATTAGAGACAGCCAAACAAATCGCAGGTGCCACTGTAACATCATCCACCGCTAACTGTCCATTATTCGGATTAGAATACGCATTAAATCCAATGTAGAATACACCCGTAGAAGGCGCTGTAAAGTTGATTACATTTTCACTTGGTCCTCCTTTAATATTGGGCAAATCATCTAAAATGGTGGTTACACCAGCCGCCAACGGCGAAGTGGCTAAACCAATTTTAAGTTTGTTTTGCACTGTAGAAGGAGTATCGGTACCACTATAGAAAAACGATATACGATAAGTGGTACCCGCAGTTAAGTTCAAACCATTGGTAAACCACCATGCATTGGCCGTATTACCATTGGACGGACTCTGACCGTTGTACATTAAAAAATTCCCTTGGAAAAACATATTTAAGCCCGGGTAATAATCTTCATAGGTCGTTACCCATGGATTCCCCGTACCTGCATTCACTGCGTATGTACACGAAGGAATGTTTCCATGATTGGGTGAAGTAGCTGGCACGACTACTGAAGGACCATCAAAGCCTTCATAGTACGTAATATTGGTTGGCGCACAATAAGTGGTAAAAGTTCCTACTGTGGTCCATGCACTTTTATCTACACCACTACACACAGAACGTACGGCATAATAATACAATGTTCCTGAAGCCAAGCCTGTAGCACTTGCGGTTAACACACCTGCACCTACAGACCCTGTAGCAGTAGAAGCGCCCGTAGGAGATGTCGTACCTACATAATATTCATACCCATTGGCAGGAGCTGGTGAAGCCGCTAGCCAAGTTAAATCTACACTATTAAATGTTATATTAGAAGCTGTCAACCCTGTAGGTGCAAAACAAGATACCGGCGTCCATCGGAACAACCGATTGGAAGTGGCTTGAATAGTTGCCGAAGCTGCTGTATTTCCTTTAGTTACTACACTGTCTGTATTAGCTGTTCCTAATGCCATTTGGTTGGGCGTTGTTGCCGAACCCGGCCATTGTGCCGCAGAGTTTGTGTATGATAAGTTAATAAAATCTGTATTTGTTGCACCTCTAATTCCTATTTGCCCTGTTAAAATCGCCGTAGTATTGGTAAACGTTGCATTATTATAAATCATTTCAATCACATTGGTTGTTTCATACAACCACAATTGAAATACCATAGAAGCTTCACTAGCAGGTACAGCATTTGCACCAATTGATCGACGAGTTACCCAATCCATCTTAAAAATACGGTTCGGTGCAGTACCTGTAACTACCCAACCCATATTTACGGTGGCAGTTGTACCAATCAAATCCATATCGCGCCCATATACCGAAATGGCGCCTCCGCCTGTATAATTTGTAGCCGAAGAAGAAATTGGAAAATATTCCGTGGCAGGCGTTCCTGTTGCCGTACCAAAGTACACGAAACCATTGGTTGACATGTTCACCGTGGTATAAGTCCCTCCATTAAATCCAAATGAGAAAGGTATAGTCAAGGGATAAACAACATCATCCACATTCCCTCCTGTAGCCGCCAAAGTGGTACGACCTGACAATGGAAATGTAGTATACCCGGTTGTCCAGTTGGTTTGTGTAACGGTATAACTCTGTGCTTGAACTCCAATATTCAAGAACAGCACAATCAAAGTAATGAATCGCAAGAATCCATTATTCACAACGTTTACGTGTATTTTTTTTGCCATAGCGATTTATTTAGGGTAATCCTTGTATTTGGCGCTAAATTTACATTATTTTTTTGTAAAAATTTCAATTCAAAAAAGGAAGAAAGCCCAAATCGATAAAAAGCAGGGTTTCATCGGTAAAAAACATGATTTTTAGGAGGTTATGAACACCAATTGCTGTAAGTAAAATCATGTTATCACATCAAAAAACTACACGTAACACACAGAATTACAATCGATAAGAAAATGATCGTGATTTTTTTATCAACAAAAAAGCCCTTCATAGGAAGGGCTTTAAACTTAAACTAACCAGATGTATAGTACTTAACTAAACTATAGCTGTATCTTTAGAAGCAATTCGTTTTACGAATGTGCGGTATAACACTTTATTCGGTTGAGAACCTGAAGTAATGATTTGTTTTTTTGTAGTCGTAGAAGACTCCCCTTTCACTTCATTGTTCATTGTATTTTGTTTTGATGACATGAACCAGTTTACTAAATCCGCTTCTGAATCATAAGCTACTTCAATTGCAGGAACTGTAGTTGATAATGTGTTTTCTTCTGACTTTACTTCTTGACCAAACATTCCGAAGCTTGATAATAAAAATAAAACGAAAAATACGATAGTTCTTTTTTGCATTGTGTTTGAAGTATTTTGTGAAAAGGTGTTCATCGTTGTTGTTATTTCTGAGTCAAAACTACAACCACACCAAGCGCTACTGAAATATATTCGATAAAATACCCTAAAACTCGTTTATTACCGACCTCGAAGTTTTTTATCCTTTTTTTGTGCATTTCATGGACAAAAAAAAGACGCTTAGTTGATAAGCGCCTGTTTTTGAACTATTTCACATATTTCCGAACTATCTTTTTGCCGTCGTTCGTCCAAATTTCAAACAAAACAACTTGATCGGGTATGGCCAAATCAAAACTGATCTCTTGTTGATTGATCTCTTTTTGAGTAGCCAATAAAACACCTCTCACATCATAAACATTGACACGGTCAATCCACTCTGTTTGTGAATGAATCGTTATTTTATCGTTTTGATGATATAATACAACTGAATTGGAATATTCCAAATCGGATGTATTTAATAACGCTGTGGAATAAACGATTTGGAAACGGTCGTTAAAAGTCCCTGCATTGGAACGGAAATAATAATCCCCCGCTTTTAAATCGTGTATTATATTAAGGTAACGGTCTTTCAAATAAATACTTTGGAAATCAAACAACCCATCAAAGGCAGACAAGTGAATGGTATAATCATCCAAAGCGGTTGATTTGAATCCTAATGGCACGACGTCAGCAACTTCAAATGGCAATCCCCTACCTTGGATAGATAAGGTTTGTCCACCGGGCAACACACTATATAAAGCCATCGGCAAACCAACATCTATAAAATCACTATCATAACCGCGGTCCAATCCCAATGTCGCTTCAGCTGCATAACCAACCAATGTTTGTTTGAATGCACCTGAACCATTCGTTACATCTAACCAATAACGATGGTTTGTTGAAACTTGTGTTTGGTTGCCATTTTGCATTCTAAAGAACTGGTTGTTGTTTCCAGCAATTCGCATACTATTTGAAAAAAGAACATTCCCCGAAACTAAAGCTTTCACAAAGAAACCTTGTCCCGCTGCAATTTTACCATTAGGAATGGCTGTGTTTACTCCTGTATTCGCTGCAGCACTTGTACCCGTTCCCCCTAAATAATTATAAATGGCATAATCATTATTGGTATAATTATTATTGGTCATGGGTGTGTTATGGGTCCAAAAATACAAGGTGGCATCGATTACACCTATATTATTAGGATGAGACAAAAAGGCATCGGCGTTAATTGCACTTGGAAACGGATTTCCTATCAAATTATAATTTGTAGTACTAAAAACAACCGGAGCATTTACAGGCCCGTTATTGGGCACCCCTGAAAATGTACCATTAAAAATAGAAGTTGTCACAGGACTGTATGAACTTGGTGCGCGAATAATGTATCCTTTCCCGGGCGTCATTGTACTCGTATTTAATACATTCACCCAATTAACACTTACAGGATCATACACAAAGAACTTATCTGCAGGGGTTACCGGACTAAATACATTCAAAACTTGATTCGCCACTGGTGAAGACCAATAGGTAAAATCAAACTTACGCATAGGCATGGCAGTTCGTTTATAAACAATATTACCCGAATTGACAGCCCCATCGACAACTTGCACCAAACTAGCAGTGTCGTTAAACACTAAGGAACCTGCTGCCACGACTACATCGTTTTGCACGATAAATGAATGACCCGCATTAAAGGTAATTGTTCCTGAATTCACCCGAACAGAACATGCATTTAAATCACCTGTCGAAGTATAATTTCCAGCAAAAATTGCTCGCACACTCGATGTGGGAGCGCCGTTATTCCATGCTGTTCCATTCCAAGTTGTAACAGGAATAGCCACCGAAACCACATTGGAATATAAGGCGTTACATGCTCCACTCTTCACTTGTACTCTGTAATATTTTATAGGATTAATGGTACCCATTTGAGCAGCAGTCAATGTTGTAGTGGTATTGGCGATATTGGCTACATTTAGTGTAAATGCTGCATCATCTGCAGATTCCCAGCGAACAACATTCCCCACATTGCCCGTCAACACTAAATTCGCGGGGGTAGTTAAGGTACATACAATTTGAGAATCACCCAAGACCCCTGCAACTGTTGGTGGAGAAACCGTGATAGCACTAAATCCGGTTCTTGAACAACCGTTGGAACCCGTTAAGGTGGCTTGATACGTTATCGTATTCGGGGAATTGGTATATACAGAGGTTAGGGCAGCTCCTGCAGTGTAGGGAACCGTACAAGCTGCATCAGTATATAAATTAGTAACAGGCGACCATGTTAACGCTGCAGATAAAGTTCCCGAAATTTTGACATTATCTATTGCCCAACAATAGCCCCAATTGGATTCATAATAGAAACGTATTTTCAAATTGGACATTCCTAAATAGGGAGTCAAATTCACTATACTGTTAGCAAAAGCATTAGCAACACCTTGTGAAGCTGTGTATGACTGTAAGGTATTCCAGGTTGATCCTGAATCGGTAGAAACTTGAATCCAAAATTTATCCCCAGAAATAAAACGAATATAATGATAGAAATTGATATTAGCCGAAGTATAGCCAATCAAATCAAAAGTGGGCGAAGTTAATGTAGTTCGGGTTGTTGTACCAGAGCTCGCACTTTGGGCATCAGAATTGGCTAAATAAAATTGACTTGCATCATTACTTGTAAAAATAACATCCCATCCGAATGCATTGATATAATTATAGCCAGAAGGTTGCAATGTAAATTGTGAATCTATTGGATTTCCACCCGAAGAAGTATTGGCAACTACCCAATTATTCACCGGACTGTTAAAATTTTCATTTAAAACTACCGAAGGTGTGGCCACACTCGTACTTCCAAACAATTGCAATATTGTACCTTGACAAATTGTTGGATTGACAGGCAAAATGGAAACCGCAGGTGGAGCCGCTTTAACATTTATCGTAATGGAAGTTATATTTCCACAAAGACTACCTCCACTTTGTGTCGCCATCAAGGTATAAGTTGTAGTTACTGTTGGATTAAAGGTAAAACCTGTTGCAATCGATCCGGAAACCCCAGTAGTTGGACTCCAAGTAAATGAGCTGTAATTTGCACTTCCAATTACATTAACAACAGGTGTAGTTTCATCCTCACAAATGGTAAAATCAGTTGCGCTTAACGATAATACTGGAGGAGCGGTTACCGTTAAGGTAACAGGAGTTCGCGGAGACAAACATTCGGTTGTGAATTTCCAGTTATATGCCCCCATATAATACACAGGATTAATGTCATTCCCATCAATTGTAGCTACTGAACTCGAATAAGGATAAGTACCATTGGTACTATTCATCCGAATACCTGAAGTAGGTACGGTTTCAAAAAATAAGTAATAATTTCCGGGCAACAAATTGGCATTGATGGCAATGGTTTGTAATGTATTCCCCCCGGAAACATTAGTGGTATAATTAATTGTAGCCACTGGAATATTTCCAATGGTACGAACTATAAAACGTCCAGCTTGACCGGATACCATCGGGAAAATATCTACCGATTGCAAAGTGGTACTCGAATTGACCGTAAAATCTACTTTTGCTGTATAATTTTGAACCGTACGAGTTCCCAACTGAAGCGTAGGGTTTACAGGCCCCGTTTTGGCAATTGCACCAAAAGCTCTAGCCTCTGCATAATAGGTAATATCCGTTAAGGTGTTGGGCGTCGTAATGGTAGTTCCTGTGCCTATTACCGTACTTCCAGTTGATGTAGCGTACCATCGAATACTTGAACCTACGGAAGAATTGGCCGTTAACGTTCCATTACCATAACCACAACGGGTTACGGGTATAGTTGATGTGATAGTAGGTGTAGAACATTCTGTATTGAATGTTTCTTCTGTAGTCCATATACTTTTGTCTGAGGGCCCACAGTTTCCTCTCACCCAAATCCAATAGTAAGTACTCGGACTTAATCCTGATAAATTTAATGTGGTTACTCCTGCCCCAACTGAACCCGTAGCTACAGTTGCACCTGTTGGGGGTGTACTCGTTGTTGACAAATAATATTCATAGCCTTGAGAAGGAGTGACAGAAGCGGCTGTCCATGTCAAAGATGCTGTCGTAGATCCAATTGTAGTGACGTTTAAGTTGGATGGATCCAAACAAGAGGGTGACAAGGTCACACTGATATCATCAATGGCAATAAATGTTTGATTCGCTAAACTCGAACCATAAAAACCGATATAGTATACTCCAGAAATTCCGGGTGCAAAATCAACCGTTTGGGTTTCAAAAAAATTATTGGTGATACCAGGTAAACTCACTAGGTTATTGACCATTCCCGCACTGGTTTGTGCAGTTCCATAAAACACGGATAAATTTTCAGAATTCCCTGAAACCGAACCTGTATTATATCTAAAAGTTAAACGATACGAAACGCCTCCTGTTAAATTCAATCCCGGAAGAATAAACCAATCATTCATATCCGCAGCCGTATTGTTATCAATTTGAATGGATCTTGGCGAAGACGTAAAACTTACAGCTTGCACTTTCCATTGATTGGCATCGGCATTATTGTTCAAAACATTATAACAAACAGGAACTGTCCCAACCGTTGTAGTGTCAAAATTTTGTGTATACGGAATGGTATAATAACCACAGGTAGTGGTTGCAGTAATTGTAGCACTATTCACGACACAGCCTGGACCGTTTGCGCGTACTCTGTAATAATACGTTGTTGAGGGTAATAGTCCAGAAATTACTAAGGAAGTTGTCCCTGTTGCTATTGACAAGTTATTATATCCAGTTACAAAAGAAGCAAAGGTGTTGCTTGTAGAAACATCGATGGAATAACTCGTTGCGCCAGTAACCGCAGACCAGTTGGCTGTAAATCCATTCCCTCCTACACTGGTAGCAGCTCCTGCAACAGTTGTAGCAAAGCAAGTGGTTGCACTTCCAGATAATGGCGTAGTTAAATTGTAATAAGGTGCTCCAATACATTTGTCGTTATAGGGAATAACCCAATAATAGTAAGTGGTATTGGAAGCCAAACCCGTTTGATTAAAAGTGGTCAAATTTGAATTGGCTACTACTAAAAATCCTGAAACGGTTGTACCCACTGGATAAAAGGTTCGGTTGACAAAAATAGCAGCAGTGGGTGGTGTACTTGATAAACTTCGAACCACCATATATTTTGACGGTGGATTGGTTGGCGGTGTAAAACTATTACCAACAAAAGAAGTACTGGTAATGGATGCACCTCCCAACACCAAAGCAGTCGGTAATTCGGCTGGAGTTGTACAAGGTGAACCGGGTGCAAATATAAATTGCAATCCAAAATTGGGATAGGCAGTTCCATTCGTGAATAAGGTAGCCGTGTTGACAGCACCTTGAATAGTAGCCCCTGAATTACCCCACAATTGGGAACTTCCTTGAACGCGATTAAATACGTTTCCTTGAACTAAATTGTTATCAAATCCCCGCAAACCGACTTGAACATTGACACTCGTTGTGGACTGTGTGGTATCACAGTTTCCATACGAAAATGTAATAGCATTGGTTGTCTCTGAAAGCTGAATTTGGAAGTCAAAATCACCAGGCACAACCGCTGTTGTTTTGCGATTCGCATTGCTCCATTGCACGATAAATGTTCGATTCGGCGCCGAACCAATTACACCATATTCAATTGGAGAACCATTTGAACTTAAATTCACACCCATTGCCGCCACTGCTCCTCCTGTATTTCCAGGATTGTATACTGTAGCCGTGCTCATTGGAGTATAATTGGCTACAGTTGGTGGCGTTGCTCCAAAAGTGATAAATCCATTCGGACTGATGAAACAATTTGTAAATACCGTATTGTCATAGGAAAAATTAAAACCAATGGGCACTTGAACAGGAGCGTCATCATCCCATGGCGCAGCAAATGCAACCGTTCCTCCCGATAATGGTACATATCCCGAAACGGGAATGGTCTGTGTAAAGGAATAAGCACTTACCTGCGCATTCATTTTTGCCGATAGAACCATAAGAACTACTATGGTCAAAAAGAAATGACGAACTAAAGTATTGTTTGGATGCATAGCAAAGCTAGTGTTACTTAATAGCCTGAATTACAAACGGCTAAAGTTTTAGAAGTCTAAGATATAATATATTTTTTTAACAAAATAGTGTATTCGATAAAATCGTAAAAACCTCGACAAAATGCAATAAAGCCCGCATAAGCAGGCTTTATTCATCGTTTTAACAAGTTAACAGCTACGCTGCTATATTTTTCAATTACATTACTTTACGTACCGCAACTGCTTTATTTTCTGTACTGACTTTTACAATCAATACCGTAGATTTTGGCAAACTGTTCATTTCAAACTGAGCGGCGTGAATTCCTTTTGAAGTCGCTACTTTTTTACCGTTTAAATCATATACTTGAACTTCATCAATAGTATCATTTTCAACATTAACTTTCAAATTACCTTTCACAAATTTGATTCCAATTGATTCCGATTGTGGCAATTCTACTTGACCTAACAAAGTTTGATAATGCAACTCAAAACGGTTAGCAAAACTTCCTGCAGCAGTAGTAAATGTATAATTTCCATCTTGTAAAGAAACCATTGTACCTGCAACATTATCTTTTAAAAACACGGTTGTATTTCCATTAAAAGTACCTTCAAAAGCATCTAGAGAAAGTGTGTACGTTCCCGCTGTAGTTACGGTATAATTCATGGGAACAACATCAGCTGCATCAAAAGGTGCAACACGTCCTTGAATCGCATAGTTTTCAGTATTTACTACTGTACTTAATAAGATGTCGCCATCCGCAATTTGTTTGGCATCAATATCAGCATCCAAACCATTTGTAGCTTCTGGAAAATAACCCACCATAATTTGTGAATATGAACCGGTAGCACTTGTCATTTTTACCCAAAAACGATCTGATTCTTGACCCAATTGGGATTGTGTAGCATTGGCACCTGTTTTAAACATTTGGTTTGCATTATCCAAAACACGCATGTCATTGGTGAACACTACTTGTGTCGCATCTGCCTTAGCTTCAACGATAAAGCCTTGTCCTACTTGAATAATTCCATTGGGATTTACCCCTTCTCCATTGGAAGAATAGCCGTATTTTGAAATGGCCCAGTACGAACTATTAGGTGCTCCGTTGGTTTTTCTCCAGAAATATACTGTTCCTTTGATATTGTTTTGATTTGCATCAATAAATTTTGACAAACTAATCGCTGATGGATAGGGATTCCCTACTAAATTGTAACGTTTTGTAGCATCCGCTGAATTGGTCAATGTATAGGTAATATTACCGTTGTTTGGAACTCCAGCAAATTGTCCATTCCAAATGGTTGCTGCTGTAGGATGGTTGTTAGGCACACGAATTAAATACCCTTTGGCTACATCAAAATTAACTGCACTTGGAGTCGCAATTGAATTGTACGTATTTAATGCTGTATTGTAAGTATAGAAACGTGAGGTTGGACTTACCGATGTTAAGGGTGAAAAAGCCAATACATTTTGACCCACAACGGGTGATGACCATAAAATGTAATCCAAACGTTTTAAAGCGGCTGATTTTCTTTTCACGGTAATAGCCGTGGTATTAGCAACTGCATCAACTTGTACTAAATTAGCATTACTTTCTACAATTAAATTGGTAGCATTTACGGTTGAAATGGCATTCGTTACTGTAATATTTTTTCCTGATTTAACGGTCAAAACACCATTTCCAGCGATAGTCAAACTGTATGCTGTAGCATCTTGTTCAAGAACCTCAGCAGTTTTACCTGTCCCGATAGTTACTTTACAATACGCATTAGGCACTACTCCCTCTGCCCAATTTCCTGCTACACTCCAAAGTGTATTAACCGCACCTGTCCAACTGCTTAATCCATATACCTCAATGGATTGTTCAATCATTGTACCACAAGACCCTGTAATTTGCGCATAATATTTACCAGGACCTACATTATTTAATGCAGTACCTGTTCCTAAAAAGTTTCCATTACCATTCGGTTCAGTAAACCAAGATACATTGGCATTTGTTCCAGATACACCATTTGCACGAACCGTTGTTGTAGCATTGGCTAAAATATCATTGGCATCTGCAGTTAAATTGCTAAAAGTTAACGGTTGATTAACAACTACAGTTACTGTAGCACTTGAAGAACAGCCGTAAGAATTAGTAGCTGTTACTGTATATGTAGTCGTTTCAGTTGGTAACAATCCTATTGGATTTTTTAAGTTTGAAGTGAAACCCGCTGGAGAAGAAGTCCATGAATAGGTTGCCTCAACATTGGTCATTACTCCAGTAACCATTACATTATCCACTGCCCAATACCATCCCCAAGTCGCATCAAATTTGAAGCGAACATAAACCGTAGGTTGATTCACGTACCCATTAAGATTAATAGATACCGGAGCAAAATTAGTAGCTGACCCTTGAGTAGCGGTGTAATTTCCAGCTAAAGTAGTCCAGTTAGTTCCGTCTGTAGAAATTTGAACCAAGGCAGTTTGTCCACTTAAATGACGGTAATAATGGTAAAAAGTTAAGGTTGCAGCGTTTAATCCAACTGTACTAAAAGCAGGAGATTGTAAAATTGTAGCACTAGTACCTCCACTACCTTGCGCATCACTATCACTGATGAAAAACTGTGATGCATCATTGCTGTTTATAGTTTCTGTACCGGCTACAAAACCATTCGGACGTAAAGTCCATGCTGCAGCACTTGGCGTACCTAAAGTACTGTTATTTATTGTAGTCCATGAGGAAGTACCAGCATTAAAATTTTCATTTAATATGGTAACATTCGGATTTGAATTTGAAGTTGCCCCTGCAATTAAGTTCAAAGGAGAACCCAAACAAATTGCAGTACTACTTGCTACTGCACTCACTTGTGTAGGAGCTGGATTAATTACAATTCTTCCAGTTAACGTGGATGAATTACAACCGCCTGTTGGGGTAATTGTGTAATTAAACTCACCAGATTGTGTAGGTGTTCCAGAAATCACAATACTTCCATCGGTATAAACTCCTGTAACTCCAGAAGGTAATCCTGAAAATGTGGCGCCATAGGCTCCTGAAACATTATAAGTAATAGGTGTAATTACAGAACCCAAACACACCGTTTGATTAGCACTAGCCGCTCCTGAAGTAAGCGTAGAGGCACAAGTCCAACTAATAACAACCTGTCCTGCTGCACCAGCACCTCCAGTGCGGTTATCATTGGTTCCTGAACGAACTCCACCACCTCCACCACCGGGAGAGATACCCGCAGAACCGTTTCCATTCGAACTATTTCTTCCATTCCCGCCATTTCCACCTCCAGTTGGAGCTGTTGCACCTGTTCTTCCTGAAGCGTTGGTTCCATTAGCTGTAGTACCTGCTGAAGAACCACCACCGCCACCATTACTTGTGTCTGTACCATTAGCACCACGACCACCACTCCAACGCACATCTCCTACAGAAGAGGAAGCAGGTCCACCATTGGCACCAGAAGAACTGTTATTTTGTCCTGAAGAACCACCTTTGGCAAGTACGGTAGTAGTATTTATAAAATAACTATCACCGCCTGAAGCAGTAGTTGTACTTCCAGCCCCCACCACTACTGTGTATGTGTTGCCAGGAATTACAGTAATCGAGTTTTTACGCGCATATGCGCCGCCGCCGCCGCCGCCGGTTTCGGTTCCATCACTTATTGTTGAACCACCACGGCCTCCACCACCCCAGCACTCTACAGTGACTGAAGTAACACCAAAAGGTACAGTAAATGAACCTGAAGAGGTAAAAGTTCTTGTTTGCGCATTAGTTGGATTCGTCAATGCTGTTAGCATTAAAAGAAAAATAAGATTAATCCAAGACGAGGTTAAGTTTTGTACTGTTGTTTTCATTTTTTTAAACTTGTTTTACGATGTATTGGGGTACAAGGCAAAACTATAACCATCTAGTTATCTGATAAAAAGAAAACGATATCTTAAAAATAAAATCGTTAAAAAGCCATTTTTACAAAATTTAACAAATTTTATCGGATTATTTTTCCATTTGTCTAGTTTTTTATTTCGACAAAATACAGTTTATTGACGATGAATACATTTTTACACCTATACTTCTTAATTTTTTTCTTACATAAAATAAAAAACCTCTCTAGAAAATCTAGAGAGGCTTGTTAATTGTACTCGGATAGTATTAAAATTACATCACTTTTTTAACCCCTGTTTTACCCGATGTTGTGACTACACGAACTAAGTAAGTTTGATCTTGTGAGACACCTGATAAAATAGCTTGTTGCTGATTTAATTTTTTTAATTGGGTAATTAAACGTCCTTGTAAATCAAATACTAAAACTTGATCTATCATTTCTTGGGCTTGAACACGAATGACATTTTGAGTTCGAATCACTTGAAAATCTAAATTAGATAGACTAGGCGCATGATTACTCAATGCATTTTGATACACCAATTCGAATCGGTTAGTAAAGGTTCCTGCTTGAGATTGAAACACATAAGGCCCTTGATTCAAACTGTTATATGTATTATTCGTCAAATCATGGAGGTATATGTCTTGTGTACCACTTGCAAACAACCCATCCACATGATCAATAGTAATTGTCATGGTACCAGCTGTAGTTGCTTTATAAGATAAGGGTACTACATCGGCTGCATCAAAAGGTACTGGACGACCATTCACAATATAGTGCTCTCCATTAATAGGCGCAGTTAATGCTAAATTCCCATCGTTAAATAATTTACTATCCGTAGCATCTGCCGCTAAAGTTCCATTGCTGAAGTAACCTACTACTGCTTGTGCAAAATCATTCCCACTGGTAATATTCAACCAAATACGGTGTTTTTCTGCATTTTGTGTAGTAACACCTTGTGATTTAAACATTTGGTTGGCATTGTTACCCACACGTTGGGTATTGTTGAATACTACAGATGTCGCACTGCCTTTTGCTTCTACAAAGAATCCTTGTCCCACTTGGATAATGCCATTTGGCGATTCGGTGTAGGCTTCTCCATTATCCACAAATGTATCCGTATCCATGTTCCAAGTACAATACGAAGGTTTGGTCGCATTGTTGGTTTTTCTCCAGAAATACAAAGTAGGCTCAACGTTTGAAGCATTTTCACTGAAAAATTGTGCAATATCTAGCGTCGAGGGATACGGATTACTTACCGCATTGTATCGGAATCCAGCACCGTTATTTCCTAAAGTTACATTGTAAGTTCCATTGTTAGGAACTCCCGTGAACGATCCGTTCCATACTGCTGCTGCCGTAGGATGGTTAAACGGTAAACGAATCAAATACCCTTTACCCGCTTGCATAGTATGCGTAGCATAGTCAGCAATTGAATTGTAAATATTTGTTGCAGGATTATATTGGTAGAATCGAATATTCGGATTTACAGAAGTCAGCGGTGAAAAGTTGAACAAATTCTGCCCCGCCACCGGTGAACCCCATAAAATATAATCCAAACGAATCAATGGATTGGATGTACGTTTTACTACAATGTTACCGCTATTCACCGCATTCGGATTCACTTGAATCAAGTTCGCATTACTATTCACCGTAAAGCTACTTCCTGCAGCTACTGAAATCGCGTTTTCTAAGGTTACATTCGATCCCGAAGCCACCGAAACGATAGCATTGTTTGAAATCACTAACGCACATGCTTGAAGGTTACTTGCAATGGTTAAGTTACCCGTTACAAAAGCAGCCTTGGTAGCATCTGGAGTACCATCACTCCATGATGTTCCATCCCAAGTTGTGGTATTTACAGCAACTGTAGCCGTTTCCGAAAGGGTTACCGGACATTGACCGTTGTCTACCGATACCAAGTTTAAGGTTTGTGAGGCCGTAGCACCCGTTACCGTAATGGTTGCTGAACCGCCGGTTAATATGGTAAATTGAGTCCCTCCTCCATTTAAATTATAATATAAAATCGCATTGGTTGTTCCACTTACCGTAAAGCTAATATCGCTTCCATAACATTGGGACGGACCGTTACTGGCTGTAATGCTCGCTGACGCTAATGGATTTACTGTCATCGTTACACTGTTTGATGTCGCAGGCGAACCCGTCAAACACGGTGAAGCATTGGATGTCATCACTACGGTTACTACATCGCCATTTTGCAATGCGGTAGTCGTATACAAAGCGTTATCTGTACCTACATTATTGCCGTTCACTTTCCACTGATAAGAAGGTGTTGTACCGCCGTTAGTTGGTGTAGCCGTAAACGTGACCGAAGTTCCCTCACAGATGGTAGTAGTTGAAGCTGCAATGCTTACAGAAGCTGGCAAACTCGGTATTACAGTCATTGAAATACTATTGGATGTAGCAGGTGTACCATTAACACATGGTGTTGCATTAGAAATCATCACCACAGTAACTACATCACCATTAACTAAACTAGTTGAAGCATACGTTGCACTATCTGTACCCACATTATTTCCATTTACTTTCCACTGATAAGATGGAGTTGTTCCTCCATTGGTCGGTGTTGCAGTAAAAGTTACATTTGTACCTTCACAAATTGTAGTTTGAGAAGCCGCAATATTCACTGATGCTGTTACGTAATTATTTACCGTAACCGTTGTTGAAGCCGATGTTGAACAACCTAACGCGTTTGTAGCAACAACTGTATACGTTGTAGTTACAGATGGCGTAACTCCTGAAGGGTTTTTAAGCGAAGAAGTAAACCCAGCTGGAGAAGAAGTCCATGCATAGGTACAATCATCTGGTGTAGAAGAAATACCACTTACTGTAACATTATCAACTGCCCAATACCAATCCCAACTTGCATCGTATTTGAAACGAACATAAACGGTTGGTTGATTGATATAAGCATTAATATTCAAAGTCACCAAACTAAAATTGGTAGAAGTACCTTGAGTAGCTGTATAGGGACCCGAAAGCGTTGTCCAAGTTGTACCATTGGTAGAAATTTGAACTAATCCAGTTTCTGAACCATTATAGCGGTAGTAATGATAAAAAGTTAAATTTGCAGAATTCATTCCCACAGTGCTAAATGCAGGGGATTGAAGAATCGTTGCAGTTGTAGATCCATTTCCTTGTGCATCACTGTTGGACATGTAAAACTGTGAAGCATCATTACTATTGAAAGTCTCAGAACTTACTGTATACCCATTTGCACGCAAAGTCCAATCCGCTAATGCAGGTGTACCACCTGTACCAGTATTGGTTAAGGTCCAACTATTTGTTCCTGCATTGAAATTCTCAGAAAAAACAGTAATTGGAGTTGAGAAAATATTAGAATTAGCAGCAGCTGTTAAATTTACACTACTACCCACACAAATTGAACTTTGACTTGCAGTAGCTGTAACATCTGTAGGCTTTGGATTCACAGTAAGCGTACCTGTTACTATCGAAGATGTACAACTGCCTGTAGGAGTTACGGTATAATTAAATACCCCCGTAACTGTAGGAGTTCCAGAAATTACTATTGAACCATCTGTGTAGGTTCCTGTAACCCCAGCTGGCAATCCTGCAAAAGTAGCCCCATAAGCACCCGAACATGTATACGTAATGGTTGTAATCGCACTACCAAAACAAATGGTTTGATTATTTGTACCTGTACCTGATGTCAATACATTGGAACATGTCCATGAAACGACTACACGACCATTCGCTCCTGCTCCACCCGTTCTACTGTTTGTGTTACCCGATAGTACGCCACCGCCACCGCCGCCTGGAATACTTCCTGCGTTACCATTTCCATTACTTCCAGAACGTCCTGCTCCTCCATTTCCACCACCTGTCGGCGCTACACCTCCAGCCGGACTTCCTCCATTTGTTCCATTTGCAGCAGTTCCGGCAGAAGATCCGCCGCCGCCTCCATTGTTACCATTAGAACCATTAGCTCCATTACCTCCTGAAAATTTAACATCACCAACTGAAGCAGCTGCAGATCCACCGGTTGCTCCACCTGCAGTATTATTGGCTACTGAGTTCCCTCCTTTGGCCATTACAGTAGCTGCGGTGTTAAAATAAGAATCACCACCAGCAGTTGTTCCTGTACTACCAACACCCACTACAACCGTGTAATTTGAATTAGGAGTCACTGCTTGTGCATTTTTGCGGGCATAAGCACCACCTCCACCTCCACCAGTTTCTGTTCCGTTACTTGCCGTGGATCCACCACGTCCTCCACCTCCCCAGCACTCTACAGTAACTGAACTTGTGTTGTGTGGGGCTGTAAAAGTTCCATCAGCATTGTAAGTTGATGACTGAGCCATAAGTTGACCCACATTGCCAAAAAACAAAAACAACAAAAACAAATAACAGCATCTCTTCGATAATTGTGTGTACATTTTTTCCATTTGCGTTATATAAATTAATTAGAGCGATTTGAATACAAAATTAATTCGGGTGTAGTTTAAAGTTCGCAAACATACGGTAAATGTTACAAAAACTCGATAAAGACCACTTTTTAAGTTTTTTTTTTGATTTTCATCGACATTTTTCTCTTTTAACCGAGACTAAAAAGGGCTAAAACTTAAAAGCAAACACCTAATAGGTTTTGATTTACAGTGTTTTAACGCAATAACCCGCTAAAACACTTACAAATCAAGCTTTGTTTTTTGTAAGTATTTTAGCATTTATAGCATAACGTACTGTAATTGAGGTCGCAAACTTTTAACATTTTTAATACATATACGTAACAATTCGCTTCTTAGTTTTAAAAATTATTTTAAAACTATTTCCTACAAAAAAAGAGCTGTCAAAAATGACAGCTCTTTCTCGCTCTAATTTAACGGGAGTTATTTTTTATAACGCTTTCTTCACTCCTGTTTTCTTATCGGTATTAGTTACCTGAACCAGTAAAACTTGGTCCGCAACTTGCACCGGTACCGTTACTTCTTGTGCATTCACATTCGTAACTTGTGTAATTAATCGGCCATGAATATCATAGATAGACACGGTTTCTAGTGTAGTATTGGCTTTAACACTTACTTTACCGTTGGATTTTACCACGGCAAAAGCAGTTGCATCTAATGTTTGATCGATTGTTCCTAATGCATTCTGATACACCAATTCAAAACGGTTTTCAAAAGCACCGGCTTGCGCAGTGAAAGTATACGGACCATTGTTCAAATTGTGATACGTTGACGTTTCATTATCTTTCAAGAAAATATCTTGTGCTGTATCCGCAAACAATCCGTCTTTGTGATCGATAGCAATGGTATAGGTACCCGCAGTAGTTACTTTCAAGTTCATCGGTACAATATCCGACGCATCAAATGGCACTGGACGACCATTCATAATATATTCTGCGCCATTGATTTTTGAATTCAACACCGCAGTACCATCATTAAAGAACTTCGCATCAGTAGCATCAGCACCCAGAGTACCACCCGTGAAATACCCCACCATGGCTTGAGAGAACTCGCCAGCCGCTCCGGTAAGATTCAACCAAATACGGTGTTTCTCGATGGTTTGTGCGCTTGGTACTGTATTACGGAACATTTGGTTGGCATTGTTACCAATTCGTTGCCCGTTATTAAATACGACACTGGTTGAAGCATCTTTGGCTTCTACAAAGAACCCTTGTCCCACTTGAATAGCACCATTTGGATTTTCTGTAAACGGCTGACCGTTATCAGTAAATGTATCGGTAAATAAGTTGTACGAACAATACGAAGGATTTAACGTACTGTTGGTCTTTCTCCAGTAATACAAGGTAGGCTCAATGTTATTCACGTTATCCGCATAGAACTGTGCCATACTTAAAGTTGAAGGATACGGATTACTTACCGCATTGTATCGGAATCCTGCTCCATTATTCGCTAAGTTAACCGTTACCGTACCGTTGTTAGGCACACCGGTAAACGAACCCGTCCAAGTAGCAGGTGCCGTTGGGTGGTTGAACGGTAAACGAATCAAATAGCCTTTTCCAACATTCATTATGTGAGTT
This sequence comes from Flavobacterium sp. N1719, assembly GCF_025947045.1. Classification (NCBI taxonomy): domain Bacteria; kingdom Pseudomonadati; phylum Bacteroidota; class Flavobacteriia; order Flavobacteriales; family Flavobacteriaceae; genus Flavobacterium; species Flavobacterium sp. N1719. The sequence goes on from NZ_CP109993.1 coordinate 51,089, forward strand.
GCATAATCCGAAACAAAATTATATGTATTGGTTGCACTGTTGTACGAATAGAAACGAATGGTTGGATTAACCGAAGTCAACGGAGAGAAATTAAAGATATTCTGCGCCGCTACTGGTGAACCCCACAATACATAATCCAAACGCATTAATGGGTTTGTCGTACGTTTCACCACAATATTTCCACTATTTACAGCCGCTGGATTCACTTGAATCAAGTTGGCATTACTATTCACCGTAAAGCTACTTCCAGAAGCAACTGTAATCGCATTTTGTAAGGTTACATTATAACCTGAAGCTACCGTAACCACAGCATTGTTATTTACAGTTAAACTACAAGCCTCCATATTAGAAGTAATGGTCATGTTACCCGCAATGATGGCTGCTTTGGTTGCTGAAGGCGCACCATTGCTCCATGCAGTACCATCCCATGTAGTTGTTTCAATTGTAACTGAAGCGAATTCAGACAAAGTAACTGGACAAATTCCATTGTCAACAGATACTAAATTCAAGGTTTGGGTTGAAGTCGCTCCTGTAACAGTAATGGTAGCAGAACCTCCTGTTAACACGGTAAACGCAGTACCTCCTCCATTTAAATTATAATACAAAATAGCATTCGTTGTTCCTGTTACGGTAAAGGTAACATCACTACCCGGACAAAGTGCCGGTCCGTTAGTCCCTGAAATCGTAGCAGCTGCTAAATCATTTACCGTAATAGTAATGCTGTTCGAGGTAGCTGGCGACCCCACTAAGCAAGGTGTCGCATTGGAAGTCATTTCAACCGTTACCACATCACCATTGGCTAAAGCCGTTGTGGTGAAAATATCGTTATCAGTACCCACATTGTTTCCATTTACTTTCCATTGGTACGAAGGCGTTGTGCCGCCGTTCGTTGGGGTTGCTGTAAAGGTTACTGAAGTTCCCAAACATATCGTAGTTGCTGTAGAAACAATAGCTACTGAAGCTACTGTAGATGGAGTAACAGTAATAGTTAATGCATTGGATAATGCTGGTGAACCTGCCAAACATGGCGTAGCATTCGAAGTCATCACCACAGTAACAATATCGGTATCCATCAATGTACTTGTAGTAAATGTTGCATTCGTTTCCCCTACTACATCGGAACCGTTCACTTTCCATTGGTAGGTTGGTGATGTTCCTCCGTTAGTTGGTGTTGCGGTAAATGTAACCGCACTGCCAGTACAAACGGTAGTTGAAGCTGTTGAAATAACAACAGAAGCTGTCAATGTTGGATTAACTGTTATCGTAATTGTATCCGAAGTAGCCGGTGAATTTGTCAAACATGGTGTTGCGTTAGAAGTCATCACTACGGTAACTTGATCTCCGTTTACTAATGTTGACGTCGTAAATGTACTCAACACTTCGCCAGGCACATCCGTACCATTGACTTTCCATTGGTAAGTTGGCAATGTACCACCATTGGTTGGTGTAGCCGTAAACGTAACTGCATCACCTGGACAAATTGAAGTCGAGGATGCAGCTATAGCAACAGAAGCTGGTAAACTTGGGTTAACGGTTAATACTGCACCATTCGAAATGAGTACACCGCCACATTCGCCCAATACCTCAACCGTATAGGTGGCCGCATCGGCTAAAGCTACGTTCGAAATTGTATATGTTGAATTCGTCTCACCTGTAATAACATTGCCATCTTTTTTCCATTGGTACAAATAACCACTTGGAGAATTAGCTGCTACAACGGAGAATGTTACCGCATCTGACTGACAAACTGTTTGAGATTGCGGTTGTGTTACAATTACTGTATCTGGTTTCAAACTAATTGAACTAGTAGCACTTTTCGAACATGAACCAATAGTTGCAGTTGCAGTATATGTCGTATTTACAGTTGGCTTTGCATAAACTGTGTTAGCAGATGCCCCTGTGTAAGCGGTAGTTGCTCCAGCATCAGTAAACAAACCAGTTGTCGGAGACCATGTGATAGGAGTTGATATAAAACTTCCTAAAATCATCATAGGTCTATTGGCATTGGTAGTTCCTCCAGTATTCACTGTACATTGAGAAGCTCCACCTCCTGACATAGTACTAACTGCAGTAGGAGTTGATACTGATACTACTGAAGTTGTACCGCCAGTACCTTGGTGACAAACGTTTATTATAATATTCGAATTCCCATCCCATGCAAATGGAGTGTCAAATGTATAGGTATTTACACCTAATACAGGTAATATATTTGTACCACTGTACACAGTAGTGAAACCGGTTGACTGATAAGTGGTACCAGAAAATGCCGTTAAATTGGTATGCGCCATACTGATACTGTAGGTAGACATTGTCCCTGAACCGGCAGTTGTCACCGTAAAGGCTAATGAAGTAATATTTGAAGCAGAGGTAATTCCTGCTGCATTTAACTCCGCTTTAGTTATTAAATATTGCACACGGGATTGATTGGCAGAAGATACAGCCTGACGATAGGGGGTATTCGCAGCTACAGACGAAGCTGCAGCTGTTCCAATAGTAAACGTAGCTGGCAATAATGAGGAAGCGGTCAATGTGGTAACATCAGCACTACAAACATTGGCACTTGTTAAATTTACATTTACGGATCCAGGTGCTGGGTTAACTGTAACTGTTACCGTTTTAGTTATTGAATCTGCACCCAATGTACCGGTAACGGTATAAACAGTAGTTGTTGTTGGATTTGCATTTACAGTAGCTCCAGATGTGGTATTTAAACCTGTAGCTGGTGACCAAGTGTATGTATATGCTGCTACACTAGACGCTGTTAATGAAGTTGTATCCCCATTACAAATTGTAGCTGAAGATGGTGTAACAGTGATTGGATCAGGAGATAAATTTAATGCGATATCATCCACAAACAAATACCATTGATTTGCTGTACTCATACCATGTATACCAATATAATATACTCCTGTAGTTGCCGGTGTGAAATCATACGTATATTTAGTGTAAGCCACACCTCCCGTTATCGCTGTAGACGATGCAATTACATTAGTCATTCCAGCTGCCGTAGGTGATGTACCATATTTCACTTCAAACAATTCTGTCAATCCTGTATAACCTCTTGCATAAAATGAATAACGATAAGATACACCTCCTGTTAAATTAACACCTGGAATAAACATCCAGTCGTCAGTTGCCAATGAAGCATTATATCGAACACCAGCTTGATTTAGTCCTGAGTTTGGAGTAATAGCTGTCGTGTTCCCAAGTGACGTACTTGTACAGGTAACCCATGCATAGGCGTCCGCATTAGAATTCACAACGGTAAAACATGTTGGCATTGCAGGTACTGTTACACTGTCAAAATTTTGACTATAAGGCACATTTACAGCAACGCAGGAAGTAGTAAATGTACCAGCGCTCAAATAGGCGCTATCACATACTCCATTGTTTGCTTTTACTCTATAATAATATGTTGTTGAAGGAATCAATCCTGTCAAGTCATAAAACACTGCAGTTCCAACTGAGAAAGGTGAACCTAAAATTGGCAAAGTATATGCTGCATCAGTTGTAACTTCTAAACTATATGAAATTGAGGCCGCATTACCTCCCACTGCAGAAGCAGTCCATGAAACTGTAGCACCATTAGCTGTAATATTAGAATTTACAAATGCAGTTGGTGCCGCTGGACATGTGGTTTGGCTAGCAGATACACCTGTAGAATACCATGGAGCTCCAAAACAAGAATTTGTATTGCTTCTTGAAAACACATAATAGTAGTAAGTTGTATTGCTTGTCAATCCTGTATCCGCGAAAGTTAGACCCGTACCATTAACTAAACAGCGGTACGTATTGGCTCCAAATGTATAATTGGTCGCTGTAGTGTAACTTGTACCGTTAACAGGTGTAGGAGCTACAGCACTTGTACTTCTAAATACTACGTAAGCAGTAGGTACTGGTGAAGCAGCGGCATAGTTTACTGTAATTGTAGTAGCGCTTACAGAAGTAAATGCTGACATAGTTGGATTATTTGGTATATCACAAGCTGTTGTGAACGTTCCCGCAGTTGTCCAAATACTTGTACCATTAACACCACAATTAGACTGAACATAAACCGAGTAGGCCGTAGCTGCCGTTAAGCCTGTAACATTGGCAGTTAAAATTCCTGCTGCAACTGAACCAGACAATGCTAATCCCGTTGCCCCACTGCCTGCTGCACCTGAAGTTCTGATCTCATAATTATACCCATCACTAGGAGCAGTCGTTGGTGCTGTCCAGTTTATCGTAGCAGTAGTCAATGCAATATTCGTTGTTGCAGCAATAGTTGGCGAAACACAAGTTGGAACGAAAAGTGAAACGTTATCAATCGCAACTGGTGCTTGAGCACCCGCTGAACTATCGTTGGTCCATTCAAACACCAAACGCATCGTAGTATTAGCAAATGTTGATAAATCTAAAGCAGTGTTGGTATACGTTTGCCAAGTTGATTGCAAATTGTAAAGGGTTCCTAATTGAACTCTTCCTGCAGCTGCAGTAATTGCAGTACCAGCAGTAGGGGTGAATGTAACAGGTACTAACCAAACCTTTAAATAATCAAAAGTTGATTCCCCATTGGCTTTCCAATCAAAAGATAAGGTGGTCAATGTTGTTCCTGCGGGTATTGCAATATCTCTATACGTTTGAACTATACTCGCCGATGTAAGTGTATAAGCATTGGTAACTCCATTATCGTTAGAAATATATAACGCATTGGCGGGATTCCCTGCAGCAGATCCATAAACCCATTTATTCGTAGCAGCACCGTTCACAAAACTAAAATCATTAGTAGCAAAGTTTTGTGTATAAGGAAGTGTAGCCGGTGTTTGTAAAGTTGTAAAAGTTACTTTAGTTGAGTTGGCACTATATAAACCTCCAGCTGGACAAACTTGACGCACATACACATCGTAAGTTGTGGCTGATGTTAAACCAGATAAAACATATGGTGTAGTAGCCGTACTTGTTGCAATTGTACCTCCTGTACCCGCAGTTGCACCTGTACCTGGGGTAAATCCTGTAGCACCATATTCTACAATGTAGTTTCCAGTACCTGTCCAAGTTAAAGTGGCACCTCCTGAGGTTATCGTACCAGCCGCTAAACCAGTAGCTGCCGAACAAACCGTAGCTTGACTGTTCGTTAATGGAGAAGTGGTTAAATATTTTGGACCACCTGTACAAGATGTACTGTTATAAGATAAAACAAAATAATAATACGTTGTTCCAGCAGTTAAACCAGAATCCGTAAATGTTGTACCTGATGGAATAATTACAGTTCCACCTCCCAAAGAGTTTCCTGCTGTGTAAGTAGTACCATCCACAGGATTTCCTGACAAAGTTGATGCGGTACTACGAATTACAATATAGCCTGAAGGTACCGGACTTGCCGCCGTAAATGACCCTGATAATGAAGTGGTAGTAACAGATGAAAAAGTCAACGATGTGGGTTGAGCAGTTGGTGTAGTACATGGAACAATTGAAGTTACAAAATTACCTGCATCCGCTCCCATATCGGTTGGAGTTAAACCCGAACGGGTTTGTCCATCATAGTCGTCGGTAACCGTAGCTATACTCACACCTGAGGCTTCGACGGGTGTAGGATTAGTAGCATGTATATGTAAATCCGGTGTTGCCGAAGTAGGTGAAATAAATTGAGGATTACCACTTACACTATTTGCATCTTGTGCTGTTGCAGTTTGCCAATCTGCTAATGCTGTTCGATCAGAGGTAAGGAAACCTATCAATCCACCTGTTCCTGAAACAAAGTAATCGTTATAATTGGTCGTTCTAGTATTTGGATTAATAATAAAATTAATAGCATAATGTTTTCCTGTCCCCGTTCCATTACTGCGCGCATTAAAGAAGATATTATTGCGAACATCTATCACGTGAGTGGTTGCACCGTTAGATACAAAACAGGAGGAGCTCGCGGTGCCTGTTACACCTGAACCTCCAACATATACACTGTTAAAATAAAAGTTGTTAGTGGCTCCAATTGAATTTAGACCTATGAACGAATGTCCTCCAGTTATTGCTGCTCCATTGGCATCAAATCCGAGTTGAACCATATTATTAGTAATAGTATTTGTACCTGTAGCAACTCCCATAGTTATACCACTTATACTTGAAGGAACAGATGTGTTAGCTGTAAGGTTGTATATACTATTTCTAGTAAAACTATTTGTCAATGTAGATCCGTTGCGAATTCCAATTACCGATACAGCAGTAGCCCCCGAATTTGAATTGGTTAGATTGTAAATCTGATTTTGAGTAACGGTATGATTTGTAGAAGGGAGAATACTAACACCAATAATTGAAGCTGAAGCATTCACCCCAGTTCCTCCTGCAATGGTCATATTGCGGATAATATTCCCTGTAAAAGAACCAATAGAAAGAGTATTAAGAATTCCATTTGATAAAGAACCTGTTGCAGTACTCGTATTGTTAATAGAATTTGCCACAGTTCCACCAATCACATTATTATTACAAGTCCAAGTTGCAGTGCTTGATGTGTTACAACGTAATCCGTAAAACAAAACAGAACCCGTACTTGAATTCGATACAGTAAAACCTCCTATATTATTGGAATTAGATGTCCAGTTGCTTAAACTAAAATTGTACATACCATAAATCTCAGAAGAGGAAATCGAACTTGAAGTATAGGTAATGTTTCCTGTTGAAGCCATATCTCCAATGGTATTTGAATTGGTATTAGCCAATCCAGTATTCACAAGAATACCAATAAATGGAGAGGCTGTATTACCAGTTCCGGAACTCGCCCCTGAAATTGCAATATTCCGAATGGTATTATTCGAAATTGTACTGGCAGTTGTTGTTCCTACTGTATTGATATTAATTGGATAAAATGTTGTTCCAGATACTGTAGTTATTGTATAATTACCTGTACCGCTTGAAGATGCATATCCAATTGTGTTTCCTGTAATTGTATAATTATTACCACTTGAATTTACTATGTAAACCGCAGAGTGATTTGCACCAGTAGTTTGAGTGCGCGCAGCCGTTTGATAAAACTTATTATTAGTAATGCTAATATCTGTAGTACCCGTAGTTACATAAATACCCGTGCTTTGTGCTGCAGCCAGAAAATAGTCATAAATGTTATTGTTATTAATAACAACACCACTGTTGTTTAATGTTGAAGTGGTGTTTGTCCCTCCAAAGTGAAAAGCTTTTGAAGGCAGGGTTGCACCAGCTGGACCTATATTACAATTGGATATGGTATTATTATCATTACCAACGGTCACCGCACTAGCACCAAAAAATATTGTCCCTCCATTTGTACCTACTGGAACTGTAGAAGAACCTAATACTGTACAATTCGTTATCGTATTATTTGTTGCATCGCCAGTAAATGAAAACGTACAAGTTCCAGAAGTAGCTGCCGTTGATAAATTGGAAATTGTTAACGAATTTCCATTCGCATTTAACCCATTTATTGTTACATTATCAGCACCACTTAGGGAGATTAAAGCTCCTGCCACAGTACCACTAATAGTTCTTGCCCCATTGGGGTTTATCGTTAAGGCAGTCCAAGCCGCAGAGTTATTTAACCCTGTAGTTCCGGGTTCTGTAGTGACATTGGCAGTTACTAAAACAGTTACTGTACCCGTATGCACTGAACCAGCATTCAATACAGCAAATAATCCTGTTGTTGCTGTAGTTAATGTAGCATAACCTACTGCTGTGTTAGCTGAAGTACCCCCTGTTGAAGTAACAATATAGGCGCCTGTAGCTGGTGTCCAAGAATAATTGGATCCACTGTTATTATTTAAATTTAATGTCGACATATCATGAGCGGTTTGCCCATAAGTAGTAACATCACCATTAATTTGTGATAATGTTTTGTTACTTGTATACACATAAAAACTCACAGCTGAAGCTTGCCACGGAATGGTTGCTGTCCAAGTAGTACCCGAACCAGTAGCTTGAACCAGTGTAGAAGACGTGTAGCTGTTCGTGCTGTAACGAACATATATATTTTCTGACGCATTGGGTGTTCCCGAAGTGGTAATCGTTACCAAACGAGAACCAAAAGTTCCCGCAGTTTGAGTTACACTGCTTACAGAAACCGGATTGTATGTAGTTTCCAACAACTGCATGATATTATCTGCAGTGGCATTGTTGGTCACATTAAAAGTATAATAATTACCATTGGTAATTGCCGGCAATTGACCATCAGCTCCACCTCCACCACTATTATATCGTGCACCATTCGCAAAACCAACTGGAATATAGGTATTGGCTGATAATACATTATTGGCTGTATAGGGTCTCCAGTTATTAGAATAATCTGGAGCTCCTGTTGAACCTTGGTGAAATGCCCAAGTAGATCCCCCAGAGGCAACGGATTGATTTGCTTGAAAACGAACTTGTTTAAACACTCCTGACATTGTATTCAATGTAAAACGAGAGTTACTAGGAGCAGGTGTAGTACTAGACAAACTTGTATACAACACAGAAGGAGTTTGTCCGTAAGACATCACACTTAAAAAAAGTAGTGCAACAACAGTACACAACTTTTTCAATCCTCGAAATTGGAATTGATTTTGATTTGAAGCTGGGTAATAATTATCCATAATTCATATTAGTTTTAGAGTAACTTCTAATTGATACCCTATTGAAAATGAGTTCAATTAGGGGGTGGTAAAATTAAGTGAAAAAACCATTTCTTCAAGCGGTTTTTTTAACATTTCAAACAAAATCGATGTACAACCTTTTTTACCGACCAACAACATTCGCCAATTCCCAAAAACGTTCTTTTTGTGCAGTTTATGGAGGAATTCGTGTCGAATTTCGCTACAATTTCTTGTAGTACTTTTGCATATAAGTAAGAATTTTACCGTAGAGAAGTGTTAAAAAAGTGCAGTTTATCGATATTTTAAAATACTGATGTATACCCTTCAAAAAATGATGAAATAACTAAAGTAAATCACTCGTTTTTTTGTTGTGTGGAACTAAACTGGGAAGGTATTGATCAGTCATCAGTTAACACTGAACACTGTGTATTTTCTTCTAGTTTGGTTGCGGTTTGGTTGCGGTTTGGTTGCGGTTTGGTTCGGGGTTGTGCCACAGTTGTGCCACAGTTGTGCCTCTAAACCCTGGGAAAAAGGCATCTTGTAAGGCTTGAAAATGGGACAAGTTTCGAAGGAAAACAAAAGGAAAGTGAATGATAATGTGTCAATGAGTCAATGTGATGCACTGGCCCAATTCCACTTTTAAACAACCTCAACTTTTGAACCCATCCACCCGAAACTCTTCTAGCCACTAAGGCACTAAGTCACTAAGCTTTTAAGTAATAGAAAACGTCAGCTTACACCGAGCTAACTTGAAACCTGAAACTTTTTAAAACTGCTGAGATTCTGAGCCGCTGAGCTGCTGAGAATTTCCAAACTTGAGTTCACTAGAATCCAACTTGAAACCTGAAACATAACATAACTTATTGAATACACTTTTAAACCGATCAATTGAAAATATCACAAAAAAAAGGGAGCCCTTTCGAACTCCCTTTTTCAATGTATAAAAGATGCTTTATCGTTTAATCACACGCAGTGTTTTAATATTCTCACCTTGCGTTAAGATGACGTTGTACACCCCTGCTGGGAAGTTTGCCCCTACTTCTGTGCTCTCTACTGAATCGGATGAAACGGTTTTAGTCTCTACTAATTTACCTAACATATCATACACTTGAATCGTATAGTCTTCGGTACTTGCTGAATTCACTTTGAAATAGCAATTCTCCGCAAATGGGTTCGGATAAACCGTCGCTTCAAAAGCCATTGGTTCCGCACTTGTTTCTACTGCTCGTGCAATCATAGGAACTAGAATCGAGCACGTTTTACTAAACGATCCAAAATCAGGTTGGTTGGGCATTTTCACCGCCACTTGCACCGAATAGGTTTCACCAGGAACCAAGCCAGGGAAATCGGTCAATCGGAAGTAGTTCGCATTTTTGTCTACACTATAGTCATAACTCTGCCCCACATTATACAAACGGTAACGGTATTGTACCGCATTTCGAACCAAAGTCGCACTGATATTCTCAGCATAACTCATAACCGCATAGTCATTACATTGCGTGGCCCGCAATTCCGTATTGGGGTGTTTTGGAGCTTGAATGGTACAAGCTGGACCGTACGCCATAAATACACCGTCTAAGTTGCGAATCGCACACGAAACGCTGTAGTTGGCATCATAAAGGAAGTCGGTCACCTGATCAAAAGAGAAGTAACGCAAACCGCTCGTTAACACTTGTGTGCTTACTACATTGTTGCTCGCATCCAAACGTTGGACTTGGTAACGGTAAACTGATACTAAGGCAACTGCCGAACTGGTAACTTGTGTTGTTGTATTCGAGATTTGAGTTCCACAAGAAGCCACTGTACTTAATGGTGTTGGCGTGAACACATAGAAAGCTGGCGCATAGTTCGGTTGCCATACATTGTTAATGCGCACAGTCGATTCAACCTTATACTTCGCACCATAGGCATAATTGGACAAATTGGACAAGAACAAATTACGTAACCCCATATCCACCGTAACAGGAGCTGACATTGGGGTGTCATCGGCTGGATTCACACGGGTAACTACATAACGGTAGCCTTGTGCATTCGCAACTAAGCTCGTGATAATTGAAGCGCCATAAGTAATGGTTGAGTTGGGTACTGTTGCCGCGGGTGTTGTATAAACAGGTATACAACCTCCGGATAAGCCAATGTTATCGATGTTACCGTTACAGTCGTTGTCTAAACCATCGTAACACACATCCACTGCTCCGGGGTTTACGTTTGCACGTGTATCATCGCAGTCGGTGTTATTGGTAACATAGCCAGCCATAAATTGACAAGCAGAAACCGTTGGATCCCCAAAACCATCGCCATCAGCATCTCTAAAATAAGGCGAACCTGCACCTATGGTCGGATTTGCATCATTGCAATCGGAATTATTTGCAACACCACAGGGAGCAAAAATCATACTTCCAAATCCGTCACCATCCGCATCTACATATTGAAGTTGATTGTCGTTACAATCATTATTATTAACTACCCCACAAGCCACCAAAACATTGCGCCCAAAGCCATCACCGTCGGCATCCATGTATTGCAATTGGAAATCATTACAATCGGAATGATTATTGGGACCACAAGCGGCAAAGATTGTACTGCCGTACCCATCGCCATCGGCGTCTACGTATTGGAGTTCGTTGTCGTTACAATCGATATTATTCGTCACCCCACAAGCCACCAATACATTGCGGCCAAAGCCATCACCGTCGGCATCCATGTATTGCAATTGGAAGTCATTACAATCGGAATTATTATTGGGACCGCATGCGGCAAAGGTCGTACTTCCGTACCCATCGCCATCAGCATCCACGTATTGAAGTTCGTTGTCGTTACAATCGATATTATTGATCACTCCACAAGCCACCAAGACATTGCGACCAAAGCCATCGCCGTCGGCATCTTGGTATTGCAATTGGAAATCATTACAATCGGAATTATTATTAGGGCCACACGCAGCAAAGGTTGTACTACCGTACCCATCGCCGTCGGCGTCTACGTATTGGAGTTCGTTGTCGTTGCAATCGATATTATTAGTCACCCCACAAGCCACCAAAACATTACGACCAAAGCCATCGCCGTCGGCATCTTGGTATTGCAACTGACTGTCATTACAATCAGAATTATTATTGGGACCGCAAGCCGCAAAAGTTGTACTACCATACCCATCGCCATCGCCGTCAACGTATTGGAGTTCGTTGTCGTTGCAATCGATATTATTAGTCACCCCACAAGCCACCAAAACATTACGACCAAAGCCATCGCCGTCGGCATCTTGGTATTGCAACTGACTGTCATTACAATCAGAATTATTATTGGGACCGCAAGCGGCTAAAGTAGTTCCACCATACCCATCACCATCAGCGTCTACGTATTGGAGTTCGTTGTCGTTACAATCGATATTATTGGTCACTCCACAAGCCACCAAAACATTGCGACCAAAGCCATCGCCGTCGGCATCTTGGTATTGCAATTGATTGTCATTACAATCAGAATTATTATTAGGGCCACAAGCGGCTAAGGTTGTACTTCCAAAACCATCGCCATCAGCGTCAACGTATTGGAGTTCGTTGTCGTTGCAATCGATATTATTAACTACCCCACAAGCCACCAAAACGTTGCGACCAAAACCATCACCATCTGCATCTTGGTATTGCAATTGGTGATCATTACAATCGGAATGATTATTGGGACCGCAAGCGGCTAAAGTTGTTCCACCATACCCATCGCCATCAGCGTCAACGTATTGGAGTTCGTTGTCGTTACAATCGATATTATTGGTCACTCCACAGGCTACCCAAACGTTGCGTCCAAAGCCGTCTTCATCCACATCTAAATATTGAATTTGGCCATCATTACAATCTACATTGTTCGAGGCTCCGCAGGCAACAAGCACCTGACTCCCATAACCGTCACCATCGGCATCCAAATATTGCAATTGATTATCATTACAATCGGATGCATTTGTAACACCACAAGCTACTAATATAGCATTCCCGAAACCATCGCCATCAAAGTCTAAATATTGCAATTGGGAATCGTCACAATCGGCAGCATTGGAAACACCGCAGCCAGTAAGGGTTGTACTTCCAAATCCATCCCCATCGGCATCGACATATTGGAGTTGATTATCATTACAGTCGTTTGTATTGGCAACATAACCAACAGGCGCTCCGAGACAAGATGTTGTAGACGAATAGGGAACGCCAAAGCCATCACCATCGGCATCGACATAATAGGTTTGGACTGCATTTATTGTAAAATTGGCTTTAAAATTAGCGCCATTATTACTCGCGTATTGCGTCCCCGCACAACTTGTTACTTGATCGGAATACACTTCCAACACATAATTTCCAGGCGATAAAGTAGACGTTAGATCCACATTGAGGTTGGTAGCACTCCATTGTTGATCACGTCCGCCGCATCCATTGGCAAAATCAGAAGTGAAATTAAGTCCCACAGCTGAAAATGCTCCGCTGCTTCCATTGACTAAATACACCCGATAATACAAATGCGTACTGGAAATGTCACATCCGCCACATTTCCAATTGTTATGTTCAGCTCCTTTCAAAAAAAGGCCTGAAGATCCTGCACAATATATTCCTAACTGTGCATTATCAAAATCGGGATTTGCTGTTGTGGCTTGAAGATCGTAGAAGGTATCTCCATTCCCATTATTCAATACAACATACGTGGTATTGAATCCGGCCGACTGACTTCTAACGTGTAATCCGCTGAATAAGAGCAAGAACAGGCCTGCTTTAAAAAATAATTTTTGTCTCATAAGAAGAATTTTAGGGTTAACTAGGTTACTTATGAGATTTGAGGTTATGAGACAAAACTACAGGCTTTGCTGTTGGGCAGCAATACGACGTTTTTCGTATTTGCATAAAAAAAACCTCCCGAAGGAGGTTTTTATTGTTTTGATAAAAAAATCAATTATCGTTTAATCACACGTAGTGTTTTGATATTCTCACCTTGCGTTAAGATCACATTGTAAACCCCTGCTGGGAAGTTAGCCCCTACTTCTGTGCTTTCCACTGAATCGGATGAAACGGTTTTTGATTCCACCATTTTACCCAACATATCATATACTTGAATTGTATAATCTGCTGTGCTTGCTGAATTCACTTTGAAATAGAAGTTCTCTGCAAATGGGTTCGGATAAACCGTCGCTTCGAAGCTAATTGCTTCAGCTGCTTGTGTATCCTCGATGGTACGAGCTGCAGTTGGAGCAATGATAGTACACGTTTTTCCGAATGGACCAAAGTCAGGTTGACCTGGCATGCTCACTGCTACTTGAACAGAATACGTTTCTCCAGGAACTAAACCTGGGAAATCCGATAAACGGAAGAAGTTGGCATTTCTGTCTACACTATAGTCATAGCCCTGATCAATATTATACAAACGGTAACGGTATAGAACGGCATTACGAACTAAGTTCGCATAGATAAATTCATTATTGTTCAACACTTGATAATCGTTACATTGTGTAGCGCGAACTTCACTAGTTGGGTGTTTCGGTGCTTGAACAGTACATGCAGGACCGTAAGCCATAAACACACCGTCTAAGTTGCGGATCGCACACGATACGCTGTAGTTAGCATCGTAACGGAAATCGGTTACTTGTTCGAATGAGAAGTAACGTAATCCACTTGTAATTACTTGTGTACTTACTACGTTGTTACTTGCATCCAAACGTTGTACTTGATAACGGTAAACCGATACTAAGGCAACGGGTGAACTTGTAACTTGCGTAGTCAAATTAGAGATTTGAGTACCACAAGAAGCCACTGTACTTAATGGTGTTGGCGTGAACACGTAGAATGCAGGAGCATAGTTCGGCTGCCATACGTTATTGATACGAACCGTAGTTTCAATTTTAAACTTCGCACCATATGCGTAGTTAGACAAGTTAGACAAGAACAAGTTACGCATACCCATATCCACAGTTACTGGAGCTGACATTGGTGTATCATCTGCAGGATTCACACGGGTAACCACATAACGGTATCCTTGACAGTTCGCCACTAAACTCGTAATGATAGATGCACCATAACTGATGGTTGAGTTAGGAACAGTAACCGCTGGTGTTGTATAAATTGGAATACAACCACCTGGCAATCCGATGTTGTCGATGTTACCGTTACAGTCGTTGTCGATACCGTCATAACATACATCTACAGCACCAGGATAAATGGTATTTGATGCATCGTTACAATCTAAATCATTAGCAACATATCCAACTAATGGCAAACAAGAAACAATAGAACTTGCTGGATTACCGTAACCGTCATTATCGGTATCAGCATAGTAAGTAGTATTAGATAACAAGGTAATTACAGCAGACCCTGTATTACCTGTACCCACTAAAGAATTTGCGTCAGTGATTGAAACAATAGAATACGTTGTAGTAGAAGCTGGAGTAACAACAATACTTGAACCAGAAACATAATTGGATTCTGTGTAATTGTTAGTTCCGTCAGTATATACTAATGTATAAGGACTTCTTCCTCCTGTGATAGCAACATTAATTACAGCACTATCTCCAGAACAAATTGAAGTAGTTCCATTCATTGTTGCTGCTGTAGAACCTGTGATTAAACTTGTAGTTCCGTAAAGAATAATATTATTCACATTCGTTGCTGTATCAAAACCTCCAGTTCCTGCTGCACCTGTAGCATTGTATGCATAAACACGGAAAGTAGTAGCAGATTGAACATCCCCTAAAGAAGACATTACTAGACTATTGAAAGCAGAGGTACTTGCAGTCACCCCATTTAATACGGCGATATCAGTAGCATAATTGTTGATCGAAGAACGAATCGCAATTGAACTTGGCCCTGTACCTGAACGATCCCAAACAAAACTTAAAGATGTTGGAGTAAATTGATAACCTGCATTAGGGGTTACTGTAAATTGATAATATTTAGTAGCATCAATTGTAGTCGTTAAAGGCCAGTTTGAACCTCCTAGACGGTTCGCATTTCCTGCAGTAGTAATTCCTGCAACTGTAATATTGGATGATGAAACAAAATTATTATTGTAAACACTTGGCTCAGTTGTTTCTGTTCCCGCGTTACTAAAAGTATTCCACATTAAAATAGCAGGTTGTGTAATATTTGCTGTTAAACCTGTTGGCTGTGTTAATGAATAATTACCCGCATCAGCACCTCCTAATGTTGAGGTTGACGTTACAGCAATACCTGTTCCTTGTGCTGAAGTAGCAAAAGTTCCTGTTCCATTTAAGGTAACAACATCTCCAGACACTACACCAGAAAGTGTACCTGTAATTACAGCTGCAGTAGTACCATCAAAAGGTTTATTTTGTGCAGCAGCACCTGTAATAGTTAACGTTTTTGCAGTAATATCAGCCGTCAAACCTGTTAGTTGAGTTACTGTATAATTTCCAGCTGCTGCGCCATTCAATGTCAATGTTAATGAAACTGGTTTTGCAGTACCTACTGTTTTCGTTCCAAAAGTAGCAACACCTGTGAAACTCACTACATCGGTATTGTAAATACCATTTAATGTACCGCCAGTATAAGTGGCCGATGTATTGCCATCGTAAATTTTATTGACAATTGATAATCCATCAACAGTCAACACTTTAGCTTCTACTGTAAGTACTAATACATCTGAACCAGTACCTCCAACATTTGTAGCCTCCAAAATAATCGAATAATTCCCAGGCGCTGCAGTCAAAACACCTGAAATTTCACCAGTTGTTGTATTTACAGTTAATCCTGCAGGCAAGTTGGTCGCATTATAAGATGAAGGAGCATTTGTTGCAGTAATAAAATAATTAAATGCAGTTCCATACGTTACTGTTGCTGTTAAAGCACTTGAAATTACAGGCGATGGTTCTGAAGTAATATCTGCAACTAAACCTGAGGGTTGTGTTAATGAATAATTTGAAGAAGCACTTCCTGTAATAGTATACCCACTTACAGTTACGGGAATATCTGTTGCAACAGCTGAAGAAGTAAAGGTTGCTACAGGAGTTCCTCCTAAAATAACATTGGCTTCATCACCAGTAACAACACCAACCAATGAAGGTGTACCTGTAATGGTAGCATCGGTATTTCCATCAACTACTTTATTCGCAATTGAAATTCCGTTAATTGTTAATGTTTTTGGAGTTACTGTACTTGAAGCAGTAGCCACATTTACAGAAGTAGCTCCTGTTGTAGACAATACGATATCGCCTGAGTAAGGAGAACCTGCCACTGAAGCATTAGCGGCTAAACGCACATAAACAGGAACGTTTGTGATGTTTCCTGCAGCACCTACAGTAGCTGTCGACCCAAATCCAGATCCTGAAGTTGCAGAAACTTCAAATCCCGCTGGAGCCGTTGCTGTTACACCACTTAATAAATAAGTACCTGAAACAGTGAATGAAGTTTCAGTTGAAGCCGTGCCATAAGTTGTAGACAATGCGGCGGGAGAACCACTCGTTGAGAAAGATGGCGCTGGTGCCACACCTGTATATCCTTTAAGTACCACGTTATTGGTTGATACAGCACAATCGAATCCACCTGTTCCAGTTAAGGCTGTCGCTTGATAACCATAAATACGGAATGTTGTAGGAGTTGAGATTGCTGATAAACCAGAAATCGCAATTGTACGAACTGCTGAAGTGTTTGCTGTTAATCCAGTAACGGCTCCAATATTTGAAGCATATCCATCTACTGAAGAACGTAAAGCTACACTTGAAGGTCCGCTACCAGAGAAATCCCAAATAAATTCAAACGATGTTGGTGTAAATGTAAATCCGGCATTAGGAGTTACGGTAAATTGGATATACTTTGAAGTATCAATAGTTGCCCCTACTGTCCAATTGGTTCCCCCTAAACGGTTACCGTTTGAAGCAGGAGTAACTGTACTTCCTGTATAATTTAAAGACGCTGAACCAATATTTGCTTCATTAGAAGTGCTTGGCTCTGTCGTTTCAGTACCCGCATTTCCAAATGTATTCCATTGTAATAAAGCAACAATAGCAGGACTAATATTGGCTGTTAAACCAGTTGGTTGTGTCAAATAATAGTTACCTGCATCTGCACCACCAATGGTTGATGTAGAAGTCACGGCGATATTGTTACCAATTGCTGATGAAGCAAAAGTTCCTGTTCCAGAAAGTGTCACCACATCTGAACCAGCAATACCCGAAAGTGTCCCCGTAATTACTGCATTAGTATTCCCATCAAAAGTCTTGTTTTGTGCAGCAGCACCTGTAACAGTTAACTCTTTTGCTGTAATATTTACAGTTAAACCAGAAGGTTGTGTCAAGCTATAATTACCAGCTTGAGCACCATTTAAGGTCAATGCAAAAGTTACGGGTTTATTTGAACCTATAACTTTATCAACCATAGTAGCCGACCCTGTAAATGATACGGTATCTGAACCATAAACTCCTTCCAACGATCCACCTGTGTAGCTCACAGATGTAGTAGCATCATAGATTTTATCTACTGTTGCAATTCCTGAAATTGTTAAGGATTTTGCATTAATTGTCAACGACAAAGTTGCCGTTCCATCACCACCTGCATTCGTAGCTACTAAACCAATGTTATATACACCTGGTGCAGCAGTAGGAATACCCGAAATTTCACCTGTTGCTGTATTGATTGATAAACCAGCAGGTAAATTGGTGGCATTGTAAGATGTAGGTGAATTATCTGCAACAATTTGATAGGTATAAGAAGTACCATAAGTTGCCGTAGCCGTTAAGGCACTGCTGATTGTTGGCACAGGCGAAGAGGTAATCGTAATCGTACCATTCGCTGCGGCAAAATTATAATTCGCAGCTGTTAATCCAGAAACATCTGGAGTAATTGTAATTCCGGCTGTTGCGGCTGGAGTTGTATCCGTATAATTTGTAGTGTAGGAAACAGTACCTGAAACAACACTACTAGTATCTCCATTGAAAAAACCTGATAAGGAATACGTACCTGCTCCAGTTACAGTAGCCACAGCTGTTCCTTGTGCTACTGCTTGATTGCCGGCAGTTGCGGTTAAAGTGGCTTTAGAAACACTATTCCCTGATGCTGCGGTTGTAATATTTACTGCAGTTGCTCCAGTTGAAGACAATACAATATTTTGATTATTATAAGAACCACCAACTGTAGCAGTTGCACTCATACGAATATATAAAGTTCCATTGGCTGTTCCTCCAGATTGGGTGAATGTGGCTGTCGTGCCAAATGTGGTATTATCCGAAGACACTTCAAATCCTGTTGGTGCAGTTGCAGTGATATTCGCAGAAAGACCAGAACCAGATATTAAAGATGTTTGCGATGGTGTTGCAACTCCATAAGTAGTTGAATATGCCAATAAAGAGGTAGTGCTTGAAGATATTGAAGCAGCACTTGGTACTGCAGAAGCCCATGATGTTGCTATTCGAATACCGTCAATTGTAGCACCTGGAGGTGTCCCCTGACGAATGTAAAATGCACTTGGATTTACATCGGCAGCTGTAGGGTCTGGAGCTGTAATATTTGCAGTACCCTCAGTACCATTTAGTGCTGGATTAATAAACACACTTACCGTATCATTCGTTGTTCCTGAAATAATTGAGTATTTAATTACAACTAAATAAGTAGTGTTTAGCGAGTAAGTAAAACCTGTAAATGTAGCACTTGCTACAGCTGCATTTTTGGAAATTCCAAAAGCCAAATTGTTAGAAGCATCTCTTTTAACAAAGAATCTTCCCACAAAGGATGATGCACCTGTACCCAAATGGATAAAATAATCTCCAGTTGTAGTTGCAGAACTTACATTAACCAAGAATGCTGCATAAACATTACCTGAAGTTTGAGCTGTATAAGTTCTGTTTACGTCAGCTACCCCAGTTGTTGAGATAGTAACAGCCCCTCCTACACCTGAGCCTGGGTAACCTGGATAAGTAAGACCAGATGTTGTAAACTGAGGATAAAAGGTACTACCACTATGTGCAGTCCAATTCCCTCCCGAAGCTGTTGTAATATCTCCGGCAGTAGAATAACTAAAATTTTCTGTTAACAACTGAGCATGACCCAATTGGAAAAGAAACATCAATAAGACCAAGAAAAACTTGTTCTTATTGAAAAATTGTAGATTTTTACGCATAATTAAAGATGTTGATTTTGCACAAAATTAAAAACTAAAACCCTGAAAACAGCTATTTTATGTTAGCTTTTTGTTAACAATCCGCAACTGTTTCATACGTCGATTAAATTGGTTTTTTGTCGGTTATTTTAGTTTATTTTAATAAAAAAACTCCTCTATTTCTAGAGGAGTTTTTCTGTATTAGGCTTGTCCTGTCGGACCGAAATTTAAAGGAGTTGGCGGTAAATCCGTTTCTTTAATTTCTCCATGGGCTTGTTCAAATCGATGAATATTCTCTGCCATCGCTTTCAACAACCGTTTGGCATGTTGAGGCGTTAAAATAATTCGCGATTTTACTTTTGATTTTGGCACACCAGGCATGATGGTCACAAAATCCAATACAAACTCAGAGGGCGAATGGTTGATAATGGCAAGGTTGGAATAAATTCCTTCCGCTGTTTTCTCATCCAATTCGATGTTGATCTGTCCGGGTTGCAATTCTTCGCTCATGATTAGTAAACGTATTCTTCTTTGTTAGCCATCAATTCGTTGTAATCGTCTTTCGAACCAACGATAATGTTATCATAATCACGCATACCGGTACCGGCTGGGATTCTATGACCTACAATAACGTTTTCTTTCAAACCTTCTAATTGGTCTACTTTACCTGCAACTGCAGCCTCATTCAATACTTTAGTTGTTTCCTGGAAGGAAGCTGCTGAGATGAATGATTTTGTTTGTAACGAAGCACGTGTAATACCCTGAAGCACTGGAGTTGCTGTAGCCATAACTGCATCACGAGCAACAACCAAGTTCTTATCATTACGTTTTAACACGGAGTTTTCATCGCGTAAATCACGTGGGCTTACAATTTGACCGGGTTTCAAATTCTCAGAATCACCAGCATCTTCAACCACTTTCATTCCGTACAATTTGTCATTTTCAACCATAAAGTCGCTAGTGTGCGCCAATTGTTCTTCCAAGAATAAAGTATCTCCTGGATCTTGGATTTGTACTTTACGCATCATTTGACGAATCACCACTTCAAAGTGTTTGTCGTTGATTTTTACCCCTTGCAAACGGTAAACCTCTTGAATTTCATTTACCAAATACTGTTGAACAGCCGATGGCCCTTGGATTCGTAAGATATCTTCTGGAGTAATCGCTCCGTCAGACAATGGCATACCTGCTTTCACGAAGTCATTTTCTTGAACTAGAATCTGACTTGATAATTTCACTAAGTATTTACGAACATCACCGAATTTAGATTCAATGATAATTTCGCGGTTACCTCGTTTGATTTTACCGAAAGAAACAACTCCATCAATTTCAGAAACCACTGCTGGATTTGAAGGATTACGCGCTTCTAATAACTCGGTAATACGTGGAAGACCTCCTGTGATATCCCCAGCTTTCGAAGAACGACGTGGGATTTTCACTAAGATTTTACCGGCTTTAATTTTCTCGCCATCTTCTACCATAAGGTGTGCCCCTACTGGTAAGTTGTATGAACGAATTAATTCTCCGTCTTTTCCATAGATCAATAAGGTCGGAATCAATTTTTTATTTCTTCCTTCAGAAATTACTTTCTCTTGGAATCCGGTTTGTTCGTCGATTTCAACTTGGAACGTTTGTCCTTGTTCTAAATCTTCGTAAGCAATTTTACCTGTAAACTCAGATACAATTACCCCGTTATATGGATCCCATTTACACAAAGTAGTTCCTTTTTCAACTACATCCCCATCTTTCACAAAAATGCTAGAACCGTAAGGAATGTTGTGTGTATTTAATACGATACCTGTTGTAGCATCGATCAATTTTAATTCAGTTGAACGAGAGATTACGATATCCACTTGGTTTCCTTCGCTATCTTCTCCTTTAACCGTTTTCAAATCTTCAATTTCAAGTCGACCGCCAAAACGTGCTACGATTGATGATTCTTCAGAAACACCTCCTGCAACCCCTCCAACGTGGAAAGTACGAAGTGTCAACTGTGTACCTGGCTCACCGATGGACTGTGCAGCAATTACACCTACAGCCTCACCTTTTTGAGTCATTTTACCCGTTGCTAAGTTTCTTCCGTAACATTTTGCACAGATTCCTTTCGTTGCTTCACAAGTTAATGGAGAACGCACCTCTACCCTTTCGATTGGTGATTCTTCAATTTCACGCACTACAGCTTCCGTGATTTCTTCACCTGCTGCAATAATTACTTGAGAAGTTAACGGATTAATTACATCATGTAATGTCACACGACCTAAAATACGCTCACCAAGAGTTTCAACGATTTCTTCGTTTTTCTTCAAAGCCGTTACTTCAATACCACGTAATGTACCACAATCAACCGAGTTCACAATTACATCTTGGGAAACGTCATGTAGACGACGTGTTAAGTATCCTGCATCCGCCGTTTTTAACGCCGTATCCGCGAGACCTTTACGCGCACCGTGGGTTGAGATGAAGTATTCCAAAATCGAAAGACCTTCTTTAAAGTTAGAAAGAATCGGGTTTTCGATAATTTCTCCACCACCTGCAGTTGATTTTTTCGGCTTCGCCATCAAACCACGCATACCGGTTAACTGACGAATCTGCTCTTTCGAACCACGTGCTCCTGAATCCAACATCATGTATACTGAGTTAAATCCTTGTTGGTCTTCACGAATATTCTTCATTGCCAATTCAGTCAACAAAGCATTGGTAGAAGTCCACACGTCGATTACTTGATTGTAACGCTCATTATTTGTGATAAGACCCATGTTATAGTTCATGGTAATTCCGTCCACTTGTTCACGAGCATCCGCAATCAAATCGTCTTTTTTCTCTGGTACTTTAATATCTCCTAATGAGAAGGACAATCCACCTTGGAAGGCGAATTTGTATCCCATATCTTTAATATCATCTAAGAATGCAGCCGTAGTAGGTACATTCGTAGTAGCTAAGATTTTACCAATGATATCACGCAATGACTTTTTCGTCAATACTTCATTGATATAACCCGCTGCTTCTGGCACCACTTCGTTGAACAATACACGTCCGGCAGTTGTTTGGATAATTTTGTATACCAATTCGCCATTTTCGTTGAAATCTTTCGTTCTGATTTTAACGCGTGCATTTAACTCTAATCGTCCTTCATTCAAAGCAATATTTACTTCTTGAGCCGAATAGAATGTTAAGCCTTCTCCTTTAATAGTTAATTCTGGAGTAGACAAACGCTCTTTGGTCATATAGTACAATCCAAGTACCATGTCCTGAGAAGGAACGGTGATTGGCGCACCATTAGCTGGGTTCAAGATATTGTGAGAAGCCAACATTAACAATTGGGCTTCTAAAATTGCTTCTGGTCCTAACGGTAAGTGAACCGCCATCTGGTCACCGTCAAAGTCGGCATTAAACGCCGTACACGTTAACGGGTGTAACTGAATCGCTTTTCCTTCAATTAATTTTGGTTGGAAAGCTTGGATACCCAAACGGTGAAGAGTGGGGGCACGGTTTAGTAATACTGGGTGACCTTTAATTACATTTTCAAGGATATCCCATACTACCGGTTCTTTTTTATCGATGATTTTCTTCGCCGATTTAACCGTTTTCACGATTCCCCGCTCAATCAACTTACGGATAACGAATGGTTTGTACAATTCAGCTGCCATATCTTTTGGCAAACCACATTCGTACATTTTCAATTCAGGTCCAACGACAATTACCGAACGAGCTGAATAATCCACACGTTTACCCAATAAGTTTTGACGGAAACGACCTTGTTTACCTTTCAAAGAATCCGAAAGGGATTTCAAGGGTCGGTTGGATTCTGTTTTAACGGCAGAAGCTTTACGTGTATTATCGAACAAGGAGTCAACAGCCTCTTGCAACATACGTTTTTCGTTACGTAAGATTACCTCAGGCGCTTTGATTTCCATCAAACGTTTTAAACGGTTGTTACGGATAATCACACGACGGTACAAGTCATTCAAGTCGGATGTCGCGAAACGACCACCATCAAGTGGCACCAACGGACGTAATTCTGGTGGGATAACCGGAATCACTTTCAAGATCATCCATTCTGGACGGTTTTCACGGTTCAAATTAGAATCACGGAAAGACTCCACTACTTGAAGACGTTTTAACGCTTCTGTTTTACGTTGTTTAGACGTTTCATTGTTGGCAGAGTGACGCAATTCGTATGACAAAGCATCCAAATCGGTACGTGCTAACAAGTCCATAATACATTCAGCACCCATTTTAGCGATGAATTTATTTGGATCGTTATCGTCTAAATATTGGTTCTCCATTGGAAGGGTATCTAAAATATTCAAATACTCTTCTTCAGTTAAGAAATCTAATTTTTGTAACGGCTCACCATCTACATTTTTAGCGATACCGGCTTGAATTACCACATAGCGCTCGTAGTAGATGATCATATCCAATTTTTTGGAAGGTAATCCAAGGATATAACCGATTTTGTTTGGTAAGGAACGGAAATACCAAATGTGAGCGATTGGCACTACTAAATTGATATGTCCTACACGGTCGCGACGTACTTTCTTTTCAGTCACTTCCACCCCACAACGGTCACACACGATACCTTTGTAACGGATACGTTTGTATTTTCCACAAGCACATTCGAAATCCTTTACAGGTCCGAAGATACGCTCACAAAATAAACCGTCACGTTCAGGTTTGTGTGTACGATAGTTGATGGTTTCTGGTTTTAAAACCTCACCTCTTGATTCTGCCAAAATAGACTCAGGCGACGCTAGTCCGATCGTGATTTTGTCGAATCTTTTAATGGTATTTTTATCTTTATTTCTG
Organism: Flavobacterium sp. N1719; assembly: GCF_025947045.1. Classification (NCBI taxonomy): domain Bacteria; kingdom Pseudomonadati; phylum Bacteroidota; class Flavobacteriia; order Flavobacteriales; family Flavobacteriaceae; genus Flavobacterium; species Flavobacterium sp. N1719. The sequence continues at coordinate 75,535 of NZ_CP109993.1, forward strand.
TTGTTCATCTTAGTCGTTTTTAAAATAGTTACAGTTAAAGGGGCCGATCCTTCTCAGCATCGGCCTTCCGGTACTGATATTATTCTTCTAATCGGATATCTAATCCAAGACCTTTCAATTCATGCATTAATACATTGAATGATTCTGGTAATCCTGGTTCTGGCATTGCTTCACCCTTAACGATAGCTTCGTAAGTTTTAGCTCTACCGATTACGTCATCCGATTTAACCGTCAAGATTTCACGTAAGGTACTTGATGCACCGTAGGCTTCAAGTGCCCAAACCTCCATCTCTCCAAAACGCTGACCTCCGAATTGGGCCTTACCTCCAAGAGGTTGTTGCGTAATTAACGAGTATGGACCGATTGAACGTGCGTGCATTTTATCATCCACCATGTGACCTAATTTCAGCATGTAGATAACCCCTACCGTAGCCGGTTGGTGGAAACGCTCTCCAGTTCCTCCATCATACAAATACGTATGACCAAAACGTGGAATACCCGCTTCATCCGTTAATGCATTAATTTGATCTAACGTTGCACCGTCGAAAATTGGGGTAGCAAATTTCTTCCCTAATTTTAATCCAGCCCAACCCAATACAGTTTCATAAATCTGCCCGATGTTCATACGCGAAGGTACCCCAAGTGGGTTCAATACGATATCCACTGGTGTTCCATCTTCTAAGAATGGCATATCTTCTTGGCGAACGATACGCGCTACGATACCTTTGTTACCGTGGCGACCTGCCATTTTATCTCCCACTTTCAATTTACGTTTCTTCGCAATGTATACTTTAGCGAGTTTCAAGATACCTGCTGGTAACTCGTCACCCACTGTAATGGTAAACTTCTCACGACGTAACGCACCTTGAAGGTCGTTTAATTTGATTTTGTAGTTGTGGATTAAGTCATTAACCAAACGGTTTGTTTCATCATCCGCAACCCATTGACCTTTGGTTAAGTGTGCAAAATCTTCTACAGCTTGAAGCATTTTCTTGGTATATTTTTTACCTTTTGGCAATACTTCTTCACCCAAATCATTCATTACCCCTTGTGATGTTTTACCATCAACGATAGCGAATAATTTCTCAACCAATTTATCTTTCAATTCAACGAAACGCACTTCGAATTCCATTTCTAATGCTGTCAAATCGTCTTTATCTTTCGTACGCTTACGTTTATCTTTCACCGCACGAGCAAATAATTTTTTATCTAAAACCACACCGCTTAATGAAGGTGAAGCTTTTAACGATGCATCTTTCACATCACCGGCTTTATCACCGAAGATCGCACGAAGTAATTTTTCTTCTGGTGTTGGATCAGATTCTCCTTTTGGCGTAATCTTACCAATTAAGATATCACCCGGTTTTACTTCAGCACCGATACGGATCATACCGTTTTCATCCAAATCTTTTGTCGCTTCTTCAGAAACGTTTGGAATATCATTCGTTAATTCTTCGTTACCTAATTTGGTATCACGAACTTCCAACGAATAATCATCGATATGGATAGACGTAAAAATATCGTCACGAACTACTTTTTCAGAGATTACAATCGCATCCTCGAAGTTGTACCCTTTCCATGGCATAAACGCCACTTTCAAGTTACGTCCGATCGCCAATTCTCCGGCTTGCGTTGCATATCCTTCACACAGTACTTGTCCTTTTACTACGCGATCGCCTTTACGAACGATTGGTTTCAAGTTGATACAAGTACTTTGGTTCGTTTTTCTAAATTTAATCAATTGATACGTTTTCTCGTCAGTATCAAAACTTACCATACGCTCTTCGTCGGTACGGTCGTATTTGATGGTTACTTTATCCGCGTCTACGTATTCAACCACTCCATTTCCTTCTGCATTAATCAATACACGAGAATCTGAAGCCACTTGACGCTCTAAACCTGTACCTACAATTGGTGATTCAGGACGTAATAATGGTACGGCCTGACGCATCATGTTCGATCCCATCAACGCACGGTTCGCGTCATCGTGCTCCAAGAAAGGAATCAATGAAGCTGAAATCGAGGCGATTTGGTTTGGTGCAACGTCGGTATAATGTACAACTGTTGGTTCAACTACTGGAAAGTCACCCTCTTCACGAGCAATAACTTTTTCTGCTGTAATTGTACCTTGATCATCCATCTCAATGTTTGCTTGGGCAATCATTTTACCTTCTTCTTCTTCAGCGCTTAGGTAAATAGGTTCAGAAACCAAATCTACTTTACCATTGGCAACTTTACGGTAAGGCGTTTCAATGAATCCCATTCCGTTTACTTTGGCGAAAACTCCTAGTGAAGAAATCAAACCAATGTTCGGTCCCTCAGGGGTTTCAATCGGACACAAACGACCGTAGTGTGTGTAGTGAACGTCACGAACCTCGAAACCAGCGCGCTCTCTAGAAAGACCACCTGGTCCTAATGCAGAAAGACGACGTTTGTGTGTAATCTCAGCTAATGGATTGGTTTGATCCATGAACTGCGATAACTGATTCGTTCCGAAGAATGAATTAATAACTGAAGATAAGGTTTTAGCATTGATCAAGTCAATAGGGGTGAACACCTCGTTATCACGTACATTCATACGCTCACGAATTGTTCTCGCCATACGCGCAAGACCTACACCAAATTGTTGTGAAAGTTGCTCACCTACCGTACGAACACGACGGTTGGATAAGTGGTCGATATCATCAATCTCAGCTTTAGAGTTGATCAATTCGATCAAATATTTCACAATGGTGATGATATCCTCTTTGGTAAGCACTTGCTTTTCCATTGGGATATCCAAGTTTAATTTTTTGTTCATACGGTAACGACCTACTTCACCTAAGTTGTAGCGTTGATCCGAGAAGAACAATTTATCGATAATACCACGAGCCGTTTCTTCATCAGGTGGTTCTGCATTACGCAACTGACGGTAGATATGCTCAACAGCTTCTTTTTCAGAGTTGGTTGGGTCTTTTTGTAACGTGTTGTGGATAATCGCGTAATCCGCTTGGTTGTTATCCTCTTTATGAAGTAAGATCGATTTTACATTTGCATCGATGATTTCTTCAATATTGTCTTTATCTAAAATCGTATCACGATCCAAGATAATTTCGTTACGTTCAATAGACACTACTTCACCGGTATCCTCATCCACGAAATCTTCGTGCCATGTGTTCAAAACACGAGCCGCTAATTTACGACCAGCGTATTTTTTTAATCCGGTTTTAGATACTTTGATTTCTTCAGCAAGGTCGAAGATTTCTAAGATATCTTTATCGCGTTCAAATCCAATCGCACGGAATAAAGTGGTTACCGGTAATTTCTTCTTACGGTCGATGTATGCATACATCACGTTATTGATATCGGTAGCAAATTCAATCCAAGAACCTTTGAATGGAATGACACGCGCAGAGTATAATTTAGTTCCGTTGGCGTGGAACGACTGTCCAAAGAACACCCCAGGCGAACGGTGTAATTGTGAAACTACCACACGTTCTGCGCCATTAATTACGAATGTACCGCTTGGCGTCATATAAGGAATAGTTCCTAAATACACATCCTGTACGATGGTTTCGAAATCTTCGTGTTCCGGATCGGTACAGTATAATTTTAAACGAGCTTTGAGAGGAACGCTATACGTCAACCCTCGTTCGATACACTCTTGAATGGTGTAACGTGGTGGATCTACGAAATAATCGAGGAATTCCAACACGAATTGATTTCTGGTATCAGTGATTGGGAAGTTTTCCATGAAGGTATTGTACAACCCTTCGTTACCTCTTTCGTCTGATTTCGTTTCCAATTGGAAGAAATCTTTGAACGACTTGATTTGAACATCCAAGAAATCGGGATACTGTGGAATGTTCTTCGTCGAGGCAAAATTCAATCTTTCAGTCTGATTAGTTATCATCAATGGACAAAATTTTGATTTTTAAAAAAAGTACTTTTTTGTGTTTAACACGTTGTTTTGTTACTTTCCTTGGGTGAAATAACCGTCACATCTTTAAAAACAAACCAGGAAAATAGTCTATTTTTTTCTTCGTTTCGGCTATCTTTTTTTATGGTTTTAAAGGAAAAAATGATCCTTTAAAAATTGATAATTTTATTATACGAAAAATGGTTTAGGTCTTCGAGTAACGACTCTAGACCTAAACCTTATTCTTTAACCGGAGAAGAATTATTTCAATTCTACTACAGCTCCAGCTTCTTCAAGTGCTTTTTTCAAGCCTTCAGCTTCTGCTTTAGAAACCGCTTCTTTAATGTTAGAAGGAGCTCCGTCTACGATATCTTTAGCTTCTTTAAGACCTAAACCTGTTAATTCTTTAACCGCTTTTACAACAGCTAATTTAGAAGCACCAGCATCTTTCAATACTACTGTGAACTCAGTTTGTTCTTCAGCAGCACCAGCATCACCACCACCAGCAGCAACTACTACTGCAGCAGCAGCAGGCTCGATACCGTACTCTTCTTTTAATATTGTAGCTAAATCGTTAACTTCTTTTACAGTTAAGTTAACCAATTGTTCTGCGAATTGTTTCAAATCTGCCATTTTTTCTATCTTTAAAATGTTTTTAAATTTATTTTATTTATTAAGTGCGTTCAATTATTCTGCTGCTTCGCCTTTTTGCTCTGCGTTGTTTAACAAAGCAGAAAGTACGCGTTTTGCAGGAGATTGAAGTAATCCGATGATTTCTCCAATAACTTCTTCTTTCGATTTTAACGCTGCTAATGAATCTAACTGGTTATCACCGATGTAGATTTCTTGGTTGATATAAGCACCTTTTAAAATAGGCTTATCCGACTTTTTACGGAAATCTTTGATGATTTTTGCAGGTTGGTTCGCAACAGTTGCAATTAAAATAGAAGAGTTTCCTTTAAGAATAGTTGGTAATTCACCGTACTCGTTTTCAGAAGCTTCCATAGCTTTTTCCAACAACGTGTTTTTTACCACTTCTAATTTAATACCTGCTTTGAAACAAGCTCTGCGTAAGTTAGATGTCGTTTCAGCATCTAAACCTGACGTATCTGCAATATAAAGGATGTTCGCCTCTGCTAATTTTGCAGTTAAGTCTTTTATCGCGATTGATTTTTCTTCTCTAGTCATAATAAAACTTTTTAACTACCCAATTATACTGCTTTAGGATCTAAAGCAATAGCAGGACTCATTGTACTTGACAAGTGGATAGACTTGATGTAAGTACCTTTAGCTGCAGTTGGTTTTAATTTGATTAATGTTTGAATAATTTCGTGAGCATTATCTACAATCTTGTCAGCATCGAAAGATACTTTTCCGATTCCAGCGTGAACGATACCGGTTTTATCCACTTTAAAGTCGATTTTACCTGCTTTCACTTCTTGAACAGCTTTACCTACTTCCATAGTTACTGTTCCTGTTTTTGGGTTAGGCATTAAACCACGAGGACCTAAAATACGACCTAATGGACCTAATTTACCCATAACCGCTGGCATGGTGATGATTACATCAACATCCGTCCAACCATCTTTGATTTTTTGTAGATAGTCATCTAAACCTACGTGGTCAGCACCCGCAGCTTTAGCTTCCGCTTCTTTATCTGGAGTAACAAGCGCTAATACGCGAACGTCTTTACCAGTACCGTGAGGTAACGTTACCACACCACGAACCATTTGATTTGCTTTTCTTGGATCAACTCCTAAACGAACAGCAATATCAACTGACTCATCAAATTTTGCATAAGAAACTTGCTTTAATAAAGCAGAAGCATCTTTCAAAGAATACAATTTATTCTTTTCAATTTTTGATGCAGCTTCTTTTTGTTTTTTCGTCAATTTTGCCATAACTCATTATTTTTTTAGCGGAGAATCTCCGGTTACGGTAATACCCATTGAACGAGCAGTACCGGCAATCATACTCATAGCTGATTCCATAGTGAATGAATTCAAATCAGGCATTTTGTCTTCAGCGATCGTTTTGATTTGATCCCAAGAAACATTAGCCACTTTTTTACGGTTAGGTTGACCTGAACCGGATTTGATTTTTGCAGCATCCATTAATTGAACCGCAGCAGGAGGAGTTTTTACAACAAAATCAAACGACTTGTCTTTATAGACTGTAATTTGAACTGGTAATACTTTGCCGGGTTGATCTTGTGTTCTCGCATTAAATTGCTTACAGAACTCCATGATGTTAACCCCAGCAGCTCCCAAAGCAGGTCCAACCGGTGGCGAAGGATTCGCAGCACCTCCCTTAACTTGTAGTTTAACTACTTTACTAATTTCTTTTGCCATTTTTTACAAAATTTAGCACATCTAACAGTTGGAAGCGTAGATGTAGGATTATAATTAATTGTTATTATACTTTTTCAACTTGCATAAAACTTAATTCCAATGGCGTTTTTCTTCCGAAAATTTTCACCATTACTTCAAGTTTACGCTTCTCTTCGTTAATTTTTTCAATCGTTCCGTTAAACCCATTGAATGGACCGTCAATAACTTTGACCGTTTCACCCATTTTGTAAGGAATCGATTGTGTATCAACATTAACAGCCAATTCATCCACTTTACCAAGCATACGGTTTACTTCTGACAAGCGAAGTGGTACAGGATCTCCTCCTTTTACTTCACCCAAGAAACCGATAACACCGGTAATGGATTTAATAATGTGTGGAATTTCACCGGTAAGGTTGGCTTCAATCATTACATAACCCGGAAAGTAAACACGATCCTTAGCTATCTTTTTCCCGTCACGAACTTGAACCACTTTTTCAGTAGGCACAAGAACTTGCGAGATATAATCAGCCATACCTAAACGGTTAATTTCAGTTTCAATATAGTTTTTAACTTTATTTTCCTGACCGCTTACGGCACGTACCACATACCATTTTTTCACACTTGTATCAGCCATTGTACTGTAGAGATTATCCTTTAATTAAATTGAAAAAACCAGTGATTGCTTTCGAACATAATTCGTCAACACCCCAAGTTGCTAAAGCACAGATCACAGAAAACAAAGCCACCACAATAGTTAACTTTTGTACTTCTGCCCATTCTGGCCAAGTTACATTTGATTTCAATTCTTCAAAAGACTCTGAAAAATATTGGAATACTTTCATCGTATTGTATCTTTTTTGCACGGGTGGAGGGATTCGAACCCCCATCAACGGTTTTGGAGACCGCTATTCTACCCTTGAACTACACCCGTTTATTAAAAACCAGCAGAGTTATCTAACAGACACTCTGCTGGTTATTTTATTTAATTCTTAAGAATTAGTCTAAGATTTCAGTTACCTGACCAGCTCCTACTGTACGACCACCCTCACGGATAGCGAAACGTAAACCTACGTTAAGAGCGATTGGGCTTAACAAATCAACAGTGATTGTTAAGTTGTCACCAGGCATAACCATCTCAACTCCTGCAGGTAAAGAAATAGTACCTGTTACGTCAGTTGTACGTACGTAGAACTGTGGACGGTAGTTGTTGTGGAATGGAGTGTGACGTCCACCTTCTTCTTTTTTCAAGATATAAACCTCAGCTTTGAATTTAGCGTGTGGCTTAACTGATCCTGGCTTACAAATAACCATACCACGACGGATATCAGCTTTGTCAATACCTCTCAACAATAAACCTACGTTATCTCCAGCTTCTCCACGGTCTAAGATTTTACGGAACATCTCAACCCCTGTAATTGTAGAAGTCAATTTGTCAGCACCCATACCGATGATTTCAACTGGATCTCCTGTATTTGCAACACCAGTTTCGATACGACCTGTAGCAACAGTTCCACGACCTGTAATTGTAAATACGTCCTCAACTGGCATCAAGAATGGTTTGTTAACATCACGCTCAGGCTCTTCAATCCAAGCATCAACAGCTTCCATTAATTCGATGATTTTAGGAACCCAGTTTGGATCATTGTTCAATCCACCTAAAGCAGAACCTTGAACAACTGGTCCGTTATCTCCATCATACTCATAGAATGATAATAAATCACGGATTTCCATTTCTACTAATTCCAACAATTCTGGATCGTCAACCATGTCCACTTTGTTCATGAAAACAACGATTCTTGGAATACCTACCTGACGTCCTAATAAGATGTGCTCACGAGTTTGTGGCATTGGACCATCTGTAGCAGCAACTACTAAGATAGCACCGTCCATTTGCGCAGCACCTGTAACCATGTTCTTAACGTAATCCGCGTGACCTGGACAGTCAACGTGAGCGTAGTGACGGTTAGCAGTTTCATATTCTACGTGAGAAGTATTAATAGTAATACCTCTTTCTTTTTCTTCAGGAGCGTTATCAATTTGATCAAATGATTTCGCTTGACAATAACCAGCATCAGACAATACTTTTGTAATTGCAGCAGTCAATGTAGTTTTACCGTGGTCAACGTGACCAATCGTACCAATATTAAGGTGTGGCTTGGTACGACTAAAATTTTCTTTTGCCATTTTAATTAATTTTTAACTTAGTTATATTTATTAGTGTTCAAATAATTCAAATTTGAGCCAATGACGGGATTTGAACCCGTGACCTCTTCCTTACCAAGGAAGCACTCTACCCCTGAGCTACACCGGCGGTAAAGTTTTTTTGTTTCAGGTTTGAAGTTTCAGGTTTTAAAACTTGAAACTTGAAACTTTTAAACTTTTAATGGTGGGGAGAGCAGGATTCGAACCTGCGAAGGTGTAACCAGCAGATTTACAGTCTGCCCTCGTTGGCCGCTTGAGTATCTCCCCTAGCCAAGTTTTAGCCGAAGCCAAAACAGTATTTTCAGTATTTCAAAGAGCCGATGGAGGGACTCGAACCCACGACCTGCTGATTACAAATCAGCTGCTCTAGCCAGCTGAGCTACACCGGCAATATTCAATAAAAAAGTCCGCTATTTCTAACGGACTGCAAATGTAGGGAATTTATTTTTCTATCAAAATATTTTTTTGAAAAAAATTTCATCAAATATGGGAACGGATTTTCTCTTTCCGTTTAACTAATAATCGCTCAAGTGATTCAGCTGCTAACTCCGCCGCTTCCTCAAAAGTTTTACACTGTTTTTTTACTACAAAATCATCTCCCGGCACATGAATTTTCACCTCCACACACTTATTCTCTTTCTCACTCGTATTATCTACTTTCAAAAACACATCGGCAGCAACAATCTTGTCAAAAAACTTTTCCAATTTATCCAAACGAACCTGAATGAAATCAACCAACTTACGATCTACTGAAAAGTTTACAGCATTTACATTTACCTTCATACTTCTAATTTTTAAGGTTACACTTGCGAGCTACTTCCGGTTACGGGGATGCGCAGTGCCATGCACCTTTTGCAATTCTGCCAAACTATTGTGCGTGTACACTTGCGTCGACGCCAAACTGGAATGTCCTAACAGCTCTTTAACTGAATTTAAATCCGCCCCCTTATTCAGCAAATGAGTCGCAAACGTATGTCGCAACACATGCGGACTCTTTTTTACCTTCTCGGAGACATTACTAAAGTACGAATTTATCAATCGATACACAAACGATTCATTCAATTTAACGCCTTTTAACATCAAAAAGAAATACCCCTCATCAACAATCACTTCTAAGTCAGCACGTTCCTTCAAATACACTTCAATTTCTTTAACGATAATGGGCAATAGCGGAATAATTCGCTCCTTATTTCTTTTCCCCAACACCTTAATCACACCACTTCCTAAATCCACATTTTTCACTTGCAACCCAATCAATTCCGCACGACGAATGCCCGTAGTGTAAAACAAATCAATAATCAACTTGTCCCGCACACCTTCAAATCCGTCGGGATATCGCAACTGATTCAACACCAAATCCAACTCGTTTTCAGAAAAAGGAATCTGTACTTTTTTTGGAGTTTTTAAGGCTTTGTGTTTCAGGAGCGGACTCACCTCCAACTGCCCCGTTTTCAATAAGAATTTGTAAAAGGCTTTTAAAGAAGCTATTTTTCGATTAATGGTCGTGGTCGAAATACCGTCATCAACCAAACTCACAATCCAACTCCGAATCATGGAATACTGCGCCGTTTCGAGTTGATCAGTAGCATACGCCCCTACTAAATACTGCCGAAAAAACAGCAAATCATTTTCATAGGCCATCACCGTATGCGTCGAATACTTTTTCTCCAGCGCCAAATACTCCCGAAATGCGTTCAAATTTTCCATAAAAAAACTGCTGTAACAAAGTTATGAAAACTTCAGTACAGCAGTTGTATTTTTGATAGGAACTATTGACTATCCTTCCATTGCATCACGTAATCCTTGGATATACTGAGCTTTCTGGATTTGTGCACGACGAACCACGGATGGCTTCGTAAACGCTTGACGCGCTCTCAACTGACGTACAGTTCCGGTTTTATCAAATTTTCTCTTGTAGCGCTTTAAAGCTCTATCAATGTTTTCTCCGTCTTTAATAGGTATAATTAACATAAGCAGGACACCTCCCTTCATTTAGTGGGCGCAAAGGTAAACATTATTTTGAATTATAAATTATAATTTTTACTTTTTTTTGGGCGTGCCCCCGAATCGCGTTTTTGCACCTCTCCAGTTCCCTGTCGGGGTCGGGTCGTTCGCTGCAAGTCCGTTGCTTCGCAGCCGGGCTTTCCGCTTCCACCCCTCACGCAATCCCTGCTCCTATCTTATTCCTTTACCGCCGGCTGGTAATCTTTCTGATCAATAATCATCTTCGACAAAATCTCACGCAAGATCTCTGAAGTTCCACCACCAATCGGACCCAAACGACTGTCACGTAACAATCGAGCTAACGGATATTCTTCCATATACCCATATCCACCCAACATCTGCAAACAACTGTAGATCGTTTCGTCAGCTACTTTAGTCGATTTCAATTTGGCCATTGTAGCTTCTTTCACCACATATTCGCCCTGATTCAAACGCGCCGTAGCCGCATAGTTGAAAATTTTACAATGCTCCACATCCGTGGCGTGATTCACTAATGTATGACGCAAGGCTTGGAATTTGTTTATAGTTGTTCCAAAAGCTTCACGCTTGGACATATAATCAATAGTGTAATCCAAAGCATATTCCGCGCGGGCATGAGCGTTAATCGCCATCACCAGTCGCTCCAAAGCAAAGTGCTGCATGATGTAAGGAAAACCTTTACCTTCCTCACCCATTAAATTTTCAGCCGGAATTTCGACATTATCAAAAGCAATCTCAGCCGTATCCGATGCACGCCAACCCAATTTATCCAATTTTGTCGCAGAAACGCCTGGTAAATTTGTATCCATCAAAAAGATACTGATTCCTTTGTTTCCTTGCTCCGGACTTGTTTTGGCGGCCACTACATAATAGTCGGCATACACCCCATTTGTAATGAACGTTTTCGATCCGTTGATGATATACTTGTCGCCTTTTTTAACTGCGGTCGTTTTCATACCTGCTACATCACTTCCTCCAAAAGGTTCGGTAATACACAAAGCACCAATTTTATCCCCCGTAATACTCGGCGCCAAATAATCTTGTTTAATGCGCTCACTTCCTTCTGCATTCAAATGCGTCATGGCTAAGTAAGCATGGGCCCACATCGCCGCCGCAAATCCAGAAGAATGGATTTTTTGTAATTCTTCTAAAAAAACTACGGTGTAAAACAAATCCAAATTCATCCCCCCATACGCTTCTGGATAACGCAATCCAAAAAAGCCCATTTCTCCAAATTTTTTCCAGATGAAGCGCTCAATGGTGCCGGTCTTTTCCCATTTTTCAATATGAGGCACTACTTCTTTCTGCAAAAAATCTTTAAAACTTGCGCGAAACAATTCGTGTTCTTCTGTAAAGTATACTGAACTCATTTTTATCCGTTTTTTTAGTGTCTTTTTTTAGAATTCCAAATATAGCGCAATAATTTTTAATTTTTCCAAATTTATTCCCTTGACATTTGTTAATTCCTCAATAGTTAAATCCCCATTCATACTGCGATATGCCACAATATTTCGGGACACGGGATACCGGAAATACGGAAACTGACCTAACTCTTTGATTGTCGCTTCGTTAATCTTAATTTTGACCACATCAGGGGCTTTTAAAAGGGTAAAATGCTCGTTGAGCTCCGTGATCACTTCGGGTTTTAATCCATACACTTCGTCCAACTGTTCCATGGAGACAAAAGCGCCTAGCGAACTTCGGTACTTCAAAATTCGTTCTGCCAGCACCTCACCGATTCCGCGAATCGCAACAAAATCCTCTGCAGTAGCCGCATTGATGTCTTTGGGTACCATCTTTTTTTCAACGAATGTCTTTTGATTGAAAATAAACTTTTCCTGTTTCGATTTTGCATTTACCCACGCTGGAAACTTAAAATACACTTTCATTTTGTTTAACACAGCATCGGGCACTTGTGTAACGGTTTGGAATTCTTGCGCGGAATTCACATACTTATTTTGCTTTCGAAAATCGACCAAACGTTGGTACTCTTGGGTTGACATTCCCCATTTGTAGGCTTTATAGTCGGTTAAAAAGTTGGGGTTAAACAGATAAACCGGTTGTTTTTTATATTGTTTTACTAAGGTATCCTTTTCCTGGGTATCCGCTAACCATTGTTGGATATTTTGGGGAACAGGCTCGAGTTCGGGCTCCAATACACCCGAGAAGTAAATTCCTTGCAAGACAAAGATGGTCATGAGTAAACTTAAAATTCCGAGGCGTTGACTTTTTGTATAATGAATAAATTGGCGTATAAAAATAAAGTTCATGACATTATAAGTCGAAAACTGAGGATCGTTTCCCGCGCACCAAATCTTTTAATTTTAAGATAAAAGCCATGGTTAGGTACAATCCAAAACCCAATCCTGCCGTCACGAAGGAAATGTAGATGAAGAACAAACGAACATTGGTAGCGCGCATGCCCAACTTATCCGCCAAGCGGGAGCATACATAAAAGCCATGTCGTTCAAAAAAGTGACGTAGATCCGTTATCATCAGGTTGTTCAATTTTCTGTTTTCAAAATTACGTATTTCTTTTTAACAACTCGATTCCAATCGAACAATTCAAGCATTTCTTCACATCACAATACTGTTTTTTCAATTCGATTAACGCTTGTGATTGTTGGGCATTTGTTGCCTGAATTCCGTATTGATTGAATTTTTCCAGCACGCTATTTTTCTCTGGAGGAATATGTTGTAACAAGAGTAATTGCGCTTCTGCCTCAAACTTGCCCATGTGTTGCGCATAAGCGAACTTTAAAGGAAGTAAAGTGTTGATGAGTAATAAATGAATAAACGATTCCGACAATTGTTTCTTCTTTTTCTGTGAAGGTTTATCAAAGTTGTAATGCGTTTCCCAATAGGTACTCACGCCAACTTGAAACAAGTCAATCAACGATTCCAAACTGTTTCTTTCCAATACCGATTGAAACAAATGCCTGCGTTTGTGGTAAACCATGGCCAATTGCGCCAATCGAATTGTTGGAAAATTATCCGGTCGTAATTTGAAAAAACGCACATTCACCTGCGGTTTCTCCAAACGGTATTTGAGTTGCAAAAAAGCATACCAATCGACCAACTCTTGGGTGTTCACATCCATGGGTTCGTCGGGAAGCAAACCGGATTGTCCAAATAGCAAGGCTTCCAAATAATGCACTTCCAAGGCTTCTTTTCGTATAACTGAAAACTGTATGGATTGTGCCACTTGCGCAAACGCTTCGCCATTGGTGTTCAATCCGAAATTCTTGGCGAGCAACACAAACAAAACCGACTCCCAATCGTTTTGATACTCCTCCAACAATTTCAAAATAGGTTCTGATTTTCGTGCTAATCGCTCAAAATACAACCGCTCTAGCCAATTTTGCAAAACAAACTGGGGAATAAATGGCAATTCACGCTCACAGGAAATCCACTCTCTGCGTTGCATCAAATCGAGATAGTTGTTGAGCAATCCTACTTCAACCCGATTCTTTAATTCCAAAACAGGCAACTCGGTATTGTTCTTTCGGTATACAGGCATGTCATGTTCCCAAACCACATGTAGGATGACATTTTCATAATTGGGATCTTGTTCATGATGGTGGGCATACCAATCCGATGACTTCAAATGGATTTCAACCATTCCGGCCCATTTTTGGGAACCAATGATGAGTTGGGCATTAAAAAAATCGGGGCCTTCGGTTTGCAAATAGTCTCCTGTTCGAAGTAATTGAATGGAATCTCCCGAAGTCGTATATAATTGTGTAACGTCAAAACGCTTAAAGCGCCACACGTGGTGCAAAAAATCTTCTTTCATAAGGCGTATAAAAATCTAAATGGTCTCGAAACCACGAAGTTAAAAAAATTCCACATGCAAAACCAATTTTTATCTTTGTAAAAAAGGAAACCCATGCAAAAAATAACATTCTTCTGTTTGATCGCGCTGCAATTGGCAACGGCCCAATCGTATAAAATCACTTACCAAAAAGCCTCAAACGGAAAAGTCATCGAACCCCAAGATTTGACTCTTGTTTTTACCGATAAAAACGCCACGTTAATTACGACAGCCTCCATTCAAGACCGCAAAGCGGCTTTTCCATTTGAAGAAACTTGGGTGAATCATACCCAACAAAAAATCTATCAAAAAGGGTATTTGGGTGAAAAACGTACGGCGCTTACAGTCGATAGTATTGCCTTAGCCAAACAAACCTTTGAACTGCTTCCCGAAACCAAAACCATTTTGGGCTATCCGTGTAAGAAGGCTAAAACCATTATCAATTCCAATACGCTGGAATTGTGGTATACCGATGCTTTGGGTGTGAAAGGTTCGCCCTCGACTTTGGGACAAAATCTCGGACTCGTCCTGGAAATTGGACGCAATGGAAATTTTTATACGACGGCAATTAAAATCGAAAAACAAAAAAGTAAATCCCCTGTAACCCTAGAAATTGCTCAAAAACCATTAGACCTATTGAGCTATCGCGATATGTTGTGGAAAAGTCGGTTTACAACGATTCCGATTTTTAAGGATCAAATTCTAAATTTCTCGGACAATTCTACCTCCAACGACAGTATTTTTCGTTTTGCGAATGGAACAATAGCCGTTCGTAAAATCAAATTTCCAGAAATTAAATCCGGAAGTCAAGTGTTTTTGGATTTAGTCGAACAATCGAACGGTGATGCCTATGACCGAACCGGTTCAGTGTTTATTATTCCTATGGATAAAAAGCAATCGTTATGGGATGGATTGCAGCAGGGTGCGAATACCTTACCCATCTATGAAAACGGCAATGGTAAAAAATACCAAGGCATTGTGGCTACTGATCAGTTTCAACCCCTTATCGAATTGATGCGCTTTTTCACTCCCTTTGGTATTCAAAAGTACAATCATATCGAATTGAAAGACAAATCTTGGCATACGCAAGTTCCTTACCGCCAAGACATCAGTGAATTGGTTTCGGCTTATTCAGGGAAAGAAGTTTATGTGGGTGCTTTTATTGGGAATTATGATAAAGGCGGCCATAAAATTTCGATGAATATTACTATCCACCCTGAAGAGGAAGCGCCCAACCGACACGGTGTGGTGATGCCGTTATTCAATACGGTGAACATTATGGAAATGGCGGGTCAAGAATACGGGACCTTGTTCAATCATGAAAAAGGTTTAGTGGTTGAATTCACCTTGGAGAAAGACCTTACCAACGCTCGTTTGCGTTACCTCACAACAGGTCATGGCGGTTGGGAAAATGGGGACGAATTTGTTCCGAAGAAGAATACGATACTTTTGGATGGAAAGGAAGTCTTTCAAGTAACCCCATGGCGCGAGGATTGTGGTTCGTACCGTTTATTTAATCCGGCTTCGGGGAATTTCAACAACGGACTTTCTTCTTCAGACTACAGTAGATCCAATTGGTGTCCCGGAATGGTTACATATCCTTATTATATTGATTTGGGTAATTTAAAAGCGGGAAAACACACCCTTCAGGTTATTATCCCACAAGGCGCAACCGAAGGCAACAGCTTTAGCGCTTGGAATGTTTCGGGGGTGTTATTAGGAAAATAAAAAAGGCTGTCGGGAAAGACAGCCTTTGTTTTTATTTTATCGAACCGATAATATCATGTTTGGTAATAATGTGGAATTTCTTATTGGGCAATTCTACTAAGACCGCTTGATTGTCTTTCGAGAATAATTTTGAAACTTCCTCAATAGGTGCCGCAGCATTCACAATAGGATACGGCTGACTCATCACTTCGCGAATCGGTTTGTTGGCCACATCTTTGTCAGCAACATAACTACGGAATAAATCGGTTTCGTCCACGGAACCCACAAATCCGGTAGTGTCAATTACCGGAATTTGAGAAATTTTATATTTACGCATGCGATCGATAGCATGCGAAACCAATTCCTCGGTACGAACGGTAACTAAAGGTTTATCCAAATGATCTTTGATTACATCTTCGGCTTTGGTGATTTCTTCATCCAAGAAACCGCGCTCGCGCATCCAATCGTCGTTGAACATTTTCCCTACATAACGGCTCCCCGAGTCGTGGAATAAAACAACCACAACGTCTTCGGGTTTGAAGTGTTCTTTTAATTGGTGTAATCCTTTGATACAAGAACCTGCCGAATTACCAACAAAGATTCCTTCTTCCAAAGCAATTTTACGCGTGTAGACTGCAGCATCTTTGTCGGTCACTTTGGTAAAGCCATCGATCAAACTGAAGTCCACGTTTTTGGGTAAGATATCCTCACCAATACCTTCGGTGATGTACGAATAGATTTCATTCTCGTCAAAGATGCCGGTTTCGTGGTATTTTTTAAATACCGAACCGTAGGTATCGATTCCCCACACTTTGATATTGGGGTTTTTCTCTTTTAAATATTTCGCTACCCCTGAAATCGTTCCGCCAGTGCCTACACCTACGACAAAATGAGTTACTTTCCCATCGGTTTGTTCCCAAATCTCTGGACCTGTTTGTTCGTAATGCGCGATAGCGTTGCTGGGGTTGTCGTATTGGTTGACATACCAAGCGTTAGGTGTTTCTTCGGCAAGACGACGCGAAACCGAATAATACGAACGCGGATCATCAGGTTCAACATCAGTAGGGCAAACCACTACTTTGGCGCCAACGGCACGTAGGATGTCCATTTTTTCTTTGGATTGTTTGTCAGAGATCACACAAATCAATTTATACCCTTTGACGATGGCAGCTAATGCCAATCCCATTCCGGTGTTGCCTGAAGTTCCTTCGATAATTGTTCCTCCAGGTTTTAAGCGACCGTCGGCTTCGGCGTCTTCCACCATTTTAAGTGCCATTCGATCTTTTACGGAATTCCCGGGATTGAAGGTTTCCACTTTGGCTAAGACCAAGGCATCAATCCCTTCCACCACTTTGTTCAATTTCACAAGCGGTGTATTCCCGATGGTTCCTAATATATTTTCTGAATAGTTCATTGTACAAAAAATTAAGCGAGCAAAGATAGGAATTTGCCAATAGTTTATGCAATTAGTCGTCTATGAATTACACAGCCCCTACCCCTGATAGGAGCGGCATCCCCGCAACGAAGTGGAGGGATATAGCGGATAGCAGGAAATAGGTCCTTAAAAAAATTACTGGAAAAAGTTCCACACGAAGCCGAAGCGAATAATAAAATCGCGGTACGGCATGCTGGGGGAAGCGTAGTAATTATTTTTCCCGAAGAGTGAGTTCACATGTTCGGCAATCAAGAAAATTCGGGTTTGGCGCACGCGTGCATTGAAGAACACATCGACCACGGGGAAATTCCCGATTTCCTTTTGGGTTTGCACAAAGAATTCACCGAGGATTGGGTTATAATCATTGGCATAGAATTTTGTGAAATAGTTGACGGTAGCTCCAGTTTGCACGAACATGGCGCGATTGAACCAGTGATTGGAATAAAAAAGACTGCTGCGGAAGGTGAGTTCGGGTACGTTGAGTACGGGCTGACTTTGATCTACCTTTTGGTAGAGTGCTGTAATGTCCCAACCCAGACTTCTGAACTTGAACTCGCGATCCACTTTAACCGCGAGATAATTAATACTTTCGGCGAATTGGTGGGGTGTGACAAGCTGTTGATTGGAAACGTTTTGGGTATCTTGAAAATAAAGAAAATCGGAGATATTAGACACCTGAAGCGAAGCATGCAACCATTGGGTATTGGCTTCGGCTTTTAACGTGTTGAATTTCTCATTTTTAAAACTATTGAACCAATTGTAGTTGTTGTAACTGCTTTGATTGAGGATATAATTGTTGTTGGGTAATTTACTTTGGTTTTGGTATTGGAATACAAAATTGTTCTTGTCGTTTACGGTATAGCGCGCTTTCACTTCAAAATTGCGTAGGGATTGTGAAGTAAAGGAATTGGAAAGAGTTGCGATTCCTTTCCATGCGCCTTTACGGTATTCGTATTCACCGCCAATGGTAGCGATAGACGCTTTGAGTTGACCGGGAATTTCGACGGTTCCCACTGTTTTTGCACCGGGAAAATTGTAGAAATAATTGAATTGCTCGATAAAACCCCGAAGCATTCCGAGAGTTTTGTTTTCGAATTGAATTCCGACTCGATTATACAATTTATCGTAGGTCAGTTGATCATTAATATTAGAAGTCGTTGCGGCATCGCCAAAGCGATTAAAGGTAGTAGAGGTGGTTTCACCTGCTAATGTAGTCGAAAGTGTCGCTTGATTGAATTCGAAATATTTGTGTTCGTAATTGAATCGGTGCAATAATACCAGATTATTTTGGGCGTCCTTGGTATTGATGCGCAAGGCATGATCAAAGAAGAGGCGCTTACTTTTTAATACACTGAATGCATCGGTGAGGTAGACTTGCAAACGGGCACGGTTATTATAAATGGCTTCATTCCCTTCAAAATTAGAGAGAGTAGTAATTCCGCCATTTTCCCCATTTAAAAAATCTTGCCCTGCAAAGTGAGCGTTGATTGTATAACGACCTGAAGGCATACGATAGGACGTTGTGAAACGGAAATTTCCGGTACTTGACAATTGGTTGATGTATTTCCCCAACGACCGAAGTCCTTTGAACGCTACCGATACATTTACATTTTTGGACGTATTGATCGCTACCAAAGCATCAACGGACTGTCCTTGCTCCATTACAGTTTTAAAATAAATATCGGATAAGGGAGTTGGAACATGGTAGTAACGGATATCGTTGGCTTCCATAAATCCGTAATGTTTGCCTTTGAAACCCATTTCAGGAAACGTGGAATTCATTTGTTGGCTAAAATCCAAATAGGAATAGGTTTGACCTTCATTGGGGTATTGCAATTGCCCGAAGCGATCTTTGCGTTGGTAATTGTATTGGTAATATTTTTTGATTGTTAATGTGGTATCAACAATAGTGGTGTCTTTTTCAAGAGAATAGATTTTGTACCAAGAAATTGGGGCTTTACGGGCTGCTTCTTTTGCTTTTTCCTCGGTAGTTTTAATCATACTTTTCACGGGTTTTTCTTCTTGATTTTGGGCAAAAGAAAAAATCGAGTAAAAGAAACAAATAACTATGATTAGATTTCTCATTAATATGGTTTTCATCAACTTGGCAAAAATAGACAATGTTTATGAGTCGCGACGGATTTAACAAAAATTTGGAGCAAAAAAAAACGCCTAAAATAGGCGTTTTGGAGTTGGCTATAATAACACCAAATTATTTTTTGGAGAATTTACGAACAAAGATGCCGTTTTCAGAACTGATTTTTACCATATACATTCCGCTTTGTAAAGCACTTACATCAACGGTGTTGTTTACAATTGAACTGGATTGTGCAACCAATTTACCCGTGATATCATAGATATTTACACTATTCAAAGTAAGCTCTTTTGGGTTATTGAAATGAATTTCCGTTGTGGCAGGATTTGGATATACAAAAAATGTATTGTCGGATTCAAAATTTTGGGTAGCCAAATTTAGTCCTGCCGAACCAGAAGCCACCAAAGAAAAATCTTGTGAGCCACCTGTTAGTGTTCCTTTGTGGGTAACTTGAATGGTATACACACCTGGTGTAGCACCGTAGATATTGATTCGTTCAATATTATCGACATCATTATCGGAATCATTTGTTGGAGCAGCGTACACATCATCAGGATTCATTTTCCAAGGATAATACGTTGTACCGTCTTTGATGATTTTTAAATCTAAATTATTTACCAATCGAGGTGTACGTACATCTGGAGTAGAACCCGAATTAACTTGACCTGCTGGGTCTGTCCATCCAATAGCCACATTCAAATCTTGGGTTGAATTGATGGTGAAAGTACGGGTAAAAGTTTGACCGTTATTTAAGGTTATTTCATTCAAAATTGCATTGGAATTGTTTCCTGAAATGATTTGTGCCGCAGCATAACCATCGGCCAACCCCCAACCGAATTCATAATCGGGACCGTTATTCCCTCCTGCTTCACGCGCAGATTGACATAATAGAGTACGCACCGAGGACGACAACATGAAATTGCCGTTATTTAAATTGCTATAGTGCTTTTGCAATAAGGTAATAAGGCCTGTAATAGCTGGCGATGACATGGAGGTTCCTGAAAGAAAACCATATGCCGCATCGGAGGTTGAAATACAAGAATTTACCATAACCCCCATGGCAGCGATATCGGGTTTAATCCGACCATCATCCGTGGGACCATAATTACTAAAAGTAGCCATAATTACGCTCTCTGGTCCGGTATAATCAAGATCCACTTCTACCGCAGCAACGGTTAATACGTTTTTCGCACATGACATGCCCGTTAACAAATCATACCCTTGTTTTTGTTGTACTTGCGATAAGGTTGTTGTACCGCGATCATTCCCTGCTGATTTCACTATTTGATAGTAGGGATAATTGTATAAAACTTCATCTGTACTGTAGGATTGTGAAGTATATTGACCAAACATGTAATTGGATAAATTAGAAGCTACTAGTCCATAGGAATGATTTGAAACCAAAAATCCTTCTCCAGCAAATCCATTCATTTCTCCAATATCTCCTGAGAAATCATAGGTACGTGCTTGTGCTTGGTACGCAAAACCTCTGCGATTAAGATTTACAGCACCTGTAGCAATAATAGTTCCTGTAACATGTGTAGCATGCGTATTAAGTACTGTTGCATTATCCATAGCCGTTACACGACCTGTTAATTCATTGTGAGTAGTTCTTACTTTTTCAGAATCCCAGACCCCAACAGTCATACCGCTTCCTGTGACATTAAGACCTAGCACCCCTCCAGGATACATTGAATTCGCTCTTAATGTTGCAACTGAATCTGCATTATAATCAGGCGAATAATAAACAGGCTTACCATCCCATATAAACTGAATATTTTGAGGATTGGGTGTATTGGGAAATTGAAGAAGATAAGCTTGAATTTCGTCAGCATTCTTTTTTGCTTCTAAAGCTATCTTATCCGTTAATTCGATTTTTTTATAGGGATTAGTTTTTGAAACAATCTTTTGTCTTTCTTCTGAATTTTGAGCAAAAACAAAAGAGGCACACAAAAGGAAAGGAAATATTCTTTTCATAGTGGTAATTTTCTTCAAATATAAAAAAAGAGTTCTGTATCAAACGTTAACAAAATAAAAAAAGGCCGAATAAAATATTCGGCCTTTAACTATATAGAATAACTAATTCTTAGTAATTCGGGTTTTGAGTAATTACAGAGTTTGCATTAATCTCAACTTGTGGGATTGGCAAAGCCCATTTGTAACTATTCATTGGTAAGTTTGATGGATTAGCTGCAGGATAGTTAGCAGAGCTAGAACTATAATCAGCAGGATCTCTATCTAAAGAAGTAACTCCGGCAGCTGAAGCTAAACGTTTTAAGTCGATAAAACGATAACCTTCGAAAGCAAACTCGATTCTTCTTTGTTTTAAGATTTCAGCAAATGCAGCGGTTTGACTAGCAAAAGTAGGAGCAGTTTGTGCTGAACCATTACGAGCATCCAAAATAGATTTAATTGCATTTGCAGCACCTGTTAAATCACCAGCAGCAGCACGAGCTTCTGCTTTAATTAAATACATTTCAGAAATACGAGCTACTTTGTAATCGTTATTATTACCATTAGCAGCAGTTGAAGCCCATGGAGTTCCTGTAGCAGCACCACCGTATTTTTGAATGATTAATTTATCCGTATTTCTGTAATCGGCAGAAGTTGCATATGCAGCATCAACTACAGAAGAAGGAGCTGTAATTGTTCTTAAACGAATATCAGAAATCGTATTGAATTGATTTGCTGGAACGTTTGATGGATTCATCAAGTTGAACAATGCACGGCTTACTTCATAGAATGGAGAACCTGTAGCATTAGGACGAACTGAACACCAACCATTGTGCATATTTGTACCTTGGCTGTTTTGTGCTGGAGTTCTTCTTAAACGGAATAAAACCTCAGTATTTGCAGCTTCGTTATCTGTCCAAAACACTTTAGTATACTCTGAAGTACTCGCTAAAGCAACACCAGATGTAGAAATTACAGTATCAGCCCAAGTTTCAGCATTAGTATAATCTCCTTTTAAAGCATACGCTCTTGCTTTCATCGCTTTTGCGAAGTTAGCATTTGCATAATACGTTCTATTTGTGATACCGTTGTAAGCGTTAGCTCCCAATCCATTGAATAATGCAATTGAAGCATCTAAATCAGCATGAATTGAAGTATAGAATACACCATTAGTAGCACGTTGTAAATTCGTTTCCGTAGAAGGAATAACGCGATCTGCTAAGATTGCTGCTAATGCATTATTATCTTTTACATCTGTAGAGAAATAAGACATTAATTTCAAATGACAATAAGCTCGAACAGCTAAAGCTTCTGCTTTCAAACGGTTAATTTTATCTGCATCATCAGCATCCACAGCATTTGGTAAAATACGATCTGCAAATGCAATAACTCGGTTTGCACGAGATAAAGTAAAATAAGCCGTTGTCCAAATGTTATTTGGAGCTGCAGCAGCAGTATTCATGAAAAAGATATAATCATCAGTTATACCTTGTCCTCCATTAGCAAAACCAATACCTGCCTCATCAGTGAATACTGAAGTAAACACAGCGTCTTCACGAGAAAACATATTGGCATAGGTAGAATTCATTAACCCTTGTAAATCAGTAGATGTTTGAATTGCTACATCTTCTGTCAATGCACCTGGAGTAAATGGTTCTAACAAACCTTCATCACACGATACAAACATTGTACCTGTGAAGATTGACATTAATAAAAGTACTTTTTTCATTTTCAATTTTTTTTAGAATTTAATATCAAGACTCAAAGTGTAAATTCTAGGCGTTGGATATCCGTAAACATCCGCATCGCGATCACTTTCTGGATCGAAACCTTTCCATCTTGTAATTTTGAAGATATTTTCACCTTGAACCATAATCGAAACGTCTTTCATGAATGTTTTTTCGATTAATTTCTTAGGTAATCTGTAACCTAATTGCAAGTTTCTTAAACGAACATAAGAAGCATCCATTAAAAACTTATCTGAATTATCAACAGCACCATAGTTAGAAGCTGTTAATGAAGGTACATCAGTATTAGTATTTGTTGGAGTCCAAGCATTTAACAACTCAGAACCTACTGTAAATTGACCTAAGTTAGTTGGATCAAATAAGTTTTGATAGTCATAGTCATATCTCCAAACACGGAACGCATACGTGAATGTTGCTGAAGTAAAGAAACCTTTATAATCAAAATCAAATCCGAAACCTCCTTGGTAAACAGGAATTCTATTTTTTCCAGATGCTACAGCATCGGTTGCCTGTGGCGTTTCAGTAATTGTTCCATCAGCTGCTTGGAATAACATGTTACCATTTGATTGGTTAACACCAACATAGTGATATACTACAGGTTCATCGATTAACCCTCCATTTTGAGTAACGTAAACAGGTTGCGTACCCACTTGAATTTTACCAGTTCCAGGTAATCCGCCTACTAAGTTACGGTTATAACTACCATTTCCTCTTAATGTTAAGGTCATGTCATCTTTCTTAATTAAATCATAAGCAAGATTTAACTCAACCCCTTTGTTTAATACATAAGCGTCAGTATTTTGTGTAATACTTGTTGTACCCACATAAGGAGAAACTGGTTTACCTAAATACAAATCAGTTGTTTTTTTGTTGTAGTAATCAAAAGTACCACGGAATCTTCTATTGAACATTTCGAAATCGAAACCAATGTTAGATTGTTTAGTTGTTTCCCAACGTAAGTTAGGATAACCAAAACTAATTCCGTAACCTGTACCACTGTTGTAAACGTTGTTGGCTAATGAATAGATATCCGCAAATCCTGGAGGGATAATACCTGCATATTCAGTACCATCAACAACACGTTGGTTACCTACTGTACCGATAGACCCTCTTAATTTCAACATATTTACAAACTTCAAGTTGTTTTTGATAAATCCTTCTTTATCTAAATTCCAACGACCTCCTAATGACCAGAAGTTTGAAGCATTATTTGTTTTCAAGAAACGGCTTGATTGGTCTTTACGAATCGATGCTGCTAAACCGTATTTGCTATCGTAATCATAACTTAAAGAACCAAAATATGAAATCATGTTCAAACGCAAGTTAGAAGCTGAAATCTGTGGAGCATAAAAGTCATTAGCAGCCGTATCAGTTAAATAACCCGCACCTGTACCCGGAACGAAAGTTTGAGGATTCAAACCACGTTGACGCATATTGTTTGTTTGCACTCTTGAGTGGTTGTACTCAATGTTTAAGTCTGCATCTACAGTATGTTTACCAAACGACTTGCTGTAGTCCACTTGCCATAATTGGTTATATCGGAACTCACGACGTGCGTTAGTATCTTCGAAACCACCATATTGCTGACCTGCAGCTAAGAACAAGAACGCATTAAAAGAAATTGGGTGCTCAGACTGTTGGAAACGAGTAGTTAACAACTCACCTGAAGATCTACCTCTTAAAGTTAAGTCTTTTAACAACTTATAAGAATATTCTGTAGACACGTTCATACGCATCTCATCAGTTAAATTCGTATATGTTTTTAATTTGTCAACCAAGAATAATGGTGTGTATAACAACGTACCATCTGCTTGATACAAATCAAATAATTGTTGAGAATTTTGGTATTCATCAGGAGAAACATAAGGTACAGAAGCATAAGCACCTAACGCATAGTTACGGTTTACTGCACCACCTCCTAAATTCGTTGCTTCATTATTTTTAGAGAAACCTAAAGCTGTATTTACCGAATAGTTGAATTTCTCATTATTGGATTTTCCATTAATGTTATTTCTTAAAGTAAAACGCTTTAAACCAGTCGTATTCAAAACCCCTTGTTGATCAAAATAACCAACAGAAGTAAATGAGTTGATGTTTTTAGCACTATTTTCAATAGCTAAATTGTGAGAAACGGAAGTCCCTTTTCTAAAGAAATAGTTTACCCAATCCGTATTTACGTTATAAGCTGCAATTTCTGCATCTGTTAAAGTAGAACCTCTACCAACACCATAGTTTTTCTCAATAGTTAATAACTCTCTAGAATTAGCGTAGTTATAACGAGGTGTTTGCAATTCAGTCATACCAATTTGAGAAGTATAACGGAATGAAGTTTTAGCATCTTGACCAAAAGAACCTTTTTTGGTTTTGATTACAACAACCCCATTTGCACCTCTAGAACCATATTCCGCTACTGCAGCAGCATCTTTCAACACCTCTACATTTGAAATATCATTAGGGTTGATTGAACGGAAGTTGTCCGCATTAGTCGGGAAACCATCAATTACATACAATGGATCTGAGTTACCATTAATTGTACCCAAACCACGAATGATTACTGTTGATTTTGCTCCCGGCTGTCCAGTACCTGCAGTAATGTTAACCCCTGCTAACTGACCTTGCAACGTATTCATTACGTTTGCATTTGGACGGTTTTCAATAGTTTTACTAGATACTGAAGCAGAAGAAGAAACTGCTTTTTCTTTAGCAATGGTTTTGTACCCTTGTACAACAACCTCTTTCAAAACTTGCGCTTCTTCTTTAAGCGAAACTTTGTAGCTGTTAGCTGCACCTACTTTTACTTCTTTTGACTCATAACCTGCAAAAGAAACAACAAGTACATCTCCTACTTTTGCTTTGATAGAGAAGTTACCTTCCATATCAGCTTGCACACCATTGTTGGTACCTTTAACTTTCACGTTAGCCATAGGCAATGTAGCCTTACTATCGGAAACTGTACCCGTAACAGTTTTCTCTTGTGCAAATGAAAACTGCATTGTTAACGCCATGAATAGCGTAAAAATCCATTTGAACTTCGATCTCATATTAAATTTATTTGAGTTAGTTATTCCGCAAACTTCCTAATTAATTCTTAAAAAAACAAATAATACTTCGGAATATTACCGTTTTCTATTGTTAAAGTTTATCAGACATAGCTTAACTTTGTGGTTGCAACACATTTTAAAGATGTAAATAATTACAAAAGGTTGCGTCAAAATTTTAAGAATTTATTTCTGTTTACGTTATGTTAAAATTTAACTTTTCCGATTTTGAATTCGAATGCGGCACCGACGAAGCCGGAAGAGGTTGTTTGGCCGGACCCGTCACCGCAGCTGCTATTATCTTAAAACCGGAATTTTCCATAGAACAACTTAACGACTCCAAACAGCTTTCTGAAAAAATCAGACACTTAATACATCCGGAAATTGAAACCCAAGCTTTATCCTTTGCCGTTGTTCATCTCGAACCCGAAATCATTGACGAAATCAACATTTTAAACGCTTCCATAAAAGCCATGCAGGAATGCATTAAAAAATTGCAACCCCAACCGCAATTTATTATTGTCGATGGTAACCGATTTAAACCCGTTCTTGACATCCCTTTTCAAACGATTGTAAAAGGAGATGCCAAATACATGAGCATAGCCGCTGCTTCAGTCTTGGCCAAAAACGAAAGAGATGCCTACATGGATCGTATTCATGAAGAATATCCTATGTACAATTGGAAAAAAAATAAAGGCTACCCTACAGAAGAACATAGAGAAGCCATTCGAAATTACGGCACCACAAAATACCACCGTAAAAGTTTTCGCTTATTACCCGACCAACTTAGTCTGGATTTCGGTATTTAATTAATAATCTCGGCTTCAAAAAGCTGTGAAAAATAGCGGATTATTTTTTGTTGTACTTCCAATTCATCCACTGCCCTACCTAATTCCACATGTAAAGACGTCACACCTTTACCACGTATCCCACAAGGAATAATATTATCAAAATACCCCAAATCGGCATTTACATTTAAAGCAAATCCATGCATGGTCACCCAACGACTGGCGCGCACGCCCATAGCGCAAATTTTTCGAGCAAAAGGAGTTCCTACATCCAACCAGACGCCTGTTTCACCATCACTACGCACGCCTTTTAAACCGTAATCTGCCAGAACCATGATAATCGCTTCCTCTAATAATCGTAAGTACTTATGGATATCTGTGAAAAAATTCTCCAAATCTAATATGGGATAACCCACAATTTGACCAGGTCCATGATAAGTAATATCTCCGCCCCGATTAATTTTGTAAAAATTGGCTCCTTTAGCTTCTAATTGTTTTTCACTCAATAATAAATTAGAGAAATCACCACTTTTGCCCAATGTATAAACATGCGGGTGCTCTACAAAAAGAAAATAATTCGCTGTTTCAATATCAGGCTGTGTCCTTTTTTGCAATTTATCTGCAACGATACTAGAAAACAACTCCTCCTGATAATCCCATGTTTCCTTGTAATCTTTACGCCCTAAATTTTGAAGTTGCACCTTTTTATTCATGTTATTTTTGAATCAAATTCTTTACGGCAAAGATACGAAAAGCCATTTCCTGATCGCGCAAAATGAAACCTTATCTATATAACCCAATTAATCTGTTCTGAATATTGATTCTTTTTGACTAATAATTTATCTTTGCACGCTAAAAATAATTCTATGCAACTTTCCGAACAAGAGCTCATTCGTAGAGACAAACTCAACCAACTTCGTACCTTGGGGATAAATCCTTATCCCGCTCAACTTTTTCCTGTGGACCATACTTCCAAACAGGTGAAAGAATCGTTTGAAGAAGGGAAGAAGGTAATTGTTTCCGGTCGTTTGATGAGTGTTCGTGATCAAGGGAAAGCCGCTTTTGCCGAATTACAAGATAGCGAAGGTCGCATCCAGTTGTATTTTAACCGCGACGTTATTTGTCCCGGTGAAGATAAAACCATGTACAATACCGTTTTTCGTAAACTCACCGATTTGGGTGATTTTATCGGAATAGAAGGTGAATTGTTTTTAACGAAAGTGGGCGAAAAATCCATTCGCGTGGACCATTTCACTTTTTTGAGTAAAACACTCCGCCCGCTACCCATGCCCAAAGTTGATGAAGAAGGCAAGGTGTATGACAAATTCTCCGACCCCGAGTTGCGTTATCGTATGCGTTATGTTGACTTGGTGGTGAATCCAGAAGTCAAAGATATTTTCATCAAACGCACCAAATTATTCAACGCCATGCGTACGTATTTCAATACAGCGGGTTACATGGAAGTTGAAACTCCTGTATTACAATCCATTCCGGGTGGTGCCTCTGCCCGACCATTTATTACCCACCATAATTCATTAGACATTCCTCTATATATGCGTATTGCTAATGAATTGTACTTAAAACGATTGATCGTTGGTGGCTTTGATGGAGTGTACGAATTTTCCAAAAACTTCCGCAACGAAGGAATGGACCGCACACACAATCCCGAATTCACAGCGATGGAAATCTATGTAGCTTACAAAGATTACAACTGGATGATGGAATTCACCGAAAATTTATTGGAATATTGTGCCTTACAAGTTAATGGCACTACGCAAGCAACATTTGGAGAACATCAAGTTGATTTTAAAGCACCCTATGCGCGTGTCACCATGACAGACGCTATTAAAAACTTCACCGGATTTGACATTACTGGAAAATCAGAAGAAGAATTGCGCGAAGCGGCTTTATCTATGGGCATTGAGGTGAATGAAACAATGGGGAAAGGCAAATTAATTGATGAAATTTTTGGCGCAAAATGCGAAGGTCAATTCATTCAGCCGACCTTTATTACAGATTACCCCAAAGAAATGTCACCTTTGTGTAAATCACACCGTGACAACCCTGATTTGACGGAACGTTTTGAATTGATGGTTTGCGGAAAAGAAATTGCCAATGCGTATTCTGAATTGAATGATCCTATCGACCAACGTGAACGCTTTGAAGCCCAATTAAAATTGGCCGAAAAAGGAGACGATGAAGCGATGTTTATCGATCAAGATTTCTTGCGAGCCCTTGAATATGGTATGCCTCCAACTTCTGGTTTAGGAATTGGAATGGACCGCTTAATCATGTTTTTAACAAATAACGCCTCTATCCAAGAAGTGCTTTTCTTCCCTCAAATGCGACCTGAGAAAAAACAAGTAGAAATGACGGAAGATGAAAAATTAATTATCGGATTTTTAAAAGCAGAGGACAATCAACCGCTTGGTGTTTTAAAAGAAAAATCACAATTAAGTGGGAAAAAATGGGACGCTGCCATGAAAGGTTTAGCAAAACACGGCTTAACTAAAGTGGTAGTAGATGGTGAAAGCAAAACAGTTCAACTCGTTTAAATTTCACTCACATTATTCATCCTAAGGATTTTATTTTTATATTAGCATCCAAATAAAGATAATTATGAAAAAAATAGCTATAGCCCTGTTTACGTTTTTTGCAGTCCAAATCGCAGCTGCTCAAAAAACTACGGAAACAGCCAATCCTAAAGTGGTTGCTGCCTCTGAAATTGAAGCATTGAGTAAAGCAGTTCCTATGGACGACAACTTAAAAAGTAGTTATGCTACCTTATTTGTACTTCGCGCCCAAGAAATTGCAAGCACTACTGATGAAGCTAAAAAGAAAGAAATTTTTGATATGTATGCTCAAAAATTATGGTGGGGATTGAATGAAGAACAACGCGCTAAGCTAGAAGCTAACAAAGATTTATACAACAAAATCATGGTATATAAAAAATAAAAAAAGAGGTCAGTAGTAGACCTCTTTTTTTATAATGCATAATTCAAATTAATTCCGATACGACTTCGAGCATTCACATTACCTGCCATTAAATTTTGATGCAAAGGCAACATTACATTCGCGCCTAAAGACCACTTCCCTATTCCGGCTTCAAATCCAATTTTAGAAAATAAAACCGAGCCATTCGTTTCTTTCAACTTTTGACCGTGTTGGTAATTGTGCGCATAAACTTCTCCGCTTACTCCTAATTGAGGTGCCAAAGTCATTTTATCTTTATTCCAGATATAATAAAGTGTTCCCGCATAATTAAATTGATTCCCAAAACGATAGCCTTTTGAATTCTCGGATTTATTTGTATAATTCATCACGGCATTCACTCCAAATTGCCTGTAGCGAAGAGTATAATCTGTTAAAAAAATAGCATCCCAACTCCCTGTTCCCAATTGATACCCCGGATTGACACTTCCGTTGTTTGCTTGGTCAAAAACTCCGGTAGGCATTTTTACACCACCCCCAACGATAAAGGTGTGTTGAACGGTCAGACTATCTTTTTTTAAATTCTGATATATTCGATAATTACCCAATAAAGTAATATCTCCTAACCCTTGCATGGACTGCGAACCCGTATTGGTTTGGCGTTGGTGAAAATGATACGGTACTAAAACTGAAACCTGTATTTTTTTACCCAATGGCAACCGACTCCACACTTGGAGCGTATTGTATTGTTCATCGTACCAAGGGGAATTGGAATACAATCCATCATTTGTACGATAAAATTGGTACAAATAACGCATTCCTAAATAATTTGCATTAAGTAACGAACCAAAGCCCATACTGCCTCCACTGGCGGAACATCCACAAGAATCACAATCGTCCATGGTAAACTTGAAAGATTGAAAAGCAGTTGGACTCGGAAAAGGCAGAGTGTCTTTCACATGAGCATGCATAACCGTAACCGTGAAAAACAAAAAAAATATTTTTTTCATAACTAAAATTCTGAAAAACGAACATCATGAATAAATTCCATGTCCGTTAAGGTTTTTAAAAAAGCAATTAATTGCGATTTCTCGGTAGTATTTAAAGGAATTCCTAATGTAGCACCCGTTGTGAAAAGCGGGTCTAAATTAGGCGTATTGACCATTCCCGAATTGTAATGCTCCAAAACTCCTTCCAAGGTAAAAAATCGCCCGTCATGCATATACGGTGCTGTCAACTCAACATTACGAAGACTGGGCACTTTAAACTTATAGCGATCTGATTCCAATTCGGTTACCCGATAACGCCCCACATCATTCACTTGTGGATTAATAGGCAAACCGTTATTTCTGTAACTATTATCGGTAAATAAATCGGTCGCGTGACAGGTCGCACATTTTTGATTAAAAACGGCATATCCCGCCAATTCCGTGGCAGTTAATTCGCCACCCAATTCATTTCTTCGGTATTTATCAAACCGCGAATTGGAAGAAACCATCATGGTCATAAATTGACCCAATGCTTTTAGCATATTTTCGGAATTGATTTTCCCGTCTGTAAAGGCATTTTTAAACATCTTTTTATAGGTAACATCCGACTTCATCATGGTCAATGCTGCATCAAAATTTCCGTTCATCTCAATCGGACTCGTAAACGGAATAATGGGTTGTAAATCCAGGTGCGTGGTAGCACCATCCCACATGAAAGCCGTTTGAAAGGCTAAATTTTGAATAGGTGGTGAATTCCGCGTTCCTTGTGCATTATTGACACCATGACTGATGGAATGTCCGTGATGCGTAAAAGCATCGGCTTGAATATGACAAAATCCGCAGGACACCAATCCATCCGAAGATAATCGTCCTTCGTAAAATAATTTTCGCCCCAGTTCAAATCCGGCCTGAGTGGGAGGATTATTCTGCAAATTGTAAACTATGTCAGGAAAATTTGACGGCTTATTAAAAGCTAACGGCACATCTACATAGACCTCTTGATTGGAACAACTGTAAAGCATTCCAATCATCATAATTACTACTAACTTTTTCATGATAAAAAAGAAAATAAGGCGTCACCTTAGCAACGCCTTTATCATTTTTAGTCATTATGAACGTGTTCGACTTCGAACATATTCGCCAAATTTGCAGTAATCAATGCTAAATTGGAACCACCCATAATCATAGCACCCATTCCCATACCATTAGCGGCTGATAAAGAGATGGTGTTGGTACCATCAATCAATTGTGATGCATCTGCCATAATGTGCACTTGAGGCGTAATGTTTGTACGAACCAAGGCATTAGACGGGAAGTTCAACGTTACCGTAGCATAATTATAATCGGTTCCTGTTTGGCCTGTATGCACCATAAACGAAGTGTCTGAAGAAACTGAAGGAGCCGTAAATGTCCCTTCAAAAGCGACAAACTTATACCCTGCGCTCCATGACCACATCATGCCTGCATTTTGTGCTTGTGTTAAGAAATCACCTTGACCTGTAGCGCCCAAATTAAATTGATCTTGATCAACGCCGATACCGAAAGTTACTTTCGTATAATTACCTGCGGGAACATTGGTTAAGTTTAAAAGTAATGAAGTAGGTGTCAATTCATCTACAATAAAGTAGCTCTGACTTTTGGGATAGGTAAAAACCGTTCCGTCTTCTTTTGTGAGTTTGATATTGCTAATAATGTATTTCAATTTAGAAACCTTAACCACTTCGCTATTGGAATTGGTATAGGCTGTATTCATGGCCAAATCAGCCGATTTATAAACATTGTCAAATTCTAATTTTAATGTTCCTTCACCAGTGATATTGGAGTTGGCATCATCATTTGAACAAGATAGTAAAGTAAGGGCCATAGTCACAACTACCGCCATATTTTTGAAAAAAACTTTCATATAAACAGTTTAAAAATTTAAAAATAATAATAGAGTACACCATGTCTTGGTTGAAGACATAGTGAAAATATCCACAGTGATGTGGATGAAAAGATTAAGAAAATTTTTAAACGGTTGGTGGATGAAAAAATGTTGTATTCAATGTATACGAATACTGATTGGAATAGGAAGGAATTGGAATATAATATAGGGGCTCAATTGGAATACGAACTGATTCAACTTCAGTTAGCACAAATGGAATTTCCCACTCTACTTTGACATTGCTTTTTTTGTCTTTCTGTTCAGACTTTTCTGTTTCGGAAGCTTTGGCCAATTGTTTCATCAAGTGACACCTTCCGTTACATTTCAGTTCGGGTTTCGCTTTATTTTCGCACAAAACTTTAGCAATATACTCATAATTCAAAAAGTAATCAACCACCGGAAATACGGGTTTGAACACCAATAAAAAAACAATTATGAGTACACTTTGTTTCACTTTGCAAAAATACATATAATTTTAAGTAATTTTAAACCCTGAAACTTTAATTTAGTAATATTCTAAAAAAAGAGAGAAATGAAAAAATTCGTGTTTATCATGGTCTTTTTCACTTGTGTTTTCGTGAATGCACAAGTAGAAAAAACGGGGACTCCTCCAAAATTAACCACTGCAGAAAAAACTACTATTTTGTACAATCGTTTGACAAAAGGATTAACGGTAACTACAGAACAGAAAGATAAAATTCTTCCTTTAGTTGAAAAAATTGTCCAAAATCGTGAGGCTCATATTGCCGAATTAAAAGGTAAAAAAGACAACGGCGCTTTGAAAACTAAAGCGGAACTAGCCGAACTTCGCCAAAAACGGGATGCAGAAGAAAATGCGTTTAAAGAAGAAATGAAAAAGATTCTTTCCCCTGAGCAGTATACAATTTTTGAAGAAGGATTGCGTCCTAAAAGAAAAATGATGGCTGAAAATGGGACTGAGTTGGGCGAACCTACCAAAGAGGCAAAGCCTTAACTTTCTTTTTTTTGGTTTATAGCTAAAAAAGTATATCTTTGACTTATTATTCAATTCAAAATCAATTTCCAATGAAAAAATTAATTGCAGCTTTGGTCTTATTTTTTGCAACAACCTTAAGCATGAATGCTCAAGAAAAAGAATTGTCAGTTCAAGAATTGGCTAAGAAAGATGCAGTAGAATTGGCGCAGCTTGTTGGATTACCCGATACGCAAATTGAGGATTTTTTCCACTTGTTTGAAATGAAACATGAAGTTTTAACCAATAAGAATTTAAGTGTTGAGCGCAAAACGGAGATGAGTCATGTAATTGAAGCTAAAATCAGAGGAACGTTGTCGCCTCAACAAATGGCTACTTTAGAAGCTAACACCGCTGTTTTTGAGCGCCTTGTTGGAAAAGCAACAAAAACCAAGACTACGAAATAAAAAAGAAATTTATATTGTATAAAAAAAGCTCCTCGTAAAGGAGCTTTTTTTTATTTATAGTTGTTTTATCACTTTAGCGACAGCTTCAATTGTGAAATCTAAATCTTCATACGTTAACGCATCCGTAATAAACCATGTTTCATAGGCTGAAGGAGCAATGTAAACCCCTTCCTGCAACAATCCATGGAAAAACTTTTTAAAGCGCTCATTGTCGCCATTTTTTGCCGAATCAAAATCAATAACAGGTCGTGCATCAAAGTGAACCGAAATCATGGACCCCAATCGATTAATCGTATAGTCAATTCCTGAGGCTTTTAACACCTGATCCATGCCTTCGTGTAAATAAGCTGTTTTTGCATCAAGGCGTTCAAAGAGTGTTGCGTCTTCATTGATTGCCTGCAACATCGCATATCCCGCTGCCATCGCTAATGGGTTCCCACTAAGAGTACCCGCCTGATAAACAGGTCCGACGGGTGCCAAATAATTCATGATTTCATTTCGAGCCGCAAATGCACCGACGGGTAAACCCCCACCAATCACTTTTCCGAAACAAACAATATCAGCAGCAATTTGCAAGCGCTCTTGAACTCCTCCTTTTGCAAGGCGAAATCCAGTCATCACTTCGTCAAATATCAACAATGTACCGTGTGCCGTACAAAGGTCACGTAAACCTTCTAAAAATCCCTCAAGCGGTGGAACACACCCCATATTACCAGCCACAGGCTCTACAATGATTGCTGCCACTTCATTGGGATTGGCTTCCAACAACTGTTGGACATTTTGTAAATTGTTGTATTGGGCTAGTAAAGTGTCTTTAGCCGTACCTTGTGTTACACCCGGACTATTGGGTGTTCCAAACGTACTTGCTCCGCTTCCGGCTTGAATCAAAAACGAATCGGAATGGCCGTGATAGCAACCCGCAAATTTTATGATCTTATCGCGTTTTGTGAATCCGCGCGCCAAACGTATGGCACTCATACAAGCTTCTGTACCTGAATTTACGAAACGGATTTTATCAATATTGGGCACCATCGAAATGGCCAATGCAGCAATTTGGGTTTCGAGTTCGGTAGGCATTCCAAATGATGTTCCGCGATCGGCACGTTCTTTTATTGCCGAAATTACAGGCTCATACGCATGACCTAACAACATAGGCCCCCAAGAATTGATATAATCAATTAATCGGTTTCCGTCTTCATCATAGAGATACGCGCCTTTGGCTTTGGACACAAAAATTGGCGTTCCTCCAACGCCTTTAAAAGCGCGAACTGGCGAATTTACACCGCCGGGAATAACTTGTTCAGCTTGTGCAAAAAGCTGACTACTTCTTTGGTATTGCATATTAATTTACACTCAAGGTTTGGCCAATGGAAATGGCGTTTTCAGTTAAGTTATTTTTCTTT
Source organism: Flavobacterium sp. N1719 (assembly GCF_025947045.1). Classification (NCBI taxonomy): domain Bacteria; kingdom Pseudomonadati; phylum Bacteroidota; class Flavobacteriia; order Flavobacteriales; family Flavobacteriaceae; genus Flavobacterium; species Flavobacterium sp. N1719. Next base: position 111,174 of record NZ_CP109993.1, read on the forward strand.
TTCAAATCATCCACCGACATATTGTATTTTTTAGCGATGGAAAACAAGGTATCTCCTTTGGTTACCACATGCTGATTACCAATTGTTTTCACTGGAAAAACAGTAGGTTTATCAACGGCAATTGAATCTTTAGATTGTATAATTTGGGGCACAGGTTTCCCCAACACTTCTGCGTCAAAACGATACAATTGGTACTTTTCAATTAAGGTAATTAATTTTGTAGGATAAGCGGGATCAGTAGCATATCCTGCGGCTTTTAGTCCTCTTGACCACCCTTTGTAATCGTCTTGTTCCAAACGAAATAATGCAGCATAGCGTTCTCGTGAGACTAAAAACATCGAATGGTCTTTAAATGATTCGTGCGGATGAGAATATTTTCGAAAACATTCGCCAGCGGAATCATCGTCATAACTCACACTTGGTCCTGTCCATTCTTTATGGCATTTGATTCCAAAATGATTGTTGGCTTGCGTACTTAAGGGTCCGCTCCCCGCCCCCGATTCCAAAATACCTTGACCTAAAGTAATACTAGCGGGAATGCCGTAATCGACCATGTCTTTCTTGGCAATTTCTTTGTACTTATCAATGTATGCCAACACCATTGCAGTAGTTACTTTCACCGTTGTAGTAGCTTGAAGAACTTCTGTAGGCTGTTGATTAACCGAATCTGTAGACGCGTTATTATCGGGTGCTGTTGCTTTGGAATTTGACGTCGAATGGGAAGAAGTTGATGACGGTTTATCAGTAGTTGCAACCGGAGTAGTATTCTGTTTTACGGGAGCAGCATTAGGACGTGTCCCTTTTCGTGGATCGGTTTTTTTTGGGGTTTGTGCTACGGGCTTTGTTGTACGCACTACAGGATGAGAGGTACCGCAACTCATCACAAAAAATGACACCAATAAAAAAAGAAAGACTTTATTCATAGACTTGAATTAAGGGCTGTTTTTTCTTTTGCAAAATTGCATTTACACCCGATATTCCTTGCAAACCACCGGTATGTATAAAGAGAATTTTCGAACCTTTAGGAAAATAACCCGATTGTATTTTATCGAGTATTCCAAACATTGCTTTACCTGTATAAATGGGGTCAAGCGGTATTTTGAAATCGCGATAAAATGTATTTATAAACGCAATCAGTTCTGGAGTTATTTTACCATATCCACCAAACTCGTATCCGTTTATTAAATCCCAATTGTTTCCGGATGCAAAGCTACAAATATCTTGCCGTAAAAAATCACCTACCAAGGCGGGAAAACCTAAAATTTTCACATTGGCCAAATTTGCATGAATGAGTCCGGAAATGGTCCCTCCTGTACCTACTGCTGTGGCAATAAAATCATAGCAAATATCTTCTGGAGTCAATATTTCTGAACACCCTTTTATGGCTAACGAATTGGTACCCCCTTCTGGCAAAATATAAGCTTTAGGATAAAGCGATTGCCAATAAGCTGTATTTGTTTTTAAAACTCTAAAATCATTACGAGAGACAAAAACAAACTGCATACCCCATTGATGGGCTTGAATTAGGGTCGGACTCCACAGCTTGGAATCCATTAATTCATCACCTCGAATAACTCCAATGGTATTCACCTTATTTTCAAAAGCAGCAAAAGCCGTTGCCGCAATATGATTAGAATGGGCACCCCCAAAAGTGAGCACTGAAGTATACTGCTGCTCTTGAATGTATTGTAAGTTATAAAAGAGTTTTCGGAATTTATTACCCGAAATGAGCGGATGAATTAAATCTTCACGCCGTACATACAATTGTACATCATTGAATGTTCCAATATAATTCGTTTCAACCTTCATGGGTTGCAAAATTATAATAAAAAAGGGAGCTAATTGCTCCCTCTTCTTATTGAACTCTTTCGATAATCACTTTTTTACTTAGGGTATGTCCCTCAGCGGTTTTTAAACGAGCAATATATATGCCTTCTGACAAACCGCTTGTTGAAAATTCATAGGTGGAATTATTACCAACATTTTTCTTAGTAAAAATCATTTTACCCAGCATATCGTACAAACTCACTTCGGCCAATTCATATTGCGTTGGATTATTAATGGTAAGCATTTGATTGGCGTTATTCTGAAGCACATCCAATTTTCCAGCATCAAAAGTAGTACTCCCTAACGCTTCATCGGTAAATGTAATTTGAAAACGGTCATTAATTGTTCCAGTAGGCAAGGTGATGCTGTAGGATTGATTTTTAATATCGTGATATAATCCTGTGGTATTATCAAACAAATAAATATTTTCTGCCAAGTCAAAATTAATTAAATCTTTAACCATTACAGTAAACGTTGTAGCTGCATTGGATTTAAATCCAACATTAAATCGCTTACTAATATCAAATGAAGTTGTAGAATGTACAAACGGTTCATTTTCTAGCACCAAATACATATCCGCTGGTAAATTGGAAGCCGCATCTGGAGATTTAGAATCGGCTTTATCAATTCCATCGATGGCATTGGGTAAAAAACAAACGGCTATTTGTCGTACTGCATTCCCACCCAAAGAAGCATTTACAGTAAAATGGGGTGTTGGTGCCATGGATAACTGCGTATAATCTACACCCGCCACATTGGGTATGTCCCAAAAATTGACTGCCCCAATAGAATTTGTCTGATTAGCATTACGTTGGAATTGCGATAAATTAGCCACACCTTCTTGTACATATACACGATGTGAGTTTTTTAAATGTACACTTCCATTAGTGACACCGCGCACCATAAATCCTTGGCCAATAGGCGAAAAGCGACGTTGATACATATTATTTGGCGAACTGTAAACAGTGCCTGGATTTCCTCCTAAATCATAGGTATAAAAAGTAGCCGGAGTATAGACACTCGTCAAACCATTATACACACCATAACCTCCACGATAATCCACAATGTTATGTGAATTTACTGTATTATCGTGCTCCCAAAATAAGGCAGTACCGTCGATGGCAGAATTAGATGGATCCGTTAGGAATGCATTCAAATCAATAGCAGAGGGATAGGGATTTCCTGTTAAAGTAGAAGCCCCTGAACCAACATTGACTACGATAGTTCCATCATTGGGTTTTCCTCTAAAATCATAGCGTTGGCTATTCCCTGGATTATTTGAAGTAGCTTCACTTGGATTCGTGGCATCAGAACCGCTAACTCCTTTCATCGTAAATCCTTGTCCAGGACCAATATTGGTAGAGGCACCGGATTGAACCCATTGGGCGTAGTTAGTTGAAGATAAAAAACGCCAGATCCAATACGATGCTATGGTTACTGCTCCAGTGGAAGAAATTCCATCATAACCAGCAGAGGTTAATGTTGCGGGGTTACTTGTAGTAACTGTGGTGGGAACATTTAACATCGAAATTCCGAAATCCTCATTTCCTGAACCAGCAGAGGCGTTTCCTACCGGTGAACACCAATAATTGTAGGCAAATTGATTTGACGTACCTTCTTGAAAAACAGAAAGTTTACCTACTCCTTTATTGGAGGAAGATCCTGAAGTACCTTGTAGAAACTGGCCTCCATTTCTAAGATATAAGTAGCTATTGTTACCATTTAGTTCTAAGTTGCTACCAGAATATAGTAAAGTGCCCCTATTGAACACATAACTATTATTACTTACATACAATTGTGCATTCCCTTTGGGTAGGAAAAACAACATAATAACGGGCATTAGTAGTAATCTTTTCATAATCAAATAGTTTTGGTATTGTAAAAGTAAGAATAATCTCAATACAATCGATGAAAAATACAAAAAAATCGATGAAATGCATCTTTTAACGTAAAAACCCTTTTAATTCGTTGAAATATAGACGTTTCAACAACTCAAAATTATTCATTATTTATAAATTTTTGCTTAGAATTCTATAAAACAAGAAAAAAAAAGAATTCAAAGCAAAATAGTGACCTTTACTACTAATTTGCTTCATAATCTTTTTCTTACTTTCATCTATAGGTGAATGTATTTTATTTGTAAGTTTTTTCATTATTACAAATACTTTTTGTGTATTTCATCGATTTTTTATGCATTTCGTCGTTATTATATAAAACCATAGCCCTTATATTTGACGTACAAAATCAAATCAATGGAACTATTTTCATCACAAAATGCAAAAAATTCCAAAACCCTAAATCAAAAACATAAAATCTTAAAGACATGAAAAAAGAACTACTTCACCCTTGGAATAGAATATTCTTTTTCTTCCTTTTACTTACAGCAGTTGTATCAAATGCCCAAACCAATTGTGCAACAGCCCAAACACTGTATATTAATGGACCATGTGTTTCGGGTACGGTGAGTGATAACACTCAAAACACCCCAAATTATGGCACTTGTCCAGGCACGTTTAGAAGAGAACGATGGTATACATTCACAGTTTCTGGATCTACGCAGACAATTACAATATCAGCTTCTGCTAGCAATCAAAACCTTGCTTTAATGTTAATATCATCTTCTTCTAGTTGCACTGGATTAACTCAAATTGCATGTGCTAATGCTACTGATACAAATAGTGCACACTCGGAATCAATTACTCAATCACTAACTCCAGGAATATATTATGTTAAAGTTTTAAATGTTGGTAGCAATAACAATATGAATTTGACGAATTTGTGTATTACTGGGCCTACACCTACCAATATCACTTGTGCAACAGCTACAAATTTACCTTGTGGAACTTCTGCTTTACCCGGTAGTACTTATGGAACTACTGGAGCAACAAATCACAATACGGGTTGTACAATGAGTAATAATGGAGTGTGGTATTCTTTTATTGGAGATGGACAAGAAACAACTGTAAGCACCACTGCCATTACGGGCTTTAATCATGAAATGGCCATCGTAAGTGGTTCTTGTGGCAGTTTAACAACTATTACATGTCAAGATTTAGCAGTAGCAGGAGGAACCGAAACCTACATTTTTAATACAACATCCGGTGTCAATTATTATGTATATGTAGCGTCGAATGCTATAGGGTCAACTACTGGCGCTTTTACGATTTCAAGAACTTGCGCTCCCATCTTCAATCCCTGTAGCACAATTACGAACATAACTACTTGTGGCGTTGCAAATTCAGGCACAATAAGTGCTGGTAATGGCATCTACGCAACATCAGCCTGTGGAAATACGACAACTGGACGTGAGTTAATTTACAGTTTCACACCCACTACAAGCGGCTATTATAGCATCAATCAAACGTCTTCCTTTTCAACTATTAATTATGGTTTCAAAACGGCATCAAGTGGATGTAATGCAACGGGGCTAACCTGTATCGGTGCTTATAATGGTGCTGCAACTTCTGGCTATTTTTCTTTGATTGCTGGAACGCAGTATTATTTCATTTTAGATACAAATAATACAACAGGAGGTAGCGTAAATTTCACTGTAAATTGTCCGCCTACTGCACCTGCTAATGATGAATGTGCTGGAGCAATCGCCTTGACAGTTAATTCGACCTGTACTTTTTCAAACTATACACTTGTTAGTGCAACAAATAGCGCAGTAGCGTCACCTTCTTGTGGTAATTACATGGGTGGCGATATTTGGTATCGTGTTGTTGTACCTTCTTCAGGTATTATTAGTATTGATACACAAACTGGTACTTTGTCAAATTTAGGTATGGCATTATATACGGGCTCATGCGGCACCTTAAATTTACATTCTTGTGACGATGATTCCAGTTCGAATGGTGCTATGCCCTATTTGTATGCAACTGGTTTAGCTGCAGGTACTACTGCATATATCCGTATTTGGGATGAAGGCAACAATGAAGCAGGAACATTTGAAATTTGTGTTTCAACACCACCAATCCCCGGAAATGACAACTGCTCAGGGGCGACCACAATAAATGTAAACCCAACAATCAATTGTACATTCTCTGTTGATTCAACAACCGCTGGTGCAACGTTATCTTCTGCCGGATGTTCAGGAACAGCAGATGATGATGTTTGGTTCCGTTTTGTAGCTAAAGATGACAGTCATATTGTAACAGTTACTCCAACTACCTTAGGGAATGCTGTTTTTCAAGTATACAGTGGAACGTGTGCTTCTTTAACAAGTTTAGCCTGTATTAATAATACAACTGCTTCTACTCCAGAAACAACAACATTAACAGGGTTAACAATTGGAGCAACCTATTATATTCGAGTTTACAGTTTCAGTTCTGGTTCATCACAAGGTGACTTCAATATCTGTGTAGCAACACCTTGTATTTTAGGTAATGGGATTGGAACCAATTCCAACGGATGTGTTGCTGCTGTTGTTGGTGCACAAGGTTCGGGTGGGGTTGATCCCGCTCCTGTAACAGGATGTGGTACTTCAACTTGCTCAACGCTTGAAGCTAACTATACTGCGTTAGGAACAACAACTAACTATACTGTCCAAAATATTGCTTACCAACCCCCTTATCAATTTGGTTGTTTAGCCAATTCAATCAGTGTTTATGTAGATGATGTTTGGTCTAACAACATTTCATTACCTTTCAACTTCTGTTATTATGGCAACAATTACAACCAAGTGATTATTGGTTCCAATGGTACCGTTTCATTTGACACAGTAAACAATACTCCAGGAGGATATAGTCAATGGAGTTTTAATACAAACTTACCCTCAAATGCTATGTTCCTGAATACCATCTTTGGGGTATATCACGACATTGACCCAAGTAAAGGTGGTGAAGTAGGATGGGAATTAATTACACTACCCTCAGGCTGTAGAGCTATGGTTATTGGATGGAAAGATGTACCTATGTTCTCAACAACTTGTAACAACTTGTTATATACTGGGATGATTGTATTGTATGAAAATTCAAACATCATTGACATATATGTAAAAGAAAAAAACACCTGTGCTTCTTGGAATTCAGGTAATGCTGTAATTGGTATTCAGAATGCAACTGGAACTGCGGCAGTAGTAGCTCCAAATAGAAACTCTTTAAGCGCCGATTGGAATACCACGAATGAGGCTTGGAGATTTACTCCTTCCGGAGCGTCAATTTCAACCATTACTTGGTATGAAGGCGTGGGTACTAGCGGACCTGTTGTGGGAACGACTAACACAATCAACGTTTGTCCTGTGGCAACAACAACTTATACAGCAAAAGTTACTTATACATTCTGTAATGGTACTATTTTAGAAGTTACGGATGACACCACCGTAAGTGTTCTGGATCGTAAAACATGGAACGGATCAGTAAGTACAGATTGGTATGATCAAAACAACTGGTCGCCAGACAATGCTATTCCTACATTGGATGATTGTGTTATGGTACCCGTTACGCCAAACAACCCTTTAATTTCTGAAACAGAATCATTTGCGGAGGCTAAAAATCTTATTGTATACAACGGTGCTTCGCTAACTGTAGACACCAACAACAGTCTTACCGTTAAAAACACCATAACCATCGAACCCACCGCAACCTTTACCGTTGAAAACGGAGGAAGCCTTGTTCAAATTGACAATGTAGCCAATACGGGGAATGTCAATTATAAACGAAATGTTTCTATCCGTGGTTACGATTATGTTTATTGGTCATCCCCTGTTGCTAATTATAATGTTAGCAATATCGGCGCACCTACAACTTCAAGCTACATTTGGAAATGGAATCCAACTATTGCAAATACCAATGGAGGACAAGGAAACTGGGAATTTGCTTTAGGTAATACAATGACTCTTGGACGTGGATATATAGTGCGTGGACCTAATTCCTTTGGAAATGCTGTGCCGCTTTCATTAAGTACAACGTTTACAGGTGTACCTAATAACGGAAATATCTCTTATACCATTGCTCGTGGATCGGATATTAACACTGCTTACCATACAGGAACGAATGGAAGCGAAATTACCAACTACAGTGACAACTGGAACTTGGTGGGCAACCCGTATCCATCCGCAATTCGTGCGAGTCAATTTTTGTTCAACAACCGTTCTAAAATCCTTGGTAACATTAAAGTTTGGACACATGGCAACTTGCCTTCTGCCATTGCTAGTCCGTTCTATAACACGTACCAATACAACTACAACCCAAGTGATTATCTAACGTATAATTTCACAGGAACAAGTTGTTGTCCAGCAATGTCAGACGATTATTTTATTGGAGCTGGACAAGGATTCTTTGTTCAAATGATTGACGGACCAGCGGCCACAAATACATTGTTATTTGATAATTCATTGCGAAATCATACGTATGCCAATACAACTTTTTACCGATCGTCTTCCTATATCAATGCAGAAATTGCTAATGTCAATTTAGAACGTCACCGTTTTTGGTTGGACTTAGTGAACGCAAACATGGTTTCTGATCGTACACTTGTTGGTTATGTTCAAACAGCGACCAATGGTAACGACAATTTCTTTGATAGTAATACGATGGTTTCCGGAAACATGGCAATCTTCACGATGATTGGAACTGAAAAATTCCAAATCCAAGGTCGTTCCCTACCCTTCAACATTAATGATGAAGTTGCAGTAGGAGTACATATCCCGAGTACTGGTTTCTACAATATTGCTTTAGCAGCTGTTGACGGAATGTTCCAAAACCAAGCAATTTATATTAAAGATAAAGATTTGAACATTATTCATGATTTACGAGTTGGTCCGTACCGTTTCTATGGCAATGCAGGGACTCGATTGAATCGATTCATCATCATCTATAACACGCAACCGAGTACGACACTCAAAATGAATGGAAACGATGAATTGTATATCATTGCAAAAGAAAACATTGAAGTACAAAACACACTACAATCTATCGAAGAGATAACCGTTTTTGATACATTAGGTAGAACATTGGGAAGATTTCAAGGTATTAAAGAAAATGAATTTACAATCAACTCAATCCCTAGAAATAACCAACCTTTAATCGTACAAGTAAAATTGGCGAATGGCGATTTTAAAACGGAAAAAATTATTTATTAACACCTTACTTAAATTGTTAATAATGAAGCCTCTGCACCAGCAGGGGCTTCATTATTTTGTACTTAGTCTGAAATTATAACCGTTTATCGAGTTTCTGTTAAAAGTCGTTTTTTTTTGCTAAATTTTGTGGTAGAAACACGAATAGAAACAAAAACACATGAAAAACATTTACGCCCTAATCGGAATACTATTCCTATGCCTACTACCCACCCTAACCAATGCTCAAGCAACTACATGCGCTACCGCAACTTCTATTACTATTAATGGTGCTTGTTCAACTAACAAAACATTAACTGACACCACAATTGAAAATGGAAATTTGGGGTATAATTGTTCGGGAACCATCACTCGTGAAGGATGGTATACTTTTACAGTAACTGCGGGACCCCAAAACATATCTATTGTGGGTGTAGGTAACAACAGAAATATCGCCTTACAACTGCTCTCAGGTACCTGTGGCTCCCTAACTCAAATAGCTTGTGCCAATGCGACAACCACCAATGGAACGCAAACCGAAACATTAAATACGGCTTCACCACTTGCTAATGGTACCTATTATATCCGTGTTTTAAATGTAGGGACCAACGATTTAACTCTAACAAGTTTATGCGTAACTTCGGCTCCAGCCAATAATTCTTGTGCCAATGCCACCACTTTAAATTGCGGCACTACCAATCTCGCTGGAACCACAATTGGAACCAACGGATCTACCAATCATGGTACAACTTGTAGCATGAGTAACAACGGTGTTTGGTACAAATTCACTGGCGATGGACAAGAAACGACTATTTCTACCACAGCTGCTGCGGGATACGATCATGAAATGTCTATTTCAAGTGGTACTTGCGGAAGTTTTACAAACTTAACTTGTCAGGATAGCGGACTCTCAGGTGGAACAGAAACCTATACTTTTGTTACTACAGCCGGAGTAAATTATTTTATATACATTGCTTATTGGACAACGGGAACAACCACTGGAAACTTCACCATCTCTCGTTCCTGTACACCCACTTACAATCCGTGTAGTAGTATTGCAAATATCAGCGATTGTGGGGTTTCAACTACCGCAACTATAGCTGCAGGAAATGGTTCTTACAGCACTTCCGCTTGTGGTTTTACTACACCTGGAAAAGAAATCATTTACACATTTACCCCATCGGTTTCAGGCAATTATTCCATCATTCAATCAGCCTCTTTTGGTTATATCGACTATCAATTTAAAGCGGTATCGGGTGGATGTAGCAGTACCGGTTGGACCTGTATCGATGATTTAACGGGCGCAGCAACAAGCGCTAATTTTGCACTTACAGCAGGAACTCAATATTACCTTTTACTCGACCCTGAAAGTTCGACAGGAGGCTCGGCAAGTTTTACTATTAACTGCCCAGTGCCTGCCCCTATAAATGATGATTGTGCAGGCGCCATTACTCTTCCAGTGACTTCACTTTGCAACTATGTAACCTACACGAATGCGGGAACAACTGCAAGTTCTGGAGTACCCGCTCCAGGATGTGCGAGTTATTCAGGTGGCGATGTTTGGTTCAAAATTATTGTACCTTCAACAGGAATCGTAACCATAGATACGCAAACAGGAAGTGTCACTGATGGTGGTATGGCTATATACACAGGTAATTGCGGCGGATTGAATTTACTTTCCTGTGATGACGACTCGAGTGCCAACGGACTCATGCCCTCATTAACGGCAACGGGACTCACTCCTGGCGCTACTATCTATGTTCGTTTTTGGGAATTTGGAAACGACAATAACGGTACTTTCGGAATTTGTGTGACCACTCCAGGCCCACCTTCCAACGATGATTGTGCTAATGCAATTGCATTAGCTGTAAACCCAACAACAACCTGTACAATTCCTACTAATAGCACAACTTCTGGAGCAACTTCATCCATGGCAGGTTGTGTCGGTGGTGCCGATGATGATGTTTGGTTTACTTTCGAAGCCTATGATACAAATCACATGATTACAGTAACACCCGGATCTATGGCCAACGCAGTTATTCAAGTTTTTAGTGGAACATGTGGTGCTTTAACTAGCATGAACTGTGTTAATAATACTACTGGAGCTTCCAATGAAAGCATCACTTTGACAGGACTAACAGTGGGTACCATTTACTATATTCGCGTATACACTTTTTCAACTGGAGCATCACAAGGTACGTTCTCCATTTGTGTGACCACTCCTTGTCTTCCTGGTAGCGGCAATGGCAATAATTCAACCGGCTGTCCAACCAACGTTGCCGGTGGTTTAGGCTTAAATGGTAGTGATCCTACACCTATCACCGCTTGTGGAACTTCTTCTTGTACAACATTAGAGGCCACTTACAAGGATTTAGGCAATACTTCAACGTATACCGTTTCATCTATCCCTTACGCGCCTCCTTATCAATACGGCTGTTTGGCAAATTCCATCAGTATCAATGTAGATGATGTGTGGTCTGGGCTCATCACTTTGCCTTTTAATTTTTGCTTTTATGGAAATACATACAGCAATCTAATTATTGGTTCGAATGGAGTGGTATCTTTTAACACAACCAACAATACCCCAGGCGGTTACAACAACTGGTCATTCAGCAATAACCTTCCCAGCACCTCGCTATTCTTAAATTCCATTTTTGGTGTTTATCACGATATTGACCCCAGTAAAGGTGGAGAAGTAGGTTGGGAATTGGTAACCATGCCATCCGGTTGTCGTGCTATGATTATTGGCTGGAATGAAGTACCTATGTTTTCCTCAACTTGTAACAATTTATTGTATACAGGAATGATTGTACTGTATGAAAACACCAATATCATCGATGTTTACGTACGTGAAAAACGGGTATGTCCAACATGGAATAGTGGAAATGCCGTTATCGGTATTCAAAACAATACCGCAACTCAAGCGGTTGTGGCACCTAACCGAAACTCACTAGATCCCGATTGGACCACTACCAATGAAGCATGGCGTTTTATGCCAGCTGGACCTTCTATCACTACCGTAACATGGTTTGAAGGCGCGGGAACATCGGGCCCTGTTGTTGGCACAACTCCTACGATCAACGTTTGTCCTACAGCAACCACTACCTATACAGCACGTATCCGCTATACTTTTTGTAATGGAGCGGTAATGGATGTCTTGGATGATACCACTGTAAATGTAGAACAACTTCTTTCGTGGAATGGATCGGTTGATACAGATTGGAATAAACCAAACAACTGGACACCTAACAGCTCTATTCCTGAATATGATGATTGTGTTATTATTCCTGTAACAGCGAATAATCCTATAATTTCTGGCAGTAATTACAAAGCATATGCGGGCAACTTAATTATTCGAAATGGTGCAACACTAACCGTTGTCTCCAACAATTCACTCACGGTTACTGACTGGATTACTGTCGAACCAACAGCAACATTTAACATTCAAAACAATGCTAGTTTAGTTCAAATCAATAATGTAGCCAATACTGGAAACATCAACTATACCCGTAATGCTCTTATCCGAAAATTCGATTATGTCTATTGGTCGTCTCCCGTGGCTGGATTCAACACCAGCAATATCGGCGCACCCACAACAACAGGATACATATGGAAATGGAATCCAACGATTGCCAATACCAACGGTGGTCAAGGTAACTGGGAAATGGCCGTTGGCAATACCATGACAACAGCGCGTGGTTATATCGCTCGCGGTCCCGATTCGTTTAACAACACAACAGCCTCATTATTGGTGAATACTTTTACTGGCGTACCCAATAATGGTACCATTACAGCAGCCATCTCAAGAGGTTCGGACACCAATACTGCGTATCATGCCGGAACCAATGGCACTGAAATCAACAACTATAGCGACAACTGGAATTTGCTAGGCAACCCCTACCCGTCCTCGATTCGCGCCAGCCAATTTTTGTTCAACAACCGAACAAAAATCATGGGGAATATCAAGATTTGGACCCACGGAACGCTACCTTCTCAAATCGCGAGTCCGTTTTACAATACCTACCAATACAACTATTCACCTGGGGATTATTTGACCTACAACTTTACAGGTACGAGTTGTTGTCCCGCTGCATCCAGTGATTATTTCATTGGCGCCGGACAAGGTTTCTTTGTACAAATGATTGACGGACCCGCTACCAGTGATGTCGTAACCTTCAACAATGGTTTACGCAGCAATACGTATGACAACAGTAACTTTTACCGTTCTTCCGATTACATTATCGAACCGCCAGTAAATGTAAATATCGAACGCCACCGTTTCTGGTTGGATATCGTTAACAGCAATCTGGTATCAGATCGCACGCTTGTAGGCTACGTTCAAGGAGCAACACAAGGAAAAGATAATTTCTTTGATAGCAATACCCTAACCACAGGCGCCATGAGTATTTTTACACTTATTGGAACCGATAAATTCCAAATTCAAGGTCGGGCACTTCCCTTTAACTCTATGGATGAAGTCCCAGTAGGTATCGTAACGCCATCGGCTGGTTTCTATAACATTGCCTTAGCCGCTGTGGATGGTATGTTCCAAAGTCAGAATATTTACATCCGTGATAAGGATTTGAATATCATCCACAATTTAAAAAGTGGACCTTACCGTTTTTACAGCACCACCGGCACCCGTACCAACCGATTTATCATCATCTATGATTATAACTTACGCCAAGAAGAAAGCACCCTATCCAATGAAATCGCTATCGTAACTAACGAAACGATTACGGTGCAATCCACCACCATTCCGATTGAAACCATCACCGTTAGGGATCTATTGGGTCGTGTGCTAGGGACTTTTGAAGGTAATAACGAATATTCGGTGGAATTAATCAATACACCCAAAAACAAGGTTCCGTTGATCATTCAAACCCAATTGGCCAACGGCACTGTAACCACTGATAAAATTATTTTCTAATAAAAACACAAAAAATTCCAAAAAGACCTTCGCTTCAAATAGTGAAGGTCTTTTTCGTTTTGATAGGCTTCTTTTTCAAAGGAAATCGCCTTATAAGCCGCATATTTATTGTTTAACCGCATCCAATGCACCAAAAACTCCACACCGTACCATACGAAAAAAAACACCCACAACAACTCCAGCTGCTGCCGCAAATGGATTTTTTCATGGTTGATCAATACGCTGTCCTCCGCATCTTTGGCATTGCGAAGAATCACAAAGGGATAAATCGTGAGGGCACGAAATCCAACAGGCGTTAAATATTTGGAAACGATGACTTTCATTCCTGCAAAGTTGTTAATTTTGTGGTTATGAATGACCAATTGAATCCGAATAATCTTGTGGAAGGTGTCGATTATTACCTGAGTCCCGAAGGATATCGCGTATTTACCGAACATTACCACTTGAAACGCGGATACTGTTGCAAATCCGGTTGCCGCCATTGCCCCTACGGCTTTGACAAAAGCACCGGGACCATTCGAACCAAACAAACCAACAAACCTAAAAACTAAAATGACTTTTCACGAACAAATACGCGAAGGAATTCCGGCTGTACTGCCCCAACCCAAAGCGTACGAACCACAAATTAACCATGCGCCCAAACGCAAGGAAATCCTGACCGAAGAAGAAAAAAAATTAGCGCTCAAAAATGCGTTACGCTATTTTGAACCGCACCAACATGCCGAACTCATTCCGGAGTTCAAACAGGAGCTCGAAACCTACGGCCGCATTTACATGTACCGCCTTCGCCCCGATTACCGCATGTATGCCCGACCCATTTCGGAATACCCCGGAAAAAGCGAGCAAGCCAAAGCCATCATGCTCATGATTCAAAACAACTTGGATTATGCCGTGGCGCAACACCCGCACGAATTAATTACCTATGGTGGTAACGGTGCCGTGTTCCAAAACTGGGCCCAATACCGACTTACCATGAAATACTTATCCGAAATGACGGACGAACAAACGCTCGTTATGTATTCGGGTCACCCTATGGGACTCTTCCCGTCACACAAAGACGCACCACGCGTGGTCGTGACCAACGGCATGATGATCCCGAACTACTCCAAACCGGATGATTGGGAAAAATTTAATGCCCTTGGCGTTACCCAATACGGGCAAATGACTGCAGGGAGTTATATGTACATCGGACCCCAAGGTATCGTGCATGGTACCACCATCACCGTACTCAACGGCTTCCGAAAAATCAAAAAGAGTCCGACAGGCAATCTTTTTGTCACCTCAGGTCTTGGTGGGATGAGCGGTGCGCAACCCAAAGCGGGAACCATTGCCGGCTGTATCACCGTTTGTGCCGAAGTGAATCCCAAAATCACCCGCATCCGTCACGAACAAGGCTGGATTCATGAGATTATTGAAAATATTGACGCACTCGTCACTCGCGTTCGCAAAGCCCAAGAAACCAAAGAAGTAGTCTCTATCGCTTACCTCGGGAATATTGTAGACGTATGGGAACGATTTGATGAAGAAAACCTGCATATCGACTTGGGTTCTGACCAAACCTCGCTACATAATCCGTGGGCGGGTGGCTATTACCCCATGGGATACAGTTTTGAGGAATCCAACGACTTGATGGCCAACCATCCTGAAAAGTTCCGCGAGGAAGTCCAAAAAACCCTGCGCCGTCATGCGGCAGCCATCAACAAACACACCGCCAAAGGCACCTATTTCTTTGATTACGGTAATGCGTTCTTACTCGAAGCTTCTCGTGCCGGTGCCGATGTGATGAACGACCATCCTACCTTGGGCCGTGAGTTTAAATTCCCAAGTTATGTTCAAGACATTATGGGACCGATGTGTTTTGATTATGGATTCGGACCCTTCCGATGGGTGTGTGCCTCCGGTGATCCCGAAGATTTGAAGAAAACCGACGCGATTGCATGTGCCGTTTTAGAAAAAATTATGGAAACCGCTCCTGAGGAGATTCGCCAACAAATGGCCGACAACATCCAATGGATTAAAGGGGCCCAAGAAAATAAATTAGTGGTCGGTTCGCAAGCCCGCATCCTGTATGCCGATGCCGAAGGCCGCATGAAAATTGCCGAAGCCTTTAACCAAGCGATTGCCCGTGGCGAAATTGGCTACGTGATTTTAGGCCGCGATCACCACGATGTGTCGGGAACGGACTCTCCCTACCGCGAAACGTCCAACATTTATGACGGTTCCCGTTTTACCTCGGATATGGCAATTCACAACGTGATTGGCGATAGCTTCCGTGGGGCGACTTGGGTGTCGATTCACAACGGTGGAGGTGTCGGTTGGGGCGAAGTGATGAACGGCGGTTTTGGTATGGTTCTTGATGGAACTGCCGACAGTGATAGACGCCTGAAATCCATGCTGTTCTGGGACGTGAACAACGGAATTTCCCGCCGCAGTTGGGCCCGA
Source organism: Flavobacterium sp. N1719 (assembly GCF_025947045.1). Taxonomy (NCBI): domain Bacteria; kingdom Pseudomonadati; phylum Bacteroidota; class Flavobacteriia; order Flavobacteriales; family Flavobacteriaceae; genus Flavobacterium; species Flavobacterium sp. N1719. The sequence goes on from NZ_CP109993.1 coordinate 127,430, forward strand.
AACAAAGGCGCTATTTTCGCAATCAAACGCGCAATGGAAGTGGAACCGCTTTTAAAAGTAACCCTTCCCAATTTGGTGGACGAAACCTTGTTGTAGCCGATTTCCACTCCGAAAAAAGCTGCACTCTAAATACCAATTGTTATGAAAAAACTTTTTTTATTATCCGCAGTTTTGACGTTACTCTTAACGTCCTGTAGTGCTGTTCGTGTCAATACCGACTATGATCAGAATGTGAAATTTGAGCAATACAAAACGTATGCTTACCAAAAATCGGTGATTGATAAAGCGGAGATATCCGACTTGGACAAGCGCCGGATTTTGCGCTCCATCGATGAAACGATGAGTACCAAAGGGTTTTCCAAAAGCGAATCTCCCGATGTATTGGTGTCCTTTTTCACCAAAGAAAAAGAGCAAGTGAATGTCTACAACAACAACTGGGGCTTCGGTTGGGGTTGGGGTTGGGGCTGGAACCCCTGGATGTGGGGCGGCGGCTATAATTCGACCTACCGCTACACCGAAGGCGTACTCACCATCAACATCATTGACGCAAAAACTAAAGAATTGATTTGGCAAGGCGTTGGGGAAGGTGAACTCACCAAACGCACCGAGAAAAAGGATGAAAACATCAAGGAGTTTGTGCAATCAATTCTCGAACAATACCCACCACAATTGAAAAAATAAGTTAAAAATTGTTTTAATTCAGCCGGCACAAGGGAAACTTTGCGCCGGTTTTTTTGTACTTTTAAGAACCAATATTTCGCCATGATGCAACGACTTCAATCACCTATAGCCCTCCTCCTCTGCCTCCTCACCTTCTTGGGGTGTACTTCAAAAAAAGAAACCCTACCCGAAGCCGGTGTCATCATTACCTTTGACGATGCTTACGTCAACGAATGGTACCGCGCCGACCAAGTCTTGAAAAAATACCACTGGAAAGCCACTTTCAATGTGTGCCGCATCGACTCGATTGGCGAACCCCAACAGCGCATGCTGCACCAACTCCAAAACGAAGGGCACGAGATTGCCGGACATGGATACCACCACTACAATGCCGTAAAGTTTGTCGATCAAAACGGGATGCAAGCCTACCTCCAACAAGAAATCGACCCCATGATGGCCGCAATGAAACGCAGAAAGTTCAACGTAACCACCTTCACCTATCCCTATGGCGAACGCAGCGATGCCTTGGACTCGACACTCACCAAACGCTTCCACATCATCCGCGGACGCGCCTTTTGCGGGGACGCACCTGAGAAGGAAGGGTGCTATTTTCGCGGCACCAAGTTTATGTACGCCTTTGACATCGACAAGAGCCACAAGCACTTTAGTTACCACTACTTGCTCGAACTCCTCGACTATGCCAAGAAAAACAACAAAATCCTCGTATTGTGCGCCCACAACGTCGTCGACAACGTGACGGGCAACTACCAAACCCAACTCGAAACTCTAGAGTTTGTCTGCAATTACATGAAGCTAAACAAGATGAAGTTTTACACGTTGCGGGAGATGGAGGGGTTTATTAAATAGTTTAAAGTTTCAAGTTTCAGGTTTCAGGTTTTGGGCGTGGTAGCAACCGGTTATCCTAAGAAAAAAGGATAATAGTACTGCCAGTTCGATTTATTGGTAACATAACTCAAAAATTTATGAATCGCTCTCTAATACTCATTCTCTTATTCATTTATCTTCCGCACTACGCTCAAGACCATACAAAAAAAGGCTATATCTACATGGAGAAATCCCAACGAAAGTTAGCCCAAGGCAAATTAGCCCAAGCCCGTGATTATTTGGAAAGCGCCCGAAAAGTTGATTTTCATGGTGGCAACCCTGAGGCAACAGCCCATAGCCGAATGAACCTCATTGAAGCGCAAATATTACTTCAAGAAAAACGGTACGACGATGCCTTGCGGGTATTAGACACCACACACGGCGCGAGTTTTGGCGTAAACTGCTTGGAGCGGGATTCGTTGAAGATCGTCACGTTGATTAAAAAACATGGCCTACAAAAAGTGAACACTGCCTTTACAAAAGCAATTGTACAATTGAATCCCGACAAAGCCCAATTTGATGCGACTTATTGCGTATCTCTTAACGACTTGGGGTATACTTTTTGCTTTTATGCCCCAATCGTCCTTACCGAAGAAGAACTGAAAAGCTATCCATTAGCGGCACTCGCAAAAGAATGCTCCTTTTACCAACTGCTTTTCTAGAAATATTATGATAGACTACACACCTTTCATTTGGTTGCTCCATTTGCATAACATTCCCCTTGCTCAGTAGCTTAGAAGCTCAGCAACTCAGCAGCTTTTACCCCTTTTGCGGAAACCCGTAAAATCACTCCACCACCACACCGTATTTTTGAAACCTAGGAAAAATACTTTTGCAATCTAGGAAAAATCCTAATAGAGTTTGTAGAAGAATGTTTAATTTAGAAGAATGATTTTTAATCTAACTTTTTCATTTATTAGCAGCTATTGTAAAACGAAACTCATACAAAGATGAAGCACATACTTTTAAACAGAGCATTTGAATACAGAAAACGTAAAGACATAAATCCGCCAAAGGACTATGTTTACAATTCTATCTTAGGAGCATGGTTTAACGTTAACAGCAAACTACCATTGATATTTGCAGACGAATTTAAAGCTCAAGGAACAAAGAAATTAGACGTTGAAACAGGCGAAGACAATAAAGGACAATAAAAAAGTAAAATTATGAAACATATCTTATTGCAAAAGGCTCTGAAATATAAACAGAGAAAAGAAATTGAGGCCCCAATAGGTTTTTCATTTGACAGTTTGAAAGGAGCTTGGGTTAACAACATTGACAAGTCATTGCTAATTTTTGCAAAAGACTTCAAAGCATTGGGAACAAAGAAAGAAGATGTTGAAACAGGCGAAGACCAAAAAGGGCAATAATGAAGTTTCCAAAAGTATTACTAATATCAAATCGTTTTGATTTTTCGACGGACTTTATTGCCGTTGAATTAGCCAATCAAGGCATTGACTTCATAAGAATTAATCGTGATGAATTAAAAGACTACACGATTGACTTTGACCCTATCAAACCTGAATTAAAAGCAACATATAATGGATATTCTTTTACAATTTCTACGGAATATCTAAAATCTATTTATTATCGTGCTCCAACATTTTTAAGAGACATTTTCCAAGAAGGATTATCGGAAGAGGAACAGTTAATTAGAACGCAATGGTCAGCTTTCGTTCGTTCATTGTGCGTATTTGAAAATGTAAAATGGTTAAACAACCCGACTGAAATTTACAAAGCAGAAATAAAACCATATCAATTATTTATTGCAAACAAATTAGGAATTAAAATACCAAAGACAATAGTTTCCAATGTTACTCGAAATTCCGACTTTGAATTTCAAGCAATAAAATCAATTGACACAGCTATCGTCAGTAGTGGAGAAAACGAAGGTTTTGTTTACACTGAAATTTACAAAAAGGAAGAATTAGAAGAAGTTAAATACACTTCGCCATTTTTTTTACAACAAGGTTTAGTGCCTAAAATTGACATCAGAGTTACAGTTGTAGAAAATGACGTAGTTGCAATAAAGATTACAAGCGATAAAAAAATTAATGAAGATTGGAGAAGATACAAAGACAATCTTACTTATTCCATATTTGAGCTACCAAAAGAAGTTCACGACTTTTGTATTAACTACACAAAAAAACTCAACTTGAAATTTGGTGCCATTGACTTAATTATTTATAAGAATGATTACTATTTCATTGAAATAAATCCAACAGGCGAATGGTCTTGGTTACAAAAAAACACAGGATATAATTTTGATAAACTAATTGTAAAGTCGTTAAATAATGTCTAACATAAAATACTTCATATTACAGCATATTTTCCCCGGGTTTTATGCTACATACGCAAATAAGATTATTGCTAAAAACTATGATAAACAGCAAAACTTTGACGTTGATTTAAGTGCTATTACAGCGGGTCAAGAAAAAGATTACATTGAACAGCTTAAGGCAGATATAAAAGAACAACACGACCGAAAAAAAATAATTGAAGACAAAGCCAAATCACTACTATTCATCATTAGTGTATCAATTACAGCGATTACTTTTTCGTTAACTTATCTTAACAGCCTAGAAATAAATATTCCACAAACTATTGCTTTAATACTTTTGGGTGTTAGTATTGTATATTTTGTTTTAGCGTCTATAAGGGCATTACAAACATTAAATATTAGAAAATTTAACGTTATCAACACGGCAATAGAAATAACTGAGGTCAACTTTAAATTGACAGCAAAAAAAACCGATAGTGATTTTCTTAAAGAATTGATTAAAAGCAAACAGCAAAATGATTTAATTAATATTCAATTATCAAACTATACTTACGCATCATTTACTTTAATCAGAAATGGAATTATTTTATTTGTCTCATTTTTCATTATTACAATTTTCTTTAGTTACTTATCTAAACACGACAAAACCATAGAAACATACCAAATAAGTAAGGAAATAAAAATAAAAGTCAATGACTCTATAGACGTGAAAATACCTTACACTTTTGAGTTAAAATACGACATAAAAAATTTAGAAATTGACAATCAAGAAAAGAAATAACAGTTGCTAACTCGGTATTGGCAAAAGTAGCCAACATCATTTGTAACTGTAAAGCTTTCCAAATCATCTTCAAACAAATGAATAAAATTCTTAAGAAAATCCCAACGATAGTTTATGGAGGACTATTAATATTATTATCGATTTACCTTACTCATCGATTAGAAGAGTATTTAATTTATATTAAATGGATTAGTAAAACCGAAGGAGAGGCTCGAGTTGCTTTATACTCTAGTGTTTTAACTGTATTAGGGATATTATATGGAGTTTTACAATTGCAACAACAAAGAAAAGATAGTCTATTTGCAAATGAGTATATGAATCAACCTGAATTTGAATTTCTTGAATTTAGTTCTGATGAAAAGCTTAGTGAACATAAATCACCAGGATGCTGCTGTGTTCGAGAACAGGTTTGCACCAATAATTGTATCGATGAACACTGGTTTAATTTAAAACAAATTGGGAATCTTCCAGCAACAGACATCAAAATTTCAATGTTTCATAAAAGTGATTCACAGAACGTTTGTTGCGACACAAGAATTAAGAAAGTTGAAACGTTAAACAAAAATGGAGTTTATCAATATAAACTACCTCCTTACACTTTTCCAGAAAGATTCTTTGACGAGACATCAAATGGCTCTTTTTATGTTTTACTTTCCTATAAATCTTTGTATTCAAAACTTAAATATAAACGAATTTATGAGCTTGAATATTCTCCTAAAGAAAATGCTGAATTAAATGATGGATTATGGGGAAATAACATTAAGTTTTTTTGTGTTGAATTAACTAAAATAACTGATTACCAATCACTTTCAATGAAGGAAATAATAATTGGAAAATTAATTCATCTTTTATTCAAAATAAAAATAAAAGATACATTCAATAAAGAAAACTGGATACTAAAGTATTAACAGCAGATAACCTCGCTCTGCAAAGTAAACCCCCGCTACCGCGCGAATCCTTTCGTTCACACACAGGTGAACGCTTCGCAGGCAAAAGTGCTTGAACTTTGCCCCGCTCTGCGAAGTCACCCTACTTCGTAGCAGTCCTGCTTTAGGGCTATAACAGTCGCTAGGATTGGCAGGTGCAAAGTCAACGTTGGGTTAAAACAACACGAGCAAAGCGAATCATTTAAAGCAAAAACGTTTATCTTAGTAAGAAAAAATCGTTTCGCTTTTACCGCCACAGTCGGCTAGCGGCGGCACGTTATAGGGCATTTTAAGACGACAACACATTGACAGACTTTAAAACATATTACAAGCAGTATTTCCAACTAGACCTTCTAAATTTCGTAGGACAAATACCTATTGAAGGCAATAAGCATTACGACAAAAACGAGTTTAATTTTCAATACTTCTTTTTGACACCGCAATACAAGTATTTAAACATAATTCCACAAGACAGACAAGGACTTTTCGCAGTCGCACTTTTTTGGACTGTTTTGGTTGACCAAACATTTTATTCAAACTATAGACAGTCATATCCAACTTTTCAGAGAAAAACATTATACCCGAAATTCATTGGCAACTGCACAGCACCTTCACTTATGAGTTCTGAGTGCGGACACCACCAACACCCAGGAAAAATTTTACAGGCTATAAATGACACGGCAGACAAAGGGAACAGGTTTGACTTTGAACGTGAAATCTTCAGAAAGGATGAGTGTAACCAACCAAGACTTGTTATTGATTACTTTTCAATATTAGAAGAAGCAAGACAAGTTATGAAAGACGAGATAAAAGAATATTTTGAAAATCACCAACCAGAAATAAGCTGGACAGAATTTTGGACTAAATGTGAACGTGAACTATGACAACAGAGAGAAAAACGCCCACCCCCGCTCCACAAAGTCTCCCGACTTCGTAGCCTCAACAATACCCACTCCCATAACTCAAGAATCATCACAAAACCACTATAGTACAACCACACCTCCCCGTGTGGTTTTTTTGTATAGTGTTGTAAGCAACTGCACTACCAATAGAATCCATGTTTTACCGAGCCTAAAGCTAGGGGTTACCGAGCATGATGCTGGGGATTACCGAGCATGATGCTAGGTGTTACTAAGCATGATGCTGGGTAGTACTAAGCATGATGCTGGGGGTTACTAAGCATGATGCTGGGTGTTACTAAACATGATGCTGGGGGTTACTGAGCCGCTGAGAGGCTGAGCTCCTGAGCCCCTGAGCAAACGTTGCGTGAAGAATGGAATGGGATTTCTCCTTACGTCGAAATGACAAGATTGGGTTTAAAGCTGCTGAGTTACTGAGACACTAAGCCCCTGAGCAAACGTTGCGTGAAAAATGGAATGGGATTTCTCCTATCGTCGAAAGGACAAGTTTGCACATAAAAAGTTTTTAGCTAGCTAAAAAAATACCCCGTCCTGTTGTCATTTCGACGATAGGAGAAATCCCATAGGACAGGCCCCTTTTTTTCGCTTAGCGAAAAACACTTTTATTTTTTTCTCTCCTCGAAGTCTCCCGACTTCGTAGCCTTGATCATCCTTAAAGACATGCTCTTTCCTTGTACATAATAGTTAGTTGTGACTAGGGATGGAAAGTCTAAAGTTGACATATATTTTCATGAAAACGTAAACATAAAGAAGAAATACTTGTTTTACTTTGGTCGTTACTGAAAGCTAGTGGCGGAACCTTAGCGGTATTTTTTTAACCCAAAAAAAACTAAAAAAAATTGTTTTTATAAAATATAGTTTTACTTTTGTTATCAATTAACGCCACCTCATAATCTCAGTATTATGAACCTGCTCCTACTGGGAGCTTTTTTTTTATATGCCTTATGTCTGAAGAAATAAAACAAGCTGAAAAAACCGAACAAATACCGCCCAAAAAAGTGGTGTTTTATTTTGATGGTTTTAATTTTTACCATGGGTTTAAATCTTATACGGGTGCAAATCCAGACTGGAAAAATTATTACTGGATAGACTTCGTTAAATTTTGTTCACAGTTTGTTTTTGCTCATGATGGACAAGTCTTACATAAAGTAAAATACTTTACTGCTCCACCAATTAATTTACAAAAAAGAAGTAAACAAAGTGCTTTATTTGGAGCAAATAAAGTTATAAATGGTGACACTTTTGAAGTATTGAACGGTCACTATGCCGATAAATACATAGATTGCTTAGCAACATGTAAAGAAACATTTCGAGTACCGGAAGAAAAATGTACGGATGTCAATATAGCATTAAATATCGTTGGAGATTGCATGGACAATCAAGTAGATGTTATAGTGCTTGTAACCGCCGATAGCGATCAGGTTTCAACCGTAAAATTTATTCAAAAAAAATTTCCTCATATAAAAATAAAACTATACTTCCCTCCAAATAGAGCTTCAAACGAGCTGAAATCACTATTTAAACAAGTCGTTTATCTTGAGAAACACGAAGATAAATTCAAGAATGCTAAAATGACATTTGAAGTGAAAAATGAGAAGAAAACTTTCACACGACCTGCTGACTGGAAAAAATGACATTATACAGTCGAAAGGACAAGATTGGGTATAAAGCTCCTGAGCCACTAAGACGCTAAGCTCCTGAGCCTTCGTAAACGTCAATTTACCACGAAAACCTTAAACTTTAAACTTGAAACCTGAAACTTTGTTAAAGCTGCTGAGATACTGAGCTGCTGAGCCCCTGAGCAATCGTTACGTGAAGAATGGAATGGGATTTCTCCTTACGTCGAAAGGACGTTTAAAGCTTCTGAGCCACTGAGAGGCTGAGAGGCTGAGCCTTCGCAAACGTCAATTTACCACGAACAACCTTAAACTTTAAACTTGAAACCTGAAACTTTATTAAAGCTGCTGAGCAACTGAGACGCTAAGCTACTGAGCTAACATAAACTTCAATTTCCACCGAAAACTTGAAACTTGAAACTTGAAACCTGAAACCTGAAACCTGAAACTAATACCGCAACAACTCCTCCATCTTCGCTTTCACCTTCTCCGCATTCGGGATCATGGTTTGTTCCAAAGTGCTGTTCAACGGGATCGCAGGTAGGTTTTCGGAACCGATGACCATTACTGGAGCATCCAAGTCGCGGAAACATTCCTCTTGAATACGACCCGCCAAGCTTCGTGCAAACGAGTTGTTCACCGGCTCTTCGGTCACCACCAAACATTTCTTGGCTTTGCGAACCGATTTGAAAATGGTTTCTTCATCCAACGGGTATAAGGTGCGCAAGTCGACAATTTCCACCTGCGTCGCCATGCCCGCCGAGGCATTCAACGCCCAATGTACGCCCATACCGTACGTAATCACCGTAAGGGTTTCTTGGGTTTCTTGGGGCCATATTTCTTGCACGACATTCGCTTTTCCAAACGGCAATAGGTAGTCTTCTGACGGTTCGTTTACGCGTGCCATATCCGTACCTTTCACCTTACTCCAGTACAAGCCTTTGTGTTCCAAAATCACCACCGGATTCGGGTCGTAATAGGCCGCTTTTAGCAAGCCTTTCAGGTCGGCACCATTACTCGGATAGGCAATTTTAATCCCGCGAATATTGGTCAACACACTCTCCACCGACGACGAGTGATAAGGGCCGCCGCTTCCATACGCGCCAATCGGCACGCGCAAGATCATACTCACGGGCCATTTCCCGTTAGTTAAGTAATTGGAACGACTCACCTCGGTAAACAATTGGTTCAAGCCCGGCCAAATGTAATCGGCGAACTGCACCTCAACGATGGGTTTTAAACCAACGGCCGACATCCCCACCGTAGACCCTACAATAAAGGCTTCTTGAATGGGAGTATTGAACACGCGGTTGTCGCCAAACTTCTGGGCCAAGGTGGCTGCCTCACGGAAAACCCCGCCCAAGCGTCCGCCTACGTCTTGACCGTACAGCAAACATTCGGGATGTTTTTTCATGAGTTCTTCGACCGCAAATAAGGCGCAATCGACCATGACGACTTTATCTTCGCGTTGGGGGGAACGCTCCCCGACTTCTTCCGTTACGGGTGTTGGAGCAAAATCATGGGTAAATAAATCTTCAGGACGAGGATCTTCTGCGGCCATCGCCTTTTCATAATCGGCTTCCACTTGTTGCAGCACGGTGGCTTCGATCGCTTGTAAATCGCTTGCTGTGAATCCCGCATCTAGCATTTGCTGCCATAAAACGGGATACGGATCGCGCGAACGGGCTTCGTCCAAGTCGTCACGGTACCATTCCATCCGCACACCCGAAGTGTGGTGGTTGAGCAACGGTACTTTGGCATGTACCAAAAACGGACGGCGTTCGGTACGTATCGTCTGGATAACCTGTTCCAGTGCGGTATAACTTTCTATAAAATTGGCCCCATCAATACTAATGGCTTCCAAACCATGGAATCCTTTGGCATACTCAAAGGCATTTTGGGCGCGGGTTTCTTTGGCATTCGCCGAAATATCCCAGCCGTTATCTTGTACCAAATACAGGATCGGCAATTGCTTTAAGGCCGCCATTTGAAACGCTTCCGCAATTTCACCCTCGGTAACCGAGGCATCACCGAGCGAACAAACTACTAAAGGCAGATCACCCGCCTCTTGCGGTAAGTCCATACTTTCTTTGTACCAAAATCCCATGGCAGCCCCCGTAGCGGGAATGGCTTGCATCCCTGTCGCAGACGACTGGTGCGGAATTTTGGGTTTGTCGGCATCGCGCAAACTCGGGTGGCAATAGTAGGTGCGTCCCCCCGAAAACGGATCGTCACGCTTGGCTAACAATTGCAACATTAAATCATAGGGCTGCATCCCGATTCCCAACAACATGGCGTCGTCACGGTAATAAGGAAACGCATAATCTTGGGGTCCCAATTGCATGGCTACCGCAATCTGTATCGCTTCATGACCACGCGAGGTGGCGTGAACGTATTTGGAAACGGTTTTAAAATTCGCTTCGTACCATTCGGCCATGGTTTTGGCTGTCACTAAGGTCGTAAACGCTTTTTCAAGTATTTTTTTATCTAACATATCCATGAGGTGCGTCAAGCGCAAATTATTGAGCGGGCACAATCCATCCAAACGGATCGGCTTCTTGTTGTACTTTCATCGCATTCAAGGTATCGTTGACCATGTGCGAAACGGGATTGGCTTCAGGCAAGGTCAACGTGAAATCGTTATTGCCAATGGCTTCCACCATCGCGATGCCTACTGCTGTTCCGGTTCCGAAGGCTTCTTCGAGGAGTCCGGCTGCATGGGCCGCTTTGATTTCATCCATGGTAATCGGACGCTCGGTCACTTCATACCCTTTGTGACGCAACAAGTCGATGACACTCATGCGGGTAATTCCGTTGAGAATAGAACCGCTCAAACTCGGTGTGATGAATTTCCCATCCACTTTAAAGAAAATATTCATGGTCCCCACTTCTTGGATATAATTGAAATCGTGGGCATCCAACCATAACACTTGGTCGTAACCTTGGGCTTTGGCATATTCAGTAGGACGAATGGCTGCAGCGTAGTTCCCTGCGGCTTTCGCTTCTCCGGTTCCTCCGTTAACGGCACGTACGTATTTTTTCTCCGCGTACAATTTGATTTTACGACTGAAAAAAGGGCCGGCTGGTGAAGCCATGATGATAAATTTATACGAAGTCGCCGCACGCATTCCGATAAACGCCTCATCGGCATACATAAACGGACGCAAGTACAATGCACTTCCTTCTTGGGTTGGAATCCATTCTTTTTCAAGGGCCACAAATTGCTTCAAAGCCTCCACAAACAAGTCTTCTGGAAATGCGGGCATACCCATACGATCGGCACTGTGGTTTAAGCGCTTCGCATTTTCTTCGGGTCGAAACAACAAGGGCGTTCCGTCTTGTCCAAGGGTGGCTTTCATCCCTTCAAAAATCGCCTGACCGTAATGCAACGCCATGGCGGCAGGGTGCGTCGGAATCAAAGCGAGGGGTTCGATACGCGGGTTGTGCCACGCACCATTTTCATAGTCACAGATAAACATGTGGTCGCTAAATCGCGTTCCCATGACAATGTTGTGAAAATCCACGCCGGCCGCTTGCGACTGCGCTACTTTCGTAATTTTTATTTCTTGCGTCATTGGTATCATTCTTTATTTAGTAGGTTGTATTGGTATCAAATTGTTCGAGGTAATCGCCCACCTTGCGCAGGAACGAGCCGCCGAGGAAGCCATCCACGACGCGGTGGTCAAACGATAATGAAAGGAACATCATACTGCGAATGGCAATCTCATCCCCTTTTGCGGTGGTAATCACTTCGGGACGTTTTTTGATGATGCCAAAGGCTAAAATGGCCACTTCGGGTTGGTTGATAATGGGTGTTCCCATCAAACTTCCAAACGTACCCACATTGGAAATAGTGAAAGTACTGCCTTGAATTTGTTCGGGTTTTAAGGTATTGGTGCGCGCACTTTCGGCCAATTGATTTACATCAGAAGCTAAAGCGGCTAAATCTTTGGTGTCGGCGTTACGCACTACGGGTACAATTAAATTCCCCGTAGGCAATGCGGTTGCCATTCCGATATTGATGTCTTTACGAACGTAGATTTTGGTATCTTCTACGGCGACATTAATCAACGGATAGGCTTGAATTGCTTTGGCAACAGCCTCCACAAAAAGCGGCGTGAAGGTAAGCTTCTGCCCCGTTTTGGCTTGAAAGGCCTCTTTGTGGTTATTGCGCCACGCCACGAGATCGGTCACATCCACTTCGAGATAGGACGTAACGTGGGGTGAGGTTTGTTTTGAATACACCATATGATCGGCAATCATCTTGCGCATACGGTCCATTTCGATGATATAATCTTTCCCTTCGGTAAAATTGATTTTCGGTTTGGGATAGGAAGATGTAGATGGACTTTGAACCACGGGTTTGCTTTGCACCGGGTATTTGCGGTTTTTCAAATACTGGTACACATCGCTTTTTTGCAAACGACCGTCAGCTCCAGAACCCGGAATCAACTGCAATTCTTCTATCGATAAGTTTTCTTTTTGTGCGATGCTAATGATAAGCGGCGACAAAAAGGTGGTGCCTCCCTGACGCAATTGCGCCACGGATGAAGGTGCGGCGGAGGCATAAGGCGAACTCGGTTCTGCGACTTGTGCGGACTGCTGCGTCTGCGACTGTGACTGCGACTGAGACTGCAACTGAGACTCCCCTTCAGACGCTTCAATCAACGCCATCACGGTTCCAACAGGTACCACATCGTTTTTTTGGAAACGAATTTCTTTAATAATTCCCGAAACGGGTGATGGTACCTCGCTGTCTACTTTGTCGGTGGCGACTTCCAAAAGGGTCTCTTCGGCCGCGATATAGTCCCCGACATTTTTCAACCAACTGATGACCGTCGCTTCAGCAATACTCTCCCCCAATTTGGGCATTCTAAATTCAACCATTTTTTTAGTTTCAGGTTTCAGGTTTCAGGTTTCAAGTTACACCCGACTGAGGGAATAACCATTAAAACGAAAACCGACTATTTATTTCTTTTTAAAATCGTTTAATGTTGCATAAAACGCTTCTTGTGTGGGTCGGTCTTTGGGGATTTCCCGTAAAGGTTCGACCACTTGCAGCGTTTCATAACATTCTTGGGGCAATTGTTGGTACAATTGGGTCCCTTTGGTTTTCCAGGCGATCATCTCGTCGGAAACGTCTTTAATGATTTCGGCGGGATTGCCCACAACCATTTTTCGGTTGGGAATTTGCATTCCGGCTTTGACAAACGCCAACGCGCCGATGATGCATTCGTCGCCTACATTCACATCATCCATCAACACGGCATTCATTCCGATGAGGCAGTTGGCCCCAATATTCGCACCATGAATAATCGCGCCATGGCCAATATGAGCGCCGGCTTTTAAAACCATCGTCTTTCCCGGAAACATGTGTAGCGTACAGTTTTCTTGCACGTTGCATCCGTCTTCGATGATGATTTCGCCCCAATCCCCTCGGATGGCAGCACCGGGTCCGACATACACGTTTTTCCCAATAATCACATTCCCCGTAACCGAAGCCTGCGGGTGGATAAAGCTACTCTCGTGAATGACCGGAATGAATCCTTTGAATGCGTAAATCATAGTTTTTAGATTAAAGAATAAAGACCATTGCATTGCAAGAAAAAAGAAATCTTAGTATCGCAACCACTTTGTTCTTTCAGCGAAGCGGTCTTTGCTCTTGCAGCGAAGCGGTCTTGCTTCTATTTAAACTTTTCCAGTTTTTGTTTCGTAAAATCACTCAATACCAAACGGCCGCTGATGGCTGCGCGTTCGGCGAGTAAGGTATCCCAATCGTCGGTGCCGCGCCAGAAGACTTTCTTCATTTCGAGCATGGCTTCGGGATTGTAGGTGCACAGGTGTTGTGCAAAAGCCCAAACCGCAGCATCCAATTCTTCTAACGAAGGGAATACTTGTGCAAACAATCCTTTCTCACGGGCCCAAGACGCTTCATAAAACGTATTGGCATCAATGGCAATTTGCGAGGTAGCTGAAACCCCCATTTTACGTTCAATGGCGGGCGACACCACAAAGGGTCCGATCCCTACATTGAGTTCGCTCAACTTAATTGCGGCAAACTGGGTCGCCATACAATAGTCGGTTGCCGCAGCAATACCCACGCCACCGCCTACGGTTTTCCCTTGAATACGCCCGATGATGAACTTCGGGCATTTGCGCATGGCATTGATCACGTTGGCAAAGCCCGAGAAAAAGACTTTTCCTGTAGCGGCATCGTTGATGGCGATAAGTTCCTTGAAACTTGCCCCCGCACAAAACGTACGGTCGCCGCCGCTTTGCAGGATGATGACTTTGACATCGTCGCGTTGTCCTACTTCGGTAATCGTTTGTGCCAATTCGGCTAAAACGGCACCTGGCAGTGAATTTTGTTCCGGATGAAAAAACTCAATCGTCGCGATGTTTTCTTGTATGTGGTGTTTTACGTAAGGTTCCATTTTTTTTTGTGATTAGTGATTAGTGACTAACATCTTGTTTCTTTCCTCTTGCTTCTTACTTCGCTTAAGCCCTAGCCCCGATAGAGCCGATATCCTCGTAGCGGAGCGGAGAGATAAAGGCGAAAGCGGGAATTAGCTCCTCATTCTTAGAGTACATCAAACTGTTCAAAATGATGGTTCAAATGTTTGCGTTCGAGTAAATAACTCTCGTAGCGGTTCAAATGACCAAAGACCATATTCTTCATCACGGCTTCGGGGTTTTGCTTGAAGAAGCTTACATAGGCCTCGCGCGCTTCCCAGAATTTGGCTTTGGCAGTAGCGAGATCCGGGTGGATCAAGTCTTCCAACTCCCCTTTCTTCATCGTTGGGAACGCAGTTCCTTTCGGGAAGGGTTCGTAATTGTATAACGAATGGTGGACTTTATCCAAAATCTTCTCGGGGGTGGCAATCTCGAAATCTTGCTTTTCGCCCGACATGATGCGGTAGCCTTCTTCCAAATGTTCAATCAAATGTTGCGCGGTGAGTATCCCCCATTTCGGTTGGGACGCTTCCGTTAATTTGTCCAAACAGGCTTGGATTTTCTCGGTAGTCATTTCCACAAAAACGGTTTGTTTTTTCTGCACCATGGTGAGAATCGTGGCCACAGCTACCAATTCGTCTTCGCTGTCAAAAACTTCGACAAACCATTTCACAATACCGCTTGGATGTTCAGCCGAAGCGACATCACGTTCGATTTTTTGTTTGCACGTTAAGCGTACATACACCGTATCGTTATGGTACAACGGACGTAAGAAACGGCATTCTTCCAACCCGTAGTTGGCAGCTACCGGTCCCTTGTTGGGGTATACGAATAATCCGGCGGCAGCTGAAAGAATAAAATACCCGTGAGCGGTACGTTTTTCAAAAATACTGCCGTCCAAGGAGGTGATATCTGTATGGGCATAGAAATGATCCCACGTCAGGTTTGCAAAGTTGATGATATCGGTATCGGTGATCGTTCGCTTGTGTGTTTTCAACGACATTCCGGGCTGGATATCTTCCCAATGGTACTGGAACGGATGTTGGTCCACTTCCTTGTATTTCGCATTGGCTTGGTAGATGCCCGTGATTTCGGTTAAGGTAGTGGGCGAACCCTGAATCGCGCAGCGTTGCATATAGTGTTTGATACCGCGCACTCCGCCCATTTCTTCACCGCCACCAGCGCGTCCGGGACCGCCGTGAACGAGTAATGGAAGTGGCGAACCGTGACCGGTGCTTTGTTTGGCATTTTCACGGTTAAGCACGAGAATACGGCCGTGGTGCGATGCTGCGTTGACCACATAATCTTTGGCGATGTCATCGGAGTTGGTAACAATCGAAGACACCAACGAACCTTTCCCCATTTGGGCCAATTCGATGGCTTCGTCGAGGTTTTTATACGGCATGAGGGTCGACACAGGACCGAATGCTTCGATTTCGTGCACAGCAGTATGTTCGAAAGGTCGGTCTTGACGCAACACAACAGGCGCGACAAACGCCCCTTGGGTATCAGCACCTACTAAGGATACCGCATCCCAATCGCCACCGTATACGATCTGACTGTGTTGGGCGAGTTCGTTCACGCGCCCTTTCAACACTTCGACTTGGTGTTTGCTCACCAAAGCACCCATGCGAACTTCTTTGAGGCGTGGGTCACCAATGGTTACTTTATCTAAGGATTTTGCCAAGGCATTTTGCACGTCGTCCATCAAATTTTCGGGGACAATCATACGGCGAATGGCGGTACATTTCTGTCCGGCCTTCACGGTGATTTCGCTACGCGCTTGGTTGATGAATAAATCAAACTCGGGGGTTCCCGGCACGGCATCAGCGCCTAAAATAGACGCGTTAAGCGAGTCGGCTTCCATAGTAAACGGAACCGCTTCTTGGATGATGCGCGGATGGGCTTTCAATTTACGTCCGGTGGCTGCCGAACCCGTGAAGGTAATCACGTCCTGACTTTCTACCGTATCAAAAATGTTGGTCACGGTACCGCAAATCAGTTGCAACGCCCCTTCCGGAAGAATATTAGATGCGATGATTTCGCGCACCACTGCTTCGGTTAAATACGACGTCGATGGCGCAGGTAACACCACGGCAGGCATACCCGCCATCCAGTTGACCGCACATTTCTCCAGCATTCCCCAAATCGGGAAGTTAAAGGCATTGATGTGAATAGCAACCCCTTTTTTAGGCACCATGATGTGGTGTGCCATAAAGCGACCGCCACGTGACAAGTCGATGGGATCCCCTTCTACGTGATAGGGTTGGTTGGGGAATAATTTGCGCAACGATGCATTGGCAAACAAGTTCCCGAAGCCCCCTTCAATATCGATCCAGCTATCCACGCGGGTAGCGCCCGTGCGGTAACTCAGGTCATAAAATTGTTCTTTGCGTTTGTTCAAGTAGAGCGCCAAACTTTTGAGTCGATTCCCGCGCTCCTGAAAAGTCATTTTGCGGAGTTGCTCACCGCCTTTGGTGCGACCGTAATGCAAAATGGCTGGGATGTCCAATCCTTCTACAGAAGTCTCCGCGATGAATTCGCCGGTAACCGCATCGTAAGTGGGTGTTCCCGACCCTTTGGCGGTGGTCCACTGACCCAAAACGTAATGTTGAATTGTATTCATAATTTATCTTTTGACGTTTGACGTCGTTTGATTTTTATTTTTTTGGAGCAGGACGTTTAGTGTTCTTTACACGCATTGTCCCGCTATCCGCTATATCCCTCCACTGCGTTCCGGGGATGCCGCTCCTATCGGGGCTAAACCGTCACGCCCGATTTCTTTACGCGCGCTCAATGATGACTGCATAGCCCTGGCCCACGCCAATACACATGGTAATCAAGGCGTATTGTTTACCCGTTTGCTGCAATTCCAAAGCCGCAGAGTAGGCAATGCGCGCACCTGTTACACCCAGTGGGTGACCGATGGCGATAGCTCCTCCGTTCGGGTTGATGCGCGGATCGTTATCGGCTAACCCTAGGGCACGAATACACGCGATGCTTTGGGCTGCGAAGGCTTCGTTGAGTTCGATCACATCCATTTGCTCAAGCGTTAAACCCGCTTTCGCTAAGGCTTGCTTACTCGCCTCTACGGGTCCGATACCCATAATGCGGGGTTCGACCCCGACTACTGCCGAACTGACGATTCGGGCTAAGGGTTTCAACCCGTATTCGGCTACGGCTTCGCTTGAAGCGACAATCAAGGCTGCGGCTCCGTCGTTTAATCCCGAGGCATTTCCGGCGGTAACGCTACCGTCTTTACGGAAAGCGGGACGGAGTTTGGCCAATCCTTCCATAGAGGAATTGGGTTTGATAAACTCGTCTTTTTCAAAAACGATGGGATCGCCTTTGCGTTGAGGAATCGTTACAGGAGCGATTTCTTGTGCTAAGCGGCCGCTTTGTTGAGCAGCGGTTGCTTTTTGCTGACTGTGCAAGGCAAAGGCATCTTGGTCGGCACGGGAAATTTGGTATTGGTCCACTAAATTTTCAGCGGTTTCCCCCATGGCATCAGTGCCGTACATTTCGTGCATTTTGGGATTGACGAAACGCCATCCAAAACTAGAATCGTACATTTTGCTATCGGTTCCATAAGCGGCTGAAGGTTTGGACACCACGAGTGGTCCGCGGGTCATGTTTTCAACACCGCCTGCAATAAATACCTTTCCGTCGCCGGCTTGAATGGCGCGGTGGGCATGAATCACAGCCGATAGTCCGGAGCTGCACAAACGGTTCACGGTTTCTCCCGGAACGGTATAGGGCAAGCCCGCTAAAAGAAGTGCCATACGCGCCACGTTGCGGTTGTCTTCACCGGCTTGGTTGGCACAGCCTAAAATCACATCGGCATAGGCGTCTGTGGGGATTTGTGCATTGCGTTCCACCAAGGCTTTGATGACGTGAGCCGCCAAATCGTCTGGGCGCACAGCAGCAAGCGTTCCTTGGTAATTTCCGATGGGCGTTCGAAGGCCGTCGATGATGTAAGATTCCATATTTTTTTGTTCATGATTGCACTGGGCAATCGTTTTTTATTGTTTCACTTTATTGAGCAGGAGCCCCTAGCCCCGATAGAGCCGATATCCTCGTAGCGCAGCGGAGAGATAAAGGCGAAAGCGGGAAAAAGCTCCTAAAAAAAACTACCATTCGCGTTCACTACGGAAAACCGTTCCTTTGAACAGCGCGACGGTGGTTTCGTTTTTGGTTATCGCTACGGCATAGAATCCGAAGCGGTTTTTGAGGGCTTCCTCGGTGGCGGTGGCGGTAATCACATCCCCGACTTTGAGGGTTTCCACATGGTTGATGGACGTATCGATGCTCACCGATTGGCGTCCGTGGGAGTTGGCGGCAAACGCTAGAGCGCTATCGGCCAACGCATAAGTGATGCCTCCGTGTGCAATGCCAAATCCGTTGAGCATTTCTGCACGAACAGTGAGTGACAAGGTACAGGTTCCGTGGTCAATGTGCACCAATTCAATGCCAAGCCATTGGCTAAAGGCGTCGTTGGAGAGCATGGTATGGACGATTTCGGAAGGCGACATTAGAGTTATGAATTATGAGTTAAGAGTTAGACATTAGACTTTAGTCTTTAGACGTTGGACGAGTTTCTTTTATAAAACCGTTGATTAGTTTTGGCCATTCGACGGAGGAGCGGACTGCAGCGGTAGCGGTCTTCACGGTATTCGTCGTAAAGCGCATCGAGTTTGTCGACACACCATTGAATCCCGAGTTCGTCGGCCCAAGCGAGGAGTCCCTTGGGATAATTCACCCCTTTGGTCATGGCATTATCGATATCTTGTACGGATGCGACATTCAGGAAATGCGCATCGGCGGCTTCGTTGATAAGCATGACGATGACCCGTTGAAAAATGCATTGTGCCAACGCTGTATCTTCAGTGGGTTGCGGCATTGCTGTGCTGTAATCGTAGAAACCACGACCCGACTTTCTTCCGTAGAATCCGGCTTCCGAAAGGCGTTTTTGCGTAAACGATGGTTTGTACCGCGGATCAAAATAGAAGGAGGTAAACACCGATTCGGTTACGGCATAGTTCACATCATTTCCGATAAAGTCCATGAGTTCGAACGCCCCCATACGGAACCCGCCCACTGTTTTCAACGCCCAGTCGATGGTAGCAAAGTCGGCCATCCCTTCCTCATAAATGCGTAAACTTTCACTGTAAAAGGGTCGGGCCACACGATTCACAATAAATCCGGGAGTGTCTTTGGCAACGGCTACGACTTTCTTCCAGGAACGAATGGTTTCCACCGCGGTTTGCAACACGGTTTCTGCCGTTTGCACCGCAGGAATCACTTCGACCAACTGCATTAAGGGTGCGGGATTGAAAAAGTGAATCCCGATGACGCGTTCTGCTTTTTGGCAGGAAGCGGCAATGGATGCGATGGACAGCGAGGATGTATTGGAGGCCAATATCGTTGTTGGCGCCACAATACTTTCGAGTTCGGCAAACAACTTACGCTTTACCTCAAGGTTTTCCACGATTGCTTCAATCACCAAATCCGCATCGGACAAGTCGGATAAAGACGTCACATATGCGGTTCTATTTTGAATACCGGCTTTCGTCTCGGCGGTGATTTTTTCTTTTTCCACCAATTTGGACAAGGTCACTTCGAGTGCGGCTTTGCTTTTATCCAATGCCACTTGGTTTACATCAAACAATTTTACGGAGCACCCGGCGGTGGCGGCTACTTGCGCGATACCGCTGCCCATGGTTCCCGAACCGATAATCGAAACGTTAATTAACGATTGCTGATTAACGATTGTTGATTTTTGATTATTACTTTCTATCATGGTTATGCTTCTTGGAAATCAGTTCTACAAGCTGATTTCGTTGATCTTCGATCGTTAATCCCTAGTTTCCTTTGAACTCCGGTTTGCGTTTTTCGACAAAAGCGGCAACGCCTTCACGGTAATCGTTGGACGAACTGGCTTCGATTTGCAAATCGCTTTCCATGGCCAATTGCTCTTGCAGGTTATTGATCATGGAACGGTTCAATAATTTTTTGGTAAGCGCCAAGGCATGTGTCGGCATATCAGCTAACGTTAAAGCAAGCTTTTGCACTTCTTCTTCGAACAAGGCTGTGGGGTAACATTTGTAGATCATTCCCATTTCATAGGCTTCAGTGGCGGACACTTTATCGCCGAGCATCATCAAGGCCGATGCTTTTTGAAATCCGATTAAACGGGGTAAGAAAAATGTTCCGGCACTGTCGGGCACCAAACCAATTTTACTAAAGGCTTGAATGAACGCCGCATGTTCGTTGGCAACCACAATATCACAGGCCAAAGCGATATTCGCTCCTGCACCCGCAGCAACACCATTAACGGCAGCCACAATGGGTTTTTCGATAGCGCGAATACGTTCGATAATGGGATTATAATGTTCTTCTAAGATTTTTCGGAACCCCGGATTGAGTTCGGGTGTGGTCACTTCTTTTAAGTCTTGACCAGCGCAAAAGGCTTTTCCGTTTCCGGTAATGACGATGGCGCGCACCTCAGGGTTTTGGGCGACCTCATCCAAAGCGGTTTGCATGGAGAGGGCCATTTCGCGGTTAAAGCTATTGAATACTTCGGGTCGGTTCAAGTGTAGGTACGCGACCTTGTTTTCAATCTTTTTTTCAATTGAATTTGTACTCATCGGTATATTGGTTAGTTGTAAGCGGACTTACGTTATTGTTTGTTATATAAACACCTGCAGCAACCGAAATTGTGCAGGTGGACTTTATTTTAAGCATTTAAAATAGTCAAAGGGTTCGTGACACGCCTCGCATTGAAACAAGGCTTTACAGGCGGTCGAACCAAACTGACTGACTAATCGGGTGTGGGTGGAACCGCATTGCGGGCACTTCACTATTTTTTTATTCCCGAGGAGCGCTTCTTTGTCGGCTTCCTCGGTAAGGGGCGCTGCGATGCCATAGGCTTCGAGTGCTTTTCGCCCGCGCTCGGTAATCCAATCGGTGGACCAAGCGGGAGCTAATATGAGTTTGACTTGGGCTTGGTACCCTTCTTTGGCGAAAGCCGCTTTGATATCATCGGCGATGGTATCCATGGCAGGGCAACCGCTGTAGGTGGGTGTAATTTTGATGAAAACATCGCGCTCTTGCACCTCAACTTCACGCACCACGCCCATGTCCATAATGGAAAGGACAGGAATCTCGGGATCGGAAACCGATTCGAGTATCGCGGTGATCTGCGGAGTTATTGTTTTCATTTCAATTACCATATTCTTACCAAGTCATGTTAGGATAAGTGCGTTGCATGTACTGCATTTCGGTCAAGATGAATCCCATGTGTTCGGAATGGATACCTTCTTTACCTCCTTTTAGGAAGTACTTCAAATCGGGCACGGTTAAGGTCGCTTCCGTCAACAAGGCCGTGATTTCTTGAGTCCAAGCCGCTTTTAAAGCAGCAACATCCACGCCTACTCCTGCTTCCACCATGGCGGTATCGTCAGCGGTCATTAGGAACAACTCGTTGGTGAAAGTCCACAGATTATCAAAAGCTTCTTGGATGCGGTGATGACTTTCTTCGGTTCCGTCGCCCAAGCGTTTGATCCAATCGCCGGAGAAGCGCTTGTGGTAACTCACCTCTTTGATGCTTTTCTTCGCGATGGCAGCTAGCACATCGTCGTTGCTGTTTTGTAATTGTTCCAACAACAACAGATGAAACACATCAAACAAGTATTGGCGTGCCATCACATACCCAAAATCGGTATTGGGTTGTTCTACCAACAAGACGTTTTTGTATTCGCGTTCTTTACGCAAAAAAGCCAGGGTATCTTCGGTAGCCTCCCCGCCTTGCAATTCGGCTGCATATTGATAATAGCTGCGTGTTTGCCCTAGCAGGTCCAAGGCGATATTGGTCGTGGCAATATCGGTTTCCAGACTGGGTCCGTGCCCACACAGTTCGCTTAAGCGTTGCCCAAGGATGAGTGCGTTGTCGGCGATACCCAGAATATAGTTGATTTTTGAATTGCTCATGTTTTTTTGTCTTTAGACGTTTGACGTTGGACGTTAGACTTTTCTACAGACTAACGACTAATGTCTAATGTCTCATTCTACATATGCTTTAACTCATCCGGCAATTCATAGAATGTGGGATGACGGTACACTTTATCCAATGCCGGTTCGAAGGTTTCTCCGTTGTGTTCGGGATTGGAGGCGGTGATTTGGCTAGAGGGTACAACCCAAATGCTTACCCCTTCGCCACGGCGGGTATAGACATCGCGTGCATTTTCTAATGCCATGGTTGCATCGGTTGCGTGAAGGGAACCACAGTGGCGGTGTTCTAATCCGTTTTTGCTACGGATAAAGACTTCCCATAGAGGCCAATTGTTCATAAAATTATGAGTTATGAATTATGAATTATGAGTTGTTACACAGCTTTTTCTAGATTGCGTTGGGTTTGTTTTTCAGCATGGGCCATGGCGGCATCGCGTACCCAAGTTCCTTTTTCCCAGGCGGAACGACGGGCTTCTAAACGCAATTTGTTGCATTTTCCATGTCCGTTAACCACTTGCCAGAACTCTTCCCAATCGATTTCACCGAAGTCGTAATGTTTACGGTCTTCGTTCCATTTTAGGTTCGCGTCAGGAATTTTTGCTCCTAAAATTTCGGCTTGCGGCACGGTTTGATCTACAAACTGCTGACGTAGTTCGTCGTTGGTTTTGCGTTTCAATTTCCATTTTACGGATTGTTCAGTATTCGGAGATTCGGCATCACGGGGACCGAACATCATCAAAGACGGCCACCACCAGCGGTTTAAGGCATCTTGCACCATATCCTTTTGTTCTTGCGTTCCTTTGGACATCGTTAATAAGATTTCGTAGCCTTGACGTTGGTGAAAACTTTCTTCTTTACAGATGCGAATCATGGCACGCGAGTAGGGCCCGTAGGAGGTTCCCATTAAAGCTACTTGATTCATGATAGCGGCACCGTCAACCAACCAACCGATGGCACCGATATCGGCCCATGTCAAGGAAGGATAGTTGAAAATGCTGGAATATTTTGCTTTACCCGTATGCAATTGCTCGTACATTTCATCACGTGAAATGCCTAAAGTTTCTGCGGCGCTGTACAAGTACAAGCCGTGTCCGCCTTCATCTTGGATTTTGGCCAATAAGGCTACTTTACGACGCAAGGATGGCGCGCGGGTAATCCAATTCGCTTCGGGCAACATTCCTACGATTTCGGAGTGGGCGTGTTGCGAAATTTGACGAATGTGCGTTTGACGGTATTTCTCCGGCATCCAATCTTTGGGTTCAATTTTCTCGTCGTTATCGATGCGACGTTGAAACAATTCTTCTAAGTTTTTGATCTCTTTTTCTGACATCGTTGAATCCTTTTCGTTAGACAACTTGATGATCCCGAAGGCACATCGTTTTTTTTGTTTTTATGTTTTTCCCTTTTGGGATAATGTGATTTGAAAATCAATTTTGTTGTTTAGCCCCGATAGAGCCGGTATCCTCGCAGCGAAGCGGAGAGATAAAGGCGAAAGCGGGAAGCTACGTTCCTAAAAAAGCGAAACGGCTGCTCCTTAATTCATTACACCCCAAAGTCCACTACCACTTTCTTGGAAGTTGGAACAGCCTGACAACTCAACGTATAGTTTTTGGCCAATTCGTCTTCTTCCAGCGAGTAGTTCAATTTCATTTCGACCGATCCCTCTTTGACGATGCAACGGCAAGTACTGCACACGCCTCCTTTGCAGGCATAGGGCAAGTCGGCTCCCGCGGCAATCGCGCCATCGAGGATGTTATCAAAATCATCGCCCATCACAAAGTGGAATTCTTTACCGCCATCGATGATGGTGACTTCGGTTCCTTCGACTTTTTTCTCAACGATTTTGCTGATGCGTTCTTTATCGGCATCGGAAATCCCGGTATTGAACAATTCGAAATGAATGTATTCTTTGGGCAATCCGGCGGCCGTGAGTTCGTCACGCAACAAGTGAATCATTTCCTCAGGTCCACACAAGAAACAGTCATGCGTGTTGGGAATATCGATGATTCGCTTAGTAAGCGTTTGTATTTTTTCTTGGGTAAAACGACCGTTGAACAGCTCGGCATGGCGGTGTTCTTTGGTCAAGAAATGGAAAATCTCAAAACGGTTGAAATAGGTGTTTTTCAATTGTTCAATTTCTTCTTTAAAGATAATGGATTTTACGCTACGATTCAGGTAAAACAGTTTAAAAGTGCTTAAGGGTTCGTTGGCCAAATGCGTTTTGATGATGGACAACATGGGGGTTATTCCGCTACCCGCTGCAAAAGCGATATAATTTTTAGCCGCTTCTTTTTGCGTTTCCACATAAAACTTTCCATCGGGTGCCATCACTTCGATTTCGTCCCCCGCTTGCAACTGTTCGTTAACATAAGTGGAAAACAACCCGCCGGGAATTTGTTTGACCGCCACTTGCCATTTTTGTTCGTGTGGTGCCGAACAAAGTGAATAGGAACGACGCACTTCTTGGCCGTTCAATTGGGTTTTGAACGTGAGGTGTTGCCCTTGTTTGAATTGGAAAGCCGGTTGGATTTCGGCAGGAATATCCAAGGTCACCACCGAACAATCTTTGGTTTCCTTGTAAATAGCAGCAACTTTTACCTTGTAAAACTGAACCATAATTTGCGAATCTAATTTAACTAACAATTGTTAGTTTACGATACAAATTTAGTGATTTTTTTAATGGGTTACGAAATCGTTGTAAATTTTTAACGTGCGTTTACGGTGATCCCGTCGAGGAGCACGTTGCGCATATCGTTGCGCAGGGTGGTTTCGCTGAGGCTTTTGGTTTTGTTGTACCAAATGTAGAGCGTGCGCAAAGTGGACAAAATGGAGAAGATAATCACTTCGGGATTACGGTGTTGGATTTCGCCGTTTTGGACACCCACTTTCACAATTTGTCGGAAATTTTCCTCGTATTCGGTGCGCATTTTTAAGAAATATTTCAAATCGGCTTCTTGCTCCAAATGCATCCAATCGTTATTCAAACAAGCAAGTGCATCGGGATTGCGCAGGGTGATATCGATATGCAATTGGATAATCCGTTCGATTTTGGCAATTGCAGAAGCTTCACTTTGCTGTACTTCTTCCATTACGGTTGTAAATTCTTCGGCGATGGTGATCACGATGAGTACGAGAATTTCTTGTTTGGATGCAATGTGGTTGTACAAACTCGCCGCCTTGATGTTCATGGCTTGGGCGATATCGCGCACAGTTACGGCGCTGTATCCTTTCTCTTTAAAGAGTCGGGCCGCGACGTTGATAATTTCCGTTTTGCGATCGGTGGGTTTCATGGGAGTCAAATGTACACAATTTTGCGTTTGGTAACTTGAGTTACGCTACACATACAATTGACGTTTTACCTTTGTCAAAAAAAAGAACAGTATGGGACTATTGAATATGTTAGGATTTGGTGGAAAATCTGAAAGTGTGAAAGAATTTATGGCAAAAGGCGCCGTGGTCATTGACGTGCGCACCTATGAAGAATTTGCTTCGGGTCATATCAAAGGGTCGAAAAACATTCCGTTGCAAATTATCAGCGGTAAAGTTGCTGAACTTAAAAAACTAAACCAACCCGTCATTGTGTGTTGCCGCAGTGGTATGCGCAGTGCACAAGCCGCTTCAATCTTAAAAGCACAAGGTATTGAAGTCATGAACGGCGGTGGCTGGGAAGGTTTGAATCGAGAATTGGCTTAGTATGAAAAAGTCCCGAGTAAAATCGGGACTTTTTTTATATCAGCTTATTCGACTTGGCTTTCTGAATAGCTTCGAGTTTGTTGTGGACTTGCAACTTGGTGTAGATATTTTCCACATGTTTACGAATGGTTCCTGCGGAAAGAAAGAGATTCTCAGCAATGGCGTTGTATTTTAAACCTTTGCTTAATTGCTCGAGCACTTCAATTTCTCGAGAAGTCAAGGTAATTTCTTCCCGATGAACCGATTCATCAAAAGAGACCGGTTCGCGCAACAATTTAAGTGTTTTCAAGGCTATAGAAGGCGTCATTGCCGCACCGCCATTGAGGGTTTCTACGATACCGTTGTACAATTCTTGGGGATTGACTTCTTTCAAAAAATACCCATCGGCACCTGCTTTGATGGATTTGAAAATATTTTCATCATTATCAAAAACGGTTAACATTATAATTTTGAGTTGGGGGTATTTATTTTTCACCGCTTCTGTGGCTTCGATGCCGTTCATTTTAGGCATTTCAATATCCATTAAAATGAGATCGAGATGGTGATTTTTCTCTAATTTCTCCAACAATTCCGTTCCATCAAACGCCCGAAATTTCACTTCAATATCTTCGAAAAAAGACAATTTATCGAGTATGGCTTTTTGCAAAAATATATTATCATCGACTATGGCTACACGAATCATTTTCTAACGTTTTAAAGTGAAAGTTACTTGAGTTCCTGTTCCTTCATTGGACGCAATAGTGCATGTTCCTCCGATTTCCTCCATCCTTTTTTTCATATTGTACAAGCCGTTTCCATTGACAACAGTAGCTTCTAAAAAACCAATGCCGTCATCCGTAATCTGAACTAGAATTTCATTCTCATGCTGTTGCGCCGATACTTGTATGGATTGGGCTTTGGCATATTTGAGTGCATTATTCACCGCTTCTTGAATGGAACGATACAAATTGATTCCTTCCAGCGACGTGAGATGAAAAGCATCTAATTCCGCAGAAATAACAAATTGCAAATTCACTTGATCTTGCGCCATTTGCGCCTTTTCCAAGAAATTCATCAAACGGGAACGCAATTCTTCCATGGTGAAATTATCGTTGTTCATTGCCCAAATGGTATCGCGTAATTCTTGAATGGTCGTTTTACTGAAGTCGCTTATTTTGGTGAGTTGGGCACTGAGTTTGGCTTCAACATTGGGAAAACCAAACTTCAAATTTTCAACCGTAGATATAATAAAAGTAAGCTGTGCTCCAATATTATCATGCAAATCCCTAGAGATGGCCAACCGTTGTTCGTGCAATTGATTCTGACTTTCAATTTGAGCAATGGCAGCTTGCAACTCAAATTCTTGTTTTTGTTGGCTGTTTTTAAGTCGCTGCTGACGGTAAATCAAATACCCAATTAACCCCACAAACAAGGTGATCAGGGATAAAATAATTAACCAAGTCGTTTTCTTACGGTTCTTGATTTCTTGCTGTAAAAGCTCTTTTTCTTTTTTCTCGGTTTGGTATTTTGTTTCTAATTCGTTGGTCGCTTTTAGGGTAAATTCCTCCAGCGCTTGGTCTTTGGCATCCGTATATTTTTCGGTATAATATATCACACTATCGCCTAAATTTTCATGCGCATATACGGCTACTAGCAATTGATACGTTTGCAAGGCGTGATCTTTAAAATGCTGTTTTTCAAAAAGAGGTTCAACTGATTTCAGAATAAACTTTGCTTCTTTAAATTGTCCTTGGGCAACTTCTTCTTTGGCGACTTTAAGTTGGGATACCGCTTCGTCCAAATCCGAGTTCAAGCGTTGGCGAACCTCTAATGATTTTTGATACAAGGCCAAGGCTTCTTGCGACTTTTTTTGATCGGCTTTGACACTTCCAATATTACTCAAAGCCGAAGAAATTCCTTTGTTATTCCCAACCGATTGACACGCTTTCAACGCTTTTTCATAATAGTGAAGCGCACCCGTTGTATCTTTCATTTTCAACAATACATTGCCCATATTGGTGCAGGAAACACAGAGTCCGTCATTGAGATTGTTTGTGGTTTCAAAGTCAATTTCCTCTTGAATGTATTTTTTAGCCTTGGGATAATCTTTTAATTTCAAAAGCACCAAACCGATATTTCCTTTGATGGTGAGGGTATTTTTTTGATCGTTAATGGATTCAAAATAGGCCAATGCCTCTAAGAAAGACTCCATCGATTTTTTATAATCAAACGTCCGCTCGTAGATATTACCTAAATTGTTTTGCACTTTGGCGATCCCTTTGGTATCTTTTCGCGCTTTTCGAATTTTCAAACATTTGAGGTAGTTTTCTTTTGATTGTTGGTAATCGCCTTTACGAAAATGAACGGCTCCCACATCGCTATAGACTTGGGCAATCAAGGTCGAATCGCCTAATTTTTGCGCTTCTCGCAAGGCTTTTCCACCATAAACGAGTGCAGAATCACTGGAAACATTGGAATAATACCAAGTCAAGTCCGAAAAAATAACCGCGGTGCGTTTCGCATCGGGATGGGATTGTAATTCCGTTTTCAATTTATCGATTAGCGCATTGACGTCTTGCGCTTGCACAACCATTCCGAAAAATAAGAACAGCCATAGCAAGTAACGTCTACTGCCGTTGGAAGTACATTGGTGAATCATGTTGGTTAGGGTTTTTGTAAAGTCGACTCCTTTTTATCGGAAAGACCTTACTCAAATTTACAATTTTAACATTTAAATGGGTGAATGAAGACCCTTTTTTTTAACACAAAAAAAGGAACTTGATTGGAATGCATCGATCAAGTCCCTTTCAGCGTTTGTTTCTATACTTTATCCTTCACGAGCTATTTGTTCAAACAACATTTTTTGCAAAGTGACAATTTCATCACTGATGGGTTTAAAATCGACGGAGTAAACCGCATTGACTTGAGACCGTTGTTGCAAATTAATTTGTTGTTGTTTTAAAAGCGCTAAAGCTTGTTGAAAATACGCCAGTTGTTGTACATGTTTTCCTTTCAAACGCCGAATGGCATAGAAGAGTCGAAGTACAACGACCAAGAGTATCACTACCACTAAAGACAATACATAAGTCATGAAGAAAGCGTTATATCGTACAAATTTTGACTTTTTCCAAACGCTAAACCATACGACAAAATGCGTATTTATTTTGTGGTCATTAGTAATGTTTTTGGAACAGCAACCGATTTTAAAAGCACGCCTTCTTCGGAAGAAGTGGTATACCACAACCGCTCATTCGTTTCATCATAAAACGGCTGCACTTCATAATCAAGAGTATTAATTACTGGACCTAAATTTTGGGGTTCGCTCCAATTTTTCCAGGTATCATCCAAGCGGTAAGACACATACAAATCATGACTCCCATAACCACTGAATCCGTTGGAAGCGAACAACAAGGTTTTTTGGTCGGATAACAGT
Organism: Flavobacterium sp. N1719; assembly: GCF_025947045.1. NCBI lineage: Bacteria > Pseudomonadati > Bacteroidota > Flavobacteriia > Flavobacteriales > Flavobacteriaceae > Flavobacterium > Flavobacterium sp. N1719. Next base: position 157,067 of record NZ_CP109993.1, read on the forward strand.
TGGGGTGCCGATTCATCCGCTGCAGAATTGATTATTTTCCCTAAGGATTGCAACAACCCGTACGTCCCGTCGGATTTTCGTTTGGTCCAATACAAATCAGTGCCCCCTTGTGTAAAATCGGATTCAATGGAAAGGATTAAAACTTGGGCATCAGGGGTCATGGTCGCGTCTGAAAACGTATCAAAGTTACTGTAAGCGGCTATTTTTATTGGCCCTTCTGATACCCATTGTCCGTCTTGTTTTTTAAACAACTCATAACCGGTCTCTTGGGTACCATTAGTATACGGCAATCCGCCTTTTAACAGAAATGTATCGGAAGCATATTCGATATAATTAAAAGAGTAATCGCCATTGAAAACGGCACTTTTTTGAGGAGTGCCCAGGGTACCTTGGTTGAGCGGATAGCCATAAATAACTTCCTGATTATTTTCATATTGTGTCAAATACATATAATTCCCATTTTGCACACAGGGAATGCTACTATTTGTACCAGTTACTACTGGATTTGGAAGTTGGGCGGAAGATGGAATACTATTGATTTGCGCTTCAATGGGTTGTTCACTATCCGAAATTCCGATGGCATCAATCTGTTTAGCGCCGGGCAAAAGCGCAAAATTAAATTCGATTTTTACGGCGATTACATTTTCAGACGGATGCTCCAATAACACGCGTTCAACTCCGGGATTGATGATTTCTGGTACCTCACCGATTTTTCTTCGTTTTCTACCAAAATAATACGAACGATCGCTTCCTAACGTGCGTCGGTATACTGTGGTTTTGTAATCGGGTCTCCGACTCCAGACAGTTTGAAATTTCTCCCCATCTGTAGACACGGAAACGGCTACCACGCAACCTGCATTTAGGTTTTCAAAAATCGCAATTTGCTTCACGGTTTGTGCTTTTTCAAAACCTACACTAACGATCTCTCTTCCGTCCAAGGCATTTTTGGGCATCCAGGCATTGGCACTAAATCCGCCTTGAGGAAAAACATCGGGTTTACCTAAAATGCGTTTTATCCCAAATTGCTTACCCCCTAAATCACTCGAATATTTGATCAATTTTGAAGCAAACTGTATATTTTGTGCTTGAAGTTGGCACCCCAACATCACAAGCAAAATTCCTATTTTTCTCATCGAATTACATTTAAAAAAAGGGCTGTAATGCAATGATTACAGCCCCGAACAAAGCAATATAACCTCTAATTATTCACTTTGATTTTTTCTACTTTTCTTCCTTTAAAGGCAAAGATGAATTCTCCATCTTCAGTGATATCAATTCCGGTTCCGTATTGCGGACTACCGCCTTTTCCTTTGGATTGAACCGAACCTTTGGTATCGCCGTTTTCCATATTGATACCGTAGATGATATTTTTACTGTTGCGTTGGTCTCTTAAGTAATAATTCCCACTAATATCGTAGAAGAAATCTACCCCGCGGATTTTCTCAGTGGCATACACGCGAGACCCGTCTTTTTTGCGGTAAGAAGCCAAACCTTTCTCGGATAACACGACTACATTTTCACCAAAATCAATCACATCCGAGGCGCGACCTACTTTGGCATCATTATGTTTTACATCGAATAATTGTGTTCCAGAAGTAATGTCGTAGCCATAAAACTCGTCGCCATCGCCCACAAAAGCCGTTTTTCCGTCTTGATCAACAATGATATCGGTGATGCGTTTGTCAAAGCGCTCAGAACGCCAAGCCGTTTGTCCGTTGGCGTCATCAATACACAATACGCCATTTTTCTGGGCTTTATAATCCCAATAAATGTAGGGAACTAATTGCTTGTAACTACCGCCCATCGCGCTACTTTGGGTTTCCCAGCGCAATTCTTGTACTTGTACTTTTCCACCTATTTGCAATAATACACGGTTACCCGTTTTGTATAAACTAGGCATGCTAAACGCACCTGTGATTTTCTCTGAAGCCCACAACAGTTTCCCCGAATTCAAGTCGTGTTTTTCCACATACTTGGTGCGATCCCGAGTTCCCAACATCACAATATAAACGGCATCATCTGTAAATACGGGGTCAGCGATAGTTCGGTAGTATTTTTTATTGGCCGAATTGGAAAATAAACCTTTTCCACCATCCATATCGTTTTCATACACCGCTTCCCATAATTTTTGACCCGTATTGATATCGTACACCTGCAATCCGTTCAAATACATGAATACTTTATCGCCTTTGATCCATAAATCTAAAATGGCACGTCGAGTTACTAATTCCTTTTCTACCGTTCCAAAAAAAGTGGCATCCCATAGAATCTCCCCGTTGGCGGCATTGATTTTCACCATTTGATTTTTAAACCCCGCAAACAAAGCACCCAAAGCGGTAGGTTTAAAGTTTACCATGATAATTTCGTTGCGTTTGGGATCATAAATGTATTTTCCAACTCCCCCTTTGTAACGGTTGGTTTCCCATATTTTTTCACCGGTTTTGGCTTTGACTAAAATGACGGAATTGCGTTGAGAGATGAGAAATGCATCCAATTCCGTGATGTATTTCACGGTTTCGAGTTCGCCCTGATCAGCACCGTCTTCCGACTTGGTTCCTTTAGGCATTAAGTTTTGGTATTCTTCGGAATTCCAAAGCTCTTTTCCGGTGGCGACATCGATGACAGCTACGCGGTCGGTACCTAATTTTCGTTCGTCAAACAAAAACAAATAACCGCCTTTTTCTTTCCAAATGACATATTGGTATTCGCTGTTGTTGGTTTTGTTGGTGGTAATTTTCTTGTAATCACCACTCCAGATTACTTTACCCGAAGCATCCAAAACCGTGGCTGAGTTGTCATCGGTTCCCAAAATATAAGATCCATCACCGTTGTTTACAGCCAAGCGTGTGGCTCTATTTTCAAATTCTGATTCCCATACGGTAGCAAAACTACCTGATTTTTTACCCGCGGAACTTTTACCAAAAAGCTTTCCTAACTGGGCATGACTGTTTGTGCTTCCCATTGCTAACAGGGCAAACACACTGAGTGCTAGTTTTTTCATTGTTGTTTGATTAGAGGTTGATTTTTAAAAGGTTATCGTGTAGCGGATTTTATACCGCTGCTGTTTTTGCAGTTTGAATTTGAATTTGTGATCCAAAATATATTTCGACATGAAACTGATAAAATCCATGTCAGTAATATCACTTTCCACTTTGAAGAAGGTGGACACTTTCCCATTTTGAATGACGCTGATATCGACTACCATGGTGCCTTTGGCGTTTGGGAATTTTTTATTTTTCTTTTTGGTAAAATCCTCATCATGGAACACCTCATCGACTTCTTTGGTCACCATTTCGGCAACTTGTTCTTCGTCGGTAAGTATGGGTTTTTGCGCCTGAAGGGCAGGTGTAATGAGGAGTAAAAAAGTAAGTCCGATAATAATCTTGACAATTCGCATACCTTGTTTTGTGTTGGTTACAAGGCAAACTTAGTCCGTTCAATTACGTATGGAAATACGTAAAAAATCGTATTTTAACATTTACTGTTCAAGAAGAATCTCTGGAAAGCGCTGTTTGAAGTGGGCAATCTTTTGTTCCAATTGGTTTTGAAATTGCGCCCAAGCTAGGGTGTTTTGATGTTGTGGGCGGTGGTGAAGCGCCCGTTTTATATCGGCCACTTCTTTCATGATTGGTTCACAAGCGTTATCAATCGCTTTTGCTGTGAATCGCTCCCAGATGTAATCGATAGCCATGGAATTGGGATGAATCATATCCGCGGCAAAAAAACGGTAATCCCGCAACTCATCCATGACAATTTCAAAGGCGGGGAAATAATAACTGTTCGGGTTTTGTTGTAAATTGTAAATGGCTTGTAATAAATTTCCTTTGCTCAAATGATTTTCTAAATAACCATCTTTGATGTGACGTACGGGAGAAACCGTAAAAATGAATTGAATGTTGGGATTAATTTGTTGGATGCAATCCCTTATTTTTTGGAGTGCCTTCTGATTTTCTTCAGCACTTAAAAGTTTTTTCTCGAATTGGGAATTGGGAACTTTATGGCAATTGGCTACTATTTTGCCTTGATGGGTATACACCCAAGAAGTTCCTAAAGTAAGGATACAATGGGTGGTATTTTCTAAAAACTCACGAGTGACTTTTAAATGGGCATTGAGCTGGGCCAAATAGGCTTCGGAATCGGTAGTACTCAAAGCAGAATGCACTTCATAGGATTGCCAGAGTTCGTTGTTTAAAAACACATCTTCTGCAGAAAACCATTCCCTATTTATTGAACGTTCCACCAATCGCTGGATGGAAACGGCGTTAAAAATTATTCCAAACGGATTGGTTAATGTAGAAAAGCCATGAAACGCCAGTTTTTCACTTATATGTTCGGCAAAACACGAACCCATACTCATTATCTTCGATTGATAATTTAGAGATGATGAAAAGTTTTGAACCGGAACAACTGTGTGTAACTGCATGATTTATTTTTTCCAAAAATACGAATTCAGGCATAAAAAAACCTCCCCGAAGGGAGGCTGTATTTATTGTACAAAAGCTATCGCTTTTTCTAAGGCTTCTGGAATTCCAGCAGCATGCTTCCCTCCTGCTGTGGCAAAGAACGGCTGACCGCCTCCACCGCCTTGGATGTATTTGCCTAATTCGCGAACCACCTGACCGGCATTGAATCCTTTGCCATCCACCAATTCTTTGGAAATGTAGCAGGTTAACATCGGTTTGTCATCCGTTACTGTGGCAAATACCAGGAACAAATCGGTTTGATTTTGACCCATTTCATAGGCCAAATCTTTGGCACCGTTGGCATCCAAATCCACTTGTGTGGCTAAGAAACGAACGCCATTTAACGATTGTAATTGACTCGCCAATTCACCTTTCAAGTTTTTGGCTTTATCTTTTAATAATTGCTCGATTTGCTTTTTCAATTTGGCGTTTTCATCCTGCAAACTCACTACCGCTTTCAAAGTGTCTTGTGGGTTTTTCAACGTTTCTTTGATTTGAGTCAGCGCCGCTTCTTGTTGAGCAAAGAAATCGGCTACAGCTGTTCCTGTTATCGCTTCAATACGACGAATTCCCGCAGCTACAGCACCTTCAGAAACAATTTTAAAATGCCAAATATCAGCCGTGTTTTTCACATGGATTCCACCACACAACTCACGGCTTTCACCAAACTCGATCATGCGAACGGTATCGCCATATTTTTCACCAAAAAGCGCCATAGCCCCTTTAGCCATCGCTTCTTGAATCGGCAAGTTACGGTATTCCACCAACGCCAATTGTTCGGCAATACGCGCATTAACAAAGTCTTCTACTTGTCGAAGCTCCGCATCGGTGACTTTGGCAAAATGTGAAAAGTCGAAACGCAAATAGTTCGGATTCACCAACGACCCTTTTTGTTCTACATGGGTTCCCAAAACCGTACGCAACGCCAAGTGCATTAAGTGCGTCGCGGAATGATTTTTAGAGGTCGCGGTACGCAATTCGGTATTGACTTTAGCCACAAAAGCGGCATTTACATTTTCCGGTAATTTTTTGGCGAAATGTAAAATAAGGTTGTTCTCTTTTTTGGTATCGATGATTTCGATGACTTCGTTAGCGGAAACAAGTGTTCCTTTGTCGCCCACTTGTCCCCCACCTTCCGGATAGAATGGCGTCGCATCCAAAACGATTTGGTATAAAACACCGTCTTTTTTGGAATCCACTTTACGAATGCGGGTGATTTTTACTTCATTTTCTGTTTTATCATAACCGACAAACGATTCTACATTGCCTTCTACGAATATTTTCCAGTCGTCGGTAGTTACTTCAGAGGCGGCACGTGAACGCGCTTTTTGTTTGGCCAATTCCGAATCAAATTCGGCTTCGTTGAATGAATAGCCTTTTTCTTTTAAGATTAAAGCCGTTAAGTCTTTTGGGAAACCAAAGGTGTCATACAATTCAAAAACTTTTTCGCCTTTCACTTCTTTACCAGCCGTTTCGGCAACCACTTTATCCAATAATTGTAATCCTTGTTCGAGCGTTCGTAAAAACGAAGCTTCTTCTTCTTTGATAACATTGGTCACCAAATGTTGTTGTGAACGGATTTCGGGGAAGAATTCGCCCATTTGATCGGCTAAAACCGCCACCAATTGATGGATGAACGCTTCTTTTTGGTTTAAAAAGGTAAAGCCATAACGAATCGCACGACGCAAAATGCGACGAATCACATAACCCGCTCCGGTATTGGACGGCAACTGACCGTCGGCAATGGCAAAAGCTACAGCGCGCACGTGATCCACTATTACCCGAATGGCAATATTGATTTTATTTTGTTCTTCAGAAATCGATTTAATTTCGTTGTTCGTATACTTCAATCCGGTGATGTTTTCCACTTTTTGGATTAATGGGGTAAACACATCGGTATCATAGTTGGAAGTGACACCTTGCATAGCCATACACAAACGCTCGAAGCCCATTCCGGTATCAACGTGTTGAGCAGGTAATTTTTCCAATGACCCGTCGGCTTTGCGGTTGAATTCCATGAATACGTTGTTCCAAATCTCTACGACTTGTGGATGGTCGGCGTTCACCAAACTACGTCCTGAAACCGCTGCGCGTTCGGCGTCCGTACGTAAATCGATATGGATTTCAGAACAGGGTCCGCACGGTCCTTGATCGCCCATTTCCCAAAAATTATCTTTTTTATTACCGAGAATGATGCGGTCTTCAGACACATATTGCTTCCAAATATCGAAAGCTTCTTGGTCAAAAGGCACATTCTCTGCAGGGTTTCCTTCGAATACAGAAACGTACAAACGATCTTTATCCAACTTTAATACTTCAGTTAAGAATTCCCAAGCCCAAGCCAAGGCTTCTTTTTTGAAATAATCGCCAAACGACCAGTTCCCGAGCATTTCAAACATGGTATGGTGGTAGGTATCAAATCCTACATCCTCGAGGTCGTTGTGTTTCCCCGAAACGCGAAGACATTTTTGGGTGTCGGCGATTCGCGGACTTTTGGGCGTTCCGTTACCGAGGAAAAATTCTTTGAATTGCGCCATCCCTGAGTTGTTGAACATCAAGGTGGGATCGTCTTTCAACACGATGGGTGCTGAGGGTACGATCAAGTGATTTTTGCTTTCAAAAAATTGGAGATACGCTTTACGAATGTCCTGAGATTTCATGGAATGTGGTATAAAGTTGGTTTTTTAAACGTTTTTTGGTGCACTACGCTTGTTTGTTAGCCCTGATACCGCCCTTGTTGGAGCTCTTGGTAGCGAAGCGGACAAAGCGACGGGCGGTAGCAGGTGGCAGCTTGAAAAATAATCGGGCATCATGCTCCTGAAAATCAGACACTCTACGCTGCGCAGCGAACAAATTTAAGGTATGTGCGAAACATTTCTTAGATTTGTTCGTATAACCACCGTCTGCGATAGCCGGCACAAAAATAGTAAATTACCCGATGTCGAAGAAAGTAAAATATTATTATGATTCAGAGAGTTTGGCTTATCGCAAGATAAAGTCAAAAAAACGTACCAAAGTGGGGTACGCTTTACTGTTTCTAGCGGCATCGGCGTTGTTTGGATTTTTGAGTTTTGTGATTTTGATGAATACCTCGTATTTTGAGACGCCGAAGGATAAAATTTTACGACGCGAAATCGACAACATGAAAATCAGTTATTCGATTTTGAATAAAAAAATTGAGCAATTGGATGCGGTTTTGGCGAGTTTAGAAGATCGGGATAACAATTTGTATCGGGTATATTTCAACGCCAATCCGATTCCGACTGAAAAGCGGCGTTCGGGAATCATTACCCAGGACCGTTACCGCGAACTGGAAGGCTACAACAACTCCGATTTGGTGATCAACACCCATAAAAAGGTCGATGAAATCAGTAAGGCTTTGGCGGTACAATCCCAATCGTTGGATGCGATTTTAAAATTAGCGAAAGCGAAAGATAAATTATTGGCTTCGATTCCGGCCATTCAACCGGTAAAAAATGAAGATTTAAAACACATGGCTTCGGGATTTGGGTACCGCAGCGACCCGTTTACTAAGGCACGAAAGATGCACGAAGGTATGGATTTTACGGCCCGAACGGGTACACCGATTTATGCTACCGGTGATGGCGTGGTGAAACGCGCGGACAACAGTTTGTCGGGATTCGGAAACCATATTGAAATCAGTCACGGCTATGGCTACCTCACGTTGTATGCCCATTTGAGCAAATACAAAGTGCGACCCGGCCAACGCGTAAAGCGTGGCGACGTTATTGGGTATGTGGGCAGTACGGGACGCAGTGAAGCCCCGCATTTGCATTATGAAGTGCACAAAGGCGGGAAACCGGTGAATCCGATTAATTTTTATTACGGCAATATTTCGGCGGCAGAATATGTGGTGATTTCGAAAATTGCGAATCAAGAAAACCAATCACTCGACTAGGTTGAGTTTAAAAATAAGCGCAGTATGCACATTGAATTATCAAAAGACAAATTGTATTTCAGCATTGGAGAAGTGGCCAAGGCTTTTGGGGTAAATGCCTCGTTGATCCGTTTTTGGGATAAAGAATTTGACATTTTAAAACCCAAAAAAAATGCGAAAGGTAACCGCATGTTTACACAGGAGGATGTCAAAAATCTACAATTGATTTACCATTTGGTAAAAGAACGCGGATTTACGTTGGAAGGCGCTAAAACCCATTTGAAAGAAAAACAAAAAAAGACCTTGGACAAGTTTGAGATCATTGCCAAATTGGAAGGTGTCAAAGCTGAATTAACCAAAATTAAAAACGGTTTGTAAGATGAAAAATTTAGTAGTAATTGGCTTTATCGGATCGTATCTATTTTCATTGTTGGGCGTATATTCATTAGTGAATGGATATGAACATGCCGCAAAATTAATGGTTTTAGGAGCCTTATGCTATGCTACTTTCCTAATCAAAGCCATCCTCGAAATTTCCAATTCCAAAAATGAAGGGGTCAACAAATTCATTTGGATTCTCGGCTTGATTTTTATGGGATCCATTGTAGGCTTTTTATATATCATTGCTGGCAGAAAACGATTTGTGCAAAACGCGTAACAAGAACTTGCAACGTTCGTCTAATTGAAAAATAAATTAAAAAAATAGAACCATGACAAATATTAAAAAATGGATTGTTCCGATAATCCTTGTAGTGTTAATCCTTTTCGGAATTGGATCGTATAACGGTTTAGTAGGCAAAGAAGCCGATGCAAAAACCGCTTGGTCCAAAGTTGAAAGTGCATATCAACGAAGAAGTGATTTGATTCCAAATTTAGTAAGTACTGTTAAGGCTTCTGCAAATTTTGAGAAATCGACCTTAGAAGCTGTGGTAAATGCACGTGCGAAAGCAACGGCCGTAACCATAGACCCAAGTAACATTACTCCGGATCAATTGGCGCAATTCCAACAAGCCCAAGCAGGAGTTTCCAGCACACTTTCTCGTTTATTAGTGAGTGTAGAAAAATACCCTGAATTAAAAGCTTCTGAAAATTTCAAAGAATTACAATCCCAATTGGAAGGCACGGAAAACAGAATCAACATTTCTCGTGATCGCTACAATGATGCTGTTAACAAGTATGACATATCCTCCAAAACCTTCCCAACTGTGCTATTCGCTAAATTATTTGGCTTTAAAGAAATGGCCCGTTTCCAAGCCGAAGAAGGTGCTGAAAAAAGACCTAACGTTGGTGAACTTTTTGACGAGAAAAAATAAATCTGACCAATGTCAACGGTAGAACAATTTTTAACTCCCGAAGAAGAGAAAGCAGTCGTGGCTGCGATTCAAGACGCGGAAAAAGCGACTTCGGGAGAAATCCGTGTGCATTTGGAGAAAACCTTGGATAAAGTCGCCATGGAGCGGGCTTTGGAGGTGTTTCATCAACTGAACATGACAGCAACGGCGCAACGCAACGGCGTACTGATTTATGTAGCTGTGGAGAGTCGGCAGTTTACCATTTGTGGTGACCAAGGCATTCATGAAAAAGTGACCGCTACTTTTTGGGATGCCACCAAAGAAGTGATGCAAGCTTATTTCCGTCAAGGCGAAAATTGCAAAGCACTGTGTGAAGGCATTCGCTTGGCAGGAGAACAATTGAAAAGTTATTTCCCGTATCAAGAGGATGACCAAGACGAATTGAGTAACGAAATTTCAAAAGGATGATCAAGATTGTTTTTAAACTAGCGCAATTGCTCCTTTTGATGACTTTTCTGTTATTGCATCAATTGGGATTGGCCCAAGCGGAAATTCCGGAGAAACCTTCGTTTATTCCTCCGATTATTGACAGTACACAAACCTTGTCCAAATCGCAGTTGGAGGATTTGTACCAAAAATTAAAAGTCTATTCCGATAGTACGTCGACAGAACTCTTTGTGATGGTCGTCAATACCACACAAGGCGAAGATGTAGCGCGTTATGCCACAGATTTGGGGCATAAATGGGAAATCGGACAAAAAGGAAAAGACAATGGTGTGGTGTTACTAGTAGCTTTAGAAGATCGCAAAATGAATATTGCATCGGGTTATGGCACAGAACATTTGTTGACCGACGCGATGTGTCGGCGCATCATTGAAAACGACATCAAACCCTATTTCAAGGCGGGCGATTATTACGGAGGAATTGATTCGGGTACGAATGCCATTTTCAAAGTTTTAAAAGGCGAATACAAAAACGACCGTAAAGGAGGAAAAGGGAAAGCCTTAGGGGCTGGTATCTTTTTGATTTTACTGGTTGTATTTATTTTCATTATTGCGATTGCTTCGAAAAACAGACGCGGTGGCGGTGGTCGTGGCGGTTCTGGTTTCTCAGGATCTACTTTAGCAGACATTATCATACTCAGCAGTTTGGGTCGTGGCGGTTCTGGCGGTAGCTGGGGCGGCGGTTCATCCTCTGGCGGAGGCTGGGGCGGCTTTGGCGGCGGCGGCGGCTTTGGTGGCGGCGGCGCGAGTGGGAGTTGGTAGAGTTGCAGTGGTCAGTATTCAGTGGTCAGTATTCAGTATTCAGTAATCAGAATACAGGGAACAGTAAGTAGTGAACAGTTTTTAGTAAACAGAAATTATTCAGATTGAATTTTGTTTACAATCAAATTAAACGTATTCAAATAAAAAAGGCGGAACTTGAGTTCCGCCTTTTCTTTTTCTATTAATACATCATAAACCGACGGCTTTCTTTCTTTTCGCCGGCGCCAAATTTATCCAACTTGTACGTAAGGGAAAACATGACGTAGCGTTTTAAAACGACATTTTGTTCGTCGCGAATTGTGGTTGCCGTGATGGTTCGGGTGGCGTTTTGGTTTTGGTTTAGCAAGTCATAAACTTTGACTTTTGCCGTGAATTTTTTGTTCCAAAAACTATAGGACAAACTGGTATTCCACAAATAGAAGTCTTTTTTAAAACCATCGGCGATATTGGAATTGTACGTATAACCAAAATCATTCCCAAACACCCAATTCTTCGGCCAATACAAAGTTGTTTGGAGGTTGAATCGGTGGAGGTAATTGGCCGCTGACTCCACCACATAATTGGTATAATCGGTGATATTTCGGGTGTATTGATAACTCGGATTGACAATCAATTTTTCACCGTATTCATAGGTAAAACTCACCCGGGGATTCAAACTTACACTTTGTGCTTTGTATACATTCCCATCAGTTATCCCTTTACTCAGGCCAAAATTTGTCGCCATACGCAATTCATAACGGAATTTGTGCGCCTCTTTTTTATAGCTTTTATTCCAATACAGTCCGAACCAAGAATTATAGGTTCCCGCAACATTGGTATACGTGGTTGTTCGTTTGCGGTTGGCATCATAGGCGGTGGCTGATACGATTTGTGTATCGTAAAAATTCCCGCCCGAATACATCCCGTACCCTGAACGTGTGGCGTAATCAAAATCTCTAAAATTCAAATACACCCCATGACGACGCGAAGCATCCAAATTAGCATTTCCAATCACTGTATTCAGCGGATTACTTAAATCTTCAACAGGCAATAATTGGCTGGCATTGGGCACTTCATTCTGGTAATTATAACTAAGCCAGAAATTACGCGATTTGGTAAAACGATAACTGATATAGGATTCCACATACGGGGTAAAAAAGTTTTTTTGCAATTGGGTGTTTATGCCCAAATAATCGACCGCATTGTTCATTTTTGTCCATTGCGGACCTAAGTCAAAGCTCCAATTGAATTTTGCTTTCTCCGAACTCAAACCGGCTGTGGGTCGGAAGGTTTGTTCTTTCGACGCATAGGCATTGTTCAAGAAATCATTAGCATTGGTATAATCTTGGTTTATCGCATCATATTCAAAGGAAGAACGTCCGTTTTTGGAATTCGCAAATTCTTGATAGATGGAGGTTTTGAGTCGGATCGAATCCCGCAACGGCTCGTAATAATTTACATCATAGCTGTACTGATTGTATTTATTGTACGTCGAATTCCGCTGATTTCGCACATCGTCGGGTTGGACATTTTGAAAAAACTGGGTTCGGGAATTCACAAAATTGGTAGCGTCCTCTTTTTGGTGTTCGTTAGAAAAAACAATGCTCAAATACCGTCCTTTTTTGGCAAATGATTTTGAAAATGACAGGGTGTTCCCAAAAATATCTGAAGTGTTTTCCGAATAATTATCCGATGTGCTTTCGTTTAGTAATTGGGTCAGTGCATCTCGGGATTGTTGGGTTGCATTGCTTTTATTTTGCCCCAAAGAACGGCTCCACTTGGGTTCGAAAACAAAACTCATAGTGGAATCAATGACAATTTCGAATTCCCCTGAAGCGTTGTGTGCTGTAGCCGAATTTTTGTAATTGGACCACGATTCGGTTTCATAATTTCCAGAAGGCAAAAAATTGAGTTGCTTGGTTCGGTTTTCGTTGCGGGTTTGCAGGTCGTTGAAAAAATAATTCATGGACATCGGACTATCTTTTAGCCATTCATCGGCGTAATTGACTCCCGCTAAATTGGAATGGGTAATCCCATTATTTCCGCCAAATCGCCGCCCATTGATGGAAAAACCACCGTTATCACTCATCCATATAGAAGAATTACGACCACCGCCCATATTGTCAAAAATTTCGTCCATGGAAAAACCTGTGGCGTTGATATTGTTGGACGATGCCAGTACACTGACTTTTCTTTTGTTGTTAAAATAATTGATTAACGTACTGCTTTCATAGCGTTTATCGGAGCCGCCACCGGCCATGACTTTGCCAAACCATCCTTTATTTTTTTTCTCGTCGATGGTTAAATTGATGCTAGCGTTATTGGACGTTGCTGCCGATCCTGTTTTTTGTTCTTCTTTGGTTTTGGTGTCGGAAACTTGTACTTTATTGATGATGTTGGACGGTAAATTTTGAAGAGCGACTTTTCCATCTTTATCAAAAAACGGCTTCCCGTTGACCAATATCTGATTCACTTCTTTGCCGTTGACAGTAATTTTCCCATCGGCGTCAATTTCGACTCCAGGTAATTGCTTTAATAAGGTTTCCACATTGGCGTCGGGGCGGACTTTAAACGATGCGGCATTGAATTCGACGGTATCTTTTTTGATTCGAATGGGCGGCGTTTCATTTTTCACTACAACTTCATCCAAGGTATTTATCGCTGATTTAAGGGCAATCGTTCCAAAATCATGGTCTTTAGTCAATTCCTTCAATTCTAATTTATGGTCTTGATAGGTAATGAAAGAGACTTTTAAAATAACCGGTTGGGCTATTTTTTTTAATTTAAAATCAAAAACTCCCATTTTATTGGTAATGGAGTATTCAATTACGGTAGAATCTTTGGGATTGGTGAGATAAACAGTGGCGGATTCAATGGGAACTTTGGATTCCTCGTCTATTATTTTCCCTTTAATTTGAATGGTTTTTTGAGCAGATAAGAGTGAACATAAAAATAAAAGAACTGTTGTAAATACAATTTTCGGCATACAATGAATTGGTTTTAGTTAGAAGAAGAACTACAAATAACTTTAATTATTGCCAATTCCATTTTAGAATTTACAATTTTAACACCAATAAAAAACCCGGAGTAAATCCGGGTTCTTGTTTATCAATGAGTTATCTTATTTCAACACTTTCAACGATTCGGTAGCATACGCATTGGTTGGATCTAACGCTAAGGTTTTATTCAACAACTCTTTGGCTTTTGCTTTATCGGTGTTGGCATAGAATGAAGCCATATTGTTGTAGGCTTCCGTAACTTTTGCTTTATTTTTAGTCACTTCTTCAGGACCTTTTGCACTGACAAGATCCACATATTTTTGATATTGTTCAGTCATGATATCGTCTTTCGACATCACACTGTTTAATCGTGCTTTGTACAAATAAGCCTCTGCATATTCAGGCTTTGCTGCGATCACATTATCCATGGCTTTGTCGGCATTAGCTAAAGCCACCATATCGGCTGTTTTTGCATCTTTTCCACGGTTTACAGTATGCACACACAAACCGTAGTAGATATTGTCTTCAAAAAAGTTTTTTGATGTGGTATTCATTATAGCGGCTTCAAAAATTCCAGCTGCCACACCGTATAACTTCTGAGCGAAATACGCTTTCCCGATTTCATTCAATCCATTGGCTAAGTTGGCATCCATTTCTACCCCTTTTTTCAAATTGGTCATACCGTCAGCAAACAATACGGGATCTACTGTTTTTCCGTCAGCGCCAATCGATTTTTTGATTTTAGCTAAACCTAAAAAGTAGTAGTCACCACCAATGATTTTTGTACCTTTTGCTAAATATTCGGTTAACGCATTGATGGATTCATCTGTATTTCCGTTTTCATAAGCGGCGTAACCCAAATAACGTAAAATACGTGGATTCACTTTATCCAATTTCTTCATTTCTTGTGCTTCGGCTTCTAAAGCTTTGTAGTCACGAGCTAAGATTAAGAAATCGGCATGACGCATACGCGATGACAAAGAGTAATCCGTCATTGACATGTATTTCTCATAGTTTGACAAGGCTTTCGCAATATTCTCTTTATAGGTTTGCGGTTTATTGTTCGCCCACAAATAATACGTTTCTGCTAGTTCACGATATACCGGACCGTAATTGGGATTGATAGCGATCACTTCGTCATACGCTTTCACTGCCTCCACAAAAGCTTTGGCCCCTTTTAACAAGACACCCAACTGCATTTTCGCGCGAATGATTGAATTATCGGTTGCATAGGCATCACGATAAGCGCTATAAGCTTCATTTTGATTTTTCATGCCAAAATAAGCATCACCGATTGACAATTTTACAAAAGGATCGTTGGGATTTGCCAACTTCGCCTTTTCCAAAATGGCTAACGCGGCTTGATAATCGGGTTTGTCTGCATTGATGTAAGCTTGAGCAATATATACATATTCTTCAACCTCTTTTTTACGCATTCCCTGCATGGCCAAATCAAATTTAGCTTTTGCTGCTGTAGCATTGCCTGAATCTAAATCCAATTGCCCCAAACCGATGTTGTTAAATTTCCCGCCTTCAGCGGCAGTAAGACCTTTATCAAAGGTAATTTTTGCTGAATCACCTACATTTTGTTTTAAGTACACATTTCCTAAAAGGAAAGCGGCTTTACCATCTGCAGGTTTTGTCTTTATGATAGATTTCAAAATTGATTTTGCCTTATCATATTGTTCAGCATCTATTGCTTTCTTGGCTTGCTCTAAATCTTGAGCTTGCATCATTGCTGAAGCAGTAAGAAACGCAACGCTGAAAAATTTAATCTTGCTCATTGTATTCAAATTTTAATTATGTGTTTTTTCGATTTGTTTTCGGGTGACGATTTTGCGACCGGGTTCCCGAACCGGTGCGATGCCGGATTTTAGCACGATGCGTTGTCCTTTCTCGCCGGCGATGAAAGAAGCGAAACCAATTCCGAGTCCTTCATAACCTTGACAATTGACGATGTACAAAACACGTGCCAAAGGATATTGATTGGTTCCTATGCTTTCTTGTGTAGGATATACATACTTTCCATTAACGCCTTTTACAGCCAATTCGTGTACTTGATCTACAAAAGGTTTGAGATCGGCTGCGGGTTCAAACAACCAATTGCTTCCTACTACACCAATTAATCCTTCATGTTCCGCTACATATTGAATGACTTCTTTACTATTCTTCACAGAATAAACGCCTTCTTGAGGCAATTCCGTTATTTGTGCTAGTTCCATCATGTAGCGCACACTTGCCGAATTGGGATTATCAAACACCAATCCATTTATTGTATTTTTTTTGCCTTTAAGGTAATCCAGCACATCTTGTAAAACGATGGTGGTATCTTGCTCTTTGTTGTTGCGAATCAAGGCCAAAGCATCCAAAGCAAAAGGTGTTTCGCGAGGAACAATTTTATGAGCGGCAAAGAATTTATTTTCGTTCGTATTTAATTTACGGGCCAAAATAGCAATTCCCGCTTTTTTCTTTGACAACGCATTAATTACTTCTTTTTCTGACAAGGGTTGTATGTCCAATTTCGCTTCATAGGTGGTTTCAAAAACCAATGCTTGATCAGAAACAATCGGCAATAAGGATTCGTCAACATATACTGTTGCTTTTCCGTGCAAAATGGTATCTTTTGCATTAGGATCATTTTGTTTACATGAAAAAAACAATCCAACTCCCAACATTAGCAGTAAAAACAACGCTGAAATATAGGTTGTATAGGACGTTTTCTTATTGTTCCTCTTCATCAGAGTTCGGACTTAAATAACGAATAAATCTAAAAAAAGCATAGACAATTAAGAGTCCGCCAAAAGCATACCGATAATTTTGTTCCATGCGGAGCGGAATTTTTTCCCAAAATATGATCATTAACCCTAATGTTAAATAAATCAAAAAGAACAAAATTCCTATAAATAGAAGAAATCGCCCTTTAAGCGATTTCTTCTTATAGTTTGATCTAAATGTATCAAGCATAAATTATTCTTCCGGAGTTTCAATTTTAATTGGAATCTGGTACGAACATCTAACTTTTTTACCATTTTGTTCAGCGGGTGTCCAACGTGGACATTTGCGCAACACACGTTCCGCTTCTTTACCTGTTCCGTAACCAATATCGCGTAAAATTTTGATATCCGTCAAAGAACCGTCTTTCTCTACTACGAAAGAAACGAATACCTGACCTTTCAAGCCCGGCTCGTCTGGAGCCACGTAGTTTTTCTGAATAAAACTGTAAAACTTAGCAATACCGCCCGGGAAATCAGGTTTTTGCTCGATACCTGCTGAGCTATAAATGGTATTATCTTCTACAACTTCTTGTTGTGCAGGACCATTTCCTGGAGGTTCAACTGTAAGAACAGCATTCGGATCTCCTTTGATATCCTCTTTCCCCAAGTTTTTATCCTTTAGGTCGTCCATTTTTGGAGGCTCTTCGGTTATCTCTTCGGTTCTTGCCACTACAGGCTTCACGAATTTCACCTGGTCCACTTTTGGAGGTGGCGGTGGTGGTGGTGGAAGATTCTCTTTGGGTTTTTCTTCTTTGGGAGGCAATTTTACCGTTCTAATTTTGGTATCCATAGTCGCACTATCATCTGCTGTTGCAGAACTGATAAATTCAGCGATTTTTGGTGTTGCAACAGCCACAGAAAAAATGACAGCACCAATAATGAAAGCTTTCATATTGGTATTCCCGTCTTTCATACGTAAATCGTAAGCACCATAACTCTTGTTACGTCCTTCGAAAACGATGTCCAACCATTGTTTTTTTAACAAGTCTAGTTTCATACGTTATAAATTTTGTACTGCAAGAGTGGTTATTACTTATTTAACTTTTCAGCTAATGCTTTCTCTTCTGGAGAAAAATCATTTACAATTGCATAGGTAGGAACCGAACAAATCGCCATTTCATCCAAAATATCCACTAAGTTTTTATAAGAAGACTTAGCTGTTGGTTTGATAATTACAATCAATCCTTTATCCTTATTCCCTGTTACTTGAGGAACCGAAGCAACGCGTTTTAAAATTTCTTTACGAATTCCTTCACGACCGTGCGTCGTTTCTGTAGGTTTCCCTCCAGGCTCAGGAGCTTCTAACAATCCATGAAACCATTCAATTTTATTGTTGGCTCCTAGAATAACGGTCATTGTACGACGTTGGTCTACTTTAATATCCGTTTTCTTTTGATTAGGATCATCCTCTTTATCCGGCAACCCCAAATCCATTGCCTGAGGTTTCGACAAGGTGGTTGTCAACATAAAGAACGTGATCAAAAGGAACGCCAAGTCCACCATAGCTGTTAAGTCTACTTTGGAATTTTGTTTTTTACTGCGAACCTTGCCCCCGCCTTTCTTGCCACCACCGTCGTTGGTATTTAATTCAGCCATTTCTTCTTGGGATTAATAGTTTTTACCTCTTAAACCGGTTACTAAGCTAAAGCTATTCACCTTTTGTTTCTGAAGCTCATCCATAATTTGTTTCACTTTTGGATATTGCTCTTTCGCATCGCCTTTGATTGCAAAATTCAATTGTTCTTGTTGAACATCAATATTTGCTTGACGTGATGTATAAATCCAGTCTTTCAACTGATTTTCCTTGTTATCATTTAATGTATCGTGAGGAATACCCGGTTGTACTCCTTTTTTGTTACGATCTGCTCCTTTCATGGCGATAACTTGCTTTAATGCTTCAATTGGAGCACCAAATTCTTCAATCAACGCGAACTCATCTTTTTCTTTGTCGGTAAATTGAATATTGTACATGTCACCCATCAATTCAAGAGTTCTTTTGCGAACTTCTCTTCCTTTGATTCCGTAGAACACTTTGTCTCCGTCACCGATAGTAATCACTGCCAAATTATCTTCAGGCAATTTTGATTGTACGGTGGAATTTGGTGTTTCTACTGGAAGCGGTTCCGGATTTTTAGCGGTAGCCGTAAGGATAAAGAATGTAAGCAAAAGGAACGCAACGTCACACATCGCCGTCATATCAATAGACGCCGCTTTTTTGGACATTTTAACTTTTGCCATAATTACTTCTTTTTGATTATTTGGTTACGCTAAAAATTATTTTAAGCTTCCTTTCATTTTACGGTATTGATTAACGATAGCAGTACCTGCTTCGTCAATTGAATACGTAAGGGTATCAATTTTAGAAGTAAACAAGTTGTAAGTTACAATTGCTAAAGCAGAAGTTGAGATACCTGTAGCTGTATTGATCAACGCTTCAGAGATACCGTTTGCTAACATCGCTTGGTCAGGAGTACCTGCAGTTGCTAATGCCCCGAACGCTTTAATCATACCTGTTACTGTACCTAAAAGACCTGCTAATGTTCCTAAAGAAACTAAAGTCGATAAAATCGTCATGTTTTTCTCTAACATTGGCATTTCCAATGAAGTCGCTTCTTCGATTTCTTTGTGAATCATTTCAGCTGCTTCTTCAGAGCTAAATCCTTCTTTTTTAACATCATTATATTTAACCAAAGCTGCACGAATAGCATTCGCTACTGAACCTTGTTGTCTGTCACATGCTGCAATTGCATCATCAATGTTTCCTTGAGCAATGCTTGCTTGAACTTGTTTTAAGTAAGTGTCTAAGTTTCCTTTTCCAGCTGCTTTAGAAATCACGAAAAATCTTTCGAATGAAAAAGTAACTACCATTAACAATAATCCCATAAGTACAGGTACGATTGGACCTCCCTTATATACCATTGCTAAATAGTTACCAGGTAATGGGTGACCTTCATTTGTCCCTCCTTCGAAGTTAGAACCTGCACCCATGATGAAATTCCATACAATCCATCCTACGAAAATACATAATACAATTACAATTGCGGAAAAGTAGTTACCGCCGTTTGACCCATTTGCGTTTTTTGCGTTTGCCATTTTTTAAAAATTTTTAAGTTTTTAATAATTTATAAGCTATTAGTTGTAAATAAACTTGAATTGGAGCAAATTTAATTTTTTAGTTCAAAAAAAAAAACTTTTTTGGTCTTTTATAACATTCTCTAAAATCATACCCTTCATTGTGAGAAACTTGACTAAATCTGCCGATTTTCTAAAGATTTACTAATAATTGTGCTAATAATTTTATGCTTAACCTTAAGTTAACATTGTTAAAACGATTCGATATTCGTCTTTATTATTTAAAAGAGCCTTTTTTTGTCAAAAGGGTTGGAATACTAATTGAAAAATTTTTAAAAAATCAAATTTTACGCACCACAATATTGTAGTAAATTAGCCTACTATTCAAAACGAAATTTGCTATGAATTCATCCACTTTATTCGCCTCTAAAATCCAAGAAGGGTATTCCTTTAAAGGTAGTAATTTGTTGCTGGGAGCTGCGCAATACAACGGTCAAATCATCCCGGAAGCCAAAATTGAAATTCCGTTGCGCACCATGAACCGCCACGGTTTAATCGCGGGAGCTACGGGAACAGGAAAAACAAAAACGATACAAGTCCTTTCTGAACAACTCTCATCTCAAGGGATTCCGGTATTGATGATGGATATCAAAGGTGATTTTTCGGGGATTGCA
Organism: Flavobacterium sp. N1719; assembly: GCF_025947045.1. Classification (NCBI taxonomy): domain Bacteria; kingdom Pseudomonadati; phylum Bacteroidota; class Flavobacteriia; order Flavobacteriales; family Flavobacteriaceae; genus Flavobacterium; species Flavobacterium sp. N1719. Next base: position 177,483 of record NZ_CP109993.1, read on the forward strand.
CAACCTGGAACGGAGCAATCTTTTATAACTGAACGCCACAGTAAAATTGGAATCCCCTACACACCCAATGGTTTCCCGGTGGAATTGATGAGTCTATCAGCCCAAGATGGTGTTCGACTTCGAGCAACCGTATCTGAATTTGGACCCGTTTTGTTTTCCCGTGTTCTTTCTTTAAATGACACACAAGCGGGCGTCATGGCCGTAATTTTTAAATTTTGTGACGATCAAAAAATGCCTTTGTTGGATTTAAAAGACATCAAAAAGGTACTCAATTATATCACTGAGGAAGGAAAAGAAGTCATCGCGGCCGATTACGGCAAGATTTCAACGGCAACCACAGGAACCATCTTGCGAAAAATCATTGAATTGGAACAACAAGGCGGCGATATATTCTTCGGAGAATTGTCATTCGAAATCGAAGATTTGATGCGCATTGATGAAAATGGCAAAGGCTATGTCAACATTATCCGGCTGACCGACATTCAGGACAAACCCAAGTTATTTTCGACCTTTATGTTAAGTTTGCTCGCTGAAATCTATCAAAAAATGCCCGAACGCGGCGATGTTGACCAACCCGAATTGGTCGTTTTTATTGATGAAGCGCATTTACTCTTTGATGAAGCCAGCGATGCCCTTTTGGACCAAATTGAAACCATCATCAAATTGATTCGTTCCAAAGGCATTGGCATTTACTTTATCACCCAAAATCCAATGGATATTCCCAAAGGGATTTTAGCACAATTGGGATTAAAAATCCAACATGCATTACGGGCGTTTACCGCAAACGACCGCAAAGCGATTAAGGAAACAGCTGAAAATTATCCCGAAACTGAATTTTACAATACAGAAGAATTGCTAACTTCCCTCGGAATTGGGGAAGCCTTGGTAACGGCATTAAACGAAAAAGGCATTCCCACTCCGCTTGCCGCTACGGTACTACGTGCGCCTGAGAGTCGGATGAATATTCTTGAACCGCACGAAATTGAAGCTGTCAACCAACGTTCGAAATTGGTAAAAAAGTACCAAGAGAATCTGGATCGGGAGAGTGCTTATGAATTGCTTACGCAAAAGATTGAATCGGCTTACACTGCTCCTGTAAATCAAGAAGTTGAAGAAAAAGAAGAACAGGGACCATCCATGGGGGAAACCATCGGAAAATCGGTAGTTAAAGTAGTGACAAGTGCGAGTTTCATTCGTGGGGTTTTTGGTGTTTTAAGTAAATTAATGAAATAATGAAAAGCATCATCACAATTGGCCTTTTGGTTTTGTCTAATATTTTTATGACGCTGGCCTGGTACGGTCATTTAAAATTTAAAGAACTAAAATGGTTTGAAAACGCAGGGTTAATCACCATAGTTTTATTAAGTTGGGGCATGGCCTTTTTTGAATATTGCTTTCAAGTGCCAGCGAATAAGATCGGCTATGAAGGCAACGGCGGCCCTTTTTCACTGCTCCAATTAAAAGTGATTCAAGAAGTGATTACGTTGGTCATTTTTGTGATTTTTTCGCTTCTCTTCTTCAAAAATGAAAGTTTGCGGTGGAATCATTTGGTGGGTTTTACGTTTTTGATTTTGGCTGTGTATTTTATTTTTAAAAAGTAATTTTCAATATAATCTGAACAATTAATTGGTAATAAAAAATTGCAATAACCTATAATATGAAAAAATACCAAATCCAATCTACACCCTTTGTAGTTCCCACTACTGACGGCAAATTAATTGAAGAACATCACGGTCGGGTGGCCACCCAAAATGAAGCGATTTCGATTGCACACATGGTTGCGCCACCGCATTGGAGCGAACCCTTTCAAACACCCGAATTTGAAGAATACACCTATATCATTTCGGGGAAAAAGCAATTTATAATTGAAGGTGAAACTTTAGTTTTAGAAGCCGGTCAATCCATCCGTATTGCAGAAAATACGCGTGTACAATATTCGAATCCGTTTGATGAAGTATGTGAATATATTTCGGTTTGCCGACCCGCATTTGATTTTACAAAAGTACATCGCGAGGAATAACAGACTTGTTTTGCGCGAGGGGTGGCAACGAAAATCCTTGGCGGAGGGAAACGGAGCCAAGATTGCAGTGTACGACCCGACCCCGACAGGGATTTTGTTTTTGACCTTAAACTGGATTCGGGGGCGCGCCCAAAAAATTACCCTTTTTGAAGTAAAGCAATAATTTTAGCCTCTACTTCGGGACTGTTCCAATTCGCTTCAATATTTGGCATTTGCATCACTTCCTCCATGATGGCATTTTGGTAGTCGCCAATGGCCAAGGCTTCGGAATAAGGCTGTAAACTGAAGGTCACCCGACTGTAAAGCGGCATCCATTTATCGGGATGTTTGTCGGAAAACCATTTTTCAATTTTCTTTTGTAACAAGAAATTCGCATCGGCGGTTTTGGTACTCATTTCCACAAAATTGCGCCGGGACAACTCGGCAATGGCATCAGCATTGGGTTTGCGTGATTTCTCGTAGGCACGGAAAATGGCTTTCCAATCGTCACCCAATTCTTCAATCAACTGGTTTAAAACGGTAATGTCTTCAAAACCAGCATTCATTCCGTGGCCATAAAACGGCACAATGGCATGGGCCGAATCGCCAATTAAAGCTACTTTATCCTCAAATGTCCACGGATAGCATTTCATTATGGCCAAATAACTTGTCGGATTCTTGAAGAAATCGCTTACCAAATCAGGAATCACGGCTGCAGTATCTGGGAAATATTCGGCAAAGAAATTTACCAAAGCCGTTTCATTGTTTAATTGTTCAAAGGAGTTTTCCCCTTCAAACGGCATAAATAACGTACAGGTGAACGTGCCATCTAAATTGGCCAACGCCATCAACATAAAGTTACCACGGGGCCAAATGTGTAAGGAATTTTTATCAATTTTATGGGAACCGTCAGGATTGGCGGGAATATGCAATTCCTTGTAGCCAATCTTCATGAATTCCTGCGAATAATCAAACATACTTTGGCGTTGCATACGGTGGCGAATACGTGAAAACGCCCCATCGGCACCAAACACTTTATCGTATTTTAAATCGGACCATGGTCCTTTTTCGGTTTCCCCAATATGAAGCGTTGCTTCGGCTAAAGTCACATCCCAAATGCGGTATTCAAAAAAGAATTCCACACCTGCGGCTTCTGCTAAATCAATCATTTTGCGATTCAAAACGCCGCGCGATAACGAAAAAATGGCTTCTCCTTCCTTTCCATAATTTTGGTAGGTCAAATTGCCGTCTTTCATGTGAATGGCGCGTTTGTCAACGGGAATTCCAATGCGCCTAATTTCCTCATCCAAACCGATATCGGCGAGTGCTTTCCAACCGCGATCCGACATCACTAAATTGATGGAACGACCTGAAAACTCTACGGTGCGAATATCTGCACTACGGTCGTAAACATGTACGGTATGCCCTTGTTTTTTGAGGTAAATTGCCAATAAAGTACCCACTAATCCGGAGCCTACAATGGCAATTCTTTGTGGCGTTTGCATTGTAATTGTAAAAAAGTTGGACAAAAGTACTCAATATTATCCGAACGTCACCGAATTGTAAGGCAAAAATTACGTCAAAACCTAAATTTTGTTTAATATTTTATTTATTTCGTTAAACAAACATATCTTTGACAAAAAAAGCGATGAAAAGAATTACGCGATCCGAATTCAGTGAACTCCCTAAAGTCCCTCGCCTAAATCTCATCAACAGTTGCATGGGGTACAAGTCGGCGAATTTAATTGCCACCCGTTCGGTTGACGGTTTTGAAAATGTAGCTATTTTTTCCAGTATCACTCATTTGGGAAGTGATCCCGCTTTGTTGGGAATTATCGTTCGTCCTGCTTCAGTACCGCGGCATACCTACAACAACATTAAAACTACGGAATACTTCACCGTGAATGCGATTACCAGCGACATTATTGCGCAAGCGCATCAAACTTCGGCGGCTTATGATTACGGGATTTCTGAATTTGAAATGACTGGATTGGAATCGGAATATAAAGAGGGAATTGAGGTTCCATTTGTTTCGGGTGCTCCGTTGCAGTTGTTGTGTAAGTATGTGAATGAATATGCTATTACTGAAAACAATACGATTCATGTCATTGCTGCTATTGAAGCCATTTATGTGAACGAATCGCTTCTCGAAGACGATTACTGGATTCGGCTGGACCAAGGAAATATTGTCGCCATCAATGGATTGGACGGTTATGCTGAGCCCCAACTGAAAGATCGCTTTGCCTATGCACGTCCGAGTAATTCGCTGAAATCACTTTTGTAACATGAGTCATAAGAAACCCTTTTTACCTGAAAAAACATGCATCACTTGCGGCTTGCCGTTTAGTTGGCGCAAAAAATGGGAAAAGAATTGGGAAACCGTAAAATATTGCAGTGACCGCTGCCGCAAAAACAAAAAATAACATGAAACACTTGGTTTGGTTTCGAAACGACCTACGCACGGAAGATCAGTACGCTTTATGGAAGGCTACACAACAAGCGGAACTTGTCATCGGTGTGTATTGCATAGACCCGAGACAATTTGCTCCTACTTCGTATGGATTCCCCAAAACAGGTACTTTTCGAGCACAATTTTTATGGGAAAGTTTGCGCGAATTGAAACGCAATTTGAAAGCGTTGAATATTCCATTGTTTGTGCATTATGGGCATCCCGAAGTGTATTTGCCTGAATTGGTCAACACCTACCGTATAAAAACCGTTTTCTCCCAATACGAATGGACGGATGAGGAAGTAAAAGTTACCAATGCCTTGCAACAAACTTGTCCGCACATCGAATTGCAGCAACTCCAGGACGGATTCTTGTTTCATCCTGACGATATTCCGTACGGTTCAGCAAAAGAAGTACCCGAAATTTTCACAGAGTTTCGCAAAAAATGTGAGAAGCTTTCGAAAATAAGACCTTTGGTCGAACCCAAACCGATGCCAGATTCCAACTATTTTGAAACAACCGAAATTCCTTCTTTGGAATCGTGCGGTATTACTCCGCAACAACCTGACAAGCGGACAGCCTTTCCTTTTAAAGGAGGCGAAAATAAAGCATTGGCGCGTTTGGAAGATTATTTTTTTACTACCGAAAATTTATCCCAATACAAACAAACCCGCAATGGTTTAATGGGCGCGGATTACAGTTCGAAGTTCTCCCCTTGGCTCGCACACGGTTGCATTTCCCCGCGAAAAATCTATTGGGAAGTGCAACAGTATGAAGCTGAAGTGTGCAAAAATGAAGATACCTATTGGTTGATTTTTGAATTAATTTGGCGGGATTATTTTCGGTATATCTCTCAAAAACACGGGAATAAAATCTTCCAATTGGATGGCATTGTCAAACAAAAATACGATTGGGATTTTAACGCTCGTAAATTTGAAAAATGGACAAAGGGCAATACCCCAGAACCGTTTGTGAATGCCAACATGAAAGAATTGGCGGCCACAGGATTCATGAGCAACCGTGGCCGTCAAAATGTGGCGAGTTTTTGGGCCAAAGAATGGGAACAAGATTGGCGCGCAGGAGCCGCTTGGTTTGAATCGCTATTAATCGACTACGATGTGCATTCTAATTATGGGAATTGGTTATACAATTCGGGTGTAGGCAATGATCCCCGCGACCGAAAATTTAATATACGCCGTCAAGCGGAAATGTATGATCCAAAAAACGAATACCAAGATTTATGGAATACGTAACCTTACGCTTGATTTTGGGTGATCAATTGAATCTAAAGCATTCGTGGTTCACTCAAAAAGACCCTTCCGTTTTGTACTTGATGGCCGAAATGCGTCAAGAAACGGATTATGTGAAACACCACATTCAAAAAGTAACAGGCTTCTTTTTGGCGATGCGTGATTTTGCGCAAGAGTTACAAAACAAAGGGCATAAGGTGCATTACATTCGCATAACAGAAGAACTGACTGTAAAAAGTTTGCCTGAGATCCTGCAACATTGTTTTGATACTTACTCTATTCAACATTTTGAATACCAACTGCCTGATGAATACCGATTGGATGAGCAATTGAAAACCTTTTGCAAGGAACTATCTATTTCGCACCAAGTTTTCGACAGCGAACATTTCTACACCACTCGGGATGAATTGGGTCAGTTTTTTGAAGGGAAAAAGCAATTCTTGATGGAAAATTTTTACCGTATGATGCGGAAAAAACATCAGGTGTTGATGGTGGGAAACGAACCCTTGGGCAACCAATGGAATTTTGACCATGATAATCGTTTGAAATACAAAAATCAAGTTCCCGTGCCACCCATGGCGGTTTTCCCAAAAAATGTGACCTCTATTATCCAAGAAATAGAACAAGCCGGCGTGCAAACCTTCGGCAATATCGAACCTCCTTTTTTTGCTTGGCCAACCAATCGAAAGGAAGCTTTGGAACAACTGGATTATTTCTGTGCCCATTTGCTACCACATTTTGGCGATTATGAAGATGCGATGCATACCGAACAGGCCTTCCTTTTTCATTCCCGCTTATCGTTTGTGATGAATACGAAAATCGTGAGTCCGAAGGAAGTCGTGGACCGCGTAGTCCTGCATTTTTACAAAAACCAAGATACTATCACGCTATCGCAGGTTGAAGGATTTGTGCGACAAATACTGGGTTGGCGCGAATACGTGCGCGGAATTTACTGGCGTCACATGCCCGACTATGCGCAACAGAATGCTTTGGACAATACTTATCCGTTACCCGAAATGTATTGGACCGGAAAAACCAAAATGAATTGCATGCACCATGCCTTGGGCTTGAGTTTGCAAAATGCCTATGCGCATCACATCCAACGACTAATGGTCATTGGCAATTTTTCGCTTCTCACCCAGCGGCATCCCGATGCGGTAGATGCTTGGTATTTGGGGGTCTATATGGATGCGTTAGAATGGGTCGAACTCCCAAACACCCGCGGGATGAGTCAGTATGCCGATGGCGGAATTTTGGCTACCAAGCCTTATGTCTCCTCGGGTAGTTATATTCAAAAAATGAGCAACTACTGCACGGGTTGCCACTATGATGTCAAATCCCGAACGGGGGAACAATCCTGTCCGTTCAACAGTTTGTATTGGAATTTTTTGGATGATAAAAAAGCCTATTTTGCCAAAAATCAACGCATGGCCATGATGCTGAATTTATTGGGAAAAATCCAATCCGAAGAATTGTATGCTATAAAAAAGAGGGCTTCCGAAATTATCGAAAACCCCGACCTATTTTGATATTAGAAATTATAAATTATAAATGTTGAATTAGTGGGCTTTGGGTTTTAGAACCAATAACGTTGACGTTGCTTCAATCTCTTTGCGGTTGAGTTTCATTTTTCGGAAACGGCCTTTGACATACATTTCGGCTTGATCGTTGTAATGCGGACTGGAGCGCACACCCGATTGACCCGTAGGTAATATACTCACACTATTTTCCACATCGGAGAAATCGATGATACGACGGGTTGAAGGGCCTCCTCCTACTTTGTATTGGCCATCCTCTGCCAAATAGAATAATAAGTTATTGATGACTTCATTACCACCGGGTACTTCAAAAGTGCCGACATTGAACAAAGGACGTAAAGCAGCGACTTTACCCAACGGGTGTTGGTGTTCCAAAGTATGTACTTTTCCCCAACGCCAATTCGTGTATTCAGGTCCTAATTGTTTTTCTAGAGCGTTGATGGCTTCATGAAATGAACGATTTACAATTTGATCTCGGGTTTCTTTGATTCCTTTGGTTTTCACATCATCCCACCACGGTGAATTGGGATTGACACTTTGGCCAGCCACCATTTGTTTGAGCATATGCGTTCCTAAGAATAACGAAAAGCGCTCTTCTCCCAATTCGTCTTGGAAGGTATTTTTGAGATAACAATACAACCATTTGTTATAAATCGTGGGAGCGATATCATAAACCGCGTGCGTTCCTTCCCATTGTTGCAAGGTTTCTATGGCACTTTTTTCAGTGGATGTCAATCCGTCTTTGGTTACACATTGCATCCAATTTTTCACCAAGCCGGGATAAATTAAAGACGTATGGTCGTTAATCATGCGTTCGACATCGGCGCGTTCCCAATTGCTTTTGGTTTCAAGCAACGACTGTATGCGTTTCGCACGGTCTTGAGGCAAATAATAACCCGGGTACAAATACCCGTTGATGGGTTCGGGTTGGTTATTGGATGAATACACATAATGCCAATCGGGATTGATCGCATGCGGATTTTCTTCAAAAGGTAAAAACGTGCGCTGATCGTCTTTGCCATTGGCCCCATTTAAAATAAAATTAGGATTCACGCCTTCAGGCATTTTGTATAATTTCCCCGAGGTTATCCATCCAATATTATTTTTAGCATCGCCATACATCACGTTCAATCCGGGAGCATGCACGAGTCCGACCTTCTGATGAAAATCGTCCAAATTTTTGGCATGACTCAACCCATACACCGCTTCCAAAATATGATTGGGATGTTGGGTATAAATCCACGACATGGTTACCGGATTTTTGGCATTCAATCCTTTTAACAAACGATTCATCACGGGCCCGTGTTGAGTTGATTTAATAGTGAGTTGCACATCTACCGTATCTTTGACTTTGATGGTCTTGGTGCGCACCGTATAGTTAGCATACCCGGTAGCTGTTTTGTATTGCTTGGTATTTTGCGGATGATTTTCTTCTTGGAAAAAATCCAAATCATCGTTTTCAAACATGGTCAATCCATACGCATAATCGCGATTATGACCGAGTAACGGAAAGGGTGTTCCAGCCAAATAATAGCCATACATTTCATAGCCAGGACAGGAAATATGCGCTTCATACCATGTGCCCGGTTGGGAGAACATAATGTGCGGGTCGTTTGCAAAAATGACTTTATTGTTTTTGGTTTTTTCGGCACCAATCACCCAACTGTTACTTCCGATAAAGGGTGGAACGGGCGATTGTTCCAAAAGTGCGGTAACCGACTTAGCAATGGCCGCATAGTCCTTGGCTTTTCCGTCATAGGATTTTAATCGGGTTTTGGCTAAGGAGCCGTCTAGACCAAAATCAGCTAAATAGTCCATGCCCCATTCGTCACGAATTTCCGTAAGCAACGGGTCGGTTTTTTGTGCCATGGCAAAACTAAAGGACATGAATCCGAAGATATTGTACATGTCTTTGATGGTAAAGGGTTCTTTTTTTACACCCACCAAATCAAACTCAATCGGTGTTTTTCCTTCTTCAAGATATTGATTTACCCCATCGATATAAGCTTGCGCCAATTGGTAGGCTTCCGAATTTTTGTCTAAGTTAGCTACCGCTTGTGCTGAATTTTCATCAATTCCGATTCCGGCAAAAAACTGATCGTTTTCTAAGGCTTTCGCCCCAAACAATTCCGATAATCGTCCTGGAGCAATTCGACGCATTAATTCCATTTGCCACAACCGATCTTGGGCATGCACAAAGCCTAATGCATGCAGCGCATCTTTTTGGTTTTGGGCATAAATATGAGGTACACCGTATTCGTCAAAATAGACTTTGGTTTCCGAGGACAAACCCGTAAGTTCCCGTTCGCCTTCATATTGCGGGGCTTTGGATTTGTAATAAATAAAAACGCCCAGAGCGATAAGGACAACTAGGGCAAGTATACTGAATAGAATTTTCTTAAGGATTTTCATAATGCAAGGAATTACAACAAATTTAGTCAACCCCTTTGCAATTTTGTTTCATTTATTCAAAAAAAAGAGGCCGACACCATCCCTGATGTCCACCTCTTTTTCGGTTAGAAGAAAATTATGCTTTTCATTTTCTGTTACTTTTGAGTTATTAGACAAAGTAACCACAACAAGTAACCGATTGCTTTACAAGATTTTCAGGAATTGTTATAGGATTTTTAGTTGCACAAAAAAAGCCCTGATTTTTCAGGGCTTTTGGCTTGTTTTATTTTTTTAATTCGGTAATTCCTTGTTTGAGAATTTGACCAAATTCGTACATATCTTCATAGGAACAGTAAAACGGAGCGGGTGCTAGACGAATCACGTTGGGTTCGCGCCAATCGGTAATCACCCCATTTTGCATGAGATAATCAAAAAGATTACGTCCTTGACCGTGCAAGTACACCGACAATTGACAGGCGCGTTCATCTTGATTTTGAGGCGTGATGACTTCAAAATCGGCGCCATCCAACTGACTATCGATATCATGAAGAACGAATTCGAGGTAAGCTGTCAATTGATTTCGTTTTTCAATCAACCGATCCATTCCCACTTCGTCAAAGAGTTCGACTGATGCCAAATACGGCGCCAACGACAAAATGGGTAAATTACTCACTTGCCAACCGTTGGCTCCATGAACGGGATCAAAGTCGGGCTCCATTTTAAAACGACGTTCTTTATTATGTCCCCACCAACCTGCAAAACGCGGAAGATTGGTATGGTGGTGTTTTTCGTGTACAAAACACCCGGAAGCATTTCCAGGTCCGGAGTTCATATATTTATAACTGCACCAAGCGGCAAAATCGACATCCCAGTCGTGTAAGTTCAATTTGATATTCCCAGCGGCGTGCGCCAGGTCGAAACCTACATAAGCACCAACCGCATGACCGGCTTGGGTGATGGCTTTTAGATCAAACACCTGACCCGTGTAATAATTTACACCACCCCATAAAACCAAAGCCAACTCATCGCCGACTTCCTTGATTTTAGCGATAATATCTTCGTGGCGGATATTGTGTTCGCCTTCACGGCGCTTCACTTCAACTATCGCATCTTTGGGATCAAAGCCGTGTACACGAACTTGTGATTGAAACATATATTGATCAGAAGGGAAGGCTTTTTCTTCGCAAATGATTTTATGGCGTTTTCCTTCAGGACGGTAAAACGAAACCATCAAGAGGTGTAGGTTTACGGTCAAGGTATTCATTACCGTCACTTCTGAAGGCAAGGCACCTACAATTTTACTCAAGGGATTAGCAAAACGTTCGTGGTAATCCCACCACGGTTTTTCAGCATAAAAATGACCTTCAACGGCAAGATTTGCCCAATCGTTCATCACGTCTTGAACAAATTTAGAAGCCGACTTCGGTTGGAGTCCGAGCGAATTCCCGGTAAAGTACACCACATTTTTTCCGTTGTGCTGGGGGAAAATAAATTGGTCGCGGTATGCGCGCAAACCATCTTGCGCATCGAGTTGTTGTGCAAACTCGCGTGTATTTTGAAATGTCATGGGTTAGTTTGTTTGGACGGTAAATGTAGTAATCTTGGAGGAGAATTAAAATAGGAGTTATGAGTTATGGATTATGAGTTATGAATGAAGTGCTGGTTCTATAATAGTTGCATCGACACATTGCCACATTGTCTAATTGTCACATTAAAAAAGGCCATCATTACTGACAGCCTTTTTATTATTTCATTATAAGATCAACATCGCATCTCCGTAGGAGTAGAAACGGTATTTCTCTTTAACTGCTTCTTCGTAAGCTTTTTTCATTAAGTCATGCCCACAAAACGCAGAAATCATCATTAATAAGGTTGATTTTGGCGTATGGAAATTAGTCACCATACAATTAGCAATACTAAAATCATACGGCGGGAAGATGAACTTGTTGGTCCAACCGTCATACGGATTTAAGGTTCTGTTGGAAGAAACCGAACTTTCAATGGCACGCATTGAAGTGGTTCCGATACAACAAACGCGTTTTTTGTTTTCGATGGCTTTATTCACCACATCACAGGCTTCTTGCGTGATGCGTAACTCTTCTGAATCCATTTTATGTTTGGATAAATCTTCTACTTCAACAGGGTTGAAAGTTCCTAAACCAACGTGCAATGTAACTTCTGCAAAGTTGATTCCTTTGATTTCCAAACGTTTTAATAAATGCTTAGAAAAGTGTAAACCAGCAGTTGGCGCTGCTACCGCACCTTCTTCTTTAGCATAGATGGTTTGGTAACGCTCAGCATCTTCTTCCGTTACTTCACGGTTGATGTATTTGGGGATGGGTGTTTCACCCAATTCTTTTAATTTGTAACGAAACTCTTCATAGGAACCGTCGTACAAGAAACGTAGGGTACGTCCACGAGAAGTTGTGTTATCAATTACTTCAGCAACTAACGAATCATCATCACCGAAATACAATTTATTTCCGATACGAATTTTACGAGCGGGATCCACCAATACATCCCAAAGACGTTGCTCTGCATTCAATTCACGTAACAAGAAAACTTCGATGCGAGCACCTGTTTTTTCTTTGTTTCCGTACATACGAGCAGGGAAAACTTTGGTATTGTTCAAAATCATCACATCACCGTCGTCAAAATAGTTGATAATGTCTTTAAACAACTTGTGTTCGATTTTACCTGTACTACGGTGCACCACCATCAAGCGTGATTCGTCGCGGTTTTCAGCTGGAAATTCCGCTAACAACTCTTGAGGGAGATTAAAATTAAAATGGGATAACTTCATTGTTTCTAGTGTATTAGTTTACATGGTTTGCCTAGTAGCAAACGGCTGCAAATATACTACCGCCGAGAGTGCGTTGTCAAGTAAATTGGGATTTATTTTTCAGCGATTTGCATTTGAATTCCCACATGCTCCAAATCCTCCCAAAAGGAAGGATACGATTTAGAAACCACCTCAGCATCATGGATGATAATCGAGACTTTTAAGGCTAGAGGAGCAAACGCCATGGCCATTCTGTGATCTTGGTAAGTAGCAATTCCAATGCCTTCATTCATTGTTGTGGCAGCTTCCAATTGTAACTGTTCGTGGGTTACCTTTACAGTTGCACCCAACTTTGATAATTCCACTTTTAAGGCTTCGAGACGGTCGGTTTCTTTAATCTTTAACGTATGTAAACCGGTTAAGGCACACGATATTCCGAGTCCGAAACACGTTACGGCAATCGTTTGTGCTATATCGGGCGCCCCTATTAAATTCGCTTCAAAATGACGAACGGGAGGCATCGCTACTTTGGTTAATCGAATTTGGTGATCAGCGAGAAACTCGGTTTCCACACTGAGTTGGGCAAAGAATGTGGCCAAAACATGATCGCCTTGCAAGCTCTTGGGATGATAACTTGACAATGTGATTTGTGTACCTACTTTTGACAACGCAATCAAACTGTACCAATAGGAAGCCGATGACCAATCGCTTTCCACGGTTAGCGTTTGGGTATCGCTATTTGAAATTTTTAAGGGAGCAACATGAATGTAGTTGCCTTCAAAAGTGGTCGTAACACCAATTTGATGCAACAAGGCCAACGTCATTTGAATGTAGGGCACCGAGGTAATTTCCCCTTCTAAGGTCAATTCTAGTCCGTTTTCCAAACTCGGCGCAATCAAAAGTAAGGCTGAAATATATTGACTACTTACATTTGCTGGCAATGTGACTTTGTGCTGTGTTAGTTTTTTTCCGTGAATTCGCAACGGTGGAAAACCTTGATTTTTTTCAAAGGAAATATTCGCGCCCAACTGATTTAAGGCTTCCACAAGAATATGAATCGGACGTTCTTGCATACGGGACGAACCCGTAATTACAACCTCTTTACCTTCTTGAATGGCGAAATAAGCAGTCAAAAATCGCATCGCGGTTCCCGCATGATGGACATCAATATGGAGTACGTCTTGATTATCGGTTTTTAATTGTTCCAATGCGTTTAACATAACTTCGGAGTCATCGGAATTAGAAGCATTTTCAACCTGCAAATGCGGATACAAAGCTTGCAACAAACGCAAACGATTGGTTTCCGATTTGGAACCAGTAATCGTAATTTGCTTCCCGTTGAGTAACGTTGAATGAAGTAAATGATTAGTCATGTGACGCGACAAATTTGAGTCCGATAATCGACAAAATTAAGGTACTTAAAAAGAAAACACGCCAAAAAGTAGCCGGTTCTTTAAACACAAAAATACCGACAAGCACACTACCCACAGCGCCAATCCCTGTCCATACTGCATACGCTGTACCGATGGGAAGTTCTTTGGTGACTTTAACAAGCAAAATCATACTCAGTGTTAAACACACCAAAAAGCCAACGTACCACCCCACGGTAGCCGAGCCTTGTGCTTCTCGCGCTTTTCCAAGACATGTCGCAAATCCGACTTCAAAGAGTCCGGCAATGATTAAAAGGAACCAATTCAAGGAGTGAGGAATTATGAATTATGAGTTATGAATTATGAGTTATGAAATACTAGTCCCTAGTCACTAATTACTAGTCACTAATTACTACTTCAACTTCTCATTATTATGATGACGATCGTGATCGCGTCGGGTTTTCAAGTCCATTTTCTTATCAAAAGCGGCTTGCAGGTCAACTCCTGTTTGATTGGCCAAACAAAGCACAACAAAAACGACGTCAGCGAGTTCTTCCCCTAAATCTTTATTTTTATCGCTTTCTTTTTCGGATTGTTCTCCATAACGGCGGGCGATTATTCGGGCAACTTCACCCACTTCTTCGGTCAATTGCGCCATATTGGTGAGTTCGTTAAAATACCGAACTCCATGATTTTTAATCCAGTTATCGACGTCTAATTGAGCATTTTTTAAATCCATAATTATTGTTTTATCAAAACGATTTTCTCCGTTTCTTTTGAAACCACCAAAGTTAGGAATTCTTTGAGTGATGAATACAAATCGGGAGAAAATTCAGCTTGATTACAATCTAAAGTTCGAACAACTGTCATTTGATTTCCATTAACAGCTATTGCAAACTTGTACGCCATTTTGCTTTCTGGCAATGCAAAAGCAACATCTTTGGGTAATGATTGAATCGAATATCCTTCTGGAATTGTAAAAACTACAGTCGCCTTTTCTCTATTGGGATACGAAAAATGAACAGGATATTCACGGATATCCGATTTAAATGGATTTTCAAAAATACTCTGAAATAACAGAGGTGTTATTAAAATTTTGTCACCAATATTTTCAATATATTCATGAGATTTATAATCAAATAATTCTTCTGCTACAACTTTATCTTTTATGTCATTTATACGATAATTGGTAATTTCATCTAAATTCCATTTTTTCTCTTTAAGCTGTATCCAATTTTCTTTATCACTTGATGAATATTCGGCAAGAACTCCCCAACATTTATAATCAGTATAGACACATTTCGCTTGACCAATTAAAGACCCATCTAAATCCAACTTTGCTAGTACTGTAGTGTTTTTTAAAGACAATTCACTAGGCATTAAGTTTACCGTTTCAACATTACCATTTGCATAAAACATTTGCCCTTTATCATTCAGTGCCATAGTGGGCAATAAAGTAGATGTCCCCGCATGCTGTGACGCATCCAAAAGGTAAAGCTGATTTTCTAATTTGACGCCTACCACAACATAATTAAAATGGGAATAACTTGGAAAAGTAATAACACCATTTTCTCTTGTACTTAACAAAACGGGGTGTGCTTCAAAACCACCCATTCGTAAAAAGGAAGTCAGAATTAAATTGATATCCGCAACAGATCCCGTTCGCTTTTGATAGGCTTCAGATAAAGATTGAGAAGCAAAATACCCCTTCACTTTATTCCATACCACTTGCTTTTTTACCCACTCAAAAATGGCCAGCATAAATTCTTTTCGATCTAAATTTTCTTTTGCAATTCGATTATAATCGGCAATATAGTAATCGGATTTTTGCACTGCTTTCCCAAAACTCTCATGCTCATTAAGCATTTTAGCAACATCATCCCAAGTCGTGGCATATTTTTTTTGGGGTTGATCTGGAAATTGAACAGATTCTAATTCTAAAGCGATTTTTGTATAATAATCATCAATATTATTTGTGTAGGGTTCTTCTTTAAGCGCTGGTATATTCTTAATTTCAGCTTCACTAACAAGTTGGTTAAATTGCAAATTATAATCTCTATTTACAAAAGAGCCTTCTAATTTCGAAGTATAATTTATCGATTCTTGAGTAATTTTACTTTTTAAATCAAATTGAAATTGACCAAATCGTATTACTTTATACGTAAAAAACAACGGAATTTCAATTTTTAAAGATGCTGCCGAAACAGGTATAGCATGCTGTAATTGAATCAAGTCAATGGATTGAATATCTTGGGAGCGTATTTCATATTTCAATTCGATGATAGAGCCCACTTTGACACTTGGAAAAGTGATGATTTTTTTCGCCCAAAAATCACTGGATTTAATATTTGATCGGCCTTCAGCAGTAACTTTTTGACGTTCTATATTCCCATCTACCAAATTATAGGTATACCCCTTTATATTTGTAATTAGATCTTTGTTTAATGTTTTATAACCAATATAATAAGGAATTGAAATGTCTGCCCAAGATAGTCCTTCTACTTTATATATTTTTAACTTTAACGTATATTCAGCAACATAAGAAAATCCATTATTCCCACTATAATCAAATTTAAATTTACACGTTTTGAATAAAAATGCGGCAGGAGCAGAAGAGTCAGTTGGATAGAACTTTTCTTCCAACTGACTTTTGGTAACTTTATCTAGATTGAATTGTGCAACCGTAAGGAAAGGCACAAAAAAAACAAGCAATACAAGTCGTAATATCATGTACTAATTTTTCTTCAAAACTATTTTTTCGGTTTGCAGCTTGACCAATTCACCCATTAATCCTTTCAATAAAACGTACTCTTCTGCGGGAACGATTGAACTATTAATATCAAAAGTCAAAATCATTTGGATATTTTTCCCGTCACCTGTACTATTAAATTTAAAACTCGCTTTATTATCTGGCATAGCAAATGCTTTAGACTGTGGCATTGATTCTATGCTATAGCCATCTGGGATTGTTAAAGCCACCATGTAGCGATTTTGATTGGGGTAAATAAAGTCTACTGGAAATTCACGATTGTCCTGTTTAAAAGGATTTTCATTTAAGGTTTGAAATAAGAGTGGATTAATATACAACTTACCCCCTATAATTTCCACTGAATTGGTATCTTCAAAATCGTATCCTTCTGTTATTGGCTGTGCCAAATCTTTTACATTTTGAATTGTATAATTTTGAATTTCAATTCCTTTATTATTTTTTTCAATGCGATCCATATGACTATCCACTGATAAACCTGCATAGTTATTTCTAAATCGGAATGCATCGTAATCATAATACATTTCTTTTAATTTCCCTTTTACTTTACCTGTTTCATCAATGGTTGCCATCATGGTAATCATGTCTTTGGAAGTAAATTCAGGGGTTAAGCTAATTAATGCATTCGTTCCATCTTTTTGTATCATTCGCCCGGTCCAGTTTAAAGCGCGATTCGGCAAAATATTGGGCAATGCATTTTTGTCGGTTGCATCCAACAAGAACAATTTATCTTGGAAGGAAACACCACATATTACATAATTAAATGCGGTACGGCTTGGGAAAATTGCAATCCCATTTCCTCGTGTACTTA
This sequence comes from Flavobacterium sp. N1719, assembly GCF_025947045.1. NCBI lineage: Bacteria > Pseudomonadati > Bacteroidota > Flavobacteriia > Flavobacteriales > Flavobacteriaceae > Flavobacterium > Flavobacterium sp. N1719. The sequence continues at coordinate 194,840 of NZ_CP109993.1, forward strand.
AAATAATAGGGTTGGCATTAAATCCTGCAAATCGCAACATTGACGTAAGCATTAAATTTATTTCAGCCGAATTTCCTTTTTGATTTTGGTACGCTTTGCGAACGCCATCGTTACATGAATATCCAACAAAATCATCCCAATTCATACGTGATTTCACAAAGTTAAAAATGAGGGCTATCTTTTCTTCTGGATCTGTTACCCCTGCTAAAATAGTCTCTATATCCTTTTCATAATAACCCGTTTTATTCAATTCACTCCCAAAATCATCATTACTGTAGATTTGTTTAGCAACTGTATCCCAATCGGTAGCAAAGTTCTTATACGTTTGTCCTGGGTATCGCGTTCCTGAAAGTTCGTGAATTAATGCCGAACGGTAATTATTGATATTATTGGTGAAAGGTTCATCTTTTAGCGCTGGGATATTTTCTAAAACATACGTAGTAGCTTCTTCATTAAAAGTTTGTGCATATTGATCTCTTCCTGTAATAGATGTTGTTTGGTGAGCGTTACGAACTATCGAATACTGAACTGTGCGCTCTTTACTTGTTTTAACTGCTTGAGGAGTTAAAAACCCTTTAACATGTTTATTATATAAAAAATATTCCGGTATGTATGTAGTATATTCCGAATACAAAACAGGGATATCTTTTTGGAATTCCCATGTAGGGAAATTTTGAAAATATACTGAAGTAATCGTCACTTTATATTCGATGATCGAACCTTCTTTCACATTGGGCATGGTGATTTTTTTAACCGCCCAGTATTTATTCAATTCTTCCCGAAATTCACCATCTCCCGACAACTTCGTTTTTTCTACTTTCCCATTCACTAGATTATAGGTGGCCGCTTTGGTATAAACCACTTGTTCCGCATTTGAATTGCCTCCGATATAATATTTCTCTACGTGATTGGCGTAATCATACCCTTCCTTTTTGTAGATTTTAATTTTGGTCATAATCTCGGTAACAATTCGAAAACCTTCTTCACCTTCGAAAATAAATGACGTTTTCGCTTCATTAAATAAGACTGCGGCTGGAGCCGAAGAGTCTATTGGACAAACTTTCTCACTCAATTCTTGCACAGTAACTTTCCCCAAATCATATTTTTGGGCTTGAAGTGTGGCTCCAATTAAAAGTAAGGCAATCGATACAATTTTTTTCATGTTGGTTAGGCTTTAATTAATAATAATTTTGTTCCGTCAAAACGGGCTATTTGTTCACGGAACTTTCTAAAATTTTCATATTCTGATTTGTCAAATGTTCCTTTTCTAATAAGTAAACTTCGATTAATACTTAATTTTCCGGGACTATTCTCTTTAATTGTTAATGAATAAATTCCAAATTTATCTTCCACCTTTACCGGTTCTGGAATCGATTCACATTTTAATCCTTGCGGTAATTCTATCGTATAATTTTCTTCATCGTAAAAACCTCTTGAAATCTCTAAAGGAAATTTACGATTGCGATAACGTTGTGGTATTGATGTCAACTGATTTAAAGGATTCACAAGAAAAGTTAAATACCCCCCGTTATTGCGAATGTAATCCGTAGCTGTGAAGGACAACTCTTCCGTAAATACAACCTTTTCTTTATCGTCATTGTGCTTGTATTTTTCCACACTCAAGTTGGTTAACCACGAAAATTCTTCTTTGTAATCCTCAACAATTTCTTGTTTAGATTGCTGTTGGATATGATTTTTCGCACTGTATTGCGTACCCGTACTTTTTCGGATAAAATCAGCAGAAAGGGTTCCGTCTTCATTTAATTTCACTGTACCAGTGATAAGTTGGCTACTCAATTTTTCATTGTAGTTGTTGGTTCGGATTAGTTCGCCTCCTTCTGGTTTTATCACTAAAGCCAAACGATCATCAGTAAAATCACTTTGAAAACCAAAGGGATTATCCTGACTAGTACACTCAAGGAAAGTGTACTTTTCATCATTAGGCAAAGCCAAAAGCACGTGATTTCCTTGCATGGCCACAAAATCTTCTGAAATATCGGTTTTCTCTCTACCGGCAAAAATTACGGTGTAATACGACTCCACACCCACTGCTTTTAATAAGGAACGTGTATAATTGGTTAAAGCCTTGCAATCCCCATATCCTAATTTATCTACATCTTTAGCGAGCATAGGCTTCCAGCCGCCAACACCCAACTGAATACTTACATACCGGGTTTTATTCTGTACATAGTGGTAAATTCGTTGCGCTTTTTCTACCGCTGTTTTGGCATCTTTCACCAAATCTTTCATCTTAGCTACAGTCTCCTCAGGCAATTCATCGGTTTCTTTCAAAAGCGTATTATACACCCAAACACCATGATCTTTCCACGTTTTCGCATCACCGTAAACACCAATCAAATTAAATTTATCCAAGGCAAATCGCACCATTGGTAATAATTTGGATTTAGATGGAGTATAATCTTCTGGTTTTATAGCATTCAAATTTTCGATTTGTAATTCTAATTTTCCAGCTGATTGGTTTTTTTGAACTGTTAACCCTTCAAAATTATATTCTTTAAAATTCAATTGAAGATCAGACGGATAGAGATATGTAATTTTTGACTTTTGAACACTTTCATAATAGTCATTGATGGGAACCCAAACGGGTAAAAAAGCAGTATTATTGGATTTAACTTCACTTTCAAAAACAATGGTAAAAGGATATTCAGTAGGGGTATAATCCAAATACAACACCCGATCGTCAGTCAAAATTGAAAAGCCATCGGCAACACTTTGGTCTTTAAAATCAGAAGTTCTGATTTTTTTCATTTCTTTACCTAAGGCATTGTACACTACGGCGCTGATAGCATTAATTTTCTCTGAAGAGCTGTAATGCTCGTTGGTGTCTAGATTGTTTAATCCTTTTGAATTCAAAACGGTTAAAGCTTCGCGTTTTGTAATAATGTACGATTTTTGAGACACGATTTCGACTACAATCTCTTGTTCGCGAACCACACTATTCGCTGATTCTTTTAGATTATCAGCAATGGATAAAGTAGAAAAAGTATTGTTTTGTGCATATAATGATTGCACCGCTACAAATAGCATTAGGAGGAATGGCTTGTACATACTATAATTTTTCTCAAATATAAAATATTAAGAAAAATTAACAACAATTATTCTTTATTTTTTGTGTCGATAATTAAGGTAACGGGACCATCGTTGAGTAAACGTACTTTCATATCCGCACCAAAGATTCCGGTTCCAATTTTTTTTCCTAATACCTTTTCCATTTGGTGAATAAACGCTTCATACAACGGAATAGCTTGTTCAGGTCGTGCCGCGCGGATGTAAGAGGGCCGGTTGCCTTTTTTGGTCATGGCGTGTAAGGTAAACTGACTCACCACGATACAATCGCCATCCGCTTCTTTCACCGAGACATTCATCACTCCCTTTTCATCGCCAAAAATGCGCAAATTGGCAATCTTTGCCGCCAACCAATTCACATCTTCTTGCGTGTCGGCTTCTTCAACACCTAAAAGCACCAAAACGCCCGATTGTATTTCGGAAACACATTTTTCCTCAACTGTAACCGATGCTTGTGAAACTCTTTGAATGACCGCGCGCATGATATTTTATTATAAATTTTGAATTATAAATTTTAAATTATGAGTTACAAGAATAATACAAGCTAATTGCTTTAAAACAGGTTTGATCAGTGACCACTGACCACTACAGACTGATCACTGCAAATTCCGCCGTTCCTCCGCATACTGATCCCCGCGGTAGTGCTCTTCTTCTCCTTCTAATATTTGCATATAACTTCGGTACCTTGACCAAGCAATATCATCAGCGTCTAAAGCTTTTTTAACCGCGCAATGGGGTTCTTCTTTATGCAAACAATTGTTGAATTTACAGTCTTCTTTCAAGGCAAAAAACTCCGGAAAATAATCCCCCACCTCTTGCGGTTCCATATCCACTACCCCAAACCCGCGGATTCCAGGCGTATCAATGATTTTAGATCCAAACGACAAATCAAACATTTCGGCAAAAGTCGTGGTATGTTGCCCTTGTTGATGGGAGTCGGATATAGCCGAAGTGCGTAAATCCAACGCAGGTTCTAACGCATTGACTAAGGTTGATTTCCCCACCCCAGAATGGCCGGAGAACATACACACTTTATCCTGCATCATCGCTTTTAATTCTTCCAATCCCTTATGTTCCAGTGCAGAAACGCGCAAACAAGTATAACCAATCTGACTATAGACATACTGTAAATACAGCTGTTCGTCTAATGCTGCCTCATCATAGGTATCTATTTTATTGAAAATCAGCACCGCCTCTATACCATACGCTTCTGCAGTGACCAAAAATCGGTCAATAAAAGAAGTCGTCGTCGTGGGGTTATTGATGGTCACCAACAAAAAAACAACATCGATATTCGAAGCAATAATATGGACTTGCTTGGAAAGGTTGACCGATTTCCGAATAATGTAATTCTTGCGGTCGTGGATGTGGTGGATTTGACCCATGGTTTCATCCGTGGACTGATCCAATTCAAAATCAACAACATCGCCTACCGCAATAGGATTGGTACTTTTGATTCCTTTAATCCGGAATTTCCCTTTTATACGGCATTCGTATACTTCGCCCGTTGCGGTTTTTACGGTGTAATAACTCCCCGTTGATTTATAAACCCATCCTGTCATGATGCAAAATTACATTTTATCCTTTCTAAACATAAAAAAAAGCTGTTTTTCAACAGCTTTCTTATTTTTAATCTTCTAAAATCATTCGACCTAACTTATCATTCGATTTTCGGGAAGCATAAATAATGAATTCCCGTTCGTTTTTACGGCAATAGACACCGGGGCGAATCACCAATTCATTTTTTATCACCTCTTCAGGATCTTTTCGGGACATATTGCCTTGCGCATCAAAAACAAATAATGAAGGTACCGCATTGTTGTAATTCCCCATGGAGCGAATTTCCTCAATATTGGTTATCCCTTTATTTTTCACGTGATCATTGATCAAAATATTCAACTGTCCATTTTTGTAAATCGGAATAAAACTTAAGTATTCCGGACCTTTACCCATCATCGCTACAGGAATAGACATTCCTAATGCCACATTATAACTCCCTGACGAACCTCCTGCAAATAAATTCACAGACATAGCAGTAATGGTAGCCGATTGTTCTTTGGGCACTACATTCCCCCACTCAAATGTTCCATCCGGACGTAAACTGGTTACAATAATTTCGTTGGTGATGTAGGTAATCGGTTGAAATCCTAAGGGGCCAATTCCTTGACGCTGTCCAAAAACTACCATTTGGTATTCAGACAATACAATCAAACCGCCATCGTTCTTTTCGATAATTGTTTGAATATTGTACAACGGCTTCACGTCTTTTCCTTTTTTGGCACGACGCTCACCGATTAATTTCACTTTTGTCGCATAATCAAATTCATTGAAAACACTTTTTCCCACGGTATTATCCGCCACATTGATGGTGATGTTGTAAATCCCTTTCAACTCTTTATTGGCTCTACCGCTTTCGCGAACGCTGGAAAAGAAACCGGTTAATTTTACCGTACCTTTATTGGTGGCCAACATTTTACAGTTGATGATTTCTTTATCTACAATGTCCACTTTCACCACGTCTTTTTTATAGCCGTTGGCTTTTTTGTACAAATGCAACTCTACTTTCTCAACTTTTTCTTTTTTCTTCTTATCGCGGTATCCTTCATTCACTACGATAAACACATCGTCATTCACATTAACGTCAAAATCAGAAATCGTAAACTCGTAATCTTTTTTGTTGTCGTCGTATTTCACAACATCTTCAACCGAAAAAAACGAAGCCATGTTTTCATCAAATAATTTGGTTTCGTATTTCATCGAATCTTCTTTTTCGAACAACGAAGTGTGCATCACCAATAACACTTGCTCATCAGGTGATTTGCGGAAATAGAATCCTCCACGATCCGATTTATTAGCCACTTTGGATTCAAACATCAATGTGGTTTTGGTCGACATTTTCCCTTTTTCATCTATGGGAATTGCAACTAAAGAGAACGTTTTATCGGAACGCACAAACACGCTTCCAATCACGTACAATTTATCGTTTAACAAAACCATTTCTTCAAAATCCAATTCTTTATCCTTTAATTCTGGAAAAATAATCGGATTCTTAGAAAGTTGTTTCATACTTCCCGATTCAAAAATCTTCAAAAAATAATCGGATTTTCCTTTCAAAACCAAAGCGTAGATTTTTCCTTTGGTTTCCCCTACAATCTTAACAATCTTACCACCGTCATCTGGGAGTTCCTCCCCGTAGGTCATGTTAATTTTCTCAATTTTGTTTTGTGCAGATACAAGCGTAGCACTACAGCATAGCAAAGCTGTCACTGCTACAGCAAATAGTTTTTTCATAAAAAGTTAATAATTAGAGGTTATTAAGACCACAATGATAAGGAATTATTTGGAGCAAAAAAAAATCCCCGTAGGGACTTTCTTATTCATTTTTAAACACTTTCTCTTGATGCGAAATACTTTCTTGATGAATCGCCTTGAAAAATTGAACGATAAATTCTTCACTTAAACCGCGTTGCTCGCCTTCTTTCACCATACGTTCCAAAATCTCATTCCAACGTTTGTTCTGTAAAACCGCGACATTTTTTGCCTTTTTCAACGCCCCAATATCTTCGGCCACTTTCATGCGTTGTCCAATCACATCCAATAATTTGGAATCGTAATCGTCAATTTTCACCCGTAATTTGGACAATTGCTGCAAATAATCGCCGTCGGCATCGTCTTCTTTCCGAATGACCAAATCAAAAATAATTTGCTTTAATCGCTCGGGAGTCACTTGCTGTGCCGCATCACTCCAGGCATTATCAGGATCACAATGGGTTTCGATAATCATCCCATCGTAGTTGAAATCCAAGGCTTGTTGGGTCACTTGAAAAATCATATCGCGTTTCCCGGTGATATGCGACGGATCGATAATCAACGGAATATCGGGATACTTGCTTTGAAAATCAATCGCAATTTGCCACTCGGGGTTATTGCGGTACTTGGTTTTTTCATAGGTCGAAAAACCGCGGTGAATTACGCCTAATTTCTTGATTCCCGCATTGTACAAGCGCTCGACACCCCCAATCCACAAGGCCAAATCGGGATTAACCGGATTTTTGACCAGTACAATCTTCTCTGTATTTTGAAGTGCATCCGCAATTTCTTGTACTGCAAATGGATTTACTGTTGTACGCGCACCTATCCACAACACATCAATATCGTGTTCCAACGCCAATTTCACATGCGCTGCTGTAGCTACTTCGACCGCCATCAACAAACCCGTTTCGGCTTTGGCTTTTTGCAACCATTTCAATCCGATTTCACCTACACCTTCAAAGCCTCCTGGGCGTGTTCGGGGTTTCCAAATGCCTGCGCGAAAAATCGACACTTTGGAATCCTGTAATTCGCGGGCAATTTGAAGTACTTGATTTTCGGTTTCTGCGCTACAGGGTCCGGCAATTACCAACGGATGCGGCAATTGAAAATCATCCAGCCAGGTGCGCATTTCTTTATTATTTTCCATAGGACTTATTTTTTGATTCCGTTTAATATTTCTTTGATGCGATTGGTATGTTGCATTTCTTGATACAAGGCGTCATACTGATCGGCTTCCAACAATTCCCGAAATCGGGACAAATTTCGGATATATTCTTCTAATGTTGCCAATACATTAACTTTGTTTTGACCAAAAATGGGCGTCCACATGTCGGGCGAACTCTTTGCCAAGCGCACCGTACTTTCAAATCCGCTACCTGCCATGTCAAAAATATCGCGTTCGTCTTGCTCTTTTTCGATGACGGTTTTACCCAACATGAACGAACTAATATGTGACAAATGGGAGACGTAGGCAATGTGTTTGTCGTGCGACTGCGGGTCCATATACCGGATGCGCATGCCTAATTTTCGAAACAATTCCATGGCGCGTTCTTGCAACCCAAAGGCTGTTTTTTCAACTTCACAAATGATATTCGTTTTGCCTTCAAACAATCCTTGTAAGGCGGCTGTTGGTCCGGAAAACTCGGTTCCCGCAATGGGATGTGTTGCTAAAAAATTGCGTCGGTTGGGATGGTGTTGCACGGCTTCGCATAAGGGTTGCTTGGTCGAACCCACATCCAAGACTAAGGTGTTTTCGTTGACCAAATCCAAGACTTGGGGCACCACAGTAAGCGCTTTATCCACGGGCACCGATACAATCACCATATCCATTTGCGGAATTTCTTCCCATTTCCCTTCTCGGTTCACTAGACCGAGTTCGATCGCTTGTTCCACATGACCCGTATGGGCGTCCAACCCAATGATTTCCGCCTGATCCCAAATCAAACGGATATCCCGAGCGAGCGAACCGCCTATCAAACCAATTCCGATAACTGCTATTTTCATTTTGTAAATCGTTGGATTACTTCTTTAATATTTTCTTCGGTGACACAAAGTGAAAACCGAATGTACCCTTTTCCGTTGCTGCCAAAAATGATACCGGGGGTGATAAATACATGGTAGTGGTATAACCATTCATCTATCAAACTTTCGGCGTCACTTCCTTCGGGTAACTTCGCCCAAACGAAGAGTCCGACCCCTTTTTTATCATACGTACACCCCAACAAATCGGCCAGTTGCCAAATCAGTTCGCGGCGTTTGCTGTAGACCTTATATTGTTGATTAAACCAATCGGATCCCAATGCCAAAGCAGCCACAGCACCTTTTTGTATTCCTAAAAACATACCGCTATCCATGTTGCTTTTGACTTTTAAAACAGCATCGAGAAATTCGGGTTTCCCAACCGCCATACCTACACGCCAACCTGCCATATTAAAGGTTTTGCTGAGTGAATTGAGTTCGATAGCCACCTCGACCGCACCCTCACAATTAAAAATTGAAATTGGGTTGTGGTGCAACACAAAACTGTACGGATTGTCATTGACCAAAAGCAGTTGGTGTTTGTGGGCAAAATCGACCCATTGCTGCAACAGTTCCAAATTTCCCGGCACCCCTGTGGGCATGTGGGGATAACCAATGACCATCATTTTTACTTTAGACAAATCCAATGCTTCCAAAGTGGCAAAGTTGGGCAACCAATCCTGCTCGGGTTGTAGGTCGTAATACACCGCCTCAGCCTGCACCAATTCCGTTACCGAGGCATACGTTGGATATCCCGGATTGGGCAACAACACTTGATCACCGGGGTTTAGAAACGCCATGGCAATGTGCAAAATTCCTTCTTTGGAACCCATTAACGGCAAAAAATCAACGGGGACATCGGGAGCCAAATTAAATTGCGTTTCGTAAAACCGACGCATGCCAGCGCGGAGTTCGGGTATCCCTTGATAACTCTGGTATTCGTGCGCTTTGGGAAGGGAAAGTGCCTCGACTAAGGCTTGTTGTACAGAAGGATGCGGCGGCAAGTCGGGACTCCCAATGCCCATATTAATCACGGGGTGACCTTGAGCCACGAGGGCTTGAACTTCTTTCAATTTGCGCGAGAAGTAATACTCTTGTACGGATTGTAAGCGATCAGCGGGGGTAATCATGGTAATGTATTTTGGTAAATTCCTAATAATTTGAATGAAGAAGCCATTAGGTTGAGTAAGGCAGTGGCCTTTTCAAAATCGCCATAGTCTTCAAAGGTTACATCAACAAAAAAGGCATAGGTAAACGGCGACTCGATTTTGGGCAGTGATTGAATTTTGGTAAGGTTCAAACGGCAATCGCTCATTACGTTAAGCACAGCGGCCAAACTCCCGCGTTGGTGGTGGAGTTCGAACTTCACCGACGCTTTATTGATGGTATTCGAAGGCGCATTGGGTTGGCGCGACACGATAGCAAACCGCGTAAGGTTGTTGTTCACGGTTTGAATTTGTGGCGCGATGATTTCGAGGTCAAATAATTCAGCGGCTACCACACTTCCAATGGCGGCTATACCCTGTAATCGCTGCGCTTGAATGCGGCGGGCGGTTTCGGCAGTATCTTTATCTTCAACGAGTTTGAGATGAGGATGTTGTTTTAAAAACTCCATGCACTGGAGCAAGGCCATGGGATGGGAATGGACTTCTTGGAGGGAAGCCAACGACTGACCGGGGAGTGCCATCAGATTTTGTTGGATTTCCAAATACTGCTCACCGACAATATGAAAATCGTTGCGATCAATCAGGGCATAATTGGGCAATAATGCTCCGGCAATCGAATTTTCTAAGGCCATGACGGCTTGGGTGGCGTGACCACGCAGTAAACTGTCGGCAACTGCTTCAAATGACAGGCATTCCACCAACTCAAAGGCATCTTGAAAATACGCAAGAGCGACTTGATGGTGGAACGAACCTTGAATTCCTTGTATGGCTATTTGTTGTTTCATGGGCAAAAAAAAATCCCGATGGGAATCGGGATTTTCGTATGGTTGCTTAATTTTTTACTTCTTGACATAACACAATACCCATCCCTTTTCCTTCGGTGTGAAGAAATAAAAGAAATAATTAAAATAGGTAGTGAATGTGTTACGCATCAGCTCTGTTGTTTTTGCTAATGTAGTAAAAATATTTTTTTGGGCTAGACATAAATGATAAAAAGTTACGAAATCGATTGCAGACTTATTTCACCCGACTCGGCGTATCTTTCCCTTGCACGATGGATTGTGCACTGACAGCAATTGACTTGATCACTTCGGTCATGTTGGCTAAATCCAAGGTATTCACCTCATCACTCAATTGGTGGTAATTGGGTTCGGCATCCATTTTTGAGGTGGAAATCGTATGAGCAGGGACGCCCAAAGCAGCTAAAGTTGCGTTATCCGAACGGTAGAACAACTGTTCTGCGAGATACGGATCGGGGTGAAATTGAAATGGCGACCCTTGTAAGTTGCGTTGCAAAATAGTCCCGAAATCGGACTTTTCAAAACCGGTGATGTAACATGAGTTTTTACCCCATTTGCTTTCCGTGCCAATCATTTCGATGTTGAACATCGCGACCACTTGATCGGCGGCGATGTTCTTTGAGAAGTACCGCGACCCGAAACCGCCCACTTCTTCAGCGGTGAAGGCTACGAAAATCAAAGTGCGTTCGTTGTTGTTTAAGGTTTTATAGTATTGTGCCAAAGCAATCACAGCGGTTACTCCCGACGCATCATCGTTAGCGCCGTTGTACACGGTATCTGTCCCTGTGGGTTCTGTACCTAGGTGATCATAATGGGCCGAAAAGACCACATACTCATTGGGCTTGGATTTCCCGGGGATCACTCCAATCACGTTGTTGGCGGCTTTGCCTCGAATTTGGAATTCTTGACGGTAATTGGACAACGTACCCCAATAGCCTAAGCCGATTTTGGCAAACTCTTGTTCGATAAACGCCGACGCTTTATCTATACCCGGCGTAAAGAGTTTACGGCCTTGCATGGCATCGGCGGCGAGTTCGTTTTCAATTCGGGTTACTTCCGTTTGGGAAATGGTGGGATTAGTTTGTGCAGTTGCGAATGAAATCGTGGCGGCACACAGGAATAGGATTTTTTTCATGGTGTTTTTGTTGTTTGATGAATGATTTAAGAACAATAACTGCTGCTAAAAGTACACATTTTTAGTAGGCAAAAATGGGGTTATGAATTATGAGTTATGAATAAAGTAGAATAGAACCATTTGATTTTTTTTTTGGAATTCAGCTAATCAGACACACTTTCTAGCACAGATTTGCGTTAAGGATGGAGGCCTTGCGAAGCTCGCCTGAGGTCACGAAGGCAGCGACGGCCGACAGCCTGACCTTGTGGGGTGGAAAACAAGTCACGCAGTGTTGTTTTTCACCCCACAAGGGAACGCCCAAAAATTCAATGAGAATCTGTACCTTTGTGTCAAATTTAGTACTACCATGTCTATAGAAGTTCACGCTATTTCCAAATATTACGGCACACAAAAAGCCTTGGATTCGGTTTCTTTTTCGGTTAAAAAAGGAGAAATCGTGGGTTTCCTCGGACCTAACGGTGCGGGTAAATCGACCTTGATGAAAATCTTAACTACGTTTTTAAGTGCCGATGAAGGGAAAGCCATGGTGAACGAACATGATGTGACTACCGATGCGCTAAAGGTGCAACGCTCGGTGGGTTATTTACCGGAACACAATCCGCTCTACCTCGATTTGTATGTGCGGGAATACTTGGCGTTTAATGCCGATGTATACAAAGTGTCGACTTCGCGCATTGAGGAAGTGATTACCTTAACCGGACTCACTCCTGAGGCGCACAAGAAAATTGGGCAACTCTCTAAAGGGTACCGCCAGCGTGTGGGCTTGGCTACTGCGCTACTCCACAATCCCGAGGTATTGATTTTGGACGAACCCACCACCGGACTCGATCCGAACCAGTTGGTTGAAATTCGCAACGTGATTCGCAACGTCGGTAAAGACAAAACGGTTTTCCTTTCTACCCACATCATGCAAGAAGTGGAAGCGATTTGCGACCGGGTCATCATCATCAACCAAGGGAAAATTGTAACCGACAAGAAACTGGATAAACTGGTGGAAGAGGTAACGGTACAATTGGTGGAAGTCGAATTTGATCAAGCGGTAAACGCTGATTTGTTTGCCCAACTCAAAGGACTGACCCAAACGAAAAACGTGAAAGACAATTTGTGGGAACTGACGTTCCAAACCGAAGAAGACCCGCGCGCCCGTATTTTTGACTTTGCTACCGCTAATGGTTTGCGTGCCTTGCAAATTGTAGCGAAAGCGAAAAACCTCGAACAAATTTTCCGCGAAAAAACGGCCAAGAAAAACTAATTGAACAACAATTGTCCTTGGTAGGTTTGCTGCACATCGATAGTAGGTGGTGTGTGGAATAACACTACATTTCCTGTACTCACGATGCTGCCGTGGATGTACTGCATGGGTTTGACGAGCATGTCATTGGACCCGCGACTGTAGACGTACATATTTTGAACTTCTAAATTTTGAGCTTCGATGCGGCCATCACCTGCCCAGAAAATCAGGGAAGCATTTTGCGCCTGACCCGTAATAAAAAAACGGGAGACGTTATTGTTTTCGATGGTGAATTCGGTCGTATTCACATTCAAAACAAAATCACCTGTAGCCGCACCGGGCACGCCGTCACCGTGGGCATCGTTGGCGTAAATATGCAACAAAGGATAATTTAATGTCCCCACAGACCGGATATCTTGTTCGGTTTTGGAATAAATTTCTTCAAGATTGGGCGCGGTAATGATTACTTTGGCCACACCGTATTCACGCACCCAATTACAAGTAGATTTGTCCCGAATTTTCAACACGTTCCCATCTTGTACAACTTGGATGTTATTGATAAAATTTTCACCCGATTGCAACACGACTTTGTATTCGGGACCTTGGGTGATTTCGACTCCAATGCCGCGATAGACTTCGATTCGGGTGAACGCTGTAACGGGGACTTCACGGGTCATGATTGTACCTTCCGACTCAATACAATCGGAGGGCTTTTCACAAGCAACAAGCAGGACCAGTAAAAGTGCGAGTAGTTTTTTCATCTTATAAACGGATTCCTAGACCAAATTCGATAGCCTCAGCCAGAAACATGTGGGTTTTCAAACTCAAGGCGGAAAAGACTTTGGGTGTCCAATAATATTTTAATCCGATGCGGTCATACACCGGAATTTCGTTATGCAATGGATCATAAAAATAATACCCCACCTGAGCCTCAAGCGACAAGCGGTTGATGTACAATTCATAGCCCGCAAAAATACCTGCACGTTTGTAATCGGTATTGGGGTCGATATGATCTTCGGGGTAAGCCGCAGATTTGTATTTGATAAAGTCTTTGAAACTTTGGGTAAGGAAAAGATCGGCTCCCAGTTGCACACCGCTTTTGCGATTCAAACGCTTGTCGATATAAGCCCCGAGGTGATACAACGGATGGCGGCCGCTGTTGACGACCGAACTCTCATTAAACCCCGTGCGGAACACAAAATTATAGTGCAATTTTTCACGGTAATTCGTCTTCACTTTGGTTGTGTCGGGCGAATTAGAAACGGGTTTTTGAAGGTTGTAAGCGAGTCCGATCGTGAGTCCATATGTATTGATACCACTGTTGGGCGACTTCGAACGGCCGTTGGAATAATGCGTGAATAACAATCCGGCCGACACGTCTAGTTGGTTATGAAACAACGGTTGGTGGTACTCGAGTCCGATGTTGATATTGGCCAAAAGCGTACTCCCAAACGCTTTGTTTTTGGAATTGGTCACCTTGTCATACGGCTGGTTCATATACGCCACACCCGCGGCTGTTTGGACTTGGAGGTGCCGTTTTAAAAAATTAAATCGGAAATATGTCCCTGTGGCCCAACTGTGTCCGAGGAACCGGTTGTTGAAATCTTGGTACAACAAATACACGCCATACGATGGATAATTATAAGCCGCATGCCATTCTTGTGCGCCGTGGGTTTGCAAGTTATAATTGAATTGAATGCCTTCGGGATGTCCTTGCAAATGGTACAAATCGGGAGTATGCGGCAAGACATTTCCTCTGAAAAAACGGACTTCAAAAGACGGTGTATTGGCGTTTTTCTGGGCGAAAAGGGCCTGAATTGTAAAGAAAACCAATACGATACTCTTGCGCATGAGTGGAATTTAGTGAAGCAAATATAAAAGAAATTGGGAATTTGAAATTTGAAATTTTAAATGAGAGCAAACAACATAGTCTGTTCTCTCTTCGTATTTTTACTTTATGAAAGAAAACTTTACACCACCTCAAAATATTTACTTAATTCTTTTGGTGACCTTTATTGCGTCTGTATTATTTAAAAATGGCATTGGATTCATGATATGGTTAGGATTGCATTTTGTTTTGAATGGTTATATTCTCTACAAAATTCCACAATGGAATTTACAGCACCCTAAACGATGTCGTAATTTATCTTTCGTATTAATTGTGGTTCCCCTTCTTTTAATTGGCTTTTTGTATTATACTTTAAGAAATATACGCATATGTTAAGTTCTTCACATGAATTGAAAATAAATCCTTATTCCTTCACCACTTTCCGTGTCACGCGTTCTCCAGTAGCAAGTTGGACCTGGACATAATACACCCCCGCTTCAAGCGAAGACAAGTCAAGTGTTTCGACATGTTTACGGGTGAAGACTTGTTTCCCTAATGCGTCAAAAAGGATAACCTCATCATAGGTTTGTCCCAATTCTAAACTGGTTTTTGTCGGATTAGGATAGAACGCTTGTAATGGTGACGACACCTCTGGCGAACTGAGCGAAATATAATCTTGGTAGCGGTACAATATCGCGCTGACCATAACAACCAACTTATTGTCATTTTGTAAATGTGCTGCTCGCGCCCAATCCCAAGCGGTTACATCATTCAAATAATAACCATTGGTCATGAAAGCCGAATATAAGGTAGTATCCTCATTCAAATGCGCAATAATGTAATTGTAGGAATTGCTCTGACGCACGGTCATGCACAGAATGTATTGCCCGTTGGGCATTTGCTCAATTAAATCCGAACTGATTCCAGGGTAATTTTCAGCCCCAATGGTGTAATGATTGGGCACCGCAATATTGGTGAAACTCATTCCATCCCCACTAAATGAGGGATCTAAAACGCCGTTGGGATCCAACTTGGCAAAAGCCAACCCGCTCGTAACATTGAGTCCGGCCACCATCAAACTCCCATTGAATTGTACAAACAAATTTCCGGGATACGTCTTTCCACCGAAGTTGATTTGGGTAATACCGTTGGTTCCGAACCAAGTTGTCAAACTTCCGTTGCTATTGATTCGCATGACGGTTAGGTTCGAACTCGTGCTCGAAGGGACGACATTCCCTAACAACAGAAAATCGCCATTATCGGCGGCGTATATATTTGAAAAACTATCGGTGCCGGTCAGTGGTGATTCAAAAATACCGTTCACTCCAAAGGTAGTATCCACCGCTCCATTCGCCGTAAAACGAATCGCCAAACCACTGCCATCGTAATTGGTTCCGCCCAAATACCAATAATTGTAACCCACAGCTAGAATTCGGCCCTGACTGTCTACGGTGACATCTGTCAAACGCTCATCGTTGGGATCGGCACTGGTTTCTACATAGGTATTGAGAATCGTCACGCCGTTGGTTCCAAAACTGGTATCTTTTGTTCCATTGGCGTTCAAACGACAGATAAAAACGCGGTAATCGGTGGTAAATCCCCCTAAATTATGACTGCGCCCTACCAACACGATTTTACCATCATTTTGCACCGTAATCCCTGAAATATCAAAGCGCTCCGCATGATTATTGGACGTAAACAAAGCGGTACCGTTAGTTCCAAAAGACGGGTCTAGACTTCCATTCTCCAAATATTTCTTCACGCCAATGGTAGGCGCTAAATTCGGAAACTGAATACTAAAATTTGGATTCAACGAATACGGAATCAACACCGATCTATCTTGATAAAAATAACTCGCATTCGACACCCCACTAATTCCACTGTTATAGGCATTTCCCGAGGGCAATCCCGTATCAACAATTCCGCCATTGCCATAAGTTGGATCCAAAAGCAACTGGGCAAACGTAAATGACGTACAGCATAAAATAAGTAAAGTAATCCGTTTTTTCATGGCGCTTTTTTTTACAAATATAATAGAAACTCCTTTTAGTCAAAAAGTTATGAGTTATGAATTATGAGTTAAAACCCCAACCCTCTAACGTCTAATGTCCAACGACTAAAGTCTAAAAAAAACCTGCCCCACCGAAGTGCAACAGGTTTTCAAATATAAAGGGGTTAGTTAGTAGCGATTAAAACACCTCTTTGGCAATGGCCTTTATGTTGTCGGCTTTCCCCATCGAATAGTAATGCAACACGGGAACGCCCGCAGCCAAGAGTTCTTTACTCTGCGCAATGCACCATTCAATACCAATCTGTTTCACGGCATCGTTGTCTTTGGCGCGCACCACTTCCATAATCAAACTGTCGGGCAATTCCAGACTGAAACGGTGCGGAATCAAGTTCAATTGCTTCTTCGTAGCAATCGGTTTGAGTCCGGGAATAATCGGCACCTCAATACCTGCTTTCCGACATTTGTCCACAAAGTCAAAAAACTTTTGGTTGTCAAAAAACATTTGCGTGATGATATAATCGGCGCCATTCTTAATCTTTTGTTTTAAGAAATGGATATCCGAATCCAAACTCGGCGCTTCCATGTGCTTTTCTGGATAGCCCGCCACCCCGATACAAAAATTGGTTTTGGCGGTATTTTTCAAGTCTTCGTCCAAATAAATGCCGCGGTTCAAATTACTAATTTGCTCCACCAAATCCGAAGCATAATGATTCCCGTCCTTCTCGGGTTTGAAATAAGTTTCCGTTTTCAACGCATCCCCGCGCAACGCCACCACATTGTCAATACCGAGGAAGTCCAAGTCGATCAACAAGTTCTCCGTATCTTCTTTGGTAAAGCCGCCGCACAGTACGTGCGGAATCGCATCCACGTCGTATTTCCCTTGAATGGCCGCACAAATTCCTACGGTGCCCGGACGTTTTTTTACAATTTTCTTTTGCAACAAACCGTTCTCCAACTCCTTAAATTCGTACTCCTCACGGTGGTAGGTCACGTCAATAAACGGCGGTTGAAATTCCATCAACGGATCAATCCCGTCAAAAATCGATTGGATATTCTGCCCTTTCAACGGCGGTAAAATCTCAAAAGAAAACAACGGTTTTCCTTGGGCATTTTCGATATGTTGGGTTACCTTCATGAAATTTTTGTTTAATGTTTAATGTTTAATGTTCAATGTTTTTTTGGGCGCGTCCCTGTGGCAGCACCTTGGTCTTCATTTCGTAAAACTGCGCCCACAGGGTCGGGTTATCCGCGGTGCACGGCACCTTGCTTCTACCCCTCGCGCAATCCCTGCACCAATCACTCCTGATGAATAGGAACAAGTCACTAATTACTAATCACTAATTACTAATCACTAGTCACTAGTCACTAATCACTAATCCGCCACATTCGGCGCCAGCCATTTGTGCGCCACTTCCACCGAAACGCCACGACGCTGAGCGTAATCTTCCACCTGATCGGCTTTGATTTTCCCCAATCCAAAATACTTGCTTTCTGGATGGGCAAAATAGTACCCCGACACCGAAGCCGCTGGCCACATCGCCATACTTTCGGTCAAGGTCACTCCAATGCGCTCTTCCACTTGCAAAAGTTTCCAAATCGTCGGTTTTTCCAAATGGTCGGGACAAGCGGGATAGCCCGGTGCGGGTCGGATCCCCTTATAATCTTCGGCAATCAAGGCTAAGTTATCCAACTGTTCGTCGCTGGCATAGCCCCAAATTTCTTTCCGAACCTTCCAATGCAAATATTCAGCAAACGCCTCCGCCAATCGGTCGCCCAAGGCTTTGACCATAATCGCCTGGTAATCGTCCAAATCCTGTTCAAACACGGCTGCTTTTTCATCCACTCCAAAACCCGTCGTCACACAAAAACACCCGATATAATCTTGCACACCCGTTTCTTTGGGTGCGATAAAGTCGGCCAACGCGATATTCGGCGCACCCGCCGTTTTTTTCGACTGCTGACGCAGGGTGAGGAAAGTTGTAGGTTGTGGGTTATCGGTTGTTGGTAACACTTCGATATCATCATCGTTGACGGTATTTGCGGGAAAAATACCTACCAATCCTTTGGCGGTAAACCAGTTTTCCTCAACGATTTGGGCCAACATTTTTTGAGCATCGTCAAATAGCTGTTGCGCTTGTTCGCCCACAACATCATCGTTCAATAGCGCAGGATATTTCCCAAACAACTGCCACGAATGGAAGAACGGCGTCCAGTCGATAAACGGCACCAATTCTACCAAGGTTACCTTCACTTCTTGTACCCCAATAAAATTGGGCTGTACCGGTTGGTATTGGTCCCAATCCAAAAGCAATTTATTCGCACGTGCTTCACTGAGACGCAAAAACTCCTTTTCGCGACTGCGGTTCAAATACCCTTCGCGCAATTGATCGTATTCCTCCCGAATTTGTTCGGCATAAGTGACTTTATTTTCGGGTTGCAACAAATTACTCGCAACTGTTACGGCACGCGAGGCATCGTTGACATGCACCACACTTCCCGTGTATTCGGGGGCAATCTTCACGGCAGTATGGGCACGCGAAGTCGTTGCGCCTCCAATCATAATCGGGATGGAAATATTCAAGCGCTCCATCTCTTTGGCGAGATAGACCATTTCGTCCAAAGACGGTGTAATCAAACCACTCAATCCGATGATGTCTACATTTTCAGCGACAGCAGTTTGTATAATTTTCTCAGGCGGTACCATCACCCCCAAGTCGATAATTTCAAAGTTATTACAGGCCAACACCACCGATACGATGTTTTTTCCGATATCGTGTACGTCGCCTTTTACAGTAGCCATGAGCACTTTTCCAGCCCCTGCCGACTGACCGTCTTTGCTGGCTTCAATAAATGGCAACAAATAGGCTACAGCTTTTTTCATGACTCGAGCCGATTTCACCACTTGCGGCAAGAACATTTTTCCCGATCCAAACAAATCGCCGACTACATTCATCCCATTCATCAAATGTTGTTCGATGACTTGGATGGGTTTATCAACCAAATGACGTGCTTCTTCCACATCCTGCTCTATAAATTCGTCCAAACCTTTCACTAAAGAATGCGTAAGGCGTTCTTGTACTGAACCGTTGCGCCATTCTTGAACAATCTTATCCGTGGTTTTGGTATCCGATTTTAAGTTTTCGGCGTAGTCAAGCAAACGTTCTGTCGCATCGTCACGACGGTCGAGCAAAACATCTTCAACATAGGTGAGTAAATCGGGGTCAATTTCGTCATAAATCTCCAGCATTTCCGGATTCACAATACCCATCGTCATGCCGTGTTGGATGGCATGGTAAAGAAAGGCCGAGTGCATGGCTTCACGCACTTTGTCATTCCCACGGAAGGAAAACGACACGTTACTCACCCCACCCGAAACATGGGCATAAGGCAGATTTTCACGAATCCATTTTGTCGCTAAAAAGAAATCCAACGCATTGCGGCGGTGTTCTTCCATACCGGTAGCAACGGGAAAAATATTGGGATCAAAAATGATATCGGTAGCCGGAAAACCCACTTGATGCACCAAGATATCGTAGCTGCGTTTACAGATTTCGATTCGACGTTCGTAAGTATCCGCTTGTCCCACCTCATCAAAAGCCATGACAATCACGGCAGCGCCGTAACGTTTAATCAATTTGGCATGATGGATAAAAGCAGCTTCCCCTTCTTTCAAGGAAATCGAATTCACGACGCCTTTTCCTTGAATGACTTTGAGTCCGGCTTCAATAATTTCCCATTTCGAACTGTCGATCATCACGGGAACACGTGCAATATCGGGTTCGGCGGCAATTAAATTTAGGAATTTGGTCATGGCTTCTACCCCATCAAGCATTCCTTCGTCCATGTTGACGTCGATGATTTGCGCACCACCTTCTACTTGGGCGCGTGCGATATCTACGGCGGCTTCATAATTCCCTTCTTTAATCAAACGTAAAAACTTACGCGAACCCGTCACATTGGTCCGTTCCCCTACGTTCACAAAGTTGGTTTCTGGAGTGATGATTAGTGGTTCTAACCCGGATAATTGCAAATATTGGGTTATCGGTTGTCGGTTGTCGGTTGTCGGTATCTCCTTACTCATAATGCACTTATAAACGGGCTACTGATGACTGTAAACTGCTCTCGGTTCTCGGTTTAAATTCGGCAGCCACTTGTGCAATCGCACGAATATGCTCAGGGGTAGTCCCACAACAGCCACCGATAATGTTCACCAAGTTTTCATTCAAATACTCGCGAATTAAAGCTTGCATTTCTTCGGGTGTTTGATCATACTGACCGAAAGCGTTGGGCAAACCGGCATTGGGATGCGCCGAAATATTGAGTTGGGTATGTTGGCCCAAGCGTTTTAAATACGGTTTCAATTGATCAGCTCCGAGTGCACAATTGAAGCCTACACTCAACAAAGGAATGTGTGCAATCGATATCAAAAACGCTTCCACCGTTTGCCCGGACAACGTTCGTCCTGAGGCATCGGTAATGGTTCCAGAAACCATTACGGGAATGTCGGATTGGCGTTCTTCTTTTACTTCTTCGATAGCAAATAAGGCGGCTTTCGCGTTCAGTGTATCAAATATGGTTTCGACCAAAAGTAGGTCGGCTCCCCCATCCATAAGTGCTTCCACTTGTTGGCGGTAAGCCATTCGCAAATCGTCGAAGGTTACGGCACGATAGCCAGGGTCGTTGACATCCGGACTCATACTGGCAGTACGGTTGGTCGGACCGATAGAACCTGCCACAAAACGCGGTTTATCGGTAAACTCATCGGCAACCTCACGTGCTATTTTAGCGGATTGGTAATTGAGTTCGTAGACTAAATCTTCCATGTGGTAATCGGCCATCCCGATAGTCGTTCCCGAAAAGGTATTGGTTTCCACGATGTCGGCACCGGCCTCAAAATAAGCACGATGCACGGCTTTTACCGCCTCGGGTTGGGTAATGGAAAGCAAGTCGTTATTCCCTTTCAAAGGATGAGGAAAATCTTTGAAACGCTCACCTCGGAAGTCGGCTTCCTCAAATTGATTGCGTTGTAACATCGTACCCATGGCGCCATCGAGGACGAGGATTCGCTGTTTTAGAATTTCATTAATATTTACACGCATACTGATAACTAATCTTGTATTGCGTTATCAGGAAAGAGAGGTATTTCCAAAGTTATCTTTTTCTGAACATGGTCAGAATAGAATGTAGCACCTTCCTCAGGGAATGAGGGGTTGCTAAGCGTTCATAGGGTCTATTCCCTCCCGCTTTCGTGATAACGCCATTATTATTAAGAACATCGCAAAGGTAAGACAAGAAATCGGGGATTTCAAAATAAAAATTTGAAAAAAAGCGCAAACGTTTGCGAAAAATTTAAAGATATATTTAGATTTATTGAAATTGATTTTCATAAATTTGCAGTCGAAAAACAGAAGAGGAGAAATTTGATCTGATTGCAACCTCGTAAAAAAATGCTAAAGCAGTGATCCTTCTTTAGTTGTTGCAACCGCATTTCCTTCCCTTCTTAGCTTAATAAAACAAAATTTTAAAGTTATAATTATGGCTTATTTATTTACTTCTGAGTCGGTAAGTGAAGGACACCCAGACAAAGTAGCCGATCAGATTTCTGACGCATTAATCGACAACTTTTTGGCATTTGATGCTGAATCCAAAGTAGCTTGTGAAACTTTGGTAACGACCGGACAGGTAATCTTAGCCGGTGAAGTAAAATCAAACACCTATTTAGACGTTCAACAAATCGCTCGTGATGTGATCAAAAAAATTGGTTACACCAAAAGCGAATACATGTTTGAAGCCAATTCTTGCGGGGTTTTATCTGCCATTCACGAACAATCGGCTGACATCAACCAAGGGGTAGACCGTGCGACGAAAGAAGAGCAAGGGGCTGGTGACCAAGGGATGATGTTTGGTTATGCGACAAACGAAACCAACAATTACATGCCGTTGGCGTTGGATTTATCGCATGCTTTGTTGATCGAATTAGCAAATTTACGTCGCGAGAACAATGAAATTACGTATTTACGTCCGGATGCAAAGTCGCAAGTAACTTTGGAATATTCAGACGATAACAAACCCCAACGTATTGACGCGATTGTGATTTCGACCCAACACGACGACTTCGATCAAGAAGAAGCGATGTTAGCAAAAATCAAGAAAGACATGATTGAAATCTTGATTCCACGTGTGAAAGCAAAATACCCACAATACGCTCATTTATTCAACGACGACATTACGTACCACATCAACCCTACGGGTAAATTCGTTATCGGTGGACCTCACGGAGATACGGGATTAACAGGTCGTAAAATCATCGTAGATACTTACGGTGGAAAAGGGGCACACGGTGGTGGCGCATTCTCTGGAAAAGACCCAAGTAAAGTAGACCGTTCTGCAGCGTATGCTACGCGTCATATTGCAAAAAACTTGGTAGCTGCTGGATTGTGTGATGAAGTTTTGGTACAAGTATCGTATGCGATTGGTGTAGCGAAACCAACCTCTATCAATGTAAACACTTACGGTACGGCTAAAGTTGACTTAAAAGACGGTGACATTAGCAAAATTGTAGAAACGATTTTCGATATGCGTCCGTACTACATCGAACAACGTTTGAAATTGCGTAACCCAATTTACAGTGAGACGGCTGCCTATGGTCACATGGGACGCACGCCTGAAGTGGTGACTAAAACCTTCAAATCGCCTGATGGACAATCGAAAACCGTAGAAGTTGAATTGTTTACTTGGGAAAAATTAGACCACGTTGAAAAAGTAAAAGCGGCTTTTAATTTATAACACTTAGTTATTACGTTCATAAAAAAACCTGACTCTTTCAAGTCAGGTTTTTTGTTTTTATAAGTTGTATTTCAACGTAAGCATTACATAACGTGGCTGTACGAAATATTGCGAATTGGTCACTCGGAATTGGTCAAACGAGTTATCATTTAGCGCCTTGGTGTTCAAGATATTCGTTGCTGAAACTTTATATTCCCATTTGCTGTCTTTCTTTTGGTAGGTGAAACTGGCCGACAAGAAATCGTATTCATTATCGACGGTTTTATCGCCGTTGTAATAATGATAGAATTCATATTCTGACACCAAAGAGAACGCATCCAAGAAATAGTATTCCAAACGCACAAAAGGTTTGTCGGTAAAGAATTTGGTTTTGCTGCGGGGATTTTCAAATTCGCTAATTGAATAAGTGTAACCAATTTCTAAATTGGGCACTTTTTTGTAATTGGTTGCCAATTTAATCGTGTGGTTTTGAGCGATACTTTTCGATAACGCACTTGTTCCTCCTAAGAAATTATAAAACTTCGACCAGTTAACATTGGTTGAAAAAGACGCTTTGTAGTATTTATAAAACGAACGACCGTAAGAACCCGCTCCACTTAAGGTTTCATCCACATAATTGTAATTGTTCAACGGGGACGAAATTTGATTCACGCCACTAAATACCGTTTGTGATTTAATCGCATCAATACTTCGAGTGTAGTTAATAAAGCCCGAAATATTTTCGAAATTGAACATGTTGTATTTGAAATACCGCAAGGAATGGGTTTGCGCCATGGCATTTTCCAAACGACGGTTCCCACTTGACAAACTGCTGTAATTGTTTAATATATAGCCTTCAGCCAATCTTGAAATATCCGTAAATGTATTGGTAATGGCAAAATTATAAGTTAGCGTTTCTGCCTTTTTGATTTGGTAAAGGGCGAAGAAATCAGGTAAGATACGCGTAAAATTTTGCTTATAATCGGAACCCAACTGCACATTATTCATGTTGTAATAATGGAAACTTACCCCCGGATTGAACGTGAATTTTTTGTACAACATTTTATAATGCACCCCTAAAAATACATCGTTGAAATTGTAGGTCACGTTATTGTTATTCTCGGGCGCTGTTAAATTATTGACTGAACCGTTATCCAAAATTTGATAAATCGCCGAATTGAAACTTTGGTACGAATACGTGTTACCAAGAGTTAGATTCAAATTCGCTTTTGGGGTAACCATATAATAGTAATCCACTTTGGCATCCACTTTATTGGTTTTTACCAAACGGTTCTGATTGTAATCGTTACGAGTTTGCGGAATATAGCCATTCAATGCAAAGGGTTGTGTGGCCAAATTAGCATTGTAAAACGGATCTTCATTTTGATACAAATGCTGTAATTCAAAGGCAATCACGTGCTTTTCAGAGGGCGTACTGTAAATGGCAAAATTCTGATTTACGGAAGTCGGCTGTTGGTTTTTGGCTGTATTAATATTTTCATCAAAAGAAAATGTTCCCGATACGGTATTCCGATTCAAATTCCCATTTTCAAGTTGGTCGGAACGCTTTGCCAAAATATCATAATCCATTTGAAATTTGGTGCTTGGCTTGTAGCTTGCACTTCCTTTCATCAACCCAAATTTGCTGTTTTGCT
This sequence comes from Flavobacterium sp. N1719, assembly GCF_025947045.1. Lineage (NCBI taxonomy): Bacteria > Pseudomonadati > Bacteroidota > Flavobacteriia > Flavobacteriales > Flavobacteriaceae > Flavobacterium > Flavobacterium sp. N1719. The sequence continues at coordinate 219,849 of NZ_CP109993.1, forward strand.
TGGATAAATCGGTGGTATTAGCGATGGTATTGTTGGCAAAATTGGTCGTATTGGTTTGGGTTAGCATTTCTGTTTTCGAACCTGAATAAATTCCGAAACCACTTATGGTCCATGCTTTAGAAGGATTGATGGCAAAATTCACGGCGCCAAATTTAGTGTCTATACTTTTAGCACGGTTGTTGCGCAACATGGCAATTCCGAGGTCATTCGAACCCACATTAAAGCTACTTCCGCCTTTGGACATCATGTTTCGAAAGCCTCCTGTCATTTTAAAATAATCTTGAATGGTCAAGGGCAATTCCCCAATATTATTGATATTGGTAATCACATTAATGCTGTATTTGGGATTGTAATAAAACAACTTCGGATTGACGTTGTAGCGATCGAACTTCGTTTGGGGTTGGAACCCGCCTGCAGCCGTTACATCACCAAACCAGAAGTTTTTCTTACCTTCTTTCAATTTGATGTTCATCGCCACATTGTCTTGGTTGTTTTCTACGCCTTTAAGAATCGAATTTTCATTGTAATTGCGTAACACTTGTACTTTATCAATGGCATCGGCGGGAATGTTTTTCACCCCAAGTTTAGTATCTCCGTCAAAGAAATCTTTGCCTTCCACCATTAATTTAGTTACTTTTTTTCCTTCCACTTCCACTTCTCCGTCGGCATTGACTTCAACACCGGGGAGCTTTTTCAAGACATCTTCCAACTTGCGTTCCGTACCGTTTTTAAACGAATCGGCGTTATACATGATGGTATCACCTTTGATGGAAACGGGCATTTCTTTGATGATTTCCACGCCATCCAACTGAATTCCGCCGGGTTCCATGGCCACGTTTTGGGTCATGTTCTCAGCCTTGGTTTGCAAAGTGATTTCTTTGTTTTGCATCCCGATGTAACTCAATTTGAGTACATAAGTCGTATTGGCTTTTAAAGTCAAGGCAAATTTCCCTTTATCATTGGTAATGGCATAGGAATCGACGCCTTTGGTTTCTTGATTGACAGCCATAATGTTGGCCATTTCCAAAGGTGTTTTTCCCGATTCAGTAACCGTTCCTTCAACACGAATGTTTTGCGCAAAAAGGATTCCAGAACTACAAAGTAGTAAGAGGTAGTATATATTTTTCATGTTTGTCTTTGAAATGAATAAAAATTATCGTCCCATTCTGAATTCCATACGGTTTCCTCCAGGGCCGCTATTCATCTCACGCATTTCCTCCATTTTTTTAAGTACAATATCGTCGTATTCTTTTTGTTTCACCTCTTTTCCATTGGTAGGGGCTTTGATTTCAACTTTGTCTTTGGAGTTCAATACAATTTTAGAACACAATACAATCGTCTTTCCATCATTCACTTCTAAAATCAAACCGGGCAGGCCCCAGTAGCCTTCCGGACCTTGATTAATAGGGATTTCGGGGGTGTACCAAGCCGTGATGGTGATGTCTTTGGGAAGATCAAAATCCTCCATAAAATTAGTACGGGTTTCTTTCTTCTCCGCAGAAGCTGTTTCTGTTTTTGGAGTTTCTTTTTCTTCAGATTTGGCTTCTCCTTCTTTTTTCTCTGCATTGCGACGGGGTCGGAAATTGCGGAAATCGGTTTTGCTTGCGGGAATCACACAAGTCGCTTTCATGCAATTATAACCACCAATTTGTTTGGTTTCCCCGGTCATTTGCCACTTGTAATGAGTCAAGGTATCTTTCACCAAAAACTCTTTCCCCATAAACTCTTTATCTACGGTATACATTTGGTCTTTGACATTTTTATAATACGTTCCTCCGCCGCCCATCACAGAGGCCATCATACGGAAACCGCCATTGCCTTGTCCGGGTGCGTCTAATTTTTCTTCTTCTTTATAAATGGATGCTTGACGATCGAAATTAAGCACAAATGTTTTTTCAAACATCTTTTTCATGCGCTCTTCAATCATTTTTTGCATTTCTGGGGTAATGTTTTTATTCCCTTCAAAACGGGATTTGAAATCGGCTGTACTTGTTTTGGATTCGTACACCGCCATTCCTTGAAAATCTTTTTGTGCCCAAATAGTTGTAGAACAAAAAAGAAGTGATGCAAAAAGAAAAAACTGTTTCATTATTATAGTTGTTTTAAGGAAAACAAATATGACGAAATACCCGCCAATTTGTTACCAAGGTTTTGTTAAATTCAACCTTTGGACATTTTTATTATCAAATGGTTTAAAGTATCTTAGCCGTATGTTACGTCACCTCATCGTTGTCTTTTTTCTTTTCCCTTTCTCCAATTGGAGTCAGGAACTTACAATTACTGTTGAGAAATTGGATGAACGAACCCTTACAGCGGATCAATATTGGGGATTTGACGGATTGGGAAATTACTTTTACAGCACCAACACTATTGTCTATAAAGACAACGGCACTTCAAAAATTCAATACCAAAATTTACCTCTGGGCCCTGTAAAATCGGTGGACTTAACCAACCCGTTGCGACCCGTAGTTTTTTACGAACAGTTCAATACGGTGGTGATTTTGGACAATTATTTGAATGAAATCCAAACGATTAATTTTTCAAATACGACTCCACCGCTGGTTGTGAATGCAGTGGGCATGTCGAATCAAAACCGTTTGTGGGTATACGATAGCTTGCAACAGCAAATAGGCTTGTTTAGCTTGACAACTAACACCTTTACACCAATTGGAAATCCGATGCAAGGCATTTGGCTTTATGCCCAATTTTCGTTCAATACCTTGCAATGGATTGACGCGAAAAACCATTGGAAAAGTGTCTCGATTTATGGTCAAATTGCTGATTATGGTGTTGTTCCCAAAGGACTCGTTCAATTTATAGAAGGAAAAAACTTCTTTTATATTGAAGCGGATCAACTGTACTATAAATCCTTCGAAACAAACAAAACCTACAAGGTCGAAATTGTTGAGAAATCCATCAAAAAAATATATTGTAAAGAACAAATTTTATCTATTTTTACGGACAAAGGAATCACAAACTATAAAATAACATTACCGTAATGCATATTGCTGTAGCAGGAAATATTGGCGCTGGAAAAACGACGTTGACGCGTTATTTAGCGAAACATTATAAATGGGAACCTCACTATGAAGATGTAGTTGACAATCCCTATTTGGACGACTTTTACCACCAAATGGAGCGTTGGTCGTTCAACCTTCAAATTTACTTCTTGAATAGTCGTTTTCGTCAGATTTTACAAATTCGCGAAAGCGGTAAAAAAATCATACAAGACCGTACCATTTACGAAGATGCACATATTTTCGCGCCCAACTTACACGCGATGGGTTTGATGACCAATCGCGATTTCGAAAACTACAGTTCGTTGTTTGAATTAATGGAAGCCTTGGTGAAAGCACCGGATTTGATGATTTATTTGCGCAGTTCGATTCCGAATTTGGTGAAACAAATCCACATGCGCGGTCGTGACTACGAAAACACCATTTCCATTGATTACCTCAGCCGTTTGAATGAACGCTATGAAGCTTGGATTCAAACTTATGACAAAGGAAAATTATTGATTATTGATGTAGACAACATTGATTTTGTGAATAATCCCGAAGATTTGGGGACAATTCTCAACCGCATTGACGCTGAAATCAACGGTTTATTCTAAAACCAAAAAAATACACCCAACCTGCTTCACGGCAGGTTTTTTTATGGCAAGGTATCCCAAAGACTTTTCACTATCACCGAAGAAGAAAGTGGTTTGTCAAGCGTAATGTACTTGGTTTCCCTGGGAAGCAAATCAAAATAATTATCGCTAAATAGCACTTTTTCGGAACTGATTAATGCTACATTTTTCGCAAACACATCGGTTTGAATGGCAATCGTAGTGGCATTGATTTTTTCTAACGAAATTCGAGGTTTTTGCAATTGCAAATCTTTGGGAGCAACTCCGGTATCAATTGCATTTAGTTGCATTTCAGGCGCTTTGAAATTAATTTGTAAAACGACCGTTCCGTCTAATTTTGGCCAATCGGTTTCTTTTTCTAAAGGTATTGTATTGACACCACTGGCCGACATTGTCGCGTTTAGTCGTTTCTCTTTTAACAGCACACCACGCATCGAGAACCATTTGAGTTGGACTTCTCCCTCATGAACAGTATTTGCATCATTAATCAAATTAATTTCTAATGCATTGTCTTTCCATTTTGGCACAATCAATTGCGGAGCAAAACTTCGTTTCACTTGATACTGCGCGGCTTTCCAATGGCCAAAATAATCCATCGAACTCCACGAAGTCACCGGCCAACAATCGTTCAATTGCCAATACAAACTTCCCATGCAATAGGGGCGGTTGCGTCGATGGGCTTCAATGGCTAGTTGCAAACCGTAAGCTTGCAAAAGTTGTGAAACATAAACGTAATTTTCAAATGAATTGGGGTTTTGGTAATCCCGCTTTAGGTAAGTTTCAATAGTTTCAAAACCTGTCCGATGTTTTTGATGGTGACGAATGGCATTTGAGGTTAGTGCTAACGGTTCTCCATCCGATAAAATGCGTAATGTTTGAAGTGAAGGCATCCCTTGAAAACCATATTCGCTCATGAATCGGCCCACTTTTGTATCATACCTTACAAAAGGTTCCAATCCCCACCACACGCCCCAATAATGGGAATCACCTTGAGTCAGACTCTCCTTTTTTCCCCAACCGATAGACGGCGAGGATGGCCAATACCGATTTTCATTTGAAGGCAATAATCGACTTAACGTATTAGGAATTCGTTGGTGAAACAACTGCTGATAATCCTTCCAAATACGGGCAGAATCTTGAGAAGTATACTTGTATTGTTTTTGCCAACCCCAATTGTGCCATCCTTCGTCGCTTTCGTTATTACCACACCACAAAACTAGTGAGGGATGGTTTTGCAAACGTTTGACCTGATCTTCGACTTCCTTTTCAACCGATTGGAGAAAGGGTTCATCACCCGGATACATGGCGCAAGCAAACATAAAATCTTGCCATACCAAAATCCCTTTTTCATCACAAGCGGCATAAAATGCATCATCGGCATAGACGCCTCCACCCCAAACGCGCAGCATGTTTTGATTGGAAAGTCGGGCATTCTCTACCAAAGCTTCCCATTGTGCGGTAGTCGTGCGCGGCACAAAACTATCGGGAGGAATCACATTCGAACCCTTCATAAAAACGGGTTGCCCATTGAGTTTGAAGTAGAAACTTTTCCCTTGGGCATCGGGTTCTTGAACGAGTTCGATCGTGCGGATACCTATTTTAAGTTCACGACTATCGCGTGTTTTTCTTTTTTGTTCAAGGGAAATCGGAAAGGAATATAAATGGGGCGTACCCAAACCGTTGCACCACCATAATTTGGGATTTTCAATAGTTATAGGAAAATCAACAACCGTAGTTCCGGGCTGCACGTGAACCTTACGTTTTTGATGATTAACCAAGAGCGACACTGTGGTTGCTTTGCTTGCTTCCAATGCTACGTGAACAATAACTTCCGCTTGTTCTTGAGTGATGTTTTTTTGTTCGTGAAATACATGTTGGATGCGCACATCGTCCCACAACTGCAATTTGACAGGCTTCCAAATGCCACAAGTTACCAAGCGCGGTCCCCAATCCCAACCGAATTGATAGGGCGCTTTTCTAGCAAAAACGCGATTATCATCCGGGAGTTGATAGGGTATTTTTTTGGCTAATGCATTGGTACGTTGCACTGCTGATTTAAACTGGATTTTTAAATGATTTTGCGCTTTCGCGAAAGGTTTTATATCCACACGCCAGGTGCGAAACATATTATCCGCATCGAGCAAGGATTGGCCATTTAAAAAAACCGAGGCATAGGTATCGAGACCTTCAAATAGGAGTTCGATATGCTCGTTTTGGAGTTCGGCAGGGGTCAATACAAATTCGGTTTCATACACCCAATCTTCGTTTTCAATCCACTGCACCTCTTTTTCATTGGATTGCAAAAAAGGATCGGGAATACGTTGGTTGGCGAGCAAGTCGGTATGAATAGTTCCAGGAACCGTCGCTTTTAATTTTTCATTCTTCCCCCATTGATGAACTGTCCATGACAACTGACTCAAGTCTTTTTCCAGTACTTGAGCGGTGAGTCCGATTGACCAAAGAAGAAAAAACAACCACTTTTTATGCATTCGATTCCTTTTTTAAAGCTATAACTTCTTCAGGATTAGCAACAGTTCCTCCATCCGTAATTGCTGAAGAATGTACAAAATGCACACCTGTTGTATTTACAATTTGGCGAACATTGGAAGAACGGAGTCCGCCACCAGGCATGATGGTAATACGATCCGCTGCTTTTTGTTGCATTGCTTGGAGTTCGTGTATTCCATCTACCACATTGGCTTTTGTTCCTGAAGTGAGTATTGTTGTAAAACCACAATCAATGATTTGTTCCAAGGCGGTTTCCCAATTGGACATACGGTCAAAAGCACGGTGAAACGTACACGGAATGGGATGCGCTAGTGCGACTAATAGTCGGTTGCGCTCTTCGTCCAGCGTATCATCTTCCTTTAAAATTCCGAATACCAAACCATGGACTTGCAGTTTTTTAAAATCCGCAATACTGTCTTTCATAGCCTGAAATTCTGCATCGGTATATACAAAATCACCGCCTCTTGGCCGCACCATCACATAAACAGTAATGGGCACTTGGGTCAGGACTTTTTGTGTGGTTTCTAAATCGGGAGTAGTTCCTCCTACTTCGATTCCGTCACACAATTCGATGCGATCGGCACCGGCTTGTGCAGCGATAATAGCCGATTCGGGATTAAAGCAAGCGATTTCGAGTTGGATCATTTTAAATAAAAATTAGCGTCAACCAAACGGTTACCAGTGTTGTCATGCACGGCATAATTGAATCCCCCTTGCACGCAATAGGAACCGTAATTTCCTTGTTTGTCCAGCGCGATGAATCCCACTTGAATATCTTTTAAATTCTTTTTCCGGTTTTGGGTCAGTTTCACGATGCGCATCACGGCTTCTTCACAAGCTTGTTGCGGCGACTTCCCTTGGCGCATGAGTTCGACCACCAAATGACATCCAGCAATTCGAATCACTTCTTCACCATGTCCGGTAGCTGTAGCAGCACCAATTTCGTTATCGACATAGAGTCCGGCGCCAATAATCGGCGAATCCCCTACACGACCGTGCATTTTATAGGCCATACCACTCGTGGTACAAGCGCCTGATAGATTTCCGGCCGCATCAAGAGCGATCATGCCAATCGTATCGTGGTTTTCAATATTGACTTTGGGTTGGTACTGACTTGTTTTCAGCCACTCTTTCCATTCTTTTTCAGAGGCTTCGACTAATAAATTCTCTTTTTTGAATCCTTGCGACAAAGCAAAATCCAACGCTCCTTGTCCGACCAACATCACATGCGGCGTTTTTTCCATAACGGCACGCGCAACGGAAATAGGATGTTTGATATGTTCGAGACACGCAACCGAACCGATATTGGATAATTCGTCCATGATACAGGCATCGAGGGTCACTTTACCATCGCGATCGGGACGACCGCCATATCCCACACTGCGTTCGTTGGGATCACCCTCAGGAATGCGCACACCGGCTTCCACAGCATCGAGGGCGCGACCTTTTTTAGCTAAAATTTCCCAAGCGGCTTCGTTGGCTTGTAAACCAAAATTCCACGTAGAGAGTACGATGGGTTTTGTTCCTACTAAAGAAGGATTATTGGACCGTTCAGCAGCCTCAATTTGCCAAGAAGTTAGCGATAAGCCAACCGTTCCCAGCGCGGCTGATTTTAAAAATTTACGACGTGTATTTTCCATTTATTCCACGATTATTTCGTCCACAAAAAGCCAAGAACCATTGCCGGCACCGGGCTTTCCGTCTTGAATTTTACCCTTATTTTTGGCCGTTACTTTCACGAATTGTGCTTTTACTTTTTTCCCTTTCCAATCCACATTCCCTTTGGCTTGTTGAATATCTGATTGGGAAAAAGTTTGAATAGTTTCGTATTTAATACCATCAGTAGACACTTCGAAAACAACTTCATTGGGAAAATATATCCAGCTTGACGGACTCTCGAGTGTCCCAACATTCAAGTGCGTGATGGTTTGTTTTTTACTCAAATCGATAAGAGCTACCATATCTTTTTCCCAAAACCCTAACCAATCGCGACCGAACTTTTGGGTATCGCCTTTGATACCATTCACTAAAGCAAAACCACCTCCAGCACTGTAGCGTTTATCGGGTTGATTTTGAAGATTGACCAAACAACTGGTAGCTTTATGTATGGTGAAGGCTTGTTCAGAAAGCGCACTTTTTTGGGTAGTTTCTTCAAAATAGGCCGCTTTCACGGTTTGGGATTGCTTTACAGTTAGCGCATTGGAAAAAGTTGGCGATTGTGCAGTGGGCTGACTCCCGTCCACCGTATAATGAATATTAGCTTGGTTTTGGTTGGATTTCAACACATACAATACACCATTTTCACCACCGGGATTTGGCATGACCTCCGCAGTAATTTCGAATACTGCTTTACTGAAGTTGATTTTTTTGGTTTCCCATTCTTTAAAATGTTGGGTCACACGGTTAAAGTAATTGGAGTAATCTTTAGCATTAGCCGTTCCCCACAACACCTCAGCAAGTGCCGTCATCCTTGGGAAAATCATGTATTCTACCTGTTCAAAGGTGGGAATATATTCCGTCCAAACATTCGCTTGTGCGCCTAAAATATATTGTGCTTCGTCCGCATTGAGTTCGGTAGGAATGGGTTGATAGCTGTACACTTTTTCCAACGGTGTATACCCGCCTATCGCCAAGGGTTCATTTTTGGGTTCGCCCTGATAATGATCAAAATAACAATGTGAGCCGGGCGTCATCACTACTTGATGTTTTTGTTTTGCGGCAGCGATTCCGCCTTCGGTTCCCCGCCAACTCATCACGGCTGCATTCGGGGCTAAACCACCTTCGAGAATTTCGTCCCAACCGATGATTTTTTTGCCTTTAGCATTGACAAATTTCTCAATACGTTGGATAAAATAACTCTGTAATTCGTGTTCGTCTTTTAGGTTATTTTCCTTCATCCGTTTTTGGCAATTGGGACAGGCTTTCCAACGGGTTTTCGGACATTCGTCACCACCAATATGGATAAATTGTCCGGGGAATAAATTCATGACCTCTGTCAATACATCTTGTAAAAAAGTGAAGGTTTCTTCTTTGGGACAAAAAACATCCTCGAGTACGCCCCATTCTTGGGCCACTTCAAAAGGTCCGCCCGTACATGAATACTGCGGATAGGCCGCTAAAGCAGCACGTGCATGTCCGGGCATTTCAATTTCGGGTACAATCGTGATATGTCGGATACGCGCATAATCGACCACATCGCGAACATCAGCTTCGGTGTAATAGCCGCCATAACGTTCGGTATCAAACTTTTGATCGTTGTAATGACCCACCATCGAACCGTTGCGCCACGCACCTACTTCGGTAAGTTTGGGATACTTTTTAATTTCGATTCGCCAACCTTGGTCATCGGTGAGGTGCCAATGAAACGTATTGTATTTGTAGGCCGCGAGGTAATCGATGTATTTAAAGATGGCTTCTTTTGGAGAGAAATGCCTACTCACATCAAGGTGCATACCGCGCCATTTAAATTTGGGGGCATCTTGAATAATTCCGCAAGGAAATTGCAACTGATCTTTCGGAACATTAATGAGTAGTTGGGTTAAGGTTTGAAATCCGTATTGCACGCCGGTATAATCAGCTGCTTTTAGAAAAATAACTTTGGGGTTGATCTGAATTTCGTAGGCTTCAGGAGCTAATTTAGGTTCGATTTGCACGACAATGGCATCTTCTACAATTCCCGCTTTGTTGGTGATGTACAATGCTTTTTTTCGCAGACGAATTTCCTTCATTAACGGTTCGGCTTCGGCATCCATGTCCATAGGAGCCGAAATGATTAGGGTTTCTTTAACCGTAAAAAAACCATCGTGAAATTCGACATAATTCGGTTTTGGTATCAAAGGATAATTGGTTTGAGACCATACCCATGAGGCTAGAAGAACAAAAAGCAAAGAAAGTTGCGTACGCATTTTTTAGTTTATATTGTTTAGGTAAATATAAAAAAAAAGCCCCACCGAAGTGAGGCCTATTTGAAATCAAATACGATTATAAATTCAAAATCACATATTCCAAGATATAGGAAGTGTTTCCGATATTTCCAGAAGCATGATTATGGAAAGTTGTATAATAAATGGTTCCACTATTGGCATTCCCTTGACAAGGTCCGAGTGTATCACCGTGGGCTTGATGAGCTGCCCAAGCTGAAGCACTAATGGTGATTGTTACATTAGAATTTGTCGCCTCATCGTGATGGCAGATGGTTACCCAACCCGTATCGTCGCCACCAACAGGTGTACCTACGGCTCCACCCGAGAAATCCGAATTGCGAACCATTAAAGGTTGGTTATTGGAAGGATTCATCACCAAAGCTTCCCAAAATGAAGGGTCATAAGCATTGATTTGTTCCCAACTTCCGAGATCGTAATCAATATTTAATGTTGAAAATCCGATGGCTGCTGCTAAGTTTGCATCGGGAATGGTGGCACCATTGACGAACCCTGAAGCTCCGTTATTGATGGCACACATTTTATCATCGGAGATAAATCCAAAAGGTAAGTTACACGAATTGGAATTGGTGCCACCACCGGTTAAATAAGCAACAGCCCAATCGGAAGCATACAAACTACCACCATTGGTTACAAAATTGGCAAGATTCGTATCAATTTGTGCATTAAGTGTATTTTGTTTGCCCCCACAATTCAAAAAGATAATATCGTATTGTGAAATGGTGGCATAATTGGCTAGATCGTTATGTGTAATGGATTGAATAGTATACCCTAAAGATTGTACAATTAATTCAATTTTATCAAAGGATCCCGGTACATAGGCCATATTGGCAACTTGATCCAAACGACAAAGTGTGGGGTCTACTGTAATTGTTTCGTCTTTCACTACCTCAATTTCGAGAGTAGTTCTAAAATTGGACCCGTTACCTGTTTGAAGGTATAAATCTCGATGTCCGGAGGGAGCTAATAGCGTAAACGTTCCATCGGCAGCTGTTCGGGTGTAGTGGATTTCATTTTTGGAATCAAATACAAAAACGAGTGCACCTCCAACAGGCTTTGAACCGTTTTTCACCGTAAGGGTTCCTTTTACGGTTCCAGAAGGTTCGGTAATTTCACCTTGATTATCGTCTTTGCTACAACTAAGAAAAAAACTCATTAAAGTCGCGAGCGCTAAGAATACAATTTTGTTTTTCATGGGATTGGATTTTGGTTGGTAAAAAATTGAACTGTAGCGACTTGAGGTACTCAAATGTAACTAAATACTTTGTAAAAGCTTCATTTTCAGCAAAAAAAATCCCCGCAATAGAGCGGGGATTAGAATTTATTCGTTTTGACCGATTATTTATGAGCTTCTGAACAGCATTCTTTGCCTTTCATTTCACCAATAAATTTTCCGTCTTTATCATAATGTGATAAACATTTTTCTTTTTCTTCGGGAGAGCAACCTAAAGAATCGCACATTTTTGCGCATTCTTCTTTGGTCATGGAAGCACATTTGCTCATATCGCATTTGCCCATCTTTTCTCCTTCGCATTTACCGTCACATTTATCACCGGTACAATCGCCTTTACAGTTTTCTTTAGAAGCGCACATTTCTTTTTTAGCGCATTCTTTTTTATCTACTGTGCTATGACCGTTGCTTAAGATCGGTGCAATTACCAATCCAACCAAACACGTTAATTTGATTAAAATGTTCATCGAAGGTCCTGAAGTATCTTTGAATGGATCCCCAACCGTGTCACCTGTTACAGCTGCTTTGTGCGCATCGGAACCTTTGAAGGTCATTTCACCATTAATTTCAACTCCTGCTTCGAATGATTTTTTCGCGTTATCCCAAGCTCCACCGGCATTGTTTTGGAAAATAGCCCACAATACACCCGATACACAAACACCAGCCATATATCCTCCTAAGGCTTCAGGTCCCATTAATAAACCTAGAATAATTGGAGTAATGATTGTAATAGCACCCGGCAACATCATTTCGCGAAGTGCGGCTTTCGTAGAAATGTCCACACATTTTCCATATTCTGGTTTGCCTGTTCCTTCCATAATACCTGGAATTTCACGGAACTGACGACGAACTTCTTGCACCATATCCATGGCTGCTTTCCCAACGGATTGCATCGCTAAAGCCGAGAAAATTACAGGGATCATTCCACCGATAAACAAGGCCGCCAATACATCTGCTTTGAAAATATTAATACCGTCGATACCTGTGAAGGTAACATAAGCTGCAAATAAAGCCAATGCCGTCAATGCCGCAGAAGCAATTGCAAAACCTTTACCAACAGCAGCAGTTGTATTTCCTACTGAGTCTAAAACGTCGGTACGTTGACGCACTTCTTTGGGTAATTCACTCATTTCAGCAACACCACCAGCATTATCTGCGATGGGTCCGAAAGCATCAATGGCTAACTGCATTGCTGTGGTTGCCATCATCGCAGAAGCAGCGATAGCTACTCCATAGAAACCTGCCAAGAAATAAGCACCCCAAATCGCTGCAGCAAAAAGAATCACTGAACCGAAAGTAGATTTCATCCCTGTTGCAAGTCCGGCAATAATGTTGGTTGCAGCCCCTGTAGATGAATTTTGTACAATGTTTAATACTGGTTTTTTACCCAAAGCGGTGAAGTATTCGGTAATCGCAGAAATCAACAAACCTACTGCTAAACCTACTAGTGTAGCGTAGAATACGTTGATACGTGGCACTTCTTTTACCCCTTCACCAAAGAAATTCATATTGATTGTGGCGGGTAACATTTTGTCGATTAAGAACCAACAAGCCACCACTGTCAAGGCTAAAGAAATGTAGTTTCCTAAGTTTAAAGCACCTTGTACTTCGGCTTCTTTAGCATCGTTGTTTTTAATTTTTACAAAGAACGTTCCAATGATCGAAGCCAAGATTCCGATACCTGCAATGGCAAGCGGTAATAAAATAGGTCCCATGTTTCCGAAAGCATCCGAAAATTGCGAACCACTGGCTTCGGTCATGTCTTTAATGATATAATTACCTAGAACCATTGACGCCAAAACGGTAGCTACATACGAACCAAACAAGTCGGCTCCCATACCCGCTACGTCTCCCACGTTATCTCCTACGTTATCCGCGATAGTTGCAGGGTTACGTGGATCGTCCTCAGGAATACCTGCTTCCACTTTTCCAACTAAGTCGGCACCTACGTCAGCGGCTTTGGTATAAATACCACCACCCACACGGGCAAACAAAGCAATTGATTCTGCTCCAAGCGAGAATCCGGCTAAGGTTTCCAATACCATAGACATATTATCATAGAAGGATTTCCCTTCGATGCCCATGAATTGGTTTAAGAATACTAAAAAGAAAATGCTCAAACCTAGTACGGCCAAACCAGCAACACCCAATCCCATTACAGTTCCTCCAGAGAAGGAAACTTTCAAGGCTTGAGGCAAACTTGTTTTAGCTGCCTGCGTGGTACGTACATTCGATTTTGTTGCGATGCGCATCCCGATATTTCCGGCTAAAGCTGAGAAGATGGCTCCAAAAATGAACGCCACAACGATCATCCAATGGGAAACTCCAGAAATTTGGGAAACGGCGAATAAAGCTACAGAAGCGATGACTACGAAAATAGCCAAAATTCGGTATTCGGCTTTCAGGAACGCCATGGCTCCTTCTTGAATACTTTTGGCAATACTTTGCATGCGTTCATCACCGGCATCCTGTTTGTTTATCCATGAGGCTTTAATCCCCATGAATATCAGTCCTAACACTGCCATAGCAATTGGCAGATAGATAAACATTTTCTCCATAAAGTTGGTTAGTTAGTTATAGAATTTAAATTATCAAATCGAACAAAAATAAAGAAAAATAAATACTAAGATTATGAATTTTGCCATTTTATTACAAATAATTGCCGAATCACCAATTTTCCTTGAATCAAGAGGCTTTTCGAAAGATATGTCGTAAGCAAATCGTTAATTTTTCATCATTTTTTGGGTATGAATCTTGATTTGCTTTTCAAAAGTACTGTTGAAATTGAATGCATTAAAAAACAAAAAGAGCGGGCATTAACCCACTCTTTTTAATTTGATTTGATAACAATAAACGCTAACTCAACCTATTTGTCAATTATTTGATGCTAAATAATCCTTCTGGGCGGTTTTCAATCAATGCAAAACGATCGATACATTGCTGTAAGATTTCACGGGCTTCGTCAACATTTCCCCAACCGTGTACGTCTACTTTTTTATTTTCTAGGTCTTTATATACTTCGAAAAAGTGTTCGATTTCTTTCAACAAGTGGGGATTCACATCTTGCAAATCGTTTAACTTGTTCCAAATAGGATCAGAAACTGGAACACAAATGATTTTCTCATCCGGACCTTTGTCATCGGCCATGTGGAACACTCCAATCGGTTTTACTTCCATTACACACATGGGGAAAGTTGGTTCCGTTACTAAAACCAATACGTCCAATGGATCACCGTCCAATGCAAGCGTTTCTGGAATAAATCCATAATCTGCGGGGTACATCATGGAAGAAAACAACATACGGTCGTAACGAATTTTCTTTAATTCAAAATCGTATTCGTATTTATTGCGGCTTCCTTTTGGGATTTCGATTAATACATCGAAAGTATTTTTATTATCTGCTGTCATAATCTTGCTGTTCAATTAACTGAGGGCGCAAATTTACAGCGTGTATCGACTATTCGCCAAAAAGATTTGCAAAAAAAATATACACTATCGACGCAATTGTGAATCCCTAATTTTTTTAACCGAAAAAATAGATATCGTGTTTTTTTGGGTTGTAATTTTTATGAATTTACTATACATTTTTATTCACCTCTACAAAGTACATTTTTGTCCAAAAAAAAACTGATTTTGAAAACAAAAGTTCCAAAATCAGTCTATTGTCTTGATTTGTAGTGACGTACTTAAAAATAGAACCCAAATTCCCCTTTGATGGTGAAATTGTTGGTTCCGGGTAAATCGCGGTAGTTTCCTCTCCAACTGGCATCAATGCGGAATACTTTAAAGATATTCCCGATACCAACGCTGTATTCCCAGTAGGGTGTTTTAGGAGCTTTATACACTAAATCCGAAGCATTTAACAAGCGGTTTTCTTCTGAAAAATCTCCGTATACTCCACGAATTCCGATAATCTCCCGCCAATTCAATTTTCGGATACCAGGGATTCTAGAAAACAAACGCCCTTGGAAATTGTGTTCCCATTGAAGTGTTACGTATTCATCGGTAACAAATTCGTAGAAATTCAAATTACTAAAAGTGTTGCCAATGATAAAATAGGTTTGATTTCCGGGCACTACACTCATCAATCCTAACGGAACAGCACCAAAGGTTTTCCCCATTTCCATGGTCAAATTGGTTCGCCCTAATGGACCGATAACGATAGGTTGTTTATAATACAATTGCAACTTGGTATAATCAAAATCACTATTTAGAACTCCTTTGAAACCCTGACTCATTTTTAAAAACAAGCGACTATAGGGATTATCAACAGTTAAGCGTTCCACTCCATATCCTACCGATTTTTTCTTGGGTGTAAATTCGACCTGAAAATACACTTCGGATTGGCGCAAATCGCCACGCGTTTGTGTGCGTGCTTTATCAGTAAAATAATCCATGGTGAATAAATCGCGGGAAGCCGATTCGAGTGTACGGAAAGAGAATCCGGTTTCAAAAATTAAATTTTTCACGGGTTCAATTTCTGCAGAAGCAGAAGTCAAGTTGATGTTGGACAATTTCCCGTTGGTTCCCGACATGAAAATACCGGAGGAAGCAAAACTTCGACCCAAGACATCATTGGTTGTGGTTAAACTTGCTCCAATTTGTTCGATATCTCTCCGATTCCCCGCAGCGAGAATCAAACGGTTTTTGGTATTGACCATCCATTTGGCAGAAACACCGTATTTAAATTTATGATCATCAAACCCAAAAGCGGTATAGCCTTGGATTCGCCATTTGTCGTTCGGCCCGAAATACGTTCGTCCACCTGCGCGCAAGCGAATACCTTCGACTACATTATACCCAAAAGTGGAAAAAATGGGACCGTAATCAAAATGCCCTTTTTGAATGTAACCGCTGGCTAAAATAGTCACCAGATTATACATTTGTTTGAACTTCTTGACGGTTTTAAGGGTGTCGAGCATTTTATACACCCCAACTTCATCTTTGTTCAATTTTTCAAAGCGATTTTGTTCCCAAAATTCTTCATTTCGGGTATACACTGCATTGTCAATGAAGTTGACTTCATCGCGGTAGAATTTTTCCGGTTTGGGTTCGTTGAACTTATGATTACGGTACAAAGAAGTTCGTTTCCCATACACACCTTTGGCTTCTTCCTTTTTAGACAACGAGAAATCGGACATCATATAATCTCTGGTGAGCAAAAACACCGAGTCGTTTACTACATCAAATTCTTGTTCGATATATATGTCTTTCACCCAGTTAATGTTGGCGCTTTTCGAAACGGCCATATTAATGGTCTTGATAGCAAACGTGGAATCATTCACCCAAAAATCCCCTTTGAAGGTCAATTCATTTTTACGTCGGGGATAAAAAACGATGTTGTAGCACCATTTGTCATCAATGTAAGCACTATCCCGCAATACGTAATTATAGACGTCAATTCCTGTTGTGGAAATTGGACTTGTAAAACTTTTATCAAAAAAGGTCAAGTGGTTGTTGTAAATATTGTAATCGTTATACAAGTCTTTGATAAACGTGTTGACGCCATCGCCGTTACTTAAACCTGAATTTTTATTTCCTTCTAAAATTTCTTTTTGTTTCCCTAATTTATTGTCGCCGTAGACTTTATATACCGACTCGTTGATAAAAATGGGCAAATACGTTTTACCCGTGATTTTGGAAGTATCAATTTTATTGAACACAAATTCCATCCCTTTAAACACTTTGCTTTTGGTGAAATTGCTGTCAACACTGTTGAGATCAAACTCAACTTTTTCGTACTTATCGTAAGCGTATTGATCGAAGAGGCGCAATCCATTTTTGCGTTTGCGTTCCCAGATTTTTCGTAAGATTCGTAACGCCGGATTATTTTTCTTGGACGTTTTCCCGGTATACACCACGACTTCTTGAAGCACTTCTTCTTCATTAAGTACAATTTTCAAATTGTAAGTGACAGGTTTTTCCAAATCAACATCTTTTGTTGTATAACCCATAAAAGCCACCACTAAGGTGGTATAACTTTTTGCTGATTCGATATAAAACTTCCCGTTTTCATCACAAACCACACCCTCATTTGACCCCTTAAACACGAGGTTTGCAAAAGGAATCGGTTGATTTTTCTTGTCAATAACCACTCCACTCACTTTGGTTTGAGCAGCGACAAGAACGGTAAAAAAGAACAAAATAATACTTGCGCGTAGGTTTTTCTTCATCCTGTTTTGTTAAAATAAAAAAGCCATTCCAAGTGCTCTCGGAATGGCTTCAAATATAAAGGAAATCCTTATTTATACATTACTTTTTTGACGGCTTTAACAACATCACTTGCATTCGGTAACCATTCTTTCAAAAGGGTTGGCGAATACGGAGCAGGTGTATCTGCAGTTGTGATACGTTGTACAGGCGCATCCAAATAATCAAAAGCACGCTCTTGAACCATATAAGTGATTTCAGAAGCCACACTGGCAAACGGCCAAGCTTCTTCTAATACCACTAAACGGTTGGTTTTTTTCACTGAATTAATGATTGCGTCATAATCCATTGGGCGAACGGTACGCAAGTCGATGACTTCACAAGAAATACCTTCTTTGGCCAATTCATCGGCAGCGATTAACGCTTCTTTGATGATTTTACCAAAAGAAACAATTGTCACATCAGCACCTTCGCGTTTGATATCGGCAACACCAATTGGAATGATGTATTCGCCTTCTGGCACTTCCCCTTTATCACCATACATTTGCTCGGATTCCATGAAAATAACTGGATCATTATCACGAATCGCTGCTTTCAACAAACCTTTTGCATCATAAGGCGTTGAGGGTACAATCACTTTCAATCCGGGACAGTTGGCGTACCAGTTTTCAAAAGCTTGTGAGTGGGTTGCTGCCAACTGACCTGCAGATGCTGTAGGACCACGGAACACCATAGGCATAGGAAATTGACCGGCTGACATCTGACGCATTTTGGCTGCGTTGTTGATGATTTGGTCAATACCTACTAATGAAAAGTTGAAGGTCATGAATTCTACAATAGGACGACAACCGTTCATGGCTGATCCTACTGCTATACCTGCAAAACCAAGCTCTGCAATAGGCGTATCAATAACGCGTTTTGCGCCAAACTCATCCAACATTCCTTTGGAGGCTTTGTAGGCACCGTTGTATTCCGCTACCTCTTCACCCATTAAATATACTGATTCGTCGCGACGCATTTCCTCGCTCATCGCTTCGGCTATCGCTTCTCTAAATTGGATCGTTCTCATATCGAATATTTCGTTATTCAGTTTTAGGATTCGCAAAAATAAGAATTCTCGATGATTAAAATATTCCGTCTTTCGATTTTGTGCCTGCTTTTTTTACGAAATCGATATAATTGGGCAGAAAATTCACTTCCGCCAGCCTTAAATCCATCTTTTTGAGCAAAAAAGAATTAGTATTCACTGAATTTTTGCGTTAAATTTTTAACAATTCAAAATAGAAAACACATCACTCAACGGAATCTTCAGCGAAATCGATTGAAATATGAAAAAATATTATGCATGCATATAAAAGTTAGAAATATATTTTTTACTTTTACGTCGGAAAAATTTAAACCCCTCAAAAATATATGAAAATATTAGTTTGCATCAGCCACGTGCCTGATACTACTTCAAAAATCAACTTCGTTAACGGGGACACGGAGTTTGATACCAACGGTGTACAATATGTGATTAACCCTAATGACGAATTTGGACTTACCCGTGCCATTTGGTTTCAGGAGCAACAAGGTGCGAAAGTAACAGTTGTAAATGTGGGCGGACCTGATACGGAAGCGACTTTACGCAAAGCGTTAGCCATTGGTGCTGATGATGCGATTCGTGTCAATGCTACACCAACTGATGGTTTTTTCGTAGCGAAACAATTGGCCGAAGTGGCTAAAAATGGCGGATATGATTTGATCATTTGCGGAAAAGAATCGTTAGACTACAACGGCGGAATGGTACCAGGAATGTTAGCCGGCTTATTGAACTACAACTTCGTGAATTCTTGTACCGAATTAACGGTTGACGGTGGATCGGCAAAAGCCTCTCGCGAAATTGATGGTGGAAAAGAGGTGATTGCTACAACATTACCTTTAGTTGTAGGTGGACAAAAAGGAATTGTTGAAGAAAAAGATTTACGTATTCCAAATATGCGCGGTATTATGACTGCACGTACAAAACCACTTGCTGTGGTAGAAGCAACAGGAGCTGACAACAAAACCAAAGCGGTGAAATTTGAAAAACCAGCACCAAAATCAGCGGTGAAAATGGTTGCTCCTGATAATCTTGACGAATTAATCAACTTGTTACACAACGAAGCGAAAGTAATCTAAGCTTCCAAAAAAGATAAAGACTATGTCAGTACTTATATATGCCGAATATGCAGACGGCAAATTCAAAAAAGTAGCGTTGGAATTGGCTTCATACGCCAAAGCCGTAGCCGACACCATGGGCACTAGCGTAACAGCAGTAACTGTTAATGCGGGTGATACTTCAGAATTGGGCAAATACGGTGTTTCCAAAGTTTTAAATGTAAACAACGGTCAATTATCCAACTTTAATGCAAAAGCTTATGCTGATGTGGTAAAACAAGCCGCTCAAAAAGAAGGCGCTAAAGTGGTTGTACTTTCTTCAACAACAGACAGTTTGTATTTAGCACCGTTAGTGGCTGTTGGCTTGGATGCTGGTATGGCTTCTAACGTAGTTGGCTTACCCGTAAGCACTTCTCCATTTCAAGTGAAACGCAGTGCTTTTTCACAAAAAGCATTCAATTATACGGAAGTTACCACAGATGTAAAAGTGTTGTCTATTTCTAAAAACTCATTTGGTTTGGTTGAAAACAATACCGCTGCAAGTGCAGAAGATTTTTCACCTGCTTTAAGCGATGCCGATTTCAATACTAAAGTAGAATCAGTTGAAAAAGCAAGTGGTAAAGTATCAATCGCTGATGCAGATATCGTCGTTTCTGGTGGACGCGGATTGAAAGGTCCGGAGAATTGGCACATTTTGGAAGATTTAGCTACAACACTTGGAGCAGCAACCGCTTGTTCTAAACCAGTTTCGGATATTGGTTGGAGACCCCATAGCGAACACGTGGGACAAACAGGTAAACCAGTAGCTTCAAACCTTTATGTGGCTATCGGAATTTCAGGTGCGATTCAACATATTGCTGGAATCAATGCTTCTAAAGTAAAAGTAGTCATCAATACCGACCCTGAAGCACCGTTCTTTAAAGTAGCCGACTACGGAATCGTAGGTGATGCTTTGGATGTAGTGCCCCGTTTAACACAAAAATTAAAAGAGTTCAAAGCGCAAAACAGCTAAGATTCTTTGAAAATATAACCTAAACTTGATAGGCCGTTTGTTTTTTTACAAGCGGCTTATTTTTTTTAGAAATCCCCAAATCTTTTTGTTATTTTGCAGTCCGTATTCGACTAGAAAATTAGCCGCACTGATTTTCAAAAATCAAAAGATTTAGATAGAAGTTTACGACCGACAATAAAGGTGTTTTTCATTTTATTGCCGCAATAATATTAAGATAGTATGAGTTTAGTCAAACTTACCATAAAAGGAATTTCGTACAGTCAGACCCAAAACGGTGCTTACGCATTGATTTTAAATGAAGTGGATGGCGAGCGCAAACTTCCGATTGTAATTGGTGCCTTTGAAGCCCAATCGATTGCGATTGCTTTAGAAAAAGAAATCAAGCCGCCGCGTCCGTTAACTCACGATTTATTTAAAAGCTTTGCCGATCGATTTGATATTGTGGTTAAACAAGTGATCATTCACAAATTGGTGGATGGGGTATTTTACTCAAGTATCATTTGTGAACGCGATAAAATTGAAGAAATTATCGATGCACGTACTTCCGACGCGATTGCTTTGGCGTTGCGCTTTCAAGCCCCAATTTTTACCTATAAAAACATTTTGGACAAGGCGGGTATCTACTTAAATCCGTCCGGAAATGAAGGAGAAATGGGCGATGGCGTACTGTCAGAACCGGAAACTTTTGGTCAATCCAACGAACCTACTCCTACAGCAGGTAGCGGACTAAACACTTACAGTTTGGCCGAACTCAACGATATGTTGGAAGCTGCTGTTCAAGATGAAGACTATGAAAAAGCGGCCCGTATCCGCGACGAAATATCCAAACGCGAATCTTAAAAATTAATCCCTGTGAAACAATACCACGACCTCGTTAAGCATGTTTTAGAACACGGTGTTCAAAAAGGCGATCGCACTGGAACCGGAACCAAAAGTATTTTCGGCTACCAAATGCGTTTTGACCTCAGCGAGGGTTTCCCGATGGTAACTACCAAAAAGCTCCATTTAAAATCCATTATCTATGAATTGTTATGGTTTTTAAAAGGAGAAACAAACATCGGTTATCTTAAAGAAAATGGGGTTAAAATTTGGGACGAATGGGCGGATGAAAACGGCGATTTGGGTCCGGTTTACGGCCATCAATGGCGCAATTGGGATAGTAAAAATATTGATCAAATTGCGGAGTTAATTGAGACTTTAAAACAAAATCCGAACAGCCGTCGCATGTTGATTTCGGCTTGGAATCCTTCGGTATTGCCCGACACTTCGGTTTCCTTCGCAGAAAATGTAGCCAACGGGAAAGCGGCCCTTCCACCCTGTCATGCGTTTTTCCAATTTTATGTTGCCGAAGGAAAATTATCCTGTCAGTTGTACCAACGCAGTGCCGATATTTTCTTAGGCGTTCCGTTCAATATTGCATCCTATGCTTTGTTAACGATGATGATTGCGCAAGTGTGCGACTTACAACCGGGCGATTTCATTCATACGTTTGGCGATGCCCATATTTATAACAATCACTTCGAACAATTGGAATTGCAATTGAGTCGGGAGCCACGCCCCTTACCCACCATGAAAATAAATCCAAACGTGAAAGATATTTTCGCTTTTGAATTTGACGATTTTACGTTAGAGGGATACGACCCGCATCCGCATATTAAAGGGGTTGTCGCTGTTTAAAAATAACTTTATGAAAAAAATCTTATTCGCACTTATCCTCTTAATTACTAACGCTGAACTATTCGCCCAAGTCTCCAAAGTTATTTACAGTGATTCTATTGGTTATCCGGCTACAGAGAACTCTTTTTTTACAAAAAAAACGGTTGACATTTATACTACTAAAGCTTTAGAAAAGAAATTCAATGCTAAAAATGAATTACTACAATCAACAGAATATAGTAATTATACCAAAAAAATAAAAAATGGTTACCTCAAAACATATTATGCGGACGGAGCAATAAAATCCATTACAAATTATAAACAAAACCGTAAAATTGATGCCTTTACTTCATATTACAATAACGGTCAAATTAAAGAAGAAGGGGAATTTACCTTTGATGATGATAAAAAAACAACAACTTATTTGATTAAAAACTATTATTCAGAAGCAGGCCTAAAACTAATTGATAATGGAAATGGAACTGCAACTATTGAAACGGAATATGGTCAAGAAACTGGGAGTTTTATCGAAGGATTAAAGGAAGGAAAATGGGAAGGTTTGGATACAAGGATACATTGTAATTATGTTGAAGAATATAAAAATGGTATATGTATAACTGGTTATTGTATGAACAATAATCAAAAAATCTCATACACAGAACCCTACAAAGGTATAACTACCAAGAGTAAAAAAGGAATTGCTGATTTTTATGATTTTCTACTCCAGAAATTAGATTTTAGTAAATACAATATCAAACTGTTTGTACTTGTACAATTCAACGTCACTAAAAACGGCAAAATAGAACACATAATTATAGAAAACACAGTATTTCCTGAGATTGAGTCCAAAATCATTTCTATTCTAAACGAATTCAACGGATTCAAACCAGCTGTTGTTCGAGGAATTCCCATTGACTCTACTTATTTTATCCCCATACAGTTGGAGGGAGTAGAAGAATAAATAAAAAATCCGCCTTGAAGGGCGGATTTTTAAAACAAACCAACTAAAACTTACACTTCAAGAACGCTGTTTTCAGCGTTGGCATAAGCATTCCAACGGTAGCTGTCGGCTTCTGGATCATTAATAAATTCACCATCTACCACATATCTGAATTCAAAGGAGTTGTCTTTTGGCAAATCAAAAGCGCCTTTGAAAGATCCGTTCTTTAATTTTGATAGTGAGCCGGCTTCAGAATTCCAATCGTTGAAATCCCCTACTACTGACGCAGTAGCCGCTTCTTTAGCTTCCACAGTAAACGTCACTTTACAAACCGGTTTCGTTTTAACAAACTGTTTCTTAATCGCCATAACTATTTCATTTATAGATTACTTAAGCAAAGTAACGCAATAAAAACAAAGGTTGTACCCCCACAAAAACGATTTATTATTTTCACAAAAACAACCATTTTTTTAAATCAAATTCCCATTTTTTAATCACTTTTTAAAAATTATAAAATCAAGAAAACGTTTTCTTATTTTCAGATAATGAATTTGACTTTTCAAAAATTGAATGATTTTCCGTCCAACAAACGCCAAAATTGTATTAAAATCGGTGTGAACTCGCAATTCAATAAAAACAATTGCTGGAAACCCCGTATTTTTACAACGCAAAAAAGCACCTTATGATTACTTTAATTGCGGCAGCTGCTGAAAACAATGCTTTGGGCAAAGACAACCAATTGGTTTGGCATTTACCCGACGACTTTAAACGATTTAAAGCCTTGACTACAGGTCATTATATCATTATGGGAAGGAAGACATTTGAAAGTTTTCCCAAGCCACTGCCTAATCGCACGCATGTGATCATCACCCGTCAAACCGATTACGCTTACGAAAACTGCATTGTAGTTCATTCATTGGAAGCCGCAATCGCTTCTTGCCCAAATGATGAAGAAAACTTTATCATTGGTGGTGCCGAAATATACCGTCAAGCCTTACCTTTTGCGGATAAAATCGAACTCACTCGCGTTCATGCTACTTTTGAAGCCGATGCCTTTTTCCCTGAATTAGATGAAAAAGAATGGAAAATCGAATCGGAGGAATTCCATCCCAGTGATGAAAAGCACCTTTGCGCCTTTACCTTTCAAACGTTTACCAAAAGATAATCCGAAAAATTCGGTACAAAAAGGAGCAATTATCGCTACCTTTGTGCCGCTAAAAATGCAAGTGAAATGGCAGAAAATGTAACCCCATACAAAGATTCCAACTTGGGTAAAAAAGAACAAGTTACCCAAATGTTTGATACGATTTCCGGCAATTACGACGGTTTAAATCGAGTGATTTCGTTTGGAATTGATGTAAAATGGCGAAAAAAAGTACTGCAATTGGTGAAAGCTACCCAGCCGGAAACGGTATTGGATATCGCCACAGGAACTGGGGATTTGGCCATTTTAATGGCGCAGACCAAAGCCTCAAAAATTGTGGGCTTAGACATTTCTTCCGGCATGTTGGAAGTGGGCAAACAAAAAGTAAAAGCGCAAAACTTAGACACTATAATTGACATGGTACTGGGTGATTCGGAAAACATGCCGTTTCCTGATCATCATTTTGATGCCATCACGGTTTCTTTTGGCATTCGTAATTTTGAAACACTTGAAAAAGGTCTCGCCGAAATTTTACGCGTATTGAAACCCGGCGGTATTTTTGTCATTTTAGAAACTTCTGTTCCCGAAAAAACACCATTTAAACAAGGGTACCGTTTTTATACCAAATTCATTTTACCTTTGATTGGCAAACTCTTTTCCAAAGACAATGTAGCCTATGGTTATTTATCCGAATCGGCAGCCGTTTTCCCTTATGGTGAAAAACTAAACAATATTTTACGTAAAATTGGGTTTATAGACGTGAAAGCTATGCCACAAACATTTGGAGTTGCGACCATTTATTCGGCATCAAAATAATTATGAAGAAATTAATCCTAATCCTATTGTGCTTCCCTTTGGGCGTTTTGGCCCAATCGAAAGGTATATTTTCTAAAGACCCAATCATTCATTTAGAAAACTTTGATAAACAACGGGTGCATTGGGGTTACTTTTTAGGGTTTAATAGTTTTGATTTCAAATTTGACTATATAAATCCACCTGTAAAAGATATTGCAGTAGCCAACTCAACGGGATTCAATGTAGGTTTGGTAGGTAATCTTCGCTTGCACGAACACATTGACCTTCGCTTTGAGCCCGGACTCTATTACACCCAACGCAATCTTACCTATAGTGGATTTACAAAACCTTTAGATGCACTGCGGGAAGTGCGGTCCACCTACATCATGTTACCTCTTTTGGTTAAGTTTTCCTCCCAACGTGTGGGTAATGTTCGCCCTTATTTAGTAGGTGGTATTGATGCAACCTTGAATTTATCCAGTAATTCTAAATCGATAGATGACAATTACCAACAGCGATTTCGTGTAAAACCTTGGACCAATAATTATGAATTGGGCTTTGGTATCGATATTTATTTGGAATATTTCAAGTTCTCACCCTCAATCCGGGGTGTTTTTGGGATGAATGACGAACTCATTCGCGATAACAATCCGGCGAGTCCATGGACGGGAAATATTGCAGGTATGAAAACACGTGGTTTTTTAGTGAATTTCACCTTCCACTAATCCCTTCTACGCATTTCACTTAAAAAAATAGCTGCGGCTGTAGCCACATTCAAGCTTTCTGTTTTTTGAATGGCACCAAAACGCGGAATGGCTAATCGTTGCTGCACAAGAGCTTCAACGGCACTGGAAATTCCGTTCGCTTCATTGCCTAAAATCAAAATCCCTTCTTTGGGCAATGGGGTTGCATATACATTTTCGCCATCCATAAACGTTCCCATGATGGGGAGATTCGTCGAACTCAAATACGCGAGTAAATCCGTGTAAATTATACGAACCCGCGTAATCGAACCCATGGTTGCTTGAACCACTTTGGGATTATACAAATCGGCGGTTTGCAAACTGCATATGAGTTGGGGTATCCCAAACCAATCGCACAAACGTATAATGGTGCCCAAGTTTCCCGGATCGCGCACATCATCCAAAACTAGTTGAAATCCTTGTGGAGTTATGGCTTGTTCGGGTGCCATTTTAAAAACGGCCAAACAATTATTGGCAGTTTTCAGTGCCGACATTTTATTCAAATCCGTTTCAGAAACAGTCGTCACGGGCAATTGGTTTTCAGAAAAAAGAGCTGTCGTCTGGTAGATGTTTTGAAGTTCAAAATCCGAATGCAGCAATTCATTAATTACTTTAAAACCTTCCGCAATAAAAAGTCCGTTTTGATCGCGGTACTTTTTTTGATGAAGAGATGCAATTAACTTGATTTGGTTTTTGCTAACCATAAAAATACGTTACTTTTGAAATTAAATTTTGAACTTTTGCGCTACCGCCTTACAAAAATATCATTATTTATTGTAATACTGTTGTTCATCTTCAGTTGTGATGTTACCAAACGGGTACCTGAATCCAAGCGTTTATTGACAAAAAATGAAATTGTGATTGATAAAAAACCCAATCATGATGAAGTTGTTTATTTTCAATTGTACCAAAAACCGAACACTTCGATATTGGGATACCGTTTGCGATTACAATTGTACAACTTAGCCAAACAACATTCGGACAGTCTTTACAAGCAATGGCTCGACCGCAAACCCAAACGCAGAGCTCGATTAAACCGATTATTATCCGCCAAGCAAGTAGAGCGTCTGGGCCAATCCTTTGTGGTATCTGGGTTGAGTAATTTTTTAATGAAAACAGGGGAAGCGCCTGCGATTTATGATTCCACAGCGGTAAAAAAATCGATCAAACGATTAAATGCTTACTATTATAACAAAGGCTATTTTGATGTTGAAACTACGATAGAAAAAGACACTTCGACAACGAAAAGAATTCAAATCAAATACAACGTCAACCGTAAAACTCCGTACACCATTGACAGTCTGAAGACAGCAATTACGAGTCCGATGCTCGATTCCCTTTTCCGTATTCATAACAACCGAACCTTAATCAAATCCGGTAAACAATACGACACTGAATTGTTGAATGGGGAGCGCGATCGTATTACGAGTGATTTCCGAAATAATGGTGCTTTTTATTTCCAACAAAATTACATTCGTTACAGTTTGGACACCATTAGTACGGGGAAAAAAGTAAACGTAAATTTGATCATCAAAGACAATTCGTACCGTAAAAATGACTCGACGGTAACGGAACCCTTTCGCCTTTACAAAATCAACAAAGTAGCCATTTACACGGATCAAACTACGAGTAAAAATGAAATCAAAGTTAAAGACAGTTTGGTCTATAATGATTTTGTGTTGTACAGTGAAAACAAATTAAAATACCGTCCTAAAGCAATTACCGACGCGGTTTTGATTACCAAAGGAAGTTTGTTTTCTGACAACAATACCACATTAACCACAAAGTATTTGAGTAATTTACGGGTGTTTAAATACCCAACGATTCAATACAAAGAAGACCCCAAAGATCCCAACGGACTCATCGCGAATATTTATTTAACGCCGCGGAAGAAATATACCTTTGGGGCTTCGGTTGACTTTACCCATTCCAACATTCAGGATTTTGGTATTTCAGGAAATACATCGTTGGGCATTCGGAATGTATTTAATGGGGCCGAAACGTTTGAAATCGGATTTCGTGGCAACGTAGGAGCTTCCAAAGACTTAGCTAATCCCAACAATACTTTTTTCAATATTTCTGAAATCGGTTTGGATGCGAAATTGAATTTTCCTCGTTTGTTTTTCCTTTTTAATACTGAAAAAATTATCCCAAAAACCATGTTGCCTACCACTACGGTTTCGATGGGTTATGCCAAACAGCAAAATATTGGATTGGACAAACAAAACTTTACGGGTTCGTTCACGTACAACTGGGTTCCTAAAAAAAATCAAAACATTCGTCTGGATTTGTTCAATATTCAGTTTGTAAAAAACTTAAACATTAGCAATTACTTTAATGTATACAAATCGTCGTTTGATGCTTTAAATAATTTGGCGATTTATTACGATGCCGACACGAATTTCCCCCAGTTCTTTTCCAATGGGAAGTTGATTATTGACGCGGGAACCAACGGATTTGTGAATGCCGTACTTGGTCCCAATCCGACAATTACTACAACAGCTGATGATTTAAAAACCATACGAAGTATTGAAGAACGCCGCAAAAGATTAACCGAAAACAACTTGATTTTTGCCTCAAATGTTAGCTATTACAAAACAACTAGCCGTGGCGTGGGCGACAATAATTTTTATTCCATTCGCACCAAATTTGAATCGGCTGGAAATATGTTATCCATTTTAGCCCGTGCTTCCAAACAACTGCAAAATCAATCGGGAGCCAATACCTTTTTTGAAGTTCAATTTTCTCAATATTTAAAAGGTGAATTTGAATTTATCAAACATTGGACATTACAAGGTAAAAATGTGATCGCCGTTCGCACATTTGCTGGTTTGGCAGTTCCTTATGGCAATTCCAATACGATTCCTTTTTCACGAAGTTATTTTTCTGGAGGTTCCAATGACAATCGAGCGTGGCAACCTTACAGTTTGGGTCCGGGCAGTAGCGGCGGAATCAACGACTTTAACGAAGCAAATATGAAACTTTCGGCCAATGCTGAGTTTCGTTGTAATTTATTTGGCAAATTTAACGGTGCTGTATTTGCAGATGTAGGCAATATTTGGAACGTTTTCGATGCCGTAGACCAAGAGGCCTATCAATTTAAAGGATGGAAATCGTTAAAAGAAATGGCATTGGGAACAGGATTTGGTTTGCGCTATGACCAAGGACTTTTTGTGGTTCGCTTTGACATCGGATTTAAAACCTACAACCCTTCAGAACAAATTGAAAATAAATGGCTGAGGGAGTTTAACTTAGCTAAATCCGTTCTAA
This sequence comes from Flavobacterium sp. N1719, assembly GCF_025947045.1. Classification (NCBI taxonomy): domain Bacteria; kingdom Pseudomonadati; phylum Bacteroidota; class Flavobacteriia; order Flavobacteriales; family Flavobacteriaceae; genus Flavobacterium; species Flavobacterium sp. N1719. Next base: position 249,009 of record NZ_CP109993.1, read on the forward strand.
ATATCGGGATAAATTATCCGTTCTAATTTTTTTTATTTTTACTTTTGTACACTTAACTAAAAATATAACTACATCATGTCACACAACATTAAGCCCGGGGTTGCTACCGGAGATGAAGTTCAAAAGATTTTCGCTTACGCTAAAGAAAAAGGATTTGCTTTACCTGCTGTAAATGTGGTAGGTTCTAGTACGATTAACGGTACTATTGAAACGGCAGCTAAATTAAAAGCCCCTGTAATTATTCAGTTTTCAAACGGTGGTGCACAATTTAATGCCGGTAAAGGATTATCGAATGCGGGTGAACAAGCAGCTATTCTAGGAGCTGTAGCTGGAGCGAAACACATTCATACTTTAGCTGAGGCTTATGGTGCGACCGTGATTTTACATACTGACCACTGTGCAAAAAAATTATTGCCGTGGATTGACGGGTTGTTAGACGCTTCTGAAAAACAATTTGCAGAAACGGGCAAACCCTTATTCTCATCGCACATGATTGACTTGTCCGAAGAGCCTTTACAGGAAAATATTGAAATCTGTAAAGAATATTTGGCGCGCATGAGTAAAATGGGAATGACCTTAGAAATTGAATTGGGAATTACGGGTGGCGAAGAAGACGGTGTTGACAATTCTGATGTTGATAGTTCAAAATTATATACCCAACCCTCTGAAGTGGCTTATGCTTATGAAGAGTTGATGAAAGTAAGTCCGCGCTTTACCATTGCTGCAGCTTTTGGTAACGTTCACGGGGTCTACAAACCAGGGAATGTAAAATTGACGCCAAAAATTTTGAAAAACTCACAAGATTACGTTCAAGAAAAATACAACACGGGTGTAAATCCAGTTGATTTTGTATTCCACGGCGGATCAGGTTCTACTTTGGAAGAGATTCGCGAAGCCATTTCGTATGGTGTAATTAAAATGAACATTGATACCGACCTACAATTTGCGTTTACAGAAGGTATTCGTGATTATATGGTAAATAAAATTGATTATTTAAGAACGCAAATCGGTAGCCCAGAAGGCGCTGATTCACCTAACAAAAAACATTACGATCCGCGCAAATGGGTTCGTGAAGGTGAAATGACATTCAATGCTCGTTTGGAGCAGGCATTTGCCGATTTGAATAACGTAAACACATTATAACATTTAAGTGCCGAATTATTTTGATAATTCAGCATTGCTAAATCAATAACTATGGCTTGGTTTAAACGTACTGAAAAAGGAATTAAGACCGCTACAGAAGAGAAAAAAGACGTACCCAAAGGATTGTGGTACAAATCTCCAACCGGTAAAATTGTAGATGCAGACGAATTAGAAAGAAACTTATGGGTAAGTCCGGAAGACGATTTCCACGTTCGCATTGGTAGTAAAGAATATTTCGAAATCTTATTTGATAACAACGAATTCAAAGAATTGGATGCAAAAATGACCTCCAAAGACCCGTTGGATTTCGTGGATACCAAGAAATATTCCGATCGTTTAAAAGAAGTAATGGATAAAACCAAACTGAAAGATGCTGTTCGCACAGCAGTAGGAAAATCCAAAGGAAAAGACTTGGTAGTATGCTGCATGGACTTTGCCTTTATTGGCGGTTCGATGGGTGCTGTAGTGGGTGAAAAAATTGCACGGGGTATTGATTACTCCATCCAACATAAAGTTCCTTTCTTGATGATTTCGAAATCTGGGGGAGCCCGTATGATGGAAGCGGCGTATTCGTTGATGCAATTAGCAAAAACTTCTGCTAAATTGGCGCAATTAGCCGATGCAAAAATTCCTTACATTTCTTTATGTACGGATCCAACAACAGGAGGAACAACCGCTTCTTATGCAATGTTAGGCGATATTAATATTTCAGAACCCGGCGCTTTAATTGGATTTGCGGGACCGCGTGTGGTTCGTGACACGACGGGTAAAGATTTACCGGAAGGGTTCCAAACCGCTGAATTCGTCTTAGATCATGGTTTCTTGGATTTCATTGCTCACCGCAAAGAATTAAAAAACAAAGTGAATTTATATTTGGATTTAATCTTGAACCAAGAGATTCGATAATTCAAATAGTACTCCATAAAAAAAGCACAATAGGTTTTCTATTGTGCTTTTTTATTTATGCTAAAGAAAATTACATTCCACTGCGAATGGCTTCTACAGGATCTAATTTGGCGGCAGAAATAGCAGGCAAAATTCCAGAAACTACACCGATTGTTATCGCTAAAACCGAACCTAAAACAATATTGCTAAAGCTAAGGATAAACTCAAAATCCAACGCAGAAGTTAGAATAAAGGTGAGGCCCCAAACCAATCCAATACCGACCAAACCTCCGAACAAGCAAAGGATAACGGCTTCAAATAAAAATTGGAACAAAATCATACGGTTTTTGGCACCCAACGATTTTTGAATCCCAATCAAATTGGTGCGTTCTTTTACAGAAACAAACATAATATTGGCGACACCAAATCCGCCCACTAATAATGAAAAGCCAGCGATAATCCAACCTCCTAGATTCATCATACTGATAATTCCATCAATTAAATCGGTGAATCCTGAAAACACATTAATAAAGAAATTATCTTCTTCATCGACTTTCATCCCGCGGTAGTTACGGAGTTTTAGGGACAATTCGGCCTTAAACGCCTGCATATCTATCCCTTTTTTGGGTTTGACAATGATAATTGGCGTTTGGTATTTATTTTCTCCTAAGGCTCTTCGAATAAAATTCACTGGGATAATGGCGGAAGAATCGTCATTGCCAAACATCCCGTCCCCTTTCTTTTTCAACACCCCAACTATCGTAAAACGTTGACCATACAATCGGGCTTGTTTTCCAATTGGATTAAAATCTCCAAACAAGCCTTCGGCCAAGTCGGCTCCAATAACCGCCACCGCGGCACCTGAATTGGATTCGGATTCATTAAAAAAACGGCCGTCGGTAAATTCAAAACCTTGAATATCGATAAACGAATTGGTCACAGGCACCACATTGACATTGGTAACCGTTTTGTCTTCGAATTTCATATTTTCCGGACTCAAGAAAATTTGATACGACATTTCTTCAGCATCGTCCAAATTGTCTTTTAGAAATTCATATTCTGCATAGGTAACATTCGGGAATTGCTCGCGTTTCCAGGCAGGAATATCGGAAGGTCCAAAACTGTCATTAAAAAGATAAATGGTGTTTTTATCCAAACTACTCAATTCTTTTTTGATTTTATGGTCTAAAGAATCAACGGCTGCCAAAACGGCTATGATGGAAAAAATACCTATGGTCACCCCAAGTAACGAAAGAAATGTCCGCAACTTATTATTGCGTAGTGCATTAACAGCAAACGCAAAACTTTCTTTCAATAAACGAAGGTATAGTAACATAAATTTAAAGATACTCAAAGATAACCATTTGTAGGGCGTTTTCGGGAATTGTTACATCGTGAGCGTCTATTTTATTTTTTAAAAAAATAGTTTTCAAAAAACGCTTAAAATGAACTACTTTTGCGCCTTAATACAACAACAACAACACAATGACGACTACAAAACCTATTCAGTCGGCCCTGATTTCGGTATTTTCGAAAGACGGTCTCGAACCCATCGTACGTAAACTTCACGAATTAAACGTTACTATTTATTCCACTGGCGGAACCGAAGAATTTATTAAAAACCTTGGAATTCCTGTAGTTCCCGTGGAAGAAGTAACCGATTATCCTTCCATATTAGGAGGACGCGTAAAAACATTACATCCAAAAATTTTTGGTGGCATTTTAAACCGTCAAGACAATGCTTCAGATGTGGCGCAAATGGAAGAATATCAGATTCCGCAATTGGACTTAGTCATTGTTGACCTCTACCCTTTTGAAAAAACGGTAGCCTCTGGTGCTTCGGAAGCGGATATTATCGAAAAAATTGATATCGGCGGAATTTCTTTAATTCGAGCAGCAGCCAAAAACTTTAAAGACACCGTTATCGTTCCATCTGTCAATGAATACAGTTTGTTTTTGGAAATGCTTACTTCAGGAAATGGCAGCACCACGTTGGCTCAACGAAAATTTTTAGCTTCCAGAGCGTTCCATACCTCTTCGCATTATGACACCGCAATTTTCAATTATTTTAATGAAGAAGAAACGATTTTCAAAGTAAGTTCAGACCAAGGACAAGTTTTGCGTTACGGTGAAAACCCGCACCAAAAAGGATTCTTCTTTGGTGATTTTGAAGCGATGTTTACCAAGTTACATGGCAAAGAATTGTCCTATAATAATTTGTTGGATGTTGATGCGGCGGTGAATTTAATTTTAGAATTTAAATACAACGAACCCACTTTTGCCATATTAAAACACAACAATGCATGTGGACTAGCGACTAGATCTACCATGAAAGCCGCTTATTTGGATGCATTAGCGGGCGACCCCACCTCAGCGTTTGGTGGTGTATTAATTGCTAATGGTCGTATTGATTTGGCTACTGCTCAAGAAATCAATCAGTTGTTTTGTGAAGTAGTCATTGCACCTGCTTATGATGCAGAAGCCATTGCTGTATTACAAGAAAAAAAGAACCGCATTATTTTGGTTCAACATGAAGTAGCGTTACCCAACCAAAATGTTCGTACTTGCTTAAACGGTCTGTTAATTCAAGACAGAAATAACAGTACCGATACTAAAGCGGGACTTACTTACGTTACCACTTCTAAACCCACAGATCAAGAAATAGACGATTTGCTTTTTGCTTCAAAAATTTGCAAAAACACCAAATCCAACACAATTGTTTTAGCAAAGAATGGGCAATTGATTGCTTCGGGAACGGGTCAAACCTCACGTGTTGATGCGTTACGTCAGGCGATTGAGAAAGCCAATTCGTTTGGATTTGATTTAAAAGGAGCAGTGATGGCGAGTGATGCCTTCTTCCCGTTTCCTGACTGTGTTGAAATTGCAAACCATGCTGGAATCACTGCGGTAATTCAACCCGGTGGTTCTATTAAAGATGAATTAAGCATCAATTATTGCAACGAAAATAATGTTGCGATGGTATTTACAGGTACGCGTCATTTCAAACATTAATTTTATTATTTTTGTGGGCTGATTAATAAATAACGAACTAACACCCTTATAGAATCGTATGGGATTTTTTGATTTCATGACTGAGGACATCGCAATTGACCTTGGTACCGCCAATACCCTAATCATTCACAACGACAAAGTAGTCATTGATTCACCATCAATTGTTGCTCGTGATCGTATTACTGGTAAAATTACTGCTGTTGGAAAAGAAGCCAACATGATGCAGGGTAAAACCCATGAAAACATTAAAACCATCCGACCGTTAAAAGACGGAGTTATTGCAGATTTTGCGGCTTCTGAAGAAATGATCAAAGCGTTCATCAAAAGCATCCCTGCCTTAAAGAAAAAAATGTTCACTCCGGCGTTACGCATGGTTGTATGTATTCCTTCAGGAATTACTGAAGTAGAGATGCGCGCGGTTAAAGAATCGTGTGAACGCGTGAATGGTAAAGAAGTATATTTGATTCACGAACCGATGGCTGCGGCGATTGGTATTGGAATCGACATCATGCAACCGAAAGGAAATATGATTGTGGATATCGGTGGTGGTACTACCGAGATTGCGGTTATTGCCTTGGGCGGAATTGTATGCGACAAATCTGTGAAAATTGCAGGTGACGTATTTACCAACGATATTATTTATTATATGCGTACCCAACATAACCTTTTTGTTGGAGAAACGACCGCAGAGAAAATCAAAATTACCATTGGTGCAGCAACCGATTCATTGGATTCGCCACCAGAAGACATGTCAGTTCAAGGACGCGACTTGTTAACGGGTAAACCAAAACAAGTAGAAGTATCGTTCCGTGAAATCGCTAAAGCGTTAGATAAATCCATTCAACGTATTGAAGATGCGATTATGGAAACCTTATCGCAAACGCCACCAGAACTAGCGGCAGATATTTACAATACGGGTATTTACTTAGCCGGTGGAGGTTCGATGTTACGCGGATTAGATAAACGAATTTCATTAAAAACGGATTTACCGGTTTACATTGCCGAAGATCCGTTGAAAGCAGTAGTTCGTGGAACTGGAATGGCGTTAAAAAACATTCCAAAATTCAGAAGTATTCTGATTAAATAATACTAGAATTCCCTAACTTTAGCATTGATTCGAGTCGTACCTAGTAGTGTAACACATGCAGCAAATATTTAATTTCCTATTTAAAAACAGCTATCGTATGCTGTTTTTGCTGCTTATGGCAATAGCGGTTTCGCTTACAATTCAGTCGCATTCGTATCACAGAAGTAAAGTGATTAGTTCGGCCAATTTTTTAACGGGCGGGATTTATCAGCGCATCAATGATGTCAACGAATATTTCAATCTTAAAACAAAAAATGAAGAGTTGGCACTGGAAAATGCGCGTTTAAAAAGCATCTTATTCAATCAAAAAGACACGACTAAAGTGCCGCTTTTGGATTCCATCAAAGGTGTGAAAAAAATTGATTTGATTGTAGCCAAAGTAATTCATAATTCCTACAGCTCCCAAGTTAACTTCCTGACCCTTGATTCTGGTGCAAAACAAGGTATCAAAGAAGAAATGGGGGTAATCAATAGTTTGGGGATTGTGGGTGTAGTAGAAGATGTTTCCCCAAATTATGCGACCGTATTGAGTATTTTAAATACCGAATCACCGATTAATGCCAAAATCAAAAAATCAAATCACATTGGTTCTTTGATTTGGAATGGGAAAAATACAGGTTTTGTACAATTGATCGACGTACCCCGTTTGGCTTCAGTTCGAAAAGGAGACACGATTGTAACCGGCGGACAATCCACGATATTCCCAGAAAATATCAATATTGGAACCATTGAAAATATTTACACGGATGACGAAACGAATTATTACACCATCAACGTTCGTTTATTTAACGACATGACCAGCTTAGGTCATGTGTATATCATTCGCAACAAAGACCGTAATGAAATACTCAACCTAGAAAAGAAAACACAAAAGCAAAATGAACAGTAATGCCTTACTCTTCAATACCGCCCGATTTGTTTTGCTCCTTTTGGTGCAGGTTGTGCTATTCAATAACATCAACTTTTTAGGATTTATTAATCCTTATCCTTATATCTTATTCATCATTTTGTATCCTGTAAACGGAAACCGCTATGGCTTACTTGCCGCCAGTTTTCTATTGGGAATTGTGATGGATTTATTTTGCAACTCGGGTGGCGTTCATACAGCGGCTTGTATTACTCTTGCAGCCATTCGTCCCGCCATTTTTAAGTTTTCCTTTGGTTTGAGTTATGAATACCAAACCGTTAAATTAAATGATGTTCTCACACCGGAACGGTTTTCGTTTATACTCATTGCGGTTACCGTACACCATCTGTGTATGTTTCTTATGGAAATTTTCGCTTTAGAATTTTTCTGGAGCATTATCGTTCGCACGCTTGTAAGTACTTTGTTTACAATCCTCATGTGTATTCTGATCATCTATTTAATTAAGCCTGGAAAACGATGAGAAAAGTTTTATTGCCTTCCTTAGTAATCATTGCGGGTTCTTTATTGTTGATTCGTATTTTTTTCTTGCAAATCATTGACGATTCGTTCAAACTGAAATCTGAAAATAATGCGATTAAAATCAAATACGATTATCCCGAGCGCGGTTATGTGTACGATCGTAATGGGAAACTTTTGATTGCCAACCAACCGTCGTATGATATTATGGTGGTACCTCGTGAGGTGAAAAATTTAGACACCCTTGAATTCTGTCAATTGTTAGACATCGACAAAGCCTTTTTTCTTAAAAAAATGGAAAAGGCAAGAGTGTATAGTCCGATGCTTCCCTCGGTATTTCTCCCCCAGCTCAATAAATTAGAATACGCTGCTTTTCAAGAGAAAATTAGAAAATTCAATGGTTTTTATATTCAAAAAAGGTCGATTCGTGATTACCAAGTGAGTTATGGCGCGAATGTTTTTGGATTTATCGCCCAAGTTAATGAAGCCATTGTAGCCAAAAACCCCTATTACAAACCTGGTGATTTGATTGGAAAGCAAGGTATTGAGCAAAGTTACGAGGAGATTTTACGCGGACAAAAAGGGGTAAAACATATCCTTCGCGATAAATTCAACCGAGAAATTGGCTCCTACAAAGACGGTAAATACGATACCATTGCCCAACAAGGAAAAGACATCACACTTACTATTGATGGTGATTTGCAACAATATGGTGAAGAATTGATGGTGAATAAATGGGGCGGTATTGTGGCTATCGAACCCAAAACGGGAGAGATTTTGGCCTTGGTTACTTCACCGAATTACGATCCAGCCTTACTCGTAGGGCGCCAACGCTCGAAAAACTACAGTTTATTGTATCGTGATTCGATTGCCAAACCGTTGTATGATCGCGGACTCTTAGCACAATATACACCCGGTTCTCCGTTTAAAATTTTAACCGGACTCGTGGCATTGCAAGAGGGAGTTATCAGTGACAGTACCCGTTTTGTTTGTAATCATGGGTTTAGTTATGCCCGTGGCCGATTCATGCGTTGCCACTGTTCGGGCGGATCCATCCAATTGCACCGCGCCATTTACGAATCTTGTAACACTTTCTTTTCAAGTTCCTATATCAAAATCATCAATAAATACAACGACCATGGCTATGCTGTCGACTTGTGGGCAAAACATTTAAAGAGTTTTGGCTTGGGAGATTTTATGGGCTACGATTTACCGATTGGTGTTCGAGGAAATATTCCTACTTCCAAAATTTACAATCGTACCTATGCCGGTTGGAAATGGGATGGAAAAACGATTGTTTCCAATGCCATTGGTCAAGGCGAGGTGTTGATGAGTCCGATACAACTGGCTAATTTTATGGCTACCATTGCCAATCGCGGGTATTATTATACCCCTCATATCATTAAAAAAATCAAAAACCAACCTATTGACCCAAAATATAGGCAAAAACATACAACAACTATTGACCGCAAATACTTTGACCCCATCATTGAAGGAATGCATGCGGTTTACGGACCTGGTGGAACGGCCTCCGGACTTGGCGTTGAAGGTATTGAAATTTGTGGTAAAACAGGTACCGCGGAGAACTTCATGGTGATTAATGGCAAAAGAACCAAACTACAAGACCACTCCATTTTCGTTGCTTTTGCACCAAAAGACAATCCGAAAATCGCGATTGCCGTTTTTGTGGAAAATGGATATTGGGGAAAACGTTGGGCTGGTCCAATCGCGACCTTAATGATTGAACGGTATTTAAAAGGAAAAATCACGCGTACAGATTTTGAAAAAAGAATGTTACAAGGTAGTTTACAAGATCAATACAACAAGCGATATCCCCAAAAACACCAAGACAGTTTAGGAATATTAAATGCTCGCGTGAAAGACAGTATAGCCCGAGAAAAAGGTAAAATTGATTCTTTAGCCACAAAAAAACCTGTAGAAGTAAAAAAAGATACGGTTAAGAAAAAAACACCATGAGAAACCAAAGTGTAAGTAGCAACATTGACTGGATCAGCATTGTGATATACATTACCCTAGTTATTTTAGGGTGGTTAAACATCTATTCTTCTTCCTTATCGGGTGCGCCAGAGGATGCCTCTATTTTTGACTTTAGTCAGATTTATGGAAAACAATTCCTATTTATCCTTTTTTCAATCCCGATTATATTTACCATTTTAGCCATCGAGGCTAAGTTTTACGAGAAATACTCCATCATTATTTTTGCGGTTTCTCTTCTCTCACTTGCTGGATTATTTGTATTCGGAAAAACCATAGCAGGTCAACGCTGCTGGTACGGAATCGGGAGTTTTACCCTCCAACCGTCTGAGTTTGCTAAAGCGGCTACAGCCTTAGCCTTGGCGAAATACTTGAGCGATGTGCAAGTGAATTTGCGCGAAATGAACCGCCAAATACAAGCGCTATTTATTGTTTTTCTCCCCGTAATGCTTATCCTTCCACAACCCGATCCAGGTAGTGCTTTAATTTATTTTGTTTTCTTTTTTGTATTGTATCGCGAAGGATTACCCGGCTGGTATTTGGTTACTGGATTCATAGCTATATTACTATTCATTCTTACATTAGCCACAAACAATCCCTATATTGTAATTGGTTTAACGGCTCTAGCTCTTATCATTAATCATTACCGAAGTCGCCTAGTCGACCGCAATATTTTTGCAAGTATTTTAATGTTTTTGATGATTTCGGTGTTCACATTCTCTGTAAACTTCGTTTTTAATAACGTTTTCAAACAACACCACCGTGACCGCTTCAACATTTTATTGGGTAAAGAAGTCGACATGAAAGGCGTGGGTTACAACACCAATCAGTCTGAAATCGCAATCGGTTCAGGAGGTTGGTTTGGGAAGGGCTATTTGGAAGGCACACAAACCAAAGGAGGCTTTGTACCCGAACAACATACCGACTATATTTTCACCACTGTAGGTGAGGAATGGGGATTCTTGGGAAGTCTTTTTGTGATTGGCTTGTTTGTCGGACTCATACTCCGCATCATCTATTTGGCGGAGCGACAGAAAACGAAATTCAGTAGGGTTTATGGATATTGCGTCGCGGGAATTCTCTTTATCCACTTCTTTGTCAATATCGCTATGGTCATTGGGGTTTTCCCAACTATTGGGGTTCCACTACCCTTTTTCTCTTATGGTGGTTCCGGACTTTGGGGTTTCACCATTCTATTATTTATTTTCCTTAAAATGGATGCCAATAAGGTAAATGAGTGGTAAAAATAGGATTTAACAGAATCTTATTAACCCTTTATTCGAGATTATTGTACCTTACTTTTTTAAAATCCAAGCTTATAAAAACAATACAAAAAATCAGTATAGTCGCTTTACTCCTGTGTTTCAGTGCTAAATTATCAGCACAAGAACAACAAACCACAACGGTTTCACCTGAAGTTATTCAAAAACAACAAGATGAAGTTTTAAAAGCACAAAAACAAGCTGAAAAAGAACAACGAAAGGCCGAAAAAGCGCAACGTAAAGCCGAGCGTGAAAAGGAAAAAGCCGAGGATAAATTGCGTAAAATTGAAAAAGAACAACGTAAAATTGAAAAAGCCCAAGACCTAGTAGATTCCTATGAGAAAAAACTGAAGAAAGAACAACGCAAATTAACCAAAATGCAGGAAAAACTCGTGAAGAATATTCGTAGGAACAAAACAGAACCCGATGATCTTGAGGCAGCCAAAAAAGCCATATTGCGACAACAAAAACGAATTCTAGAAACGCAGCAAGACCTTGAAAAGGCAAAAGAAAAATTGCAACGTGTACGATAAAAAAAGCCCCGATTAACTCGGGGCTTTTTTATTATGATTTCATTATTTTTTCTTTTTTCACTTTGTTGGAAACGCCTTTGTTGGAACCGTTTTGTAAATCATCCAATACATGAATGGCTTCCTCAATGTAAATATCTTTGGATAAATTTTCATGCCAACGCGAACGTTTTTCTTTTAATGTTGCATCGGTTTTCATTTGCTCTTCTTCATCAGGCAATGATTTGAATTCAAATTTGTTGGTGTAATCCCCAATTGATTTGAACTTTTTATTGGTTTCATCCAATTGTTTTTGCTCTTGTTTGTACTTATCTATTTGAAGACTAAACGCAGTCACATCATTACGCTCATCCAACCATTTGGCATTTTCATCAATCAATTTCATGTAGGGATTGTTGGCAATACGCTTTTTACTACTCGCTAATGCATAATCATAATTGGGTTCATTACTCCAAGTTTTGTATTGTGCAGGATCAATTTTATCCCATGGCATCGCATTATCAATATCGCGCTCACCCATTTTCAAATACGCATACTTATCAGGCATCACCACATCGCTTTTCACTCCTTCTAATTGGGTTGAACCCCCATTAATACGGTAAAATTTTTGGGTTGTGGTTTTTAATGCACCTAAATCTCCTACCGAACTTCCACGAACAAATTGGTTCAAATCAATTACATTTTGCACAGTTCCTTTACCATAGGTTTGTTTTCCACCAACGATGACCGCACGCTTGTAATCCTGCATTGCTGCCGCTAAAATTTCTGAAGCGGAAGCGGAAAACTCATTGGTCATAATTACCAACGGACCGTCCCAAGCTACTTTGGGATCACGATCATACAATACTTCTTTGCGACCTGCCGCAGAACGAACTTGTACAATTGGACCTTGATCGATAAATAAACCACCAATATCTACAACGGTTTTTAAAGAACCTCCACCGTTATCACGAACGTCAACAATCAAACCTTGAACACCTGCTGCTTTTAGCTTTTCAACTTCCACAGCTACGTCTTTGGCTGCGTCACGACTGTCTTTATTTTCAAAATCAATGTAAAATTTAGGTAAATAAATTATCCCATATTTTACACCATTTTTCTCTACAATACTGGAACGCGCATAGGTTTCTTCAATTTCTACTTCATCGCGAATAATCGAAATTACTTTCAACGAACCGTCTTGTTTTTTTACGGTTAATCGAACTTCAGTCCCTTTTGGGCCTTTGATTTTTTTCACCACATCATCAAGGCGCATACCTACTACGTCCACAGGTTCTGCTGAACCTTGAGCAACTTTCAACACTACATCACCCGCTTCCAATTCTTTTCCTCGCCATGCTGGACCACCTGAAATTAACTCTGTAATTTCCGTAAAATCATTTTTCTTTTGTAATCGAGCACCGATTCCTTCTAATTTCCCACTCATGCTTACATCAAAACGCTCTTTATCTTCAGGAGCAAAATACGATGTATGGGGATCAAAACGCGTAGTGATGGCATTTACATAAACAGAAAACCAATCTGAACGGGTTAAATCTTTGATGAAATCAAAGTTTTCATTTAATGATTTCAACGCACTTTCTCGGGTTTCTTTTTCTAATTGCTCATACGATTTAACTTCGATTTTAGCATCTTTCTTGTCGCCTCCCTTTTCTTGCAATTTTTGTTTTTCCACCAAAGAAGAGAGTGTAGACAACTTGATTTGCTTTCTCCAACGCTCCTTTAATTCGGATACATCCTTACAATAAGGCGCGTTTTCATAATCGGTATTAATTGTTTCGTCCACTTTATAGTCAATCGGATTTTCTAAAATCTCACGATAATAGGCCCGACTCTCTTCCATACGTTGAACTAAACGATTGTAAGTCAAATTAAAAAACGTTAAGTCGCGACTTAAAATTTGATCGTCAATTTTCGTTTCATACTTAGAGAACTCATCAATATCCGACTGTAAAAAGAAACGTTTAGAAGGATCTAATGCATCGATGTATTCTTTATACACTCCTTTAGAAAACGTATCGTCAATATTGGCTGGGTTATAATGGCCTTTCTCAATCACATAGGTTAACAATTCTAAAAGTAGTTTGTCTTTTTCGGGATCTCCGTCTTTAGATTTGGGCATAAAGCTCCACAACCCAATGGCAACTACCAGTACCAGTAAGATTTTTTTGAAGTGTCTTTTCATAAAGTTCACAATTGCATTCATTAAGTGTACTAATTTACATAAAAAACCATGCCAGCAATTGATGGCTTGGAATAAAATTTTGTTAAACCATGGCTTTTGCCAAAGTTAGAAAAATTGTCATGTATCAGTCCCAAAATATGTACTTTTGTTACAATTCGAAAACAAACTATGCAATCAAGACCCTTAATTTTAGTGACCAATGACGACGGTATCACTGCGCCTGGAATTCGTACATTAATTGCGGTGATGCAAGAAATTGGTGAAGTTTGTGTTGTCGCACCTGACCGTCCTCAAAGCGGAATGGGACATGCTATAACCGTTAATGACACCTTGCATTTGCAACGCGTCTCCGCTACTGAATCACCAATTTTGGAATACAGTTGTTCAGGCACGCCCGTAGATTGTGTGAAAATGGCTGTTCACGAAGTGCTAAAACGCAAACCCGACCTATGTGTTTCAGGGATTAATCACGGGTCAAATTCGTCCATCAACGTAATTTATTCGGGTACAATGAGTGCTGCAGTTGAGGCCGGCATTGAGGGTATCCCTGCCATTGGGTTTTCTTTACAAGATTTTAGTTGGGGCGCCAATTTCGAACCTACAAAATCCTTTGTAAAAAAAATAGTTTTAGAAGTATTGGACAAAGGGCTGCCGCAAGGCACTGTGCTCAATGTAAATTTTCCCAAATTGACGGAAAACGAAATTAAAGGTTTTCGCATTTGTCGACAAGCCAACGCCTACTGGCAGGAAAAATTTGACAAACGAACAACTCCTTTTGGGAAAGAATATTATTGGTTAACAGGTGAATTTATCAATCCTGACAAAGGTGAAGACACGGACGAATGGGCATTAGCCAATGGTTATATTTCTGTGGTTCCTGTTCAATTTGATATGACTGCGCATCACGCAATACCTGTATTAAATCGTTGGGAATTGTAATATGAATCGATACAAAGAACTTTTTTTAGGCTGTTTGGCGGGATTAGCAACTGCTGCTGTCGGCATCGCATTGGTTTTGTTTTTCATGACGGATTTTCACCAACATTACAACCTCAAAATAACCAAAGCTGAAGGAATTTTAGGTAAAACCATTACGTTGGGCACCTTGTTGAATTTGGCTACTTTTTTTTGGTTTTTAAATAAAAAGAAAGATTTTTGGGCGTATGGTGTGTTAATCGCTACCTGTTTACTCACGCTGCTGACTTTATTTGTTTGATTATGAAGTACTATATCATTGCTGGAGAAGCTTCGGGCGATCTTCACGGTTCCAACTTAATGAAAGCGCTATTCAAAAATGATGCGCAAGCTGAAATTCGTTTTTGGGGTGGTGATTTAATGCAATCGGTGGGTGGAACCTTAGTCAAACACTACCGCGATCTTGCTTTTATGGGGTTTGCCGAAGTAGTCTCCAATTTGGGCACCATTCTTCGTAATATTTCTTTTTGCAAAAAGGACATTCTTGAATTCAATCCCGATGTCATCGTATTCATTGATTACCCTGGATTCAATATGCGGATTGCCAAATGGGCGAAAAAACAAGGAATCAAAACGCATTACTACATCGCGCCACAAGTTTGGGCTTGGAAAGAAAACAGAATTAAAGCCATCAAACGTGATTTCGACCAACTGTCGGTCATTTTGCCTTTTGAAAAAGAGTATTTCGAACAAAAACATAATTTTCCTGTAACCTTTGTGGGCCATCCTTTAATCGATGCTATTCACAACCGACCCCAATCCGATGAAATTGCTTTTAAAACGGCGCACGGTTTAGACGACCGCCCGATTATTGCCCTTTTACCGGGCAGTCGGAAACAAGAAATTTCGAAAATGCTCCAACTCATGTTGAGCGTTGTCCCCGATTTCCCTAATTATCAATTTGTGATTGCTGGCGCTCCCAGTCAAGACTTTTCTTTTTACGAACCGTTTTTGCAAGGAAAAACAATCAAATTTGTTTCCAACAAAACTTATGATTTATTAGCAATAGCACATGCTGCATTGGTCACTTCGGGAACGGCAACCTTGGAAACGGCTTTGTTTAAAGTGCCTGAAATTGTATGCTACCGCGCCAACCCGATTTCGTATCAAATTGCCAAACGCATCATTACACTTAAATACATTTCGCTGGTCAATTTAATCATGGACGAACCGGTTGTTGCCGAATTGATTCAGGACGAATTGAATCACGACCGAATTCTAGAAGAATTGCATAAGATTTTAGACCCCAATTATCGCACTCAATTATTGGCAAAATACAACGAACTCGAAACAAAATTGGGAGGTTTAGGCGCAAGTGAAAAAACAGCGGCTCATATTAGGAACAATTTAACATAGGACAATTCCTTAGTTTGCCTTATCTTTGGCAAAATTTTTTTGGCATGTCAAAATGGTTCGGATTCATAGCGCTTTTGTTGGTATTGGTTTCTTGTAAATCAACGCAATCGCCTATTATTACCACCAAAAAAGAAGCCATCAAACAGAAAAAATACACCACGTATACGCCCCAAAAAACAACAACGGCAACCGCCAGTACTGCAACCAAAGACACCAAACCCAAAAAAGTAAAAACGGTTCCTATTCCGAAAGAACCTGAGAATTCAACGCCTTCTCAAACAAAAAAACAAACCATTGTTCTTGATCAAAATGAAGACGACATCGTATTAACTACCGATGATGCTACCTATTTTTCTGAACAATTGGTGAACAATGCCATGGATTATATTGGAACTCCCTATCGTGGCGGCGGTACCAGTCGGGACGGTTTTGATTGCAGCGGATTAATGTTTACTACATTTCAAGCTTTTGATATTATTTTACCCCGTAGTTCGCATGAAATGGCCCGTATTGGAAGGGTTTTGGACCGAAGTGAAATTCGTCGTGGTGACTTAATTTTCTTCCGAACTAATGGCCGTCGCACCATAAATCATGTCGGAATGGTGACCGAAGTGACGGAAGATGAAATAAAATTTGTACATTCGTCTACACAACAAGGCGTCGTAGTTTCCTCCACCAAAGAGCCTTATTACCAAAGAACTTTCGCACAGGTGAATCGAGTTATCGAATAATTTGTAATCACCTAAATTCGGAAATATGAATACCTTTCAATTTCCGCTGATTCGTATTACACTCGCATTTATTACAGGAATTGTTTGTGCTCGATTTTTGGCACTTACTAATGTCCAATTAACGGCTTGTATCGTACTTACAGCGGCTATCGTATGCGCCTTTTATTGGTATTCCAAACAGCACATTCACGCTGCATTGGGATTTGGCAGTTGTACTTTTGTACTCTTTCTTTTCATCGGAATGGGAGTCGTTCGGATACATGACAATTTAATGCATTCCGAACATTTTGCCCATAAGGTTACCACTGCGCAATCCATGAGGGTTACTTTCAGTTTAGAAACGCCTTTGCGGTCGAGTAAAAAAAACTACCGCTATGTGGGAGTGCTGAAATCAATCAACAACCTTGCAGTAACCGGTCGTGTCGTTGTATCGTTTCCTAAAACTCAAAAAAGACCCCGTTTTAAGGAGAATTACGCTGGATTGGTTTGGTTTATTCCGTTGCAAAGGATACCGAATCCTGGTCAATTTGATTACGATTCCTATCTTAAAGACCAATCCATTTACGGGCAGATTTTTGTCAAAAAATACCAAAATTACCCCAAAACCCGTACAACATTTTTGGATTGGGTGCCCGCATTTCATGATAAAATTGCGCAACGATTGTCCCATGCTTTAGATGCAACCACCGCTCCAATCGTCATGGCCCTGATTTTGGGTCAACAACACGATATTAATCCCACAATCAACAAAGACTATCAGTTGGCGGGAGCTGTACATATTTTATCGGTTTCTGGATTGCATGTAGGGTTCATTTTGCTGTTATTGCAATTGCTTGTCAAACCTTTTCCT
This sequence comes from Flavobacterium sp. N1719, assembly GCF_025947045.1. Lineage (NCBI taxonomy): Bacteria > Pseudomonadati > Bacteroidota > Flavobacteriia > Flavobacteriales > Flavobacteriaceae > Flavobacterium > Flavobacterium sp. N1719. Next base: position 266,404 of record NZ_CP109993.1, read on the forward strand.
AATATCAAAAAGTATCGATTGGTAAAAATGATTCTAATCGTATTGGGATTATGGGGATTTGGTATTTTGGCTGGATTGGCGCCTTCTGTGTTGCGATCGGTAACGATGTATTCGTTTGTCTCTATCGGACTTTATTTAAAACGAACAGTAAACATCTATAATACGTTATGTATTTCTGCCTTCCTTATTCTTTTATTTGACCCAAATACGTTGTGGAATGTGGGGTTCCAATTGAGTTATCTGGCGTTGTTTTTTATTGTTTGGCTCCAACCGAAATTCAAGAAATTCTATGTTCCAAAAACAAAAATCGGCACCTATTTCTGGGAACTCACTACGGTTTCATTTGTGGCACAAGTGGGCACCTTTCCCTTATCGTTGTATTATTTCCATCAATTCCCGGGTTTGTTTTTTGTTACCAATTGGATTGTTCTTCCGCCATTGACCATTCTGATGTTTTTAGGCCTGTTGGCTGTACTGCTTGCCAGTTTCAACATTGCTTTGGGGCCCATTGCACCCCTACTTTCTTTTTCTATAAAACAAATGAACGCTTGTATCCATTGGATTGCGGATCAGGATCAATTCATTTTTCAAAAAATTCCAATGAATTTAGCCTTGATGTTGGCGTTGTATTTACTTATTTTCTCACTATTTTTCCTTTTTGAAAAAAGAAACTATACCCGATGGATGGGTGTTGGAATTAGTATAATCACACTACAATTAATCGTTATCAAAATAAAAATTGAACAACAGCAATCGGAATTTGTGGTTTGCCATCTCCCGAAAGCATCCGCGATACTTTGGAAAAACAGGAATCAATTATTTATAAATTCGGAAGCCAAACAAAGCCCATGTATCGATGATTATTGTATTGCTCAATTTATTGTTGGTCAAAAAATCAATACACTTCCACAAAAAGTAGTATGCAAAAATAAAGGCATCGCCATAGTCGACAGCTCGGGCATTTTCCCAAAAAAGAGAGGACTTGTATTGGTCTTAAAAAACAGTCCGAAGTGCCATTTGGAGCGTTGGCTGGAAAACTACCGCCCTGCCCAAGTGGTTGCAGATGGTAGTTCGACACCCGCCATCAAAAAATTATGGAAAAGGAGTTGTGAAAAATTAAAAATCCCTTTTCATGACACGGCTGAAAAGGGACCTTTTATATTGTAAAAAAATTACTTTTTCTTGGGAGTAGTTGCGGGTTGCTTTTTGGGAGCAGGTGCTTTCTTTTTGGCTGGAGCTTTGACAGGCTCAGTCGTCACAGGCTTTGGATCGGGAACATAGCGTGCAATCATTTCATTGGCGCCCGCTAACCATTTTTCAGGTCCGCCCGCCACATATCCTGTTTGACCCAATTGTTCAAAATTAGTTTTCCCGTCAACAACCGTTGGTTTTACGATATACACCGTAGGATAACCTCTGGGTTGAAAAACTTGTTGCATTTGCATATTTTGTTGACGCAATGCATCGGGTTGTTGGGTGCGACGTGGAAAATCCAATTCGACCAAAATTACTTTTTCTTTGGCCCATTGAATAAACTCGGGTTTTTTGAACACTTCACTTTGCAAGCGCATGCACCAACCACACCAATCGCTTCCAGTAAAAAACAAGAACATTGGTTTTTGTTCAGCCTTTGACAATTCAATCGCTTTATTGATGTCCGTGTGCCATGTTAGTTGTTCTTCTTGCGCCTGTAAATTTTGACAAGCGAGTAGAATTAAAATTGCGAATAAAATCTTTTTCATAGTCTAAATTCCCTGTTTAAGGTCGAAAGTTACAAATTATTTAACATCCTGCATCAACTTTCGCACCAAAGGCGAAATTACAATGAGTACTACACCTGCGATCAAAGCATACAACGCCAATTGTTGGTAGCCGTCGGCATAGGTGTTTAATTTTTGAAGATTGGTGGCATTTTTAGAAGCTTCTGCAATTCCGGCACCCAATAAACCCGCAAAATACTGACCGTAGGCACTTGCCAAGAACCACATCCCCATGATAACGGCTTGGGTTTTTTGAGGAGATAACTTGGTCATGGCACTCATACCAATTGGCGATAAACACAATTCGCCAAACGTAATGACAAACCAACCCAATGTGAATAAATCTAACGAGGTTTTTCCATCAGGACCTGCGAAGAATTTGGTATAATAAAATACCCAAAAACCACCCGCTAGGAATAAGAATCCCAATCCAAATTTGACCACTGTATTAGGTTCGATTTTCTTTTTTGCCATCCAAATCCAAACCATTCCGACTAAGGCGGCGAATACAATGACAAACAAAGAATTGGCTGAATTATTAACTCCGTTTGGATCTAATTTGATACCTAGAACTGTGTTTTGGAGATTATTGGCAGCAAATAAACTTAATGAACCTCCACTTTGTTCGAAAAACGCCCAAAAGAAGATGGAGAAGATTATGAAAATTAGAGCGGCCAATAGTTTTAAATTCTCAGCCGTTGAAAAGTTCTTCATTTCATAAAAAAGATAAACTACCGATAAAGGTCCAATAATCATCATGAAATAATCGGTATAGGTTGTATTGGCCACCATTTTTATGATTATAGGTATAAAAATGATAGAAGCTATGTAGGTGCCAATTTCTAATGCTTTACGCTTTGAAACCTCCATATCAGCTAAAGGAGACAGTCCGATTTCACCTAGACTTTTTTGCGTTTGCGTAAACGTTAGCAAACTAACAATCATCACAATGGACGCAAAACCAAACGCGTAATTCCAACGCAAGTTTTCTGAGACAAAAGAGCTCCACAGATTGCCATTTGCTACAGCAATACAAATGTAACCTCCAATTAATGCTCCGAGATTTACACCCGCATAGAACAATGAAAAACCAGCATCTCGTCTTGTATCATTATCGCGGTACAATTGGCCAACCATGGAAGAAATATTTGGCTTGAAAAAACCGGTTCCCACAATGGTAAATCCGATACCTGTAAAAAATAAATCTTTCGGACTTATCGCAAGAATAATACTTCCAATAATCATGAGAATACCACCCCAAAAAAGCGATCTTCGTAAACCTAAAATTTTATCGGCAAATAAACCTCCAATAAAAGTGAACGCATATACCCATGCTTGTGTGGCGCCATATTGAAGATTGGCCGTAGTTTCACTCATGTTGAGTTGACTCACCATAAATACAGCTAACATCCCGCGCATTCCATAGAAACTAAAGCGTTCCCACATTTCACTGAAAAATAAATACCACAATTGTTTTGGGTATTTCCCTTTAAAATCTTGAATTTGTTCGATTGTTGTTTCCATTAGCGAATTCCATTTTCACGCATTACCGCGTTTAATCGTTTTAATAAGACAAACATTAATGAAGCGGCGAATAAAAGTAAGCCGAAGTTCACCCAAAAGAAATTGGATTTGTCTTCATAACTGTCCCACATACTGGCTAAAACGCCTGATAATTTATTGCCAATGGACGTGGCCAAAAACCAACCGCCCATCATTAAGGAAGTGATGTTGCGCGGACTTAATTTGGACACCACTGATAAGCCCATCGGACTCAAAAATAGTTCCCCAATGGTGATGACCCCGTAATTGGCGACCAACCACCAAACGGATACTTTTTCGGCTCCGTTATGTCCCGCTTTCACTGCGGCAACCATAACCAATACCGACAATGCAGAAATTAAGAGTCCGAACGCAATTTTAGTCGGCGTCGTCGGTTCTTTTTGTCGGTGACGTAAAAAAGTAAAAAAGGCTACTACCAAAGGCGTCAATAATATCACCCAACCCGGATTGATGGACTGACTTAAATTAGACGACCAGGTGTAGACTGCGGCTTCTTCTTGTGGTTTTTTCTCAGGGGCTACATTGCGGAAATACAAGGGGTAGTCCACGGTTTTGATCACTTCACCGTCTTTCTTTTGAATACGGAAATATTCATCATATAACGCAACGCTGTCTTTTTTATAGTGTAATGTATCAACGAGCACTAATTTCGATCCAATTTGTTGCGCCGTTCCCGTTAATTCGCGGTCGGTATATTTATCGCCCCAATTGTTCAAGGCTGAACCATTGAGTTTGAATACTGCCCAAAACAAGATCACTACGGCAAAAATAGAAAGCAATGCACCGATCGGTCGTTTCTCTTCGGCTTTGGCTTTGAAATACAAACTACCGTAGAAGAAAATTACGGGAATACAAGCAAAAATAAAAGCATCGGTACTATCCGAACCAAAGATATAACTGTCGGTATTGGTATCGGAATAGGTTCCTTTTAACATCCATCCAATAATTCCAAAAACCACAGAAGGTACTAAGATGTAAAGGACAATTTTACTGAAAGGCATGTCGCCGGGTTGTTCTCCTTTTTTCTCGACTTTGTCGCCATAATGTTTGGACCCCAACAAAAACACAATAACGCCAATAATCATCCCAACACCGGCAGCCATAAAGGCATATTTCCAACCAAAAAGGATTTTGAAAGCAGCACCGAAGAAATTACAAATAAAAGCCCCGACATTGATTCCCATGTAGAAAATGTTGTAGCCTTCGTCTTTTTTGTCTTTGTATTGCTCGTCGTTGTAGAAATTCCCTAGTAATGTTGAGATGTTCGGTTTAAAGAACCCGTTCCCTAAAATCACGAGCGTCATTGCCAAATATAGCATCGGCAGACTGTGGATTCCCATTAGCATATAACCCGCACCCATCATGAGTCCGCCCAACACAATTGACTTTTTATAGCCCCAGTAGCGGTCAGCAATTAATCCGCCAACGAACGGTGTTAAAAACACCAAGGCAATGAAGGTTCCATACAAATCAGACGATTCTTTCTCGGTCATTTTGAAACCGGCTTCTACATCTTTAAGATAAAGCGTAAAAATTCCGATCATAAGGTAGTAGCCAAAACGCTCCCACATTTCCGATAAAAACAAATAAGGCAGTGCCTTAGGATGACTTTTCCACATAGTTTTTGGGTATTAAAAAACAAAACCTACAAGACGAACTTGTAGGTTTGAAAGATATAAAAATATTTTGGAATCGAATTATTTGATACCGTGCATCATACGTTTTAAAACAGGAGTTAAAGAAGCTAACAATACTGCTGCAATTCCACACAACACCACAAAAACCATAAAGAATTCAAATAAGTTGTGAATTGTGAAACCTGCAAAGGTTGGATAATCTAAAGCTATTTGATTGTCAGCAAATGCTTTCACTTGTTCTGCTGATAACGTAATTTTCTTATCTAAAACATCTTGGAGATTTACGCCTATCTCTTTTGCTTTTTCAAACTTATCCCCTGTTGCTGGAATTAAAGCTCCCAATGTTCCCGCTAAGGCATAACCCGCAGCATTCGAAATAAAGAACACTCCATATAACAAAGAGGCAAAACGCTTAGGCGCTAATTTACCCACCAAAGACAATCCGATAGGTGACAAACACAATTCTCCAATTGTTTGAATGAAATATAACAACACTAACCATTTGATGGCCAACATACCTGAATTACCCAAATCTTTCACATTGTAAGCAATAATGAAATAACTTAATGCAATAAAAGCCAATCCAAAAGCTTGTTTCATAGGAGATATCGGCTCTTTTCCAGAAGCACGTAGTTTATCCCACATTAAACTGAATGGAACAGCTAAAAGAACAACAAACAATCCATTGAAGATCTGTACCATTGAAGCTGGCATTTCCCAATTAAATAAGAAATGACGGTCGGTTTGATTTGATGCAATGAATGTTAATGAAGAACCTGCTTGTTCAAACGCAGCCCAAAAGAAAATAATAAAAAATGAGATGATGTAAATCACTAATATACGTTGAATTTCAACTTTAGTTAATGTTGAATCCAACAGAATAAGAATTGCTAATGAAATCCCTGCACCATAAATAATAGGATAAATTATCCCTTTTACTAATGTTCCTATTTCAAAATTTGAGAATCCGAATTCGCCTACATGCAAATAACGGAACACAAAAAATAAAACTGTGAATAATACCGCAACTAAACCAATTGATTTAGATGAAAATTTTGCTTGTTCTTCAACTTCACCAGAAGTAGCATTAGTATTTGGTTTACCACCAATTGGCAATCCTTCAGGAGTTACAACATATTTATTCTTTAATAAGTAAAACACCATTGTTCCTAAAACCATAGCAATACAGGCCATTAAATAACCCCATTTAAAAACGGTTGGATCTTGCACTTTGCCAATTTTCACATCAGCAAAAAGAGGAACAAAATATTGACTTAATAAGGCCCCGATATTAATACCCATGTAAAAAATCGTGAAAGCCGAATCCAATTTAGTCTTTTCTTGCGGAGGATATAAACTTCCCACCATAGAAGAAATGTTCGGCTTAAAGAATCCATTACCGAAAATTATCACAAATAACCCCATCCAAAAAACAGATTTGGAAAGGTCTAAATTTGAATCATAAATCGTGGCACTATAGAATAATAAAAACTGACCGATGGCCATTAATGAACCACCTAACATAATACAGTTTCTATTTCCTAAGTATTTATCAGAAATGAATCCTCCCAAAAGTGGTGTTAAGTAGCAAAGGGCCAAAAATCCACCATAAATAATAGATGCATTTGACTCCCCAAGCATTAAGGCATGAACCATAAATAAAGTTAGGATCGCTCGCATTCCGTAGAAATTGAATCGCTCCCACATTTCGGTCCCAAACAACACCCAAAGTCCCTTTGGATGTCCGGTCTTTACAGCAGTTTCGCTCATAGATATTGGTTTTAGTTTATTTAGAATTATAGTTTTTCTTTGATGAAATTGGTCATTTTATTGAACAATTGTATACGGGTTTTGCCCCCGTAAATGCCATGATTTTTGTCGGGATAAATCGCCCAATCAAATTGCTTGTTGGCTTGTACCAAAGCTTCAATCATTTGCATGGAATTCTGCACGTGAACATTGTCATCTGCTGTTCCGTGCACCAATAAGAAGCTTCCTTTTAACTTGCTCACATGATTGATTGGTGAATTATCATCGTAGCCGCTTGCATTTTCTTGTGGGGTTTGCATGTAGCGTTCCGTGTAAATGGAATCGTAGAAACGCCAGTTGGTTACCGGAGCAACCGCAATTGCCATTTTAAACACATCGGCGCCTTTGAACAAGCAGTTGCTCGCCATGAATCCGCCAAACGACCAACCGAAAATTCCGATACGGGATTTGTCTACATAGGCATAATTCCCAATAACTTTGGCCGCGTCGATTTGATCTTCAACTTCAAATTTACCCAATTCCTTTTGCGTACATTTTTTAAAGGCAGCGCCTTTGAATCCGGTACCACGACCGTCCACACAAACGGTGATGTACCCTTGTTGCGCGAGCATCATAAACCAATAATCGTTGGTATCCAACCAGTCGTTGGCGACTTGCTGCGAACCTGGACCCGAATATTGGTACATGAAAACAGGATATTTTTTAGTGGCATCAAAATCTTTGGGCTTAATCATCCAAGCGTTGAGTTGGTGCCCTTTTTCAGTCGTCAATACAAAAAACTCTTTGGTGGGCAAATCGTATTTTTTCAGCTTTTCTGTTAAGGCTGAATTTTCTACAATCATTTGCACTTGCACACCGTCTTTGGCACTGTTCAATGAATACGTTGGCGGAACTGTTGCCGAAGAAAATGTATTAATAAAGAACTCAAAATTCGGACTGAACGTCGCCGCATTGGTGCCTACTTGTTTACTTAATTTCATTTTCTTTTTACCGTCTAAACCGATACGGTAGACATCACGCACAATTGAACCGTTTTCAGTCGATTGGTAAAAAATAGTTTTGGTTTTTTCGTCAAAGCCGTAATAAGCAGTCACTTCCCAAGCCCCTTTGGTTACTTGGTTTTTCAACTTTCCTGTTTTATCATAGAGATAAATGTGGTTCCATCCGTCTTTCTCAGAAGTCCAAATAAAACTATTATCTTTTAAGAATGTTAGATTATCCGTAACATCCACATAAGCATTATCTTTTTCATTCAACACCACTTTCGCTGCTGCAGAAGTACCATCAATAAACAACAAATCCAAATTGTTTTGGTGACGATTCAAAACTTGCGCACACAATACATTGGCATCATTGGTCCAACGCATACGGGCGATGTAAAAATCATTGTATTGCGAAAGATTAACTTCTTTCTTTGTATTCGAAGCAACATCTACAAGATGTAAAGAAACCAACGCATTTTTTTCGCCAGCTTTGGGGTATTTGAATTTTTCTTGGGTTGGATATAACGCTTTCTGGTAAATATCCATAGAAAACTCGGGCACTTGGCGTTCGTCAAAACGAATAAACGCTAATTTCTTACTATCGGCACTCCAATCAAACGCACGCACAAAAGCAAATTCTTCTTCATAGACCCAGTCCGTGATTCCGTTGATAATGGCATTTTTTTCACCATCATTCGTAATTGCCGTTGAATTCCCTGAAGCCACATCCATCACATAAAGATTGTTGGCTTTTACATAAGCAATCTTACTTCCATTTGGAGAAAACAAAGGTTCTTGAACTTGTTCTAAAACTTTATGAAGGGATTTGGTTGTTAAATCATACAAATAATAATCGGCGGTAAACGAGTGGCGGTAAATGGGATTGGAATTGTTGGCTATTAAAATTTGTTTTTCATCCGAACTAAAGACATAACTATCGATACCTTCTGCCAATTCTTTATGATTTTTGGTATCCAAAAGAGTCGACACTTTTTTCAAAGTCGCATAATCGTACAAGTCGATTTGCTGACTTCTCGAACCACGGTCAGTGTTTAAAACCGTGTATTGGTTGGTGTTCTTCATGGCTTGCAATTCGTCCATTCCTTTGGAACGAAACATGCCCATGTATATTTCTTCTACAGAAAGTTTGGACTGAGCAGAAACAGTAATTCCTACGGCCAAAAACAAGGCGACAAGGCTTCTTTTTATCATATTCTAAAAAGTGGTTTGTTAACGAGTCCAATTTTAATGAAAAAAAAGCAAACCACCGTCTTTTTTTAGCCAAAATGCACTTCAACAAGGCTTTTTATTTCCTTAAAATTACTTTATTCTCTTGTTCGAAGCTGTATCTTTGTGGGGCAAATTGATAATCAACTGAAAATGAATCAAGCCGTATCTGGATTTTCGAAATTATCCAAAGAAGAAAAAATCCAATGGATTGCTCAAACCTACTTCAACACGCCGGCAGAGGCGGAAAAAATCCTGAAACAGTATTGGAATCAGGATGCTAAACTCCAACAATTGCATGATGAATTCATCGAAAATACGCTAACCAATTTCTATTTACCGATGGGAATTGCGCCCAATTTCAACATCAACGGACGGTATTATTCCGTTCCGATGGTTATTGAAGAAAGTTCGGTAGTGGCAGCAGCAGCTAAAGCGGCTAAATTTTGGAGTACCCGTGGCGGATTCAAAACCTCGATTATTGGCACGGAAAAAATTGGCCAAGTCCACTTTTTATTTCAAGGTTCGATCGAAAAACTTCAACCGTTTTTTGACAAAATAAAACCGCAATTTTTCGAAGCTACCGAACCCATCACACGAAACATGAACAAGCGTGGCGGTGGGATTCTCGACATTGAATTACGGGATAAAACCTCGGGATTAGCCAACTACTTTCAATTGCACGCGACGTTTGACACCAAAGACAGCATGGGGGCAAACTTCATCAATTCGTGTTTGGAACAATTTGCCAAAACCCTACGCGAAGCCGCAGCAACTGAGGAAAGTTTTACTCCAGACGAGCAAAATATTACTGTAGTGATGAGTATTTTATCCAACTACGTTCCCAATTGTGTCGTTCGTGCCGAAGTTTCTTGTCCCGTTGAAGAATTGGCAGAAAAGAAAATTGAAGACCCTCAGGCATTTGCTGAAAAATTTGTGCAAGCCGTTAGCATAGCCGAGATCGAAACCTTCCGTGCGGTAACCCACAACAAAGGCATTATGAACGGAATCGACGCGGTTGTTCTGGCAACGGGTAATGATTTTCGGGCTGTTGAAGCCGGAGTGCATGCCTATGCCGCACGTAATGGCAAATACAGCAGTTTATCGCATGCTAAAATCGAAAACGGAATCTTTACGTTTTGGATGGATGTTCCACTAGCTTTAGGCACGGTGGGCGGACTCACCTCTTTGCATCCTTTGGTTAAAGTGGCTTTGGAGATTTTAGGAAAACCTTCGGCTCAAGAACTGATGCAAGTAGTGGCGGCGACAGGTTTGGCTCAAAATTTTGCCGCCTTACGTTCGTTGACCACAACCGGGATTCAAGAAGGCCATATGAAAATGCATTTGAACAATATTTTAAACCAATTTCAAGCCACAGCAGAAGAGCGTAAAATCGTACTCACGCATTTTGCGGATCAAACTGTGACACATGCTTCTGTGGTTGAAATGATTGAAAATTTACGCCGTTAGTTAAACCGCTATGAAACAGACGTTCTACAGCAATGGTAAATTACTCATTACGGGCGAATATGTCGTCCTCGACGGCGCGAAAGCTTTGGCTTTGCCAACGCGATTTGGTCAAAGTTTGCACATTGAACAGGGAAGCGACCAAATGATGCATTGGAAGAGTTATGATCATGACAAAAGTGTATGGTTTGAAGCGACAATTCCTTTTGAATCGATACAACGAAAAGTACGGTTTGATGCACCCCATCACCTCAAAAATACGTTGATTGAAATTCTGCACGAAGCGTATTTAATGAATGCCGACTTCCTTTTGGAATCAGAAGGATATGTGGTTACAACTGAATTGAGTTTTCCCAAAAACTGGGGCTTGGGTACTTCGTCCACTTTAATCAACAATATAGCACAATGGGCGCAAATTGATGCCTTTACATTGCTGAAACGCAGTTTTGGAGGGAGCGGTTATGATGTTGCTTGTGCCCAATACAACACGCCTATTCTTTATCAATTACAAAATGAGTTACCTGTGGTAGAATCGGTTGATTTTGCTCCAGTGTTTGCAGATAAAATCTACTTTGTCTATCTTAATCAAAAAAGAAGTTCCAAAGCGGCTATTGCAGCCTATTTGGACAAACAAGGGGATATTGCGAAGACTGTAACTAAAATCAATGGTTTAACGCAGCGTATTCTTAATGCAGATCAACCCAAAGATTTTGCTTTGGCACTACGCGAACATGAGATTGAGCTGAGTAATGTTTTGGAGGAAATGACGATACAAGAAGCTTTATTTCCCGAATTTGATGGCGTTATTAAAAGTTTAGGTGCTTGGGGCGGTGATTTTGTTATGGCAATTTCGAAAGAAAATCCGACAGACTATTTTCATTCCAAAGGGTATCCGACGGTACTTTCGTATCAAGAAATGATATTACTATAAACTAAAAAATCCCGATGTAAATCGGGATTTTTTTATGGGATTAGCGCTCTATTAATAGAAATCTAAACGATTATCTTCAATATCAGCAGCGTTTTTCAATGTTGAAATTACGCGTCCTGTGTTTTGAGCCGCTTGTTGTTTTAATTTGTTTACATACTCATCGTACTTAGCAATTTTAGGAGCTTTCGTAACTGATTTAGTTTTTACTACAAAAACACCAGAAATTCCTTCAATTGGAGCCGATACTTTGTTTGCAGGAGTTCCGAAAGCGGCACCTACTACTTTAGGTTCCATCCCCACATTAGGTAACATTGGACTGTCAACAGAAGCAGCAGCTACATTTTGAACGGTAACTTTATTAGCTTTAGCAATAGATTCTAACGAACCACCTTTAACTTTAGCTAAGATAATTTGTGCTTTTTTCTCGTTTTTGATAATTCCTTCTACAGATGGACGAGCTTCTTCAACACTAGTCAATCCTTTAGGGTTAATCTTTTTCAAACGGGCAATCACGTGACCAACATTTACTACTTCAAAACGTTTGATATCACCAATGTTGGTATCATCAGTATACGCCCATTTCACAATTTGACGTTGATTCCCAGCAGCACCTACCGCTTCATCCATGGCTTTAGCACGAGTAGATTCTACTTTCAAGTTTGCTTTTTTAGCTACAGCAGCAAAATCTTTTCCTGCAGCATCCATTTCAAATTGGGTAGCTTTCGTATACGCTTCGTTCGTTGTCGCTTCAGAAGGTTGGATTTTATGTGCAATCGTCGCTAAACGAATTGCATCTTGTTTATCAGTAACATTGATAATGTGGTATCCAAATTCTGATTCTACTAGACCGATAGTTCCAACAGGATTATTGAAAACGAAATCGTTGAATGGTTTTACCATTTGACCCGGACCAAAATATCCTAAATCACCACCTTGTTGAGCAGAAGAATCATCAGAGTTAGTTAACGCCAACATCATGAATGAACCTGGATTAGCTTTCGCTTGTGCTAACAAACTTTCTGCTTTCGCTTTTGCTTCTTCTTTGGTTCTTTTTTCTTTTTTCTGAACACGGTCAATTCCTTCCCAGCTGATTAAAATGTGGCTCGCTTTTGCTTTATCATTCGCTTTACGCCCCATCATTTTACTCAAGCAGTAATATTTGTTGTTTACATAAGGACCGTAGATTTCTCCATTTGGTAAATTAAACAACGCATCAGCTACTTCAGCAGGCAATTGTTGTTTTGACACATACGTTGTATCATAAGGTAAATCCGAATTTTCACCTACAAATTCAGCAATGTTAGTTGCATTTTTGAATCCAGGAAGTGTATCGTTTGTTCCTGTAGTTTTGTTGTATTCTACTTTCGAATTCAACAAGGCTACTAATTTTTCTTTTACTTCGTCTTGGTCTTTCGTAGACGGTTTATCTTCTACTAACACAAATTCGATTTCACGTGTTTCTTCCGCTTTGAATCGTTTTTCGTGTTTTTTCATGTACGCCGTAATATCTTCATCCGTAACTTTTACTTCGCTATCTTTTACAGAAGAATACATGATACCTACGTAATCAAAGTTTACTTTATCTTGTTCTAAAGCATATTTGAACTTTCCTTCAGCAGTTGTAGTATACATACCTGCTTTCACTAATGTATTGTAGATTTGATATTGACCGTTCAATTCCATGTCTTTCTCACGATCCTCAAACATTTTAGCTTGCTCAGGATTGTTTTTGAAGAACTCTTTGAATTTATTTAAATCAAATTTTCCATTCGTTTGGAACATTGGGTTCGAGCCAATATTAGGGTCTTTTTTGAAAGAATCCAATTTGTACGCTTCCCCAACACGGATACCCGCTTTATCGAATTGATCAACCAAAAGGGCTTTGTTTACTTCAATTTCCCAAGTTTGATTAACGGCTTGCGTTTGAGTCATTTGACCGCCTTGCCCACTCTTTTCAAGATTGACTACTTTAAGTTTGAAATCTTCAAATGCAATATCTTTTCCATTTACACTTCCTACATCATGCGACTGACTTTTCAATCCTTTGGTAAATAAATCTTGTACTACAAAGGCTAAAAGTGCAAAACCGATGATCAGTAAAAGTAACCCTGAACGATTTCTAATTTTCTGTAAAACTGCCATTTTATTACTATTATTTTTTATTTCAGTCTGCGAAAATACAATTATCTATGAAATAATTATCATGATAGAAGTATAATTTACATAAAAAGTTAAAATTTTTAATCCCGTTGCAAAACGGCAAGGCGAACGACCTCAATTTTACGATTGGAAGCGGCTTCAATTTGGAATTGAAACCCGTCAATAGTGAGCACATCGTCTTTCTGCGGAATTTCTTCCGAATGATCAACCAAGAGTCCGCCCAATGTACTATATGAGTCATTTTCTGGAAGATTCAACTTGTAGGTTTCGTTTAAATAGGCCACCTCTAAACGGGCCGAAAAACGAAATTCTGCTTCGGCTAATTGCTCTTCAATTTCTGTAACATCATTATCGTGTTCATCTTCAATTTCGCCAAACAATTCTTCAATAATATCTTCCACAGTGATTATTCCTGAAGTACCGCCATATTCATCCAAAACAACAGCCACAGACTTCCTTTTTTTGGTCAAAAGATTCAGCACATCTTTGATAAAAATGGTTTCGGGTACAAACTCAACTGGAATCATCACCGACTTTATGGTTCGTGGTTTTTTAAACAATTCAAACGAATGCACATAACCGAGTATATCATCCATTGTATTTTGATAGACTAGGATTTTGGAATAGCCGGTTTGCACAAATAATTCCCGCAATTCCGTTACTGAATCATAAATTTCTATTGCTACTAATTCAGTTCGAGGCGTCATAATATCGCGCGCTTTCACACCCGAAAACTCTAAAGCATTTTGAAAAATTTGAATTTCAGAGTCGACTTCTTCATTTTCATCTTTAGCATTCATTTGTTCGGAAATATAATTTCCAAGCTCGATTTTACTGAAAAACGATGGCACATAATCCCCTTCCGTTTTGAAAAATTTTTTTAACAAAAAATCGGAAATCCAAATAATAAACGAAGAAATAAAATTGAAAAGCGTATAAAATACATAGCTGGGAACGGCGAAGAATTTCATCACGCTATTCGCATAAATCTGGAAAAACACCTTAGGAAGAAACTCAGAGGTAATCAAAACGATAAAGGTTGACACCACGGATTGAATCAATACATTGGTCAGATCATCAAATTTAAAACCCCAATCGAAGATTTTGTGCGTGATTAAATCCCCCATAAAAAACCCATAAACAACCAATGAGACGTTGTTTCCAACGAGCATGGTTGCTATAAACTTGGAAGGTTTTTCAGTGATTTTGGTTAGAATACGAGACAAAAACGTGTCTTGTTTTTTCTCGATTTCCAAATAAATTTTATTGGAAGAAACATAAGCAATCTCCATCCCTGAAAAAAAGGCGCACAATATCAGGCAGAGGATGATTACAAGTATATTCATTTAGGGTTGCGATGAATTTTGTCTGTTTTTAAACTTCTTCCCAAAGTGGTTTCTAAAGAAATATAAAAATAGTGAAACTAAAGCAATTCCGACACTAATCCATGGCTTAGGATTATCTTGCCAATGTGTTACTACATCAAATGCAGCAAATAAAGCCGCTAGTAAATAAAGGTATTTTGTAAAATTGAGATATCCCATTTTATTCTGTTTTGTCCAATTCACCAGAAACACGTTGCGAATTGATAATTTTTAAATCCTTACTAAAATCGACGCCTTCACCATAAGATACACCTTTCGGATCTGAGAATTTATATCTCTTTTCGGTAAAGAACCATTCATTTTTTTGATCAAAATACAGTTGTTCCGTTTCAAACACTTGTCCGGCTGTATTAGTGATTTTGACATTCCCGCGTAAATCGATTAAATCGGTTTCTTTAAAACTGACACCGTACTTGGCTGTAACATACGTAGGTGTTCCTTTTTCATCATAAAGTGTCACGCGCACGCCTTTAGGAAATTCAGTAAACGGGTATTTTACCGTGGCATAATCCAACATTTTCGGACTTTCCAAAATGGATTTTATACGACCCGAATCGGTATACTTGATAGCAATGGAGTCGGCGTCGCCACTGGGATTAAATTCTGAAAAAACGGATTTCTGTACTTCACGAAAATTGCCTTCACAAGCCAGAAGACTTGTCAAGATAACTCCTAGAAAAAGTAAAGAAACTTTTTTTTGCATTACCAGTTCACCGTTTTATTAATCCAACATCCGAGTTCGACAGCATTTTTTTTGCCTTTGGCGGATGGGGTTTTCATTTTTGCTTTGTATTCTATTGATTTTTTCTGCGCAGCGGCAGTATATTTTGCATCCACTTTTGCAGCCTCCAACACAGCTTGTGAAGCTAAATAATAGGCGGCATCTGCTTGTTTATCTTTAAGATCACAAAATAAAATTGAGGCTTGGTACACCTCACCCATTAATAAGGGATAATTTGGATTTTTAGGATCCGCCTGCATCGCCTTTTGTAATAAAGCAGCTGATTTTCCTGGATCGTAACCTAGGAAGATCATAGCCAAATTACTGGCACGATCGGCTTTCACACTCTTATTTTCTTCGGTATCCACTGATGCAATCAAATACGGCTCAGCGCGTTCCAAAGACTCGTGTTTGAATTTTGCCATTCCAAACAAAAATGAAGACTGAGCGGTCTCCTTTAATTTATAAGTATGTAAGGCTATGGTTAAAAATGAAGCACTACGGGAGCACTTTTCATACATCTCATTTGTTAAAGCCAGATACAAATCGAAGTCGTTTACTTTATTTTCAATTACATTTTGAATTGTTTTCTCTAAACTCTCACAGGTAACCCGCTCTTTAATTTTTGAATGGGTACTCATATATTGTATTAAGTTCTCAAACTCATCTGCCTTTGCCGGGAACAATTTGGCATTTTGTAGTGCTTTAATTTTTACTTTTAAATACTCTTCGACTATATTGATAGCAACTTTTGAATCGCTGTTGTCTAACTCGAGTGCAGTATCGAAATACAATTTCAATGCCATTGGATCTTCAAACTGCTCCTTGCGTTTGTTCATTGCTTCTTGTAATATTACAAAAAGTTCTTCTTTTGAAAAATCTTTATCTTCAGCTAATAACATAGCCCTTTTTGATACTATATTTTTACTTTGTTCAGGAAAAAACTTCTGAGAGTAAAAATAATAGTCTAAAAGTTGCTGTTGTTTCTCTTTACGTGTATCTGCAGTTGCATTATCGTATTCATAGCGCAGAATTTGCTCCCCTTTTGCAAATTCGCCGAACGTTTTTTCAGCACATTTGGCTTCATAATTTTGCCATAATTCCAACAATTCTTCAGATTTACCATACCTGTAGTAGTCCTGTAAATCATCAGGCAGTTTACAATATTCGTTTTGTGCTTGAACACTCAAGAAACTAACTAGTAGTAAAAATTGAATAAACTTTTTCATTGAACTACGTATTATGATTAATCAAATTTACGTTTTTGGAACCATTGATCATTGAAAGACAAGCTGAAACCAACATTAAAGTAACGTTCACGAACCAATCCATTGGCTTGGGTACCTTTCATACCGTATTCAAATACCAAATTCATGTTTGAAAAAGTCCCACGTACTGGCAACCCTAAACCTGCTGTGACAGCTGTATCAGTTATCGATTTTTCATTGATTACTAGCCCGGTATTTTCATAACGGAATCCTGCACGATATACCACTCTTTGAAAATAACTCGTAAACGATTTATAATTAGGAATAAAATAACCTCCTACACTATAACGCATTGCATTTTCAAATTTCACATTGTCAATTTCGTTGTAGCGGTTACCGAAATTACTACTGTTTTGCATCAAAACATTGGCCCCAAAAGACCAATGATTTTTTTTACCAAAACCGAGTGCAAAATCAAATTTAGAAGGCAGTTTCAATTTAGAATCAGCTACAGTTAAACTTTCATCTTGCACAGCAATTTCACCACCGCTTGAAGTCCAACTTATCAACGCAAGATTTCTATCATTGGTGAATCGTAAGGTTGACTCGGGACTATAGACCAAACCCGTATACAAGAAGTAACTCTTTTTAATCGTTTTTTGATAACGCATACCCAAATTATAATTCACGCCGGTAGCATTAGAGACATTGGTCTCTCTTGTCGCATATTCAACTCCGCTGTAGGCATTAATCGCTTTGGTTTCAATGCGACCAAAATTATATTGTACATCAGCTCCAATAGAAAAATTAGGGGTTATTGAATAAGCTGTTCCAAAAAATACTTTATTAATACCGCCTGAACCTGAATATTGACGAATTAAATTCGTGTTAGTTGTATTTAATACATTGTATCCCACGGAAGAATAAGGCATCACTCCAAAAGAAAACCCCATTTTTTTGGTCGGAATCACCGCAGCGATATAATCCAAACTCGTACGTTGTGCTTTACTTGAATCTGAATTGGATTCAATTTTACCGGAGCCAAATGTTCCACCAACGGTAAAAGAAGTTAGTCGTATTGACGAAAAATAAGCTGGATTTTGCAAGTTTACGTGGATACTATCCGCTTGAGAAGTTATTCCTCCCATGGCACGATTTTCAATAGTTCCTTTGAACCGAACGTCTCCGATACCGTAGAAAGAATAGGGCGAACTTGTTCCTTGTTGCGCAAAGGTTAATGTAGAAATAAACAAAAGAAATGCGGATGCAATATTTTTAATCATTCGTTTGATATTGATGTAATAAGACAATACTTTCTAATAAGAAATTAGGATTGGCAAATATGGTGTTTTTTAAATGACCAGCCAAAAAATTGGCGTCTCCACCCGTTAAAATTATGATAATGTTCTCTTTTTCTTCACAATAGTTGTTAATGAATCCCTCTAATTCAAATTGAATTCCATTTATAACACCTGAATGGATCGAATTCTCAGTGGAATTCCCAACTAACTTGGGATGCTCTGAAGCTTTCAATAACGGCAACTTTGCGGTATGGTGATGTAATGCCTCATAGCGCATTTGAAGGCCCGGACTAATGGCTCCACCACGATACACATCATCAGCGCTGATGTAATCATAGGTTACACAAGTGCCCGCATCAATTACTAATCGGTTTTGGGCAGGATAACGCAAAACAGCTCCTGCTGCCAATACCATTCGGTCCATTCCCAAGGTTTCGGGGGTGGCATACGCATTTAAAAAAGGAAACTTACCGGTACGCTCAATGGCAAAAACTTCAAAGCGGTTTCTGAGGTAATCTAACGCTTCAATAGATTGATGAGTCACCGAAACATGCCCAATAGTGGTAATTTGAGGATATGTCAAAAAAATATTTTCCAACTCTATTTCTAAATTATCATTGCTAAGCCAATACTTATTCAAAAGAGTAGTTCCCTCAAAAACAGCCGCTTTGATTTGTGTATTCCCAAAATCCAAGATTAATAGCATGGTCAATTCGATTAGGCTACAAAAGTACAAATAGATTTTTTTTGATTTTTCTTTTGGATAAATTAAAAATGGTTCTATATTTGCACCCGCATTAGCAACGGTACCTTAGCTCAGTTGGTAGAGCAACGGACTGAAAATCCGTGTGTCCCTGGTTCGATTCCTGGAGGTACCACAAAAACAAAAACCCTTGAAATCCAAAGATTTTCAAGGGTTTTTTATTTACCTAAATTTTAAACTCTTTTTCGTCATAAAAAACATCCTAAACGCTTACCATTTGTTTTTGCAGAATAAAGTATAATAGATATATCACAATTGTTTACAAAGTTGTGTGATAGTGAATACCAAAACTTACTTTAACTCATTTCATCGGCACGGGCAACGGATTGGGTGTAATTTCCATGCCCTCTTGGTATTCGGTTTCTTGAAGATCTTCGGTTTGTTTACCGAGCCTAACTTTTGGATTGTCTTGCGTTCCCGTAATTTTAAGCGGAATTCCGATGATACCTAACGGTGGCAATCCCAAACGCATTTTGAGATTCAAACGCCCGTCAAAACTAGTTGTTCCTTCAATGCGTGGACGGAAACCAGCCACTTTGAATTTAAAGCGCTCAATAGTGATGATGTTATTCTTGATCGAAGTTTTAATAGCCACTTCAGATAGATCAGGGTTTTTGATTTTCTCTTTACCTGTCTTACGACTTACCGCATTCATCAATTTAAACCCTTTCATTTTGACCTTATTCACCGTCAAAACACCGCCTCCTTTTAACGAAGGAAAAATGGGCATCATTTGATCGTTTAGCTTCCCAGACAATTGATAATCCAAACTGATTAAACCTTCAGCGCTTTCCGCTGCCGTAACCATCTCACGAAACAGTTTTATTTCGGTATAGGCCCGTTTTACATCAAAATTGGATGCCTTAAGTTTCAGATCAAAAGCAGCCCGATTTGCCGTTTCGTTGGCATAATTAGCATCCATTTTCACTTGACAACCCACTATTTCAGCTTGTGCATTTGTGAGATGCAATTGACCGCGTTGCACACCAAGCTTTCCTTTGAGTTGACTGACTTTTACATCTTGAAAATTTAATTGATCGATATGGGCCCCAAATTGCAAATCAAAATTTTTAGGCAATACCACCACTCCTTTTTCAACCACAACCGTTTCTTTTGTCTTCGAATCGGTGGTTACCGTTTCAGATAAAAACTCATCTGCGTTGAAGTATTGAGATTTTAAATCAAAATTTCCTTTTAATACAGCGGTAGAACTCAGCACAAAGTCAATTACATTGCGCAATTCACCTCGCATCTGGATGTCGGATTGTCCGTAACTTGCTTTAAAATCAGCAAACGACATGCGGTCTTGATTGAAACTAAAAGTTCCTTCTTCGATTACAAAAGGTTTCGGCAAGTAATCGGTTGTAGTTTTAATCTGTTTCAAATACAATGTTCCCGAATTTTGCAAACGGGCATACTTACCATTCATGGCATCCGACTGTGTTCCTTTGAAATGCACGTTGGCTTTTACCAATCCATTTACATCGAGTCCTTTTTGGGAAAAAACCTTATAAATACGACCGACATCCAAATCGCCTTTCGCTTGAATGTTGTAAGCGATATTTTCTAAATTCTGCAATTTAGCTTTCACAACAAACGGTTTGTTTTCAAACACAAAAGAAGCCGGTTGAATATTTATTTTTAAATCCTTGAGTTGTCCTGTTGTCGTTTTTATTTCGGTATCCACTACAATATTTTGAATGGGATTAGGATAAAAATCTGTTTTTAAATACCCTTTCAACCATTGAATTTTGGCTTGTGTCGCTGGAATTTTATTGGATTTTGGAAAATAGGTTCCGTCCGCTTTGATATCCATTTTCAATTTTCCTTTCACATCAAGTGAGGCGATTCCCAAGGCGCGATTCATTGTTCCTAAATCCAAAGAAGATTTTATAACAGCATGAACTTTTGGCATGGTTAAACCTTCTGTTTTCACGATGGCTTTCGCATAATCTTTCCCTACATTAAAAAACAAGGAATCAATATTGACTTGTAACTTCTCCGGATTGAGTTCGGGAAGTTTCGTTTCAAAATTGAAAAAGATATTGCTAGCGGTCAAAGGCGCTTCTTTATGATTGATTGCACCATCACGAATCCGCATGATGAACCCCAAATCGGGATTGGTTTGTGTAGACGCGATGTATTTGCCTTTTAATGTCAAAATTAAATCCGTTTGTCCATCGACTTGGGTTTTATCAAGCCAATTCACATACGCAGGCGGAAGTGCGGTAAAGAAATCTTTCAATTGACTATTCACGGATTCGACTTTAAAATCCAGATCGTAGCCATTGCTTAGAAAATCCAATTTACCCACGAAATCGATGGGCAGTTGGTTGATTTTTAAATTATTTTCTTCAAATATAAATGAAAGTGAATTCGTGTTGATTTTGGTTATAAGATCGGCATTGACTTTCTTATTTTTCAGGTATACTTCTTTTCCAAAAGCAAAATTAAAATCCTCAATTTCAGCTTCGGTATCCAAATCGAAAATGGCTTGATCCAAGTCGCCTTTCCCTAAATAATTGAATCCTTTGGCATCAATAAAAATCCCAGTTGATTTGTCATCAAACTTTAAATGGGTGTTTTCAATGGCAATTCGGTCCAATCGTAAACTCGTATCTGAAGATTCCTCTGGATTTTGCGCCTCTTTGGTATCCGAAACATAGACGTTATAATTGGCATTTCCGTTTTTATCGACTTTGACATTGATGTAGGCATGATCGAGAAATATTTTATCAATGGAAACAGCCCCATCAAAAACCAAAGCTTTTAAATTAATCCCAAACGCAATTTCGTCGGCTCCAACCAGTGTTTCTTTACGAAATGGAGCCGAACCTTTAAGATCAAACTCGGTAAGGGTAAGCGTTAAATAGGGGAAATGTTCAAAGAAAGATAGATTTGCTTCTTTAAAATTGAGTTCGCCATTCAATTTGCGGTTTGCAAAAGCTTTGACTTCTTGTTCGATTTTACCTGGAAATAGAATGGGAAATAAAACCATAAATAGCAGCATTCCCAAAACAAAAATTCCAGTAATCTTTAAAAACTTAATTAGGGTTCGTTTCATGATTACCTGAAATACAGCTACAAAGCTAAGACAAGTCTTACGAATAAAAAAAGGTTCCTGAAAAAACAGGAACCTTTAGGTAGTAACTTAACTAAAATAATTATTCTTTGATCAATTTTACGCTTTTTGAAAGACCGTTAGCCGCTTCAATTTTGGCGATATACATGCCTTTTGACAATTCTTCAATGGAATAGTTTTGGTTAATTGAAAGGTTTTCAAAAGACTTCACCAACTGGCCAGTCAAGGTATACAATGTTACATTTTTAACTTCTGCATTGACCATGAAAGAAGTTGTAGCAGGATTTGGTGCGAGTTCGATAAACTGCATCATATCAAAATTAGAATTACTCAATGCAGGTTGGTTACCAAATACGCGGAATCCTCCGGGTTCAATACTAATGGCCATGTTTACATTGGTCACATTAAAAGTTGAGTTATCCATTAAATTTGCCCAAGTACCTGTGTAAGGGAATCCGCCAACGGCATTGTAGGTCGCATCGGAGAAATTCGTTAACACAATCACATAACTTAAATTGGATGTAGAAGATGTACTGGTCCACACATCCAAACGAGGTTTACCTGTATTACTAATATTCCAGCTGTAAGTCCCGTTCTCAAAAACATTCTGACTTGTTTTTAAATCCATCAAACGAGACCACGTATTATAAACGTTCAAACGATTGGCATCTCCCATCCAGTTATTTGTCCATTGGGGTTGAGGTTTGGTATCCAATTTACAATCGGGATTTGAGTATGAAACATTACCCGCATTACACGTCCACAAGGAATTGGTCATCCCTAATTCACCAAAATGCCAAATCATTTTTGGACCAGGTACTAAAAACAATACCGATCCCATTGCGGCCATGCGGGTATGCACTTTTGCCAAGTTACCTTGTGTTTGTCCGGCTTCATTTAAAGCTTTATACCCTACGCGTTCTTCGTCATGACTTTCGGCATAACCAATAAAACGGTTAGTCGATTCTGCCACACCGGTGATGTCTGAGAAATTTCCTTTTAAGAGTTCGGCATATGAATCAGTCATTTTACGCCATTGCATAATTCCACCCGTATTACCATTACGGTTATAATTGGCCCACTCCACTTCTTCAGTGTACGAACCACCTGTTCCTAAGTGTTCAAAAATTACCAAGAAATTTGGATCAATCTCCCATTGTTTATCGGCATACCATTTTAATTTAGCTACACGATCAGAACGGTATCCGTTGGTACATGTATCATCACCAGAAGTACATTGATTGGTAAAACCTTTGGTTAAATCCCAACGGAAACCATCAATTTTATACTCTTGAATCCAATGACGAATAGTACGAACAGCATAAGTATTGGTAAGATTATCAGGCTCACGGAAATGATTCAAATCACTTCCAACACTGTATGAATGTGTTGCATATTGATTAACATAAGGGTTTTCAGTGGTTGTAGCCACGGCATCAGCCCAACCATCGTTATCGGCATCTTGCATCCACATACGCACAAGTGGTGAACGTCCAAAAACATGATTTAATGCTAAGTCTAAGATGACAGCTATTCCATTTTGGTGGCAAAGGTCTATGAATTCTTTCAGTTTTGTCGGCGGACCATAACGCTTGTCCAAGGCCATGTGGTAAGCGGTATTGTAGCCCCAACTCATATTGCCTTCAAATTCCATAACAGGCATTAACTGAATGGCATTTACTTTTAAATTTTTAAAATAATCAATACGATTAATTAAATCCTGATACGTTCGGTTTGCATCAAAATCCCGAATTAATACTTCATAAATATTCAAATCTTTCTTTTGTGGTTTTTGAAAATTCGCTGAAGCGCTACTCCAGTTATAGCTGAATAAAGTATTGGCACCTGTTTGTAGAACTGTAACTTCACGCTCTTGCCCTGTTGGGTATTGTGGAAGGTTTGGGAACACTCCTAAAGATTGAATTTCTGGATCATCAAACGGTGATAATACCAAAGTTGAAAAAGGATCGGCTGTTTTAACAACTGCGGGGGAGTTTGCAGGACGGCTAGTCACATCACATACCCAATATTGATACGTATAAACTTGACCAGGAGTTAAACCCGTTAATGTCAACCAAAATTTACCCGTTGTAGGATCTTTACGCATTGCATAAGCTGTAGTAGGTTGCCAATTGTTAAAGCTACCTGCTACATATACAAAATCTTTGAAAGGTGCATTTAGAACAAGAGTTGCAGTAGTAGCATCACTTGCATTATAATTTATACCATCTTCCATTCCTGAGGGCAAAGCCGATGAAATGGTACCTGGATTTACTATAACGGTAAATCGTTTTGAAATGGTAGTTGTACCAATGGTTGCAGAAACTTGGTATACTTTTGTTGATGTGACATTAGTATCACCACAAGTAAAAAATGAAGTCGCAGCAGTTGAACACGTAATCGGTGTACCATTTGCGGTTACAGCATAAGTTGCATTACCTCCTGTATTTTGGGCAACGATACTTACATTGGTACCGGAATTGATGATGGTCAAACTGTTCTCTGTTGGCGATAGTAAGCTCATTTGAAAAGCGCCTACTTCAGATAAAATGTCTTGTGATTTTTTATCACCATTACCATTTTTAGCTTTCACCAAAAATCCAATTCTACCAATATTGGTTCGGTTGTAAAAAGTGGTAGGAGTAATTGTCATTGTATAGGTATCATTACCTGAATTATAGGTAAGACGATTGGTCTCAGAGGAATTATCCCAAGTACCGTTAGTTGGACAATCAAGAATATTGGTGTCATTAATATCAAAGGACCAAGCCCAAAGATAGAGTGCATTATTGGTTACACCCCAAGTTGTCTCATTAATACTACTACCATTAATGGTAATTGTAATGGATTGCGTTTCTTCAAAAACAGCCGGATTTATAGAATAAGTCACTGTTTGTTGTTGTGCAAAAAGCACCGTAGAAAAGCAAAGGAAGACGAATTGTATTATTTTTCTCATAGCATTTATTTCTTAGTAAAAAAAACCTCCTGGACGTAAAACATCCAAGAGGTTTCGGTATTTTTAGGAATTAGTTAGGCATCAAACGAATATTGTAATTCGCTGAGTTACGGATATCTAAAACCACTTTGTAGTTTCCAGCAGTGGGCACTTTCATGTTACCACCGTTTAACTTGATTTTGTATTGACCACCTACAGTGGTATTTTCAGTACTACCTGATAATGTTCCCATTTTCACTGACCAGTCATCTTTCAAACGAATCAAAAATTCGTCAGCTGCTAATGCAATATCAATAGTATACATTTGGTAGTAAGGTGAACTTGGATTGGTGTCAAATGTCATGTATGTTGGTGTACCCCATCCATTTGGAGTAGCGGCACCAATAATTGCTACTTGACGTTTTGCTACAGTGTAAGTGTTCGCTGCCCAATCTACTGTAAAAAAGTAAGTTCCTGCACCATCATTTGGCTTAATATCATTTCCTGGTGAAGCTAATGTTGTAAAAGTGTTAGGGTTACTAACATCCCCTTTATCTCCGTTCCAAGCTGGACCTGGAGTAAATTTGAAAGCTGGATTACTCACGTTCATCCATACAAAACCTTCGTATTTACCGTCATTACCTGCCGAATATAAACGAGCTACATTAGCATTATCTGGTGACCAGTCATTTCCATATCCACTTGCAGATTGGTATCCACCAGGCACATAGATTCGACTAAATTCATCAAAGGTATCGTAAGGATTTCCACTAAATGAAACTTCGTTTGAAACTGACATTACGCCATTGGTAGAAGTAGCCAATTGCGTTGAAGGTACACCTACAACACGAAGCTTGTATGATTCTGTAGAACCAATTGATCCTCCTGAACCCAACAACATCACATTTAATTGACGTTGTGTTACCGCTTTTTCATAGCTTGATGAACCATTAGAATTATAACTTCCTAAAGATAATTCTTGTGGAGTAGTAAAACTTCCACTTGCTTTAATTACTTGTAATTTATAGGTAACCGCAGCATTATAACCGAAGTCTGCTCCAGTCCATTTTAAAGTGAAAACATTATCACCAGCAGTTGTAGCCCCTAGAGTAAAACTTCCTCCATTGGGCTCTGTAACAACAATATTATTTTTTACAGAAGCTACCGGATCCAGAGTCTCATCACTACAAGACACCATTGATGTAACGGCTCCTGCTAATACGAATAAACTTAATACTATTTTTTTCATAATTTCTGGATTAAATTCCCACAGCCTTAACTGTGGGAATATATAAGATTAGTAACCTGGGTTTTGTTGTAATGTTGGGTTTGAACCGATTGCTTGAGAAGGAATTGGGAACACTTTGTATTTATCATCAATACTTGCTCCAGCTTGCGCATTTCCTTTCCATTGCCATACATAAGAAGAACCTGAGAATTTACCAAAACGGATTAAGTCTTGTCTTCTGTGTCCTTCCCAATACAATTCTCTACCTCTTTCATCCAAAACAAAATCCAATGTTAAATCTGAAGATGTAATTGCATTCGCACCTGCACGCAAACGAAGTGTGTTTACATAGTCTGCCGCTTGAGTCATGCTTCCGTATCCACGAACCGCTAACTCCGCATACATCAAATAAGCATCAGATAAACGGAATACAGGGAAATCGATATCTACAAAGTTTCCAGATGGATCTGACCCTTGACCTCCAGTAGATTTGATGTTTTTATATTTCTGAACCGCATACCCGTCAGTAAATGTTCCAATATTTCCAATTGAAAGTGCTTGGCCTGCTGTATAGAACATACCACGTGGATCGGTACCAAACTTAGCCACAAATTCTGGACGAGTACGTAATCCCCACCATCCTCCGTTGATTCCGAAGTTAGATGGATTCATTGAACCTCCCACTGCAGCATGTGTAATGAAGGTAGTTCCACCATACGTTTGTGTATTGATACCATCATAACGAATTGCAAAAATGAATTCCGATTGTGAACCATTGATGTCGTTATCCGCCATGAATAATTTGGCATAGTTAGATGTTACGTTGATTGAATACGTAGAACCTAAAACAGTCGCTAATGCGTTTGATGCTTCAGTAAATTTGTTTTGGTTAATATACACTTGAGCATTCAAGTATAATTTAGCCAATAACATTTTAGCAGCCACTTTGTCTACACGACCAAACTCATTGGCACCTGATGCAGCTAAATCTGCATCAATTGCATTCAATTCAGACTCAATGAAGTTAAACATGAAGGCACGGTCTTTTTGAGCTGGTAAGAAATAGCCAACAGGATCATTTTCTGTTGTGAATGGAATATTTCCAAACATATCCATCAAATGCCAGTACGATAACGCACGTAAGAAACGCGCTTCTGCACGATATTTTACGATATCTGCACGTGTAGCAGCTGACACATTACGACTGTTCAATTTGTCGTCAGTTGTTTGACGTAAAAATTCATTACATGAAGACACTTGGTACATCCCACGAGAAAACATGGCATAAATAAATTCATTATTTGCCGCCCATGTATGGTTGTTTAATGAAGGTAAGTTCCCGTCAGCCCATGCAATAATGGCCTCATCAGTAGTTACTTCATTCAATTGCCAATACGCTCTTAAATATTGACCGAAACCACCATCGATACCTGCGATGTCCGGACCTCCATTTGGACCATATTGACCCGATACTGCCAAACCTGAATACAACTTTGCCAAAAACTGACGGTAAGCCGATTCATTTTGATAAAAAGTTTCTGATGAAAAAATATCATCGTCTAACTTGATTTCGTCCATTTCTTTGGTACAGGATAAAGACAAAAGCCCTACTACTGCTACCAGAAAAAATCGATTAATAAATTTTAATTTCATAACAATTTAATTAGAAGTTAACATTACATCCTAAAACATACATTCTCGCTCTTGGATAAATGGTATTATCAATACCTCCATAAATCTCAGGATCAATTCCTTTGTATTTAGAGATAATTAAAGCATTTTGAACACCTAAAGATAATTTAGCTGTAGTTGACTTTCCGAATGGCTCTTTAAAGTTGTAACCTACTGAGATATTATCCAACTTGATGAAAGAAGCATCTTTGATATAGTAGTCTGAGAAATAACGGTTATTTCCTTCATTAACGAATCCTGTATCAAAGAAACTTGGATTGATATTGTTCAATGGAGTAATTTGATTTGTTGAATTGGTCAAATAACCCAAAGAAGAAGAAATATTATCATACATATAGTTACCGATACTTGCTCTCCATGCCATAGAGAAATCCCAGTTTTTGTAAGTCATATTTGACATTAAACCAAAAATGAAATCAGCATACGGTTTTTTATAACGGTACATGTCTTTTGCATTGATGATTCCATCTCCATTGCGGTCAACATAAACACCTTCCAATGGCTTTCCATCAGTTCCGTAAACTTGTTCATATACGTAGAAAGAACTTGGTGCATAACCTGTAGATTGAATTTGAATGGTATTACCTACACCACCTGCGATACCACCCCAAGCCACACCTGGAGAATCAGTTCCATCAACCGCAGTTGAAGTCATTTTACGGTTTTGATAATTGGTGTTAAAATTCAAATTCCATGTGAAATTATCGGTTTTAACTACATCGGTATTTAAATTCAATTCAATACCTCTTACACGTAAACTACCAAAGTTTCTTGGTCCTGTGTTAGATAAATTAGCTCCATCAGGAAATGGAACTCCAACAGCTAATAAATCTTTTGAATTCTTTTGGTAAAAGTCTAATGAACCTTTTACTTTTTTATACAATTCAAAATCGATACCTAAGTTAGAGGATTCCACTGTTTCCCATTTCACAATATCTGAATAAAACAATGGTGAAACTGGCACAACTACATTGCTTCCAAATTGGTAATACGATCCAATTGATGCTGTTAAGTATTGTGGAATATAGGAGAAACTTGTTGGTAATGCTTGTTGCCCAACAACACCCCAACCTAAACGTACTTTCAAGTTTGTTAGCGACTTGCTGTCTTTCATGAAAGATTCGTTAGACACATTCCATGCAAAAGATGCTCCAGGGAAAATTTCAGAACGATTACTTTTTGCAAAGTTGTTCGAAATATCTTGACGAACATTAAAACTCACTAAATAACGGTTATCATATCCAAAATAAGCTTTACCAAAATACGACTCTAATTTAACCGCAGGATTTAAAGTATAATTATTAGAGTTGATAATGTTATTTGGATTTCTTGTTTCTCCAGAATTGAAACTATCACTATTTGTTTCTTGATAAGAGTGACCTGCAGTTACATCAACATTGAACTTACCAAATGTTTTGGTATAGTTTAAATATACATCCAATAACTTCTGCGTATTAGCTCCAGAAGAATAGGAATATCTACCTAAGTTGTTTCCTGAATTGTAAAATCCATTGATACTTTGATTACTTAATTCATTGGTTCCTTCACCATATGAACGGTCAACAGCAGCGATTGCAGTAACTTTTAACTCAGGTAAAAAATGAAACTTATAATCAGCTTGAATATTTGACAAGAAACGGTAGGATTTACCTACATTATTTCTTTGATATAATTTAGCTACTGGATTGTCTGTTGCTAAGAAGATTGGCTGATTTGAAGTATCATACCATTCGAAATAGCCACCATTTGCTCCATTTGCAGAGTAAACTGGTTGTGTAGGATCAAAATTAATCGCGTCACGAATGGCACCTTCATCTGCATAACGGTTTTTAGTAACTGTCATATTAGCATTCACAGCAATCTTTAAATGATCTTTAAAGAAAGAAGGATTCAAACGCAATGCCATAGTTGTTCTGTCATATTTAGAAGTCTCTAAAATACCTGGAATATAAGAGTGACCATACGAGAACGAGGTAGGTAATTTTCCGAATAAAGCTCCACGCATACTCACAAAATTATCCACGGTAACTGAATTTGAGAAAATCTCATCTTGCCAGTTGGTATTTGCAGTCCCTAAACGCGCAACACGGTTTGGATCAATATTATATTGAGCAATATTTGCAGGATTCGTCATAAAAGCACGGAATTGATCTGCAGAAGTGGTGTTGATTTTTTTAGCCAACGTATTTACTGTAAAAGTAGTACTTGCGTTAACTTTGATCTCTCCTTTTGCTCCTTTTTTAGTAGTAATTAAAATCACACCTCCAGAAGCACGGTTACCATAAATAGCCGTAGAAGCCGCATCTTTCAAAACCGAAATAGTTTCAATATCATTTGGATTCACAGAATTAATACCATTAGCAACAGGCACACCATCAACAACTACTAATGGATCATTACTAGCATACAATGAAGATTCTCCACGAATACGAATAGTTGCACCCGCACCTGGCGATCCGCCTTGAGTAACTGTTACACCCGCAGCACGACCGTTTAACAACCCTTCAACGGTAGAGTTATACCCTCTGTTGAATTCTTTGGTCGTTAACACCTCTACTGCACCGGTAGCATCTTTTTTCTTAACAGAACCGTAACCTACTTGCACCACGACTTCTTGAAGCGTATTGGCTTCTTCTTCCATAGCGACAGTAACTGATTTCTGTCCGTCAAAAGTGATGGTTTGGTTTTTGTAACCTACAAACGAAAAGACTAATTTGTCTCCTTTTTTAAGTTTGCCGATTTTAAAATTACCATCTAAATCTGTGGAAACTCCGGACTGAGTGCCCTGAACTACCACATTTACTCCAGGAAGCGATTGTTTAGATTTAGCATCTACAACCTTCCCTTCCAATGTTGCTTGAGCCAATGCGGTTAAAGGCAACATGAGTAGAAAAAATAACAACTTGTTATAAATTGTTTTCATACATTTTGTTTAGGTTAATAATTTGTTTTTTGCTTGTACTTGCACTTCGAAGAGTTAAATTTATGATAATTTTTAGGATAAAAAAATGACACCCTATTATATACTATCCGAAAACGTTTTCGTGTTGAAAACTTTTGCAATACCCCATAAAATTAGGAAGAAAATTGATAGGTTAAAAAAATACCTCTACCTTTATTGACAATTAAACATAACCGAAAATTTCGCATGAAAAGAAAAGTAACGCTCAAGCAAATTGCAAAAGAATTAGATGTATCCATTTCAACCGTTTCAAAATCGCTACGAGACAGCCCTGAAATCAGTGAAGATACCCGACAAAAAGTGCAAGCATTTGCCAAGCTTTACAACTACAAACCCAACAATATTGCGCTGAGTTTAAAAAACAAAAAGACCAAAACGATTTGCATCATTATTCCTGAAATCATCCATCACTTTTTTGCTACGGTGATTAGTGGGGTCGAACATGTGGCTAACGAAAATGGATACAACGTTTTGGTTTGTTTATCAGACGAATCTTTCGACAAAGAAGTTATCAATATGGAAATGTTGGCTGGCGGAAGTATCGACGGCTTCATTATGTCTTTATCCAAAGAAACCCAACAAAAACGTGACTTTCACCACATCACCGAAGTCATCAATCAAGGGATGCCTGTAGTAATGTTTGACCGTGTAACGAATGACATTTTATGTGACAAAGTAATCATAGACGACAACTTAGCCGCTTACAACGCCACCCGTTTTTTCATTAATAAAGGCTATAAAAAAATTGCGCTGATTACTACTGTTGATTATGTAAGTGTAGGTAAATTACGCACCGATGGCTACACCAAAGCCATGATGGATCACGATTTGAAAGTCGATCCCAATTTAATCTTAAAAATTGAAGACACCGATAACTTTGATGCCCAAATAGAAGCCTTACTTCGGGATCAAAAACCGGAAGCTATTTTTGCTGTAAACGAAATTTTTGCCGTTACTGCCATCAAAATTGCTGGTAAACTTGGACTTAAAATACCAACTGATATTTCGATTATCGGTTTCACCGACGGCATCATTTCAAAATATTCAACACCAAGCATCTCGACTGTGAGTCAGAACGGGGTGAAAATGGGTGAAAAAGCCGCAAAAATGCTCATCGAACGCCTCGAAAATGAAGAAATGGAAATCGAAGAACATTACAAAACGGAAGTCATCGAAACGGAATTAGTCGAACGCGAGTCGACCCACTAAAAATTGCTTTTTTATCAACAAACAACGTTTTCGTAACCGATTTTTCTTAAAAAATGAAGGCTTAAAATTACGATTTTCAAAACTTTACTATATTTACAACATCAAAGCTTGGCTTGTACTTCGAAATTAAAGTAAGTTTTGATAAGCCTTCAACCGCTTATCGTAATAGTAATCAATACGTTATACGATAATGGAAAAGCGTACGTTAAGTTTCTGGGAAATCTGGAACATGAGTTTCGGTTTCTTGGGGATACAGATGGGTTTTGCCTTGCAAAATGCCAATGCCAGCCGAATTTTACAAACCTTTGGTGCCGATGTCCATGAACTTTCCTGGTTTTGGATAATTGCTCCTATGATGGGACTTATTGTCCAACCCATAATTGGTCATTTTAGTGATAAAACATGGGGACGTTTTGGTCGACGCAAACCTTTCTTCTTAGCAGGCGCACTTCTTGCCTCCATCGGATTAGTACTCATGCCGCAAGCAGATATTTTTATCGCTTTCTTACCTGCTCTTTGGGTAGGTGCAGGAATGCTGATGATTATGGATGCATCCTTTAACATTGCCATGGAACCTTTCCGAGCCTTAGTGGGAGATTGTTTGCATACCAACCAACGTACTTTAGGATTTAGCGTTCAAACGGCTCTTATTGGATTAGGTGCTGTAATTGGATCTTGGTTACCCTGGGTGCTTACGAATTGGTTCGGAATTAACTCCGTCTCTTCAAGTGGTGTTCCCACAAGTTTAATCATCTCCTTTATTACCGGTGCCGTTATTTTAGTAGGATCCATTTTGGTCACACTTGTTTCAACGAAAGAATATTCACCAGAAGAATTGGCACAATTTGATGATGAAAAAGCACACCAAGAAGCGATTGGCGAACAACAAGAGTCCTCTCTGAAAGATATTTTCACCGATTTTGCAAAAATGCCTCAAACCATGCGCCAACTGAGTTGGGTGCAATTTTTCTCCTGGTTTGGATTATTTGGTATGTGGGTTTTTACAACGCCAGCCATTGCCGAACACGTGTATGGTCTTGACCCATCGGATACCAAAAATCCTTTGTTTCAAGAGGCTGGAAATTGGGTCGGAATCATCTTCGGAGTATACAATCTTGTTTCCATGTTTTTTGCTTTTGCTTTACCTGCCATTGCCAAAAAATATGGACGTAAAAAAACCCATGCCGTTTCGCTTTTCATAGGTGGTATCGGATTGATTTCTATGTATTTTATCCACAGTAAAGAAATGCTTATTATTTCCATGATTCTAGTTGGTATAGCTTGGGCTAGTATTCTAGCTATGCCTTACGCCATTCTTGCCGGTTCTATCCAACCCAAAAAAATGGGCGTGTATATGGGGATTTTCAATTTCTTTATCGTAATCCCACAAATTGTAAATGCATTAATTGGCGGACCTATCGTGAAGTATCTTTATGGTGAACATGCCATTTTTGCCATTGTTACCAGTGGGGTAAGTTTCATTATCGCCGCATTATTAGTCTCCAAAGTAAATGATGTCGACGACACCGTAAATTAAAATTATGTCAAAAAAAGCCTTCATTTTCGACCTTGATGGCGTGATTGTCGATACCGCGAAATACCATTTTCTCGCGTGGCAAAAACTCGCACAAGAACTCGGAATCGAATTTACCCCCGAACACAACGAGGAACTCAAAGGAGTGAGTCGTGTGCGTTCGCTAGAAATTATTCTTGCCCTCGGTAATGTTACCGCTACCGATGCAGAAAAAGAGCAATGGCTCTACCAAAAAAACCAGGATTACCTCGCTTACATTGAAAATATGGATGCTAGTGAAATCCTTCCCGGTGTACTTCCAATTTTAGAATACATCAAAGCAAAAGGACAATGGATTGCCTTGGGTTCGGCCAGTAAAAATGCCCGACCTATTTTGGAAAAAGTGAACATTATGCACTTATTTGATGCCGTTGTCGACGGTAATGACGTGTCTAACGCCAAACCCGATCCCGAAGTTTTCGTTCGAGCAGCGCAATTATTGGGTGCAACCAACGAAAACGCTATCGTTTTTGAAGACAGTGTGGCCGGAATTCAAGCTGCTAACATTGCGCACATGACCAGTATTGGCATTGGCGATGCTAAAATCTTGCATGAAGCCCAATTCAACTTTAACGATTTCACCTTTATAGAGCCGTCATTTATTGATTCGCTCTTGAATTAGTAATTAAAACACCCTAGCAAGGTTTCCCAAACCTTACATAAAAACCAATACAATGAATCAGGATTATATTCAACCAGACAACTGGTGTATTATTGAAGAAGGATTTGATGCCGAACGAGTAAAATCTTCCGAAAGTTTGTTTAGTATCGGTAACGGTGCCATGGGGCAACGTGCCAATTTTGAAGAACAGTATTCTGGAAATACTTTTCAGGGAAGTTATATTGCCGGAGTCTATTATCCCGATAAAACCAAAGTGGGTTGGTGGAAAAACGGTTATCCCGAATATTTTGCAAAAGTGTTAAATGCACCCAATTGGATCGGTATTAATATCGAAATTAATGGGGAAGAGCTTGACTTAGCAAAATGTACCCAAGTTTCCGATTTCCGTCGTGAACTTAACATGAAAGAAGGAATCTATACACGCTCTTTTTCAGCTGTGCTCCAAAACGGAACGGAAATCGAAGTCAATGTACGCCGTTTTCTCTCCCTTGATTTGGATGAAGCCGGATTCATCAATTACCAAATCAAGCCTTTGAACAAAGACGCCGCTATCGTTTTCAAACCTTATTTGGATGCGGGCGTTCACAATGAAGATGCTAACTGGGAAGAAAAGTTCTGGGAACCCTTACAGGCTCAACATACCGACAACCGCGGATTTGTAACTGCACGTACATTCAAAACGCATTTTACAGCAACAACCTTCATGCACAATACAATTGTGTTAGGCGGTTCACCACAAACAATAACTCCTCAAGCTTCAAATTCAGAAGATCATGTGGCCTTTTCGTATGCCATTTCTTGTCCACAAGGTCAAACCGCTGCCATCCAAAAAATTGGCGGGTATACCGTTTCCATGAATCATGAAAACACCCAACAAGCGGCTGAACAAGTAATTGATCAAGCATTGGCACTTGGATTTGAAGCCTACGAAACCAAACAAAAAGAAGCTTGGGCACGCATTTGGGAAATGAGTGATATCACTATCGAGGGTGACGTGAAAGCCCAACAAGGTATTCGCTTCAACATTTTCCAATTGAATCAAACCTATTTGGGTAAAGATTCGCGTTTGAATATCGGACCTAAAGGATTTACCGGTGAAAAATACGGAGGTTCGACCTATTGGGATACCGAAGCGTACTGTATTCCTTTTTATATGGCGACCAAAGACCAACAAGTGGCGCGTAATTTATTAGCCTACCGTTATAACCAACTCGACCGTGCCATCGAAAATGCAGGTAAATTGGGTTTCAAAAACGGAGCTGCCCTCTACCCTATGGTAACCATGAACGGGGAAGAATGCCACAACGAATGGGAAATTACGTTTGAAGAAATTCACCGTAACGGCGCCATTGCCTTTGCCATTTTCAACTACTATCGCTTTACTGGCGATTACAGTTACATTCCTGAAAAAGGATTGGAAGTGCTTTTAGGCATAGCCCGCTTCTGGCACCAACGTTCGACCTTCTCTACTTACCGCAACCAATACGTGATTTTGGGAGTTACGGGTCCGAACGAATATGAAAACAACGTCAACAATAACTGGTACACCAACTATATTGCCAAATGGTGTATCGACTATGCCTTGGAACAAACCGACCGCATAAAAGCGGAATACCCTGCAGACTACAGCCGAATCATGGCCAAAGTCCAATTGGGTGAAGAGGAACGTGCTGCTATGCAAAAAGTAGCCGACAACATGTACTTCCCCTATTCCGAAGAACATGGTGTATACTTGCAACAAGATGGTTTCTTAGACAAAGAACTCATTACCGTAGCCGACCTCGACAAGAGTCAGCGCCCTATCAACCAGAAATGGTCTTGGGACCGCATCTTGCGTTCGCCTTACATCAAACAAGCCGATACGCTTCAAGGTTTTTATTTCTTTGAGGATCATTTTACCAAAGAGGAATTGGCCAAACATTTCGACTTTTACGAACCCTTTACGGTTCATGAAAGTTCGCTCTCTCCTTGCGTTCACTCCATTCAAGCCGCTGTTTTAGGTCGAATGGAACAAGCCTATACGTTCTACTTGCGTACTTCGCGTTTGGACTTAGATGATTACAACAAAGAAGTGGAAGAAGGGTTACATATCACTTCCATGGCTGGAACTTGGATGAGTATTGTAGAAGGATTTGGCGGTATGCGTGTTCGCGACAACGCCTTACACTTTGAACCGCGTATCCCAACACAATGGGAAGCCTATTCGTTCAAAATCAATTTCAGAAATCAAATTTTGAAAGTGAGCATTGGTCAAAACGAAACCCAATTTGCATTAGAAGGGAACGAACCCATTCGCGTGTATGTCTTTGGAAAAGAAATACTCGTGGAACCCAATGGTTT
This sequence comes from Flavobacterium sp. N1719, assembly GCF_025947045.1. Classification (NCBI taxonomy): domain Bacteria; kingdom Pseudomonadati; phylum Bacteroidota; class Flavobacteriia; order Flavobacteriales; family Flavobacteriaceae; genus Flavobacterium; species Flavobacterium sp. N1719. Next base: position 302,923 of record NZ_CP109993.1, read on the forward strand.
AGTAACGGTATAAAATTTTGAACCATTAAGAAAATTAAGAAGTTAAGGAGTTTATAAGATATTTATTACCTTAACTTCTTTTTTCATACATTCCATTCACTCCATTTAAACGCCAAAAAATGACAAAAAAAGAGGTTACTCAGCTAAGTTATGCAATTGTGGGCTTTGCAATTACTGTCCACAAAGTATTAGGCCCAGGTTTACTGGAAAGTGTTTATGAAAAGTGCCTCAAGGAGGAGTTGAGCTTCAAAGGGTATCAAGTAGAGACTCAAAAAACGTTTCAAATTGAATACAGAAATTGCATTATAAATAGTGAATTAAGACTAGACTTGCTTGTTAACGACACCGTTATTGTAGAAGTTAAAAGTGTTGAAAGCATTTTGCCAATTCATGAAGCGCAACTGTTAACCTACATGAGATTAATGAAGAAGCCGCAAGGTTTATTAATTAATTTTTTTTACACAAAATATAACAAAGTCAACTAAACCATTCGTTAATGAACATTTTCATGCGCTTAATGAATCTTAAATACATCTAAAACTCTTAATGTTTAAAAATGAAAAAGCTTATTTTTTTCTTGTTCCTCTCCATTTCAAGCATTGCACAGATCACACGCATCGAACCCCCATTTTGGTACAGCGACATGAACCATGCTGATGTGCAAATTATGTTCTATGGCAAAAACATCGCTCAAAATGAAGTGAGTGCAACCAACCTCATCATCAAAAACGTACAAAAAACCGAAAATCCGAATTACCTTTTTGTGACCATCGACACCAAAAATGTAGCGCCCGGAACTTTCGTTTTCACTTTCAAAAACGGGAAAAAATCATTTACCCAAAACTATACCCTCAAAGCCCGTAAAAAGGATTCCGCATTGCGCAAAGGTTTTGATAGCTCCGATATGATTTACCTGATCATGTCCGATCGATTCGCGAATGGCAACCCTAAAAATGATTCTTCACCCAACCTTATCGAAAAAGCCGCCCGCACCAACAAAGACGGCCGTCATGGAGGCGATATTGAAGGTATGATCCAACATTTGGATTACATCAAAGAACTCGGAGCCACTGCTGTATGGCCTACCCCACTTTGCGAAGACAACGACGAACGCGGTTCCTACCACACTTACGGCCAATCTGATGTATACAAAATCGACGAGCGCTTTGGAAGCAATGAAGAATATTTGAAATTGAGTGCTGAATTGCACAAACGCGGCATGAAACTCATCAAAGATTATGTAACCAACCACTGGGGTTACAAACATTGGATGATGGATGACCTACCCACTTACGATTGGATCAACCAATTCCCAGGTTTCAAACAAACCAACTACCGCATGACGACCCAATTTGACACCAATGCTTCGGCAATTGATACCAAAAATTGCATGGACGGTTGGTTTGTAAAATCGATGCCCGACTTGAATCAAACCAATCCCTTAGTGCTCAACTACCTCATCCAAAACGCTATTTGGTGGATTGAATATGCCGACCTTGATGGCTTCCGTGTGGATACTTATTCGTATGCCGATAAAAAAGGCATCGCGGCATGGACCCAAGCCATCATGGAAGAATATCCGCACTTTAATATCGTGGGAGAAGCGTGGTTGTACAGCAGTGCTCAAATTGCCTATTGGCAAAAAGACAGTAAAATCGCGGCCATTCAAAACTACAATACCCACTTGCCATCTGTAATGGATTTTATGCTTCAAGGCATTCTCGCCGAAGGTGTGCTCAACGAAAATAAAGGCGAATGGAACAAAGGTATGGTGCGTATTTACAACAGCCTTTCCAGCGATTTCCTTTATCCAAACATCAATAATATTTTAATTTTTGCCGAAAACCACGATACCAACCGACTCAATCAATTCTATCCCGAATTTGAGAAATACCGTCTCACCATGATGCTTCTGGCGACGCTGCGCGGTATACCACAGCTTTATTACGGTTCCGAAATCGGGATGGCAGGTGACAAAGGTCAAGGTGACGGCGATATCCGTCGCGACTTCCCCGGAGGATGGCCGGGTGATTCGCAAAATGCCTTCACCAAAGCGGGTCGCACACCCAATCAACAAAAATACTTTGACCTGACCGCCCAGCTTTTCAATTGGCGCAAAACCAAAAACGTGATCCATACGGGCAAAACCACCCACTACATTCCTGAAAACAATGTCTATGTTTATTTTCGTCACAACGATCAAGAAAGTGTGATGGTTATCATCAATAACAGCAACGAAAAACAAACCCTTTCTATGGATCGCTTCCAAGAAAATTTAAAGAAATACACTACAGGAACCGATGTTCTCACCCAGAAAAATATTCCCCTCAATCAATCGTTAACCCTCGAACCGCTTTCCGGCTCTATTTTAGAATTAAAATAAGAAGGAGCTTTTTCCCGCTATCCGCTGTATCTCCCTCCTAACGTCGGGAGGATGCCGCTACTATCGGGGCTAAAAAACGTACTATGAAAAAGACACTTTTTTTTCTATTTCTTGCTTTACAATTGGGTGCGCAAAATCCCAACCGAACTTTTCTTCACCTAGAGTCCAAAGAAGACGGTATCGAAATCGCGGTATCCGATGGCTATTATTGGATCAAAGTTCTCGCGGACCATACGGTAGAAACTTCCTTTATTCCCAAAGGCGAAACGTTTAACCCGGTTTCTCATGCTACGCTGCTAAATAAACATGTTGCGCAGTACAAAGCCGTTGAAAACAATACTGAAATTCAGCTCAGCACACCTAAAATAAACGTGGTGATTACCAAACAACCGTTTCAAATTCGGTACACCAATGCCAATCGACAAGTACTGTTTACCGAACGTTTGGGCTATATTAAAAAAGATTCTACAGAAGTCTTGGATTTCAATTTAACCCAAGAAGAAAAATTATACGGTGGCGGAGCACGCGCCCTAGGCATGAACCGTCGCGGCAATCGATTGGCACTCTACAATCGCGCCCATTACGGCTATGAAACCCGTGCCGAATTGATGAATTTCTGCATGCCGATTGTAATTTCTTCCAAACAATACTTGGTTCATTTTGACAATCCTGCCATCGGTCATTTGGATTTGGACAGTCAAAAAAACAACACTTTACAATACGAAACTATTTCTGGACGTAAAACCTATCAAGTAATTGTGGGTGCTTCATGGCCCGAATTGATTCGTAACTATACCGAACTCACCGGACGCCAACCCCTACCACCGCGTTGGGTTTTCGGGAATTTTGCATCGCGTTTTGGCTACCATTCACAAGAAGAAGTGGAAAAAACGATTCAAAAATTTGAAAACGATAAAATCCCAGTAGACGCAATCATTCTTGATTTGTATTGGTTTGGAAAAACCGTACAAGGCACTATGGGTAACTTGGATTGGGATAAAGACAATTTTCCAAATCCCGAAAAAATGATGGCCAACTTAAGTGCCAAAGGGGTAAAAACAGTTTTGATCACTGAGCCGTTTATTCTTACAACTTCTTCCAAATGGAAAGAAGCCGCGGATCAAAAAGTGCTCGCTACTTTCAAAGACGGTTCACCCGCCACATGGGATTTCTATTTTGGCAACACAGGGATTGTCGATGTATTCAAACCCGAAGCCAAAACTTGGTTTTGGAACATCTACAAACGATTGATCAACCAAGGAGCAGGAGGCATTTGGGGCGACTTGGGCGAACCCGAAGTGTTTCCTTCCAAAGTCATCACGGCTGGTGGAAAAGCCGATGAAATTCATAATATATACGGTCACAATTGGGCTAAATTAATCACCGAAGGCTACCGCAATGATTTTCCTACCCAACGTCCCTTTATCTTGATGCGCGCGGGCTACTCAGGCTCCCAGCGTTTTGGCATGATTCCATGGAGCGGCGACGTGAGTCGGTCATGGGGCGGATTGCAAAGTCAGATGGAAATTGCACTCCAAATGGGTATGCAAGGTATGGGCTATATGCACAGCGACTTGGGTGGATTTGCTGGCGATTATTTCGACAATGAATTGTATTTACGTTGGCTACAGTACGGTGTCTTCAATCCCATTTTCCGTCCACATGCCCAAGAAGAGGTCGCTTCTGAAGTGGCACGAAAAGACATTGTTACCAAAGCCAAAGCCAAAAAAAGCGTGGAATTGCGCTACCAATTATTGCCTTACAATTACACATTGGCTTATCAAAATAGCAGCACCGGAATTCCGCTAATGCGTCCTTTGTTTTTTGAAGAACCCAAAAATGAAGCTTTACAAACAGTTGCTGACACGTATTTATGGGGTGCCGACTTCTTAATCAAACCCATTGTCAACCCCGGAATCACCTCAACCGAAGTGTATTTCCCGAATACCGCCAATTGGTTTGATTTTTATACCCATAAAAAATACAGCGGCGGTAAAAAAGCAACGGTTTCGGTAGTCGAAGAACATATCCCGACATTTGTTCGTGCCAATACGCTCATTCCAATGACCCAGGTGGTTCAAAACACGGCCGCCTACCAAAACAGTCAATTGGATGTATTGGCTTATCTCGATGGTGTGGGACGTTCGCAACGAACCTTTTATTTTGACAACGGAACAACCCCTAATGCACAATCCGAAGAAGGCAATCATGAATTGCTTGTGGCTTCTTTAGACGTGAGCCTCAAAAAAATTAGCCTTTCTTTGGAACAAAAAACCACTGGAACACCCGCTGAGAAAAAAGGAACTATTACTTTATACAATTGTTCCATTTCGCCCAAAACTGTTGTACAAAACGGAAAGAAAATTCCCTTTGAGTGGAACGCAAAAACAAAAAAATTAACCATTAGCTATACCCACAATCAAGAAAAAACGTCAATTGTGATCAACTAATCCTTATGAAAAAAATACTTATTCCCTTTGCCTTGCTGTTGTTGAGCGGACTCACATTCGCCCAAAACAAAACTAAAACCAAAATAGCGCCAACAAAAACTCCTTTTGTATGGGAAAACGCCAACGTCTATTTCATTGTTACCGACCGATTCAAAAATGGCGATCCTAAAAACGATCATCAATTCAATCGCAACCAACCCACCGGAAAATTACGCGGCTTTGAAGGCGGCGACATTCGTGGTATCATTCAAAAACTGGACGAAGGCTATTTCACCAAATTGGGGATAACCGTTATTTGGATGACCCCCATAGTGGAGCAAATTCATAGTGGTGTGGATGAAGGAACGGGATACACCTACGGATTTCATGGGTATTGGACACGAGATTGGACGGCTTTAGACCCCAACTTTGGCACCCGTAACGATTTGGCCGAATTGGTTGCCAAAGCCCATGCACGCGGCATTCGCATCATGTTGGATGCGGTGATCAACCACACCGGACCCGTAACGGCAGAAGACTCGGTGTACCCTAGCGAATGGGTGCGTACAAGTCCGAAATGTCAGTACAATTCGTACGACACCAACATCAATTGTACATTAGTTGAAAATCTTCCGGACGTAAAAACAGAAAGCAAAGCGAATGTGGAATTACCGCCTTTTTTAGTCGAAAAATGGAAAAAGGAAGGTCGCTATGAACAAGAAATTAAAGAGCTAGATGCTTTTTTCAAGCAAACCGGTTATCCCCGAGCGCCACGGTATTACATTATGAAATGGCTAGCGGATTACATCACCGATTTTGGGATTGACGGTTACCGCGTGGATACGGCCAAACACACCACCGAAGATGTTTGGGCTGATTTTAAACAAGTGTGCGATCAGGCTTTTGCTACTTACAAAAAAAACAACCCAAAAAAAGTTTTGGACAACAATCCATTTTTCACGGTTGGTGAAGTATATGGCTACTATATTGGTGGCAAACAATTTTACGATTATGGCGATAAAAAGGTGAACTATTTTGAAAATGGCTTTACAGGTTTGATCAATTTTGATTTTAGAAATGAAGCCAAAATGACCTACGAACCGTTATTTTCAAAATACAATACCATTTTACAAAATGATTTAAAAGGACATACCGTCATGAACTATGTCTCTTCGCACGACGACGGATGGCCGTTTGACAAAAAAAGAGAAAAGGCTTTTGAAAGTGGGACAAAACTTTTGTTAGCACCTGGTATTTCACAAGTCTATTACGGGGATGAAACGGCTCGATCTTTGGATATTCCAGGCACACAAGGCGATGCAACGTTGCGCTCGATGATGAATTGGAACGAACTGAAAAACAGCACCTACCGACAAGCTGTATTGGAGCATTGGCAAAAATTAGGCAACTTCCGAAAAAATCATCCAGCAGTTGGGGCTGGGGTTCACCAACAAATAGCAGCCACTCCGTACACTTTCAGTCGCATTTATCAAAATGGGGCATACTCAGATGCTGTGGTAATTGCATTGGATGTTCCCTCTGGAGAAAAAACTATTGAAACGGGTCAAACATTTCCAGAAGGTACTATTTTGCGCGATGCGTATTCCGGGAAAATAGCCACAGTAAAGAAAGGGAAAGTTAGCCTCAACACCGATTACATGATTGTCCTTTTAGAAAAAAAATAAATTGAAACCGACCTCGTGTCGGTTTTCTTTTGTAGTAAACATTCACATTTTGTTAAGATTTTCGGCTTTACATTTCTCTAACTTTGTCTTAATTTTCAAACAGGTTGTGTATGGGATTTGAGTATATCGAAATTGAACGTGTCGAAAAATTAACCAAAGAAGACTTTTTAAAAAACTATTACGCCAAACAGAAACCTGTTGTCGTTACCAATCAAATCGAAGATTGGCCGGCGTTTCACAAGTGGGATTTAGCCTATATTCGCGAACAAGCTGGGCATACAATGGTTCCTTTATACGACAGCCGAAAAACAGATCATACCAAAAAGGTAAACGAACCCGATTTTACCATGACCATGAATGAATATTTGGATATCATGGAAAAGGGTCCGACGGACTTGCGCATTTTTCTATACAATTTATTTAAAGATGCCCCAGCGATGAAAGCCGACATCAAGTGGCCCGACTTTGGGGTACGCTTGTTCAAAGGATTTCCATTAGTGTTTTTTGGTGGCGAAGATTCGAAAGTGTTTATGCATTACGATATCGATTTGGCCAACATTTTTCATTTCCATTTTCACGGTGAAAAACAATGTGTGTTGGTGGATCCCAAAGAAACGAAATACATGTACCGTCTACCCTATTCTTGGATTTGTAATGAAGATATCGATTTTGACCAACCCGACTTTGAAAAATTTCCCGCTTTACAACAAGTTAAACCTTATATCACCAACCTAAAACACGGAGAAATGTTGTACATGCCCGAAGGTTGGTGGCATTATATGAAATATTTAACACCGGGATTTTCGCTCAGTTTGCGTTCATTAGCCCATAAACCGGCCAATATAGCCGAAGCCTTTACCAATGTTTTCATTCGAAGAAATTATGACAACTGGATGCGTAAACGCAAAGGACAAGCGTGGTTGGATTACAAAGATGAAGAAGCGTTTCGTCGAACTAACGCCCTGGTAAAATAATGTGGAAAATAGGACATCGTGGCGCTTGTGGATATGCACCTGAAAATTCGATAGCTTCCTTTCAAAAAGCTTTAGACCTAGGAGTTGATGTCCTAGAATTGGATGTGCATTGCAGCGCTGATGGCACCGTAATGGTCATTCATGATGCCACCCTAGACCGCACCACAAACAGTCATGGATTGGTACAAACCAAAACGAGCGCCGAACTGAAAACATTGGGGATTCCAACATTATTGGAGGTCATCGAATTGGTTCAACGTCGGGTGATCATCAATATCGAGTTCAAATCCAAAGAGGCGATGTTGCCCACACTTTCCCTTTTGAATCAACGAATAAGTGAAGGAAAAAATTCGGGTTCCGATTTTCTATTATCTTCTTTTGATTGGGATATACTGGCAGAAATTGCAGCTAGGAAACTTGGATTTCCTTTAGGTGTTTTGTATGAAGATTTGCAAAAAGATCCGTTAGCATTTGCCCAAAACATTCGCGCCTACAGTTTACATCCCGATTATAAATTACTTACTTTTGAAACGGTGAAATCCATCCAACAAAAAGGGTTTACGATTTATCCTTGGACCGTTAATGCACTTGAAGATATCGAACGATTAAAATCGTGGCAAGTGGATGGTATTATTTCGGATTTCCCCGATCGACTATGAAACATTATGATGTACTTGTAATTGGAGGTGGTGCGGCTGGTTTTTTTACGGCTATTAATTTAGTTGAAAAACATCCCCATCGCAAAGTGGCCATTTTGGAACGCGGCAAGGAAGTTTTATCCAAAGTTCGTATTTCTGGTGGCGGCCGTTGCAATGTTACCCATGCGTGTTTTGTTCCTAGTGATTTGGTAAAAAATTATCCCCGTGGCGAAAAAGAGTTATTAGGTCCTTTCAATCAATTTTGTTCAGGCGATACCATTGAATGGTTTGAAAAACATGGAGTCGAATTAAAAATTGAGGACGATGGCAGGATGTTTCCAACTTCTGATTCTTCGGAAACGATAATCGATTGTTTTTTAAAAGCTACCCAAAAATTAGGCATTGACATTCTGACTCAACAAAGTGTACAATCGTTATATCAAGCTGAAAATTATTGGAAAGTAGAAACACAAAACCAGCAATTTAAAGCTGAACGTATTGTTGTAACAACTGGAAGTAATCCAAAAATTTGGGATATGATGACCGCATTGGGACACACTATCGTTCCGGCCGTTCCTTCTTTATTTACCTTTAATATCAAAGACCCCCGCATTAAAGATTTGATGGGATTATCGAGTCCTGCAGATGTTCGTGTCAAAGGCACCAAACTCAGTGCCTCTGGACCGTTGTTAATTACCCATTGGGGCATGAGCGGTCCGGGAATATTGCGCCTTTCCGCTTGGGGTGCCCGTATTTTGGCTGAAAAAAACTACCAATTTACGTTACAAGTGAATTGGCTTCCCGATCATGATGCAGAAAGTTGTGAGGACTTTTTAAAATCAGTTCGCACCGAGCAAGCCAAGAAAACGGTGGCTAAAAAAGCACCATTTGAACTCCCCAACCGACTTTGGGAAAAATTAGTGCTGGCTTCAGGTATTTCCTCAGAACAAAAGTGGGCCGACCTTTCTAACAAAGACCTTCACCAACTCCAATTACAATTGACAGAGGGACATTTTCAGGTGAATGGTAAGAGTACGTTTAAAGAAGAATTTGTCACAGCAGGTGGGATTGATTTGAAAGAGGTAAATTTCAAAACGATGGAAAGCAAATTGTTGCCCAACCTATATTTTGCGGGAGAAATTTTGAACATTGACGCCATAACCGGTGGATTCAACTTTCAAAATGCATGGACGGGAGGTTTTATTATTGCAAATTCATTACAATAACAAATTTCAAATTCTCTGTCAAAGTGTTAAAATAATAATTTACAATAGTTAATTATTTAAAAATCAATGTATATTTGGTAGACAAAACCTATCCAAATATGAAAAAACAACTACTTCTGACTTTATTAGTCTTACTGGTTGCCCCATTTTCTTTATTGGCTCAAACGACCTACTCTTGTGGCGAAATTTTTTACGACACAGGCGGGCCGAACGGTAATTACGGAGACAATGAAAATAATATGGCCGTTTTATCCAGTGCCATTCCGGGTCAAACCGTAATTCTAACATTAACCAATGTTACCCTAGATGACGGTGATGTACTCACCATCTATAATGGCCCATCACCCAATTACCCTATTCTTCAAACGATTACCAACGTAACAGGAGAACAATACACTTTTATTTCTACGGATGTATCGGGTAGCTTGTCGTACGGATTCACTTCTGATGCGAATGGAAATAATACGGGATGGACTGGTGCAGTTGAATGTATACAATCAGCTTGTATGCCACCATCACAAATTAGTGTGCAAACCTTAAATTCAAGTTCTGCTTTGATTAATTGGGCCGATCCAAATGGTTCGGCTATGCAATGGGAAGTTATTATTTCTACTTCTGGGATGGCGCCGCTACCTAGCGACACGGGTGTAATTGTGACATCCCCATCGTATTTAGCATCCAATCTGACTTCAAATAACTTTTACACGGTATACATTCGCACGTATTGTGACCCTGTAACCACGAGTGATTGGTCTACCGGTTATACTTTTTATCTTCCGGGATGTGACAGCCCCTCAAATGCGGTAGTTACTAACATCACTACCAATACAGCAGACATCGCTTGGATTGGCGGACAAGCTACAGAATGGCAAATTTTAGTGCTACCGGTTGCTTCTGGTTCACCAGCCGCAACAACATCTGGAACACCTGTTATTGCAACCAACTTTAATGCGACGGGGTTAAATCCTAGCACAGTTTACAATGTATATATTCGATCGATTTGTAATGGAGTTCCTTCTCCTTGGAATAATTTATCACAATTTACTACACTTGCTGGTGCCACAACAACTTGCGGAAGTGTATTTACCGATCCCGCGGGTGCCAATGCAAATTATGCGAATGGTGCCAATGTAACCAACGTTCTTTGTCCAGACACACCTGGACAAGCTGTAACCGTTACCTTTACTTCATTTGCTGTGGAGACCAATTATGATGCATTATATGTGTACAATGGTAATTCTGCTAACGCGCCTATAATTGCGAGCACCAACCCTATTCCCACAAGTAATGTTGGACCTGCAGGAGGCTATTGGGGCTCAACAGCACCCGGTCCATTTACTTCAACTAGCGTAGATGGTTGTTTAACATTTGTATTCAAAAGTGACAGTTCAGTAACACAAGCAGGTTGGGTAGCTAATGTAAGCTGTGGTGCACAATCCAATTGTTTACCTCCATCAGTAGTTACGGCATCCAATGTAACAAGTAATTCAGCCGTTGTAACTTGGACGAATAATTCCCCCAATACAACGCAATGGGAAGTAGTTGCTGTTCCTTGTGGAACAACAGCCCCTACCCCCAATTTCACTACGACAATTGCAACAACAAATCCGTTTACACTTACTGGTTTAAATGCGGCTACTTGTTATAATATATTTGTACGTGCAGTTTGTAGCCCGACCGAAACGAGTGTTTGGGCATCAACGGCAACTTCAATCACAACATTAATTGCTCCTCCAGTATGTGGTGGCACATTTACTGACCCCGCTGGACCTAATGCGAATTACGCTAATTTAACCGATTCCACAACCACGATTTGTCCAACAAATCCTGGGGATGTTGTTACTGTTAATTTTACAACCTTCTCTACGGAAGCAAATTGGGACGGACTCTATGTTTTCAATGGAAATTCCATTAATGCACCCATGATTCCAAGTACGAATGCTTCCGGAAACGTTCCAGGCGGCGTTGCAGGTGCTTGGTGGGGAACGTTAACGGGCGGCAACTTACCTTCATTTACTTCCACATCTCCCGATGGATGTTTAACTTTCCGTTTTAGAAGTGATGGTTCAGTAAATGGTATTGGATGGGTAGCCGATGTTATCTGCGGCCCTGCACCAACCTGTCTTCGTCCAACCAATGTAGTCACTTCAAACGTTACACAAACCACTATGAATGTGAGTTGGACAGCGGCTTCAACAGCCAACACCCAATGGGAGATTTTTGCAGTTCCATGTGGGGCTCCAGCTCCAACAACTACTTCAACAGGAGGTATTATTACTAGTGTTAATCCAACTTCACTAACTGGACTATCGGCGGGTACATGTTATGATATTTATGTTCGCACCGTTTGTTCGGCCACTGATGTGAGTGTTTGTACTTTCCTTCCTAACCAATCCACCCAATTAGCACCACCTGCTTGTGGTGGTGCATTTACAGATGCGGGTGGACCCAATGCGAATTATCCAAACAACTCGAATCAAACCTATGTCATTTGTCCTTCAACTCCGGGAGAAATTGTTACAGTTACCTTTACTACATTCAGTACAGAAACCAATTGGGATGCTTTATATGTTTACAATGGAAACTCAGCTTCTGCACCAATGATTCCGAGTACCAATGGCGCTGCCAATGTCCCTGGAGGCTTAGCAGGTGGTTATTGGGGAACAGCAATTCCGGGCCCATTTACTTCTAGTAGCCCTGACGGATGTTTAACGTTTGTTTTCAGAAGTGATGGATCTGTAGTTCAAAGTGGATGGACAGCCAATGTAACTTGTGCCCCCGACCAACCAAAAATTTTAGTGGTAGCATTTGTGGACTCCAATAACAACGGTACACAAGATGCTGGAGAACCCTATTTCCCTGGTGGAAACTTTGTGGTTCAACAAAACAATTCAGGAACGGATATGTTAGTATATGCGCCCACTGGGATGTATACGATTTATGATACCGACCCAAATAATACATACGATATTAGTTATCAAATTCTACCTGAAGCGGCACCTTATTTCTCGGGCAACGGTTTTACAGTAAACGATGTAAATATTCCTGCTAATGGAGGTACACAAGTATTCTATTTCCCCATCACCAACACACAACCCTTTAGTGATGTTGAAATAAGTTTAACTCCTTATGGCGCACCTCCAAGACCGGGACTCACGTACACACAGCGTTTATTAATTAAAAATAATGGTATAGCTGCTGCAACGGGTACAGTAACCTATGTTCGACCCACTCCAGTTACTGGTGTAACAGTAAATCCAACAGGAACTGTAGCAACTGCGAATGGTTTCACATACGCGTTTACTAATTTACAGCCTAATCAAACGATTACTTTAATCCTCACGTTAACCGTTCCTGCAACACCAACTGTAAATCTGAATGATGTATTGACGGCTACAGCTACAGTTTCCTCAAGTAATGATATAAATGCACAAAACAATTCCGCTTCATTAGCACAAATTGTGGTGAACTCATGGGATCCTAACGATAAAATGGAAGCGCATGGAGATAAAATACCGTTCAGTTCATTTAATCAAACAGACTATCTTTTTTACACCATTCATTTCCAAAATATGGGAACGGCGAATGCGATTGACGTTCGTATAGAAGATGATTTGAGTCCGTTGATAGATCAAGAAAGCATCCGAATGGTGAGTTCGAGCCACAATTACATCATGACACGTGAAGGAAACCATGTAGAATGGAAATTTGAAAATATCCAATTGGTTCCTGAGATTGTGAGTCCGGACGCTAGTAAAGGCTATGTTACTTTCCGCGTGAGACTCAATCCTGGATTCCAAGTAGGAACCATTGTACCCAACACCGCTTCCATTTTCTTTGATAGTAATCCTGCTATTATTACGAATACTTGGACTACAAAATTCACAGCTCCACTTGGTGTTAATGGTCAAGAATATGTGGCTTTTGTGATGTATCCAAATCCAGCGGACCATGAAGTTACTTTTGCTGCCAACAACAGTGGTGAAACCCTTCAAGACATTATCATTTATGATCTTTTAGGTAAAACCGTAAAAGAGGTTCGCGATCTAAACACATCAAATAGTACAATTTCAATTGAGGAGTTACCTCAAGGATTGTATATAGTGGAAATTGCGACAAGCAGTGGTTTAAAACTCACTCAAAAATTAAACGTGAAGTAGTTTCAATACTTTATATAAATAGAAAAGCCGTTCAAAAAATGAACGGCTTTTTTTATCGATTTAACCACCAAATGGCAGCGTTCAGCAATGTTGCAAAACCTACCCATGCCAAATAAGGCACCAATAATCGTGCGGCCCATACATGAATCTTTTTGAATTGAGTATACGTTTCAAAAATCATTAGCCATAATAAAACCACCTCGATTAAAGCCAAAAACGGGTTGCATAACACAAAAAACAAATACGACCAAAGGGCATTTAATCCCAATTGAATCACAAAAAACAAAAAGCCTTTTTTTACGGCTTCAGGATGCTCATTTTGTTGATTCCATACCAATCCGCCCGCTATTCCCATAAAAATATACAAGAGGGTCCAAACCGGTGCAAACACCCAATTGGGCGGATTAAAAAAAGGTTTGACCAATGTGGGATACCAAGTTTTTATACTTTCTTGTGTTGCCATTCCTGACAAATAGCCCACAACAAGGCATGTCATCACTACTAAACCAATACGTAAATACCGTTGCATATCTTTTTTTGGACAAAGATACTAAAGCCAAACGTCACGCTGATTTTCTTTTTATCTTTGTGTAAAAAATAAACCATGCCTGCAACCGCAGATTTTAAGTTTACGGCTTCCATCGATGATTCACTTTCGGGATCATCTTGCTGGTCAGCTCCAAGTAATATTGCCCTTGTGAAATATTGGGGGAAAAAAGAAAACCAAATTCCGGCCAACCCATCCATCAGTTTTACATTAAACCAATGCAAAACAATCACGGGAATTGACTTTCAACCCAAAAAAAATACAGGACAATTTTCTTTTGATTTCCTTTTTGAAGGACAACCCAAAGAAAGTTTCCATCCAAAAATTGAAAGTTTTTTTCAACGAATATTTCCCTATTGTCCGTATTTATCCCACTTTCATTTCAGTATTGATTCCCAAAACACCTTCCCACACAGTTCAGGAATCGCTTCATCAGCTTCAGGAATGGCGGCTTTATCCGTAAACCTTATAGATTTAGAACGCCAATTAAACCCATCGATGTCTGAGGAATACTTTTGGCAAAAAGCCTCGTTTTTAGCGCGATTGGGTTCGGGAAGCGCCTGCAGAAGTTTGAAAGGACAAGTGGTTGTTTGGGGCGAACATGCTACCATTCAAGGGAGTACTGACTTGTATGGTGTTGAATTTCCGGATGAAATTCACTCCAATTTCAACCATTATCAAGATACTATTTTGTTGGTAGATAAAGGAGAAAAGCAAGTTTCCAGTACGGTCGGACATGATTTAATGCACAATCATCCGTATGCAACAAGACGTTTTGAACAAGCCCATGACAATTTAAAGGCTATGCAAAACGTTTTAACAACAGGTGATTTAGAGCAATTCATTCAATTAACGGAAAATGAAGCTTTAACGCTTCATGCGATGATGATGACCTCCATGCCGTATTTTATATTAATGAAACCCAATACCTTGGAAATCATCAATAAAATATGGAGCTTCCGTCGAGAAACAAAAATTCCCGTATGTTTCACCTTAGATGCCGGTGCAAATGTGCATGTTTTGTATCCCGAAAACGATAAAGCGACTGTTTTGCAATTTATTCAGAGCGAATTAGTTGGCTATTGTCAAAAGGAGCAGTATATTTGTGATGAAATTGGTAACGGAGCACTAAAAATTCAACGTTAACAGCAAGTGAAACTTATGAAAGGACCGCTATTTTACTCGAAAATTTTACTTTTTGGTGAATATGGAATTATTAAAGATTCGAAAGGTTTATCCATTCCTTATAATTTTTACAACGGTGCTTTGAAAATCGACGGAAACACGTCAGCAGAAGCACTCCAATCGAATGCAAGTCTTCAAAAATTTGTAACGTATTTAGAACAATTACAAACCGAACAACCCGATTTAGTACAATTCCAATTGGAACTTTTAAAAACGGATGTTGCCAATGGTATGTATTTTGACTCCAGCATCCCACAAGGTTATGGCGTGGGAAGCAGTGGCGCACTAGTAGCTGCGATTTACGATAAATACGCTTTAAATAAAATTACCATTTTAGAAAACCTTACCCGCGAAAAATTATTAGTCTTAAAGACCATTTTTTCACAAATGGAATCGTTTTTCCATGGTAAAAGTTCGGGATTAGACCCTTTAAACAGCTATTTGAGCATTCCTATTTTAATCAACTCCAAAGACCATATCGAAGCTACGGGCATTCCTTCGCAAAGCGCAGAAGGCAAAGGCGCCGTATTTCTTTTGGATTCTGGTATTGTAGGCGAAACAGCTCCTATGGTGAATATATTCATGGAAAATTTGAAAGACCAAGGTTTTCGCAATATGTTGAAAAATCAATTCGTGAAATACACGGATGCCTGTGTTGAAAATTTCTTGGGCGGTGATTTTAAATCGTTATTCGCCAATACCAAACAACTTTCAAAAGTGGTTTTAAATAACTTCAAACCCATGATTCCGGAACAATTTCATGGCGTATGGCAAAAAGGAATTGAAACCGACGACTACTATTTAAAATTATGCGGTTCCGGCGGCGGTGGCTACATCTTAGGGTTTACCCAAGATTTAGAAAAAGCGCAAAACGCCTTAAAAGACTACAAACTCGAAGTCGTTTACCAATTTTAACACAACCCCATGTTGAGTCGTAAAACCAAACTTACGATGATGAAAATCATCAGTATGTTTTCAGTGGTTCGCGGCTACAATATACCTGTTGTTGTTTTGGCCCAATACCTTTCCGCTATTTACATTTTTGCTCCTAACAAACGGGCACTCAATGTGGTTTTAGACGGCGTACTGTTTCTCATCGTTTTAGCCTCTTCGCTCACCATTGCATCAGGCTATATCATCAATAATTTTTACGACAGTAATAAAGATTTAATCAACCGACCTACAAAATCGATGTTGGACCGACTCGTTAGTCAAAAAACAAAACTTCAAGTCTATTTCACCTTAAATTTTATCGTTGCGCTACTCGCCTGCTTCATTTCGTTTCGAGCCGTGTGTTTCTTTTCTGCCTATATCTTTCTGATTTGGCTGTATTCCCACAAATTAAAGCGAAAAGTGATTATTGGCAACCTCACAGCGGCATTACTAGCCGTACTCCCTTTCTTCGCTATATTATTGTATTATAAAAATTTCTACCCCGAAATTATGGCCCACGCCTCTTTTTTAGGTATTCTAATTTTAATGCGAGAAATCATTAAAGATCTTGAAAACATTCAAGGTGATTTAGCCAATAACTACCAAACCCTACCTGTAAAATATGGTGAAAAAACGGCACATTCCATTTTAACTGGACTGACGATTTTCACCTTAGTACCCTTATACTTTTTAATCGAAGTATACGACGTTGGCTATATGGATTTATACTTTTATAGCGCAGCATTAGGCCTCATTGGCTTTAGCCTTTTCGTAAGTCGGTCACGCGTAAAAAAAGATTATTTAACGCTTCACCTAATCTTAAAATTCCTGATTGTTACCGGAGTATTTAGTATTGTTCTGATCAATCCAAAAGTACTCGTGCACGGCAGAAGTTTGTTGCCGTTTTAGTGAATAAGGAGCACATACCCGTGCATCTATCGCCTACCTTCCCGCTTTTGCCTTTATCTCACCTTCCTAACGTCAGGTGAGGATACCGGCGCAATCGGGGCTAATTGAGGAGTTATAGGGTTTTATCAAGTATTATTCCGTTTCTTTAAACCAACCCGAGTACATCACATAGTTGTTCGAAATGCGCTCTATTTCCCCAGCAAAATCCGAAGCATTGAGTTCTTTTACTTTCTTCGCGGGTACACCGGCATAAATTGTTCCCGATTCCACCACCGTATTTTGTGTCACCACAGAACCCGCCGCTACTATCGAATTGCTCTCAACCACACAGCCATCCATCACAATCGCCCCCATGCCAATCAATACATTATCGTGCAACGTACAACCATGAACAATTGCATTATGACCAATGGACACATTATTACCAATGACCGTTGGATGTTTTTGATACGTAGCATGAATCACAGCTCCATCCTGAATATTTACTTTATTTCCTATTGTTATAGAATGTACATCGCCGCGCACAACAGCGTTAAACCAAACGCTACACTGACTACCAAATGTAACTTCGCCAACAATCGTTGCATTCTCTGCAACATAACAATCTTCAGGAATGTCGGGTGCTATTCCGCGAACGGGTTTAATTATTTTCATATAAAAAAGAATCCCGACGAATCGGGATTTATAAGTTGATTATTAATTAACTGCAGGACAATTACAGTGGTATTTTTCAGGCTTGCAGAACAAGTTCAAACCAAGCGTGATTTGATGAAAACCACCATTATCAAACTTCACATTACCCATCAAATGAGAATAGGTATACGACAACATGAAACTTTTATAATTTACCCCTAAAATCGGTGTAATGTATTGCATTTTCTGGTTATTCACAGATACACCTTCAATATATTCTGCACCGTCCAAACTTCTGCGATAGGATAATCCCGCCCATAATTTTCCAAATTCAAGATCTTTATACGCTTTCACATTCAAATCCACAGTAGTTTCCTTCGTTTGAAAAACATGTTGTAACATGAAGGAAGGCTCCCACTGAATGGTTTCCGTATCACCAAAAGTATATCCCATATTAAACAACAAACGTCTTAAATTGGTTGGCTCACGATCTGTATACAAACGACGTGCATTGGCTACCGCATTCTTAACCGTAAAATGGGCATAGAAATCCATGTAATTATACGAAGCACCAATATCCATATTGAAATAAGATGCTTTTTGAACAATAGTTCCGTCAATAATTGGATCGTAAGAAGGATTATTCAATAAAAAACTAGTTTCATCCAATAAACTTTGTGCAAAACCAGCATTAATACCAAATGACAACTGATTTAAATCAATATTATCTCTTGAAAACATAATGTGGTGGGCATACGCTAAACGGAAACCTTTTTGTGAATGGTAACCGTTTTTATCATTAATTAAAATGATACCCATACCATCCTTATCCGTCAAACTTCCATTAAAACTTAAAGTCTGAAGCGCTGGAGCATCTTCTTGTCCAAACCATTGCTGACGTGCCGTCAAACGCAACTTTGCACAATTTGAAGCACCTGCCATTGAAGGGTGTAGTAAAAAATAGTTATCAGAAAGATAATCGGAATAGACCGGTAAAATCTCCTGTGAAAAAATGGGTTTAGCAAGTAGCAGTCCTACAATTAGGAACAAACGTCTCAGTTTCATTGTATTATCGTTTTAATGAGAAATGGGCTTTAAATTCTTTTACAATATTCCCTTCAAGGTATTCTACTTTAAACCAGTAATCCGTTCCAGGCATAAGGTAACCATTGTAGGTACCATCCCATCCAGGAGAGGCTGGACTGATTTGCTTGATGAGTTTTCCTTGGCGGTCAAATATATAAATTTTTGCGTTGATTTGACTACTTAATCCTACAATATTCCACGTATCGTGAATACCGTCTCCATTCGGAGTGAAGTAATGCGGATAGTCAATGATAGAAACACCACTGATCACTAAAGGATCACAACTGTTGTCCATGCCTCCTTCGGTATCCCAAACCGTGATGGTGTGTTCACCCAGCGGTACGTTTTCAAATACATTCGAGGTTTGTCTCGGACCGTCGTCTAAGCTGTACGCATACGTTCCATGACCGTCTACATTCACCGTGATGGTTTGTAAGTCGGAGAACGCATTGGTCACCACATAACCTACCGTACCTGCAGGCACCACAGCTTGACCCGATTGGATCACATCAAAACTCGCCGAAGCTTGGTTACATGGTAGCGTCGGATTCGTGCTGGTCATCACTACCGTATAGGTGCGTGTAGCTCCACCCGTAGCCGCAGTGTCTACCAAATAGGTCGATCCCGTTCCAATGACAGTAGTCGGGTTGGACGCCTCATACCACTCGTAGGTAAACGTTCCTGGGATTAGGTTGCTCGCGGTCAACAACAACGGACGCACCACTTGATCCGTAAGGAAGTCCACACAAATCACATGGGAGTTATTGGCTGTTTCAATCACAGGCTCGGGTAACGGCGCAACGGTTGCATTAAAGGAAACCAAACGCGCACAACCCGTCAAGTTGTCCTCTACCCGAATCCAAATGGTATGGGTATACGCCATATAATTCACTAAATCAGCAATGGCATTGGTCTCATTCTCTGCATCCAATTGGGTGTTGTAGAAAGTTACTGTAAAGTCGGTTGCCGACTGTCCCGTTAAGATTGTTGTGACATACTGACTCAAATCCAAGCTGAATTGTCCATCATTCGTTCCGTCGGTATCGCACGTGTCGAATGGACCCGGTGCTGTAGCCAATGGTTTTGGATTCACCAAGATGTTGAATGTGCCCACTACCGAGCGACAACCTGTAGTCGTGTTGGTAGCAATCACCCACAATTGCTGTGGCGAACTGGTGTTTAAATAATTACTTGGATTCGGAATCAATACCGTATGTGCCGCATCTTCGTAGAAACTCAAGCTGTAGTTGCTCAGCGGAAGGGGATTCCCTGTAAGCAAATTGGCCTGCCCCCAAGCGGTTAAGTTAAACGCCGTGATGTTATCGGTATCGTCGTCACATTCTTGGTAATCGGCCACAGGCTGTACCAAAGTCGGCAACGGATTCACCGTTAAGGCTTGTTCAACCAGTACATAACAGTGTTCGTTGAACGAGTCAATGTTCAAGTTGCTCTCCACACGAATCCATACGTTCTGATTCACGTTGGCCGTCGTTGGGGTAAGAATCTCATTGGTATTCGCCACCGCATCGTTATAACTCGGATAGTAATGCAAACTCACATTGGCTTGCCCGTTTAAGATATAAGCGGCATTCACCGTCAAGTCAAAAATCTCATACCCATCTCCAGGGTTGGTATCGTCACACTTCGCTGCCAAAGCGGGTGGGTTGGTGCGCGGTGTAGGAACTGGCAATACACGTACGGTTAAAGTACGGTAGCTTTTACAACCTGTCGTATTATCGGTAGCCACCACGAAAATGGTCTGGTTAGCCGCTACTGTGTTGACAAACGCGCTTGGGTTATTGATCGGTTGGGTATGGGTGGCATTCAAATAGAATGCAAGGGTATGCCCGGGAACCGTACCCACGAAGCTGACCAAATCAAACGTAGTAAACTGGTTGTTCGGCTGCGCATCATCATCACACAGCGCATACAGCGTAGGCGTGGTCAACACCAAAGAAGTGTTCACTTGCAAGTCAAACGAACCCACTGCAAAACAATGCGAGGATTTGTGCTCCACACGCACCCAAATGGTCGTCGTACCACAAGCGGTATAGTTGGTCGTATTCACAATCGGGTTGATACCCGCTGGTGAAGCTGACGCATCGGCTTGTGAAGTGTAATAGGTTACGGTATAATTGTTAGCTGCTGTAGTTTGTTGGGCCAAGACCGCAGGGGTTTGTGCTGCCAAATTGAACGTTGTACAACCGTCTTGTGGGTTACTATCCACATCACAGTTGTTAATCGTTGGTAAATTAGTTGGCGCTATCGGCGAAACATTCACTTGTAAGGTTACAGGAACTACCGTGTAACAACCAGTGGTAGGATCTTCGGCACGCACCCAAATTATCTGTACAAACGGATCGTTATTGATAAACGGTTGGGTTAACGGAATTGCGTTAACAGGGGTTTGTGCATCTACTTGCGTAAGATGGTAGCTGATGGTATACAAAGCTGGGGTACCCATTAACAAGACAGGAGTTAACGTATTTAAATCAAACTGACCCACGCCGTCTTGGTTGTCATCACACACCACATACGGAGCCGTTGGTACGTGTGGTGCTGGCTTCGGATTCACAATCAAGTCCATGGTAGACACGACATAACATCCCGTCGTGGTATTGGTTAAACGAATACCAATAGTTTGGTTGTACGGCGCTCCGTTTTGATAGGCTGCCGGATTCGCAATCGCGTTGGTATTCGCATTGGCATTAGCCAAAGTCGGATAAAACTTCACTTGAATGCCCGTTTGTCCGTTTAATATAGTCGGTAATTGCGAATTCAAATTAAAGATTTCATAGCCCACTGGAGCCGTAGTCTCACACAATTCATATTGCGGGAAGTACCCTGCTGCAGGTAACAGCGGTAGTGGGTCAACGACCAAATTTACGGACACTACATCAAAACAGCCTGTAGTATTGTTCTGCACCCGAATCCACAAAGTCGTCGAGGCCGAGGCATATGCATTAGTACCTGTTAAGGCATTTTGAGGAACCAAAGCATCGGCTTGTGAAGTATAATAAGTCACGGTATGCTGTGAAGCGGCTAAACTACCCAATACTTGTGGGTTCAACACCGTATTCAAATTGAATACCGCAATACCATCCGTGTTGTCATCACATTTGTGGTAATCCGCTGGAGGTGTCGCTACTGGTTTTTTATTCACGATTAATTGTAACGTAGTATATGACGGACAGTTCGGTGCAAGAGGATCAAACACCCGAATATATAATGTCTGTTGGTCGTAATCGTTATTACAGAACAATTGTGTCAGCGGAATCGGATTCGAACCCGTTTGTGCATCGGTTGTCGTTAAGTGGAACGTCACTTGAACATTCGGATCGGTTGTGATTTCAGGAATCTTTGTTATCAAATCAAACGTACACGCCACGCCGTCGTTGTTGTCGTCACAGACTATGTAGGGGGTGGGTAGATTTGAAGGTGGAGACGTAATAGGATTTACTGTTGCCACACTTGTGTCTGCCGGACATGGAGAAGCTCCCGATACAGTATACGTAAATGTACTTACTGTAGCATTAAATCCAGGAATAAAAGTCCCAGCCCCTGCATTAAATGTTCCTCCAGTACCCGAAGTTCTTATCCAAGTCCCCCCATTTTGTTGACCAGAAATAACCGTAGCTAAAACCACTGGAGTTGTTGACTGACATACTGTAATAGAACCATCAGCCCCTGCATTAGGTGCTAACGAAATATTTACAGTCGCCACACTTGAATCAGGACCACATGGATTTACACCATTTACAGTGTAAGTAAATGTACTCGTTGTAGCACCAACTGCTGGAGTAAACAAACCATTTACCGCATCAAAGTTACCTCCACTTCCAGAAGTTCTTACCCATGTTCCTCCGGTTTGTTCTCCTGTAATTAAATTAAAAAGATTAATCGTAGTAGTACTTGTTTCACAAACCGTAGTAGAACCGCTATTTCCAGCTGTTGGTTGTACATTTACAGTTAACGTTGCTAAACTGCTATCAGAGACACATGGCGCAACACCGGTTATGGTATAGGTAAACGAACTTGTTGTAGTAGTTAAACTAGGTGTAAACAATCCAGAAGCTGCATTAAATACACCCCCAGACCCAGAAGTTCTAACCCATGTTCCTCCGGTTTGCTCACCTGTAATCAAACTATATAAATCTATTGTTGAAGTATTTGTATTACAAATTGTCAAATTACCATCAAGACCTGCATCGGGTTGCGCCTGAATTGTTACCGTAGCAACACTATCATCATTTGCACAAGGAATAACACCTGTTATGGTATATGTAAATGTACTTGAAGTAGCACCAATTGCAGGGGTGAAAGTCCCCGTAGCGGCATTAAATACACCGCCTGTGCCTGTCGTTCTAACCCATGTACCACCCGTTTGCTCTCCAGTAATTAAACTAAACAAATCAATAGGAGTTGTACTTGATTCACAGACCGTTGTAAAACCATCGACACCCGCATTAGATTGAGGCACTACATTTACAGAAGCAACGCTGCTTGAATTGACACAGGGTGCTGTCCCAGTAATAGAATATGTAAACGAACTTGAAGTCGCTCCCACTGTAAGATTGAAGGTTCCTGCAGCGGCATTAAAAACTCCGCCTGTTCCAGTAGTTCGCACCCAAGTTCCACCTGATTGTTGTCCCGTAATTACTGTATTTAAATTAATGGTTGAAGGGTCATTACTACAAATAGAATAGTTTCCATTTGAACCTGCGTTAGGTTGAGCAGATATAAAAACTGAAGCTGTACTTGAATCCGGTGAACACCCAAAACCACCTAAAACAGTATACGTAAATGTACTCGAAGTAGCGCCTATTGCTGGTGTAAATAATCCATTTGCGGCATCAAAATTACCTCCCGTTCCTGTGGTTCGAACCCATGTTCCACCTGTTTGTTCGCCTGTTATCAAACTAAACAAATCAATTGGAGTAGTACTTGTTTCACAAATCGATGTTAACCCATCAATCCCAGCATTAGGTGGTGAAACAAGAATCACAGAGGCTACACTACTGTCGTTTGGACATGGTGCTGAACCTAAAATTGTATACGTAAAAGTACTTGAAGTTGCTGTAACTGTAGGTACAAATGTACCTGCACCAGCATTAAAGATCCCACCTGTTCCTGAAGTTCTCACCCATGTACCCCCAGTTTGTTCTCCAGTTATTAGACTATATAAATCTACAGCTGCTGTATTGGATTGACAAACCGTTATAGATCCGTCTGTACCAGCATTTACAGCACTATTTACTGTAAATTGGATTTCTTGATAAGGGCGACAAGTTACATCAGTTGGTGCTGGATTTAAAATTGCATAGATATAATATGTACCGGGTAAATTTGGAATTGACCCTGATGATCCTAAAATTCCTGCATCATGACTGGCAACACCTGAACTCGGTGTAACATCTGCCAAAGTAGTTCCTCCAGTATACATTGCATCCCCTGTTTGAGGAGAAGAAAAATACACAAATCGAATTGAATTTGCACCCGTTGCACTTGTTGTTACAGAAAAAGGTGTTGGATCTGCACCTTGACATACGGTAAGGTCACTAGAAGGATTTGTGATTGTTTCACATGCTATAGACGTAAGATTTAAAGTAAAAGATTGGATGGAGGTACATGCATTTCCACTTGTCTCCATTGCAACCACATAAATAGTTTGACCATTAGCTAAAGCTGTATACGCAGTAGTATTAGTAATTGGATTTGCTACATTTTGGGCATCCGCTAATGTCAAATGATAAGATATTTCATAGTCAAAAGGATCTAAACCGTTCAACACTATTGAAGTATTCTGGTCTAAATTAAATACCGGATTGGTTACAGGTTGGAATAAATTGTTAGGATTCCCAACAGGCATTGGTGGATAATACTCCACTGGAAAAGGACAACTGCTTTGAGTCGAACCATTGGGATAGGTAATTGAAACAGAATAAGATCCTGGTTGCGAAATCACATAAGTATTGTTATTAGAACCTGGGATTGGTGAACCATTGAAATACCATTGATACGTTGCACCAGGTGTTGGGGTCGCTTCAGCATAAACGGGACGTGTGCTTCCAAAACAAATGGCCGTTTGATCGGCAATTAAATATCCATCTAAACCAAATCCACCTGTTTGCAAAGGAAAATTAAAACTTCCTGCCCCTAAGAAAACTGCTGAGTCATATGCATCGTCATTTCTATCAGCAATTACAAGCTTGATATGGTAAGTATTGTTTGGCACTACATTCGAAGATGCCGTCATTCGAATAGTATTCCCATTAAAATTTGTAGGTGCAGCTAACGAGGGAGCATTGGTTGCATTACCATTCGTATAAAATCCAAAATAGGCTGGATTTTGTGAAGTACAACCATTATTATTGGCATTATTACGAATTGTAGTTACTGAAATTGGTGTAGTAGTGCTAGGTACTAACGCTAAGTTCGTTGTAGGCGTGCCTGCTGTAGTATTCGTCAAGAAAAAGGCAAAAGCATCAGAATATGAACATTGAAAAGTTCCGTATTCTTCAGAGGCAAATACGAAATCAAAACTCATTGAGGTGGTCAATGGAACAAAATCAAATTCTAACAATGTTGCATTATTGTAATCAATCAGTCCAGGATCAATCCCTAAACCATCAATATAATTGAACAAATCCGTATCTCCTGGCCAATCTCCATTACTTTGAATAGAAGTATTGGGTCCAGAAGCAGCTAGCGCTCGTCCGGTACTCAAAATCACCCCAGCCGATAAAGGAAAATTCACATTGGAATTAGTAAAATATCCAATCCCATTTTCAGACCCAAAGTTTGTCCCCGTACTCCAAGTGATATTTGAAATTGAACCTGTACAAGAGTTACTAGTAACACCAGGAGGCAGATTAAAAAGCTTTTCACGAACCAATTGCGGAACATTATACGTTGTAACATCAACATTTATAACTTGTGAAAAACTAAATTGAAATACCAATAAGAAGAATAGTAATTTCCCTTTCATTCGCTTTTTATTTTGAATCGAAATCTATTACAGACAACGAGTAATTTGTTAATTAATTGTTTAAAACTTCAAATATAGTATTTCTCAAAAAATATCTTTGTTAAATTTGCAGAAATTACCCGTAAAACCATGAAAATTACTATAAAAGAAACACAAAACCCTACGATTTTAAAATTCGAATTTCCAGAATTTATTACAAACGGAAGAAATTACGAGTTCAAAAATATAGATGAAACTAAAAATTCACCTTTAGCCCAAAAACTTTTTTACCTCCCTTTTGTTAAAACCGTCTATATATCAGGCAATTTCGTTGCCATAGAACGCTTTAGCATTGTAGAATGGACTGATGTACAAGAAGAAGTGGCCGCTCAAATTGAAGCATTTGTTGCAGATGGTGGGAAAATTATTATCGAAGATACCACTGCTAAGAAAATTCCGATTTCAGTGTATGGTGAAACCACTCCCAATCCAGCGACTTTAAAATTTGTTGTCAATCGAAAAATTACCATACAAGCTTTAGAGTGTAAAAATATTGACGAAGCGCAAGCCTCTCCCCTAGCCAAAGAACTTTTCAAATTCCCTTTTGTCAAAGAACTATTTATTGATGAAAATTACATTTCAATCACCAAATACGAAGTGGCTTCATGGGATGAAATTACGTTGGAAATGCGTACCTTCATCAAAGAATTTATAGAGAATGGCGGAACTGTAGTCGATGAAACTTTAGTGCAATCGGCCCCAAAACAAGAAAAACAACAAATCAAGAATTTTGACAACCTAGATACGACTTCGCAACAAATCATCAATATTTTGGAAGAGTATGTAAAACCTGCAGTGGCAGCAGATGGTGGAAATATTCTTTTCGATTCCTTTGACGAAAACACCAAACGCGTAAAAGTCGTATTACAAGGCTCATGTAATGGTTGTCCATCGTCTACATTCACTTTAAAAAATGGCATTGAAAACATGCTAAAAGACATGCTAAAAGACCAAGATATCGTGGTTGAAGCGTTGAACTCTTAACCTAAAAAAGATGAAAAAAATACAATTCTTGGCAATTGGTGCCGGACTTATCACGCTATTAATCGGTTGTAAGTCCGAAAAATCTTCCGTTGATTTTACACAAATCACCAAAGACTATTTTGACGGTAAAAATCAATTAAATCCATTAGAGGCAACCGTCAACGGTCAATCCCAATTCAATGATCAATTGCAATTTGAAATGACTGACAGTTATCGCAAAGTTCAACAAGTATTTTTTGAAAAAACGGAAAAGTCACTTCGCGATGTTGACTATGAAACGCTTTCCCCCGAGGAAAAAATCAGTTATGACATAATAAAATGGGAAGTTAGTGTCGGACAAGAAATGTTGCAACATCCCAGCAATTTGATTCCATTAAATCAGTTTTCTGGAACTCACTTAACCATGGGGCAATTTGCTGGAGCGGAAGGGGCACAACCTTTTAAAACTGAAAAAGACTATCGCAACTTCCTGACTCGTATGGACAAATTTGCAGTTTGGATGGATTCTGCCCAAGTCTACATGAAAAAAGGAATTGCGAAAAACTATGTGTTACCCAAAGCACTAACCGAAAAACTTATCCCTCAATTTGAGGAAATGGTCACACAACCCGAAAAACATTTGTATTACACCGCTGTTACCAAATTTCCCTCTACTATTGACCAAGCTACACGTGACAAATTAACCGCCGATTACAAAAAAGCAATTCAAGAGAAACTTGTACCCTCTTTTCAGCGTATGGTGGCTTTTTTGAAAAATGAATACCTCCCAAAATCGCGTCAAACAAGTGGTATTGGTAGTTTAACCGGCGGAAACGAATGGTATGCTTCATTGGCAAAACAATGGACGACTACAACAAAAAGTCCGGCCGAAATTCACGAACTCGGTTTGAAAGAAGTAGCCCGCATCAAAGCGGAAATGGAAAAAGTAAAAAATCAAGTGGGCTTTAAAGGAAGCATCATCGAATTTTTTGATTTCGTTCGCAACAAAAAAGAATTGATGCCTTTCAAATCACCGGATGAAGTGATTGCCAACTTTGAAAAAATTCACGCTACCATCAAACCTAATGTGGATAAACTGTTTGCCTTACAACCTAAAACACCTTTCCGCATCAAGCGTACTGAAGCGTTTCGTGAGAAAACAGCCAGTGCCGAATATGTGCAAGGTGCAGCTGACGGCTCACGTCCAGGAACCTTCTATGTTCCAATTCCTGATGTAACCCATTACAATTATTATGGCGACGAAGATTTGTTTTTACATGAAGCGATTCCTGGTCACCATTTCCAAATTTCGTTACAACAAGAAAATAAGGACTTACCCGATTTTCGCAAATTCAATTGGTTTGGCGCCTACGGCGAAGGTTGGGCACTGTACACAGAAAGTTTAGGAACTGAACTCGGCTTGTACAAAGACCCTTTTCAATATTTTGGAATGTTGAGCAACGAAATGCACCGCGCCATTCGATTAGTGGTAGACACGGGTATTCACACGAAAGGTTGGACTCGTGAAAAAGCAATCCAATTCTCTTTAGAAAATGAAGCCGAAAGTGAAGCCAGTATTGTTGCTGAAATTGAACGTTATATGGCCATTCCGGGTCAAGCGTTATCCTATAAAATTGGGCAATTAAAAATTCGAGAGCTACGCGATAAAGCCCAGAAAGAATTAGGAAAATCCTTTGACATTAAAAAGTTCCACCAAATTGTATTGGAATCGGGTGTCATGCCATTGGCACTTTTGGAACAAAAAGTCAACGATTGGATTGCAACTTCGAAATAACACAAAAGCCCCGTAAAATGGGGCTTTTTTTTATTTATTCATTTTGTCTTCTACCTTTTTAAAATCAATGGCTTTTCCATCAATATCATAAAATTGGTAACGGTATTTTAATTTCCCTTGCAACTCTTCTATATCCACATGCATTTGGTAAAAACCGCCATTCCATTCTAAAATAATATCAAAATAATAGTCTCCAACGCCAAAACTAGAAGGTAAATTACACACATAAACTTGTTTTTTAGATTTCAAATTTAGGGTTGGGATTTCTACATTTTGATAGGCGCCCACATCCTCTGTACTGAAGGTACGCCCCATATAATTATAATCTTTGGCTTTCTTTTTACGACCGCCATTCTCGGTATATATATCCTTAATCGAAAAAATAACATCTTTCAAAGAAAATTTCCCCGTATTCACCAAATTAAATTTTAATTGATGAATGTAGGTTAGTCGCTCTCCTTTTTTACGAGCTTCATTCACTTCTTTAGTTTCACCCAAATCAATATCCGTAATTTCAACAATAGGAATATTGTCCGAGGCAATTTGCGCTTCTAAATTCGGCTTTGCCTCTTCCAGTTTCGTTTCCGTTTCGACCAACTGCACTTTAGTGTCTTCGATTTCACCTTTGATATCATCAATTTCACGATTGGCACGGTCTACTTTTAGCTCTCCCGTTTCTTGTTTGGTTTTGGCTACTTCATTCGAACTATACAAATAAAACAAAGCCCCAGTAACTAGGACAATCCCAATAAATGCGACAATTAATGCTATCATAACGGTTCTCTTTTTCATATCATCAATCCGGAGAGGATACAAAAATAACCAACCTTACCTATTAAATAAAACTAGCTCAGAGAAGTTCTTAACAGTTTGACAAAGTGTTGTTAACTGTAGACGAAAAAAAGGCTGCCTTTTTGAGACAGCCCTTATTATTATTTTTTAATCAATTTGTAGCGTATTTTTTGTTGTTCAGTAGTGAAAACAGTAACGAGATAAACGCCGTTTTCTAATCCCGACACATCCACTTGTTCTTGAACGCCTCCCGTTAATTTTTGTTCAAACACTTTGGCACCTAATAGTGATCGAACTTCAACTTGTACTCCACTCATTTGCGTTGAACCGAAATCAATGGTAAGCATGCCTGAAGTTGGATTCGGATACATTACTACATTTTGCAGACTATTTTCAGGAGTGGCTAATGGTGCTACAAAAATTGTTTCAAACGTATTGGTAATAATCGCCGGATTAAAATCAAAATAAATATACGCCGTATTTAAAATACTATCACCCACTTCATAACCTGCTCTTGGTTTGACTTTAAAGGTAACAAAGCCTTTTCCAATGGCAGTATTCGCTACAGAAACCGGCAAATTGATAGAAGGGAAACGCCAAGTTAAGGTAGAACCCACGCGATCTAAGGAATAATCATGACTCGAAGCCACCATAGTAACGGTAGTTTCATCCAATTGCGCCTCTAAAACATCTTCCACCCGAATGTTCACTGCACTCGCGGTTCCTGTATTTTCAAAACGAATCGTGTAGTACAAGTAATCGTCTGCCGTAAATTGCGATTGAACAATCTCCCGTCCGTGGGCTTCCATTTTATCATTAGGGTCATACGAATTAATCACCAAATCATGTAATGTAAAATCGTTGTTCTGAGGCACGACATCACCAGAAACAGGTAATATTGACGCTGAAGAAACCAACACATCATCCGCATTAACCACAGGAACAGCAGGTACTTGTGCCGTAACCTCAAAATGACGGGTTTCAAACGGTGCTAAATTGGTAAATCCATAACTAAACCCATTGGCTGTTGGCGTTGCGCCATTGGGCGTATTGATTAAGGTTACCAATGCATCTTTGGTATAATTAATGGAACCCGAACTTATAGTTTGGTTACCCAAATTGGAATAAATCACACGTTGGGTGTACATAAATCCAGGTCGGGGCGAACCCAAAGACACAATCGAAACCGCTAAATCGTTATAGGATTGCACTACAGTTACTGGGAAATAATAGGTTTGAACACCGCTTCCAGGGGTAATTGATAAGTTGGACATCATGGCCGGATTTACGGCATACTGCGCAGCATAATTGGGCTGAATGGTAAACCCAACATCGTATGTATTGGCCATATTTAAATCATAAAGAGAAAGATTTCCATACGGATTAGAATAATGATGAACTACCCCATCATTGTTTCGCTCATACGAAAACTCACCCAACGGAAATGGAGATTCTCCCACATCCATGGTTCCGTTGGCATTACTATCCAAGAAGGCTTGAAACTGCATCCCACTGCAATCAATCACCGCTTGACTACCCATGTTAATGATACGGATAAATCCTGCTTGATTACTAAAATTAGTGACCATTACTAAATAGTATTTCCCACCAATGGCATTGAATGTAGGATATTCTATAGGTGAAGCTGAATAGCTACAATTCACAATATTACTTGGGGTAGTTAATGCACAAGCCGAAATAGGATCATCAAATGGACCATAAATCGCATAATCCACATCCAATTGTGTGCTTGCAAAATTGACATCTTGATTTTGTTCAATTCTTAAATTCAATACCCCCGACTGACTAATCGGCATATAAAACCATGTAGGATTGGGAGTAGTATTCAGACAACCTGCACTTCCCGCTGAATTTACATTGACTGTATTTTGAAACGGAATTCCTAAATTACCACACAACGAATTGGCACCTTGACAAGTCGATGCCGGATTACAATTTCCAAAGGTGCGAATGCTGAAACTATGGATCTTATCACAGGCATTCGGAATGACTTCGCGAACAAAAATCGGGAGCGAAGTCCCTTGTACATTTACCGAATAACTTGAAGGCGTACTGATTGGATTTTGTTGCAATTCCGCGTTAGTAGCACTCGTGTAATATTCTAATGTATTGTTTGAAGAAATTTGCGACGCTAAATTGGTTAAGTTGAAAACGACAATCCCATTATTATCCACATCACATTCAGAATATTCAACATGCGGCGTGGTATCATACGTATACGATTGCACGAAAAAGAAAACAACCGACGTAAAGAAACTTCCGTCATTTCTCAATACGCGTACATACACAGAAGACGACCCAACGCCTACACAATGATTGGTGTCAATTGGATTAACGCCAGCTTCTGCTTCACTGGCACTGGCATGATAAGTAATAGTGTGCTGACTTGGATCATGGGTTCCAATAATAGGTGCATTATTTAAGGTCAAATCAAAACACGCTAAATTCGTCCCGTCCACACAGGCTTGAAAAGACAAGGGTTGTCCATATTGTGGGCCACAAGCTGTTGTCGTAAAGGAATACACGCTGCTCCAATTACTAGCATTATAAGGACTTAATTCACAAATTGTACGTACAAAAAATTCATAATCGGTAGCACATTGCAATCCGGTCAAATTAATCACAGAATTGGGCGCTAGATAGATTGTGCCTTGCGATGGTGGTGGACCCCCAGCAGGTTGCACCACGACTTCCCAACCGTACAACGGTTCGTTCGGATTGCTAGACATCATGACAATTTGAGCACTCTCTTGGGATGTACTCAATACCGATGCTGTGGACGCTGTACAAGTACTGCAAAAAACACTTACCAACTCAATAATACCAACAGATCTGCAGCTTGTATCAACATTCATGACACTGTAATATACCGGAGATAAAGTGGGTGTAGCTGCTAAACTTTGGTAACAAGTAGGATTTAAAATTTGATTGGTATTCGCTTCTGCATCGGCTAAAGTAGGGAAATACTGAACTAACAAAATGGGATTCCCACCCGTCACTTGATTGTTTATAGAAGTCAAATCTATACAGGAAGAAGCTCCAGGTGTATTGGTACACACCGTTAATGTAAACGTGGATGCAGATGGTAACTGATTCAAACCTAATACCAACGTAGTTACTCCATAATTTGAAGGATTTGCAATTTCTTCAACACGTACAAACAAAGTTAAATTCCATGCTGTATTCGTGTAGATGGGATTAATCCCGCCAACATCATTGGTCGCATCCACTTGCGTTAAATGAAAAGTAACCGTATGTTCGTTGGGCGACAAACTTCCTAAAATCTCGTACTTTTTTGTATTCAAATCAAAAGTCTCTACCCCATCATTATTGATATCACAGAGATAATAGGGTGAGGGTGGATTCAACGGAATTTGTGCATTCCCCTTTATACTAAAGCATAAAAAGAAAGCAATGATGGCGTAGCATTGTTTCATAAAGCATTCGTTTTTGTTTGATTTTGAACGCAATATAAAAATTTAATACTTAGAAATCATCAGAATGGAGAAATTCATCCTTTTCAACTAGCAATGGTATTGTTTGAATTAGTATTTCGAAGTATTGTGAAATAATTCTCCTTTGAATTGAATTTCGAACCAAAATTCATAAAAAAAGGTCCAAACAATTGTTTGAACCTTTGTGCGGGTGATAGTCCCGAAACTTCGGGAGAACCTACGCGCAAAAAAAAATCCAGACTACTGTCTGGATTTTGTGCGGGTGATAGGACTCGAACCTACACGCCTTGCGGCACCAGATCCTAAGTCTGGCACGTCTACCAATTTCGCCACACCCGCGAATTGTGAGTGCAAATATAAAGATAAATATGAATTACGAATTATGAATAACAAATTTTTTTAACCGTCTTTTTTAGTAAATTTGAATACGACAATTTAATTTCAACAATGGACAATATTAAACCCTACGTTCAACAAAACAAAGAACGTTTTATTCAAGAACTCATCGAACTCTTAAAAATTCCTTCGGTGAGTGCCGATAGCGCCTACGCGCAAGATGTCATCGATACTGCCAATGCGGTCAAAGATAGTCTACTCAAAGCCGGTTGCGATGTAGCCGAATTGTGCGAAACCCCTGGCTACCCTATCGTTTACGGAGAAAAAATCATCGACCCGAACTTACCTACAGTATTGGTCTACGGGCACTACGATGTGCAACCGCCCGACCCAATTGATTTATGGGATTCCCCGCCGTTCGAACCCGTGATTAAATCGACCGAAATCCACCCCGAAGGTGCAATTTTTGCCCGTGGTGCTTGCGACGACAAAGGACAAATGTTCATGCACGTCAAAGCGTTTGAATACATGATTCAATCCAACACCTTGCCGTGTAACGTGAAATTCATGATCGAAGGCGAAGAGGAAGTAGGTTCTAAATCCCTAAGTTGGTTTGTAGAACGCAACCAAGACAAATTGGCCAACGACGTGATTTTGATCTCTGATACCGGAATGATTTCCAACCAACAACCGTCAATCACGACTGGACTTCGTGGTTTGAGCTATGTGGAAGTGGAAGTAACCGGACCCAATCGCGACTTGCATTCCGGATTATACGGAGGTGCGGTGGCCAACCCGATCAACATTTTAGCCAAAATGATCGCTTCGCTCCACGATGAAAACAACCACATCACCATTCCTGGTTTTTACGATAAAGTAGAGGAATTGTCGCAAGCCGAGCGTGCCGAAATGGCAAAACGCCCGTATAGTGAAGACGCCTACAAAAAAGCCTTGGACATTGCCGATGTTTATGGCGAAGCCGGCTATTCCACCAACGAACGCAATTCGATTCGCCCAACATTGGATGTCAACGGTATTTGGGGCGGCTACACCGGCGAAGGCGCCAAAACCGTAATCGCGAGTAAAGCCTATGCCAAAATCTCGATGCGTTTAGTGCCCAATCAAGACTGGGAAGAAATCACTGATTTGTTTGCCAAACACTTTGAAAGCATTGCACCGCCTTCTGTTACAGTAAAAGTAACGCCTCACCACGGTGGTCAAGGTTATGTGACCCCGATCGACAGTATTGGCTATCAAGCCGCCAACAAAGCCTATACGGAAACCTTTGGTGTTCCTGCAATCCCGGTGCGCTCGGGCGGAAGTATCCCTATTGTGGCTTTGTTTGAAAAAGAATTAAAATCCAAAACCATCTTGATGGGCTTCGGATTGGACAGCGATGCCATCCACTCACCCAACGAACATTATGGCATCTTCAACTACCTCAAAGGCATTGAAACGATCCCGTTGTTCTACAAGTACTTTGTGGAATTAAGCAAATAATTAGCAAAGCTGTTTCGAAAGAGGCAGCTTTTTTTTTGGGCGTGCCCCCGTTCATCACGTTTTAGCTTCCAAATCATTTATCGGGAACGGGGTCGGGCTGTCCGTGGTGCGCGGCACCTTACTCCCATCCCTCACGCGAATGTGCACAAGGCGGGTAACTGCATTTTGAAAGAACGTAATTAGAAAATTGGCACTCCAACCTCAGCCCCGGTAGCAGTGGAAATCCTGCGAAGCGAAGCGGAGCAGATTGCAACGGATAACGGGAAGGCACTGGATAATTACCGTTACTGCTGCTGCCTAATTACCACAAAAATCAACAATACAAAACACTGGATTTCAAACACCTAATTCAATTTATTCAGCATTAACATACCAGTTCCCAACTTTTGGCGTTACTTTTGTATACTCATCATCAATCAAAAATCAATCATCATGTTAAAACGCTTCTTCTTGCTTTGTTCGGGAGTGGACAAAGACCTTATTGCAGGCTGTTCCAACGGGGAACAAAACAAGTATGCCGGAATTGGTGCAACGGTATTTTTTACGGCATTCATGGCTTTCCTCGCGGGGAGTTATGCGCTGTTCACCGTTTTTGACAACTATTATGCAGCCACAACTTTTGGCTTGGTTTGGGGCTTACTCATTTTCAACCTGGACCGCTTTATTGTGTCTACCTTAAAAAAAAGAGATTCTTTTTTGGACGAGTTCATTCAAGCCTCGCCGCGAATTGTGCTGGCGTTAATCATTGCCATCGTGATTTCAAAACCGTTGGAAATTAAAATTTTTGAAAAGGAAATTAATACGGTCATCTTAAAAGAGAAAAATGAGATGGCGCTCGCCAACAAAACACAAGTAGCCAATTTCTACAAATCCGATTTGGACCAAAACAAGGCCGCGATGGACAGTTTGAAAGGTTCGATTGCTACCAAAGAGAAAGAAGTCGCCGCCTTGTACCAATCCTACATCACCGAAGCGGAAGGTACGGCGGGCACCAAGAAAATGGGCAAGGGTCCGATTTACAAAGAAAAACGAGCGGCCTACGATCGCGCCGCCTTGCAATTGGATTCGTTAAAAAAAGCAACCGCTACTACCCTAGCCGAAAAAGAATCGCGTGCCAAAACCTTACAAGCCGATGTGGATAAAAAAGTGAGTGAAACGCAACCCGTTATTGATGGTTTTGACGGACTCATGGCGCGTATTAATGCTCTAGGAAAGTTGCCTTTTTTACCTTCATTTTTCATTATGCTGTTGTTTTTGGCGATTGAAACGGCGCCTGTAATTGCAAAATTATTGTCTCCAAAAGGCGAATACGATTTTAAAATCGAAGATCAAGAAATGGCGTTAAAAACAGTCTTGGAACAAAACCGTTACCAAAGCAATCTGCAAAAACAAACGGATGCTGCGATTAACGATAAAATTTATGCCGATATCCGTGAGGATAAAGAGCTCTATCAATACAAGCGCAAAGGCGCTAAGGAGTTGCTCCAATTGCAAGCGGATGGTTTTGTCGCGAAACAAAAGAAAGCTTTGGAATAAAAAAAAGTCCCGTTACCGGGACTTTATCATTCAAATCAAAAAAAACTAACCGGACAACAGATAGAACCCTAACAACTTTCTGCAACCTAATGGTTGTGCCGGTTAGCTTTTTGGTGCAGATTGTCACACTCTAAAAAACAATCTGCTAAAATCAACCATGATTTATATTATTCCAATAATTGGTTATTTTTCAAATAATTATCAATGTAAAGCATCAATTCGTTTTTGTTAAGACTAAAGTCCATTACTTTCACGTCTTGATCATTTACTGTTTTTATTTTCATTTCTAAAATTCGACTCGGCGAACCGGCAACAACCTCATTGTGCAGTTGGGCCACTTTCATCAAATTGAACAAATCTTCTATATCATTCACTACAAAAAAGCAATGTTTAAAGTTTTTAAACCACTCCAAGCTGAATTTCTTCTTGCTGGTGCATACCTCAATATCCACTCTTTTTGAGAAGTAATGTTTCACAAAAGAGGAAAACCCTTTGGAGGTATCATACACTGCTAATTTTGCTGTTGCCATAATCGTTATACCGCCTGTAAATAGGTCGATTTTTGATTGAGTTTTCGATTCAATTTTCGTACTATGGTTTTCGCATCTTCGTGGATAATTGCGGCCACTTCAACAACGATCGGTTCGTAATTCAAAGTCACCATTTGCAATTGATATCGGTATTTTTTGGTACGATAACTCATAAAAAGTAAAACAGCACCAACAACAATACCCAACACCACCATTGACGGATCATAAGAACGTAAACCAAAACCAAGCATCGTCATGCCAATGGAAACTAAAAACAACACCAAGTTGTAATGATAGTTTCGGATTTTAAACAAGCGTATTTTACGAAATCCGTCATAAGAATAATCTTTCATCAAACCGGACTGTAAAACACAGAAATGGGACTCAAAGAGTAAACCGAAATTATTTTTATATTCTAACTTTTCCATAGGGTAGATTTAACTTGGGGTTGAAATCTGTACCAAATGTAGTATGCTAAAAGAGCTGTAAAATAAAAAATCGACAGACCTACAAGGAACTGTCGACGAAAGTGGATTCGGTGTCGACGAAGCAAAATGCTGAACATCTATTGCTTCCGTTTAAACGATTTAGATTAAATTCAATCGCTCAATTAATTCGGCACGATTGTTCTTGCTCACTGGTATAACATCCTTCCCAATTAATACGGTAGAATCTTTGATATCAATGATTTTAGCAATATTAATGATAAAGGAACGGTGCGTTTTTAAGAATTGGGTTTTGGGCAACTTTTCTTGCAACTTGGTCAATGTAGTATGCACAATATAGTTTTGCTGTTCTGTTTTGATTATCACATAATCCCCATTGGCTTTGATATAGTTAATCGCATTCAAATCAATCTTTATTAACCGTTTGTCGATATTCACATAAATTTCTTGGGGATCATTGGAATCTACAGGTTTAATGTAGCCTACATGCAATTTCATGCGGACGCGTTCCATGGCACGTTCAAAGCGTTCAGGAAGAATTGGTTTTACCAAATAATCCACAATACAATCATAATTGAAGGCTTCCAAGGCTAAATTTTTATCATTGGTTACCAATATAATGAGTGGCGGATTTTTAATGGTTTGGACAAAATCAAATCCAGAAAAATTGGGCATGTGAATATCCAAAAAAATCAAATCCACATCGGGATTGGAATTGAGGTATTTCATCACGTCAATCGCATTGGAAAAAGTCTCTGTGACAATCAAGTCGGGCGTTTTTAAAACCAAATGCGATAACACCTCGCGTGCTAACAATTCGTCATCAACAATTACACATTTCATAGGCTTGGCGTTGAATTAATAAATTCTTGAATTTTCAGTAAAACCGATTCAAATTCGGATTGAAATCGATTCGAATTTCGACGCAATTCTTCTTCATAACGATGAGCTATTTGGTAAGAGTACTCCATGCCTAAAAAGCCAATTTTATGTTTCAAGCGATGAACAAAAGTAATGCTTTTTTTGACATCATTTTGCGCAATTGCCGCTTTATATTCCTGATAGTCTGCAAAATACTCTTTGGCCATAACGTCAAAGATAGTTTGTCTGACTTTTGGATCACCTGCAGCCAACTGTTCTAGATACTCAAGATTTGGGGTTTCGTTTATCATATTTTTGTAAGGTAAAATAAAACGTAGTGCCTACACCTTCTTCGCTG
The DNA here is from genome assembly GCF_025947045.1 of Flavobacterium sp. N1719. Lineage (NCBI taxonomy): Bacteria > Pseudomonadati > Bacteroidota > Flavobacteriia > Flavobacteriales > Flavobacteriaceae > Flavobacterium > Flavobacterium sp. N1719. Next base: position 341,331 of record NZ_CP109993.1, read on the forward strand.
ATGAGCCAGATTTCCTCTCCGATATTCTCCAATATTTTTTTGACAATATTCAAACCAATTCCGGTTGATTTTTCATTACCATTAATGGATTCAAACATTTTAAAAATACGGGATTGATTACGCGTTGAGATTCCGATGCCGTTATCGCGAACACTAAAAATATAGCGTTGAGGCTCTTCTTCCACATCGATTTCTACAAATCCAATCGACTTGTCATTATAATTAATGGCATTGCTAATCAAATTCAAAAAGAGTTGTTGCATTCGGAAAGGATCTTCTTTTACAGTAGGCAATGGTCTCTTGATTTGTAATGAAATATGACAAGGAATAAATATAATGGATTCAATAGATTTGACTAAATCGTTCAAATCAATTAATTGCTTTCGTGAAGTAGGACTATCAATTTTGGAATAGGCTAAGATTCCTTGAATTAAGAGCTCCATTTTCTCTACTTTTTCTTGGATAAGATTAAAGTATTTGGCTGTTTGCTCGTTAAATTCTTTATCATTATCTTCTTTAATAAATGTAATTAAAGAGTGAATACTACGAAGCGGCGATTTCAAGTCGTGTGAAACAATTTGCGCATATTCATTCAATTGGCGATTTTGACGCTCTAAACGTTCCAATAATTGCTCGCGTTGAATTTCTAGATTTCGGGTTTCGGTAATATCAAAATGCAATCCGATGGAACCGATTACCGAACCGGTAAGATCATAATTGGGTCCACCACTGACCAACCAAACCCGTTCTTCACCATCGGAGCCGCGGACTTCTAATTCATACGAATCAGAAATTTTACTGCGACGCAATTGTGATTTTTCGGTTAACAATCGTTTAGTTTCTTCATTTAGAAAGACATCCACCCCTTTTTTACCCTCGAGTTCTTCAGGAGTATAGCCACTCATGGTGCAGAACCTTTGATTGGCCATTAAAATTCGGTCGTCATTATCTACTTCTAACAACCCAATATTCATATTTTCAATAATGCGACGGTATTTCTCTTTTTCATTATTTAAACTATCCTGAAAATGGCGTTCAAGCGAAATATCCTCATAGGTCCACAAATGGCCTTTGTGCACATTATCAATCACTACAGGAATATAAGAGCGTGAAAAAACACGTCCGTCCACCAATTCCAACACTTCGTGTAATACAGGTTGCTTATCGGTTAAAATTTGTTCGATTCTGCTGATAAAATGAGTGTTGTCTTTAAAATATTCTTTGGATTCTTCGGCGGAATTGGTACAATCCGATCCAATTAACAACTCGGGCGCCACAGGAATTCCAAACATGGAACAGAATTTTTGATTGACCAAAAGGATTTTCCGATTTTCATCTTCCAAGAGAATACCATCATGTAAGTTTAAAATAAGGGAACGCAGGCGTTGTTCCGATTCTTTAAGTCGGTCTTGCATTTCCTTTTCATGAGTAATGTCTTCAATCATCGTGTAGTATTCGATGAAATTCCCCAAATTATCAAAAACAGGATGTCCTTTTATTCGTGCCCAAAAAAAGCTCTCATCGGCTCGTTTATGAACCACTTCGTGATCAAAAACCTCGGCTTTACGGAAAGCCTCTATCATTTTCTCTAGTATGGTCTCATCCGTAAACTTTGATACACCTAGTCGATACAAGGTATTCCCAATAACGGATTCCTCTCGATAGCCAGTCATGGACATATAGGCTTCATTCACCCAAAAAATTTCTCCGTTTAAATCGGTCAATACCACCCCATTTTCATTGGTACTAACCACCAAAGAAAGTTTTTTAATTTCTTCTTTATCGCGTTGTAATTCTCTTTTTTGTGATGTAATCGCATGTACCATGTACTTCAAATCATTGTTGCTGATTTCAAGACTGCGCAACATATTGAGCATATCGATACTGGTGTCGTGTATGGCAAAATCGGTCATTTCCAATTTCTTTTCTGCCAACTCATCAATACTAGAAACCCAAGGTGAGCCAATGAATAAGATATTGTCATGATAGGAAATCATTTGTCCACGCAAAAAAGTTTTGCTATGATTTAATACCGTGAGTACAATTAGGGTATCTTCTAATTTTTCAACAGTAATTTCCGCAGCATTCTTTAAAAAAATGGGGGATTTAAAATGAAAAAAACGGTCAAATGAATCGTTGATATCCAATTCAGGGATCATTTTTTTCAAACTGGGTCCAAAATTTAAGATACGCTGTTGCGTATCCATAATAAAATAAAATGGAAATAAAGATGTAAACGATTGCTCATCAAAACAAAATCCTTTATCCATCATGCCGTGAAGGTAATCTTGTATTCGTTATACAAACTTTGGTCACTTTCGACTTGCAGTAAAGTTAATTCAAATTTAGCTTCAAACAAATCCCCAAAACCTTTCAAAATTCCTTTGGTAAATGTATGTTTTTTTAACTTGTAGGGAGCATGTGAAAATTGGATTTCATTTTCAGAGAGTTGACGCGATTGAAATTCTGTCAAATTTATATTTGGATAAATTAAAGATAAACGATTAATAAACAAAGGGAAATCAATCAAAAACTTTTTAAAATGATCATGACCTTTATTGCTTATGTTTCCGGGATAAAGTTTTGGAACAAACTTCAACGCCCACCAATACCCAATTTCATAAAATAAATCTTCTGTTTCACATTCTTGAAAATAAATAAAAGCGGCAATTATGCGTTCTAACAAATTATCAGTATAAAATTCTGAATTGATAAAATAATCTTCTTCCAAACCCACATGTTCGCACACTTTTTCCCAAACTTCCATTCCGAAGTTTTGGATGATATAATCTTTAATAGAATTGATAAATATCCCGTACATGACCCTATTTAACTGTGAGACTTTTATTCCAATAATTTAACAGCATATGAATAAGCTCTACGTATTCATTATAGCGTAACGGCTTTAAAAAATAGCCCGCAATACCCTCACGGTAACACTCCAATAAATCAACATTATTATCGGAAGTAGTCAATACTACACAAGGGATATGGTACCATTTTTCATGTTTTTTCAACGCTTTTAAAAATTCGATTCCGCTAAACTTAGGCATGTTTAAATCCAACAAAATCAAGTTGGGCAACGGATGGCATGTTTGTAAATAGTCCAATGCTTCTTCACCGTTTTTAGCGATTTGAACGTGATAAGAAGCATCTACTAATTGAATGACGCGTTCAAATTTCATAATTTCAATTTGATCGTCTTCCAACAATAGGATTCGCACAGAGCTTTTCATTGTTCTAACAAAGTTTACTCAAATATCTACTATAAAATTTAATTTTCGTTGGTCGTTGTCAAAAAGTCGTTCAAAATACTTTACCTGTAGACGAATACTATCGGTGTAATAAGAAAAATGCGCGTTTACCGTAGTTAATGCGCATTTCAAGTATAGAATAATGTTTACTTTTATAAATAGTTTAAAATTTCTGCCTTTAAGCGATCATATTCACCTTGCAAGATCAAACCGTTATCTAAAAGCTTCTTGTAGTTCTGCAATTTTTCAAACAATTCTTCCTTCGACAAATCGCTAATTTTTTTCTCCCCTGTTGGCGCTGAAATGGAAGGATCGGCAGGTGAATCCATAGCAGGTGCTGGAATAATTTCTGCAAAATTCGTTACTTCTTCCACTTCAGGTTCTTCAACTGTGTCGGTAAAAACTTCTGCCATTGGAGCTTCTTGAACAGGAGCTGCGACAGGTGTGGCGACTGGATTTTTTATGGCATCCAATTGTTCTTTAGCAAAAGTGTATAATTTTCGTGCTTGATTTTTAGGCAAATAATCGACGGTATGCGTCAAATCCGATTGCGTAGTAAAGGTAAAATCAGAACCGAGAATTCCTTCTTTAACGAAAGTCCCTGCGATGTCATTCCAATCGTAATCCACAAATTCCATGGACAAGCCCAAGTTTTTGGGTTTACATAAAATGATACGTTTGTTGGTCACCACAATACTATCCGGGAAAACAGTGATGGCGGGTTTTTTTTGAACGGCAATGTAGCCCACTTCTTCATGGGACATTAACAGGTTTTCCAATTTAGCCGTGATTTTTTCAATCGCTTTGGGATCTTGATCTTCGTTGAGAATTTTTTTGAGATTATCTAACATGGTCTTAATTACTTTTTTAAACGAATCGATTGGCTACAAAAGTAATGCCTAAATTTTACTTTGAAGGATTTCCTCCCGAACTTTTTTGGTTAATCCTTTAAAAACTAAATCGTAGGAATGATCTATTAATTCACACATAAATACATTGCTAACATCTCCATGAAAGGCAATTGTATTCCAATGTACTTTACTCATGTGATAACCTGCTTGAATGGCATCGTAACGTGCCCGCAACTCTTCTCCCCATTCAGGATTGCATTTCAAATTTAAAGAAGGAGATCCATTCTCCCATTCCTTTAAAGAGGTCAAACAAAACATTTTCCCTCCTACTTTAAAGACCAATGTATCTTCATCAAACGGGAAATGTTCGGTCACTCCTTTTTTAGACAAGCAATAGTCATACAGTTGCTGAATATTCATGCTTTTTTATTTATTAGTATCCAATTATCGAATGTATTCCATCATCTTTTCGGGATGCGCCAACGCTTTGAATCCAAATTTCTCATATAAAAAGTGAGCATCCGAGGTTGCTAGACGCCAAATTTTCACTTCATTCAACTGGGGTTCGTTCATCATCGCCTCAATCAACACTGAAGCATAACCATTTCCGCGATAATTAGCATCTACAAAGACATCCATCACATAAGCAAACACCACATAATCGGTAATTACACGAGCAAAACCAATTTGCTTTTGGTCCAAATAAAGTCCGAAACACACGGAGGCGTCAATAGTGGTTTGCACTTCTTCCCTTGTTCGTCCTGCCGCCCAATAGATGTCTTTCAAGAAATTTTGGACAAAAGAAACATCCAAACGGGATTTATCGGTACTGACTTTAATCATTTTACTTTTCTTTTAAAGCATACAAAACCGGTTTACTGGGCGATGCATCATTTTCAAACGAAGCAATTTGCAAATTCAATATATAACTCCCGTCAGGTACTGTATCCGGTACAAAAATTAATTCCGTAATGGTGCAATCCAAACGCGCATCTGCATTGAGTTGGTTGACATCGGTCACATTCCAAAAGGCTTTATGCGCCGCCAAGGCACCACCGTCTTCTTCCCGATCAACACTGGGCAAATCAATCAACAAATGTTTGACGCCAATTTCGCGAAGAAAATGAGCCGCTTCCGCTGCCAAATACGGCGGATTCGTATGGGAATAGTTTTGGTGCTTTTTTGTTGCTAAATTGGGCAAAGTTCGAATAACCAAAGCCTCAGGCGTATTGCCTGCCAAGGCTTTTTCCAGTTGATTTTGGGTAATGATTCCGTCACTAGCATGAACTTCAGGCGTTATCGAAATCAATTCGGCACGGAAAAAAAAGGTCTGCAAACTTTGATTTATACTGTAAAAATCGCGGGTAATGTGTCCCAAACATTCCGTATGCGTTCCATGTCCATGCGGGTTGAAATGGATGTTGTTGAAGTTGGTCGAACTCCCCTCTGCCACTTTTCCAACCCAATCACCAAAACGAACGGGTTCAATTACGGGTTGTTCCAAATACCAAGCAATTGGATTGGCATCGGAATTAGTCAACGGAATCGAAATATCAATGGGTTGCGATGTGTCGAAGTTATAGTTGTCAAATTGTAGAATCATAAGCTGAGAATTAACCGCTAAGTACGCTAAGGTATAAATTTATAAATTCAGTAGGAATAAATCACTGGCAATCCCATCACTTAGAAACTTTCCTTTACGGGTAGTGCGAACGATATCCCCGTCTATGAAGAGTAAATGGTCTTCCAAATGCACCTCGGCTTGTTGTAGAAAATACGTCTTGAATCGGGGTCCGAATTCCGTTTCCAAACGATTCAAATCGACACCCCAAATGGTACGCAAACCTGTCATCACATATTCATTATAGCGATCGGTCAGGGACAAGGTTTCCAATTCCAATGGCAATTCATGGGCTTCGAGGGCTTGTATATATTTAGTGTTGTTGGAAATATTCCAACCGCGTTGGGTACCGTTAAAACTATGCGCTGCTGGACCAATTCCTACATAGGATTTCCCCAACCAATAGGCTGAATTGTTTTTAGAAAAAAAACCTTCTTTCCCAAAATTGGACAACTCATAATGTACATAACCCGCTGCTTCGAGTTGGTCAATCAACAATAAGAATTGCTCTTGGGCTTGGCCATCATCCGGATTGGGAATAATACCCTTTTGCACAAACGAATGCAAGGCCGTTTTGGGTTCGACTGTCAACGCATAACTCGAAATATGCGGTACCCCCAAATCCAGTGCTGTTTGGATATTGGCCAACCATTTTTCATTCGTGAGTCCGGGAATCCCATAAATCAAGTCCAAGGTAATGTTATCAAATAGTGTAGTCGCCAATTGCAAACTAGCTAACGCTTCTTGCGCATTGTGTGCCCGGTTCATCAAGCGTAAATCCGCTTCAAAAAACGACTGTACTCCAATGGATAAACGATTCACCGGTGTTTGTGCCAAAGCATGTAAATAGTCCGGAGTTAAATCGTCGGGATTGGCTTCCAGTGTGATTTCGGGGTGCTCTACCACTTTGAAATGCTGATAAATGGTCTCGATAAGAAAAAGAAGTTCAGGAATCGTCAATAAACTCGGCGTTCCCCCTCCAAAATAGATGGTTTCAATCACGGTTTGGTCACCCATCCAAGTATTCCGCAACGCTATTTCGCGCGCCATCATGACCACCAGCGCTTCCTTTTTTTTCAAAGAAGTCGAAAAATGGAAATCACAATAATGACAGGCTTGTTTGCAAAAAGGAATATGGAGGTAGATGCCACTCATTGATTTGAAAATTAATTCATTTGAAAATTTGAAAATGACAGTAATCTTCAAATTTTCAAATCTTCAAATTATTTAATTCTATGTTCATTCTGTTTCACAAACGCATCCCAACCCGAATAACTTTTCCCAGCGACCACTTTGCCCGTATTGAAAAAATGACAAACTGCTGCCGCTAAACCATCTGTAGAGTCAAGATTTTTGGGTAATTCTTTTAACCCCAATAATTGTTGTAGCATTTTAGCGACTTGCTCCTTGCTGGCATTTCCGTTACCGGTTATCGCCATTTTGATTTTTTTGGGTTCGTATTCGGTAATCGGAATTTGACGAGACAAACCCGCGGCCATCGCAACACCTTGCGCCCGACCCAGTTTCAACATCGATTGGACGTTTTTACCGAAAAAAGGGGCTTCAATCGCAATCTCATCGGGATGATACGTATCGATTAACTCAATGGTGCGTTCAAAGATTTTTTTCAACTTCATATAATGGTCGTCGTATTTACTCAATAACAATTCATTTAACTGAATAAATTCCATCTTTTTATTCACCACACGAATGAGTCCGAAGCCCATAATCGTGGTTCCAGGGTCAATACCTAATATGATACGTTCGTTTGCCAATGTCAAATAATTCGGGAGTTGTCGCTAAAAAGCAGTTTCTTTGTACCATGAATCCATGGTCAGACAAAGCTACACAATTCCTCACAGTTCTCCTTAAAATTGTGATTGTATCGGGTGCGTTTTATGTGATTTACCACAAATTAAGTGCAGATCCCCAGTTGTCATGGACTTCATTTCGAGAAGCACTTCAAAAAATTGCCCATCCTGCGATGATTTTCGTATTGTTTGCTTTGACCTTCAGCAATCGTTTTTTAGAAATTGTAAAATGGCAAAATTTGGGTTCGACCCTACGCCCACTTTCACTTTGGGAATCCACCAAACAAGTATTAGCCGCCCTAACTGCCGGACTTTTCACGCCCAACGGGATTGGAGAATATGCAGGTAAAGCCTTTTATTTTCCCAAAAAAGAGGCGGGACAAGTCGTTTTTTTAAATTTGATTTGTAATGGGATTCAAATGGTGCTCACGGTTGTTTTTGGCACTATCGGACTCTTCATTTTAGGATATACCCAATGGGCTTGGGGCGTTATCGTATTGGCAACCGCGATGGGAATGCTTTTTTATTTTACCCAAAAAATTACCCTCAAAGGGTATTCATTTCATTTCCTTTATACCAAAATTCAAGCACTTCCAAAGCTGGTTCACCAAAAAAACAACCTCTTAGCCTTAGGCCGTTACCTCATCTTTTCGCACCAATACTATTTTTTATTTCGGGCTTTTGAGGTACATTTACCTTATGCAACCTTAATGGGCGCTATTGCAGCCGTCTATTTTATGGCATCGTCCTTACCGAGTTTTCAGTTTTTAGATTTTGCAGTAAAAGGCAGTGTTGCATTATTTTTCTTCGGAAAATTGGGAGTAGACGATTGGACCGTCGTTTTCATTAGCACACTAATGTGGCTGATGAATGTAGTGGTTCCCGTGCTTCTCGGAAGTTATTTCATCTTAATCTTTAAACCACAATGGGCATCTACATCGGCTTCGGACTAATAACGGCAATCTATACCGGATATCTTTTGAAAATTTATTCCGGAATTGCAAAACTCCCCGTTTTTGTTTCCAAAAAAACAACACCGACTACCGGATTTTCAATCGTCATTCCCATTCGTAATGAAGCGAAGAACCTCCCGGCACTACTACAATCCATTGCAAAACTCAATTATCCCCCCGAACATTTTGAAGTTATTATCATCGACGATTTCTCGGAAGACCAAAGTGAACGAATCTATTTGAATTGGCGTTTATCCCACAGTCAGTTTGACACCACCTATTTAGAAAACGTTCGCCGCACAGGTTCGCCCAAAAAAGACGCCATTTCCCGTGCCTTACCCATCCTTAAACATTCCTGGGTCATCACAACAGACGGAGATTGCATCCTTCCTCAAAATTGGTTACAAACCTATCACGATTTTATTCAAGAAACGAAATGTGCAATGGTGGCCGGACCCGTTATTTTAAAAACAAAAAACAACTGGTTTCACGATTTTCAACAATTCGAAACTTTAGCGTTACAAGGAACTACTATCGGTAGTTTTGGCAATAACCAAGGTTTCATGTGTAACGGTGCCAACTTTGCCTATACCACCTCTTTTTTTCATGAATTGGGAGGCTTTGACGGACTAAATCAATACGCAGGTGGCGATGATGTGCTGTTGTTACAAAAAGCATTGAAACAACAACCGCAAAAAGTAGGCTATTTGAAAAGTAGCGATGCTATTGTCAAAACCCGACCTATCGACGATGCTTTTGCAGTTATCCAACAGCGTATTCGTTGGGCAGCCAAATCAACGGGCTATTCCATTAATTATGCAAAAATGCTCGCCGTTGTCGTTTTGTTGATGAATCTCAGTTGGGTTACTGCCGTCATTCTTGCCTTCAACCAGCAACTGCAATGGTCCATCATTTGGGGCATGTGGGCAGTAAAATATGCGGTGGATTTTGCGGTAATGTACCGTACGAATGCTTTTTTACGACACGGAAAGTTCTTCTTGCCTCTAGCGAGTAGTGTGATTTATCCGTTTTTTAGTAGTGTAACCGGAATTTGCGCGTTGTTCGGGGGCTTTCAATGGAAAGGGCGTACATTTCAACGCTAATTATTCACCTCGAATAATAACGGGTAAGATAAACTGCGTTTTCACCGGAATTCCGCGCTTGATGGCCGGATTAATTTTTGGCAAATCCGTAAGTCGGACCCGAAGAATACTATCTATTTTTTCTTTATCGTAAGCGGTTGAATCTTGTGGAAATTGGGGTTCGAATACAAGAGTCGCATCAGGATTTACGGTAATTTTCACTTCAATGGTATCCAATTCAGGATACAAAACCGACAACGTATCGGTATCCAATTTTTGTTGGATCGTACTCGATAAAAATTCGAAAAAACACTGTTTGCGCTGCGTGGCATCCGTTAATTTTTCACATTCAGCGATAGATGGATATTCATCGACTTGATTCCAATTGATGGCTTTGAGTTCTTTTTGCAAAAGTTCTTGTTCATTGGGAACTTGCTTTTCAAAATAACTACAAGAAGTCAAGGCGAACGCCAAAAGCACAACAATTCGTTTCACAGCTTATTTTTTAGATTGCAAATAGGCTTCATACCGTTTATCAAACCATTCGCGCTTGGTCTGTTCCGCTACTTCTTTTTGGTCTTTGTAGAGCATTCCCAACTTCTCCGAATAAATCGCGATTTTAATGGTGTAGGTGTAATACTCCTCTTTGGCCAACGTAATAGTGGGGTCGTTTTGTTTTTCAAAAAACGCAAAAAACAATTCGTCGTAATGTTTTTTGTCATAAGCCAAAACCTCTTTGCGGTACTTGGTATACAAAGCGTGTTTCATCGCCAAATCAGGATCGGATGAATTTTGTGCATGCACAGCGGGTACCGCGAAAACCATTCCCATCCACAAGACAAAAAAACATAGTAACTTTTGCATAACTCAACCATTGAAGGAACCCAAAAATAGTAAAATAAACGGAAATGGCAGTCGGAACAGCTAGTTCATTTTTTGGAGCACATACTGCGTGTTCTAATCTCGTGTCTTCCCGCTTTCGGCAGTCGCTTTTCCGCTAACGCTCCAAGAGCTCCAACAATGCCTCAATCGGGGCTAACTTACAAGTTTATATTTTAAATGATATATCTTATTGAGTTTTGTGTTACTGAGCTTCTGAGCAACTAAGCCACTGAGCGTTGCAACTTACAACCATTAACCTTAGTGTCTTCATGCCTTCGTGGCAAAGAAAGATTCAAAAAACAAGAGAAAAAATAGGTGTACCCAATACACATTGTAAACCCATTCCACTTTTAAACTTCAATTTAAAATGTGATGATTTGAAGATTTGAAAATGATCGTTCTTTCGCAGCTTAAGTTACACTATTAAACCCATTCCACTTTTACACCACATACATACTGCGACTGTGACTGCGACTTACAACCATCAAACTTAGTGTCTTCATGCCTTCGTGGCAAAGAAAGATTCAAAAAACAAGAGAAAAAATAGGTGTACCCAATACACATTGTAAACCCATTCCACTTTTAAACTTCAATTTTAAAATGTTGTGATTTGAAGATTTGAAAATGCTCGTTCTTTCGCAGCTTAAGTTACACTATTAAACCCATTCCACTTTTACACCACATACATACTGCGACTGCGACTGCGACTTACAACCATCAAACTTAGTGTCTTCATGCCTTCGTGGCAAAGAAAAAGTAACACTAAAACTTCAAAACCTCATCAGCGACAAGTTGACTAAACCTTTTTAAAAACAAAAAAGCTATTCCGAAATGAATCGGAAAAGCTTTTCATTGGTCTAACTACTAAACCTTGTCTCGTTGTTACACGAGACGAAACAACACAACTATTTTAAATGTGCTTCCTGTAAAAAAGAAGCATCATTCCAATGCTTTTTTGGGCAAAAAAGCGCTCCGTATAACGGAACGCTTCTCCCAATTTAGCGGTCTGGACGGGACTCGAACCCGCGACCCCATGCGTGACAGGCATGTATTCTAACCAACTGAACTACCAAACCTTGCTTTATTGCGGATGCAAATATACGAGCAAATTTCAGCTTTGCAAACGTTTTTGCAGAAATTTTCAAATAATTTTTTGGACCACTAACCAAACATTTGTTTTTCAACCAAATAGGTGGTTACTATTTTTTCAAAATCCGCGCCAACATTGACGGGAACGTACTTAATTTTGTTCTGAGCGCAGGCCATCGCCAAGTCTTTAAAGTAACTTTCTACCCGTTTTTCGTATTCTTTTTGGACATTTTCAGCAAATAAATTGACCACTTCACCCGATTCTACATCGATAAATTTACGCGGATGGTTGTCAAAATTGAACTGCAACTCGGTCGCTTCATCCACCACATGAAACACCACCACTTTATGTTTATTGTGTTTCAAATGCTGTAAAGCACTGAATAATTTTTCATGATCTTCGCCTTGAAACATATCTGTAAACAAGATAATCATCGAACGACGGTGCATTTTTTCAGCGATTTGGTGCAAATACGTAATTGTATCGGTGCGCTTCGCTACTTTGGGTTGCTCTAAAACGCCTTCTAATATCGACAATAACATGCGGTGATGCCGATCCGAACCCTTTTCAGGAGCATAATATTCATAATGATCCGAAAATACACTTAAACCCACGGCATCGCGTTGCTTTTTCAATAGATTCATCAAAACCGCCGATGCCAGTACCGAAAATCCAATTTTACTTTCGTAAAACGGTTGGCCCGACTTCAACGCGGGATAATGCATCGAGGAGGAATTGTCCACAATCAAATGGCAACGCAAATTGGTTTCTTCCTCGTACCGTTTGGTATACAAACGATCCGTTTTGGCAAACAATTTCCAATCGATATGCTTGGTACTCTCCCCTTTATTGTAGACTTTATGTTCGGCAAACTCAGCCGAAAACCCATGAAAAGGCGATTTGTGCATCCCCGAAATAAAACCTTCCACAACTTGGTTGGCTAAAATTTCCAAATGCTTAAATCCGGAGATGAGTTCTTTTTCTTGTTCGATCTTCATACCTTCAAAGATAAAAAAAAGCCTGAATTTCTTCAGGCTTTTCGTTCACTTTCGTATATCCGTTATAATAACGCATCAATTGCATCGGTGTAGGTTTTTTTCGGTGCAACACCTACTTGACGACCTACCACTTCTCCATTCTGGAATACTAATACGGTTGGAATGTTACGTACACCATATTTCGCTGCAAATTCTTGATTTGCATCCACATCTACTTTTCCAACAACCGCTTTTCCATCGTATTCTGAAGAAATTTCATCGATAACCGGACCAACCATTCTACAAGGACCACACCATGCTGCCCAAAAATCTACTAATACCGGTTTCTCGGATTTTAACACTACATCTTCAAAAGTAGCATCGGTAATTGCTAATGCCATAATATCTGTCTTTATTTAGTTATGTATTCGTTTTGAAGGACAAAGATAATTATTTATGAATGCATACCTTTCCCCTTCGGATTACTTTTAATTATTTTTTAATCATTGAAACTGATACTTAGTTCAATTTGAAATTGACTTGCAACTTCTCCAACTCACTCAACAATTCACTTGAAATCTTGATTTTTGCTTTGCGCGAAGGCATGGCCAAATACGTGACCACCTTAATTTCTTCGGTTTCTGCAGGAACTTCCGCATCAAAAGCATCCGTATCCAACTCTTCTTCTCCGGTTTCTTCTGCTGTTACTTCAACCGATTTAGCGGCCAACTCCACTTTTTTCTTTACACGCTCCAACTCCATAACTTCAAAAGATACTTGGTGGTCGCCTTTGTGCGTTTGGAATAGGGCCGCCAATTGCTCAATCATCGCTTGATGCAGTTCTTGAATATTCATTTGGATAACCAATTTTTTGGCAAAAGTCGGCAATACATCGGCCAACAATTTCACCTCTTGAAACGTAATTCGGGGATCTGAACGTTTTCCCGTTTCGCGATTCACCCAACCTTCACGCACCAAGACTTTAAAAAACACAAATTGATTGTTCACCAAAAAATGACGGAACTTCAAATACTCTTCATCAAAAATGCGGAACTCAAAACTTTCGTCATAACCTTCCAAAGTGAACATCGCCCAATCTTTTCCATTCTTGCCCGTTTTGTATTGTACATTGGACACAATACCTCCAAAGGTCACCGTTTTATTGACCAAACCTTCTAGATTTCTCAAATGCTCCAATTTCACATTGCAGAAATATTTCATCTCAAAACGGTAATCGTCCAACGGATGACCCGAAATGTAAATTCCTACTACTTCTCGCTCTCGCGCCAATTTGGCCATAGTCGTCCATTCTTCACAGGGCGGGATTTGTGGCTCGGCAATTTGCACTTCACTCGCTTCGCCAAACAAACTGACTTGCGCCGAATTCTCGTTCTCTTGAAACTTCGACCCATAACGCATCGCTTTTTCTAAAAACGTGATATTGTCCCCATCGTGATGGAAATATTGCGCTCGATGGGTGTTTTCAAAACAATCAAATCCTCCTGCAAGAGCTAAGTTTTCAAATGCCTTTTTATTGGCAGCCCGCAAATCAATGCGTTTTGCCAAATCAAAGATCGAACGGTATTTTCCGTCTTTACGGCAGGCCACAATGGTATCTACAGCACCTTGACCTACCCCTTTTATCGCACCCATTCCAAAACGAACGGCATACGACTCGTTAACCGTAAACTTATAAAAGGATTCGTTCACATCTGGACCCAAAACATTCAAGCCCATCCGTTTACATTCTTCCATAAAAAACGACACCTGTTTGATATCATTCATATTATTGGAAAGCACGGCCGCCATGTATTCCGCTGGATAATGCGCTTTTAAATAAGCCGTTTGATAGGCTATCCAAGCATAACAAGTAGAATGCGATTTATTGAAGGCATAACTGGCAAACGCTTCCCAGTCTTTCCAAATTTTATCCAATCTTTCCGCGTCATGCCCATTGGCAACGGCTTGATCAATAAACTTGGATTTCATTTTATCCAAGACATCTTTTTGCTTTTTACCCATTGCTTTCCGCAAAACGTCGGCATCTCCTTTGGAGAAGTTGGCCAACTTCTGCGACAACAACATTACCTGCTCTTGATAGACCGTAATTCCGTAGGTTTCTTTCAAATATTCCTCACAGGCATCCAAGTCGTACGTAATGGGTTCTTCCCCATTTTTACGGCGAATAAACGAGGGGATATACTCCAACGGTCCCGGACGGTATAAGGCATTCATCGCAATCAAATCCCCGAAAACCGTCGGCTTCAACTCTTTCATGTATTTCTGCATCCCCGGAGATTCGTATTGGAAAATCCCTACCGTTTCTCCGCGTTGGAACAACTCATAGGTTTTCACATCATCTATCGGGAAAGTGTCGGGATCCAATTCAATTCCGGTGCGGTATTTCACCAACTTGCAGGTATCTTTAATCAAGGTAAGGGTTTTCAAACCCAAGAAGTCCATTTTCAACAATCCCGCACTTTCTACAACGGAGTTGTCAAATTGGGTCACGTACAAATCGGAATCCTTTGCCGTAGCTACCGGAACATAATCAGTAATGTCACTAGGCGTGATAATTACCCCACAAGCGTGAATCCCGGTATTCCGAAGGTTTCCTTCCAAAACTTTGGCTTGTTGAATGGTCTCCGAACTGAGATCGCCGCCATTCGCCAATTCAATTAATTCTTTGACTTTGTCAAATTCATCCGAACGCAAAGCGGCTTTGAGTTTGTCATTTTCTAAGGTGAAAATTTTAGCCAAATTCAAGTTATTCGGAATCAACTTTGCAATTTTATCGGCTTCAAATAAGGGCAAATCCAATACCCGAGCGGTATCACGCACCGAGGATTTGGCAGCCATCGTTCCGTATGTAATGATTTGCGCCACCTGATTGGAGCCGTATTTTTGAATCACATAATCCATGACTTTACTGCGACCCTCATCGTCAAAGTCAATATCGATATCGGGCATGGACACCCGGTCTGGATTCAAGAAACGCTCAAAAAGTAAGTCGTACGCAATCGGGTCGATATTCGTAATTCCCAAACAATAGGCTACGGCACTTCCCGCCGCCGAACCACGACCAGGTCCCACGGAAACGCCCATGTTTCGAGCTTCTGCAATGAAATCTTGTACAATCAAAAAGTAACCCGGGTAACCAGTGCGTTCAATAGTAGCCAACTCAAAATCGAGGCGTTCTTTGATTTCGGGAGTGATTTCGGGATACCGTTTCTCAGCCCCTTTGAATGTAAGATAGCTTAAGTATTTGTTCTCGCCACGTTTTCCTCCGTCTTCGGCATCTTGCGGATCTTCAAACTCAGCCGGAATTTCAAATTTGGGCAACAAAACTTCCCGTGCCAATTCGTAGATTTCAATTTTATCTACAACTTCAGCGATATTGGTAATGGCTTCGGGGAAATCGGCAAACAATTGCTTCATTTCGGCACCCGACTTAAAATAATATTCTTGGTTGGGCAATCCAAAACGGTAGCCACGGCCGCGACCTATGGGTGTGGATTGCTTTTCACCGTCCCGCACACACAACAGAATATCATGCGCATTGGCATCTTCTTTTTGTACATAGAAAACATTATTGGTTGCCACCGTTTTGATGTTATGCTTTCGCGAAAGATCAATCAATGCACTGTTCACCCGATTTTCATCTTCTTGATTGTGGCGCATGAGTTCGATATACAAATCTTCCCCAAACTGGGATTTCCACCACAGAAGCGCTTCCTCCGCTTGATTGAGTCCGATATTCAAAACCTTACTCGGAACTTCGCCATACAAACTTCCTGTTAAGACGATAATATCTTCTTTGTATTGTTCAATAATCGCGCGATCAATTCGGGGCACGTAATAAAATCCGGCCGTATAGGCGATGGAAGCCATTTTTGCCAGATTATGATACCCGCGTTTATTTTTGGCTAAAAAAACCACTTGATAACCATTGTCTTTGCGCGTACGATCTCTGTGGTTATCACACACATTGAATTCGCAGCCTACAATCGGTTTAATAATTGTTTCAGAAGGCGATTCCCCCGCTTCAAGGGCTTGTTCATTTTTTTGTTTGGCGGATTTATTATGCGCCAAAACGTCCCGAACAAAATGGAAAGCTCCCATCATGTTACCCATATCCGTCATGGCCACGGCTGGCATTTTCTGCTTCACAGCCGCACTTACTAAATCCTTAACAGAAATGGTGGATTGTAAAACAGAAAACTGGGTATGATTATGCAAATGCACAAAATCGACGGCGGCCATTTCGGCTTGACCTTGTTGAATATCTTGTGTGGAAACGGGCGCGGCAGCTACGGGTGCGGCTTTTTTACGCAAATCCTCTGATTCCTTTTTCAGGTTCAAATGCGTGAGTCCGATAGGCTGAATAACTCCAGGATGGTGTTCTTGAAAACGGCGGTAATAATCGCTTGGCGCATCCAATTCTTCCTTGGTAAACACCTCACGCTTAATCAATTCAAGGAAACAACGCGTAGTCGCTTCCACGTCGGCGGTGGCATTGTGGGCTTCGCCGAAAGGTTCGCCAAACAAATACTGATGCAATTCCGTTAACGTAGGCAATTTATACCGACCGCCACGACCGCCTGGAAGTTTGAGCATTTCAGCAGTAACTTCGGTACAGGTATCCAAAACGGGGAGTTGTGCCAAATTTGTTGCAATACCGGCACGGTAGAATTCGCATCCCATAATATTGACGTCGAAACCTACATTTTGACCCACAATAAATTTAGCTTGCGCTAAAGCTTCATTGAATTTCAAGAGCATTTCTTGTAAAGGAACCCCGTACTTATGTGCCAATTCAGTAGAAATTCCATGTACGCGTTCCGCATCATAAGGAATATCATATCCTTCGGGAATTACAAGGTAATCTTGATTATCGATTAAGTTTCCAAGCTCGTCGTGCAACTGCCAAGCAATTTGCACCGCACGCGGCCAATTGTCGGTATCGGTAATAGGGGCTGCCCAATTACGGGGCAAACCGGTGGTTTCGGTATCAAAAATTAAATACATATTCCTGAAAAAGAGGCCGTTTCATTTAGCGGCCTTACTTTTCAAAAATACACTTTCGGCAAGGAAGATTCAAGGAATAGTTATCAACAAAAAAAGCTGTCCAGTGGACAGCTTTTTTGTATGCGTTGTAAATATTACGGTGCCGGTAAAATCGGCACTTTATAAAATGTTCCGTATTGGAAATTTAATAATTCTCCGTAAGAAGGATTGTTTGAAGTTTGTACAGCATTAAATTTGAATGTTCCAGAAATTGTACTTCCTGTGTTTTCAGTGATGACTAATTCACCATTGCTTCCTTCTACATTCAAAACGCGAACTTTAGCATTATTATTGCCGCCAACAATCGTAATTAAATCGCCCGCTTTGTAGTTGTTCCCGGGAGAAGCTACTTTTACAGAAGTCACACCACCCGCAGCATTGGTTGCAATAGATAAGGTTAAACCACTACCATTTCCACCCGTTGTTGGATACGAACCGCTACACGTTAATACACCATTCAAGGTAGTACAATTGGGCGTGTAACCCGAACCCGCTGAAGGAAAATTTTTGGCAATGTTAGCGACTGGTCCGTTGATGATTTTGGTTTCATAATCCACCACAATATCATTAAACGACGAGGTGTAAGCGGCCTTAGTTGCTGTATTGGTAGTCCCAAAATAATAGGTTCCAACATTTCCAGAACTTACATCCATAGTTAAATCTTCATCTTGCGCCAAACCGACAAGGCTAATCGCTCCATTGGAGGATTTATAGGCTTTTACATCAATACCGCGGAATAAAATTCCGTCACGGTAACCTTGTAAACCGGGATCGTTAAACTTCACTTCTTCACTGCAGGAAACGAATGAAGCTACAGCTAGAAAAAGGGCAATGTATTTCTTCATGAATTCTAATATCGTTTATATCAGCACAAAAATAGTTTTTTTGGCGAATTATCGGTCATTTTTTAACGATTTTCTCTTGGCTCACTAAATTTTTAATTACCAGTCGGTTGATTTAAAAAGTTTTGTATATTTGCGCCCTTATTAATCGGGGTCGGGAACCCCATAATTTAATCAATAGATTATGTCAGTAAAAATTAGATTACAAAGACACGGTAAAAAAGGGAAGCCTTTTTACTGGATTGTTGCTGCAGATGCACGCTCAAAACGCGATGGTAAATTCTTAGAAAAAGTAGGAACTTACAATCCAAACACGAATCCTGCTACGATCGAATTAAACTTAGACAAAGCGGTTCAATGGTTACACAATGGTGCTCAACCTACTGATACTGCAAGAGCTATTTTATCGTACAAAGGTGCTTTATTAAAACACCACTTAGATGGCGGTGTTCGTAAAGGTGCGTTAACGCAAGAACAAGCTGATGCAAAATTAGCTGCATGGTTAGAAGAAAAAGCTTCTAAAGTGGATGCGAAAAAAGACGGTTTGGCTAAAGCAAAAGATGATGCAAAAGCAAAAGCGTTAAAAGCAGAAAAAGAAGTTAACGAAAAACGTGCAAAAGCGGCTGAAGAAGCATTAAAAGCGGCTGAAGCTGAAGCGGCTGCTGAAGAAGTTGCTGCTGAAGAAGCGGTAGAAGAAACAGTTGCTGAAGTTGCTGAAGTTGCTGAAGTTGCTGAAGAAGCTCCTGCAGTTGAAGAAACTACAGAAGAAGCTCCTGCTGCTGAAGAAAACAACGAAACTGAAGCTTAATATACCCAGCGGTAATGCGTAAGAAAGACTGTTTCTATCTCGGCAAAATCGCGAAAAAATTTAGCTTTAAAGGGGAAGTTCTCATCTATCTAGATACGGATGAACCCGAAATGTATGAAAATATGGAATCAGTATTTGTCGATTTTGGCAAAGATCTGATTCCATTTTTTATTGAAAATTCCAATCTTCACAAAGGCGACTTCTTACGCGTAAAATTTGAAGATGTGGACAGTGAAGCGGAAGCTGATGAAATAATTGGCTGCGAAATTTACCTCCCGCTATCTGCCTTGCCCCAACTGGAAGGCAATAAATTCTACTTTCACGAGATTATCGGATTTGCGGTTGAAGACCAACGCCTCGGACCCATAGGAACAATCACAGGTGTTAATGACTCCTCGGCCCAACCCCTTTTTGAAATCGAGTGGAACACCCGACAAATTCTCGTTCCTATGATTGACGACTTCATCATCGAGGTGAATCGTGCTCAAAAGAAAATTGTACTCAATACACCGGTAGGATTGGTGGATTTGTACATGGAATAATTTAGAATTCAGAATTTAGAATTTAGAATTTAGAATAATTACTAAGCATGCCTTTCCTATTCAAACAATTCACCATTGAACAAGACCGTTGTGCCATGAAAGTGGGAACAGACGGTGTACTGCTGGGCGCTTGGTGTCCACTGGAGCACCAACCCTATTCCGTGTTGGATATTGGAACTGGAACAGGTCTGATTGCTTTGATGGTAGCGCAACGCAGTTTTGCCGAACAAATTGAAGCGCTAGAAATCGATGGTGATGCTTTCGAACAAGCGGTTGAAAATTTTGAAAATTCGCCTTGGAACGACCGTCTCTTTTGTTTTCATGCCTCACTCGACGACTTCATGGATGATCTCCAAGACGAGGAATATGATTTAATTGTTTCCAATCCGCCTTTTTACTCAGAAACCGTCTCGTCCGGTAATGAACAACGGGATCAAGCCCGTCAAAACGCATCCTTGCCCTTCGAAGATCTTTGCGAAGCCGCTGGCATTCTCCTCACTGAAAATGGCGTTTTGGCCGTTATCATTCCCCACAAAGAAGAAGAGAATTTTATCGCTCTCGCTGCAGAAAACGACCTCTTCCCGTTCAAAATCACCCGCGTTCAAGGTACGCCCGAATCCGAAATCAAACGCAGCTTGTTGGCCTTTTCACGACAACCCCAAGAACCAAAAATCGACTCCTTAATTATTGAAACCACGCGTCATAACTACACGGAAGCCTACCAAACATTGACTCAAGAGTTTTATATCAAATAAGCCGACTAAGGAGCTGTAGTCTCGTTTATTTTCCCGTACCTCCCCGCTATCCGCGCTACACGGTAGCTTGCTCCTATCGGGGCTAAAAAAGACCTGCCGCTTTTCAAATCACGTAGAAAAACTTTCACATTTCGCTAGTTTTTAATTAACAAAACTTTGGAAAAGGGTCGGTGGCAACCTTCGTACTTTCGTTGTACAACCACAAGACCATGAAACCAATACTCGCTGCTCTCCTTTTTATTTTCAGTTTTTCATGGGTACACGCCCAAGAATTCCGCATTCACGGTACGTTGCGCTCCCAAGAACTATACGTTTCCAAAGTGGATGTCGCCAACGAGCGCACCAAAAAACATGTGACTACTGATGCCAACGGTTATTTCGAAATCGATGTGGCGTTGGACGATGTGTTGTATTTAGTGCACCCCGATTTTGAAGTCAAAAAAATCATTATAATGAGTGCGACCACATGGCTTTATGAAGAAGAACTCACCCCAAAAGCCATACAACTGGACGAAGTGGATGTTACCAAGTTAAACAAAGTAAAAGTAAAATTTGATCCCGCAGACGCGAAAATGACCGCTATTAAAAATGCCGAATTTGAACGCTACACGGGTGTCTACAACGGTTCGATGCCCCTTGGTGTCGACTTTGTGAGTATTTTCAAAAAACTGGGCGGATTATTCAAAAAGAAAACCGAAGAAACGACAACTGCTCCTGCGCCAACGGTAAACGAGTTTATCGACAGTCGGTTTACGGAAGATTATTGGGAAACCACCCTTCATATCAAACCTGAACAAAAAGAGGCATTTATTACCTACTGCCTTCAAGACCCTAAAATAAAACCCATTTTGGCGCGGGAAGACGGCTTGGAATTAACGGAATTTTTCTTGCAGAAAAAGAAGGAATTCGAAGGCCAAGCGGTCATCGTTGCACCCAAGCCCTAGCCCTGATAGGAGCGGCATCCTCCCGACGTAAGAAGGGAGATACAGCGGATAGCAGGAAAAAGCTCCAAAAAATAACAGTTGTTCGTTTCTTTCTGAAGTTGGTTTTGTTAAATTTGCAAACGTTTTCGTAAAATAACAATCCGACGGTAAGTCCGTCAACAACAATAACAAACAAATGAAACCAGACTTATTTCAGGCACCCGACTATTATTTGTTGGATGATCTATTGACAGACGAACATAAATTGGTACGCGATGCGGCCCGTGCTTGGGTGAAACGCGAAGTTTCTCCCATCATTGAGGATTATGCACAACGTGCGGAATTCCCGAAACAAATCATCAAAGGTTTGGGAGAAATCGGCGGATTTGGCCCCTACATTCCCGAGGAATACGGTGGTGCAGGATTGGACCAAATTTCCTACGGTTTGATTATGCAAGAAATTGAACGCGGGGATTCGGGCGTACGTTCGACCTCATCGGTACAATCCTCTTTGGTGATGTATCCGATTTGGAAATACGGCAACGAAGAACAACGCATGAAGTACCTTCCTAAATTGGCGACGGGTGAAATGATGGGTTGTTTTGGATTGACCGAACCCGACTTTGGATCGAATCCGGGCGGTATGGTGACCAACTTCAAAGATATGGGCGATCATTATTTGTTGAATGGTGCCAAAATGTGGATTTCAAATGCACCCTTTGCAGACATTGCGGTGGTTTGGGCCAAGGATGAAACAGGTCGTATTCACGGGTTAATCGTGGAGCGTGGAATGGAAGGTTTCTCCACACCGGAAACGCACAACAAATGGTCGTTGCGTGCTTCGGCAACGGGTGAATTAATTTTTGACAACGTTAAAGTTCCCAAAGAAAATTTATTACCCAACAAATCCGGATTAGGAGCGCCGCTTGGTTGCTTGGATTCGGCACGTTATGGAATTGCTTGGGGAGCCATTGGTGCTGCGATGGATTGTTATGACACGGCTTTGCGTTATGCAAAAGAGCGTGTACAATTTGACAAACCGATTGCTGCAACGCAATTACAACAAAAGAAATTGGCCGAAATGATTACAGAAATCACCAAAGCACAATTATTGACATGGCGTTTGGGCGTATTGCGCAATGAAGGAAGAGCGACTTCGGCTCAGATTTCGATGGCGAAACGCAACAACGTGGATATGGCGATTAACATTGCTCGTGAAGCGCGTCAGATTTTGGGTGGTATGGGAATTACCGGTGAATATTCGATCATGCGTCACAGTATGAACTTGGAATCGGTAATTACGTATGAAGGAACGCACGACATCCACTTGTTAATTACAGGTATGGACATTACCGGTTTTGCGGCTTTTAAATAAAATAAAATTACTCGATATAAAAAATGCTTCACGAATCGTGAAGCATTTTTTTTGTGTCTTATAGGGGTATTAATTCGGATTTAACGCTTGGTCAATTCTAGCGATTAAATCAGCGATATGGAACTTACTTAGTCGATCTGTAGCTGTGGTATACGCTGTTTTTAACTGACCTTTCAACTCGATCAAATGACCGCGAGCAATCGACGGTAAATCGGTGTCTACCATAACGATGCGTCTTCCGTTGAAATTGGCCACTGCACTTTTATCCAATTTGATGGCATCGATGAGTTTCGAAACAAAGGCTTTTTGTAGATTTCTTCGGTATACATCAATAGGTGCATTGGCTTTAAGTTCCGAGAAAATTCCGCCTTTCAAATCGCTCATCAATTCGTCAACCGAATAGTTTTCTTTCCCTAAAGAAGCGGTTTCTTGCAAGCGTGCCATTCGATCTAAGGACAATAAGTTGGAAAGCGTTCCGTCTTGAATGCCGCGAATGAGTTCGACCCCTTTATCCGGATAAATTTTTGCCAAAATATTTTGATCCAACAACCACGTAGGGGTTTTAAATAATTGCTTGTTCAAAAAGTCAACGGCTTCGTTTTGAATACTTGACGGTACTGTTTCGTATTCATTCCCTTGCATGTCGTAGGTTTTTGGCGTTTCATAAATTCCGCCCACATTCTTCGTTACATGGCCCATATACCGTCTAAACTGACCCACCAAAGCCATATACATATCTTCCAATTCGGAATAATCTTCACCTTTTTCTTTACTCCATTCGATAAGATTCGGTAAAATAAATTTTAGGTTTTTAATCCCATATTCTGAAGCTTTCATGGCATTATCTCCCAAGTCTTCCGTTTGATAACGCGGATCAAAAGGACTGCTTTCGGTACCAAACCAAAGTCGGCGATTTTTGTAGGCTTCTTTGGTCATTTCATTCAGCAAGGCTTTCTCTTCGTCTTCGGATTTCGCATCTGGAAAATAAGAATAGCCCCATTTGATGGCCCATTTGTCATAATCGCCAATGCGTGGAAACAAATCGGTTACCCCATCGCCCGGTTGTGCCACATAATTGAAACGGGCATAATCCATGATGGAAGACGTGTGTCCATTTTTCTTTTGGTATTCGGGATTTCTCAACATTTCCACAGGAGTTGCATTACTTGCTCCCATATTGTGGCGTAAGCCTAGGGTGTGTCCCACTTCGTGAGCGGCGACAAAACGAATGAGTTCGCCCATCAATTTATCGTCAAACTTTTTATTGCGTGCTTTCGGATCGACTGCCGCGGTTTGAATTAAATACCAATCGCGCAACAAGCTCATGATGTTGTGGTACCAACCGATATGGCTTTCCATGATTTCACCCGTTCTGGGATCGTGCACATTTGGACCATAGGCATTTTGAATTTCGGCCGCAAAGTAGCGCAACACTGAGAAACGGGCATCCTCCAAGCTCATGGTTGGATCGTTTTCGGGCCAGTATTCCCCGCGAATGGCGTTTTTCCATCCTGCACCTTCAAAGGCAACTTGCCAATCGTCAATTCCTTGTTTGATGAACGGCTTCCACTTATCAGGTGTTGCTGGGTCGATGTAATAAATGATAGGTTTTAACGGTTCGATCAATTCGCCACGCTTTTGTTTTTGGGCATCCTCTTCATTTTTGGGTTCTAAGCGCCAGCGAACTGCAAAGACATCGGTATCTGCTTTTTGTGAATCCTCTTCAAAGACCTCATAGCGATTAGCAAAATATCCCACGCGTTTGTCGAATGAACGCTTGCGCATCGGCTTTTCAGGCAACAAAATAAAAGAGGTATTCAATTCCATTGTCACCACACCCGCGTCTAAACCTGCAGGCAAATCAACCCCGATTTTGGGGGCAGGAGAACGCGAAATTTGAGGCGCCACCGTACTAAATGTTTTTGTGGTTCTAATTTCGGTATTGATGGGGAAACTTTTTACGTATTGAATAAACGACTTATCTTTTTGAAACGCTTGTATGCTTAATAATTGTTTTTTGATAGGGTCCAAAGAAAAGGTTTGCACATCGGCTTCAAAAGTGGGTGTCATGTCAATAACGCTGGCTACATTGTTTTTCCCAGCCTCATCTTTTTTGTAAGCTAATATGTCATAAATCCCAATTATGGGGTCGGCACTGGAATTTTTAACCGATTGTGTAATGGGTTTATCTTCCTCAGTTGCCATGATTACATAGGTAATTGAACGCAAAATGAGAGTATTGTTTAACCCTTTTTCAAAACGAACAACTTGTCGATTTACTTCTTCTCCACCAAAAATTCCGCCTCCAGCAGGTGTTTTGGAATACCGTGTGGTGGTCATAATTTCTTTTCCTAATAAAGCATCCGGAATTTCAAACAAGTATTTATCTGAAACTTTGTGCACATCGATTAACCCTTTTTGAGTAACTGCCGTCGAATCGATTACTTTTTTATAGGGCTTTGGCTCTTTCTTCGTCTCCGGTTTTTTGACTTCTTGCGTTACCGGTGGAGCACCTTTATCCTTTTTTTGAGCAACCGTTTTTATATTGAAAAAAAGCAAAAACAATACAAAAACCTTTAAGAATTTACTATTCATGTTTGTGAGTTTAGTTGGCTAAAAATACAATTAAGATAGTAGACTATCATATTTTAAAATAAAATTAACATGTGATTATTGTGAAATTAGTGACCGGGCTTTCTTGTGATTTCAAAGCTAACTTATGGGAGTAGCCATTTTATCCAAACTAAAAAATCAAACAATAAATAAAATTGATTTAAAATTCTTCCGTTATTTAGGTAGCCTTTTTATTTTTACAAAAAATTACGCTATGACTATCCGAGAAATTAACAATGCGATTCAACCTTTGAAAGACCAGTTGTTGCAGCATTCGTTATACGAGAAAGTGAGAACCCCCGAAGATTTACATTGTTTTTTAGAGAACCATGTGTATGCAGTTTGGGATTTTATGTCGTTATTGAAGGCATTACAACAAAAATTGACGTGTACAACTA
Organism: Flavobacterium sp. N1719; assembly: GCF_025947045.1. Taxonomy (NCBI): domain Bacteria; kingdom Pseudomonadati; phylum Bacteroidota; class Flavobacteriia; order Flavobacteriales; family Flavobacteriaceae; genus Flavobacterium; species Flavobacterium sp. N1719. The sequence goes on from NZ_CP109993.1 coordinate 367,175, forward strand.
CGCCATGGTTACCTGTGGGAAATCCAGAAATTCGCTACTTAATCAATGAGATTGTGGTGGCAGAGGAAACGGATATTGCCTTAGACGGACGACGAATGAGTCATTACGAAATGTATTTGGATGCGATGGCCCAATGCGGTGCTGACGTAGTGACGGTGAGTCAATTTTTAGAAGACATTCAAAAAACACAAAATATTTTTGTTTCCATCAAACATGCGGATGTACATCCCAACGTACGCGCTTTCTTGGATTTCACCTTCCGTGTGATTGAAGAAGGCAAACCCCACAAAATTGCGGCGGCATTTACCTTTGGGCGAGAAGATTTGATTCCGAACATGTTTACGGAAATTTTAAAGAATTTTCAACAGAACTTTCCACAAACCGATTTGTCAAAACTGATCTATTACTTTGAGCGCCATATTGAATTGGATGCCGACGAACACGGTCCGATGGCGATGCAAATGATTACCGAATTATGTGGAGACAGCGCAACCAAATGGAATGAAGTACTCGAAGTTTCCCAACAAGCCTTGGAAAAACGCATTGGATTATGGAATGCGATTGAAGAGCAAGTAGTACAAAAAGCCGAACTCGTTTAGTCGGCTTTTTCTTTTTTAGCCTTTTTTTCTTTGTCTTTCCCCTTTTTCAATTTCTTTAAAAAGGTATCTAAGGATAAGCTATAATTGACATTCCATACCGAGCGATCATCTTGAGTGGCTTTGTATCGGTCTTCAAAGAAGTACGTGATTCCGATGGCTTGGCCATACTTCAAATCGTATTTGGCACCAACATAATACCGGATTCGGTGATAGGCAATCGGACTTTTATCCAAACGGATGAAAAATTCGGGACCCACATTAAACGACCATTTGCTTTTTGGTACATTATATTCAAAAGCAATGCGTTCCCGCAAATACTGCGAAGGCGCTTTAAAATTGGCCATAAAATCAGCATCAAATTGTTGCGTTGTCCATTGGTAGCGTGTTCGGGCACTAATACTGTATTGCTTTTTGAACTTGTGCTCAAATTTTATACTAGCAAACAAACGGTGATTGTCATGATCAAAGGCCGTAGCAAAACGATAACCGACTTCGATGTCCCATTTTTTTGTCAACTTATACGTAATACCAGTCTGAATCACACAGGATTGAAAAGCCCCAAAATCATGATCTAATCCATAGCGGTACTGGGTTTCTACTTTCCATTTTTTTGCAAATTGATAATCCACAGCCGCTGACAACCGCAATTGATTGTCAATGTTTTGAGCAGCCAGACTCATGGTCATTAGGCAAAAGAAGAGGATTTTCTTAGTCATTGTCAATACTCGTTGGTAATGAATTTTCGCTTTCTGCCGAATAATAATACGCTTTTAACAACACCGTATCTTTTAAATAATTTATGGAAACAATATCTACTTTGTGCACTTCCAATCCAGTTCGATTGCGTAAATCTTCCATTAATTCTTGGCGTTGTTCTGGGCGAATTAAAAGCACATTATCGTATAAAATCTCTTTGTAGCTTTCGTTATTGATAAAATTCAATCGCTCTAAAAAGAACGTCATGATCAAAATAATCCCATTACAAACGGCTAATAACAAAAATCCATCTTTGGCAGAAGCTAAGGAATTCAACATTCCTAAAGCTACACAGACAAAGAAATAGCCCATGTCCTTAATGGACACCATGATGGTTCTGTAACGAATAATCGAGAAAATGGCAAACAACCCGAAGGCAAATCCCATTTTAATCTTGGCCGTCCCCAATAAAAAACAGATCATAAAATTGATGATATTGAACAACACAAAAGTGAAGACAAAATCTTTGTTGCGGTGTTTGGGGTAATAAATAAACCCGACTAATACAAGTAAAGCAACTACATCAATTGCAGCACGCGATCCAAAATCAAGTAAATTAAAGGCATTCGTTGTGGTCAATTCTTCCATTTCCATTGAGTTTATTTAAGTTTTTAATTAGAGGTAAAAAATTATTTTTTTTAATTCTTGGATGCAATAACATCACACCATAGATGTATTTACTAAATCCACGTTGACGAATTCCATCCGATTTTAATGCATTAACTATGGGGGAATTGGTCGACTTGGGTTGTTTGATTTCCAATACGTAATAATCGGTTAATGCTTTGGTTTCCGTAGTATTGGAAAACGATATATTGAAATCCAACGTCATGCGTTCGGTAAATTCATTATTTACAAAGGTGATGCGTTGAAATGTATTGGATAGTATTACTTCCAGATTCTTCACATTTTTTCTTGAAAACCCATCAATTAATTCTTGTCGAACCGAATCCAATCGGGAAAGAATATCGGTAAGAGGTTGCCGAATTTTTTGGGTTCGCTCTACCTTTTCCTTTTTCTTGATTTCAAAGAAACTTGCCCCTGTTTCCACATACTTCCGACTTCGCACTTTGATACGTTGGGTATATCCATTGTGATGATCGTAATAAAACCGCAAATCGGGAGTATCAAAATAATTGTTTTCGTAAGTAAAAATACGGTTGCCATCTATGTCAAGCACTTGATAATGCTGCATAATAACCGGCATCAATGCCTCGAGTTGGGAGCTTGTCAAAACGTATTTTGAGTCAATACGATTTTGCAAAGCAACACCATCGAGTTCGTACAACGAAATGCCTTGTAGACGCTGTATAGTAGGATGAAGTGGGTGCAAATTCATTATTTTAATTAGAATGAAACGACAAAATCCTCGGTTTCAACCGTTTGTTTTTTAGAAGTGATTTCTATGGTTTTTAACACATAGACTTGATCCCAAGCGCAATAATCACAATCGCCATAGACCCAAATATCGTATTTCCCTTCGTAGAGATAATCAAATTTGAATGAACCATCGGGAGCAGAGTCTTTACTATCAAAATAATTGGGTTCGCCGTGTTTGCTGATATAGACTTTGAAACCACCCACATAACCTTGTCCCACAACATTTCCATTCGAATTGTAATCTTTTCCAAATACTTTTCCTCGAATAGTGGCCAATCCACCGTATCCTTCATCGTGAGAACAAGACAAGGATAATATCGTAATTACTACTAAAAATGCTATTTTTTTCATGACTATAGTTTAATTTAAGACGATTATTTTTTGGGTTAACGCTCCATATTTAACAAGGTAGGTTCCAGAAACCCTACTGTCAAAATTGATAACGGTTTCCAATTGAGCATTGGTTTCTTGCACCAATTGACCTAACATATTGTATACTTCAATTTTAGTATTCTCATTGATTTGATTTAATACTACCGTTGCCGAACCATGGGTTGGATTGGGAACAATTTGCATCATTGGAGTTTGATTTCCAAATTCGGCGGTGGCCAGCGGACTGTTATTCGCGTTATATGTTGGCGCTTGAATCACAAAATTTCCAGTTCCGTTTGGTACACGGGCATACCCCATGTCGACTGTTTGGGCATTAAAAACCACTTGATCAATGACAACTTGTGCGGGATTGGCCAAGGTCACTGATTCTCCAGTAGCCGATAATTTCCAAGCGGCATGGAGTATACCATCAATGGCTTCATCATCAGCCCAAACTATTAAATACCCATTGGCAGGAATAATGGTTCCTACAGGAAATTGCCATTTGGTTAAATTGGTGGTATTATCACTCAGGTAAAATCCGCTTAAATCGACAGGATAACTCATATTGTTATACAACTCTACCCAATCTTCAAATTCGCCAACCTCATCCGTTATCGTACTGTTATTCTGTGCCATCAATTCATTAATCACTACTTGACCTGAAGTAACTGCGGGATAATCGCCCAACAAAGTATAGTACTCATGCTCGGCGCGTTCGGGTGCAAACTTACCAATAGTCGTATTTTCTGCATATAAATAATATTGCATTGAAATGGCTGCTAACGTAAGTTGAGCACCATAGACATTATCTCCGGCGGCACCATCATTATGCGCTCCATCGTCATACATCGTTACTTTAGTGAAAGGCTGGAGTGCATTAAACCGGTAACCGATGTACACCGAACTTGCTGTGGCATTGGTAACGGTTGCCCGCATGGTGAAAGTACTGTTAAGAGCAGGTGCAGCAGGTACCGCGGTTATCGCTGCAATAGAAGGTTGCGTGGCAGTAAAATCGGACTGTGCCACTAAATACGTATTTCTTCCGTTCATTAAATTCGACAACCCAGGAGCCGTTTGCATTCCCGAAGCTACATCGGTTGTCAAGTTGGACGTAAATTGAGCAGTTGTAAAGAATTTATTTACATCAGCAGCAACATCACTTGCAATTAACGATTGGAAACTTTGCGCTTTGGTGTAATAGGAATTGTTGGAAATATTTTCTGTCAAAATCGTTTTGTAATGGGCTAAATATTTGCGCTTATACGTTGGGATAGCCAATAATTTACTCACCAACGGCCAAGCCGCATCGGCTGAATGCAATGTGTGTGACATTTGACGTTTTGCAGCAGTTGTGGTAAGGTTGCCCGAACCTGTATCACTGAACGTTCCAAACGACATATTCAAATCCCAAACGATAGGATTAAAGCGACCGTTATCGTCTTTGTACAAATAATAATTTTGTTTGAACTTACCGATATAGCTATCTAAATTCACCATCACATTATCGAAGGCCAGCATCCAAAGTGCACGATCAACATCCAATACCGTTTCGATGGCAGCGGTATTGTTATTCAACACATTACACAAATTGATTAAGTCATTCCAGCCATCCAATGATTTCATATCATAAGCGGCAGTATAACTCGCACTGGAAGTTCCTAAATACTCCAAACTTGGATAGTTGGACGAACCTGGACCGGCTCCAGCTGGCGGACTACAATCAAAAAAAGCATTTCCATTGGAACCAAAATGCGCATCGACAAACTTCTTAGAAATAGACTCTACGTTGGTATACAGTCCGATGAAAGTCCCATTCACATACACCTTTGCATAATTGGCTTTAGGCGCATGCATGTATTGGCGAAGTATATCATAGGCAACGGTTTCACGCACAAAGGATGGATCGGAAAAAACATTATTCAATTTAATATCGGTATAACCTTGATAATCTTGATTAACATAGGCATCCAATTCAATGTGAAACGGATTTTTAACATTATTGGGATTATACGAACTGTTCCCTTTGTATTTCACCCCAACATTGGGAAAAACAGTGCCATTAATAGAAACCGATTGCGCTTGAGTGTAAACATCCGAAGCTTCTGCCGCATCTAAAATAGCATCCCAATTGGATTGGGAAAAGGTAATTTCGATAGTTTGAATGGTGTTGGTATCGTAAAAGGACTGACCGTTCACAATTCCTGCAAAGAGAACAACAACAAAACAAGTAATGAGTTTTTTCATTTTTACTAAATTATTTAAACTTGATTAGACGAAATTATCAAAAACTTCATGCACAAATTTCTCAATTTCTTAACAATTTGGTAATATTTTGTGAAAGTAGATTGAAATGTCTTTGCAAAAAAAAGAATTCGGTTAACCGCAGCTTTTTGTAGGTCAACTATATTTTACCTCCAAAAAAAAGCGTTTTACCTCAATAAAATAAACATAACCAACACATTGTTTATCTTTAGGTCATAGAAACAAAACCATGCAAAACAAAAAATTTTTCCTTCATCTATTGGGAAGCATTGCTTTTTTAAGCCTGCCTGTACTACTTTCTCCCGACATAAATATGGGTTGGAATTTATTTCGGATCAATCCCTTTTTAAATCATTTTAGTCAGCAATTTTTTTTGTTGACTTTGTTTTACGTTAACTACTATTGGCTCATTCCAAATTACTTTTTTGGCAAAAACCCAACGCTTTACTATTACTTGTTTAATGGATTATTCTTAGCCTTAATACTTACAATTCCCTCCTATTTTTTTCCTTTTCATATGGGAGAAAATAAATTACCTCCGAATGCGATGATGGGAGAAATTCCTCCTATGAAAAGTTTCCCCAAACCCAAAAATGGAATTTTTGGTCCCTTCATGGAAGGAGGAATTTTTAAAGCAGGACTCATTTTAGGGTTATCCTATTTGCTAAAAATGAATCAACGCTTTTCAGAATTAAAAAATGAAAAGTTGAGTGCTGAAGTTTCCTACTTGAAAGCGCAAATTAACCCGCATTTTTTATTCAACACTTTGAATAGTTTATATGCTTTGACCCTTCAAAAATCAGACGAAGCTTCTAAAGCCGTTTTAAAATTATCCGGCATTATGCGCTATGTAGTCGTGGAAAGCTCTAAGGAACACGTATCTTTATCTAAAGAAATTAATTACATTCAGGATTATATTGAACTACAAAAATTACGACTGGATGAATCGGTTAATTTGAAAGTCAATATTGAAGGTGATAGTAATAACAAACAAATTGCGCCTTTAGTATTAATTCCGTTTATTGAAAATGCGTTTAAATATGGTATTAATCCCGATGAACAAAGCTACATTTCCATTTTGATTAAAATTTTTGAAAATGAATTGTACTTGGAGGTCGAAAATTCCATTGTGAATGCTGAAATTTCTGAAGAATTCAAAACAGAACAAGGCATAGAAAACACTTTGAAACGTTTGGAATTTATTTATCCCAAAAAACATCAATTTAGGGTGTTTGAGTCCGAAACTGTTTATACTATCCAACTCAAAATCTATTTGGAATGATAAAAGCAATTGCCTTAGACGACGAACCTTTAGCGCTAGAAATAATTAGTCATTTCTCAAAATCCATTGACTTTATCCACTTGGAAAAAACATTTACCAAACAAAATGAAGCGATGAAGTATTTGCGTAATTATCCGGTTGATTTAATATTCTTGGACATCAACATGCCTCAAAAAAATGGAATTGATTTTTTTAAATCGTTAAATGCTGATCCGATTTTAATTTTCACAACGGCCTATAGCGAATTTGCTGTGGAAGGTTTCAATATCAATGCGACGGATTATCTTTTAAAACCGTTCTCTGAAGAACGCTTTGTACAGGCCGCAATGAAAGCACGCAACGAATTTGAGTTCCGAAAAAACCGTTCTGTCCAAACGCATTTGATGATTCGAGCCGATTATAAATTGTACCGCATTGAGTTTGATTCTATCCTTTTTATAGAAGGTTTGGACGACTACATTCAAATTCACCAAACTAACGGCACAAAGATCGTGGCGCGGTATTCCATGAAAAGTATTTTGGCAAAACTCCCCGATCAAAAGTTCATACGGATTCACCGCTCTTATATCGTGTCCACCAATTATATCAAATCCATTCAAAACAAAACCGTAACATTGAATGATTTTGTTTTGCCCATCGGAGACACATATAGAGATGATGTTTTAAAAATTATTCAATGAAACAATTCCCATCCACTATCTATAAACGTTTTCTCCAAAAACAGGAAAATACAGCCGCTTTTCAATGTACTACTATTGTAGCAATTCCAAATGAATTAACTATTTATGACCTTGTGATTTTTCCGGAGCATCAGTGGCAAATTCCTCCTCCAGACACCTCCATAATTCTATTGCCATTAGCTGGCACAATTGGTGTCAACTGTGTGACGTTTTCCGAAGAATTGTCACCATCCCAATTGGCATTTGCTTCAAATTTCGATGAAAAAAGCGGAAGAATTACCAATCCGTATAATAATGATGCCGTTAATTTTTTAGCCATTCAAATAAAAAAATCATCCTTTGAACAGAGACTTTACACGATTGAATTTCCATTGTTCGAACTTACTCACGACAACTTTTATCTGGCTATACGCAAATTTGGTAATCGAGAAGAATATGATTATCACCCACAAAAAACTAGCAGCGAACTACTTATAGTTTGTCTAGCAGGGGCTTTTGAATTTGAAAATCGCTTGGTCGAAGACCGTGAAGCACTTCGGTTGATGGCTATTGACAAATGTGAAATGGAATCTCTAATTGAGGATTCTATACTGCTGTTTATAGAGCAATATTAAAGTTTCACCGCATAAATTATCTAGTTAACCTCTTAATTCATAAATGTATTCTTAAATTTTTTTTCTTTATTACACTAAAACAAAAAAATCATGGAAAGAAAAGATTTTATTCGAAAAAGTTTTGGTGTATTAAGCGCAGCTATTGTTGTGCCGAGTATATTAAAAGCAGGTAATTCAGAAAATGAAGAAAGTACGACTACTTGTTCAGTAACGAGTAGTGAAACTGCAGGACCCTTTCCTACGCTTACACCCGACTCCCTTATTAGAACGAACATAGTCGGCGATCGTACAGGCATTCCTTTTGATATCACAATTTCAATCATGAATATTAATGCCAATTGTGCTGCTTTAGAAGGTGCAATTGTTGATATTTGGCATTGTGACAAAGACGGTTACTACTCGCAATATGGAGGAACGGCCATGCAAACTGTCAATTATACGACTAATACTTTTTTACGAGGAAGACAGACCACAAATGCAAATGGTCAAGTAGCTTTTACTTCCATTTTCCCTGGATGGTATACCAGTAGAGCCACGCATATACACGTTCATATTTATAATGCAGCGGGGACTTCTTTGTTAGTCACACAAATTGCATTTCCTGAAGGAACTAACAGTGCCGTTGTACAAGCCAATAGTGCCACTGCTTATGGCTACACCAAAGGCATGACAGGGTACACTTACAACGCCAGTGATAATGTTTTTTCGGATAGTGTGACTAGTGAAATGAGTACGATTACGGGCTCCGTTAGTTCAGGTTTTGCATTGACACATACGATTTATGTAGCAGGACCTGTACTTGAATCAGAGGAATTCAATTCCAATTCCTTTTTCTTGGGTCAAAATTACCCCAACCCGTCTGCTACTTCAACCAAAATCCCAATTGTATTGAATGAAGACTCACAAGTTGAAACAACACTTTTCACACTTACGGGTCAGCGTATACTAACGCCAATTCAATCCAATCTAAGTGCGGGTATTCATGAAATCGAACTTGATGTAAGTTCGCTAGCTAAAGGGATGTACATCTACAAAGTGGTTGTGGAAAACACTTCTGGCCGATTGGAACAGAGTAAAAAATTGATTAAAGATTAATTAACCGCAAGAATACTGCTGTTTACCTCAATCTTTTTTTTGTCAAAAAATTTAATCTCAATTTTGAATCAGCAATTAAGGACAAACTTAATTGAGTTTGCTATATCACACTTGTTGTGAATTAAGTAATGTGTTTAGTTTTTTTCATGATGAAGGAGTTTCAAGTTTTGAGCTCCTTCATTGTTTTTTTGACTAAAATTGAATTTCACCTCCCAAAAAATCCTATTTACCTCAATTTATTGTAATTAAAATGATAGCGAAATACATTAGCTCCCTAATGATCAATTTATAATGAAAACAAAACTATTTACATTGTTGGCTCTTGTTGCAGGATATGCTTCTTGGGGTCAATCACAACGAACCGTATTTGGTAACACAGTGGAAAAAATAAACCCAAACAATGGTTTAATTAAATGTGTTTCAACCGAATATGAAAACTATTTACAAAGTCAGGATGCATCCCGAAATACCGCAGCCTTTGAACAATGGATTGCTCCAAAAGTAGAAAACATCAAAAATCAATTATTGAGTGGAAAATCTACTGCAACTGTAGTGACAATTCCTGTTGTAGTTCACGTGATTCATAACGGAGATGCGGTAGGTAGCAATGAAAATATTTCAGATGCACGAGTATTATCGCAAATCACTGTACTGAATCAGGATTTTAGAAGAATGTTGAACACCAATGGCTATAATTCTAATGCTGTAGGTGCAGACATTGAAGTGGAATTTTGCATGGCGCAACGCAAACCGGATGGAACAGCAACCAATGGTATTGACCGTGTAAATTTGGGCACAGCCAATTGGGCGACTGAAGCCAGTGTAGAAGGCACCTTAAAACCCAATACCATTTGGGATCCTACCCAATACTTCAACATTTGGGTGTGTGCATTTAGCACAAGTGCATCTGCAGAATTGGGTGGAGTTTTGGGTTATGCACAATTTCCTTACGGCTCTGGACTTTCAGGATTAACTGGAGTGACCAATACAGCGAACACCGACGGTGTAATCATCGATTACCGTTGTTTTGGCACTAGTGAAATTGCACCTGGAACTTACTTCACCGACTATGATTTGGGTCGAACAGCTACCCATGAAATCGGTCACTGTTTTGGTTTACGCCACATTTGGGGAGACAATACTAGTTGTACAGTTAATGCTACCGATAGCGCCAAAGATTATTGTCCCGATACGCCTGCGGCAGCCAACGAAAACTACGATTGTGCTTCAACCTATGATTCGTGTCCTTCTGCAACAGGAAATGATATGACCGAAAACTATATGGATTACACGAATGACAGTTGTATGAATACGTTTACTTTAAATCAAAAAGCGCGTATTTTGGCCGTAATTCAAAATTCGCCTCGTAGAAGTACATTACCAACTTCCTTGGCTTGTCAAGCGCCTTTAAGTCGGGCTGAATTTGGCGTATTGGACAACTTAAAACTGTATCCTAACCCCGCCACTGATAAGGTTATTATCAATATCTCAGAAGGAACGGACTTACCCGATGCGTATCAAGTATTTAATGCTTTGGGACAAAAAATCGCTGAAGGTCAAGTTGCTTCAAGTGCCGATTTAACCCTTTCCACTGAAAACTGGGAAAGTGGGGTGTATTTTGTCAAGGTAATCAAACAAAACAGCTTTAAAACATTGCAATTGCTGAAAAAATAAATGTTTATTCTAATTGAAAAAAGGGCACAGTTTAACAATTGTGCCTTTTTTTTCATCCTTAGGTCTCGTACTTTCGTAAGTAGTTAAAAGGCAATTTCATGCGAAAACTCATTGCATTAGGGCTCACCTTCCTACTAATAGGATGCTCTTCAGAAAATAGCACTGTATCCACACCAACGGATACACGGATGATTAATATACTTGCTTTGGGCGATAGCTATACCAAAGGCGAATCGGTTTGCAGTACCTGCAATTTCCCTTCACAACTTCGAGACAGTATCAACGGACGCAGAAAAAACACCCTCACCACGGCACGAATTATTGCCCAAACAGGCTGGACAACCTACAATTTAAAAAATGGAATTAATCAAGCGAATGTCCCAAATGACTATGATTTGGTTACCTTATTAATTGGAGTGAATAATCAATACCAAAACCAACCCTTTTCTTTGTACCAAACCGAATTCCCTGAATTGGTACAAACGGCCATTCAAAAAGCAAAAGGCGATAAAACAAAAGTCATTGTGGTTTCGATTCCGGATTATGCTTTCACACCGTATGGAGGCGGAAATCCGGCGATTACCAATGGACTTTTACCCTACAACCAATTTGCAGCGGATTACTGTTCGCAACAGCAAATTACGTTTGTAAATATTACGGATATTACACAGTTGGGACTACAACAACCTAATTTGGTCGCCTCCGACGGTTTGCATCCTTCTACGCTAGCCTACACGAAGTTTGTGGAACGTATTCTTCCGGTAGCTTTACAAAAACTAGGGCTCACGAATTAAGCATACGGCGCCAATTCTATAGCCAATCCGTCAATTTCGGGGGTAATATGAATTTGACAGCCCAAGCGGCTGTTATCTTTTACATTGTAGGCTTCCCATAACATGGCATCTTCATCGGGGTTTTTTTCGGGTAAGGCGACATCATTCAATACATAACATTGACACGAGGCACACATCGCCATACCACCACACACCCCAATGGTTCCTTCGGGAGCTAATTCGTAGGCACGCACTAACTCCATGATATTCATGTTCATATCGGTAGGTGCTTGTACTTCATGAGTGACCCCGTCACGATCGGTGATGGAAATTGTAATATCGGTTGCCATACGTTATTCGATTGATTTTACGACCGCTTTCTCAGCTTCTTTACGGGTACCGTCAAAACCGTCAACACCTGAAACCGTAGTGTATTTCAACACATAGCGTTTTCCGGGGTTCAAACGATTGTACACGCTTTGACACATTAACGTCGCTTCATGGAAACCGCACAAAATCAATTTTAATTTGCCCGGATAAATATTCACATCACCAATGGCATAGATGCCGTCGATGTTGGTTTGATAATCCAACGCATTGTTTACTTTGATGGCGTTTTTCTCGATTTCCAAGCCCCAGTTGGCAATAGCGCCCAACTTTGGAGTCAAGCCAAACAACGGAATGAAGAAATCTGTGTCGAGTGTTTGTTGTTCACCGTTGATGTCTAAGGTTAAGCGTTGCACATGACCGTTTCCTTCGATGGCGGTGATTTCTGCTGGGGTTATCAAGTTGATTTTCCCCAACTTTTTCAATTCTTGTACTTTTTCTACCGAATCCAATGCGCCACGGAATTCGTTGCGACGGTGTACTAAAGTCACTTCACTCGCCACATTGGACAAGAAAATACTCCAATCCAAAGCGGAGTCGCCACCACCCGCGATGACGATACGCTTGTCACGGAACATTTCTGGATCTTTCACGAAATATTCCACGCCTTTTTCTTCGTATTCGTCGATGTTATCGATGAGCGGTTTACGCGGTTCAAAGGTTCCTAGGCCGCCTGCAATCGCAATTGCTTTGGCATGGTGTTTTGTCCCTTTATTGGTAGTTACGATAAATGTTCCGTCTTCTAATTTGTCGATGGTTTCAGCGGTTTCTCCTAAGGTAAATCCGGGTTGGAACTGCTTGATTTGTTCCATCAAGTTGTTCACCAAATCACCCGCTAAAACTTCAGGGTAACCGGGAATATCGAAAATGGGTTTTTTCGGATAGAGTTCGGCCAATTGCCCGCCCGGTTGGGGCAAAGCATCAATCAAATGGCACTTCATCTGTAAAAGTCCCGCTTCAAAAACAGCAAAGAGTCCGGTGGGTCCGGCCCCAATTATTAAAATATCGGTTGTAATCATTTGTCTTTTGGGTTTAAAAGTCGGATCCAAATTTCGTCCCACTTCTCGAAACATTCTATGATAATTGTCACGTCCGGCGAGCACTGCGCGAGGGATTGCGGCATTGTTTGAGCACGCCCGAAGGGATGCGAGTGCCAAAAGCCCGACCCCGATGATGGCTTATGCTGTGTATTGCACAACCGTGACCAGCGGGGGCGCGCCCAAAATCAAATTACAGTACGTTTTCTACCGTTTCGATTTGGGGTGCATAGCGTTTGATGGTCGTTTCTACGCCGGCTTTGAGTGTCATTTGATTCACACTACAGCCGATGCAAGCGCCTTCAAAACGCACTTTCACGTGTTTATCCTCTTCGATAGCAACCAATTTGATATCGCCACCGTCTGAATTCAAGAAGGGTCGAATTTCCTCGAGGGCTTTTTCAATATTTTCAATTAATTGATCCTGACTCATGTTCTCAAAATAGTATAAAACCCCAGGGCGATGGGCACCGCGCTAGGGTTAATGGATTAGTTTTTCTTTACAGCAGAGCATCCGGCCATCGTGGTAATTTTGATGGCTTCGGTGGGTGGCAAATGTTCGTTGCGACTCACCACTTCGCTCACCACATTGCGCGCGATGTCTTCGTACACTTTCTCCAACGGAGAAGCGGTTTGCAAGGCAGCGGGACGACCGAAATCGCCGGCTTCGCGGATACTTTGTACCAACGGCACTTCCCCCAAGAAGGGTACTTGCAAGTCGTCGGCCAAATTTTTAGCCCCTTCTTTTCCGAAGATGTAGTATTTATTGTTCGGCAATTCTTCAGGTGTGAAGTAGGCCATATTTTCAATGATTCCCAAAACCGGAACGTTGATGGACTCCGATTGGAACATCGCTACTCCTTTGCGGGCATCGGCCAAGGCCACTTGCTGCGGCGTACTCACCACAACGGCACCTGTAATCGGTAACGATTGCATAATCGAAAGGTGAATATCACCCGTTCCTGGCGGTAAATCGATTAACATAAAATCCAAATCGCCCCAAGCCGCATCAAAAATCATTTGGTTCAACGCTTTGGCCGCCATGGGTCCGCGCCAAATCACAGCCTGACTCGGTGACGTGAAGAAACCGATAGAAAGCAACTTGATTTCGTAACTCTCAATAGGTTTCATTTTGGACTTGCCGTCTACTTCGATGGAAATCGGTTTCTCGGTTTCAACATCAAACATGATTGGCATCGACGGTCCGTAAATATCGGCATCGAGCACCCCCACTTTAAAGCCCATTTTGGCTAAGGTTACAGCTAGATTCGCCGTTGTGGTTGATTTCCCCACGCCGCCTTTTCCTGAAGCTACTGCAATGATATTGCTGATACCTGGAATGGGTTGGCCTTTAATTTCATTTTTCTCGGGCACTTCTACTTTGATGTTCACTTTCACCACCGCTTCCGCTGAAAATTGGTCGTGGATAAGTTTGCGAATATCGTCTTCTGCGCGTTTTTTGATGTGCATGGCGGGTGTGGTTAATACCAAGTCCACCACCACTTCATCGCCAAAGGTCATGACGTTTTTTACCGCACCACTCTCCACCATATTTTTACCTTCTCCGGCCACTGAAATGGATTCCAACGCCTTGAGAATATCTTTACGATCTAATTTCATTTTTATTAAGACTGATTTTAGATTGCAAAGATACAAGGAAATGCAAAGAAACGACCGTTAAAGAATTGAAAATGTTTATGGGAAAAGGGCATTTAATTATAGTGAATTTGGAGCGGCAGTAGGCTGCACTTTTCACGCTGCTTCCCGCTATCCGTTGCAATCTGCCGGCGGTCGGATAAACCGCCCTCCCGCCGTCAGGATTTCCACTGCTATCGGGGCTAACTTTGACGTAACGTGCGGCTATCAACCTTTACTTTTTGATAATTTGTGCATTACGGTGACGCAACATGCTTGTTCTAACTTTGAAGAAAACTAACAATCGTGAAAAAACGAAAAGTAGAATTGGTTGTGCTCTCTGACATTCATTTGGGCACCTATGGCTGTCATGCCACCGAAGTGTTGGAATACCTGAATTCGATCAAACCCAAAACCTTGGTCTTAAATGGCGACATTGTAGACATTTGGCAATTTCGGAAATCGTATTTTCCGCCTGCACATCAAAAAGTATTGAAGAAAATCATTTCGTTGAGCGCCAAAGGAACAAAAGTCTATTATTTAACAGGCAATCACGACGAACTCTTGCGCAAGTTTACCGATGTGCATTTGGGCAACTTTTCATTGTTAAACAAACTTACGTTAAACCTAGATGGCAAAAAAGCGTGGCTGTTTCACGGTGATGTTTTTGATGCGTCGATTACCCACGCCAAATGGTTGGCCAAACTCGGCGGATGGGGCTATGACTTGATGATTGTTTTGAACCGTTGTATCAATTGGGGTTTGAAGAAAATGGGGAAAGAACCCTATTCGCTTTCCAAAAAAATTAAATCGAGTGTAAAAGGTGCGGTGAAATTTATTTCCAATTTTGAGAGCATTTGCGCTGAGATTGCGATTGAAAACCACTATGACTATGTGATTTGCGGCCACATTCACGAACCCAAAATGGAAACGGTGACAACAAAAAAGGGTTCGACCCTCTACCTCAACTCGGGCGACTGGGTAGAAAACTTAACCGCCTTGGAATACCATCACCAACGGTGGAAAATCTACCACCACAAAACGGATTTTATTCGCCAAGAAAATATAGAAGAGGAAATAAATTTCGATTATGAAAACCAGTTGGTTGAACAGTTTATGGAGTTGATTCGGAACTAATTGCCGGTTGCCAAAAGTGATTCTTAAAATCAACGATTTGGTTGTTTTCTACACGAATACCTTCGCTTTCGAGCAGTTGCTGCATTAAATTCGTTCCCTCAAAATGGTGTTTCCCCGTGAGTAAACCCAGTCTGTTGACTACGCGATGTGCAGGAACATCTTCACGGTTGTGACTCGCATTCATCGCCCAACCCACCATACGCGCTGAACGTGCTGCCCCGAGTGCTTTCGCGATAGCGCCATACGACGTTACTTTCCCTTCCGGAATTTGCCGAACGATGGCATATACCCGTTCGAAAAAATGGTCGTTATCGGGTTGTTTTTTCATTTATTTGAGAATATTCCAAAGGGTAAGTAAAGCAACTATAGCGGTGATTGAACCAATCATCCGATTCATGTACTGCAGGAAAAAATCAGTTTTGGATTTTAAATGCGCCACAAAAATCATATAACTATAGAAAACCAAAAAGGATCCCGCCACAACGCCCACGACCAAACTTACTTCTTGGCCCCAACTAAAATCAAAATAGCCGTAAGAAGCCAACGTCACGCTAATCACTACATAATACGGTACGGGCAATAAATTTAACGCTGAAATCAACATCCCCATAAAAAACCGACTGCGCTTGCTTTTGAGTTGGATGCGGTTATCGTTTAGATCCGGTTTTTTCGCAAAAAAGAAAAAATAGAGAGTCAAAACGACAAAAACGATTAATCCAATCAAGCGCAAGGTGGTTACAATTTCTTGGTGCTGACTGATATATCGCGCGCACAGAACCGATACATAGGTTTGTATCGCAATGACCAACAAGGCACCCAATACAAAAATCATCGCCCGTTTCAACCCATCGGTCAATCGAACCTTGGCGACAGTCATATTGATGAGACCAGGCGGAAGTACGCCCACAATTGCCGCCACCAATCCCGTTAAAAATGGGATGAAAAGAGTCATTAAATAGGGTTAAATTGGAAACTAATTGATTTTAAAACGAATATACGTAATCGCCTTGTTGATTTCCAAATATTGTTGCTCGTAAAATGTTTTTATTTCGGTTACTTCTTCAGGGGCACCGAGATTATGGTAAATATTGTGGTTGGCATATAAGACTTCATGTCCTAAACCGTGTAATAATCCCAACGTATAGCCATGCATAAACTCGCTATCCGTTTTCAAATTCACCACGCCATTGGGTTTTAAAATCTTTTTGTAGCGATTGAGAAACTCGGCATTGGTCATGCGGTGTTTGGTGCGTTTGTATTTGATTTGCGGATCGGGGAAGGTAATCCAGATTTCATCGACTTCATTTTCTGCAAAAATATATTCGATGAGTTCGATTTGCGTACGTACAAAAGCTACATTATGCAAACCCGTATCGACAGCGGTTTTTGCCCCGCGCCAAAATCGGGCCCCTTTGATATCGATCCCCACATAATTAACATTCGGATTGCGTTGGGCCAAACCGACGGTATATTCACCCTTCCCGCAACCGAGTTCGATAATAATCGGATTGTCATTATTAAAAAATTGACGCCAAGAGCCACGGTGTGGAAAACGTCCTTCGACGACTTCCTCGCGTGTTGGTTGGATGACATTACTAAAGCTAGCGTTTTCGTTGAATCGTTTTAATTTGTTTTTACTACCCACGAGATTTCTTAAAGTTTTGGCAAAATTAACGAAAAGTAGGACATAACAAATTCTTTTATATTTGTAATGTGGAACCCTTGAACAACATTTTAGTGGCACCCTTAAATTGGGGACTAGGCCATGCAACCCGCTGTATTCCGATTATTCGTCAATTGCAGACGGTGGGATACAACCCCATCATCGCGAGCGATGGAGCTGCTTTAGCGCTTTTAAAGAAAGAATTTCCAAACGTACAATGTTTAGAACTCCCTTCCTATCACATTGCTTATGCAAAAAATCCGAAGAATTTTAAATGGAAATTGCTGAAAAACAGTCCGAAAACCATTGCTGCCATTTTTAAAGAAAAAAAATTGGTGAATCAATGGATTTCCGATTTTCAATTGGCAGGCATTATTTCGGATAATCGATTAGGAGTGTATAGTAAAAAAATTCCTTCGGTTATTATCACCCATCAACTGACTGTTTTTTCGGGAAAAACGACTTGGATTTCGAGCAGTTTGCATCATTTTTTCATCAAAAAATTTAAGGAATGTTGGGTCCCCGACTGGAATGGCGTGTTAAACTTAACAGGAGAATTGGGCCATCCCAACAAGAAAATTTCCAATGTTCGGTACATCGGTCCTTTGAGCCGTTTGCAAAAAATGGATGTTCCCCAAGAATACGATTATACCATTTTACTTTCGGGCCCAGAGCCGCAGCGCAGTTTATTGGAAGAAAAAATCCGAAAAGAAATGCAGGATTTTGAGGGTAAATTGCTGCTCATTCGAGGTGTTATTGAGGACCAACCTATTCGATACGAACCCCCATTTACTATAGTTAACTATTTAACTTCAGTTGATTTACCTAAGGCGATTGCAAGTTGTGGAAAAGTAATATGTCGATCAGGCTACACTACCATCATGGATTTGGTTGAAATGGAAAAGAAGGCAATATTTATTCCCACTCCTGGTCAATATGAACAAGAATACTTAGCTAAATATTTTCACAAAAAAGGGATGGTTTTAATGGTAAAACAAGATGATTTTTCTTTAAGAAAAATTAATTCTGCAATGTTTTATCAAGGGCTTCCTAAAAATCAAAATCAAAATTTACCCGATAATTTATTCTCCCTTTTCGAGCGTAAATGAAAATTCGGAGCCACTTCCAAATTCGCTCTCTACATATATTTTTTCGTCGTGGCGTTCAATGATGTGTTTCACAATGGACAACCCTAATCCGGAGCCGCCTTCGCTGCGCGCCCCACTTTTGTCCACACGGAAGAACCGCTCAAACAAGCGGGGAATGAATTGTTTTTCAATACCTTCACCGTTATCGCGAATGCGTACAATCACTTTATTTTTGACCAAATCTTCAATGGTGACTTCGGTTGTGCCGTTTTCTTTCCCGTACTTTACAGAGTTCATGACAAGATTGATCAAGACTTGACGAATCTTTTCTTTGTCGGCTCTTACTTTGATGTCTTTGCTGTACTTTCGATCAAACATCAAAATAATATTTTTTTTGTCGGCTTGCATTTCCAGCATATCAAACACACTCTGAATCAAATCGACAATATTGAATTCGGAGTAGTCAAGGGTGAGTTCGCCCATTTCTAATTTGGCAATCATATCCAAATCTTCTACAATATATACGAGTCGTTCAACTCCTTTTTGGGCACGATTGAGGTATTTTTTCCGTATTTCTTTATCCTTGACACCATCAATTAAGGTGTCAATATAACCTTGAACTGTAAATAAGGGCGTTTTTAATTCATGGGATACATTACCCATGAATTCGCGACGGTATTCTTCGCGTTCTTTCAAGTTTTCTAATTCTACTTTTTTATCGGTAGCATACTTTTTGACTTCTCGTTCTAAAGCAGCCATATCAGTAGTGATGGATTGACTTCGAAAAGAAGTAGAATCTAGTAACGAGACATCATCATAGATTTTTTTTACCCTTTGATAAATAAAAAGCTCCGAACGGTATTGAATTACAAAAAAGGAAAAGATGAGAATCCCAAGTGTAAAAATCAGGGTTAATTCCCATGAAAACTCAATAAAAAACAATTGAGTGATAGTTAAAAAAAGGGCAGAAAAAAGCGTAATATAGAGAGAAGAAACTACAGCAAATTTATATGTTTTCTTAATTTTTAATTTCATAAAACTCATTAGTTTGAGTTTATAAAGGTAGGTAATTTATATTTCAAACTTATACCCAACACCCTTAATCGTCTTGAAGAAATCTTCACCTATTTTCTCACGAAGTTTGCGAATATGAACATCTATAGTGCGACCGCCAACAATAACTTCATTTCCCCAAACTTTATCTAAAATCTCTTCGCGTTTGAACACCTTACTGGGTTTTGAAGCGAGTAGATAGAAAAGTTCGAATTCTTTTCGAGGTAGAATAATTTCTTCACCCTCGCGAATAATTTTGTATTCTTCACGATTGATTTCAATACTGCCAACCGTAATATTTTCATTAACTACTGCATCATCTTTTAGGCGACGAAGTAAAGCTTTTACCTTACTTACAAGTAACTTTGGCTTAATAGGCTTTGCGATGTAATCATCAGCACCGGCATCAAATCCGGCCACTTGCGAATAATCTTCGTTACGAGCCGTCAAAAAGGTAATGATTACATTGTTTAATTCGGGGATTTTACGAATGTTTTCGCAAGCTTCCATACCGTCCATTTCAGGCATCATCACATCCATAATAATGAGATGAGGACGTTCTTTTTTTGCGTTAGCAATGGCTTCTTTACCGTTAGTAGCTGTTACTATTTTGTAACCTTCTTGAGCCAAGTTATACCCAACGATTTCGAGGATATCTTGCTCATCATCAACCAATAAAATTTTAATGTCCTTTTTCTTCATAACGTAAATTTACGCAAATAAATCTTCGGTAAATATAACACTATTACAAAGTCCAAGTTACCCTAAGATTTGAGTTAACAATAATTTAATCACTTAACATTATGTTCATATTTATAAAACATTTAAATAACTTGTTGTTAACTTGTTGTTTAAACTCTAAAGCGTTCTTTGCACAAAATTTTAAGAAAACGTAAATACAATGAAAATTAAATTTTTCTTCCTTACTTTTTTTATGTGTCTGGTAATGACCGCACAAAAAGGAACAATCAGCGGTACTGTCACCGATAAAGACATGAATAATGCACCTTTACAATTTGCTAATGTAGGTTTGAAAGGCGCTGGAGTGGGTGTTACTACCGATGAAAAAGGAAAATACAGTATAAAAGCTGAGGCTGGCAATTACACCTTGGTTTTTAGTTTTGTAGGCTATGAAACGATTGAAGTACCAATCCATGTAAAAGCGGGCGAAACGGTAACAATTGATAAAGCACTAGGATCTGGAAGTTTCAAATTGGAAGATGTTGTCATTCAAAAATCGGTGAATCGCGAGAAAGAAACGGTTTTGTTATTAGAACAAAAGAAAGCTGTTGAAATCAAACAAAGTATTGGTGCCCAAGAAATGTCTCGTAAAGGGGTGAGCGATGTGGAAGAAGGTTTGACAAAAATCACAGGGATTTCCAAAGTAGGTTCGCGCGGATTGTTTGTTCGTGGATTGGAAGACCGCTACAACAATTTATTGATCAACAACTTGGCGGTACCGTCAAACAATCCTTTTAAAAAGATTATTCCGTTGGATTTAATTCCGACTGACGTGGTGAGTTTGATTGAAACGTACAAAACATTCAATCCTGATATTTATGGGGATTTTGCGGGAGCTACTTTTAATGTAGTAACGACGACAAAACCAATAAAAAGCATTACCAAATTGAGTTTGGGAACGGGTTTTACCACCAACAACAACTTACGCGATTTTAATTTACCCACTTCAGCGGGATCCACCAAAGGGTTTTTTGGCTTTTCAGGAAGTGATCGCGATTTACCATCCGTATTTGGTTCAACACCCAACCCTCCGATTACGGTGAGTCGTAATGACGCTATCAATGCGTTCAAAAACGGATTTGGCATGGAGAAATCGAAAAGTCCGTTGAATACTAGTGTAGGTATTTTACATGCTGAAAAATTTGACGTTGGAAAAAATAAATTGAGTTATTTGTTTTCGATCAATTTTGACAACAGTTATCAATTCCGTCAAGGAGTTGACCGCACATTACAAGCGGGAAGTTTGATCCAATATTCGAACAATTTCCGCAGAACAACGTACGATTACAAAACGAATTTATCTTCAATTGTTGGGATTAACTTCAGCACAGAACGCTTCACAGTTTCTACTTCACTATTGTATTTAAAATCAACCGACAGTCAGATTCAAGATCAATTGGGGGTACAAAGTGCCTTTGCCAATAATCCAAATTATTTGATTCGCACCAATCAATTTGAACAATCTGATTTTTATAATGGACAAATTTTTGGGGATTATAAAATCACAAAAAACAAAAATCATGTATTGAAATACGGAGGGTCTTTGGCACAAACAAAATTCAGTCAACCCGACCGCAACAGTTATACAGGAACGTATGTAAACGACCAAGAAGTGATTGTAAGCTATGGCGGAAATAACTTCTTACGTCAATATTTAGATATTAAGAGCAACTTATTTTCATCGGCCTTTTTAGAATACCAATGGAAATTTGGATCGGATAATAAGTTAACTGTTGGGTATAACGGTAACCACAATTTTACAAAATCATCGTACCGTTTTATTAATACCATCAAAAACTTCAACTCGGCATCGACCTTTACGGTAAACCCTTATGAAATTGACAATGTAATCCGTCAAGATTTATTGGATTATGAGATTTCATTCCAAGAGCAAAGTAATGCCAACTGGAAATCGAAATTAGAAGAAACCATTAATGCAGGTTATGCTAATATTTATTTCAAAATCAATGAAAACTTAGGGATTAATACTGGATTGCGTTTGGAAAAATACAACCGTATTACCAAATACAAGGAAATCGGAAGTTGGGATCAAAATTATCTAAAAATCAAAACCGACGACTTGTATGTATTGCCTTCTGTGAATGCAAAATACAGTTTGAATGAAAAGACCAACTTGCGTTTGGCGATTTCTCAAACCTACACCAAACCGGTCATTATGGAGTCGTTCCCAATTTCAATCGTAAATCCAGACGGAACGGTATTTCAAGGAAATCCTTATTTGAAAAACAGCACCAATACAAATGTTGATTTTAAATATGAGTTTTTCCCAACCGGAAAAGAAATGTTAGCGGTGGGTGCCTTTGGTAAAAACATCAAAGATCCTATTGAGCGCACGTTTGTAGCGAATCCTGGAACTACCATCATGTCCTTTTTAAATTCTGAAAAAGCTGTATTATATGGTATTGAGGCGGAATTTATCTTAGACTTATCGCGTTTCTCTGAGAGCTTAAAAGATTTTACTTGGGGATTCAATACTTCGGTAATGAATACGAAGGTAACAGTTCCTTCTACGAATATCAGCCCGACAGGAAATGTGAGTCAGAGTATTGAAACGCACAGAGAGCGTGAATTACAAGGTGCTTCAAAATGGTTAATCAACTCTGATGTGAAATACGATTTTAAATTCACAAAAGATTGGACAAATACTGTGACATTAGTATACTCCGTTTTTGGAAAACGTATTTATAGTTTAGGAACGGCGGGAATTGATCATGTATATGAATTGCCAGTGAGTAAATTGGATTTTGTTTGGACAAGCAAAGTAAACAAACACATTGATGTTAAATTTTCTGCAGACAATCTTTTGAATCCGTATTACCGTTTGGAATTGGGAGACAACAACAAAGACACGTTTACAGAGGCTTCGCACCGTATTCAAGATTATAAAAAAGGAGTAGGCTTCTCGCTTAACTTAAGTTATACCTTCTAATAATACAAGGCTAACACCATTAACATTGAATTAACTATTGATTTAAAATTCAATAAAAATAACTTAGCCTTGAATTAACACAAAAAATTCAACTAAAAAATAACTTTGCAAAAAATTAATACATATAAAAAATGAAAAAATTTCTTTTTAGTCTTGCCCTTTTAGCAACTGTATTTACGGGTTGTTCTAGTGATAATGAAGACGAAAATACAGTAACTCCACAAGTAGGTGAAATTACTGGAAACATTACAACAAGCAAAACCTATGCTTACGGAAATTATACTTTAAAAGGAATTGTAAAAGTTCAAAATGGAGCTACACTTACTTTTGAAGCGGGAAGCACGATTACTTGTGATAAAAACAATGGTGATAATGCACTTGTGATTGAAAACGGAAGTAAATTGGTAATTAACGGAACTGAATCTGCTCCAGTTGTATTTACTGAAGTTTCAAAAGTTCCTGGGTCTTGGGGTGGTATCATCATGTATGGTGATGCTCCTGTAAAAGTATTGGGTGGTGGTTCAACGGCTACTTCAGAAGATGGATTATCGTATACTTACGGAGGTACAAATGCTACACACAGTAGTGGATCATTACGTTATACTCGTGTTGAATATGCTGGTAAAAAATTAGCGGATGGTACAAAAGAGTTGAACGGATTTTCATTCTATGCAGTGGGTTCTGGAACGATTTTAGACCACTTAGTGTCCTACAAAGGTGCGGATGATGGATTCGAATTTTATGGTGGAACAGCAAGTTTAACCAATGCTATTTCGTATGGCAATTATGACGATTCATTCGACTGGCAAGATGGATGGCAAGGTCAAAACAACACTAACTGGTTAGCGTATCAAGTAACGAAAGGGAACTTCGGAATTGAAATTGAATCTTCTTCAAACAACAATACATTTTACCCAAAATTCACCAACATTACGTTAAAACGTGCAGCAGGTTGTGTACCTGAAGTTGCTGGAGCCATTGAAATTGATGCCATCCAATTCAAAAAAGAAGGTAATGGTGACTTTAGTAATGTGGTAATCGATGGTTATGGAACTTACACTGAAGGGACTACAACCTATCAAGGTGCTGCTATAAAAATTCAAGATATCACAACGAACACTAATCAAGTGAATGGAAGTAAAATCAAATTGACAAACTTCAAAATAACAAATACTTCGGTGGATGTTGCCACAGGAGCCAATACCTTTACAGTCGCGTTTCCTTCAGGTCAATTCACTACTAGTACTTCAGCTACGGGAGCTACTTTGTCGCCTGGCGCATGGGCTACTGTAGATGGAACCAATTTGATTCAATAAGAATTTTTCTCAAAATATGTTAAAATCCCTTCTTTTGGAGGGATTTTTTCTTTTTGTGGCATTGTATTTGAAATAATTCCAGTATATTTGTTTTAATCATTGTATACTCATGACCAAAAATTACTTGTATAGTGTTTTATTTTTCTTAGTTCTTGGTACAGCTAGTGTAGCTGCACAAGAAGCTAAGCCGAACTTGAAGGAGAGCAACTCCATCGAGGGTCTGAGCTTTTACCCCAATCCAGTAACTGGTGGTAAATTGTATATCACTACTCGTAACAATGACGACAAAAACATCACCATATATGATGTTTTAGGTAAAAAAGTTTTTCAAACCGTTCTATCTTCTCGAGAATTAAACTTATCGACACTTCAGCCGGGGGTTTATTTCATTAAAATTGAAGAAGGTGATGCTTCAGCCACTAGAAAACTTATTGTCAGATAGTTAAAAACCTCTTATTTACCTTTTTTTAACTTACGCTTTTTTTAATTCTAAAAATAGTGCTTATCTTTGTATGCTTAATTTAATATTTCAACTATGAAAAAATTTTACTTCATGCTTTTAATGCTGACCGGAGTAAATGTTTTAGCTCAAACTATTTACAGCGAAAACATGGGAACTCCTTCAGCGACTACTGCAATTGCTTCTAATGTTTTTCAAAATTCATCGCCAATTCTTTACACAGGAACAGCTGATGTAAGAGCTACTACAGCTTCTTCTGGATATACAGGAGCTTCAGGAAGTGGAAACGTATTTTTTACAAACACTGCAGGAAAAGACTTTTTAATTGAAGGAATCAATACTTCTGCATACAACACCTCTACATTACAATTGAGCTTTGGGCATTATAAAAGTGCAACAGCAGCTAGTAATGAATTAACTGTTGAAGTAAGTACTGACGGAACTACTTTTGCTCCTCTTACTTATACGCGCCCTACTGGAACAGGAACAACAAACTGGACTTTAATTACAATTACTTCAGGAATTCCAAGCGCAACGAATTTACGTATTCGTTTTACGCAAACTTCCACAACATCACAATTCCGCTTGGATGATGTGCGTGTTTTTAGTTTTGACCCAACATGTACCGTAGTTCCTGGAACAGTAACAACTACTTGTGACGCTACAACTTTTGGCTTAGATACTTATTCTGCAACTATCGCTTACACAGGCGGCGGCGGAGGTGCTTATACAGTTACTTCTACAGCGGGAACTGTGGGTGGTGATAACCCTGGCACTGTTGCTGACGGTACAATCACTGTTTCTGGTATTACAGAAGGTGTTGGTGCAACTGTAACAATGACACGCGGTAACTGTTCTTATACAGTAACTATTAATGCTCCTGATTGTAAACCTGTTAACACATTACCATTATATGACGGATTTGCTTATAATACAGGTGCATCAGTAGGTGCTACTCAATATTGGGCAAATGCAAACTCTGGCGATGATGTATTAGTAACTACTGACAACTTATCGTATACAGGTTTAACTTCATCTGGTAATGCGGCTGGTTTGAACGGTCAGGGTAAAGAAATCCACAAAACTTTTACAGCTACCACTGCTACTGAAGGCGCATTGTACGCTTCTTTCTTAATGAAAGTAACTGATTTCGCTTTAACAACTGATCCAGCTGAAACGTACATCGCTGTTTTAACTGACGGTGTAGCTAGCAACTTTAAAGGTCGTTTATTCTACAAAAAAACAGGCACTACTTACCAGTTAGGTTTAACTTCTGGAACCTCAACTACAAACTATACAACTGCTACATACAATTTAAATGATGTTGTATTCGTAGTTATGGGATACGATTTTGCTAACAATGCTTTAAAAGTATGGATTAACCCAACAGTTGCCGGTTTTGATGGAACACAAACTCCAACATTAACAGATACTCCTGCAACAGCAATTGCAACGTTAGGTGGTTTCTTATTCCGTCAAGATTCAGACAATACAACTCCTGTTGTTACTGTTGACGAATTAAGAATTTCAACTACCCCTAACTTATTAGCGGTTAACAATAACACTATTGCAGGTTTAGCGGTTTATCCAAACCCTGTTAAAAATGGTGTTTTCTACATCAATACTGACGCTAATGCAACTAAATCAGTTCGTGTTTATGATATGATTGGTAAAGAAGTTATCAATACTACAACTACTGATGCAGTTAACGTAAGCGGATTAAACAAAGGTTTGTATTTAGTACAAATCACTGAAAATGGAAATACAGCTGTGAAAAAATTAATCATCGAATAATTATCACAGTTCACATAAACACCAGCCCCGGCAATTTGTCGGGGCTTTTTTTATTCTGTACTTTTGCCCAATGAATCCTCACGATATATTTACTATAGCTAATCCCAAGCAATTTGAAAAAATGGCACTTAAAGTTTTTCGTCATCAACACGAAAACAATGCCGTCTATCGTGAATTTTGTGATTTATTAAACGTAGAAAAAACAGTAGTAAAATCACTTGAAGCCATTCCCTTTTTACCTATTCAATTTTTTAAAAGTCGGAAAGTGGTTTCAAACAACGATCCTGCACAAACTACTTTCACCTCTAGCGGTACCACTGGCACAATTACAAGTCAACACCATGTGACCGACCTAAGTTTGTACACCCAAAGTTTTCGTGCTGCTTTTTCCAATTTTTATGGCCATATTGAAGATTATGCCGTATTAGCACTACTTCCCTCCTATTTGGAAAGGGAAGGTTCGTCACTCATTTATATGGTGGAAGACTTAATTGAAGGTTCGCAAAACGAACAAAGTGGGTTTTATTTGAACAATTACGACGAACTCATCACCACATTAAAAACACTAGATGCATCGGGTCAAAATATACTTTTAATAGGAGTGACATATGCCCTGTTGGACCTCATCGAAAAAGAAACCTTCCAACTCAAAAACACCATTATCATGGAAACCGGCGGCATGAAAGGTCGCCGTAAAGAAATGATTCGCGAAGAACTTCATCAGGTGTTGTGCCAAGGATTTGGTGTGCCAACGATTCATTCCGAATACGGGATGACCGAATTACTTTCTCAAGCCTATTCATTTGGTGATGGACTATTTGAATGTCCCAATTGGATGCACATTCTCATCCGTGATCCTGAGGATGCCTTATCGTATGTAGCCAATGGAAAAAATGGTGGCATCAATGTGATTGATTTGGCCAATTACAATTCGTGCTCTTTTATTGCCACCCAAGACTTAGGCAAAAAATATTCAAATAATTCCTTTGAAGTTTTGGGCCGATTTGACCATTCTGATATTCGAGGATGTAATCTGATGGTTATTTAACCTATATTATCTTAATGTTAAATAACTATCAAGTAGATAGAATCGAAATAAGTGTATACATGTAAATACTTAGTTTTGTAATCAGATATACTCTACTTCTGTTTTTATTTAAAAATTAACTACTTTAGTAGGTGAAACCATTTTATTAAAATAATAAATGAGAACATACCTCCATTTTATTCTATTACTTTTAATCTTTTCCTCTTGTACTTCTAAAAAAGATATTATTTATTTTAACAATATTAATACTCAAAGTTCAGATCAAACTAAACTTGAAATAACTAAAATTTCTAAAAATGATATTTTAAGTGTGGTTATTTCTTCGACTTCCTCTGAATTAGTTAAACTATACAATCAAGACGGCGCTTCATCACCTTCAGGATATCTAGTTAATTCTGATGGCATGATTACTTTGCCAATTTTAGGGAAAATAAATGTTGTAGGTTTAAGTTGTAGCGAATTAGAACAATTAGTTTCCAACCTACTTATTAGTGGAGGTCATATTTACAACCCAATAGTGAATGTACGAGTGACTAACTCAAAATTTACTGTTCTTGGTGAGGTAAATAAACCAGGAACTTATAATTTTTTAGAAGAGAATATATCCTTACTTCAAGCATTAGGTTATGCAGGAGATTTAACAATAAACGGTATAAGAAAAGAGGTTTATTTAATTCGTGAAGAAAATAACGTTTTAAAATACAATAAACTTGACCTAACTTCTAAAGACTGGTTCACAAGCCCTTATTATTATATTAAACCCAACGATGTAGTTTATGTACTTCCCAATGACCCTAAAGTGAAAACTGGAGGCTATGTGAAAAGCTTGGGCAATTTATTAACAATAACATCTGTAGGCATATCAACAATTTTAGCAATCATACTACTAGCAAAATAAATGGAAGGCAATACTATTCAATTTAATTTAAAAGAGGAATTAGTCAAATATTTCATTTTTTGGAAATGGATACTACTTTCATTAATCCTTTCGATACTAGTTGCTTTTATTTATTTGCGCTATGTAAGTGATATATATGCCACTCAAGCAAAAATTCAAATTTTAGATCAAAGCAATAACACGTTTAAATTACCTACAAACGCGTTCACAATCTTTGGTGAAAATGACAAACAATTAGAAAATGAAATCGAATTATTTAAATCAACTCGAATTTTCAACAAAGTAATCGATAGTCTTGATTTACAAACTGAAATTTTTGCCAAAGGTAAGATTAAATCTATTGAAGTTTGGGACACCGCTCCTTTTAAGGTAATCTGGGGAATGAGTCATGATGAATTAGAAGCAAATAATTTATCATTTGAAGTTACTTTGTTAGAAAATGGATATCAAATCAATGCATCTAACACTATCCATCCCTATAATAAAACTAATCTAACATTAAGCATTCCGTTCAATATCATTTTAAAAAATGATCAACCTATCAAGGTTAGCAACTATTTTGTTTACTTAAAAAACAAGAAAAAGGTTATTCAAGAACTTTCCAACAACTTAACAATAACAAAACAAGGTGCGCAAAGTAATATTTTAAAAATAAATCTGAAAGGCGGTAACACCTCAAAAATTAACACCATATTGAATACTTTAATTGGCATATTCGATGAAGATGGGGTTAAAGATCGACAAATGATTTACAAAAAAACAATACAATTTGTTGATGATCGTTTTCGTTTTCTATTTACAGAACTTGATTCAATTGAAAATGAAAAAGCTTCTTTTAAAAAATCCAAGGGACTTTCATTTTTAGAAGCTGACGCTGGAGTATTAATGGAAAAAAATTACTCTTCAAAAAACGAAGTAGAAAAAATTGACACCCAAATTGTATTATCTGATTTAATGCTAAATGCTATTAATAATAGTAAAGAGCATGAATTAATACCTGTGAATATTGGCATAACTAATGAAGACATCAACAATTTAAGCAGCAAATTGAATGAAGTGATTTTAAACCGAAATAAATTCATCAGTGATGGAGGAGGTAAAACTAATCCCATGATAGTTTCATTAAGTCAACAATCTACTTTAATTAAAAACAATTTAAAATCAACAATTTTTACCTATAAAAACACCCTTAATTACCAAAAACAACAACTCGTAAAAATTAATGGATTAAGTTACAAAGATTACAATCGAATCCCTGACAATGAAAAATCGTTGCGATCCATCGAGCGTCAACAAAACATAAAAGAATCTCTATATATATTATTACTTCAAAAAAGAGAGGAGGCCGCAGTAAATCTCGCTATTACAAATCCAACCATTAAATTAATAGAATTACCAAATACTAGTAGTAATCCTATAGCACCAGATCGGTCGTTAATTTATATTTTAGCATTTATAACTGGACTTTTAATTCCTATTCTCATAATTTATTTTTATTACATTTCAAACGATAAAATACAAACAAAATCAGAATTAGAGTCTAGAATTTCTTTACCCATATTGGGGGAAATACCATTTGTTGAGTCGACTGAAAGCAAACTAATTAAACAATTTGATCGTTCAGTACTTTCAGAATCTTTTCGCATTTTAAGAACTAATATTTCTTTTCTTTTATCCAACAACAAAAAGCAAAAAAGTAAAGTTATTTATGTTACATCCTCTGTTAAAGGTGAAGGAAAAACATTTACTTCGGTCAATTTGGCAATCTCAATGAATGCTACAAAAAAAAGAGTAATTCTTGTAGGCGCAGACCTGCGAAATCCTCAATTACATACTATATTAAATTTTGACAGAAAAAATAATAAAGGAATTTCTAATTATATTTTTGACGAAGAAATGCACGTTGATGAAATTATTATTTCAGGTTCTGACGAACAACTAAAAAATAATTTCGATGTTATTTTCTCAGGAACCATCCCTCCAAATCCAGCTGAATTGTTATCAAGTAATCGATTTTTAGAATTAATAGAAATTCTCAAAGAAAAATATGATTATATAATAGTTGACACTGCTCCCACACTTTTAGTTACTGACACAACGTTAATATCTGGGCTAGCTGATGCTATAATCTTTGTTACTAGAGCTAATTTCACAGAAAAGAAACTTCTAAAACATATCGAGGATTTTCAAAAAATTAACCCTACTATTAGTTTTGGTATACTTTTAAATAATGTTGGACAAAACAAAATCTATTCCTCTAGCTATAGCTATTCCTACAATTATGGTTATGGCTATGGTTATGAAAAAAACTATAGTAAAAAATTACCCTTTAAATTTAAATTTTTCCGTTGGCTTCGAAGTAAAAAAATGAATTAGTTAATTTTTATAAAATCGCTTTACTGTTTTATTTTTTCCATCAGAAAACAAAATAAAATATAGCCCTGTTTCAAAACTAGTGGTCTGAATCTTAGTTTCCATACTTTTTTTGCGGATCAATCTTCCTTGAATATCATAAATTTCATAAAACGTTGGTTCAAATCCATCAACTTTATATTCTATAAAATCATAACAAGGATTTGGATAAATCGTTACTTGTACTTGTTGAAAATTTATGTTTTTAAGATCTTGTATCGTTGTGGTCACTTGTGAAGTTAAAGCTATTGTTGAAGGTGAATTGAATATATTGCTAACGAGATTGATTTGATCACCTACTTGTAAACTCGAATTGGCTTTAATTTTAAATACATACACAAAACTTTGATTTGGCTCTAAATGTAAAGTCGGAAATAATAAATCTACACTTGAAATATTCATTCGGCTAATAACATCATTGTTGTTTGAAAAAACGGGCCAAAATGTGGCGATATCATACCCATAATTAGGAATTTGCAATTGGATATTTAATTGTTGAATTGTTTGATTACTTGTATTAGAAAAAGTAACAGAATAATATTGATATTTTGTTAATGCTGAAGAACTCATTTGATTCCCATTTAATGCTATTAAATCATCAGTTGAGAGATTTAAATTTGGCATTTGATAAATAAAAATATTATCATCGGGTTGATCATCCAAGGCCAGATTATTTGTAATATTTGCTGAAAAAACTGTGTTTGTTGGCACCCCAATAATTTGAAATGTTACTAAAATAACACGCGTCTCACCCGGTAATATGTTTATAAAATTCCAATTTATTGTCCCATTTCCAAAACTCAGAGGAGTACTACTTGAACTACTATAAACAAAAGAATTTGACTCAAAATTCAACTGTAATGTTCCATTAGCACTCAAATTCCCATTATTCTTAAAAACTATACTTAGCGAAAGTAAATTGGACCCCGTAAGATTACTGTTTTGAAACACAACCACCTCTAAATCATTACTTGACGCTTGATGACCAACACAAAATGTATTGGAAAAAGGGGCATCCGCTGGAAAATCAACAATGGCTTCGGACGGAGATATCGAAAAATTATTTAATGGTAATACTTCCGGTGTGATATAATAATAATTAGGTGAAAAATAATGGGTAAATAATCCCGATTTACTTGAAAAATAAACAGTCTCCTGATTTGAATCGGCTACTTTAAGCCTTAAAAAAGGATAATAAATATCATTCGTATCACAAAGACCATTCGTATTGGAATCAATTTGACTATCTAATGTCAGTAAATTATAATTTGATGGTGAACTACAGAAATCATTGACAATACAATTTTGCTGATTATATAGTGTAATTAAATATTGAATAAAACTCAATTCTGAATAGTCACAGCAGAGATAAACTAAACTTGGATTATTAGAAAAATTAACCAAATTCTCGGAAACTCCATTTTTGATATTTAAT
This sequence comes from Flavobacterium sp. N1719, assembly GCF_025947045.1. Classification (NCBI taxonomy): domain Bacteria; kingdom Pseudomonadati; phylum Bacteroidota; class Flavobacteriia; order Flavobacteriales; family Flavobacteriaceae; genus Flavobacterium; species Flavobacterium sp. N1719. The sequence goes on from NZ_CP109993.1 coordinate 399,719, forward strand.
TGTGTTAAAAGGTTTTGTTGTATTTCAACATTGACTAAAGAAATATTTGATGAACAGTCTAATATTGTTATTTCATTATTATTAGCAATCAAAGATTGAAGAAAAACATTTCCTTGAACATTGAGCGCATTTATGTTATTGGAACTACAATTTAACTGAACCAAATTGACTAGTTGAGTTATGTCGAGTATTTGTAAAGTATTAAAACTACAATTCAAATACCGAATTTGATAGGAATTCTCAAAGGTTAATTGCTGCAATGCATTATGTTGAATATCTAAATTAAGTAAGCTAGATACGTTTAAAAGATGTAATGAACTAATGGCATTATAACTGGTGTCTAAATATAATAATGTTGTATAATCTGAAATATCAATAGCTGTCAATTGATTGAATGAACAATCAATACTTTGTATACTTGTCAAACCAATAAACCCAAGTGATGTTAATGTATTATGATGCAAACTCAATGTGGTTAAGTGAATCAAATTCTGCAAAACCAACTGAGAAATAGCATTATAAGAACAGTCTAATTCCTGAAGTTGATTTAAATTAATAAGTACAAGTGAAGTAATGGAATTATGTGCAACATTTAAATTAATTAATTGACCACTAGAATTAATATCAATATTGGTCAATAAATTATAAGAACAATCAAAATACTTCAATACAACTAAATCTGTTATGTCAATTTGGGAAAGGGAATTATTACTACAGTTAAGATTTTCTAATTGTATCGCATTTCCTAAAAAATTTAATGAACTCAATAAATTATGGTCACAATATAATTGCTCTAAGCTTATTGCAGAACTTAAATCCAGTTGATTTAATGCATTATTGGAACAATCCAAAACTTGAAGCTGTGTTGTATTTGCGATATTTAAATTTGACAATAAATTATAAGAACAATTTAGATCTATTAAATTAGGTATTAAACTTACGTTCAGACTTTGCAAATTGTTGTGATTACAATTTAACCCTGTCAAATTCGAAAAATAATTTATTTCACCTAAATCAGAAATGCCTGAATCTTCTACATTAAGATAACTTACGGCTAATGCTTCATTTACTTCGATTTGATTGTTTGAATTGCTATCTATTGCAAAGTAATCGCCATTTAAATTTTGTGCGATGAAATTTCCTGGATTTGACTGCAATAATCGTTGTTTAAAAACAGTATCTGTAAAATTTATTGTTTGTCCAAACAACTGAAATCCAAAAAAGAAGAATAATGAACCTAAAATTGTTTTCATAGTGAGGTTATTTTTTTTACATTTTGATTCGCAAAATAATAATGCCATAACAATACAAATATCATTGCCGGCAAGAACATGTTACGCATACGTAACATAATTCCTAAATTTCCTAAAGACTGAGACAAAACAGTAGCCCCTGATAAAAAAAATAAAACCGAATATTTGATTGTTAAAGGTGCCTGTTTGATGCTTTTTATATAGTTAAATTTGAAGCCAACTGTAAATAAAATCAGCAAAAATATGTTCTCAATTGCGGCTAATAAGGTTGGAATACTCGAGATGTCAAATGGTAATGGTCGAAACAAAAAGGTAAATACTTTTAATAAAAATGGATAATTACTTATATCAATAGCAGTTGAATTGTTAGCGCTACCCAATTTTGATGCTTTTGTACTCGCATAATTATTGAAACTATCGATGGATGCTTCTTCTAATTTTACAAATTCCATGACTTTCGGAAAAATCATTAGGAAAAGCGTAATCATTATTCCTGTCAATATTACCTTTTGATACGTTTTTGTTTTATTAGATAGATAAATTGCCCCTGAAACAGCTATGATTATGAATAAACTAATATGAGGTCTAACCAAATAAGCTAAAAATATCCCAGTAATAAACAAATACCATTTTGATTTAAATGAGATGATAGCTCGTGCTATTAATCCTAGTGCTAAAAATAATAGAGTATCCTTACCTACAGCACAACTCCAAAAATGAAGGTTAGGAAGAAAAAAAAGTAACGGAAATAAATGTAGCGAATTAAACTTTGGATTTTGTGGTATCAATTGAATACTTGTGATGTAGAAATGACTTAATCCAACGAATCCTAAAAAAGTATAGAGCATGGTTCCGGTAAAATAACTTAATCCAAGAATTCCTGCCGGAATGTAGTTGATTGCATATATAAATAAAGTTCCTTTTTGCTCTGTCAAACAATAATAGAAAGTACTTTCATCCAATAAAGCTGCTTGACTCCAATAACCAATAGAATCACCAAAAACGAAGAAATAATAATAAATACCAAAGAGTAAATGAAAAAAATATAAGTAAAGTAGATTTTGGAAGTTAACTTTACTTAACTTTTGTTTCAAACGAAAGAGGTAAAATACACTTAACAATACAATTAAGATTAACACTATGAAATCCATATTCGCTTGAAGAAATTTGTTAATTTTTTTTCAAAAATTTGGTAATAAAACCCACTAAATAAAAGTACGAAGAATAGAATTAAAGTCAGCAAGAAAATCAAGGATAATTCCGAATGAAACTTAGGGAAAAAACGTACAATGATTACCTGTAAAGGGTTATGAATTAAATAAATAGAATACGAAATTGTTCCAACATATATTATAGATTTAACAGGCTGTAATTGCTTTACTAAACTCCATTGGATGAGTAATCCACAAAAAAGCATAAAAACAAAATTGGACAAAAAAGGAACTTCATAATACCCATTTGCAACTATATAAAAGAAAACAACTAAGCAAAGACAGAGTATACTTCCCATTTGTTTGATTGAAAACATTCGATTTGTCAAAAATAAATGCGCTACCCAACACCCAAAAATAAACTCTAAATTATAAGGTGATACCAAAACTTGAATCATTGAATGGGATGAAAAATCAAAAAAAAGATAATGGCATACAATCAAACTAACCCAACAGATAATGAGTGTATTCCAATATTTTGGCAGTAAAATCCGTAAAGAAAAAATAAGATAAAATAACATTTCGTGACTTAATGTCCAAGCTACTGTTAATGCTGGTTTTCCAAGTGGTATTAAGGTTAGAGATGTAATTAGATCTATGTTTTTTGAAGCATTGGAAATCGTTGGGAAAATATAATATAATAATAATAAAAATATACTTATGGGTACAAAAGGTGTGTAAATCCGAATACAACGTAATTTCAAAAAACGCTTCAACCCTTGAAAATTGTTTGATGTAGTTTCCGAATATGAATAGGTGATGATAAAACCTGAAAGAACAAAAAAGAAATCGACTCCGTATTTTCCAATATGGCAAATAAATTTCAAAAAAGGAGTGGTATAGTTATGGTAATATTCTATAGATACTAATGCGTGGTGAAACACAACAAAAAGTGCTGCAATTCCACGAAAAACTTCAAGTATGAAAAAACGGTTAGGTGCTGCCATTTTGATTCATCTTAAATAATTCACTAAGAACTCTAAAATTATTTTCTACAGTAAATTTTTCAATTATTTGATAGCGCCCTTTTTGCCCAAATTTTTTCTGTAACTCCTTATTTTCAATTAAAGTTTCCAAATATAACTCCCAATCACTTAACTGTGTTGCTAAAAAGCCATTCTCTCCATGCTTGACAATCTCAGAATTTACCCCGACAGGAGAGGCTACTACTGGCAAACCCAAGGCCATGTATTGAATAATCTTATACGCACATTTTCCATTTTCCCAAGGTGTTTCATGAAGCGGCATTATACCAATATCTACCTGATTTAACATGTTTACCTCCTCTTTTTCAGACCACTTTTTAAAAATCACAGAATGAATATCCAACGGTTTATCATCCCAGTCTGCACCGATAACATGCCATTCCAATTCATACTTTTGGTTTAATACTCGAATAACATTTTCAAGAGTTTTAAAATACTTAAATGTTGAAGGACTTCCAATCCATCCAATACTAATTTTTCGATTGGTTTTATTCGCTTTTGGGGATTGTATGGTGTAACGACTTAAATCAATAACCGTGGGTAAAATAACTACTGATTTTGCTCCTGAACGCACTGCATATGATTTGAGGTATTGATTACCTACCGTAACTACAGCGCTGTTTCGCATTACATGTGCAATTTTTTTTCCAAGTAATTTTTGAACATATTTATTTGGATGCATGTCATAGTTGTGAAAAATGGCATCATCATAATCAACAATGTAAGAGACTTTTAGTAAGGATAAAATTTGTTCAAATAAAGGGGGTAAATAAGGAAAAAGTTCTTTTTCAATTATCACTTGATCGTATTCAAAAACACGAAATAATTGAAAAAATCGTCGAAAGTACAAATACAATACTTTAAGAACTGAAATGGATTTATTTTGATATAATTTTAATAGATATTCATCATCAAATAACGAAAAATACGATACTTCCATTTGATTCATTTGATAATACGATTCAAATTGAAAGCTTCGAAGTCTACTGCTAGCTCCAAGACGCGAATATTTAGTAAAATAGACAATCCTCATTACAATTTATCAAACGCTTTTATATATTGATTGGCACTACGTTCCAAAGAAAAGTTCTTTACAGCAAAAGCCCTTATTTTTTTATGATCAACATCTTGAACTTGCAAAATAAATTCAAAAACTAAATGCATCGATTTTCTTGAAAAATGGTTGAAAATAAAACACCCAGGAGCATCCTTTAGCAAATCTTCAGTATCACCAATTCCTTTAGAAGTAATAACCGGTAAACCCATCAACAAATATTCCGCTAATTTAATTGGAAAAACACCCCGCATACTATATCTGGGAATTCGCAATGAAAAAGCTATATCTGCAGCAGATAAATACATTGGAACCTCATTGAACAGTATTTTCTTTACGATAAATAATTCTTTTTTTGATATCGGTATAAATCGTTCTGCATACGCAATGTTTGTTGTTAAAATTAAAAACTTACAATTGATATTTTGTTCTTGATAGCGCGTAAAAATTTCAATCATTTCCTCCAAACAATATTGAGGTCCTAGTGAACCACAATACACAAATACGGTTTCTTTGGGACCAATATTTAACCGCTCTCTTATGTTTTTACGCGATAGTTTATTCGGTTTAAAAAAATCAACATCTCTTCCATTGATTACTCTTGAAAATTTTTCAAAAGATTTCCCTCCAATGGATTCCGTATGGATATGAATCGATTTTTTTGACCGAGTAATTACCAAATCTGCATTGGCTAAAATAATATCCTCTTGCTTTTTTAAATACCGGTATTGAAAACTATTCATTTGTAATTGTCCAAAGTCAATTCGTTCCTCTAAAGGCAATCCGTCTGCATCGAAAACTAATTTAAATCCATTCATTCGAAGCTTATTGACTAATAAAGCAGGCATAATACTTCGTGGCATTACTATATCGATGGAATGCGCGACTATATATTTCTCAATAAACTTTCTACCTTTGAATAAAGAATATATACTCCCAATACTATTAGTTGGTTTTTTTATCACTTTTAAATGATGGTATTTTATTCCCATGGAAACAGCAGTAGATTCTATCTTACTGATTTTATAAGGTTCACTCCAAGAAAATTGTATGACATGGAAACGATAATCGCTATTTTTTTGAATGACATCAAAAATAGGAAGAAAAAGTCCCTCCATATAATTGGTTTCAGCACCGTCCCAACTGATAAATAGTATTTGTTTCATTTTTAATTAAACTGAGCAGATTTACTGGCATTACTTTGAATTACTGCATAGCGATTTTTTAATTTTAAAAATCTCTTTTCAAAAAATTGATAGGAACAATAAGCCACTAAAATCAAAAAAGATATTGAAATGAAATATATCACTCCATATTTAACTACAGTATTTTCAATCCCCAAACGATTTATAAATTGAGCTGTAAGATAAATTACAAGGGGGTTATAAACATATAGTCCAAAAGATATTTTTCCTAGAAAATCAAAAATCTTCTGTTCCAAATTTAGAATGGGCTTGTCTTTTTTTATTTGATTAAAAATTATAACTAAAGTCACCACAGAAATTATTTCATGATCAATGATTGATGCAATATGAAATTGATTAAAAGAAACTATAATTAAAAATAACCAACTTATTACCTCTGAAATTGGATGTAGAAAATAGGAAATAATCTTTGTGTAATTAAATTTTAACAAATATGCTCCCAATGCACCAATAACCAAACATCCCAATCGAGTATAATGAAAAAAAGTAGTCAAGCCCTCTGGGGCATGCATTACTTTTAATGTCAATTTTAAAAGAATGAAAAAAATGGGAAATAAAAGGGTAAAAAATAAAATACGTTTTACTTTACGAACAAGTATTGGCCAAAACAAATAAAACTGTTCCTCAACACCCAATGACCAATAATGTCCTATCATATAGGTTAAATCATGATTCCCAGGGTGGATATTGAGACTATTTTTAAAAGAATTTCTAAAATTGGGAATCATAAACAGGAAAAACAAAATACTCCAATTTATTTCCGCATCCCCAACGTATAAAATTACAATTAGTAGATAAAAAAAATACAGTGGCCAAATCCGTAATACCCGTCGCCAATAGAATTTTCGTAAGGCAATTGTTCCTGTTTGCTCTTTTTCTTCAAGAAGTAAATAGGTAATTAAAAATCCACTAAGTGTAAAAAAAAGAGTCACTCCAAAATTTGCCAAATCCAATAAGGGCAATTTTGGCAACTGAAAATAGTCTAAGCGATTATTGATATGACTCACCACTACAGCTAAAGCCGCAATGGCACGGATACCATTTAATCCCTTAAAATACAATGATTTACCCATCAATTAAATTATGAAATTATAGTGTGTTCCTTTAATCAATACCGCAAAAGTTTCATCAATATGTAATGGTTTCACATGGGCATTTGTAGCTAATCGATCCAATAACTTCAATTCGCCTGGACGGTTTGCATTATCAACAAAAATGGAATAGTTTGAAGCTAAATTTTCATTGAGTAATATTGCGTTACATATTCTACTGTTTTTTTTATGGGGTTCCCAAGCTGCAGGACCATCAATTAAAACACAATCAAATTTATTCCCTTGTGAAAAATGGGTTTTGACTAGGCTGGCAGAATACCCAAAAGCATTATCTATTTCTTCAGATTTTTCTGTTGGCGCATGGATAAAAGTTACCAAATCCTCTAGCCCTTCATCTTCAATTATTTTTTTTATTATTGAAATCCACCCTAAATCTTCTTCGACAGTTGTAATTTTTGTTTTAAGTTGATTTTTTTTAATTAAACGGGCCACAATTATCGTTGAAATTCCCGACCCAAACTCAAGGTATTCTTGACGGTTGTTTACCACCAAATCATTACACACACAAGCCAGAGAACGAAACTTTAAACTTGAAGTCGTAAAGGGTAAAAAAGTACCTTGATGAAATAAAGAATGTAATAGAAATGAAGGAATATCCTCATTTCTGAAAGGGAAAAATTTTCTAAAAATTTTTGAAATGAATGATTTCATTTTTCTTTCAAAATTAAAATGAAATTGGAGTAATGCATTACCTATTACAAATGATAATAATTTGTTAACCCAAATTTTTCATTAAACTTAGGTACAACTCTTCAACTGACTGACAATATGAATGCTCCGAATACTTTGTAGAAGCTTTTACATACCCCGTTTCGCCCATCAGTTTTCGTTGAAACTTGTCAAAATAGAGTGTTTCAATCTTGTTTGAAATAGATTCTAAATTATAATCGTAAATAATTAACCCATGTACTTCGTGTTCAACAATATAGGGTATTCCACCAACATTCGTGGCAACAATTGGTAATTTATGCAACATAGCTTCTGCAAGCACTAAACCAAAGGATTCGGTTGTCGACAGTAAAATAAACAAATCCATAATTTCATAAAAGGGCTGTACATTGTTTTGATAATCAGTAAAAACAATGGCATCTTCTACTTGCAACTCTTTTGCTAATTGTTTATAATACGGTAATTGACGTCCGCCACCTACTAAAAGGAACTTCATTGGTAAACCTTTGCTTAATAACATTGCTGTTAATCGAATACCATCCGAAAATCGTTTTACATGATTGTCGTGTAATCGACCTACACTTCCGATAACAAATTCATGATCTTTGATATGTAAATCCAATCTAAGTTTTTCTTTTTCCTCTTTTGTTAAAAAAGTTGGAGTTGACACTCCATTGTTAATTAACACCGTTTTTTTATTTGACAACCGTAAAGTTTTTTGAAGATAATCTAGGGTTGCAGGCGATACAGCAATAACTTTTTTTGACAGTGTTGCATAAAATCGCATCAATAAATTTGCTTTCCAACTTCTATGAATAGGTGCAGAGGTTTCTTCAATAAGTATTAAAGGTACACGACATAGAAAACCATTAATCGCCGCTAATGTTACTCCTTCAAAAACAGCACCGTGAACAATATGAGGCTTGAATTTTTTGATGAAATTTTGCACTTTTATGTGGCACTTTACATCCAAGGGGGAACTCATCTTCCCCACCGCTACCACTTCAATCCCAAGTGTCTCAAATGCTTTGATAAAATCTCCATAAGCATTGGTACAAAGTATTTTTTGCTCAAATCGAGAAGAATCCAAATTTTTACAAAGTAATAATTTCCTGCGTTCTACTCCGCCTGATCCAATAGTCTCTACTATATGTAAAACCCGTATCAATTCCATTGAGTATAGAGATTTTCTAATTTCAAAATATATTCAGATTCTGAAAAATTGTAGCGCACTTTTAGGCGTCCAGCCTCACCTATTTGTTTTCTTTCTTCCACACTCAAGTCAAAGTATGCATCTATATTGTTGACAAGTTCTTTCTCATCATGTGGATTAAAAAGCCAGCCATTAATCCCATCATCAATAAATTCTGGAACACCCCCTACATTTGTACATAAACAGGGAATTCCTTGTTGCATTGCCTCTAAAACGGCTATTCCGAACCCCTCTGATAATGAAGGCAAAACAAATAAATCACTTTTTCCTAAATAGATTTCTGGATTAGGAACAAAACCGGAAATTATTACACGATTCTGAACATGTAAATCCTTTATCAGTTGTTCTAAATTACCCCGCTCTCTTCCATCACCAACTAAAATTAAATTCAAATCCTTGTGTTTTGATAGTGCGAGAGCCTGAATTAGTATTTTTTGATTTTTGACCTTTTCCAATCGACCGACACAAACTATCGAACTTCCAATTAAAGAAGGATTCTGAAAAGGCTTGGGTGCAACTGGATTATAAAGGACATACCCTTTTGAATCTTTAATTTCTTTAATTTGAATTAAATAATCCTTAACTGCTTGGGAAACACAAATTACTTTATAGGTCAGTAAATAAACGAAACGCATTAGAATTTGTACTTTTTGCGAATGATTTGGGATTCCAATTTCTTCAGCAACAATTATTTTAACTCCAGCAAGTTTTGCCGCTAAAACACCGTAAAAATTTGCTTCTACTGCAGCAGTATGAACTAAATCCGGTTTTACTTTCTTCAACCATTTGTACAATTTCCACAATGTTTTGATATGAATTAGCCTATAATTTAAATCCAATAATTCTACAGAAAATCCTCTTTTTTGTAATTCATTTGAAGTATAGCCACCATGGCCTAAGGCCGCAAAAATATACTCATGATGCAATTTTGATTTATCGTTTGTGAAAGACAAGTATTTACGCTCTTGCCCCCCAAAATCGAGTAATGTAGTCAAACGAACAATCTTCATTTTTTTAGTTTTTTGAATGTCTTTTTACCCTTATCAATTATTTGGATTACAAGTTTTCTTTCAAAAGCATAAAGAGATATTAAATACACACTGGTTCCTATCAAAATTTTGAAAGTGAAGGCAATAATTACCGTAAAATTAATAAAATACCCAATTAATGAAATCACCGCAACCATTAAAATAAGTGCTGCCAATATGCCTTTTAATCTATAAAAAACATTTATTAATGACAAATTAAGCAATCGTATAGCTGTGGTATAAACAGGATAAAACAACAAAATATTGGCTATTAAATAACTCCAAGCCACTCCTTTTATTCCGTAGTTAACTCCAATTACAAAAGCAATTATCAAAGTAATATTTACAAGAATGGAAATTTTAAATGCTGTTTTGGTTTGACCCAATGAGTAATAAATTACACCATTCAATGTGACAATGGATTGCAAAGCACCAACAATGCAAAGTAGCGATAATATAGGTATCATTGCGCGCCACTTTTCACCCAGAAATATAATTACAAATTCTGAAGACACCAAAGACAAGCCAATTAAGAGAGGAAAGGTAACTAAAGAGATATATTGAATTAGTTGTAAATAATGTTTCGCTAATTTTTCTTTGTCTTCTTGTCGTTGAGCAAATGCAGGGAAAAAAACTTTTGAAATAACAGTTGATAAATTTTTTACAGGCAAAAGCATTAATGAATAAGCCCTAGTATAAAGTCCGAGTTGAAGAGTGCCTAAACATTTTCCTATAATAAAATTATCAAAATTTCGTGACCAGTAATTTAGTGCATTATCTCCAAAAGCGTGGATTCCATAGCTCCAAATCGTTTTGATGGCTTCTTTATTCAATTGAAAACTGGGTTTCCATTTTGTAGTTAGCCATATAACCAGTACGTTAGAACATCCCATTGTTAAATACATTCCAACAACGGACCAAACGCCATAACCATTATAAGCCATATATAATGCTGCCCCATATCCTGTAAAAAGTGAAATCCAATTGATAATTGCTTTTCTCTTAAAATTTAATTCTTTTACCATCAAACTAAATTGGACAACACAAAATGCATTCAAGAGTAGTGTTAAACTACAAACCCGGATGACATTTTCTAAAATTGGTTGTTTAAAAAATAATGCAAGACTTGGAGCGGATAAATAAAACAGAAAATACAATAGCAAAGCAGCAATACTATTTATCCAAAAAACAGAAGAAAAATGAATCGTATTAAGCTGTTGATTGTGTATGATAGCAGAACCAAAACCCATATCTACAAATAACTGAGCAAAATTGGTAAACATTAGTACTATCCCTATAATTCCAAAGGTCTCAGGGCCTAACAATCGTGCAATATATAACCCAAAAAATAAATTGGCTATTTGAACAACTACTTGGTCTGAAAAAGTCCAAATCAAACTTTTTGTTACTTTTTGCTTGAGACTCATAGTTCTTGAAAGGTATTGTGCCAATTTTCGATTAAAATAGCATTGTTGAAATATGTAATAATATTTCTTTGATTATTTGACACTTTATGATCTCTATCGGATTCTAAACAGCTTTTTTCAATTGTATAAGGTATATCACGAATTGCTTCTACTTCAAAATAGTCAAGATGCGCTTTTTTAAAAGTTTTGTAATTTAACCAAGTACCTGTAATAACCGTTGTATTTGCATAGAGCATTTCTAACATACTACCACTCAAAGCATCTGAAATGGGAACATGAATAAAAATATCTGTGGCTAATCGTGAAAGCGCTAATTCTTTTTTATTGTAAAAAATTTCATTAATATAGAATGTGGTTTGTGTACTTTTTAAAAGTGTTTCTAGTGCATTTTTAAATGCTGTTATTTCTTCAGGAGGACAGCCATAATTTAAATTAATAATCAAGTGATAATCATTGATTGTTTTTAAATCTAATAACGATTGAATGACTTCAATCTGCTGATTAGACGCATTCCCATTGTGCCCTATCAAAATGTTTTTTTTAGTCAAATGAAAACCAAAATCTTTTTTAAATTTTTCAATTTCAGCATTATCGTTCCTGTATAAATCAATATTATCATACGAAAGACGATCTAATGGAAAGAGACATAACTTTATTTTTTTTTCTAAATTTCTACCGAATTTGGACAATATTATCTCTTTCATCTCAGGTGTTTGACAAGTAATTGCATTAGCCCTTGACAAAACTTTTTGAATGATAAAATGATTAAAATTGTCCGATGTTCGCAACAAATCAGACCCCCAAAAAGAACAAACTATTTTTTTTGTAGAAGGCAATAAAAATACACTTCGCACATAACTGTATTGCATAAAATGAAAATGTGCAATATCATACGTTTTGAAGGCGTCATTTGCATAAAGAAAAGATTGCTCTTTAAAAAAAGAGTATAAAAAATGAAAAGCCTTTTTCCCTTTTCCGTCTACAAAGAGGATATAATGAAAAAAGATGTAGGTGTACTTGTTTAATAATATAGAAACAACTGCTTTTAAAAAATGGGGAATTCTGGGTTTACGAATTATGTTTTGATTATCATACATCCAAGATTCATCTTTTTTTTCGGTATTTAATTCACTAAAAAAAGGGGCGGATATACTGTAATCTTGATGATGAATTTTCAAAACTGAATATAGATAAGACAAGAAATTATTTTGTCCTAGGCCTAAAACTACAATTCTCCTATTCATTTGTTTTTGTTTGTATAAAAATAACCAAAATTATAGTGCTAAGGATGATTTAAAGAAAAAAGCCGCCTTTTGGGCGGCTTTATAAATTAGAACTAAACTTTATTATTGTTTAATTACTTTTTTAACAACAACTTCTTTATTTGAAGAAGAAATTAATTTTACAATATAAATACCTTTTTCTAAGCGACTTAAATCTTCTTGAATTGTATTTACACCTTCTTCTAACTGAATTGTTTTTGGCTCATTTACCAAATAACCATCCATTGAGAAAATAGCAACTTCAACAGAACCTTTTAATTCATTTTCTACTGTAATTGAGATTGCTCCATAAGTTGGGTTAGGATAAACTTCTGAACGTACAATTGACACTTCATTAACAGGATTCTCTTCTACAATTTGAGATTCACGAGCACAAGAAACGCTTGTTAAAGAAATAGATTTAGCAGCACTTGACACACCACAACCATTTGTTGCAGTAACTTTTAACAAGTTTGATGTAGCTGTAGTTGGTACAGCAGAAAAATCAACTACTACTGTATTTGTACCTTGACCTGATACAATTGTAGCTCCAGCTGCTGGTAACCATGTGTATGAAACAGCTCCAGGAACTTCTGGAACAGAGAAAGTTTGTGTGGCACAACGAGTAAATGTAGTACCTCCAGTAGCTACTCCAATTGGAGATAAAGCAGTTGATAACGTCAATGTTTTATTTGTTAAACTAGCACCAACACCATTCACAGCAGAAATAACAATTGTTTTCGGTGTGATTGTTGCAAAATTAGCAGGCATTGTTACAGAGAATGTCAAATCACTTGTTGATAATGATGATGACCCATTAGATGGATTACTAGCTGATGTAACGATTGATCCTACAGGCCCAGTAATTACATAACTATTTGCCAATGGAGAAGCCGTTATTGTATAAGTGTATGTAGAATCACCACAAATACCTGTAATTTGACCGGAAACAATTGATACAGCTGCTGGTACAGTAGCAGTAACTTTTAACAACTTAGCAGTTGATGTAGTTGCAGGAGTTAATGCTGCATTATTTGTAATGGATGACCCAATACCGTTAACCGCTTTTACACCCAAATAAAGTACAGTTGTACCTGGAGCAACGCCTGCGAAATTTACAACGATTTCATTCGTGTTACCACCACTTACTTGATTTACACCTGAAGGTAATTCCCAAGAATAGGAAGAAGCAGTTGGAGATACAGCAGCTAATAAACGTAATGGAGTTGTAGTTCCAATATATTTACTTACAATTGTTACCGCTGTAGTAGAACTGATTGCATCATTGAATAACTTAACTGTTGTTGGTGCAGCTGGAATTGCAGCAACTAATTTTTTCAATTTAGAATTTTTTACCACTGTAGTACTAGCCACAGAAAATACAGAAGTTGCATTTGTGCTAGGCGGTGTTACTGGTGTAAAAACTTCATTGTATGAAGTATAATAAAGACCAGGGATGATATTTCCAGCAACTACATCAGCATTTGTAGCATTCGTTGTAACAGATGTACCTACACCATTTACAGATTTCACACCAAAATATAATGCAGTTGTAGCTGAATTATTTACTCCTGAAAAATTCACTAAAATTGATGGTTTGTTCGACACAATCTTAGTTCCGTAACGCGGATAATTTTGTGAAGTTGTAGCCCCATAAGCTCCCGAACCAACAATTCTTTGTTGACATGTTGAAACAACGATATCTGTAGATTCTCCATTAACATCAACGGTATATTTGTTAAAAGTAACTACCCAATATTTAGTTCCAACTGTTGTTGGCGTTGAAGCTGGACTGTAGAATGGCTCTGCAGTGTAAGTTACAGTAGTAACAACAGGTGCAGGAGTATTAGATGGTAAAGATAATTGAACACCTGAAGGTAATTCCCATTCATAACCAGTAGCAGCCGGTACAGTACTTACCAAAATAGTAATTGGTGTAGTAGAACCCATGTATTTAGCATAAGAAGTCAGGGCTGTTGTTGGAGTTGCACTTGCTCTATCATAGAAATTAATTACTGTTGGAGCAGCAGGTAATGCTTTAGTAATTAACAATGACTTCGCTAATGTTTTACATCCGTTCGCATTTACAGCTTGAACTTGAATAGAACCAACATTACCTGCTCCTGGAGGAACATTCAAATAATTTACTACAATTGAATTTGTACCTTGACCAGAAACAATATTCACTCCATTTGGAACAGTCCATAAATAACTTAATGAAGTATCCACAAATGTTGAAATTGAATACGTAAATTGTGCTGTTGTTGCAACATAAGGTCCAACTGCAGTGGCAGAAGTTGATCCAGCAGGACCAACACCAGTGATTGCACTCAAGACTTCTGTTGGAAGTGCTAAAATTGTTACAGTTAACGGAACACGAGCACTTTCAACGCCATTTGTATCAACTTGTGACACATAATATGTTTTTACTCCAACAACAGTTGTTGTAGGTGTTGGTGCAGTTGTTGCAGCTGTTCCTCCTGTAGCTAAAGTATACCATTTTAAAGAAACACCAGTTGTAGTTAGAGTAGCTGTAAGAGGAGAAGCAACTGTACCTTTACAATACGTTACATTGGTAACTTGAGGTGTAGATCCTGTTACAATAACTACATAAGGAGCAATTGAACTGTCTGCGAAATCAGCTCCTGAAGCAGCAACTCCTGTTGGACGATAATCCAAACCTAAATAAGTATTTGTTGAACCGTAAGGTGTTGCTAATAAACCTGTACTAGAAGATAAAAATGAATTTCCATTTGAAGTAAACCATGAATTTAAAGATGTTGGGTTAACACCTCCAGTAAATGATGCATTAGGTGTTCCAGCAATAATGTTATTTTTAAATTTCAAAGTTCCTCCATTGGCGTTAGCTACAGCTGCTGACCCGTCTATGAACACAAAATTATTTTTAAAATCCATAAAAATGGAATTGTACACTTTCAACTGTGTTGCTCTTCTTAAACGTAATGGACGTTCGTGACCTGTTGCAACTGTAGTTGATGGAGATAATGTTGCTCTAAAAGCCGGACCAATTAAAGTTACATTTGTAAAAATTGCAGAAGTATTATCATTTGGCGATACTACAGTAGTACCTGCTGCATTATTATCAGATTCAAAACCTTCAGAAGTTGATACCGATGGATTATCAGCAATAGATGGATCTTTAATACCTAATACATACTGTACTAATCCTTTATAACCGTTATCTGTATCAAAATCATCGTCTAAATTTCTGTAAGCTACTAAGTGTTTACAGTTCACAGAACCACCAAACCATTCAAAAGCGTCATCATTAGCATAAGAAACTTGAACATAGTCAATCGTAGTTCCTTTACCAACAGCACCCATTGTCAAACCATTAATCTCATTATTTGGTGAAAATACATATCCACCAAACTCAATACGAACATATTTTAATGTTCCAGAGTTATCGTTATCATCAGGTGCAGCACCACCACCATATTCAGTATTAACTGATGCAGTAATCCCTTCAATGTTATTCACACCATTATTGATGTTGAATCCTGCTTTACCTAACAATACAATTCCTCCCCAATCACCTGGCTGTCTTCCCTCAGCAACAGTTTTTGCAGAAGTAAATACAATAGGTTGAGAAGCTGTTCCAATTGCATTTAATTTTGAACCTTTCGTTACAATTAATGCAGTTCCAGAATTGGTGTAATTTCCTTTCACTACAACTCCAGGTTGAATGGTTAACGTTGCATTATTTCTAACGTAGATTAATCCTGATAGATAATACGTTTTACCTGTTGTCCAAGTGGTATTTGTTGTAATATCAGTGGTGATATTAACAACAGTACCGTCAGGATAAATTTCATTTTTTGGATCATAATTTGTCCAAGAATCCGTCCACATCGGCGTTGGTGCCGGTGCAAAAGCACCTCTATACGAGGTTTGCTCGATTTGCGCATTCAACATACTAACTAACAGTAAAAGAAATGGCAAAAAATAATTTTTTCTCATAATTAAAATTTTAGGTTTAATTTGTATACAAATCTAATTTTTAAGGGTTTAACTAATTAAAAGTGAGGATTACCATTTTGTCACTATTTAGTTAATGAATGTTAAATTTAATGTTAAAAAAAGACGCCTTTTAAGAGGCGTCTTCATATAGTGGGAATAAAAAATATTTAAAAATTATAGGTAAAAGTTAAAGAAATACTTTGTCCAAATCGAGTCCTCCAAATCACATCATCTTCTATAGAATTGTAACCATCTTGGTTATGATAATCTCCTGTAAAAACTTGATTTGCTAAAGTTTCAAGGGTTCCATAGCGAACAGAATTTTTATAATTATTCTGATAAAATATTAAATCTTGAGCAAGTAAATTTTGAACATTTAATTTAACCTCCATTTTTTTATTGAAAGTCTTTGAAATCTGTAAATCAATAAATGTTCTTCCTTTTTCCCAGATGGCGGGTTTCACTTCACTTTCAGTAAAGGCAATTCGATTACCTGTTCGGTTTAAATTTGCCGAGATAGACCATCCATTATCATTGTTTAAATATTGCAATCCTGCATTGACAACGTAAGGAGATTGCCCTTGTAAGGGTCTTTTAGTGTTAATATTAGCCGAATTTAAATTGGAAATATCTACTTCAGATTGAATAATTGCTATGTTAGAAAATAAAGTCATATCCTCTAAGAATTTCAAGCTTGGAAAATTCAGTATACTACTTAATAGCGTTCGAAATTCGATTTCAACACCACTATTTACTGCTGCATTTGCATTGACATAAGTAATGGTTTTATTATTCACTTGCTGTTGAATTTCAATAGGGTTTTTGAATTTTTTTCTGAAATATGAAACTGAAAATATTTGATTTTTCCCGGGATAAATTTCATAACGCACATCAAAATTTTTAATTTCACCTGTTTTTAAAAGTGGGTTACCTTGTGTGAAAAATTGATTTGTAAAATCATAAAAACCAAAGGGTGCTAATTCTCTAAACTCGGGTCTATTCAGGGTTTTAGAGTAACTGAATCGTAAATTTTGTTTTGAATTTAATGAAATAATTAAGTTAGCAGAAGGCAGTAAATTATCTATTTTATCTTCAAGTGCTAGATAATCATTCTCCGTTAAACGTGAGTTAATTCTTTGGGTATACTCTTCATAACGAACCCCCCAAACCAAGCGTAAAAATTTATAACGATTATCCAACATTGCATATCCTGCAATTAAATCTGAACCCGCGGTGTAGGAATCTGTAAATTTGGTAAAATCTGCAATGGTAAACCCATTTACTCCTGGTGAAAGCACCCCCATGTTAGCCAAATTAAAAATTTGATCATTAGGTAATGTTAAAAGGTTAGTATCAAAGTTACCCCCCAGATTTAATGCATTATATTGTAATTGACGAGCATAAAAATCACGATCTCTTTTTTGAATTAATCCACCTACTTTAAATTCATTGATAACTTCTTTACCTAAGTTGAACTTATTGATTAAATCAATTTTACCTCCTTTAATATCTTCTTTGTTTTCAGAAAAAAACATACCCCCACCATAATCTGGACCTCCATTATTGTAAGCTATTTCAGCCCTTGGTGTATTTAAATTGGGATCTGTACTATTTGGGTCAGTTATAGAATAAATATTTCTTCTCAAATTTGGAATACTTCTATTAATGTTACTGTAAAATGCATTCCAGGTTAATTTTTGTTTTTTATTATTAAAAGAATGTTCTCCTGTTAATTGTCCGGAATAGATTTTATTGCTCGTAAACCATCTAACATCAGCTTGCAAAACTCGCGTATCATTGATATCTCTTT
The DNA here is from genome assembly GCF_025947045.1 of Flavobacterium sp. N1719. NCBI lineage: Bacteria > Pseudomonadati > Bacteroidota > Flavobacteriia > Flavobacteriales > Flavobacteriaceae > Flavobacterium > Flavobacterium sp. N1719. Next base: position 417,930 of record NZ_CP109993.1, read on the forward strand.
GCCCTGTTCGTTCTACAACTAAATCAGTTGAATTTATACTATAAATGTTTTTAAATGAAAGTATATGATTATCATTAAATTTAAACGACAAATTGGCTAACCCAGCTGTCATTACCTGCTCTGTGTAATTATTGTCAGAAAATTTTGAAATTAATAACGAAGAATTTGGATCTGGATTATCATAATCAAAACGTTTTACATTTGCGAAAGTATTGGATTTTGTATTCGAAATGGAAAAAATTAAACCCAAGGTTTTTTCATTGAATTTAATGCTTCTACCAATACTGTACTGAAAACTATAATTAGGAGCAAATTTTTGACTGTTAATTCTCCAATCGTATTCAAATGTTTTCGCCAACTGTGCTTTATCTTGATAAGATAAGGTATTGAATATGGCTGTAGATGGAAGTGTACTGGGTATGGCACGCGTACCATTATCATAACCGATCCAATCAGTAGAACTTCCTTCGTATGTTCGTTGTTCTTTAAATGTGGTAATGGTATTGTAGCCCGATCCAAATGAAAACGTTTGAAAATTTTTATCGGGAACTGACTTTGTGTTGATCTGAACAACACCCCCAGCAAAATCAGCTGGCAAGTCTGGAGTTGCTGATTTTGTGATTATTAAATTATCTAAAAGATTGGAAGGGAATATATCAAATGAAAAAGCTTTTCTATCGGATTCAGAACTTGGTAAAGGAGCCCCATTTAAAAAGGCAACATTATAGCGATCATTTAATCCTCTAATGACTACAAATTTATTATCTTGAATACTTGCACCACTAATTCTTTTCAATACATCAGAGGTAGTTCTATCAGGGGTTTTCTTAATGGATTCTGCTGAAATTCCGTCTGAAACACTTGCATTGTTCTTTTGTTGTGTCAATAACGATTTAATAGACTCCGCTTTTGCTCTAGTTTTTGTAATGACCACCTCATCAAGTGTATTTTTTTGTTCCTCTAATGTAACGTTAAGTTCGATAAATTCATTAGCTACAATAATAACTTCACTTACTGTTTTTGAATTATAGCCAATAAATGAAAAATCAATTTCATAGACTCCAATTGGCAAACCACTGATCACAAATTTACCATCACCATCAGTAATTGTACTTTTCTTGACACTTTTTATTACAATGTTAACTCCTATTAATGTAGTCCCATTCTTGGCATCAACAACAGTCCCTCGTACTGATCCATTTTGAGCAAATGTTAAACTACTTAAAAAGGTAAAAAATAATAGTATTGTTGTTTTCATAGTTAAAATTTGAAACTCCAAAATAAATACAATAAGTACCAATATAAGTTAACTTAAAATTAACATTTTTAAAAAATCAATTCATATTCTATAGTTCTGATTATGTGGTTTTTACATTGTTATTTTTTGAAATTATTTCATTTTTTTAGGACAATATGTTATGTAAATGTTTCAATAATATTATGTAATTCGCACAGTCAAAATTGGATATATTTTAACATTATATTTGCTCAACAATTATCTAAATATGCAATGAAATCAAAACTTAATTTAGTCATAATTTTACTTTCTTTAAATAGTACTTTTGGTCAAAATAGTGAACAAACTGGTGAAGTTGAAACCAAAAAAATAAAAGATTCTACGATTTCCAATTTAAATAATTATCGATGGAGATTTGAAATGTCCATTGGAGAAAGTAAAGGGATTGTTCCTTTTTCCGAAAGTTTTTTTTCTACTAATAACAATAAGAAATTTGGAAACATAGACATTAATTCCTACACATTGGGAGTTCACTACACGTATTCAAATTCAATTGGATTTAAAAGTACTCTTGCCTTTGATCGATTTCGAGAAAAAGAAAATAAAAGTAAGTCTTTTGAAACTGCACAATTTAGATTGAGCCTAGAAACTGTTTTAAACTTAAATAGTTATTTAAAATTTAATTCTGAGGATTCCCGATTTAAAATTTTATTACACTCGGGAATTGTACTTTCAACACTTCAGAAAATCACTTCAGAAAACAATCCTGTAGCTGGAAGAAGAGAACTAAATGGGGGTGTGATTTTAGGATTAACACCCATGTATCGTATTACTAAACAGGGATTTGTTCACTTAGATCTTTCAACAATTCACAACTTTAGACAGCACTATACCTGGGATGGAACGTATTCCAATCCCAATAACAACCTATACGGCCACATGCTCAACGCTTCTCTAGGATTTTCCTATTCATTTGGAAAACAATTAAAATGGAAATCGGAAAACAAAGAAATTGTTGATCTAGAAAACAAAAACAAAAATCTTGAAAAGAGAATTGAGGACATCGAAATAAAAATGAATGACACTGATAAAGATGGAGTAGCCGACTATTTGGACAGTGAAAATAATTCGGTTGCTGGTGTTGCAGTAGATTCAAGAGGTGTTATGGTTGATATCAATAAAAATGGTGTACCTGATGAACTGGAACGTTATTTAGAGAAAAAATATGGTTCTCTAGAATCCACAAACTTATCCAAAGACAAAGAATCTGCAGACTTTTTCAGACGCTCTATCGAAGAAGGATATGTTTCAATATTATTTGATATTGATAGTGCGACTCCAAATTCTATCTCTTATGATGGTATTTATTTTATTCTAAATTTCTTAAAACAAAATCCTTCTTCAAACCTCACAATTATTGGTTATGCAGATGCTAAAGGGGATCTTGAATACAATAAAAAATTAGCCTTGGCTAGAGCTACAAATGTGAAGAATATACTCGTGAAATCTGGGATTGAAACCAATAGATTAAAGGCAATTTCAGGAGGTATGGATGATACTGTTGATATCAATGCAATTGAAGCAAGAAAACTGGTAAGGAGAGTAATATTTAAAATAAATTAATTTGTTTGTATGAATGCTTCTGTTAAAATAGCCGAAAAAAATAGTCTTGAATATATTTCAAATCAAGAAAATATATTAACTGTTACTAAAACTATTGCGAATACTGAAGTATCCAAAACAAATACCCCTGAAACGGAACATAAAATTCGAATTGTTCGCGTTACAACAGTACCGCTATCTCTCGACAAATTGCTAAATGGCCAATTAAACTTTGTAAACAATCACTTTGAAGTAATTGCGGTATCTTCAGATGAAGAATACCTTAAAAAGATTGGTGAAAAAGAAAAAATTAAAGTTAAAAATATTGAAATGTCAAGAAAGATAACACCTTTTAAGGACATCATCTCTATTTTTAAAATGTACAAATATTTTAAAGAAATACGACCCGAAATAGTCCATACTCACACGCCAAAAGCTGGGCTTGTTGGCATGATTGCAGCTAAACTCAGTGGAGTACCAATTCGAATGCATACTATAAGTGGACTCCCTCTAGTTGAAACAAAAGGCTTAAAAAAGAAATTGCTAATCCTTTGTGAAACAATCACTTATTCTTGTGCAACCAATGTATATGCCAATTCATTTAATATCTTAAAACTAATCAAAACCCTTTTCCCGTTTTCTTTTAAAATTAACGTGTTGGGTAATGGCAGTACAAATGGTATAGATTTAAAACAATTTGACCCTAACCATGACACATTAAAAACCAAATCAGAATATCGAAGAGAATTTAATATTCACGATAATGATTTTGTTTTTCTCTTTGTTGGTAGATTGGTTGGCGATAAAGGTATCAATGAATTAGTGAAAGCCTTTTCAAAAATTGATAATTCAGATAATCAATTTAAACTTGTATTAGTTGGACCTTATGAACAAGATTTAAATCCGTTACATGCTTCTACATTAAAAATTATCCAATCCAATAATAATATTATAACTACAGGCTATCAATCTGACGTTAGAATGTTTTATAAACTTTCAGACGTTTTTATTTTTCCAAGTTATAGAGAAGGTTTTCCTAATGTTATTATGGAAGCAGGTGCAATGAAATTACCTATTATTGCCTCTGATATTAATGGTTGTAATGAAATTATAACATCTCATGTAAACGGGCTACTAGTACCTCCAAAATGTGATAAATCTTTATTGAAAGCAATGTTATGGATAAGCAGTAACCATTTGCTTTATTATCATTTAAAAAATAACTCTAGAAAAGTCATTGCTGAAAAATATGACCAAAAAAACTTATGGGAAATTATCATCAATGAATATAAAAATCTTAGTATATCCCAATTAAAAAAATGAAAATTGTAGTAATTGGTCTTGGTTATGTTGGCTTACCATTAAGTGTCTTGTTTGCAAAAAAATATTCTGTTATTGGCTTCGATATCAATAAAAAAAGAATTCAAGAATTAGAAAATTGTAATGACAATACCAATGAAATAGAAAGTAAAACATTACAAGAATTACAGTACGGTCTATCTGACAATTCCATAAAATTTACCAATTCAATCGATTTAATAAAAGATGCTGATTTCTACATAGTTACTGTCCCTACCCCAACAGATAAATTTAATAATCCGGATTTCACTCCTTTAATCAAGGCTAGTGAAACTGTTGGAAAAGTAATTACTAAAAACTCAATAGTAATTTTTGAATCAACGGTTTATCCTGGTGCTACAGAAGAAATTTGTATTCCGGTAATTGAAAAATACAGTAAATTAAAATATAATGTTGATTTTTTTGCAGGTTACTCTCCAGAGAGAATTAACCCCGGTGATAAAATACATTCGGTTGAAACCATCATTAAAATTACCTCAGGGTCAAATCCTACAATTGCAGAAAAAGTTGACCAATTATACAAATCAGTAATCAAAGCAGGGACTTTTCCAGTAAGTAGTATAAAAATTGCAGAAGCCGCAAAAGTCATTGAAAATGCACAAAGAGACATAAATATTGCTTTTGTAAATGAACTCTCCAAAATTTTCAACTTAATGAATATTGACACTAATGAAGTGTTAGATGCTGCTGCTACAAAATGGAACTTTATTAATTTTAGACCTGGTTTAGTTGGAGGTCATTGTATCGGTGTTGACCCTTATTATTTAGCAAATAAAGCTCAAGAATTGGGCTATCATCCTGAAATCATTCTTGCAGGAAGAAGAATGAATGATAGCATGAGTAATTTTATAGCATTCGAAATCGTAAAAATTTCCCTTGAGAAAAAAATAAAAATAAAAAACTCTAAATTACTACTACTCGGTATAACCTTTAAAGAAGATTGCAAAGATATAAGAAACACAAAAGTAGTCGACTTATATCATGCTTTGGTTAATTTTGGATTCAAAGTTGACATCTACGACCCCATTGCAGATCGTGATGAAGTAAAACACGAATATGGAATCAGTTTGTTGAACCAACTCCCTTTAACTCAAAAATATCATGCTGCTGTTTTGGCAGTAAAGCACCAAGAATTTAAAAATTTCAACCCCACTCAATACTTAAAGAAAAAATCAATCATATATGACATTAAAGGTTTTTTAACCTGTGAAGTAGACAAGAAATTATAGCATAATTTAATCTCTTTAATAAAGTTTTGACACTCATAATAAAAAGCTAGTCAAAAGCATGGATAATGCATGAAAAAGGCATCAATGTTAAAATTTTAAAAAAACACTATATTGAAAAAAAAGGGCCCTTATCGGACCCTCTTTTTTTTTAATTTACTACAATCAAATAGTAATTTTTCTTCCCTTTTTGAAGCAACAAATATTTACCATGTATCAAATCACTGGACGTAATTTTATACGCTGAAGTTACCTTTACTTTATTCAAGGAGATTGCATTTTGCTTCAATTCACGCATGGCTTCGCTGTTCGAACTCAAAAAACCCGTTTTGGCAGCCAAAGCACCTACCATATCCAAACCATTTTCCAATTCGGAAGCCGCTAATTCAGCAACAGGAACGCCTTCAAAAACCTCTAAAAAGGTCTGCGTATCCAATTGCTTCAACTCATCCATGGTCGGACTAAAAAATGCTGCTGAGGCAAATACCGCTTTATCAAATTCTTCACGCCCATGCACAAATACCGTCACTTCTTCGGCTAAACGTTTTTGTAACACCCGTAAATGGGGAGCTTGCTGATGTTCTTCAATTAATCCAGCAACTGTATTTTTATCTAAAAAGGTGAAAATCTTAATGTATTTTTCTGCATCAACATCCGTCGTATTCAACCAAAATTGGTAAAATTTATACACCGATGTTTTATCGGCGGTCAACCATACATTTCCACCTTCACTTTTACCAAATTTGGATCCGTCCGCTTTTGTAATTAACGGACACGTCATTGCATAAGCTTTGGCATGTTCGTCATTCATTCGACGCACCAACTCGGTACCTGTCGTAATATTCCCCCATTGATCAGATCCTCCCATTTGTAACAAACAATTGTAGTGTTTGTGCAAATGATAAAAATCGTAACCCTGAATCAATTGGTAAGTGAACTCGGTAAAACTCATTCCGGAACCCGCTTCACCTGTTAAGCGCTTTTTTACAGAATCCTTAGCCATCATATAATTTACCGTAATGCGTTTCCCCACATCACGCGCAAAAGCGATAAACGAGAATTCTTTCATCCAGTCATAGTTGTTCACCAAAACCGGAGCTGTAGGTCCTTCCGCATTAAAATCCAAAAATCGCGACAAAACACCTTTTATTCCTTCTACATTTTTCTGCAAACTTGCTTCGTCCAAAAGATTGCGTTCGTCCGATTTTCCCGAAGGATCACCAATCATTCCTGTAGCACCACCCACTAAAGCGATGGGACGGTGACCGAAATTTTTCAAATGTACCAACAAGATAATGGGCACCAAACTCCCGATATGTAAGGAATCACTCGTCGGGTCAAATCCAATATAAACCGAGGTGGCCTCTTTTAAAAGTTGCTCTTCCGTTCCCGGCATCATGTCATGCACTAAACCACGCCATTGTAATTCTTCAACAATATTATTCATCGGATAAAAATTTTGCGCAAAGATACACGATTTATTGATTTGGAGCAGCAGCTTTAGCGTTTCATCAAGTCACTTCCTGCTCTTCGTAGCAATCGGTTGGCGGTCGGAAAACCGAACCTCCCGCCAACAGGATTTCCACTTCGATCAGGGCTAAACAACAGGTTTTGTAATCCAATTCGCATTTTTAGCAAATCGTTCAAAAACAAAATAGCTAAAATGCTGTTTTTTAACACGATATACACTTTTTGTGTACCGATTATTAAAAACAAACTGTTAATTTTAACCTATTAAATTATACGCCTATGAAACATTAAAAAAGAAATCACACCGCAACTTCCTCATTAAGATATCCTTCATCTAAGCCAAAAAATTTTTTATAATCCAAAATCAAACACAATGAAGCGAAGTAAATTGTATGTAGTGGCTACACTACTTGTGGCAACTCTTATTTTTATAGGTTGTCAACTAGAAGACGAAGTGCAACACAATCCCCATGAAAAAGTAGATAACGGGAATTCCATCCGAACCTTAAATGGCGAAGATGCACAACAAGTACGAAATAAATTAATGTCCCTTCTCAAAGAAAAAGGTACAATACATGTTTTAGAAGAAAGTAACGAATTTGCCAGAACAGATGGCGGCACGATTGATTTTAATTCCATTCTTGAAGTTATGGACACATTGGGTGTAAAAAACTATACATTTCGAGTCATTAATCATCCCCAAGATGATTATAAGACATTTCATAATCTCATTTTAACCGAAAAACAAGGTGTTTTTGAAGCCACTATGATGGAATACAAAATGACCGAACAATTTGCAGCAGCTTATAATAGTCAATTGAAATCCTTTCAAGAATTTGCTGGACGAGTAGGTGCCTCGAGCATTACACCAATCGCCGATCCTTGCCAAGAAATAATTGTCGAAATCCCTGACCCAATTTCACAAACACCAGGCGATCCAGCAGGAGGAAGTGCCGATCCAGGAGAACCAAGCTATGGAAGTCCTGGAAGTGATCCAGGCGCCGGTGGAGGAATGTCATCGGGTTGTGTCGACATCGTGGTCAGTGTGGAATGTTCATGCGGAAGATCCTACAGCAGTTGGGATAATTATACAAGTTCGGTATGTGGTAATGGTTCTTACCCCGGCTATTCGGTCACCGTTGTCATCAATTATCAATACAACATGCTCTGCCGCACAGAAGATGACCCCTGTAATCCTGAAGGATTGATTGGTGTTATGGAACCAGTCAAAAACCCGTTAGACTGTCTAACCGTTAGCAAATTAGGAGAAATTTTTCCAAATGCGTCTACAGCAACTATAACTACTTTTTATAATCAATTAAAAGAATATGGACCCGTATTTGGGATAAATTCAAATAAAAAGTTAGCACATTTTTTGGCACAAGTAATGGGAGAGACTGGAGGAACCAACATTTTAAATGCTCAAGAGAATTTAAATTATACTACTGCACAAAAATTAATAGAAACCTGGCCAAAAAAATTTTCAACAACTGATCCAAATTTAACACTGCCTTACAACTACATTAACAACCCTCAATTATTAGCAAATTTAGTATATTGTTGTAAAATGGGAAATGGTGATAAAAACAGCGGAGAGGGTTGGTTATATCGTGGCAGAGGTACTTTTCAACTTACATTTAAAGACAATTACAATAGTTATTTAAACTATTTAACTACACACAATATAAATATTCCTTACACTCATCCAGATAATTTATCTGATCCAAACCAATTACATGCTTTACTTAGTGGACTTTGGTATTTTAAAACTAGAATTATCGATGCCATAGATATTGAAAATGCAAGCTCAAATGCTGTTACAAATAAGGTAAACAAGTATGTAAGTGATAATAGTCGACAAATTAGACAAAATAAATTCAATCAAACATTAAGTAAATTAAATTGTTAGAATCATGAAATCAAAAAAAATAATTTTCCCACTTATTTTAATATTAAGTTTAGGAATGGCATTTGCATATACTAAATTGAATGAAACCTCAATTAGCAAAAAAGAGGCAACAATAATGCCTTTAACACCACCCAATCAAGAAATATTAGGAACATGGCACCTTGAAGACTCAAGTACTGACACTTATGAATTTCTAAGTAATGGTATAAAGAACACTTATTCTGATAATGTGCTATTATATAGTAGCACTTATGAAATTACAACAACTTGTAATAATTTTAGTTCATCCGACCCAAACGATATTTTTCTAAAAGAAACGGATCAAGATGGTTTTGAAAATTGTTATTTAATAAATGGCATAAATGAAAACAATAGTGGAATGATGTCTTTAATGGATGAAAGAGGCAAAATTATAATTCTTGTACGCCAATAAATTAAGTTTAAATGAACAATTTTCGGTAACTATATGAAAGACTTTGTTTTACGATTCCAATTTTGATATCTATAAAAAACATATTATTAAATTATAACTTGGTCTTTTTACAGTAAAAAAATAATCATACAACCAATCGAATTGGTTAAACGTTCACTTTCGTTAATTCTTGAAAATTGAGTCCTGTTCCTCAGGGCTCAGTTTTCTATTTTCAATTTACAAACCATGAGAAAATTATTTTTAAAAGTATTTGCCCTATATTCATTAATTGTCACGCTTATTATACTCATAATTTATTTGATCTAAATACAGAAAGTAACTTCAAATCCTTCATTAACTTTGAAGAAAAGTTTACCTTTGAACTTATGATATTAGTTACTGGAGGCACTGGACTAGTTGGGGCTCACTTACTGCTATATTTGCTCGAAAACGACAAACAACAAGTAAGTGCTTTATATCGTTCTGAAAACCAAAAAGCAAAAACAAAATCCCTTTTTAATTACTATAATAAAGAAGATTTATTTTCAGCTATTCACTGGATTGAAGGAAATATTCTTGATATTCCTTCTTTAGAAAAGGCATTTGAAAATTGTACACACGTTTACCATTGTGCCGCTCAAATTTCATTTGACCCAAATGACGAAGACCTATTGCGAAAAACCAATATCGAAGGAACAGCCAATATTGTCAATTTTTGTATTGCAAAAAAAATAGAAAAACTCTGTTTTGTGAGCTCTATAGCCGCTTTGGGAAGCCCAAAACAAAACGAATCAATAATTACCGAAACATCCGAATGGAATCCAGAACTTGCTCACAGCGACTATGCTATTTCTAAATATGGCGCTGAAATGGAAGTTTGGCGCGGACTTCAAGAAGGTTTGCCATGTGTGATCGTTAACCCCGGAATTATTTTGGGCCCTTATCCTGAAAACTGGGATAAATCCCAAGGAAGCGGAGCATTATTTTCTTCCATAAAAAAAGGAATGCCATTTTACAGTAGTGGCAGCACTGGTTATGTAAGTGTAAATGATGTAGTAAAAGCCATGCACCAATTGATGAATTCATCGATTACAGGAGAGCGATTTATAGTGGTGGCAGAAAACCGAACCTACAAGGATATTATTTTCTACATCGCTTCATTACTCAACGCTAAAAAACCCTCTTTCGAAGTAAAAAAAGGGATACTTGAATTGGGATGGCGATTGGATGCCTTGATGAGTTTTGTTTTTAGAACCCGTCGCAGATTGTCCAAACACAGTGCAAACGCCTTGCTGAATAGGGATCAAATTTCAAATGAAAAAATAAAAAATACACTTCAATTTGAGTTTGAAGCAATAGACGAGTACCTTAAAAAAATTATTAATTGCTATAAGTAACCTATTTTACAACTCCATCAGAGGCATTCACAGGATTTGGGATGACAACATCTCCAGCAGCTTTCCGACTTTCTTCTAGCCGGTTGCGAACTTCCTCATACATTTTTTTAAAGCCTTTCAAATCAGAAGCATAGTATTTTGTATTTTCGGCTAATGTCAAACTGTCGATTTTGTACTTCTCTTTTACAAACTGCACTGATGAAGGATAATTCACCTGAGTAGCATACGATTGTGAACGCGCAGCTTCCAAAACCGCCATGTCATACAAAATATTAATCATGGTTTCTTTATCGATTTTATTTTTGGGAGGAGCAATGGCATCATCTTTACATGATATTCCCAAAAAAACCAGTAATCCAATTGCAATTATTTTTTTCATATTTGCCTTACATTCGATTAAATAAAAGTCGTTCCCCCGCTTTAATATCATTGACTTTACCATTTTCGTAAACCAATTTTCCATTGACAAAAGTATGCGTCACTTGATGATGAAACGAAGTTCCCTCCAATGGCGACCAACCACATTTGTACAAAAGATTTGATTTTTCTACCGTCCATTCGGCATTTGGGTCAACCAAAACCAAATCGGCATGATAGCCTTCTCGAATAAAACCGCGGTTTTCAATTTTAAATAATAACGCCGGATTGTGCGCCATTTTTTGCACCACTTTCTCAATGGAAATCTTGCCTTCTCGAACTTTCTCCAACATAGCAACTAGCGAATGCTGAACCAAAGGTCCGCCTGAAGGTGCTTTAGTATACACTTGTGCCTTTTCTTCCAAAGTATGAGGTGCATGATCCGTAGCAATGACATCAATAGTATCATTCAACACTGCTTTCCAAAGCGCCTCGCGATCGGCACTTGTTTTTACCGCTGGATTCCATTTGATAAAATTCCCTTTGGTCGCATAATCCGCATCCGTAAACCATAGGTGATGTATACAGACTTCAGCCGTAATTTTCTTTTCTTCTAAAGGAAGTGAATTATCAAATAGTGCCAACTCTTTAGCGGTAGAAATATGAAAAACATGTAAACGAGCTCCCGTCTTTTTAGCTAATTCAACCGTCTTGGAAGAGGATAAATAACACGCTTCCTCACTGCGAATAATCGGGTGATAAGAAACAGGAATATCTTCTCCAAATTGTTCTTTGTAGTGGACTAAATTATTTTTAACTGTAGTCTCATCTTCACAATGCACTGCGATTAAGAGTGGTGTACTTGAAAAAATGGATTCGATTGCCGCTGAACTATCAACCAACATATCACCTGTTGACGACCCCAAAAACAATTTCAAACCCGCCACATTGCGCGGATTCGTTTTTAGAATCTCTTCTAAATTATCATTCGTACCGCCCATCATAAACGAATAATTGGCATACGAACGACCCGCAGCATTTTGGTATTTTTGGGCTAATAATTCTTGGGTAATCGCATGTGGTACTGTATTAGGCTGATCAATATACGAAGTAACACCGCCAGCTACTGCTGCGCGACTCTCTGATTCAATATCGCCTTTGTGCGTTAGTCCAGGATCCCGAAAATGTACTTGGTCATCTATTATTCCAGGTAGCAAATATTTCCCTTTTGCATCAAGCACTACAGCCGTAGCATGGGAAAGAGTGGTTCCAATTTGCGCAATAATACCGTCCTTTACCAAAACATCGCCTTCGGTAACTATACCTTCATTGACAATTTTGGCATTCTTAATTAGCGTTGTATTCATATTATAGTCGGTTGAGTAGTTTTTTTAAGCGAAGGGCCAAAACACCAAAAACAGCTTCTTTGATAATGGAGCCGCTCATTTTAGATTGTCCTTTGGTACGATCGGTAAATATTACTGGAACTTCAACAATTGAAAATCCTTTTGCCCAAGCGCGATACTTCATTTCAATTTGAAAAGCGTAGCCTACAAATTTTATTTGATCCAAATTGATAGCTTCCAAAACTTGACGTTGATAACAAACAAAACCTGCTGTAGTATCCATTATTTTCATTCCTGTAATCAAACGAACATATACAGAAGCAAAATAAGATAATAGTACGCGGCTCAATGGCCAATTCACCACATTAACTCCAGTCACATAGCGCGAACCTATACTAATCGACGCGCCTTGTTCCGTTGCGTCATGCAAACGACTTAAGTCGGTCGGATTGTGTGAAAAATCGGCATCCATCTCATAAATATAGTCATAATGATGTTGCAATGCCCATTTAAAACCATGAACATAAGCAGTTCCTAGTCCCGCTTTTTTGGTTCGGACTTCCAAAAACAATTGGTCCGAAAATTCAGCCTGTAATTCTCTAACTTTCTCTGAAGTCTTGTCCGGCGAATTGTCATCCACAATAAGAATGTGAAACGATTTCTCCAATGAAAAAACGGCACGAATAATACTTTCGATATTTTCAATTTCGTTGTAAGTTGGAATGATTACAATACCGCTGTTCATGTAGGAAATAAATTTTGGCAAAAATAATCAAAATTAAATGCGTTCCTGCTAATAATTTCATAATACAGCGCGAAATAAAATTAGTATTTTTGCATGCAATGATGGTATGGGCTTTACATCCGAGGATTTATGAGAGCAAAGATTGGGCAACCCTGATTTTTATTCTTGCTTTGGCACTAATTGTCATTGCCCGCACGGCCTTTTCATCTCGATTTAATGATTACATCCGACTCCTAGTCTCGGACAAATACACCAAAATTTACAGAGATAGTTCCCATCTTTGGAACGGTTTCAATATCTTATTATTTCTGGTAAATCTAGTTTCATTTTCCTTTTTCATTCAATTAGTGCTCGACCATTATGGCTTGGGAGAAAAAAAGGACTGGATGCTTTTTACCCGAATATTTACCGGACTCACTGTTTTTATTTTGTCCAAATTCTTAATTGAAAAAATCATTGCTGTAACCTTTGACATCGAAGAACTTATCGATGAATTTAATTTACAGAAAGTTAACTTTAGAACCTACATTGGATTACTATTATTTCCAGTGTCTGCCATCATGTATTATGGAGATTATGCAACAAATTCTCTTATAATCATCATTATTGGCACTTTATTGCTAATAAACTTACTGACTTATCTGTTTTATTTGAAGATTTATCAAAATTTTGTAATAGGGAAGTTGTTTTATTTTATTTTGTATCTTTGCGCACTTGAAATAGCGCCCTATTATTTCATCTATTATTTGATTACAAAAAATTAGAGTTTACGATGTCTAGTCTAAAAGTGAGAACCATTTTGGTGTCCCAACCCGAGCCAAAAGTTGAAAATTCACCGTACCACGATTTGATGCAAAAGCACAAGGTAAAAGTTGATTTTCGCTCTTTTATTCATGTTGAAGGAATAAGTGCAAAAGATGTCAGAGCTCAAAAAATTGACCTTAACAACTTTACGGCCATTATTCTAACCAGCAAAAATGCAGTGGACCACTTTTTTAGAGTGGCTGAGGAAATGCGTTATAAAGTTCCCGAAGATTTGCGTTATTTCTGCCAATCTGAAGCGATTGCATACTACTTGCAAAAGTATGTGGTGTATCGTAAAAGAAAGATTTATGTGGGTCAGAAAGACTTTGCAGACATGTCTACCTTGTTTAAAAAGTACAAGGATGAAAAGTTCTTACTTCCTTCGTCTGATCAATTGAATGCTGACATTCCGCAAACCTTGAACAATTTAAAATTGGATTGGACTGCAGGAACATTTTACAAAACCGTCATGAGTGACCTTTCGGATTTGGCCGATGTGTACTATGATATTTTGGCGTTCTTTAGTCCGACCGGAATCAAATCTTTATTCAAAAACTTCCCCGACTTCAAACAAAACAACACGCGTATTGCTGTCTTTGGAAGTACAACGCAAAAAGAAGCGTTAGAGCACGGACTTCGAATCGACATTTTAGCCCCAACGCCCGACACTCCTTCTATGACAATGGCGCTTGAAAAATATGTCGCTGAAGTTAATAAAGGCAAATAAGACCTTCAACCCTTAAAATATTCACCCGAACTTTTACAGTTCGGGTTTTTTATGGAATAAAAAAAGCCCGACATATTATTGTCGGACTTCTAGGTTGGGTTAGTTATAATTTGTTTGGTTTGTTTTATAATTGCGGCCCCGCTTGCACTAAACGTTGCCCTTCTTCGTTGTCGGTATATTGAACAAAATTCTTAATAAAACGACCTGCTAAATCAGCCGCTTTCACCTCCCAATCAGCAGCATTATCATATGTATCTCTCGGATCTAAAATCGCAGGATTCACATTAGGCAATTCCGTTGGAACATTAAAATTAAACACCGGAATTGTTTTGGTAGCCGCATGTTCTATCGATCCATCTAAAATGGCATCAATGATGGCACGCGTATCTTTAATAGAAATTCGTTTACCCGTTCCATTCCAGCCCGTATTCACCATATATGCTGTAGCCTTATGCTCTTCCATTTTTTTCACTAATTCCTCACCATATTTCGTGGGATGTAACGTTAAAAATGCTTTTCCAAAACAAGCGGAAAATGTTGGCTCAGGCTGTGTCACTCCGCGTTCCGTTCCGGCCAATTTCGCAGTAAATCCCGACAAGAAATAGTACTTTGTTTGCTCAGGAGTTAATTTAGAAACGGGTGGCATAACCCCAAAAGCATCAGCCGTTAAAAAGATAACTTTATTCGCATGTCCTGCTTTTGAAACTGGCTTAACAATGTTTTGAATATGATAAATAGGATAGGAAACGCGTGTATTTTGTGTAACCGAACCGTCGGTAAAATCTATAACGCCATCCGCATCTAAGGTTACATTCTCTAGTAACGCATCTTGTTTTATGGCACCAAAAATATCCGGCTCGTTTTCTTTACTCAAGTCGATAGTTTTGGCATAACATCCTCCTTCAAAATTGAAAACCCCTTCATTGTCCCATCCGTGCTCATCATCTCCTATTAATTCGCGTTTTGGATCGGTAGACAATGTTGTTTTTCCTGTTCCTGACAACCCGAAGAATACCGCAACATCGCCGTCTTTTCCTTTGTTGGCCGAACAGTGCATCGAAGCCATACCTTGAAGTGGTAAATAGTAATTCATGATGGCGAACATTCCTTTTTTCATTTCACCACCGTACCAAGTACCGCCAATCAATTGCATTTTTTCTGTAAGATTGAACGCGATATATACTTCTGAGTTTAAGCCATGAGCGGCATAATCCTTGAACGAAGTCTTCGACCCATTCATCACAATAAAATCAGGCTCGCCAAAGTTTTCCAACTCTTCCTCGGTAGGTCGAATGAACATATTCTTTACAAAATGCGCCTGCCAAGCTACTTCCATGATGAAGCGAACTTTCAAACGGGTATTTTCATTGGCTCCACAAAAAGCATCTACAACAAACAACCGTTTTCCAGAAAGCTGATTGACCGTCGTTTCTTTTAAAGCATTCCACGTATCAGTAGAAATGGGCTTGTTATCATTGGCTGCCTTATCTGAATTCCACCAAATGGTATTTTCAGTCACACTGTCTTTGACAATGTATTTATCTTTTGGGGAACGACCGGTAAATTCACCCGTCATCACATTGACCGCACCCAACTCTGACAATTGTCCTTTTTCATAGCCCGAAAGTTCAGGACTTAACTCTTCATTATACAACTGCTCGTATGAAGGATTATAAACGATTTCTTGTACATTGGTAATTCCGTACTTTTCTAACGAAATCGTTTTCGTAAATTGGGTGTAGTTATCCATAGATAATTCGTTTGTTGTGTTAATCTAAATTTTTGCACAAAGGTAAAAATTAATTATTACAACGTTGTAGTTGGGAAAAATTTTATGCTTTTTTCTTTAAAAAATGTACCATAAGCACACCCCATGCACTAATTAAGCAGAAGCCTCCAATCGGAGTTAACGGACCCACAAATTTTAACTCCATCCCACTTAAACTCTTGGTAGCCAACAAATAAATGGAGCCTGAAAACAACAAAACTCCTAGTAACGTTAATCGATATATCCATTGTTTCATCTTGTGGCTCAAAGCACCATTTACCGCCACAAACAATAAAAATAACGCATGGTACATTTGGTATTTCACTCCTGTTTCAAAAGTAGCTAAGGCCTCTACATCCAATACTTTCTTTAAAGCATGAGCCCCAAAAGCTCCTAATACAATGGCCGTCATGCCTAAAAAACCTGCTGCTGAAAGAATTTTTTTATCCATAAGTCAATACTATTTCACAAAATTACCGGTTATTCAACTGATTTACCAAGTCATTTTGACTTTTCTTTCACAAGAGTCGAATTTTAAAGTTTTATATTTGCAATCAAATTTCAATCATGAAAAAGTTTTTTGTATTCCTTGGCTTTGCCCTATTATTAAGTTCCTTCAAAGCAGATGATGCTACTGAAATTCAAGCCGGTGAAAAATTAGTGTATGCTGGATCCTACAACATGAGTGGCTTGATGACGCATATTGCTCAAATTACTATGAGTACTGAAAATGTGAATACTTCCAAAAATCAATACCTCCATTTAAGCTGTGAATTATCCACGTTTAGCAAATGGGATAAATTTTTTAAAATTAGAGATTTATACGAATCCTATGTGACGCCGGGATCTTTAAAACCTAACCTTTACAAAAGAAGCATCGACGAAGGTGGGTATACCAAAAAAGAAAAATATGTTTTCAAAGGAACTTCGGTTACTAGTACCTCCAAAAAACGCAACAAACCGGAAACGACACGTACCTTTACTATTGGCGCCAGTACTGTTGATGCCATTACGTTACTTTACAAGGTTCGAACCGTAGATTTCACCAAAATGAAACCGGGACAAACCCAATCTTTCACCATTGTTTTCGACGAAAAACAAATTCCGGTGACGTTAAAATACATGGGAACGGAGACAATTTCGGCAGGTAATTTGGGATCGAAATCGTGTTATAAATTATCCATTGGCGCCAAAACGGATGCCTTGCGCGGCAAAGACAAAAACTTAATTTGGCTTACAGCCGACAATCATAAAGTTCCGGCTCTTATGAAATTCAGTATTCCTGTAGGAACCGGCGAATTAAAATTGACCTCAGCAACCGGATTGTAACATGAGAAAAACCTTTTTAATTTTAGCTTATCTATTTACTGCACTTAGTATAGTATTCTCTGTGTTACCTTTGGACACTTTGGCATTTGTAATGATAATCCCAGCTTTGGTTTTTATAACCATTACCTTTGTTAAATCAGCTCCCGACCAACGCAAATGGCCAAAACGGTTATTTATTGTTGCTTATGTGTGTGCATTAGGCGTTTTAGGCAAAACATTTTTGATGGAAGATGAAATCGTTAAAGATGAAGTCTTTGAACAACAAAAAGTAGAAGCCAAACAAGAAGCCAAACAAGAACTCGAACAATTGGAAAAAGATCTAGAATAACGGAAGTCTGCTTAATCGCAGACTTTTTTTATTGAATCCGCCTTCCTTTTTATACATTTGTCGCACAACAAACCAACCGAATGAGAAATGTATTAATCATAGGAGCTGGCCGTTCGGCTTCCTCTTTAATCAAATATTTGTTGGAGAAATCTGATGACCAACAATTACACGTAACCATTGGCGATTTATCCTTGGAATTAGCCCAACGCAAAACGAACAATCATCCCAATGCGACAGCGATTCAATTGGATATTCAAAACCAAGAACAACGCCAATCCGAAGTTGCAAAAGCCGACATTGTCATTTCCATGTTGCCTGCTCACATGCACATCGAAGTAGCTAAAGATTGTATCCAATTCAAAAAACACATGGTTACTGCTTCCTATATCTCGGACGCGATGCAAGCCTTAGATGCCGAAGCTAAAGCAAACCAACTAATTTTCATGAATGAAATCGGTCTCGATCCCGGAATCGATCACATGAGTGCGATGAAAGTCATAGACGAAATTCGAGAAAAAGGCGGAAAAATGCTTTTATTCGAGTCGTTTTGTGGCGGCTTAGTAGCGCCTGAATCGGATACTAACCTTTGGAATTATAAATTTACTTGGGCGCCTCGTAATGTGGTTTTGGCTGGACAAGGTGGTGCTGCCAAATTCATTCAAGAAGGCAAATACAAATACATTCCATATAATCGATTGTTCCGTCGTACCGAATTTTTACATGTTGAAGGCTATGGAAAATTCGAAGCTTATGCCAATCGGGATTCACTAAAATACCGTAGCGTTTATGGTTTGGATGATGTACTAACGTTGTACCGCGGTACGATTCGCCGTGTGGGTTACTCGCGAGCATGGAATATGTTTGTGCAATTGGGAATGACTGATGATACGTACGTGATTGAAAATTCGGAGCACATGAGCTACCGCGATTTTGTGAATTCGTTCCTACCCTATCACCCAACCGACTCCGTTGAAATCAAAATGCGTTTACAATTGGGCATTGAGCAAGATGATGTGATGTGGGATAAATTGATCGAATTGGATTTGTTTAATGGGTCGAAAAAAATAGGCTTACCGAATGCCACGCCTGCACAGATTCTCGAACATATTTTAAATGAGAAATGGGCTTTAGCTCCCGAAGATAAAGACATGATTGTGATGTATCACAAATTTGGGTATTCACTTAATGGAAAAGAAGAGCAAATCGATTCTAAAATGGTGTGTATTGGAGATGACCAAACCTATACCGCCATGGCGAAAACAGTGGGATTACCAGTAGCCATGGCTACACTCCAAATTTTAAATGGAAAAATCACCACGCCCGGTGTGCAATTGCCGATTCGTAAAGAAGTGTACGAACCAATTTTAGCTGAATTGGAGGAATATGGGGTAATTTTTAAAGAAACAACCTTGCCGTACATTGGTTATAATCCCGATAAAATTACGCAAGCTGTATAAAAAGAAAAGCGCCTGATTGAAAACCAAAAAAATCAGGCGCTTAAAAAAACAAACAGGGATTTTATTATTTTTTCTCTTTTTTAGGAGTTGCGGCTTTGGCTTCTTTTTTCACCTCAGCTTTGGCTTCTTTTTTAGCTTCTTTTTTTTCAGCTTTTACTTCTTTTTTTGGTTTTTCAGCTGTTGCTTTAGTTTGTTGTGCTGAAACTGTTCCTGCGATTGCGAAAGTTGCCAAAGCAACCATCATTACTACTTTTTTCATGATTTCTATTTTTTTGAATTAATAATTGTTTTCTGCCTTTCGACATAACAAAGTTGGCCAGACTATCTTTAAAGCGACTTAAGTCCGACTTAATAAAAACTTAATTCATTTATTAATTAAAAAAAGGATTAAACCGAATCATTTCAATTGCTGTTTACAACAAGATGTGTATTTTTGCTTAAACTATTTTCAAAATGAAAATAAATCAGCTACAAATTGAAATTGACGGGATTGACAAAGAGATTCTGCGTCAATTGATGGAAGATGCGCGAAAACCGATTTTGCAAATTGCGCACAGCATCGGAATTTCGGGTGCGGCCATTCATCAACGACTTAAAAAACTGGAAGAAGCACAGGTCATTTCGGGTTCAAAATTCATCATCAATACCAAAGTCTTGGGCTACCGAACCATGGCATTTGTAGGCATCTATTTGGATAAAGCATCCAGCAACTCTGAAGCAGTGCGGGAACTACGGAAAATCCCAGAAGTGTTGGAATGCCACTATACGACTGGGAATTGGAGTATTTTGGTAAAAATCATTTGCAAAGACAACGAACATTTGATGCAATTGCTCAACAAAAAAATCCAACCCATCGAAGGTGTTTCCCGAACCGAAACTTTTATTTCTTTAGAACAACAAATCGAACGACAAATTCAACTCTAATGGCACTAAAATACACCAAAGAAAATATCGCCTTAGGCTTTTATATTCTCTATTTTTTAACCGCGGGAATTTGCTTCGAACTCTTTCCTGGGGATACAGAAAACCCGAATATGGGCATTGCCTTGATGTATTTATTCATTCCTATTAGTTTGGTGTATTTCATGGTTCATTTGGTCAAACAACTTTTTGGCAAAGGAAATTATACTAAGTGTATCTTGATTCACGGCGTGGCTTGGGTGGCGTTGTTCGTCCTTTTATTTGCTTTCTCTTCCGCAAAAAAATAAATCCGTGAAGCATACACCCCACGGATTTCATTCGTTTATTTCAAATCGATTCATCAATTCATTGTTACATCGACTCACTGGCTAATTACTCACGCTCCCGACTCCCCATGAAAATCGACACATAATACAACAAGGTGGCAATCGATCCAATAGCAGCCACTAAATACGTTCGAGCCGCCCATTTCAAAGCATCTTCTGCTCCGGCATATTCCGCTTGATTTACCATTCGTTTGTCTTTTAGCCAAGCTAGCGCACGATTACTCGCGTCATATTCTACTGGCAATGTAATGATGGAAAATAAAGTGGTAGCCGCAAATAATAGGATTCCGATAAACAATAAGGAAGGGAAAACCTTAATCATTAAAATACCACCCAACAACACCCATTGCACAATATTGGAAGCGAAAGAAACCACGGGAACTAACTGCGAACGCATGGTTAACCATTGGTAGCCTTTGGCGTGTTGCACGGCATGCCCACATTCGTGTGCGGCTACTGCTGCCGCTGCTGCATTCCGCTGATTATAAACACCCTCACTTAAATTCACCGTTTTATCCGCTGGATTGTAATGGTCCGTGAGCATTCCGGGCGTCGAAATTACTTTTACATCGTAAATTCCGTTGTCGTGCAACATCTGTTCGGCAATTTCTTTTCCGCTCATGCCGTTTTGCAGATACAATTTGGAGTAATGTTCAAATTTGCTTTTCAGCGTACTACTCACTAACCAACTGGCGCCCATTATCAATAAGGCCAATAACATATAACCTGATCCCATTTTTTCAATTATTTTTAAATAAATACTGCAAAATCAAGACCAAATGAACGGTGCTGACAAAGTGGCATTACATAAAGGCTATTCCAAAAACAAAACGATTATTTCCGTTTTCACGAATATTGTTCGTGATACTGCCATATTCCGAACGGTACTTTCCTCGCGTTAAAGCAAAATCATACCCCAAGTTTAATCGCAATTTAAAACTCGATTTTTTAAATAAATATACGGTGGCTGTCGGACCTACATAAAACATTCGGTTTTCCAAATTGACATGTCCACTATTTAATTCGGGAGCCAATACATTCAAATCCGTACTGTTGTTATTGCTGTACAAATCGTAGCGATTGGTTTGATACGCCAACGACAATCCTGTTGCAAGGGTTACTTTTGGCTTGTGAATGAGGTTGTAATTAAAACGTGCTCTTGAATTCAACCCTAAGTATTTCAATGTATTGTCCCCTTTTTTATTTTCCAAAAAAGAAGTACCCAACTCCAAATCCCCCGAGTATTTTTCACCCAAAAAATTTAATCCAAAGGTTAATTCAGGCGTCACATCCCGCATTTCAGGAAGATTTCCGTTTCGTAATTTTTGATTTAAATTGAGGGATTGGTTGGCATTGAAAGAAACACCAATGTAAAAATCGGTTTCTACTTTCGACTTTGTCGAATCTTTTGCCACCTGAGCTCCCATCAAATTAGGGAGAACCATTCCGAGAATAAGTACAATTTTTTTCATGTGTTTAATTTTTTTTAAAAATAAATCACAAATTGCGAGACCGATTTCACTTTAACTTTTTGTTAAAAAAAATCCGTGAAGTCGCAACTCCACGGATTCCTAATTTATTCATTAATCGACTCATTGTTACAACTACCTACCCGCAGGCAGGTTGGCACATTAATTACCCCACCAAGTTGATAATTTTCCCGGGGACAATAATCACTTTATTTGGCGTACGTCCTTGCAATTGTTGCTGCGTACGTTCGTCGGCCATCACAATTGCTTCGATTTCGGCTACGGATAAATCCAACGGCAATTTGATGGTAAAACGCATTTTTCCATTGAACGAAACCGGATATTCTTTTTCACTTTCTACTAAATATTTGGCTTCAAATTGTGGGAAAGCAACGGTGGCTATCGAACCCTCATGACCCAATTGATTCCATAATTCTTCGGCGATGTGTGGTGCGTAGGGCGAAATCAACACCGCTAAAGGTTCGAGAACCGCACGGTGACGGCATTTTTGTTGCGCCAATTCATTCACACAAATCATAAACTGCGACACCGAAGTATTGAAGGAGAAGTTCTCGATATCTTCCGTTACTTTCTTAATCGTTTTATGTAAGGTTTTGTACATGTCCGCCGTAGGTTCGTCGTTTACCACCACCAAACCGTTGTCGTCAAAATACAAACGCCATAACTTTTTTAAGAAACCGTAAACCCCCGTAATTCCGGCTGTATTCCAGGGTTTGGCTTGTTCCAGCGGCCCCAAGAACATCTCATACAAACGCAAGGTATCGGCACCGTATTCGTTACAAATGTCGTCGGGGTTGACCACATTGTATTTGGATTTGGACATTTTTTCCACTTCACGACCTACGATGTATTTGCCGTCTTCTAAGATAAATTCCGCATCAACATAATCAGAGTATAACGGATGTGCTTTAAATTTTTCAATATCCAATTCGTTGGTAATATCATTGATAACCGACAGATCGACGTGGATGGGATGTACGTTTAATCCAGCAATTAGTCCTTTAGAATATAATTTTTTTGAATCTTCAGAACGGTACACAAACGCACTCATTCCCAAAATCATCCCCTGGTTGATCAACTTTTTGAACGGTTCTTCGGTAGGTGCAAATCCGCGGTCTTTCAAGAATTTGTTCCAAAAACGGGCATACAACAAGTGTCCTGTAGCATGTTCGCTTCCGCCAATGTACAAATCGACATTTTGCCAATACTGTAACGCGTTTTCTGAAGCAAACTCGGATTCGTTTTGCGCATCCATATAGCGCATCCAGTACCACGAACTTCCAGCCCAACCCGGCATGGTATTTAATTCTAAAGGAAAAACAGTTACGTTGTCTATGAACTGATTACTAACTACTGTACACTTCGCTGTATCCCACGCCCAAGTGGTCGCATTGCCTAAGGGTGGCTGACCGTCTTCCGTCGGTAAATATTTCTCCACTTCGGGCAATACAATGGGTAAATGTTGGACATCAATCATTTGCGGCAAGCCATTCACATAATATACGGGAAAAGGTTCGCCCCAATAGCGCTGACGCGAAAACACCGCATCGCGCAAACGGTAATTCACTTTGGCTTTACCGGCTCCGATTTTTTCCAATTCCTCAATAGCTTTTTGGGTACCCGCTTTATAATCCAATCCGTTTAGGAAATCGGAAGCTACCAATTCAAAACCACTTTTCTCTGCAAAAGCAGCTTCAGAAATATCTTGGTTGAAAATATTTTTGATTTCGGGCATGCCCAAGGTTCCTTTGAAATAATTGGCAAACGCATAATCGCGTTCGTCGCCACACGGAACCGCCATAACGGCACCTGTTCCATATCCTGCCAACACATAATCCCCAATCCAAACCGGAATGGGTTCTTTGGTAAACGGATGTTCGGCATACGCCCCAGTAAACACCCCTGAAATGGTTTTCACATCGGCCATACGATCGCGCTCTGAACGTTTTGCGGTGGCTTCAATGTAGGCCTCTACCGCTGCTTTTTGTTCAGGAGTAGTGATTTGTGGAACCAACTCGTGTTCGGGTGCCAAAGTCATAAACGTAACGCCGAAAATGGTATCGGGACGCGTTGTAAATACTTCTATTTGAAACTTGGAACCTGAAACTTGAAACTTCACTGAAGCTCCTACGGATTTTCCAATCCAATTGCGTTGCGATTCTTTCAAGGATTCGGTCCAATCAATGGTTTCCAAGCCTTCCAACAAACGCTCAGCGTAAGCCGAAATACGCATGGACCATTGGGTCATTTTTTTGCGAATCACCGGATGACCGCCCCGTTCTGAAACGCCATTTACGATTTCGTCATTCGCCAAAACGGTTCCTAGAGCCGGACACCAGTTCACTTCGGTTTCTGCCAAATAAGTCAGACGATATTTCAACAACAAACGTGCTTTTTCATCTTCAGAAAATGCGTTCCATTCGTTGGCTGAAAAAACAAACACATCGTCATCACAAGCAACATTGACGGCAGCATTTCCTTCTTTTTCAAAAATTGCCACCAAATTGGCGATAGGCAACGCTTGATTCGCATCATAACAATAGTAGGATTCAAACAACTGAATGAAAATCCACTGCGTCCATTTGTAATACTCTGGATTGGAGGTGCGCACTTCGCGATCCCAATCGAAGGAAAATCCGATTTTGTCCAACTGTTCGCGATAACGCGCAATATTTTCACGGGTTGTTTTCTCTGGATGTTGTCCTGTTTGGATGGCATATTGCTCGGCAGGTAACCCAAAAGAATCATAGCCTTGCGGATGCAACACATTAAAACCTTGGTGGCGTTTGTAACGGGCAACAATATCCGAGGCAATATACCCTAGCGGATGCCCCACATGCAATCCCGCACCAGAAGGATACGGAAACATATCCAACACATAATATTTGGGTTTTTTGGAGGAATTGGAGGCAGCAAACGTGTGGTTATCGGCCCAATATTTTTGCCATCTGGCTTCAATTTGTTCGTGAAAATATTTCATGATGTGTTACAAAATAGTCTTTGGTCCTGAAATCTGCGACAAACCACGGATTTTCAGGCGGTTTTTAAAATTTAAGCGCAAATTTACACGATAATTGTAAGAAGAGAAAACTTTGTGCGTTATTAAGGGTAAAATGATTTTCTTTTTTATTTTTACGGCGTAAAACAAACTCTATGGCATCTTCTTTCGATAAGTATCAAAAGCGCAGATTAATTTCTTCCTATTTTTCGGTGGTGTTGAGTGTATTCTTAGTGTTGTTCCTTTTGGGCGCCTTGGGATTATTCATCATCAATTCCAAGCGATTATCTGACAACTTCAAGGAAGATATTGTGATGACGGTTTTCTTTAAAAATGAGGCCAACGACACCGTTTTCAAAGCATTTGAAGAAGAAATCAAAGCTGGGAAATATGCAAAAGACTTCAAATTTGTTCCCAAAGAAGAAGCTGCAAAAATGCACAAAGAGATTGTTGGTGAAGACTTCATGCAGTTTTTAGGCATGAATCCGTTGCAGAATTCGTATGATATTCACTTGAAAGCCGAATACGTTTCAAATCCTGGCTTTGCCAATATGGAACGCGCCATTCGCAAAAACACCTTTGTCGCTGATGTGGTATACGATAAACAATTGATCACTTTGGTCAACGACAACATCAAAAAAATCAGTTTTTGGGTGTTGATCGTAACGGGTGTCTTGATGGTGATTTCGGTATTGTTAATTAACAGTTCGATGCGCCTCTCGATTTACGCCAACCGATTTATCATTAAAACCATGCAAATGGTGGGCGCTACCAAGTCGTTTATTCGTCGCCCTTTCATTTTGCGCAGTATGCTGTTGGGATTGATCGGCGGAATTTTAGCGGTAGTTACTTTAGTTATCGTTCTACTCAACATTGAAACGGCTTACCCCGGATTGGATATTTTTAACCAAATTGAATTAACCGTTTTGGTCTTGGTAGCTGTACTTGGAATGAGTATTTTGATTACTTGGATCAGCACTTATTTTGCAACGCAACGCTTTTTAAATTTACGAACAGACGATTTATACTAAAAGGAAATAAACATGAGCAACAACGAACAAAAACCGGATTTCCTTTTTGGAAAAGAAAATTATAAATTCTTATTGATTGGATTGGGCGTAATCGCTTTGGGCTTTATACTAATGTCGGGAAGCAGCAACAACAATCCTGAGGTTTGGAATGCAGACATCATGAGTTTCCGTCGTATTCGTTTGGCACCTACAGTAGTGTTAATCGGGTTTGGCATTACCATTTATTCTATTTTCCGCAAAGGAAAAGGAGAAGTTTAATTCAAGTACCTCTTTAATTCATGGATTTACTTCAAGCCTTGTGGATTGCCATCGTAGAAGGATTGACCGAATATTTACCGGTTTCTTCAACGGCACACATGATTTTTACCAGTTCCTTTTTTGGTATTCAAGAAGATGATTTTGTAAAACTCTTTCAAGTGGCGATTCAATTTGGCGCTATATTAGCCGTAGTCGTATTGTATTGGCGCAAATTCTTTGATTTTAAACGAATTCATTTTTACCTCAAATTAGCGATTGCGGTTGTTCCTGCATTGGTTTTGGGCAAATTGTTTGATGATAAAATCGATGCCGTTTTAGGAAATCCCATTCCGATTGCGATTGTATTAATCGTGGGCGGCTTCATTCTATTGTTTATCGATTCCCGTTTTCAAAACCCGACCATTTCCTCTGAAGAAGAGATTACGGTAAAAAAAGGATTTTTCATCGGATTGTGGCAATGCTTAGCCATGATGCCCGGAACGAGTCGGTCGGCAGCCTCGATTATAGGTGGCATGCAACAGGGATTGACCCGTGCTGCAGCCGCTGAATTTTCGTTTTTCTTGGCCGTTCCCACCATGTTGGCCGTGACAACGTACTCCATTTTTTTAAAAACCTACGAGCATTCGGGTTTAAAAGGCTATGAATTGTTAACCCAACACAGTGAAAACCTAAAATTGTTTTTAATTGGTAATGCAGTCGCTTTTGTGGTAGCTATTTTGGCTATAAAGTTTTTTATTGGCATTATCAAAAAATACGGCTTCAAACCCTGGGGTTACTACCGCATCATTGCTGGAACCGTATTGTTGTTATACTTCACTTTAGGAAAATAATGAGTTTACCCGCTGAAGCCTACAAAGAAGGACAAATCCTTTTGATTGACAAACCCCTAACGTGGAGTTCGTTTCAAGCGGTGAATAAAATCAAATACGCTTTAAAACGCAAATACCAATTTCCAAAAACCTTTAAAATTGGACACGCGGGAACGCTGGATCCACTAGCCACGGGCTTACTCATCATTTGCACTGGAAAATTCACCAAAAAAATCCCTGAAATTCAAGGGCAAACCAAAGAATATACGGGAACGATAACCCTAGGCGCAACGACACCTTCGTATGATTTAGAAACCGAAGTAGACGCCACTTTTCCCACCGCACATATTACAGAGGAATTGATTCGAGCAACTGCTCAAACCTTTGAAGGGGAAATCATGCAAAAGCCACCCGTTTTTTCAGCCATAAAAAAAGACGGCAAACGCTTATATGAACATGCACGAGCAGGTGAAGAAGTTGAAATTGAAGCGCGAAAAACGACCATTTACGAATTTGAAATCACGCGCATTGCCTTACCTGAAATTGATTTTCGGGTAACGTGTAGTAAAGGCACCTACATTCGCTCCTTGGCCTACGATTTCGGAAAAGCGTTGCAATCGGGGGGGCATTTAACGGCTTTACGTCGGACCAAAATTGGGGATTTTGATGTAACCAATGGCATCACGCCAATAGCCTTTGAAGAACAGTTATAAAAAAAGGACTTGTTTCCAAATCCTTTCTTTTTTATGCTATGGAAAGTTTGAGCAACTCCATAATTTCATTTTGAATACTGACCCCTTTATCCTGTAAATACCACTTTTGCAATTCTGTTTTGGCGGTTTCATCGACCACACCGTGTGTAGCTTTGTAATCGAGAATAAGCTGTTTTGCTCCTTGAGGTCGTGGGCCAAAATTACCGATTACTTCCCCAGAAATTTTGTCAATAATAATCAACTTCGGAATAGAACGGGTTCCATTGGTCAAAAACAAATTCATTACCGCCGGATGTTCGTCCCGTAAGATAACACGCAACTCAATTTTATCCGTATGCGATGCCATTTTATCCAAAACGGGCAATACTTGAGCGGCATCTCCACACCAAGTTTCGGCTAAAACCACCCAAAGAAAATCGGTGGCTAACTGTTCTAATTGTTGAGCAACTTCTGGCGTTAATTGCATTGTTTTGTCTAAACGGTGCATGCGTGCTTCGTTCAAATGCGTGTAATGAATATAGGCTTCTGTGGATTCGCCCGTGGTTTTACCTTCTTGTGCGTAGGTTTGCATCAAGTTTCGATATTCTTGATAGGAATAACTCGATTGTAAACTGTTTTCAATAATTGGGTTCATGGGTTTAGTTAATTTGTTTGTACAAAGGTAGTTCTTTTAGTACATTTGGTAAGTAACCTTTATTACACGCCTATGTCAATTTTTCAAGCGCAACGCATTGGTTTTGTACTTTCTGGTGGAGGAACCAAGGGATTGGCCCATGCTGGTGCACTTCAATATTTAGAAGAACAAGGCATTCGTCCGGCTGTGATCTCGGGAACTAGTGCGGGTTCTATCGTGGGAGCACTTTATGCTTGGGGGAAAAAACCCGAGGAAATTCTCGATTTCTTCAAGTCGATTTATTTTTTTCATTGGACCCATTTCACCCTAAAAAAACCCGGATTGATTGATTCCAATTCGTTTAAAAAATATTTTGAAGCGCTTTTTGGTAATGCTTTAATTCAAGATTCTCAGATTCCCCTTTATATTACAGCAACCGACTTGGTAAAAGGCGAATTGAAAATATTTGAGTCTGAGGTTCCCCTCGCCGATGCCGTACTGGCTTCTTCTGCCTTTCCGGGGGTGATTTCACCACATATAATTAACGGCACCATGTACAGTGATGGCGGCATTCTCAATCATTTTCCGGCTGATATTCTTGCAGACGAATGCGATTTTATCATTGGCATTTATGTGAGTCCGATTGAAAAAATAGAAGCCCACCAGTTGCGTTCCATCAAAGCAGTAACAACGCGGGCTTTTGACTTGCTCTATGCCCACACGCACATGCAAAAGTTTGGCAATTGTGATTTGGTCATCGAACCCGAGGCTTTATGCAATTATAGTACCTTTGAAACCAACAAATCCAAGATGGATGAAATTTTCCAAATAGGCTATGATGAAGCAAAAAAACGATTCACTGCCCAGTTTGGATAATTTTTTTCGCCTCACTTTTTCTACGAGAGAATATCTCTATATTTGCAATGCAAAAATTGAAACAACAGAACTACCATTATGAAATACAATCGAATTCTTTTAAAACTAAGCGGTGAAGCACTTATGGGTGACCGTCAATACGGCATTGACCCGAAACGTTTAGCTGAATACGCGGATGAAATCAAACAAGTCCACGATCAAGGAGTACAAATTGCGATTGTTATTGGAGGTGGAAATATTTTCAGAGGTGTAGCGGGAGCTAGTAATGGAATGGATCGTGTGCAGGGAGATTATATGGGTATGTTGGCGACGGTGATAAACGGCATGGCGTTGCAAGGTGCTTTGGAAGACAAAGGCATGCAAACCCGCTTACAAACCGCCTTAAAAATTGAATCGATTGCGGAACCATATATCAAACGAAGAGCGGTACGCCATTTGGAAAAAGGTCGCATTGTAATTTTTGGTGCAGGAACAGGAAATCCGTATTTCACTACCGATACAGCTGCGGTTTTACGCGGTGTGGAAGTTGATGCCGACGTAATTTTAAAAGGAACGCGTGTGGACGGTGTCTATACCGCCGACCCAGAAAAAGATAAAAATGCAGTAAAATTCGATACCATCACCTTTGAAGATGTATTGAAAAAAGGCTTGAATGTAATGGACACTACAGCCTTTACATTGAGTCAAGAAAATGAATTGCCAATTGTGGTTTTTGACATGAATAAAGAAGGAAATCTTTTGAAAATTTGTCAAGGCGAAAACGTAGGAACTGTAGTTAAAATTTAATCGTAGCTAAACAAATAAACTCATGGAAGATATTGAATTGATTCTGGAAGAAGCGAAAGATGCAATGAACGCATCAGTGGCGCACCTTGAAAAATCGTTTTTAAATATTCGTGCAGGAAAAGCTTCTCCTCAAATGTTGGGAAGTGTTTTCGTTGACTATTACGGTTCGATGACTCCTCTTTCTCAAGTTGCTAACATCAATGTGCCCGATGCGCGTACATTGACCATTCAACCGTATGAAAAAAGCATGTTGACCCCGATTGAAAAAGCGATTTTAATGGCTAATATCGGTTTCAACCCAATGAACAACGGTGATGTGATCATCATTAGCGTTCCGCCTTTGACTGAAGAACGTCGTCGTGATTTGGTAAAACAAGCGAAAAACGAAGCGGAAGATGCAAAAATCGGAATTCGCAACCACCGAAAAGATGCCAACACGGAAATCAAAAAATTAGAAAAAGACGGTGTTTCTGAAGACTTGTGTAAAAAAGCAGAAGACGATGTTCAGAAATTAACGGATAATTTCATCAAAAAAATCGAAGAACATTTGGCAGTAAAAGAAGCCGAAATCATGAAAGTATAAGTTTTTCGTTAAAACTATAGAAAATCCGTCAACGGGAATTCCTTGACGGATTTTTTTATTTCTACCTTTGTCATTCTTACAAAAGCCTATAAGCAACATGAAAAAGAGTTGGATACTCGGGTTATTTTTTCTCACCCAAATTCTTTTTGCCCAAAAAATCATGCACGGTCAAGTGATTGACTATGACACGACGATTCCTATTGCTTTTGCCAAAATCAATTACAACAATAAAATACTGTACACCAATTGGGAAGGCCGATTCACCGTTGACATCAAAGATGAAAGCAAACCCATTAATGTGAGCTACAAAGGCTACCACGACAAAAGCCATTATTTGAGCGTGGGCGCCAAATACATTATCATCAAAATGGTTTCGGACAATTCACAAGCCAACCAAGAAATGTATACCGACAACCAAACCAACTTGGTGATTAAAAAGGTGATTGAAAGTCGGAACCAAAACCAACCCGAGAAAGTACTCAATACCTACGAATACAAGAATTACGAGCATTTATTGGTAACGGCAAATCCCGATTCGATTGCTTCAAAAATCGACACGACCTATAAATCGCGTTGGTTTGGCAAGCCCAAACTCGTCTTGGATTCCACCAATTATAAATTCAAAAAACTAGTCGAAAAACAGCACATTTACCAAACGGAGAAGGTCAACTTAATTCAGCACAGTAAATACGGTACAAAGGAAACGGTTTTGGCTTCGCGCATGGCCGGGTTTAAAAAACCGTTGTATGAATATTTGGGCCTGAATTTGGTTTCCTATTCGTTGTATGAAAACCATTTGGACATCTTGGAAGTTTCGGTTCAAAATCCGGTTTCCAATGCAGGGCGAAGAATGTTTGTTTTTAAAATGATTGATACGGTTAAAATTCAGGATCGAAAAATCTACCGCATTTATTTTCAACCAAAAAAATTAAACTCCAACAAACTTCGTGGATTATTATACATTGATGCCGAGAATTTTGCCATTGCGAAAGCATTTTATCGTGTATATGGTGTGGTCAACATCAATGCGACCTTTAGTTTTAATTACCTAAAAAAACACCAGATTTGGTTTCCCGAAAAGCGAACGTTTACCGTGGTAAAGGGCAACAATACAGAAGATTTAAAAATCTTTGGAGGAACGATCAAATTCAATTCCAGCATTGAAGGTTTGGGTCAGAATGCCTCGGACCGTATGTATTTGAAATTGGAATCCAAACCGTATGATGTCAAAATCAACGAGAATGTCATCATCAAGCAACCCGCCATTCGCATTGAAGTGCCAGAATCGAGCATGAGTAAGCCCGAAGGCTATTGGCGTAATTTTCAGCGGGATTCTATCGACCGGAGAAAAGCGCCTACTTACATCAACATTGACAGTTTATCGGCCGCGGAGAAAATCGAGCACAAAATCTTTTTAGGAAAGAAAATATTCAACGGCTATTTACCTGTAAGCTTTTTTGACATTGATTTGCGAACCTTGTTGAAGTATAACAATTACGAAGGATTTCGTTTTGGGATTGGCGGTGTGACCAATGATAAATTATCTGAAAAATACCGTTTAGGGGCTTATGTTGCGTATGGATTAAAAGACAATGGATGGAAATACCAACTGACACCCTCGTTGCTTTTGGACAAAGAGACAACCACTTGGGTTTCGGCTTCGTACACCGATGATGTCGCCGAAATTGGTCAGATTCAATTTGCAACACAAAGCCGTCGCTTTAAAATTTACGATCCTCGCCCTATCAATATTTCGACTTTTTACAACCATAAAACGGCCAATGCTTTTATAGAAAGTAAATACATTCCCAAGACAGAAATGTATTTTGGTTTGTCGCGAAGCGCTATAAAACCGCTGTTTGATTATACGTATGTTCGGGGAACTGAAGCGTTAACCGATTACAACCTCACCACAGCGCAGTTTGCGATACAATGGAATCCGTTTAGTTCGTTCATGCAAACCTCAACGGGACGATTGGAAATCGACAAACGTTTTCCAAAATTTGCCTTACAACTCACCCAATCTTTTAATCATTTATTGGGCTCCGATTTTAGTTATTCCAAAGTAGATTTTCGTATTACGCACGAGATTAAATATTTATCCGGACATGAAACGGCTTTCATTCTTCAGAGCGGTTTGGTGTTTGGAGAAGCACCACTGACGCATTTGTACAGTATTGCGCCCAACAACTTAAATAAAGACGCTCTTTTAAAACGCATTACTTTCGCAGGGAAATACAGCTTTGAAACGATGTTTTTCAATGAATTTTTCTCCAGTCGGTACCTTAGTTTGCAAGCGCGTCACACGTTCAACAAAGTCAAATTGGCCTATAAAATCAAACCCGAAATTTCGGTGGTATCCCGCGTGGCATTTGGTACTATGGAAAACCAAAACCGCCATATTGGATTTGCCTATAAAACGATGGAAAAGGGTTATTTTGAAAGCGGCGTCGAAGTTAACCAACTCTTCAAAGGCTTTGGTGTAACCTTTTTCACCCGTTACGGTCCGTATGGATTGCCAAAATTTGAGGACAATCTTTCGTTGAAAATTAGTTATGTATTAGACCTCGGTTTTTAAGGTTTAATGATTAGTGTAGACGGTGCCGTACTCAACCATAAGGTTTGAGCATCGACGAGTTGTTTCCAACTTTCCAATGAAATAACCATTAAATCTTGATGCGCCATAAATCCGGCTTTGATGTCACCTTCTGATATGACTGCTACTTTATCGGGGAACTTTTGTTGCAAACCATTAACTGCTTGTTCTACCACAAAATGGGTGTTTAAATGATTGTTGGTATCTAACAAAGTCACTTTGGCATTGCTGTTTACAATTAATTTTTGGGCGTAATCCAACAAAAAGACATCTTCCGTGACTACTATGGGTAAAAACACCTCATTGACTTGGTTCAATTCTTTGTCAACCAAAATTCCCAACGGCTTTTTACTTTTGGAAATAATCAAACGGGTACGATCATCAAATGGAGAATTCTCAAACAATCCTTCTTTTCCTGTAAACTTATCCAACAAACGATCGGGATTGATGATGCGCGTAGTGAATCCGAGTACTTTCCCTAGCAACGACCCTTCGAAGATCGATTTTCCTAGTCCGACCAAAACCAAATCAAAGTTACCTTCTGTAGCTATCTCAGAAATGTCATTTTCGATATCGACGGTTGACTTTAAAATGGGTGTAATTTCTTGATTGAGTTCTTGGGATTCGGCTAGAATCGGCGCAAAGGTTTCTTGTTCGTATTCTTCCAAATTATAGGAATGAATTTCATCGCTTAACGACAAGTGCAAAGCCGTAATATTGGTGTTTTCTTTTTGTTTTTTGACCAAACTATGGGCCAATCGCAATAACGATTTCCCTTTTTCATTGTTCCCAAAAGAGATTAAAATTTTGAATTTACCGTCGCCAATACTCTCCTTGGGAAGAATGGCTTCTTTTCGTTTAAAAATAAAATTAATAATGTCAATGGCGGGTCCGGTCATAAACGTGGTCACCAAGGCCATAATCACCATCATGGTAAATACTTCCGAAGACAACACACCCAAATCATACCCGATATTAAGCACAACCAATTCCATCAAACCGCGCGTATTCATCAACGCCCCGATGGTAAGACTGTCGCGCCAATTTTGACCTACAAATTTGGCCGCCAAGGCCGAACCTACAAATTTACCAGCCACGGCCACTAAAATGATGTAGCCCGTAATTCGCATGAGTTCAGGATCGCTAATCAACCCGATTTGGGTACGCAAACCCGTAAACACAAAGAACAAAGGAAGCAAAAGGATTAGCGATACATCCTCTACTTTTTCTATAAAAATATTTCGAAACTTGGTGTTATCCGGCATAATGGCACCCGTCATAAATGCCCCAAACAGCGCATGAATCCCAATAATTTCTGTCATGTAAGCCGATACAATTAACGTCAACAAAAAGATGGCCACAACGGGTTTACTTAAATCACTGCGGTTGGCATACAAATCCCCTACTTTTTTCAAGAAAGGTTTGACGATAAACAACATCATCAACACGTACAAAGTCGCACAGCCGATGACGTAGAGCGAACTCATAAATGTTCCCGCTTTGACAATCGCAATAACGGCTGCTAATAAACACCAAGCGGTAATATCATCGGCGGCAGCACAAGTGATTACGATGGTTCCCAAACGTGTTTTATGAATACCGCGTTCTTGAACGATACGGGCTAAAACGGGAAATGCAGTGATACTCATGGCAATCCCCATGAACAAGCTGAAGGCTAAAAATTCGACACCCTCGGGAGCGAACTTATGATAAATGAAATACGACAAACCAATCCCCAAGGCAAATGGAATTACGATGCTCGCATGACTGATTACTACAGCGTCATTGGCTTTATTTTTTAACACTTTTAAGTCCAATTCCATTCCGATTACAAACATGAAAAGGATCAAACCGATCTGACTCAAAAACTGTAAATTTCCGAGTGATTCTGCTGGAAAAAGCAATGCAGAATATTCCGGTAAGTACATTCCCACCACAGAAGGTCCTAAAAATATACCCGCTATAATTTCACCAATAACGGTGGGTTGCCCAATCTTTCGGAAAATCCAGCCAAAAAAGCGAGCTACGATAATAATCGTGATGATTTGAAGGAGTAAAATCGCCAAAGGATGCTTCAAATTATGAATCATCGAATCCAAAAACTGATTGAACAAGGTATCTTTGGAGGCATTGGAAACAATATGACGTCCAAGCTCAAGATCTTTTCCTTTGGTAACAATCCAAAAAATCAGAGCCGTAAAGCCTCCTGTGATTCCCAAATAAAAAAGTGCATTTTTTAGATTTTTCATGAATTTGAAATTTGAAGCGGTTTGTTTTACAAATATGGGAATTTCTTCAGCAATTTCTGTTAGTGAATCGCTAAATTTATACGTTTGAAGTGCCTCCCTATTTCAATTCCATTTTCTGACAAAAGATTCTAAGGTTACCCTTTTGTTTTCAGTGGTTTTCACTACCTTTGCGCACCTTTTTAGCCTATGAAAAAATTACTCGGAATCGGTTTTTGGGAATTGATTGCTCGAATCATTCTTCGCAACCGCATCGCGTTCATTGCCGGCATCGTACTCATTACAGTAGGATTAGCGCTGCAATGGAAGAATATTCGCTTTTCCAACACCGAAGCCAATCTAATTCCTTCCGATGACCAAGTCAATGTGGATTACAACCAATTTTTGAAGGTTTTTGGAGAAGAAGGAAACCTGGTAGTCATTGGTACAAAAGATCCTAAACTTTTCACGCCCAAAGTTTTTAAGGCTTACAACGCTTTAATGCAAAACCTGGCCAAAGACAAAGAAGTGGGCTTAGTTTTATCCGTTGATAATTTAAAAATTTTACAGAAAAACGATTCGCTGCAAACCTTTGTATTGGTTCCTTTTGTCGATTCAACAAAAATTGCCGATGCCAACTATTTGCAAACTGTACGAAAAGATCTACTAAACAAACTTCCGTTTTACAGCGGTTTGTTATACAACAAACACAAAACCGCGGTGCGCTCTGCGGTATATTTGAATAAAAAAATCGTCAATACCAAAGCGCGAAAAGAATATATTCTCGGTCGTTTCACAGATAAAATCAAAGCCTTTGAACAAGCAAATGGTGTGGATTTACGGGTTTCTGGAATGCCGTATATTCGTTCCTACAATTCCAAAACCATCACCGACGAAATTGGATTGTTCATTGGGGCGGCTTTACTAATCACCTCACTCATTTTCTTTTTCTTCTTCCGTTCGTTCCGGGCGACATTAATTTCGATGATTGTTGTAATTATCGGCGTAATGTGGTCCTTCGGAATCATGGGCGGTATGGGGTATGAAATTACGGTGTTGACCGCATTGGTGCCCACGTTAATGATCGTAATTGGGATTCCCAATTGTATTTTCTTTATCAACAAATACCACCAAGAATATCACAAACACGCCAACAAAGCCAAAGCGTTACAACGGGTAATTACCAAAACTGGGACCGCCACGTTGATGACCAACATCACCACAGCGGTTGGATTTGCTACGTTTATTGCCACGAACAATGTATTGCTTCAAGAATTTGGAGTACTCACAACCATCAACATCATAGCGGTTTATGTGCTGAGTTTGTTGTTGATCCCGATTTTCTTCAGTTATATTCCGGCACCGATTCCAAGACACTTGGGTCACCTTGAACGCGAATATTTAACTGGATTTTTCGTTTGGATCATCAATACGGTTAAATACAATCGTTTGGGCGTGTATATCGTTTCCTTGATCTTATTGATTTTCGGAATTATTGGGATTTACGAAATCAAAATTTCGGGAAGTATCATTGAAGATATGCCAAAGAAAACCGACTTCTTCGCTGACATTCGCTTTTTTGAAAAGGAATTTGATGGCGTCATGCCTTTGGAAATCATGATCGATACCAAAAAGAAAAACGGAGCGCTGAAAGGCACCAATCTTCGTCGCATGGAAGAGTTGGAAGAAACCATCACCGACATTCCCGATCTTTCCCAACCCTTATCGATAGTGAGTGTAGCCAAATATGCCAAACAAGCCTATTACAATGACAACCCCGAATACTTCCAATTACCCTCTTCACAAGAAGAATTGTTTATTGCTTCCTACATAAAAAATACCGCCAAAGGCAAAAACGCCAATATTTTCAAAAGTTATCTAAGCGATGACAAATCCATAGCGCGAATTACCACTTTTATCAAAGATGAAAATGGTGAAAAAATGCCATGGATCGAACAGCAAATTCGTCAAAAAGCCGACAAACTTTTCCCAAAAGAGCGCTACAATGTGGTCATCACGGGACGTTCTTCGGTATTTCAAAAAGGGACGAATTATTTGTTAGACAACTTATTATCTTCTTTGTTGTTTGCCTTTTTCATTACCGGCGGATTAGTTGCCATCATGTTCCGTTCCTTCAAAATGGTATTGGTTTCAATTATTCCAAACCTTCTTCCCTTATTGATGACGGCAGGCTTGATGGGCTTCCTCGGCATTCCGTTAAAACCTTCTACCCTTTTGGTTTTTGGAATTGCGTTTGGAATGTCGGTCGACGACACCTTGCGCTTTTTAGCCCAATACCGATTGGAATTGTCGCGAAACGATTGGAAAATTAAAAAGTCGGTTTTTGCGACCTTTGACGATGCAGGAATCAGTATGTTTTACACTTCCATTGTATTGTTCTTCGGGTTCTCAGTTTTCATGTTGTCGAGTTTTGGCGGCACCGTAGCGTTAGGAGGATTAGTGGCCATTACCTTGTGTTTCGGAATGTTATCGAATTTGGTTTTATTACCGTCTTTGGTACTTTCGCTCAATAAATCACTCGCTAATAAACAAGAATTTATAGAACCCACCATTGACATTTTGGAGCATACCGATGAAGAATTGGATGCGCTGGAAAAAAACGAGAATTAAATTATATTTGCAGTAGCAGAAAATCAAGATAAAATCATGAAATATTCTAAGATTAAAGCCTTACTTGAAAGTGAAAAAGGCGGTATGGAAGTAGCAACCCGCGGTTGGGTAAGAACATTTCGTAACAAGCAATTTATCGCGTTGAACGACGGTTCGACCATCCACAATATTCAATGTGTTGTTGATTTTGAAAACACACCTGAAGCTACCTTAAAACGCATTACTACCTCAGCGGCATTGGACATCCAAGGCACGTTAGTAGAAAGCCAAGGTTCGGGCCAGAAATACGAAATTCAAGTCACTAAACTGGAAATTTTAGGCGATTCGGATGCGGAGAAATACCCCATTCAACCGAAAAAACATTCCTTAGAATTTTTACGTGAAAATGCCCATTTGCGTGTGCGAACCAATGCATTTGGAGCGATTATGCGTGTGCGTTCTGTATTGGCGTATGCCGTTCACAAATATTTCAATGAAAAAGGATTTTTCTACTTCAATGCGCCCATTATTACGGGAAGTGATGCCGAAGGTGCGGGTGAAATGTTCCGAGTATCGGCTTTACCTTTTGATGGTACACCGCGAACCGAAGACGGTAAAGTGAATTTTAAAGAAGATTTCTTTGGTCGTGAAACCAACCTTACGGTTTCGGGTCAATTAGAAGCGGAAACCTATGCGATGGCTTTGGGTCAGGTGTATACTTTTGGTCCAACATTCCGTGCGGAGAATTCGAATACCTCACGTCACTTGGCGGAATTCTGGATGATCGAACCCGAAGTGGCCTTCAACGATTTGAACGACAACATGGATTTGGCCGAAGATTTCATTCGCTATGTGATCAAATATACGATGGAAAACTGCGCAGATGACTTGAAATTCTTGGAGCAACGTTTGATTGATGAAGAGAAAAACAAACCGCAAGCGGAACGCAGTGAGATGAGTTTGTTGGAGAAGTTGAACTTCGTTTTGGAAAACAACTTCAAACGCGTTTCCTATACGGAGGCGATTGACATTTTGAAAAATTCGAAACCGAATAAAAATAAAAAGTTCCAATATATTATTGATGAATGGGGTGCTGATTTACAAAGTGAGCACGAACGTTATTTGGTTGAAAAACACTTCAAATCACCGGTAATTTTGTTTGATTATCCGGCAAAAATAAAAGCGTTCTACATGCGTTTGAATGAAGACGGACAGACGGTTCGCGCTATGGATATTTTATTCCCAGGTATTGGCGAAATCGTAGGTGGATCACAACGGGAAGAACGTTTGGATGTATTGGTTGAAAAAATGAACGCGTTGGGCATTCCTGAAGAAGAATTGTGGTGGTATTTAGACACCCGACGTTTCGGAACCGCTATACACTCAGGCTTCGGACTCGGATTTGAGCGATTGGTGTTGTTTGTAACCGGAATGACAAACATCCGTGACGTAATCCCATTCCCAAGAACACCACAAAACGCTGAATTCTAAACGTAATTCGAACAACTTGAAACCTGAAACCTGAAACTTGAAACTTCATCTTCATGTTAAAACAAAACCTACAATTTAAACTTTCGCAAAAACTGTCCCCGCAGCAGATTCAGTTGATGAAACTGATTCAGTTGCCTACGCAAGCTTTTGAACAACGTTTAAAAGAAGAATTGGTTGAGAATCCCGCGCTGGAAGGATCAACCGAGCAAGAGGAATTGTATGAAGGCGATGATTTCAACAACAGCGATGATTTTGATGATGATTATGGCAATGAATCCATCGACGCCGACGACATCAACATTGATGAATATTTGAGCGATGATGAAATTCCCGATTATAAATTAGCCGCCAACAATTACAGTGACGACGATGATGATCGTGAATCACCGTTGGCTGCAGCAATGAGTTTTCATCAAGATTTACTCAATCAATTGCAAACCTTTATCATCAGTGATGCCGAACGTGACATCGCTGAGTTTATCGTGGGAAGCATTGATGATGATGGCTATCTCCGTAGAAGCATCCAAGACATAGTCGATGATATGGCCTTTACGCAAGGGATTTACACGGATGAAAAAACGGTAGAAAGCATTTTAAAAAACATCATTCATGAATTAGAACCTTCCGGTGTTGGCGCGCGTGATTTACAAGAATGCTTATTGTTACAGTTAAAGCATAAAACCCCTACTGAATCGGTGGATTTGGCTACCCGAATTATCGAAGAACAATTTGACGGTTTTACGCGTAAACACTACGACAAATTATTATCAAAATACGGAATTAGTCAGGACCAATTAAAAAAAGCGATTGCTGAAGTAGAGAAATTAAATCCGAAACCCGGAGGTAGTTTTTCAAGCAGCACCCGCGTTACTGACAATATTGTTCCCGATTTTACCATCCGAATTGTA
Organism: Flavobacterium sp. N1719; assembly: GCF_025947045.1. Lineage (NCBI taxonomy): Bacteria > Pseudomonadati > Bacteroidota > Flavobacteriia > Flavobacteriales > Flavobacteriaceae > Flavobacterium > Flavobacterium sp. N1719. Next base: position 458,637 of record NZ_CP109993.1, read on the forward strand.
GAAGGAGAATTGGAACTTACCTTGAACGGCAGAAATGCGCCCACCTTGCATGTTTCGCGGGATTACCAAGACATGTTGCGCACGTATAAAGATTCGAAAGACAAATCGAATGCCCAAAAAGATGCGGTTCAATTTATCAAACAAAAATTGGATTCTGCCAAATGGTTCATTGATGCCATTAAACAGCGGCAAGAAACCTTGTTTGTGACGATGAATGCCATCATGCATTTTCAATACGATTACTTTTTAGAAGGTGACGAATTGAAAATCAAACCGATGATTTTAAAAGATATTGCCGATATGGTCGGGTTGGATATTTCTACCATTTCCCGAGTAGCCAATAGCAAATATGTGGAAACCCCTTACGGCACAAAATTGATCAAAGAGTTCTTTTCGGAATCTATGAAGAACGATCAAGGCGAAGACGTTTCTACTTTAGAAATCAAAAAAATATTGAAAACCGTCATTGAAGAAGAGGATAAAAGCAAACCGCTTCCTGACGATCAATTGGTTGATATTTTAAAAGAAAAAGGCTATTTAATTGCCCGTCGAACGATTGCAAAATACCGCGAACAATTAGATATCCCCGTGGCACGAATGCGCAAGAAAATTTAAACGAATGCGGTAATTCATTCGGAACAATGAAAAAAATACTCCCCTTTTTTTCGTATGCCTTCCACCCTATATTCATTCCGATATTGGGCACCTTGAGTTATATTATTTTTAGCGAGCGACTCTATACAGAAGAACAGTATTATTTGGTATTGTTTCAAGTAATTATTATTACTTTTTTTTTACCACTATCCTTTTTTTATTTGTTGCGAACCTTTGGAAAAGTAGACTCCATCATGATGTCTGAGGTTAAACAACGAAAAATTCCCTTGATCATGCAGATGGTGCTTACCGCTGTATTACTTCAAAAAAGCATTACTATCGATCGCTTTCCAGAATTGTATTTTTTCTTTTTAGGTGGATTGATAAGTACGCTGATTGTGTTTCTGTTGATTTACATCCACTTTAAGGCAAGTATTCACATGGTGGCCATTAGTGCATTGAATTTTTTTGTAATCGGACTCAGCATTCACTTCCAAATCAATATCATTTACACCATTGCTTCCTTGGTTTTACTTACCGGAATCATTGCTTCCTCTCGATTGTACATGCGCGCCCATACGCAAGAAGAATTGACGGTGGGTTACCTTTGCGGGGTTGTTCCACAACTTTGTCTTTGGTATTTTTGGCTATAAAATATAGAATTGCAAACCTATATTTAGTGAATGCGGCTCCAAAGGCTTCCCTGAAACGGTTGCATTTTTGTACAATGAATTTAACCCATAATAGGCGTAGAAATTCCAAGTATTCCAACCCGTTGAAATATAACAACCGTATTGAATCCGCTGCAAATCGCTATTGTTTTTAAACAACACATTTTGGACATCATTTTGAAAACGATAGCGGTCGGACACCACATATCCCACTTTAAATCCTGTGTAAATTCGCCAGAACTTATGACTTCCTACGGTAGAAGCTCGCCAACGAAACTCAATGGGGAGTTCGATAGTATGCAATGTCAATTTATTCTTTTGATAATAGGTGTCTGAAGAAATAAACTCGTATTGATACGATGTTCCCACACCCGTTGTATTGGCATATTGATAGACATTATGATTGAAAACGGATAAATTGTACCCCATTCCGATAGCGATTGCATACGTACGGGCTTTATTTACTGGAAAATCTCTTAGGAAACCTAATGAAATTCCAGGAGAAAATTTATTTTGCGACAATCCTTTCACTTTATTGGCGCTGTCGTAAGTAAACGTAAAATAAAATTGATCCTCACGATACAGGGAATCTACGACCTGAATTTCAGGTTTATCATTTTGTTCCTCCTGAGCCCAAATGGAATGCATCGAACCAAAGAATAGCACACAAACAAACAAATACCAATTACTTTTCAAAATAGCGCGGATTTATAAAAACAAAACTACAGTTTTTTTTGGAGTTCCCATCAATTCCGAATCCTGAATAGAACGCATTAAAAAACCCGCACGAGGCGGGTGAAGAGATTACAATTTAAATGCGATTTTTATTCCCGCTTTGTAAATTAAATTATCCACGGCTTTGTTATCGACAATTCCGGTGCCTTTAACTTCCCATTTCCAATTGAATCCGATATAAGGATCAATCATAATGTATTTCCCTAAATCAAATCGATACCCTACTGCTGGGTTGATTAATGACCAATAACTGTATTTTCCATCCACTTTTGTTCCTAAAATTGTTTCCTCAAATTTTACCGAACTGTAGGTTATAAAATTTTCACCATACCAACCTTTAGTACCAGAATAATAGGTGCGACCGCCCAATTGTAAGGTATATCCTTTCCCATCTACACTCAATGGCCCATCGGATAAGGTCATTGAGGAATAACCCACATTGAGTAAACCGGTTGTTGTACGACCGTCTTTCTTTGTTTCGTTTTTGTATTCAAAGCTCACACCTACAGTAGAGGGCTCTGAAATTTCGGCATAGGTACCAATACTAGTCTGACTCCACGATAAATGCCCAATAAAGGCCAAAGCAATACTCAAAATAATTTTTTTCATGTTCTTATAAAATTAGGGTTCTCTTCAAATATAAGAATTAATGAAAAACAAAAGAAGAGTGTCCTGTTATTTGTAGTAAAAAAACGAAGAAAATTGCAACGGGTTTAATGCCGAAATCCTCCAAACGGGATTACTGACATGATCCCCAAAATGGATTCCGGTACAAACCAAAGGCAGTGCTTCGCACTGTGCCCTTTTTGTATCCTACAACCCTTCAAAAGCATAGCTTTTGGGGTTTTCGGATACAAAAAGGGCAGGCCACCGGCCTGCCCTTGTCTTGCAGAGAGGAAGGGATTCGAACCCTCGATGCAGTTACCCACATACAAACTTTCCAGGCTTGCTCCTTCAACCACTCGGACACCTCTCTAATTTGGACTGCAAAAGTGGTATATTTTCTGGAATTATCAAAATGTTTTAGGAAATCATTTCCCCTCGAATGGGGGTTTCAAAAATGGTTTTGAATACTTTGGGTGCAACTTGTTGGCCCAGCAAATACATCAGCTTGGTTACCGCCGCTTCTGTTGTAATATCTTTTCCAGAAATCACACCAATTTTCTTCAACATGGTACTGGTTTCGTATTGGCCCATATTCACACTTCCACCTGAACATTGGGTCACATTGACAATGTGCAATCCTTTTTTTACGGCTTTTTTCAGTACATTGATGAACCAATCTTCGGTAGGCGCATTCCCCGAACCGTAGGTTTCCAACACTACACCTTTTAAATTTGGTATCGAAATCAACGAATCCAAAACTGATTCATTTATCCCTGGAAACATTTTTATGATGACCACATGGGAATCCAACTCTTTATGCACTTGCAACGGCTTCTTGTTGGAACTCATTAACAAATGATGATTCACTATCAAATGCACGCCTGATTCTGCCAACGGCATGTAATTGGGAGAGGTAAACGCATTGAAATGTTCGGCGTTAATCTTGGACGTTCGGTTACCACGATACAATTTATATTCAAAATACAAACATACTTCCTGAATAACAGGCTTACCTTTTTGTTGCAAAGAAGCAATTTGAACAGCGGTAATCAAATTCTCTTTGGCATCCGTTCGCAAATCCCCAATAGGTAATTGAGAACCTGTAAACACGACAGGTTTGGAAAGGTTTTCCAACATAAAACTCAATGCAGACGCTGAATACGACATCGTATCTGAACCGTGCAATACGACAAAGCCGTCGTAATCGTGATAGTGCGTTTCAATGAGAGAAGCCAGTTCGACCCAACGCTCCGGATTCATGTTGGAGGAATCAATGGGTTGGGCAAATGAAACGGTTTCAATGGCACAATCCAATTGTTTTATTTCGGGAATTTTTTGAAGTAATTTGCTGAAATTAAAAGCCTTCAGCGCACCGGTTTTGAAATCTTTCATCATCCCGATGGTTCCGCCCGTGTAGATCAACAATATCTTAGGCTTGGCTTGCATGACGGTATTTCATTTGATTAATGACCGGATTAGCATACATCGCCAAAAAGCTATCGCGCACCATTTCATTATGAACATCAATTCGCATTTCTAAACGACGTTCAAATAACGACTTTTCAGCTTCTGTATATTCCGCAGCATACGTATTCGTTTGATGCAATAAATCGTAGGCGATATAATTCGTAGGCCATAGTTTATACGATTGTAAAATCGAATCATCAATGGCTTGCGCCAAGGCCTGAATTTGTTTATTGGTATTGTCGTTTTCAGCACAAATTTGGTCAATTTCCTCATCCAAAACTTTACCCACATGCAAATGAATACGCTTCTTCTGACCGATAATGCCACTCAACAAAGTGATGAAATCTTCGTTTTTCTCTTTGATATAAATCTCCTCTTTGGCCTCAGCCATCAACTGCGGCATTTTTAAAGCATCGGTAGGATCGTATTCGTAAGAAATGGAAACGGGAACTATTTTGATGCGTTTGAAATAGTTCATGATATTTTTCTCATCCGAACCCATCGCCAACATTTTCAACACCCCGCTGTGCGTAGCGTCATTGCCGTCTTTGGTGCGCCCTTCGCGTTGAGCAATCCAAACGGAACGATTCTCTCGCAACAATAATTGTGCGATGTATTCTGACATGAGTTTCGAACTCTCCAATAATTCACGGGGTGGCAGTCCGCGTTGTACCAAAAAATTTCGATTCAACTTAGAAAGCGTTTTTAGAAAATCTTTCTTAACCAAATTATCACCAATAGCCGAAGCGGTCATCACCAAACCGTGATCAAAAAGACAAACATTCAAAATTGATGTATCTAAAATAATATCCCGGTGATTCGAGATAAATAAGTACGATGTATTGGGTTCTAATTTTTCAAATCCAGAGGTAGTTAAGCCGTCCGAACTTTTCTCCAACACTTTCTGTACCGCTTGATAGGCAAAATTAATTTGAAAATCACGAATGGAATGGGTGCGCATCAATTGGGCTTTCCAAACCTCTTCATCCACTTGGGGATAGGCAAAATTCATTAATGCTTTCATCATCGGATGGTTGGAAACCGCCTGAAGTGCCGCATTGACTTCCGCATCGTAAAACGGACGAATGGCATCGAACTTTTGCATGTGTTTTTGTTTGATTAGGAAAACAAAAGAACAAAAAAATAATGACTTTTCCGTGAATTCCGTGTTATATTCCGAAGATATTTTTGGAATTTTCAGTTGTTTTTTCGGCAATTTCCGCTACAGTACAACCGTAAATTTCGGCTAATTTTTGGGCAACCAATACGGTATAACTGCTCTCGTTTCGCTTACCTCGATGCGGAACAGGTGCCAAATACGGTGCATCGGTTTCCAAAACAATATGTTCGATGTCAATTTGATTCAAAAACTGATCAATCTTCCCGTTTTTAAACGTGGCTACTCCCCCAATTCCCAATTTCATTCCCAACCCAATGGCTCGATGTGCTTGATCAAAATCGCCTGTAAAGCAATGGAAGATCCCGAATAGCTCAGCAGAAGACTCACTTTCCAATACGTCAAAGACCTCATCAAAAGCATCTCGGCAATGGATATTGATGGGTAATTTTCGTGCTTTGGCCCAGCGAATCTGTTGGCGAAAAGCCGCTTGTTGAATCGCCAAGGTTGTTTTATCCCAGTACAAATCGATTCCGATTTCGCCCACCGCATAATACGTATGTGCATTCAATTGCTCTTCTACCCAAGCCAACTCTTTTTCAAATGTTTCGGGTTTAACATAACACGGATGCAAGCCCATCATCAAAAAGACATTGTGGGGATAGTGCGCCTCCAAATCTAACATTTTTTGGGTATAAGAAGAATCGATTGACGGTACAAACAAGCGTTGAACACCGGCATAAAAAGCCCTCTGCATCATCGCATCGCGTTCGGTTCCAAATTCTTCGGAATACAAATGGGTATGGGTATCGGTTAAAATCATGGCCGTAAATTTCGGACGCAAAGGTACGAAGGAAACCTTTCTAGATTCAAGAAATTTCACTAACCTTGCCCTTGATTTTTCAGTGAATTATGGAACAACTGCCCGCCTTTCTGCAACAAGCGCACTACAAAAGCATTGCTTTCTCAGTGAGTAAAACCCAACATTTGGTGCTGCAAGCCAAAGTGAACGGTGTCAAAGGCCGATTCATTTTGGATACAGGCGCGAGTAATAGTTGCCTCGGATTTGACAGTGTGGCCAAATTCCAATTGGAAACCCAACATTCGGCTACCAAAGCATCAGGAGCGGGTGCCACGGGCATGTTCACCGAACAATCTTTGGATAATCTCTTGCAAATTGGGCGCTGGAAACAGCCTAATTTTCCCTTTGTGGTTTTCGATCTCACCCATGTGAATACCGCCTTAGCCCAATACAACGTAAAAGCCGTTGATGGCATTATTGGTGCCGATGTGCTATTATTGGGAAATGCGATTATTGATTATGCCAATTTTCGCTTATACTTGCATTGAATTTCCTTTCTTGCGAAGGGTAACATAAGAAATCACCGTACTCACCATCATCAACCCACCACCCAATATAAAAGGCGCACCTGCAAATTGGAACGGCGCTTCTTTATGCGTGAAGAAATAAAAGAGCGAGGTCATCATGGGCGGACCCACAATGGCTGAGGCACTCATCAAACTCGAGAGCGTACCTTGAATTTCGCCTTGTTCATTGGCAGGAACTTTTCCTGAAATCACCGACTGCATGGCCGGACCCGCAATTCCGCCCAAACAATACGGAATTAAAAAGACAAAAAGCATCCAACTCTCGGTTGCAAACGCAAACAAAAACATGCCTAGTGTATACAACGACATACCCAAATAAATGCTTTTCTCATTGCCTAATTTGGGATTAATCCAACGAATTAAGCCACCTTGCACCAATCCGACTAACAATCCGATAACGCCCAACGAAATTCCGATCATGCGTTCTTTCCATCCAAATTGATACATCGTGAAAAAGCTCCAATTGCTATGCACCGCATGCGAAGCCACATACAATAAAAACATGGAAATTACCAACGGAATCAACACTGGATACTTGCGTAAATTTAAAAAGGCGCCAATCGGATTTGCCCGTTTTAAGCTAAAGTCCCGACGGTTTTCTGGGGCCAGCGATTCGGGTAATATGAACAATCCATATAAGAAATTGAGCAAACACAACACCGCAGCCGCATAAAATGGCACCCGCGCTCCATAAGCACCGAGCAATCCGCCCAAAACCGGACCAATAATAAAGCCCAAGCCAAAAGCGGCGCCAATCATTCCAAAGTTTTTTGCGCGATTCTCAGGCGTGCTCACATCGGCAATATAGGCCGAGGCCGTCGTAATACTCGCGCCCGTGAGTCCGGCAATGATTCGCCCAACAAACAACCACGTAATCGTGGGCGCAAAAGCCAACAACACATAATCCATCGAAAACGCCAAAAGGGAAAGTAAAATGATGGGGCGGCGTCCAAATTTATCGCTTAAATTCCCCACCAATGGTGCGCATACAAACTGCGTAATGGCATAGGCAAACGTCAGCCAACCCCCAATTTTAGAAGCTTCACTCACATCGCCGTGAATCAATTCTTGAATGAGTTTTGGGATCACCGGAATAATAATTCCCCAACCCGTAATATCGATGAGCATCGTGATAAAAATGAATCCGATCGCCGCTGATTTGTTTTTTTGCATGTTTTTTTGTTTTTGGGCGTGTCCCCACCAAGATGTTTTTTTGTCCTTTCCCGTTCCTGCGGTGGGGTCGCGCTATCCGCAGTATCTGCCTCCCTTTCGTCCGGCAGGATACTTGCTCCTATCGCTCACGCATGCTACAAAGAAAAGAAATTCTCTGCGATAAATTGACGTTACCCAAAAGTTGCGCTAAACAAGTCGTCTCCACCATAAAAAAATCCCAAACCTTTTGAGTTTGGGAGAATTATTTTAGATGGCTTAAAATGGATTATTGTTTGATTACTTTAAACGTTTGAACCGTTGAGGCCGTTTTTACTTTTACTAAATACGTTCCTAAAGGCAATTGGGAAACATCCAGTGTAGTTGCTTGTGCGTTGCTTGTTTTGGCAAGCACTTCTTGACCCAACACATTGTACACTGCCAGCGACTGAATTTCAACTTCCCCAGCAATGGTTAACGTAGTATTCATCGGGTTGGGATACGCTTTTATTTCATTGGTTAAAACAACAACCTCATCCGTGCCTAAGCTAGTGGTCGGACAGTTGATTGGGATGGGCACACTGCGCTGTGATGTAGTTCCGTCACCCAATTGGCCCAAATTATTGCGACCCCAAACGTACATTGTCCCATCGGTTTTGATGGCAGAAGTGGTGGAAACACCCGCGTCTATGGTTAACCAATTGGTTGCTGTACCAATTTGTATGGGCGTGCTACTGCTAACGTTTGTACCATTGCCCAATTGCGTATAATTATTCATTCCCCAGGCCCAAATGGTCCCGTTCGTTTTTTTACCTACAGCATGTGCGCCTCCAACACCCAGTTGTTGCCAATCATTTGCGGTTCCAATTTGCACCGGTGTAGTTCGGTTGGTTGCCGTTCCGTCACCCAATTGGCTGTATTGATTGTCACCCCAAGCCCATAGTGTGCCGTCAGTTTTTAAAGCATACGAACTTCCATTTCCTGCATATACTTTAGACCAGTTGGTTGCTGTACCAATTTGTACGGGTGTATTACTGTCACTCAACGTTCCATTACCCAACTGCCCTTTATTGTTATAACCCCAAGCCCAAAGTGTGCCGTTGGATTTAATCGCTAATGTATAATCATAACCTGCAGAAACGGTTGTCCATGTACTTGTACCTAATTGGGTGGGTTCAAAGTAATTTATACTAGTCGACAATCCCAGTTGACCGTAGCCATTCGAGCCCCAAGTCCAAAGTGTTCCATTGGTTTTTATCGCCGCCGTATGGCCCGTACCCGCAGCAACCGATTGCCAATTGTTGTCGGTTCCAATGCGAACGGGTGATACAACAGCACTTGGCGAGGTAGAATTGATGTTCCCAATATTTTGTCCCCAGCCCCAAAGGGAGCCGTCATTTTTAATTGCCATTCCAGAAAAAGCAGTTTCAGATACACTTTGCCATGTAGTTTCAGTGCCAATTTGTACGGGATAATTACGGCTAGTGTTAGTGCCATCACCAAGAGAACCGTTGACACTCGAACCCCAAGCCCACAATGAACCATCCGATTTGATAGCGGCTGCTCCTAATGCGGCACAGCTCAATTGGGAAAAACAGGTTACTGGTGTTGTGGTGAAAAATCCACCATACACCCAATTCGTTTGAGTGTTTCCACAAACCGAAGCAACCCACCAATGGTAATCCGTATTCGGCAATAAACCTGTTAAGTTAGCTGATGTAGAAACTGTACTTCCGTCTATTCCACCAACAGTTTGAGAAGTATTATACAAATACAAATAAGTGGTCGGTGCAGGCGTAGCTGCCGTCCAATTTAAAGTCGCTGTTGAAGACGTGATATTAGTCGATGAAAAATTGGTTGGAGGATTACATGTAGTGGTGCTTGGTGTCATTTTTACCAAGCCCAATTGTAAGGTTCCAGCCCAAATAACTCCATTTGATTGCGTTCTTAGTGCACTAAAATAATTGTCTGGCAAGCCTGAATTGGCTGTATTATAGGTAACACAATCGGTGAAATTTTGAATACCATTTCCTTGAAATGCAATCCATGATTTATTGTTACTATCAATATCCAATGCATTCAATTGAATACCTGCCAAACACGAATTGTTTGTATAATAATTGTTAAAAAATGTTCCATCAATGGTGTAGATCACAAAACTATCAAAACCGGCCACATAGATAAGATCGCCGTAGGTTTTTAATAATTTATCCGTGCCTTGTGCAACGAAATTAAAATCGGTACCGTTAAACTTGTATAAAACACCATTTTGAGTGACCCAAATACCATTTGCATAATCAATTTCTATCGAATTTATTGCGGTCAAAGCGTTATATGTCGTCCAAGTAGTGCCGTTGAATCGGGTAAGTCCGGAAGTTGTAACAACCCATAAATTATTGTTGCTGTCTACAGCAATACCCACAATTGCATTGTTTGGGAGTCCGGAATTAGAACTCGTGTAATTGGTCCAAGTGGTTCCGTTCAACAAAACGATTCCATTGTTTTGTGTGGCCATCCATTTTCGCCCCAAATTATCAATTTCGATTTCGAGAATGGCATTGGAGGCAATCCCCGAATTCCCTGTATTGTATTGGGTAAATGTAGCGCCATTGAAAGTGGAAACACCACTGAAGGAGGAAATCCACAATAATCCGTTGGCGTCTGTTTTTATGTCGCCAACATAATTACTGGCAATTCCGGAATTGGAAGTGTTGTAAATCGTGCAATTGTAATTTTGTCCGAGAGCTATGCAGCTGAACAATAGCCATACAAACAAGTAAAGTTTTTTCATGAAGTTTAAATAAAGTTATAATTGAAAGATAATGGTAAGCAACTTAAAACGAGTATTGAATTTTGCATTCAAGACTAAAAAAGCTTTGTGAAATCACGTGTCAATTCCACAGAAAAAATCCAGGATGAAACACGATCCCTTGACGCATTTCTCTTAGTTTACAAAGTCAAATCTATGTGGATTGATCTGTTCCTACAATTAATAAATTGGACTATTTATAAATTATCAAAACACAAAAACAACATATACTATTGATTTCTAAATACTTAATCAGCTATTTTAAGTTTTTCAAGATAGTAGTTTGGTGTAAGTCCGGTTTGCTTTTTAAATACCCGTACAAAGGTATTGGCATCTTTATACCCCACTTCTTCAGCAATGGCTTGAAGGGTAAAATTGCGGAATTGAGAAGAAGTATTCCACTTTTGCAAAACATACTCAACACGCAATTCTTGGGTATAGTCGGTGAATGATTTTTGCAACACTTGGTTAAAATATTGGGACAAATAAGCGGTATTGGTAGTGAGTTTTTTGGCCACGGTAGCCAATTTAAAATCCGATTTCAAATAAAATTCTTTAGCTTCAAGACGTAACAAGCCCGACCGTATTTTCTCTACTAATTCAGGGTCCATTGCTTTATTTTCAACAGACGCTTCTGTTACTTGGGTTGAATGCAAAGAAGGTTGCTTCACTTCTTTCAACCGTTGAATGATGGCCAAAAACCGTTGATGATTTTCTTTTTGTTTTCGGTGATAAAAATAAAATCCGGTCAATCCCACAAGTAAAAGTAGCGCCAGGCCAATCATGATATACATAAATGCATTTCTATCGGCGATAACTTCATCCGAATTCTTTTTTATAGAATCCAAATCATAATCATGCAAAAAATCAAGAGATTGATGTTTTATGGCATCCATTTCTTTGATCAGTGCCAAACATTTTTGCGCATATTCAAAAGCCTTTTCAGAATTATGGATTTGCTTGTAACTTTGAGAAATAAGCGTATAAGCGATCAGCAAATTTTCTTTAGAAACCTTAGTTACTTGGTAGTTTTTGACAAATTGCTGCGCATACTGCAAGGCTAATTCGGGTTGCTTCAAATGAAAATAACAATCGGCCATCCCCAAGTCAAAAATTTGAACCGTACGCAAATTTTGTCGAATTTCTGGAAACGCATGCCGTTTTGAATAATACTGTAATGCCGTTTCATAATCGCCTTTCAATGCAGCACTTTTGGCTTTATGCATATATAATAACGCTTGGGTATACGGGATTTGAAAACGATCCCGAAGCATTAATGCATTTGCTGCTCCAAAATAATGATCCGCTGAATCTAACAAAACTTCCTTTTGCTTTTGCACATAATATTTTTGATAGGCTTCTCCAATCTCGTTTAATTTGTCTGCATAAAATTTATTGTGCATGACTTTCTTCTCGCCTTCTGCATGCAATAAATAATTGGAGGTTTGAAGATTCTGTTTTAATAAAGCTATTCCCTCTTCATATTCCCCCATAGCTACTTTTGCGATGGCCATTTGCTCGTGATAACGATCTTCTGGAATACTACTCTTATAGAACTTTAAAAGGGCTAAAGCTTGATTATAGTTGCCTAGATTTTTATGGATATAGAATAATTTATTGACACACATTCGCACTAAATCCCTATAGCGCTGGTGCACGTGTATGGGTTTATCTTGTGCAATTTTTTTCAGAAGTGTCTGTAAAATCTGTCTTGCTTTCGTGTAATCGGAAATGTTATAATAATAATTGGCCACATAATAATGTCCGCAATCACGCACCACTTCTCGGGATGAAGTTGTCATTTTTTGGGCGTGTTGAAATGCAAGATAAGGCTGGGTAACAAGCCATTGTTGAATGGAGCGAATTTCTTGTTCTTCTTGATTGGTCAATTCTTGTGCCCATCCCTGACCTGAAAAGAGGACAATGCCAAGTAGTATACTGCTTTTGATGCAATTTTGCATACTTTGTAGGAAATCATTAATCCAAGATTGAAACGGATGGCTATTCATTTTGAGGCAACGTGACACTTTTCTGAGTTAAACTATTATTATAACTCTAGCTATAAATATTGAGTCTAAAAATACAGATTTCACTCTTACATCTTTAACATATTTTACGGTTTAACAAAAAAATCCCAAACCTTTCGAGTTTGGGATTTTTACATATAGAGGCGCCTCATCCGAGGACGGTAGAAACCCTATAGCTCTAAAGCTTTCTTAGGGTTATTATTCATTAAAATCTCTACTGGATTTTCTAAGGCTTCTTTAACGGCCACCAAGAATCCAACCGACTCACGTCCGTCGATAATACGGTGGTCATACGATAAGGCTACATACATTACCGGTGCAATCACGATTTGACCGTTACGCACAATAGGACGATCCACTACGTTGTGCATTCCTAGAATACCGGATTGCGGAGGATTGATAATAGGCGTACTCAACATACTTCCGAAAACTCCACCATTGGAAATAGTAAACGTTCCTCCCGTCATTTCATCAACGGTGATTTGACCATCGCGTGCACGAATCGCCAAACGCTTGATTTCAGCTTCTACTCCACGGAAAGATAAAGTTTCTGCGTTACGAACAACAGGAACCATCAACCCTTTAGGTCCGGAAACGGCTACAGAAATATCACAGAAATCATACGATACTTTTTCTTGACCGTCGATCATCGAGTTCACATCGGGATATAATTGTAATGCACGGGTAACGGCTTTGGTAAAGAACGACATAAAGCCTAAACCTAAACCGTGTTTAGTTTTGAATTCATCTTTAAATTGATCACGCAACGCATAGATATTGGTCATATCTACTTCGTTGAACGTCGTCAACATAGCGGTTTCGTTTTTCGCAGACACCAAACGTTCCGCTACTTTACGACGCAACATGGATAATTTAGTACGTTCTGAACCGCGGTTACCACCTGTTGGTGTTCCCATAGAAGGTACGGCATTGATAGCATCTTCTTTCGTAATGCGTCCACCTTTACCTGTACCTACGATATCGGAGGGTTGCATGTTTTTCTCTTCTAAAATTTTACGCGCAGCTGGCGAAGGCGTTTGTGCGGCATAGGTCGCAGCAGGTGCTGGAGCGGGTGCTGGTGCAGGAGCCGCTTTGGGCGCTTCTGCTACTGGTTTTGCTTCTTCTTTAGCAGGAGCTGCTGCGGGAGCGCCACCTGCAGGTTTTGCAGCAGCGGTATCAATAAGGCAAACTACAGCGCCTACAGCAACTGCATCCCCTTCTGATGCTTTTAATGTGATAATTCCACTGGCCTCAGCCGGTAATTCCAAAGTGGCTTTATCCGAGTCTACCTCAGCGATCGCTTGGTCTTTCTCTACATAATCACCATCTTGGACTAACCATGTAGCGATTTCCACTTCTTTAATCGATTCGCCCGGAGAAGGCACTTTCATTTCTAAAATCATAATCCTTTAGTTTAAAAGTTTTGTATTGTATGTGTTGTTCTTTAATGGAACGTTATTAATTGCAGGTTGCCCTAGCCCCGATTGCAGCAAGTATCCTTGCCATCCTGTAAGGTGGGAAGATACTGCGGAAAGCGGGAAATAGCTCCTAAAAAATTAGGAACGGAATAAATTTTTATCAAATACCATGCGGATCGCATCGGCGTGACGACGACGGTCACGGGTGTGACTACCGGCTGCTGGTGCGGCATAAGCTTTCAACGAAGCCAAGCGCCAAGGTACTAAATCAAAATTCATCAACATATAGCCGTAAGCTCCCATGTTTTTTGGTTCTTCCTGAGCCCAAACGTAATCATCGGCATTTGGATAAGAAGCGATGATTTCTTTCAATTGGTCAACAGGAAGCGGGAACAACTGTTCGATACGCACCAAAGCGACGTCATTACGGCCCAAGTTTTCGCGTTCGGCCAAGATATCGTAATAGAACTTACCGGTACAGAATACAACGGTTTTTACGTTTTTCTTATCCACGGTGTTATCGTCAATCGTTTCTTGGAAATGGCCTTTTGCCAATTCATCAACGGTGGACACACACAACGGGTGACGCAACAAACTTTTTGGTGAGAAAACCACCAACGGTTTGCGGAATTTCGTTTTCATTTGACGACGCAACAAGTGGAAGAAGTTGGCTGGTGTCGTACAATCGGCAACATACATGTTGTGGCGCGCGCACAATTGTAAATAGCGCTCCATACGTGCTGACGAGTGTTCGGCTCCTTGTCCTTCATAACCGTGTGGCAACAAAAGTACGATACCGTTTTGGTTGTTCCATTTGTCTTCCCCACAAGAAATGTATTGGTCAATCATGATTTGGGCACCGTTAGAGAAATCCCCAAACTGCGCTTCCCAAATGGTCAAGGCATTCGGATTGGCTAAAGCGTAACCATAGTCAAATCCTAAAACACCGTATTCGGAAAGGAAGGAGTTGTAAATATGGAACTTCCCTTTTTTGTCTTTTAGGGTATCCAATAAGATTACTTCTTCTTCACTATCTTCTACTTTTACAACCGCATGACGGTGCGAGAACGTTCCGCGTTCTACGTCTTGACCCGAAACACGGATGTCGTATCCTTCCATCAAAAGGGTTCCGTATGCCAAGGTTTCAGCCGTTCCCCAATCCAAGGCATTGTTATCGTACATGGTTTTACGATCAGAAACAATTTTTTGGATTTTGCTAATGAATTTTTTGTCAGAAGGTAAGGTAGAAACCGTTTCGATAATTTGATCCAATTTCTTGCGGTCAAATTTGGTGTCTACTTTTTTCAACATTTCATCATCCGATACTTGCACGAATCCTTTCCATTCGTCTTGCATGAACGGTTTGATGATGGTTTTATCTTTTTTACGCGATTCTTGGAGGTTTTCATCCAATTTCGCTTTGTACTCATTTTCGATTTTGGTCAGGTACGCCGCATCGACAATACCTTGCGTAATCAATTTCTCGGCATAGATATCACGCGGATTTTTATGACGGGAAATGATTTTGTACAATACGGGTTGGGTAAAACGGGGTTCGTCCCCTTCGTTGTGACCGTATTTACGGTAACCCAACAAGTCGATGAACACGTCGCGTTGGAACTGCATACGGAAATCAAGTGCAAACAACATCGCGTGTACTACGGCTTCCGTATCATCCGCATTGACGTGCAATACAGGAGACAAGGTTACTTTAGCCACATCGGTACAATAGGTTGACGAACGAGCATCCAAATAATTGGTGGTGAAACCTACTTGGTTGTTGATCACAATGTGAATGGTTCCACCCGTTTTGTACCCGTCGAGTTGCGACATTTGTACAATTTCATACACGATTCCTTGACCGGCTACCGCAGCATCACCATGTACGGCGATGGGCAATACTTTCGAGAAATCGTCGGCATAATATTTATCTTGTTTTGCACGGGTAATTCCTTCAATCACGGCACCTACGGTTTCAAGATGCGAAGGATTGGGTGCTAAGTTGATGTTGATTTTTTTACCATTTTTGGTTTTGCGTTCAGCAGTTAACCCCAAGTGGTATTTTACGTCGCCATCGAAATATTCTTTGTCGTAATCTTTTCCGTCAAATTCAGAGAAGATATCTTGGGTAGGTTTGCCAAAAATATTGGCCAACACGTTCAAACGCCCGCGGTGGGCCATTCCCATCACAAATTGCTCTACTCCTTTGTCGGCTGCAGCATCGATAACTGCATCTAAAGCGGCGATCAAACTTTCTCCACCTTCAAGGGAGAAACGTTTTTGCCCAACATATTTTGTGTGTAAGAAGTTTTCAAAAGAAACCGCTTCGTTCAATTTCCCCAAAATATGCTTCTTTTCATCAGCATTGAAGTTGGGTAAATTATCGTTGATGTTCAAACGATCTTGAATCCATTGAATCACTTCTGGACGGCGCATGTACATGTATTCGATACCAATGTGTTGGCAGTATACATTTTTCAAATGCGCTAAAATTTCTTTCAAAGTAGAAGGTTGATGACCCAACACTTTGGCTGCATCAAAAACCGTATCCAAATCAGAGGCCGATAAACCAAAGTTCTCGATGTCTAGGTTCGGACTGTAGGTTCGACGATCACGCACGGGATTGGTCTCTGTGAACAGGTGACCACGAGTGCGGTACGCATCGATTAATTTTAAAACATTAAACTCTTTTTGCAACTTCTCGGAAGCCGCTGCATTACCGCCTTCGCTATTGGCATAAACCACCAATTGTTCGCCGGTATTCGCTTCGTCACTGTAGTGTTCCAAAGCAAAGTCAAATCCTTGAAAAAACGCTCTCCAACTGGGCTCAACGCTGTCTGGATTTGCAAGATATTGTTCGTATAAATCAGCAAAAAACTGAGTATGTGCTGCATTTAAAAAGGAAAACCTATCCATGATATTTTTGGGTATGTATACTTGTATTTCAAAAAATTAGTGCAAAAGTATGATATTTATAATAATCTTTCAACGATTTTACTACATTTATATCGCTAAATAAATATATACCAAATCATGAGAAAGAAACTTGCTAAAATTTTAACAAATCCTTTGCAAATCCTCTTACTTTTCTGTTTAAGTTTTTCAGTGAATGCACAAGACGTGAAAAAAACTAATTTTTGGGATCAGGTACAATTTGGAGGTACTTTTGGATTAGCAATTGGCAACGGATTCACCAATGTGGTTGTGGCTCCCTCGGCGATTTATAACTTTAATGAATACCTTGCTGCTGGTGCGGGATTGCAGTACAGTGTTTTAAATCAGGATAATTTGTTTTCATCTAAAATGTATGGAGGCAGTTTGATCGGACTGGTACAACCCATTGAACAGGTCCAACTTTCGGTGGAATTGGAACAATTACGCGTGCATTATAAAAGCGAACAGAGTAATTATTCTGAGCATTTTTGGAATACGGGATTGTTTTTAGGAGCGGGGTATCGCTTTGAAAACGTAACCATCGGATTTCGGTACAATGTTTTGTTTGAAAAAGATAAAGGTGTGTATGGAGATGCATTAATTCCTTTTGTGCGGGTATTTTTCTAATAATGGGCACGAAACCACACTTTCATCCATTCTCTTTTTAAAATTAAAAAAGCAATTTGTTCGGCCAATTCCACGGTATCTGTACCATCAAGTTGTTTAAGATTGTCTTCGGGAACATCAATAATGTAGAGCAGATTTAAGAGTTCGGCATATTTGTGTTGAATGAGTCGAAAGACTTTTTCATGCAACTGAATTTTCAATTCATGGGGAGTAGTCGATGCATGAAAATCTACCGCTTCGTTGGCAAAATTAAAATCCTTGTTAATTTGTTCAATGAGCTTGAGATAAAGGCCGTCTCGAGTCGCCTCATCGAGCAATAAATCGGTTGATATGGGGGCTATAAATTGCATTTCAATAGCATTCTTTACACGTTTATTTTATTTACTTTTTGTACTATTTTGGCGAGCAACACATCACCGCCAGCATATAAAAATACAGCCCCAATGGGCGGGTTACAAGTGGGCAATCCCCAAACGTTGGGCTTCCAGGTCCAACATTGAAAATAGGTGCCTACGAGTTCGATAAAGATAACACAAACCGCGATGAAAAAGTACAAATTTTGCCATCGTTTTCTTCGAAGTAAAAGAAAAAACAACAATCCTAAAACCAGCGTAAAATAATCCTTAAAAAAAAGTCCAACTCCTAAAAATGCGCTAGAAAATAGCACAATGAAAATTTCACGAATGGAACGCTCTTGCCAAATGAACACCGGTTGTTGCGCTAAAATATACCCTGTTGCATACACTAGTGCATGTCCGAAAGGCACATATAATGGAATGCCTGTCGTACGGTAAGAATACCAATGTAAAAGTTCGCAAAACAAGAGTTCGCCCAAATAAGAAAGCCAAACCATGTGCACCATTAACCAGCGCAAAGGTTGGGAAACAAGGCAAACCAATCCCATAAAATAAACGATGACCAAACCGTTGGTCCATTCGCGACCCTGGGCGAAAAAATTTCCCGATTCGAGGGCTAGTGCGAATGGGGTAAATACAAAGAAAAAAATAGCGATTCCAACAAAAAACCGATGGGATGGAAAACTGGCTTTGGCCACTGGTTTAGGCGTTTCGACCCATTAATTGTAATCCGAAAGCGTGCAAGATCGCTTTGGCCTCACTGCTAATTTGCAACTGATCCAAACATTGAAAAGCTTTTGCGGTGTAGGATTCAATAGCTTGACGTGTTGCGGCTACGGCGCCTGTTGTTTCAAAAAGTCCTTTAATGGATTCTATTTTATCCGTTGGGTCAACAGGTTGGATGGAATACAACTGCATCAATTGTTCGCGGGTAGCTTCATTGGCAAACTCCAGCGCTTTGAGGTAAAGCACTGTTTTTTTGTTTTCAATAATGTCACCGCCCACTTGTTTTCCAAACACTTCGGGATCTCCGAAGGCATCGAGATAATCGTCTTGCAACTGAAAAGCGATGCCTAAATTTCGACCAAAATCATAGATTAAATCGGCATTTTCTTTGGAAGTTTGCGCCACGATAGCGCCCATTTTCAGGGCAGCACCAACGAGTACAGCGGTTTTGTATTCGATCATTTTCAAATACTCGTCCAAGGTTACATCATCGCGGGTTTCAAAATCGACATCGTATTGTTGTCCTTCGCAGACTTCGATCGCCGTTTTACTGAACAATTTGGCCAAATCCCGAAATACAGCGGGTTCATATTCTTCAAAATGTTGGTAGGCTAAAATCAGCATGGCATCACCGGAAAGGATGCCTGTATTGATGTTCCATTTTTCATGTACCGTTTCATGACCACGACGCAGCGGGGCATCATCCATGATATCGTCATGCACTAAGGAAAAATTATGAAACACTTCTACAGCAGTAGCGGCTGCTAAGGCTTTTTTGCAATCCTCACCAAAAACCTCAGTCGCCATCAACGTGAGTACGGGACGAATCCGTTTGCCACCTAAGGAAAGAATATATTGAATGGGTTCGTAGAGATTTTTTGGCTCTTTCACTACGGATGAAGTTTCAAAATAATCCGCGATAAGTGATTGATAATGCGCTAAAGACTGCATGTGCTTCAAAATTAATTCCGACAAAACTAAGGAATTCTGTCACGAAACACTTCATAAATTCTTCAAAAATGTCCAACGTTAAATTTCTGTTAAGAACGCGGAAACTTTTTTAGTATTAAAAGTTTCCATTTTACATTTGTAGCCGAAATCGTAAAAAGGACACACTTATGCAACATGCATTTTGGACCATAGACACAGCTGCTTCTGATGTTCTCATCAAACCCCGACGAAGAGTAGGGCGTTATTTGAACAGCACCATTACCTCAACACAAGGATCCATTCACATAGAAAATGATGCGTTAACCGACGCGACCATCGAATTTGATTTGGACTTGAGTCCAAACCAACGTTCGACCTTTTCCCCAAAAATCAGTTTCAAGTCGGTTGGTTTTCAAAAAATCAATGCCAATATCAATTTCATAAAAGGTATACTCACGATGAACAATGTGAGTAAGATGGTTGAAATGGAAGCTGTGTTGACATCATTGACCCAAGACAACGGGATCAATAAGGCCGGATTTGAAATTTATGGCATATTGACCAAACGAGAGTTTGGTTGGAACGATCACGAACCCATTATGATTGATGGATTTCCATTAGGACAACACATTAATTTGACCGCTCATTTGGAATTTACTCAATACGCTTTAGCGCAATAATTATGAAAGAAAAAATCATCAAAAAGGCAACGGAGATGTTTTTGAAGTTAGGCTTCAAAAGTGTTACAATGGATGATATTGCCTGTGAGATGTGTATTTCGAAAAAAACGATTTACAAATACTTCAGCAACAAAGAAGCGTTGATTGAAGAAGGCACAGAAGTCATTCATCAAAAAATTCACACCCTAATGGACGAAGTGGTTGCCCGCAACTACAATGCTATTGAAGAGAATTTTGAAATGCGCAACATGTTCAAAGAAATGTTTCAAACCTTTGATCATTCACCTGCTTATCAATTGAAAAAGCACTATCCTGAAATTTATGACAAATTGATTGTCAATGAAATGGAAGATTGTCGCCACATGTTTCGCAGCAATATTGAAAAAGGTATTGCCGAAGGTTTGTACCGCGACAATGTCGATATTGAAGCCGCCGTACGATTTTATTATACGCTGATTTTTGACATCAACGGAAATACCATGCTTGAAAAAGACGCTTACGAATTGGAGGCAAAAGCCTTAGAATACCATACCCGAGCCATCGCTACATCGGCGGGCTTAGTAGAATTAGAAAAACAATTATCAATCCATACTTAATCATCAATCTCATGAGAACTAAACTCTATGCAATTCTCCTCATGCTCCCGATGGCACTCATGGCGCAAGAACAGCCGCAGTCGTATGCGTTTTCTTTAAAAGAAGCCATTGATCATGCTATTCAGCATAATTATTCGGCGATCAATGCCAACCGTGATGTGGAGGCGGCCAAAAAGAAAAAATGGGAAACCACCACAATGGGGTTGCCTCAAATCAGTGGAAGTGTCAACTATCAAGACAATTTTAAATTACAGAAATCGTTAATTCCTGCTGAATTTTTTGGAGGACAACCGGGCGAATTCATTCCGGTTACTTTTGGAACCAAACACAATATGAATGCGGCGTTAACGCTAAGTCAGTTGATTTTTGACGGTTCCTATTTAGTAGGTTTACAATCCGCCAAAACCTATTTAAAAATTTCCGAAAATGCGAAAGTAAAAACCAACCAAGAGTTGCGCGAAATCGTGACTACTTCGTATGGCAATGTGCTTTTAGCGGATGAAAGTATCGTGATTTTCGAACGCAACAAAGCGGCTTTAGAAAAAACTTTAAACGATACCCGTGAAATTTACAAAAACGGATTTACGGAAGAAGAAAATGTGGAGCAGTTACAAATCACATTAGCTTCAGTGAATAGCGCTTTGGAAAATGTAAAACGCCAAAAACGTATCGCCTTAGATATGCTAAAATTAGTATTGGGGGTGAACTTGGAAGACCAACTTACATTAAAAGATAAACTAGATTATCTGACCCAAACCAACATGGATTTGGCGATTTTAAAAGAACAATTTGAGGTGAAAAACAACATTGATTATCAAATTGGTCAAAATACCTTAACCAGTTCTGAGTTGTTGTTGAAATTGGAAAAAAGTAAAGCATTACCGTCATTAGGTGCACAAGTAAACTTTGGTGCCAATTCCTTCGGAAATAAATTCACGTTTTTTAATTCAGACCAACAGTGGTTTAATTATTCCAATTTAGGTGTTGGATTAACTGTTCCAATCTTCAGCAGTTTAGGGCGAAGTGCTCGAACCCAACAAGCAAAAATTGCTGTGGAGCAATCGAAAACTCGACTAACAGAAACGGAACAAAAGTTAAAACTACAATTTGAAAAAGCGAAAAGCGATTATGAGTTCAGTTTGGAACAGTTGGGCACCTCCAAAAACAATTTGAATTTGGCAGAACGCATCGAATCGAAAAACCAAGTGAAATTCAAAGAAGGTTTGACCTCGAGTTTTGACCTTACTGACGCGCAACGTCAATTGTACACGGCGCAACAAACGTATTTACAAGCCATGGTAGACGTGATTACCAAAAGAGCGGCTTTAGAAAAATTACTCAATAAAAACTAAATAAATACTCCCTATATCCATGAAAAAATATATCACCCTTGTTTTGGCCACAACGCTACTTGTTGCTTGTGGTAAAAAAGAAGACGCTTCGGGCAACATTGACGCCTTAATTGAAGCTAAAAATGCAAAAGAATTGCAGTTAAAAAAAGCCGCTTTGCAAGCCGACATCAACAAGATCGACGCAGCTTTGACTGAAATGAACGTTAAAGTAGACGAAGCGTTAGTTAGTGTTCAAGCGGTAAAAGACACCGTATTTAACCATTACTTAGAAGTGCAAGGTAATGTGGACACTAAAGAAAACATCTTAATTCAACCCGAATTCAGCGGAACCCTTGTGTCACTTAATGCGAAAGCGGGTCAACGCGTGAGCAAAGGGCAAGTATTAGGTCGCGTAGACGATGCCGGTTTGAGCCAACAATTGGCGAGCTTGGAAAATCAATATGCCTTAGCAAAAACCAATTTTGACCGTCAAAAAAATCTTTGGGACAAAAAAATTGGATCGGAAATGCAGTATTTGCAAGCCCAAACCAATATGATTACGGCTCAAAAAGGAGTAGCACAATTGAAAGCACAATTGGCGAAAACGATCATTCGCGCTCCCTTTACAGGAACCATTGATGAAGTTTTTGTTGAAAAAGGTCAAGTTGTTTCGCCAAGCGCTCAAGGTTTAATGCGCATTGTAAATGTGAGCAACATGTATGTTTCTACAACTGTTCCAGAAACTTATGTAGGCAAATTAAAAGTGGGTACCGAAGTGGATGTTTTCTTAACTTCATTAGGAAAAACCTACAAAGGAAAAGTGCGCCAAGTGGGGAATTTCATCAACCCAAGCAACCGTAGTTTCGGTATCGAAGTAACTGTACCCAACCCACAAGGATTGCTACGTCCGAATCAAGTGGCGAAATTACGCATCATTGATTATGTAAATAAAAAAGCATTAGTAGTTCCTACGAATGTTATCCAAAAAGACGCGAATGGTGAAAGTTATGTTTATGTAGCTTCAGAAGTCAACGGAAAAACCGCTAAAGCGAAAAAAGTGGTTGTAAAAACAGGACAATCGTCGGATAATTTCACTGAAATCTTAAGTGGTTTAGCTGCTGAGGAATTGATTGTAACAGACGGTGTGAATACGATTTCAGAAGGAATGAAATTGAATTTTTAGTGGAAAAGTGTAAATGTGTATAAGTGTATTTGTTTAAAATCAAAAAAGTATAAAAGCCAATTAAACCTAATAAATGCCATAAAAATGAAAGAATTTAATTTTGAACGATTAATAGCTTGGCAAAAAGCTCGAGTATTAAGTAAAGAAATGTACCTATTGACACATGATTTTCCAAAAGAGGAACTTTATGCAATAACCTCACAAATTCGGAGAAGTGCCGTCTCAATTGCTTGTAATCTTGCTGAAGGAAGTTCGCGATTACATTCAAAAGATGCCGCTCGATTTTATGAAATTGCTTACAGTTCAGCCATTGAACTTTTGAATTTAATAATTATATCCAAAGATTTTAGTTGGATAACGGAAGATAGTTACACTGATATTCGAGTTAAAATCAGAGAACTTTCATTAATGATTAATCATTTACATTCCGCTAAACTCAAAAGTTCATAAACTAAACATTTACACTCTTAAACGATTACACTCTTAAACTAAGAAACATTAACATAAACTCATAAAAGAAAAATGAGCAAACATAACAAAGAATTTAGCATCTCCAGTTGGGCTGTGGACAACCGAGTTACGGTGTACATCCTAACCTTCATCATCGTGGTGGCAGGAATTTACTCCTACATCTCGATGCCTCGAGAAGATTTCCCTGAAATCATTGAAAACAAAGTCTATGTCTCCTCTGTATTCCCCGGGAATTCCGCAGAAGATGTAGAGAAATTAGTCATTAAACCACTGGAAAAAGAATTTAAAAACATTAGTGGGGTTAATAAAATTACGTCGAGTTCGTTCCAGGATTACGGGATGATCATTGTTGAATTTGATGATAAAATTGGCATCGAATTGGCCAAACAAAAAATCAAAGACAAAGTTGACAATGCCAAAGCGGATACCGACTGGCCCAATTTGGATAACGGAAGTAAAGTGGAACCCAATGTATTTGAATTGAACATTTCTGAAGAAGTGCCGATTCTAAACATCAACTTAAAAGGCGATTACACGGCCCAACAGTTGAAGAAATTTGGAGAAAAACTTCAAGACGATATCGAAGAAGTTCCCGAAGTAAAAAAGGTGGACATCTTGGGTGTGGACAATAAAGAAGTGGAAATTGCGGTAGATATCTTCAAAATGACGGCGGCTCAAGTGAGTTTTGACGACATTCAAAATACTGTTCGCAACGAAAACATGACGCTTTCTGGAGGAAATTTGATTTCGCAAGGTTCCCGTAACAACATCCGTATCATCGGGGAAATGAAAGATCCAGCGGAATTGAACAACATCATTGTAAAATCTTTCGGAGGTTCTGTTTATTTGAAAGACATCGCTACTATTAGTTTTAAAGAAAAAGAACGTACCACCTATGCCCGTGAACGCGGTAAAGAAGTGGTGATGTTGAATGTGAAAAAACGCTCTGGACAAAACATGATTTCGGCGATCGAACAAGCCCGTGAAAAGGTAAAAGAAGCCCAGGTCAATTATTTGCCAAAAAACTTATCGATTGAGTTTACGAGTGACCAATCGTCACGCGTAGAACACCAAGTGAATGAATTATCCAACCACATTATCTTCGGGATTATCTTGGTAATGATTGTGTTGATGTTTACCATGGGATTACGCAACTCGTTATTCGTAGGAGCAGCCATTCCGTTGTCAATGTTCATTGCTTTTGCATTGTTGGCTTCGATGGGTAAAACCTTAAATACGATGGTATTGTTTGGTTTGGTAATGGGACTGGGAATGTTGGTAGACGACGGTATTGTGGTGGTTGACAACGTTTTTGCCAACATGAAGAAAGGAATGTCGCGAATCCAAGCCTCAAAATTGGGGATTGGCGAAATTGCATGGCCCGTAATTTCCTCAACAGCAACCACCTTAATGGCGTTCTTGCCTTTTGCCTTATGGCCGGGCACTATGGGTAAATTCATGATTTACTTCCCAATGACGTTATCGGTAACTTTAGGTGCCTCTTTGTTTGTGGCTATGGTTGTGAATGCTGCCATGACGGGTGGTTCGATGGATATTGAAGACCGAAATGTTTCCAAAAAGAGCATTCGAAGAAACACCCTATATATAGGAGTAGCTGCCGTAATTTTCTTAGTAGCTGGTTACACTACAGGTGGTGTTTTCTTGAAATCTATGGGACACATTGCTGTTTTGGTTTTGGGTATGATGTGGGCGTATCATGTGAAAATTTACCAATGGACACAAGATTTCCAACACAGCTTCTTCCCAAGAATGGAAGAAAAATACAAAGTGTTTTTAGCTAAAATCCTTACCGGAAGAAAAGCGTGGTATGCCTTTTTCGGTATCATCGGAATGTTGATTTTATCCTTTGTATTGGTGGGAGTATTCCCGAGAAAAGTTTTATTCTTCCCAGATAATATTCCGAATCAGGTCATTACTTACATTGAATATCCTCAGGGAACGGACATTGACAAAACCAACAAAGCAACGCTGTTTGTTGAAAAACAAATTATTAAGATTCTAGACAAATACATTGACAAATCGGATAATGAAAATTATCTTGCTGAATCTATCGTTTCTCAAGTAGGTGTGGGCGCAGGTAATCCCAATGTGGATGCTGGTTCTGCCAATGAAACCCCTTACAAAGGAAAAGTAACCGTAAATTTCCGTGAGTTTAAATTCAGACGCGGTGTGAATACAGCTAATCTATTGGAAGAAATCCGCGGTTTGGTAAAAGGAATTCCGGGTGCAACGGTTACGGTTGAAAAAGATTCCAACGGCCCTCCAGCAGGATACCCAATCAGTTTAGAATTGAAAGGTGAAGATTACAATGAAATGTTGGCAGAATCTCAAAAGATTATTGCTTACATCAATTCGAAAAACATTGAAGGAATTGAAAAACTTCAAGTAGATATCAATAAAAACAGTCCGGAGCTTGAAGTTCAAGTGGACCGCGCCAATGCAGGAAGTTTAGGGATTTCAACGGGTCAAGTGGGTTTCACTTTACGCCGTTCGGTTTACGGTCAAGAAATTTCGACCTACAAAGAAGGTGATGACGATTACAACATCGTGATGCGTATGCAAGATGACCAACGTAAAAACGAAAACATCTTGTTCAATCAATCGATGACGTTCCGTAATCCGAACAACGGACAAATCATGCAAGTGCCTATCGCTGCGGTATCGCATACCAAGAAAACGGAGACGTTTAATATGATTAAGCGTAAGAACCACAAACGCGTAATGACGATTTACTCGAATGTGTTGACCGGTTTCAATGGTGATGCGATTACCAAAGAAATCAAACAACAAATGGAAAGCTATAAGTTGCCTAAAAACATCACCTATGGCTTCTCAGGAGTTCAAGAAGAACAAGGTAAAAACCAAACGTTCTTGAATATTGCTTTCTTGCTTGCCATTGCAGGTATTACCATCATTATTGTATTGCAGTTTAACTCGATTTCGAAGACATTGGTAATCCTCTTTACGGTACTATTGAGTTTTAGCGGGGTGTTCTACGGTTATGTAATCGCCAATATGGACTTCGTGATTTTAATGACCATGATGGGAATTATCTCACTGGCGGGTATTGTAGTGAAAAACGGTATCGTATTAATGGACTTCTTTGTTTTATTAATGGATCGAAAAGTTGAAGAAAAAGGTGCTGAGACGCACGATGATTTGACTTTAGATGAAATTAAAGAAGTCATCATTGAATCAGGGAAATCGCGTCTACGTCCTGTATTGTTAACGGCATTAACCGCAGTACTCGGTTTGATTCCGTTGGCCATTGGATTAAACTTTGACTTCTTCTCGTTAATTACCGACTTGAATCCACATATCTTTATTGGTGGGGACAACGTAATTTTCTGGGGACCGTTAGCGTGGACCATTATCTTTGGATTAACCTATGCTACCATTTTAACCTTGGTGATTGTTCCGGTAATGTTCTTCTTAGTGAAACGCATTAAATACCGTTTGCGCGATCGCAGAGCAGCGCGCTTACAATCAGAAGCCTAAATAAAAAAGGGACGTTATTGCTAACGTCCCTTTTTTATTGAATTAAATTTCCTTTTAGTTTTTACCTGCTAAAGCTTCACGGTTCCATACCTTAACTTCAGCAACTGCGCCTTGTGTATAATCTACTTCTGATAAATTCTTATCCGACCAGAAAAACCATTTACCGGTTTTATTTCCGTCTGTATATTCAGCGATGGCGGTTTTATTTCCGTTTTCATCGTAAGAAATCCATTTGCCTTCTAATTTACCCTCTTTATAAAAACCTTCTTGTTGAACTTTTCCGTTTTCATAATAGTAGGTTACTTTCACCATACCATTCACTTCTTCCAACACCGGTTTGTTTTGTTGCGCAGTAGCTAATCCACCGATTAACAAAGCTGCCATTGCGATATATCTTTTCATTTTAGTAGGATTTACAAATTATTGATACACAAATGTATCGAACTCTTTTACACAAACCAAACAATTACATAACAATTTGGTAACATTGAAGTAAAACTTAACATTGGATAACCCATAAAAAAACCGTCAGCACTTGTAAATACTGACGGTTTCAAAGATTTTTATAAAATTACTTATTTCAGCAAATTATCTAAAATTTCAACCAATTTTGGATCAGATGGGCGATTAGCATCGGCATAAAGCACTTTCCCTTGTGGGTCAATCAACAAAAATCGTGGAATTGAAGTAACTCCAAAATGCTTCATAAAATCAGATTCCCAGTTTTTGTCTGCAAATAATTGTGTGCCTCCTAATTCTTTATCGGCCACAAATTTTTTCCATTTTTCAAAATCTTTATCCACATCCACAGAGATACTTACGAAAGCTAAATTTTTGCCATGGTATTTCTCTTCTGCTTTTTTCAAATGGGGAATTTCTGCACGACAAGGTCCGCACCAAGTTGCCCATATATCAATATAAACATACTTTCCTTTAAAATCATCCAACTTCACCTTCTTCCCATTCACATCAACATATTCAAAGGCTGGTGCTTGAGAACCGTTCAATTTGGCTTTCTCTTTGTTTTCTTTGTAATACTTTTTTAATTGCATTAATTCTTGGACCAACATTAACTTGGACAGAGAGACAAATTTGGCATCGTAACTTCCCGATTCTAATTTTTTAAAACCTTCGTTCTTTTGATCTTCACAAAATTTATCCACTTCAGCGTCTGTAGTTAACTTCATGAATGTTTCCTCCATTTGTTCACTGGAACGCATTTTGTCGGCTAAATAATTATTTTCTAAAGCTCCTTTACCCGAAAACAATAGGGTTTCATCAAAATTTTTAGCATCTAATTTCACGGTTAAATCAAAGCCATTTTTCAAATACAATGAAGCATATTCTTGACCATCAAACAAATAATACATTCCTTCAGCTACTCCAAATGTTGCTTCAAAAATCCCTTTGTCGTTGGCTTTAATTTGTTGGATATCCTTTCCCATATTGTTTTTAATGGTAATCACATCCGCGGTTTTGTTTCGAATATCCGCTGTAAATTTTACTTGCTCTTGCGCCCAAGTCAGGACCGTAAAAGTCAGAGCAAGTAGAGTCATCATTTTTTTCATGGTTTTTATTTCAAAATTAGTTACCCAAATATAATGAAATATCCCACCTCAAATAGAATTTAACAAAGTTTTGTCGTGTGAGGCGATTTAAATCTTGCAATACAAAATCACTTTTTACTGCCAATTTTTTCTCAGGCAATTCGTTTAGTTTTCGTTACTTTTGCACCCAAGAATTCGTTTTTTACTAAATAAAATTACCATGTACAGAAGTCATCACTGTGGCGAATTGAACGCTACACATATTGCACAAGAAGTAACTTTGGCCGGTTGGGTTCAAAAAACACGTGATAAAGGATTTATGATTTGGGCCGATTTACGTGACCGTTACGGAATTACCCAGTTAATTTTTGACGAACAACGCACGGATGCAGCTGTAATTCAAATGGCAAAATCCTTAGGACGCGAATTTGTGGTTCAAGTAAAAGGAACTGTGATCGAACGCGAGTCAAAAAACCCAAATATGGCTACGGGTGATATTGAGATTTTAGTAAACGAATTGACCGTGCTCAATGAAGCGCAATTGCCGCCCTTTACAATTGAAGACGAAACCGACGGTGGCGAAGATTTACGAATGAAATACCGCTATTTGGATATTCGTCGTAACCCTGTAAAAAACGCATTATTGTTCCGCCACAAAGTCGCAATGGAAGTCCGAAAATACTTATCAGATTTGGATTTTTGCGAAGTGGAAACCCCTTATTTGATCAAATCAACTCCAGAAGGCGCTCGTGATTTCGTAGTGCCAAGCCGTATGAACGAGGGACAGTTTTATGCCCTACCCCAATCACCACAAACCTTCAAACAATTATTGATGGTGGGCGGCATGGATAAATATTTTCAAATTGTAAAATGTTTCCGCGATGAAGATTTACGTGCAGACCGTCAACCTGAGTTTACACAAATCGATTGTGAAATGGCTTTTGTGGAACAAGAAGATATTCTTAATGTATTTGAAGGATTAACCCGTCATTTATTAAAAACGTTACGCGGTATTGATGTTGCTGAGTTTCCGCGCATGACCTATGATTATGCGATGAAAACGTATGGCAATGATAAACCCGACATTCGTTTTGAAATGAAATTTGGCGAATTGAATGCCGTAGCCCAACACAAAGACTTTGCGGTATTTAACAATGCAGAAATGGTAGTTGGAATTGCGGTACCAGGCTGCGCAGGCTATTCGCGGAAGGAAATTGACGCGTTGATTGATTGGGTAAAACGTCCACAAATTGGCGCGCTCGGAATGGTTTATGTGAAATACGAAGCCGATGGCTCTTTAAAATCTTCCGTTGACAAATTCTATGATCAAGACGATTTGAAAAAATGGGCGGAAGCAACGGGAGCGAAACCGGGCGACCTTATTTTGGTATTGTCGGGAGCTGCTCACAAAACCCGTACCCAATTATCGGCATTACGTATGGAAATGGCGACACGTTTGGGCTTACGCAAACCGGACGAATTTGCTCCTTTATGGGTTGTTGATTTTCCATTGTTAGAATGGGACGAAGAAAGTGGCCGTTACCACGCGATGCACCACCCTTTCACCTCACCCAAACCTGAAGATTTTGAATTAATCGCCACAGCACCTGGAAAAGTGCGTGCTAATGCCTACGACATGGTGTTAAACGGGAATGAAATTGGCGGCGGATCGATTCGTATCCACGATAAGGAATTACAAGCACGCATGTTTGAATTACTCGGATTTACGAAAGAACAAGCCGAGTCCCAATTTGGTTTCTTGATGAATGCCTTCCAATTTGGCGCACCACCACACGGTGGATTAGCATTTGGTTTGGATCGATTAGTGGCTATTCTAGGGGGCCAAGAAACCATTCGTGATTTTATTGCTTTCCCAAAAAACAATTCAGGTCGTGATGTTATGATCGATGCTCCTTCAGTAATAGACAATGGTCAGTTAGAAGAATTACATATTCGATTAGCTTAAATCCAAAATAGATATACAATTGAATCGTGTCTTTTAGCATATTTTTAAAAGGCGCGATTTTTTATTGTTAAATTATTAAAAATAAACCACAAACTTTATAGCACTTTTCAATTCTAAAAATATTTTTTTGTAAAGTTTTTATTTTTTTAACATTAAAAATTTGTTGGTCCAATTATTAATTTTAACTTTAGCATTATTAAATAATTATTACCCATTACAATGCAAACAGGAAAAGTTAAATTTTTTAATGAATCCAAGGGATTTGGATTTATTGTGAATGACGAAACCGGCAAAGACATTTTTGTTCACGCAAGCGGTTTAAAAGGAGAAGGCTTAAAAGAAGGCGATCGAGTATCTTATGAAGAAGAAGACGGACGCAAAGGAAAATTAGCCACCAATGTAGTAATTCTTGAAAACTAAAATATATAGATTTCTGATTACCGTATGAAAACACCTCATTTTTTGGGGTGTTTTTTTTTGGACTCAACTTCAGTTATTTAGAATTAATTTAAATAAACGAAAAAGGTCATTTTATCGGTAATCACACCCCTTACACCTTTGCGTTTTCAATATTGCGATGTATATTTGTGGCTATTTTAAAAACGTCTAAAAACGTAGCAGTATGCAGTCTACACAAACTGACTTTTTACCGATTCTGATTCAGGTCGGGATTTCCGTTGCCTTCGTGGCTTTAACGATTATTGGGTCCAACTTTTTAGGGCCAAAACGCCATTCTCAAAGCAAAGACAAGAACTTCGAATGTGGTATTGAATCGATTGGAAATGCACGTATTCCTTTCTCTGTAAAATATTTCTTGGTTGCCATTCTTTTCGTTTTATTCGACGTTGAAGTTATTTTCTTGTACCCTTGGGCAGTGAACTTCAAAGAGTTGGGTTATGACGGAATGATTAAAATGGTAATTTTCATGTCCCTTTTATTGGTAGGTTTCTTCTACATCATCAAGAAGAAAGCCTTAGAATGGGAATAATTTTGAAAAGCTATGGAAGAAAATAAAACAAAAATGGTTGCTCCACCGGATGGAGTTACAGGCGAAGGATTCTTCGCAACCAAATTAAATGATGTGGTAGGTTTAGCAAGAGCCAATTCCTTATGGCCGCTTCCTTTTGCTACATCTTGTTGTGGTATCGAATTTATGGCCACCATGGCATCCCATTATGATTTAGCGCGATTCGGTTCTGAGCGTGTGAGTTTTTCTCCTCGTCAGGCCGATATGTTGTTAGTAATGGGTACGATTTCCAAAAAAATGGCGCCAATTTTACGTCAAGTATACGAGCAAATGAGCGAACCCCGTTGGGTGATTGCTGTTGGCGCGTGTGCCACTTCAGGCGGTATTTTTGACACCTATTCTGTTTTACAAGGAATCGACAAAGTAATCCCGGTTGACGTATACGTACCCGGTTGTCCACCGCGTCCAGAACAAATTGTTCAGGGTGTAATGCAATTGCAAGAATTGGTGAAAAACGAATCCGTTCGTCGCAGAAACTCACCGGAATATAAAGAATTATTAGCTTCTTATAACCTGTAATTATGGCTTTAGAAACCGTACACATTCAGGAAAAACTCACACAACAATTCGGCGAAAATGTATTTCGTTTTGAAATGCAACGTGATATTTTTTCATTTGAAGCCAACGCTTCTACTATTCATGCGGTTATTCAATTCCTGAAAGAAGAGGAAGAGTTGAATTTCCATTTCTTAACTGATTTAGCCGCGGTACATTACCCAGACAACGATGCTGACCATCAATTTGCGGTGGTATATCAATTGCACAATTGGGTAGAGAATACACGTATTCGTGTGCGTGCCTATTTGAATGAAAACCCTGTAATTGACACCATCACGGATTTATTTTTATCTGCCAATTGGATGGAACGTGAAGCGTTTGACTTTTATGGTGTTGATTTCAAAGGTCATCCCCAATTGAAGCGTATTTTGAATATGGATGAAATGGAATCCTTCCCGTTGCGTAAGGAATTCCCCATGGAAGACGGAGGCCGTACCGATAAAGACGACCGTTTCTTCGGAAGAACACCAGTTAATTGCTAATATAACTCACACATATACATGTCCGATTTATTATTAACCCCGGAGCATCGTTATGCCAAGATCATTGAAAGTCGCCGTAATGAAGACGGTAGCGAACTTTCGATCTTGAACTTAGGTCCGACCCACCCTGCCACCCACGGGATTTTCCAAAACATCTTGTTGATGGACGGGGAGCGTATTTTGGATGCCGAACCTACTATTGGTTACATCCACCGTGCTTTTGAAAAAATTGCCGAAAACCGTGCTTTTTACCAAATCAATGTATTGACAGACCGTATGAACTATTGTTCGTCGCCGATCAACAACATGGCTTGGTGGATGACGGTTGAAAAACTCCTTAATATAGAAGTCCCAAAACGTGCCCAATATTTACGTGTTATCGTAATGGAATTGGCGCGTATTGCTGACCATATTATTTGCAACTCGATTCTTGGTGTTGATACAGGTGCCTATACAGGTTTCTTGTATGTGTTCCAATTCCGTGAAAAAATCTATGAGATTTATGAGGAAATTTGTGGTGCACGTTTGACCACCAATATGGGACGTATTGGCGGATTTGAACGCGAATGGTCCGAAGAGGCTTTCAAAAAATTAAATGCATTTTTGGAAGAGTTCCCAGCCGTTTGGAAAGAATTCGAAAACCTTTTTGAACGCAATCGTATTTTCATTGATCGTACAGTAAATGTGGGTCCGATTTCTGCTGAACGTGCTATGCAATACGGATTTACAGGTCCGAACCTACGTGCAGCAGGTATCGATTATGATGTACGTAAAGCAGCACCGTATTCTTCTTACGAAGATTTTGAATTTGATATCCCTGTTGGACAATCGGGTGATACTTACGATCGTTTTTGTGTGCGTAACGCCGAAGTTTGGGAAAGTTTGTCGATTATTCGTCAAGCCTTGGCCAAATTACCTGAAGGTCCGTACCACGCTGACGTTCCAGACTATTACCTTCCTCCAAAAGAAGACGTATACCACAATATGGAAAGCTTAATTTATCACTTTAAAATTGTGATGGGTGAAGTTCCTGTACCTGTGGAAGAAATTTACCATTCGGTAGAAGCCGGAAACGGTGAATTAGGTTTTTATTTAATCGCTGACGGTAGTCGTACGCCGTATCGTTTAAAATTCAGAAGACCTTGTTATATCTATTATCAAGCTTATCCGGAAATGATTAAAGGCGCAATGCTTTCGGATGCGATTGTGATTTTATCCAGTTTAAATGTAATTGCGGGCGAATTAGACGCTTAACAACTATGGAAAAACACCATTATACTCAGGAAATAAATATTACCGATGCCTTGATGGCTCGTATCAACGAGTTGGTCAGTCATTATCCTGCAGACAAAAAGAAATCGGCTTTGATTCCGGTTTTACACGAAGTTCAGGATGCCCATGACAATTGGCTGAGTATCGAGCTACAAAACAAAGTAGCCGAACTATTAGAAATTAAACCTATCGAAGTCTATGAAGTGGTGACTTTTTACACCATGTTCAACCAAAGACCAGTAGGAAAATATATGTTGGAATTCTGTCAAACCTCACCTTGTTGTCAACGCGGTGTAGAAGATTTGATGGATTACACCTGTCAAAAATTAAATGTAGGCATCGCTGAACCTACCGCTGACGGATTGTTTGAAGTTCGAGGTGTGGAATGTTTGGGTGCTTGTGGCTATGCGCCGATGTTACAGTTGGGCGACTATTACCACGAACATTTGACCAAAGAAAAAATCGATCAGCTTATCGACGACTGTAAAACCGGTGATATAACTTTTTACGATAAATAAGAGCATGGGAAGAAAGATATTATTGGACAAAATCAATGTTCCGGGAATTAAATCCTATGAAGTATATCGTCGTGAAGGCGGTTATGCCTCCGTGGAAAAAGCCTTGAAAATGACTCCAGAAGCCATCATCGAAGAAGTAAAAACTTCGGGATTACGTGGTCGTGGAGGTGCTGGATTCCCTGTAGGAATGAAGTGGAGCTTTATCGATAAAAAGTCGGGTAAACCACGTCACTTGGTTTGTAATGCAGACGAATCGGAACCGGGAACATTCAAGGACCGTTACTTAATGGAATACATTCCGCACTTGTTAATTGAAGGAATGATTACATCAAGTATTGCCTTGGAAGCAAATCTATCCTATATCTACATCCGTGGAGAATACATGTGGGTGTTCAAAACCTTAGAGCGTGCGATTAAAGAAGCGTATGCTGCAGGTTGGTTAGGAAAGAATATTCAAGGTTCGGGTTACGACTTGGATTTACACGTACATTGTGGCGCAGGTGCTTATATCTGTGGGGAAGAGACGGCATTGATTGAATCGTTGGAAGGAAAACGCGGAAATCCACGTTTGAAACCACCATTCCCTGCGATTAGCGGTTTGTGGGCTAACCCAACCGTAGTTAACAATGTAGAATCCATTGCCGCTGTGCCATGGATCATCAATAATTCAGGTGCGGATTATGCCGCTATCGGAATCGGACGTTCAACAGGAACCAAATTAATTTCAGCTTCAGGAAATATCAAAAAACCAGGGGTTTACGAAATTGAATTGGGGATTTCTGTTGAAGAATTTATCAATTCAGACGAATATTGTGGCGGTATGGAAACCGACCGACCTTTAAAGGCTTTAGTACCTGGAGGTAGTTCGGTGCCAATTTTACCCGCTCATTTAATTTATAAAACAGCCAACGGGGACGATCGTTTGATGACTTACGAAAGTTTGTCAGACGGTGGATTTGCCACGGGATCCATGTTGGGTTCGGGTGGATTTATCGTATACGATGACCGCGCTTGTATCGTTCGCAACACTTGGAATTTTGCACGTTTCTACCACCATGAAAGTTGTGGTCAATGTACGCCTTGCCGCGAAGGAACCGGTTGGTTAGAAAAAGTATTATGGCGTATCGAAAACGGCCAAGGTCGTGAAGAAGATATTGAGTTAT
Organism: Flavobacterium sp. N1719; assembly: GCF_025947045.1. Taxonomy (NCBI): domain Bacteria; kingdom Pseudomonadati; phylum Bacteroidota; class Flavobacteriia; order Flavobacteriales; family Flavobacteriaceae; genus Flavobacterium; species Flavobacterium sp. N1719. The sequence continues at coordinate 494,505 of NZ_CP109993.1, forward strand.
TGTGGAGCATCCAATCCAAAATTGAAGGAAATACCATTTGTCCTTTAGGAGATGCTGCCTCATGGCCTGTAGCTGCTGCGATTCGTCACTTCAGAGAAGAATTTGAATACCATGTTCGTTTCCCTGAAAAAATCAAAAACAGAGATCACTTTACTCACGAACCCTTTGATAAGGTGCGTCATTTAGTGGCTCCACAAAACGTATAATTAGTATTGTATAAAATGGAAAACGAGTTTATCGGATTCCAATAGACAACCTACAAAAGATGAAAGTAACAATAGACGGACACGAAATCGAGGTAGAAGCTGGGACCACCATTCTTCAGGCTGCCCGAATGATTGGAGGCGATGTCGTTCCTCCAGCCATGTGTTACTATTCCAAACTAAAAGGCACAGGCGGTAAATGCCGTTGTTGTTTAGTGGAAGTAACCAAAGGTAGTGACGCTAATCCTACTCCAATGCCAAAACTAGTCGCTTCTTGTGTGACGGGTTGTATGGACGGCATGGAAGTAAATAGTAAATCTTCAGAACGTGTAACCGAAGCACGCAAAGCCGTAACTGAATTTTTATTAATCAATCACCCGCTCGATTGTCCCGTTTGTGACCAAGCAGGGGAATGTGATTTGCAAAATTTGAGTTTCGAACACGGAAAAGCACAAACGCGATTCATTGAAGAAAAACGCACCTTCGAACCTGAAAATATTGGTGATAAAATTCAGTTGCACATGAACCGTTGTATTTTATGTCAACGTTGTGTTCAAGTGGCTGAACAATTGACCGACTATCGCGTTCATGGAGTTTTAAATCGTGGTGATCACGCTCAAATTTCGACCATGGTTTCTGCAGCTATCGACAATGAATTCTCAGGAAACATGATTGACGTTTGTCCTGTGGGTGCTTTAACTGATAAAACTTTCCGTTTCAAATCACGTGTTTGGTTTAACAAACCTTTCAATGCACACCGTGAATGTACCACTCCAGGTTGTTGTGGTAAGGTAACAGTTTGGATGTTTGGTAACGAAATTCAACGGGTAACGGCACGCAAAGATGAATTCCATGAAGTGGAAGATTTCATCTGTAACACCTGTCGTTATGACAAAAAAGAAGTTTCGGATTGGACCATTGAAGGACCTCGTAAATTCGAAAAAGATTCGGTAATCAATGTCAACAACTATACCCGTAAAATGGATAAAGTTGTGATTAATACGGAAAAAGGTATTTTGATGGGTCGCGATGAAGACCGCAAAAAAATCAGTATGGCCGACATTGATTATAATGAAAAGATTGACGGAACTCAAGTAAAGAAATAACATGGACAGTGCATTAATTATTGAAAAAAGTATTTTCATCGTAGTCGTTTTTGCGGTTACCATGTTGATGGCTATGTATTCTACTTGGGCAGAGCGTAAGGTAGCGGCCTTTTTACAAGACCGTGTCGGACCCAACCGTGCAGGATGGGGTGGATTATTACAACCGCTTGCCGATGGTTTGAAGTTATTTGCTAAAGAAGAATTCGAACCCAATACACCCAACAAATTTTTATTCTTTGTCGGGCCTGGAATCGCGATGGCGACAGCTTTAATTACAAGTGCTGTAATTCCTTGGGGAGACAAATTAGAATTGTTCGGACGCACTATCCAATTACAAGCCACAGACATCGATGTTTCGATTTTGTATGTTTTTGGTGTTGTTTCAGTGGGAGTTTACGGAATCATGATTGGGGGTTGGGCTTCAAATAATAAGTTCTCCTTAATGGGAGCTGTACGTGCGGCCTCTCAAATGGTTTCTTACGAAGTAGCTATGGGACTATCCATCATTGCTTTGTTGATGATGAGTGGATCGTTAAGCTTACACGATATTACGGTACAACAACACGGAATGAATTGGAACATTTGGTACCAACCTGTTGGTTTCTTGATTTTCTTAATTTGTGCCTTTGCAGAAACAAACCGTACACCTTTTGACTTAGCAGAATGTGAAAGTGAGCTTATTGGTGGATACCACACGGAATATTCTTCGATGAAAATGGGATTCTATTTGTTTGCTGAATACGCTAACATGTTCATCTCTTCTACCTTAATTTCAGTTTTATACTTTGGAGGTTACAACTACCCAGGCATGGATTGGGTAGGCGCGAATTGGGGGACCAATGCCGCTACATTAGTAGGAATTGGGGTCCTTTTCGCTAAAATCTGTTTCTTCATTTTCTTCTATATGTGGGTGCGTTGGACGATTCCGCGTTTCCGTTATGACCAATTGATGAATTTGGGTTGGAAGATTTTAATCCCGCTTTCGATTATTAACATCATGATTACAGGAGTTTGTATTCTGGCTTTTAAATAAGAAACAAAATATGGCTACATCCATTCAAAACATATCGCTTTCTGGAAAGAAAAAGCAAGTTTCCAATAAGGAAATGACCTTTTGGGAGCGCTTGTATCTGGTTGCAATCATCAAAGGATTGTTGATCACGATTAAACACTTTTTCCGTAAAAAAGCAACAATTCACTACCCGGAGCAAGTTCGCGAATTCAGTCCGGTTTACCGTGGAAAACATACTTTAAAGCGTGACGAACAGGGTCGTGAAAATTGTACGGCTTGTGGTTTATGTGCACTAACTTGCCCTGCTGAAGCCATCACAATGAAAGCAGCAGAACGCAAAAAAGGCGAAGAACATTTGTACCGTGAAGAAAAGTATGCAGAAATCTATGAAATCAACATGTTGCGTTGCATTTTCTGTGGTTTGTGTGAAGAGGCGTGTCCAAAAGACGCGATTTATTTGACGATTTCAAAAGAACTCGTTCCCGCACAGTACGATCGTGAAGACTTTATCTATGGTAAGGATAAATTGGTAATGCCGCTTGAAGTGGCGATGGCTAACACTCAAAAATTAAATTAATCATGTCAACAGTATTACTTATTTTCTACATTCTGTCGGCAGTAACATTAGCCACAGCTTTCTTGACCATTTACACCAAAAACCCAATTCACAGTGCCATCTACTTAGTAATTTGTATGGTTTCGATTATGGGTCATTATTTGTTATTCAATGCCCAATTTTTGGCTTTGGTCCAACTCATAGTCTATGCGGGAGCCATTATGGTACTCTTCCTCTTCACCCTGATGTTGATGAATTTGAACAAAGAGGATGAAGTGCACAAGCCACGTATGACGCGCTATGCAGCCATTATCGTGTTTATTGTATTGAGTGCTGTATTGGTTTATGTATTCACCGATACCAAACCAATTATGGGTGAATACGATTATACAGGTGAAGACTTCCAATCCATCAAAACATTGGGTAAAGTATTGTTAAACGAATATATGGTTCCTTTCGAATTCGCTTCTATCTTATTATTAGCAGCCATGTTGGGAGTTGTATTAGTATCTAAAAAAGAAAAAGACGCGAACTAATCATGGAGAATATTTTAAATCATATTGGTATCGAAAACTACATCTTCCTGTCGGTGATTCTATTTTGTATCGGCGTATTCGGAGTGTTGTACCGTCGTAATGCCATCATTGTTTTCATGTCGATTGAAATCATGTTGAATGCAGTTAACCTATTATTTGTTGCCTTCTCCACGTATCACCAAGATGCCGAAGGACAAGTATTTGTATTCTTCTCAATGGCCGTGGCCGCTGCAGAAGTTGCCGTTGGATTAGCAATTTTGGTTGCTATTTTCAGAAATATCGGTTCGATTGATATCGCTAATTTGAAGAACTTAAAAGGATAAGCCCTAATGGAGAAGAATTTAGTATTAGTAGTATTGCTTGCCCCATTTGTTGGGTTCTTAGTAAATGTTTTTTTCGGTAAAAAAGCAGGAAAAGGAATGGCCGGTGCTTTAGGTACAGTTGCAGTTGCCTTGTCTTTTGTACTGAGCGTTTACTTCTTTTTACAAGTAAATCAAACAGCAAAACCGATTGCGGTGAAATTGTTTGATTGGATATCCGTGAGTAATTTCAAATTGGATTTTGGTATTCTATTGGACCAATTGTCGCTTTTGTGGCTATTGTTTGTTACCGGAATTGGTTCGTTGATTCACCTCTACTCCATCAGCTATATGCACGATGATGAAAACATGCACAAGTTCTTTTCGTACTTGAATTTGTTTGTATTTTTCATGATCACTTTGGTTGTGGGGAGCAACATCTTAATCATGTTTATTGGTTGGGAAGGTGTTGGACTTTGTTCTTACCTATTAATCGGATTCTGGTATAAAAACCAAGATTACAACGATGCGGCAAAGAAAGCCTTTATTATGAACCGTATTGGGGATTTAGGGTTTCTAATAGGGATTTTCATTTTAGGATCGATGTTCTCTACATTGGATTATGGCCAATTAAAAGCAGCCATCACTGCAGGTAATGCAGATACCGCTAAATTAACCGTAGCCGCTTTGTGTTTATTCATTGGAGCAACTGGAAAATCAGCTCAATTACCTTTATATACGTGGTTACCGGATGCGATGGCAGGACCAACTCCTGTTTCGGCGTTGATTCACGCAGCGACGATGGTAACAGCAGGTATCTTTATGATTACACGCTTGAATTTCTTATTTGATCTTACACCTTTTGTTCAAAATATCATTGCAATTGTTGGTGCGGTAACGGCTTTAGTAGCTGCTTCGATCGGACTTTTACAAAATGACATTAAAAAAGTATTGGCGTATTCAACCGTTTCACAATTAGGTTTAATGTTCTTAGCCTTAGGTTTAGGAGCGTACAACGTAGCGGTATTCCACGTAATCACACATGCCTTCTTCAAAGCGTGTTTGTTCTTGGGTTCGGGTTCGGTGATTCACGCCATGCATCACGAACAAGATATGCGAAGAATGGGTGGATTGCGTAAAATTATGCCCATCACCTTTATGACGATGTTGATTGCTACCTTGGCTATTTCAGGAATTCCACCGTTTTCTGGTTTCTTCTCTAAGGATGAAATTTTGATGACGGCTTTCCACGCCAACATTCCTTTGTGGATGATTGCTTCGTTAGCTTCTATCATGACGGCTTTCTATATGTTCCGTTTGATGTACCTTACCTTTTACAAAGATTTCCGCGGTACCGAAGAACAGAAACATCATTTACACGAGAGTCCGGGCTTAATCACGTTCCCATTGATTGTTTTAGCTATTCTATCATTAGTGGGTGGATTAATCAGCTTACCGTTTGGAAACAGTTGGTTGAACCATTACCTCGCTCCTTTATTCAGTGAAGCGCATCATGCCGAACACCATTTAGGTACCACAGAATATATATTGATGGCCATTGCAGTTGCGGGTGGATTGATTGGTATTGGCTTAGCGTACAACAAATACCTTAAAGGAGGTTATGTACCTAAAGAAGACCAAGATATCGATGGTTTTGCCAAAACAGTATACCATAAATATTATGTCGATGAAGCGTATATGGCGTTAATCGTAAAACCTATTAATGGATTGTCCAACTTCTTCAGTGAAACCTTAGAACCTGCTTTATCCCGTTTGGTTTATGGTTTAGGATCTTTAGCTAATGGCTTAGGAAGTTTGGGAAGTCGAGTACAAAATGGAAGTATCGGTTTGTATCTTTTTGCTTTTGTGATTGGATTCAGCGCGATTTTCATCTATTTGTTTTTAGCTAATAAATAATTAACTGATGGACGTTACTACACTATTATTATTACTTTTCGTAGGTGCCGTAATTACTTTTATTGCGGGAGATAAATTGGCTTCCAAAGTCGCTTTGCTATTCAGTGCAGCTGCTTTAGGAGTGACCGTTTACCTATTAACCACCGTACAACAGTTTAGTTCGCTGAATGTTTCGTATCCTTGGATATCCGCTCCCAAAGCCTATTTTGCTTTAAAAGTGGACGGATTATCTTTGGCCATGGTCTTATTGACCACAGCACTAACGCCGTTAATTATTTTATCCTCGTTTGCTAATCAATTCAAAAGTGCCAAAAACTTTTATGCGCTAGTTCTTTTCATGGCTTTTGCTATGGCTGGAACCTTCTTGGCTGCGGATGGGTTGTTATACTATATCTTCTGGGAATTGGCTTTGATTCCGATTTACTTCATCGCTTTATTGTGGGGTAATGATGCTATCGAAGAACGTAAAAAAGCGGTTTTAAAATTCTTTATTTATACACTAGGAGGTTCGTTGTTCATGTTGGTGGCTTTTGCGTATTTGTACCACAAAGCGGGAAGTTTCTTATTGACCGATTTGTACCAATTGAAATTAAGTTCTTGTGAACAAACTTGGATTTTCTTCGCGTTCTTTTTAGCCTATGCGATTAAAATTCCGGTTATTCCTTTCCATACTTGGCAGGCCGAGGTGTATCAAAAAGCACCGACTGTAGGTACCATGTTACTTTCGGGTATTATGCTTAAAATGGGATTGTACAGCGTAATGCGTTGGCAGTTACCCATTGCCCCTGAAGCGGCTAAAACGTATATGCCATTGGTATTAGGTTTGAGCATTGCAGGTGTTATCTACGGATCTATTGTGGCTTTACGCCAAAAGGATTTGAAGAAATTATTGGCGTATTCGTCTTTAGCACACGTTGGTTTAATTGCCGCAGGTTGTTATACACTTACCTATGATGGATTAAGCGGTGCCGTTTCTCAAATGATTGCGCACGGTTTTGTCATCGTTGGTTTGTTCTATGCGGCTGAAATCATCTACCGTCGTTATGAAACACGCACAATTGCCGATATGGGTGGTATTCGCACACAAACGCCGAAATTCACTTCCTTATTCATGATTTTGGTGTTGGCTTCTGTTGCTTTACCAGGAACTTACAACTTCGTTGGGGAATTCACCGTATTGTATAGCTTATCGCAAATCAATGTTTGGTATGCGGTTATTGGAGGTACTACTATCATTTTAGGAGCGTATTATATGTTGAAAATGTTCCAAAATGTGATGCTGGGTGAAACCAACGCTAAACTTTTTGCCGATGTAACTGTGGGTGAAACTGTGGTAATGGTTGCGCTTATTGCCTTCCTTTTGTTCTTTGGATTGTATCCAAAACCCCTCTTGGATTTAGTGAATCCAAGTATTCAGGAAATTCTAACTCAAATAAACCGTTCTTAATTACGTCATACGAATGAATACATTAATTGCTATATCAGGTTTAGGCATCTTCTGTCTTTTTGCTGAAATCATCAATCTGAGAAAAGCCATCGTTCCCGTTGCAGTATTGGGACTAATCGCCATTCTTGGAATCACGGTTTCCGAGTTTGACCATCCTTCTGCGTGGTACAACAACATGGTAATTGTGAACAATTTCTCGGTTGCATTTTCCAGCTTATTTATCGTATTGACGATTTTCATCCTTGCGATGAGCGGTGATTTTTATAAAGATAAACCGTCAAAGTTTTCAGATTTTATTGCTATTAAAATTTTCTTACTAGCAGGAGCCGTAGCTATGGTTTCTTTCGGAAATTTATCGATGTTTTTCTTGGGTATCGAAATCCTTTCTATCTCCTTATATATCTTGGCGGGAAGTGACCGTTTGAGCATTTTAAGTAACGAAGCGGGGATGAAATATTTCCTATTGGGTTCATTTGCCTCTGGATTTATTCTTTTCGGGATCTGTTTGGTTTACGGAGCTACCGGCTATTTTGATGTGGCTGAAATTTATGCTTTATCTCAAGGTGCGGGTTTACCTGTTTGGTTCTACTTTGGTATCGCCATGATCTTGATTGGGATGTTGTTTAAAATTGCAGCGGCACCTTTCCATTTCTGGGCTCCAGACGTGTACGAAGGTTCGCCTACCTTAGTTACCGCCACGATGAGTACCTTAGCCAAGGTAGTTGCTGTGGCTACGCTTTATAAATTAGTTACGTCTTTGAATGCCAATATGCCGCATTTGTTCCAAGTTGTAATTGTGGCCATTGCGATCTTAACGATGGCTGTAGGTAACTTGTTGGCACTTCGTCAAGAAAACGTAAAACGTATGATGGCCTTTTCAGGGATTTCACACGCAGGCTTTATGTTGTTGGCATTGTTAAGTTTGACTACCGCAGCAGGTACTTTATTTTACTATACCGCAGCTTATGCCTTTGCCGGAATTGCTTCGTTTGCCGTGATTACTTCGGTGACTAAAAATAAAGCGACTCAAAATGTATCCGACTTTAATGGCTTAGGAAAAACGAATCCTGTTTTGGCAGCGGTGTTAACCATGTCATTGTTATCGATGGCGGGTATTCCGATTTTTGCTGGATTCTTCGCGAAGTTTTCTTTGTTCACACAAACGATTGAAGCGGGTTATTTAGTAGCGGTTATTGCCGGAGTTATCAGTTCGATCATTAGTATTGGCTACTATTTCAAATTGATTTTGGCGATGTACAACAAAGACGCAGATGCAGAAACGACTACGTTCCCATGGGTGTACACCGTTGTGGCTGTTTTGGCAATCGCATTAAACATCGGGATGGGAATTTACCCAGGCTGCATGTTTGATTTATTAAAATAAAACACAAAACTCTCTATACAAGGCTGTCTCTAAAGGGCAGCCTTTTTTTATGAACAATCGTGAAATTTAACGCTTGTTCCAACTTCACTTTTGGGATCGAATTCCTAATTTTATCCCATGTATGCATTAGTGGATTGCAATAACTTTTACGCTTCGTGTGAACGGGTGTTCCAGCCGCAGTTAATCGGGAAACCTATCGTGGTTTTGTCGAATAACGACGGTTGCGTGATTGCGCGCAGTTATGAAGCAAAAGACTTGGGCATACCCATGGGTGCTCCCGAATTTGAATGTCGGGATTTAATCAAAAAACACGGTATTCATGTATTTTCTTCCAATTATGCGCTCTATGGCGACATGAGTAGTCGGGTGATGAAAATTTTAGAAGGTTTTACGCCCCATGTCGAAGTGTACAGCATTGACGAAGCCTTTCTCAATTTTGACGGAATGCCCATAACCGATTTTCAGGAGTATGGCATCCAAATGCGCAAACGCGTTCAAAAATGGTTGAGCATTCCCATCTGTGTCGGGTTTGCCCCATCGAAAGCGTTATCCAAAATCGCCAATAAAATTGCCAAAAAATACCCAGACCGCACGGGTGGTTCGTATGTTATCGATACCGAAGAAAAACGAATCAAAGCACTGAAGTGGACCAAAATTGAAGACGTTTGGGGAATTGGCTTTCGCCTAACGAAAAAGATGAAGGCAAAAAACATTCTGACGGCCTATGACTTTACGCTACCGCAGCACGAAGTCTTTATCCAAAAGGAAATGGGTGTTGTAGGGAATCGCTTACGGTTAGAACTTCTCGGCCAATCGGTATTGGAAATGGAAGAAGCCAAAGACAAAAAACACATTGCCGTGACCCGAAGCTTTGAAGGACGCATTGCCAATCTAAACGAACTCAAAGAACGCGTTTCTACCTTTGCCTCGGTTTGTGGTGAAAAATTACGCAAGCAACATTCCAATTGTCAAGTGGTGACCGTGTATTTACGAAAAGACAAATTTCACAATCCAGACAACGGACGGTACAACTTTTATGCGCAAGAAACGCTGCCCTTCCCGACGAATTCCAGTATAACCTTGGGAAAAGTGGCGACAAAAATGATTGAACAGCTCTATCGTGAGGGTGAAGAATATAAAAAAACGGGCGTGATTGTTTCGGCGATTACCCCAGAAAATCAGAAACAATACAATTTGTTTCAAGACGAGAATCCGAAGCATGAAGCCTTGATGAAAGTCATGGATACGTATTTCAAAAAAACGGGCGAACGAAAAATTCGGTTGGGGATGCACGACTTGAATCGGACCTGGAAGATGAAACAGAACTATTTATCGCCTAAATTTACAACCAATATTAACGATATCATCACCGTACAATGTCGCTAGAACCAACCAAGCTTACGTTTTTTATTCCGGACTTCACCGCCAGTGAAGGCGTTTCGTATTTTGCAGGCGGGATCAAAGCGGGATTTCCTTCACCGGCTGCTGACTTTGATGAAGCGAAAATCAGTTTGGACCATGTACTGGTGCGCAACCGTGAAGCTACATTTTACGCGAAAGCCAGTGGGACGTCAATGATTGGTGCGGGTATTGATGATGGTGACATTATGGTTATTGACCGTAGTTTGGAACCGACGAATAATAAAATTGCCGTTTGTTTTATCGACGGTGAGTTTACGGTAAAACGGATCCATAAGGAAAAAGATGCGGTCTACTTAATGCCCGAAAACCCGGTTTTTCCTCCCATAAAAATTACCGAAGAAAATGAATTGATCATTTGGGGGATTGTGACTTATGTGATTAAGAGTGTATAATGATTCCCAACTTAAATCCAAAAGTATGATGCGATGGCTACTCCGTTTCATTTGGTGTTTACCTATTATCCATTCGCAAATTGGCCTTGCTCAAGGAACGAAAGTGAAAATCATGACTTACAACATCCGTTTGGATGTAGCTTCGGATAGCCTAAACCGCTGGGATTATCGAAAAGCATTTTTGTTGGAACAAATTCAAACAACAAATCCGGATGTGCTCGGAGTTCAAGAGGCGCTACCCAATCAAGTAGAATACCTTCAAAAAGGGTTGAAAAAATATCTAAAAATTGGTGTGGGAAGAGAAGAAAATTTAACCGGTGAAGCCAGTTGCTTGTACATCAAAACAGAACGTTTTATGGTCAAAGATAGCGGTACGTTTTGGCTATCAGAAACCCCAGAAAAAGTCTCTCGGGGCTGGGATGCCGCCTGTAATCGGGTTTGCACTTTCGCGCATTTGGAAGATCGAACGACTGGAAAAAGATGTTGGATCTTTAACACCCATTGGGATCATGTAGGTGAAAAAGCCCGAACAGAAAGTTTGAAACTAACTTTAGAACAGATACAACAACTCAATCTACAAAAAGAACCCGTGATTTATATTGGAGATTTTAATAGTACTCCTGATCATGAGCGTTGGCAACTTCTAAAAAATGAATGGATAGATACCTGGCATTCGCTTCATTCCAATAATCCCGACGGCACGTTCAATGCATTTGACCCTAAACGTCCAGCTACTGCCTATATTGACTATATCTGGGTTACACGAGATCACTTCAAAATTCTTGAAAGTTCGATTCTCGTCAAACTGAAAAACGGCCGATTCCCCTCAGACCATTTTCCTGTTGTTAGTACGCTCTCTTTTTTACCTTAATTAATGGAATTTAAAATCCATTCTGACATTCCTTAGGAAATTATATCTTTATGGAATCAAAACTAAAGTTATGAAAATTAGATTGGTCGCATTTTTTTCTCTTTTGTCCGTCGTGGCTACCGCGCTATGGGCGCAAGAGTTGCCACCAATAATAAAATATCCTTCAACACTTTACAAAGCAGGCAACCAAAACTGGATGGTTGCACAAGGTCAGAATGCCTTTATCTATTTTGCAAATAACGAAGGATTACTCGAGTTTAATGGTGCTGAATGGACCCTTTATCCCTCGCCCAACGAAACCATAATGCGCTCTGTAAAGGTAGTTGGAGAGCGAATTTACACAGGATGTTACATGGAATTTGGCTATTGGAGTCGACAAAGTAGCGGCCAATTACGTTACACCTCTCTTTCCAATACAATTAAAAAAAAACTGATTGAAGATGAACAATTTTGGAATATTATCCAAATGGATGACCGGGTACTATTTCAATCCTTCAATCGCATTTATGTTTATGATACTCAAAAAGGGACTTTTCAATTTATAGAAAAACACCCGTTTATTTTTCGTTGTTTCAAAATTAACAACTCCATTTATTTTCAAGGAATAGGTGAAGGTTTATATGAAATTGTTCACGGGCAAAGTAAATTAGTTTGTAAAGATGAACGTATTCTTAACAATAGAATTGTTGAAATTTATTCCGCTGATGACGGCCTTCTATTGCAAACCGAAAGAGCAGGTGTTTTTAAATTAAAGGACGGCACATTACAATCCTATAATTTTGAGTCTCAAGCCGAACTGAATGCCCATTCGATTTTCTCGGCCAAAAAGCTATCAGATGGAGGATTTGCTCTGGGCACGATTTCAAACGGAATCTATATTTTAGACCGGAATGGAAAAATTCGCCATCATATTATCCAAAATTTAGGCCTGAGCAACAACACCGTTTTGTCGTTAAACGAAGACAAAGACAATAATCTTTGGTTAGGACTTGACAATGGCATCGATTGTATCAATCTTCAATCACCTATACGAAGTTACAAAGACGATTCTGGCTACTTGGGAACAGTGTATGCTTCTATTCGTTTTGGAGATTATATTTATCTGGGTACAAATCAAGGATTATTCTACCGAAATCATGCTACAGGGGGTAATTTTCAAATGGTTCGTGGGACAAACGGACAAGTTTGGACTTTATTCGCTTATAATAATCAACTCTTTTGCGGACATAATCAGGGAACTTTTCTCGTAAATGGAGGAAATGTAGAAAGTATTTACCGAGGCTCGGGCACATGGCGCTTTAATACTGTTAATGGCCATCCCAATTGGTTGATGCAAGGTAATTATGACGGACTTTCAATTTTAGAAAAAAAAGGCACTACTTGGGTATTCAGAAATAAAATTGAAGGTTTTAATATTTCATCGCGTTATTTCGAAAGTGATCGAAAGAATACGGTTTATGTTGGACACGAATACAAAGGGATTATCAAAGTGGTTATCCAACCCGACTTTTCAAAGATTTCAAAAGTTACCATATTAAATACTCCAAAAAAGGGGAAAAATATGGGGCTTGCAAAATTTAATAACATCCTATATTTTGCAGGAAAGCAAGGTATTTTCACCCTTAATGAAACGAATGGAAAGTTTGTTAAGAATGTAGAACTTAGTGCTGTTTTCACAAATAACGACTATACATCCGGTAAACTCACCGTAGAAGGTGATAAAATGTGGCTTTTTACAAAAAGTTATATCTATTACTTTACAGCGGGCAATTTCAATACCCAATTGAAACACCACCGCATTCCCATTCCATCAGTGATTACAAATCCAATGGCAGGTTATGAAAATATCAGTCCAATCGCAAATAATAGGTATTTGGTTGGTAAAACAGAAGGATATTTTATCATTAATTTAAATGATTTTAAAGTAAAATCACATCCCATCACGTTAACTTCAGTTACTGTAAATACCGTTGAAAACAAAAAAATAGATACCCATTTAATACTAACTGAAGAAGGCGAAATTGATCATGATGAAAATAATATCGTATTTAATTATACTGTTCCGCAATACAATCGATTTATTGATGTCGCCTACCAATATAAGTTAGAGGGGTTACAAAAAAATTGGAGTGAATGGAATGCCAAAACTTCCGTTGTATTTAAAAACTTAGAACCAGGAGACTATACTTTTAAAGTAAGAGCTAAAATTGCCAATACTCTCTCTGAAAACAGTGCAACATATTCTTTTACCATTTTAAAACCTTGGTATGCTACCAATCTAGCACTAGTGATTTATATTGTTTTATTTCTTATTCTTTCCTTCAACATCAACAAATCTTATCAGCGTTATTATCAAAAACAACGCGAAAAATTGATTGAAGAGAACAACCGTTTACTCGAAATCGCAGCACTTGAAAATGAAAAACAATTGATGCAATTACGAAACGAACAATTGAGTAATGATGTAGATGCAAAAAATAGAGAACTAGCAGTTTCAACTTTGTCTTTAATTAAAAAGGATGAGCTTTTGAAAATCATTCAAGAGGATTTGAAAAAAACAGCAGAAGTAGCTGATTCTAAAAATTTGAAATCGGTTATTTCAACCATCAACAATTCCCTTTCGAAAGACGATTCTTGGAATACATTCAAAGAAGCTTTTGATAATGTAGATAAAGATTTTTTGAAAAAGATAAAAGCGTTACATCCTGTATTAACTCCCAGTGATCTTAAATTGTGTGCTTATTTGCGTTTGAATTTATCTTCAAAAGAAATTGCCCCCATGTTAAATATTTCCATTCGAAGTGTGGAAATTAAACGATATCGTTTGCGTAAAAAACTCAATTTGCTTCATGATGATGGTTTAGTTAATTATATTTTGAGCTTTTAATGGTCATAAAAACTCAACATTACCACATCAAAACGACATTTTTCTGTAAAGTTTGATGAATTTTAAACCAATTTCATCACTCAATTTAACTACAACGTTTTCTTAAATAGCCGTAAATACGGGCTTTTACCAAGCTTTCACAAAAAAAACACAAAATGTATATTTTTTGTAGTGGTATTTTTCGAATCTGCAATAATTTTTTGAAATAATTTAGTCAAATACAAAACCAATCATTTAGTATCGAACAGATGAAAAAAGCAACGTATTAGTTATGGTAAAAAAAATCGTATTTCTAGCCCTATGTATTTCATGTGTAACTGGATTTGCCCAACAAAAGAATGTGCGAATTGTTTCTGATGCATCTGGAGATAAACTAACTGTCAATGGAACTGATTTTGTAATCAAAGGGATGAATTGGGATTATTTTCCAACAGGAACCAATTACAATTACAGTCTATGGAAACAACCTGATGACATCATTATAAAAGCGCTTGATAGTGAAATGTCATTGTTACGCGATATGGGAGTGAACACCATTCGTCAATACACAGGTGTCCCACCAAAATGGATTACCTATATCTATGAAAAATACGGAATTTATACCATTCTAAATCATTCTTTTGGCCGATATGGGCTTACAGTAGGTGGCGCTTGGCAAGCCAATACCGATTATGCCAATGCAGCAGTACAAAAACAATTATTAGCTGAAGTTGTAGCTATGGTGAATGAAAACAAACAAACACCCGGACTTCTTTGCTATCTTTTAGGTAATGAAAATAACTACGGCTTGTTTTGGGAAGGTGCTGAAACGGAAAATATTCCATTTGAAAACCGCAAATCAACTAGAAAAGCAATAGCGATGTATGAACTGTTCAATCAAGCTGCTTTAGCAATGAAAAAATTGGACACCAACCATCCCGTTGCAATGTGTAATGGTGATTTACAGTTTTTGGATATCATTGCCTCTAAATGTGGTGCAGTAGATATATTCGGCACCAATATGTACCGTGGCAAATCGTTTGGCAATGCTTTTGAAGAAGTCAAATCCAAATTAAAAAAACCAATTCTTTTTACTGAATTTGGCTCGGATGCCTACAACACAATTCAAAACAAAGAAGATGATAAAGCACAAGCCGATGTACTACTCTCCAATTGGCAAGAAATCTTTAACAATACTTATGGCTACGGTAAAAGCAATAATTGTATTGGAGGCTGTACCTTCCAATTTAGTGACGGATGGTGGAAATTCGGTCAAACCACAGGCTTAGACACCCATGACACCAATGCATCTTGGTCGAATGGTGCTTATGCTTTCGATTTTGTAAAAGGTGAAAATAACATGAATGAAGAATGGTTTGGTATTTGTGCCAAAGGAGTGGCCGATGAAAACGGATTGTATACGTTATATCCAAGAAGTGCTTATTATGCATTAAAAGAATTGTACAGTTTACAATCTAAATCGGTTTCTAAAAACGCCACTGAACTCGATCAAAATATTAAATCGATATCCTTGACAGATGCCGGATTAAAATACCAAATAACAAAACCAAAGGAAGAGGGTGATCAAAAAATACGTTTGAGCCGATTTACAGCAAATTTCACCACATTCAACACCGGCGGTAGTTTGATTACAACTCCTAAACAAGATGACCCACAAACCAATACTTACCCAAATAAACTTGGATTTGACCATATGGAGTCGTTCTTTGTGGGTGTCGAAGCGAAACCTGCTTCTAATATATCTGCCAATGTAGAATTGAATATTTTAGGAAATGTTGCTGAAAATCCAATTGATGAGATTTTTTACGAAAATAGAGGTCGAAAAATGACTGTAGAAACTACAGATGGTGAAAAATTGGTAAGCGACCCAGAACGTGTACAAGTGTACCGAGCTAAATTTAGCTGGAACGAAAAGTATTTTAATTTAAATGGATTTTATCGTACAGGTCATTACCACTGGGGCTATGAAGGCGATTTCTTCGGACTATACCCTGAGGCGAATTACGGTCCAAATATAGACATCTATAATGGCTTAGCTCCATCTGGATTTGAAATTGAAGGTAAAAAATTTATGAGTGGATTAAAAGTGGCTTACGGTCCACAATTATGGTGGGGAGCTAACCCAGCATTGTTAGTTAAATATTCAAAATCGATTGCCAATTTCAATTTTTCAGGAATGTTTCATGAGGATTTAGAGCAAGCGACAAATGTGAATAGCTCCTTTGCAGTTCCTCAACCCAAAACTCGTAAAGCAACTTTACATATTAACCGAAAAATTGGTAAAATCAGTGTGGATTTGGGAGGAATTTGGGCAGGCCAACCTTTAAACAATAGAAGTTTCCAACTCACACGTGAAGTTAATGGTGTTACTTCTGTTTACCAAGACCAGATAAACAGTAAAGATAATTGGGGCGGTAAAATTAAGCTTACCTATACAGGAGGGCGTTTTAATTGGTATGGACAAGGTGCCATTATGGGATTAGTAGCTAATGGTGGTGCCGATTACACTAAAACATTTACGGGTTGGACCCTTAAAGACAGTGGCAGCGGAAACCAATATAATTTCTTGAGCGGATTTACGTATTCCATCGGAAAATTACAAATTGCACCCAACTTTTTATGGCAAAAACCAATTGAGGGTCCGATTTCCGCCGACACACCTGCTCCTGCTCGTCCAAGAAACATATTAGAAGACCCATTCGTAGTGCGCGTTAACCGTGAAACCGTAGCGGGAGAACTTTTACTCACTTATGACCCAACTCCGGGTACATGGATGTATGAATGGGACAATGATATTCAAGAAGATGCAAAATTTGCGTGTAGTGCAGGCTTCGTTTACCGTCATTTACCCACTACACAAGATGCTGCAATCGGAATATTAGCTAATGGACGAACTACATTTGTGTTTAACGGAGCACCACCGGCAAAGGATTTATGGGAAGCCAAAGTTAGAATCGTTTCCAAATTAAATCCCTCTTTAGGAATAATCAGCAATATGTACGGAGGAACGGCTCAATCCAACGGAAGTGACGCAAGAACACTTAAACGCGTAGGTATGGATATTCGCGTGATCTATAAAAAAGTGAAACTCAACTATATCTCAAAATGGAACGATTGGGGGCCATTTGACTACCATCGTGACTTTAACTTGACGTATCCAGTTCAGCAAATAGTTGATTTATCTACTGAATTAGGTAAAAACAATTGGTTTAGCTTACCCGGTACCAAAATCGGAATTCGTGGCACCTACCGTACTTTAAACCAATATTCTCCTCGATACAATCCAACAACTGTTGTGGATGCCAATGGCAACTTTGTGCCTGACCCAACGGCTATTGGATTTGATAATGGAAAAGAATGGGAAATTAGAACTTACATCCAAATTAACTTATAAAAAATAGTATGCGAACGAAATCAATTTATCTCGGAGCATTATTGATGCTATTCACTGCATGTGAAAGAGACATCAATGAACTTAGTGAAGCAACCTATTCCAATAACCCCGATGTATTTCGAGACACGTTCAGTGCGGGTCTAAATTATGCAGCATTTGGCGGATCTAAATTGGATGCTTTTCAGGTAGACAGCGATGTAACGTATAATAATAGCGCAGCCTCCATGCGCATTGAAGTTCCAAACGTAAACGATCCACAAGGCGCTTATGCAGGCGGAACGTATTTCACCTCAACACCTCGGGATTTGTCTGGATATAATGTATTATCCTGTTGGATAAAAGCTTCACAGCCTGCCACAATCGATGTTTTGGGCTTTGGAAATGATTTGGGCGAAAACAAATACATGGTAAGTCTGAACAATGTTATTGTGAATACTAATTGGCGAAAAGTATACATTCCAATTCCGGATGCTGCTAAATTAAAAGCAGAACGAGGGATGTTTTATTACTCAGAAGGTCCTGAAAATGGGTTTGGCTATACCATTTGGATTGATGAAGTAAAATTTGAAAATCTTGGAACACTGGGTCAAGGTTATGGTTCTATCGAAAACGGTCAAAACAAAACCTTAAGCATAGAAACCAACGATGTGTATACCATCCAAAATATGGCGGCAACTTTTAACTTACCCAATGGTACGGACACCACAGTAGGATGTACTTCAAACTATTTTACCTTCTCTTCTTCAGCTTCAACTATTGCCAGCGTTGATGCTTTTGGAAAAGTAACCGCTTTAGGAACTGGTTCTGCTACTGTAAGTGCATCTTTAGGTAATTTAAACACCAATGGAAGTTTACAGATTACGGTTACTGGACCCGCTATTTTACCAACAAGTCCTGCACCTACGCCAACTGTGAACAGTGCAAACGTAATATCCATGTATAGCGACGCCTACACCAATGTACCTATTAATACTTGGAATACAGGTTGGCAATTCTCTACAGCACAACAAAGTTTTATCCAAATCGCAGGAAACAATACGATTCGTTATAAAAGTTTAAATTTTGTAGGAGTTGAATTTACCTCTCCTGTAATCAATGCCACCGCGATGACGACGTTCCACTTGGATATTTGGACACCTGATGCGGTGAATGCTGGAACTCAATTTAAAATTAAATTGGTTGATTTTGGTGCGAATGGCGTGTATTCTGGTGGTGATGACTCTGAACATGAAATCACTGTACCAGCAAGCTCATTGAGTTCTCAAAACTGGATCAGCTTAAACATCCCTTTATCATCGTTTACTGGTTTAACGAGTCGTGCGCATTTAGCCCAACTTATTTTCTCAGGAACTTTACCTAACGTCTTAGTAGATAATGTTTATTTCTTCCAAAATGCAACAGTGCCGAATACTTCAGCGCCTGTTCCAACGTTTAGTGCAGGAAATGTAATCTCGGTATTTAGTGATACTTATACTAACATTGCTGGCACTAATTTGAATCCGAACTGGGGTCAAAGCACCATCGTTTCCCAACAACAAATAAGTGGGAATAATACACTTAAATATACAGGATTGAACTACCAAGGCATTCAATTGGGCAGTAATCAAAACGTAAGCAGTATGGGTTTCTTACGACTGAATTATTGGACAGCAAATTCAACTTCATTGAAAGTGTACCTAATCAGTCCTGGGCCTGTGGAAACCGCCTACACTTTAACTGTTCCAACATCAGGATGGAATACGGTAGATATTCCTTTGAGTGCATTCAGCCCTGTCAATCTCTCGAATGTAATTCAATTAAAGTTTGACGGAAACGGTGATATCTACCTTGACAATATTCTATTTCACAATTAATAAAAATCTATGAAAAATAATATTTTATCCTTTTTGGTGCTTAGCCTAACAGCAGTTGTACTTTGGAGTTGTGAAACCGACAAATCACAACAATTGGAGAAAAAAAATTGGCAAATGGTGTGGAGTGATGAATTCAATGGTAATTCTGGTGAGGCACCCAATGCTGCCAACTGGACCTATGATATTGGAGCTTCTGGCTGGGGTAATCAAGAACTGCAGTACTATACCAGTCGCCCTGAAAATATTCAACAAGATGGAAACGGGAACTTGGTAATTACAGCCCGAAAAGAAAGTTACAATGGTGCGCCTTTTACTTCTGCACGTTTGAAATCACAAGGGTTACAAGAATTCAAGTATGGACGTGTTGAAGCCCGATTAAAAACGCCATACGGACCAGGTATTTGGCCAGCCTTTTGGATGTTGGGTTCCAATATTAATACTGTTTCATGGCCGCAATGTGGTGAAATTGACATCATGGAACTTAAAGGTCAGTTACCTTCAATCATCAGCGGTACACTTCATGGACCTGGATATTCTGCCGGTAACGCGATTACAAAATCGTATGGATTACAAAATGGAAGATTTGATAACGACTTTCATCTTTTTGCCGTGGAATGGAATGAATCATCCATTGACTTTTTTGTTGATGATTATATGTACCAACGGATTGATCGAAGCAAAGTGACAGGAGAATGGGTTTTTGACCAATCATTTTTCTTGATATTCAACATAGCCGTTGGTGGAAATTATGTGGGATTCCCTACCAACCAAACCCCTTTCCCACAAAAAATGACTATTGATTACGTACGAGTTTATAAACAACAATAAATTAATTTAAGGATATGAAAAAAATTACTACGCTATTGATTTGTTTCATTTGTAGTGTGGCTTTTGCCCAGCCTACAAATAACGCCCCTACACCTCCTAGTAGAAATCCAGGAGACGTGATTTCAATTTTTGGTGATGCTTACACCAATATTTCAGGTATTAATTACAATCCCTTTTGGGGCCAATCAGGAAGTGTAAATACTTCGTATGACCCAGGTACTGGTAATTTAGTTTTGGCTTATACCAATTTCAATTACCAAGGAACAGACTTTGCATCAAACCCGCAAAACGCCTCTGCTATGGAGTACTTGCATATTGACATTTGGACAAGTAATGCTACTGTCGTTAAAGTTTCTCCAATTGATAATAGTGGCTCAGGTGCCCCAGAGACATTGGTATCTATTCCTATTGTTAGTGGAGGTTGGAGCAGTGTTGATTTACCGAAAGCTGCTTTTACAGGCATGTCTTGGAATTCTGTATTTCAATTAAAATTTGATGGCCAAGCTGGAGTTTCTCCAAGTAACATTTACTTGGATAACATTTATTTTTGGAAAACAGCCGTAGCCGCTGGAAATGATGCAACTTTAAGTGATTTAAAAGTAGACGGGACAACTTTACCTTCTTTTAATCCAAGTGCCTTTACTTACAATTATGGAATCCCTGGTGGAAGTGCCGTACCTCAAATTACGAGTACAACCAAATCTGACCCTAATGCAACGGTAACCTCAATTGTGCAAGCCACTGCAGTTCCAGGAACTGCGACAGTACTAGTTACAGCAGCTAATGGTTCAACAACCGCAACATATACTATTAATTATTTTTATAACAGTCCGAGCACTGCCGCACCAGACCCAACCAGCACCAATGTAATTTCACTTTTTAGTGATGTATACACGAATGTAAATGTAGATACATGGAATACGGGCTGGAGTCAATCAGGATATGAACAAACGACTATTCAAGGAAACAATACAAAACGTTATTTCAACTTAGGATTTAATGGTATTGAAGCTACTTCTTCTCCAATAAATGCAGGGACAATGACTTATTTACACATTGATGTTTGGACGCCAAATATTACAACCTTAGGCATCAAATTAGTAAGTTTCTTAGGAGACGGTTTTCAAGGAGCAAACGGAGATACAGAAGCACAATTGAACATTCCTTTATCTTCTGGTGGATGGAATCAATTGCATATTCCATTGGCAGATTTCACTGCGGCGGGTATGACAAGTTTAAATGACATTAACCAATTTATTTTGGTAAGTACACCTTTTGGTTCAGGAATCTTATTTGTAGATAATTTCTACTTCACTACAAATCCATTAACCAACGACACACCATTGACAGCAGCTCCTACTCCAACGCACACCAACGTAATTTCATTATTTAGTAATGCGTATACAAACGTTAATGTGGACACTTGGAATACCGGTTGGAGTCAGTCTGGATATGAGCAAACAACCATTCAAGGAAATGACACCAAACGTTATTTCAATTTAGGTTTTAATGGTATTGAAACAACTACAACTCCTGTGAATGCGAGTGGCATGACTTACTTACACTTGGATGTATGGACACCAAACATTACCACATTAGGCGTAAAATTGGTGAGTTTCTTAGGTGATGGTTTCCAAGGAGCCAATGGCGATACCGAAGCACAAATCAATTTGCCGCTAACTTCAGGTTCATGGAATCAATTACATATCCCTTTGGCTGATTTTACAGCTGCCGGTATGACAAGTTTGAACGACATCAACCAATACATTTTAGTAAGTACTCCTTTTGGTTCAGGTACACTTTTCGTGGACAATGTATATTTTACAACCAATGCCTTGAGTGCTAACGAATTTACAACCAGCACTACTTTGGCTATTGCTCCCAATCCAATTGGACAAGGAGAAAACCTTCAGGTTTCTGAAAACTTTGAAGCAGTAACAGTATATGCTATCAATGGACAAAAAATCAAAAAAGTAACCGAGTCAACAGCAATCACAGCTGATTTACAAACTGGAATTTACTTCTTACAGTTTGAAATGGAGAACGGTACTACCCAAATTAAAAAACTCATTGTTCGATAAATCGTATTAGAACCGGTGTAAAAGCCGGTTCTTTTTTAATTATTTATGAAAAAATGTTTCATCACCCTAGGATTACTTCTAGCGAGTCTTTCCTATGCTCAAAAAAATACGGAGCAGAAGATTGACGCATTGCTACAAAAAATGACCTTAGAAGAAAAAGTGGGTCAGTTGAATCAATACACCAATGATGCCAATCCTACCGGACCTTTGGTTATTAATCCCAACAAAGAAAAAGAAATCAAAGAAGGGAAATTGGGCTCTATGCTCAATGTTATGGGAGCCGACCGTACGCGAAAATACCAAGAATTAGCCATGCAATCGCGCATGAAAATTCCGCTTTTATTTGGTTTAGATGTGATTCATGGTTATAAAATTACATTTCCCCTACCGTTAGCAGAAGCGGCGAGTTGGGATTTGCCTTTGATTGAGCAATCTGCTCGAATAGCCGCTACAGAAGCGGCAGCAAGTGGGGTGCATTGGACCTTTGCTCCTATGGTAGATATTGCTCGTGATCCACGTTGGGGACGCGTAATGGAAGGTGCGGGAGAAGATACTTTTTTAGGTTCTAAAATAGCCTATGCTCGTGTGAAAGGATTTCAAGGTAACCAACTTGGTGATGTGACGTCCGTAATGGCCTGCGCGAAACATTTTGTAGGATATGGTGCGGCCGTAGGTGGTCGTGATTATAACTCGGTTGACATGAGCAACCGTATGTTGTGGGAAACTTATTTACCGCCATTTAAAGCAACTGTTGATGCAGGTGTGGCCACATTCATGAATTCATTTAATGATTTGAACGGAATTCCAGCCACTGCAAATGCTTACTTACAGCGCGATATTTTAAAAGGAAAATGGAAATTTGATGGTTTTATCGTATCCGATTGGAGTTCGATAAACGAAATGATTGCTCATGGTTATGCTAAAGACAGTAAAGATGCTGCCGCCAAAGCCCTACTAGCAGGTAATGATATGGACATGGAAAGTAGTGCCTATCGCAATTATTTGGTCGAATTGGTTCGCGAAGGGAAAGTACCCGAAACGGTAGTTGATGATGCTGTTCGACGTATCCTGCGCAAGAAATTTGAATTGGGATTATTTGATAATCCATATAAATACTGTGATCTAAAACGACAAGAAAAAGCACTTAACAATCTAGAACACGCAAAAGTTGCGCGTGAAATGGCTGCAAAAAGTATTGTTTTGTTGAAGAATGAACAAAACATTCTTCCCCTTTCCAAGGATCTCAAAACCATTGCTTTCATCGGTCCGATGGTCAAACCCAAACGCAACAATCACGGTTTTTGGGCTGTAGATTTAAAAGAAGTGGATTCCAGTTACATTGTTTCACAATGGGAAGGTTTGGAGCGGAAAGTTGGTAAAAACACTAAATTATTATATGCCAAAGGATGCGACATTGAAGGAAACAACCGTTCTGGTTTTGAGGAGGCCATTGCTGTTGCTAAGCAATCGGATGTAGTGATTGTTAGTATTGGAGAACGCCATGATATGAGTGGTGAAGCCAAGAGTCGCAGCAACATTCATTTACCTGGGATTCAAGAAGAATTTATTCAAGAATTACAAAAAACAGGTAAACCCATTGTTATTTTAATTAATGCCGGTCGTCCTTTGATTTTCAATTGGATTGCCGACAATATGCCTACTATTGTGTATACGTGGTGGTTGGGTTCAGAGGCCGGAAATGCCATTGCCGATATCTTGTTTGGGGATTATAATCCCTCAGGGAAATTACCAATGACCTTTCCGAGAGACGAAGGTCAGATTCCGTTGTATTACAACCATTTTAGTACGGGTCGCCCATCTAAAGATGATAATGATGTGGTGTATAAATCCACCTACATTGACCTACCCAGCTCTCCAAAGTTTGCTTTTGGATATGGTTTAAGCTATACGACATTTTCCTATACTGATTTAAAATTATCATCGGATAAAATGAAATCCAATGAACAATTAAGCATTAGTTTTACATTGACTAATTCAGGAAAATACATGGGTGAAGAAGTGGTTCAATTGTATTTAAAAGATCGATTTGGATCCGTTGTACGTCCAGTAAAAGAGTTAAAAGGATTTCAGAAAGTAAAACTAAATCCAGGAGAACAAAAGACGATAACATTTACTATTGACAACGAACTGCTGTCGTTTTACAACGATCAATTGCAATGGATTTCTGAACCGGGAACTTTTGATATTATGATTGGAAGTTCTTCGCAAGACATTCGTTTGCAGAGTAGCTTTGAACTCATGCCAAACTAAAATTAATTTTACACGCTTTACTAAATTTATTAATTACAGAAACCGCCTTAAACAAGCGGTTTTTTTTGTTTAATAGGTTATGATTTGTGCAGTTTCGCGCGAGGGGTAGCAGTGGAAAGCCTGCTGACGACGCAGTAGGAGGCAGCTTGTAACGGATAACCCGACCCGGTTGCAGTCGTTAGGCCAGACCGGGACGCGCCCAAAAAAAGAAATAAAAAAAACCTCTCGTTGTGAGAGGTTTTGTACCCGGAGTGGGAATCGAACCCACACTCCTAAGAACACGAGTTTGAGTCGTGCGCGTCTACCAATTCCGCCATCCGGGCATGGATTTTAGTGTTTTGTGGGTGCAAATGTAATCAAAATTTAAAATAAACAATAAAAAAATACTTAAAAATATCCTTCCCTAGTCGAATTTAATTCCTAAATTTGCACCTCGAATTGCACAACACACACTAACTGACTACTAAACAACAAATTAAAAGCAATGTCACATCAAGAACCGGAAGCAAAGATATTTGCTTGTTCCCAAAGTGTACACCTTGCGGAGCAAATCGCCAAAAATTATGGCGTGCCGCTAGGTAAAGTTACGTTCTCAAAATTTAGCGACGGCGAGTTTCAACCGTCTTTCGAAGAGTCCATTCGTGGATTACGCGTTTTTATTGTTTGTTCGACTTTCCCGTCGGCAGACAATTTAATGGAGTTATTGTTAATGATTGATGCGGCAAAGCGTGCATCAGCCCGACACATTACTCCGGTAATACCCTATTTTGGCTACGCAAGACAAGACCGTAAAGACAAACCGAGAGTTCCTATAGGGGCAAAATTAATTGCCAAACTATTGGAAACGGCAGGAGCTACGCGAATCATGACCATGGATTTACATGCGGATCAGATTCAAGGCTTCTTTGAAAAACCAGTAGATCACTTATTTGCATCGACGATTTTCTTGCCGTATGTACAAAGTTTGAACCTAGAAAATCTCACCATTGCATCACCCGACATGGGCGGTTCGAAAAGAGCGTATGCTTATTCGAAATTTTTGACCTCGGATGTTGTGGTATGTTATAAGCAACGTAAAGCGGCTAACGTAATTGAAACGATGGAGTTGATTGGGGATGTAAGAGGTCGCAATGTGATTTTGGTAGACGACATGATCGATACCGGAGGAACATTGGCCAAAGCCGCTGATTTGATGATTGAACGTGGTGCTTTGAGTGTTCGCGCAATTTGTACTCATGCCATTCTTTCGGGAGAGGCGTATGAAAAAATTGAAAATTCGCAATTAAGTGAATTAATAGTTACCGATTCTATTCCGCTTAAAAAGGAATCGGCGAAAATAAAAGTGGTGAGTTGTGCGCCGTTATTTGCAGAAGTAATGCATATGGTACAGCATAACAATTCCATCAGCGGAAAATTTTTAATGTAAATAATTAATTAATTTATATAATGAAGTCAATTTCAATCAAAGGATCTGAAAGAGAAAGCGTAGGCAAAAAGGCAACGAAGGCCGTACGTGATGCTGGAATGGTTCCTTGCGTAATCTACGGAGGAGAACAACCAGTACACTTTCAAGCAGAAAGCAAAGCTTTCAAAAGTTTAGTTTACACTCCAGATGCGCACACAGTTGCGGTTGATTTAGGAGGAAAAGTGTATAACGTAATCTTACAAGATATCCAGTTTCACCCGGTATCTGATGCGATTTTACACATCGATTTCTACCAATTGAATGAGGAGAAAGAAATCGTAATGGAAGTTCCAGTTAAAATTACAGGTACTTCTCCAGGGGTACTTTTAGGAGGTGTTTTGAACTTAAACTTACGTCGTTTAAAAGTAAAAGCATTACCGAAAAACCTTCCTGATTATGTATATGCTGATATTTCAGAATTACAAATGGGGAACAAATTGTACGTTACTAAATTAGGTAACGAAAACTACAAATTAATGCACCCAGACAATACAGTAGTGTGTCAAGTGAAGATTTCACGTGCTGCAATGAAAGCCGCTCAAGAGGCTGCAAAAGCAGAAAAGGCAGCTGCAAAAGGAAAGAAAAAATAATCTTTTCAACTTATACAGAGAAAGCATCGGAGTTTCCGGTGCTTTTTTTTTGAATAGAAATTACTTTTTAAAGTACTTTTGTGGCCATGAATTGGTTTCATCAATTATTTCGCTCGACTACAACTCAAGAAAAAACAGATCCCATGAAAAAATACCTCATTATAGGGTTAGGTAATATTGGTGCCGAATATGTGAATACGCGCCACAATATAGGTTTCAAAATAGTTGATTTCTTAGCAAAAAAAGAAGGGGTGAGTTTTCAAACGGCCAAATTGGGCGACTTAGCCGAATTCAAAATCAAAGGCCGCACCGTATTGCTTTTAAAACCCAACACCTATATGAATTTAAGCGGCAAAGCGGTTAAATATTGGATGGATAAGGAAAATATCGCCAAGGAGAACATTTTGGTGATTACCGACGATTTAAACTTGTCCTTTGGCACCCTTCGTATTAAAGCCAAAGGAAGTGATGGCGGGCATAACGGACTCAAAAACATTCAGCTTTTATTGAATACTACTGAATATCCGCGCTTTCGATTTGGCATCAGTGATCAATTTAAAAAAGGGCAACAAGTGGATTATGTTTTGGGCGAATGGAATGAAGAAGAACAAGCCAAATTACCCGAAAGATATGAGACAAGTGCTGCAGCAATTCATTCATTTGTACTTGCCGGACTTGCTAACACTATGAATGAATTTAACGGAAAATAAAATCTACTTATAGAATAAAAAAAGCTCCCAATTTGGGAGCTTTTCTGTTTTATAGTGAGAAGAATTACTTAATTACAATCTTTCTAACTTCTTTCTTAGAACCATCTTTTACTGTAACTAGATAAACTCCAGCTTCAACAGTACCTAAATTTAATGACTCATCAAAAATACCATTGTTTGTATACGCTTTGTTGTATACTTCTCTTCCACGAATATCGTGAACCGTAACATTGATATCGTTAGATGCAGGATTAAATTTAACATTGAAAATACCATTGTTTGGATTCGGGTAAACTACAAATCCGTCTAGGTTGTAGGTATCATTGTTCAATTGAACTACGGCTGTACACACTTCAATTCCCCAGCTGTTTAAAGTTCCTGTATCTGTATTGTAAAAGTCAGCTGCATATAACGTCCAGTTTCCATTTGCTGCTAAATTATTAAAAGCTGACAAAGGACTAGAAGGCGCATAGGTACCTGTCATGTTAGCCACACAAGTAAATGCTGGCGATCCGTCACTTAAGGTTACGTTGAAATTGTCATTCGAACCACATGCTCTGTTCCAAACATTTACAAAAGTAGTTGTGTTAGGGTGAACCAATTGCAACACTAAGTCGTTTGGATAGGTATGTGATACATTCAAACTTACATTCACATCAGAAATGTTACCAGTTGCTGGTACATTAATCACACTGCTAACTGCTGCGCCTTGCGTATTCGCTCCTAACCCATCAGGGATGGCTACTGGAGTAGTATTGGTATACGTTGCACAAGTTGTAGTAATGGTATAACCTACAGAGAAATCTGTACTGTTAACGTTAAAGAAAATATTATTACTTGCTTTAACCATTAAACGACAATAAACCGCTGGAGTGGTTGGCATAACTACGTCTGCAGTACCGTCATTTGGCGTAGCCGATAATAAAGTTGTCCAAGTAGCTCCATTATCTGTAGTAATCAAGATGTCAACATTTGCACCACCAGTAATCGTATCTGTACTGTTTACAGCCCAAGTTACGGTTTGTGTTGAACCAACAGTATACGAAATACCACTAGTATTTTGTGAAGTTACCGTTAATGGGCCTTTTGTTCCATCTACAGTAATAGCAGCATTAGCTGTTCCTGTTTGAGCTACTTTTGTATTTGCAACATACGTTGCATTATCACGAACGGTTAATCTGAAATTCAATGTACGAGCTACAGAACTTAAAGCTTCTACCACAATGTTTCCAGTTCCAGAAGTAGTTTGACCACCATTAAACACAGTAGGTAAAACAGGACAATAACGAACTGGTGATGTTGAAGGCGCATAAGAAATCCAGTTTGGACCTCCTGCTTTCGTTGGTGAAGCCACACTGTTTGCTGCAGTATAAGACCCCGCTGAATCAACATTTACTTGTTCCCAGCTGTAGGTTAACGCGTCTCCGTCAGCATCTGTGCCCGAACCAATCAACATAAAAGGAGTACTTTTTGGAATAGTAAAATTTCCGCCTGCATTAGCTGTTGGAGTTGCATTTACCCCTGCTAATGGAGAAGAAACGGGACAAGTTTTTGTATTTAAATTGTTTTGAATTTGAGAAATTGACAAAACATGGTAAGTATCAATTGAGTGCATTGCAGCATTATAATTAGTAATACCTGCATACCCCATAATTGTAATACCAGAACCAACCTCAACATTATAACCCGAACCTTCATTAGCATGGGTAAAAGTATGGTTAGCGCCTAATTGGTGACCCACTTCGTGAACAACATAATCGATATCATAGGTATCTCCCTCAGGAATACCATCACCAGGAGAAGTATATCCACTACCTTTGTTTTTATCCGTAGTACTTGCTGTATCATCTGTACAAACACATCCAATACAACCGGCATTACCTCCACCACCAGAAGCACCAAACAAGTGACCAATATCATAAGCGGCATTATTTGCTGCCAATGTAGTACCTGTACCAGTTAAATTACCACTTAACGTATTTTGTAATTCTGCATTCCATGCTCCACCAGCTCCTGTTGCAGCAGCTGAATAGGGATCGGTTGCCGCATTGTAATAAATTACGTTAGTTGACTGAGCTACAATATTTAAATGTACTCCCAAATCTTTCTCGTAACAACCGTTGGCACGTGTTAAAGTAGCATTAAAAGCTGCTAAAACTAAATTTACTTGTGCAGCACTTGTAGCACCAAAATAGTTGGAATATTCAGCTGTACAAGATTGTGCCAAACGCATCGTTTTTAAAACACCATTGCTTGCTAAAGCAACATTTCCTGTATTGCGATTATTTGGTGCAGCAATACCACCGAATTCATCATTTACATCACACTTCCATGCGATAGCTTGACCATTGTTACTCTTGTTGTAAACAACATAAGTACTTCCATCAGCTGAGAAAGGCTCCATAAATTCACTTGTTGTACCCGCTCTGAAAACCACAGTTTTAATACCTTGTGGAGCAATACTTAATTTTAAGTAAGCCGATGGATCAACTGTACTTTTTCCAGAAAAAGCACGGATTTCAGGAAATTGTGCTTGTAATTCAGCGTCAAAGTTGGAAGCTTCATTCACAATAAAATCTTCCAATTTACCTTGAGAATTAGGTAAAGTAATTACACAGGTTGCCCCAGGTTGGTCAACAACTGTAAACAATTTTGATTTAATTTGGTTGAAGTTCAAAGTATACAAATCATACTGCGTAGGAAATGTACTTCTGAACGTTCCTTTGGCTCTTTCAATATCTGCACGCTTTTCAGCAGGAGACCAATATCTACCTGTTTGTGCATTGGCAGTAGCCAAACCCAAGAAAATTACAGAAAGTAGTAAACTTTTTTTCATTTTAATTAGATTGGTTATAATAGCTAACAAATATATAAGTTTTTTGCTGAAATTTTGTTAATTCAGCCCATTTGTAAATACATTAGTTTTTAATTCTAAAAATACCCTACCTTTGGAGCCATCGTTTTGAAGATTTGGAAACCTTTTTTAACATAGCAGAATTCCCAACATCCAAAGGCACTGTCGTGACTTTAGGCACATTTGACGGTGTGCATTTAGGACATCAAAAAATAATTAAAAAACTTACGGAATCTGCTCAAAAAATGGCGCTAAAAAGTTTAGTGCTTACATTTCACCCACATCCAAGAACCGTATTACAAGACTCCTCTTCTCTACAACTTTTAAATACTATTGAAGAAAAAAAAGTTTTGTTAGCCCATCAAAATATTGATATCTTGGTCATTCATCCTTTTGATAAAGAATTTTCGCGACTCACTGCAGAAGAATTTGTTGTGGATGTTTTGGTAAAAAAATTTAATGTAAAAAAAATCATTATTGGTTATGATCATCGATTTGGCCGCAATCGCACAGCAACCATTGAAGACTTAATTCATTTTGGAGCTGTACACGGATTTGAAGTTGAACAGATTTCTGCAGAAGAAATAAATGAAATCACCATTAGTTCTACTAAAATTCGTGAAGCCCTTCACCAAGGCAACATCAAAGTTGCCAATGACTATTTGGGATACAATTACACTTTGAGTGGAACAGTTGTTCAAGGTCAACAAATTGGACGAACAATTGGTTTTCCAACAGCGAATATAGCGATAGAGACTACTGAAAAATTAATTCCGTGCAACGGAGTGTATATTGCTTTTGCCCATATCGATAATAAGAAGTACGAAGGTGTAATGAATATCGGTAATCGACCTACTGTCAACGGTCAATCCCAAAGTATCGAAATTCATTTATTTGACTTTAACACTTCAATTTATGGTGAAAAAATCACGCTTGAATTGATTGAATACATTCGCCCAGAACAAAAATTTGAAGACCTCAACGCGCTTAAGTTACAGATAGCCAAAGACAAACAAATAGCCACCGACTACTTTTTAGACGCTCAGTCATAATATTGCAAAACCAAAGGAATTCGTTACCTTTGAAATTCTTAAAACCCTTCACATATGAGTGAAATTAGACATAATTGGACCAAGGAAGAAATTATTGCTATTTACAACAAACCTTTAATGGATTTGTTATTTGAAGCAGCATCCATACACCGTTTACATCATGACCCAAATGTGGTTCAGGTGTCAACGCTTTTATCAATTAAAACAGGTGGCTGCCCAGAAGACTGTGGCTATTGTCCACAAGCGGCACGCTACCATACCGATATTGAAGGAAACGATTTAATGTCGGTAAACCAAGTGAAAGCACAAGCTTTACGAGCTAAAGCCTCAGGTTCCTCTCGTGTTTGTATGGGAGCCGCTTGGCGAAATGTGAAAGACGGACCTGAATTTGACCAAGTGTTAGAAATGGTACGCACCATCAATAAACTAGATATGGAAGTGTGTTGTACGCTAGGTATGTTAACTGAAAACCAAGCACAACGTTTGGCTGAAGCAGGATTATATGCCTACAACCATAATCTCGATACTTCTGAAGAATATTATAAAGAAGTAATTTCTACCCGCGGATTTGAAGACCGAATTCAAACCATTGAGAATGTTCGCAAAACGAATGTTACCGTATGTAGTGGAGGAATCATCGGAATGGGAGAAAGTGTTGAAGACCGTGCCGGAATGTTAGTGGCATTAGCTACGCTAGATCCACAACCTGAATCGGTGCCAATTAACGCACTAGTAGCTGTAGAAGGTACGCCAATGGAAAACGAAAAACCCGTTGAAATTTGGGAAATGATCCGCATGGTAGCCACTACCCGTATTGTGATGCCCGAAACGCAAGTCCGTTTGTCTGCGGGTCGAACAGAAATGTCACGTGAAGGACAAGCCATGTGTTTCTTTGCAGGAGCCAATTCAATCTTTGCGGGTGACAAGTTATTGACTACACCTAATCCAGATGTAAACGAAGACATGAAAATGTTTGAACTACTTGGATTGCAACCCCAAAAACCGTTCATCAAATTGATGCAGCCCAAAACGGTTGAAGCAGAAGATTCACAGTTCCAACCCTTAGGAGAAAAACCAAAATGGTCACGTCCAGGACATAGTATTGAACGTAATGTGAAAGCTTCAATTAAAGGAAAATAAAAACTATTTTACTTCATAAAAAAAGTCCCGACAACATCGGGACTTTTTTATTACTTATTATTGAAATTACAATTGCACTTTTCGAGTAACAACAATTCCACTTTCTAATTGTATTTTCACGACTACGGTTTGGTGAGCAACTTCTAAAGAAGGAGTGGCAAGGGTAGTTGTATCATTCCCTTTAACCAAACAAAGCGTTCGTCCTAAAACATCCATCACGTGCATTTCTTGAATAGGCTCTTCTGCAGATTGCGCAGTAATTACTTGATTTTTTACTGCAGTAATCACTGTTTGTGATGATGTAAAATCAGTATTGTTTAAACTTGAACCTGGGGTATTGAAACGCAACACGAAACGATTATTATACACACCTTGAGGCAAGGTAAATGTAAACGGACTTGCTTTTAAATCATGGAAATGACCCGTCACTTTATCTTCAATGTAAATAGCTTGCTGACCCGCAAATAAACCATCGGTTTTGTAAATAGCCAATTGATAAGTGCCGTTTGTATTCACATTAACTCCTAAAGGAATTCGATCATTACTATTAAAAGGCAATCCTTTTCCTTGAATAGAAAACGGTTCATCTTGAATCATCGAATAAACGCTCAAATCACCAGTTACTTTTGAAATACAATCATACAATTGATCACGACCATTGGTGGCATTGGTGGCATAGCCTACGAGTGTACGATCTTTGGATCCTGTATTTGTGTTCACAATATCCAACCAAATTCGGTGCTTCTGATTTTGCATCCAATTCGAACGGAAGAAATCCGTGTTATCATACGATAAAATTGAAGCATCAGCGCGAAGATTATTGGTAAAAGTTAACGTATTAGGTGTCGCCGCAGCATGCAACATATTCACCATAAACCCTTGTCCAGAAGCGATTTTACCCGCAAATGTATCGGGCTCTGTCGAACCTAACCCGTTGTATTTGATGTAATCTGAAGTCGGATTATAATTGTATTGGTAGTTATTGTAAAACGGACTTGTAGATGAAGTCGGATTCAATCCATGCTTCCAAACCCAAATCGATCCTTCAATAACCGATTGGTTGAGTACCAAAAACTCCTCAGCATCAATAGCTGAAGGATACGGATTTCCTACTAAATTCCAGTTGTCATCGTATCTCGTTGTTAAGGCATTGGTAGCATTCGTTAAATCTGCATCATAATCGGCTCCATCATAATTCCCACGACTAATCGGTAATGTCAGTTGACCGTTATTGGGTTTACCTGTAAATGTAGCTGATAAAGCTACAGCTGTTGTTGAATTATTGGACGCTCTAGCGATATACCCTTTTCCTTTCACCATAGAACCTGAGGCACTATTCCAATTCCCTTGTGTTCCATTGGTGTTGGCGTAAGTCGGATTCCAGAAATAATGGTAATCGGTAGGCAAGTTAGTTACCGTGTAATTCTCCGTTGGCGCACTCCAATAAATATAGTCATAATGCTTTGCTTGTGCTGTTCGTGTCAAACGGAATCTTGTTCCCGAGTAATCCCCGTCATTGGTGTCGGTTTCATCTACTTGTACCAATTGCCCTGAATTGTTTATGATAATATCTCCATTGTTGGTTAGTTTCTTGTAAGCAAACACATGATCGCCCGTACCAATGGTCAATATTTTATTGATTTTCAATTCTAAATTACCTTTGGCATACAAATTATTAGAAACTGCAGTATTAAAGTCGTTATCTAAAACCACATTGAAAAACTGCTCTACATTGGTATGCACATTGGAGTTAATCACTTGTGTTGCACTTCCTACAAAATGAACGGTACCATTTCCTTCTTCAAAAGCGGCATTCGAAATTGAATTCGTCCAATTCCCATACAAATACAATTGACCATCATTTGTAGCTGAATTGGAATCATCCATATCAACTATTCCAGTTGAGCTTATTGATAAATTACCATGTACTTCCAATTTATTCAAAACATTTCCTTGAATTTGAACTTTACGCCCAGAAACCGTTAAATCTTTACATTTTGCCAAATCTGAAAAAGTATCCGAATTAGCTGCAGTATAATCGACTACGGCATCATTAACAGCCGTATTATCAATTACCACGTCTGTTAATTCATCAGGAATTGTAAGCAAACTCCAGTTATTACAGTCAAACCAATTGGTATTGGCTGAACCATTCCATTTGTTAAATGGATCTGAAGCGTTAATTACAAAAGGTGAAGGTGAAGGACAAGTCCCGAAACTACTCGTCCAATTGGTGGAATAATTTACAATATTTCCGATCAAATAGGCTCTATTTCCTACAGTATACGTGGCTGTCGGAGATACCGTATAACTACGAGCATAAGTACCTGTCGTTGTATTTGCTTGCAATGAAGCACATTCCAATGCAGGGTGTTTTCTAGATCTACGAAGATTAGCAGATGGAGTAACCACACCACTTAAATCATCCGCTAAAGTATACCACAAACCACCATCTTGAACACCCGACAATACTGTACCTGTAAATGTTGAGCCCGAAGCATTATATGTAAAATAGCCTTGCATCAAAAACATGGAATCTGGATTTGATGTTGATACATTTACAGAAGTATGACTCAATAGAGAATTTCCATCCGCTGATTTCCCACTAATTGTAAATGTTGTATACGTTGTTCCTGATGGCGAAACACAAGAAATAACGGTTGCTGTTCCGCCGTTATCGGTTGTGATACAAAAAACAGAACCGGCAGGTATAGGTGTAGCACCATTGTATGTAAATTCTAAATAGGGTACATTTCCTGTAGGAGCGATATCTGCGCGGCATTCATACCATTTATCGGTTCTTACATTGGCGGCTGGTGAGCCTCCTGTTTCATAAGTTGCATTAGTCCATAAAAAGCTAGTGCCTGGATTTACATCAACTAATGTAACTAAACGTATATCATCATCTCCTCCCGCTGCATTATTGTTATAAGCAATCAATAACAAATCCCCTGTTTTAAAAACCGTAGGCACTATGTTTTGTGGTGTACAACTTACTTCTACGCCTGTGCTCCATTGGGTTCCAAAGCGAACAAAAATTTCGACATAGTAGGTTACTCCATTGGTTAATCCTGTTATGTTCACATTATTTCCACTGGAAGCATAAACCACTTGGTTAAAAGCTGTAAATGCTGGATTCGCGGTATAGGCACTTCCATCCCCTGAGGGAGTAAAGGTAATACCCGCTGCACTGGTTACAACAACTAACACTTGATCATAACAAATGGCGTTTGGATTCACCCAGCCAATCAATCCAGTGGTATTCCCAGCTGTTGACGAAGCACTAGTGACGTTATTAAGTCCGATCACTTGTGTAGTCGTGCGTGATGTTGTGGAATAGACTGAGTTAGTCGGACCGTTATTTCTAAAAGTATAAATTTCAAAAACATAGGTAGCACCTGTCGTCAAACCTGTAATCGTAGCCGTAGTACCCGTTCCAATATAAATTACGCGCGATAAGGGTGCTGTACTTCCATAAGTAGGAGCCAACGAAAAATCAGTATTAAAAGTTTGAGAAGAAGCCACTAGCGAAGTAATCGCATGCGGATTTAAACCGCCTTGACGGGCAACCACTATATAACCATCATAAGACCCGGAAGCTGGCGCCGTCCAATTCAAGACTTGCGTAGTATTGGTTGTACAACCTTTGGTAAAACTCGCAGGCACTAAAGGTGCAGAAGGCGCAATTGTTTGTGTACCACCTGCAGTCGTAGTTCCCGTTTTTGTCCCTAAAGAGAAAATTAAATTCGCCGTAGTAACTGCATTCAAAGAAATCGTATTCCCAACTACAGCGGTTCCAGAAACATCTGCGGTAATGAAAATATAACCTGTTGTACCGCCTGTTATCGACTGTGCAGTAAAAGCAGGAAATGTCTTGGTTCCTGCCCCACCAGGAGTGGTTAACGTACTTAACGTCACATCAGCAGCATCTAAAATATTATCAACTGAATATCGCACTTTTAAATTCACAATATCCGCAGAAACATAAGTACCCGCAGTTACCACGTTGGCAATACCTTGTAGATTGGTAGTTACCGTCGGACTCACTTGAAATTTAAAAATTACATGATCCAATGTTGCTTGAGGGACAAAAGCAGCGGTTACTTGTGTTCCTAAATCGGCAATGGTATTTATCGCATTCACAACAGACAATGTTGCCGCTGTTGAATTCACCGCAGCACATGGAGCCGTTCCACTTACTACACAACGGTATTGGTATCCATTCATCGCAAAGGTTGCCCCAGTAATGTTCATGGTTGCGGTAGTTACTGTAGTATAAACACCGGTATTGGTTAAGTTGGTCCATGTAGCACCACTATCTGTGGATACTTGCCATTGGTATGCGGTTGCATTTGAAGTAATAACCGAAAAAGTAGTGTTTTGTGCAGCGGCTATCGATTGATTCGATGGCTGAATAGTAATTGTTGGCGCTGGATTTATCACCACAGCATACGGCCCAACTGCAGTAGTTGACCAACACCCCGAACCCGAGGTTGGATCATAAGCACGTACAAAGTAACTTCCAGAAGTAGT
This sequence comes from Flavobacterium sp. N1719, assembly GCF_025947045.1. Lineage (NCBI taxonomy): Bacteria > Pseudomonadati > Bacteroidota > Flavobacteriia > Flavobacteriales > Flavobacteriaceae > Flavobacterium > Flavobacterium sp. N1719. Next base: position 531,308 of record NZ_CP109993.1, read on the forward strand.
CACCGCTAAAGTTGAAGCCGCATTATTGGCTGTAGATATTCCTGTTGCTGTGGTTTGCCAATAGTTCACCACTGGTGCAGTAGCCGTACCCGTATACGTCAATGTTGTGGACGAACATGCGGGTGTAGTCCCTGTAATAGAACCTGAAGGATTAGTTGGTGGAGTACAGGGAGAGACAAAAGTGGCCGCTATATTCAAATCATCAATTGCTAAACCATGACTATTTGTAGCCGATTTTGTCCATCGTAACCAAATTTCTTCGCCGGGAGCTAATGTAATCGTAATTGTGGAAGACTTTGCAGCTTGATTAGCTGGTAACGTCCCGTCAATAGCTGCTGCTGCTCCAGTACTTAAATTTCCAAAATCTAAATTTGTATCTGCTGTCCAAGTACCCGTTGCCAATGCTGTAGCTCCTTTTTGGTATTCAAAAACTAATGCTTGAGTCGTAGTGTTTACACGCCAATGTTCCCCCGTAAAATTTATGGTTAAAGAAGTAATACTCTGAACAGGATCGTTATTTTTGATTCGAACTGCAAAACGATGTGTTGTAGCAGTAGATATTGCACCCAAAGCTCTATCTGTTGCTAAGCTAGCACCAAAACTATAGACATTATTCGCATTGTTTGAACCTGTATTGATCCCATAAGTTGTACCATTTTTAGTACTGTACCAACCAACAAGCGGCGTGGTGTTGTCTGTCCATGTTGGAGTACCTGTATTTGCCAACGTATTAAAGTTTTCAAAATAGGTTGGTGCTCCAGCCGTTAAATTTACTTGGGAATACGAAGTAAATTTTAAAAGTAGTAGTACAACTAAAATTACTCTTTTGAGTATCATAGAATTTAATTTTTTTCCAGCTTACAAAATTACATCCAAATCACAGAATTTCAATAGTTTTGTATTACTAAATTATTAACAATTTAACACTCATTTTTTTACGTTTTGGCCTCAAATTCAGCACTTTCCCCGAAAGAAGTTCGCTCCAAAATGGAGCACTATTGCGCCTATCAGGAACGCTGTCATGCAGAAGTCCAGCAAAAGCTGAAAGAATACGCAATTTCGACCGCTGAAAAAGACGAAATTATTGTCTCTCTCTTGCAAAACAATTATTTAAACGAAGAGCGATTTGCCTTGTTATTTGCCGTAAGTAAATTCCATCAAAAAAAATGGGGAAAAGTGCGTATTAAAAACGAACTCAAAGCGCGCCAAATCTCAGATTTTCTCATTCAGAAAGCGTTGAAAGAAATCAACCCTGAGGAATATGAAGTAACCTTTGAACAACTCGCGGCTTTTCAATGGGAGCAAATTCGTGAAACCAATGCCCTAAAAAAGAAAAAGAAATTTTGTGATTACCTATTGCGAAAAGGGTGGGAAAATGATCGGGTTTTTGAAAAAGCCCATGAATTCGAAAAAAACGCCCCCGAATTATAGCGAAATCAATAGCGATACCGCATTTCCTCCAAAACCTACTGCATTCACCAAAATGTTTTTCATCGGTTTTGGGAGGGAAATTGAAAATCCAAAAGGAGTTCCGAAAAAAGTTTGTTCCTGCAACATCAACACAGCCAACTCCAAACTCAAGATCCCCGATGACCCAAAAGTGTGACCGATTTTCCATTTATTTGTCGTCAATAACGGCAAATTATCACCAAATACTTTTTGAATCGCTTTGTATTCCGACAAATCACCTTTGATGGTTCCCGGCGCATGCATTACAATGGCATCAATAGCAGATAATGGCAAATCTCCCATCGCCATTGTCATCGATTTTTGAAAACAAACCGCCTCATCCGATATGGAAATATTGTGTTCCAATTCATCCGTAGCATAACCCAAACCTGTGATATAAGCCAATGCATTTTCGGTATCGCGCTCCAAAGCCACTACACCTGCCCCCTCACCCAACACCATGGTATTGCGTAGTTTATCCAAATCCATGGCCTTGCATGGATAGCCTTCGGTTTCACGAGAATAAATTTTTAAGGCTTGCATTTGGGCTAAGGTAAAAGGAGTCAAAGGGGCTTCACTCCCACCTGCAATAAATCGATTGGCCATTCCTGCTTCCAACCAAGCCACGGCATTTAAAATAGCATGCAAGGCAGTCGAACAGGTGATGGAATGGGATAATTCGGGTCCGGCCGACTTTAAATCGTGGGCAACCCAACTCGACAAATTGCCCAAAGTGGTGGTGGGCGAACTCAAGGTTGCCGTTTTGCCTGTGGTGATAAACTCGTGATGAAATTGTTCGAACAACTGCGTAGCCCCGCGCGACGAACCGATATTGATACCAATCGCATCGCCCGCTTGCCAACCGGCTTGTGCTACGGCACGCCGACTCACATCCAACGCCATAATCACCGAAGGATCCAAGTTTTTGTACTTCGCCTCCGAGAGTCGAATAGCCGCTAAACGTGCTTGATCGGATTCCATTAAAGGAGCCACCCAATACTCTTGCGCCCCAATACGCATTTTTTGAATCGCGGTGGCTTTAGAAGTATACGCCTCACGAATAGTCCGGACATCCGAACTCAAAGGCGATACGGTTGCTAATGCAGTAATGGAAATACGGTGTTTCACAAGTGATTATTAAGATTGCAAAGTTAGTCTATTTCAAGCGCGCGTTCCACCACTTCATACACTTTTTCCAATTGTGCATCGGTCATGATATACGGCGGCAAAATATAGACGATATTCCCCACAGGGCGCAAAATCACGCCATTCTCAATAAAATAGTGATACAAGCGATTCCGGAAATTTCCATAATAACTTTCCACGCCTTCACGAGCAATCTCCAACGCAAAAATAACACCCAAAACCCGCGTCGTTTTTACCCGAGGATGCGCGTTCATTTTTTCGGCGAAAGCCAAATGATGCGTATGAATTCGTTGAATATTAGCTTGCATTGCATCCGATTCCAACAATCCAATACTGGCCAACGCCGCTGCACAACCCGTCGGATTCGCCGTAAACGTATGTCCGTGAAACAAGGCTTTGTTGACATCCGTGTCCAAAAATCCGTCAAAGATTTCTTGGGTAAACGAGGTAATCGCCATCGGAATCGTGCCGCCTGTTAACGCTTTAGACAAGCACAACATATCGGGTTGTTCCGTTAAATAGTCGCAAGCCAAGTTCTTTCCCGTTTTTCCAAAACCCGTCATCACTTCATCAGCAATTGTAAACACGCCGTATTTGCGACATAACACTATCATTTTATCCAAAACTTCAGCACTATACATCACCATTCCCGCAGCGCCTTGGCACAAGGGCTCGAAGATAAAAGCAGCAAATTCGCCCGTTTGTAATTGCTCTTCCAACACTTGTAATGCATGCGCTTCTTGCCCATCGACAGGCACCGGAATGCGGTACACATCGACCAGCGATCCCTGAAATGCTTCCGTAAAAAAGGTAATGCCACTCGAAGCCATCGCTCCAAAAGTATCCCCGTGAAAAGCATCTTCAAAGGCAAGGATACGGCGTCGAACTTCCTTTTTGTTATAAAAAAACTGCATAGCCGCTTTGAGGGCGACTTCTACTGCAGTCGAACCGTTGTCGGAAAAGAATAATTTCTTTTGATTGGAAGGCAACAATGCAAGTAATTTTTCCGCCAATTCCACCGCAGGTTTATTCGTAAAACCCCCAAACAATACATGTTCGAGTGTGGTCAATTGCTTGTAAATCGCTTCCGCCATCACGGGATTGGAATGCCCATAGGGATTCACCCACCACGATGCAATCGCATCCAAATATTCTTTGCCGTTTTCATCCCACAACACCGCACCTTGCCCTTTGACAAGGGCAGGTAACAAACCTACCGTTTGGTGTTGCGTATACGGATGCCAGTTGTACAGCTGATCTTTTTCAGATAAATTCATATTATTAACGTAAAGAAGTATGAGACAACTCTTTCTTCTTGCTTCTTTTCTCTTTTTTCTTATCCCAATTTCAACAAGGTTTCACGCAATTGCTCAGCATAATCGCGCACTACATTTTCGTCAAAATAAGGTTCATTATTGATGCGCCCTAAAAAAGGAACGCCTGTTTTTTGTAAAATAATGGATTCCGTCGGTTCATGTTCGTCCCCCGAAAAAATAATCCCTGCAATGTTTATTTTTCGCGCTTGCAAAGCTTCAATCGTCAACAAAGTATGATTGATACTACCCAAATAATGCCGCGAAACTACTATCACTTGGTAATCGGGGCGAATCAAATCGATGACACAATCCGTAGCATTTAAAGGCACAAATACACCGCCTGCTCCTTCAATCACCAAATGATTTTCGGTTGTCGGCTCTTGAATTTGCGCTACATCAATAGTAATCTCATCGAGAGCTGCGGCTAGGTGCGGACTCGCCGGCGTATGTAACGCATAGGCATTGGGGTGAAATTGGGTTTTGGTATTGGATACACGACGACGGACTTTATGCGTATCGCTATCTTCCAAATCTCCCGCCTGAACGGGTTTCCAATAATCGGCTTCCAACGCTTCTGTAACGATCGCTGCGACTACAGTTTTCCCCACATCGGTTCCAATCCCTGTGATAAATAATTTCATGCCTTCAATTTTTTTGGCAAAGTTCGGGAAGTGATTGGAAAATACCATCAAATTTTAACGAAAGCTTATTAATTTGGGCGGTGCCTCCGGCCCGGGCTATCCGCAGTGCCGGCCTTCCTGGCGTCAGGCAGGGCACTTTGCTTCTATCCCTACCGCGGATTCCTGCTCCTATTGAAATAAAGTGCTGGCCAACCGTTCCAGAACTGCAGTAATCGCTTCTAACGGCGTGAACGCGTGCAAGCAAAATCGAAGGCGCTCCTGTCCTTCGGGAACGGTGGGAGAAAGTATGGGTTTGACCTCAAATCCGGCCTCTTGCAACGATTGAGCGATTGCACGTACTTTGTCATTCCCCGGAATAATAGCACAATGTATCGCCGACTTGGAATACACGAAGAGCGGTTGGAGTCCGAGACGCTTAATTTCTTGATTCATGTGCACAATGCGCGTTTGTAGCGCTTGCACGGTGGCTTGTTCCTGTTGCAAAAACTGATAAGCCACGTGAATCGTCGCTACAGCATGCGGTGACAAACCGGTGGTATAAATAAAACTTCGGGCAAAATTGACCAAGTACGACTGTAATTCATGAGAACCCAATATTGCAGCGCCGTGACAACCCAAGCCTTTGCCAAACGTAACGATACGGGCAAAAATACGAGATTGTAGGTTGAGATACTGCACGACACCTTCGCCGTGTTCCCCCATAACCCCCAAGGCATGGGCTTCGTCAACTACAAGATAGGCATTGTACTGTTCGCAAAGTAGGACAATTTCTTCCAGCGGCGGTGTATCACCATCCATAGAATAGACCGTTTCGAGTGCGACATAGATTTCGAAGTGATTTTCAGCCGTGCGTTTGGAATTCCATTTTTCAAGAGATTGTTTCAGCTCTTCGGGATCGTTGTGAGTGAACTTATAGGATTTGGCTTTGCTCATTTGCAAACCATCCCGAATGGAGGCATGGCAAAGTTCGTCAAACAAAATAACATCACCGCGTTGCGGCACGGCACTGAAAAAGCCCACATTGGCATCATAACCCGAATTGAAAATCAGGGCCGATTCCGCTTGATGAAATTGAGCAATGGCTGCTTCCGTTTCTGAATATAATGAATGGTTTCCCGAAATTAAACGCGAGCCGGTAGCGCCATTGGTTTTGCTATTTCGGGAGATCAGAAAATCATGTACGGCCTCAAACAAATCGACATTTTGAGCAAATCCCAAATAATCGTTGGAGGCAAAGTCCAATCGATTACCGTAAACAGGTAATTGGCGCAAGGCATTTGCCGCTTGGCGTTGGATTAACTTATGTTGTAAATTTTCTGGAAACTTCATCGTTCAAATATACGTGATTTAGCCCGGATCGCAGCGGCATCCTCCCGACGTTAGGAGGGAGATACAGCGGAGAGCCGGAAATTGCTCCCTATAAAAAAACCCGATACAATGCTGCATCGGGTTTATAGGATTTGTAAGGGTCGCTATTAGTCGGCCAATACAATAACTTTATTGTCTTTCATTTCGATGGTTCCTGAGTTGATGGACAAGCTGTAATTTTGGTCGTTAATTTTGGTAAAGCGACCTTTTACAGTTTCCTCAAAGTTGAACGAAGTTGCTGTAATTTTCACAGCACCATCTTTCAAGATCGAAACGATAGGAGCGTGGTTGTTTAAGAGTTGGAACGATCCATCTACTCCAGGAAGCGTTACCGCAGTAACTTCTCCTTTGAACAACGTAGCTTCGGGTGATACTATTTCTAAAATCATAACTTGAGTGATTAGTGATTAGTAATTAGTGATTAGTGCAGTACTGTTAACTGCGACTGTACACTGGCTACTCAATTATGCTTCTGCTAACATTTTTTGACCCGCTTCGATCACATCCTCGATAGTTCCTTTCAAGTTGAAAGCTGCTTCAGGTAAGTGGTCTAATTCACCGTCAATAATCATGTTAAATCCTTTGATGGTATCTTTAATATCAACCAATACGCCTGGGATACCTGTAAATTGTTCCGCCACGTGGAAGGGTTGAGACAAGAAACGTTGTACACGACGAGCACGTGATACGGCTAATTTATCTTCTTCAGACAACTCTTCCATACCTAAGATGGCGATGATGTCTTGTAATTGTTTGTATTTCTGAAGAATTTCTTTCACGCGTTGTGCACAGTTATAGTGCTCATCCCCTAAAATAAGTGGTGTTAAGATACGTGAAGTAGAATCTAGAGGGTCTACCGCAGGATAGATACCTAACTCTGCAATTTTACGAGACAATACGGTAGTCGCATCCAAGTGAGCAAACGTTGTTGCTGGCGCTGGATCCGTTAAGTCATCCGCAGGTACGTAAACCGCTTGAACTGAAGTAATCGAACCTTTTTTGGTAGAAGTAATACGCTCTTGCATAGCCCCCATCTCTGTGGCTAAAGTAGGTTGGTAACCTACTGCAGAAGGCATACGTCCTAATAACGCAGACACCTCAGAACCCGCTTGTGTAAAACGGAAGATGTTATCTACGAAGAACAATACGTCTTTCCCTTGATCAGAACCGGCACCATCACGGAAATACTCAGCGATAGAAAGACCTGACAACGCTACACGAGCACGTGCTCCTGGTGGTTCGTTCATCTGACCGAAAACAAATGTCGCTTTTGAATCGCGCATTCCAGCTTTATCTACTTTAGACAAATCCCATCCTCCATTTTCCATAGAGTGCATGAAATCGTCACCATATTTAATAATTCCCGACTCCAACATCTCACGTAACAAATCGTTTCCTTCACGGGTACGTTCTCCTACACCAGCGAATACAGAAAGACCACCGTGACCTTTAGCGATGTTGTTGATCAATTCTTGGATCAATACGGTTTTACCTACACCGGCACCACCGAACAAACCGATTTTACCTCCTTTTGCATAAGGCTCAATCAAGTCAATAACTTTAATCCCTGTGAACAACACTTCAGTTGAAGTAGAAAGTTCGTCAAATTTTGGAGCTGCTTTGTGGATAGGCATCCCGTTTGCACCTTCTTTTGGTAAATCTCCCAAACCATCGATAGCATCACCTACTACGTTAAAAAGACGTCCGTAGATATCTGAACCGATTGGCATTTGGATAGGCGCTCCTGTTGCTTGTACAACAGCACCTCTGCTCAATCCGTCGGTAGAGTCCATAGAGATCGTACGTACCGAATCTTCACCGATATGTGACTGAACCTCAAGGATTAACTTTGTACCGTCTTTTTTTACAATCTCTAACGAGTCGTAAATTCTGGGTAACTCATGCTCTTTAGTATTGAACACCACGTCAACAACCGGACCGATGATCTGTGAAACTTTTCCTATTGCGTTTGACATTACTTATGTATTTATTTAATAGCGAATTAGATTTGAAAAAACGTCGGTTTTTTTTCGAGTGCAAAGATACATTTTCGAAATAGAAAATCAATACAAAAAATTGATTTTTTTAAGCCTTTATTGATTTTTCCAAACGGAAACTTGAAACCGCCTACAATTCTGTATAAAAAACAAAAACCACCGCAAATAACGGTGGTTTTGAAAAAACATATAATTAATAATTACAAACTGGCTGGGTATAAGATTCTAAAGTCGCCGAAATTGTACCCTTTGAAATTAGATCCATACGTAGCATTAATCGCTTTCAAGAATTCATTGGCAATTAAACCATAGCCTCTCGGACTTGGGTGTACACCATCTAGTGAGAATCCACCACCTGTAACGTAAACTGAAGTCACATTAAATCCGTCTTTGGAAATACCGCCATTGGCCACTTGTGTTAATAATGTATTTGCGTCCACTAATGCCAAACCTTTTGAAGCAGCAATAGTTGCAATGGAATTATTGAATGCGGTAGTCGCTGTTTTTACTTCTGCCGTTTCTGAAGCTGTTAACGTTGTGTTGTCTTGCATTGGATAAGACACTCCAACTGTATTGAATGGTGAAGGTGCACTAGCCGTAGTTGTACCAATAACTGTACGAGCAGGTAATAAAATATAATCACGAGAGCCTGTGGTATTTTTAGCATGACGTGCTTTTCCGTATAAACTTCCTACGAAAGTAGCTGTTGTTGGACCTAAAACTGGTGATAAAGCACTAGCAATTGGTCCCGATAAATCTACTAAAGTTTCATCAGCAATCAACAACGGATTTTTCTCAGTCGTTGCTGCATTACCGTCATCAGCCACTAAAGTTTGAAAACGAGCGGGCTGACCGATAGCGGCACATATTTGATTCACTGCGCCAAACAAGGTGTTTAACTGACCTGCACTTGCAGCGGGTAATCCTGGAATGGGATCTGTTGGTACCGTAGTGAAGAACGGTACAGAAGTCACATCAGGAATATTACCTACAACTCCTTTAGCACCGTTGGAAGTTAATCCATTCACTAAAGTTGAATAAACACTGGCAAACACGTTTGGATCCGTAATATCATTTGCACCGTATGTTGCTGGATTTAAATTTCCATTTTGGTTAACCCCTGTTCCTCCAGAAGTAGCATAAGCCAAAACGTCATTGTTTCCAATCCATAAGGAGAAGAATGTTGGGTTTTGAGCAACTGCATCAGCCAATACATTTGTCGTTGGTGAAGATGCAAAACGCACAAAATAGGGATTGGCCTGCCCAAGTGGCACACCTGCAGCATTTCCATAGCCATTGGCTACTAAATGGAAGCTTTTCGCTCCTGGAATACCCATATTATTGAATGGCCCTGTTAATACATTGGTCACTTCTGTAGAAGGAGTTCCTGCAACATTCACAGGAGCTGAACCATTGAAATACAAACGAGTTCCTTGAATTGGAGTCCCTCCGAACAATAACCCCCCTACGTTGTCATTCATGTAGGGTATTTTGAATTCACCACCACCAACTAGTGCAAATTTTTGAGCCATTAAATTGGGATAGGAACCTTTTTGCCCTTCGATAAATAATGCATTATCTGAATAACCCGCAGTTAACGAATTACCTAAAGATACATATTTGGAGAAATCCGCAGTTCCCGCGGTCAATGGCTGACCATCAGAAGAATTGGGATCAGCTACCACCTCATCATCATTATTACAGGCTGTGAAAGCAATTGCTACAACAAACAGCCATTTAAAATTCTTTATCATGGTAAAAGATGTTTTAAGTTAAAAATTATGGGTTAAGCGTTAAAGAAGCAAAATATTGACTTCCGATAAAACCAGCTCCAAGTACTTGTTGGTATTCTTTACCGCCAAGGTTGGTTGCTCCCAATTTAATAATTGCTTTCAATTTTGGGATGTTGTAATTGATTTGTGCATCAAATACAGTTGCTTCGTTGATGTAACCATCTACAAAAGTAGATTCCCATTTGTAACCTGTATTCCAACGACCACTGATGTTGAAACCGAAGTTTTTGAACAATTTATCATTGCTGATACTCGCTTTCACACGGTGTTTTGGTGTATTGAAACCTGCTTCAAACCCTGGATCTTTTCCTTGATCGAATTCAAATTGCGCATAATTATAATTAGCACTTACCTCAAAGTTTCTTGGCAATTTATAATTTAATCCTGCGCCGAAACCTAATGAACGCACTTCAACATCTGTATTGGTATACAATTGGAAAACGCGTGTGTTACCCGTTGCTAATGCATCAATCGATTGTGCTCCGGGGTTAGTTGGCCCAGCCAATGGATTTGGAGCATCTTGCGCCGTACCATACAAAGGAGTTACTACATTGATATTTCCAATGAAGTCATTGTAAATATTGTAATATCCTGTTAAATCATACGATAAGTTTTTGATTTGACCACGATAGCCCAATTCAAATGCTTTTACCGTTTCTGGTTTTACTAAATTTACATTCGCTTTACGTAATAATGCAGAAGCCGCAACGGGATCTGTACTAGCCAAAGCCGCAAACTGTGAAGCGGAAGAAGCGGTATACGAGTTATAGTAAGCATTGTTACCGTTAATCGTAGTTGATGTACCTCCAACAATAGCTTGCCCTGAAGCCGATGTTACAGGTAATGTTTCTGTATATCGAATTAAGTTATCGGGTGCAGACCCAAGTAATACGGCACTTCCTACATTAAATCCGATATATTGATCTTGCGTCGTTGGGTTACGGAAACCGGTTTGGAAAGACCCACGGAAGTTGTGATTTTTTTGTTCTCCAGCTGAATAAACCAAAGATACACGTGGTGAGAAATTCCCGTCAAAGTTTTGCGATTTGTCATAACGAACCGAACCTGTAAATTTCAAACGGTCTTCCATGAATTTCTTTTGAACTTGAGTATACAAACCGTGTTCTCTGTAAAGAATATCTGTTCCTTTATCAGTATAAATTCTTCCTAATGAATTCAATTCATACATACGGAATGAACCACCTACTTGAATTTCAGCAAATTTGATTAAATCTTTAAAGTTATAATTGGCATCCGAATGGTATAATTTTGAATCGTCAACCAATTTCGAACCTGTCAATACATCAGAATCGGAAATTACTCTATTGAATGCCGCTTGGAATTCTGGTGTTCCAGGAATCAAACGACCCGTATCAGCAACATTACGAGCAGCAGCATGCGCTTGTGTTGGAGTAGCCCCTGCTAATGTGGATTGAACATAAGTTGCGGCATATTGACCAAACCATGTAGCATCTGATTTCCATTGACGGTTTACATTTAAACCAGTGAACAACATGTCGTATGAATTTCCGCCATCTTCTGTAGTAAAATAACCACGAATGAAATAGTTTTTCCCTTTCAATTCTAATTTATGTTGCTGCATAAAAAAGCCATTCAAATAATAACGGTTGGCTCCTTGATACACGGTATTCCCAAATCCGAATTTACTTTGCCAAATGATTTCATTATCATCGCCCCAAGGCTTGAAATGTAACGAGAAATCGACTTTGGCATTGCGTACTTTATTATCTGTTAAATCCACTTCATTATATCCAGTTCGTGATACATTGTAGTTGGGTAAAATTTGTTGGAACACAGAAAACTGTGCTGGTGTAATCACCCCTGCATTTAACATTCCTGTCGCGACACCTCTAATGTTTGTTGAAGCCTCATCTCCATAGACATTAATACCATTATAGTTTGGTGCCGAACGATCCATTCCGATATTATTCACTAAATCTTTATCACGATAGTCTGTTGCGTACCAATCGGTACCTTTCATGAATGAAAAGTTGGCTTTGGCTGCGAAATGTTTGGTAAAGGCATGTGCAACACGCACGCCATAATCCACATATTCATTCGCTCCCGCTGCTTTTTGATTGGTTTGACCGTATTTGGCATACGCAGAAATCCCTTGACTTGTAAAAGGACTTTTACTATTCATAAATAAAATACCATTAAAGGCATTCGCACCATACAACGCTGAAGATGCTCCTGGCAATAATTCTACACTTTGCACATCCAATTCAGAAATTCCGATAAGGTTTCCTAAAACGAAGTTCAACAATGGTGAAGAGTTATCCATTCCGTCTACCAATTGCATAAAACGTGTATTGGCCACTGTAGCAAAACCACGTGTGTTGATGGATTTGAAAGACATACTACTGGTATTCATATGTACCTCTTTTAAATTCTCTAACCCATCATAAAAAGAAGGTGAAGCCGTTTTCTTGATGTCCTTAATGGTCATACGCTCAATAGTAACCGGAGATTCTTTGATTCGCTCAGGTGTACGTGACGCAGAAACAACAATTTCTTCCAAACGGGTATCTTCATTTTGAAGCACCACGCTTACATTTTGAGAAGCTGAAGTGATCTGCACCTTTTGAGCTGCAAATCCAATACTGGAAATCTCAATGGTAAAAGGTGGTTTTTTGGAAACTTTCAGGGTGAATTTACCGTCAGCATCCGTGACAGTTCCTGAAGATTCTCCGGCAACCTTAACATTGGCTGCTGGCACAGGTTCGTTTTTGCTATCCTTAACCGAACCTGTAATCGTTGTTTGTGCCATACTCACTGCACAGAACAACAGCGTTACAAAAAGATGGTAAATCTTCATCTGATATTATTTTGTTGGTTTATGTAGCCAAAATACGAATATTTTTGAAATTATTAATTATGCGTGCATAATTTTTCTAATCTGATAATTATTTAAACTAATTTAACAGTGAATCGATAAATAAAAAGCAATACTCTTGTTAAAATCATCCTGTGAATTATCAATTTTTAAAGGGATTTTTTGCTTCTTATTTTTTTTCATAAAAAAAGCAGGGACTGTGCCCTGCTTCCATTCTTTAGAATTTTTATTTTACTTATTCAACTGTTACTGATTTTGCTAAGTTTCGCGGTTGATCCACGTTACATCCTCGCAATACTGCGATATGATACGATAATAATTGCAATGGAATTGTAGTAATCAACGGTGATAAAGCATCTGAAGTTTCAGGAATTTCAATCACGTGATCGGCTAATTCTTTCACTTGAACATCACCTTTAGTCACAATGGCAATGATTTTCCCACTACGGGATTTAATTTCTTGAATATTACTCACCACTTTGTCATAGTGCCCTTGTTTCGGAGCAATGACGACCACTGGCATTTTTTCATCAATTAAAGCAATCGGACCGTGCTTCATTTCTGCAGCAGGATATCCTTCAGCGTGAATATAGGATATCTCTTTTAATTTCAAAGCACCTTCTAAAGCTACCGGAAAATTATATCCTCTTCCCAAATACAAACAATTGGAAGCATCTTTATAAATAGAAGCAATTTCTTTAGAAATATCGTTGGTGTTTAAGGCTTCCAATACTTTTTCAGGAATCAATTCCAACTCTTGTAAGTAGCGGAAATAGTCCGAATTAGACAAAGTTCCTTTCGCTTTAGCCAATCGTAAAGCCATCATGGTTAATACCGTAATTTGAGTAGTGAAGGCTTTGGTAGAAGCTACCCCAATTTCTGGACCTGCATGGGTATAAGCCCCACCGTTGGTCTCTCTCGAAATGGAAGAACCTACCACATTACACACGCCAAATACAAAAGCGCCTTTTTCTTTAGCCAATTTAATAGCGGCTAAAGTATCAGCCGTTTCACCTGACTGTGAAATGGCAATAACTACATCCTTAGAAGTGATTATCGGATTGCGGTAACGGAACTCCGATGCATATTCTACTTCAACGGGAATACGCGCAAACTCTTCGATAATATATTCAGCAACCAATCCAGCATGCCAAGAAGTTCCACAAGCAATAATTAATATACGATCGGCATTTAAAAACTTCTCTAAATTATCTTCAACACCAGCCATTTGAATAATTCCTGAAGTGGAATGCAAACGACCGCGGTAGGTGTCTTTAATCACATTGGGTTGTTCATAAATCTCTTTCAACATAAAGTGATCATAGCCTCCTTTTTCAATTTGTTCCAAATTCATTTGCAACTCTTGAACGTAAGGGTCAACCAAGGAATCGTCTTTAATTTTTCGAATTTTCAAAGGTTTATGCAAACGCACTATAGCCATTTCTTCATCTTCCAAATAAATGGCATTCGAAGTATATTCAATAAAAGGTGACGCATCGGAAGCAATGAAAAACTCATTCTCCCCTACTCCAATGGCTAACGGACTGCCCAAACGAGCAACTACGATTTCATCCGGTTTGTTTTTGTCAAACACACAAATCGCATAAGCGCCTACAACTTGGTTAAGGGCAACTTGTACCGCTTTTCCTAATTTAAGTCCGTCTTTCTTTTGAACATCTTCAATAAGGTTCACCAATACTTCTGTATCTGTATCAGACTTGAAAGTATAACCTCTATTGATTAGCTCCTTTTTTAAAGGTTCGTAATTCTCAATAATACCATTATGAATAATGGCTAGATTACCCGAATTGGATAAATGAGGGTGTGAATTGACATCATTAGGCACACCATGTGTAGCCCAACGGGTATGTCCCATACCAATTGTTCCCGAAGTCGAAATTTCCTTTGTGGAACGTTCTTCCAAATCGGAAACCTTTCCTTTGGTTTTTGATACTTTTAAGTCGGAACCATCATACAACATGACTCCGGCACTATCATATCCTCTATATTCTAATCGCTTTAATCCTTTAATTACGATAGGATAAGCTTCTCTGTGTCCTATATATCCAACGATTCCACACATAATCTGTTTGTTTTATTAGTCAGGTTTGGTATAGTAAACTTGTAATTTAATACGTTTATCCGCAGGTACATTGGAATTAGAACCATATAAAATAGTTCCCAATGGATTCACAACAGACATCGCAGGCACGTATTTAATTTGTTTTGACCCTACCGTGAAAGGCACTTTCATGTAGGCGCGGTTGACATTATTTATATTCTCAGTAACAACTAACCCCAAACGCACATTGGTTGAATCGTGTTCAACAATATTTCGAATGTGATTGGTTAATCTTACTTTGTAATATTCGCCTCTTTCATCGCTTCCTTTGGAGATAATTCCGCCATGCACCACTTTATTGAATTTCGAATTGGCAGCAGAAGACAAATCATTATAATAATCGATAACGGGTCGACTGTTGTCTAAATCATACAATAAAATTCGATTCGGTTCAGGCGCATTAGCCATAGATGTTTTATCAATATAAAAAATCATGTTGGCTTCATTAATCAACCAATTTTCATTTTTCATTTGCTGAATTAGTGGCGAACTTGTTGTCGATTGACCTCCAAATAAGCTAACCACACCCATAGACCCTTTTCCGCCTTTCAATTGTAAACGCTCGTCTCCTAAAGTTACATTTGGCGTAATGGGATTAGAATAATCTGTATCGAAGAAATTAACTGTTCGACCTGTTAAGTTAATCGTAATTTTCTTTCTTACTTTTTTAACGGTTGGGTCTGTCAAACTGCTTTCGTAGGTTGACTGACTTAAGTAATCTTTGTAAATGATGGTGATGGTTCCCCGACTTAAATTGAGTCGTGCCAATGTTCCTTGATTATCACTGCCCGAAGCACTTTCCGCTTTAAAAAACAAGCCTCTAAAATAATTCTTAAAGGTGTTATTGTTTTGGAGTGCGCCTGTAGGTGCGTTGTAAAATTTATTTTGAAAAAATGTTTTATTCAAATTCATATACAATCCAGGCCCAAGTGTTTCACGCACATCACCGTTGGTTTTGTAGAATTTAATAGGTTGATTGCTGAAGACAAATTGATCATTCTGACTGTAATCCGTAACCGTTGCATCTTGAATTTTAGTATTGTCATCATTTAAGCGTTGTCCACCATTAGCAATCAAAGCCTCAAATTCAGACTGTTGATTCGAATAATAGCGTTGCGTTTGCTGCAAATTCGTGCTTGGATCGTAATCTTGAATGTAGTATCCCGATTCGTATACGCTTAACTTAATTTTAGGAGTGTTGGTGGCATCATAAGCTGGTAATAATGAATCCAATCGGTAAATGGCTGTTCCAGAATCATCAGCACCCGTAATCGTTGCATAATAAGGAATGTGCATGTAGACTGAATCTATAGCATCTGGCGCATAAAATTTGGGGTTATTCGCCGCCAATTCCAATTGCGTCACAATACTTGCTTTTGTTTTTCCAAAAACAGGATTGTTGTAGTAGCCCAACGATTGAACGGCCATATCATTCGTCTGTACATCACCCGTTACTTGATTGTATGCGGTAACGTCATAAGTAGTTGTGTTGAGACCAAAATGTTCATCCCCTACAAGATCCGCCCCAACATCGGAAAACTCTTTGTCACAGGAAACTAATGACAAGGCAAAAAATAGACTAAAAACCGCGACTAACTGCTTTAATTTCATAAAAACCAATTTATAACATTTGCTTATAAAAAGAAGTGTACGCTTGCGCAAAGGCTTCTTTTGGGGTGAAAGGTAAAAAAGGTTTTCCTGAAGATTCTATAATTTTTGTTAAACCTCCGTCTAAATTTTCTGACCCAATGATTACTGCATCGGAATGATCAACAGCTACTTTCATCCAATTCGCGTAATTCGGCTGCTCCAAAACCTGCACGCTCTCTTGGGGAATTCCGTCAAATTTTACTTTTTCAATAGCTGCAGCATCCAAATCACCTTCAAAACCAGTATTGTAAACAGACGTTACAATTTTTGTCTCTGAAAATAACGCTTCGTGTTTGTAATAATGCTTCATGTAAACAGGCAACAAAGAAGCTAACCAACCGTGAACATGAATAATATCCGGCACCCAATTGAGTTTCTTAACCGTTTCTACTACACCTTTTGCAAAAAAGATGGCGCGCTCATCATTGTCGGGATACATCACCCCATCTTCATCCGTAAACGTTGACTTTCTTTTGAAGTATTCATCGTTATCAATAAAATAGACTTGAATACGTTCTTTAGGAATGGAAGCCACTTTGATAATTAACGGCATATCAACATCATTAACCACCAAATTCATCCCCGAAAGACGAATTACTTCGTGCAATTGATGTCTGCGTTCATTAATGTTTCCATATCTTGGCATGAAAATACGAATTTGTCCGCCTTGATCATTGATCATTTTTGGAACATCATACGACATTAAAGACACCTCATTTTCAGCCAAATACGGCACTACTTCAGATGATACATACAATATCCTCTTATCTTCCATGGGTTGATTATTGTTGGTTTTGGTTTTACTGCTGTTTAAAAAACACGCAAAACTACAAAATTTTATGGAGTTTTTCACGAAACATAGTAAGTTTGTACCCTATTTCATAAAACAAATCGATGTTGGTTTTTGAACATAAAGTTGCGCTTTCGCACCACCTTACGACTTTAAAGAAGCCGAAAGCCACTATCGGTTTTGTGCCTACCATGGGCGCATTGCACGAAGGACACCTTTCATTACTTAGTAATTCGTTACAAAACAACACCCTAACGGTGATTAGCATCTTTGTCAATCCTACACAATTCAACAATCCTGAAGACTTAGAAAAATACCCCCGAACTTTAGAAGCCGATTTAAAAAAAATTAAACAGGTTTCAGAAGACATCATCGTTTATGCGCCTACCGTTCAAGATATTTATGAAGGCAACACCCAATCCAAAGCCTATGATTTTGACGGATTAGAACACCAAATGGAAGGCAAATTTCGACCCGGACATTTTGATGGTGTAGGCACCGTAGTAAAAAAACTGTTTGAAATTGTCCAACCTGATTTCGCTTATTTTGGTGAAAAAGATTTTCAACAACTCCAAATTGTAAAAAAATTAGTCGCCAAAGAAAAGCTCTCTGTGACCATCGTCGGCTGCCCCATTTTTAGAGAAGCGAATGGTCTTGCTATGAGCTCAAGAAATGAACGATTAAGTGACCAAGAACGAAAAGAAGCCGGAATTATCTTCAAAACATTACAAGAAATTAAAACACTTTTTCCAAATAAATCGACTTCTTCTCTTAAAAAAAGAGTCGCAAAAGTGTTTCAAAACCACCCGCTTTTCCAACTCGAATACGTTGAAATTGCCGACGAAGCAACACTTCAAACTTGTATTCGAAAATCGAAAAACAAAACCTATCGGATATTCATTGCGGTTTTTGCAAACAATGTCCGACTTATAGACACAATTTCATTAAATTAATTTACCTTTGCCCCCATGCAAATTCAAGTAGTTAAATCTAAAATTCACCGTGTAAAAGTGACCGGCGCCGACTTAAATTACATCGGCAGCATCACTATTGATGAAGCTTTGATGGATGCTTCCAATTTGATTGAAGGTGAAAAAGTGGCCATCGTAAATATCAACAACGGTGAACGCTTTGAAACGTATGCCATCAAAGGCGCGCGAAATTCTGGTGAAATTACACTCAACGGTCCCGCAGCTAGAAAGGTTCATGCTGGCGATATCATTATCATCATTTCCTATGCTTTATTGGAATTTGAAGAAGCAAAAACCTTTAAGCCTTGGCTTGTATTCCCTGACGAAACAACCAATTTATTGAAGTAAAACTAATTGAAAACATCAATTAAAAATTTTCTACTTTTAATTATACCATTATTCATTGGGTGTGGAATTATCTATTATCAATACAATTCCCTTTCAACCCATGAACTAGACAGTATAAAAAACAGTTTGTGGAACGCCAACTATTTTTATATTTTACTCTCTTTACTGGTTGCCGTAATTAGTCATGGCGCACGCGCTTACCGCTGGAAATTTGCCCTTCATCATTTGGGTTACGAAACCAAAATGAGCAACAATTTCTTCACCGTTTGTGTATCCTATTTAGTCAATTTAACGATTCCACGATCTGGGGAAGTTACCCGAGCCGCCCTGATAAAAAAATACGAAGATGTTCCCTTTGACAAAGCATTCGGAACCATTGTTGCCGAAAGAATTATCGATTTAGCCATCTTCTTCTTATTTGTAATCATCGGATTTGTATTGCAATACGAAAAACTCCATCAATTTTTTATTGATCAAAATGTTTCCTTGCGAACGATTGCCTTTTCGGGTATCGCATTTCTTGTAATGGCTGTCCTTTTTCTTATCATTTGGATTTATGCCGAATGGTCCATCTTGTTAAAGCTCAAGAAAAAATTGGCCGGACTCACCGAAGGCATATTGAGTGTATGGTACATGGAAAAAAAATGGCAGTACATCTTCCATTCTTTTCTAATTTGGGGATGCTACCTTATCATGTTCTATATCCCTATTTTCGCCCTTCCTGAAACGGAGAAAATCAGCTTTAACATCGTCATCATGGGATTTATTTTTGGAAGTTTAGCTATCGGATTTACCAACGGCGGAATCGGAGCGTTTCCACTCTCCATCTCACTCATTTTCGGACTTTATAACATCCCCGAAGAAATTAGTGTTGCCTTTGGTTGGTTAGCGTGGACTTCACAAACAATACTCACCATTTTATTAGGATTAATAGGATATCTATTTTTACCTATCACGAATAGAAAATAATTGTTATATTGGTTGACTCTAATAACAAAAATCAACCGGATTACAAAAAATGAAAAAAACACTTCTGATTTTAGCTCTAGCCCTGAGTCTAAACGGATTTGGTCAAGTAGTTAAAGACAGTATTTTTTCCAATCGCTTGGATAAATACCGTTACCTTTCCATCTCGCTCCCCCCTTCTTACAATAAAGACACCAAAAGAGCCTTCCCGCTATTATTGGCCCTTGATGGAGATTATCTCTTTGACCCCATTTTAGGAACCTTGAAATACGGGTACTATTGGGACGATTTGCCCGAAGTGATTTTGGTCGGACTCAATCACACCACCGATACCGAACGCGATGAAGAATGTAAAGTAGATGAATCTACTGGGCTTCCAGAAGGAATCGGCGAATCATTTTATGAATTTATTGGCGGCGAATTACTGCCTTATCTTCAAAAAAACTTACGCATTGCGCCCTTTAAAATTGTTGCGGGTCACGATGTCACCGCCGGTTTTATGAATTTCTATTTATACAAAGACAACCCCATTTTCAATGCCTACATATCGTTAAGTCCCGTTATGCCTCTCGATATGGAAACTCACATTCCAGAACGCATGGCTACCTTCAAAAACAATATGTTTTATTATGTAGCATCCGCTGATGGAGATATCAAAACGATTAAGGACAAGATCATTGCATTAGACACCAATTTTAAAGCGGCCAACATCAGTACCGTTAATTATCGCTTTGATGATTTTAAAGGCTGCTCACATTATTCACTTGTTCCCTTTGCCATCCCTAGCGCGTTGTACCAATTTTTCTCGGTATACCAACCCATTTCAACCAATGAGTTTCAGGAAAAAATCGTCACACTCACTTCGGGTTATGCCGATTATTTGAAAAACAAATACGAATTGGTCGAAAAGGCATTGGGCATGAAAATGAATATCCGTGTTAATGACTTCAAAGCCATTGAAGCCGCTATTATCAAAAATAAAGCGTTTAATGAGTTTGAACAATTGGCCCAACTTTCGCGAAAAGCCTACCCAAAATCCATGCTGGCGGATTACCATATGGCGCGTTTTTATGAAAATAATGGCGATTTAAAAATGGCCATGAAACATTATCAAAATGCATTTCAATTGCAAGAAATTGGCGATTTGACCAAAGATATGATGATGGATAAAATGGAAGAGCTCAAACCTCAAGTCAAGAAAAAATAAGCGTTAATCAAATCAATGGCAAAACTAAAAACAACCTTCTTCTGTCAAAATTGTGGCACCCAGTATGCCAAATGGCAAGGGCAATGCAATGCCTGCAAAGAATGGAACACCATTGTTGAAGAAATTATTCAGAAAGAAGAAAAAGTGGCTTGGAAAGCGACCACCGAAGTAAAAAAAGCGCCCAAGCCTCTCAAAATAAAAGAAATCGATTCGTCACAAGAAATCCGATTAAATACAGGTGACGGCGAACTCAACCGCGTGCTCGGAGGCGGCATAGTTCCCGGTTCTGTCATCTTATTGGGGGGCGAACCCGGTATCGGGAAAAGTACATTGTTATTACAACTTTCCCTCATGCTTCCCTACAAAACGCTCTATGTTTCGGGAGAAGAGAGTCAGAAACAAATAAAAATGCGTGCCGAACGCATTAACCCCAACAACGAAAGTTGCTTCATTCTTACCGAAACCAAAACACAAAATATCTTTCGTCAAATTCAGGAAGTCGACCCCGAAATCCTGATTATTGATTCGATTCAAACCCTGCACACCGATTATATCGAATCCACCGCCGGAAGTATTTCGCAAATTCGCGAATGTACCGCCGAACTCATCAAATTTGCCAAAGAAACCAACGTTCCTGTTATCCTAATTGGTCATATCACCAAAGACGGAAACATTGCCGGACCCAAGATTCTCGAACACATGGTGGATACGGTTTTGCAGTTTGAAGGCGACCGTAATCATGTGTACCGCATTTTGCGCGCCCTAAAAAACCGTTTTGGTTCAACCGCCGAACTCGGAATTTACGAAATGCAAGGTTCGGGTTTACGCGAAGTGTCCAATCCTTCGGAAATTTTGATTTCGCACCGCGAAGAAGAACTATCGGGTACCGCCATTGCCTCTACCTTGGAAGGGATGCGACCGTTAATGATCGAAATTCAAGCCTTAGTATCCACAGCCGTTTACGGTACGCCGCAACGCAGCACTACGGGATATAACGCCAAACGCTTAAATATGATTTTGGCAGTTTTGGAAAAACGTGCGGGCTTCCGTTTGGGAACCAAAGACGTTTTCTTAAATGTTACCGGTGGAATTTCTGTCGATGATCCCGCTATTGACTTGGCAGTTATTGGAGCCATTCTCTCATCCAATGAAGACATCGCTGTAGGCAAAGACGTTTGTTTCGCTGGGGAAGTCGGACTCTCCGGAGAAATTAGGCCTGTGAACCGCATTGAACAACGGATTCAAGAAGCCGAAAAACTGGGTTTTACCACCATTTTTGTTTCGAAATACAATAAAATTACGGTGCCCAATGCTAAAATCCGTATCGTACTAGTCTCCAAAATCGAAGAAGTAGTCAGTGAATTATTTGGATGAAACGATTGAACTTTTCACGTAAAAAAGTAAGAACCCTTGGCTTCAGTATTCTCGGAATACTAGTGCTGGCAATTGTATTGGGTTTTGCCTTCCGCAATGCCATTTTGGAACAAATTATCGCCAAAGCAGCCGTTAAAATGCAATCCGACTACCAATGCGAATTAGTGGTCAAAAACCCACATTTTGAAGGCTTAAACCATATTGAAATCGAAGGCATCAGCCTAACGCCGCATCATGCCGATACTTTGGTTTATGTCGGACACCTACGTACCGGTTTTAATCTTTGGAAATTACTCACAGGTACGCTACAAATCACCGATTTGGAAATCAATCGGGGTTATATTCAATTGGTAAAAACCAAAAACGGATCTAATTTTGATGCCTTCCTTCGGAAAAAAGAAAAACAAAATACAACGACAACTTTGGATTATGCCGAATTGGCCAACCGTCTGTCGTCCCGATTCTTAAACCTGATTCCGACCCAAATGGAGATTACAGGTTTTGCCCTTAAAATCAATGACAAAGGACATAAAGTGCATTTGGATTTTACGCAATTGGCCTTACACAACGAACAATTAAAAACCGCAATCCAACTTACCGAAGGCGCCATTCATCAACAATGGCAACTTTCTGGATTTGCCGATCCACGGAATCGTAAAGCCGATTTAATCTTTAAAAATCAAAAGAACGACACGTTAGTTTTACCTTATTTGCAACATAAATTTCATTTGAAAACCGCCTTCCAATCCGCGCGCTTTCATTTGGATAATATGGGAATGGACAGCGGCGATTTTCATACTGACGGATTTGCTTCCATTCAACAATTGGTACTTAATCATCCCAAAATTGCTTCCAAAGATGTTCAAGTCGCCAATGCCCGGATGGATTTTCATTGGATTATTGGCGAACGCAGCATTGCCTTGGATTCGAGTTCGCTTCTCACTTTAGGCAAGTTAAAATGCCGTCCGTATCTTTTCTATGAAAAAGAAGAGGGTAAAACCTATGCGCTCCAACTTCACATCCCAAAAACCAAAGCCCAAGACTTTATCGATGCCTTACCCAAAGGATTGTTTTCCCATTTTGAAGGGATGAAAACCATGGGAAGTTTTAGTTATTCGTTGGATTTTAAATACAATGACCAAAAACCCAATGAAGTTGTTTTTGAAAACAAACTGCAACCGGAAGGGTTAAAAATCGTGCTTTATGGCGCCGCCGATCTCAGTAAAATCAACACCGAATTTGTTTACCGTGCTATGGAGCGAGGTGTGCCCCAGCGGCCCATTTTGGTAAGCATCGACAATCCAATGTACACACCGCTTTCTGAAATTTCGCCTTACTTGCAAAAATGTGTATTGACCAGCGAAGACCCTTCGTTTATGCACCACCGCGGATTCATCACAGAAGCATTTAAACAATCCATTGCCAAAAACATTCGCACCAAAAAATTTGCCCGAGGCGCCAGTACGATTAGTATGCAATTGGTGAAAAATGTATTTCTTACCCGAGAAAAAACGCTTTCGCGAAAATTGGAAGAAATTCTATTGGTGTATATTTTAGAAAACCAACGCATCGCTACCAAAGAACGCATGTTAGAAGTCTATTTCAACATCATTGAATGGGGCCCTGATGTGTACGGAATTGGGGAAGCTGCTCAGTATTATTTCCAAAAAAGACCTTCCGAACTCACGCTAAAAGAATGTTTGTATTTAGCGACTATTGTACCAAAACCCAAAGGCTTCATGTACCGTTTTGATTCGAATCGGGAACAAAAGAAATTTGCTGTTCAACAACAAGATTTTTTGGCCAAATTAATGCTGCGGCGCCAATTAATTACCGCTGAAGACACCCTCGGATTTCATCAACCCTTACATTTAACGGGTCCGGCCCAATATCGCATTAAGGGGAATGCAACGGACACGATTTCAATAGATAGTTTAGGAATAGAATTCCCTGAATTTTAAAAAGGTATACGAAAATTTAGCTTTTTAACGTTAGCTAAAAAAATACCGACCATGAACATCAAATTTTTACCCTTCGTATTGCTTGCATTACTATTGCAAGCTTGTCAAAATGAAACTGTGATTCGCGAATCGTATGATTTTCCAGAAAATCATCAATGGTTAAAATCAGATAAAAAGACGTTTACCCTTACAGTGAAAGAAGCGGGCAACTACAACGGATTCATCAACGGTAGTTTTGTATACGGGTCGCAATTTCCTAAACTCCCTTTACATTTCTCCATTGCAAAAAATGAAATTTTAGAAAACCAATCGGTCGATCTTAAAATTAAAAATGACAAAGGAGAAGAAGTTGGTGATTGTACCGGCGATGTTTGTGATGTGAAACAGTCGCTTTTTACCCAAAAACATTTCGAACCCGGAACCTACACCTTTACCTTCGAAAACACCTTTGAATTTCCGTATTTTCCTAACATTATTGCTCTTGGTGTTTCCCTAGAAAAAGAAAAATAAACTTCCTTTCCAACCTTTTCACACAATAGCTCCTCTTATAGAAAAAGCCATTGTATGAAAAAACTAGTTTTCCTTCCCTTGTGTCTTATCCTTTGGAGCTTTACCCAAAGTGATACTCCTTTGGACAAATATTTGACCCGAATCACCGATCCTGAAATTATC
This sequence comes from Flavobacterium sp. N1719, assembly GCF_025947045.1. NCBI lineage: Bacteria > Pseudomonadati > Bacteroidota > Flavobacteriia > Flavobacteriales > Flavobacteriaceae > Flavobacterium > Flavobacterium sp. N1719. The sequence goes on from NZ_CP109993.1 coordinate 555,936, forward strand.
AAACGGGATTTAGCCACGCTAACCGTTTGGAATTCCAATCCCAAAAAAGAGAGTGATCAAAAAATCACGCCCGAAAGTCAGTGGGAACTGCTCTACCGCTATCAATCGGGTTGGCACGAAAACATGCCGAATCAACGCTATTACATTTCGGAACTCGCCGTGGGTCATCCTGGAAATATAATTTCAGGCACAATGCTATTGGATTTTGTGAAGTTCTACCGCCAAGACACCTTGCTTTACAGTGGTGACCCACTCATGGTCAACTTACTTTCGGAAGAACGTGGCGCGCCGTATAATGGGAAATGGGTGGTCTTTTCCTTACGCGATAATCGTATCTGTTTGCGCTATGTACATAGTTATCCGAACGGCAATCAATCGAGTTGGTACCACAAAACTGAATACTACTTCCAATTGAAAAAATAACCATGAAAGCCTTTCTTTTCCTCATATTATTTTCGTGCACAATATGGGCCCAAAAACCTGTTTTTGCACAAGCCGAACTCCAATCGGCAACCGTATATTTCTCCGGTGCCGAACTCCGACATACAACCCGCGTTACTTTGCCTGAAGGAACTTCAGAAGTAGTGATTTCTAATATCGCCAATGCATTGGATGAATCGTCGCTGCGCATCAGTACACCAAAGTCGGTTACCGTTTTGGCCACCCAATTCACCCAACACTATGCTACCGAATTTGATCCTGAATACGAACGTCCCGAACTCGCCAAAGTCCACGACAGCATTCGCTTTTTTCAATCCAAACTCCAATCCATTATCATCCAAAAAGGAGCTGTAGAAAAAACAATTGCCTTGTTGAACGCTAACACCAAACTCGGCGGGAGCAATAACGGAGTTGTAACCCAACAACTGGCGAATTATTCGTTGTATTATCAATCCAAACTCTACGAAATCTCTTGGGATGCCTTTGTGTTGGGTGAAAAGCAAGTCAAGTTCCAAAAGCAATTGGATTTTTGGAATCAACAATTAACACCCCAACCCAATTCATCCGTTAAATCCAAAGGGCAATTGGTGTTGTATCTCAGCACTGCTCAAGCGGGAACGCATCCAATCCAAATATCCTACACAACAACTTTGGCGGGCTGGGAACCTACCTACGACCTCAAAGCGACTTCCCTAACCCAACCTTTAGTATTGGTGATGAAAAGTCAGTTGTGGCAAACCACAGGCATCGATTGGAATTCTATCAAACTCACGCTCTCCAACGGAAATCCGGCCACCCAACACGAAGCGCCGTTACAACAAGCGTGGACGTTAGTTTACCGCAATCCGTATGGATGGAAAGAAAAAGTGGCTGTACAGCAAAATGCTCCTGTTTTGAATGCACTACAAGGTCAACTGGCTGGTGTCAATATTACTGCAGGAACAGGGAATCCTGGCGCAAAGAGTGCAATAATCATTCGGGGATATTCGTCTGCAAATACTAACGCCGAACCTTTATACATTATTGACGGTAAGCCAACCAGTTCAGATGATTTTAGAAATCTTCCGCCTCAAACTGTAAAAAGTGTGGAAGTGTTAAAAGATGCGAGTGCAGTTTCCATTTACGGAAGTCGCGCCAGTAACGGGGTTATTTTAATTACCACCAAACAAAACGTTTCCGATTATACCGAAGTAGTAGAACGGGAACTCAACGTTTCGTTTGACATTGATTTGCCATATGCTATTTTATCCAATGGAAAGAAACACGGTATCGAAATTAAAAATCTCGAGATTCCGGCGAACTACCAATTTTATTCCGTACCAAAAATGAATAAGGACGTGTTTTTAATGGCGGAGATTACTGATTTCGGAAAATATAATCTGCTACCAGGAACCGCCCAATTGTATTTTGACGATACTGTTGTAGGCACTACCCAACTCAATCCGAATGAAACCCAAGATTCGTTGCGTGTCTGTTTGGGTCGGGACAAAAAAATCACTGTTCTCCGTGAAAAAGTGAAAGCAAAATCAGCGACTAAGTTCTTGTCGTCTCAAAAAGAACAGCAATTTACGTATGAAATCACCCTTCGAAATAACAAAAAAGAAGCGGTTACGGTTGACCTTCGCGACCAATATCCGTTGAGCAATGATTCGAGTATTTTCATTGAACTCACCAACGACGGAAAAGCTTCAGTCAACACGGATAAAGGCTTTTTACGGTGGAATATTACATTGCAACCCAACGAAACCAAAAAGGTGCGGTTGAGCTATACCGTTCGTTCCGATAAAAACAAATCGATTGGAAAATTATAATTTCAAAACAATAGAAATCATGAAACCGACGTTAATACCCTTAACCAACCGAAAACCAAACATGAAAAATATTCTTTGGCTGCTGCTCCTTCCTGTGAGTATCTTGGCCCAAAAACCCTTGTTTACGACAGCCAAAACTCAAGGCGCCACGGTTTACTTTAGCGGTGCAGAACTCCAACATTCGGCCCAACTCAATTTGCCCGTTGGGAATAGCGAAATCGTAATTAAAAATGTAGCCGATTACATCAACGAGAGTACGTTGCAAATCAAAGCTCCGAAGTCGGTAACCGTAATGTCGGTGCAGTTTACTAAAAATTACATCTCCGAATATGAAATTGACGAAAGCAATCCCACCATTAAAAAGGTGCGCGACAGTATTGAAATCGTTAAAAAGGAAATCAAAAAAGTACAGATTCAAATTTATTCGTACCAACAAACCATTGGCTTGTTAGACACCAACCAACAAGTGGGCGGCGCCAATTCGGGTTTGAATACCGCCGAGTTGATGAAAATGGTGGAGTATTATAAAGCGAAACGCATCGAACTCGACAACCAAATTGAAGCGTTCAAAGAAAAAGAAACCAAGTGGAACAAAACTTTGGCCAACTTAAATGCACGTTTGCAGTTGAATACCGCCAAGGAAGAAAAAATGTCGAAGGGGAAATTGGTACTGCAAGTCTTAAACGAAGTCGCGGGGAATGTCACCTTGAATTTTTCGTACATCACCAACAATGCGGGGTGGAAACCCATGTATGACTTACGTGCCAACAGCATTAAAGACCCGATTCAATTGCTGTACAAAGCCCAAGTTTGGCAAACGACCGGCATCGATTGGAAAAAAATCAAAATGAGTTTGTCGAGCGGCAACCCCAACCAAAGCAACGAAGCACCGTTGCAGCAAGCGTGGTTTTTGAGGTATCAAACCAATAGACTTGAAGAAGTTGTTGTACAAGGTTATAGAGCCACTTCAAATACTTATACTTTGAATGACGCTGTAAAAAAAGAATATAAATACACTGATACAACAGACACTGATGGTGAATTTGACAATGGTATCGACGACTACACCCAAATCTCCGAATCCCAACTCAACATCACCTTCGACATTGACATACCGTATGATGTGTTGTCGAATGGAAAAATGCACAGTGTGTCTTTGAAAGAAATCCAGATTCCGGCCACTTACAAATTCTACAGTGCGCCACGATTGGAAAAAGAAGCTTATTTGTTGGCTAAAATTGACAATTACGGCCAATACAATTTGTTACCTGGCGAAGCCAATATTGTTTTTGAAGAAATGAATGTAGGCAAAACCTTCATCAATCCGGAACAAACGGGAGACACTTTGAGTTTGAGCATGGGTCGCGACAAAAAGATTTCCATCAAACGTGAGAAAGTAGTGGATAAATCAGGCACCAAGTTTTTGTCTTCGTACAAAGAGCAAACATTTACGTATGACATCACCATTCGCAACAACAAAAAAGAAGAAATTAATCTGACTTTAAAAGATCAATATCCGTTGAGTTCGGATAAAGACATTACGATTGAATTGTTGGAAGACGGCAAAGCATCCGTCAACCCAGAAACAGGCTTCATGACATGGGATCTCAAATTGGCACCCAACGAATCCAAAAAAATACGGATCAGTTATAAAGTCCGCTATCCCAAAGACAAAATCATCGATAATTTATAAGCCTAACAAAAACACACATTTTTTATTCACGCCTTAAATCCCGGGGAAACTCGGGATTTTTTATTTGATAACTAGGTCATTATCTTTTTTTTGTACCTTAGTAAAAAACAAAAAAAACATGAAAAAGATTTACTCACTCCTACTCCTAGGCTGGAGCTGCCTTTCTATGGGGCAAATTATTAGCCTTCAAACCTATGTTACCGGTTTATCGGGTGCCGTTGAAATTACCCACTGTGGTGATACCCGATTGTTTGTAGTACAAAAAGGCGGACAGATTCGGATTATCCAAAACAATGCCTTGGTCACCACTCCTTTTTTGGATATTTCCTCATTAACCGTAAATAGTGGCGAACAAGGGTTCTTGGGCTTAGCCTTTCATCCCAATTATACCACAAACGGGCAGTTCTTTGTGAATTATACCAATCTCGCGGGCGATACTGTGATTGCGCGTTATACGGTAAGTAGTTCCAATCCGAATGTGGCCAATCCTACAGGAACGATTTTGATGACCATCGATCAACCCTACAACAACCACAACGGAGGAACGTTAAAATTTGGTCCCGATGGTTATTTGTATATCGGTATGGGAGATGGTGGCAGCGGCGGAGATCCCCAAAATTTTGCACAAAATCTTACGGTAAATGCCACTACACCTTCCCGAATTTACTTGGGTAAAATGCTGCGTTTAGATGTCAATACGACTGCTGGCACTTTGAATTATGGCTATCCGCCCACCAATCCTTTTATCAACGAAAGTGGCAAACAAGAGATTTGGGCCTTAGGTTTGCGCAATCCTTGGAAATTCTCCTTTAATCGTTTGAATGGCGACTTATGGATTGCTGACGTGGGTCAAAATGCCGTGGAAGAAATCAACCGTATTTCAACGCCACTTCCAAATACCGGACTCAATTTTGGCTGGAAATGTTTTGAAGGAACGGTGGTGTATGCTTCATGTTCCAATACAACAGGCATGATTGCTCCGGTTGCTGAGTATACCCACGCCGCTACAGGTGGCTGTTCCATTACGGGTGGTTATGTGTATACGGGAAGTTTATACCCCAACATGTTGAACAAATATTACTTCGCCGATTATTGCCAAAATCGCATGGGTATTTTAGACATCGCCACAGGAAGTATAACGTACACACCTTATTTCAATGGAAATAATAATTTCACCACATTTGGTGAAGATGTCAATGGCGAATTGTATGTTACGGGTGGAAGTACAATTTTTAGAATCACAGACACTTCTTTCAATACCGCCCAATTTTCAGCACTTGGATTAGCGGTAGCTCCCAATCCAACAAAGGGAATAGTTCAAATCCAAAACCCAAAACTTGTCGCAATCGATCACATTCAACTGACCGATCTTACGGGAAAAACAATTGCCGAAAACAAGCCTGAAACCACTTCAACAATTGCATTAAACTTTGAAGGAGTTGCGCCCGGAATGTATTTTTTACATATCAATCAAAACGGCGCCACTTACACAGAAAAAATACTGTTTGAATAATTAAAAAAGCCCTTCAGAATCTGAAGGGCTTTCTATTTATAGTCGTTTATTTTTCTCCCATTTTTCGTTCCAATTCGGCTTGGAATTCTTCCATGACAGGTTTTACCGTACTTTCGGGTAAATCGGCGATCCGAATATACATCAAACCGTCTACGGCATTATTAAATAGTGGATCAACGTTAAAAGCCACCACACGCGCATTTTGTTTGATGTACTTTTTAATCAAAACGGGTAAGCGCAAATTTCCGGGTTCGATTTCATCAATAATTTTATCGAATTTATTCAAATCGGCTTCCGCTTCGTTGAAGACAAAATCTTTATCGGCATCTTTCAACTTTACCTTGTATTCCATTTTTGGGTGAATATATTGCGCCACATACGGATCATAGTAATGCGACTTCATAAATTCAATCATCAAGGATTTCGAAAACTCTGTAAATTGATTGCTGATACTCACGCCGCCAATCAAATACTTGTGTTCGGGATGACGTAACGTGGTATGCACGATGCCTTTCCACAACAAGAATAACGGCATCGGTTTTTGTTGGTATTCCTTGATGATAAAGGCCCGACCCATTTCAATCGACTGTGCCATCATGGAATGCAATTCGGGTTCAAATCGGAATAAATCATTCAAATAAAACCCATCGATTCCGTATTGCGGGAATATTTCACTTCCCAATCCCATGCGGTAAGCCCCTGCAATTTGTTGGGTTTCTTCATCCCACAAAAACATGTGTTGGTAGTATTTATCAAACTTATCCAAATCCAAGGACTCATTGGTTCCTTCGCCAACTTCACGGAAGGTAATCTCACGCAATCGGCCTATTTCGTGCAAAATATTTGGAATTTTGTCCGCAGAAACTAAGAAAACCTCATAGTTTTTACTTTGCAATAAACGGAAATCGCCTTTGCGCACCTCAGCTATATCTTCTAATATTTTATCGTGATTGGCGGGATGGGCAATTTGCTTAACATTTTTAGCGGGCTTTAATCCATTTAACGCTTGAAACTTACTCTCATCGTCAAAGGAATTGGCCAACATATAGGTTTTGCGGCGTAAAAACTCGCAATAATCTTCTAAATTCTCGTGTTCGTTTTGCTCATTCACCGAAATCGGTTTCCCAATACGTACTTTAATCGTGCGGTCCTTTTGCGTCAGTAACTCCGATGGTAACTTCGCCGTGCGCATCGTATCACTGATCTTGGACAATCGATAAAACAACTTGCTGTTTTGCGCGTGAAAATAAATAGGAACCACAGGAACTTGGGCTTTGCGAATCACTTTGATTGCACCTTCTTCCCATTCTTTATCAACCACCAACTTTCCATCTTTGTAGGTTGAAACTTCACCCGCGGGAAACATTCCCAACGGTTTGCCATCACTCAAATGACGCAACGTTTCTTTAATTCCAACAACACTCGACTTGGCATCTTTATGATTTTCAAACGGATTCACCGGCATGATATACGGCTTCATCGGTTCGATTCGGTGCAATAAGAAATTGGCAATGATTTTAAAATTGGGTTCGCGCTCCAACATTAATTTCAATAATAAAATACCGTCAATTCCACCTAAAGGATGGTTGGAAATGGTAATGTAAGCACCGTCTTTGGGTAAACGTTTTAAATCTTCTTCCGGGATTTCAAATTTGATTTGGAATTCATCCAAAATCGCATTCAAAAACTCCAATTCGCTCAAATGCTTGTTGCGGTCATAGATTTTATTCAGCGTCGAAATTTTAAGTGTTTTCATCAGTAACCAACCTGCAAACGTACCGAATACACCGTATTTGTCCGCTTTAATTGCTTTGGCTACTTCTTTCGCTGTGACTAAACCCATTTACTTCTTCTGTTGTGTGCTTATTGTGAAAAAACAAAGATAACAATTCTTCCCAATAGCGATTTTAAATTTTAGCCTTTTCCCGAAAAAAAGGTTAAACATTTATTATAATTTTTCCACATCGTTCCTGCAGTTCCGACGAAATCAGTATTTTTGAACAAATGACAAAAGGGAATATTTTATTCCCTGAATTCTAAATCATTCATGAAAATTATTTCTTACAACGTCAACGGAATTCGAGCTGCCATTACCAAAGGATTTCTGGACTGGCTCCAACAAGCCAATCCCGATGTAATTTGCCTTCAGGAAATTAAAGCCACCGAAGACCAAATCCCGACCGAAGCCATTACCGCCGCCGGCTATCCTTACCAATATTATTTTTCGGCACAAAAAAAAGGGTACAGCGGTGTGGCCATTTTATCCAAAATCGAACCGAATCATGTCGAATTTGGAACAGGCATCGAACACATGGACTTTGAAGGGCGTAACTTGCGTGCCGACTTTGGTGATATTTCCGTAATGAGTTTGTATTTGCCTTCGGGAACCAACATCGATCGATTGGATCATAAATTCAAATACATGGACGACTTTCAAGCGTACATTAACGATTTGAAAAAAAGTGTGCCCAATCTCATCATTTGCGGTGACTACAACATTTGTCACGAAGCCATCGATATTCACGATCCTATTCGCAACGCCACTGTTTCGGGCTTTTTACCCGAAGAACGCGCGTGGTTGGATGCCTTCATGAAATCAGGATTCATCGATAGTTTCCGTCATTTTAATAAAGAACCACACCACTACAGCTGGTGGAGTTACCGCGCTAATGCTCGTAACAACAACAAAGGGTGGCGCATCGATTACAACTTGGTGAGCGAACCCCTGCGCGATCGTTTGCACCGTGCTGTAATCCTACCCGAAGCCAAACACTCCGACCATTGTCCGATTGTTGTCGAAATTAACTGAACTGTATAACCTTCCCCAAACCGAAATAACAAAAACAAAATGATTAAAAAAGTAACCTTAGGTCTGGCATTGATTACCTTGTCAACCTCCTGCGTATCCAAAAAGATTTACAACGAATTGGAAAACAAATACGCCGATTTGAAAAAAGAAAACCGTCAATTGGCGGACGAAAACGAAAACTTGCAAAAAGCAAAAGGGCAGCTCGAATTGGATGGAGCCAAACTCAAAGCGGATTACGACAAACTCAAAGCCGATCGCGACAAATTGCAAGCCGAACTCGTAGCTTCTGAAAAAAACATGAAAAACTTGCAAGCCGCTTATTCAGCGCTTGAAAAAGACAGCAATGACGCACTGAGCAGCAACATTAGCAAGAACCGCGAACTCTTAGCACAACTAGAAGCCAAAGAAAAAACCATCGCGGCCGAACAAGAGCGTTTGAATAAATTACGCGCGGAATTAGAAGCGAGTTCGAAGCGTTTGAACGAACTAGAAGCCTACATCGCGGCAAAAGATGCCAACATGAAAAAATTGAAAGAAAATCTATCCAAAGCCTTGAATGCTTTTGAAGGAAAAGGATTGACAATCGAACAGAAAAACGGCAAAGTTTACGTTTCTATGGAAAACAAATTGTTATTCCAAACGGGTAGCTGGGCCGTGGGTGTTGAAGGGAAAAAAGCCGTGGTGGAATTAGGAAAAGTGCTCGCACAAAACCCTGATATTTCCGTATTGATTGAAGGCCACACCGATGACGACAAAATCTTAGGAAACATTGGCGGCGGAATTGAAAGCAACTGGGATTTATCCACCAAACGTGCCACAGCCATCGTCAACATTCTTTCTGAAAATAAAGACATCAACCGTCAAAGTTTGACTGCAGCCGGTCGTGGTGAATATGCACCCTTAATGCCCAACACCACACCCGAAGGCAAAGCCAAAAACCGACGCATCGAAATCATCTTGACCCCCAAATTGGATGAGATTTCCAAAATGTTGGACGAATTATAAAAACACCAAAAGGGGCCGAATTTCGACCCCTTTTTTTTTGATTCTTGCCTTGGCAAAAAATCAACGCTCAACCTTAACCATTAATTGTTTCAGGAGCAGATGCCCTGTTTTTAAATCAAATGTCTTCCCGCTTTCCGTTGCAATCTTTGCTTGCTTCGCCGCAAAGGATTTTCACTACAATCGGGGCTAAAATTCACGAACCATTGTTAAATCGCGTAATGCAACCGCACAGAAAAAACGTTTAGCGGTCCTTTGCGATCCGTATTATACCCCGGATTAAATAACAATTGATAATCGGCAGTCAGGTATATTTGGTGATGACTAAGATCGGCCGAGTAAAAACATTCCATTACTTGCTCACGTCCATAATGCAATGTTCCATCACCCAACATAAAATCCTGACCTCCCGATTTCAAATAACTTTGGTGCGGTTTTGATAATCCCGAGGACACTAAGGCTACACCCGCCTCATCGTCATTACGATGCCACGCTTTCCCATCCGCATGGAGTCCTAAGGTTATGGAATTGTCAATTTGGGTAAATGCCCAGGTTTCGTTTTTTCCATCGTTCCAACTCATACGCGTAAAGGCACCCAAATTCGTACTCAATTGCTGCTCGGCATTGATAGCAAAACCATATTTTGTATTACCATAGCGACGCACTGCCGTAATATCAGGCGCCATCGGATGTAAAGCAATGCTTTCGCGATAGTTTCCCATTCGGGCTGTATTGTAAAAACCGAGCAACCGCACAGCACCTGGACGATTCAACATCTTGAAATAATGGGTGTACTCCAAGGTTTGTGCAAACTGTTTGCTCACATTCCAGTTCATAGCATTTCCATTGGCAATTTGGGGTAGTAAAGCATACCCATAACGCCATTCATTTTTGGGGGTAAAATATTCTGCTACAACACCAGGCGTATAACCTCGTGTATTGGCCGCATAATCCCAAGCACCAGCATCCATCAACGCCCAATTCATAAATTGTGTTCGCGGATCGTGACTGTAACTGTTTTGATCAAAAAAATCAGCCATACTCAATTTCCCTACCGTAATATCGATGCGGTGTGAAGCTGTTTTTTCCACAACTTGATTCACGTCATCAAGTTCTTGGGTAAAATCTTGATTCAAGTTGAAATGCTGTTTAAAATACAAACGCGCTAAATATAATTTGGGGGCTGTCGATCCTACACGAAAGGTTTCGCCGTTGGTTGCGCTACCAATACCGAGTACCGAACTTATTCCGGAACCGCCAGCAATCTCAGGATTCACATAAAAGGAAGCGCCTTTCCACAAACGAACACCGGCATAAAAAGTAGCCGTCATGGAGGTTGCCGACTCGTGATCGGGTGACACACTATTGGGTCCTGAATACGGCACTTTAAATCCGGACTTGGTTTGGTTAATCACCGTTGTCTGCCCATGAAAACTAAACGGTGAAACCGCTGTAGTATCCTTTGTTTGCGCATATAACCCCATAAATCCCAAAGTGAATACTGCAATCAATAATTTTCTCATGTTTGTTTTTTTTAAAAATCGGAGCAATGCTTGAAGGAACACTACTCCGATTAAAATCAACTCTAGATTATTTCTTCATTTTTTACACGATTGAATACCCAGAAAATGATGGGGAATACCAATAACGTTAATATCGTTGCTGAAATCAAACCACCGATAATCACAACCGCTAATGGTTTTTGCGATTCTGATCCAATTCCGGTAGAGAGCGCAGCAGGCATCAAACCAATAGCCGCCATCAAAGCCGTCATAACAACAGGACGTGTTCGTACTTTTACCGCTTGTAAAATGGAGTTTTCCATATCCATGTTGGCTTTCAAATTCTTGTGGAACTCCGAGATCAATATCACCCCATTTTGGATACATATTCCGAACAAGGCAATAAATCCAACTCCGGCAGAAATCCCGAAATTAATTCCGGTTAAATGCAACGCTAAAATCCCACCAATCAAGGCGAAAGGAACATTTGCCAAGACCAATGCCGCATCTTTGATTTTTCCGAACATGATGAACAATAAGACAAAAATCAAAATCAAACTTACAGGAACCACTTGTCCTAAACGGTTGGTGGCACGCACTTGATTTTCAAATTCACCAATCCATCCCAATTGATAACCCTCTGGTAATTTTACATTTTTAGCAACTTTTGCTTGTGCTTCAGCAATAGTACTCCCCAAATCGCGGTCACGAACAGAAAACTTGATTCCAATATACCGTTTTAAATCATCACGATATACAAAGGCAGCCCCTGTTGCCGCTTTAATTTCGGCAATCTCTTTAAGTGGAACTTTGGTATTACGCAAGGTAGGCACCATCAAATTCCCCATATCATCGGAATCTTTTCGGTAATCTTTATCGTACCGGATACGGATATCAAATTTGCGTTCGCCTTCGTATTTCTGCGTGGCTGTTTTTCCGCCAAAAGCCATTTCCAACACTGCTTGCGCATCGGCAATAGATACACCATACGCTGCCATTTTCTCTTTATCCAACGTCACACTCAACTCCGGCTGACCGATATTGCGAATGATTCCTGGTTCTTTTACGCCATCAACATTCTTGATTTGATCGAGCACAATTTTGGATAAACTATCTAATTTCTTTAAATCTTCCCCATATATTTTTACCCCATTGGAAGCTTTAAACCCAGCCACGGCCTCTGCTACATTATCAATAATGGGTTGGGAATAATTGTAGGTAATCCCTTGATACTTTTTTAATTTATGATCCATTTCATCTACCAATTCATCTATGGAAATATTGCGTTTCCATTCGGATTTTGGTTTCAGATTCACTTGCATTTGTGCAAAATAAAATCCACTAGGATCGGTCCCGTCATTACTTCTTCCGGTTTGTGTCAACACGCCATTGACTTCGGGAAAACTTGCAATTTCATTTTTCAATTTTTTTACCATTTTTACGCTTTCCTCCAAGCTTTCACTCATTGGCATTTCAGCTGTTACCCACAAAGCCCCTTCATTCAACGGCGGTAAGAATTCGGTCCCTAAAAACTTCGCCGAACCCAAAGTGACCGCTAAAATCCCGATGGCAACTGTTAAGGTTAATCGTTTGTGGTGAAACGTGAATCGGAACCCTTTTTCTACAATTCGATTCCAGAAATCCACAAACTTGTTGTGTTTTTCTTTCACGTTTTTATTCAACAACATGTGCGATAATACAGGAACCAAGGTCAAGGTGAACAATAAGGCTCCCAATAAGGCAAAACCAAGTGTATAGGCTAATGGCGAGAACATTTTCCCTTCTACTTTTTGGAATGAGAAAATGGGTAACAAGGCCGTAATGATGATCATTTTGGAGAAGAAAATCGCTTTCCCCATTTCGGTTCCTGTTTTTTTAATCCATCCGCCTTTAGCCAGTTTATTGAATTTCTCCATCCCGACTTGCGTAGCCTTGTGATCGAGCATAACAAAGAGTCCTTCGACCATGACGACGGCGCCATCAATGATAATTCCGAAATCGACTGCACCCAGCGACAATAAATTGGCACTCATACCCATTAAATTCAGACAGAAGAACGAGAACAATAACGCTAGTGGAATGATAATCGAAACCACCACGGTTGTTCGCCAATCGGCCATAAATAACAAGACCATCAAGGTCACCAAAAGAATGCCTTCCAACAAATTGTGCATTACCGTATGGGTACAGAATTCCATTAAATTATCCCGATCGTAGAAGACTTTCAACTCCACATCTTTGGGTAATACTTTCGTTTGAAGTTCGTGCACTTTATCTTTCACCCGTTCCAAAACTTGAGGAGTATTTTCACCCTTACGCATTACGACAATTCCTTCGACTACATCATCGTTATTGTTAAGTCCAGCCTGACCCAAGCGGGGCATTGAACTTTCATTGACCGCGGCTAGGTTTTTCACCAAAACAGGATTACCATTGTCTTGGGTAACAATAATATTTTCAATATCAGGAATGGATTGCAACAAGCCGATACCACGTACTACATAGGCTTGCCCATTTTTTTCAATCACATCACCACCCACATTCAAGTTACTTTTGCTCACCGCATCATAGACTTGTAGCGGGGTGAGTTGGTATTTTTCCAATTTGCGAGGATCCACACTGATTTCAAAAATTTTGGTTTGTCCTCCAAAGGCATTAATGTCGGCTACGCCAGGAACAGAACGCAAAGCACGGTCCACCACCCAATTTTGAAGGGTCAACAAATAGCGTGAATCTTGGGTTTTACTTTCCAATGTATAGCGAAAAATCTCACCTGTTGGCCCGTAAGGTGGCTGCACTTCGGGTTCGACATCATCAGGCAAATTCACATTGCGCAATTGGTTATTGACTTGGTTGCGGGCAAAAGAATCGTCAACATCATCGTCAAAAATGATTTTGATCACTGACAACCCAAACATAGAAGTACTGCGCACGCTGGTTTTTTTCTGTAAGGAAGTCATTGACAACTCGATAGGCGTTGTAACAAAACGCTCTACCTCTTCGGCACTTTTCCCATTCCATTGGGTGATAATAATGATTTGCGTATTGGTCACGTCAGGAAACGCTTCTATAGGCATATTTTTGAAAGCCAAAAACCCACTGATAGCCATGATACCGACCCAAAAGAAGGTAAACGCTCTATTTTTTAAGGAAAAAGCAATGATATTTCGAATAAAACGATTCATAGTGTTTTTGAGTTTAAATTAATCATTTAAAGCTTCATAGAAGTACAACTGATTGTGTGTAATCACCGTTTCTCCTTCGTTCAATCCCGAAGCGATATAAGCGATATCGCCCACTTGGCGAAAAACTTCCACAGGACGGGTTTCCAAATTGGTTTTGGATTTATACACCATCACATAATTTTTGTTGTTGTCAAAAATTAAAGCCGAAGCAGGAATCGCCAACATACTTTTGTTTTCTTTATAAGACACGTTAATCGTGGCTTTACTCTCGGGCACCAAAAGTGACGCGGAATTATTCAACACCACACGAATATTCATAGCGTTGGTTTCGGGATCAATCACTTTAAAAATCTTATCTACTTTACCCGAAAACTTTTTATCGGGATTGGATAACGTAGAAACCGAAGCATCCATGCCCAAGCCCACTTGATTGATGTCGCTTTCGTTCACATTGGCAATTGCCCACACATCATTGGTATCGGCTACGTCAAAAATATTGTCGGTGCGATCACTGCGCAATTGCATATCCTGATTGATGTTTTTTTGAATCACATACCCGCTAATCGGTGCTACGACTTGGTAAATCGAGCCCGGTTTGAGATTGTAAATTTTATAGGTTTGTTGCATACGATTCAATTGCGATTGAGCAATAGACAAATCGCTTTTGGCTTGCAACACTTCTTTCTCGGTAACCAACTTTCCTTCAAACATTTCTTGGGCGACTTTTAGGGCATTTTTGGCCACCAGAACCTGACTGCGGGCATCCTGCAAATCCTTTTCATAACCGGCCGCTTCGGTACTGCGGATGGTGGCCATAATTTGTCCTTTTTTTACGTAATCACCCAATTCGACATAGACTTTTTCTACATTACCTCCCACTACAGGATAGACCTCAATCATTTTGTTTTTGTCGGCACTAATCTTTCCAAAAAAGCGCAACTCATTTTTTAATTGTTGGGATTCTACTTTGGCAAATTGAGTCGTTTTCAGCATCACATCGGTGATTTGAAATACTTCTTTTTTCTCAGTTTCTTCTTTTTTAGAACAAGAAACCAAAACAACTAAGGAGGTAATAAGGGTATATTTTAAAACGGTTGTTTTCATACGATTTGGTTTTTAAAAAAGTTTAGCGGCTGTGGCGTAATTAAGCGTTTCACAGGCATTGATTAGGTTTTTATGAAATTGATTTAGCGTAATAACACTGGAATTATAACTTTCCATAAAATCGGTAAATTCCAAAATGCTGATATTACTTTTCTTGAAATTGGTATAAATTCCTTGGTAAACGGTTTCCAAATCTTGAGCAATTGGACTGCGAGACGACACGAAGCTATCTTTTAATTCTAAGTATTTTTGATACGCTGTGGTCACTTCGTTTTGGACTTCCAAATTCTTTTGTTGGTTTCCAGCTTTGTCCTGATCCAATTGAAATTTGGCAATTTTGATGTTGCCTTTATTTTGGTTCCAAAGCGGCAACGGAATACCCAACGTCAAATTAGTTTGGTTGTTAAAAGCCCCACCGCGTTGGTCATAGGCTGCTCCCAAAGTAATTGATGGCAAGGCAAGCGACTTTTGTAATTTGATGTTCCAATTGTCGGCTTCCAATACTTTTTGACTGCGCAAAACATCAGGGCGGTTGATTAATGCCATTTGTTGCAACTGTTCCGGTTGGTATAGCAATCCCGCTTGATAGACTTCCAATTCTTGTGGAGTTGGCGCCGGTGTCAAATTGATATCATTTGTATTTAATAGCGTAATGAGTAGGTTTTTGTTGTCCAAAATTTCCGTCATCAACGCATTGCGGTCGCTTTTTAAACTCAAATACAAATTCTGTAAGCGCACCAAATCTTTTAGCGACACATTGCCTTTTTGGGTTTGTTCCGAATAGGCATCAATCAATGTTTTTAAATTGTCCCGTTGTTTGTCAATTTCGGCAATGGATTGGGTGTCAAAGTAAATGGCAAAAAAAGCGGTACGCAATTGAAATTTTAAATCCCGAAGTAGTTGGTCAAAATCCAATTGGGTAATAGCGGCATTGGATTTAGCCAATTCAATTTGGTTTTTGCGCTGGCCACCAATCTTAATTACCTGTTGAATGTAAGCGGCTTTCTGACCTTCTTTTCCTGCATTAAAAAACTTTTGATCATTGTTGGGCGCCCAAGCATTGACTTCACCGCCAATTTGTGGTAAATCCCAAATTTTGGATTGCAGGACTGCCGCTTGCGCTTGGTCAATGTTATAGTGACTGGCGAGAAGCATTAAATTTTTGTCTAAGAATTGACGCTCGCAATCTTGAAGCGTCAACTTTTGTTGTCCCATCATCCCGATGGTACACAAGAGAAATGATAAATACGTAAAGGTTTTCATATCGTAGGTTTTACGATACAAAATTTCGGCATCCACCTTAAAGTGACCTTACAACCGACTTAATTTTACCTTAAATGAAATTTTAGGCTGAAAATACGATTTGAAATTGATTCGTTTTGCCGTCTGCAGTATACTGAATTTCGGCTTCATGAAAATCCAAAATTCGTTTTACAATCCGCAATCCCAATCCAGAGCCATGAATGTTGGCCGAATTTTCTCCCCGCGCAAAAGGTTGGAACAATTTATGTTGCTCCTCTGCAGTTATTGTTTCCCCTGAATTTGTAACCGTAACAAGCGTGGTTGAAGCATCGGGTTGCTGAATCAATACGGTGGCTTTTTTATCTTCAGAATATAAGTAAGCATTTTTTAAAAGATTCACAATGACGATTTGCAGTAAGGATTTAAACCCGTGAATTTCGAAGGCATTGTCAACCGCTTCGTTATCTTCCAATTCAAAATGCATAGTAAAATCAGGGAAGTTGCGTTGCATCTGACTATAAGCATCAAAAACCAAATCGTCCACGCGTAACGTTTCCAATTTCTTGCCAATTTCATCCTGATTTAATTTGGCCAACAAGAGTAAGGAATTAATCAAATCCGCCATTTGGTGCACATCGTTATTGATGTTTTTTAAATACTGCTCGGTTTCTGGGGGATGGTTGCCCGCGTTGATTAAGTTTTCCAACTGCAATGAAATTCGCGTAAGCGGTGTATACAACTCATGAGAGGCGTTGGACGTAAATTCTTTTTGGGTATTGAAGGAAAACTCCAGACGATTCAACATCTGGTTAAACGCTTTGGTCAACAAATTGATTTCGTCGTGACTTTGGTTTTCGACCAAATGAATATTTAATGCATTCGCAGAAATGGTCGTGATTGTTTTTTGGAATTCATCCAAGGGTTGCAATAATTTTTTGATGAAAAAATAGGTCAGCAACCAAACCAGCGTAATACTGATGATGTACGTAATAATCAAGGAATACAACAAGTACTGCATCTTAGAATATCCGTATTTGTCTTGCGCTGAAATCAACACATAGTAATCGGTGTTTTCAAAAGGCAAATAAATCCCTAAAAGCTCTTGGTCACCATTGACTTTATAAAACGATTTTTCATTGTTCAAGCGCACCAAATCGTCCTTGGTATACTTGATTTTGGAATCGTCCAAACTTTGGTACACCAATTTATACTGACCATCAAACACCAAGGTTTTTTCGTTGTAGAGTTTGTTGATGGTGTTTTGATCGATTAACTTGAGAATGGTGTTGTCAATTTCTTTTACTTCCAATAACAACTTGGCGGTAGTCAAGGCTTTTTCGGTCAAGCGATCTTTAAATTCTTCTTTCCTAAAATTGGAAAAACTGATATAAATGTAAGTGGCCGCCAATCCGAATAAAATCGAAAAGGCAATAGATACATTGATGGCAATTTTTCGTTTTAAGGTCATGCTTGTTCCGCTAAATAATACCCAAATCCTGGGCGGGTATGGATGAGTTTGGTTTCAAAATTTTTATCCAATTTTTTGCGTAAAAAATTAATGTACACCTCAATCGTATTAAGATTACTATCGAAATGATTGTCCCACATTTGTTCCGAAATCGAATGTTTGGACAAGGTCCGTCCGTTGGCTTTTGCTAATACCAGTAAAAGTTGGTATTCTTTCGGCGTCAACTCGATTTTCTGACCGGCTCGTTTGGCTGATTGTTCCCGAACATCTATTTCTAAATCGCCGATAACGATCAATTCTTTGGCTTCTTGGGGCTGACTGCTGCGACGCAATAAGGCTTGAATGCGCACAAACAACTCGTCAAAATGAAACGGTTTCACCAAGTAATCGTCGGCGCCCATATTAAACGCATCCAGTTTGTCTTGAATATCGCGGTAAGCGGTCAACATCAAAATGGGCGTTGTCGCATCCGTTTCCCTGATTTTTTTACACACATCGAGTCCGTTAATTTTAGGCACATTGATGTCTAATAAATAAATGTCATAGCCCCCTGATTTCTGTTGGCGAAAAAAGGTTTCTCCATCAAAAACGGCATCACATTCAAACTGCATTTGGTGTAAAAAGTGAACCACTTCTTTGGACAACACCAAATCATCTTCCATTAAAAGGGCTTTCATGACTTGCGGATTTATAAAAAAGTAAATTTACATATTTCAAGTATCGCTTCCATGTATTTTTCAGGTTTGTTTAACAAAAGTTCGTTAACCGCCTTTTTTAGAAATGTGTACTTTTGTGCCTCAATCACCCAAACCATGAAATACACGACTCTTCCCCGTACCGATGTGAAAGTGAGTACAATTTGCCTCGGCACGATGACCTTTGGTAACCAAAACACCGAAGCTGAAGCCCATGACCAGTTGGATTACGCCATTGAGCGCGGCATTAATTTTATTGATACGGCCGAAATGTACCCCATCGGCGGGAATGCACAAATCTTTGGAAGTACCGAACGATTTATTGGGACTTGGATTAAGAAAATTGGGGCGAGTGAACGCGAGAAATTGGTGTTGGCGACGAAAATTGCCGGACCCAACCGCGGCATGGAATACATTCGTCAGCCGTTGGATTTTTCCAAAAAGAGTTTGCACGAAGCGGTAGATTTGAGTTTGAAAAACCTCCAAACCGATTATATTGATTTGTACCAAATGCATTGGCCCGAACGCGTAATGAATATGTTTGGGAAACGCGGGTTAACCGAATTTGACACCCAATGGCAAGACAATATTTTGGAAGTATTACAGGTTTTTGACGGTTTAATCAAAGAAGGGAAAATCAAACATATTGGCGTTTCCAATGAAAATCCGTTTGGCGTGGTGCGTTTCTTACAAGAAAGTGAGCGTCATGGATTACCACGCGTCGCCACGATTCAAAATCCGTATTCGTTGTTGAATCGCTTGTTTGAAGTGGGATTGAGCGAATTGTGCTACCGCGAAGGTGTAGGCTTATTGGCGTATTCTCCCTTGGCTTTCGGATTTTTATCAGGAAAATATTTAAACGGCTATCCCGAAAATTCGCGAATGAAGTTGTTCCCCAATTTCACGCGCTACACCAACGAAAACTGTTTTACCGCAACGCGTTTGTATAAAGAATTGGCCGAAGCACACGGACTATCTTTGGTGCAATTGGCGGAAGCCTTTGTGCACCGTCAGTCGTTTGTAACCTCAACAATTGTAGGCGCTACGAGTTTGGCACAATTAAAAGAAAACCTCGATGCGTTTTCGATCGAACTCTCTGATGACGTGTTAGCCGGCATTCAAAAAATACAGGAATTGCATCCCAACCCTGCTCCTTAAAATACAAAAAACCTGACGTAAGTGTCAGGTTTTTTTATTTTACTTTTAGTCTTCCTCCGCAATTCGTTCTTTAAACGTTTCCCAGCCTTTTGAGCTGAGCATTTGCTTGTTGCCTATTTTTTTACCTTTTAAATAACTGAGGATATATTGGGCGCGATCTTCCGATTCGGGATGGGTTGAAATCCAACCAAAACCGTCGGGCATGACGTCTTTTTGGGCCAATTGGTACATGAAATCAGCCATGGGTTTCGGGTTGATGTTGGCTTTCATCAAATAATCAACCGCGGTTAAGTCAGCTTCTTTTTCCAACGCGCGATCATACGCCGATGAAGAAAGTGTTTTGAGTATTTCACGAATTAATGCGCCATTCCCGCCTGAGGCCGATAGTAAAACCGACAACCCGATTTCTTTGGATAACTTTTGCATCACGTGATTCTTGCGAATGTGCGCAATTTCGTGACCCAAAACCGCTTGTAGCGCTTCTTGTTTTTTACAATCTTTGATCAAACCAGTATACACCACCAAGTGATTATTTGGCATGGCAAAGGCATTCACCTGACTGTTTTCGACAAGGTGCAAATGAATGGAATCTTTTGGGATATCGTTGGCTTCTAGAATTGGGGAAATCAAAGAATCCAAGGTTTTTTGTAAGGTATCATTATGGATAATGATTTCACTAGATTCTACTTGTTTCCAAAGCACATCGCCCAATTTACTTGCGGTATTCAATTTGGTTTCCTTGATATGGAATACTTTGATAAAATCGATTTGGGATAACCCAAAAAACAAACCGAAAAATAAGGCCAAAAGGACAATTCCTTGAATGATAACTTTATTGAGCTGTTGCATCGGGCTTACAGATTAAATTTGTTAAAGGACCAAAAAACCACAATTCGACGTGTTTTCCTTTTCGGGTAGTCACGGCTAAATAAATGGTCGATATAAATTCGGTGATATTGAATAGAATTACCGTAAAAAGATAAGCGAAGTACGAACCTGAAATCGGATAATTGTAAAAAATAATGTCAATGGTCCACCAGAAACCAAAGCTATTCATGCACAACAAGCCCGCTTGGGAAAACAAGGCTTGGGTACAATGCCAACGCACAAAATAGGTACCTTTACGGTTGGCAATAAAAAAGAAAAACGTGGCTATTAAATTGATAATAGGCAACGGCAAACCCGCAACCAAAGCAACTAAAGACATCAAATAACTGTTGGATGCTTTTTCGGCTTCGTGCTCAGAGGGTTTGTAGGGAAAATTGAGGTTTTGAATCATAGCTGTTTATAAATATTCCAAATCCAATTGGCAAGAACCAAGCCAATTAATACAATTGCAACAGGGCGTTTACGAAGGAAAGCCTCTGACTTTTGATAAAAATAAAAGAATCCCGATTTACGGGTAACATAATCATAGCCTACCCAAAACGGTACGACAAGCATAACAATTGCCATTACATAACCCAATGGATTGGTCATCATGGCTTTGTAAAATTCGCCTTGGTACAAATGTTTTATTGAACGGGTTGTACCACAAGACGGACAAGGATAACCGGTTGCATTTTTGAAAAGGCATAAACCAACACCGGTATCTGGATCTCTAAAATAACTGTAAATTAAATAAAACAAACCCGAAATGGAGACAATCATGACGATAGTGTACAACCGATTTCGGGTCATATTTTTTTAGCTTTTAGTATAAAGCGTTTTGGAATTTTTCCATGTTTTTCTCACGTGTTACACCCATGATTAAGAACCAGTCCACAATGTTCCAAATTCCTAATCCACCACAGGTTAATAACTTCGCAATACCCAATCCCGTATCTCCAATGTAGAAACGGTCAATTCCTAAACCACCCGCTAATAAAGAAATAATTAAACTTGTGGTTGGGTCTTTGAATTGAGTAGTTTGAACCATAGCCCATTTTGACTCGTCCAAACTTAATAAACGCTCGCGAATAGCAGGTAAATGATGTGCTTCGAAGAATTTTGAATTAGCCATCATGAACATGTCTACTTTTTGTGAATCCATAATTTTTGTTTTTAGGTTGATATAATTTTTCAGCTTGTCGGTTCTAAAGTAAGAAAATTATTTGAAAACACGATCTATTGGTTCCCAAAGTTCGATTTTGTTTCCTTCAGGATCCATAATCCAACCAAACTTTCCATAGTCATACGAC
The DNA here is from genome assembly GCF_025947045.1 of Flavobacterium sp. N1719. NCBI lineage: Bacteria > Pseudomonadati > Bacteroidota > Flavobacteriia > Flavobacteriales > Flavobacteriaceae > Flavobacterium > Flavobacterium sp. N1719. The sequence goes on from NZ_CP109993.1 coordinate 577,739, forward strand.
TGCGGTTCACCCACTATTGTTACACCTTGGGCAGCTAATTTTTCTAACAATCCTTCCAAATCACTTACTCGATAATTTAGCATAAACGGTTTTTCACTGGGTTGAAAATAGTCCGATCCCGCCTCAAAAGGCGACCATTGCGTCATGGCATCTTGCCCTTGAGCGTCTTTCCACCAAAATGACCAACCGTAATCATCCACCGGAATTCCTAAATGTGTTCCGTACCATTCGCGCAATGCTTTTGGATCGTTGGATTTAAAGAAAAACCCACCCAAGCCGGTTACACGGGGTTGTTCGGGTACTATTTGCTCGGCCAATCCGTAGTGCATTTTAATTTTATCTACAATGGTTTGGGCTAATTTTTGATGACTTTCAAAAGTCCATCCCGCTATATGCGGCGTCAACAAAACCTTTTCTGATTGTAAAAGATAGGCTAATGCTTCGGGGCGGTTGTCCTCGGTAAACAAACTTTCAAACGAGAGTTTTTCATATTCCAACACATCCAAACCTGCTCCCAATATTTTCCCCGATTCCAAGGCCGTGACTAAATCGGCAGTCACTACATTTTTCCCACGCGAAGTATTGATCAACCAAAAGGGTTTGGCAAATTGCTGTATAAAAGCAGCGTTCACCATTTTATCTGTTTCGGGCGTCCAGGGAATGTGCAAACTCAACACATCGGCTTCGGCTTGTAAGGTGGCCAAATCGACTTGTTGGGCAAATGCATCGCCTACATTTTCTTGGATGTCATAACAAAGCACCTTAACCTCAAAACCTTGCAGTTTTTTGGCCAACGATTTCCCCATATTCCCATACCCAATAATCCCAACAGTTTTGCCTTCCAACTCATACCCGCGGTTTCCTTCGCGCACCCATTGCCCTTGGCGCACCATACGATCGGCACGATTCAATTGATTCATTAAGGACAACAACATCCCCAAAGCTTGTTCGCCCACCGCATTGCGATTCCCTTCAGGAGCGGCAATTAAATGAACGCCTTTTTGTTGGGCATATTCGATATCAATGCTTTCTAATCCGGCGCCAACCCGAGCAATAAACTGCAGTTGGGTCGCTGCGTTGAGAAAGGTTTTGTCAATTGTAAAACGACTGCGGATAACGATGCCGTGGTAGTGGGCAATTTTGGCTTCCACAGTGGCTTTGTCTGAGGTATAATCGGCTTCATTCAAAAAACCGGTAGCTTCCAATTGTTCCCAAAGCAAGGGATGATTGGAATCCAAATGTAAAATACGAATAGCGGATGGTTTCAAAACATGTGCTTTTGATTCCAAACAAAGATAAGAAAGGGGAATTGGAAATCGGACCTAGAATCCTAAAATCAAACGAGCGATGGAGAAGTAAATCAAAATCCCGCAAATGTCATTACTTGTGGTGATAAAAGGTCCCGTGGCCAATGCCGGGTCGATCCCCATTTTATCCAATAATAACGGAATAAACGTTCCAATCAACGAAGCAATAACAATCACAGAAATCAAAGCTACGGCAATGATTTCGCCAATTTGCGTGGCATAACCTAGGAGAAAATGACTTCCCAAAAACAAGATAGTAGCTAAGATGATTCCGTTTAACAACGAAAGAGAAATTTCTTTAAGTAGTCGGTTCCACAACGAACCGCTAATGGAGTTATTGGCTAAACCTTGCACGATAATCGCAGAGGATTGTACGCCCACATTTCCGGCCATCGCGGCAATTAATGGGGTAAAAAAGAACAACTGTCCGTGTTCTTTCATGGCGGGTTCGAACAACCCAAGTGTATGTACGGAGATAAATCCGCCAAACAAGGCAAGTACCAACCATGGCAAACGCGCTCGTGTCAAGTCCAAGATGCTGTCATCTGCTTCAACGTCTTGCGAGATACCGGCCGCCAACTGGTAATCTTTGTCGGCTTCTTCCTTAATCACGTCTACGATATCGTCAATGGTAATACGCCCTACGAGTCGGCCCATTTCATCCACCACGGGAATGGCTTCCAAGTCGTATTTCTGCATGATCCGCGCCACTTCAGTATTGGACGTATTCACACGAACGTAATCTACTTTTTTAATATAGACGTCGCTAATGGGTGTTTTGGTCGAAGTGGTCAATAGATCTTTTAACGACAAACGTCCTTTTAGTCGGTTGTCATCGTCGACCACATAAATGGAATGGACACGCGTAACATTTTCGGCCTGCAAGCGCATTTCCTTGACACAGGTTAGTACATTCCAATTTTCATTGACTTTCACCAGCTCTTTACCCATCAAACCCCCGGCAGTATCTTCGTCATAGCGCAACAAATCCACAATGTCTTTGGCGTGTTCAACGTCTTCGAGCTCGGAGATTACTTCTTCTTTTTTGCTCTGAGGGAGTTCGGCAATAATATCGGCAGCGTCGTCGGTATCGAGTTCGTCGATTTCTTCGGCAATCTCTTTCGCCGACATCCGTTTAAGAATTTTTACACGGAGTTCCTCGTCGATTTCCATGAGGACATCGGCTGTTTTTTCAGAATCGAGGATGCTAAAGATGTAGGAAGCCTGATTATCATCGAGTTCTTCCATGATCTCGGCGATATCGGCATAATGCAGTTCGCTAAGGAGGTCGTGCAGTTCACGCTCCTTATTGTGCAGAATCAAATTGTCGATTTGATCCAGTAATTCTTTACTGATTTTAAACTGCATAGGCCTCAATTTTTCGGGTCAATTCGATAAAATCTTCGGTGGACAATTGTTCCGGTCGAAGGTCAAATATAGAATCTTCCCGCAAAGAATCGGGCAAATTTAAGGATTTTAAACTGTTTCTAAGCGTTTTTCTGCGTTGATTAAAGGCGGTTTTTACCACATTGAACAACATTTTTTCATTGCAGTCCAAATGGTAATTGGATTTTCGGATCAAACGAAGCACACCCGACTTCACTTTTGGAGGTGGATTGAAGACGTCTTCGGAAACCGTAAACAGGTATTCGGCGTCGTAAAAGGCTTGCACTAAGACGGACAAAATTCCGTAGGCCTTCGTTCCTTTTTTCTCACAAATACGTTCGGCTACTTCTTTTTGAAACATCCCAGAAAACTCGGGAACACGCGCGCGCATTTCCAACATTTTAAATACAATTTGCGTCGAAATATTGTAGGGGAAATTGCCGGTAATGGCAAAAGGTTTTCCATCAAATTCTTTATAAAAATCGTGTTTCAAGAAATCTTTAGACAGAATTTTTCCGTGTAATTTGGGATAATGTTGTTCCAAATAGTCAACCGATTCGGTATCGATTTCCACCACATAAGTATCCACTTCTTTTTCCAACAAATACTTGGTCAAAACACCCATTCCGGGTCCGATTTCCAGTACCGTATCATACCCTTCCAAAGTCAAGGTATCACCAATGCGACAGGCAATGGTCTCGTCGGTCAGGAAGTGCTGACCTAAATGTTTTTTGGCTCTAACTTGATTCATGGGTAGGTTGTATTAAGAATTTATTTGACGTAACTGTTGGACATCCAGTAAGTCTTTAGGGCGAGCAGCTTTCAACTTGCTCGTAATTAAATCATCTAAGGACAGTACATTCCATTGCAAAAATTCATTTTCATTAACTACTACCAACTCACTTGATTCATAAGCTTCATCAAAGGATTTGTTAACGGAAAAACGTGTAATCAATTCCAAATCCAAATCTTCTGGAGAAAATTTTACAGATATATTTTGATTGCCTTCCAATACGTCTTGAGGAAAAGCATCTATTTCATAACCGAGTTCTTGGAAAACAGCAATTAATCGTTTGAAATTTTCAGTTGTAGTTTCAATCCAAAAATCAACATCTGCAGAATGTCTTTGGTAACCGTGAAAGTTTACAGCTCCACCGCCAACCATGAGCATCCGCACTCCATTACGCTGAGCAGACGCAATAAATTGATCGATATTATGTACCCAGTTACGGTTCATTTTGAATTAATTATAATTACAAAGTTATCCTTTTTTGAAGCATGTTCATGCTTTAGAGGAAATGATTTCATTCGTCTACATAAGGCAAAAAAAGCTTGTACTCGCTCCGCTTTGGAGCGATTCAAAAAATCCTGTTGTCGCTGGGCGTTGCTTTCTTCTTTGGTGGTAAAACGAATTTCCATAGGATTTAATTATTTTGAAAATGCTCCGAAATCAATTGCAATTCCGTGCGGAAGGCCAACATTTTGTCACCAAACAATTTTTGACCTTCATCACGTAAACGTGCGGCATCTTCGTCGTAATACCGCTGCAACGTTTCAATGCTATCGGTAGTGTATTGAATGGCGTAAGTAACCCCGCCCATTTCTTCTTCCACCAATACTTTGACCATACGCGCCGAAGAAAATTTTCCTGTCGCCAATACGTCGTTGATGTGTTTGGTTTGCATCCAGCGCATCCATTGGTCGTGAACGCTTTCGTGAATGTTAATGGTTACATTGTATAGTATCATGTATGTTTTTTAAATTCTTTAATGCAAAGGGCGTTTTCGTCCCGATTTACATTTCCAATTTATAATTCAAAATGTATAATTCCTTAGAGTTCTTTGTCTCCGCGAAGACGTCTGAATTTCTTCTGGGCATCCACATAATAAATGCTGTCTTCATGGTTCAAAATAAGGTCTTCATAAAGCGGTTTGGCTTTTTCAGCATCCCCTGTTTTATTGTATAATTCTGCAGCAAAATACGTCGCTTCATCTACATAAATGCATTCTTTATGTTGGTCAATAATTTGACGGTAACTCGCAATGGCTTGCGGAATATTGTTTTGTTCTTCTTCTAATTTTCCAATGCGAAGAAGCGTAATGGGTTCGATTTCCTGCCCTTTGTGTTCTTTCAAAATCGTTTGAAACGCCTGCAATGCTTCTGCCTTTTTATTTTGGTACAGCAAATAATCAGCACGGGCAAATTTCTTTAAGGCCGTTTGGGTCGAATCCGCCACGGTATTGTCACTAATAAGTAAATACAAATCCATGGCATCATTGGCGATCAGCTGGGTAGACGCCGACTTCAACACATTCAATTGGTGCTCGGCCCATTTGAAATCGGCTTTGTAATAACTGGTTTTAGCTACACGCAGACTCGCTTCTTGTCCTGTCGGACTATTACCACCTTCATTTTCAACTTGCGCGTAATAAATTAGGGCTTGATTGAACTTTTCTTCCAACAATAAAATATCCGCTAAATCCATTTTTACCTCAGCAATTTCCTCGCGTTTCAAAGGCATTTCCAAAGCATTTTTCAAAATGAACTTGGCGGTTTCAGTATCATTTTGCTGAAAAGCAGCAAATTTAGCTTTCAATTGTAAAAGCGAAAGGGAATACGGACTTACCCCAAATTGCTTGATGCGCAAATCCAATTCCTGAGCAATCGCGGGATAGTCGGCTGGCTGTGCCTTTTTGATACGCAACTCAATCAAATACGTATGCGCCTTGATTTGCAAATCCAAGTCTTTGGTGTTTTCCAAAATAAATTGCAAAATCTCTTGGGCAGCTTCTTGATCGCCTTCCGTCATCGCCAATTGCGCCAAATTCACAATATTGGAAAACGATTCCGGACTGCGTTTGTAAATGGCTTTTTGTTGGATAAAGGCTTTGCTGTATTCTTTTTGTTGGACATAAAACCAACTCAAATAATCATTCCAAAACAAATCCTGTGTTTTCTGAATGCGACCAAGTAAAGCTTTGCGTAAGGCATCGTTGAAGGTTACATTTGCCTCTTCATTCATAAAACGCGACAATTGGTTTTGCACCATCACTAAACTCTGTGGATTACTGTAGGATTCCGTCAAAAATTTCTCGATCATGGTATCCAAGTCGCCTTTTTGTCCATACAGCAACGCCAACTGGTAATTAAAGTTGTATTTGGGTTCGAGTGTCAACGCCAATTCATAGGATTGAATCGCGTAATCGGTCAAACTTTTTTTATCAAATGCATAGGCAATTTGGAACACCTCATTGTGGTTTTTCCGAATCTTATCCAAGGCTTGCTCGTAGTACTTTTTGGCTTTCTCGGTGTTTTTTTGCAATTGAAAATTATACCCCAATTCTACCAAAAAACTCCCTTGTTTATACATTTCCAAGCGTTCCAAAATCAACTTCTCAGCTTTATCAAACTGCTGCAATTGCTGATAACATTCCACCGTGCGTTGAAAATAATTGAAATTGTGTGGCTGTGATTTTAATAATTCCTCATAACTCACGAGCGCTTTTTCAAATTCGCCCCGGTCAAAATAATTCTGGGCCAACTGCTCGTTTTGAGCGAAGGCAGTCAGGGACAGACCGAAAACAATGAAAAATAGAAATCGTTTCATAGGATAAAAAAACAATGTACTAAAATAACACAAAAAGTGTCAGTCTAGTACATGTTTTAAGGTTTCTTAACGAATATTAGTTGATGATATCAAATCCGGTATACGGACGCAATACTTCAGGGATTACAATCCCTTCGGGAGTTTGGTAGTTTTCGATGATTCCGGCCATCACGCGAGGAAGCGCCAACGAACTACCGTTCAATGTATGTGCCAATTGCGTTTTGCCGTCTTTTCCTTTGAAACGCAATTTCAAACGATTCGCTTGGAAAGTTTCAAAATTTGATACCGAAGAAATTTCCAACCAACGATCTTGCGCCGTTGAGAACACTTCGAAGTCATAGGTTAAGGCCGAAGCGAAACTCATATCCCCACCACACAAACGTAAAATACGGTACGGCAACTTCAATTCGCGCATAATATTTTTTACATGGTCTACCATTCCGTCTAAAGCCGCATAGGAATTATCCGGATGTTCGATGCGCACGATTTCCACTTTATCAAATTGGTGCAAGCGATTCAACCCACGAACGTGTGCGCCATACGAACCCGCTTCACGACGGAAACAAGGCGTATATCCTGTACACAAAATCGGCAAATCAGCTTCATTCAACAACTCATCTCGGAATAAATTGGTTACAGGAACTTCAGCAGTCGGAATTAAATACAAATCATCCAGACCCACATGGTACATCTGACCTTCTTTGTCGGGTAACTGACCCGTTCCGTAGCCTGAGGCTTCATTCACCAAATGCGGTACTTGGTATTCTTGGTAACCCGCTTCGGTATTTTTATCTAAGAAATACGAAATCAAAGCCCGTTGCAAACGCGCGCCTTTACCTTTGTACACAGGGAAACCTGCACCCGTAATTTTTACGCCCAATTCAAAATCGATGATATCGTATTTTTTTACCAATTCCCAGTGCGGTAATGCCCCTTCATGCAACACGGGAATGTCGCCTTCTTGGAATACATTCAAGTTTTCTTCAGGCGTTTTTCCATCAGGCACAATATCTGCAGGAAGGTTGGGTAATAAATATAATTTCTCCGTTAATTGAGTGGCATATGCATCCAATTGCTCGGATAAAACTTTACTTTCTTCTCGAAGATTCGTCGTTTTTTGTTTTAGAATTTCCGCTTTGGCTTTTTCGCCATTTTTCATCAACATCCCGATATCTTTGGACAGCTTGTTGGATTCGGCCAATACGTTATCTAACGACGCTTGCGAACTGCGGCGTTTTTCATCCAATTGTAAAATCTCCTCTACGATACCTTTGGCATCCATGTGCTTGCGGTTCAGCGCCGCAATTACCTTCTCAGGATTTTCTCGAATAACAGCAATCTGTAACATGTGATTATGGGTGTTAAATTTCAGTGGGCAAAGTTAGGGAATTGCTTCCGATAATTGTTTATGTAAAACAGGCCATTTTTTGATTGCTGTAGAATTGAAATTTGTCAATTTAATACCGCATTTTAGCAATTGATTATCAATAGTATGCTGTTATTTTTCATACATTCGCAAAAATTTCTGAATAAACCCATGAGAAAAATCTACTTCTTACCCCTATTGTTTAGTAGTGTTTTTGGACTAGCGCAAACCAATTCTGAAGAATTTAACGAAATGGTGAATGCTGAGCGTAAAGCGGCTTCGGCAACAATGAGCGTGGCTATTAATCCCAACACGGCTAACTACGATGTAACCTACCACAAAATTGAATTGACGGTAAACCCCTCCTCACCCACTGTGAGCGGGAAAGTCACCACCACGTTTACAGCCTTACAAAACATGAATACCGTGACGTTTGACTTGATGAACGAGTTGACCGTAACGGCAGTAAAACAGAATACGACCAACTTGGCCTTTGTGCAAAATACCTCCGAAGAATTGGTCATTACGTTGCCTTCAACCGTTACAGCAGGGACTTCTGCAACTGTAGAAATCACCTACAACGGCACTCCGCCGCCCAGCGGATTTGATTCTTTTGAAGCAGCTACTCATGCGGGAACTCCGGTAATGTGGACTTTATCTGAACCCTTTGGCGCGCGCGATTGGTGGCCGTGTAAACAAGATTTGAATGATAAAATTGAATCCGTTGACATTTTCATCACGGCACCTTCACAATATGTAGCTGTGGCGAATGGTTTAGAGCAATCCCAAACCATAAATGGTTCATTAAAAACCACCCATTTTCACCATGGATATCCGATTCCGGCTTATTTAATTTGCTTTGCGGTGACCAATTATACCGTATATACCCAAACGGCAGGAACGCCTCCCAATACTTTCCCGATCGTAAATTATGTTTATCCTGAAAACTTCAATGCCAACACCCAAGCACAAATGGATGAAACAATTGGCATTATGGACTTTTTTGAAACAACATTTGAAACCTATCCTTTTCACACTGAAAAATATGGACATGCCCAGTTTGGTTGGGGCGGTGGTATGGAACACACTACCGTATCTTTCATGAATAATTTCAGTCGTCAATTGATTGCCCACGAACTCGCGCACCATTGGTTTGGCGATAAAGTGACCTGTGGAACTTGGAAAGACATTTGGTTAAATGAAGGTTTTGCCACCTATTTGGCCTCAATGGTTATTGAGAATTTTGACGGCGAGTCGGCGTTCATCGCAGACAAAACCAATATGATTAACAACATTACTTCACAAACGGGTGGAGCGGTGTACTTAACCGATACCGAAGCCTTAAATGCCAACCGTATTTTTAGTAGTCGTTTGTCATACAACAAAGGCGCCATGGTCTTACACATGTTGCGGTTCAAATTGGGCGATGCCGTCTTTTTTCAAGGATTAAAAAATTACTTGGCAGATCCGGCATTGGCCTTTAAATATGCACAAACCCCGCAATTACAAGCGCATTTGGAAACGGTGTATGGCAGCAGTCTAACCGAATTTTTTAACGACTGGGTGTACAACCAAGGTTATCCTATTTACAGCATTACCGCTCAAAACTGGGGCGGTGGTCAAGCCAAAATCACCATTAATCAAACCCAATCCAATGCGAGTGTAACCTATTTTGAAATGCCCGTTCCTGTTCGTTTGACCGGAAGTGGTGGACAAACTTTGGATGTCGTATTGAATAATACTTTTGACGGAGAAGAGTTTTTAGTGAATGTGCCTTTTACCGTAACAGGTGTGCAATTTGACCCTAAAAAACATATCATTTCCAAAAACAGTACGGCTACTTTGGGCAATGAAACTTTTGTCAACAGCAATGCCTTGGCGGTTTATCCCAACCCAACACATCAAACGGCCCATTTGCAAATGCCGAATGATTTTACCTTAGAAACCGTAACAATCTACAATACCTTGGGACAAATGGTGTTGGAAACCAAGGCCTATGAATGGGATATGAGTGCGTTGGCCAGCGGAACCTATCAAGTGAAAATTACGACCAACGAGGGCGTCTTTCATAAAAAATTGATAAAAAATTAGAATTCATTACACGCATAAAAATAAAGGGGGCAAAAAATACTATTTTTGCGCCTCATTGAATTAGGAAAAGGATACATGGAATTTGCAATTAAATTATGTCAGTTCTTACTGAGCTTATCGATATTAATCGTTCTTCACGAATTGGGGCACTTCATCCCTGCCAAACTTTTTAAAACACGGGTAGAAAAATTCTATCTGTTTTTTGATGTCAAATTTTCGTTACTGAAAAAGAAAATCGGGGAAACCGAATACGGCATTGGATGGTTGCCACTGGGCGGGTATGTCAAAATCGCCGGAATGATCGATGAATCGATGGACACCGAGCAAATGCAGGGCGAACCTCAAGCCTGGGAATTTCGCTCCAAACCGGCTTGGCAACGCTTAATTATCATGTTGGGTGGTGTGATCGTGAACTTCATTTTAGCCTTTATCATTTACATTGGTATGACGTTTTACTATGGCCAAGAATACATTGCCACTAGCGACATCAAACAAGGTTTATGGATTACCAACCCTGTACTTGAGAAAGCCGGTCTTCGTAATGGGGATAAAATTGTGAGTATTGACAAAGCACCGATAGAACGCTACAATGAAATTGCCGGACATTTGGTTTTGGCCAAAGAGATTACCATCAACCGTCAAGGGAAAGATACCGTGCTGAAAATGCCTGAAAATCTGATCGACCAATTGATGAAAACCGAAAAAGGGGTGTTGGTCAACTTGCGTATTCCATTCATTATTTCGGAAGTTCCCGCCAATTCACCCAACAAATCGGTTTTAAAAGAAAAAGATATTGTGACCGAATTTAACGGTCAAAAAATAACTTATGTAGACCAAGTTTTGCCGCTTTTAAAAGAAAACAAGGGTAAAAAGGTTGCTGTGGTTGTAAAAAGAAATAATGTAGTTACACCTCTTAACGTAACCATCAACAAAGAAGGGAAAATGGGGATTGCCTACGCTTCTGTGATTCCGGCTGAGGACATGGAAAAAATGGGACTTTATACCATCCAACATGAAAAATTCAGCTTTTTCGAATCCATTCCAATTGGTATTGAAACGGGCATTAATCAACTAACGAGTTATGGCCGTCAATTGAAAGCCATTTTCAACCCGAGTACAGGCGCCTACAAAGGCGTGGGAGGCTTTGGTGCGATTTTCAAAGTATTTCCCTCTACATGGAGCTGGCAAGCCTTTTGGGGCATCACTGCGTTCTTGTCGATTATGTTGGGGGTTATGAATTTATTACCCATTCCAGCCTTAGACGGCGGTCATGTGATCTTCTTATTGTACGAAATGATTTCCGGCCGTAAACCCAGCGACAAATTTTTGGAAAAAGCCCAAATGGTTGGTTTTGTGATTCTTATTGGATTACTACTGTTTGCTAATGGTAACGACGTGTACAAAGCCATTTTTGGAAAGTAAAATTTTTTGATTTTTTTTCGAAAAATGTTTGCATAAATGAAATTCCGTCTTATCTTTGCAACCGCTTAAAAGATATAACATCTTCCTCCTTAGCTCAGTTGGTTAGAGCATCTGACTGTTAATCAGAGGGTCCTTGGTTCGAGCCCAAGAGGGGGAGCTTAATTCGAAAGGGTTTACAGAAATGTAGACCCTTTTTTATTTCCTTAAGTGTACTTTCTAAGTGTACTCTTATTTTCCACTTATCTTTTTTACTTATATTTGTTAAACCATATAAATAGTTTTATCGAACTCAATGAGCTTGATTTGGTTTGAATTTTTAAAATCGTACATTTGAAATATGGACCAACTGGATTTGTTTAATTCTCCAAAAAGTGAAAACGAAAGAATCTTAATTCGTAATGGGAAATATCTGCTCATTAAACAGTTTTTCAATAAAAGTTTAAGCGACAATTATTTTAGAATATTACTCGAATCTATTGAATGGAAACAGGAAAAAATGAATATGTATGGGAAAGAATTACTTTTCCCTAGACTTACCGCTTGGTATGGCGATAATGATAAACCTTATTCATTTTCAGGAATTACATTAAAATCATTGGAATGGACAAAGGAACTGTTAGATATTAAAAATCAAGTTGAATCAAAAACTGATGTAATTTTTAATAGTGTTCTTCTAAATCGTTATCGAAATGGAAGTGACTCAATTTCTTGGCATACTGATGCAGAAAAAGAACTAGGGCTGAATCCTATTATTGCTTCTGTTAATTTTGGAGCAACTAGAGAATTCCAACTTCGACATAAAGAAACAAAAGAAAAAATTTCTATTGAGCTTACACATGGTAGTTTACTTATAATGGAAGGGGAATTACAGCACTATTGGCAACATCAGGTACCTAAAACTAAAAAACCAGTAAACGAGAGAATTAATTTGACCTTTAGAGTGATAAAAAAATAATATGCCATATTACTTCAATTTACCATTAATAACCGAATTAACAATTGACCAGCAAAGAGCAGTTGATGAAAACTCTCCACTTGCTTTATCGGGCGGGCCTGGAACAGGTAAAAGTGTCGTATGCCTTTGGAGACACATAAGAAATCATTCAACAGGAATAAGGAATAGCTTATTACTAACTTACACAAAAACTCTCGAACATTATTTAAGAGCTTCTGCTAATACACAAGATGAAGATGCTGGAGATAATATAGATAGAGTGTTTTGGTGGTTAACGCATAATGCTACAGATTATGACGAAATAATAATTGACGAAGGACAAGATATTGAAAAGGCTAAACTCGAAAGGTTTTTTAACTATTCAACAAATATTTCATATGGAGCGGATGAAAGACAGAGTATGTACTTAACTAAAGAAAAGCTCGATGAACTTTTAACATGGTTTTCAAGTGACACAAAGTTTAATGACAATGTAGTAATAACTTTAAATAGAAATTTCAGAAATTCAAAAGAAATACTTCTTTTTACGAGGTCGGTATTTCCAAATTTTATGATTCCTCAGAATACAATAAATGGTGCAAATCAGACGAATTTAAAACCAATTATGAAATTGAATCTTGGTTGGGACATTGAAGACCAAGTCAATGAAATTATAGAAATAATTAATGATTTCAATAGCGACACGCATAATATTGCAATTCTTGTCCCATTTGCTGCGCAAGTAGAAACATTTTACGCCCAAATAAGAGAAAATCTTAATGAAGATATTGAAGTTACCAAATATCAGAACGAAAATGAAAACTTTGAAGGTCTAGCTGGAGTTCATATTACAACCTTTAAATCATCAAAGGGAACAGAATTCGATACAGTGATTATTCCAGAATTTGATAGTTATTCTTGGAACATAGCAAATAGACCAAATATTGTAACTGAAAATGATTATTATGTTGCATTTACACGTGCCAAAACAAATTTATTTTTAATTTGCAGAAACAATTTTCCTAACATTGGAGACATTAATACTGTAACAATAGAATAAGATGGAGTCAATATATTATATCTCAATAAAGTCAGTTAATCTTGCTCATTATTTGAGTAGTGGAATTATTGCACCTTCAATATATATTGATAATCGGAATCCAGATATTCAAGATAGATTTAAAAACAATATTTTACTTAGCACTTTTAAATATACTAGTGAAACGAATTGTGCTGTTGAAATAGTATTAAATTCAGTAGAAGAAGCTCCTCGAAAAATCAGCCAAAATTTCTTTTTATTTGATATGCCTATACCTATTTCAAGGATAAAAGCTATTTATTTTTCTGATGAAGAGCAAAAAATAAACACTGAATTTAATATCACGAGCGGGGCAGCCTTTATCCCTAAAGGACTCTTAAAGGATTTGAAAGAAGATGGTATTAGTATTATTGAACTTGAAAATGTAGACTCAAAATCAACTGGAGTTGATTGGAGTCATTTTTTGAAAAAATATGACCAACTAATGGGAGGGTTTGCAGCTATGAAAATTGCTAAAGAAGCCTTCCAAAACTATCCTACTCACTATTTTAAGTCATTAGGTTACATTAATGAATTATTTAATGAAATACTCATTAAACAGAAAGTCGAAGTTGAAAATAATTTTGAATTTGCATTTAAGGATAATGGAAAATCTAAAGCATTTCACGACACAATTTATAATGAAATAACAAGCAATGTTGTTCAAAATTATGCATCTAGTGAAAAAGTCAAACTAGAAACTAGAAATGGATTAATTCAAATTGATAAAATCCCTTATAATACTTATACATATTTGGTCGCAATTCTTGAAAGTTATGGGCCAGGGAAAAGAAAACAAGTGGATTCTTTCGTGTCGGATTTAATTTCTGGAAAATTTATTGAAAACAAAAAGGAAGGTTTGGCACTGATATTCGGCTTAAACAAAGGATATAAAAGTTTCAGAAATAAGTATAAAACAGAAAATTTTGAAACAACTATTAAATTTAAATTAGACAGTCAGCTTGACTATTATATTATTGAAAGCATTTATCAGAACGTTTTTAATAATTCATCCAATAGTGTAAGTCGTTTTGAATACATAGATAGCTGGTGTGTTAAAATCGAATCAGAACAAATAAATACTTCTGATTTTGTAACATATAAAGTTTTAGACAAGATTATTATACAAAAAAAAAAACAGGATATTTTCAAAGAATTGTTTCTCTCATCTTTGGGAAAAAGAAATAAAATCTATGATATCATTTATCAGAAAATCAATGAATGGTTTCCAAATTTCATAAAGCTAGATGAAGAACAATTAAAAGAATATTTCAAAGTTTATATTGATTCAAGTATTGAAGAGTTTGCTAATTATATCTATAATGAAACTAAAGCAGAATTTAAAGAAAAAGACGCAATCATCGAAAATTTAAATAGAACTATTAAAGAGAAAGATGAAATAATCAATTCATTAAATAGACAAGTAAAGGAATCAAAAGATAACCAAAAGCAAGTTTTTTCGACAGAGGTAAATCTTGAAGCTCAAAGCAAATTTGAAGATGTGTCTGAGGTGCGAAAACAAAATGAATCTTTTGAATCGACTCGTGATGATATTTCTAAAAACGAAATTGAAATACCAATCTTGTTTCCTGATATGCCTGAAATAACAAAACAAGCTAGAGAATCTGAACTTAAGAAATTTAAACTTGACGAATTAAAAAGAATCGCAAAAAAACGGAATATTAATAAATACAATTCGTTTTCAAAGCCCCAATTAATTATAGAAATACTAAAAACTGAATTTTAAATGCCAGTTTTAGATAACCTTAATAGTTTCTCTAATTCTGTCCAAGAATTAAATTTATTTATTGAAGAAAATTCTATCGAATTGTATGACTTTTTTATTAGTCAGAGTTATACAAGTATCTCACCTTATAGAGAGCAGATAGGGCGTTATATTCTTGTTAACTATGGAATCTATAGAAATCTCGATTTTACAATAAGCAAAAATTGTACCTTTATAATGTGCTTATTAGATGTGTCTGAAAGATTCGGACTTCATACAGAGTTCCATCAATTATTTAATCTAGCAAATTCTAAAAAGATTGAGATAAGCAGTAGGTTAAAAGCCGCTTCAAAATTTCTTGTTGGAATTAGAAATATTTCTGATTACTCAAATCGAATCTCGGATATCTTAGACGATTTATCTATCAGTTTTTTAATGGAAGAAGACAGTGAACATAAAGTAATAGCTACTTTGATTCATTATTATACTGAAGTGTTTTACAATTTTGGACACTCTAATATAAACGGAGTCGTTGAGTTTAGAAAAGCATTGATTCATGAATTAAGTCAAGAGCAAAGAAGTTTCATTTATACTAATCAAATAAAGGAAGTATTGTCACTAACATTGGACAACATAGATTCTTTGTATTTGCAAATTCATAACAAACTTGATGAAATACTTGAAAGGTCAAATTTGTTCATGCCTTTTAATATTGAACCAGATTTAATTGAGTTAGATACAGAATATGCAGGTATAATTGAATCCGCAAAAGCAAGCTTTTTGGAGATTAGACAACTATGCGCAAAACTATATTCTAAAGTTGGAAGTGATGAAATATTCTGGTCATTACAAAGAGGAGTAAAAGTTTTAACCGAGCAAAATCAATTACTAGCTTATATTAATAGTTATGGACAAATGCACTATGCTAAAGTCATGTCTGCTTTTGGCTCATTGACTGAAGAATTTTTCAATGCAGATTTAGAGATTTATGATTGGGGTTGTGGGCAGGGATTAGCTTCGGTATGCTTTTTGGAGTATTTAAAAAATGAATCAATATCAACTTCAATTAAGAAAATTACATTGATTGAACCTTCTGAAATTGCCTTAAAAAGAGCAGCACTTCACGTGAGAAAGTTTAATAGGGTGTCAGAGATAATTACTATTAATAAAGATTTAGATTCCCTTACCACAGCCGATTTTAACAGTCAGTCAACAAATACAAAATTTCAGCTTTTTTCGAATATTCTTGACATAGACTTATTCTCAATGAGTGACCTTATAAATAATATAAAAAACAATTTTAAAGGATTAAAATTGTTTGTATGCGTTAGTCCTTTTGTTTCCGATTATAAGACACAAAGACTAGATGATTTTGTGACATCATTTGAAGAATATAGTGATTTTGAAATTATACTAAGTATAACAGAAAGAAAAGGACAATGGATAGGTACAAATTGGTCACGAGTAATTAGAGTATTTAAAGCAAAATTGTAATCTTAAAATAAGTAGTGAGTACAAGTTTAAAAATAACTGAACCCTCTTTTATTTACCTCTTTGACAACTGCTTTTTTATCAATATAATTTTTAAGAACTACACTCGATGTCTTTTGATAACCCATTGACTCTGTTAAACCAGTTTGCAAATGTAGTTTTGTCAAAAATGTCTTTCTAAGGTGTTTTATACTGAAGTCATTTCCCAATTCAGCCTTTCTCCTGTAGAAAGTAAAGGAGTGGCTTAATTGCTTTGCTAAGGTCTTTCTGTCTATGTTTTCATTACCAGCAATTAAAAACTTGTCAACCCCAAGATTAGCCTTATAATCCAATCTATTCAACAAATCTTCCAATTCTTTTGAAATAGGTATGTAAACACTTTTGGTTGCTTTCGTTTTATCCCAATTATGGGCACGTTCAAACTTCAAATCAGTTCCAATAATACATTCCAATTCTCCATTTGAATCCACAACAATGTCAGAATACTTCAAAGAAGTAACTTCTTCAAGTCTCATACCTGTATAAGCACATAGCTCAATACCATCCTTTGTATAAGGTCTAAATCTATTCTTTTTTACTCCACTTTTAAGTATTTCAATAGAATCATTTTCGTTTATTACCGAAAGTAATTTTAAAAAATCTTCATCAGAAATACTTGTTGGGTTAGGGTTCTCATATTTCAATTTCATCTTTTTTGGAATATTTGGTAACCCCAATTGTTTTTCACCAGTGAGAAAGTTATAAAAGCTCTTTAAGGCTCTTATATTGTGATTAAAGGTTGCATTGCTTTTGATTGTTTGTTCTAAATATTCATAGTATTTCCCAAGCATGTGTTTGTCTACTTGATATATCGTTAGCTTCTTCAAATCATACCCATTTTTCATTAAGAACCCACCTAACTTATTGATGTAACCAATAGTTTCTTTGATGTGTTTTGGTGAACGTATTTTTTGCTCATGTCGTGGAATACCGATATTTTCCAACCAGTCACCAAACATGTACATAAAGTCTGTAAACAATTCATATTTGATTTCGGGTTGAGCGTTAAGCTTTATAAGTTTGATTGGATTGGATAACTCACATTTAAAATCCAATAGTTCTTTTACTGCTTCATCATAGTCCAACGACTTCAAATCCCTCGTTTTGCGACCTCCATTTGATTTTATTATCGCTTTGTACTTCTGACGCTCCAATGGGTGATTACAGCCCTTATATGGCGTCTGAGATATTTCTATGTGTCTGTTACACTTCTTGCAAACTATGTGGAGCCCTGAGAATTTTTTATATTTAAGTGTTTTCATTTATAATTTATTTTAATGCGAGTGTAATTTATTTTAGTGACCCATCAAATAGTCTTTTAGACAAATTCCCTTTTGGGATGTAACCAGTTTGAGCTTTGCTTGCATTGTTATTAAAATCCAATATTTTATATAACTCTCCTTTATTGTATGCCTCGTAATAATCAACCCAATTGTTACCATATTTTTGTTTCAGATTCTTTATTAGAGGCATATTATAGGCTAATTCAAATTCTGCTCTTATAACAAACTCACCTGATGAGTCTTTGTATACATGCAAGTGATTTTTGGCACACCAATCACGAATAGTTCTCTTATCCTTCCTGTTTATAAAGGAGGATATCTCGCTGAGATACATTCTATTTATTGGTGTTGAAAGCATTAATTCTTATTAAATTAATTTGATATCGAATTCATATTTTCCTATTACAGAAGTCAAATTCTGAAATTCAGGGGTATTGTATATAATGATTGCATCATGCAACCTAACAGCGGTATAATCTAACCTGTTGATATATTTAAAATCCTCAATAAGATTATCCTCCATCTTGGTCATGGTTTTGTAAAAACTGCCTTTTTCAGCAAGCGTTAATTCAATAATTTTCGCCACTTGGTCTTTGGTGTAACCACAAGCCTTGAAAAATGTCTTGGCGTCATGTACAGTCCTCTTGTTATCATTTAGCATCATGTTGAACCATATTTTGGCTTCACTTCTTTCAATTTTGTACTTCTTTTCCAAATTGCAATAAACCTCTTGTGCAATATTGCTTCCTACTAGTGTGTCTAAAAAGGAAGCAAATGCACTCTTGATGTCGCATTGAATGAGTTGATATGGCGTATAACCTCTAAGCTGCCTTGTTGTTTTGGTAGCTGTGTTGAACACTCTATTATCAATACTTGTTGTCTTAAAACCGAACATGTGACCAGCACAAGACAAAGAGAGTAGCGAAAGAATATAGTATTTATGGCGTTCCACTTGTTTTTCTATTGAATATGTATTCATCTTTACCGTATTTCTAATACCATGCTTACAAGCCAACAAAGAATTCTTAATTTTTTCAGCTTTATCCATTATTTGGTTGAACTCTAACTGTGAATAGCCATCTAGTTTTGATAATTGGTTGACAATCGCTCTGTTCGTATTGTTGAATACTCTTTTACCTATCAGCGATTTTGAATATTCCTTGGTCAGTTTATCCAAAGCTTCTCTATTATCACCATTAATCAATGCTTTGACATCCTGATTGGATTCCGTTGATAGTGCTTTGATGTAATCATTTAAAATACATTCGCTAACCACGCTAAATCCATAAACAATTCTCTTGGTTTCTTCACTATACTGACCGTTTTCAATCATTTGTATAACATATAAGCTGTTGATGACTTGTTTTGCTTTGAAATAGGCATCATCCCAATTATAGCTAAATACCAAACCAAACTCCATTGTTTCATCCTCTTTTAATTGGCACAACGCACCATTTTTTATTGCAATATCCATTTGCGTTTTGGAAACCCTAAACTTGGTTATTTTATCCATTTCACTCATTTTATCAGGGTTGGCAAGGTCATTTACATCAATAAATGTTTTTGCAGTGTTCAAAAGTCTTTCGTATCGGTCCGCTGTTGCATTAAGTAAATAATCTGATTGCGTTTCCACCGCCATATAAGCTGTTGCCCATAACAACAAATCTTTTTTGCCGAAGCCATTAAAATTCGTGTCATCGCCTTTGATATTGCTGTAGACTCTCTCTAGTTCTTTTTTGATGATATAAACATCTTGGTCCTCTTGGTTGATTAGATTTCGATATTTGATTGGGAAGTTGACCGATGTTTCAACTACTGTTCCTTGAGTGTCTTCATCATTAACCGTAAATCCATAATCGTTCAAAGAGTTTATTAGGTTGGCTTTTGGGTAACTTAAAGCATGGTTTATTTCATTGATAAGTGGCTGAATTATTTTCAAATACCCTTTATCAAAGTCAATTTGGTTAATTTGTCTCTCAAGCTGATTTATGTTGGTGGTATTGGATTTAGAGCTTCTATAAAATATTTGTGCATCTAGCACAGTCCCTCTAACTCTGCCATAAGATTGATTTACTTGATTAACGTTGTAGCAATCAACATTGGAGAACTCATCCATTATTATCCCTATACTTGCATCAAAGTCTAAATCAAAACCGATTTGGTATTTGGTTGATAAAATGTAAACATCAGCCGTTTCGTCAATCTTGGCTTTAACAATATCATCAAACTCTTGATAGGTTTTTGTTTTAACGCCACTTGTTTTTACCGCTAGGGTATCACCAACAAGTATCTGGGTTTTATAACCTAGGTTATCTTCGTTCAGAACGTTTTTAATCTTATTCAAGTCGTTGGTAAATAGCACCACCTTATTGCCTTTATCACAGTTTGATTTGATGAAATTCCAATAGTTATTCAAGGGTGAGATGGTTATTTTTTTTACTCTTTTCACCTCACGCTCTATCTTGTAAACTCGCATGTCATTTAGAATGTACTTCGGAATATCTAAGTTTTTATACGTTGGTGTAGCTGTTGAAAGGGTGAAATTAGCCTTGTGCTCATTGAATAGGATATCATAGAAAACACTCATGCTGGCACGGTAATCACTTTCAGCGTAAACCTGTGATTCATCAATAAAGAATGGTATTTGCATGATTTTATCATACAATGAATTATTGTTCTTTTTGACTTCAATGATTTGTTCAGGGGTTGTGTTCAAAACAACATTGTTGCCGCGTCTTAACTCACTTTCAAAATGATGCCATCTATCCTTAGAATCCTGATAGATAAACATTTGGTGAGGTTGTCTGATTTTCTCTTTACCCATTATCATTCCCGATATTGGGGAAATTATTATAATGGTTTGGTCTGTTATGTTTAAAACAGCTGTAGTTCCTCCAATACCTGTATCACCTTTGATAATTAATTTGTTATTTGTGAAGTCGGTTATGATGCCATTGGCATATGTGTCATTGCTAACATGACTTTTTATTTTTATTGTTTCCATCTGGTTTATTTCATTTGTTATTGTTTTAAATAATCAGAATCATTCGATTTCTTTGAGATTATAACATACATAAAGCCCCTTGCAATAAGCATAGTAATGCCATAACAAAACTACGGCGCCATAGTTTTGAGCATTAAAAATCAAAGAATTACTGATGCATAATTCGCATCACGAAAATCAAGCTTATTTATTGGAAAGCATTGTTATTCAATGTTTTATGATTAATTTTAGTCTTGCCAAATTTTGATATATATTTAAAAAGGAAGGATAAAATGGCAAGAGACTTTCGATGACTTCAAACGTAAAACCTGAATACAATTTTTATTTGTTTCCCCCTTATGGTGGTTCCAAATAACACATTAGATTTTCATTTTGTGTCCCAATATTGGTTAAATACCAGACATTGTATTCTGTTCTAACCTTTAAATCTTTTAGATTCTCAATTGAATCTTGTGTTTTTTTAAAAATTTCTTTTCCCATTTTCTTTGGATTTTACCGTAAACTGTAGGCAATAGATTTCTAGGTTCACTAAAAATGAACTATTAAACATATCCGTTATATTAATTTGATTTGCTCCTTTCCAGACTTGGAAAGTAGTTAGATGCGGACTAGATAATCACCCACTAATTGTTTGGCTTAAGCCACACGTCTGCTTTGTCTTCTATTTTTCTTTACCCCTTTTCTGAACTTCATATGTTTCCAATTGAAATCAAGGCTCTTATCTTTTAATTTAATTTCAGGAACCTGAGGAGTTATTTCTTCATTAGTAACATCCAATGCTTTTTGCTTGTTTGCTTCTTTTAGAGCCTTCTTTTTAGCTAAATATGAGGCTGATGGCTTAACATAAGCCTTAGCTAATTCAATGTCTTCAGGAGAAATTGATTCATTTTCGCTCTTTAGAATATACTCAATGAATGTTGTTCCATATAAGTATATTCTTTTACCATTAACAACAAAAGATATAATGGTATATCCATTGATTTGAGCGTTAATCTCTTTGTTTCTTTGCCCAATTATTTTACCTGTTTCTCGGTCATATTTATAACCTTTTTCAAGTGCCAATGCACATTTTGTGTTGTTGTTTGAAATTCTTTCTTCTTTGCTTAAAGCGGTTTTTAATGTAGTTTTCATATTATTGTTAATTATTAAAGTGTGGTTTTTTGGATATTGTCTTACTTCTAAATCTGCGGGAATCGCAATTTTCTTATCTACTTGTTTAAAAAAGAACGGTACCCCATTCTCTTTACATTGGTCTCTAAGAATTCTGCCCCAGTCTGTGTTGAATGGTCTTCTGTGGTGTCCTGATTCACCACCGTTGATAATCCAGTTCGGCACATCAATCAAGCGTAGGTCAGAACCTCGCATTTTGACTGTAAGGTCAATTTCATCCAATTGTGGTTCTATTGATAAGAATTTTTGTCCGTTTACTTTGTTAAGCAATGGAATCCAGTCGTTAGCAGTTTTTTGATTCCCCACTGATATTCCGAACATTACATTCTTAGGAGGGTTCTCCTTCCAAGATTCAGGAATGTATTTGTTAATGTTGGACGCCCGTTTTGTTAGCAACAAAAACATAAGATTCGGATAGTTTGGAACTATTTCAAAAAACCTATCTCTGAGTTGCCCAGTATTCCAAAATTCGTCCTGACCTTCAACAAGGAGCCTTTTTTTATGGTTTATCATTTCTTTGGGCTTCTCAAAAATATCCATCATTGAGCCTACAAAAACACGATGGATTTCACCTGCTTTCTCAGCGTCTTTTTGAAATTTAGCAAGAGATTTCAAAGTACTTATTACCATACGTCTTGGATTTTCATCTCCCCAAATGTCATTGCCTGTTCGTTTTGCTGCATCACATGCATAACATAAATCGCACAATTCATTAACCTTAGTGCATCCCATCCATAAGTTCAGAGTGTGGTGGGTCCACTCGATTTTGCTATTTTTAGCCATAACATATAATTTTTAAAAGTTAATTCTGTATACTTGAGTTATGGCAGTTTTCTTCCTGTCCATATTCAAATAGATTTTTTTTGTTTTAATAAAATTTCTGATTAATAACTTCCCAGATTAGGAAAGTATTTTGAAGTAATTCAATCTATCTCCCGACTAGTTGAATTTTTGTTTCAGATATGAAACTTAAGTACGTTGTCTTTTCATTTGCACCATATTTATTTGTTTTTCAATTTCTATGGTGCAAATGTATGTGGGGTCAAAAAAGGGGTCGACCCCTTTTTTATTTTTTTAACTTAACTGCTTGTTTTTCAAGGTATTCTTCAATAACTTCTATATCTTTATCGGTGAGTTCTTTGTAACTTCTGTTGTATAATTTCTTTGTATTGTCTGGACTAAGATTCAAAATAATACCCATTATTTTGTATTTAGACATTTGACTAGTATCTAAAGTATCGATTATTTTATCAAAACCTAATCTTCTAAATAGTTCGTATCGTTGTTGAACATTAAAATTTGGTAAGTCCTTAAGTTGTAAATCTGGTTCTAAAATGCTAGGAGTATTAATTAATGTTATTTTTTGTTTATCTCCTTTCCCTTTTATTTTAATTGAATATCCCAATTTATCAATCTCTGTTTCTAGGAAATCCATTTTCTTCTTATTTAATAACGAAAAAAATTGTTTGTTATCATAATTAAGAAATTTTCGGTAGTTAAGTAAACTCATATAATCGTTACTTCTAACTTCAGAATGAGCAGTATTAGTTTCGATATTTTCTTCATCTAAAAAATATTGGTATTCGTATAAAAGAAAATCTATTTCATTTGCATTATCATACTTTTGAAGATATTTTGTTTTAATTAAATTGTAATTATTTTGATAGACTTCAATAGAGCAATCTTTCCAAAAATAATTAATATCATCAGTTACCTTATATATAAGCATAACAATATCATTGATGTCTTTTGTTATATTACTATAAGATGAAATACTTTCTGTAAGTTTTATTGAAAAATCATCGGACGAATTTGATATAATCTCATCATCACACTTGTCCATAGTGTTCTTCATTATAATAGAAAGTTTATCAGCTAGGATAATTTTACTCTTTAAAATAGCAAAAAGGTTGAAAAACAATTTATCTTCTTCAGACTCATCTCTATTTTCTAGCTCTTTTAAATATTCTCTATCAAAGTCACTTAATCCATTTTTTAATATGTCATCTAAATTCTCCATTGCTGTTTGATTTTTTCACTACTTGTTTTTATTTTATATAATAAAAGTAACTATTTATTAAAGCTAATACAAAACGTAGAAGTTTATTTCAAAATAGCAACTTTTTTTATTACTCAGTCTTTTTGATGTATTGTTTAAAATCCTCAGTTTATACTACTATTGAGAATGTATCTCGTCTAGCTGACAGGATTTGGATTTTAGAAAGAACAGACTTAACTCAAATCAAAACTATCCAAATATCTTATAAATCGACTTTAATAGTTAAGTAGAGATGTAAATACCAAAACACTCTGTAATATCAAACCAAAACAACCTCTCAACAACTTCACCATCACTCGTGAAGTGCTGGATGGTTATCTTGTCTAATTTCTTATCATCCTCAATAATCAGTGATTGCTCCACCTTATCCCAATGTACATCATCAAGAATGGTGCTTATGTATTCGTTCTGAACCCCAACAAATATATGCTTAGCATCAACGGTCATTATAACTGCTTTGTCTTTTGATGAGCCATTGCCAGAGCCTGTAATGGGTAGGATTACGTTTGTTTGGTTGTAGATATATTTTTGTATGTCCATGATTGATTTTTATTTACGGATATTATCTGCCATAGCACTCTGAGATATCAAACCAAAATTCATATCGTTTGGTTTCTCCATCCTCCAATAATAGCCTTACCACCTCAATTTTATCATAAGTTTTTTGATTAGCAAAAACAAGTGATTGCCCCACCTTTGTCCATGGTTCATTATCAAATAGGTATTGAATTATTTTCTTCTGGATGGGTATCAAATAATTTATATGAATCCCACTTATTTGAATTGCTGATTCCATCGACTCTCCATATGGTTCAATTAATGGGATAACAATAGTTAGTTTGTCTGAGTAAGTTTTTGGTGTTCCCATAATATTTTGTGTGTTTTATTATAAATATCAGTGGATATGGAAAGGAGCTTAAATTTTTGGGTGAAAAATTTTGGAAAAAAATTTTTTCTCGAATGGTATTATGGGTGTCGCTTAAGGTTGATATTAAGCAGGGAGGTAGGGGCTGGTAACCTACACTCAGGGGTAGGAGGGGTAAGCTTTTCTAGATGAGAAAAAAATAGTATTTTTAAGAAATTTATATCTATGAAATAGAATGACTCCAGAACAAAGAAAATTATTGTCCAAATTATTGCAAATGGGAGATGTTATTATGTTTAACAGAAAAAAGGAAACTATTGTTAAAGCAATTACAGAAATGAATTTAGAGTCATTAAATCTAATTTTAGATGAAAACTTGACATATCAAGATGCTTCGAAAGAAATGTTTCTAATTAAGTTAGAAGAAATCTTTTATGAATTCAAAAAGAAGAATGATACTTTACAATCATATTCAGGGAGATGCGGTTCAAAAGATTGTTCAAATTTTGATAAAAATGGAATGCTGTTTTGTGGCAGAAATTCAGGCAATCACTTCAATTTAATAATTGAAGAAGATGAGAATGAAAACGTAAAGGATTTATACTATTGCAATGTCTTTAAATGCAATTTTGAGGATAAAGTAAATAAAAACGGTCAATCTTTAGAGTTGTTCATCTATGAAGATGAAAAGGTTAAGTTTCGACCAAGTTCTCACTATGAGTATTTGAACAGAAAATCAATAGAAGCAATAACTGAGTTATCAATTTTTAAGAATAAAACTATATCAAAAGCTGAATTATTGAATTGGTATGAGAAATATTCTGATTTCTATGCTTCTAAGCCTTTGTTTGATTTTAGATTCAAAAATGAGCATAGATTTTATAAAGTTTATAATAAAGTAGATGAAATAAAAAAATATTTAGAACTTGAGCATGAATGTGCTAAAGCAATGCAATTGTATAATACATTGATTAAGGATATTGAAATGAATTTGCTTAAATGGCTCGCGGAACATGAAAATCTAAAGGATGAATTAATTTTATTTTATCCAGAATATGCAGATGAAAAGTCAGGTGAATTGAAAAAATTAGTTTTTAATGATGAGCTAAACATTTCAATTGATTTGATTTACTTAAAAAATTGTATTCACTTTCAAAATATTATAGATACCCATTATTATATCATGTTTGATAAATATAAAGTAGAAATTGAGGAGAAAGATAATTTTACTCCTTTTGGAGATGATGTTGAAAAACATATTTCTCTAAAGTATCATTTAGAGCAGAGAAATGTTTTTGTAAATGAAATATCTTATAAAACCAAACTTGGGGAAAATAGTTTTTTATATAATAATGATGATTTCGGTACTTTAGAAAAAGGGATAAGTTGAAATCATAAATTATTAACTATGAGAATCTAGGGCATTCTGTTGGGTCAAAAAACTGACATCCAGTATAATTATTACCGTCACATATTTCACAGTTCCAATCTGCATCGTGTTTTTTATTTTTATTTAACATAAAATCGAAAAAACCTTTTATATTAAAATCTTCATTGATAAGTTCAATCAATTCTTCATCCCTATTTAAGTCTAAAAGTAAGTTATTGTTTTCATCGGTCTCTGCTAAATAAAAGTACGATACATCTTTGGATAATTTAGAAAAAATATTACTCTTAAAATTACTTAATTTAAATGTTGTAATAATAATAAATCTAAATGAAGTAATTTCTTTTTCTACTGCTAATTTTCTAATATCACTTATAAAATCAATTAGAGCATTGATAATTGTATTAGAATCATGAGAACTATTGAAATTCCACTTCTTGTCAATTTGAAGATAGCCAATTATCATTATTCCATTCTCATCATTCAATATAATAATATTGTCATCATTGTCTAGATATTCCTCTCTTACAGAGTCATCATATTTAAAAATAAGTTTAATCTTTTCCCACAAAAATAAATGTAATAATTTGTCAGACATAGTGTTTTTCTGCTGATTTAAAATTGAATTCACATAATTTTCGTGTTCGGTTCTATTTTTAAAAATCCCCATTTTACTTCTTAATTTAATATTTCAAATATACTTATTTTTAATCGTAAATGATTAGTAATTATATAACTTACCATTCACGAACACCATCTCTACCCATTACCATCATAATCGTATAAACTTCCGAACTGGTCAGCTTATCAGGATTAACCACCATAAAGTGATGCTGGGTTTTCTCAAGCTGATGCGTGATTGTTATTCTTGTCTTCTTCATACCTAGTTCTGGCTAAATTCAAAATCATAATCCTTATACTCTGACTTATCATACATTATCACATAGATTTGAATCTTGTTTTCTTCTTGGATAATGTTTAAGTTGAAATGAACTCCAAAAATGTATCTTCTTAACTTTCTCAGTAGAATTATATAGTCAATCTCAATCTTTGGGTTATAGTCGAATATCAACTTCATACTATAGGGATTTATAAAATTTTTATCCTCGACATTTGTTTCCATGGTCATGTGACGGCTACCATAATATCGAGTGAGTATTCTGTGAATACCTGTGATATCTGCTTTTCTCATATCTCAATCATTTTTCTAATCTTTGCAACAGTTCCCAAAGAAGTGTCATATAGCTTAACACACTCCCTAACACTAAAACCTCTCATAAGACCATCTATAACTTTGGGATATTTAGATAAGAATTCATTTTTACTTTCCTTAATATTTTTGGGCCTCCCGCAATGAATATTATTTTTTTTGGCTTGCAACATTCCAGAGCGAATCCTATCAATCAAATTTCTTCTTTCATTTTTTGCAAACAAACTTAACATATGAAGCATAATTTCTGTTTGAAAACCTATTTCTCCATTTTCATTTAAGGTTTCAGAATTTAGGTCTTGTAGATAAACACTAATCCCTAATTGATGTAACTCTTCCAAAAGACTTAAAGTTTGAATGGTTGACCTCCCTAATCTAGAAACCTCTGTACATAATATTTTTTTGAACTTTCCTTGTCGGGCTTCTTGCAGTAATTGCTGAACGCCCATTCGTTCATCATTATTTTTAGCTCCCGAAATTTTTTCTGTTATAATACTAACTACTTCATAATTTAATCTATCAGCGACTTTTTGTAAATCACTAATCTGTCTTTGAAAGTCCATCGAATCTAAACTTACTCTCCCGAAAATTGCAACTGGTATTTTACTCATAAGTGTTATAAAAAAAGGTTCTATACTTTTTGAGGTCATTTTGCTGACTTCAAAGCTTGTTTTTCACTCATTTGTTGTTATATGAAAAGGTAAACCTTTTTTTATAACAACACCGCGAGTGTACAAGGAATATATAACCCACGCCAGCTTTTCTTAAAATATTTTTATTTTTTTCCACCCTGTATCCCCCGTGATTAGGGAGTTGTTGAAAATTGATTGCATTTCCCCACGGCAAAACTTGTCTTTTTTGACTTGGGCAAATATTTATCTAGAAACAGATAAATATCATGTCAACAACAACCCAAATCAACCAAGATGGAATAAATGTATTATCATTATTCGATGGCATATCATGCGCCAAATTAGCTTTAGAGAAAGCTGGTATCAAAATCAACAAATACTACAGTAGTGAAATTTGTCCACATGCTCTAGCAATTCAAAATCATCACTATTCAGGTGATACAAACCATATCCAATTAGGTGATGTTTGCAAGATTGATGCAATAACACTTAGTCAAGAAATTGACTTTATAATTTTCGGTTCACCATGCACCCAACTTTCAAGTGTTAATTCTAAGGACCGAAGCGGTCTTGAAGGAAATGAGTCTAAACTATTTTACGAAGCATTAAGAATACTAAAAGATATATATGTGTTTGCTCCAGTTAGAAAAAAAATATACTTTCTGATGGAAAACGTTGCTAGCATGTACAAGAAAGATAAAGATAATATAACCAAAGAACTCACATCAATTTTTGATGATACCAAACTTGTTATGATAAATTCAGCTGATATAGCACCAGCAAACAGAAGAAGGTTATACTGGACCAATATTCCCAATGTTGGAATTCCTGAACCTAAAGATATCAAATACCAAGATATTGTAGTGAATGGATATGTTGATAAAGAAAAAGCGAATGTGTTATTAGGAAGCAATATCACACTTACCAATGGTATTTTTAGATACTATAAAATGAATATTGGAAACCTTGTATATAAAGACCAAGAATTTGCTAACTCAACAACCGAAGAAAAACTATTGACATATCCGTTAATACTAAAGCAATCTAAATATTTAGGTAAATCGAGGAGTGGATTTGGCGAATACGACTTTCCTAATGGTTGTTATAGATTACCAAGTATTTTGGAATGTGAAAGGCTTATGACGATTCCTGATGGTTATGTTTCAAATGTTACGAATGTTTCAAAAACCAATAGGTTAAAAGCTATAGGATTGGCAATGACAGTTGATGTCATTGCTGGTCTAGTAGCTAATTTAAAATAAAAGAATCACAGACCTCTTGAAGACCTTGATATAATAACCTTTTAATCGTGCTTAATGTAGTAAATACTATTTTGGTATTAAGAGCGAATACAGGAGTATTGCCTTACATTTTAAGCTATTTGCGATGCTTTTGTATAAATTTGGATTGCTAAAAGGTTAATTCTTATACGTGTCATCGCAAGTATTTAATGAAAATTTGGTGAAATAAATCACAAAAAATTAAAATATCCAATTGAAGGGTTGTCTAATTCTCCTATTAGCATTGCGCGGTCCAACAGCATGTTTGATTCTTCACAACATGTTTCAGGTAATAATGCACAATTATGACATGCGGCAAGGTTACAAGAATTAGGCCCTTGACCATGGCTGTCAATGCAGATAGGGTCACTTGAGCACCACTTTGCATTTTCAATTGCATTAAAAACGATTGTTTCGAGGTTACCTGGTTTCCCTTGTCGTACTAGACCACCTAGTGACCCTTCTGAATCACCCGATGCGGTATAAATCAAAACACCGTTCATATTCTCATTGGATGTCTCGAGATTGCAATAAATTCTCTCTCTTAAAGCTGAGCTCCCATATCCACATTCATAGCTGAATTGATTTATAACCAAATGGGCAAAAGTGTGAATTAAAACAAATTCTGGCTTTATCTCTCTTATACTTTGTCCCTTCGCTTGTCTTGGCTTATTATAATTTTGAGAAAGAAATTGAACCCTTTTTTTAACCTCTTCTTTAGATGCCCATTCTTTAATTTTCTTCTCATTAAATTCGAAGAACACCCCTTCTCCTTTAACTACAATTGCAGGCAACCAATTAATACTTTTTCCTAACTTAATAAAATCTTTTTTTGTTTCAAGCGGTTTATCATCAAAAGAATAGAGTCTTGAAAACCCAAAAAATGCCCTAGTTTCTCTTAATTTATGCAACAATCCAATACTTTTTAACCCTCTGCTAATTAACCCACCTAATTCTGAATCATCATAATTTGTTGCTTGGTTTTTGGTGACATAAAAATCTTGATTTTCTCCTCCAGCTTCTGACAGGATAGCATCATATTCCATTCTTCTGTAATTTTCTTCGGAATCATCAGAGTTTGTGTTTTCATCTCGTGAAATTCTTTTTGTTGCTGCGTCTAATAATTTTTCTGTGAAAAATTCTTTATTCTCATCTCCAAAATTTCTTTCAGCGACTAATTCAAACCTCATTCTCTGAAAATCCCCATTTTCCATAGCTGCAGAAAGAAACACCCAATTTTTTTCCAGAACCTCAACCAGTCTTCTATCAACAGTTTTTTCCCATTGAGGCAAATAAATAGAACTGGCTACGTTAGAAAAATAAACGTTGGATGCACCTTTTTGGACAACAATTAAATCTTGACCACAATGATGTGAATTGCCTCTCTCTGATTCTTCTCCCAACCATGGTCTATCACCAGAACAACTAACTCCGATTTTAGTTAACGATTTTTCGTTGAACGCACCAGCCATTGTTTTATATGCTCCACAACTACATGTAATTTCAATACCTGTCAATGCTCCTGAATTTCTTCCCGCCCTTAATCTTAGGCGATGATGACCCTCAGGCTTACTTCCTCCATGAACCCATTCTGAGAAGGGGAAATCTTGGATATGCCCTTCATGACAAATAGCAATAAAACGAACAGGAATCAATCTTTGTCGTTTGCTTTCAGGTATTTCCGAACATGACCTTCCTGAGTCAAATGAAATTCCAGAACAGGTTGGTTTAACGGAGTTATAGATTGAAACTTTTTCCATATTACCACATCTTGTACAATAATGCCAACGTGGGAATCTAATAAAAGGGATTTTTAGAGACGGATTGGTTACTCCTTGTCCAGGGTCTCTGAAATCAGGGGGTAGCCTAAAATCTTTTACACCTAATCGTTTTGCAAGTCTAGGCTCTTGGATTTTAAACTCTTCTAATTCTGATATCGTTCTGAACTTTTCCTCCCACATATCAAGTCCTAAGACCATTAACGATTCATCTTTTGGAAAATTTATCATTTGTCCAACGCCCCATGGGGAGATTAGCTGAGCTCTTCTAATTGGTTTTTTTGCTGGCATAATTTAATCGTCTATGTTAATATATTCGGCTGGTATAACATAAGCTTCGCAAGTAGAATCAACATTTCGCATTGATGTTGGTGTCGACCAAGCTCTTTCTTTTATGTCCTCTGAAGGATTTGTTCCTGCAGGATACATTAAAGGGATATTTATCATTTGTCCAAATGAACCATAAATGAGAGGTAATTCATTTTTCCAATACTCTAATTTTTCTTCTATTAGTTCATAGGTTTTATCATATTCCTCTTCATCTATTAAATTAACCCTATCATATATTATTTGTGTAACCCTATCAACAAGTTCTTTGTTTGGAAATGGTCTAGGAGAAGTTGAGCTTTGGTCAGTTGAATAATATCTTATCAGACCAATTAGAATTGCATGTAACGCCCTTTCTCTTGCTGGTGCTGAAAAGGGAGTTACACTTGTTGGTTCTACTTTACTATAAATTTTAGAATGATATTCTTGAAAATGTTCGAAGTGAGAGCGGTCTCTTGGTTTAGAACAATTGTATATTGTAAAAACGACTCCAGGTCCTTTTTTCGAGCGACCAACACGACTTGTTGCTTGGATATACTCAGATGTTGTTTTAGGCTGTCCAATAACTGTCATCAATCCTAAACGTGGAATATCTACTCCAACAGAAATCATATTTGTAGCAAGGCAAACATCTACTGGAAATTCAGATTTATCTCCTGTCCAAGATTTCAAAAGTTGTTCTAGATATTCGGGTATATCATTACTATTAATACGACTTGTCAACTCAATATCTCGGTTAATGAATCTCCTCTCATCACCCTTAATCCCTTTCCTAATCCAAATAGAATTCATGTATTCTCTTATATCTGCTCTTATAAGAGTTGCTGCATGTCCTAATTCCCTGATACTATTGAAATAAATTAACGAAGTCCAATAAGGGTCTCTTAATTTTTCATCTGGAACAGGAATTGACTTGACTGATTGAAGTAAAGCGGATATTACTCTTACTTGAGCTGTAGCATGGGAAGGTAGAGCAGACGCAAATATACCAGCATATATTCTCCCAGTACTTGAGCTATCCTCCTTTGCAAAAAATGAATCTCCAGCATTCAAACACTGGGCTGGAAAAATATTTACATTATTTGTACCCCTACCATAAAGTGAATTGATTTGTTCTTTTGCTCTACTGATTGTTGCTGATGATGCAATAATCTTAGGTTTTATATTGTTTTCAGTACACAACTCTTCAATCATCGTCTCATAAAGCCCAACCATAGAGCCAAGAGGACCTGAAATCAAATGCAGCTCATCTTGAATAATTAATTCGGGAGGTGAAAATGGTCTATCATTACCTCGGAATCCAAAAAGTGTTTTGGCTTCAGG
Organism: Flavobacterium sp. N1719; assembly: GCF_025947045.1. Taxonomy (NCBI): domain Bacteria; kingdom Pseudomonadati; phylum Bacteroidota; class Flavobacteriia; order Flavobacteriales; family Flavobacteriaceae; genus Flavobacterium; species Flavobacterium sp. N1719. Next base: position 610,504 of record NZ_CP109993.1, read on the forward strand.
TTTCCAAGTGAGCATAGCAAATTTATCAACCGTTCCAATTAATAAAGTTGGAGGATAGTCATAAATATCCTCATCAATTACTAATAAAGGTAAATTGAAATCAGCTTTAGAAAAATCGCATTTTACATTATCACATTGATAAACAATAGACTCTTTAGTTCCGACTTTTCTTCTCTTGTAACCTTTAACTTTGTTCATTTTAGCATCTTTCAAATAACCCATTTGAGTACCACAACACGGACATTTCAACACAATAAATGGATTATCTTCCTCTCTGCCTTGTTCCATTTTTAAAAAAGCTTTTTTTGCATCATCTCTTTTATTTGGAGTTAATTCGCCTACCCAAAGACCAATTGTAATTCTTTCCGTTCCTAATTCTTCCTCATTCTCTTTTCTAATTTTATCACATGCACAAATTAGTGATGCTGCACGCTGAAACTGTTGCGCTGTTAATAGTCTTAATGTATAACGCATTAGTACAGTTGTACCAGAATCGCCTTTGTTTTTCAGCCTTTTTAAAAAAATTGTAAATGCAGAAAGACCGAGATATGCTTCCGTTTTTCCACCACCTGTTGGGAACCATATTAAATCAACCATCTCTCTATCTTGATGATTTACATCAAACATGGAATTCAAATTCATTAAAATAAACGCTAGTTGAAATGGTCTCCACGCTCCAAGGCCCTGACTCCATGTTGAAGAATCAAGTATGTTAGGTATAATTGCATCCTTAAGTCCTGTAATATTTCCTTTTTCGATTATCCAATTTCTAGTTTCAATACTATAATTAAGTTGTTGAAGTAACATTGCGTGATTCATCAACCTAAAGGCACGATTAACCTTTTTATTGCTTTTTAATAATTGAACTCCGTCTTCCATCCTTGACAAACACAATCGACAACTTTCGATATGTCTATTAGCTGTACTTAAAAATTCTGGCATCCCTTGGAATTCTTTATTCGCAATTGCCTCTTGTTCATCAATCCATTTTTCATATTCTGAATTAAGTTTGATTAGATTGACTGTTACATCATTTGATGAGAGATTGCTTAGGTCAAACATTTTCAGTTCAACACTTTTTAATTCATTAGGGACTATTGGTTTTATTTCATAGGATGGAATTGCATTTGTAGTAATTACATTCGTTAAATCAATATCATTGTCATTCCATGAAGGAGAGCAGCCGTGACCAACAGCAAAGGTTTTTTTATTTCTAAAAAGTAGTAGATTAGATTTTTCATCTTCTTTATCAGAGCTTGCAGAAGCAATCTTGTATGGATGAAAACACTTTTTAGTCGCACTTACCGAAAAGGAAACTTGAAAAAAACAATCTTCATTTTTTATGTTTTCTGCTCCTCCTGTATTGAAATTTATCAAAGTGAAAGTTAATAAATGTACTTTGTCTCCAAGACCTTCTTCGTGCGTTCTATTTCTTATATTAAGTTTCAGATTTATTTCTTTACCATCTTTATCAAGTAGAATTCTATCAACTGATTTGCCAGATTCAGATGGAATTTCATTATTATTGACAATAAATTCTTGGTCTAAAGGAACTCTATAGTATGCCTTTCTCGTGACCATAGTTCGGTCTTCTCTTGAATACGTATAATCTTTAATGTGATATGTCGCAACGTTAACCTTAATATTAAAACCCTCCTGTGGAATTTGAGTAAAACAACTAAATCCCATAGCTGATGGTAGAAAGCTATTAGCTAAACCTATTTCTTCTTCAAAGTCCTCACTCATATCAACAGGAGACATACTATCTCCAGTCTTTATTGGGTCCTCGTTGTTCTTCTTATCATCTTCGTCTTTGTCTAAAACAGCTTTTTCTTCGGTAGATGTTGAATCCGCCAAATCAAAAAAAGCTGCTTTAGGAAATAGAATACCTGCACCATACCTCAACCTAGGTGGTTCATTGAAAAGTATTTCCTCTCCATTCTCTTGGAGATGAGGTTTTATAGGGTCTGGACCGATTAATTCACGCTTAATAAAATTTAGAATATCCTCTCTCATTTTAATTGAATTTTTTTCTTAAGATTTCCTTGTAATCGTTTCGCATTGTTTCAGAAAGCATCATTATCAAACCATATCTTGCTCTACTCATTCCAACATACAACAGAGACTTAGCAATTTCGCTCGACATATCTTCAATATCAGTTATCAATACATAATTACTTTCCATTCCCTTATAGGATTGTACTGTTGAAAAACCAATAAAGTCCTGCTCTGTATTTATCTCATTAGTGTTTTTAATCTCTTTTATTGTGAAATCATCTATTAAATTTAAAGTTGAATTCTCAAATTTTCTAGGAGATAATATAATCAATTCACTTAACGGTAATTTATTTCCAGAAAGTTTTTTCAACTGTTCTGCTAGTAATTTATTTTGCTCTGACTTATCTTTATAAAAGATATATTCTACAGGAATTCCTTCAAGATGTTCAAGTAGGAAAGGGGATTTCTCAAACCCTGAAATCAAGGCAGTTTCTTCGCCAATTTGTTTTGTATTTCTGCAATTTATTTTTAAAAGAAATTTTGTAGGATGTGAAGTTTTATGGATTAGAGAAAACATTTCTTCTTTATCCAGTTGTGCAAAGATTGCTTGTCTTTCAAAGTCTCCATAAATTTCCCAATTCCCATTAGACAATCCACCTTTTACCATTGAATTAAACAATTGCAAATATTCTTCTCGAATCAGGTCTTGTCCTTCATCAATTATTAACAAATCAAATTTTTCCTTAATTCCCTTCTCAAAAAAATCTCTCAATAAAAGTGGCAAATATTTACTGTAAAAATCTTGTTTATTTTTTTGGGTTTGGTCATAGTCAAAACCTCTTAATTGTTCAAATAGAAAGCTATGTAAATTTGAAACAGTTATCCTATCTTTCCAATTTTCAAGTTGCTTTTCCATCCATTCCCCAATTAATCTGTTATAACAAGTCAGAAAAACTGTCTTGCCTTCTTCAGCTGCTCTTATGGCAGATTCAATCGCAATCATTGTTTTTCCAGTTCCTGCACTTCCTTGGGTAATACTTCTTTCATTAAATTGTATAGAATCTAAGATTCTAAACTGTTCTTCTGTATATGTTTTTATTTGATTATCAAATTCATCTAATCGTTCTCTAACAGTTCTAATTCTTTCGAAATCTCCTCTCAAAAAGTCACAAAGCACAATTAAATCATTTTTATTGGGTAAACAATCTTTTTCTGAAAACCATTTTTGAGACTGGTGCTTTTGGATGAATTTTTGAATGAAATTATTAAAATACGATTCTATACTAATTTGCATAGAATCCTTATCCAATATTTGCCATGACTCATATTCAACACTATGCTTATCAAAATTTATATGTGGGAATGCACAAAGAAATCCATATAATATTTTTGAGAACTTATGCTTTTTCCCAAATTCCTTTTCAATTGCTGAACGTAAGGAAAACATAGCATCTCTTGCTTGGTTGAAAGGACCTATATTACTTGTGTTTGTGTTTTTGAACCTGTTAGTGAAATGCCAAACACCATCAATACATTTTACATCACCACCCTTTACTTCCATTACAAAGACACCAGCATTAGGAATCATAATCAAAAAATCAATTTCACCGTACAATCGAACCGTGTGTTGTGAAAGATTTAAAGAATGAAGGACAATCCAGTCTTTGGTAAAAGGACTATTTTTGAAAATATCAAAAATCAACTTCTCAGCAGTACTTTTACAATTTTTGTCTATATATGGGGGTAATAATTTTGCCATTAAATAATCTCTTTTTCCAATAACCTATTTACGTATTTTACATCAATATTTTCAAAACTATTAGAAACCTCAACAACTTTTAAAATAAACACGCTTCCCAATCCCTCTATCGTTACTTTCGTATTGATGATTGAACTGTCTGCTAAAGTGTAAATTTGAGCCTTGATTTTATTTATAATAAATTCGGAAGCATCATGTCTCAACCCTTTCATTTTTGTAATTGATTCTCGAACTCTTTTAATATTGTCATTTAATAATTCGGAGTTTGTGAGTAAGGCAATACTAATTAAATCAGCATCATCATCGGGGCCTATCCGAGCTTCGTCTTGCAACCAAGTCTTAATAGTAACTTCATGCTTGATGCAATCATATTTTCGCAAATCTTTTACTAATCTTTTAAAGTCATTCCCTGTAGAGGCATAGTGGTCTCTCAAAAGGTTTTTCCAAAGATTTGTCCATTGTTTTAATGACGATAAAACTTCTGGTTTTGTATGTTTTTCTACTAATTCTACTAGAATATCCCTATCCGTATTTATAACCGCAATTATGTCACCCGTTTTTAATCCCTCTATTTTTTTTCTATAAAGATTTGCATGCTCTATTTTTTTATCAAAATATTCATTTATTACCAAGAATTTGTGTGATTCGTTCGTGTATATAAAATAACTATTTTCAAAATCTATCCGCTTAGCTTTAATACTTTCAATAATATTTCCTTTGGCATAGTATTTTGAATATTGTGCATTATCTAGTCTTAATTCAAAATTTACGATATCAATTAAATCTTCAGAACTTGGGTCGTCTATCGTATCGTTCGAATACAACGCCGCAAAGCTTCTCGATTTTATTGCTTCATTTCTTGAAGGAAGACCTTTCACATTAACAGTAGAATTAACTTTCTCAGAGTGTACTTTATTTCTTTTTTGAAGAGAATTATAGTATCTGTTTTCAAATTGATAAAACAAAAATGTCAGCTCCGAGAAAAGAAAACACGAAAGAATTCTGTTAATGTTATTTGATTTAGCCCAACCTGTCAGAATTGCTTTTAATGGTTTTGATGAAATCAAATTGTCATTTACGTCAGCAATAGAAATTATCGATGGGTAATTTGAATGATAAGAATTTCTAAAAAAATTCTTTAGAGATTTAGTCTCCTCTTCAGTCGGGCAAATAATATAATCATATTGTTTTTTACGGATTAATTCTTCTAATCGAGAACACTTTTCTGATGGGTTTTCAGTAAATTTTTTTATTACAGACTTCAATAGTGATATACTCTCTTCAATTAGTTGTTTTGAATCACCCAGCCACATTTTAGAGCGGTTAAAAAAGGTTTCAATGCTATCTATTTTGGCTTTGAAACCACTAATTTCATTTGGTTCAAGAACATGCACTACTCTTGAAAGTGAATTTATAAGTTGGATAAGTGAAATTTTCAAAGAAATCAAATCGTTGTTAGAATCATCTTTTTGGATTGAATGGATTTTTTTTACGATTGCTTCTAACTCACTATTTTCACTAATATTTTTTACGATATGAAATGATTTGTATTTTTCTAATTTCTTGTTAAGAAAGTTAAAAGGTGAGTTTTCAGTTGGATTATCAAGCACCAAATTTTCTTTTGTAAAATTGAAAAACTCAAAGCCATAATCAGCAATTGTTTCGAAATGTTCAATCTCTGACAAATCTGTAATTAGAATAGTTGGAATGTTTTTGACATCAATATCTGAAAAATCAGTTCCACGCTCTCTAATAGCTGAGAAACCATCAATTATAATCTTAGAAATGGATTCCGATAATGTAACATATAATGCTAGATTTGAAAGATTGTTTGAAATGAAAAGAGGACTTTTGTTACTAGCTTGCCCACTATCATCAATTTTACCTAACTTAAAGTATTCTTCGATAAGAAAATCATTGATTAAAATTTCTGAAACTGAATTTCCAAACGCTATATGCTTACTAATTAAACAAATTGAATTTTTGTTAAATAATTTGTTTCCTTCTGTCTGAATTCCTAAAAGTCTATCTGTGGGATTTACATTCTTCTTATTAATAGCCTCAACGACTTTTGAATAGCTTGATAATGCCTTCCTATTTGATGGAGCGGGCTGGATTTTGGATATTTTTTTTACATTTATTGTTATTTCATCAACGCTGTTATACTCTTTGTGTTTAAAAACAAATCCATTTGTATTTCTTCCATTCCATTCAACAATTGCGTCATTGTTTAAGATTAATCTATCTCCTTTTTTATATTTATTCAAAGTCTCTAATATCTCATTTTTGAACTGGTCAAAATCAGATTCAATAAGAAATAAAGCAGAAGGAATTGCAATCCATTGTGCCGCAAATTCCTTAACAGGAAAAACTAAACACAATTTATTGTTGGAATTGTTAGTAAAAAAATTTGAAATTAGTTGAAGAGATTCCTTAAGTGGCATTGCAAGGGGATGAACTACTTTATCTCCCTTACAATTATATAACATTTTTTGAATCACTTCCTCATTCATATATTTAGCTTGTTTTTATACAAAATTACTTATCCATTCATTAATAGATGCTTTAATTTATTAGCGATGGTTTCTGCCATGAGTGGAGGTACAGCGTTTCCAATTTGTTTAAAAGATGCTGTTCTCCCCCCTTCAAAAAAATAATTATCTGGAAAAGATTGAATTCTTGCAGCTTCCCGAACTGAGATGGAACGGACTTGGTTTTCGTCAGGATATATGTAATAATGACCATCTTTAGAAATATGAGCAACAACAGTGTGCGAATGTCCAACAGGGTCAATAACTTTGTACCTATCTAAAAAAGCAGTTGTGTTTTTATGAGTTTGTAATCTTTTTGGTAAATCATTATACTTTAGTCTCTCTCTGTCGTTAAGCCATCTATCAATAGCAAGGGAGTAAATTTCTAAATCTCTCTCATTGTGATTTCTAGTTATATGCTGCGTTGTATAATTAATCCCATTTCTAGTTTCGGTTTTACTTAAATACTCGTTTGCCTGTTTTGTATATTTGGCAACCGACATTTCTTGTCCTGGTTTCAGGACGGGTAAATCAAAAAATAAATCTTTTTTAATTTCCCATTTATTTTCGATTGTATTAAGTTCTGGGAAATTAAATTTTTTCTTTCCTTTTCTTCCAATAATAATTACACGTTTACGCTTCTGTAACACCCCAAATTCATCTGTTTTTAGCACTTTAAAGTCCGCAGAATATCCAATTTCAGAAAATAACTCTAGCATCTCATTTAAATATTTCGCATTACCAGCCGTTAATAGGCCTAAGACATTTTCAAAAACAAAATATTTCGGTTTATAATGAACTAGAAACTTTGCATAGTAGCGGAAGAGAAAGTTCCTTTTATCGTCTCTCATATTATTCGGGTCACGACTTCGTCCAACTAAAGAATAGGCTTGACACGGTGGTCCGCCTATAATTATATCTACTTTTTTAGAATCTAAAAGAGTATCAATTTTAAAAAAAATGTTTTTGATACTATTATCGTCTATTTCTTCGTTGATGACTGATTCCAGCAACTCTTCAGGTATAGAATTCCACAATTTATCTCTTGGAATATCTTGCTTTAAATACGAGTAATATTTTGTTAAGTCTTGTTTTTGTTGCAAATGATGAAAAGCAACTCTTGTTCGTAATGTGTCGGATGCTTCTTTATTCATTTCAACATGAGCAATTGGCACAAACCCTTGGCGAATGAATCCTTCTGAGAGCCCACCAGCTCCTGCAAAGAGGTCTATATAATTTAATTTATTCATAAAATTAAATGGGAATTTTGCTTACTGTATTTTTATTGCTAATGTATAAACTATAAGAACTTAACGAAGTATTATAGTTAATTACTTTTCTCGAAAATAAGAAAAATTATCAAATTATTACAATAACATGTTTGTTTTAGACTCATTTACGATTGTTTAAGTTTATCTTTTTTTTCCCAAGATTCAAATATTATTTCTGCCGATTTATAAAGTGTTTCTCGGACGGCTACGATTTCTTCATCTGTATAATAAACTCCATTTCGATTTAAAATCTGTTTGCATTTTGTAATTGATAACATAATGTATAGTTTTTGTGTAATATTAAAGTTCATTTATTGAGTGTACTTTCTAAGTGCACTTTTGTAAAAAAATGTCAAGTTTTGTAGTAAAGTTTTGTGTTAAGTGAGTGGAAATCAATTACAGTATATCCCTAAAAAGCCACTGTTAATCAGAGGGTCCTTGGTTCGAGCCCAAGAGGGGGAGCAAGCAACAGAAAGCCTTTACAGCAATGTGAGGGCTTTTTTGATTTATGTAATCTATTCGCCTATGTTTTTTGTCTACATTCTTTTTTCAGAAAAACTCAACCGTTATTATATCGGTTTCACGTCTAATCTTGACCAAAGATTAGATTTTCATCACAATGATACCCAAGCTAGAAAATTCACTTACAAAGCGGATGATTGGATTCTTTATTTTACTTTAGAAAGCAAATCTAAAGAACAAGCTCTTGCGATTGAAAAACACATAAAATCCATGAAAAGCAAAACCTATATTCAAAATCTTGTCAAGTATCCCGAAATAAAGCATAAACTTCTTTTAAAATTCAACATCTGACTTTTAATCAGAGCCCCGATAGCTATCGGGGTTGGTTCGAGCCCAAGAGGGGGAGCAAGCAACAGAAAGCCTTTACAGCAATGTGAAGGCTTTTTTGATTTATGTAATCTATTCGCCTATGTTTTTTGTCTACATTCTTTTTTCAGAAAAACTCAAGCGTTATTATATCGGTTTCACGTCTAATCTTGACCAAAGATTAGATTTTCATCACAATGATACCCAAGCTAGAAAATTCACTTACAAAGCGGATGATTGGATTCTTTATTTTACTTTAGAATGCAAATCTAAAGAACAAGCTCTTGCGATTGAAAAACACATAAAATCCATGAAAAGCAAAACCTATATTCAAAATCTTGTCAAGTATCCCGAAATAAAGCATAAACTTCTTTTAAAATTCAACATCTGACTTTTAATCAGAGCCCCGATAGCTATCGGGGTTGGTTCGAGCCCAAGAGGGGGAGCAGACAGAAAAAGCCTTTACAGAAATGTAAGGGCTTTTTTGGTTTATGTAATCTATTCGCCTATGTTTTTTGTCTACATTCTTTTTTCAGAAAAGCTCAACCGTTATTATATCGGTTTCACGTCTAATCTTGACCAAAGATTAAATTTTCATCACAATGATACGCAAGCTAGAAAATTCACTTACAAAGCGGATGATTGGATTCTTTATTTCACTATAGAATGCAAATCTAAAGAACAAGCTCTTGCGATTGAAAAACACATAAAATCCATGAAAAGCAAAACCTATATTCAAAATCTTGTCAAGTATCCCGAAATAAAGCATAAACTTCTTTTAAAATTCAACATCTGACTTTTAATCAGAGCCCCGATAGCTATCGGGGTTGGTTCGAGCCCAAGAGGGGGAGCAAAAAACCCGATACGAAAGTGTCGGGTTTTTTTATTTCCCTCGCAGGGCGAGAAGTTTACCCCGAGAGGAACGATTCGGGGAGCCCAAGAGGGATTTGAAATTAAAAGGAGGACTGCCAGTGGCAGTCAGGTACCACGAACTTTAGTTTGTCTCGTCAGTTATAGAAAGCAACAGAAAGCCTTCACAGTGATGTGAGGGCTTTTTTTGGTTAATGGTTATGAGTTAAAAATTAAGTTGTAAGTAACAAAAAGTAAACTATTAATCTTTGCGCCAATTATCTTTACATAAGCACGTACTTGTTTCCCAAAGCGAACTAGTATTTCGGTATCGTACGTTTTTATTGTTGTTTTGAGTGGTATTTTTCTAAAGTTTCTCCCACTACATAGCCATTGATTAGTAGTGGTAAAGTATCTGATGCTGTTTCAAAAAAAGGTACTTTTTTCATTTCAACCTCAAGATCCAATTGTTTTTTTGATAAAAAATGGTTCGCCACATCAAGATACGTCCCGTTCATTAAATGCTTAAATTCATGTTGAAAAATTACAGCCGCAAATCCATCAAGTCGTCCATTTATGACAGCTCCTTTTTCATTTTGGCATTGGTATTCAATCCATTCATAGGTGGCCACATTACCTCTCTTTTCTCCATCAGCACTCAAACATCCGTGCCAAAAATTCTTCTTGTTTGGGGAAACTTTAGTAATTATAGGATTAATAAATACTTGTTTTGGCACAGGACCTAAAATCTTATAACGCGGATTGTCCGATTTTGCCTCAATAATAAAAACTTGTAATCGTTTACCCAATTGATTTGCTGCTATACCTACCCCTGATTTTTTTACCATCACAATATACATACTGTCAATTAATTCATTCAGCATAGGGGAATTAAATTCTTTTTCCGTTATTCTTCTTGGTGGTAAATACAAAGCACTTTTTGCTCTTCCTTCGTGATTTATTGGGATCTGTTGTACTACTTCTAATGCTGTTTTTCGGACATTTAATGTAAGTGATTCGTCAATTGTTTTACAGCTTTTTAAACCCATAACAGTAACTAAAGTTAGAATAAATAAATGATTTTTATTTTTTCGTGTTTGTCCCATTTTCACAATACAATATTATATTTTATAGTAACTCTTTCTAATTATGGGTAATGTATTTGAAAATTCGAATTTTGTTGTTTTTTGGCACTAATACAATTAATTAGCAATTCCTGCAATTATTCTCAATGGAGCGCCACTACCCTTACCGATTTTCATAGGCAGAGCTACTACATAGATTTTAGTAGCAGGAAGTTGGTCCAGATTTGCTAGATTTTCAAAGCCGGGTTTGTTGTTGCCCATTAAAATCTGGTGGGTTTTAAAATCTGTCGACTGACCGTAATCTAAACTTGGGGTATCTAAACCTATGGCTTTTATAGCTCTTTCTTTAATTAACCATAATGTTGTTTCGGGATCAATTCCTGGAAAATGTAATTCAGGAATAGCCTCAATTCCAGTTTTTGGAGTACCAAAATAATCGCCTCGATTGGGATAATATTTTCCGTATCCGGTCTTAAATAAAATAATTGTGTTTTTTTGAATTTCCCCGTTTTCCAATTCCCAATTTGTAATATCTGCAATTGAAATTTGATAATCTCTATTTGCTAATGCATTTTTCGAAACATCAATAACCACTGCATTTCCAGTTAAATTTTTTAAAGGTATTTGATCTACGGTGTATTTGCCTTTTGCAAAATGAATTGGAGCATCTAAATGCGTTCCTCCATGCTCTGGTGCACAAATAGAATAGGAAGAATAATAATAGCCCTGCCGTGTAATTCCATTCGCATCTGTATGATGTTCGAAAGTCGTTTTATTATTTGGCCAATATAAGGTTGTACTATCAAAACTATAGGTTAAATCAATCCAATTCAAATTGTTCAATTCTAGTTTTTCATTTGAATTTTTAGTGCAGGAGGTAATTAATACTGTTGATAAAAAAAATAAATATTTCATAAAATGAGCTATATAATTTGCCTGAAAGAAATACGATTTATGATTGTAACAAATTTATTAAAATAATATAAATTGAAACGATAAATTGTAATACTAAAATATTGAATTAAAGTAATTTAAATAAAAAAATAGCCTCCTCATTAAGTTTTCTCTAAAACCCCGCAACCAAATCCATGGCGGAGAAATGATTAACGGTTGCTAGCGCAGAAAAACATCCCAGTTGCGCAAAGTCAGGAAACTTTTCGCAATACTTATTAAAGCGTATATCAAATTGTATTGATAATTTGCTAATCGCAAAAAACAAACAGCTAATTCGTATATTTTCGAAACGGTAAATACAGCATAAAGTCTGGAGGAATTGCACAGTGGGATTTACATCTTGGCAAGAATTAATTCTTGATCCTCAAAACCCAAACGAAAATCCAATTAAACAACCTTGTAATTAAAGAACATTATGAAAAAAATATTTTATCTATCTAGTTTATTGCTATTTACATTCTGTACAGCTCAAAACCAAGTCATAGAACTGTATGGAAACCAACCTTTTGGTACAGTCAACAACGCCTATTATAAAGATGTAAACGGTTTTCTTAATCAATATGTAGGCACATGGCTGTATACGAATGGTAATACCTCTCTAAAAATTATTTTTCAAAAAAGAGAACATAAATATATGCCTGGAACAATTTCTTATTACACAGACTTACTGGTTGGTGAATATCAGTTTATAGAAAATGGAATTGAAAAAGTGAATACCCTAAATCAAATCAATACTGATTTTGGATCAAACGTTATTGACATGAGGAAATATAATTTACTAGAAAAAGGTTGTCTTTATCATGCCAATTATAAACCAAAGTGTAATGAATGTGCGCAACATGAGAAAAGATTAGAAATGAGATTATCAGAACCAATTTTTTCAAACATTAGTGGTCTTTCAAATAGTTTTGTTATTAGGAGTTATGAAGACGGTGGCGTTAATAAATTAAAAGTATGGTTTTACAGTCAAATTCAGGTTCAGCCCGAAGATGAAAATGGAAATCCTTTTAATTTCACAAGCTTTAGTTTGCCTTTTGGGGAGTATATTTTGATAAAACAATAAATCTTTAGCGCAAATTAAAATCCACAATCATACTAGTCACTAATCACTAGTCACTAATCACTAGTCACTCTAACGTCTAACGTCTAACGTCTAACGTCTAACGTCCAATGTATAAAGACTAGTCACGAAAAATTCCCTATCTTAGAGCTTCAAAACATTAAATATGCGAAACCTCTATTTTTCTTTCCTGGCCATTGCCTTAACGCTCGCTACTATCGGGTGCCAACCCAACAAAACAGAAGCTGAAGTGCCTGAGCGCACCGACGGTCATCCCACTTGGATCATGCAGGGCAATATCTACGAAGTCAATATTCGTCAATATACTCCTGAAGGCACCCTCAATGCCTTTGCCAAACATTTGGACCGTCTCCAAAAAATGGGCGTGCAAACCATTTGGTTTATGCCCATCAACCCCATTAGTAAAGTGGATCGTAAAGGGTCGCTCGGTAGCTATTATGCAGTATCCGACTATTGTAAAATCAATCCCGAGTTTGGGACTTTGGCCGATTTTAAAAACGTAGTGAAAGCCATTCACGATCGCGGCATGAAAGTTATCATCGACTGGGTACCCAACCATACCGGTGCCGACCATGCCTGGCTAAAAAACCATCCTGATTTTTATGTGCAAGGCAAAGACGGAAAGGCTGCCGTAGCATTTGACTGGGCCGATGTTCGTCAGTTGAACTTTAAAAACCCGGTCATGCAGGACAGCATGATTAACGCCATGAAATACTGGGTAAAAGAAACCGATATCGATGGTTTCCGTTGTGATGTGGCGTGGAATGTCCCTGCCGGATTCTGGAAAAAATCAATTCCCCAACTTAAGAAAATGAAAAACATGTTCTTCCTCGCAGAAGGTGACAGCACCTACCTTCCCAAAAGTGGTTTTGATGCCGTGTACGGTTGGCACATGTTTAAAATGATGGAGAAAATTGCCAAAGGCGACCGACCCGCATTCGGACTCGATAGTATCGTTGCTGAAAATGCAAAAATGTACCCAAAGAATACCATTCAACTCTATTTTACTAGCAACCACGATGAAAACAGTTGGAACCACGCCGACTTCGGCACCTTCCCTAAAGAAGTCCACGCACCATTTGCGGTATTTACCCAAACCATGCAAAACGGCGTTCCTTTGGTATATAGCGGCCAAGAAGAACCCGTGTTGCGCGCCCTAAAATTCTTTGATAAAGACCCCATGTCGTTTAAAGAATTCAAACGTGCCGCTTTTTACACTACCCTACAAGACTTGCGCAAAAACTGCAAAGCCTTAGCCGCCAATGCCGCATTCGCAAAAGTAAAAACAGGCGACCCCAAAGCGGTCTATGCCTATACTCGAGAAAAAGACGGTGCGAAAATCCTAGTACTGCTCAATTTTTCGAAAACACCCCAAAATTTACAGTTGAGCGACCCTAAACTGCACGGCAAGGTCACCGATATTTTTACCCAAAAAACCCTAGAGCTCGATGCAAAAACCCGCACCCTACCCGCTTGGGGCTATGCGGTGTATCGCTATAATTAAACCCACACAAAAGAACCCCCTTCACGGGTGGTTTTTTTGTATATCTAATCAATGGGTTTGCTGTTGTAAAACTACCTGTATAAAGAAACGGTTAAACGAATTCCAAAACCATATTTTTTTATATGTTTGTAGCGGGCTTACCAAAACCAATCCTGCATGATTTTTAACTCGTTCAGTTTTCTGTATTTTTTCCCTGCAGTGTTTATCCTGTACTGGTTTTTTACCCAGAAATATCGGAAAGCTCAGAATATTTTATTGCTGGTTGCGAGCTACTATTTTTATGCCTGTTGGAACTATAAATTCCTTTTTTTACTGATTTTTTCAACCCTTTTGGATTATTACACCGGACTCCAAATGGAAAAATCAGGGTCATTAGGAAAAAAGCGCTTTTGGTTTTGGCTCAGTGTCCTCATTAACCTTGGATTTTTAGGAGTGTTCAAATACTACAACTTCTTTGTAAGTTCGTTTATTGACTTCCTAGCCCTTTTCGGCATTCAAGGCCATGCCGCTACACTCAATGTCATTCTCCCTGTGGGGATTTCCTTCTATACTTTTCATGGCCTAAGCTATGTTATTGATATTTTCTACAACCGAATTAAAGCCGAAAAAGACTTTGTAGACTACAGTGTCTTCGTGAGTTTTTTCCCGTTGTTAGTGGCCGGACCCATTGAACGCGCTACACATTTACTCCCGCAAATTAAACAAGACCGGACTTTTGACCCGTACAAAGCTGCAGATGGTTTGCGTCAAATTCTGTGGGGTTTGTTTATGAAAGTGGTGGTGGCTGATAATTGCGCAATGGTCGTTAACGAAGTGTTCAACCATCCCAACCAATACAATGCGGGAAGTCTATGGATTGGCGCACTTTTCTTCGCTTTTCAAATTTATGGCGACTTTGCAGGGTATTCCAATATCGCTTTGGGAACCGCACGTTTATTGGGATTTGAATTGCTAAAAAACTTTTCATTCCCTTATTTCTCAAGAGATATCGCCGAATTCTGGCGGCGTTGGCACATTTCCCTTTCCAGCTGGTTTCGGGATTATTTGTACATCCCTTTAGGCGGAAGTAAAGGCGGACTCTACAGTCAACTCCGAAACGTGTTGATTATTTTCTTGGTGAGCGGACTCTGGCATGGCGCCAATTGGACGTTTATCATTTGGGGCGGGATCAATGCCTTGTGCTTTATTCCGTTGGTCGTATTCAAACTTAACCGAGCCAATACCGACACTGTAGCCCAAAACACTTTTTTACCTTCGATAAAAGAAACTTTACAAATAGCGATCACTTTTGGTATTACCGTAATTGCTTGGGTCTTTTTCCGAGCCATCAATGTAACGGAAGCCATCCGTTATTTGACAAAACTGTTTGACTTTTCTCGCGGTTTTAAACCTGAAGTAAGTCTTTCCTCTTTAGGATTTATAGCGGTATTATTAGTTGTCGAATGGCTACACCGTCATAAAAATCACGGTTTTGAAATTAGTTACATCTCCCAACGTTGGGTGCGATGGCTTTTGTACTTATTCGTATTTTTAATGCTTCTAATTTTTGGAGTGAGCTCCGATACATTTATCTATTTCCAGTTCTGATGAAAAAATTCTTAATTCGCTTAAGCCTTTTTAGTTGCATCGCCCTATTAGCGACCAGTCTGGTATTGATGAAATACGGAGGCTATATCGATTATTTTTATTTAAAATTCACCACCCCAAAACAACATTCTTTTATTCTTGGCGATTCCCGAAGTTTTCAAGGCATCCAACCCCGAATTGTCGATGCAGAATTAAAAGACAAAGGCTTCGAACTCCCCATGTTCAATTACAGTTTTACCATTACACAAGCGGCTTATGGACCGGCTTACACAGAAAGTGTGAAACGTAAAATGGACCCCGATACCAAAAACGGATTGTTCATTATCAATGTGAATCCGTGGGTTTTGGCACAACGCGAAAAAGACGATTTTGAGAACGGCATCTTCATGGAAGCCGACCATCCGCCCCACAATATGCGGTGGGTGAATATGAATCCCAATTTTGAATATGTAGTGAAAAATTTCAACTACTTACACATTCGGGCTTTATTCAAACAAAACTCAGAATTGCATCCCGACGGTTGGATGGAAGAACGCAATCTCCCTAAAGACAGCGCTACATTTGTGGGTTGGAAACAAAACCAATACAAAATTTATAACGGATTTGCCCAACGTTGGAAAAAATGCGACTACCGCATAAGGGCCTTAAAGGAAATGATTCAGTTCCTAGAACAACACGGAACGGTGGTGCTTGTGCGTATGCCTGTCGATGAAAAATTGCAAGAAATTGAAACCAACTTTTGGCCCGAATTTGATACGACTATCGAGAAATTGGCAAAAACGACTAACGTTTCCTATTTCAATTTATTGAAAAACAACAAGTACAAAACCTACGACGGGAATCACATTGACAAATTTGGCGGTGTGGCATTTACCAAAGATTTATGCCAATTAATTCTGAAACAAAAGAACAGTCCGAACATTCCCCATTGTGCTTTACCTAAAAAATAATTAGCTCGTATTCGCAACGAAAAACGGCATTAATTCTATCTCATAAAAAAAGACGTTCCCTCGCAGAAACGCCTTCTCTTTCTATAAATAGACCTGTTTATTTAGTGAACATGCAACAACGATCGAATGTCGATGTTTTCGGGTAAGCGCCCCACATTTTGTAATTTGATTGCGGCTAACTTCTGCGCAATGGTAATACGATCGGTTAAGGAATAACCTTGCAAACCGGCATATAAGAATCCGGTCCAAAAAGCATCACCCGCTCCAGTTGTATCTTTGATATCGTTTAATTCCATGGCTTTTTGAGTAATCAATCCTTCTTGGGTGTCGGAGAGTACCACGCCTTTTTTTCCTTTAGTCAAACACACCGTTTGTGCCCCAAAACTGTGGAAATATTCAAAAATGAAATCTTCTGATTTGACCTCAGCAAACAAGCGGTAGCAGTCGTCTTCACTAACTTTCACCAAAGGATTGTTCGATAAATAATCTTTAATCACTGCTTTGGCTTCTTCGCGGTTGGGCCAAATGCGTTCTGAAAAATTCAAATCGATACTCAACTGCAAGCCCATGGCACTTGCCGCTCTTGCCCGTTCTAAAATCGTCTCTTGTGCCGGTTTTTTACTCAACGCAAAACAAGTGGTGTGAAAGATTTTAGCTTGCGCCAAAACAGCATCCGGTAATTGTTCGCCAATGATTTCACAATCGGCTTGTCGGTACGGAATAAAATCAGGGGTTTCTGTCGATTTTGATACAAAAATAACGGAGGTTGGTAAATGTTCTAAGCGTCGAATTTGTGAAGTAATCACTTGATTCGCTTTCAATTTGCGCATGGCATAATCGCCAAAACCGTCTTGACCAAATGAAGCCACCAATACCGATTGTAAGCCTAAGCGTGCAGCGTTAACAGCGACATTCGTGGGTGAACCTCCTAAAAAACGGTGGTAATCTTTAGTTTGATTAATCGATGTGTTGACTTCATGCCCAATCAAATCGATTAGCAATTCGCCCATACTTATAATATCTATGGTTTTTGATTCCATGATTTAGGTTAAAATAATAAGGGTTTTTGTGAGAATAAATGAGTGTATAATAATACCGATCCCGCTGCACTCCAGGTACATTGCGGTACGCCATTGGGGGCCATGGTTTGGGTATTGAAATTTTCATAAAAAGCAAAATCTTCCAAGGCATTGGCATCGTCCAATTGTTCCCGCAATTGATTCGCTTCGGCAATAAAACCACGCTGCACTAAGGCCATTCCGCAAAAACCATTAACCATTGGCCATGACCCGCCGTTATGGAATTCATAGGGATGATTGCGGAACTCGTATTTGCAATTGTTCTTCAACAAATGCCAATCTTCTTCCCCGGCAAAAACAGGTGGCCAGAAGGCAGGCACGAGTCCGAGCGGTTGTTGCCCAGCCAATTCCATCATATATTCAATTTGATTGTTCTGGAATTCGGGCGAACCCAAGTTCAACAACAAGCTTAAAGCATTGGCAAACGCATCATACCGGTTTTTGTATCCTGCCGGATTAAACGAACACGGCATATAACGGTTCCAAGTCACCTCTTGATAGGCACGCTCATGATAATGGTCTTCTGCAGTATTGCGGGTAAAATTAAGTAGTACTTGTGCTTCAATAGCCGCGATTTTAGCTGCATTCATTTCAGTTGGAGCACAATGTTGGACGCCCCGTAAAGCCCAAATGCGCAACAACTGATCATACAATACATAGCCATCGGTAATGTATTCATCGGCCCAATTGCCCGACAAAGGCACATACACCAAATGACGGTTGTTGAACTCCCAATTTTGTAATAAGGCTAATGCTTTTTGCACTGCCGATTCCATTTTTTTATAAAATGAAAAATCACCAGTGACATACGTATATTGAGTAACTCCAATAACAAACCAAGTCACCGCATCCACGCGTCCTGCTAAACCGCCATAACTTACTTCTGAAGTCCCCTGCTCTCCAAAAGCCACATTGGACGGAATAGTCCCTGTTTCATGTTGGTGTTGGGCAAGCGTTTCTAAGGTATTTCGAAAGGTTTCAATCAGCGTAGCTTCGCCCGTAGTTAGCGCAGCCAATCCACAGATGACGCCATCGCGTGCCCATACCCGATTGTAGTTGGTAATGGGTTGCACCGAGGCTAAAAATCCTTGGGGTGCCGAAGCCTGATGCAGCAATTCGAGCGCTTTTTGGTAAACGGTATTAGGCACTTTGAGTCGTAGTTTTAGGTTTCATTCGTAGGGTTAACAACGCACTGCATAACAACAAGATTCCTGCGAGTGTAATCGCTAGGCGGGCATCGTTGTGTAAGAAGTGTTTCATAATGTAACCAAAAGTCAAGTTTTGGATAATCATGGGGACAACGATCATCATGTTGATAATGCCCATGTACACGCCGTAACGCTCTTTGGGTATTTCAGAAACAACAATCAAATAGGGAATTCCCATCATGCTCGCCCAGCCAATCCCAAATCCGGTAATGGCAAAAAACAGTAACGATTTATCGTGTATATGTGGGAAAAATAGAAATCCGATGGCAGCTGCCGTGAGACACAAGGCATGTGTGATTCTCGGACTGTATTTTTTGGCCAATCCTACTAAAGCAAAAGCCACCAAAAAAGTCACAATGTTGTACCAACCGTTGACCAAACCGGTCCAACTCACCGCTTGTTCATAGGCTTCTGGATCGGATTGCGGAGTGGCATTCCAAATGGAAAGTGCGATACTCTTTGAGGAATTTTGCCAATAACAAAACAAGGCATACCATTGGAACAAATACACCAAAGCCAATTGCCACAATAGTTTCGGCATATCCACAATGGCAGAAAAAATCTCTTGTATAGGTTCGAGCACGCCCCCTTTTTGCGCATGGATATGTGCCATTTCTTCTTCACTGGGCGGAATTTCTTGAGTGGTGCGCATGCTCCACCAAATCGAACCCACGGAACAAATTGCACCCAAAAAGAAGGAAGCAAATACCCAAGTGGGCAACGAACCCGTTTTACCCACAATAATCATTGGGAAAATAAAGAGGGATAAATTCGCCAAGGTTTGCCCAAATCCCGTGAAGAAACTCTGCATTTGAAACCCTAACGGACGTTGGTCGTCATTCAATTTATCGGCTACAAATGCACGATACGGCTCCATCGCCATGTTATTTCCCGCATCCAAAATCCAGAGCAAACCTGCGGCCATCCAGAGCGAACTGCTAAACGGAAAGGCGATTAAAGCCAAGCTACACAAAAGTGCTCCGATTAAGAAATACGGCTTACGACGTCCCCAACGCGGGTGCCAAGTCTTATCACTCAAAGCACCAATGATGGGTTGAACGAGCAATCCCGTTACGGGTCCGGCCAGATTCAACAACGGAATTTCATCCGGACTAGCACCCAAGAAATCGTAAATGGGATTGACCGCACTTTGTTGCAATCCAAAACTATATTGTATGCCGAAGAAGCCGACATTCATGTTGAGAATTTGCCAGAAACTAAGATGGGGTTTCAAATTCATGGATTAGTCCAGTTTTTTGAGGAAATCGTCAAAGGGAATGTCATTCATAAACAACACTCCGTATTTATCGATTACAGGAATGGATAGCCCATACGTAGGCATACCCGCTTGTTTCAACTTCGCCAACATTTCGCGAAGCGCCACTGTATCCTTATCGATGTCATAAAACACATACGCAATCTTGCGCTTGTCCAAATAAGCTTTGGTGTCGATACAATAATGGCAATCGGCACTGCCGTATATGATCATTACTTTTTCTTTGGCGGGTTGTGTGGTTACAGCCGTTGAAGGTGTTTGAGCCCAAACAGATCCGCTAAACAAAAAACAAAAGAATACGAAGTATAGAATGCGCATGATATTGATTTTTAGACTACCAATTTACGTAAAAACAATTCCCGCGCCATCTTCTGACGCAGGAATTGCTAACAAAATAAACATGAAAAATATCTTAGAATCGGTAAGCGATTGTTAACGTTGTAGTTCTACCGTTGATAGAACGTGCACGTAAGATATTGTCTTGATTTTCGGTGATGCTTCCTTCTTCAACCTCAGTGATACCGATAGTATCAAAAACGTTGTTTACATTCAAAGTAGCCGAAAGACCTTTTGTCAATTCAACACTTACGAATGGGTTAACATAAGCATAACCGGGCATAACTAACTGATTATTATCTTGTGCGTAAGCTTTTGTAGTACCAATTACTGAGAAACCTACGTTATGTTGTTTTTTACCTCCAAATTTGTAAGAAGGTACGATGTTATAGATGAAATCCGCTTGACGACGTGGACGGTTTCCTTCTACAGATGGATTTAACGCATCAGAAGCAATTTTTGCTTTGGTATACGTAACGTTACCCATAATGTTGAAGTCACTTACACGGTAGCTTCCTTCTAACTCAAGACCCATAGCGTTGTATTCGCGTTGGATTTGACGAATTCCTCCAGCTCCTCCACCGAAATCCCAGTTTTGTTCAGAAACTTTAGAATAGAAAGCTGTTGCATAGAAGGTGTGGTTTTCTCCTTTACGTTTGAAACCAATTTCTGCTTGATCAACCATATCCGCGCTTAATCCATTGATGGCAGCACCTGAGTTTAAGATGTTTGGTCCAAACAATAAACGGTCAGCATTAGCTCTACCACCACGGCTGTAACGTCCAAATACCGATTGGTTTTCATTCATTAAATAGTTCAAACCTAAAGAGTAGGAAGTATAATCATAATCGTAGTTGATTGGTTTACGGTTGGCATTATCTACCACAGAAACACTCACCTCAGGACCATCAATTACACCATTGTTATTTACATCTAAATTAGCGGCTTGAGTAGCACCAGCATAGGTTCCTCTTGCTTTACCTGAATCAAAACGAACACTCGCATCAACCGTTAATTTTTCAGAAGCTTTCCATTGTACCGCTGCATAAGGAGCAGTGATATCGTAGTTGGCATCGTAGTTACGCGTACAACAGTTACCCCAAAGTGGCACACCGTAAGCATATAAACCGTTTGAAGTAGCAGAACCTGCATTCAATAAAGCGGCATTATCGCCTTTTACTTCCATCAAATACGAATTCCATAACCAAGACATGTTAATGTTTTGGAACGCTCTGTAGTAACCAAAAGTTACATCAACATCACCGAATTTTTTAGACAATTTCATGTCGTTTGTGAAGTTGTTGAAGTTGTTGATTTCAGTGTCAAAGGTGTGAATACGCATTGCCAACGCATTGTTGCTGAAGTTTCCACCTGCTGAAGGTCCGTTTGCATACGTTAAATTCGCTACACCAAAAGCACTCGCTAAAGCACCTCCTGTAGAAATCTCTGCTGGGAATAAAGATTCAAAACGACCTTTGATAAAGTTTTGACGGAAACGGTTTTCAATTTTCCAGTCATCACCTAAATCGAACGACATTTCTGCACCAAACGACGTGTTGATTGGGTGCATACCGTCTGCCATATTACTTCTTCTGCGCTCACCATCAGCACCGATAGTAAGGTTGTCTAACATATAAGCACTGTGCGGTGTATCGTGTAAGATATCAAAACCACTTACAGAACTCCAGTTCGGACTAGCATTGGTACCTGATACTTTTACAGGCATTGGCAAATAACCAATTGATTTGTCGTTCAAATATTTTACATACAAACGAACGTATCCATTTTTGAATTCTTTGGTTAAATTCGCTTTGAACTGACCACCTAAATTCGCTGTATATCCTGCATTACGAGGTCCTTCTCCTTGACGGTAGAAACCACCTACGTGGAAACGCAATGTTTCAGTTAATGGAGAACCGTATTCAAAATCAGTACGGGTTTGACCAAAATCCAAACCAACTTGTTGCATTAACGTACCGCCTTCTTTTTTACCATCTTTTGAGATAAAGTTGATGATCCCTGCTGGTGAGTTACTCGCAACCGTTGAAGCCGAACCTCCACGGATTGCTTCTACGCGTGCTAAGGTTTGATCGTTACGAACAAAAATATCCGCATTACCAAACGCTACGTCACCAAACTGCATTACAGGCAAACCATCTTCGTGCAATTGCAAGAATTTAGCTCCTCCAGATGCAATTGGAATACCACGTACTGTAATGTTGGCATTACCCTCACCACCTGTTGGCTCAGCTTTAATACCCGCAATAGAACGGAAGATCTCCGCAGTTGAACGTGGAGCCGCTTGTTCGATTTGCGCAGTATTCACCGAACTCACCGAAACACTCGATTGCAATTTTGTACGTTGACGTACAACCCCTGTTACAACTACTTCATCCAAACTTTTGGAATCATCTTCCATTTGAAAATCGGCCGTCGTGTTTCCTTTTACCGATACTTCTTTTTTAATGGTTTTGTAACCAATGAATGACACGGTTACTGAAGTTGCGCCGTCAGCCAATCCACCGATGCTATAAGCACCACTTTCATTAGTTGTTGTCGATTTTGAACCGGCAGCTACGTTGGCCCCAACCACCGCATTACCTTTCGCATCGGTAACTTTTCCTGACAAAACACCACTTTGAGCAAAAGCTTGCGACACTAGCAATAGCATAGCTAGTAACAGCGATTTCTGCAAAAGATTAGTAATTTTTTTCATTTTTCAGTTTTTAATTGATTATTAATTTGAGTTGATTATTATTTCGAAATTAATTTTTTGGTTAACAGAATATTAAGAATTTCACACCGAAAACGTTTTCGAAAATACCGAAAACGTTTTCGATTTCCGAAATCGATTTTTTTCACCATATTTGTTACAATGAAAGAAGCGACACTCAAACAAATTGCCGAAACCTTAGGAATTTCCATTACTACGGTTTCCAAAGCATTAAAGAATTATCCGGATGTAAGCAACAAAACCCGTAAGGCTGTACATGACCTTGCGCATCAGTTGCAATATACCCCCAATTCGTTTGCCGTGAACCTTCGCACCAAAGAGTCCAAAACCATCGGAGTGATTATTCCCGAATTGGTGCACCACTTTTTCTCCAGTGTCATTGACGGTATTGTGGCCGAAGCCGAAAAGAACGGCTACCTCGTTATCATCCAACAATCCAGCGAATCCGTGGTGATGGAAAAGAGTCAGGTGGAATTGTTGCTCAACAAACGCGTAGACGGTATTGTGATGTCGTTATCCAATGAATCCAACGACGACGAACATTTGAAAGAACTCCTTCGCCGTGGCGTTCCCTTTGTTCAATTTGACAAAATCTCCAAGTTATTAAATAGTTCTAAAGTCATCATCGACGACCAAAAAGCTGCCCTCGAAGCCACAGCCCATTTGATTTCCAAAGGCTGTACGAAAATTGCACACATTCGCGGACCCGTAAATCCGCAAAATGCCATCGACCGTTTTTTGGGCTATAAAAAAGGATTGGAGAAACACGATATTCCCTTCGACCCGTCTTTGGTCTACACCTGTAGTCGGGTTTCTTTCGAAGAAGGCAAAGAATTCGCTGCGCAAATCATCAAAGACCATCCCGATGTGGACGGTATTTTCTGTATTACCGACTTGGTCGCCGTGGGCGTGTTGGCCTATTTCAATGAAAACAACATCAAGGTACCGCAACAAATCAAAGTCATCGGATTTAGTAACTGGTTCATGTCGCAAGTCATCACGCCATCCTTAAGCACCGTTGAACAACCCAGTTACGACATGGGCGTGGCCGCTTTCAATTTATTATTAGAAGAAATGAATGCCCGCAAAGAAAACCGCAGTATGGAACCCAAAACGGTACGTCTTGAAACGCAAATTATTGAGCGGGAATCGACGAGAGCGTGAAAAAGTCGCAGTTCTCAGAAGCTCAGCCTCTCAGCAGCTCAGCCTCTCAGCAGCTCTCCTGTAACATTTTTCCCTAAAAACCTACTTATTCAAACAATCGACTAAAATTACTTCAATATGAAAAAACTAACACTACCGGTCATTGCGTTAGCGGCTTTGGTTACTTCGTGCCAAAAAAGCGAACCGCTTCACTCCGGAATAACGAAAGCCAACATGGATACGTTGGTGAAACCGGGCGATAATTTTGACGCTTATGTCAACGGCAATTGGAGCCGTAAAACCAAAATCCCTGCCGATAAAGCCGCTTATGGTGCCTTTGATATGTTGTTGGACAAATCCGAGAAAGACGTCAAAGAAATCATCCAAGCCGCTGCCAAAAGCAACAGTTCGGCCGGCTCTGAAGAACAAAAGATTGGCGACTTCTACGCCTCGTTCATGGACCGCAAAGGCCGTGATGCAAAAGGCTTGAGTCCGATTCAACCCGAGTGGGCTAAAATCGATGCTTTAAAAGACAACGAAGAATTAGCGGCTTACTTAGGTGCTGCCAACCGTGAAGGTACGCGTGCGCCATTTGGTGTCTTTGTCAATACAGATTATGTGGATCCAACGAAAAACGTGATTATGGCTTGGCAAAGCGGATTGGGACTACCCGATCGCGATTACTATATTGCTACAGCTCCTGAAATGACGAGCATTCGTGCGGCTTATGCCCAACATGTGGAGAAAATGTTGACCTTGGCACAATTCCCCAACGCCAAAGCCGATGCACAAACTATTGTGGCTTTGGAAACGGCGCTAGCAAACATTCATGTGCGCAAAGAAGACAACCGCGATTCCAAGAAATTAAACAACCCGATGACGTTGGAAGCGTTAAAAACGTTGATGCCCAACTTCAACATGAAAACCTACTTGGAAAAAGCAGGTATGAGTAAAGAAAAAACGGTTGTGATTGCACAGCCTTCCTATATGAAAAGCTTGGATGCTTTGATTAAAGCAACCCCCATTGCTACGTGGAAAACTTATTTGAAATGGTCGGTATTAGACGGTGCTGCAGGTTATTTAACAACAGCTTTGGACAACCAAAACTTTGAATTTTACGGCAAAGTATTAAACGGTACCGAAAAACAACGCGACGACTGGAAACGTGCGGTACAAACCGTGAGTGGTGGTTTGGGCGAAATGATTGGAAAATTATATGTAGAAAAACATTTCTCACCTGAAGCCAAAGAACGCATGACGGTAATGGTGAAAAACCTATTGAAAGCCTATGCCGAAAGCATCCAAAAATTGGATTGGATGAGTGCAACTACGAAGAAAGAAGCCTTGAAAAAAGTGGACAAGTTCATGATTAAGATTGGCTACCCAGATAAATGGCGGGATTACTCGTCGTTGACCATTGCGAAAAACGACTTATACGGCAACATGCAACGTTGTGCCGCTTATGAATACCAACGTAATTTGGACAAATTGGGCAAACCTGTGGACCGCACGGAATGGGGCATGACACCACAAACGGTAAATGCGTATTACAACCCATCGTTAAACGAGATTGTATTCCCAGCGGCTATTTTACAACCGCCGTTCTTTGATATGAACGCTGACGATGCCGTGAACTATGGAGGAATTGGTGCGGTAATTGGTCACGAAATTGGACACGGTTTTGATGACGAAGGAAGTACTTTTGACGGTGACGGTAAATTGCGCAACTGGTGGACGCCAGCTGATTTAGCTGCATTTAAAAAGAAAACCGGTGCGTTAGTGGCGCAATACAACAGCTTTGAGGCTCTACCTAAATTATTTGTCAACGGACAATATACTTTAGGGGAAAACATTGGTGACTTGGGCGGATTAAGCATTGCGATCAAAGCCTATAAAATGAGTTTAGACGGCAAAGAAGCACCTAAAATGGATGGCTTTACGGGCATCCAACGTGTATTCTTAGGTTGGGGTCAGGTATGGCTAGACAAATCCCGTCCGGAAGCCATTCGTTCGCAGATTGCAGCCGACCCACATTCACCGGCCAAGTTCCGTATCAACGGTGTGGTGCGCAACATCCCCGAATTCTATGAAGCCTTCAACGTAAAACCCGGCGATTCTTTATACCTCGCTCCCAACCAACGCGTGAAGATTTGGTAGTGAGAGTCGTAAGTCAGAAAGTCGTAAGTCGTAAGTCGTAAGTCGTGAAAGACGGAAACTTGAAACTTGAAACTTGAAACCTGAAACTTAAAAAAAATCCCCTGCAGTTGTGTGGGGGATTTTTTTATACAAACTTCACACCGTCTTTACCTAAACCTAACGCTGCTCCCCGTTCTTTGCCCCGTGAAAGTAACCCCGTTTGCCCTTTCATTTCATACAGAATTAAAAAGATTGGTTAGTTGTAATCCCCCGCAGGTGTGTGGGGGATTTTTTGTAAAAAATATACCTACTTACTTTAAATATATTTCATCTCTTACATAAGAACTATTCAACCAAAAACAGTGTTTAGTATATTTTTTTAAACCTGTCAATTTATCTTCTACTGGTAATGGGTAAGTATCATTTGCATTGATTGCATGCGGTCTAACGTGAGAAACTTTGTTTAAGGTTTTACTCAAAAAATTAGTCCTACGTTTACCATTGATGACTTCTTTAACGATATTGCCATCAGCTACTATTTGTTTAGTTTTTTCCCAAACCTTTTGTGCTTCTAAAATATCACCATAAGGCATATTCCAAAATTTCACCTTTTTGAGAATCAGTTTATCATTTTCAATTTGAAAAAAAACAAATAGGAATTTATGTTCTAGAATATCTTTAAAATTGGATTCATCCCATTCTTCTAGTACAATTTGTTCAAATTTAAAATTGGAAAATGAAATGTCTTCTTTAGGGGTATTGTTTGATTTTAATCGGACTGTTTTTACATTAATTTCAGCTTTCTCAAATTCTTCAATTTCTTTGTCTAACTCTACACCTAAAATTGCTTTAGTTAAATTAGCATAATAGTTTTTAGCTTTTTTATTTAAGTTAATATTTAAAACTTTTTCAATATCAATAGTTGTCAATTCATAATATGGTTCAAATTTAGAAATAACAATTTCTTCAATTGTCGCTTTTTTTACAGTATCAATAGAATCAATTAATTTTCCATAAACTTCATTTGATCCTTTTGAAATAGTTGCGATTATATGATTTACATAGCCTTGTTTAAATGAAAAAGCTCTTTGTTTAGCTGGAAGTGTCGAATTAGGCTGCATTTTTATAGTAGATGCGTTTGCGCCTTTTGTACATGCACCCAAATAAAATGTATCTCCTTCAGAGAGTTCATGTGCTCTTCCGGCAACTATTTTATTTTTTATTATTTCCCAATCTCTCTTGATTATTTCTAAATCTGTTTGAGGAATATTCCATTCGTCTACTAATTTTATAACTAAATCTAAAATATCAACTCCCTTTTCGTATAAATAAAAAACTAAAAGTATGTTCGAATTTTTTTTTATTACGTCACTATCTTCAAAATTTTCATCAACTACTTTAAAATAGTTGATAATGCTAAGTACCAAACGTTCTTTTGATCTGTACTCATTATTTTTTAAAAGTTTTAGTGGTGAGGTTTTTAATTCCAATCCTATTTGAGAAAAGTCAGCTTCTGCTTTTGAATTAGGATCATATCCAAAATAAAATTTTTCTATAACCTGGCCAAAATTACCTTTTCCTAAATAGGAATGTTCTAATACTTCTGGAGTACAAGCTTGACGTAAAGATATATTTTTTAATCTTTTTGCATATTCAAGAACAGACTCTTTATTGTTAGGATTGTACAATAATTCCATTTTCAATTTTACTACATAAACTTATTCCTACTCTCTCTATTACTCCTACAACTAATGCATTCCCCATAAAAAAAGCTCGCTTTGTATCTGAAACTCCTTCAAGTTGAGTGTGATTATCAGGAAACATATTTAATCGTTCCAATTCTACGGGTGATAGTCTTCTAAATCCTTTTGGTGTTTGAATTACATGTTTAAATCTAGAAGGAGATTTTCCTCCTTCACCAGTAATAATAGTCCTAGAAGGCTTGTCCAGTGGGTCAGGAAAAATCATACCACCTTCACTGTAATGATATTCAAATCCTTGTGCATTTTTACGCATTTCTTTTTTTGCTCCCTTTAAATAATTCCACTTATCGATATCTTCATTATTAATGTAAAATTCTGAGGTAACTTCACCATTTTGAATAATATCACCTAAGAATGTAAAATTACCATCGTAGTATGGTTTAGTTTTAATAGTTGTTACTAATCCATCAATCATTATACCGGAATTTTCAAACATTCCTAAGCTACCTTTTTTATTAAAATTTTCAGAAATGGAAACAATATCACCTACTAATTCAAATTCATTCGGAACTAGTGAATACTCAGTTTGTACAGGAAAAGCTTCAGCGAATGTACCTTCTTCTAATATCCATTCTATTGGATTGGATTCCTTTATGTTATCATATATTTCAGTCCCTTTCAAATAGGCCAAAATAAACACTCTTCTTCTTCTTTGAGGCATTCCATAGTCTGCAGCATTCACAACTCTCCATTCTACAATATACCCCAACTCATTTAAGCTTTGAAGAATGATTGCAAAATCTCTACCTCTTTGTCCAGAAGGTGAAATCAATAATCTATCAACATTTTCTAAAAATAAGTATTTTGGCTTGGTTTCTTTTTCAGACAATATCTTATGAATGCTCCACCATAGAACACCTTTTTTTCCTATTAATCCTTTTGAATTTTTTAATGTAGTGGCAACTGAATAATCTTGACATGGAAAACCTCCAACCAATAAATCATGATCTGGAATGTTGGCTACTTCAACTTGAGCAATATCTTCATTTGAATGATGCTTATTACCAAATCTATTTTCATAAACTAATGACGCATGTTGTGTCTTTGTAGAAGGTTCCCATTGATTACTCCAAACTATTTTAAAAGGTGAACTCATTTTTTTCTTATACCCAGAAGACGCAGACTTTCCATTCCATCCTTCTAATCCAAGACGAAATCCACCAACTCCTGCAAACAATTCTACGACTTTAATTTCATTTTTCATTTTGAATATTTTTTAGGTATTTTATCTTCTCTTCAGCAACTTTTAAGATACTCAAATCTGCTTCTTCATCAATTATTTTATAAGCAATTATATCACTTAAATAATCGTTCTGTAATTCTCTCTCCTCAACTTTAAAAAAAACAGAGACCTGTTTAATAATATTTTTTGTAGGTTGTCTTTCATTACGTTCGATTTTAGCTAATAACGAAGTATCTATTCCTATTTGATCTGAAACATACTTTAAGGTTAAACCTGAGTCCTCTCTAAGAGTCCTCAAATGTTCACCAAAAGATTTCAATTTTAATGCCGTTGTCATATTGGTCAATTTATGTCCAAATTTAATAAAATCAACTGCTTTTTGGACATAATTAGTCCAATAAAGTTTTTAACAATGAAATACTTTTTGAACTAATCAAATGAAATATCATCCCCACCACCACCCATCCTACTACTTCGGACTAACCTCGTATCAACCCCGCATCATCTTCGCTTTAACGTCGTGGTTAACTAATATATACCTTTTGGTAAAGGTTACTATACCTTTACTATAAGTCGTACAAAAGATTTCAAAAAATAGGAATTATGAGTTATGAATTAGGGATGCTTGTGGATGTGAAGTTAGAGGAAAGAATAGTCGTATGTCATAAGTCGTATGTCAACAAACACATAACGCCTAATTCATAATTTATAATTCATAATTCATAACTTCTTCCAGTCATCTCCCAGTCATCTTGCGGTTTACTTCGGTATTCTGCCACGGTTGTGCCACAGTTGTGCCACTAAACCATAGGTAAAAGGTAATAGGAATAGCTTCAAAATGGAGCGAAAATGGGAGGAATACAAAAGGAAAGGGCTTTGAAAGTTGCTGAGCTGCTGAGCAGTGAGCAGTCAACAGTGGTCAGTGATCAGTAATCAGCTAACAGTAATCAGTTGTGAATTCCTTCATATTCTAACGTCTAATGTCTAACGTCCAAAGTCTAACGACTACTACAAAAAAATCGTTTTCGAATTTACAACCCCATAAAAAAACTCCTTCTTTTTTGATAAACTCACAAAAATGAAACTACACCCCCTAATTTTTGATTCAATTTTTATTAAAATGCTGTTTGTTTTGTAATTTTACCCTACACAACACAAGGGTATGGGATTAGAAAAACGTTGGATCTCCGCATTTGTCATGATTACGGTCGTAGCGATCGCCGGACTCGTTTGGCCGCATGCCGAACCCGTCGTTGGGGCTACCTTTGGCTCCACCGACCAACTTCAAACGGCCGATATCGCTTGGATTCTTACCTCTTCCTGTTTGGTGCTACTCATGACGCCCGGACTGTCGTTTTTCTACGGCGGAATGGTGGGTAAGAAGAACGTAATCTCCACCATGCTCAAGAGTTTTATCTGCCTGGGCGTCATCAGTTTGATTTGGGTGGTTGTTGGGTTTAGTCTGTCCTTTGGTGACCCCATCGGCATTACCCTTGACGGGAAATACTATGGCCTTTTTGGCAACCCAACCGACTTTGCCTTCTTCGATCAGGTATCCTTTTTGCCTCATAAATCGCTCGGAAGTACGCTTCCCTTTATTTTGTATGCGTTGTTTCAAATGAAATTTGCCGTCATCACGCCCGCTATCATTACGGGAGCGCTGGCCGAACGCATACGCTTTATCTCGTTTCTTTTATTTATCGCTTTGTTCACCCTACTCATCTACGCACCGTTATGCCACATGATTTGGCACCCTCACGGCCTCCTCGGCGGCTATTTCGGTGTGAAGGATTTTGCCGGCGGCACCGTCGTTCACATGAGCGCCGGGTTTGCCGCACTGGCAGGGGTAATCGTTTTGGGAAAACGCCAAAACAGCGAACATATTCCGACCAATATTCCGTTTGTGCTGCTTGGTACCGGACTCCTATGGTTTGGCTGGTTTGGATTCAATGCAGGTTCAGCACTAGCTGCCAACGCTACCGCCGCACTCGCTTTTGCAACCACTACCGTAGCCTCTGCAGCCGCCATGCTCACTTGGGTGTTCTTTGACCGATTGAACGGACGCAAGGTTTCGGCCCTCGGCGCGTGTATTGGCGCTGTGGTCGGACTCGTAGCCATCACCCCATCCGCGGGGTATGTGACCCTCCCGCAGAGTATTTTCTTCGGATTTGTAACCGCCCTGGTGTCCAACACCATGGTGTACTGGAAACGCTTAAAACAAATTGACGATACCCTAGATGTGTTTGCCTGTCACGGAGTGGGCGGAATTATGGGAATGATTCTCACCGCCCTTTTCGCGCAGGGGGAAAACGCCAGCCTACTCTACGGCGGCTGGTCGGTGTTTGGCCACCACATGATGGCATTGGTATTGGTGTCGGCCTTTACCTTTGGCGGTGCTTACCTCCTCTTTAAATTCACCAACTTCCTTATTCCCATTCGCGTAAGCCAAGAATCGGAACAACTGGGACTGGACTTGTCGCAGCACGGGGAGAAGGTGTGATTTTGATTTGAAAATTTGAAGATTTGAAGATTTGAGGATTTGAGGATTTGAAAATGAATCTTTCTATTGACGTGTTAACTTAAAAACCTTCCATTCCTTTTCATTTCTTTCTAACGACTAATGTCTAAAGTCTACAGTCTAAACTTGAAACTTGAAACATTAAACTTGAAACATTAATCTCCTATCTTTGCCCTACAAACAAACCACTACATGACCACAAAAATTTTAATCATTGGTGCCTGTGGACAGATAGGTACTGAATTGACAACACAACTACGTGCACAATACGGTGTAGACAATGTTGTGGCTTCGGATATTCGGAAGCTCAACAACGACATTGTGAATACGGGTATTTTTGAAGTTGTCAACGCGCTTGACTACAATCAAATCGAACATTTAATTGAGAAATACCAGATTACCGACGTGTATTTGATGGCGGCTTTACTTTCGGCTACGGCAGAAAAGAACCCTGCTTTTGCTTGGGATTTGAACATGAATTCCTTGTTTCACGTGTTGAATTTGGCGAAAGCCGGAAAAATCAAAAAGATCTTTTGGCCCTCAAGTATTGCGGTATTTGGCCCAACTACGCCGAGAGAAAACACGCCTCAGTATACCATTATGGAACCGACCACGGTCTACGGTATTTCGAAACAAACTGGGGAACGTTGGTGTGAATACTACCACCACCAATACGGCGTCGATGTGCGTAGTATCCGTTACCCCGGCTTAATCAGTTGGACCTCCGAACCAGGAGGTGGTACCACCGATTATGCGGTTGACATTTACCACAAAGCTTTGGAGGACGGGAAATACGAATGTTTTTTACGCGATGATTCCAAACTGCCGATGATGTATATGGAAGATGCCATTCGTGCGACAATTGAAATCATGCAAGCCGACGCGGAGGCGATAAAAATACGCTCGTCTTACAACTTAGCGGGCATCAGTTTTACTCCGGCAGAAATTGCCGCCGAAATCACGAAACACATTCCTGATTTCACGATTACCTATAAACCCGATTTCCGTCAAAAGATTGCGGATTCCTGGCCTGCCTCTATTGACGACTCGTGTGCACGCTCCGATTGGGGTTGGAAACACGAATACGACATGAGTGCAATGACCCAAGTGATGTTGGACAACTTACGAAAATAACAAAATCAAAAAGGCCTCCCTAGGGAGGCCTTTTCACTCTAAACAAAAACTACTATTGTTGAACAATAGGCGCTCGTAACGATTCCAATACCGCAACGATATCGGTATATAATTCGGTATTAGCGGCTACACCATTTTGCTGTGCTGCAGCACCTACATACCCTACAAATTTGTCATAATTAGCATTGGTTGATTTCACACCCATACGTGGATTCGTAGCTGGGTTGTGTGCATCGACCATGTTCAATCCATTGTAGGTATTCACAGGATTGGTTCCTCCAGTATTGAAGGAGAAGAAATCGGTTAAATTGTCAACCAAAATAGCCAAGTTGGTGGTGTTTCCTGCACCTACCTCAGCCAAAACTGGGGCAAAGTGCGCACCAAGATTACCCGAAGCACCGGCTTGAATGTCGGCTACGATAAGACCCACTGTTGAGTTCACTACTTTACGGTAGCTCAAGCGACCTTGTTCAATCATTTGACCTGGATTATCAGGGTCAGATACCATAGTGGTTCCGCCTAAACGCGCATAGATGGAAGGTTTCGCGGGAGTGCTATTGTCATCATCATTACTACATGAAGTGGCAAAAGCGGCTGCAATCAATACAGCGACGAGGGAGGTTTGTTTCAAAAATTTCATAGCAATTTATATTTGTGTTAATTAAAGATTCCTTGTACAAAAGACGAGAAGCGGTAGCTCCAACTGTCTTTTTTAATCACGGGGCACACTTGTGCGTTGGCCAATTCTGCAGGTACTACAAAGCGCTGTGCTTTGTAATCGCCTTTATTCATCAATTGATCAAAAACTTGTTGGGAGTTGGCCACCGTGTTATCATGAAAATAGACCACTACATTATTTTTCACAATAATATCGCTTTTCACCCCGGGGATGGCATGGAGTTGGTCTTTGATCTGAGAAGCCATAGTCGTATCTAAGGGTTGATCGAAGTCGATACGACTAATTTGTATGTGGGCGTTCTCGATAGGTTTAGCGGTAGCAATATGGGCTACCAAGATTATAAACAGGAGCAAAAAGGTACCGAGCAGCGAACCTATAATCACTTTTAATTTTTTCCGTTTCATTTTTGTTTAGTTTTTGTTTACAACACTATATACGGAGAAAAATAAAAGTCGGTTTTATCCGAATAAAAAAAGTTCCCGAAGGAACTCTTATTTTTTAGAAAGCTGCTGTATTAGTGGATCTTCAATAGGCGCTTTTATTTTGATCACGGCATCGGTGGTGTCGTTGGGTATGGTCATGGACAGGACATAGTGTTTGATTTTCCATCCTTGCGGAGTTAATACCAGCACACCACTTCCGCGACAGATTTTCATTTGGGTATTAAGTAATTCGTCAAACCACGCCATCTTGCCATCGGCAGAAAAAAAGATATGACGTTCCAAAGCGGCAAAGTTCCAAGCTTTCCCCTTATCAAAATAGGGCTTAGCAAAGGCTTTGAATGCGTTTTTGTCCCAATTTTCTGTAGCATCGGTACCGATAAAAATCGATTCGTCATCCATTGCATCAAAGTACGCGTTGAAGTTGGCCGTAGCTGCCGCTTTGTGCCAATTGTCCAGCAATTGATTGACCGCTTCTTTTGGGGTTTGCGCCAAAGCGATGGTCGTGAGGAAAAGGAAAAGGTGTTTCATGGGTGTAGAATTTAGACGTTAGACTTTAGACATTAGACGTTAGACGTTTGACGTTTGACGTTTGAAAGGTACAAAAAAGACAAATGTGGTAAGTCTGAAATATGAAGATCGTCTAGAGGTGAATTGAAAGATTAATTTTCAAATTCACAAATTTTCAAATTTTCAAATTAAAAAGGCACTTGACTACAGCCCCGGTAGAGCCGGTATCCTCCCGACCATCGGAAGGGAGATAAAGGCGAAAACGGGAAGGCACTTGATAGAATACCCAACGTGTGCTGCCTTATAAAAATTAGACCCATTATCGATTACTATTGACTAACGTCCAACGTCTAAAGACTAATGTCTCAAAACTACCTCCCTATGTAACACAAGTCACCGACCACGCCATTTTGTAAGTGTACCTTTACACTATAAAATCATTGGGTTATGAAAACTACAGTAATCGTTGGTGGAAGTTTTGCAGGAATGACCGCCGCATTGGAATTAAAACGCAAAGGGAAAAACGAACATCGTGTGATTTTAATTGACAAATCTCCCCTATTCCTTTTCATCCCTTCTTTGATTTGGGTACCTTTTAAACGAAGAGATATTAAAGACATTTCTTTTCGAAAAGATACCATTTTACAACGTAAAGGTGTAGAGTTTGTTCAAGCTGAAGCCCTTACCGTTGATACGCAAAAACAACTTGTGGTTACCGATAAAGGTGAGTTTGCTTACGATCATTTGGTGGTAGCTACTGGACCAAAAGTGAAATACGACATTGCGCCAGGGGTAGAAGAATTTGCCCACTACATTGGCACGCCCAACGGTGCGATGAAAACCCGAAAAGCCTTAGAAGAATTCAAAAAGAATCCAGGGCCCGTAGTTATTGGTGCCACACAAAATGCGGGTTGCATGGGTGCTGCCTATGAATTTTTATTCAATATGGAAAAATGGCTGCGCGAACAAAACATTCGTAAGAAAGTCGATTTGCACTGGGTGACACCCGAAGATTATTTGGGTCACTTTGGTATAGACGGCATGCCCTTAGCAGAAAGCATGTTGAAAGGGTTTATGAAGATGTTTAACATTCATTTCCATACGCAAGTGGGCATTGGTGAAGTGAAAGAAGACCAAGTTATTCTCACAGATGGCACTGTATTGGAATCTCGTTTCACGATGTTAATGCCGCCGTTTATTGGGGTTGACTTTGTGACACATTCTCCCAGTTTATTGGCGACACCCAACGGATACATTCCGGTAGGTGATGATTACCGTCACCGCGAACTCCCCAATGTTTGGGCAGCAGGTATTGCTGTTGATGTAAAACTCCCTTTTACTCCAGCGAAAGTTCCTTTTGCTTCACCCAAAACAGGGTATCCCTCTGATGAAACGGGTAAAATCGTAGCTGAAAATATTCTTCGTGTTTCACGCGGAGAACAAAAATTAAAAGAAAAAGCGTGGGGTAAAATTCCCGGCGTTTGCATCATGGACTGTGGCAAAAAAGAAGTGATTATTTTTTCCAATCATTTATTTAAACCCCGCACCATTGCATTGATGATCCCTAATGTGTTGTATGATTTCTCTAAAATATTATTAGAAAAATACTTCCTCTGGAAAACACGCCGCGGATTATCTTACCTCCCATAAGTTGCACTCTAAACCCGATGGAAGAAAAGGAACCTTGAAGCAATTCGGGGTTCCTTTTTTAATTGGAAGTGGTAAGGCATAGAGGATGTACTTCAAAACTTACCAAATGTTTAACTCAATTACTCCAAACTAGTTTCTTATTTTTGCAAGGCATAAACGCACGCCATGAAACTACGTTGGGTATTCTTTTGTTCGGTACTTTGGATGAGTTGTCAAAACGACAACAGTACGTTATTGATTGAACAACAAAAAGAAGCAAAAAAGAAGGAAGCCATTTTCAACACGATTAATCGGGGTTGGGAATTTGACATTGCTCCTATGGACCCCCAAACCATGGCGCGTATTGGGACTTGGAATGAGTGGCGTAACTTTTTGAGGGAAATTAATCAAAAGCCCAAAAGTACGCTGAGTGCTTTCCAGAAAAAAGCAACTGTTTTGGTGGCTAAATCCAATGAATTATTGCTGGGCGTTCCGCAGGAGTTCAACAAGCCGCAAGTTCGCGCCCGCATTATGGTGATCAATACCAAATTAAAAAGTATGGATTTGTACATTCACCTCAACCAAATCCCCGACGACAAAGTGGTGCAATTGGTGGGTGAAGTCAATACCGAAATTGAATATTTACAATTACAGTTGGAAGAAATTGTGCAACGCAGTTTGATTCCGCGTGAAGAAGGTGAACCGGATTTCCAAAAAATGAAAGACACCACGCGTGCGATTCCCAACACGCCTATAAATCACTAAGTTTTGAGTAAGCAAACGCTACTTTCGGTGTATCAAAATGCGCCAAAAGTCCAACTTATTGCCCAAGCCCTAGAACATCGCGATGTCAAAATTAACGCTCGTGGGTTGGTGGGGTCTGCCCTTTCGTTTGTAATCCAAGCCCTTTTTGAGAAAGCCGATCGTCCTTTTTTGCTGTTATTTAACGACAAAGAAGAAGCAGCTTACTACCTCAACGATTTGGAGCAATTGATCAATGAACAAGATGTGTTGTTTTATCCGGGTTCGT
Organism: Flavobacterium sp. N1719; assembly: GCF_025947045.1. NCBI lineage: Bacteria > Pseudomonadati > Bacteroidota > Flavobacteriia > Flavobacteriales > Flavobacteriaceae > Flavobacterium > Flavobacterium sp. N1719. Next base: position 647,699 of record NZ_CP109993.1, read on the forward strand.
ACCGTCGTCCTTACCAAATTGAGGAAACGGATAACGCCAATATCTTGTTGCGCGCTGAGGTTTTGAACCGCATCAATTCGCGCAAAAAGCCCGCCATCATTGTTTCGTATGCGGAAGCGTTGTTTGAAAAAGTGGTGACCAAAAAGGAATTGGAGAAAAACACCTTAAAGATTTCAGTCAACGACAAAACGAGTATTGACTTTATCAACGAAGTCTTGTTTGAATACAATTTCAAACGGGTTGACTTTGTCACAGAGCCGGGAGAATTCTCGGTGCGCGGTGGGATTGTCGATGTGTTTTCTTTTTCGAATGACAACCCGTACCGCATTGAGTTTTTTGGCAATGAAGTCGACTCCATCCGTAGTTTTGATGTGGAGACCCAGTTGTCGATTGAGAAATTGAAAAAGATTTCGATTATCCCCAATGTAGAGAATAAATTCTTTGAAGAAAACCGCGAGAGTTTTCTGGATTATATTGACGATTCCACCGTGTTGTTTTTGCAACATACCGAAGTATTAGGCCAACAATTGGACAAGTTGTTTGCCAAAGCAACGGAAGCGTTTGGAAAATTAGAAGCGGGCATTCGCCACGTATCGCCTGAAGAGTTGTTTATCAATCAGGCCTTTTTCATGAAGCGTGCCGACCGATTTTCGGTGGTGGAATTGAGTAACCAACCCCATTTTAATGCAGACAAAACCGTTCCGTTCTTGATGCAGCCCCAACCTTCGTTTAACAAGCAATTTGATTTGTTGTTGAACAATTTGGGGGAGAATCATTTCAACGGATTCAAGAATTATTTGTTTTGTTCCAATGAAAACCAAGCGAACCGTTTTCATGATATTTTCGAAGATATTGATGAACAAAATCACGAAAGCGTACGCAAGCAATACAACACCGTAGTTTTCCCGTTGTACCAAGGATTTGTGGACGAAGAAAACCAAATTGCATGTTATACCGACCACCAAATCTTTGAACGCTACCATCGTTTCAATTTAAAAAATGGGTATTCCAAAAAGCAAACGATTACCCTGAAAGAACTCACCTCGTTGACGGTAGGCGACTATGTGACGCATATAGATCACGGGATTGGGAAATTTGGGGGCTTGCAAAAGATTCAGGTCGATGGCAAAACCCAAGAAGCGATTAAGTTGGTTTATGCCGATAATGATATTGTGTATGTAAGCATCCATTCGCTGCATAAGATTTCGAAATACAACGGCAAAGATGGCACCCCACCGAAGATTTATAAGTTGGGTTCCAATGCGTGGAAGGTTTTAAAACAAAAGACCAAAGCACGAGTTAAGCACATCGCTTTCAACTTGATTCAGTTGTATGCCAAACGCCGCACAGAGAAAGGTTTTGCTTGTGCCCCCGACAGCTATTTACAAAAAGAATTGGAGAGTTCGTTTATCTACGAAGATACGCCCGATCAATACAAAGCCACCCAAGACGTAAAAGCCGACATGGAAAATGACCGTCCGATGGACCGTTTGGTCTGTGGTGATGTAGGTTTTGGGAAAACGGAAGTTGCAATTCGCGCTGCTTTTAAAGCAGTAGACAATGGCAAACAAGTGGCGGTTTTGGTACCAACTACAATTTTGGCCTACCAACATTACCGCACTTTTTCTGAACGTTTGAAGGAGTTACCGGTTACGATTCATTACCTCAACCGATTCAAAACAACCAAACAGAAAAACGAGACATTAAAGTTGTTGGAGGAAGGCAGAGTGGACATCATCATTGGCACCCATCAATTGGTCAACAAAGATGTGAAGTTTAAGGATTTGGGCTTATTGATCATTGACGAAGAGCAGAAGTTTGGGGTAAATGTGAAAGACAAACTCAAAACAATTTCCCATACGGTTGACACACTGACATTGACGGCGACTCCGATTCCGCGAACCCTTCAATTCTCGTTGATGGCAGCACGCGATTTATCGGTCATTACGACACCGCCGCCCAACCGTTATCCGATTGAAACGCAGGTGGTGCGGTTCCACGAAGATTTGATTCGCGATGCGGTTTCTTATGAAATTCAGCGCAACGGTCAGGTGTTTTTCATTCACAACCGCATTGAAAACATTAAGGAAGTTGCGGGAATGATTCAGCGCTTGGTTCCCGATGCCCGCATTGGCATTGGCCACGGCCAAATGGACGGAAAGAAATTGGAAGAACTGATGTTGGCGTTTATGAATGGGGAATTTGATGTGTTGGTAGCTACTTCGATCATTGAAAGCGGATTGGATGTTCCCAATGCGAATACGATTTTTATCAATAATGCCAACAATTTTGGATTATCCGACTTGCATCAAATGCGCGGACGGGTAGGCCGAAGCAATAAAAAAGCGTTTTGTTATTTTATCACGCCGCCGTATTCTGCGATGACCGATGATGCGCGCAAACGTATCCATGCGTTGGAGCAATTTAGTGAATTGGGCAGCGGATTTAATATTGCGATGAAAGACTTGGAGATTCGCGGTGCGGGAGATTTATTAGGTGGTGAACAAAGCGGTTTCATCAATGAAATTGGTTTTGAAACCTACCAAAAAATCATGAATGAGGCCATTGAAGAGTTGAAAGAAAACGAATTCAAGGAATTGTACCAGGAGGAAAACGATGCAGAAACGAAGGAATATGTGAAAGATTTACAAATCGACACCGACTTTGAATTGCTCTTCCCGGATGAATATGTGAACAACATTACCGAGCGTTTGAATTTGTATAACGAATTGAGTGCGATCAAGGATATTAAAACTTTGGAAGAATACGAGCAACGTTTGGTTGACCGATTTGGACCGTTACCAAAACCTGCCAAGGCATTGATTAATAGTATTCGTATCAAATGGAAAGCGACCCAATTAGGGATTGAAAAGCTCATTTTGAAACAAGACAAAATGGTGGGTTATTTTATCGGAGATCAGCAAAGTGATTTTTATCAAACCAACCGTTTCATGCAGATTTTGGAATATGTACAACGCAACGGAAACATTTGCAAAATCAAGGAAAAGCAAACCAAAAATGGGTTGCGTTTACTTATTACTTTTGAACAGGTAAAATCAATACACAAAGCATTAGAGCTTATAGAAAAGTTATAAAAAAAGCCATCTTAACGATGGCTTTTCTAATTATACTGATTTACTTTTTAATCACTTTAAAATGGACCATATGTTCTTCATCAAATTGTAAGGAGAAGAAATACGTACCCGGTGCAAAACTACTTATATCGACATTCGTAGTCGTGTCTTTCAGGGCTTCTGAATAAAGCAATTGTCCTGTTACATTGTACACTGCAATGGATTGCAAAGGCGTTTTCGATTGAATTTGAACAATTCCGTTGGTTGGATTGGGTGCATAGGTAAAATCGATTCCTTGAAAAGTAGTTGCACTTAGATTAGGTGTACATCCAATGGTGGCTACCCAACCCGCTTCTGTCACAAACTGATCCGATTTGAATTGAATGGTTAAGGAGCCGTCTGCCGCTGAAGATTCAAATGGACCAGGAATAGTATTTCCGGTAAATCCAATCCCATTATTGAATTCTGGAGCTGCAGTTGAATTTCCATCATAAATGTACATATAGTCGTAATCCAATTCTAAATTAAATATCGAGAAAGTTAATGTAATATTGTTGGCAGGTACATTCGGAATTAGTGTTCGAACCATAGTTTGCTCGTCGTCGTAATCACCAGTTGCTCCTCCCGTATCGGTAAATACGGAACCTGTACAATAGGAATCTGCGGTCATGAACAAGAGTGTTCGGCCTCCAATCTCCAACCCGTTCGGACAAATGGGAGTAACTTCAAAAACATAGTACGTATTGGGTGTTAAATTGGTAAACGTAGCGCTTGTACTGGAAACGGTAGTCCAGTTACCCGGAGTATCGCCATTGAGATAATAGCGAATATTCCATTGTGTTGACCCGCTCGTATCGATCCAACTCAAAGTTGCTGTGGTCAACGTTGTGGACTCAACAACTATTGTTTCAATGGTATTGATACAGGTATTGATACAATCGGTGCTTAGACATAGGCTACTGTCAAAAGTATCAATAATTCGTTGGGCAGGTTGGGGTCCGAAACCATTGCTAAAATCAATACCCACATTGCTGACGATATGACAATAACTCATAATGGTCCCTGAAGCGGGAATCGTCAAAGGGGTCGTCCGACAGGAATAACCTTCCGCAGACGAACCTTGACCTGCTGTTGCACAGTTATCAATCGCTGTATTATTTCCATTCCACACACAAGCGTGTGTATGCGGAGAACCTAGTAAATGGCCAAATTCGTGCGTGATTACTTCGATCGTCCACGAGTAAGTGGGTACCGAGTTGTAATCAAACTCTACATCCGAATAACAAAAATTTTGAGAGGTACATATTCCATTAATTGTAACGGCTAATCCACCTAAACCGCCATCATCAATCCCGATTAATTGTCCCACATCCCCATCAAAAACGGGTCGGACTTGATTAAATTTATACAAATATGCTATTGAAGAAGTTCCAATTCCTTCATAGGGATCGGGAGTAGTCCAAATGTACAGCGATCGCAAGGCAACGGTAATGTTATCGTTGGAATACAAAGTTTGCACATTATTAAAAACGGACGTCATCCAATTCGTAGTAGCCACAACATCGCTTCCATTTTGAACATAAATATCGTTATCAATTTCAAAATACATTGTTGCACATCGCGTAGAATTTACATTCTTATCTAAGTTCGTTGTAGTTGGTACAGGTAAAACACCTTTGTCTTCCGTAGCACAAGAAAATGGATTGGCAACTTTCATTTTGGCATCGGAATACACCACATAATCGGGGGAATTGGTTAATTTCCCTACGACAATATTATGGTACCCATGACCAGAAATCACGGCATTTAATGAACCTTCAAAAAAGTTAAAACTAGCCACTGATTCGTAATCCCCTTTAATAATCCCACGGTAGTATACCCCAGGTGTATAGGATTCATTTTTAGACTTGTCCGTATCTACATGAAACCCTTCTGCAAATGGAATTACACGATACAATTGTACAGTAAGATTTCCGCCTTCGAAGGGAAGACTTACTTCGATATTTTCAGGACGTAAGGACAGAATGGATTGCAATTCTGTGGTAGCAAGTTGCGCGTAGGTTGGATGCGCCAAAACAGCTTCAACGGATTGATTGTGGAAACCCGTTTTTTCCGTCAATACGGTAAAGGGTACAAAACGCGTTCTGCCGTTTTCTAAGGCTTTAATCTCTTTACCCACACGATGTTGCGCTTGGGCCAAAGAAAAAAACAAAACGAGTAGCAGGGGTAATCGTAATTTCATAGCAAATTCATTTGTGTAAAGGTACAAAACGCCAACTATTTTCCAAGTTAAAAGTAATAGAAGGCGTCTTCAAGATGTTCCAAATCAAGGGATTCTCCTTGAAAATGAATGGCAATAATATCAAATCGAACCTGAACATCACCTTTCATTTGTTGTACATAAGCATCTACGGCTTTTGTTAACCGTTGGATTTGTTTGGGTTTCACAAAATCTTGCGGCAATCCAAAATCAATTCGACTTCTTGTTTTCACTTCAATGACAGCCAAAATAGGTGCTTTAAATGCAATAATATCTACTTCCGCCTTTTGAAAAGTCCAATTGGTTTCCAAGATCGTATACCCATTACGCACCAAATAATCCACAGCGACCGACTCCCCTTGCTTCCCGAGTTCGTTGTGTTGCGCCATTAGGTCGTGGTGAACAAAACCGCTTTTTTAGCGTATTTGATTTGCTTTACCTCCTCTCTGATTTTCGTAATCAACAGAATGATTTGATGGGCTTCATGTTGTAGCGCTTGCGTTTGTTCTGTTGTTAAGTAATCCAAATGATCCGTCAACATCAAATGCGTTTGAATCTCATAGGCGGCACCCAATGAAAAATCCAAAAAACGAATAAAATCGGCTTTCGAATTGGCTTGATATGCCAAAGCAATATTCGTAGGTAACAAAACCGACAATTGCCGTAATTCTAAAATGGTGAATTGTGTGGGGTTGGTGGGAAGTGGTGACGTTCCCCGAAAAATCGATGTGCAGAAATCCTGGCTTTTTTTCCAGATTTCCAATTCTCTGAATGAACTCATAACTGTATGGCTTTTAAAATGATACCGTAAAACTACAACTTCTTTTGAAAAATATCCGACAACAAATATTTAATAACGAAAAAACTCCTCAAGTACTGTAAATACTGAGGAGTTCTTTATTCTTTTTTTGATTTTATTCAAAAATTACATGACTTTCGGTATCGGTGACTTCCATTGTCACTTTACTTCCAAAAATCAAGGCCCGATTATCTGAAATATGTCCGGCCGGGAAATTATAAATAATTGGAATGTGATAATTCTTGGTAATGTCTTCTATAATTTCCAAGGCATTTTTCCCCCATGGAATATCATTGTCGTGCATTTTGGTCATACTTCCCACAATGATTCCCTTCAAACTTTCCAAGCATCCGTTGCGTTTCAAGTTCATCATCATGCGATCGATATGGTATAAATATTCGTCCAAATCTTCGATAAACAAAATTTTATCGGAACAATCAATTGAAGAAGGCGAACCAAACAAACTGTACAAAATCGATAGATTGCCGCCTACCAATTCACCGGTTGCTTTCCCGTTTCTATTCAACGCATCGCAGGGTAAATGGTATTCCAACTTTTCACCAAATAACGCTTGACGCAAGGTCTCTTTCGCCGCATCACTCGCTTTCGCATTGACAGGCATAATTCCATGAATAGACTGAACGCCCATCGTATTCAAATGACTGTGTAAAACGGTGACATCACTAAAGCCCACAACCCATTTGGGATGCTGCTTAAATTTTGTAAAATCCAATTTATCAATCATGCGCACGGTACCGTAACCGCCACGCACACACCAAATCATTTTGATGTTGGGATTGTCCATCATGGCTTGAAAATCGGCAGCACGCTCGTCATCACTTCCTGCCAATTGATTGTCGTCTAAGCCTATGGTTTTCCCGATAACGACTTCCAATCCCCAGCTTTTCAACCAACCGATAGCCGGCCCTAAATTGTCGTCTAAGTTTTTACGTGCCGTAGCTACAATAGCCACCGTGTCGCCTTTTTGTAAATAAGGTGGTGTAATCATCTTTTTTTGTGCATAAAGATTCGTTAGTGAAATCAATACGAATAGGTATACGAATAGTCTTTTCATTCGATTCATCGCTTCGGACAAATATAAGAAACTATATGTTCGGGATTTTGGGCAAATGCCGTACTTTTGCAAAAATTTTATTTCGAAATCGACATGTCTGATTTTCCAAAACGTTATACCGTTACCGCTGCTTTGCCGTATACCAACGGACCTATTCATATTGGCCATTTGGCTGGAGTATATGTTCCTGCTGATATTTATTCCCGTTACCTGCGATTGCAAGGGCGTGATGTAGCCTTTATTTGCGGAAGTGATGAACACGGAGTAGCCATTTCTATGAAAGCGAAAAAAGAAGGCATTACCCCACAGGAAGTCATTGACAAATACGACGGCATCATCAAGCAGTCGTTTGCAGATTTCGGAATTTCATTTGATAATTATTCCCGTACCTCGGCAAAAATTCACCATGAAACGGCATCTGAATTTTTCAGAAAACTTTACGATCAAGGGGATTTTATCGAAGAAACTACCGAACAATTGTACGATGAAAAAGCGGCTCAATTCTTAGCCGATCGCTTTGTTACAGGAACTTGTCCAAAGTGTAGCAATCCCGAGGCGTATGGCGATCAATGTGAAAAATGCGGTACATCGTTGAATGCGACTGATTTGATCAACCCGAAGTCGACCATAACGGGAACAACGCCTATTTTAAAAGCAACAAAACACTGGTTTTTGCCTTTGGATCGTTATGAAGATTTCTTAAAACAATGGATTTTAGACGGTCATAAAAACGATTGGAAACCCAATGTGTATGGGCAAGTAAAATCGTGGATAGACGACGGATTAAAACCCCGTGCTGTGACGCGCGACTTGGATTGGGGTATCGATGTGCCGGTTGCAGGTGCTGAAGGAAAAAAGCTCTACGTTTGGTTTGATGCACCCATTGGATACATTTCGTCAACAAAAGAATGGGCGCAAAATGTAGGTAAAGATTGGGAGCCGTATTGGAAAGATCAGGATACGAAGTTGGTGCATTTCATTGGAAAAGACAATATCGTGTTTCACTGCATCATTTTCCCTGCCATGTTGAAGGCAGAAGGAACGTATATCTTACCCGATAATGTTCCAGCCAACGAATTTTTAAATTTAGAAGGTAACAAATTGTCCACTTCCAAAAACTGGGCGGTTTGGTTGCATGAATATTTAGTGGATTTCCCCGGTAAGCAAGATGCGTTGCGTTATGCGTTGACAGCAAATGCACCGGAAACCAAAGACAATGACTTTACATGGAAAGATTTTCAAGCGCGCAACAACAATGAGTTGGCCGCGATTTTTGGAAACTTCATCAACCGCGTGGTTGTTTTGACTCAAAAATATTACCAAGGAGAAGTGCCACAACCCAATGAATTGACAGAAGTTGACCAACAGGTTTTAGCCGAACTGAAAGCTTTTCCGGCGGTAATTGCGAGTTCGATCGAACGTTACCGCTTCCGTGAAGCCCAAGGTGAATTGATGAATGTTGCGCGATTGGGTAATAAATATTTAGCCGACGAAGAACCCTGGAAAATGGTCAAAGAAAATCCGGAGCGCGTAAAAACCCAAATGTATGTGGCCTTACAAGTAGCTGCTGCTTTGGCGTATTTATCAGAGCCGTTCTTACCATTTACCGCTGCAAAATTGAGTTCGATGCTCAATATTGAATCTGATAATTGGGATACAGTTTTTGCGAAAGAAGCGTTATTACCTGCTGGACATACAATTGGTCAAGCGGAAATATTGTTTGCCCAAATCGAAGACGAAGCGATTCAAAAACAAATTGATAAATTAGAAGCCACTAAAAAAGCGAATACCATGACAAATCCCGATGTCACTCCTCAAAAAGAAACCGCAACATTTGATGATTTTTCAAAAATAGATTTGCGTGTGGGTACGATTATCGAAGCTGAAAAAATGCCTAAAGCAGACAAACTTTTAGTGTTGAAAGTAGATACAGGAATCGATGTTCGCACGATTGTTTCGGGCATAGCAGAGCATTTTACCCCAGAAGAAGTGGTGGGAAGACGCGTCACCGTTCTGGTGAATTTAGCGCCAAGAGCTTTACGCGGTGTGGAAAGTCAGGGAATGCTATTGCTCACCCAAAATGCCGAAGGCAAATTGGTATTTGTGAATCCCGATGCTGATGGCGTGGCAAACGGCGCAACGATTAGTTAATATGTATCATCAAATAATCGCCTTCGACGCCGACGACACCTTGTGGCACAACGAACCGTATTTTGAAGAGGCGCAGAATAAATTTTGTCTTTTATTTGAAGGGTATACCTCAAAACAAGATTTGCTGCAATTACTTTTACAGCATCAGGTCAATAACTTACCATTGTACGGATTCGGCATCAAGGCTTTTGTGCTCTCTATGATTGAGTCGGCCTTGGAATTAACCCACCAACAATTATCGGGGGAAGCCATTGATAAAATTATTCAAATTGGTAAAGATTTACTTCAAAAACCTGTTGAGTTATTACCCGAAGTAGAATCGGTTTTGCAATCACTACATGGCAAATACCGTTTGGTTGTGGCAACAAAAGGCGACTTGAAAGATCAACATCGAAAATTACACGATTCTGGAATTGGTCATTATTTTCATCATATTGAAGTAATGAGTGATAAAACAGAATTGGATTACGAAAAAATGTTGAAACGATTAGACATTCAGCCTGAAAATTTTGTGATGATTGGTAACTCCTTAAAATCAGATGTATTACCGGTATTGAATATTGGAGGGACTGGAATTCATATTCCATATCATACCACTTGGGAATATGAACGCATAGACTTTGAAGTTCAGCACCCAAAATTTAAAGCGCTTCAATCCATTACGGAATTGCAGCAACTATTTTAATGGTCATGAAAACAAAAATCAATCTTGATTCCTGGAATCGTAAAGAACATTTTTTGTTTTTCAAACAAATGGAAGAGCCGTTTTACGGATTAACGACGCGTGTTGATTGTACATTGGCTTATGCTAAAGCTAAAGAACTAGGTGTTTCCTTTTTCAATTACTACTTATACAAAACCTTGATGGCAGTCAACGCCTGTGAGCCGTTTCGCTTACGAATAATTGATAACGAACCTTGGGTTTTTGACCGAATAGATGCCTCAGCGACGATTATGCGCGAAGATCAAACTTTCGGTTTTTCTTTAATGGAATACCATCCAGACTTAGACACATTTAATGCTAATGCCCTTCAAGAAATACAGCGGATTCAGGGTACAAGCGGATTGTTAACTAGGGAATTTCCTCATGAAAATTTAATTCACTTTTCGAGCATTCCTTGGGTGGATTTTCAGGGTTTATCCCATGCCCGTGGGTTTAGTTATCCCGATAGTTGTCCGAAAATTTCTTATGGGAAAATGATTGACGATAACGGAAAAAAAACAATGGCTATATCGGTACATGTTCACCACGGACTTGTCGACGGGGTCCATGTTGGGAAATTTTTAGAATGTTTGCAAGAATATTTAAATGACTAATTGATATACGTCCAATTAATCCCGTCACTGATCACAATTACTGTACGTAAATTACCTTCATACATATACAATTGATTTGACCCAACCGTTGAATTTTTAGGAAAAAACATCCCTGCTGAAGTAGTTAATTGGGCAGTAATCGCGTTTTGAATATTTCGGATTACATAAATCCTTCCTGGATACGTAACCGGACTTGGTAATTGAAATTTATCATCATTAACTTGTGGGGCAATCGAAATATAAACTCCATCACTGATTGAAATGGCAGCCCCTCCACTCCCACTTCCGTTTCCGTTTAAGGTAACCGTTTTCACCGATAAGTTGCCATTAATATCTAGCGTACTTAATGGATTTGTAGTATTAATTCCAACTTGCGCTTGAACTCGCAAACTAGCAAAAGCTAAGGCAATTCCCCATAAAACAAGTCGAAATACTTTCATAGTTAGGATTTTAAATTCCTATTTGTTAAATAAAAGTATTAAAAAAAACAGGACTCCTTAAAATAAATGTTACCGAAAACGTTTTCGTGTTAAAAAATAAGTTAAATAACTCCTTAAATAAATATCAAAACGGTGGTTTGATCAACCACCGTTTCCCTCTAAGAACCCTTCGCAAGGTTTATTTCCCGAAAAGAAGCAAATCGTTAGCCACCACTTCTGTGATGTAACGCTTTTCGCCGTTTTTATCATCATACGAACGATGTGTTAACTTGCCCTCCACTGCAATTTCTTTTCCCTTAACAACATGTTTTTCGACGATATCGGCCAACTTCCCCCAGGCAGTTACACGATGCCATTCCGTTTGCTCAACTTTATCCCCATTATCGCGGTAATACACCTCGTTCGTGGCTATCGTTAAGCTTGCTCTTTTTTTATTTTCAAACAATTTTACTTCCGGTTCCTGACCCACATGACCAATTAACTGAACCTTATTACACAATGCATTCATAATCTGAAAAGGATTAAACGTTAAGAATTGGCTTTACCTAATAAATGTAATTCTTCTGCTACAACTTCGGTAATGTAGCGTTTCACCCCTTCTTTATCTTCATAATTACGATAGGTGATTTTACCACTGATAGCAATTTCCTTCCCTTTGGAAACGAATTTCTCAATAACATTGGCTAACTTACCCCAAGCCACCACTCGGTGCCACTCAGTTTGTTCTACTTTTTCTCCTTGCTCTTTGTAATACACATCTTGAGTTGCGATGTTAAGATTGGCTACTTTTTTTCCTCCTTCAAAAGATCTGATTTCGGGGTCTTGACCGACATGGCCAATTAATTGAATACGATTTTTCATGGCTTATAAAAATTAATTTTGAACTATTGGGTTGGTAATGAACAGGACAAAATTGCAAACAAAAAATTACATTAATCGGTTATTTACCATTTACTACCGAATGTAAATGTTTGTAACCGACTACAAATAGATAATTTGAGGAACGCTCTCTTAGCACTTCAAACTTTACAATTTATTCGCTATATTTGACTTGCAATTTCAAAAAATCAAGAAATTGTAAACCTATTTTAAGCCAAAATGAGAAGTAAACACCACGATTATGAAACGAAATTGTATGGAATGCGATCTGCCCATCAGCGGTCGCGAAGACAAAAAATTTTGCTGTGACGGTTGCCGTAATGCATTCAATAATCGCATGAACAGGGACAGTACAAATATGATGCGTAATGTCAATAACAAATTGCGAAAGAATTACCGCATTTTAAATGAACTCAATGCCGAAGGGAAAACAAGAATCGCTCAAGAAAAATTGTTGCACAAGGGATTTGAATTACATTACATAACCCACATTTTAACCACAAAAACCGGCAAAACGTATCGCTTTGTCTACAATCAAGGCTATATGATCACCGACGACAATCAATTGGAACTTGTTCAACGGGAAACATAACGGTGGTAATGCGATTATGAAAAAAAATTACACCAACCTCTACGAAAGCCTCTTCCTTATTGGTGTGGTAAGTTTGCTGTTCTATCTAATGATGCCACAAACTTATGATGCGCAAGAACCTGCACCATTAGCAGAATTCTCAACCCAACGTGCCTTAGAAAAAGTAAAAATAATGGCGAAACACCCTCATTATGTTGGGTCGCCTGATCATCAACGTATTCAAAACTATTTGATGCGTGAATTAAAAGACTTGGGGCTTGAACCATCTATTCAACGTGGATTTACCATGACCGAAAAAGGAACCTTGGTGAAATCATCAAATATTTTAGCCCGCATCAAAGGAACGCAATCAGGCAAAGCCTTGTTGCTTTTATCCCATTATGATAGTGCGCCCCATACAAAATCCCACGGCGCTAGTGATGATGCCTCTGGAGTAGCCACCATTCTCGAAGGTGTTCGCGCATTTTTACACTCCAAAACCACCTATAAAAACGACATCATAATCGTATTTACAGATGCCGAAGAATTGGGATTGAATGGTGCCGCTTTATTTGTAACGCAACACCATTGGGCAAAAGACATTGGTTTGGCGTTAAACTTTGAAGCGCGAGGATCTTCGGGGCCTGGTTATATGCTGATGGAAACCAACCAAGGGAATCAAAAAATGGTACAAGCCTTTTCTGACGGGAGTGTTCCTTATCCAGTCTCAAATTCGTTAATGTATAGCATTTATAAAATGTTACCCAACGATACGGATCTCACCGTTTTTAGGGAAGAAGGAAAAATCCAAGGATACAATTTTGCCTTTATTGACAGTCATTACAACTACCACACGGAACAGGATTATTTTGAAAATTTAGCACCAACCTCGCTAGCCCATCAAGGGAGTTACCTCATGCCGTTGCTTTATCATTTTGCAAATGCCGACTTGAGTAACCTGAATAGCTCAAACGATTCGGTATACTTCAACATCCCGTTTGGTTTTGTTCATTATCCATTTGAATGGATTTGGCCCATGCTCATCCTAGTAGCCGCACTACTTTTTACCTTTACATTTATTGGTTTAGGCAAACATGTTTTGCGGATTGATGCCGTTTTGAAAGGATTTGCTCCGCTTTTTGGTGTTTTAATCACATCAATCATCATCGGCGTTGTAGGCTGGTGGATGCTCAAACTCATTTATCCTGATTATACTTCAATTCTTCAAGGATTTACTTACAACGGCCACGACTATATCTATGCGTTTGTGGCAGTAGCACTTGGCATTTGTTTTTTATTTTACCAAAAAGAAACCAGCCGATTTACCGAGATGAACCGACTATTTGCGGCAATTTTTCTTTGGCTACTAATCAATATTGGCATCGCCTTACAACTCAAAGGAGCGGCCTTCTTAATCTTACCTGTTTTGGGTTCGGTTCTCATGTTGGGCGTTTTTGTCATCACCCAACAGTCCAAACGGTTTTGGAACTTACTCATGGCGGTTCCAGCTCTACTGATTATCGTCCCATTTATCACCATGTTTCCAGTGGGTCTTGGATTAAAAATGATTCCAAGTTCGATGGCGCTTACCGTTCTTACCTTTTCATTATTACTTCCCATTCTGGGTTCGTTTACCCATAAAAAAACGTGGGCAACACTATGCTTTTTAATCGGTGTTTCTTTTTTGGTTAAAGCCCATTTTGAAGCGCCTTTTACGAATGCTACCGCAAAACCCAACAGTTTGCTCTATGTGTTGGATGCCAATCATCACAAAGCCTATTGGACGACGTATGATGAACGTTTAGACGCTTGGAATACTCCATTTTTAGGCCAAAAACCAAAACCTGCCGACGCCTTAAATCAAAATCAGTTGTACAGTAAATACGGCACTGCTTTCCGATGGATGAATTCGGCTCCCGTAAAAGCCTTACCTCAACCTGAAATTGTTTTTGAAAAAGATACCCTTCGTGGCAATCGGCACTATTACCAAATTCGCATCACCCCGAAAAGAAAGGTCAATCGTTACGACATTTTTATCAAAAACAACATCATTCTACAGCATTTAAAAGCCAATGGGGTAACTGCTCTTACGCATGGAAACAAAATTGGCGGTGGTACTTCCAATAAAATTTTGAGTTACTATGTCACCGAAAATGAACCACTAGTCTTTTCATTTGATGTTCCAGCCAACCAAAAACCCCAATTGGAGTTAATGGAAAGTTCGTTTGATTTACTCGAAAATCCTTTGTTTTCAGTTCCAAATAGACCCAAAAACCAAATGCCAACTCCTTTTGTACTCAATGATGCTATCGTAGTTTTGAAAAAAATTGCACCCACTCCATCAGTACAACAAGCACATTAAATTTGTGCCGTATCTTTGGCCTATGAAAGAAACGATTGGCATTCTAGGTTGCGGTTGGCTAGGTTTTCCTTTGGCACAATCCTTAGTAGAAAAAGGATATCGCGTGAAAGGTACTTCCACGACAATAGATAAGTGCGTCCAACTCACGGCTCACGGTATTGACGCTTTTCACATAGCTATAAACGAAAATGACATTACGGGTGATTGGGATAATTTTGTAAATGGATTGGATCAATTGCTCATTAACATTCCGCCACGACTGCGCAAGGATGGTACAGCATCTTATGTTTCAAAAGTGGAGCTATTGCTAAAAAATCTTCCCAAAAATCAACCCATAAAAATTATTTGGGTAAGTTCGACCTCAGTTTTTTCAGATTTTCAAGAAACTATTACTGACCAAACAGTACCGCAACCCGACACGGAATCGGGCAAAGAATTGGCTCGAGCAGAAGAATGTATTCAAAATTCAGGATTTCCTTTTACTATTGTACGCTTTGGTGGCTTGATAGGCAAGGATCGCCATCCAATAAAATACCTTTCAGGACGAAAAAATAATGAACGACCAGATGCGCCTGTCAATTTGATTGAATTGAACGATTGTATCTCTATATTGGAAGAATGTATCCATCGCGAAGCCATCAATCAATCTTTAAATGCTGTTCATCCCGAACATCCTTCGCGCAAAGCGTATTATATGGATGCAGCCCAATCTCGAAATTTACCTTTACCCGAATTTGACGAAACGGATCGACGTTCTGGAAAATGCATACATCCCGACTATTTATTAGAAAACTGGAAGTATATTTTTCAAGTTAGACCCTAAAAAAAAGGCCGTCATTGCTGACAGCCTTTCGTTTATTTTGTACTCCGAATTACCAAATTTTTACGCGTTTCTCAGGCGCTAAATACAATTTGTTTTCGGGTTTAATATTAAACGCTTGATAGAAAGCTTCAACATTCAACAACGGTACATACGCACGGTACATACCCGGTGAATGCGGATCGGTTTTCACCTGATTTTTAATGGCTTCATCGCGCATTTTGGAACGCCAAATCGTCGCCCACGAAATAAAGAAGCGTTGCTCTGGAGTGTAGCCATCAATCAATCCTGGGTTACCATTTTCTTTCAAATACAATTGTAAACCGTCGTAGGCTGCATTCACCCCGCCTAAATCTCCAATGTTTTCTCCTAAGGTAAATTTACCATCGACAAAAGTTCCTGGTAAGGGTTGCAACGCACTGTATTGATCGGCCAGAGCTGTTCCCAAAGCAGTAAATTGTTTTAAATCTTCCTCTTTCCACCAATTCACCAAATTCCCGTCTGCATTGTAACGCGCTCCAGAATCATCAAATCCGTGGGAAATTTCATGTCCGATAACAGCACCAATTCCACCAAAATTCACAGCATCATCCGCTTTATAATCGTAAAATGGCGGTTGCAAAATCGCCGCAGGAAACACAATTTCATTGTACGAAGGATTGTAATACGCGTTCACCGTTTGTGGAGTCATTCCCCAACGGGTTTTATCCACCGGTTTGCTCAAATCTTCAATGTTGCGTTCGAAATTCCAACGCGCCACATTTTCCATATTTTCAAAATAGGCACCTCCGTTTTCCAACGCTTTAATGTCTAATTTGGAATAATCTTTCCACTTGTCGGGATACCCAATTTTCACGGTCGATTTGCGTAGTTTTTCCACAGCGCCAACGCGTGTTGCTGGATCCATCCACGGTAAATTGTTAATGCGGTTTTCAAAAGCTCGGAACACATATTGAATCATTTTGGCCGCTTTCTCCTTGGCTTCAGCTGGGAATTTTTTCTCTACATATAATTTCCCTAAAGCTTCGCCCACTGTTCCATTCACAACTTGTAAAGCACGCTCTTCTCGCGGACGTTGCTTTTTAGCCCCTTGAAGAGTTTTGCTGTAAAACTCCCAATTCGCTTTTTCAATATCGGTAGTCAACTCATCGGCATATTTGTTCAAAAGCGTCCAACGCATGTAAGCTTTCCAATCTTCAACATTATTCGCCTTAAACAAACCTTCTAACGCCGTCATGTATTTGGGTTGCGAAACAATAACCGTATCAATACGCTTGATACCTGCACCTAAAATGTAGTTTCTCCAATTTACAGAAGGCGTCAACTCTTGCAATTGCGTCAAATCCATGGGATTATAAGATTTTCTGCGGTCACGGCGTTCTACACGGTCCATTCTCGGTTGCGCCATCGCGGTTTCAAAAGCTAAAACACGTTCAGCATCCGCTTTGGCTTTTATTTCAGACAATCCCAAATATTGCAACATGCGCGCAACGTGCTCCACATACTTTGCACGTTTTTCTTTGGAATCCGCATCTTCGGCAACATAATAATCACGGTCGGGTAAACCCAAACTTCCAGGACCAATGTTCAACACATTGCGGTTACTGTTTTTGGCATCAGCTCCAACCGACATGCCGTAAAATCCGAGTCCGCCAAGCGCTTGTCGTTCAATTAATAATTTGTTTAAATCATCTACATTACGTACCGCATCAATTTTGGCCAATGTGGATTTAATGGGTTGAATGCCACGTTTGTTTCGGGCCAATGTGTCCATGTAGGTTTTGTACACATTCACGGCTTTGGCTTGATCCGACTTGGGATCCAACTTCTTGTTCTTCACCGCCTCTTTTAAAATGGCTAATGCATCTTTGTCAGTATTTTGACGTAATTCATCAAAACTTCCCCAACGGGTGCGGTCAGCTGGAATATCGGTTTTATCAAACCATGCGCCATTCACATAACGGAAAAAATCATCACCCGGTTGAACGGACTTATCCATTAAATCCAGGTTGATTCCCGGTTTTTTATTTTGGGCCATCGAACTTTCAGCAGCAAATACTGCAGCAATCGTCAATGCCAAGGTTACTATTTTTTGGTTTTTCATAAGGTAAAGTTTAGCTATTGGACACAAATCTATTAAAATAGCCGTTGAAAAGTTGTTAAATTCAACTTAATACCGTTCAAAAAAAGGGAAATTAAAGGGTTGTTCGTACTTTTGTAAAAAAATTATAATGGCTTCTTTTCTCAAAAAATACCGCTTCTTTATCCTATTTTTCTTCATTTTTTCAGTCGTAACCATAAGCGCTTTTTATTCGGTATTAAAACCAGAAAAGAACTTGCCCATCATTACGCCCAGTGATGTCAATCCCGAATTGGTGGATTCTACCGTACAACATGTAGCCTTGGAACACACCATCGGCAAATTTGCTTTTACCAACCAAAACGGTCAATTAATTTCAGACAAAGATTATGAAGGAAAAATTTATGTGGCCGACTTTTTCTTCACCACCTGTCAAAGTATTTGTCCGAAAATGACCAACAATATGGCGTGGTTGCAAAACAAAATCAAAAACAATCCCAAAGTGAAATTGGTTTCATTTTCTGTAACTCCCGACATCGATAGCGTGCCCGTTCTAAAAAGCTATGCTCAAAAAAAAGGCGTCATCGACAGCAAATGGAACCTACTTACTGGAGATAAAAAAGAAATCTACTACCTAGCGCGTAAATCATTTTTGGTGGTAAAAACCGGCCAACCTTCTGAACTTTACGATATGGTTCACACGGAAAATTTTGTGCTTGTCGATGCGCAAAAACGAATTCGCGGCTTCTATGACGGTACCAATTTAGATGGCCCTACTGAACCGGGTATCAAAAACGTGCAACAACTCTGGGAAGATATTCAGTTTTTATCGCAAGAAAACTAATCCCAAACAAAACTTAAAATTGACTTTTATCATCTAAAATCAAGGTCAATTGCCTACCTTTGTATTTTAATTCAATCTAAATAAAGTGAAGTTAGCCCTGGCCGAACTCAAAATTGGACAAAAAGCCACCATACTCGATGTGAACACCGAGGAAATTCCGTTGAAATTACTGGAAATGGGGTGCTTACCCGGCAATACGGCAGAGTTAATTCAAATCGCTCCACTTGGAGATCCACTTTACTTTAATATCAACGATTCGCATGTTGCAATTCGCATAGAAACCGCGCAACAAATCGAAGTGACGCTTTAATCAATTCATCATGGCAGAAGAACACATTAAAGTTGCACTTATCGGGAATCCCAACACGGGTAAAACTTCGGTTTTTAATCAACTCACCGGACTCAAACAGCAAGTGGGAAATTACCCGGGCATTACCGTAGAGAAAAAAATGGGGACCTGTCGTTTGGACGATCACACCAAAGCTACCATCATCGACCTTCCGGGTACATACAGTTTGAATGCGAGTTCGATCGACGAAAACGTGGTAATTGAATTAATGCTGAATCGCAAAGACGAGAATTTTCCTGATGTAGTGGTTGTGGTGACCGAGGTGGAAAATTTAAAACGAAACTTACTGCTTTTTACCCAAATCAAAGACTTAGAAATCCCGACGCTTTTGGTCATCAACATGAGTGACCGCATGAAATTGAAGGGAATTGAATTGGACATTCCGTATTTGGAAAGCCAACTTAAAACCAAAATTGCGTTAACAAGTTCGCGTAAAAATATTGGCATCGACGAAATCAAAAAATTAATTCTTGACTACCGATCCTTGCCCACCGACCCTTGTTTGAACGCTTCGTCCATTGACCCCGAATATTTTGACAAATTACGCAAAGCCTTTCCGAACCAACTGGTGTACAAATTGTGGCTTGTCATTACCCAAGACGTGAATTTCTTGAATTTGGACCGCAACGAAATGAAAAGTTCGTTCACCAAATCCCACAGCGAACTCCGTCGCCTGCAGCAAAAAGAAACCATAAAACGCTACCAGTTTATCAACGATACACTCAAAGTGGGTCAAACCATTGACCGCTCTAAAGCCAGTGATATTCGGGCCAAACTGGATCGAGTGCTTACCCATAAAATTTTTGGCTACCTAATTTTCTTCGTTGTTTTATTTGGTATTTTCCAATCGATATTTGATTGGTCCAGCGTGCCGATGGATTTCATCGATGAAAAATTTGCCCAACTTTCTGTATATGCAGCGAGTCATCTGCCGGCTGGCGAACTCACCAATCTCATTGCAGAAGGACTCATTCCGGGGATTGGCGGTATCTTAATTTTTATCCCGCAAATTGCCTTTTTATTCCTCTTTATTTCTGTATTGGAAGAAAGCGGTTACATGAGTCGGGTGGTATTTTTAATGGATAAAATCATGCGCCGGTTCGGACTCTCCGGTAAAAGTGTGGTGCCTTTAATTTCGGGTACAGCCTGTGCCATTCCTGCTATCATGGGCGCACGAAATATCGAAAACTGGAAAGAACGTTTGATCACCATTTTGGTAACGCCGTTCATCACTTGTTCGGCACGCCTTCCCGTTTATGCGATTTTAATTTCGCTGATCATTCCCGAAAAACATGTGCTTGGCTTCATCAGTTTACAAGGATTAACGCTTATGGTGTTGTACCTCCTCGGCTTTGGTATGGCCATTCTATGCGCTTACATCTTACACAAAATGCTGGAAATTAATTCCAAATCCTATTTTGTAGTAGAAATGCCCGGTTATAAAATTCCGATGCTAAAAAACGTAGGAATTAATGTGGTGGAAAAAACAAAATCCTTTGTGTTTGGTGCCGGAAAAATCATCATGGCTTTATCCATCATCCTTTGGTTTATGGGTTCGCATGGCCCTGGCGACAATTTTAAAAATGCTGAAAAAATCATCGAACAAAAAGTCTATCAATCGCCCGTTCCCATCAATCCTTCAGTCATCCCCAACTGGACGGCTGAATACAAATTGGAACATTCGTATATTGGTATTGCCGGAAAATTCATCGAACCCGTAATTCGACCTTTAGGTTACGATTGGAAAATTGGGGTTGCCATCGTTAGTTCCTTTGCTGCACGCGAAGTATTTGTAGGAACATTGGCTACCATTTATAAAGTGGGCGACAAAAGCGATGAAGAAGCAACGATCAAAGAGCAAATGCGCCATGAAATTCACGCAGATGGTTCGCCCGTCTTTAACTTTGCCAGCGGCACTTCATTGCTCCTTTTTTATGCGTTTGCGATGCAATGTATTAGTACGCTTGCCATCGTCAAAAAAGAAACCAATTCCTGGAAATGGCCCGTGATTCAATTGGTGTTTATGAGCGGTGTAGCCTACATAACCGCTTTGTTGGCTTTCCAATTTTTGAAGTAATTTGGCCTAATTTTTGAGAAACGCTGTGCATCAAAAATCAAAGACATGAAAAAAATTACGCTATTTTCCCTTTCATTTATTGTCCTCTTTTCATGGTTTTCCCCAGCACAAACCCGCTTGGAACAATCCAAATCCGACCTAAAATCAAGTAGTTCAACTACTCAATCGAACAGCACAACCAATTCAAATACTTCACGAACCAGTTCGTCCAACAACACAGAAAGCACATTAGCCGAAGTCTTTCTCGATGTTGCCTCCGTCATCTTCTATTACAGTTTTATCGGCGATTATAAAAATGAAAATCATTTGTATAGCCGACTCACCCCTTACCCTTTCAAAGATCCAGGAGTGGGCAATTACGAATCGGCAGACACCGTAAAAACTGGGAAAAATAGATTTCGTGTCGATTTCGACAATAAATTCCTGTACAGCGATAGCCAATTGTACGGCAATCACATGAACTTAAAAATTCGCCCCTTTCAATACTTTTACCTCACTTCCGATTACCATGCGTTGACCGAAAAAAGCGCATTTACCAACTACAAAACCCATCTGTCGATTTTCCAATTCAATTTCAATTACGATCGCGTGCGACTCGCTAATTTCAACCTGGGTTGGTCCATTGGTGCGACATATATCGCCAGTGATGTGCAAAAATCGGGAGTGTCGGTCGGACTCAACGCTGAAGGTTTTTTTGGAAAACGGTTTAGTGTATTTGCCAACTCCAAATGGAGCAAAGTGAACAGCCAACCCGTCAACTTTTTGGAAATGGGTGGGAAAGTTCACAGTAAAAATTACTACTTTACACTCGGATTTGAACGCCTCAAAATAGGGCGACCCAATTATAATTTTATCGGTCTCGGTGGAGGCCTCTACTTTTAAATAACATGAATTTTCAAGAAATATTCGTTTACCTTTTGCTCGGATTATCCGTAGCCTATTTATACGAGCGCTTCAAAAACCGCAAAAAGAAAAACAAGGATAAAAACTGCGGCGACAACGACTGCGGTTGCTAATTTTTGGGCAATCCCCCGATCAAATCTACCTGCTCTAACTCCAATCACTGCCCATCGGGGTCGGGTCTTCCGTTGCAATTCCGCAGCCTCTTGACATCGGCTTTGCGGGATTTCCACTCCACCCCCTATTGCAATCCCTGCCCTGAAGAAACTTCAGTATTTTCCTGAATTTTTGAAATCCTATCCGGTTACTTTTCCGTACATGAACTTGAACAAGTATTAAAATTGACTTTATTTTTATTTAAACTTTGTCTAAATAAAGATTAGGCAGTACTTTTGCGCCAAAATTAACACCCATGAAATTTTCATACCTATTGAGCATCTTTGGAATCGTCAGTATTTCCTTTGCTCAAGCTCAAGAAAAACCGAAAGATTCTACACAAACCACTTTGGATGAAGTCATTATTTTCATCAAAGAACAAACCCCCGATCGCCTACCAACGGTGCAAAATCAAACGGTGTTTTCAGGTAAAAAGAACGACGTATTGCGCCTTTCCGAAATCAATGCTAACCGCACCACCAACAATGCGCGGGAGTTATTTTCTCGCATGGCCGGTGTTTCGGTTTGGGAAAATGACGGCTCCGGAATTCAACTCAACATCGCCGTGCGCGGCTTGAGTCCGAACCGCAGCTGGGAATTGAATACACGTCAAAACGGGTATGATATTTCTTCAGATGTATTTGGCTACCCTGAAGCCTACTACAATCCGCCTATGGAAGCTGTTGACCGTATCGAATTCATTCGTGGGGGTGCCTCGTTACAATTCGGACCTCAATTTGGCGGTATGATTAATTATATCCTCAAAAAAGCTCCAGAGAAAAAATTCAGCTTTGAAACGCAAAATACCGTGGGAAGTTTTGGTTTATTGAGCAGTTTCAATGCTTTAGGTGGTAAACAAGGAAAATTTTCCTACTATGCCTACAACCACTCCCGTCAAGGGAACGGATGGCGCGATAATTCTGCGTACACCATTCGTAATTCGCACCTAAACCTGGGCTATGATTTTTCTACCCATTGGAACCTTCATTTGGAATACACCAATATGGATTATGAGCAACAACAATCGGGCGGACTTACCGATGCACAATTTGCAGCTAATTCACAGCAATCCTTGCGCAACCGAAACTGGATGGGTACACCTTGGAACCTCATCGCCGTAAAACTAAACGGACGTTGGAGCCCAAAAGTTACCACAGCAATCACCCTTTTCGGACTCTACGGCGAACGCAATAGTGTTGGATTTACTGCGGCGCCCACAGTAATTGATGCAATTAATCCTACCACTTTACAATATGCCAACCGTCAAGTAGACCGTGACCGTTATGTAAATTATGGCGTAGAATCACGCAATATTTGGAACTATACTTTAGGGAAAAAGGAACACCACTTGGCGTTTGGTCTTCGCGTATACCAAGCTAAAACCAACCGGAAACAACGCGGTACTGGAACTACAGGTTCCGACTTTGATTACTCCGTGAGTAGCACTTACCCACGCGATCTCGATTTTACCACACAAAATGTTGCCGCTTTCGCAGAAAATTTTTTTCAAATTACATCTAATTGGTCCGTCACACCGGGTGTTCGCTTCGAACATATTCAATCCGAGGGGTCGGGTATTTTTAACCGTGTGAATGGAGTGATAACGCCTTTTGCCAACCAAACCATAACCCGTAACCAATTCCTTTTGGGTGTCGGTTCAGAATACCGTATTGGTACGACCAACTTGTACACCAATCTCACACAGGCCTACCGACCCGTGTTGTTCTCTGATCTAACTCCACCCGCCACCACCGATGTAATTGACAGTAATTTGAAAGATGCCAACGGACATACTTTTGATTTGGGGTATCGCGGAACGTATAAAAATTGGGCCAACTTTGATGTGTCCTATTTCTATATGGCCTATAACAACCGTATTGGTACTGTAAATCGTTACACCAATGATGATCCAACACAAGCCGCTTATGCTTACCGCACCAATTTAGGTAAAAGCATCCACAGAGGATTTGAAATCTATGCCGATGTAAGTTGGTTCGATATTTTTGGTCTTGGAAAAAAATGGGGGAAATTGAAAACATTTGTAAGTAGTGCCTTTATCCATGCGCGCTACAGCGATTTCCAAACGACAACGGTAAGTGGAACTGCACCCAATACCGTGATTACAACCACGAATTTAGCAGGCAAACGTGTAGAAAATGCTCCAAGTTTCATCCATAATTTTGGAATTAGTTGGGAGTACAAAAAAATATCGGTGAGCGTTCAACAACGTCAAAACAGTGCGGTATACACTGATGCGACCAACACAGAAACGCCAACTGCCAACGGAGTTAATGGAAAAATTGGGGGTTATAAAGTGGTTGACTTGGGCATGGAATACCGATTTAAAAACTACAATCTGAAAGCAGGGATCAATAATCTTTTGAATGAAAACTATGCTACACGACGCTCGGGTGGCTACCCTGGCCCTGGATTAATTCCGGGTGAAGGTCAAAGTTTTTATCTTTCCATTGGCGCAAAATTTTAATAAAAAACCGATTCCTTTTTCGAGTCGGTTTTTTTATTCTTTCACTAAAAACAACGGAATATGAATTCGGTGACGCACACTGTCTACCGTGGTTCCCAACAAAACATCTTTCAATCCCGTATGGCCATGTGTCCCCATAATCAATAAATCAAAATCGCCTTCATTCACAATTTTCGCAATGGCTTTGGCGGGTTTACCGAAGCCCAATTGTATGTCTACTTTATACCCTTTGGCTACCAATCGACTTTGATAATTTTTCAAAAATTCTTCATCCAATCCCGTTTCATGATCACCCGTTGAATGGCCATAAAATAAGGCGCCTACCGTTTCTACACTATGAATCAAAGTATACCGCGCCGTGGTGCCTCCCATCGATAACGCATGTAAAATCGCTTTCTCATCCGCAGAAGAAAAATCGACCGCGATGGCAATGTTTAGCTTGGCAAAAGCTTCTGTTTTCTCCAAATCCAATTGTAAAATATGAGGCGAATGATTATCAATTTCCTTCTTTGCTTTCGAAATAAACGGTTCGATAATGATATAAATCAACAACAATAAGAACCCCAAGGCGATAGGAACAACCGTGCACCACAACACCATCGGATTTTCAGATGTTTGCAACCAATTCGTCAATTCATCATAGACCAATTTGATGTTTAGTGAAACAATTATAGTGGCAATCAACCAAGCCGCCACCTGAGTCAGTCGGTTGATATGAAAGCCTTTCATCTTGTTTTTATCACTCACAAAATGAATCAACGGAATAATCGCAAATCCCAATTGCAAACTCAAAATCACCTGACTCAACAACAGCAATTTTCCGGTAACTTGTTCGCCAAAAACCAAAATCGCAATTACAGCTGGAACAATCGCAATCAAACGTGTAATAATACGACGCACCCAAGGTTGAATACGCAAATTCAAATAGCCTTCCATCACAATTTGACCCGCGAGAGTTCCGGTTATCGTCGAACTCTGCCCCGCAGCAATTAATGCGACCGCAAAGAGAATCGGAGCCCATTCAGTACCGAGTAAAGGCGCCAACAATTGATGCGCATCTTGAATTTCGGCAATTTCAAAATGACCGTTTTTGTGAAACGTTGCTGCCGCTAAAATTAAAATCGCTGCATTCACAAAAAAAGCCAAATTCAAAGCAATCGTACTATCGATAAAATTGTATTTCAACGACTGCTTAATCCCCTTTTCATCCCGATTAAACTTACGTGTTTGCACCAAGGAAGAGTGCAAGTACAAATTGTGCGGCATAACTGTGGCTCCAATAATCCCAATAGCAATGTACAAGGCCGTACTGTTTGGCAACGACGGAATCAATCCTTCCACGATTTTGGGTAATTCGGGTTGGGCGAAAATCATTTCAAACACAAAAGAAAATCCAATTATCGCTACCAGCGTAATGATAAAAGCTTCCATTTTACGGATGCCTTTGTTAATTAAAAACAACAACAAAAAGGTGTCCAAAACGGTAATCAAAACACCCTCCATTAACGGAATACCAAACAATAAGTTGATCCCAATTGCCATTCCTAAAACTTCGGCCAAATCACAAGCGGCTATGGCAATTTCGGCTAGAAAATACAAGGCATAATTGACGTATTTGGAATAAGTTTCTCGCGAAGCTTGCGCCAAATCATGTTGGGTCACAATACCCAAACGCGCACTTAAACTTTGTAGCAACAAGGCCATTACATTACTCATTAACAATACCCAAATTAAGGCATAGCCAAACTGACTCCCGCCCGCAATATCGGTGGCCCAATTTCCGGGATCCATGTAGCCCACACTGATCATATAGGCCGGACCTAAAAAGGCCAATATGCGACGAAATCCTTTCAGATTGTTATTCACATCCACCGATTGGTGCACTTCTTCCAATGACTTTGTACTCATATTATCCCTGTTTTACAAAAAGGTTTTCGGCAATTTTTTGCGACAATGACAACACTTTATCATTAATTAAAACGGATAAAGATGCATCAAAATCTTCTCTTTCTTGAATGATGATTGTGGCACCTAAAGCAATTTGCTGCTTATCGAGATATTGTAAAAATCCGGCAGAGGAATCTTTCACCCCAATAAATCGATAGGCTTGATGTAATGGTGCTTCCGATAATACAATGCGTTCTTCTTTGACCATCTCCCCTTTGGCATTCGGAATGGGATCACCGTGCGGATCGACCGTTGGAAACCCCAAGAAATCATCCAACTTACTAATCAACGCCTCCGATTGAATATGTTCCAATTCTTCGGCAATTTCATGAACTTCATCCCAAGCAAAGCCCAATTTTTCCACCAAAAAAACTTCCCATAAACGGTGTTTACGTACAATCATTTTGGCCTTTTGCAAGCCCGATTCGGTTAAGGAAACCCCTTGGTATTTTTGGTAGGAAACCCAATTTTTATCGGCCAGCTTCTTTAACATATCCGTTACTGACGATGCTTTTGTATCCAAGGTTCCTGCAATCGCGTTGGTAGACACCCCTTTGGGCGAAACTTGGGCCAAATGGTAAATCACTTTAATATAGTTTTCTTCAGAAATGGTCATGATTTTTAATTTGCATCAAAAATAATAATTTGGTTTGAATAAAACTATTTTTAGATTTGCCTAAATTTATTTTTATGAAAACAAAAACACTTTGCTTGCTATTACTTTCTATTTCGTGTTGGTCGCAGTCGCCCATTCAATGTGATCGCCCCGACCAAACCGAAACACCGTATACCGTTCCCAAAGGCCGAATTCAATCAGAAAATGGGTTCAGCATCAAACAAGACGTCGACCACCGCAACTATTCCATTCCTTCATCGCTTTGGAAATACGGTTTAACAGAGCGATGGGAATTGCGCCTTATCGCCGAATGGAACGTAGAAAATTATGGGAGTGAAACGCTTTTAGGAATTCAACCGCTACAAGTGGGAGCAAAAGTCAATTTTTGTACTGAAAAAAATTGGCGTCCACGAATCTCACTCATCGCTCATGTGGCGCTACCGGATTGTGCCTCACCCGATTTTAAAGGTCGTTTTTATGCCCCAAATTTTCGGTTTACGCTACAACACAGTTTGACCGATCGGTTGAGTTTGGGCTACAATTTCGGTGCGCATTGGCATCCTGTGGATGGAAAACGAACGGGTTTGTATACCGCGACTTTAGGCTATAGTTTATCCGAAAAATGGGGTTGTTATGGCGAAATTTTTGGTTTTGCTCCTCAAAATGAAGCCGCCAACCACAGTATCGATGGTGGTTTTACCTATTTGATTTCACCCGATTTTATGTTAGATTTGTCTGCAGGAAAGCGCATTGCTGGTGAAACGGCAAAATTTTACACCGCTTTTGGTATATCCTTTCGAATCTAATGTTGCATTACCATTACATCTTCACCGGAACCGGACTCGCAGCATTATTGACTGTACGGGAGATGGTGCAACATCCTTTTTACCAGGATAAAAAAATACTCTTACTCGATGCCGATACCAAAAAAACCAACGATCGCACCTGGTGTTTTTGGGACGAAGGACAGCATTTTGAAAACATACAACACAAAGCTTGGGAAACAGCGGTATTTGCTGATGCGGCTTTTGAACGCCGTTTTGCCATGGCGCCCTATACCTATCGCATGATCCGCGGATTGGATTTTTATGCCACGGTGTTTGAGGAACTCCATCAAAATCCCAACCTTACATTTATCCAAGAAAAAGTAGTTGATTTTCAAGAATTGGGCAATCATTGTTTGGTGAAAACGGAAAACCAAAGTTTTACTTGTAACTTTATTTTCAATTCCATTTTCAATCCGGAACCGTTGATTGCACAAAAGAAATTTCCGTTGGTGCACCAACATTTTGTCGGTTGGATGGTTAAAACCGAAACTCCCGTTTTTACACCCGAATGTGCCACTTTTATGGATTTTTCGGTGCCTCAAAAGGGCAATACCCGATTCATGTATGTGTTGCCCATTAGTGAAAATGAGGCCTTACTCGAGTTCACTTTATTTTCGGCCAACCTTTTGCAACGCGAGGAATACGAGTGGGAAATCAAAGCCTATTTAGAGCGTCTCGGTGTAACGGCCTATACGATTACCGAAACCGAACAAGGGAATATTCCGATGACGTGTTATCCCTTTTGGAAACACAATTCAGAACGCATTTTACACATCGGTTCGGCGGGCGGTTGGACCAAAGCGAGTACGGGCTATACCTTTAAAAATGCCCTTAAAAAATCCAAAGCCTTAGTTGATTTTTTACCCCAAAATAATGACCTGCGAAAATTTCATAGCATCAATCGTTTTTGGTTTTATGATTTACTACTCATAGATATCCTTTACCGAAAAAATGAGGTAGGAAGTTCGATCTTTGCAAGTATGTTTCGCCAAGGAAAAGTGGCTACCATCTTTAAATTTTTGGATGAAGAAACCGCGTTTTTAGAAGATTTGAATATTATTTTACGCTGTCCCAAGACCTTGTTTATAAAAGCCTTATGGCATCGATTTTTTGGATACTAACCTATGCATTTATAACAAATCTTTATCGTTTGTTGGAAAATTTTAGTTTCAAAAGGTTGTACCTTTGTGGCACATTAACGTAATAGCAAATCATTATGTATCCAGAAGAAATGGTAAACCCCATGCGAGCTGAATTGACAGACGCTGGTTTTCAAAACTTATATACTGCCGATGCGGTAGAAAATGCAATTAAACAAAACGGAACCACGTTGGTGGTGGTGAACTCAGTTTGCGGTTGTGCGGCACGTAATGCCCGTCCGGGAGCAAAAATGAGTTTGGATGGCGACAAAAAACCCGATCATTTGATTACGGTTTTTGCGGGTGTTGATCGCGAAGCGGTGGATACGGCGCGTCAACACATGTTCCCATTCCCACCTTCTTCGCCGAGTATGGCATTGTTCAAAGACGGGGAATTGGTTCACATGTTGGAACGTCACCACATTGAAGGACGTCCGGCTGAGATGATTGCTGAAAACTTAAAAGATGCTTACAGCGAATTTTGCTAAGCGACTAAAAAATTAAAAAACAACCCTCAATGGTACACCGTTGGGGGTTTTTTTATGGAAAATAAGAAATCCTTTCTTGTCCATTTGTCCATATGACACTATGGAAAACGGATTTCCATTTTCAAAAAGGGCTTCTTTATAGCACGACGCGCAAGGGATAGTAGCGGAAATCCTTTTGGGTTTCCCAAAAGATTGTAGCGGATAGCCCGACCCTTTAGGGATGCGCCCAAAGTTGGAAAATTCAAAAAAAACGATACCTTTGCCCTCGAATTCCGCCATTGTGAATTCGTTTATCTCACTTAATACGTTTATAGCATGCAACTGTACAACACATTAAGCGCAGAGGAAAGAGCTCAATTAATCGAAGAAGCGGGTCAACAACGGTTGACATTATCTTTCTATGCGTACGCCAAAATCGAAAACCCTCAACAATTTCGCGACGATTTATTTTTAGCCTGGAATGCCCTTGATGCATTGGGTCGTATTTACGTGGCTCACGAAGGAATTAATGCCCAGATGAGTGTTCCTGCTGAACATTTTGAGGCCTTTCGCGAGACATTAGAAGCCTATGATTTCATGCGTGGGATTCGGTTGAATGTGGCCGTGGAGCATGATGATTTCTCGTTTTTGAAGTTGACGATAAAAGTGAGACACAAAATTGTAGCTGACGGACTCAACGACGCTACTTTTGACGTGACCAACAAAGGCGTGCACTTGAATGCGCGTGAATTCAATGCGATTTTGGACGATCCGAATACGATAGTAGTGGATTTCCGTAATCATTATGAGAGTGAAGTGGGTCATTTTAAAGGTGCGATTACGCCTGATGTGGAGACCTTTCGCGAATCGTTGCCGATTATCAACGAGCAATTAAAAGATTTTAAAGAAAGTAAGAACCTGGTGATGTATTGCACGGGCGGTATTCGTTGTGAAAAAGCGAGTGCGTACTACAAGCATCAAGGTTTTAAAAATGTATTCCAGTTGGAAGGCGGTATTATTAACTACGCCAAACAAATCAAAGAAGAAGGACTGGAAAGTAAATTCATCGGAAAGAACTTTGTGTTTGACCATCGTTTGGGCGAGCGCATCACCGATGATATTATCGCACAATGTCACCAATGCGGGAAACCGTGTGACGATCATACCAATTGCGTGAACGACGGCTGTCATTTGTTATTTATTCAATGTGACGAATGCAAGGCCGCGATGGAAAATTGTTGTTCGCAGGAATGCCTGGACACCATTCACCTTCCTTTGGCAGAGCAAGTAAAATTGCGCAAAGGAATCCAAGTGGGCAACAAAGTCTTCCGCAAGGGGAAATCTGAAAAACTAAAATTCAAACATGCAGGTGAATTACCGGAAGTACCGCTAGCTAAAGCGACGACGGACATTCGCCAAAAAATCAGCCCGAAACGTCGGGTGAAAAAAACACTTCTTGGCAAAGTTGCGCATTACTACGTAAAAGCCGGTATCGGTTTGGTAGAAATGCAAAATGGCGCACTGCAAATCGGTGATCGCATCCTCATTGTGGGTCCGACCACTGGCGAAATGGAGCTCACGCTGGAAACCCTTCACGTCAATGGTGTGTTGGGCGACAAAGCGCAAGCGGGCGACAAAGTCACTTTTGCAGTTCCGTCACGGGTACGCTTATCAGACAAAGTGTATTTGATTTTAAACTAAAACATGACAACATCCGGAAG
The DNA here is from genome assembly GCF_025947045.1 of Flavobacterium sp. N1719. Lineage (NCBI taxonomy): Bacteria > Pseudomonadati > Bacteroidota > Flavobacteriia > Flavobacteriales > Flavobacteriaceae > Flavobacterium > Flavobacterium sp. N1719. The sequence continues at coordinate 679,055 of NZ_CP109993.1, forward strand.
AATGGAGCTAATGGCTCCAGCAGGGAACTTTGAATCCCTGCAAGCGGCGTTGGACAACGGTTGTGATTCGGTGTATTTTGGTGTCGAGCAATTGAACATGCGGGCGCGAGCCACGGTGAATTTTGTGATGGACGACCTACCCGAAATTGCGCGACGTTGTCAAGCCAAAAACGTGCGTACCTACCTCACGCTGAACACGATTATTTACGACCACGATTTATCCGTCGTGAAAACCCTTTTGACCCAAGCGAAAGCTGCGGGAATAACCGCTGTGATTGCATCAGATCAAGCGGTAATTGCGATGGCACGCAGTATGGGCATTGAAGTGCATATTTCTACACAATTGAATGTGACCAATATCGAAACGGTGAAATTTTATAGCCTTTTTGCGGATACGATAGTATTGTCGCGCGAATTGAGTTTGCGGCAGGTGAAAAAAATTACCGAAGCGATTGAAAAAGAACAAATCAAAGGTCCGTCGGGAAATTTGGTCGAAATTGAAATTTTTGGACACGGTGCCTTGTGTATGGCGGTTTCTGGGAAATGCTATTTGAGTTTACATTCCCATAATTCCTCGGCCAATCGCGGAGCTTGTAAGCAAAATTGCCGAAAAAAATATACCGTTATCGATCAGGAAAGCGGTTTCGAAATTGAAATTGACAACGAATACATGATGTCGCCAAAAGACTTGTGTACGTTGGACTTTTTGGATCAAATTGTCGATTCGGGCGTGAAGGTTTTAAAATTGGAAGGCCGTGGACGTGCGGCGGATTATGTGGCCACCGTTACCCGAGTGTACCGCGAAGCGATTGATGCCATTGCGGAAGGAACCTATACAAAAGAACGAATTTCTGTGTGGATGGAAACCCTTTCAACGGTGTACAACCGCGGTTTTTGGAGTGGGTATTATTTGGGGCAAAAATTGGGCGAATGGAGCGACAATCCAGGTTCGAATGCCACCCAGAAAAAAGTATATGTGGGCAAAGGATTGCATTATTTTCCGAAATCGGGAATTGCCGAATTCAAGATTGAAGCTTACGACATAAAAAAAGGCGACAAACTGCTGATTACGGGTCCGACCACCGGCGCACAAGAGTTGGATTTGGACGAATTCTTCGTTAACGATACGGCTGCAGAAAAAGCGACCAAAGGCGACAGTTGTACCTTGAAAGTTCCTTTCCGCATTCGATTATCGGACAAAATGTATAAAATTGTAGCCAACTAATGGTCATTATCACCTTACAACGCGACAAGTGCATTGGCTGTAATTACTGTGTAGAAATGGCACCAACGTTATTTCAAATGTCGAAGAAGGACGGAAAATCGGTTTTGTTAAAATCGGTCAATACCAAAGGATTTCACACCTTAAAATCTCCCGACCATACGCTAGCCGAACTGGGCGAATTGGCGGAAAAAGCCTGTCCGGTGCACATCATTTCGATGAAAGAAACTTAAAAACAAAGAGAAGTGATAGCGCCTGATTTCGTTGGAATTCAGGCGTTTTTGTTTAAAAATTCATGCCGACTTTTTGCATTTTCCATAATTGAAAAAATACTATCTTTACAAACTAATCGTTTAGCGTAAACGTAGTCGTTTGAAAAATAGCGACGATCACTATATATCGTTCAATTTATGGCATGTACAAACTGTTCTTGCGGTTCGTCAAAGAGTGACGGAGCCAAAGGATGTGGAAATAATGGCACTTGCGGCGCCAATAGCTGCAACAAACTCACGGTTTTTGATTGGTTAGCCAATATGAGTTTACCTTCTGGGGAAACTCCGTTTGACTGTGTGGAAGTTCGTTTCAAAAACGGACGCAAAGAATTTTACCGCAATACTGAAAATTTAACGTTAAGCATCGGCGATATTGTGGCCACGGAGGCTTCTCCTGGGCATGATGTCGGTATTGTGACGTTGACGGGTGAATTGGTAAAAATTCAAATGAAGAAAAAAGGAGTGGATTACAATTCAGCTGAAGTGCTGAAAGTATACCGTAAAGCCTCTCAAAAAGATATTGACATTTGGAGTGCAGCCCGCGATCGCGAAGAACCGATGAAGGTTCGCGCCCGTGAATTGGCGATTCGTTTGAACTTGGAAATGAAAATTTCCGACATCGAATTCCAGGGCGATGCATCCAAAGCTACGTTTTATTATACGGCCAGTGATCGTGTGGATTTCCGTCAGTTGATCAAAGATTATGCGTCTGAATTTAAGATTCGTATCGAGATGAAACAAGTCGGATTCCGTCAAGAAGCATCACGTTTGGGCGGTATAGGATCTTGTGGTCGCGAATTGTGTTGTTCGACCTGGTTAACCGATTTCCGAAGCGTGAATACTTCGGCAGCGCGCTACCAACAGTTGTCGTTGAACCCGCAGAAATTGGCAGGTCAATGTGGAAAATTGAAGTGTTGTCTCAACTTTGAATTGGACACCTACATGGATGCCTTGAAAGACTTCCCTGACTATGAAACCCGATTAAAAACCGAAAAAGGAGATGCCGTTTGCCAAAAGCAAGACATTTTCAAAGGGTTGATGTGGTATGCCTATACCGATAATTATGCGGCTTGGCATGTGTTAAGCATTGAGCAGGTTAAAGAAATTATCGACATCAACAAAGACGGAGGATTGGCTGCTTCGTTGGAAGATTTCGCGATTGAAGTCGAACAAGAAGTGGAAAAAACGTACAACAATGTAGTCGGTCAAGAAAGCATCACCCGTTTTGACCAACCCAAAAAGAAAAACCGCAGTAAAAGCAAAAACCGCAACAAAAATAAAGGTCGCGAAGGGGCTGTAGTAGAAGGACAAAGCGCGCTATCTCCTCAGAAAAACAATCCGTCAAGAGGCAACCAACCGCAGCGTAACCCACAAAATCGTTCGCAACAGTCGGGTGGAAATCAGCCGCAAAAAGAACGTCAAAACAACGCGCCCAAAGAAAACCCGAACCCACAAGTTCAAGGGCAAAATCAAGGACAGAACCCACAAGGGGAACGCTCAGGAAATCGCAACAAACGCAATAAAAGACGTCCCGGAAATAAAGACCGTAGAAACAATAATGAGGGCAATAACAACAATGAAGGTTCGAACTAGTTTAGCGCTTTTGGGAATGGCACTTCTGCTGATTTCCTGTGATAAAAAAAGCGTTTTTGACGAATACAAATCGGTAGGCAATGCATGGCACAAAGACAGCATTGTAAGTTTTGATTTGCCGGAAATGGATCCGTCAAAGAAATACAATTTGTTTTTGAATGTTCGGGACAATAATGATTTCCCTTTTGACAATTTGTTTTTAATTGTTTCCATGGAACAGCCCAACCACAAAGTCAAAGTAGACACCTTAGAATACAAAATGGCAAACCCTGATGGAACGCTTATGGGCGATGGGTTTACCGATGTAAAAGAAAGTAAATTGTATTACAAAGAAAATTATAGCTTTTCCCAAAAAGGAACCTATAAAGTTCATATACAACAGGCCTTGCGCGAAACCGGAAAAGTTCCCGGTGTGGAGCGATTGAAAGGCATCACGGAAGTTGGATTTAGAGTAGAAACGACCGAATAATTATGGCACAAAACACAAATAAAAACACCGCAGTCGTTAAAGACCTTACCTACTACAAAAAGAAGTTTTGGCGTTTGTTTTTCTACACGTTAGGAAGTGTCTTTTTGTTTTTCTTGTTTGCTTCCTGGGGATTATTTGGCGCCATGCCTTCCTTTGAAGACTTAGAAAATCCCAATTCCAATTTGGCTACCGAAATCATCTCGAGTGATGGCGTGGTATTGGGTAAATTTTATAATGAAAACCGAACGGCAGTTAAATACAAAGACTTACCCAAAGCACTAGTTGACGCCTTAGTCTCTACTGAAGATGAACGGTTTTACGAACACTCGGGTATTGACCCTAAACGTACGGTAGGTGCGGCTTTGAAATTGGGTGCAAACGGGGGAGCGAGTACGATTACCCAACAGTTGGCCAAAAACTTATTCCACGGCGAAGGGTCGAAATTCCTTCCCTTCCGTATGGTACAAAAAGCCAAAGAATGGATTATCGCTATCCGCTTGGAACGCCAATACACCAAAAACGAAATCATTGCTTTGTACTTGAACCAAGTCGACTTCGTGAATGGTGCGGTAGGAATTCGTTCCGCAGCCAAAGTATATTTCAACAAAGAGCCCAAAGATTTAACCGTTAACGAAAGTGCGGTTTTAGTGGGGATGTTAACCAACCCTTCGCGCTTTAATCCGAAACGTTTTCCAGAACGTTCGACCAAACGACGCAATATTGTGTTGCACCAAATGGTTCGTAACAAAAAACTGGAAGAGTCGGCCAAATTAATATTGGAAAAACAACCCATCAAATTGGATTTCCACCCTGAAAATCACTACGATGGATTGGCAACTTATTTCCGTGAATACTTGCGCGATTTCATGAAAAACTGGGTGAAAGACCACAAACGTGCTGACGGTGAAGAGTACGACATTTATGGGGATGGACTTAAGATTTACACCACCTTGGATTCCAAAATGCAGGAACATGCTGAAGAAGCTGTGCGTGAACACATGAAAAACCTTCAACAAGAATTTTTCTTACAACAAAAGGATAATAAGAATGCACCTTTTGTGAATATCACACCTGAAGAAACCGATAAAATCATCAACCAAGCCATGCGCAACTCCGAGCGTTGGCGCATTTTAAAAGCCGATGAAAAATCGGATGAAGAAATCATCGCTTCCTTCAGTAAAAAAACCAAAATGACCATCTTTACATGGGAAGGAGAACGTGATACCCTTATGACTCCCATGGATTCCATTCGCTATTACAAGCACTTTTTACAAGCGGGCTTAATGTCTATGGAACCCCAAACCGGCCAAATCAAAGCCTGGGTAGGCGGTATCAATTACAAATATTTTCAATACGACCACGTTGGTCAAGGTGCCCGTCAAGTGGGTTCGACTTTCAAACCCTTTGTCTATGCAACAGCCATTGAACAATTGGGTATGTCGCCTTGTGATACCATCATTGACGGTCCTTTTATGATACGCAAAGGGCGTCATCACGTGACCGAAGATTGGGAACCTCGCAACTCCGATCACCAATACCGTGGCATGGTGACCTTGAAAAAAGCATTGGCTTATTCCATTAATACGGTTTCAGCAAAGTTAATTGACAAAACAGGTCCTGAACCGGTGGTGGCTTTAACCAAAAAATTAGGTGTAAACACTGAAATTCCGATGCAGCCTTCAATTGCTTTGGGTGCTGTGGATATTACCGTTCAAGACATGGTGGCGGCTTATTCTACCTTTGCCAATCAAGGGGTTTACATCAAACCGCAATTTATCCAACGTATCGAAGATAAAAACGGGGCTGTGATTTACGAACCCGTTCCTGAATCACACGATGTGTTAAATAAAGACATTGCTTTTGCCGTAATCAAATTATTAGAAGGCGTAACTGATGAAGGATCGGGTGTGCGTTTACGAACCCAATCCGGCGGTAGTGGTGACACGCGTTGGACTGGATATCCGTACATGTTTACCAACCCTATTGCAGGGAAAACAGGGACTTCACAGAATCAATCCGATGGTTGGTTTATTGGAATGGTGCCCAACTTAGCCACCGGCGTTTGGGTAGGTTGTGAAGACCGATCGGCCCGTTTCAAAAGCATCACCTACGGTCAAGGGGCAACAGCCGCTTTACCAATTTGGGGGTACTTTATGGAAAAATGTTACGAAGATCCCGACTTACAAGTCTCCAAAGACGAATTTGAAAAACCCGAAGGATTCAATATCAAAGTGGACTGTTGGAGTCCGCGTAGCTCATCAACAAGTACCGATTCCACCGCTGTTGATCCCGTTGATGATCAAAACTTGGATGAATTTAAAGGGATTTAAATATGAAATCGATAAAGAATCCTGCTCAAAATTGGGCAGGATTTTTTTAGGGCGCTTTCCCCCATTCTTGGGCTTTATTTCCTAAATTTACACCACAAACCAACGATTTTTCTTCATGATTAATAAAAAAGTAAACTCGGTAACCGAAGCCCTTCAAGGCATCGAAGACGGCATGACTATTATGTTGGGCGGCTTCGGACTTTGCGGTATTCCCGAGAATAGTATTGCCGAATTGGTACAAAAAGGAACAACCAACCTGACTTGTATTTCCAACAATGCCGGCGTGGACGATTTTGGCCTTGGACTATTGCTTCAAAAACGCCAAATCAAAAAAATGATTTCGTCCTATGTAGGTGAAAATGCCGAATTTGAACGTCAAATGTTGTCGGGCGAACTCGAAGTCGAACTCACTCCTCAAGGTACTCTTGCCGAAAAATGCCGCGCCGCACAAGCCGGAATTCCCGCCTTTTTTACGCCCGCAGGCTACGGAACCGAAGTGGCAGAAGGTAAAGAAACCCGCGAATTCAATGGGAAAATGCACGTTATGGAATTGGCCTACAAAGCCGACTTTTCCATCGTAAAAGCGTGGAAAGGCGACGAAGCCGGAAATCTTATTTTTAAAGGAACTGCCCGAAACTTTAATGCCGTCATGGCCGGAGGTGCCAAAATCACCATCGCAGAAGTGGAAGAATTGGTCCCCGCGGGAACCCTTGACCCCAACGAAATTCATATTCCGGGCATCATGGTACAACGTATTTTCCAAGGTGAAAAATTTGAAAAACGAATTGAACAACGAACGGTTAGGCAGAAATGATTTGAAAATGTGTTAATTTGAAAATTTGAAAATGAGGAATGATAAAGAAAATATCATCGTTACACTAAGTTTCGAGTTTGCACTTGAAATTATCAATTACTCAGAAGCTATTAAAAAAATGAATCGTTTTGAAATGGCTTCCCAAATTTTCAGAAGCGGCACATCTATAGGGGCTAATATTCGTGAAGCACAAAATGCAGAAAGCAAAGCTGATTTTATTCATAAATTCAAAATTGCAGCAAAAGAAGTTGACGAATTAAACTATTGTTTAGCACTCTGCAAACATTCAGAATTCTACCCTACTCCAAGTGAAGAATTATTTCAAAAATTACAATCTATTCATTTGATCATTTCTAAAATTATTTCTTCATCCAAGAGAACCTAATTTTCAAATCATCAAATTTTCAAATCGCAAAACTATGGCTTTAGATAAAAACCAAATTGCAAAACGCATTGCAAAAGAAGTACAAGACGGCTATTACGTGAATCTCGGAATTGGGATTCCAACCTTAGTCGCAAACTATGTTCGCACCGATATTTCGGTCGAATTTCAATCGGAGAACGGCGTACTCGGTATGGGTCCGTTTCCCTTTGAAGGCGAAGAAGATGCCGATATCATCAACGCAGGTAAACAAACCATCACCACCTTACCGGGGGCGAGTTTCTTTGATTCGGCCTTCAGTTTCGGAATGATTCGCGCACAAAAAGTGGACTTAACCATTTTGGGGGCTATGGAAGTGGCCGAAAACGGAGACATTGCCAACTGGAAAATCCCGGGTAAAATGGTGAAAGGAATGGGTGGCGCGATGGACTTGGTGGCCTCTGCTGAGAATATCATTGTGGCCATGATGCACGTAAACAAAGCAGGGGAAAGTAAGATTTTGAAAAAATGTACCTTACCCCTAACCGGTGTCGGCTGTGTGAAAAAAGTCGTAACCGAATTGGCTGTACTAGAAGTCACTCCCAACGGATTCAAATTGCTGGAACGCGCTCCCGGCGTAAGCGTAGATGAAATCATCCAAGCGACCGAAGCGGAATTAATCATTGATGGCGAAGTGCCGGAGATGAGTATTTAATTTATCCATTTGAAGATTTGAAGATTTGAGAATTTGAAAATGATTAATCAGCATTCATTTTCGAAAACTCAATTTTTCATTTTAAATAAAATACATGCGAAGTAAAGTAATCCTAAAAAAAGGAAAAGAAAAATCCATTCAACGCCGCCACCCCTGGGTGTTTAGCGGGGCGATTTATGGTGTAACCCAAGAATTGAACGACGGCGAACTCGTGGATGTGGTCGATGCGCACAACGAACATTTAGGTACGGGATATTTCAGTGATAAAGGCAGTATCTCGGTGCGCTTACTCACATTTGGTGCCGAACCCTTTACTCCGGATTTTTGGAAAGAAAAACTCCAAGCTGCTTGGGCAATGCGCCAACAGATTTTAGATTTCACCCAAACCAATGCCTTTCGTGTGATTCACGGCGAAGGCGATGGAATTCCTGGACTCATTATCGATTTTTACCATAACCATTGGGTCATACAAGCGCATTCTACCGGAATTTTCCAAGCGATGGAAGCCATTGCACAGGCCATCCAACAGGCATTTCCCGAACATTGTGAAACCATCTATTGCAAAAGTAGCGGCACCTTACCCCAAACGGGAACGGATTATTTCCTATTCGGGAATACCCCCGAAACCATCGCCCAAGAAAACGGCATTTCCTTTCACGTGAACTGGGTCGAAGGTCAGAAAACCGGATTTTTCTTGGACCAACGCGACAATCGTAAATTATTGGGTTCTTTTTCCAAAGACAAAAAAGTACTCAACACCTTTTGTTATACGGGCGGTTTCTCTATCTATGCGATGGAAGCCGGCGCTGAATTGGTCACTTCTGTCGATATCTCCCAAAAAGCGGTGGATCTTGCTTCCCGCAATATGGAATTGAATTTTCCGGGAGCCAACCATACCGCAGTTGCTTCAGATGTTTTTGAATTTATGCGCAGTCACCACCAACATTACGACGTGATTGTTTTGGATCCTCCCGCTTTTGCCAAAAGCATCAAAAGCAAGCACACCGCGACGCAAGCCTATAAACGCTTGAATGTGGCCGGACTCAAAGCACTAGCGCCCAAAGGCATTTTATTTACTTTTTCTTGCTCGCAAGTGATTGACGATGTGCTTTTTTACAATACCGTTGCCGCCGCCGCCATCGAGTCGGGACGCACCATTCGCGTGTTGCACAAACTCACCCAAGGTCCCGATCACCCCACCAATATTTACCATCCGGAAGGGCATTATTTAAAAGGATTGGTATTATATGTAGAATAAACATGGGACTATTTTATAAAAAATACCGCTTTCAAACTGCTTGGCAAAAAGAAGAACTGTTGGAACGCTTAAAAGCCGAAACAGATACGTTTGACCGAGACGGCACGACGAAAACCTTTGAAGGGAAAGTGCTACCATCGGGGAAATTTGTCTTGAAATCCTTAATTGATTTTAATGCCCGAAACCAGTTTCGACCCGACATCCATTTTACGGTAACCAATCAAAATGTGGCCGTCGTGTTTCAATTGAATCCGACGATGAAATTCTTCATTCCGTTTCTATTTTTGTTCAACACAGGGATAGGCCTCTTTTTTTATTTCCAACTAAAAGACCCTCAGTTCTTACTTTTAATTCCGTTTATCCTCATTTTTATGGGTATGATGGCGTTGCAGTTTCGTTCCAAAACCCAAAAAAGTGTGCAGGTTTTAGAACGGATTTTTGAAGCTTCATCCGAAGTTGTATAATTTTTTAGGAGCAGTCGTGCCGTTTTTTATCGCGGGTCTTCCCGCTTTCGGCCGTCGCTTTTCCGCTGCGCTCCAAGAGCTCCAACAAGGCCTCTATCGGGGCTAAAAATCACGATTGGTTTTCTAAACAAGAATGTAAAACCCGGCTTGAATGATGCGCGGTTTCGCGGTAGGGATTGCAGTGGAAAGCCCACAGCGAGGAACGAGCGCGGACTTGCAACGGAAAGCCCGACGGCAGCTACTTATTACTTAAAGGCAAAGACATGATCTGCCGGACCGCCCAAAAACTATTTTAAATTTTGGTGTTTTAAATTATAAATTAGGGTGTAAAAAAACCTGTACATCGTTCAATATACAGGTTTCTTTTCTCTTGTTTCTTTTCTCTTTTCTCTAAAACTAGTGGCTCAATGCCGCAAAGAAATCGTTGCCTTTATCATCGGTAATAATGAACGCGGGGAAGTCTTTAACCTCGATTTTGCGTACGGCTTCCATGCCCAATTCTTCGAAATCAACTACCTCAACGGATAGGATATTTTCTTTGGCAAGAATCGCAGCGGGACCACCAATGGAGCCCAAATAGAAGCCACCGTAGGTGTTGCAGGCGTTCATGACTTCTTTGCCGCGGTTTCCTTTGGCCAACATGATCATGCTACCGCCGTGTTTTTGGAATTCTTCCACATACACATCCATGCGCCCTGCGGTTGTCGGACCGAAACTTCCTGAAGGCATGCCTTGTGGGGTTTTCGCCGGACCGGCATAATAAACAGGATGGTTTTTGAAATATTCGGGCATTGGCTGACCGGCATCCAACAATTCTTTGATTTTAGCGTGGGCGATGTCGCGGGCTACTATCAAGGTTCCGTTTAATTTTAAGCGGGTTTTGATGGGGTATTGCGACAACTCGGCCAAAACTTCTTTCATGGGTCGGTTCAAATTCACCACCACCGGTTCTTCCAAATGCGGTGCTGTAGCCGGTAAATATTGTGCGGGATTGGTTTCTAATTGCTCGAGGTAAATCCCGTCTTTGGTAATTTTCCCTTTGATATTTCGGTCGGCCGAACACGAAACGCCCATGCCTACAGGACACGAAGCGGCGTGGCGCGGTAAACGAATCACACGTACATCATGGGTTAAGTATTTTCCACCAAATTGAGCACCGATCGAACTCTCTTGACAAATTTGTTGCACGCGGGCTTCCCACTCCAAATCGCGGAAGGCTTGACCTGCCATGTTCCCGGAAGTTGGTAGATTATCGTAATAACCGGCAGAGGCTTTTTTCACAGCGGCTAAATTCGCTTCTGCCGAAGTTCCGCCAATGACAATGGCCAAGTGGTACGGTGGACAAGCCGAAGTTCCTAAATCCATGATTTTCTCGCGAATGAATTCGTCCATTGACTTTTCATTCAACAAGGATTTTGTTTTTTGGTATAAAAAGGTTTTATTGGCCGAACCACCGCCTTTTGCTAAAAATAAAAACTCGTACGAACTTCCTTTTTTCGCATAAATATCGATTTGCGCGGGTAAGTTGGAACCTGAATTTTTCTCCTCAAACATCGTTATTGGCACAATTTGCGAGTAGCGCAAGTTGCGGTTTTGGTAGGTATTGAAAATACCGCGGGAAAGCCATTCGGCATCATCGGCACCTGTATAAACATTTTCCCCTTTTTTGGCCATAACAATCGCAGTTCCTGTATCTTGACAGGAAGGCAATTCGCCGCTCACAGCAACTACAGCATTTTGCAATAAGTTATAGGCTACGAAACGGTCGTTGTCGGTGGCTTCGGGATCCTCGATGATGTTGCGTAATTTTTGCAAATGCGACGAGCGCAACATGAACGAAACGTCTTTCATCGCTTCTTCCGCCAATAATTCTAAACCTTTGGGATCAACGGAGAGAATTTCACGGTCGCCCAATTTTTCGACATTCACATAATCGGAAGTCAGTTTTTTATAAGTGGTATCGTCTTTTAAAATCGGATACGGATCTTGGTATAAAAAGTCCATTTTGTGTTGATGTATTAGAAACGTAAAAATACGAAAAAGCGACGAAGCTAGCTACTTCAACTGCGGTTTAATTGCTAATTTGGTGTAGGTTGGGCGTGTCATACGATTTCTATCCCTGTTTCGTTATCTTTACGTAAGAAATCCGACCCGATGCATTCTCATAAACTACTTGTTTTTCTTTGTTTTTTCGGACTCACCACGTGGGCTTGGAGTCAGGATTATGTAAACCGATTGGGACATCAATCTGATTTTGATCGTTTAAAAGGCAAGCCATTATCCGATAAATTTTCCAATGTTGAATCGGTGAAAACGGTGTATGACCTTCACGACAAAAAACTGTATTTTTTCAACAGTAAGAAAATTGAACTGCATTACATTTTTGTAAACAACTACCTTGGATTTGACATGGATTTGGAACGATTCAACGACCGTAATTACGGTTCCAATCCTGCAGAACGCGATTTCTTATTGGGGAATTTGAATCATATCAAAGGCAGCGATAAATGGATTTTGGAATTGGCCGCTTCCGACCACATGGCCATTGCACAAATTGAAACCTTTTACAACTTGGTGAAAGAAGCAACGTTCATAGGCGACTCGTTGAAATTTTACCTCAACAATCGGGAAAAAATCGAGTGGCGGGACCAACAAAAATTTCATATTCCTTGTGTGACTTCAGAGTATATTTTCAATTCGGTCAAGTACCAAGAAGTGGTTCGAGGAAAGGCCGTGGGCATTTTAAAGTCGTATACACTAGAAGAACTGGAACATACTCAACCCCGTTGGGATGAAATAATCGTATTGAATGGAACGCCAAAACAATTGCCCAATGTACAAGGAATTATTGTCAGCGAACTCCAAACGCCATTGAGTCATTTGGTGTTGTTGGGTAAAAATCGGAAAGTGCCAGTTATGGCCTTTACCGATGTTAATACTTATTCGGGGATTCAAAATTTGATGGGTAAAAAAGTGAAACTTGACATCGCAGTCGATACGTTTTCGATTGCTCTTACTACACAATCCATTCCGAAAAAAGTTAGACCCAAAACCAAATCGCTACCTATGGATTTGCGGGTAAAAGATGTCATTTCATTAGCTACAGTTCCCAAAAATGGCGCGACCTATTTGGGTTCGAAAGCCCAGAACTTGGCTTATTTAATTGCGATTTCAAAGAAAAATCCGGGTGTTTTTGCAACGCCCGAACAAGCCTATGCCATTCCGTTTTACTTCTACCATCAGCATATTCAGCATAAAAAAATTAAAGAAAAAATCGATCGGTTATTGGCGGCTTCGAATAAAGATTCGGTTCAACACATCAATGCTGAATTGAAAGCCATTCGAAAAGCGATTAAAAATGAACCTATAAATCCGGTGCTTCTAACACAATTGCATGCAAAATTGGGGACAAGTACTTTTACCAATTACCGTTTCCGATCGTCCACAAATGCAGAAGACATTGATGGGTTTAATGGTGCGGGGTTGTACGACTCCAAAACGGGAATTGTCAATGATAGTATTAAAACCTTTGAAAAAGCGATTAAAGACGTTTGGGCGAGTGCTTGGAATGAAGCGTCGTATTGGGAGCGGGAAGTTTTTGGCATTTCACAACAACAAATTGCGATGGGCGTTTTGGTGCATCGCGCTTTTCCAAATGAAATTGCAAACGGCGTTGTGATAACAGATAACTTATTTCGGGATGAATTTCCGGGGATAACTGTGAATGTACAATTGGGTGATCATTCGGTGGTGCAACCCGACAAAGGTGAGATTTGCGAACAATTTACGGTCTATCATTTTGATATTTTCAATCCCAAAAAAGAGATGGAAGTTGATTTTACCGCACACTCCAATTTGAATAACTACCAACCTCTACTGAGCAGGGACGAAATCAGAAACCTCTACAAAGCGGCCAAACTGATTGAAACCAACATCAATAAATATTGGAAAAAATTCACCCTAAAACCCATCGATATCGAGTTCAAGATTGTAGGTCAAGAACGCCGATTATATATCAAGCAAGTTCGGGTTTTTAACCTCTAACAAAAAACCAACTCGCTACCATGATGGCGGCTAGCACACAGATAAAATCCACGAGTAACATGGTTGCCAAGGTATAGCGGGTGTTTTTAATGTTGACCGATCCGAAATATACAGCAATCACGTAAAAGGTAGTTTCGGCACTACACTGGAAGATGCACACTAAGCGTCCAGTAAAAGAATCAGGTCCGAAGTTTTGCATTGCATCAATCATAAATCCGCGGGAACCGCCCGAACTAAATGGACGAAGCATGGCTACGGGAAGTGAATCGGTGACATCTTTGGCTACGCCGATTTGTGAAAATCCGATGGCAATCCAATGGCTAATAATTTCAAATAACCCACTATTTCGGAAAAACGAAATCGCGACCAACATGGCTAAAACGTATGGGAAAATCTTCACTCCCGTTTGAATGCCATTTTTGGAACCTTCGACAAAAGTATCAAAAATGGTGGTTTGCTTTTCAGTAAATTTTTTCTCGTTGATAAATGAAAAAATCAAGGTCGCCCCAATAATAGCAACGAGCATGAGTCCGGATAAATTAGCGGTAAAGAAACTTTTTCCAATTAAATCCAATCCGTTGATATAGAATAAGAGTCCGACAATAGCCGCAACGACAGACATAATGGCAACGAGTAATGTAGCACTTAAAAAGTTAATCCGTTGACGAATTCCGACAAGGATTAAGGCCGCTAAGGTTCCAATAAAAGACGTGATAATACAAGGCAGCATGACATCGGCGGGGTTGGTTGCATTTTGTGCAGCACGATATCCGATAATTGAAGTAGGGATTAAGGTAAGTCCGGCTGCATGCAAACACATAAACATGATTTGTGCATCACTGGCTTTGTCTTTTTCGGGATTAATTTCTTGTAAGGATTGCATCGCTTTCAATCCAAAGGGCGTGGCAGCCGAATCGAGTCCGAGGAAATTGGCTGCAAAATTCAGAGTCATGTAGGAAATAGACTCGTGATTTTTGGGAACTGAAGGAAAAACTTTGGCAAACACGGGGCTCAACAATATGGCAATTTTTTCCGAAGCCCCAGAAATAATGAGCAGTTCCATGAGTCCGCAGAAAAAAGCTAAATAGGCTATTAATGGCAGGATAATATCCATCAGCGTGTTTTTGCAGGTGGGTAATAAGCCGTCTGACTTTTGTACTCCAGAATATACTTTTACGGTTTGACTTTTATAAACGTAGGTGGAATCGGGATTCAGCGTGTCGCGATTGACAACCAAGGTCATGTCGGGTGCCTTTTCAATAGAATCACGAACGAAAGAAGGCGCCTCTTTTAAATACAATTCAGAAACCAATATAGGGTCATCTTTTTTGCCATTCAAAATATAATCGATGGTGTAGTTATTTCCTGAAAATAAGGCTACAACGGTGAAAAGAATTGAAGCAATAAAAATGGTTAACCAAAACCTACTGAGTACCATATTTCGTATTTTTTGTAAATGTACTATTTAATCTCAGAATGAAAAATAGGAATAAAAGAGTATACAAAATAAGAATACTCCATTAAAAACAAGTATTTCATCGATAATCTAAAGGTTAATTCATTAAAAATGTGACAAGTTCATTATATTTGGAAGCTATTACCAATCAAACTAAAAACTTCATTACTACACAATGAAAAAAATTTATTTACCCTTATTATTTGTACTGGGTTTTTCTACACTTCAGGCGCAAACTCCAAAGGATGTTGCAGAAATTGTTTCGCACTACGATTTGGATAAATTAAAAGAGCGCCAAGCTTTTTACCAACGTTTACAGCGTGCTGAAAAAGCAAAAGCAGAAGCAGCGGCCAAAGTAAATGGTTGGCCATTAACCATTGAAAATGCGGATGGTTCTTTTGCAGAATTAATGAAACTTACACCGGATGGATATCCTATGTACTTTTCAACGGATAATGTTGCAGCAGCTAAGACCACCCGAACTAACTTTTTGCATACCGGTGGTGGTATGGGATTAAACTTGAATGGTGAGAACATGACTGTTCGCGTTTGGGATGGCGGCATGGTGCGAACCACACACAATGCCTTTGGTGGACGTGTTTCTGTTATTGACAATCCGAATGGAACTTTGAATTCACACTCTACACACGTTACAGGGACCATGGTGGCTTCGGCTAATCCTGCTACAGTGAAAGGGATGGCACCCGCTGCCTCGGCAAGAACCTTTGAATGGACCGATGATGAATCTGAAGCATTGAGTGAAATTCAATTGGGGATGTTGGTTTCCAATCATTCTTATGGTGTGCCGATTTCTTCGGGGACAACAACAATTCCAGGGTGGATTGTTGGAGCTTATATTTCTGATGCGTATGCATGGGATGAAATTGCCTACAATTCCCCTTATTACTTACAAGTGGCTTCAGCTGGAAACGAAGGCGATTCTAATGCCAACACCGATCCATTAGCGCCCGGCTATGATAAATTAACCACAAATAAAGTGTGTAAAAACAACTTGGTAGTTGCCAATTGTCAAGATGTAACTTCAATCAACGCAACAACTGGAGCAGTAACTGGGACTATTAGCATTAACAGTTCAAGTAGTCAAGGACCTACCGATGATTTCCGTATCAAACCGGACATTACAGGTAATGGAACATCCTTAACCTCAACTAACAGTACTAGTAATACTGCTGTAACAACAATGACGGGAACTTCGATGGCATCACCTAATGTGGCTGGTACCTTAATCTTATTCCAACAACACTATAAAAATTTATACAATTCATTCATGCGTGCTGCTACGTTGAAAGGTTTGGCTTGTCATACTGCTGATGATGCAGGAAATGTAGGGCCGGATGCCACTTTTGGATGGGGATTATTAAATGCTAAAAAAGCAGTAGAAACGCTTACTGGAAACGGTTTGACTTCATGGGTTTCCGAAGAAAATTTAAATCAAGGACAAACATTCACCATGAATGTAAATGCTAGTGGTACAACGCCATTGATGGCTTCTATTACTTGGACTGATTTACCAGGAAACATGAATACGAGTACGACACCCAATGAATTTGTTCGTGCTTTAGTCAACGACTTGGATATTCGAATCACCCGTAATGGAACTACGTATTACCCATGGAAATTGACTTCAGATCCTTCAGCTCCAGCTGTTCGTACAGGAGACAACAATGTGGATAATGTTGAATTGGTGAAAATTGATACGCCAACAGCAGGACAATATACCATTACCATCACTCATAAAGGAAACCTAGTTTCTGGAAGTCAGAAATACTCTTTAGTAATTACAGGATTAAGTTCGACATTTGCTTTGAATTCAACCAGTACAGACCAATTGGTTTGTGCTAACCAAACGGCTTCTTACACCTTTAATTACACCCAATCAGGATCGGGAACGACTACTTTTTCGGCAGCAGGACTTCCTTCAGGAGCTTCGGCTTCATTCAGTCCTAGTTCGTTAAGTGCGGCGGGAACAGTTACTATGACTGTAACTGGATTATCAAATGCGGTTCCTGGAGAATATTTCGTAGGAATCACTGGAAATAATGGTACAGAAACCGAGACGAGATACAAAACTTTACGTATTTTCAATGCTGCTTTCCAACCTGTAGCTTTAAACTCTCCTTCTAACGGTCAAACCGGATTATCTACATCTGCTGTATTAAAATGGAATTTGGATTCAAATGCTGAAAATTACACGGTTCAAGTTTCTACCGATAGCGCTTTTAGTTCCTTTTTAGTCAATGAATCAACTACCTTAAATAGATTCACTGTTACAGGATTAGCTCAAGCCACTCGCTATTTTTGGAGAATCATCCCAACCAATCGTTGTGGTAATGGAGTTGCTTCATCAGCTAGTGTATTTAGTTTTGATACAGGAACGGTAACCTGTGATCAAACGTTTGATGCTACTGATTTTTCTGACGCATCCATCGCTTCTGTTGCGAATTCAAGTGCGAGTGTTCCATTAACAATTACAGGTGGATATACTATTGGAGATATTAATGTAAATGTGAATATAACCCACACCTACATTCAAGACATGACCATTACCCTTCAAGGTCCGGCTTCAATTGGTAGTCCGAACATCATCTTACTTCAAGAAGCTTGTGGTGATAACGATGACATGAACTGTACGTTTGATGATGATGGTGTGCCTCCAAGTTGTGTGACAACGGCACCATCTTTAACCGGACCAGTAGCTCCAGTTGATAGTTTAAGTTCGCTAAACTCCTTACCTGCAGACGGGGATTGGATTTTAAATATTAGCGACCCTTGGAATGGCGACGGAGGAACCGTAAATGCATTCAGTATTGATTTGTGTCGTGTTTCTGCTGCATTAGCTACTCCTGAAGTGACTTTAGAAAATGTACGCGTATTCCCTAATCCAACCAACGAATTAATCAATGTGTTGATTCCAAATAGTGTGGAATTGACTCAGGTTCGTTTGTATGATTTACAAGGACGTGAAGTACTAAATCGTGAAACCCATGGCGATACCGCTAAATTGAATGTTCAACATTTATCTGAAGGCGTTTACATTGTTCGTGTGGAGAATAGTTTAGGTTCAACTTCACAACGCGTGGTAATCAAGAAATAGATATTACCATATTTAAAATAAAAAAGGATGTCGTAACTGACATCCTTTTTTTATACATGTAAAATTTCGTCTTGAACCAACAGTTCTTCATTCCGAAAACGCAACATTACTTGGGCGACTGCTACGACGTCTTTTTCACAATAGGTGACTATTCGGTCGATGTCTTTTTCTTTATAAAAAACTTCACCCACCTGACTTCCGTCGATATCGTCTTTGGAGGTGGGAATGCCTAAAATTTTAGACAATAATTTCAAGGAAGTAAAATGTTTAAAATCTCCAAACTTCCACAATTCCATGGTGTCCAAATGCGGAATTTCCCAGGGTTTTTTTCCAAATAAATTCAATTTACCCGAAAGGGAAACCCCATTAATAATCATTCTACGCGCAATAAAAGGAATGTCAAATTCTTTGATATTATGCCCACACAACACATATTGCGGGCCGCTAAAATGATTATTTAAAAGATTATTAAAATCTTTAAGCAATTGTTTTTCTTCTCCAAAAAAAGAAGTCACTCGAAAATTGCGAATGTCACCTTTGATTTGAAAATACCCGACAGAAATGCACACGATTTTACCAAACTCGGCCCAAATGCCTGCCCGATCATAAAACTCTTCAGGTGAAAATTCATCCCTTCGCTGGTATTGCGTTTTTTGTTCCCAAAGCGTTTGCATTTCGGGATCCATCTGGTTAAAGAATTCTTCTTGGGGAACGGTCTCGATATCGAGAAACAGAATGTGTTCTAATTTAATTTTGTCTAACATACTAAAATATTTGGCGTTTATAAAGCACTAATGTACTAAAATTAAGCCAATTATAAAAATTAGTTACGCTTTCACTAAAACAAATGGCCCTGCTCTACCAATTTTAACTACAATTTGTTTTTCCTCCTTTTTAAGGATTTCAACTTCAACCGATTGGCCTGTTTTAGAAGTTAATTGAATCACATTGGGTTTGTCTTTAGGAATAGTATATTCTGATTTTTCTGACTTATCAAATAAGGAAATCGTAATTTCTTTAGCAGTAATCTCCAATGATAAATTTTTAAACATCTCATTCACCATTTTCAATTCATCCGCTTCAAACTTTTCCACTTCATAGGGTTCTTTGAAAGTCCATTTGCCAATTAAGGAGTTGGTTTCTTGAGCAAAATTGACCATTGAAACCAATAAAAATGCAATAACTACGGTTGCTTTTTTCATATAAAAATTATTAAAATAAAACTTGTTGTTTATTCGGTTGTTCATGATCCAACAACCATTGTTTGCGATGTAAACCACCGGCATAACCGGTTAAGGACCCATCCGATCCAATGACGCGATGGCAAGGTACAATAATCCAAAGTGGATTTTTACCGTTGGCCGAAGCTACCGCACGAATCGCTTTGGGATCGCCCAACTGCAACGTTAATTGTTGGTAAGAGGTGGTTTTGCCAAACGGAATTTGGAGTAAAGCATTCCAAACTCTTTGCTGAAATTCGGTCCCTTTCGGATTCAATTTCAATTGAAACTCGGTGCGATTCCCTTCAAAATACTCCGAAAGTTGTTGCACGGCATCCTTTAAAACTACTGGGATTTCGGTACTCACTTCACCTTCGTCTATTATCCTTACCGATTGTATGCCCAATTCATTTCCAGATATTTGGGCAAAACCTAAAGGTGTCCGTACGGTAACGCTTGCTAAAGTTAACATGTGAACAAGGTACGGATAAAAAACAAAAAAAAGCCCAAGATAATTGCGTCTTGAGCTTTTTCAGTTAGTTAGTTGGTGATTATTTTGCCTGACTCATGATATACTGCTCTAGGGCTTGACGCTCCTCGGGTTTCATGTTTTTGGTTATGGCAAAATTAGCTTTCATTACGGTGTATTGTGATGGATCTACAATGGGCTTGGATTCTTCGTTTAAAAAACTAGCTATACTCGCTTTATTTTCCTTGTAAGCTTGGGCAATATCCAATAAACTTGGCCCAACCACTTTAGTATCGGGTTTATGGCAGGTCGCACAAGTTCCCACACCTTCAAACAATTCTTTTCCTTGTTCGGCTAACGGAAAATCGGCATTTGTTGAAGTTTCTTTTACTGCTGTTTCTTCGTTGACTTCATTGCCGTAATTGTCGGTTTTCTTTTGATCACCGCCACATGCTATGAATATAAATGCGAAGGCCAACATACCCAACCCAATTCCTAGTTTCTTCATGATCGTTCTTATTTGATACGTAAAGGTATCTTGTAATTTATTGATTCACTATGATAATTATCAGGACTAGCGCTGATTCAATAGAATCGCAGCTTCTTTGGCAAAATAGGTCGAAATCAAACTCGCTCCTGCCCTTTTGATACACATCAATTGCTCCATCATAATCTTGTCGTGGTCCAACCAGCCGCGTTCGGCAGCCGCTTTTATCATGGCATATTCCCCAGAAACGTGAAAAACTGTCACAGGAACATTCACTGCATTTTTGACTTCACGCACGATATCCAAGTAAGCAATTCCGGGTTTGACCATCACCATATCCGCGCCTTCTTCTACATCCCAAAGGGCTTCTTTGACGGCTTCAATGCGATTGGCATAATCCATTTGGTAAGTTTTTTTGTCTTTGGGAACCACCACATCGGCTTCTTTGGGAGCGCTATCCAAGGCATCTCGGAAAGGTCCGTAAAACGCTGAAGCGTATTTAGCGGAATAACTCATAATGCCCACATGATGAAAACCAGCAGCATCCAACCCTTGACGAAGGCGCAACACCCGACCGTCCATCATATCGCTGGGGGCCACAAAATCGGCACCCGCTTCGGCATGTGAAACGGCCATTTTCACCAAAGCTTCGTTGGTTTCGTCGTTGGCAATATCTCCGTTTTTGATAATTCCATCATGACCATAGATCGAATAGGGATCCAAAGCCACATCGGGCATAACAATCATCTCGGGACAAGCGGCTTTAATGGCACGAATGGCGCGTTGCATCAATCCTTCCGGGTTCCAAGCTTCTTTTCCGGTATTATCTTTCAAACTTTCATCAACTTTCACATAGATGTTTACGGCACGAATTCCCAATGCAAACAATTCTTTGACTTCTTCTACCGTTAAATCTAACGAACGGCGAAAAATACACGGCATGGAGGGAATTTCCGAACGGTAGTTTTCTCCTTCGGCAATAAACATGGGGAACATAAAGTCGGCCGGACTTAATGTCGTTTCGCGAACTAAGGAGCGAATGCTCTCGTTAACACGTAATCTTCTACCTCTTTGTAATGGAAACATAATTTTTTTGTATTTAGCGATTAGCAATTAGCTTTCAGTAATTAGCAATTAGCTTTCAGCAATTAGTAACTAACCTTTTATTTTGATAATTTATGAATTAATGCATTTAACATTTTCTTGATTTCTTCCCCATGAACTAGTAGTTTATTACTAGTCTCATTATCTATAAATGCCAAATCTTTACTCAATATTATTTGATAATTTAATTCATTAGCAGAGCTAATGGCCGAAAGCTAATCGCTCACCACCCACTCCAAAGGTTGCGCCAAAACTTCCAATAATCGCGCTTCTTCGCTACCCGGTTCGGGATGATGATCATACACCCACTGAACATGGGGAGGTAAACTCATTAATATGGATTCAATCCGCCCGTTGGTTTTGAGTCCGAACAACGTGCCTTTATCGTGCACCAAATTAAATTCGACATAACGACCGCGGCGAATTTCCTGCCAATTTCGTTGTGTCTCCGAATAGGACAAGTCTTTTCTACGTTCAACGATAGGAACATAGGCTTGCAAGAAACTGTTCCCGACTTCGGTAACAAAATCATACCAATCGTTCATGGTATGCTGTTCGTCAGCTTTTAAATAATCAAAAAACAAGCCGCCGACGCCACGGGCTTCTTTGCGATGTGTATTCCAAAAATAGGCATCACATTGTTTTTTGTATTTGGGATAAAATGAAGTATCGTGCGCATCACAGGCGGTTTTACACGTTTGATGAAAATGAATCGCATCTTCATCAAACAAATAATAGGGTGTTAAATCTTGTCCGCCGCCGAACCAACTCTGCATGACTTCTCCTTGGGCATCATACATTTCAAAATAGCGCCAGTTGGCATGTACGGTTGGCACCATTGGATTTTTGGGGTGAATAACCAAACTCAAGCCACAAGCAAAGAAATCGGCTTCACCTACCTTGAACAGTTGCTGCATGGAATCGGGTAATTTGCCATGAACCGCCGAAATATTCACGCCGCCTTTTTCAAAAACCTGACCGTTCTCGATTACGCGTGTTCGACCGCCGCCACCTTCGGGTCGGTCCCAAAGATCTTCTCGAAATTTGGCAGCACCGTCAATGGCTTCGAGACCCGAACAAATCTGGTCTTGAAGATTATGGATATAGGATAGAAATTTTTCCTTCATAAAATTTTAGTTTTCAGTCGCTGTTCACACTATGTACTGTTCATTGAACACTGAACACTGCCCAACTGATTACTGATTATATTCTTTCACCGCTTCAATAAAGGCTTTGGCATGATCGACCGGAATATTGGGTAGAATGCCGTGGCCAAGATTCACGATGTAATTGTCTTTGCCAAACTCGTCAATCATTTCGTGGACCATTTTTTTGATGGTCGGAATAGGTGACAACAAGCGACTGGGATCGAAATTTCCTTGTAGGGTAATGTTCCCGCCGGTTAAATAACGGGCATTTCGCGCCGAGCACGTCCAATCTACTCCTAACGCCGAAGCTTTGGATTTGGCCATCTGGCCTAGGGCAAACCAGCAACCTTTTCCGAATACGATAACTTTGGTTTCTTCGGCCAACGCCTCGACGATTTGGTTGATGTATTTCCATGAAAACTCTTGATAATCGGCTGGAGACAACATGCCGCCCCAAGAATCAAAAATTTGTACCGCATTAACGCCCGCTTTTACTTTTTCTTTTAAGTATAAAATGGTGGTGTCGGTGATTTTTTGTAATAAAGTGTGTGCGGCCACGGGATTAGAGAAACAAAATCCTTTGGCGGTATCAAAACTTTTCGAACCTTTTCCTTCTACGGCATAGCAGAAAATTGTCCAGGGCGAACCGGCGAAACCGATTAAAGGCACCTCATCGTTCAACATTTCTTTGGTCAATTTCACGGCATCCATCACATAGCCTAGAGTTTCCTGAATATTAGGCACAAAAACTTGGTCTACTTGCTCCATCGTGCGGATAGGATTCGGGATAATCGGCCCCAAATTGTCTTTGAGTTCGACGTGAATACCCATAGCGCGTGGCACAACCAAGATATCCGAAAACAAAATAGCGGCATCGGGCTGTACAATACGAATCGGTTGTACCGTAATTTCGGCTGCTAATTCAGGTGTTTCGCAACGGGTGAAAAAATCATATTTATCGCGAAGTGCACGGAATTCAGGCAAATAGCGTCCGGCTTGACGCATCATCCACACAGGCGGACGTTCTACTTTTTCGTTATTTAAAGCACGTAAAAAAAGGTCGTTTTTAATCATAATTTATCGTTTAGCCGAATAGTAATTCAGCGTTTAAAATAGTCTATACTGAGTTGTAGCGTAGCCTCCACGGTGGGAGTTGGCGCAATGTGAATATTTTGAAAAATCCCGTGTAATGCGGCAGCTGTTGTGGAGCCAATGCAAAAACAAGGTAGTGTTTCGAGTGTATTTTTTTCCAAGAAACTCTCCACCCCCGACGGACTAAAAAAGAGTACGCCATCGATAGGTGTTTCTATTTTTAGGGCTTGATTTTCGGTGGAATACACCACGATTTCACGCAAGTTTTTCCCATTTTGGATTAAACGTGTGGGCAGTGTATCCAATCGACGGTTTCCGCAAAAGAAATCGAAGTGATCCTCATCGGAATTGATGAGAAAATGAGCCATCGTTTCAGCCGATTCAAAAGAGGCTTTCACGATAAAACCTGCTGTTTCTAAGGCTGCTTTTGTTTTTTCACCCACACAAAAAACAGTATGGTTTTCGGGATGGGGAATAGACTTTTGGGCCACCACGCTTTTTACCGCTTGCTGACTCGTGAACAACAGATTGTGTTGCCATTTGATTGCGGGTACGGGTAACAACTGTACACGAATAAACTCCTGTTCCACCACCGACAGACCTGCTTCCGCCAGCAGTTGGCGTTGGGATTCAGTCAGGGATTTTGTGGACAGTAGGGAAATCATTTTTTCTAAGAACGTTGGAACTTAACTTACTTTTTCAATTGGGCTTTGATGCGTTCCATTAAGGCAACACCGCCGTTGTCAAGGATTTCTTTGGCACAATGAAACCCTAATTTTTTCCATTCATTGATTGGAAAATTGCGTTGAATTTCCAATTTTTCTTTTCCATCAATGGATAACAATACGCCGTGGAAATGAATTTCATCTTGCGCTTCATCATATTTTGCTATAGCGCCGATGGGAGCGGTACAACCTCCTTCAAGCGTGCGTAAAAATTGACGTTCGATGGCAGTACACACTTCGGTTTCTATATCATTGAGTTGGGCTAAGGCTTCGAGTGCATAATGATCATTTTCCATAGCGACTACCACCATAGCCCCTTGTGCGGGTGCGGGTATCATCCAATCCAAGTTAAGATACGTTTGCGGTTTCAAGTTGATACGCTCCAAACCAGCGGCGGCAAAAACGGCACCACTCCAATCGTTATCGTTTAATTTTTGCATTCGGGTGTTGACATTTCCACGTAGATCCACCACGGTATGTTGGGGATAACGGTTGAGCCATTGCGCTTGACGGCGTAAACTTCCCGTTGCAATGGTCGCGGAAGTTTCAAGGAATTCCGTCGAACCTTTATGCACCAAGATGTCTAAAACATTGGCACGAGGTAAAACGGCCGCTTGAACAATACCTTGTGGTAAAGCCGTTGGAACATCTTTCATGGAATGCACAGCGATATCCACTTCGCCTTTGATCATGGCGATGTCTAAGGTTTTGGTAAAAATTCCGGTGATCCCAAGTTCGTACAAGGGTTTGTCCAGTACCAAGTCACCTTGGGATTTCACGGCAATAATTTCGGTGCGGTAACCCAGATCGTTCAGCTGTTTTTCTACCGTTTTGGCTTGCCAAAGGGCGAGTTCGCTGTCGCGGGTTCCGATGCGTATGGTTTTACTCATCTTATTTTTCAGAGGATGCCAATTGGAACACTTTTTCTATCCATTCGATACTTTCATCGACGGGTGTGTTTTCATCTTTAAGGTGATTGGCAAAATGGTTGGTAATTTTTTGTATGATGCGAGCGGTAATGATTTCCGCTTGTTCTTCGTCGAAATTGGACATTTTTTTGCGTTGCACGTTCATTTCGCCTTCCTTGATGGAATTCAATTTTGCTTTCAAGGCATGAATAGTTGGAGCAAATTTACGCTGCTTAGTCCAAGCAATAAATTCTTCTTTAACTTCTTCAATAATCGCTTCGGCAGCCGGAATGTGTTGTTTGCGGTTTTCCAATGTCTCGTCGGTGATTTGCGATAATTGATCCATGTGCACCAAGGTAACGCCAGGAATTTCCATCACATTTTCATGTACATTTTTGGGAATGGATAAATCCAAAATGGTCAACGGTTTTTTCAAATTCAAAATCGCTTTGTCGACGGTTGGATTTTGCGCTCCTGTTGCCACGACCAATACATCAGCATTTTGTATTTCCAATTGTAAATCGGCGTAATCTTTTACGATGACATTTAGTTTACGCGCTAAGCGTTCGGCTTTGTCTTTGGTGCGGTTAATTAAAGTGATATGACTGTGTTTGGTATGTTTGACCAAATTTTCACAGGTATTACGACCGATTTTACCCGTTCCAAAAAGCAAGATATTCTTATTTGAAATAGCCTCCACGTTTTTGAAAATGTATTGCACTGCCGCAAAAGAAACGGAAGTAGCGCCGGTAGAAATTTCGGTTTCGTTTTTGATTTTTTTGCTAGCTTGAATCACCGAATTGATTAATCGCTCGAGAAACGTATTGACCAATTGTTCTTCCTTGCTTTGCGCAAAAGCCGTTTTCAACTGACTGATAATTTCGAAGTCGCCTAAAATCTGACTATCCAAACCGGTTCCCACACGGAACATGTGGTTGATCGCTTCAGATCCTTTGTATACGTAAGCTACTTTTTGGAAATCTTCCACAGTACCGCGACTGTTTTCGCACAACAATTTAATCAATTGAAAAGGATGTTGGGCAAAACCGTAAATCTCGGTACGGTTACAGGTAGACGTCACAATTAACGACTCAATGTTTTCTTCTTGAGCTTGTTGCAACAATTTTGCTTGCGCAACGGCATCCAAACTAAAACGACCGCGCGTTTCAGCGTCTGCTTTCTTGTAACTCATTCCAATTGCATAAAAGGAATTGTGTTTGATCTTGATTCCGTTTTCCATGAAGGGGCTCTTTCCTAAAAGTAGAACAAAGTTACGTTCAATACATTTTTAAAAAATAACGCTCAAAGGACTTTTTATGTCGCTTCGCGTTATTTATATTGTAAAACGAACTTTTTCCGTTATTTATTTTAAATTTGTACCAATGACGGGGCTTGACGATTAACTTATGTAGACTCATTCTAAATAACAAACTCGACTTCCGTCGGAAGACATATACGAAAAAATATCGCTATGGGTTCTTTTGAAGAAATAAAAATTGAGGAAGATTTCTTACTGATTCGTTTTCAAAACGACGGAACAGAAAATTTTCCCGTGAAACGAGCGGTTCCGCAAGGGCTGATTCAGTTTCATTTTGGCTTAAAAGGAAAAGCCAAATTCATTTTCAACGATGGAAATTATGCTTTAGAATTAAAAGAAGAGAAATCGTTATTGTTTTATAATCCGCAAAAAGAGCTGCCCATTCAATTGGAAGTGGCTCCAAATACCTGGTTGATTTCGATTTTAATTTCCATAAAAAAACTCCACAAATTATTTTCTTCGGATACGGAGAACATTCCGTTTTTGAGTGAAGAGAATATCGACAAGAAATATTATAAAGAAAACAACATCAGTCCGTCCATGGCGATTGTCCTGAGTCAGTTGTTTCATTATAACCTCAATCCCTCTATCAAAAATCTCTATTACAAAGGTAAAGGCTATGAGTTGTTGAGTTTGTACTTTAACCGCTCCGAAGATCCGAATGCCGAACAATGTCCGTTTTTAATTGATGAAGAAAATGTATTAAAAATCCGTAAGGCTAAAGAAATCGTAATTGCCAACATGGCCGAACCGCCGGGGTTACAAGAATTGGCCGATCAAGTGGGTTTGAATTTGAAAAAATTAAAAATGGGTTTCAAACAAATTTACGGCGATACTGTGTATGGATTTTTGTTTGATTACAAAATGGATTATGCCCGTAAACTGTTGGATAGTGGCTCGTATAATGTGAATGAAGTAGGGCTCAAAGTGGGTTACAGCACAGGAAGTCATTTCATAGCGGCCTTCAAGAAAAAATTTGGCACCACGCCCAAAAAATATTTAATGAATTTACAAGTCAACACTTAAGTTGGATTGACAAAAAAGGAATTTTAAAGAAATTATAGATAAAAAATAAATTGCCCAAAATGAAAGGAGTATTATTAGTCAACCTCGGTTCACCTGAAAGTCCGACCCCAAAAGATGTTAAGCCGTATTTGGATGAATTTTTAATGGATAAATACGTTATTGACGTTCCTTATTTATTGAGAGCTTTATTGGTACGCGGAATAATTTTGCAAACGCGTCCTAAAAAATCAGCCGAGGCCTACAGTCAGATATGGACGGATGAAGGTTCACCCCTCATTGTAATTTCAAAAAAAATGCACAATAAGGTCGAAAAACTTGTAGATGTCCCCGTGGCTTTAGCGATGCGTTATGGCACCATGACCATTCAAAAAGGTTTGCAAGAATTGAAAGATAAAGGCGTAACCGATGTGATGTTATTGGCGTTGTATCCTCAGTATGCTATGGCTTCCACTACCACTATTTGGGCATTGGCGGATGAATTGCAACAAAAGCATTTTCCGGAAATGTCGATTACCAAAGTACCTGCCTTTTACAACAAACCTGATTTCATCCAAGTTTTAGCCCATTCGATTAAAAACCATTTGGAAGGTTTTGAATACGATCATTTATTGTTTTCCTACCACGGCATTCCGAAACGTCACATTCGCAAAACGGATGTTACCAAATCGCATTGTACAATAGACAACAAATGTTGTGTCACGGCCTCTCCAGCGCATGAGTTTTGCTACCGTCACCAATGTTATGAAACAACACGACAAGTCGTGGAATTATTGGGAATCCCTGAAGGGAAATACAGTCAGACCTTTCAATCGCGTTTAGCAGGTGACAAATGGTTAACGCCGTATACCGATGTAGAAATCAACAAAATGCCGGCTAAAGGCATCAAGAAATTAGCGGTTGTTACACCAGCTTTCGTTTCGGATTGTTTGGAAACATTGGAAGAAATTGCGATGCGTGCCAACGAAGAGTTTATCGAAAATGGAGGGGAAGCATTTTTTGCCGTACCTTGTTTAAACGATGAAGATGAATGGTGCCAAGTGGTGGCCAATTGGGTCAATGATTGGAGTAAATAATAAAGGTTCGTTTTACAACCTGAAACTTTAACCTAAAACGTATCCATGGATCTCTACAACAACATCAAAGCCTTGCACTTGATCTTTGTGATCACCTGGTTTGCCGGACTCTTTTACATTGTTCGGTTGTTTGTGTATCAAATTGAAGCGCAATCCAAACCATCGCCTGAAAAGGAAATTCTGGGGGCACAATACAAAATTATGACCTACCGGTTATGGTATATCATCACGTGGCCCAGTGCGGTGTTGGCAACATTATTTGCCTTGACCTTATTGCATTTAAATCCGGGTTGGATTGCCATGCCGTGGATGCAAGTGAAATTGGGGTTTGTGGTGCTATTATTTGCCTATCATTTCAAATGCCACCAAATCTACAAGCAATTGCAAAACGATGACACCCGATACAGTTCCAACTTCATGCGCTTATGGAACGAAGGCGCCACAATCATCTTATTTGCTGTCGTCTTTTTGGTCATTCTAAAAAATGCCATTGACTGGATTTACGGCGTAGTGGGAATTATCGGATTCTCAATTCTCATAATGCTCGGTTTCAAGTTTTACAAGAATATTAGAAAAAAAAATAATTCTTAATTCCTAACTCAACTCAGTGCTTTCCAACTTCAAAATATCCATGCTTTCCCTTCGTATACGGATTTTCCTATCGATGATTGTATTGATATTAATTGCATCGATTCTGATGGCGTCGATTTCGTTGTTTCAGTTCAAAAGTGAGGCGCGCAATTTCCATCAAGAACGCTTGGAACGCAAGGAAGATGCGGTTCGGGAGCATATTAACTACATATTAGCGAACACAACTTATCCCCTAACGGAGAAAAATTTACCCTTAATTTTCAAGGATAAAATTCACGAGCTCTCCGATATTCATAGTGTTGAAATCAACATTTATAGTTTGAAAGGGAATTTGTTGAAATCGTCCAAAGCTTCATTTGCCGTAGACAGTATTTCTCCGCCTATTCCGCAGTATATTTTAAAATTGGTCCAATCATCCATTGAAAAAAGGTATGTGGATATTAAAAATGTGGACGGACTCAAGATTCGGTCTTCCTTTACCCAAATCAAAGACGACCGATTCAAACCACTTGGGATTTTGAATTTACCCTATGTGGAGGATGATAGTATCTATGAAAATGAAATCCAAGATTTCCTGGTGCGCTTGGGACAGGTGTACTTTTTCATGCTGTTGATTGCATTTGCACTGGCTTATTTTTTATCTTCTTACATCACCCAATCACTCAAAACGATTTCGGATAAAATCAACGAAACCAGTTTGAACCAAAAGAATGAGAAAATCATGATTGAGGACAACAGTCGTGAAATCAATTCGTTGATTAAAGCCTATAATGCAATGGTGGACAAGTTAGAAGAAAGTGCCTCGATGTTGGCCCAATCTGAACGGGAACAAGCTTGGCGCGAAATGGCGAAACAAGTGGCGCACGAGATTAAAAATCCGTTGACGCCGATGCGACTTACTGTACAAAGCTTCCAACGTAAGTTTGATGAAAACGACCCGAATTTACGTCAGAAACTCAACGATTATACCAAAACCATCATTCAACAAATCGACACGATGACAGCGGTGGCTTCGGCTTTTTCGAACTTTGCCTCGATGCCGGCACAGCAAAATGAAACCTTGAATGTGGTGGAAGTGGTCGAATTCTCATTGGATATTTTTAACGAAGAATACATTACGTTTACGAGTACTGAGGCGGAAATTATCACGGTAATGGACCGCACGCAATTGATTCGTATCATTACCAATTTGGTGAAAAATGCGATACAAGCCTTACCCGAAGAACAAGAAGAAAAATCCATTGAAGTTAGCGTTCAACGCGATGAAGAAGGCGTGACCATTTTGGTAAAAGATAACGGAATTGGAATTGAACCCGACAACCAGGAACATATTTTCGAACCCAAATTTACTACGAAAACAAGTGGTATGGGGCTCGGACTCGGGATTATCAAAAATATTATTGAAAATTATAAAGGAACGATTACTTTTGAATCCGAATATGGAAAAGGGACAACTTTCAAAGTAACCTTACCTTTCACAAACCACTAAAACACTACGTATGACATTCGAAAATATCCTTGTGGACGTCGACGGAAATTTGGCGCAAGTAACCATTAACCGTCCGAGTAAACTCAATGCTTTAAACAAAGTAACTATCCAAGAATTGCACGATGCCTTAGCTCAATTGGATGCTGATGCAACGGTAAAAGCAATTGTATTAACCGGTTCAGGAGAAAAAGCTTTTGTAGCCGGTGCCGACATTTCTGAATTTGCGCATTTTTCAATTGAAGAAGGCGCGCAATTAGCGGCTTTAGGTCAGGAGTTATTATTTGACTTTGTCGAAAATATGAAAACGCCTGTCATTGCAGCAGTGAATGGTTTTGCCTTAGGCGGCGGATTGGAACTGGCCATGTCGTGTCATTTCCGAGTTGCTTCGGACAATGCAAAAATGGGCTTACCTGAAGTGACATTGGGAGTGATTCCTGGATATGGTGGCACACAGCGTTTACCCCAATTAGTTGGGAAAGGACGCGCCATGGAAATGATCATGACGGCGGGAATGATTGATGCCGTAACCGCAAAAAGTTACGGCTTAGTCAATCACGTAGTACCCCAAGCCGAATTGCTAGAATTCACCAAAGGCATTGCGAGTAAAATCTTGAAAAACTCACCCGTGGCTATCAGTTATGCTATCAAAGCGGTTAATGCCGGATTTGTAGATGCCAAAGATGGATTCAAAACCGAAATTAAATCCTTTGGAAAGTGTTTTGGTACTGAAGATTTCAAAGAAGGCACAACGGCATTCTTGGAAAAACGGAAAGCGGAATTCCCCGGAAAATAAAATCTTTACCTAATAAAAAAAGAGAACCTCAGCGGTTCTCTTTTTTATTTTGCGCCTTCCCATTCGGCATAAAATTGGGCTAAAAAAACTTCCATAAAACGATGGCGTTCTTCGGCTAATTTTCTTCCTGCTGGGGTATTCATTCTATCTTTCAGTAAGAGTAATTTCTCATAAAAATGATTAATTGTAGGTGCATTGCTTGCTTTGTATTCTTCCTTGGTCATGTTTATATTGGGTGCAATGGCTGGATCGTACATCGGTCGGTTTTTGTAACCTCCATAATTAAATGTTCGGGCAATGCCTATGGCACCAATAGCATCCAAACGATCGGCATCTTGCACGATATCCAATTCCAAAGAAGAAAACGTTCGTTCCGTTTTCCCACCTTTGAAAGAAATATTTTCAATGATTTTTACCACATGATCAATTGTAGCCGCATCGGTGTGCTGACTTTCTAAAAAAGTTCGCGCGGTTTTGGGTCCGATACTTTCATCACCTCCATGGAACTTACTATCGGCAATATCATGTAATAAAGCGGCTAACTGGACCACTTCCCGTTTGCAATTTTCTTGATCAGCAATATGAAGTGCATTGCGGTAAACCCGTTCAATGTGAAACCAGTCGTGACCGGCTTCTGCACCTTCCAATTGTTGTTTTACATAAATAATGGTAGCATCAATGATCCCCATATTAAATGGCTAATGCGGGTTGTACCCATTTGAATTTTTTAGTTTCTTCAGGTAAAACCAAACGTTCAGAAATACGAGCCATACGATCGGGTAATTTCATCAAATAATCACGTGCGCGTTCGGCCTCATCCGTTAAACTCGAAATTTTATCAATTTCCCACATCGTGATTAATTTACGCAAGATATCCACATAATCGTTGGCGGTATAAACCCCAATTTTCTGTGCTGAATTCGAAAATTCTTCAAAAGCTGTGCTGATTTTCTCTCCCGACTCGCGTAAGAAGTGAGCCGGCATCGTGATTTTTTGTTTCATCATGTATTGAAACGCCAACATCATTTCGCTCGGATCGACTTTGAAAATACGATTCACAAATTCGCTATAGGCCAAATGGTGACGCATTTCATCACCCGCTACCATTTTACACAAACGCGATAACTTTTTATCTCCAAAATCTTTAGCCAATTGCGATACCCGATTGTGAGAGATATAGGTTGCCAATTCTTGAAAACTGGTGTAAACAAAGTTCTTATACGGGTCTTTTCCTGTCCCGATATCAAAACCGTCATTGATTAAATGTTGGGTGGTTACTTCCACTTCTCGCATATTGACGCGCCCAGACAAGTACAAATACTTATTTAAAGCATCGCCGTGGCGATTTTCTTCCCCAGTCCAATGGCGCACCCATTTTGACCAGCCATTGCGACCTTCGTTATCGACACCTTCTACTTCCATCAACCAGGATTCATAGGTAGGTAAAGCTTCTTCCGTAATGGTGTCGCCTACCATTACAACCCAAAAATCATAGGGTAAATCGTTGGCTATTTCGCGCAATTCGCGAACTTCTTCAATAAAATTCTCTTTTTGAGAATCGGGCAACAAATCAGTAGGTTGCCAAATTTTTTCGACGGGAACGAGGTATTCGTCAACAAAGCTATCGATGCTTTTTTCGAGGAATTGCATCACTTCCAATCGGATGTTTTTAATAGACATTATATGTAATTATAAATTATGAATTGTGAATGGCACTGTTGACCGCTTGTTCTGTTTTTTCAAACAGTGTGGCAAAGTCGTAATCTTTTACCGCCAAGGGTTCGTGTATTGTATATTTAATGTGTTTTCCTAATCCCAAAGGAAACTTCCCAAATTGGGTCATTTTCCACGAATTATTGATGGTAATCGGCACTACCAAAGCATTGGGCGCAAACTTGCACAAAATTTTCAAACCGTTTTCTGAGAATTTTTTAGTGGCACCCGTTTTACTGCGGGTTCCTTCTGGAAAAATTACGGCTGTTCGGTTGTGCTTTTCAATGTATTCGCTGAGTCCCTTGATGGTGGGTAACGCTTGTTTAGGGTCTTTTCGGTCAATTAAAACGGAGCCTCCATGACGTAAATTGTAAGAGACAGAAGGAATTCCTTTTCCCAATTCTTTTTTACTGACGAATTTGGCGTGATGTTTTCGCAAAAACCAAATGATTCCGATGATATCGTACAGACTTTGGTGATTGGCAACAAAAATTAAAGGAACATTTTGCGGAATGCGTTCACGGTTAGAAAAGGACCAACGGGTTCCCAGAATTCTCGTACAACCTACTAAAAAAAGATTGAGATAATCGACACTTTTTTTATGTGCTTGATAGCCAAAGACATTAAAACAAACCCATTGTATGGGATGGAAAATCACCAAGGTTAGTCCGAAACAAAGGTAATAGACCACAGAGATGGGATACGAAATCAGTTTTTCCATGTGAAAAAAATTGGCTGTAAAAGTACGGCTTCTCATTGTTTAAAACTACTTTTGGGAAAACTAATTTAGTCCTAAAAAAATAAGTACATTTACGGCTTTAACAGCCTTTAATTTTAATGTAAAATGAGTTCAGAAAAAGAAGCAAAATTGAAAGCGTTACAGCTGACGTTAGACAAGCTGGACAAGACCTACGGTAAAGGTACCGTAATGAAGATGGGAGACAAAGCGGTGGAAGAGGTAGAAATCATTCCATCCGGGTCGTTAGGATTGGACCTTGCCTTGGGCGTAAATGGGTATCCAAAAGGTCGTATTATTGAAATTTATGGACCGGAGTCATCGGGTAAAACCACCTTGACTTTGCATGCCATTGCCGAAGCACAAAAAGCGGGTGGTATTGCTGCGTTCATTGATGCAGAACATGCATTTGACCGTCACTATGCGGCCAAATTGGGTGTAGACATTGAAAACTTAATTATTTCACAACCGGACAACGGGGAACAAGCGTTAGAAATCGCCGAAAACTTGATTCGTTCAGGAGCGATTGACATTGTGGTGATCGACTCGGTAGCGGCTTTGACACCGAAGAGTGAAATTGAAGGAGAAATGGGTGATTCCAAAATGGGATTACATGCTCGTTTGATGTCGCAAGCCTTACGTAAATTGACGGCAACCATTAGCAAAACCCATTGTACGGTGTTTTTCATCAACCAGTTGCGTGAAAAAATCGGGGTGATGTTTGGAAATCCTGAAACCACAACGGGTGGTAATGCTTTGAAGTTCTACGCTTCCGTGCGTTTGGACATTCGTCGTTCATCACAAATCAAGGATGGTGAAAATGTATTGGGTAACCGTACTAAAGTAAAAGTGGTGAAAAATAAAGTTGCACCACCTTTCAAAACGGCAGAATTTGACATCATGTATGGTGAGGGTGTTTCCAAAACAGGAGAAATCTTAGATTTAGCGGTTGAATTTGAAATTATCAAAAAATCGGGTTCTTGGTTTAGTTATGGCGACACCAAATTAGGACAAGGTCGTGATGCAGTAAAATTGTTAATTAAAGACAACCCGGAATTGGCGGACGAATTGGAACAAAAAATCAAGGATGTCATCAAGGAACAAGTTGACTAAAACGTATAAATTTCCCGGTTTTGAAAAAAATCGGGATTTTTTTTTCAAATCGACGCAACCATTTTAACTAAATTGTATCCTTTAAATAAATAATGCGTAATAAAATGAAAAGAATTGGCTATTCGGTATTAATTGTGTTCGGTATTCTCGCTACGAGTTGTGATACTTCAGGCGATGATCCTATCTACATTCAAGTATCTCCGGTGACTGAAGTAACAAACCCTGGGAAATTTGCTAAAGATAGTATTACTGAAATCCCCGTGGATTATAGTTTGCCTTCCAAATGCAATGTGTTCCGTGGATTTTATTATGATGCGGCAGATTTTCAACGTATCGTAGCGATTGAAAGTTATCGAAGTGGTGATCAAGCGTGTCCCGCTGATGATAATGCTTACACAGGAACTTTACGTTTCAAACCTACGGCTTTGGGTACGTATCATTTCAAATTTTGGATTGGCACAGATGCCCAAGGTGTGGAACAATTTTATGAATTTGACGCTATTGTCGATCATTAATAAAATGAAAAATCTTGAATCTAGAGCAAATCATCCAAGGATGTCAGAAGAAAGACATACTCGCTCAAGAGCAACTGTACCGACATTATGTTGGTAAAATGTTTGCCTTGTGTTTGAAGTATGTACCTGACCGTGATACCGCTCAAGATTATTTACAAGATGCGTTTTTGTTGGTTTTTGATAAAATCAATCAATTTGAAAACAAAGGTTCATTTGACAGTTGGATAAAACGGGTTTTTATCAACCACATCCTGCAGCAATTTCGAAAGAAAAGTTATCTGGCGGTTGTAGATGAAAATATACCCGAAACCGTTGAAGTTGAAATTGAAGAAGGTGTTCCGCCGGAATTTTTACTTCAAATTGTACAAGAGTTACCCGAACGGTACCGGTTAGTATTTAACTTGTATGTATTTGAAAATTTCAGTCATCAGGAAATTGCCGATGCATTGAGTATCAATATCGGAACCTCAAAATCCAATTTGTCGCGTGCCAAATTGATATTAAAACAAAAAATAGAAGATTATACTGGCAGTTCAAAAATGCCCCAAATACAATGAAAAAAAACCAAGACATCAACAAGCTATTTCAAGACCAGCTGGAGCACTTTGAAGTACTACCTGATGAGGCGGTATGGACCAGTATTGCGTCGAAACTTCAAGAAAAGAAAAAACGCCGTGTTATTCCAATATGGTGGTTTTATAGCGGAATTGCCGCTGCTTTCTTAATTGGATTGTTTTTAAATTTCACACTGTTTACTTCGCCCACTGCACCTGGAGTTCCCTCAACTTCTCCCAGTGATGCCGTAGTGCAAACTCCAAAAATAAATAGTACTGAAAATAACGGTACTTCAAAAACAAACAATCCAATCAACGGAGTTGACCATACAACTGCGAATGATTCGAATGATGGGGTTGAATCCTCAAAAAGAATGCAACCATCCGATATCTCAACGGGGATTGCTACTACTGCAACTAGATCTAAAAATTCTGTAGCAGAAAAAAACACTCATTCACAGCATGAGAATAACATTTCACATCAAAAAACTAGCACTAGTAATAAAAACACCTTTGCTCATCAAAATGGCGCCGATGCCACACAAATTGCAGTTGCAAATCCAGCAACTCCAGTTAATGAAATAGCAATTGATAAAGTACCTACTAAAAATAGTTCAACACAGTCTGAAGTAAACGTTGCCCATCCGGTTGCGGTTCAATCCAATCCTTTGGATGGACAACAACAAAACAACGGTACTACTTCAAATTCTATTGTTTCCAATAACCCTCTTAATAGCGCAAAGGACAGCAGTAAAGTTGCCCAAAAGCCGACCAATGAATTGGAAAAATTGCTTGATGAAAAAGAAAAGAAATCCTTTTCCGGACAGAATTTAAATAGGTGGCAGGTGGCATCGCATCTTGCCCCTATTTACTTCGGTTCGTTATCACAGGGTTCGCCTTTGGATCCCGCATTAGCAACCAATTCTAAACAGTACTCCGCGAACAACACCAGTTATGGTATTGGTGTGGGTTATGCTCTCAATTCAAAAATGAGTATTCGAACAGGAGTAAATGTGGTTCGATTAGGATACGATACTGACGAAATTGCTTACTATATGGAACCCAATGTAAGTAGTCGCATTCAAAATTTATCGTTAAATGCTATGGGTTCAAACATCATCATTGAAAGTTTGAACAACGTTAAAACCTACAATAAATTCATGAACCGCTACGAAGGTTCGTTAAACCAACGCATGGGTTATTTGGAAGTTCCTATGGAGTTGACTTACCGTTTAGGCGGGAAAAAAATGGGGATTCAGTTCGTAGGTGGATTTAGTTCCTATTTCTTGAATCAGAATGAAATTTATTTGCAATCGGAGCAATTCAACTTATTGGTAGGGAAAGCTACCAATTTGAATTCAGTTCACTTTAGTGGAAATTTAGGTTTCGGAATTCATTACGGTTTCTTCAAAAAATGGGAAGCCCGAATCGAACCCACATTTAAATATCAATTCAATACGTATAGTAGTGACGCAGGTAATTTCAAGCCTTATATGATGGGGCTTTATACCGGTGTTTCTTACTCGTTTTAAATAGTTAGGTTAGTTTAAAATTAGTTAAGTGGTGTTACTGCACTGCGGTGCGTAACAAAAAAAGAGTGTCTTGGCCGGACACTCTTTTTGTTTGCGTTAAGGATTGCAGTGGAAATCCCGGTGCCGGAGTTTACGGAGGTACCGGATTGCAACGGAAAGCCTGACCCCGGAAGAATGGAGGGGGAACGCCCTAATCATTCTCTTGCAAATCCGTTAAAATAAGCTGTCGTGCTTGATCTTTTATGTCTTTTTTGGCCTCTAAAGGCAATCCTTGTGTTTCGATAAAAGGGTGGATTTTTACTCGCATTTTCCCGGGACTGCCACTCAAAAACGTATAGGAAAAGCGTTCTTTATTGTCAAAAAAAGTCATGGGCACTATTGGAATCTGGTGCTCAATCGCCAAACGGAAAGCACCATCTTTGAATTCGTCCAACAGTACGCTTTCATCAGGAACACCACCTTCGGGAAAAATACAAATACTCAATCCCATATTCAAACGGCGTTGGGCGCGTTCGTAAACGGCCATCCGACTCTTTTGATTGCCGCGATCGACTAAAATACTGGTGCGTTTGTAGAAAAATCCGAACAAAGGAATTTTGGCCAATTCCTTTTTCCCTACAAAAACAAAGGGATTCCGTACGGTAGCGAGCATCAGCATGATGTCTGTCATCGAAGTATGGTTCGCGATGAACATATAACTTTTATTCGGTTCGAGCTCTTGTAAAGTTCTGACTTGGTAACGAAAACCCATGCCGTAAAGAATGACTTTCGCCCAAATTCGGGCCAAAATGAAGAAATACGGATACCACCGTTCTTTCAAAATGGAAAGAAACAAAAAGGGAAACATCACTAAAATGGGTACGGCCACCAAAATATAAAACCAAATACGCCATACCACCCAAAAAATAATTTTTAACGCGCGCATAGACCCAAAAATAAAGCAATTTTAGTTTAAATTTGCTCCTCAATTTAAAAACTATGGCAAAAATACTAACAGGCGTACAAAGTACGGGCACTCCCCACTTGGGTAATTTATTGGGTGCCATATTGCCGGCGATCGAAATGTCGAAAGCACCGGGCAATGAAACGTTTTTATTTATCGCCGATTTACATTCGGTGACACAAATCAAAGACGGTGAAACTTTACGAGGAAACACGTATAGTACAGCTGCTGTATGGCTTGCTTGTGGTTTGGACACCGATAAAGTAGTTTTTTACCGTCAGAGTGATGTACCACAAACAGCGGAATTGTCGTGGTATTTAAGTTGCTTTTT
This sequence comes from Flavobacterium sp. N1719, assembly GCF_025947045.1. NCBI lineage: Bacteria > Pseudomonadati > Bacteroidota > Flavobacteriia > Flavobacteriales > Flavobacteriaceae > Flavobacterium > Flavobacterium sp. N1719. Next base: position 718,048 of record NZ_CP109993.1, read on the forward strand.
CCCGTTTCAACGGTTAACTTTAGCACATTCCTTTAAAGACAAAGCCGATCGCTTGGAAGATGTCAATGCGGGTTTATTTACCTATCCGATGTTGATGGCCGCGGACATTTTATTGTATGATGCCGAATTTGTTCCTGTTGGGAAAGATCAATTGCAGCATATTGAAATCACGCGCGATGTAGCTTCTCGATTTAACCATCAAATGGGAGAAACTTTTGTGTTGCCCGAAGCCACCACTAGTGAAGAAACGCAATATATTCCGGGAACGGATGGGCAGAAAATGAGCAAGTCTCGCGGAAATATCATCAATATTTTCTTGGATGATAAAGCCTTGCGCAAGCAAATCATGAGTATTGAAACCGACAGTACTCCATTGGAAGAACCTAAAAATCCGGATACGTGTAAAGTTTTTGCCTTGTATAAATTGTTAGGCGATGCGGATCAAGTGGCCCAAATGCGTCAAAACTATGAAGGTGGGAATTACGGGTATGGTCATGCGAAACAAGCGTTATTCGAATTGATCGCTGAAAAATTTAAAACCGAACGCGAAAAATACAATTACTACATGTCCCATTTGGACGAAGTCGATGCCTTTTTGGCGAAAGGCGCTCGTAAAGCAGGTGTTATTGCTGATGGTGTTTTGCAACGAGTACGTCAAAAACTAGGATTTGAATAAAACAAAAGTCCTGAAGCAATTGACTTCAGGACTTTTTTATTAATTCTTTGCTGCTACCTCTTTGATTTCTTCGACGGCGGATCGAACTTCCTTGGTAAAAACCTCTACTTTGCCTTTTTCTTCCCGTAATTCAATAGGCCCTTCAAAACGGCAATCCTTGTCAATCAACTCTTTGGCATTAGGCGCTAATTCGGTAAATCGGTATTCCACATTGGAATGATTGTCAATAAAATAATGGCGCGATGGATCTTGAAAAGAGGCTAACTTGCGTCCCACATAAAAGTTTAAAATCCGTTTGTTGTAATCGCTAGTATTCAACTGAAACGATTCTTTGGCCTTAATGTAAAAAGCTTTTGCAGGCATTTTGATGCTATCGTACACAATCACATTTTCCAATACGATGACATCATAATTGGTTTTGTTCTGAATTCTTTGAAATCGTTCATCTCCAGCCGAACTTACTTGGTCATTATAAAATGTAGTAAAAGGATTGCTACTAGTTACTATTTTTTCAATGGGCTTGACTTGTGTGATTTTGGCTGGGTCAAAATGAGTCAAAAACACTTTAAAACTATCAATTTTAAAATGCATATCGGCGTAATATCGATCTAGGGCGGGCGCTTCTTGAACAGTAGTTTCTATTTGATGATTGGGCTCATAAGTAGAACTGGAAGAGCTGGAACATCGGTTGGCCGCAAATGCAATCTTTAATAAAATGATCAAAATAATTCCAAACGTTTTCCAACTAAACGAGGAAAAGTAACTTTTTTTGGAATGCGATTTGCCCAAAACCACATTGCGATTCCCAAGCAAAGTTTCTTCCAAATCTTCATCAAACGGACGATACGAAGCCATAGCCACCATAATCGAACCCGCCTGTGGGTGCTTGTTATTGGAATTGTAAATATCGACCACACGATTTAAAAGTATTTTTACTTTTTCATCCATTTCTGGACTGGTCAATTGGGATAAAAAGTTGAAAAAACTACTGGTTTTACAATAGTCGATATGACTGCTAGTACTGGCAGGATTCATCAATTGATTAACTGCAAATTCAATTTTCTGAATGGCTTTTCGTTGAAGAGTATGCAAAAATTCTTCGGGGAAAAAATGGGAATATTCCATGATTTCTTTAACCGCATCAAATTGGTTATCCGCTATTTTTTGTTCTAAGAAGAAGGACAAGTCTGTCAATAAATATTTTTCAAAAAACAATTGAATTTCATGCCAATTATCCGCTTCTACAGGGGTTTGAAAACGGTCATATCCGTAAGTAGTTCCCGCAAAAAAATTATACAAAACACGCTCTTGAATCAGAAAATAAAACGTATGGGGATAGTTTCGCAACGCCTCGGTCAATTGAGAAGCTACGTTAACGTCAATATCGGGATTCAATCGTTTTTCAACGTTGACTTGTTTCTCAATACGAATGATTTCGTCCTCCGTAAACTCATGCGTACGGTTATGATCGAGTTGTAAATTTTCAAATAAGCGAATAATATTCATCACGGCTGGTATTAGCGTAAAACAAAAATAGAATTTAAAAGGATTTCAGCCCATTCCTTTCGGCTAAAAAACAATAAAATTGTACCTTGCTACTCCAAAAAATTGTAAAAAATGGAAGCCATAATCAATCAATTATTCGAAATCGAAAAAAAAGCACAAGAAAATCAAATCGAACTCTTTGAGCGAAATTTCAACCGTATTCAACACGAAATCACCGAATTGGGCTATAAAGTGATTAACCCTATTGGACTCAATTATGACGAGCGGGACAATTCTGTTGAAGCGAATTTAATGCATGCCAATGCCAAAAAAATCACCAAAGTTTTAAAACCCGTCATCTACCACAATAGTGGTGATGGTTTTGTATTAATTCAAAAAGGAGTAGTAATTGTAGAATAATTGAATATGGCCAATATTAATTTCGGTATTGACTTGGGCACCACCAACTCAGCCATTGCGAAATATGAAAATGGTAAAATTACCTTATATAAAAATCCGGTCGGGTTTAAAGACACCTTGCCTTCCGTAGTTTCCTTTCGTAAAGGTCGGATTCAAATTGGCGACAAAGCACGCGAACTGATGTTGACCCAATCGGAAAACGTATTTTCTTCATTCAAACGAAAAATGGGTTCGGATGCGCAGTATTTTGTAGAAGCTATAGATGCTGAAATTGCGCCGGTCGAACTTTCCGCCATGGTGCTCAAAGAATTGATCAATTTCACCCAACCGGAACAACCCAAATCCACGGTAATTACCATTCCCGCTTCGTTTGACACTATTCAAACCAATGCAACCAAAAAGGCCGGTTACCAAGCCGGTTTCGAAGAAGTGGTGTTGCTTCAAGAACCTATTGCGGCTTGTTTGGCGTATTCCAATACCCTTAATATTGACATTTCACAAGAACAAAAATGGTTGGTATACGACTTTGGTGGCGGTACTTTTGACGTGGCTTTGGTACGCATTGATCCCCGAGAATTAAAAGTTTTAGACCATAAAGGGAATAATTTTTTGGGTGGTTTAGACTTGGATAATTTATTTGTTGAAAAAGTAATTTGCCCTAAAATCGAAGCGGTTTCGGGTCAAACCAACTTGTGGAAACGAATGATTGCTGGCGAAGAAGCGGATTGTAAAAAGTTGTATTTCGAACTCTTATTCAAAGCCGAAGAAGCCAAAAAAGAATTATCCGTTAAAACTTCCGCCCAATTTGAATTGGACATCGAAGCTTGGGATGTATTTGCCGATATCGAAGTGAGTCGTGTAGAATTTGAATCCATTTTATATGCAAAATTTGACGAATCCTATCATTTGACCGAACGATTGTTGGTGGATAACGGATTGAAATTTTCGCAAATTGACCGAATTATTTTAGTCGGTGGTACTACGTATATCCCCTATATCCGAGAGCAATTGGCACAACGCAGTGGCATTAAAGTAGATACAGGAATTGACCCAACTACTGCCGTTGTAGTGGGTGCAGCGTATTATGCAGGTTCGAAACCATCTGAATTGGCCGAAGAAAAACAAGAAAGCAATCCCGTGGCTGCTGATCTTTCGGTTGAAGTCGTTTATGAACCCAACTCGAAAGACGCTGAAGAACTTATCGCTGCCGTTTTTAAAACTCCTTTTCAGGGATATTACCGCATCACCCGCTCGGATGGCGGATTTGATACAGGCGTTCTGAAAATTAATCAGAAAGTAACCGAGTTTGTTCCATTATTGGAAAAAGCAACCAATGTGTTTACACTTGTAATTTATGACGAAAATCAAAATGTAGTCTACCAAAACAACAGCATTCATATCACCAATGGTTTGTACAACATTATGGGACAACCTTTACCGAATGATATTTGTTTGGAAGTCGATGAAGAAGCGGGCAAAACATTCATGGAGCGTATTTTTAAGAAAAATGACATTCTCCCACTGAAAAAAACATTGTACAAAACCACTTCAAAAAACATCTTAAAGAACTCCGATGACAAGTTAATCATCAACATTGTGGAAGGAAATGCCGGCGGTATGATTGGGAGTAATTTAACCATTGGATATATTGAAATTACTGGTAAATCCTTGCCTATGGACTTAATCAAAGGAATGGATATCGAATTGAATTTCAAAATTTCTGAATCCCGCGATTTGAATGTGAGTATCTACATTGGTGCTTTGGATTTAGAAATCAACGAAGTGTTCAATCCGCATCAACGCCAAGTGGTTTTGGATAAATTAGCCTCCGAAATTAAAACGGTTGTGGATGAAATTCAGGAAGAAATCGAATGGCAGGAAGAAGATGAAAATTATGAATATTTAGCGAAGTTAAAACGCATCCTCGACCACTTAACGGTATTGTATAATGAAGCACTTGAAGCCGTTGATGACCGCTCAACCGATCGTAAATTTCAATTGGATGAAATGAAGCGACTCACGATTCAAGAATACGATGATTTGGTGCGTCACAAACATGTGTTGCAAGAAATCCAAGAATACCAAAACACGCGGGAAGGCGTGGAAAGTTATTTGGAAGTCGCCTCTCCAAAACAGCGAGAAGAGTTTGAAAAAATCGTGCGCAATGAAAAAGAAATTTTGCAATCCAATAACAAATATTTGATTCGTAAAAAAACCAAAGAATTGGATGATTTGTACGATAGCATTTACATGAAACAAGACGAGCGCTTTGTCAATGCTTTCTATTATTACCGTTTCAAAATGGAAAGCGAATACAAAGATGCACAACGTTTTAAAAAACTCGTTGAATTGGGTGAATCCGCCTTGGAGCGAAACAGTATGACCGAATTGAAAGCTATCAATTATCAATTTTGGGATTTATTGATTGTAAAACCAAGAACCCGTGAAGATTTGAACAATTTTGATGGCGACCTCGGTTTGAAATAATTAAATCGCTTCGAATAATTTGCCCGGCAACGGACGAATAACGCCTTTCAATTCCATATTCAACAGCAAAGTTGACACTTTAAAAACAGGCATTTGGCACTCTAGGGCAATCAGGTCCAAGAGTGCCTTTCCATTTTGGGCTAAAAAATCATAGAGCAATTGTTCTTCGGCTTCCAGTTGGACAAACAATTGTTTTTGAACACCTTTTCGCGTCGGTAATTCTTCGGAAGTTGACCAATTCAAATGATACAATATATCGGCTGCCGATGTCAGTAAGTGCGCGCGTTGGGTTTTGATTAAGGCGTTGCATCCCTGACTGAATTTATCGGTAATTCGACCCGGCACTGCAAAAACTTCCCGGTTGTATTCATTGGCCATGTTGGCTGTAATTAACGAACCGCCTTTTTCGGCACTTTCAATCACCACAGTTCCTTCCGTCATTCCAGCTACAATTCGGTTTCGGCGCACAAAATTTTCTTTATCAGGATTGGAATCGCTACGAAATTCAGTGAGGAAACCCCCATTTTCCAACATTTTCCCCACATACTTTTTATGCATTTTAGGGTAAATTTGATTGAGTCCGTGTGCTAAAACACCTATGGTTTGCAATCCCAATTCCATCGCAATTTTATGGGCTAAAATATCCACGCCGTAGGCAAAACCACTCACAATAATGGGATTCAACGGCGCCAAATCTTCCAACAATCTTCGGGTAACATCGCTGCCGTATGGCGTGATTTCACGCGTGCCCACAAAACTGATCAAGTGGCGTTGGTTCCAATCCATTTTCCCCGATCCGTATAATAAAATGGGGCTATCGTAACAATGTTTTAAGCGTTCCGGATAAGTTGGGTCTTGAAAAAAATAAACCTGAACGTGATGATCGGTAATAAATTGATATTCGGCTTCTGCTTTTGCAAAGAGCGAAGTGTCTTTAAAATTTTTGATGGTTTGGGGTCCTAATCCATCAACCGCAGCCAAGTGTCGCGGCTTGAGTTGGAAGACTTCAGTGGCAGAACCAAACTGGTGAATGAGTTTTTTGGCTAAAATATCCCCAACTCCCTCTACCTGCAGTAGTGCTAGGGTGGCAATTAAATCGGTATGGCGCATAATAAAATATTGAAAGTCAAAAATATAAAAATGATTTGAAAAATGTTAACAAAGTTTGTTGATAAAATTTTGCCATCGCTCCGAAATCTTTAAATTTGCTCTCATGAAGATTGAATCTTACATATCCCAATTGCTCTATCGCTACCAATGTGTAACGGTGCCTGGTTTTGGTGCATTTTTGACCGATACCCAGTCCGCACAATGGAACGGTTCAGCGCAGGTTTTTTCCCCGCCCAAAAAAGTGATTACTTTCAATGCTTACCTCAAAAATAACGATGGTCTATTGGCCAATCACATTGCGGTAGCTGAAAAAATTCCTTATGAAGTTGCGGTAACGGCCATTGAACATGCCGTTCACAATTGGAAGCAAAAACTTCAAGATTTTGGCGGAATTTCATTAAAACAAATTGGTGAAATAACACTAAATAGCGATAAAAACTTAGTATTCGTTCCCTATGATCAGGTGAATTACATGACGGAATCGTTCGGACTCTCAGCAGTAGTTTCGCCTTTTGTTCAACGGGAAATTTTAAATCAAATTGCTGAAGAGGAAGTAATTCCGGTCTTAGAACCCGTTACTTCGGAAGTTCCTGTTCATCAGTTACCCGAGACTCCTCGCTCGCGATCGTTTTTAAAATACGCCGCTATTTTTGTAATGAGTGCCGGACTATTGGGTGCTGGTGGTTATTTTGGTGATCACTATTACACCCAAAAAATTGAAGCTGAAACCCTTGCGGTACAGACCAATGTGCAAAAGAAAATTGAACAAAAAATTCAAGAAGCCACTTTTGTTTTGGATACGCCAACAACACCAACATTACCTCCGGTAACGTTAACAATTAAGTCGGAGAAATTCCCTTACCACGTTGTAGCAGGTGCCTTTCGTTTGGAAGAAAACGCCGATCGTGTGTTGTATGAGTTAAAAAAACTAGGCTATCCCGCACGAAAAATGGGCCCGAACAAACACGGATTGTTCCCTGTATTCTACGGAAGTTTTTCAAGCTATAGCGATGCCCAACAGAAAATGCAGGAAGTTCAAAAATCACACAACCCCGAAGCTTGGGTTTTGATTGAAGAACATTAATATACATCCCAAATTACTTTGGGATTTTTTTATGTTTTATCGGTTCAGAAAACTTTATTGAATTACTACCTTTGCAAAAAAAACACCATGACGCCTAAACATCCCGCGGATTCCCTAACCATTTTAACGGACCTTGTTTTACCGAGTGAAACCAATCCTTTGAACAATTTATTTGGAGGTGAATTACTCGCGCGTATGGATCGTGCGGCAAGTATCGCTGCCCGTCGTCATTCGCGTCGTATTGTGGTGACAGCTTCTGTGAATCACGTGGCGTTTAACCGTTCCATTCCGCTGGGAAGTGTGGTAACTATTGAAGCCAAAGTTTCCCGTGCTTTTACGTCTTCCATGGAAATTTATTTGGACGTTTGGATTGAAGATCGGGAATCGGGCATTCGAACCAAAGCCAATGAAGCCATCTATACTTTTGTAGCGGTTGACGACATGGGTAATCCTGTTCCTGTTCCGGCGTTAGAACCCCAAACCGAAGAAGAACAAGCGCGCTTTGCTGCCGCTTTGCGTCGTAAACAATTGAGTTTGGTTTTGGCTGGAAAAATGAAAGCCAACGATGCCACTGAATTGAAGGCTTTATTCACTGAAAATTAATTTTTTAGGATTGCCAAGAAATTACTATTTTTCGGGAAAAGAAACTCCGTGAAAAATCTTATACTGTCCGTATGCGCCTGTGTCTCCTTTTCTACACTTGCTCAGAAAAACATTGACCCCACCGCTGAAGATATTTCAAAGGCAAAATCGTTGCGTGAACAATACAGCAAAGACGATGTTGCTATTTTAGAAAGTACAGATGCTGTAAACTTTGATTACAATTCCAGCGCAGATAAAATTACAGTTTCCATAAAAACCAACGAACATTTGATGAATATCAACCACCGTGCAGATATTCACAAATATGAATTCTACGACAGTGAATCCGCTATCGAAAATTTTAAAGTTAAATTCCGCAACGAGAAAGATGCTTCGTTTTATGTAAGGGACGAACCTTACAAAGACGACGATTTGTTTTACAACGATGCCCGTGTAAAATATACTTCCATCGACTTTCCAGTGCAAGGGTATACCTATTTTTACGAACTCAATAAGAAATACAACGACATAAAATACTGTACGACTTTTTATTTTCAAGATGAATTTCCGGTGTTGAAAAAGAAAATTGTGTTTACAGTGCCTAAATGGCTGGATATCGAACTCAAAGAATTCAACTTTGCTGGATTTGACATCAAAAAAAATATCACGGATACGGACGGGTCAACCATTTACACCTTTACCCTAGAAAACGCACCCGCCTATTTCAAAGAAAAAGACAGTCCGGGACGCACCTATTTGTATCCCCATATCATGATTTTGACCAAGAGTTATGCTAAAGGATCCAAAGCAGGAACGTTATTTAAAACCCATGAAGACCTGTACAAATGGTATGCGTCTCTTGTTAAATTAATGCATAATGAACCGGAAAAATTACGTGAGAAAGTAACGGAATTGACCGCAAAAGCGAAGACTGACGAAGAGAAAATCAAAAACATCTACTATTGGGTACAAGACAACATTCGCTACATCGCCTTTGAGGATGGCATTGCCGGATTCAAACCTGATGAGGCCCAAAATGTATTTGAAAAACGATACGGCGACTGTAAAGGAATGGCTAATTTAATCAAACAAATGTTGGTTCTTGCCGGCTTTGACGCCCGTCTCACATGGATTGGGACTAAACACATTGCTTATGATTACAAAACGCCTTCTTTAGCGGTGGATAACCACATGATCTGTACCTTGTTTTACAAAGGGAAACGTTACTTTTTAGATGGAACAGAAAAATTCTGTGCTTTTGGTGAATATGCCGAACGTATCCAAAACAAAGAAGTAATGATAGAAGATGGCGAAAAATGCATACTTGATAAAGTTCCGCAAGGTTCCGCAGCGGCCAATAAAGAAGTATTTACCGCCAATCTTTCCTTGGAACAAGAACAGTTAAAAGGAACTTGTCAACGTAGCTTTTTAGGGGAAAGTCGAGAATATTTTCAAAACATTTACAACCATTTTGAAAGCAATAAAAAGAAAGAAATGTTAGACGGATACTTGGCCCATCAAAATAAAAGCATCAAGGTCGACCAAGTAAAAATGAGTGATATCAACAACCGAGAACAAAAGTTAACCATTGATTACACGATTGACATCGCTAACAAGGTTTCGTCATTTGATAATGAAATCTATGTCGACTTGGATTTTATGAACGAATACAAAGAATTTCAATTAAAAGACCGTAAAACCGATTACGAATTTGATTATAAAACCTTGTATGAATCCGTGATTACACTAAAACTGCCTGCAGGATACAAAGTGACCAAGCTGCCCGAATCCATTGCGGTGAAAGAAAACAATTATGAAGTGAATTTGTCCTATGCCGTTGAAAACAATGTCATCATTTATAAAAAATCCTTTTTATTCAAAAATGCAGTTTTAAAAGCATCCGACTTCGAACAATGGCGTGCCGTAAATAAACGCGTGGCTGAATCGTACAATACACAAATTATCTTAACCAAATAAACATGAAAATCAAACTATTATGGGCAGCATTACTGTGTAATATATTCTTTGCCTTAGGACAATCGGCTTCTGAAGTTCGCGACGAAATTTGGAGCGCCAGCGATCCCTATAAAAAAGCAAACACGGTCCCCGAAAAATGGAAAAACGAATCGGCCGTCATTATTTACAAACACGAAAATTACGACTACCATAAATTCGGAATTAACGTTACCTACACCAGTTCGATCCGAAAACGCATTCTGCTTTTGGACCAAGCTTCGGTAAAAGAATTCTCCGAGTTTTCGTACCGTGACAAATTCTATTCCAACAAAGCATTGGGCTCTTTTTGGCGTCGAGGCACCAATTTTATTGGCGTTAAAATCGTAAAACCCGACGGAAAAGAAGTGATCATTGATACCGACAAAGAAGCCAAAGAAGTGGATGGTGAGAAAAAACTAGCCATCCCAAATCTTGAAATTGGCGACATCATCGACTATTATTTCTATTCGGTTGAACCGTTTAAATCCGTATACGATTACACATTTGAAGCCGTAGAAACGCCGCTTGGGGATGTCTATCCTACGATGAATTTAAAAATCAACTTGCATACTGAAAACGACTTTTTCCTGAACTTCAATACTTATAACGGTGCGCCACCTTTGAACCAAATTGACACGGGTAAAAGCAGTGATCGTTTGTTTGAATTGAAAGCGGAAAACATCGAAAAGAATGAATTCCCACGTTGGTTTTATCCCTTGGCTGAAATGCCTTGCTATAAATTTCAAGTCATTTTTGCCCGTTCAGGTAAATTTGAAAAACTCGCCGATGGTTTCTTACCCGAAAGTGAGAAAATTGTGAAAAAGACCATTTCAAAAGAAGATATTTTTGAATATTACAATAAAAAATTCTATCCCGATGGCGACTTAGGTGTCGTCAATCGCTTTTTGAAAGAAAAGAGTTTCGCTACTGAAGAAGAGAAAGTGCGTGAAATTTATTATTTCTGCCGTCACGAATTCTTCACCCGTTATTTCGAAGCTTTTGTGGTGAATGAAGCGAAAATCATGTACCCGTTCGCCTATTATGGCACCAACCCCATCTTTTTCCGCGACGAAGTGCCGTTTGTGAATTACTTTATGCAGTTCTTGAAAAAACAGGAAATCAGTTATGATGTAATCATCGCTACGCCACGATTTAACGGCTCTATCGACGATTTATTGATCCAACAAAATGTGCGTAAATTAATTCGCGTCAACACGCCCAAGCCGATTTATATCGAGTATTTCAACGCTTTTTCAGGAACCGATCAAGTAAATTACTCCATTGAAAACTCCAAAGCCTATGTTTTGGAAGTGTCCAAAGGCAAACGCGTGACCGATGTTTCCAATGTTACGTTGCCTAGCAGCACCTACAAAGACAACGTTTCGCGTATCAAAACTACCGTTGATCTTTTTGATTTCACTGGCTATAAAGTGCAACGCGATGCCGCTTACTTCGGCCATTTAAAAGAATCCGAGCAAGACGATAAGTTGCAATTCTACGATTTTGTATACGAAGATTACAACCGCTACGGCACCATGAAATTGATGGATTATGTACGTAAAGAAAAGGACCGTAAACAGTATACCAACGAGTTGGATGCCTTGATTAAAAAGTTAAAAGACAAACAAAACGAAACCTACAAATCCAATGTGGAAAGTGAATATGAAGTCAAAGTAGACGACTATACATTCGAAATTAAAAACACAGGGCGTTACGGTAAAGACAATGCGCTTGAAATCCATGATGGCTTTACCATTGCCAACAATTATGTGAAAAAAGCGGGCGACAAATACCTTTTAGAAATCGGACGTTTCTTAACCTCCCAAATTGAAATCGACAAGAAGGAAATCGACCGTAAAAACAACATTTACATGAGTTTCCCCCGTTCCTTTGAAAACGAAATCACCTTCAATATTCCCGAAGGATACAGCGTTTCAGGCTTGGAAAAATTAAATAAAAAAGTGGAAAATGAAACTGGCGGATTTGTATCCACCGCCGAAGTCAAAGGCAATCAACTGGTAATTAAAACCTTGAAATACTACAAAAACTACTTCGAGCCCAATGCCAACTGGAACAAAATGATTCAGTTCCTGGATGCGGCCTATCAGTTTACACAAGAAAAGGTCTTGTTGAAAAAGAATTAAGTAAAGCGCTCTTCGGGGCGCTTTTTTTTTGTGGCAGCACACACTTGGTGCTTTCACTCACGCCTAGTCCCGTTATCCGTTGCAATCTGCTGCGCTACGCTCCGCAGGATTTCCACTGCTACCGGGGCTGTAGCGACGTTTTTGTTGTTACATCGAGTAATAGAATCTGTATTAACGATTCAACCACTGTGATGGATTCACATAGGTTGCATTTTGGGAAATCATAAAGCGAAGTACCGCCTTCCCATCCGAATCGGTTTTTACCTTTCCAATGGTTTGCTTGGCACTTATATTTTCTCCTTCAGAAACCGAAACTGAAACCAAGTTGTGATAAATGGTGAAATAATCCCCGTGCTTCACCAAAACGGCAAATTTGTTTCCAATCTTCTGAATTTGCGAAACTTCTCCTTTGAAAACCACACGAACATTCGCATTGGCATCGGTCGTAATATCCACACCGCTGTTGTGAACAATCAAGGATTTATACACCGGGTGGGGTTGGTCACCAAAACCTAACGAAATTACACCGCGTTCTACCGGCCAAGGCAAACGCCCTTTATTCGCTTTAAAATTATCCGAAATAACTTTCCCTTCTGGAGTTAAAACTATTTTAGCCGACGTTTCAATCTTTTTCGTTTCAGCCACCGTCGTCGTCTTTGGATTGGCTTTCGCTTTCGCCGCCGCCGCTTTACGGTTAGCATCCGCAATGGCTTCCCGAATTAACTTCTGAATTTGAGCATCGATTTTACGGGATTCTTGTTGCTTTTTCTTAATCTCAGCCGCAATTTGTTTCTTGTCTTTTTTAAGACTGTTCGCCAACTTCTCCTGCTCCTGACGTTCTTTCTCAAGATCTTCGCGTTGCTTTTGCTGTTCTGCCAATAATTTTACTTTCTCCTCTTTTTGCTTGTTCAGTTCGGTGTAATGGTTGGCTAACTTGGTCGTTTTATCTTTGATTTCTTGCCCTTGCATTTTACGATAGCTGGAATATTGCTTCATGTACTGCAAACGTTTGTAGGCTTGTGTAAAATTTTCTGAAGACAATAAAAACATGGCGCGACTGTGTTGCGACCGACTCTTATACGACTTCAAGATCATTTCAGCATAGTCTTTTTTCAAGATTTCCAAGTCTTTTTTCAACTTGTTAATCTCCAACTGATTTAAATACAAATTATCATTGATGATACGCGCTTGCTTATTGGTCGTGTTGATCAACTTTTCCTTCAAGCCGATCTTCTCTTTTTGGATATCCAATAATTTAGTAACCGATTTTTCTTTGGATCGAACTTCTTGAAGCATACGTTCTTTGTCCAGAATTTCTTGCTGGATTTTTGCTTTGCGCTGTTCCAATTCCTCTTGGGTCAATTGGGCCATACCAAGAGAAGTGGTCATTACCGCCAAAAAAGTAAAAAGTACTTGCTTCATGTTTAATTCTTTTCGAGTTCTATGCGTTCAAATCCTTCAGGAACAGAATAGGGAAACGACAAATCTTCATTAAAATTGACGTTTTTATATTCTACATCAATAGAGGTTTTTGCCGATTCCAATTGGGCTTCCAAAAGCAATTGCAAAGGAAGAAATTTTTCATCAGTTTTACGGTATTCAGGATAGGTTACTTGCAGAGAACGTTGCAAATTCGGTTGGTTGATTTCTTGTTTTTTCACCAAATAATTTTCGCCTTCAAAGTAAAACGACTTGTCCATGGCCGTATTTTCTTTATCGTGCAGGCGGTACCATTTATCAGCGATGGTCACGGCATATTTCCCTTTTTGTAAATCATCAATGGCTTTTCCAAGAAAAATACTTTGCACTTTTTGGTAATCCAAATCGGTTCCCAACCACCGACTTAACGCTGAATAATCGCCTTCAAAATACTTATTTCCAATTTTGTCATAGTATTTCACTTCTGTGGGCGTAATCAAGGCTTTAGCCATGGTAATGCCCAACACGCGAATAATCACCATGATTTTTTCATCCTTCTTCATCCGAATTTCAGCGGTAACATGTTGCGACTGATTCTCGTCTTCATATTTCGCCGACGCTTTGATATTTAAGGTCGAAAAATTCAGTGCATTCAAATTGTATTTATCAATAATTTGAAGGGCCGGAATTTCATTATTGGTCGCAGCCGTTTCTGCTACTACAATAGCTTTAGGTCGGCACGATTGTAGGGCCAACACACTGCTCACGAGAACAATTCGGTAGATATATCGTGTGAATACTTGCATTATTTTTTCTTCGTTTTTTCTAAAAGCTGGCTGGCTTTTTCAAAATATTCATTCTTCTTTTTGGCATCTCCCAAGCCGGCATACGCTTCGCCTAATTGTAAATTAAAGTTGATTTCCAACACCAAATCATCCACAATAAAATCCAAACCGGCTTCTAGAGTGTTTTTGGCTAATTTATATTGGCGAAGTTGGTTCAAGGCCAAACCGTTGTAATAATATAACTGCGGTTGGGTAGGAAACAATTCGATCAACTCGGTAGATAAACGCCCTAACTTTTCAAATTGTAAACTTTCGGTGTAGGCTTGCAGTAATAATAATATTCCTTCCATGTCATCGCTGTGCGATTTTTGGTGCATTTCATAGTATTTTACGGCTTTTGCCCACTCTTTTTTGGCTTGGTAAAACTTCCCGATTTCTTTGGCAACATTGACTTCTTTATCCTCATCAAAATAAGCAATGGCTTTGTCCAAATCGCTTTCAAATTGGGGATTGGTTTTGGTAAAAATCAAAAACTCGTTCAACATGCGGTGCTTGATTTTTTTATCAATTTTATCCGAAGCCAAAACGATATTCATGGATTTAACGGCTTGTTCGCCGTTATTCCCATTCAAATGGTACTTGAATAAGCTCACTTGTGCCCATTCGGAATTTGGGATTTCTTTTTCCAATTGGCGCGCGACTTCCAACGCTTTTTCTTCTTGATTGCTTTGCGAATACAAGTAAATCAAAGCGATATAGTTGGATTCGTCTTTGGGGAATTTTTTAATTTTATCCACCAAATCATTCTTCTCCGGACCTTGGTATTTGGCATCTTGTAAAATTTGAGCCTTATACAATTCCCGTTTATCCGATTTTCCAACGGTAGCATTCAAATCGTTAATTAAATCCAACGCTTTGTCGTATTGCTTGGTCAACATGTAGAGCGAACACAAATCTTCTTTGTAATCGGCTTTGAACTCAATTAATTTCTGAACGATAGCAATGGCGCGGTTATAATCTTTGGTGTCGTAACACACATCATACATGCCCGCCCAAGCCCAACGGTTTTTGTCATCCATTTCGGTGACTTTTTTGAATTGATCAAACGCCTCATTGTAGCGTTTCATGAAATAATAATTCTTCCCTTTTTCAAAATACACAACGGCATTGTTGGGCTGAATTTTTTCACATTGATTCAATTCATCAAGGGCTTTGTCGTAATTCTCAATCCCTTTTTGTTTCAGCGATTCATAATAATGGTTTTGGAAATCATCGGGTGCCAATGCTGTATCCTCGGGCTCTTGCGCCCAAAGTGAAGGGGAAACCAACAGTCCCATAAAACCATAAATAAGAAATCGCTTTTTCATTTTTATTCTAAAACGGAATAATCTCCGATACTAATACTTGTAAAATTGCCATCAAACGACGCGTGATTTCCTATCATCGCATTATCTAACTGTGCATTTTTTATGTGCGCGTGGGTCTGAACCAAGCTGTTTTTAATGGTACTGTCAATCACATGCGTTCCTTTTCCTAACGAAACATTTGGCCCAACAGTAGCATTAATCAAGATAACATCGTCAGCAATATGACATGGAGGAATGATCGTACTGTTTTCCAATTTTACATTGGCGGCAACTAAATTTTCCACACCGTCTTGGTGCAAGAAATTCAGCATACGCGAATTGGTTTCAACAGTAACGTTTTTGTTTCCACAGTCCATCCACTCATCCACTTTGCCGGGCACAAATTTCATGCCTTTTTGCTTCATGTTTTCCAAGGCGTCGGTCAATTGGTACTCACCGCCTTTTACAACGTTATTATCAAGCAGGTATTGTAATTCGGTGCGTAAGGTTTCCCCGGATTGGAAATAATAAATTCCGATAATCGCTAAATCCGAGACAAACTCTTTGGGTTTTTCTACAAAATCCACAATTTGGTTTTGGTCGTTCAATTGTACCACACCAAAAGCACTTGGATCGTCCACTTGTTTTACCCAAATCACGGCATCAGCTGAAGTGTCCAATGAAAAATCGGCGCGGAATAAGGTATCAGCATACGCGACAACGATAGGTCCCGACATGCTTTCTTTGGCACACAAAATCGCATGAGCCGTTCCTAAGGCTTCGTTTTGGTAACAAATGGTACCGCGAGCGCCTAGTTTTTCTGCGATAGCAATCAAATCTTCTTCTACTTTTTTGCCAAAATCTTTATGGATGATAAAGGCGATCTCGTCAATTTTTTGGTTGATGACTTGCGCGATATCTTCCACCAAACGGTGCACGATGGGTTTTCCAGCGATTGGGATTAACGGTTTCGGTACCGTTAGTGTATGTGGTCGAAGGCGTGATCCGCGTCCGGCCATAGGTACGATAATCTTCATTGTTGTTTTGGTTTTAGGGTTCCAACAAAAAAATTTGTTGAAAATGTGTTATTCAAAATCCTGTTTTTATTTCACTCCGGTACTGCCAAATCCGCCTGCACCACGGGAAGTTTCTGATAATTCAGTGACTTCAATCCATTCGGCGCGTTCGTGTTTAGCAATGACCAATTGGGCAATTCGTTCGCCATTTTCAACCAGAAAAGGTTCTTGGGATAAATTTACTAAAATGACCCCAATTTCGCCACGGTAATCGGCATCGACTGTTCCTGGCGAATTCAACACGGTAATTCCTTTTTTGGCAGCCAATCCACTACGGGGACGCACTTGGGCTTCGTAGCCAACGGGTAATTCTATAAACAAACCCGTTTTGATGATGGCGCGACCTAACGGTTGTAAAGTAACGGGCTCATCCAATTGTGCACGCAAGTCCATTCCTGCCGAGGCTAGTGTTTCATAAGCAGGTAAATCGTGCGAAGACGTATTGATAATCTTAATTTGCATAGTTTTTATTTTCTGCGAAGAATACGCATTAGCGTCTCTTTTTCACTTTTATAAATAAACGATAAAAATACTAGTAATAAAAGTACTTTGATGGGATAATTATCACGAATATAATCCACATAAAACGCCAATACAGAGAAGCCAACCGAGAGTCCGAGATAACTAAAAATACGGTTGAAATCATACGGAATAGGATATTTCTTTTTTCCTAAATGATAGGAAATAATCATCATGCTTCCGTAGGCTGCAATAGTAGCAATGGCCGATCCGTAATAGCTGTATTTCGGAATTAAAAGATAATTCAGGGCCAAGGTTACAAATGCGCCCACAAAGGAAATATAGGCGCCAATTAAGGTCTTATCAATTAATTTATACCAAACGGAGAGATTCGTATAAATCCCCAAAAAGAAATTGGCAAAAACGATTAAGGGTACGACTTTAATGGCCACCCAATAGGCTTCATTGGGCACTAAAGGTTGTTTGAGCAAATCGATAAAAGCGACAACAAACAACGAGATAAAGGAACCAAAAATCACAAAATACTTGGTAATGGTCGCATACGTTTGGGGCGCGTTTTCATTTCCCGCATGGGAGAAAAAGAAAGGTTCGATCCCCAAGGAATAGGCCGTACGAAACAGCACCATAAACATCCCAATTTTATAACAAGCCGAATAAGCTCCGATATCAGCAAGGGGAACATGAAACCAATCCAACAAGATTTTATCAAAATGTTCGTTGATGGCAAATGCAATTCCGGCCAACAATACCGGGTAGCCGTAACGCATCATTTGTTTCCAAAGATCGTAATCAAATTTCCAAGAAATGGAGGTGTAATTGGGTAGTAAAACTAAAAACGTAGCCAAACTTGCCGCTAAATTGGCAATAAAAATATAGCCAATCTGAAAGTCAGGGAAATAGATTGTATTTAAAAATCCATCGGGATTATTTTTGGCTAAATTGGGGAGAAAAGCCAGAAAAAATATACTTAAGACAATTTGCAGGCTTACGTTTCCAATCTTTATGGCCGCATATTTCATCGGTTTTCTTTCGGCCCGAAGCTTTGAAAAGGGAATAATGGCTAAGGCATCAAAAGCCGTAATCCAAATTGCATAAGTAATGAATTCTACTGCAAAGCCACTTTTGTGAGCCAACGTATTTCGAAATAATAAAGCGAGGACTAAAAACCCAAGAGTGGACCAAAACAAGGAAATGGTACTTGTTGAAATCACCTTGCTTTTGTCTTCTTCTTTGTTGAAAAACCGGAAAAAAGCCGTTTCCATTCCATAGGAAAGAAACACATTAAAAAAAACGAGATACGAAAAGATAACCGATACAATACCCATCTGACTTTTATCTTTCAAATAGTAGATATAAAGTGGATTGAGTAAGAAGCTAATAATACGAGGCAAAACGGTTGCCATTCCGTATATCAGGGTTTGTTTGAAGAGATTCTTGTAAAGACTCAAAGGTTCTGAATTTTCAACAAAAATAACGATAAATAACATGCAAAAAAAAAGAGTCGACTAGTGCCGACTCTTTTTTTATTTTGGAATTATAATTAGCCTTTCAATGCTTCGGCTCCACCAACAATCTCAAGGATTTCGTTGGTAATGGCAGCCTGACGGGCTTTATTGTACGTTAATTTCAACTGGTTACGTAACTCAGTTGCATTATCGGTTGCTTTGTGCATTGCCGTCATACGTGCGCCGTGCTCAGCAGCAAAGGAATCACGAATGGCTTTGTACAATTGCGTTTTTAATGATTTTGGAATTAATGTCAACACAATTTCCTCTTTTGTTGGTTCGAAGATGTAATCCGCACTGGCAGATTGTACCGATTCACCTGAAGCCAATGGAAGGAATTGTTCTGTTTTGATAATTTGAGTCGCTGCGTTTTTGAATTGGTTGTACACTAATTCAATTTTATCAAACTCACCCGCCTCAAACTTGTGCATTAATTCTTGTGCGATTTCCGCAGCATTGTCAAACGATAAGTTATCAAAGATTGCTGTGTTTTCGCCGGCAATGGTATTGGTTTTACGGAAAGCATCGCCCGATTTTTTACCAATGGTATAAATCGTTACTTCTTTGCCTTTATACGATTCTTCAAGGGCGCGAACTTGTTTGACCACATTCGCATTGAAGGCTCCACACAAACCACGGTTTGAAGTAATGGCTACGATAAGCACTTTCTTCACTTCGCGTTGTTCGGTAAAGCTTCCACCCAAGTCACCTTCGATGGTCGAACTCAAGTTTTGAAGTAATTCCGTTAATTTTTCGGCATAAGGACGCATGGCCGTAATTGCATCTTGCGCTTTTTTCAATTTAGCGGCAGATACCATTTTCATCGCCGATGTAATTTGCATCGTCGATTGTACCGAACTAATCCTGCTACGAATTTCCTTTAAGTTTGCCATTATTGCTATTTTAAATTATAAATTCTGAATGATAAATTATGAAGACTCATTTAAAATTTATCATTCAAAATTTAAAATAATCAATTAGTATTTTGCTGCGATTTCTTTAGCTGCTTTTTCCAATACATCGGTGATCGTATCGTCGAATTTACCAGCTTTTAAAGCATTCAACGTATCACGGTGTTTGTTGTTTAAGTATTCTAAGAAGTCTCTTTCGAATTCTTTTACTTTATTTACAGGAACGTTACGCAACAAGTTTTTAGAACCTGCATAGATGATAGCTACTTGATTTTCAACTGTAAATGGATCATTTACCGATTGTTTCAAGATTTCTACGTTACGTTTACCTTTTTCGATTACGTTCAAAGTCGCAGCATCCAAATCAGAACCAAACTTAGCAAACGCTTCTAATTCGCGGTATTGCGCTTGGTCAAGTTTTAAGGTACCTGATACTTTTTTCATCGATTTGATTTGCGCGTTACCTCCTACACGAGATACGGAGATACCTACGTTAATCGCTGGACGAACCCCAGAGTTGAACAAGTCAGATTCCAAGAAAATCTGTCCGTCTGTAATCGAAATTACGTTAGTTGGGATATACGCAGAAACGTCACCAGCTTGAGTTTCGATAATTGGTAAAGCCGTTAATGAACCGCCTCCTTTAACGATTGACTTCAATGATTCTGGTAAATCGTTCATGTTTTTAGCGATATCGTCATCCGCGATCACCTTAGCCGCTCTTTCTAACAAACGAGAGTGTAAGTAGAATACGTCTCCAGGATAAGCTTCACGTCCGGGTGGTCTTCTTAACAACAAAGACACCTCACGGTAAGCTACCGCTTGTTTAGACAAATCATCATATACGATTAATGCGGGACGACCTGTATCACGGAAGTACTCACCGATAGCAGCACCTGCCATAGGAGCATATACTTGCATTGGAGCAGGGTCAGAAGCATTAGCGGCTACGATTGTAGTATACGCCAAAGCACCTTTTTCTTCTAAGGTTTTAGCAATACCTGCTACCGTTGAAGCTTTTTGACCTACTGCCACGTAGATACAATATACAGGTTGACCTGCGTCATAAAATTCTTTTTGATTTAAGATGGTATCGATACAAACAGTAGTTTTACCTGTTTGACGGTCACCGATAACCAACTCACGTTGTCCTCTACCTACAGGAATCATCGCGTCTACTGCTTTGATACCCGTTTGTAACGGCTCATTTACAGGCTGACGGAAGATTACTCCAGGCGCCTTTCTTTCTAATGGCATTTCATACAACTCACCAGAGATTGGACCTTTACCATCGATTGGGTTACCTAAAGTATCTACTACACGACCTACGATTCCTTCTCCTACATTCAAAGAAGCAATACGTTGTGTTCTTTTTACGGTTGAACCTTCTTTGATACCTGTTGACGGACCTAAAAGTACCACCCCAACGTTATCTTCCTCAAGGTTCAATACGATCGCTTCAAGACCGTTATCAAATTGCACTAACTCACCGTATTGTGCATTTGACAAACCGTATACACGAGCGATACCATCACCCACTTCTAGTACGGTTCCTACTTCTTCAAGAGAAGCACCCGATTCAAAACCGGATAGTTGTTTTTTAAGGATTGCTGAAATTTCAGCAGCTTTAATTTCTGCCATTGTAATATATCTTTAATGATGTATTAGTTACTAAACTCTCTCTTCAATTCATTCAATCTGCTGGAAACAGAGGCGTTGTATTGCATATCTCCGATGCGAAGTACAAATCCACCAATAATTGACGGATCGACAATGTTCTCCACAGTAATTTTTTTAGTTGACAACTCAGCGATTTTGGTCATAATTTTTGACTCTAATTCGGGAGTCATAGGAATCGCAGTTGTTACTTTGGCAATTTCTACCCCAATACTTTCATCATAAAGACGGCCGTATTGTTTAGCAATATCACCTAAGATTTCATATCGTTTATTCGCAAACAACAATTGAAACAAACTTTTGGTTTCCGCTTGTGCGCTTGCAAAAATTTCGTTTAAAGCATTTTTCTTCGCTTCTAAACGCACTACAGGGCTGGTTAAAAACACCTGTAATTCGTGGCTTTCTGCTAAGGCAGCCAATACCGACTTCATGTCGTGATTAACTGCTTCCGATTTTCCAGAAGCTGAAGCAATGTCTAAAATCGCTTTGGCGTAACGAATCGCTGCTCTTGACATATTCGATTAGTTTAATTTAGCGTCACCTAACATTTTCTCAACCAATTTCGCTTGAGCTTCTTTGTTAGATAATTCATCTTTTAACAATTTTTCGGCAATTTCTAAAGAAAGAGCAGAAACTTGGTTTTTCAAATCGGCCATCGCAGCATTTTTCTCGCTTTCAATTGCAGCTTTCGCTTGCTCGATCATTTTTTCACCTTGAATTTGCGCTTCAGCTTTAGCATCGTTAATCATTTTTTCTTTGATTTCACGTGCTTCTTTCATCATTGCATCGCGCTCTGCACGTGCTTCTGCTGCCATTTTCTCGTTAGTTGACATTAGGTTTTCCATGTCTTTACGAGCTTGTTCTGCCGATTGCAATGCATTCTTGATTCCTTCTTCGCGCTCATTAACGGCATCCAAGATAGGTTTCCAAGCGAATTTTTTCAATAACAGAATCAATCCTACAAAAATGAGAACCTGCCAGAAAAATAAACCGAATTCAAACTGATTAATTAATTTATCCATGAGATATATCTAAATAATTTCTGTTAAACATAAGGAAACAACAGTCATAACCAACCGTTACAACTGTTGTTGTTGTTTTTTGATTAAGCAGCAAATAAAGCAGCGAAACCAATACCTTCAATAAGTGCCGCAGCGATCAACATCGCTGTTTGGATTTTACCTGAAGCTTCTGGCTGACGCGCAATAGCTTCCATAGCAGAACCACCGATTTTACCGATACCTAAACCAGCACCGATTACGATCAAACCTGCACCTACAATGTTTGGAATAGTCATAATGTTTGTATATTAAATTAAACAAATACTTTTTTAGTGATGTGCCTCTTCATGGTGGTGCTCCTCATTCGCAGAACCAAAATAAAGTGCGGTTAACATCGTGAAAATATACGCCTGTAAAAAGGCAACTAATATTTCTAAAATAGATAAAACAAAAGCCAATCCAAAAGATAATGGACTTCCAATCCAGCTTTTGAAAATAAACATTAAACCAATAATGCTCATGATTACAATGTGACCCGCAAATATGTTAGCATACAAACGAATCATTAATGAGAAAGGTTTAATGAAAACCCCTAACAATTCAATTGGAGCCAAAACAATACGCATTAAATAAGGTACACCTGGCATCCAAAAAATATGTCCCCAGTAGTTTTTATTTGCAGTAAGGTTTGTAATTAAAAACGTCAAAATCGCTAATGAAAATGTAATAGTCAAATTACCCGTTACATTTACCCCTAGCGGAGTTAATCCAAATAAATTTAAGAATAAAATAAAGAAAAAGATAGTCAACAAGTAACTCATGTATTTCTTATAATTCTTCTCTCCAATATTTGGGATAGCAATTTCATCGCGAATAAAAACAACAAGCGGTTCAAAAATTCGTACCATTCCTTTTGGAATTCCACCATTCTTAGCATATGATTTTGCCAAACGAGTGAAAAGGAAAAACATTAAAATGGCAGTGATAATAATGAACAATACACTTTTTGTAATCGATAAATCTATTGGGTGTACATTCGTTGGGTGTCCAGATTTTTCATCTTCAGAAAGCGTACCCGATGCATCTGTACGATAAATTTTTCCATCATGATGACTTAAAACGTAATATTTACCATTTGATTCAACCACTCCGTTTTCAGCATGATGAAATTCAGCAGATGAAAACATATGCAATTCTCCATCCCATAAAATCACAGGTAGTGGAAAACCAAAATGCTTCCCTTCTTTATCATCAGCAAATAAGGTAAAATCGTGCGAATCTAAAACGTGATGATTGATGTGGCTTTTGATTTCACTGCGAATATCTCCCGTTTCATGGCCTTCCCCATGACCTTCTTCAACAGCAGGAGCAACAGCTTCTGTAGCATGTGTTGAAGTGGCTTCACCATGATTTTCGTTTGCTATAGAAAGTAATGGCATCAAAGCCAATAAAGCAGCTACAATTAAGTGGCTTGGTTTTCTAGAAATCACCATTTTTGATTACGTAATTTTAAGGTTTCCAAAATTTGGTGCAAAGGTACATCTTTTAGAAAAAAAACAATAGGATTACGATTGTTTTTTGAATTTTTCGTTAAAAAATCACTTTTCAAGCTTTTTATTCAACAATTGGATGGTCAAAATAGTCTCAATAACAAGAAAAAAGACAAAAATTCCGTAAAAATTGATTTTCTCAAAGGCGTTGTTTTCGTCACTTAAAACCACCTTTTTTACAAAAAAAGCAATCCCCATTTTGGTTGAAGTCAAAATTAAGAACGTCATCCCTACATTATCAAAGCTTTTTTTCTTCATAATTACAACCACAGAAAGTATAATTACAGACAAAAAACTAAAAATGATAAATAAGAGTTCAATAGGAATCTGTAACTCTATTTTAGGGAAAGCAAAAGGAAGTACAAAAAGGGCTTTGTTTATACCATATCCTAAAATAGATAAGCATAAAACATACGTTAAGGTTTTGCGAAGTTCAGGATTCATTTTTGTCAATTTCTTTCACTTGGCGCAGCACGTTGTACATTGCAACGAACACGCCCAAAACCGTAATTCCTTTAGTATACCAATTGTTAGAATTGGGATATTTACCGTCCAACCATTGTCCCAATAAAGAAAATAGGAAAATAATAATTCCCATTTGGATGGGAATATTGATGAGTGCCAGCCAGCGGTTAGGCTGTTTTTTCGGTGACGGCGTCATTGGGTTGTAGGTTTTTTACATTGGGCTTCATCACACAGGTTGCTGTAAACTCAGCGCCCGGTTCCACCGCTAATTTTCCACACACCACTTCGCCTTTAATCACTGCTTTGGCTTTAATGTTCAGTAATTCAGACACCTGAATCTTACCTTCGTATTTCCCTTCAATATCACAATTTTTACAAATAATATCACCGGTAACACTGCCTGCAGGTCCGATCACTAATTTTCCTTTGGTTTCAAAATTACCCACCAAATGTCCGTCTAAGCGAAAATCAGCAGGGGAAACGATGTTTCCGTGTATGGTTGTTCCTTCAACAATTCGGTTGGTCTTTCCTAAAAGATCCGTATACGATTTGGTTTTTTTCTCAAACATAAGCCTTACTTTTTAGGGGAATAACCTGGGGCAGGTGGCAACGAATTCATCGGTGAATTGTCATTGCCTTTGGGCGAATTGCTCGGAGTTGGGTTTACTCCTCCCGATTTTGAGCCTTTTGGATCAACAGCATTTGTTGAAGCTCCTTGGATTGGTGGAGCTGCTGGATCTTCCGCAAACAATTCGTCTTTGGTTACTGTCCCTTTGTTTTTTCCTTGTTCAACAACTTTTGGGGCTTCTTTTTCAATCTCAAGATTACGCTGTACAGGTACGATGGGCTTATTCAACCAATCGCCGCTTACGTAGTCTTCAAAATTTTTCATCACTTGAACCACTTTATAGTTTTCACTAGATAAGATGTAGTACGGTTCTGAGATTTTGTATTCTTTAAAGTCTTTTAATACCTGACCAATTCCTTTGGCATTGTCCAAATTCTTGATGCCGTGAATAACGATAAAATTGCGATTCATCGTGTAAATATCGTTGGAAAGTGTCATCTTCTCAATGGTGCGTTCTTTTACAAACTTCTCCAATTTTACCGTCAATTTTTTGGCCGCTTCGGTTTCAGGAAATGCAATAGGATAAACAATTTTCCAAGAAGTTACGGGTTCTGAATTGAAGGACAACGACTCTAAATAAGGTAATTTCTTTTGAATAAATTGCTCTGTCGCTTTCCCTTCTTCTGAATTCGGATAGGTCAGTGCCACATAATTCAATGCCTTTTTATATTCGGCCAAACCAATTAATTTTCCTTGTAGTTGTGCCTTTAGCAATTCAAATTTGGGTAACATTTCCTCTCCCGTAAACTGCTCAATAGCTTGATTGGTTTTGGGCAATAATTCGCGGTATTTCCCTGCTTCAAATTCTTTGTAAAACCCATCATACGTAGCTTCAGGAGAAGAAGCAATCGCGTCATCGGCTGTTTTTCCTAACAAAATTTGAGCGTATCGAGAATCAGGATACTCTGAAATAATACGGGACTTCATGGCCGCTGCTTTGGACGGTTCAATGATTTCGTAAATCTTGTATAAGTTGTACAAACTTGGCAGTACCAAGCGCTCCTCCGGATTGTTTTTGAGGAGTTGTTCCAACTTGTCCGAAGCGCGTTTGTATTCTTTAAATTTCTCTTTGTAAATCACCCCCAACTGGTAGTAGGCAAAATTGCGTTCTTTGGCTAAGCTATCCAAAACTTTAGCATCTGTAGGCAATTGTTTGATATAAAAAGCCGTGGTATGTTGTGGATTAACCGTTTTTGTATCGTCTTTTTCGGAGTTATCAGCACTGTCTTTGTCAGGGTCTTCCGAAGCATTGGCGCCTTTCGTGGTATTCCCTTTGGACCAACGCCAATTTTCACCATACGCGCGTTTCCCCCATTTTTTTACAAACTCCAATTTACCCATTTCAACGGTTGTTGCGTTGTAGAAGTAAAACGAACTGGATTCCAAGCTCGAACTTACAGGAGCAATAGCCGCTTTTTTGGACTCAACAGTTCCCTGTTTCATGTCTTTTCCTTGCTCTTCATTTGCGGCAATGGCGGCTTTTTCTTTGGCTAATTTTTCCATCATTGCCTTCATCTCCGCTTCTTGCTTTTTCAAATTGTCAATGTGTTTTTGGAAAAAAGCTTCACGGGCTTCGGGAGACATGGCAGCCAATTTTAAAATACTGTCGTTGCGTTGGGCTATCCCTTCAAACTTGATGACATCTTTTAAATTGTCTTTCTTTTTCGTTATCAAACGGAACTCCCGTGTACGCGGATTCAGGACGGTCAACGTGCTGTCGTAATACTTTCCGGCCGTCACATATTTGGCATCATTAAAATAAATTTCCCCCAAATTGCGGTAATTGGACGCAATCAAATATTGATCTTGAGGTTTGGATTTCAAGGATTTATTATAAAACTTTTTAGCCTGCTCGGGTTTATTTACTTTATCGTAAAACAATCCCATTTGATGGTTTAACACATCCAAATACGGACGATTTTCTCTGTCTTTCAATAAATCATTGAATTTCTCTAAAAACGCAATCGTATCTCCATTTTTAGGATTGAACTGTTTGGCTTGACGCGCATGAGCTTGAATTACATATTGACGTGCCGCTTTGCGATTCATATCGATCACTTGTTGGTACATCACATTGGCGCTATCCAATTGACCGCGCTCTTCATACAACTGTCCCGTAATAAAACGGTAGCGGGCTTTTTCTTCATTAAGTTCCGTGAAATCAATCGCTATACGCAATTTAGCAATGGCACTATCCGTCTCTTTCAAATTGATAAACGCTTGGGCTAAAGTGGCATTGGCATCCGCAAAAACTTGGTCTTTAAACTTGATTTCTTTCAAAAGTTTACGCAAGTTATTGACCGCCATTTCGTCGTTTTCCAAACGCATGTTGGTCTTTTCCCGCCAAATTTTTACCAAATTGATTTTGTCACTTTGTGGGTATTTGTACAGCACATAATTAAATGCTTCTAAAGCCGGAACAAATCGCTGTTCGTAATACCGCGCCTGACCCAACATTAAATGCGCTTCATCCATTTGCGGATTGCGTTCAGAGCCGTCAATGTTCATGGAGTGCTTTTGAATTGCCTTGGTCGCTTTGGTTTCCGCACGCTCAAAATTAGGGTTCTTCGTTTCGCCCGGAAGCATTTTATCTTCCGTAACTTGCATGCGTTCTACCGGCAAAATTTCCCAGAAATTATCCTTGTATTGCGAACGCAAGTCCACCACGCCTTGGTTCAAAGAATTTCCTCCATTGTACAAAATATTGTATTTCGTACTTAATCGGTGGTTTTGACGGTGAATAAAGGTATCCTTCTTAGTCGAACAAGCGACCAAAAAAGCAGCTATTCCAAGGAAAAATATATAGGTTTTGGTTGTGGTTTTCAATGCAAAAACGTTTTTGTAACTAACTGCAGAATGGCGCTTTTAGTATATATAACGGGTAAAAATACGCTTCTTTTTGTAAAGTGAAAAAAAATACGGGGTTTTTTAAAACGAAACTACCCCAAAAGCCTTCACTTTCAGGGTAGTTATCCATTCGTCTTTTGATTATTTATACGGCAAAAAATTCTTCCAATTCTTTTAAGGTTTCTGGCGATGTTTGAATGTCTTTCACCACTTCGCCCAAATGCAACGCGACAATGCGGTTACAAACCTCAACAGTATGCACCAAGTCGTGGCTCGACACCAACACGGTTACATTAGGATCTTCGGCCAATTCTTTGATGATTTTTTTCAATCGATTCACCGTTGTCGGGTCCAAATTGGCAAAAGGTTCGTCCAAAATGATTACTTCCGGATTGCCAATTAACGTGGCAATGATGCCGACTTTCTTTTGGTTTCCTTTCGACAAATCGCGCAAATATTTCTTTTTGTTTAAAATTTCACCATTGAAAAAATCTTCATGTTTCGCCAATAAGGCATCCACATCCGCTTTGTTCTGGCCGCGCAATTCGCCAATGAAATAAAAATATTCTTCAGCGGTTAAATACCCAATTAAAAAACTTTCGTCTAAGAAAGCAGCCGTCGTCGGTTTCCACGCTTCGCTCGCATTCACTTGAATACCATTGTTTTTCACATAACCCGAACTCGGCTGAATCAAATCGAGTAACAAACTGAAGAACGTGGTTTTTCCCGCTCCGTTATTTCCAACCAAACCAAAACTTTGGCCTTTTGGGATATCTAAATTCGTAATGTCTAATACTTTTACGCCATTTGCGTACGTCTTGGTCAATTGTTGAACTTGTATCATGAGGTAAGAAGTTTAATCGTTATGCTTTTTGTTTATAAGCCGCAATCGTTGCGTACTTTTCGGTTTTATAAATACGTTCAATTCTAGTAAATACTTTGTCGCGGAAGGCGAAGCCTAAAATTCCGGCTGCCAAGACTAAAAGTACGCCCAAATCGGAAGAATGCGTGTAATACCCAATCGAATACAACACCATGGGCAACAACATTTTGGGCAACGAAATCAGCATGGTTTTGGCATTGAATGCCTGTTTGTTGCCAAAAGCTTGCTTGCTCGTTGTTAGATCAATCGGCGTTTTAACAAAAGCCCCGCCCAATAAAACCAAATGCGCGTTGAAGCCCATATTGAATACGGCACCCACCAAAATCATTTTATACACATCCCATCCAAAATACAAATAGAAGGAAGCGACAATCGTAGAAACAAACGTAGCAATCACCATCAACCACCATTTTGACATCAAATAATCGCGGTATTGGATGTTCTGACTCATCATCAAAGGATAGTAGGCGCTGTCCCAACTCGGCACAAACTGCCCAAAGGTGAACAAGAATCCGCCCGTACAGAAGATAGCGGCAAACATTTGAAACGCGGGCGCTTTGTAGGCTTCAATTGAATTCGTGTAAAACAATAACCCATACGCAATAAACAACACGCTCATGATGATCGTTGTGCGCGAACGTTTGTTGCGTTTCAACAGGCGAAGGTCGTTTTTCAAAAACGTACCTAACGTGCCAAATTGGTTGAGCCAAGAGAAATCTTCGGTTTTGGCAATTTCCGATTTCGAAGCCAATTTCTCATCCAAATGCATTTCATGATAGAAAAAGCGGAACGTTGCCCAATACAACAGCGCCAAAACCGCCAAAGGAATCACCACCAAATACGGTTGATCAAACAAGGCTTGAAAGAACGGTGCCGTCCATTGGGTCAAATCAAAATACCCGTAATATTGCGCTACAGCCGACCCTAAAACCAAGACCGCAACGGGATAAAAAACCGCATCTTTATTATTAATCAATACGTTTACAAAGTTATTGACGTAAATCAACGCCCACATCGACAGCCACCAACTCAATGCCGACAACGGTGCTTCGCCTTTGTACAACATCATAATCGTAAACGGCAAAAAGAAAAAGGCATGCAAAACGTTAAAAAACGAAAAGAAGGTTTTCCCCAATAAAAAGTGAACAACCGTACTTTTCTTCATCGGCAAAATCATCATTGGTCGAATATTCATCACCGGCATTTTCTGAAGAAAATAGCGAATGAATAAATCCAATACCAAATAATAAATCAGGGCACGATTGATAGTTTGCACCGGATTATATCCTTGTTCTTTCAAAATAGGATACACCGCCAAACCCATAATGAGAAAGCACCCAATAAAGTAAAGAGCTCCAATTCCCATCAAAATCTTTAAGGCTAAATTGGTTTGGAACGAGGCCGAACGGCTAAACGATTTCCATTCCAAAGAGAGAAAACGACGAATCATGATTTGTTAGGTTTTTCAGAATTAGTTTACAAGTTACTTGTTTTGTTACAATTTGGGCGGTCCGGCAGATCATATTTTTTGCTTCTATCCTGCAACGGGCTGCCGTCGGGCTTTCCGTTTCAAGTCCGCACTCGTTCCTCGCTTGCGGACTTTCCACTGCAATCCCTACCGCGGGGTAACGGGATTGAAAAACGTCGCATTACTTTTGATTGTTATCCATTTGTCTTCCCAGTTTCTCTTCGTACCTTTGCCAAAAAATAACAAAATGTCCACTTTTTATAAACTTGTGATCAAAGAAATCAAACGCGAAACCGCACAAGCCGTTTCTATTGCATTTCAAGTTCCCTCCGAATTACAATCCGTTTACCAATTTGTAGCGGGTCAATATGTGAATTTAAAATTAACCTTAGACGGTCAAGATATCCGTCGAGCCTATTCCATTTGCGCCGCACCCAAAAGTGGGGAATTACGCATTGCGGTAAAAGCCGTGAAATACGGTTTGTTCTCGCAATTTGCCAACAAAAATTTAAAAGTTGGCGATGTTTTGGAAGTGGGAACCCCCGAAGGAAAATTTACGTTCGAACCCCAAAGCGACCGTCAACGCAATTATGCGGCGTTTGTTGCCGGCAGCGGAATCACGCCTGCGCTTTCCATTTTAAAATCGGTTTTAGAGAGCGAACCACAAAGCAGCTTTGTGTTGGTTTACGGAAATAAGTCAGCCGCCGAAACCATTTTCCATGACGAATTGCAACACTTACAAAACCAATATGTCGGACGCTTCTTTGTGCATTATGTATACAGCCAAACCAACGAAAGTGAGTTGTTTGGACGCATTGACAAATCGGTAGTTAACTTTATTTTAAATAACAAACACAAAGAAAAAGAGTTTGCTAAATTCTATTTGTGCGGCCCAGAGGAAATGATCAACACCGTTTCTGCTACCTTGAAAGAGCACAATGTGCCAGAGAAAAGCATCAAGTTTGAATTGTTCACCACTTCTTCAGAAGGTGGAGCTGCTCCAACCGGTGAAGGCCATACTCAAATTACATTGACCGTTGATGACGAAGAAGCAACTTTTGAAATGAGTCAGAAACAAACCATTTTAGAAGCCGCATTAAAACACGGTATTGATGCGCCGTATTCTTGCCAAGGTGGCATTTGCAGTAGCTGTTTGGCCCGTGTGAAAAAAGGAGCCGCAACGATGAAGAAAAATGCAATTCTAACCGATGGTGAAGTGGCAGAAGGACTTATTTTAACTTGTCAAGCGCATCCTACTACTCCTGAAATTATAGTGGATTTTGACGATATCTAAAATATAAAAAACGATACTTTTTAAATTCCAATCGCTTTATTGAGGTTGGAATTTATTTTTTGGAGGATTTGTGTTGGCGTGATGGTACGCATGGCATCTTCATAACCTGGAACTACGCGATTTCCGTAAATCGAAGTAGGTAAAAACGGGAATTGCTCGCGATCAGCAACCAAGCAGTTTTCATCGGGTTGACCATAGGGTGCAAAACCTGCAAACGGATGTGTGGCGCCCCATATAGTAATGGTATCCACGCCATACAAAGCAGCTAGATGCGCATTACCGCTATCCATAGATACCATCAAATCAAGATTGGAGATCAATTCCAGTTCGTGTTCAAACGACACTTTATTCGCCATGTTCTTGACATTGGATCCCATTTGCGCCATTTTTTCCAATATTTCCGCTTCGTGACGACCTCCGCCCAATAAAAAAACCTGAACATTTTGATGGGCCAAGCCTTCAATGACTTGTTGCATTAAATCGATTGGGTAGGTTTTGGCCGCATGTTGTGCGAATGGGGCAATGCCTATCCACGGTCTGGTTTTAGCGCCTGTAAGTTCGCTCACCGCACGAGAAAGGGTTTGTTTTGGTAAATGCCAACTCGAATCAAAATGGATCGTATATCCCAATTGCTTAAAGGTTTCCACGTGACGTTGCGTCATCGTTTTCAATGGCGCAATCGTCTTGATTTGCAATCGGGTCAATTGTTTTTTCTCTTCTCGTCCTTTATCGGTAAACGCCGTTTTTTTGCCTTGCATTCGAAATAAAAATCGAATCATTTTTGAACGCAAAACATTGTGCAAATCGGCGATTTCATCAACGCCCAAGGCTTTTAAATCACGGTACAAACGAAAAATTCCCAAAAATCCTTTGTGTCTGTGATGTGTATGCACTGACAGAAAGTTAATTTCGGGAATTTGTTCGAATATCGGTTTAAAAAAAGATCGGGAAACTACGGTAATTTTAACTTCGGGATGTTGTTTAATCAGTGCCAATATAACCGGAACGGTCATGGCTACATCGCCCATCGCAGAAAGACGAAATACCGCAATATGTTTGGTCTTTTGTGCCAATTATTTTTTGGACTGATACAACACCGGATTCAAATCCTCATCGTTGTACATTTTCATTTGTTTGTACACTTTCATGTATTTGTCCCCGTTTTCAATATCGGTCAACAATTCATTGATGGACGTATACATGTCGTTTTTTTGATCCAACAACACATTTAACTTCTCTTGACATTTGGCACGGTGATCGTCTGAAGCATCCGTTCTTGTTGCTTCTTCGTTCATGTGGTAAATTTTCAATGCCAAAATTGACAAACGGTCGATCGCCCAAGCCGGACTTTCGGTGTTAATCTTCGCGTCGGATTTTACGGTTACATCTTTGTATTTTTGTAAAAAATAACTGTCAATATATTCCACCATATCGGTTCGCACCTGATTGGAAGCGTCAATTTTACGTTTTAAATCCAAGGCGGCAACCGGATCAATTTGGGGATCACGAATAATATCTTCGTAATGCCATTGCACGGTATCCACCCAGTTTTTCGCATACAATAAATATTCGATCGAACCTTTTTCGTAAGGATTCAATGTGGGTTGATATACATCATCAATTACATGATAATCACGGATACATTGTTCAAAAATGGGAAATGCAAATGCTGCAAACATATCGTTGGTTTTTTTGCAAAGATAGTTTTTATACCGTTACTTTGACACACAAATTCACCTTCCTATGCACATCCACTATATCTCCGAACAGAACAGTATTTTGAACCATTTTTTAGCACAAATTCGCGATGTGTCAATTCAAAATGATAGTATGCGCTTTCGAAAAAACATTGAACGCATTGGAGAAATCATGGCGTATGAGCTGAGTAAAACATTAGAATACAAAGCCATTGACGTACAAACGCCACTAGGAATTAAACATACGACTACTGTTGCAGACAATGTCGTATTGTGTTCGATACTCCGTGCTGGTTTGGCCTTACATCAAGGGTTTATGAACTTTTTTGACGCTGCAGAAAATGGTTTTGTTTCGGCTTATCGTCATCATTACAATAACGATGATGCGTTTGAAATTTTGGTGGAATACCAAGCAGCACCTTCTTTTGATGGTAAAAATTTAATTTTGATTGACCCAATGTTAGCCACAGGGCAATCGATAGTTGCAGTACTAAACAAATTGCATTTGGAACAAAAACCCAAAGAAATTCATATTGCTGTTGTAATTGCTGCCCCAGAAGGAATTACCTATTTGGAAGAAAATTTACCTAAAAACTGTCATTTATGGGTGGCCGCTTTAGATGATCGACTCAACGAGAAAAACTACATCGTTCCGGGATTGGGTGACGCGGGTGACTTGGCGTACGGCAGTAAATTATAACTGACTAAAAAAAGCGAACAAACCGCAAGCAAGTGTAAGAATCAAAACGAGTTCACGTTGCAATTTACTCTGCATATACTCCACCATATTTGAAGCCATTACAGCCATTGGAAAAATCATGAACACTAATAATTCATTGCTTTTGGGAGTCGAAATAGCAAATAATATTCCGCCAAAAACTAGGGCAAAGGCAATCTTTTTATGAGAAGCCTGCAAGTTCAAGG
Source organism: Flavobacterium sp. N1719 (assembly GCF_025947045.1). Classification (NCBI taxonomy): domain Bacteria; kingdom Pseudomonadati; phylum Bacteroidota; class Flavobacteriia; order Flavobacteriales; family Flavobacteriaceae; genus Flavobacterium; species Flavobacterium sp. N1719. The sequence goes on from NZ_CP109993.1 coordinate 751,987, forward strand.
GTTTGTTTGTTATGGTTACGATATAGGGAATAAAGAAAAAAAGCACCGCAACCACAAACATAGAAAAAGCAATATTTTCATTTTGATTTTGAAAATAGTCCAATTGATAGTTGATCGTTTCTTGTTGCATATAATGGGTTAGCGACCCTGGCACAATGGCGAGGGAATAGGCTGAAAAAATCATTCCCACAATAAAAAAAGCCACAAAGGGAATCAACCAATTGCGAAAATCACGGGATACATGGAAAACAATAGAAATGTATACTAAAAGTACAAAAAGAACTGCCCAGAATTGAAACAAACTCGCGACAAATACCCATAAACAGGCATCAAATATTTTCTCTTTGGGCGACTTTAAGGTTTGCAAGGAAACGAGTCGGCGTAAGGTTAAGAGAATAAAGAAATTAGCAAATAACAACCGTATATCACCCCAAATTTTCGGAAAAAACAACAAAAAAACGAGGTAGAAGTAGATGGTAAATGAACTGTCTTTCGTTAATGTGTTCTTTTTTACAATAAAATTGGCTAAAAACAAAGAAGCAAAAATTAAGACCAAATCGCCTACTTTTTCAGCCATTCCCATCCACCCAGGAATAGATAATCCCACACGAAAATGGTATAAAAAATAAAACACCAACGTACTCAAGACGATGAGACTGTAATTTATCGGTGTAGATTTTTTAAAAATACTTGTAAACATGAGGATATTTTATACTTTTGTGCGTGTAAATATAACACTTGTTTAAAAATGAAAGCATTTTTCGAAGCAATACAATCACTTTTCGTAGACTTTCTTTTCAAACCTCTAGACGCTTTTCGTGCGTTAGAATTGAAAGGTTACTGGGGATGGTGGGGCGCTAACATCATTAGTTGGGTAGCCATTATCATTTGTGGATACTATGTTGTTTACTGGTGTAAACAATTACAAATTCACCAAAAGAATAACGAAGAAAACCAAGATACAACGGCACACTCGTTCTTAAAATAAGTCGAAACCGATATCTTTTCTAAAATACATCTTATCAAAATGTAGTTTCGCTATATTTTGGTAAGATTTTTTTATGGCTTCTTGGTACGTCTCTCCATAAGAAGTTACCGCTAAAACACGACCTCCATGTGACACCACTTGATTTTCTTTAGTTGTTGTGCCCGCATGAAAAACGATGGAATCGGTTACGTTTTCCAAACCACTAATGACTTTCCCTTTTTCATAATCTTCCGGATATCCGCCAGAAACAACCATGATAGTAGTAGCACTACGTGGATCTATTGTTAATTCCACTTGATCCAATTTTTGATTAGCAATTGCTGAGAAAATTTCAACCAAATCCGATTGTAAACGAGGCATAACCACTTCGGTTTCGGGATCGCCCATGCGTACATTGTATTCAATCACATAAGGATCGTTTCCGACTTTGATCAAACCGATAAACACGAAACCTTTGTATTCTATATTCTCTTGTTGTAATCCTGCAATCGTAGGTTTTACAATGCGTGTCTCCACTTTTTCCATGAATTCCGCATTAGCAAAAGGTACGGGAGATACGGCACCCATTCCACCTGTATTTAGACCGGTATCGCCTTCCCCAATACGTTTGTAATCTTTGGCTGTTGGGAGTATTTTATAACTTTTTCCATCGGTCAAGACAAAACAACTCAATTCGATGCCGCTCAAAAATTCTTCGATGACTACTTTCGCGCTAGCGGTTCCAAATTTGGCATGCACCAACATATTGCGCAATTCCGTTTTAGCTTCTTCTAAATCGGAGAGTATCAAAACACCCTTACCTGCGGCTAGACCATCTGCTTTCAGCACATACGGAGCCGTTAAGGTTTCCAAAAAAGCACAACCTTGATCGACTGTTTCGGGGGTAAAACTTTCATAACGTGCGGTGGGAATATTGTGACGAACCAAAAACTGTTTAGCGTATTCTTTACTTCCTTCCAATTGCGCGCCTTCTTTTGACGGACCAATAACTGGAATCCCCGTTAGTTCTGGATCGTTTTTAAAAAAATCATAGATGCCATTCACCAAAGGGTCTTCGGGTCCCACCACAACCATAGCCACTTGATGATCGAGGCAAAATTGTTTCACTGCGGGAAAATCATTCGGATTTAAATCTACATTTGTGGCAATAGAAGCCGTTCCCGCGTTACCTGGGGCAACAAATAATTGTGAACAATGGGTGCTTTGAAGCATTTTCCAAGCTAGAGCATGTTCTCTCCCGCCCGATCCAAGAAGTAAAATAGTCATGTTGTGTTGTGTTTTTCCGAAATGGGTTCGGAATTTGTTGTGGTGCAAAAATAGGTTGTTTTTGACGTTTGCGAAAGGCAATCTTTTAAAAAGTTTCGCACAGCCTTCCTATGAATTTGTTATTTTTGAAAAAATTTCAATCGGGTGTTTCGACTGTTTGATTTATCGCTTCGTTTAAATGGTTTCCCGATGCAGGAAGCGCAACGGGAATATGCGAAAATCAAGGCTATTCCTTCGGAAATGTATTCCGATTATCTTTCGAAACAAAAGAAAGCCATTGTGGATTTTCATGTGAAAAACAATCCGCTTTACCGAGAATTATTGCAAAGCAAATCGGATTTGGCTTGGGAATCCCTTCCCATCATGACCAAAAAACATTTTCAAAAACCGTTAGCAGAGCGTCTATCGCAAGGATATTCTTTAAAAAATGTGTACATTAACAAAACTTCGGGGTCCAGCGGTGATCCATTCATTTTTGCGAAAGACAAATTAGCTCATGCCTTAACTTGGGCCAATATCATTGCTAAATTTGGCCAATTTGGTATTGATTTTAACCACTCCTATCAAGCACGATTTTATGGGATTCCGTTGGACAAAATAGGATATCCAAAAGAACGCTTTAAGGATTTTATCAGCGGTCGATATCGGTTTCCCATTTTTGATTTATCCGACAAAGTGTTGGAAGATGTTTTGGCAACCTTTCGCAGAAAAAAGTTTGATAACATCAATGGCTATACGAGTTCGATTGTTTTGTTTGCCAAATTTTTACAACAAAAAAATATCATTTTAAAAGAAGTTTGTCCTACTCTTAAATGTTGTGTAGTGACTTCTGAAATGTTGTTTCCCGAAGATAAACTTCTTTTAGAAAAACAATTTGGGATTCCAACCGTCAATGAATATGGCGCTTCCGAATTGGATTTAATTGCGTTTCAAAATCCGGAAGGCGAATGGCAAGTAAATGCTGAAACGTTGTTTGTGGAGATTTTGGACGAAAATGATAATCTGGTGCCTAACGGTCAAGAGGGTCGGGTTGTAATTACATCATTATATAACAAAGCCCACCCGTTTATTCGCTATGATATTGGAGATATTGGGGTTTTGGATGAAAAAAGCACACCTCAAAAACCGATATTAAAAAAACTTATTGGCCGAACTAATGATATTGCTCTTTTACCCAGTGGAAAAAAATCGCCGGGGCTTACTTTCTATTATGTCACCAAAAGCATTATTGAAGACGATGGAAATGTGCAAGAATTTGTGATAAAACAAACCAAAATTGATACTTTTGAAATCGAATATGTGAGTCGGATCGCCTTAACTGAATCTCAAATAAAAGACATAGAAAAAGCGATTGAAACCTATTTGGAATCGGGACTTACTTTTCATTTTTCTCGAAAAGATAAATTAGTTCGAAGTAAAAGTGGGAAGCTAAAGCAATTTGTTTCCTTGCTATAAACCAAAATAACTATTTAATTCTACGCCTATGCAAACACCTATGCGCCCGAATGAAACGGTGCTGGATAAGATTTATGTTATTCGGAACCAAAAAGTATTGTTGGATCGCGATTTGGCCCAATTGTATGGAATTGAAACGAAACGATTAAATGAAGCGGTAAAACGAAATCTTTCGCGATTTCCTGAGGATTTTATGTTTCAATTGAATTCTTATGAATTTGAAAATTTGAAGTCGCAATTTGCGACCTCAAGTTGAGGAGGGAATCGAAAACTCCCCTATGCATTCACCGAACACGGAATACTCATGCTTTCAAGTGTCATTCATTCCGATCAAGCCATTTCGGTGAATATTCAGATTATGCGTTTGTTTACACAAATGCGGCAATGGATTTTAGACCATTCGGAATTACAGGAAAAAATCCAGCATTTGGAACAAAAAGTGGACAACCACGATAAAAATATTGAATTGGTGTTTTCGTATTTGGACGAGCTGAGTGATACTCAACCTACTACTAGAAAACCCATCGGTTATAAAAATTAAATTATGAAAATTACTATCGTTGCTGGTGCACGACCCAATTTCATCAAAATTGCTCCGATTATTCGGGCGATCGAACAAAAACAAAAAGCAGGAGCTCCACTCTCCTATCGTTTGGTGCATACCGGTCAACATTATGATAAAAACCTCAGCGATACGTTTTTTGAAGAACTGAATATCCCAAAACCCGATGCGAATCTCGAAGTAAAAAGCGGGTCACAATCGGTACAAACGGCCAATATCATGGTAGCTTTCGAACAAGAATTGTTGGAAAATCCAACCGATTTGGTTTTGGTTGTTGGTGATGTGAATTCGACCATGGCCTGTACGATTGTCGCCAAAAAAATGAATATCAAGGTAACCCATGTCGAAGCGGGAATTCGTTCTGGAGATATGACCATGCCCGAAGAAATCAACCGAATTGTTACCGACAGTATTACCGATTTTTTCTTTACCACTTCCACCTCAGCTACTGAAAATTTGATTCGTTTTGGAGCAAATCCAGAACAAGTTCATTTTGTAGGTAATGTAATGATTGATACCTTATATCAAAACCAACATCGCTTTGAACAACCCGCTTTTTGGGTGGACATGGAATTGGAAAAAGGAAAATATATTATCCTCACTTTGCACCGTCCTGCTAACGTTGATGAAGAAGATTCGTTGGTTAGTTTATTAGAAGGCATTGATCAATTAGCTCAAGGTAAAAAAATCATTTTCCCCATTCATCCACGAACCAAAGCCATATTGGGCGAACGTCAATTAAAGACACCGAATATCATTTTTATTGAACCGCAAGGCTATTTGAACTTTATGTATTTGGTGGCCAATAGTTTTGCAGTCATCACGGATAGTGGAGGAATTTCCGAGGAAACCACCGTTTTAGGCATTCCTTGTTTCACGATGCGCAATAATACGGAACGCCCGGAAACCATTTCAATAGGTACTAATCATTTGGTGGGTACACAGGTGGAAAAATTGGTAGCAACTTACACGGATTTTCTTCAAAATGGAATGAAAAAGGCAGGGATTCCCGACTTATGGGATGGTAAAGCATCGGAGCGAATTATCGAAATTTTGTTGCAAAAAGAAATCTAATGCAGGATATACTCATTATTTCCAATTATTATCCTCCAGAGAAAGGAGCAGCAGCCAATCGTATTGAACAAATGGCGTTGCAACTTCAAAAAAACAAGTGTAATGTTACCGTTTTATGTCCGTTAGGGAATTATCCCAAAGGAGAACTATTCCCAGAATACAAAGGAAAATTTTCTGTAACGGAATACCAAAAAGGGATTCGGGTCAAACGACTTTGGATTTATCCCAGCAATAGTAAAAACATGCTCAAGCGGATCTTGTCTATACTTTCATTTTCCACGTTTTTAGTGTTGTTTTTAGTGTTCAAAAAAACACCGAAGAAAGTCGTTGTCCAGTCACCGCCGTTATTATTGTCGTTTTTATCAGTCGCTGTACTTTCCTTAAAACGTAAAAAGATTATCCTAAACGTATCCGATTTGTGGCCCTTGGCGGCAATTGAATTAAATGCGCTGAAAAAGGGTTCCTTTTCGCATAAAATCTCCCTTTTTATGGAGCGTTTTATTTACAAAAAAGCAACGTTGCTGTTGGGTCAATCTCAGGAAATCCTCGATCACGTTCATACCTTATTTCCCGATAAAAAAGGCTATTTGTACCGCAATTTTCCCGATCATGCGGTATCGAAATTAGAACTAATTATATCTCAAGAACCTACAATAAAAATCTTTTACGCCGGACTCTTAGGTGTTGCACAAGGTGTTTTTGATTTGTGCCGAAATATCGAATTAACGGGAACGCGAATTGAACTGCATATCTTTGGTGATGGCGCTGAAAAAAATGAAATTGAAAACTATCTAAATGCTCATCCCGAGCAATCCATTTTTTTTCATGGTATGATGGAACGGAGTGCATTACATGAAACCTTGAAACGATTTGATATTGCCATTGTTCCTTTAACGACGCGCATTTATGGTTCGGTTCCTTCCAAAATATTTGAATACGGCAGTTTGGGTTTTCCTATTTTGTATTTTGGTGGTGGCGAAGGAGAAAACATTGTACTTGAAAACAATATGGGCTGGGTCGTTCCTGTGGGTGATTATGATGCAATGAATGCTCAATTGAAAGCAATTGATTTACTGTCAAAAGAAAAATTGGGAGAAATGAAATCGAATATTTTTACTCAAGCAAAACAGACTTTTGACATTGAAAAACAAGTAAAAAGCTTACTTGCCAATGATGTCTTTTAATACGCCTTTTCTTCGCCTTTTACGGCATTAACTACAGTAAGGAAAATAATTTTTAAGTCCAAAAGAAGTGACCAGTTTTCCAAATAGAAAATATCGTATTTCACACGATAAATGATATCTTTATCGGTTTCCACTTCACCGCGAAAACCGTGTGTTTGGGCTAATCCCGTGATACCCGGTTTAACAAAATGGCGCACCATAAATTTGTCGACATTTTGCGCAAATCGCTCTGTTTCACTAATCATGTGGGGACGCGGCCCTACGACAGACATATCACCTAATAAGACATTAAAAAACTGAGGTAATTCATCCAAACTTGATTTCCTTAAAAAAGCGCCTAATCGAGTAATTCTTGGGTCATTTTTTGAAACTTGTTTCGAATTAGCAAAATCATTGGGGCGCATGGAACGGAATTTATAACAATCAAATTCCTCGTAATTCAAACCATTTCTTTTTTGTTTAAAAAAGATGGGGCCTTTGGATTCCAATTTAATCAATAATCCAATAATAGGGGTTAACCACGATAACAACCCGATAATGACAAAAAGTGAAAAAAGGATATCAAAAGATCGTTTTACAAATTTATTGAGCGACTCATCCAAAGGAATATTTCGAAGCGAAGCTACTGGAATATAACCGTAGTATTCAAACTTTAGATTCTTGGTAAAAATCTCATTGTTGTCGGGTAAAAATTTCAATACTTTAAGATTATTGTCAGAAAAATCAATGATTTGATTGACGTAAGTATTGGCTAAATCATGAAGGGAACAATAAATTTCGTCAATATTTTGACTTTGAACATATTGTAAACATGATTCAATTTGTTGTTTCTTATCTTCTATTAAGTCAAATGAATGTTCTAGTTTATAGCCATAATCGGGATTGTTATTAAAAAACTCTTCCAATAATGGAACCGATTTACCATTTCCGATAATTACAACTCTTCGGTAATTCCCTCCAAATAATGTGCGGTATTTTCGAAGTAAATAAAATATAGAAAGTTTGAAAAAAGTGATGACAACTACCGAAGTTACAATGTAGTGAAGAATCTCAACTGAAGCAGTAGTCTTGGAATAAAACCCAGAAAAAGCAAAACAGATTATTGTAAATAAGGAAAATTGCTTGACGATTTTATTAAATATCGAAACCACTTTGGTAAAGCGGTACACTTCATAAAAATCGGTGTTGATGGCGATGATGAACCAACAAAAGGATATAAAAAAAGAAAAGTAGAGCGATATAAATTCATCTGGCAGTAAAAAATACGCCAATACATTGATAACTGCCCAGTCGAAGGCATATGTAAAGGGTCTTAAGTACCCCGAATATCTACCTACTTTTGGCTTCATTAAATAATATATTTCGAAAAATCCTTGTGGTCTTCGCGTAAAAGTTCTTCGCTGGATAACGATTTAAAATAATCATAGGTGCGTTTCATTCCTTCGGCGCGACCCACTTTTGGCTCCCAACCCAGAATTTCTTTAGCCTTAGTAATATCGGGTTGACGTTGTAACGGATCGTTTTCGGGTAATGGCCTGTAAACAATCTTTTGGGTTGTCCCGGTTAATTTTATAATTTCTTCGGCAAAGTCTTTAATAGTAATTTCGTCTGGATTCCCAATATTAACGGGTAAATGATAGTCCGATAATAATAAGCGATAAATCCCTTCCACTTGATCTGTTACATAACAAAACGATCTAGTTTGATGACCATCACCAAAAATGGTAAGGTCTTCACCGCGCAAAGCTTGACCAATAAACGCTGGAATGACACGGCCATCGTTCAGTCGCATACGTGGACCATAAGTGTTAAATATGCGTACAATACGGGTTTCCACACCATGAAAAGTATGGTAAGCCATAGTGATGGATTCTTGAAAACGTTTGGCTTCATCATAAACGCCACGTGGTCCAATGGTATTGACATTTCCGTAATAATCTTCGGTTTGCGGATGCACGAGTGGATCACCATAAACTTCAGAAGTGGATGCAATTAAAATACGGGCTTTCTTAACGCGCGCCAATCCCAATAAATTGTGAGTGCCAAGCGAACCTACTTTTAAGGTTTGAATCGGAATTTTTAAATAATCAATCGGACTTGCCGGTGAAGCAAAATGAAGGATATAATCTAATTCCCCTGGAACGTGAACAAACTTGGTCACATCGTGATGATAAAACTCAAAATTGGATTCTTTAAAAAGATGTTCGATGTTTTTTAAATCCCCTGTAATTAAATTGTCCATTCCAATCACAAAGTAGCCTTCCGATATAAAACGATCACAAAGGTGGGACCCCAAAAAACCCGCTGCTCCAGTGATTAAAATTCTCTTCATTTTTTTGAAATTTTCACTTCTGCATTTTGAAATAAACAGTAGAGCAATATGAAAAATACTATACCGCGTTGTCTGCAGAAAAATGATTCAGACAAAAATAGGATTATCATAGTAATAGAGAAAGCTATATGAAGAAAATCTTTTGAAATAAATGCATTTTTACAATTCCAAATAACCATGATGAGTACACATAAAAATCCGAAAATCCCTAAATCTGAAAAAGTCTGAACATATTGATTGTGGTAATTAAAATCGCCGTAATTCCCGTACAAACCATATTGCTGTGTTTTGCTTTTTATTTGCTCTTGTGAAGCTTCAAGGCCAAAACCCGTCCATAAAATTGCATGTTCAACTAATAATTCTGTGAAAACCCGAACTTGAAAAACCCGCAAGGCAGTACCCGGGAAAAAATGATTTTGTTCAAATTTATCTTGTGTCCATGCTTGGTGCAAGCTAATGTTGTAGACATTGCCATTCCCAATTTTGGTATTAATAGTATTGTCTACAAAAGCGGTTTCATATTCAATCAAAAAGCGTTCTCTTACTTGTTTTACAAATACAAAAGAACAGACAACAAAGGTGATTACTGAGATAATGGTAACCGTTTTAATACTTTTAGGTATTTCGGCAAAAAAAGCGTAAAACGCAATAATGAGGATGACGTCAATGGTAATTATACTTTTAGAAGAAAGTAATAGTACAAACAAAAATAGAATGACGGAAGCGGCTTTTGTTACCGTTTTATGGTCATTCTTAGCCACAAAATAGAGCAATCCTAACGAAGCGAAAATAGAAATGTAAATGGCATTTAAATCTTCGGTTACCAAATTATGGTAGAAAAAAACAGAAGTGTCTTTAGTTGTGATAAAACGAATAATGGCACGAAAAATAAAAACGAGTGCGTAAACCACCATAAACCAACTGTAATTTCTTAGAATTCGATTGATGGAATCCTTTGAAATTCTGGGTGTCATCATCATGGCGATTGGAACAAACAAAAACGGCAACTCTTTTTGCAATCCAGAAAGCGTTAACGCTTTATCCCGCGTCCAAAAAAGAGAAAGACACATGATCCCATAAAACACAACTGGAATAACTAAAGCTTTTTTAAAAACAAATGTTTTATATCGAATCCCTAAATAGCATGCATATACCACATAAAGCATTAATGCCAAGCTAATGAAAATATATTTGGTGGGTATAGCGACAGCTACTAAAGTAAGCAGTATTTCATTATAATTCCGTTTTCCCGTTGCGTCGCTTGGAAAAACATTCTTCAAAAAAGTGAGCATATTTGCCATTAATAATCTCCCAATTGAATTCGTTGGCTATTGCCTCAAAATTATTTGCAATTTTCTGCAAGTTATCACTTTTTTTGGTTTCAATTAGTATTTTATTTACATCTTCTGCCGATGTAAAATAAAACGCATTTTCTTTTAAAATTGCTGCATTGAACTCGTTGTTATGCGCCACAATAAGGGCTTTTGAGGCCATAGCTTCAAGCAACGAAGGGTTAGTTCCTCCAACAGTATGCCCATGAAAATATAAATTGGAAAAATACCGCAAATTGTTCAGTTGATTGATATCGTATACTGCACCAATGAATCGAATTTTAGAGCAATCTTTGTATTTGGTTTTTAGATAATTACCAAATGCCGTATTATGATTTCCAATGACCAAAACCGGCTGTTCATCGCTACTTTGCGCAACACCATCCAAGATAATTTCGATACTATTCTCGGGTTCTAATCGGGCAAGTATCATGTGATAATTATAGGCTTCTACGTTGTATTTTGAGAGTACGGTTTCGTCGGGTTGTTCAAAAAGGTGGGCGCCATAAGCAATATATTCCGAAGGCTTATGGTATTTGGTTTGAAGGTATTTTTGAATTCCTATCGAATCTGAAATTAAATAATCGCTACTCTTTACCGCTAATTGCTCTGCATAAAGCAACACCCGTTGAACACGTTTTGAATATTTCGTTCGCTTCCATTCCAAACCATCCATATTGGTGATGACTAGTGCTTTTTTAGGCAATAAAAAATGCCATATGGAACTGCTCGTATAACCGAGTTGCAGTATTATATCAAAATTGCGTTTGCGCATATCCAAGATACAATTCAAATCATAGATGAATTGACCAGCCGTTCCAATACGGTATTCGGGATCGTAACAATGTACGATTTGAACTCCTTTGAATTGTTGTTCTTGATAGGGATGATTGTGGGAATTGTAGACAACTACTTCGTGACCTTTTTCGGCTAAATAAACAGAGAAATACTCTGCAAATTGTTCGAATCCCCCATAATGATTAGGAATTCCACGGGTACCGAAAATGGCGATTTTCATAATTTTTTTATTCAGGAATACAAAATTACTTGTATTCTTTCAGAATTAATAACATTATTTTCATTTTTTTGATAAAGAAAAACCTCTTAGCGCTCTGCCAAATTAAAGTTTAATACTTAATTTTGTGAAGTAAATGCATTTCCAATGATAAACTTTGACTACTTAGAACAAAATTTAGAATCACTTCGATTACAATACCTCACGGCACAGCCTTTTCCTCATTTAATTATTGATCAATTTTGTGATGAAGAAAAACTAACTGTGGCGTACAATCAGATTCCTGAATTGGAGAATAAAAGTCGGGATTATGCCTTTGCCAACAATAAATTTGAAAAGTCCAATTATAAAGTAATTTGTCCTGAATTGGAAGAATTGTATTCCGATTTGGCTTCGGAGCGTTTCAATTCAATACTTACCTTCATTACTAATAAAAAGGTTTTTGTAGACCCTAAAAACCACGGTGGCGGATTACATCAAGGGAAAAAGAACAGTTTCTTGGACATGCACTTGGATTTCAACTACCATCCGATTCAAAAAAATTGGTACCGTGAATTGAATTTATTACTGTATTTAAATAAAGATTGGAAAGAAGACTATAAAGGTCATTTAAAAATCAAAGATTTACGTACCAATGACGAAGCGGAACTTGCGGTTCCCTTCAACCGATTAATTATCCAACAATGTGGTCCTTATACCTTACACGGTTATGATATGACCAATTTCCCAGAAGGTCGCTATCGCACATCGATTGCGACATATGCCTATCAAGTTCATGAACGCTTAATTGAAGAGCCTCGTACAACGGATTGGTTCCCGAAAGAAGATGCATCTTTTATGAAGAAGCAATTGGCCAAAAATTATAATTTTTTAGTGAAAACGAAAAACCGTTTCTTCGGAAGTGGAACGGCTAAAAATCAATAATTTAGTTGACAAAAGAAGTCAGTAATTCTCTTAAATCATTGTTGGTGGGGAGTTCGATGAGTTGTTTTAACTTTTGAACCGAACCACACAAATATTGGATTTCATTTGGTCGCACAAACTGGGGATTGATAGAAATCTGGGGTTGATGGCCTGTGATTTGTGAAAATAGATCTAAGATTTCATGCAACGAATGCATTTTTCCAGAACACACATTTACAATTTCTTGCGTAACCTTTGAAAATAGGAGTCGTTCATAAACTTCAACTACATAATTCACACCATTGTATTCCCGATAGACGTCCAAATTACCCAATTCTAATTGGGGTGCTTTTGATGTGAAAGCCGCGGCTATTTTGGGAATCACGAAATGGGATTCTTGTCCTGGAGCGGTATAATTAAAGGGTCGAACCATTAATATGGGCAATTGTTCCCAATACATTTTACCCACTTGTTCCATGGCTAATTTACTGATTCCATAGTGATTCACCGGATTAGGAATCATGGATTCATGGTATTCGCTCCCAATTTGATTCCCGTAAACGGTTGCGCTACTTGCTAAAAGAATCTTGGTAACGGGTTTGGGTAAATTCAAGCAGGCTTTTAACACGTTTTGTGTCCCTAAAACATTCACTTCATAAAAATCCAGAGTCACTGGATGTTGCACAAACGAAATGGCCGCTAGATGCACAACATAGTCAGGAGAAAGTTCGGTGATAACCGCTTGAACTTGGTCTGGCTGGGTTAAATCGCAATGAAAAATAGAGGGATCATCACTTTTTGAATTGGAAAAACCTACCACACGATAGCCTTTGCCTTCCAAATGTTTTTTTAAATAAACACCTGTAAAGCCAGTGATTCCAGTGATTAATATGGTTTTAGAATGATTTTCCATGTTGATTGCGTGTCAGGTCAGCTTGAACCATCATCGTACACAACTCGTGAAGAGAAGTTTTCGGAATCCAACCCAAAAGATCTTTTGCTTTTTGCGCATTTCCAATTAATAAATCCACTTCTGCAGGGCGGTAATATTTGGGATTAATAGAAACTAATTCTTTGCCTGTGGTAGCACAGTAGCCTTTTTCAAGCGCACCTTCCCCTTTCCAATCTATCGTAATTTCAATATTTTCAAAAGCAATTTCTACAAATCTTCGAACCGATTGGGTTTGATTTGTAGACAGTACAAAAGAATCGGCCTCACTGGATTGTAGCATTTTGTACATACCTTCCACATATTCGCCGGCAAATCCCCAATCGCGTTGTGCATCTAAATTACCCAATTCCAAAGTTTGCGCCATTCCTAAATGAATTTTTGCAACGGTATCGGTAATTTTTCGGGTAACAAATTCTTTGCCGCGTAACGGTGATTCGTGGTTAAATAAAATACCGCTCACTGCAAACATATCGTAACTTTCACGGTAATTCACAGTTGCCCAATGGGCAAACAATTTAGCAAATCCATACGGACTTCTCGGGTAAAACGGGGTGTTTTCCGTTTGGGGAATTTCTTGAACTTTTCCAAACATTTCCGAGGTGGAAGCTTGGTAAAATTTTATTTTTTTATTGACTATACGAATAGCTTCTAAGATGTTTAAAGCGCCAATTCCTGAAGCTTGCGCTGTATAAATAGGTTGGTCAAAAGAAACACCAACAAAGCTTTGGGCTGCCAAATTATAAAATTCGTCGGGTTGACAAGATTCAAGTAGTCGAATACATGAAGTAATATCATTCAAATCAAATTCAACCAGTGTCAGATTAGGGTGATTAACCACGCCTAATTCTTCCAAACGCCAAAAGTTCATCGAACTTGAACGACGGTACGTTCCAAATACGCGATACCCTTTTTGTAATAATAACTGGGTTAAATAGGCTCCATCTTGACCGGTAATTCCGGTTATAATTGCATTCTTCATTACTATTTTTTTCTAATATCTGCTTGAAGTATTTCAAGGTAAGCGTCGGACGCTACTTTCCAATTGTACTTTTCGGCCACTAATTTAGACATTTCTAATGCCTTTTCAGGATTCGGATTGGATATTTTATCGGCTAATTTGATTTTAAATTCTTCCTCATTTAAGGGATCAAAAAAATCATCTCCAAAAAAATCAAATTCAGCCATAGAAGTCGCATTCGAACAGAGGGTTGGAATTCCCGCTGCAGCCGATTCCAGCGGTGGCAAACCATAACCTTCGGCAATGGAAGGATAAACGGCTACCGTAGCGCCGCGTAAGATTAAAATCAAATCGGAATACGGAACCTTATTTAAAAGATGAATCTTACTTTTAATTTCCGGACTTAAGGATTGATACAGTTGATCAAACTTTGGATCGTGAAAGGTTACATCGCCGATGAGCACTAAGTCGCTGCTGTGATGTAATTGTAAATCCACATACGATTTTAATAAGAGGTAGTGGTTTTTTCTGGGTTCGTGTCTCGAAATGTAAAGGATGTAGTTTTCATACCCGAACTTTTCTTTCACCCGTTGTTGCTGTTCGTTCCGGTCAAATTTTTCAAAAAACAAATCTTCCACGCCATAAACTGTGACGGCCACATTGTTCAGTTGGAAATGTTTTTCAATACTGTTTTTGGAAAAATAAGAGCCGGTCAAAATCAAGTCCGATATCTTGCCACTAAGTCGGTACAAAAAAGCATTTTTAATGCGATTGGAAGCTGGAAAATATTCTCTTTTCTCCAAAAACAAAATATCGTGCATCGAATTAATATAGCGACACATTTTTATGGGCGGAACGATATATTGGAAATGGGCGTAATCGATTTTCAGCTTTTTAATAAGATACGGGATATCGAAAAGCAACCTGAAAAATTTACTTTTTAATTTGTATTCAATAAAGAAAACATTGTCTGCTTTCTCAAAACACTTGGCCAAGTTGACCACATCTGTAGCTGCAAAATAAAAATCATACGACTTGTTTTTAACCAATTCGGCATAAAGACCTTGAATGTACGTTCGCGAACCTTGAAATCCATAATCGAACACATGACAGTCTACAAATATTTTAATTCTAGTACTCATTTTTCACTGAAATTGGGGATGTTTTTGAAGCCATAATTAATTCTCTGTAAGCAATCAAAAAACCAAGTAAAATGGATTTATTATCTAGTTTTAAATACAGTCCCAAAAACACCCAATTCGAAACAATTAAAAAGATAGCACTTCCTAATAATAACAAATTAAGATGGTAAACTAGCGGGTCTGAGGTAACTTTCATTTTACCCAAAAAGACCATAAATAACACGGTTAAAAAAACACCTATTAACCCCGCTTTAAGATACATCGTCATGTAGGTATTGTGCAATTCGGGAACATAACGAATAAACTCTTGGTCGTTGGTCCACATTTCCCTGCCAAGATCAATAGTAGAGCCCATTCCTTTACCAATTAAAATGGTTGGAAAACCTCTATCAGTAACTTGGCGAACCGTGATAATATTTTCAAATGAGCGGTAATTATCGTTAAAATCTTTCCAATCTTCTTCATTGATTTTGGTCTTAAACGATTCAATTGGGGCAATTTTTATTTTATACAAAAAAGCTTCAAGCCCCTCGCCTTTTCTCGACGGATTGGAGTAATATATAGCGGCATAAGCGGCCAAAACAATGGCGCTAAAAGAGATTAAATATTTGATGTTTTTGGCGTTTAAAATAAAATATCCTTTGATGGCCATGATCAAAACAACAAACTGAATCATGTTGGTTCGGGCCAAATACAAAAAGGCAGAAATGGAAAGTAATACGATAAAAATAAATCGGGTTTTGGGATTGATTTTGATTTGAAATTCTTTGGGAAAAATCAACAACACCAATGTATAGATTTCATAATCGTTAAAATAACCGCCGTAGTGACGCAACAAGTGCATTGTGGTTATTTTGAAAATAAAAAAGCAAACAAGGATGGTTAAAATATGAATGATGGCTAATAAAACTCCTGCATACAAGGCGGTTGAAAAAAATCGTTTCCCGTTTATTTTACAGATGTTGTACCCCACGGCCAAACCAAGCATGGGCTTGAGCAAATAACTAATATCTTTAAAATATACATAGGATTTGTGGGCGGTAAACTGTGCGCTGAATAACGCTACAAGGATAACCAAACCCAATAACAATTGTAATCGTAAAAAAGTAACGGAGTATTTTTTTCGTAAGGTAATAAAAGCCGTGAATCCCCAAACAACAAAAGTGGTTTCGTAACTGTTAAGCAACAAAACCAAAACACATAAGGTGTATAACATTTTGGTAAGAAAGGAATTCTCTGTGAAATTTAAGGTCATATCGACTTTTTTGAATCCATTTTTTTAAGGATTACAAAGTAGGAAATAATAATGAATATTTCAATGATAATTGTGGCGATAAAAGCACCCGACAACCCCATTTGTTTTAACAAGAAGATCATTAAAAAAAGATAGGCTATTGTAGCGATTATAGTAATTCTAACGTAATAATAACTGGAATTATAGGCAAACATTAATTGCCGAACGGCAAAGGTCAATCCCATAAATATCGGTAGGGCTAAACCGAGTTTAAAATACGAACTCAATACGGTAATATCGTGGGCATTGACTTTGAAAAACTGTAAAATTATCGGAGTATTAAAGAATATTACGGCGATCAAAACGAAAACAATTAGATAATTGATTCCGTTTACTTTTAACCAAAACTGGAAACCTTTGGAATTGTCTTTATCGATTTGCACACATATTTCGGGATAAATGAAATTGAAAAACGTTTGCAAATAGGTTCGAAAAATCATCACGATATGTTCGATAACGCGGTATTGTCCTGCCACAAAATTGCCACAGAAATAACTCACAATCATCACAGGAGCAAATTGATACGCGGCAAAAAATACCTGCGAAACCGTAAGTGAAAATTCGTTGCGAATTAATTGAATGGAGGATGCAAATTTGAATTTACGAAGGTTAAATTGATTCTTTTGAATGAGATAAATAATGCCGATTAACGAAGGAATGATTAGTCCTATTCCATTAAAAAAATTGACATAAATGTAGTCATTTGACTGATTAACGAAGAGCAGAACACCAGCAATATATATCCCTTTGGAAAGAATATTGATGACTGTAATCCACGCAAAATTTTGCACACCTTGTAGAAACCAGGTCGGATTTAAAAATTGACCTACTACCATCACCAAACTCAACAGCAATTGGGTGCAATCGGATCGGAAAAATGGGACGGTCGAAATAATTAGAGCGGCAACCAATAAAAAGAAACACAAGAGCATAAATTTCGCCCCATAAATCGTCAGAAAACGCTCTTCGATTTGGTCAGGATTAGAGGTATTGGTGGCTATTTCTCGTGTTCCGTTGATATAGGAACCGTAATCAACCCAAACATTCACTAGAAGTGCGAATGAAAATCCGACGCCAATTTTTCCCAATCCTGCTTCTCCGCAGACAAAAATCACATACGGAACAATTATCACAGGACTAATTAAATTTACGGCTTGTCCAAAACCATAAATCAAAAAATCCCATGCTTTTTTGCTGCGTATAAAATGACTTATTTTCTCGAGATTCATCTACGTCTGTTTGCCCTTAGGGAGTCATCATAAAAAAACCACCCTCAGGTGGCTAAATTACGTTATTTTATTAACTTCTGAATTTCATCATATAACGCCTTTTCTGAGTAGAATAGCGGGTCATAGGTGTTATCAGGTTTTTTTCCTAATATTACTTTTGAAAGTACTTTATCCGTTGATTTTATACTTTCATTTGGAATAAAATAATTGAAGAATTGAGCATCATGAGCTTCAAACTTTTTATTCATGTACTCAATTTTAAAATTTCGTACTGTGATTTCTTTTTGGTTTTCATTGGTGCCAAAATCCATTCTTAAAAAGGAAGGAAAAACATCTTCAGGCAAATCAAATACAATATCTTGCGGGTTAGGTGACCCTTTCATTTCTTTCCACAATGAGTTTTCTTCTTTGTATGGTGTTCCATAAGCATCTTGTGAATAATACAATTGAAAACTATCATCGTTGGGAACAATTGCTGTTAATGTAATTCTAAAAGCGTTAGTGGGTTTTGTCTCTTGATTAGCAACAGGCTCTTGTGTTTTTTCTTCACTGTTTTTACATGAAATTAAACTAACAGAAACAAGGAATCCTACTAGAAATAAACGAATTTTCATAACAAATGGTTTCATTTTTTAAAATATAAACTTCTATAAATTGGGCCGAAAGATACTAAATCCTTCACTAATTTTTAATGATTTTTACAAATTCAAATGCGGAATTTGTTTTGATATACACAAAATAAACACCTGGATTTAAATGAGAAATATCAACGGAATTGCTTTCAACCGAATGCAATGCAATCACACAGCTCCCTAATGGATTTAAAATCCTTACTTCATTAACAGATTCATTTTCTTTGTCTTGAATGAAAAAGAAATCTTTTACTGGATTTGGAAAAACAGTAAATTGGGCTTGAGTCAAATTAGAATTTGAAAGTGGACTTTCAGCAATTCGTAATAATGTCATCCCCGACCCTCCTGTAGTAAATGGATTGTATATTTTTCCTCCTATTACAATTTTTCCATCATTATGAACATAAAATGCCGTTGACACATCATCTGAAATAGCGTCTGATGGGAAAAAATCATATGTAAACATACCGGTTTGATTGTACGTTAAATCCGCTACTCCAGTAGGTGTTTTTTTATATATTAAATAGTCTCGGTCGCAATTTCCTGAAGAACCAGAACATCTATTAAAGCCAGATGTGTAAATTGAATTGTCGCTGAGAATTTCAAAACAAGGATTGCTATAGGGTAGTGAAATAAAATGTTTGAAGAATGTTCCTGTATTGATATTTAATTTTCCTAAATAATGATTTTGCGAACTTGAAGAAGAAGCTTCATATAATATAAAATAAAGCGCTTCATTATTTATTAGATTTGATCCTCTCAACGTATAACTTGTTATATCTGTTGGGTTTCCAAGAACTTGATTTAAAAGTCCGTTTATGCCAAAAGTGGTTACAGGATCCATGTTTAAATCTACTTTCGCAACGGATAAATATTTGAAATTCTGAAATCTTGAAATCCCAATAATGTAAAATTCATTGCCTGATATGTGGATGGATGCGCCACTGGCGGTTTCCGTTGAATTGTTAAAATAAAAAGTTTTTAAGCCTGTTCCATTGAAATTTGTATCCAATACCCCTGAAGAATTCCATTTCGCGATAACTACATTACTATTGTTATATCCTAAACCAAAAATTGATCCGTCGGGTAAAACAGCCACATCATTTAATGCATCACTCGTAGAGCCAAAATCGATAATAACTCTACCATTTGTCCCAAATGAACTATCTAATTGGCCATCTAATGACATCTTGTAAAGTACACACGTGTAATCTGATGCGCCATAGCGACCAAAAACATACAAACTGTTATTAACAACTTTAGCATTTTTAACTTCGATAAGATTGGAATTAAAAACCAAAGATGTTTTCCCGTTTACACCAAATAATGTGTTTATTGTACCATCGTAGTTATAACTTATAACTTCATTCAAGTTTTGTACGACTATGTATTTATTATTTTCAAAAAAAATACGGGTTGCTAAGTAGGTAGAACTCGTGTTTATTAATTTTCCTGAATTGCCAAAACTCGTATCGGGATACCAATATTGACCATGAATAATTTGTGAAAAGAAAATAAAAAGTAAAAGCAATCGATTCATGGCTTACAATTTTAACTATAAAGTTAACAAACTTTCCTTCCAATCTAAAATCGCAATGTCAAAATTCCTTTTAATTTTTGCCTTATCCATTACACTGTAGGCGGGACGATTTGCTGGTGTAGGAAATTGATCGGATGTAATGGGTTGAACCGGTATAGTGATCGTGTTTTTTTCAAAAATGGCTTTGGCAAATTCAAACCAACTGCATTGCCCTTCATTACTGTAATGATAAATCCCATAAGGATGAACCTCCATTGTGTTGTCTTTTTGAATTAATTCAATTAACGCAACCGCTAAATCTAAGGCATTTGTTGGTGTGCCAATTTGATCATTTACAATAGATAAACTGTCCCGTTCCGCAGCTAATCGCAACATCGTCTTCATAAAATTATTCCCAAAAGGAGAATAAACCCAGGAAGTTCGAATAATATAGTAAGCGTTACCATGCTGTTGAATTGCCAATTCCCCTGCTAATTTACTCGCGCCGTAAATGCCAAGTGGAGCCGTTGGATCTGTTTCTACATAGGGTGTCGTTTGGGTGCCGTCAAAAACAAAATCGGTAGAAATATGTATCAAAGTGGTCCCAAACTTAGCACAAATTTTAGCCAGATTTTCCGGACCCGTTGCGTTAATTAAATACGCTTTCTCCGATTCAGATTCGGCTTTATCCACAGCGGTATACGCCGCAGCATTGATGCAGTAATTCGGTTTTTTCTGTAAAAATAATTCTTGTGTTGAAGACGCATCGGTAATATCAAGGGTTGCAGAATCGCAAAACACCCATTCAATATCGGTGAATTTTTGAGCCACATGTTGCAACGATTGACCCAACTGACCCGCAGCTCCAGTGACTACTATTACCATACGTTACGTGCGTTTTTAAAATCGGGAAGCGCTTTGTCTTTATCAGAGATAATTAAAGTATCTCTTTCCATTTGCCAATCGATACCGATTTCAACATCATTGTAAATAATTCCTCCTTCGCTTTCTTTGTTGTAATAATTATCACATTTATAGAAAAAAGTAGCGGTATCACTGAGTACGATAAATCCATGGGCAAATCCGCGAGGAATAAAAAATTGCTTTTGGTTTTCTCCACTTAATAAGACACCAACATGTTTGCCATACGTTGGTGAATCCGGGCGAATATCAACGGCGACATCCCAAACTTCGCCTTGTAAAACGCGTACAAGTTTGGCTTGTGCATGTTCGCCACATTGGTAATGTAATCCTCTTAAAACACCTTTGGAAGAATACGATTGATTATCTTGTACAAAATGTACGTGTTGACCTGTAATTCTTTCAAAGGTTTGTTCGTTAAAACTTTCCATAAAATAACCCCGTTCATCGCGAATTATTTTTGGATTAAGGATAAAAGCGCCTTCTAGTTCCGTTTGAATACACTCCATATTATCGTTCTAAAAGTGACATCAAATGAACGCCATAACCACTCTTCAATAGCGGTTGAGCGATGGTTTCCAATTGATGAGCATCGATATAACCCATTTTAAAAGCCGCTTCTTCAATGGCGCCAATTTTTAATCCTTGGCGTTCTTCGATCACCTGAACAAATTGACCCGCTTGCATTAACGACGGAAATGTTCCTGTATCTAACCAAGCCGTTCCTCGGTCAAGTATGCTCACTTTTAATCTGCCTTGTTTTAAATATTCTTTATTGACATCGGTAATTTCCAATTCACCACGTGGACTCGGTTGAATGTTGGCAGCGATATCCAACACCGAATTATCATAGAAATAAATTCCCGGTACGGCATAATTGGATTTAGGATGTTCTGGTTTCTCCTCAATTGAAAGTACATTTCCCTCTTTATCAAAATCAACCACTCCATAGCGCTCAGGATCTTGAACATGATAGGCATAAATAATACCACCCTCTGGATTGTTATTGGTTTGCAATAACTCGGCTAAACCTGTACCGTAAAAGATATTGTCTCCTAAAATTAAGGCTACTTTATCATTCCCCACAAACTCTTTTCCAATGATAAAGGCTTCTGCTAATCCGTTCGGATGTTCTTGAACCGCATATTCAAATCGACATCCTAAACGAGAACCATCCCCCAACAGTTGTTGGAATAATGGTAAGTCATGTGGTGTTGAAATAATGAGTATTTCACGAATTCCCGACCACATCAATGTGGATAACGGATAATAAATCATCGGTTTATCATAAATGGGCATTAACTGTTTTGAAACTGCTAATGTCAACGGGTGTAATCGTGTACCAGAACCTCCTGCGAGAATGATGCCTTTCATTATATTTTAGCTTGAAGTTTATAAATCTTCTTGAAAAAGCGGAAAATGGTGAAAATTAAAACAAATAAAAATGGGAAAACGAACTTTAACTTACCGTTTAATCCACTTGTGTTTTTTAAGTTGAGAGACGTGTTGATCTCTTTGATAATTTTCTCGAAATTAACTAATTCAATTTTATGATTCCCTTGCTCAATTACCAAATCATTCTTTGATTTAATAATGTCGTTCAATTGGGTATTTTCATTAAAATAAACCAATTTATCACTTTTTTGATTACCATTAACTTCATTTGAAAAACCATTAAGAACTCCATCAATCTGCTTGATGATCAAATCATTGGCTTGAATTTTATTTTTAACATTCTGAATGTTTATCACTTGAAGTCTTTTGAAATAATCCGATTGATTTACAAAATTCAAAATCGGGGTAACCACTTTATCTTGGGTTGTTGGTTTGGAGGTAATAATCAAAATTTCATGGTACGGGTAATTTTTACTCGTTACTTTGTCTTCAATAATTTTTTTGATATCAGCATCCTCAGACATCAACCGAATCAATTCAAAATTATTCGGACGGTTTTCAATAAAACGATAGATATCGGTAATCGGTTTTACTGTTACTTCAGCCACTTTTTTAGGTTCTTTAATACCCACTACATTTTTCAAGAAAACGGTATCCCCTTGAACTATTTTAGAATTGATTAAGTCTACTTTGGAATACAAATAATCATTACTTCCAAAATTTGGGGTAACAATAACTTGTGTAGTGTAAGATTTCGTTAGATAATCAGCGCCTACACCCAAGACAATACCTATGACAAAAAGCAGGATAATTTTTTTTCGATTATTGATAAAAAACGAAATGAATTGAACGGCTCTTTTGGTAACTCCAGATGTCAGGTTTCCAAGATTGTCTTTCATTTCAAATAAATCAATCTCTTTCTCACTAGAAGATTGCGGTGTTGTACTCATGGTATTATAGGTTAAATAGTTGTTCTAAAATTTTAATCGTAATCAAATACGTGGGTTTTACTCCTGTTGTTCCTAAACCTCCTGATGCCAGTGTACTTCCTGTCTCTAAAGGATTATCAGATGCATAATACGCATAGCGAACTTTTACATTAGGATTAATGCTTTTACGAATGCGCGAAGCCGATTGAATGGCTTTTTGATAATACGCGCCTTCCATTTCCAATCCGATGGCGCCCCAAGTGGATTCGTGGAAAAATTTCAACAAATCTTTATTCTGTAATGATGTTCCCAAAACGGTAATCATCGGACCCGCATATACAGGGATGCCATGCCCTTCAAACAATTCTTTCGTCAATTCGTTGTCAAAAGGATAATTGTCCGCCGTTCCCTCGTTGATGTGGGCATTCGGAATCATAATATCGCCTTTTCCTCCCTCAAGAATCCCCGCTTTACCCATGATAGAAACCGATTCTACATTAAGTAAAACCTTTTCTTTTCCCGAAGTTTTATAGGGTTTCAAAAGTTCGTCTATCGTTTCAAATGCTTGCTCTCCAAACGCATAATCCATTACAATTATTACTGGCGCTTCGCTTTGAATCTTCGCTTTGGGGAAATTTGATTTTTTCCAATCGATTTTTGCCGTATCAAACAACTGTACGTCAATATTGGTTCCTGAAGTATCCGGCATCGAAATCATACCGTTCTTCAAGGCATATTCTTCCACTTTCTTGCGTAATTCCTTATTTTCGGAAGCACTCAAATCTTCATAAATCGCATACTCCGATTTGTCTTTATATTTTGCACCTAAAACACATTGTGCATAAATGGAATTCATCACACTGTGCATATTCGCACTAATAATGTGAATCGGACGAGTAATTAACCCGTTTTCATCCAAAGTACGTTTGATCGTATTGGCCCAAATCTCTCCGTGGATATGGTGTCCTAAACGTTCTCTTAGTATTGGACTGAATGTAATCGTACGTTTGTTGTTGTCTACAATTTCTTCAATGGCTAATTTTCCTAACCAATAAATCACATGGATAAAACGATCTGGTTTTTCTGGAATTGCAAAGGCATCGTAAATATCAAGCACTTCTGAAAAACTGCGTCCCAAAACATTGGCGGCATGAGAAATTGCTACTTCTTTTTCAATTTGGGTCAATTTTTTGCCTTGCAAAACAACCTGCTCGATTTTTTGCCAATCCCGCGTAACTTCAACTTCAATATCATCCAACAATACGCGATCTTTGATCTTGTGCGATTCAATGAAAATAAATGTGAGGTGAGTTAAAATATCATAGATGTCGGAACGTCCGCGGGTGATTTCCACATTCATCTGTTCGTCATCTATACGGTAACAATTGCGACGACGCTTGGGCGGAATGATCGGTTTGAAATGCGATTTGGAATAGCCTTCATCCGAAGTTAAGTTGATGTAGCGGCATTCTTCGATTCCAATGGGTAAACGTTCAATCACATAAAGTAGACCGTTTAATTCTACTTTCTCATCGGCGATACTGCCGTAAATTTCGGGGCGAAGCTGTAATAAAGCCTCTCGTAATGTATCACCGGAAACCCCCATCGGTTTGTAAAAACCACGGTTGAACAAATGACGCATTGTAATGTACAGTCGCTCGATAGCTGCCGAGGACTCTTGCGCTCTGGAGCGCGAAATGTTTTTAATTTCTTTCATTAAAATATTTTTACTAACCCGCAAAGGTAGTGATTTTGGCGTTAGTTCGATAAAATCAGGTTAATTGCCGGTTCAAAAACTGTTATCTTTTGATTATCTGAACCTTCGCTAGCGGGCGTTTTTTTCACCCATTTTCCGCCCGAATACACAAATTGTGCTTCACTTTCCACAAAACAATACAAAATGAATGGATAATAGGTACGTTGCACTCTCGTATTCCCTGAATTCGGATCGGTTATTGTTTTTTCAATCTTATTCCGTTCAATCAATAATTTTTCATACCCTACAAAAACGCCCGATTTTGGCATCACTAAATGGTAATCGGATATATCCACTTTCATATTGGTAACTCCATTTTTTACTGCAATAATCAAATCTTTTTTCAACAACTCTTTGCCGGGATATCCGTTTTCATCGACTGTATAAAAATGCAATTTCACCAAAGCGGAATCCAATTTACTGTCGGTTTGAATCCTGACTTTCTTGATGTATTTCGTTTTTTTATAAGCATCTAAATAAGGGAAAAACTTCGTTTCAATTTTAGGTCCGTTATCAAACGCTTGATAAGCTGTGTTTCTCCGAATTCCGATTTCCAATTCTTTGGTGCTCTTTTGGCCAGAAATGGTCACTTCTTGCAAAATATACTCGTCCGGTTGTAAATGAACGGTAGCGGCTTCTGCAAAAGGAACGCGTTTTTTTACATAACCTACCGATGTAAAAACTAAAAAAGTTCCCTTTCCGGTTTGTGGCAATTGAAAAGTCCCGTTATCTTCTGTCGTTCCGCTGATTTGTTCGCCTTCAACCCAAATATTAACATACGGAATGGGTTGGTTGGTCAAACTATCTTTGACAATTCCTTTGATTTGTGCTGCCGCAAATAGTGGCAATAGTAGGATAAATAGGAGCTTTTTCATAGTAGAGGCAATTGATCCGCAATAGTACGGTCGTTGGCTAATCGGGGTATTTTATTTTGTCCACCCAATTTCCCTATGGACTTCATATAGGTTTGAAAACCATTGGATGCAACAGGAGTAATCACAACGGTTCGGAGTACATTTCCGGTAATCAAATCGTCATAATACACATTTTGTTGCCGCATGGCTTGGTCGATTTTTAAGGTAAAAGCCTCCAAATCTTCAGGAGCATTTTCAAATTCAATCAACCATTCATGATACGGCAATCCTTCTTTTGGAGTAATTTGGGGCGCCACAGTAAATTCGTTGATTCGAACAGTCGTTCCTTCCACCGATTGGCGCAAGGCTTCCTCTACTTCTTTGCCAATCACATGTTCGCCAAAAGCCGAAATAAAATGTTTGATTCGACCTGAAACAATGACGCGATACGGCGACAAACTGGTAAATTGAACGGTATCCCCAATATTATAACACCACAAACCCGCATTGGTCGAAAGCAACATCACATAATTGATGCCTAATTCCACTTCGCCAATGGTATACCTTCTTGGGTTTGCGTTAAAAAATTCATCTGCTTTGACAAACTCGTAAAAGATACCCGAATTCAAGAGCAACAACATGCCTTTTTCTTTTTGGGAATCTTGATACGCAAAAAACCCTTCCGAAGCAGGAAAGAGTTCGATCGCATCTACTTTTCGTCCCATTAACTGTTCAAATTTGGCGCGATAAGGTTCGTAATTAACGCCGCCATAAATGAATAAATTAAAATTGGGAAACAACTCCCCTACGGGTTTTCCAGCGGTTTTCACTAATTTTTCAAAATACATTTGCACCCAACTTGGAATCCCTGAAATCACACTCATATTCTGAGTAATGGTCTCTTGAACAATGGCATCCACTTTGGTCTCCCAATCCTCAATACAATTGGTTTCCCAACTCGGTAAGCGGTTGCGTTGCAAATAGTTTGGAACATAATGAGCCACGATTCCTGAAAGTCGGCCCAACTGAATACCGTTTTTCATTTCGAGCTTCGGACTCCCTTGCAGGAAAATCATTTTTCCATCGACAAAATCGGCATTCCCTGTTTCGTGGATATAACTGAGAATCGCATTACGCGCCGCTTGAATATGAAACGGCATGGATTCTTTGGTTAAGGGAATGTATTTAGCGCCCGATGTTGTCCCCGATGTTTTGGCAAAATACAAGGGTTTTCCTTTCCATAATACATTTTCTTCTCCATGAACTACACGGTCTACATACGATTTTAATTGTTCATAATCCCGAATGGGAACGTGTTTTACAAAATCGGCATGGGAGTGTATTTGATCAAAATGATGGTCTTTTCCAAAAGCGGTAGTTTGAGCTTGGCGAATCAAATCACGAAACACCTTTTGTTGGGTTTCCACGGGCCGTTGCGCCCATTTCTGGGTGTCATTATGAATTTTATGGGCAAAAATTTTTGCTGCTAGGGACTTTAATGACATTATTTTTTGCCTTTTTTATTCGTTTTTTCTTTTGCCAATTGTTCCTCCGATTCAACTTCTTTTCGCAATTCCAATTCCTTCTCACTTGGCGTCAATTGTAAATCGGGTAAAGTGTCGACAGCAATAGCTAATATCGAATCTTTGTTGACTTTGGCATATTCTAAATTTCCATTCAACACTTTCTGAATCGATTGTAAATAGGCTTCATTTTTTTTAATGGCAAATTCTAGCGAATCGGATTTCAGTGCTAGTTCTGTGGCATTCCGCTTTAACTCGGTAGAAGGATAACCCGGAATGTATTCGCGAAGTGGTGTAAAAGCAATGATGAAAGTGGTTACAAAGATGATAAGTATGGCCCCTACTCCTGCCACCACAAAAACATTCATTAAGGTGAGTCGTAATGAAAAAAGTTCTTCGAAGGTTTCGTCGTTCAAAATGACCAATCTGTTTTTGGTAAACAAATGTTTCTTGAGACGTTCTTTTTTCTTGAGTTTTTTAGCCGACATAAATCGCGATTAATTTCACAAATATAACAAATGTGACGGGAGATAACGGTAAGGGATTAACGAACTTTAACGTGAAATCTTATCCTTAAAACACAACCCGTTACTTTTTTTATTTACCTTTGTTACCTTATTAGAATTAAAAAACTGCGAAAGCACAAAATATCAATACTATGGGAAGAATGGGACCAACCGAATGGATCGTCATTTTAGTCGTTGTTTTACTTTTATTTGGAGGTAAAAAAATTCCGGAATTAATGAAAGGTTTAGGAGCGGGTGTAAAAGAATTTAAAGACGCTGCTAAAGGAGAAGACAAAGCGAAAGAAGATTCCAAAGAGGAAGCAAAATAATTAAAATACTAGCCTATGGGACGCGTGGGACCTACTGAAATCATTCTTTTATTTATCCTTTTTGTCGCTCCAATTATTGTCAGTTTTATCATTGGCTATTTTATGGGAAAAAAATCAGGATATTTAAAACGTATGCAGGAGGAAGAAAAACGCTAATCAAACCGCTGAATTTTAAAACATTAGAATCACCGCAAAAGATGCGGTGATTTTTTTTTAAATTAACACGCAACCTTTTTCAACATTGCGCATCTTAAAAAAGATTGCTATGAAAAAGAAATCATTATTTGCCACGCGGATTGTCTCATACAACGAATCCTAACAAAAACAACCATTAGCACACTTGCGACGAAAACAAAAAACCCGAACTCTTTTGAATTCGGGTTTTTCAATTATAATACCATGGTGAGTTGAATGCGTTTTCGGACTTCGTCCACCTCAACGACTTTCACTTGCACATGCTGGTGCATTTTAACCACTTCATTCACATCGGAAACAAAACCTGCTTTGAGTTGGGAAATATGAACCAAGCCACTTTCCTTTATCCCGACGTCAACAAAACAACCAAACGCGGTGATGTTATTGACAATGCCGGGTAAAATCATCCCCGAACGTAAATCGGTAATGGATTTTACATTAGGATCAAATTCAAAAACTTTAGCGGCTTTACGCGGATCTAAGCCCGGTTTTTCTAATTCTTTTAAAATATCTTTTACGCCTAAAATTCCGACCGTGTCATTCACGTAGTTTTCGGGTTTGATTTGGGCAATTTTGGGTTTATTGGCAATGAGATCGCCCACTTGAATCCCTAAATCTTTAGCCATTTTTTCCACAACTTTGTACGATTCGGGATGCACCGCTGAATTATCCAACGGATTTTTACCGTCTTTAATTCGGATAAAGGCTGCAGCTTGTTGAAACGCTTTATCGCCCAAACGTGGTACTTTTTTTAATTGATTGCGGTCTTCAAAAGGCCCATTTTCTGAACGAAACTTGACAATGTTTTCGGCCATTTTTTCTCCGATTCCGCTCACATAACTCAATAAGGCTTTACTTGCGGTATTGATGTTGATCCCTACAGAATTTACGCAGCGCATCACGGTGTTATCCAATTCTTCTTTTAATTTTGTTTGGTCCACATCGTGTTGGTACTGCCCTACTCCTATCGACTTGGGATCAATTTTTACCAACTCCGCTAACGGGTCGCACAAACGGCGACCGATGGATACCGAACCCCGTACAGTAACATCGTAATTGGGAAATTCTTCCCGGGCGATTTTACTCGCTGAATAGACCGAAGCACCGGCTTCGGATACTACAAAAACTTGCACCGGTTTGTCAAATGCAATTTTTTTGATGAAAAATTCGGTTTCCCGACTCGCCGTACCGTTGCCGATAGAAATCGCTTCAATGTTGTAGGCATTGACCATCGATTTGACTTTTTTCATCGCCATAGCCGTTTCGTTTTGCGGCGCATGGGGATAAATGGTTTCGTTGTACAACAAATCGCCTTGCTCGTCTAAACAAACGATTTTACAACCGGTACGAAACCCCGGATCGATTGCCAAGACCCGTTTTTCTCCCAGTGGTGGCGCCAAAAGGAGCTGACGCAAATTTTCTGAAAACACATCAATTGCTTTGCTATCGGCTTTCAATTTGGCTTCTTGCAACACTTCATTCGAAATAGCGGGTTCCAAAAGTCGTTTATAACTGTCTTTGATGGCCAATTCCAAATGGTGAGTTGTATCGTTATTGCGTTTGATGATGGCTTCTTCAATGAATTCCAGTGCTTCTTCTTTTTCGATAGCAACATTGAATTTAATATAGCCTTCGGCTTCGGCGCGCAACATGGCTAACAAACGATGGGAAGGCGCTTTGGAAATCGGTTCGGACCAATCGAAATACTGGGAAAACTTCTGTGCATTCTCCTCGTTTTCTTTGCCTTTGGCGACTTTGGTGGTGATGGTTGCTTTGCGTTGAAACAATCGGCGCAGATTTTTACGCACATAGATATTTTCATTGATCCATTCGGCGATAATGTCGCGCGCACCTTGCAAAGCTTCGTCTTCGTTGACTACATTTTTATTGAGGTATTTGGAGGCCAAATATTCCATGTCGTCCGTATTTTGGGACATGATGATTTTGGCTAAGGGTTCGAGACCGTTTTCACGCGCCACATCGGCTTTGGTTTTTTTCTTCTTTTTGTAGGGTAAATACAAATCCTCGATTTCCTGCAGGTCAAAACTGTTCTCGATTTTGGTTTTGAGGTCCGGACTCAATTGTCCTTGTTCCTCAATCGAGTTCAATACACTTTCCTTGCGTTTTAAAATTTCGGCAAACTGTTTATTGAGTTTGGCAATGGATTCGATCACGACCTCATCCAAATTACCCGTTTTGTCTTTACGGTAACGGGCGATGAAGGGAATGGTACAATCTTCGGAAAGGAGTTGGAGTGTGGCTTCTATCCCTTTGACTGCGGTAGTAGGAAGTTGTAATTGGTTTTGTATAAACTGAATAGACGTCATAGTAATCTTTAATTCTAGGACGCTAAATGTACGGGAAAAACAGAATTTGAAAAAGAAAATAGAAAGGGAAATCAAACGTGAAAAGGAGCAGGAAGCCGCGTAAGGGACAGCGGGATTGTTGGAGCTCTCCCGAGGTTACGAGGGAAGCGACTCCCAATGGCCCGACCGTGAGGAAAAACAAAGGGTTCCCCTGAAGTTTTTTCCGAGGGGATACGCCCAAAAATTAATCTTGCACGATGGTTTCTTTGGAATCGTGGCGGCGAAACTCAGGCTGGATCGTACAATGATTGATGTTGTATTTTTCCAAAAGCAGCTGTTCGATTTGATCCAAAAGTTGGTTAAACGCCTGAATCGAAATATCCTGGGTACAATCGATATGCGCTTCGAGGTGGTGCTCGTCATCGTTGAGACTCCAAACGTGCACATGATGAACGGTTTTAATACCTGCAATCGCTTCGATATCGGCGGTGACTGATTTAATGTCGATGGATTTTGGGGTAAACAGCATAAGCATTTGCGTGGATTCGAGCAGTAACTTTCCGCCCACAATGATTAAGTAGATCGAAATTCCGAAGGACAACACACTATCCACCCAATACCAATTGAAGAATTTCATGAGGAGTCCGCCGGCTAAAACCGCCACAGAAGCCATCATATCAGTGAACAAATGCAGGTAAGCCGATTTCATATTTAAATTATGGGCGGCATCTTTTTGCAGGGCAAAAGCTGAAATACCGTTGACAGCAATGCCAAGTAAGGCGAGCCAAATTACGGTTTCTGATACTACTTTTTCGGGATGGAAAAAACGGTGAATCGAACCGTAAATCAGGAATATTGCAACGATAATAAGGGTAGCCGCATTGACAAAAGCGGCGATGAGTTCGGCCCGTTTGTAGCCAAAAGTAGCGCGTTGTGTTGCTTTTTTATGGGCTAAACGATGGGCAATCCAACTGAAGATTAGCGTGAGTACGTCGGAAAAATTGTGAAGCGCATCGGAGAGCAATGCTAAACTTCCTGAAAGCCATCCGCCAATGGCTTGCGCGATAGTAATAGTTAGGTTTAGGATAATGGACAACCCTAGATTTTTCCCTTTGACTTCGTGTTTATGGATGTGGGAATGGGTTTCCATGGTTAATTAACGGGAGTTGCGTTTTGGTAGATTTCCAAACCCCATTGGATGTAAAAATAGCCAACGGGAATGTTGAGTATTAAAATCCCCCACGTCTGGATTATTTTTGGACGCGATTGGGCAGATTCAAAGAATAGTTGCAATAATCGAACAGCGAAATAACCATTTAAAAAAAGCATGGAGATGATGTAAAATAAAGACATATAAATGACACCACCCACTGGGTTATAATAAAACGACAACATCAAAACCGTTCCCAATACGAATGTACCCAACGCCGTTAAGCGTGTGGCAAAGATAACTTTAGAAACAGTTTGGAGTTGGTTGAGCATGTTAGGAACAGGCGATTTTTTGAACGCGGTTTTGGTGACGTCCGCCTTCAAAGGGGGTTTTTAAAAAGGTATCGACCATTTCGATTACTTGCGGAATGGCGGTAAAACGCGCGGGAATACTGATAATATTAGCATCGTTATGTTGGCGTGCTAAAGCGGCAATTTCTTTGGTCCAACACAAGGCGGCGCGAATGCCTTGGTGCTTATTGACCGTCATATTGATTCCGTTGCCCGAACCGCAGATTACAATTCCGAAATCGGCATGGCCTTGTTCAACATCTGTAGCTACGGGGTGACCAAAATCAGGATAATCGACACTGTCGAAGGTATCGGTTCCATAGTTAGTGACTTCGTGTCCTTGTGCAGTTAAATAGTCTACAATTGCTTTTTTGTACTCGGGTCCGGCGTGGTCGTTGCCAATTGAAATTTTCATGGGTTGTTGATTGTGTTGTTTATTTCTTTTGACAAAGTTAGGGAATAATGCTACGGGCAGCTACTACCTTTGAAAAAAACTTCTTAGGATGGAATTCGAAGCGTTATTGGAGTCATTTGAAGCGAGTTCAGTCGGTTACGGACCGCATTTTAAAATTCCACAGCCGATTTTTGAAATCCTAAACGCTCAGTGTAAAGACAAACGGGTAATTTGTTATTTAAATCAAACCTTGCGAATTCATTCAGGGATGATGCCGAAAGACGGCTACCATTTTATCTTATTAAATCAGGCGATTTTAAAACAGCACGGAATGGTTTTGGGTGATTGGATTCAGGTGCGAATGGAAGTGGACAAATCCAAATACGGAATGGAGATTTCGGAGGAATTTCGGGAGGTATTATTTAGTGATCCGGAAGGGAGTGATTGGTTTCATAAATTGACACCTGGAAAACAGCGAACGCTGATACATTTGATTAATAAAATTAAAAATTCACAGCTCAAAATTGAACGCAGTTTTGTGATTTTGGAGCATCTTAAAAAAAGAGGTGGAAAACTGGACTACAAAATTCTGGATCAGGACATTAAGGATTTTCGGGATTCGATGAAATTTTAATAAAATATTGATTTTCAACACTTTAAAGAAGTAATTTTTACGGCTGTTAATAGTAATTTACAATACGCTGATTTTCAGATAACTTTAAATTAACATGAATTGTTAATAATTTTAAATAGAAAATGGGAACTTTTTTAAAGGTGCAAACAAATTTTTATAAGCTAAAATCGAAATGAGAAATACAAATAAACTTTTGGCTTTTTTTGGAAAAATTATTGACATCAAAAATGGGTTTTTCAACAGATTTTCTTTTTAAAAGTTTTCAAAAAAAGAACTTTATTTTTGGTTGTTGACAACTGTTAATAAAAACCAAAATTTTATTCATTTTAAGCCTTTTACCATTTTTAAAATGTGTTAATATCCGTGTAAAAGTTTGGATAACTTTTCAAAAAAATAAAAGCAACAAAAGTTTTCATCATTATCAACACCCTATAATAACCATCATAAATTTTTAAAAATTAAAAGAATGTTTTTTTTGTTTTTAGTAGTTGTTGAAAACCTTTGATTTTTAAAAATAGATTTTAAACGATATGTAACGGATTGTTGAGATTGTCAATTAACTGTTGTGTTCGTTCTTGATCGTTGGGATGGACTTTGAGTTTGATGCCACCCAAAGCGATACTCGCAAAAGGATCGACAGAAACGATGGTTTCGTTTTCAAAAAAGTGAGGAATATTTTCCCGTTCCAAAAGGGTTTTGAGAATGTAGGTTTCTTGTGGTAAATGAAAGATAGCAATCGTGATAAAGTCCGTCATAAGAATACATTGCAGTAGTTCAAAGGTACATGAAAACCAAAATGCAAATGTTATATTCCTATTAAAACTTCTTTTTTACTGAAGGAACTGAATAGTATTTCGTAATTTTCAACCGTAAAAGAATATGAAGTATGCCTAAAAACCCAAAAAAGTTCGGGAAAAAGAACAAAACTTTTTCCGAAAAAATCTTTAAAATATTATCTAAGAATCCGAATAAGCCTTTTAACTACAAACAGATTGCTGCGATTTTAGAATTGAATGATACCAAAAGTCGCAACGAGATTATCAAAGATCTTAAAATCTTAGCGTCACAAAAACTAATTATTGAAACTGAACCTGGGAAGTATCTTGTACAATCCAGTAGTAAAGAATACTACGAAGGTCTGGTGGACATGACATCTCGCAAAACGGGATATTTTGTTTGTGACGAATTGGAAGACGATGTATTTATTCCGTTTGTGAATTTGAATCATGCATTGGATGGTGATCGTGTAAAAGTGTATGTGTACAACAAACGTGCTTCTCGAAAACCGGAAGCGGAAGTCGTTGAAATCTTAGAACGCGCCAAAATGGAATTCGTCGGAGTAGTCGATGTACAAAAGAATTTTGGTTTCGTAACTACAGCAAATGCCAAAATGTATACGGATATTTTTATTCCGAAAAATAAATTAAACGATGCAGAGCATGGCGATGTAGTTTTGGTTCGATTGGAAGATTGGCCAAAAAAAGCCGATTCTCCTTTTGGTTCGGTTATAAAAGTACTTGGAAAACCTGGTGAGCATAATACTGAAATTCATGCGATTTTAGCCGAATACGGTCTCCCCTATGATTTTCCGATTGAAGTGGACGCTTATGCGAATAAAATTGATACGTCCATTACCGAAGCTGAAATTGCAAAACGTCGCGATATGCGTGACATTCTCACGTTTACGATTGACCCGAGAGATGCCAAAGACTTTGACGATGCCTTGTCGTTTCAAGTGTTAGCCAACGGAAATTATGAAATTGGTGTGCACATTGCGGATGTTTCGCATTATGTGAAAGAAGGAACTATCTTGGATGATGAAGCCTATAAACGGGCAACTTCGGTGTATTTGGTGGATCGTGTGGTTCCGATGTTGCCTGAAGTCTTGTCTAATTTTGCCTGTTCGTTACGTCCACATGAAGAGAAATATACGTTTTCAGCGGTATTTGAATTGAATAACAAAGCGGAACTGGTGAATCAATGGTTTGGTCGAACGGTGATTTATTCTGATCAACGTTTTGCCTACGAAGAAGCCCAGCATATTATTGAAACGAAGTCGGATGTGATTCCGGCTAAAACTTCGCTAACCGGTAAAGACTACCAAGTCCCAGCTCCTATTGTGGAAGCGGTATTAAAAATGCAGGATTTAGCGCAAATTATGCGTCAAAAACGAATGGCAGCCGGAGCGATTTCATTTGATAAAGTGGAAGTTAAATTCAATTTGAATGAAAATGATGAACCGACTGGTGTGTATTTCAAGGTTTCCAAAGATGCCAATTTCTTAATTGAAGAATTTATGTTGTTGGCCAACCGAAAAGTGGCTGAATTCATTGGTAAACAAAAGAAAACCTTTATTTACCGTATTCACGACGAACCCAATGAAGATAAATTAATTGGGTTGCAATCCGTCATTTCGAAGTTTGGCTATTCGATTAACTTCAAAACAAAACAAACAATTTCAAAATCGTTGAATGATTTGTTGGCTGAAGTTAACGGTCGTAAAGAACAGAATTTGGTGGATACTTTAGCGATTCGTGCGATGAGTAAGGCCCGCTATTCTACTGAAAACATTGGACATTACGGATTAGCATTTGATTATTACAGTCATTTTACTTCGCCTATTCGTCGTTATCCTGATGTCATGGCGCATCGTTTGTTGCAACATTATTTGGATGGTGGAAAGAGTGTGAATGAAGAAGAATTTGAAGAAAAATGTGAGCATTCCACCGACATGGAAATATTAGCAGCCAATGCCGAACGGGATTCTGTGAAATACATGCAGGTGAAGTACATGAAAGACCACATGGATCAGGAATTCTTAGGGGTAATTTCTGGAGTTACTGAATGGGGAATTTATGTCGAAATTGTGGAAAATAAATGTGAAGGCATGGTTCGTGTGCGCGACATCAAAGAAGATTACTACGTTTTTGACGAGAAACAATATGCCTACGTAGGTGAAATGTATAAAGGATTATTACAATTAGGTGACGAAGTTTTCGTTAAAGTTAAAAATGCAGATTTAGTAAAAAAACAATTAGACTTTACCTATTTGCGAAAAAATGAATAACTCCAAATCGTACAAACATGAAAAAAATACTTTTAGTAGCATTAGCTTTCAGTTCGTTAGCTTTTGCTCAAATTGAAAAAAAAGTTGGTGATTTTACCAAAGTAACCGCCTTTGATCAAATTGATGTAATGTTGGTTCAAGGTAATGAAAACAAAGTTATTTTGTCTGGTGGTGATGCCAATGAAGTTGAAGTCGTTAATAAAAATGGCGAATTAAAAATTCGGATGCCTTTAACGAAAATGCTTTCAGGTGATGGCATTTCAGCTACTGTATATTTTAAAAAATTAGAAGCAGTGGAAGCCAATGAAGGATCGCATATCAGTTGCGAAACTACAATTAAAGCGATGCTTTTTGATTTAATTGCCAAAGAAGGAGCACAGGTGGATTTAACTTTAGAGGTTTCAAAATTATCAGCGCGAACTGCTAATGGTTCCCAAGTAACATTGACTGGAAAAGCGAAAAATCAAGAGGTTATTGTGAATTCAGGTGGTGTGTATCAAGCTGAAAAATTGGTTACCGAACAAACAACAATTACGGGAAATGCCGGTGGTGATGCCGCTATTTATGCCACGGATTTGGTGGATGCTAAAATTAGAGCCGGAGGAACCATTTCAATTTATGGGAATCCGAAGCAGATCAATGAAAAGACGATTGCTGGCGGAACCATTCG
This sequence comes from Flavobacterium sp. N1719, assembly GCF_025947045.1. Taxonomy (NCBI): domain Bacteria; kingdom Pseudomonadati; phylum Bacteroidota; class Flavobacteriia; order Flavobacteriales; family Flavobacteriaceae; genus Flavobacterium; species Flavobacterium sp. N1719. Next base: position 788,802 of record NZ_CP109993.1, read on the forward strand.
TCAAGTAAAATAAGTGTAGACTTATTAAGGAAGTAAGGGTATTTTTTGGATTTTGTCCGAAAAGAAATATCTTTACTTCCTTTCTTATTTCAACCAAATCCTATTCATGTTAAACGATATACTTGCTGCCATACCTTGGGGATTTTTATTAGCCTTTACGATTGGGCCTGTATTTTTTGTTTTGTTAGAAACCAGTATTACCAAGGGATTTCGTGCGGCTATGGTCTTTGATGCCGGAGTGGTATTTGGTGATTTTGTATTTATTCTAATTGCGTATTTCAGTACGAATCAAATTTTAGAGCGACTCAAAGATGACCCAGTTTTGTTTGTTTTTGGTGGTATTTTAATGTTGGTTTACGGAATTATTTCGTTTATCAAAGAGAAGAAAAATTTTCAAAAAAAGCAGGAAGAAGAACAAGTAGAAGAAGATAATATTCAGAAAAATAACTACTTAGGTTTATTTTTTAAAGGGTTCTTTTTGAATTTCATCAATATTGGAGTATTAGCGTTTTGGATGGGTGTGATTATCGTGTTCGGACCCAAACTGAACATGGAAACCAACCGAATTATTCTGTTTATAGCTACCATTATTGTTACTTATTTTGCCGTAGATATTTTAAAGATTTTAGTTGCCAAACAATTAAAATCTAGATTGACACCTAAAAATATTTATAAGATTAAGCGGGTAATCAGCGTTATCCTAATGATTTTCGGAAGTTTTTTAATCGTTCAAGGGTTCTTTCCGAACGAAAAGAAAATGATCGAACAGAAATTAGGTATTAGTAAACCGCTTGAAAATGCAACGAATTCTAACTAGTTTTTTTCTTTTTATATCCTTTTTTAGTTTTGCACAGAAGGATACTTTGTCAATCATCAAACACACTTCGGAATGGATTGTAAACCAAGATTGTCGTGTTGTTTATCGTGGATTGTCTAATAAATTTAGTATCGAAGTACCCAATTCGTTGTTATTTTCTGTTTCAGGATTAGGCCTAAAATCAACTTCAAAAAATACATTTGAAATTAACCCAGGTGCAGGTACAGAACTCAATATTTCTGTTCAAATAGTTTTGAAAAATAAAACCAAAAAAGTAGAAGTTTTTGTATATAAAATTAAAAATATTCCTCTCCATCTGACTTCATTAAACTTTAATAAAGACCCTATTTTACGGATGAGTAAGAACAATTTGAAAGATGCAGTAGTTCGCGTATTTTTTGAAGATAAAAATCTTGATTTTAAGTTTAATATTCTTGAATTTACTATAAGAATACCCGGTCAAAAAGCAATTGTTGTTCAAGGAAATACAATTACAAAAGCTGCATTTGAACAAATCAATAGATATGCTAGAAAAGGAGATGACTTATTGATTACTGATTTAAAAGTAAGATTAGGTATAAGTTTAAATGTTTTTATTTGTAAATTCACTCCAGTCTTAATAACCATTTTATAGTAAAAAATGGATTATTTTAAAATCAATTCTCTCTGATTTACAAATCGATTATCTAAAGTTTTTTAAAAACTAAATCTATTTTCATCCTATTTTTTAAATAAAAAAACCACCCATTTCTGAGCCGTTTTTTGAAGAGGCATCGCCCGTCCCGAAACATCGGGAGAACCGATTACACGGTTTTGTAATGATTATTTTAAAATAAAAAAACCTCCCATTTCTGAGCTGTTTTTTGTAAGAGGCATCGCCCGTCCCGAAACATCGGGAGAACCGATTACGCGGTTTTGTAATGATTATTTTAAAATAAAAAAACCTCCCATTACTGAGAGGTTTTTTGAAGAGGCATCGCCCGGATTCGAACCGGGGTACGCGGTTTTGCAGACCGATGCCTAGCCGCTCGGCCACGACGCCCTTTGTTGAGGGTAGCAAAGATAAAGTAAAAAAAATGCAATATCCAAATTCCCTAACCCAAATTATTGGGAATCTTCTTTAGTTTACTGACTTCCTTTCTCTTAACTACGGTATTCTTCCATTTCTATGGTAACGGCTTCTACATCGCCACCAATGGGTGGATTGAGTTTAGAAACCGCTAATAGAATGCGAGAAACGGCGGGAATTTCTTTAAAAATACGTTGAATGATGCGTTGCGCCACGTGTTCCAGTAATTTGGAACGAATCGCCATTTCTTCTACGACAATACGATTGAGTAATACATAATCCACCGTATCTGCCAATTCATCGGTTTGTGCAGACTTTCGTAAATCAGTTTTGACTTCTAAATCCACACGGTAATCACTACCAATTTTTGCTTCTTCGGTTAAACATCCATGATAAGAAAACGTACGGATGTTTTGTAATTTAATTGTTCCCATTTTTATTTCGGTGCCAAATAGCAAATTGACGAATTTTCAAATTGACGATTTGACGAATTAAACATATCTTTGCTAAAATTAAGAAATTTCTATGTCAACCGAGGAAAAATCACTCAATTTTATCGAGCAAATCATCGAAGACGATTTAACAAACGGATTATCAAATGATAAACTTCGTTTTCGTTTTCCACCCGAACCCAATGGTTATTTGCATGTGGGTCACGCCAGTGCGATTTGTTTGAATTTTGGATTAGGTTTGGATTACAATGCGCCAGTAAATTTGCGTTTTGATGATACTAATCCTTCTAAAGAGGAGCAAGAATATGTTGATGCGATCAAACGCGATGTGCAATGGCTTGGATACCAATGGGATCGTGAATGCTATGCTTCTGATTATTTCCAGCAGTTATATGATTGGGCGGTTGAATTGATTCAAAAAGGTAAAGCCTATGTGGACAGCCAATCTTCAGAAGAGATGGCAAAACAAAAGGGGACACCAACACAACCTGGTACAGAGTCACCCTTCCGTAATCGTTCTATAGAAGAAAATTTGGATTTATTTACCCGAATGAAGCAAGGGGAATTCCCAAAAGGAACCCACGTTTTACGGGCAAAAATTGATATGACCTCTTCCAATATGTTGATGCGTGATCCGATTATTTATCGCATTATGCATGAACACCACCACCGAACTGGTAACGATTGGTGTATCTATCCAATGTACGATTGGGCGCATGGAGAAAGCGATTATTTGGAACAAATTTCACACTCGTTGTGTACTCTCGAATTCTTGCCACATCGTGAATTGTACGATTGGTTTTTGGATCAAATTTATGATGAAACCAAAGTGCGTCCCAAACAACGTGAATTTGCTCGCAGAAACTTATCTCATACCGTAGTTTCTAAACGTAAATTACTACAATTGGTGGAAGAGAAACATGTTACAGGTTGGGATGATCCACGGATGAGTACCATTTCAGGAATGCGTCGTAGAGGCTATCCACCGATGGCGATTCGTAATTTTGCAAAGACCATTGGTATTGCAAAACGCACCAATTTGATTGATGTTTCCTTGTTGGAATTCTGTGTTCGTGAGGAATTGAATAAAACTACTGATCGTGTAATGGCCGTTTTGAATCCGGTGAAATTGGTAATTACCAACTATCCTGAAGGTCAAGAAGAATGGTTGGATGCTGAAAATAATCCGGAAGCTGAAGTAATGACTTATCGCAAATTACCGTTTGGTAAGGAGTTATATATCGAGCGTGATGACTTTAAAGAAGAAGCGGATAAGAAGTTTTTCCGTTTGACTTTAGGTACTGAAGTTCGTTTAAAAAATGCCTACATCATTAAAGGTGAGAGCGTGGTGAAAGATGCAGCAGGAAATATCACTGAGATTCATTGTACGTATGATGCTGATAGTAAGTCGGGTAGTGGTACTGAAGCCAGTATGCGTAAGGTTAAAGGAACCATTCATTGGGTTTCTACAGCGCATGCATTAGAAGCGGAAGTTCGCGTTTACGATCGTTTATTCACTCATGAAAATCCAGACGGTGATAAAGAAGTAGATTTCAAAACCTACATTAATCCCAATTCCTTACAAGTGATTACAGGATATATGGAACCCAGTTTGAAAAGTGCACAACCGGGAACCCAATATCAGTTTCAACGGTTAGGCTATTTTTGTGTCGATACCGATTCGACTACTGAAAAATTAGTTTTTAACAAAACGGTAGGTCTTCGCGACACTTGGGCAAAGATTGAAAGTAAAGAATAATTTGTATTGATTATATTGATAGAAAACCCGCTATAGTCGCGGGTTTTCTTATTATTGGTATTTCTTATTATAAATTTAATAAATATTAGAATTCCTTATTAAAATTGACTTTTATAAATTAATTCTAAGCCATTTTTAAAAAGGAGTAAGGTGATTTTATAGGTTAACTACGGAACGATGAAGAAAACGCTTGTATTTAATTTTCTCACTTTAATAGGGTCTTAACATAGCTTCTGTCTCTTTTTTTGTAATTTTAAGTACATAAAAATAGAAACATATGTCCAATAGAAATAGTGAAGGGTTAGTTGCGTTACTTTTGGGTGCGGCGATTGGGGTCGGACTCGGAATTTTATTCGCTCCCGACAAAGGTTCGGAAACCCGCAAAAAAATAAAAGACAATCTCGATGATTTGAAAGATGATTTGAAACAAAAATTTCAATCGGTCGAAGAGGAGGCGAAAGAAAAATTCGATCAAACCAAAACGGATTTAAAATCGTCTATGGATGACCTACTTTCCAAATCAAGTTATAAAGCAGAAGAAGCCATTACTTATTTGGAACAAAAGTTGGCCGAGTTAAAACAGCAAAACGCTAAATTTCAGAAATAATGCCTTTTGACGAAATCAAAGAACAAACCGAAGAATTTCAAGAAAACGCCAAAAAGTATGTCGACTCAACTTTAGAATATTACAAACTTTGGGGCTTTAAAGTGGCTATGCAATCGACGACAATGATTGTAAAGTTTGTCTTGATGGGTTTGTGTTTGTTGGTCATGTTGTTTTTCATCTCCATAGCAGGAGCGTTAGCGCTAGGGGAGTGGATGCATTCCTATGCTTTAGGATTTTTAAGTGTGGCCGGAATTTATTTGATTTTAGCAGTTTTAATTTTTCAAATCAAAGACAAAATTGTGGAAGGTCCCTTGTTGGAACGATTTTCTGAAATATTTTTTAACGATTAACTATGGCTACAAAGAAATACCGATCCTATGCAGAAATCGATCGCGATTTAGAAGTGTTAAAGGTAGAGCGCGAACTTTATTACCGCAAAGCTGCATTAAACATTCAAAATGCGAAGGAAGCTATTTTCCCAACTGAAACGGCTTCGTATGTAGGATGGTTGTACAAAAATGTATTTTCAGGCACTATTGGTACCGTTTTAAAAATAGCTTTTCCGTATATTATACAATGGTTTATAAACAGAAAAAGAGGCGATTAAGCCTCTTTTTTTATTCCTTTTTTGATTATTCTCCAGAAGTATCACTCGGATTGTAATCTAACGATGATTTGTTATCGTTGTCTTTTACTTTCTTCTTTTGGTTTTTCAATTGTTCCCCAATTTGGTTACTTGCGGCAAAACTCGCTACCATATTATTCAACATATCGGTAGCCGCTTGAGGTGAATTCGGTAATAAGATTAAGTTACTGTTAGTATCGGCACCAATAGCTTGTAACGAGTCATAGTGTTGAGTAACTACAATCAAAGCAGAAGCTTCTTGCGAGTTAATCCCCACTTTATTCAGAACTTCTACACTTTCCACCAAACCTTTTGCGATTTCACGACGTTGATCAGCAATACCTTGACCTTGTAAACGTTTACTTTCCGCTTCTGCTTTGGCTTTTGCCACAATACGAATACGTTGTGCTTCACTTTCAAATTCAGCAGCTACTTTTTCACGTTCAGCGGCATTGATACGGTTCATCGCGTTTTTCACTTGAATATCCGGATCGATATCAGTGACCAAGGTGTTGATAATATCATATCCATACGCCATCATGGCTTCGTTTAGTTCCCGTTTTACAGCGATCGCGATATCATCTTTACGGACAAAAACATCATCCAAGATTAATTTAGGTACTTCAGCACGCACAACATCAAAAACGTAAGCGGTGATTTGATCATGCGGAAATTCCAATTTATAAAAGGCTTCGTACACATGTTCTTGAATGACTTTAAACTGAACCGAAACTTTCATTTTCACAAACACATTGTCTTTGGTTTGGGTTTCGATAATGACATCCAATTGTTGGATACGTAAATTTACCCGACCGGCAATCCGATCTATAACCGGAATTTTCAATTGTAACCCAGAGTTACGAATACTGTGGAATTTCCCGAAACGTTCGATCACCACAGAGGTTTGCTGTTTTACTGTAAAAAAACAAGCTAAAAACAAAAACAGTCCGAAGACTAAAACAACAATAAGAATTGGATTCATAATATTTTTTTAGGATTAGATGCTTGTTATACGGGAATGCTGTATGTTTGTTACAAATTTTTTACAATGAAAAACTTACTTTTTGTTTGCGTTCTTGCAACTTCATTATTTTCCTTTGGACAATACGGTTATCGCGATGGAAATCGGATTGGTATTTCGGGTGGTATTTCCAATTGCACTATTTTCTCCTCAACCTTTGAATCCAAGCCAGGAAACGGATTTGCAGGCGGATTGTCTGTGCGTGGAAATTATTACAACAATTGGAGCATGATTTACGGAATGCAATTTTTTGAAAGTAATTTTTCATTGGGAAAAAATGGAATTGAAACCCGTGAAACAGAATTCAGTTTACAAGGGGTTCAAATTCGTTTATTATTCAGTTATAATGTAATTCAAGATCATATTTCGATTGATTTTGGACCGGTTTTACAAGTCAATGGTAAATTATCGGTAAATAAATCAGCTGAAAATAATGTGATTAAATACAATAATGTCACAGAAGCTCCAATACATGCTAAAGATGTGTTGGATGTTTCGACTATTGGTGGTGCGTTTTATTTCGGAGTATCGGGTGGTACTAAAGTGGTTCGCTTGGTCGCTTTTTATCAGTATGGATTTACTAATTTATTTAATAAGCTCAATAAAAACACTGATCTTACCGCACTAAACAATACCGAGAATTTTAAAGGAAATCTCGGTACTATAAATGCACAAGTTGTTTTTAATTTATAAAAAAAGCCCCGATTACTAGTCGGGGCTTTTTATTTATAAGGTATTTATGGCGTTTTGAATGCGTTGGTTAACTTCTTCTTTGCCTAATATTTCAATGATATCAAACAAATGCGGTCCTTTTAAAGCGCCTACAAGACTCAATCGTAAGGGTTGCATGATTTTACCCATTCCAATTTCATTGGCGTTCATCCATGTTTTTAATTCGTTTTCAATAGCAACGGATTCAAAGGGTTGCACTTGTGACATCACTTCATAAGCTTGATTTAAAAGCGAAGGAGTATCTTCTTTCCAATTCTTAGCTGCTTTTTCATCATATGTTGATGGTGCCACAAAAAAGTAATCGGCTAATTCCCAGAATTCAGTCACAAAATGAGCACGTTCTTTAATCATTCCCACAATTCGAGTTAAATCGAATGAAGTTTTTATTCCTTTTTCTTTTAGTTCTAATTCAAAAGAAGCCGCTAAAGAAGAATCGGATTGTATTTGCAAATAGTGGTGATTGAACCATTTATTTTTTTCTGGATCAAATTTAGCTCCCGATTTGTGTACGCGGCCTAAATCAAATTTTTGACATAACTCATCCAAGTTGAATAATTCCTGATCGGTTCCATCATTCCAACCTAATAAGGCTAAGAAATTTACCACGGCTTCTGGGAAAAACCCTTTTTCACGATAACCTGAAGAAACTTCTCCAGAAGTTGGATCCGACCAATTTAATGGAAAAACAGGAAACCCAAGTTTGTCGCCATCGCGTTTGGACAATTTACCATTTCCAACCGGTTTTAAAATTAACGGCAAATGCGCAAATTCAGGGGCTTCCCAACCGAAAGCTTTGTACAATAAATGATGCAAGGGTAGGGAAGGTAACCATTCTTCACCACGAATCACATGCGAGGTTTCCATTAAATGATCATCGACAATATTCGCCAAATGGTACGTTGGCATGCCGTCGCTTTTAAACAACACCTTATCATCCAAAAGATTAGTGTCAAATTTTAAATCACCGCGAATGATATCGTGTAATTCCAAAATTTCATTGACAGGAGTTTTAAAACGAATCACATAGGCTTCACCAGAAGCTATTCGTTGTTCTGTTTCTTCTTTTGATAGAACTAAAGAAGTATCTAATTTTTCCCGATTGTGCCAATTGTATATAAACGTTTTCCCTTGTGCCTCATGCTCTTTACGGTGTTGATCTAATACTTCAGCAGTATCAAAAGCATAATAGGCCCAACCGGATTGAATCAACTGATCAGCATATTGTTTATACAACGGTTTGCGTTCACTTTGACGGTAGGGGCCAAACTTTTCATTTTTACCAACCGTTTCATCAGGAGCGATTCCTAACCATTCCAACGCTTCAAAAATATAGGCTTCCGCACCAGGAACAAAGCGATTTTGGTCAGTGTCTTCTATGCGTAAATAGAAAGTACCGTTATGTTTTTTAGCAAACAAATAATTAAATAAAGCCGTGCGAACACCGCCAATATGTAAAGGTCCAGTCGGACTAGGTGCAAAACGCACGCGAACAGGTCGAGACATAGGTCAAATTTTTGGCAAAGATAGTTCAGTTTTTCCATTCCTGACTTGGCAATTATTTAACTTTTGATGTTTCGCAATTTTTGTATTTTTAGCGGTTATTAACAATCTATTCACCATGACTGATCATTCAGGGTTAATTTATCAGAAATTAGAACACTTTATTAAGAAGTTTTACACCAATGAATTTGTGCGCGGCTCCTTGTTCTTTGTGGGTCTCGGACTCCTATATTTCTTATTTACCTTGTCTATTGAATATTTTCTTTGGTTGAAACCTGCTGCTCGAACCGTTTTGTTTCTTCTATTTTTAGGTGTCGAATTCTTTCTTTTAGTTCGGTATATTGTATTTCCTCTTTTCAAATTATTCAAACTCCAAAAAGGAATTGATTATACCCAAGCCTCTCAAATTATTGGAAACCACTTTAACGAAGTAGGGGATAAGCTTACTAATTTTCTGCAATTAGCCCAAGACATCAATACATCTGAACTTTTATTGGCTTCTATCGAACAAAAAGCAGCCAATCTACAGCCTATTCCTTTTACAAAAGCCATAGATTTCTCAGCCAATAAGAAATATATTCCGCTGGCTGCCATTCCAATTTTATTGGTGTTGTTCTTTTTTTTAAGTGGTAAAAGCGAAGTGTTGTCCCAGAGTTTTAATCGTGTTATCAATTACCGCCAACAATTTACGCCACCTGCCCCTTTTGCCTTTGTGATAACGAATCCGAACTTACAAACGGAACAAAACAAAGATTTTGTGCTTCACGTGAAAACGCAAGGGAAAGTAGTTCCTGAAAATACCATGATTTTTATTGGAGATGAAAGTTATTTTATGGAATCTACTGGCGTTGGCACTTTTCAATTTGTGATTCCAAAACCCAAGTCCACTCTTGAATTTCATTTGGAAGCTAACGCAGTTCAATCCAAATCATACACTTTAGATGTGGTTACTGTTCCATCAATTGCAAATTTTGAAATGGTTTTGCGTTTCCCATCCTATTTGAATAAAAAAACAGAAGTTGTGAAAGGTACGGGTAACGCCATTGTACCTGAAGGAACACAAGTTACTTGGCGAATGCAAACGCTCGCAACGCAAAAAGTTATGTGGTTTAACGGTACACAAAAAACCCCTTTTTCCAAAAACGAAAACACGTTTTCTTTGGCTAAGAATATAGTACAAAATACAGATTACCAAATCTTTACCTCCAATGATAAAGTAGCGAATTATGAGAAATTAAATTATCATATTTCGGTCATAACAGATCAATACCCAACAATTACTGTTGGTAATGCACCCGATAGTTTAAAAATTGACAAAGGGTATTTATTAGGTCAAGTTGGCGATGATCATGGGTTAACCAAATTGCAAGTGGTCTATTATCCTAAAAATAATCCCAATGCGGTTAAACGTGGAACCATTCCGGTGAAAAGAGATGTTTATGATCGATTTATTTATACTTTTCCAGGAGATTTACCCATTCAAGTTGGTGTTCCGTATGAATATTATTTTGAAGTTTTTGATAATGACGCGATTCATAACTATAAATCTTCAAAATCTATGGTTTTTACCCATCGCGAAAGCACAGAAAGCGAAAAAGAAGACCAATTACTACAACAACAGAACGAGAATATCAATTCTTTAGAAAAGTCGCTTAAAACCCAAGAAAAGCAGTTTAATGAAATGGATAAACTGCAAAAGTTAGGCAAAGAAAAAGAAAGTCTTGAATTTAAAGAACAGCAAAAGGTTAACGATTTCATCCAAAAGCAAAAGAAGCAAGATGAAATGATGAAAGAGTTTGCTGAAAAAATGAAGGATAATCTTGATAAGGTGAAAACGGATAAGAAAGATGAATCGAAAGATTTACTCAAAGAACGTTTAGAGAAAGCTGACAAAGATTTTGAGAAAAATAAAAAGTTACTTGACGAACTTCAAAAGTTGAATGAGAAAATTCAGAAAGAAGAATTGTTTGAAAAAATGGATCAGTTAAAACAACAGTCCAAAAATAAAACGAAGAATTTGCAACAATTGGTTGAACTTACTAAGAAATATTATGTTGAAAAGAAAGCTGAACAAATTGTTGATAAATTGGATAAACTTTCTGAAAAACAAGATAAATTAGCTGAAAACGACAAAGAAAATTCCTCGGACAAACAAGATGAAATTAACAAAGAGTTTGATGCGTTACAGAAGGAATTAGACGAATTGGATAAAGAAAATAAAGAATTAAAATCACCTTTGGATTTACCCAAAACGGAGGCTGCTGAGCAAAACATAGAAAAGGAATTGCAACAAGCCAAAGAGCAATTGGATAAAAATTCAAAAGCAGGTGCCAAACCAAAACAAAAAAGTGCGGCTCAAAAAATGAAACAAATGAGCATGGATATGGGTGCTTCTATGGAATCCAGTGAGATGGAACAAATGGATGAAGATATTGATATGCTCCGTCAAATTATCGACAATCTTGTTGCCTATTCTTTTTCCCAAGAAGAGGTGATGAAGAATTTTAAAGGTATGAAACGGGGTGCGCCTTCCTTCAATAAGTACCTTAAAATTCAACAAGATTTAAAATTACAGTTTAAACACGTTGACGATAGTCTTTTTGCGATGTCACTTCGCAATCCAAAAATTGCTGAAGATATTACCAAAGAAGTGGGTAATGTTCAATATAACATTGACAAAGCACTCGAAACGTTAGCTGATGCCAATGTTTCAAAAGGAACATCCCACCAACAATTTTCTGTTTCTTCTTCTAATAAATTAGCCGATATGTTAGCCAGTATTTTAAATGGTATGCAAATGTCGATGTCTATGGCGGGTTCAGGAAAAGGAAAACCCAAACCAGGCCAAGGGCAAGGTATGCAATTACCGGATATTATCCAAAAGCAAGAAGGTTTGGGAGAAAAGATGAAACAAGGCATGAAGAAAGGTCAAAAACCAGGTGAGGGTAAATCAGGAGATAAAGGACAAAAACCAGGTGGTAAAGATGGTAAGGGTAAATCAGGAGATAAACCTGGCTCCAAGGAAGGTCAAGGGAAACAAGGGCAGAATGGTCAGCCAAACGGTTCAGGTCAAGGAAGTGGAAAAGGAGAAGAAGGTCAAGATGGGGAAGGCGACGCTCGTGCAATTATGGAAATCTTCAAAGAACAGCAACAATTACGTGAAGCTTTAGAAAAAGAATTAAACAAGCAAGGAGTTGGAGGCCAAGGACAAAATGCTTTAAATCAAATGAAAGCTATTGAAAAACAATTGCTGAATAAAGGTTTCGACAATGAAGTCCTTCAACGCATGCTAAATCTAAAATATGAGATGTTAAAATTGCAAAAAGCAATTCAACAGCAGGGGGAAGAAAAGAAGCGACAATCCGAAACTAACAAAAAAGAATTTTCAAACACTGCCACTTCAATTCCTCCACGTTTACAGGAATATTTGCACAGTATTGAGATATTAAATAGACAAACCTTACCTTTACGGGCTAATTACGACCGAAAGGTTCAAGAATATTTAAAAACCAATGATTAGTTTTAATTATGAAACTGACTTTCTTTTAGAAAACGAATCAGAGTATGAGCGTTGGATTCAGCAAATTATTATAGCTGAAAACAAGCAAGAAGGAGAAATTAATTATGTGTTTTGTGATGATGAATATCTTCTTGATATTAATCAAAAATACTTAAACCATGATTATTACACCGACATCATTAGCTTTGATTATTCTGTAGCAAATGAACTACATGGTGATATTTTCATTTCTATCGATCGTGTGCTAGAAAACGCCAATGATTTTAAGGTAACTTTTCATAATGAATTGTTACGTGTAATGGCACACGGTGTTCTTCATTATTGTGGCTATAAAGATAAAACTGAACAAGAAAGTGCTTTGATGCGCACTAAAGAAAATGAGTCAATTTTATTGTTCCACGTGGAACAATAAATACAATTAAAGATTTTTATAATTACGTTCCACGTGGAACAAAACCCATAAGTATGTTTACAACGTATGATGTTATAGTGGTTGGTGCAGGTCACGCAGGTTGCGAGGCCGCCGCTGCTGCCGCAAATTTGGGAAGCAAAACGCTTTTGGTGACCATGAGTTTACAAAACATTGCCCAAATGTCTTGTAACCCCGCAATGGGTGGAATTGCTAAAGGGCAAATCGTTCGTGAAATTGATGCGCTTGGCGGTTATTCAGGTATTGTTTCAGATAAAACAGCAATTCAGTTTAAAATGCTGAATAAATCTAAAGGTCCAGCGATGTGGTCGCCACGCGTACAATCCGACCGTATGCGTTTCTCTGAAGAGTGGCGTTTAATGTTAGAACACACACCTAATCTTGATTTCTACCAAGAAATGATTAAAGGACTCATTGTGAAAAATGGAAGAATTGAGGGTGTTCGTACTGCGCTAGGAATCGAAATTAAAGCCAAAGCAGTTGTATTGACAAACGGCACTTTCTTAAATGGTTTAATTCATATTGGTGAAAAACAATTCGGCGGTGGAAGAGCTGGAGAAAGTGCTGCAACGGGTATAACTGAAGATTTAATTCAATTTGGATTTGAAGCGGGACGAATGAAAACCGGAACACCACCTCGTGTTGATGGTCGTTCGTTGGATTATTCAAAAATGAGAGAAGAGCCTGGAGATGTTAATCCGGATAAATTTTCTTATTCAAATGTAACTTCACCTTTACAACAACAACGTCTTTGTCATGTGACCTATACCTCACCAGAAGTGCATGCTATTTTAAGAGACGGATTTGATCGTTCACCTATGTTCAATGGTCGAATTAAAAGTTTAGGTCCGAGATATTGCCCTTCAATTGAAGACAAAATCAACCGTTTTGCAGATAAAGACCGTCACCAATTATTTGTCGAACCAGAAGGTTGGAATACAGTAGAAGTCTATGTCAATGGTTTTTCAACTTCTTTGCCAGAGGATATTCAATACAAAGCGCTTCGCACTGTTGAAGGATTTGAAAATGTAAAATTCTTCCGTCCCGGTTATGCCATCGAATACGATTATTTTCCACCTACCCAGTTAAAACATACGTTAGAAACGAAGTTGGTGGACAATCTTTATTTCGCTGGACAAATTAACGGCACTACAGGGTATGAAGAAGCCGCTTCACAGGGAATTATGGCAGGTATCAATGCACATCTAAAAGTGAATGAAAAAGAACCGCTCATTCTGAAAAGAGACGAAGCTTATATAGGTGTATTGATAGATGATTTAATTACCAAAGGAACAGAAGAGCCGTATCGAATGTTTACTTCACGCGCAGAATATCGTACTTTGCTACGCCAAGACAATGCTGATTTTCGCCTTACACCAAAATCCCACGCTATTGGATTAGCGTCCGATGAACGATTACACCGCATGGAAGAGAAGTTTTCTAAAAGTAATGCGATGTTGGATTATTTTAAAGAAACGAGTATTACTCCTGAAGAAGCTAATCCAATTTTGGAAGAGAAGGGGAGCACTCCAATGAACCAAACAGATCGAATGTTCAAAGTATTTTCTCGTCCACAAATTGATTTGGATGATATTTTACGTTTCACTAAAGTTAGCGACTATGTAAAAGAAAATCAATTAGATGCAGAAATAGTAGAACAAGCCGAAATTCAATTAAAATATTCGGGTTATATTGAGAAAGAACGAAACAATGCAGAGAAATTAACGCGATTAGAAGAAATGAAAATTCCGGATAATTTCGATTTTTATAAAGTTCACTCCCTATCCATTGAAGCAAAGCAGAAGTTGACAGCTATTCGACCGGTAACCATTTCACAAGCTTCACGAATTAGTGGCGTATCACCCGCAGACATTTCGATATTATTAATATACATGGGACGATAATGTTTCACGTGAAACAAAAGGCGTAAACCCTTACCAATACTAAGTTTAAATGAATTTTTCAAAAGATAAATTAGTTTTAAAAGTTAAAGACCATTCCGTTTCAGGAGAAGTTTTTGAATTGTGGTTGGATGAACAATTTGAAATTTTAGTGACGCATCCCCAACCCAGTTTAGAAAAATTACCTTCCTATTACGAGAGTGAAGATTACATTTCACATACCGATGGAAGAAGAACATTGTTTGAAAAATTATACCATTTTATCAAAGGAATTGCATTAAAAAAGAAATTGAATTTAGTTAATTCCTTATCTACAAAAGGATCCATTTTAGATATCGGCGCAGGTACAGGGGAGTTTCTTCTTACCTGTAAAAACGATGGTTGGCATGTTACTGGAATTGAACCTAGTGAACGCGCAAAACAAATTGCTCATCAAAAAGGAATTGGGATGGAGGAATCTTTGGTTAATTTAGCAGACCATTCTTTTGATGTAATAACGATGTGGCATGTGCTAGAACATGTGCCCAACTTGGAACAGCAATTGAAAGAATTGAAACGTTTACTAAAACCTAATGGTGTATTATTGGTAGCTGTTCCCAATTACAAATCGTACGATGCCAAAGTTTATCAAGAATATTGGGCCGCTTATGATGTGCCTATCCATTTATGGCATTTTTCAAAAAATGCAATTTCAAAGTTGTTTGCTCTACAATCGATGAAATTGGTTCAAGTGCTACCCATGAAATTTGATAGCTTTTATGTGGCGCTTTTATCTGAAAAATACAAAAACGGAAAAATGAACTTTTTTAAAGCATTTTTTACCGGTTTACGTTCCAATTGGTTTGGAAATCGAAATAAAGAGTATTCTTCCCATATTTATGTGTTGAAAAACGAATAAAAACCACAAAGACGGCCTCTGTTTAACTTTTCCAGCCTAACATATAAGTTTGGGCAGCTAAAAACCAAAAGTGCCTTAAAACGCATTATTTAAGGTTGGTTTTAATAAGAAATGCTTATGAAAGCTTAATGAAATTATAATTTTAAACTATATCTAATTATTTCAACAAAATGTAACCTAAAAACATCTAACAGAAATTTTTTTTTACTTTTGGCGAAATCAAAATTTAACAAATTCAATGAAAAAAGTCTTTTTAGGAATTTTAATGGCCGCTGCCATGATTTCTTGTGAAAAAACAACTCAAGCTAAAGATTTCAAAACAGCGTATATCGATACGAACAAATTATTAGAAGAATCAACAGAAGCTAAAGATTTAAAAGCAAAATACGAAGGTATCGCACAAGAAAAAGGCTCTCGTTTGAAAGTTGAAGTAGATCGATTAAAAGCAGAGCAATCCAGTTTTGCAGGTAATGCACAAAAAAACGGTCAAGCTTGGGCGCAACAAAAATATGGTGAGTTACAACAACGCCAACAAGAAATTCAATATGCAGAACAAATGATTTCCCAACAAATTCAAGGGGAACATGGGGTTGAAATGGATTCTTTGGTGAGTCGTTACCGTAAAATTATTAAAGAGTATGGTAAAGAAAAAGGCTATGATTATGTATACGGTACCGGCGAATCAGCAACGGTTTTGTATGCCAAAGATCAATATGACATTACTAAAGAGATTGTAAAATTGGTCAATGATAAATACAAATCAGAAGGTAAAAAAGAAGAAAAACCTGCTGCTAAAAAAGAAGAAAAAAAGAAATAATATATTTCCAATAGTAATATAAAGCCCTAAATATCAGGGCTTTTTTTGTTTATGAATACAACATTCGTATCTTTGGACTTTAATTTATAAGCCATGGAATTTGTATCAGCCGAAGCACGCTATGTGCTTCAATTTATTAATCAGACCAATCGGTCTGTTTTCCTAACAGGTAAAGCCGGTACTGGGAAAACTACTTTATTACATGAAATTATCGCCACAACCCATAAAAAAACTGCGGTTGTTGCCCCTACGGGTATTGCCGCACTTAATGCTGGTGGTGTTACCATTCATTCTTTTTTTCAACTTCCCTTTGCTGCGTTTATCCCAGACTTGAGTTCGCCAAACACCAATTCTTTTGTAAAATTTGAGTCGCGTGCTACGTTAAAAAGGCATTTTAAAATGAATGCCATTCGACAATCCGTTATCCGAAATTTAGAATTACTCATTGTAGATGAAGTAAGTATGCTTCGTGCAGACGTTTTGGATGCCATGAATTTTATGTTGCAATCTGTTCGAAAAAATGACCGAATATTTGGTGGTGTGCAAGTCTTATTTATTGGTGATTTAATGCAATTACCACCCGTGATTAAAGACGAAGAATGGTCGGTATTGCGCAATTATTATAGAGGTAAATTCTTTTTTAATGCTTTAGTTTTAGAAGCGCATCCGCCGTTGTATGTGGAATTATCCAAAATATTCAGACAAACGGATGAAAATTTTATTGCCGTTTTGAATAATTTACGGAATAATAAAGTTTTACCTTCTGATATTCAGTTACTTAATAGTTTTGTCAAACCCAATTTTAAACCATCAGCTGAATCGGGCTACATTACTTTAACCACACATAATGCAAAAGCCGACAGTATGAATGCCAATGCTTTGGCCGAATTAGAAGGTAAAAAATACAGCTATCAAGCAGAAATTGTTGATGATTTTCCGGATAAAATTTACCCCATAGATGCTGTACTTGAACTCAAAAAAGGAGCTCAAGTGATGTTTGTAAAAAATGATATTTCTCCTGAAAAACGATTTTTCAATGGCAAAATGGGTATTGTACAATCCCTTTCTGAACGCGAAATTGTGGTCTTTTTCCCAGATGAAAATACCTCCATAGAAGTGGAGAAATACGAATGGCAAAATTTGCGCTATAAAGTCCATGAAAACACCAAAGAAATCGAAGAAGAAATCATCGGTACCTTTACTCATTATCCGATTAAATTGGCCTGGGCCATTACAGTGCATAAAAGTCAAGGATTAACTTTTGATAAAGCGGTCTTGGATGTTTCGCAAGTGTTTTTGCCTGGTCAAGCTTATGTCGCTTTCTCCCGTCTTCGTTCGTTACAAGGTTTGGTTTTAAAATCTCCTTTGCATTTGAATGGCATTCAAAACGACCCCGATGTTTTGCAATACGCTGACCAAAAGGCTTCTACCGATCAATTGGCACTAGCATTAAGCGAAGAAACACAAAAGTTTTTGCATTTTTATTCCCTGCAAGCCTTTGATTGGACCAACTTAAAACAGCTTTTTAACAAACACCGAAATTCTTATTTTGAATTAACCGATGGGTCTGCAAAAGGTAGAAATCGGGATTGGGCGGTTAAGATTAGCACAACTTTGGAAACTTTAATCGAACCTTCCCAAAAATTCGCGAATCAATTGCATCGTTTGTATTCCAATCAATCGGATTTTGGATTGATTCAACAACGGATTGATGCCGCTTACCACTATTTTTTACCCATTTTTGATCAATTGGTGTTCGAAATTCTCTACAAATTAGAGGAAGTGAAACGCATGAAAAAGGTTAAAGAATACCTTGATGAATTGTTAGAATTGGATGAATTTGTAATTTCAGCAGTACTTCGAATGATGAAAGTTCGTCAATTAGTTCAATTGGTAGTTGATCACCAACCGCTAACAAAAGAAAATTTACAGACGGAAGAACAAAGAAATTACCGTAATTCGAGAAGGGAAGAGGCTCTCAAATTACTTAAATCCCAGCAATTTGAGGCTATTGAAGAGGAATATGAAGACGTCGTCAAAAAAACCAAAAGCAAAGGAAAAAATTCGAAAATACCCACTCAGGACATTACACTCGAACTCTGGAAACAAAAGCATTCCATAGAACAAATCGCCGTTGAAAGAAAACTGACAGTGAATACAATAAATGGTCATATAACCAAGCTTATAGCTAGTAAACAAATCGCTATTCATGACGTATTGCCTGAAGATCGTTGCTTGGGTTTACAAGAGATTTTCAAACAATATCCCGATTCTACTATAGGTGAACTAAAAGAATTAGTTGGTGAAACCTTCAGTTGGGATGAATTGAGATGGTACAAAGCCACCTGGTCTAGCTAAGCCAATAAACCGCTAAAATAGAGGGAATGAAATAGATGACCATATTGCGCGCTCCGTCATAATCTTTAGCCAATCGTTGACCAATAAGCATTTGAAGAACAGCAACACAAGAAAAAAACGCACCATAATAACCAAACGTACGTTCGCCATTAATGTACAATTGGATACAGCCCACTGCGCTCAAAATTCCAGCGGCTAGTTCGGTAACTAAAAGAACTGCCGTTACATGGGGAACAAAATTTTTGAGTGGAGAGTTTGCAAAATGACCTTTCAACCAGTCCATCGTAGTGTTCCAATGAAATACTTTTTCATGGGCAGACATCAGGTACGTAATCGCAATGAAAAGTAATACTAAAAATGAAGCGGCATTGTTCATGATAACTAATGTTTATGAATTAATCGCGTTAATTTTATGGATAAATCGGTGAGGACAATTTTTGCATTTCCGTTACGCTCGATAAGGTAACTCGCTTCTGAAAGTTCTTTAAAAAGTTCGGTAATGTTATTTCCTGTAACAAAGGGCGCAAATTTTTCCAATTGAAAACCGGCTACCTGAGGTTCAACATAAACCAAATCAGGAGCTTGATAATTCAATAAAAGCGATTGACGAAACATATCAGTACAATATACCAGAAACTTTTTTTGTGTTTCCCGTCCCAAACTGGCAATCTCTTCACTCCAAGCGATCAGATCATGAATTGCTGCTGCGTTTCCTTTGGCACGAAAGGCGGCACGAACCCACTGCACAAACCATTGTTCAAACGGAAAATCCTCGTCTTCGGCACGTACTAATTTAAGGGCTTTGTTGAAATTACCTTGGGATTGATGGGCGATTTTCTGTGCATTTTTAGCATCAATTCCTTCACGTGAAACCAATGCTGTTGCAATATCAGCCTCTGTCAAACCATTAAATTGAAGCACCTGACAACGGGAACGAATCGTTTGTAAAATATCTTCTTCATTCTCAGAAATTAAAATAAACACCGTTTTGTCAGTAGGTTCTTCTAATAATTTCAACAACTTATTGGAGGCTGCAATGTTCATTTTATCGGCCATCCAAATAATCATGACTTTATAACCGCCTTCATGTGATTTTAAAGACAGGGCCTTGACGATTTCTTGCGCATCATCCACCCGAATTTCCCCTTGTTTGTTTTTTACATCCAAAAGCTTATACCAGTCGAAGAGGCCGCCATAGGCATTTTCTGTAACAAACTGTCGCCATTCTTTGAGAAAATCCAAACTCTTAGGCTTTGATTTCACTTCATCTGTAGATACAGTAGGGTAAACAAAATGTAAGTCAGGATGAGCTAAATGATTAAATTTTAAATTACACGCTTCATTAGCGCCATTATTTTCTGAACCCGAATTGGAACAAATAATGTATTGAGCATATGCAATAGCCATGGGTAATGTTCCACATCCTTCAGGCCCCACAAAAAGTTGGGCATGGGGAATTCTTCCCAATGAGGCACTTCTAATCAAATGATTTTTAAGGTGTTCGTGTCCTAAAATTTCAGAAAATAACATAAGCAAATATAGTATATAAAACGATTTTTTGACCTAAAAAACTAAATTAGACCTGTAAGAATCGCTTTGTAAAATATTTTATTTTGTAAGAAAATATATTAAAAAAAATACATAAAAACACCATTTGTCGACTAAAACACACACTTAATCGATTTTTGTATTTACATTTGTTTCGAAATCTATTATGGTTTTCCCCAAACCTAATTCAAAACTTAAGAACAATGAATGCTAACCGTCTAAAGAAATTGCTGCTTGGAAGCCTTGTGCTGATAAGTTCTATGGAGGTGAGTGCGCAGCTTTCAGTTCCATTTAAATCTCGTTTTGAAAAGCACCTCAAGGGAGACATGGCTATGATTGCCAACACCATAGTAAATCGTGCCGATTACTCCAATGGTCCTAATGACGCTTACTATAACCACACCAATCAAGCCAAATTGAATGATGAATTCTTCATGGATTATATTGATGTGGATGATGATGAAGCTACGTTTTCATCGAGTAGTGCCGAATTATACGCAGAAAATCCTTCGTATAAGAAAATTATTTTTGCTGGATTGTATTGGTCGGCAACGTATCTCTTCAATGAAGGGGAACAAAAGGGTTCTGAGAAATACATTCCTGTTGATCCTGCTCGTGAAAATTTCACCAATATCTTGATTAAATTTCCGGGAAAAGAAAAATACACAGCTATTGCGGGCCAACTTTTGCACGATGGAATTAAAGATCGTCATTCCAAAGACATGGCTCCCTATGCTGTTTTTGCCGATGTGACCTCCCAATTGCAGGCGTTAACCAATCCTTTCGGAGTGTATACGGTGGCCAATATTAGAGCCACTTTGGGAACATTATCGGGTGGTTCTGCAGCGGGATGGACACTATTCGTGGTATATGAAGATCCTTCTTTGTCGGAAAAATATATTTCTTTAAATGATGGTTTTGCAACATTGAATGCGCAGCCTATTGATTTCAGCTATTTCGGATTCCACACACCTGCCTCAGGCAATGTCAATGTAAAATTAGCCTTTGGCGCTTTAGAAGGTGATAACAATTTAATTGGAGATCAAATATTATTAGGCACCAAAAAAGGCGGCAATTTCCAACCCATTACCGATGGAAAACGCAAACCCAACAATTTCTTTAACAGTAGTATAACCCTTGACGGACACTATTGCATGAACCGTTATCCCGATAGTAAAAAATACCCTGGGATATGACAGCTGTGTATTTTCTGTATCGAATCCAAACAATTCGATTATTAGCAATAATGCAGACGAAACTTCGATACGATTATTATCAACGGGTGACCAATGCTTTTTATTCTTCACGGGCATGATCGTAGATTCAGACAATACACCAAAGGTAGAAGAAAAATTAGGGCTTACTCAAATTCCTTCCAAAAACGAATACAAATTGACCGGCTTGAAACAAGTACTGAAATTTATTCCTGCCAATATTGATTTGCTTTCAGAAAATAATAACAAATCGACATCTTCATTCAACCGTTTTTGTAAAGATCAAGTAATTGAAAGTGGAAAATCAGCTGAAATTCAGATGTTGAAAATCTCGGGTGCCGAACCCGCCTACTATTTAGTTACCGGTATTTTTAAAACCGAAGAAAACACCAATCAATATATTAAGTTTTTAAATACTAAAGGGTTAGAAAACATCGTGTTTACCAATCCACTGAATAATTACCGTTATGTGGCCATTTTGAAAACTACCAATCAAGAAGAAGCTGTAGCAAAGCAAGCCAGTAAATTGGATGGCGTTTTTAAAGATTGTATCCAAATTGTGGCGGTAAATAAAAATGTAACGCAATTATACGCAGATGCTTCTTGGAACATCAAACGTAAAGACACTGCATTGGCAGATCAAGCCGATAAAGTGAAATTGCAGTTTATCAGTTTGCCTAACGAATCCAAAGGCTATTATTTAATCGCCAATGTTTTTGCCATGACAGAGAATACGGGCAATTTCATGAATCAATTGAAAAAGAAAGGATTATCTCCAAAATGTTTGATCAATCATCAGAATAATTTTCAATACGTTAGTTTAATTCGTGTGGATACCGAAGAAGAAGCGGTGGCCCTTGTTAAATCTCAATTGAACGGAACGTACACAGAAAAGTTATGGGTGTTATCTGTCAATAGTGTTAACGAAAGTATTACCGATAATGATCATTAGTTTTTTTGGTGCTCGGCACCGTTTTATCCATCAAAAACCGCCGAAATATGTTTCCTTTGATGTACGAAAAAGTACGCTCCAAAGTCGGATTTCTCCCCCGAATATAAGCCGTTACTGCACTTTTAATTCCGGTCGTGAATCCGGACAATGACATTTATCGTTTTCTTAACCCGTTTAAATCGTTATATTTGCAGACGAATAATAGTAACCTGCACTAGCGAATGAAAACGTTAAACGACTTCAATTTTCAAGGTAAAAAGGCCTTAATCCGAGTAGATTTTAATGTGCCTTTGGACGAAAATTTCAACGTAACCGATGCCAATCGTATCGAAGCGGCACAACCCACAATTGCTAAAATTCTTGCCGATGGCGGAAGCGTGATTTTAATGTCGCACTTGGGCCGACCCAAAGGAAAAGAAGATAAATATTCTTTACGTCATATTGTAGCCAAAACCGCTGAAGTATTGGGCGTTCCTGTTCAATTTGCCACCGATTGTCGTGGTGAAGTAGCCCAAAATGCTGCCGCTAATTTGAAAGCAGGGGAAGTGTTATTACTTGAAAACCTTCGTTTTTACACCGAAGAAGAAGCGGGTGATGTAGAATTTTCAAAAGAATTGGCTTCGCTAGGAGACATCTATGTGAACGATGCTTTTGGAACCGCTCACCGTGCGCATGCCTCAACTACGATTATCGCACAATTCTTCCCAAATGACAAATGTTTTGGTTATTTATTAGCCAAAGAAATCGATAGTTTGAATCGCGTTTTAAATAATTCCGTTAAACCCGTAACCGCAGTGTTGGGTGGCTCAAAAGTTTCCTCTAAAATCACGGTAATCGAAAACATTTTAGACAAAGTCGACCACATGATTATCGGGGGCGGAATGACGTTTACATTCATCAAAGCCTTGGGCGGAAAGGTAGGCGATTCTATTTGTGAAAATGACAAATTGGATTTGGCTTTAGAAATTTTACACAAGGCCAAAGAGAAAAACGTACACGTTCACATTCCTGTGGATGTAATTGCTGCCGACGCTTTTGCCAATGATGCCCAAACTCAAATCGTAGATGTTCGCGAAATTCCAGACGGATGGCAAGGTTTAGATGCCGGCCCCCGTTCGCTAGAAAATTTCAAAGAAGTGATCATGAATTCCAAAACGATTTTATGGAACGGACCTTTAGGGGTTTTTGAAATGGAAAGTTTTGCCAAAGGAACCATCACTTTGGGTGAATATATCGCAGAATCAACGGCCAACGGAGCCTTCTCACTAGTTGGTGGAGGGGATTCGGTTGCCGCTGTAAAACAGTTTGGTTTGGAAGAGCGCATGAGCTATGTTTCGACGGGCGGAGGCGCCATGTTGGAAATGTTGGAAGGGCGCGTATTGCCTGGAATTCAGGCTATTCTAGACTAAGAAATTGACTTTTAACAATAAATAAGTATTTTTTTGCGTTATAGGTTTTACTTTTGCAAAAACCTAAATAGTTGATAGATACTATTTTAAAATATAATTACATGACTTTAAAAAATCGGATTACTACACTCTTGTTCTGCACCTCGGCGGCTTTATTTGCCCAAGAGAACAAAGCTCCGCAAGATACGGTAGTGAAAAAAGAAATTAAACTTTCTTATCTGGATTCTATTAAAGCCACTTTTGTACATGATGAAATGGCTTCTTGCATCGACAGTATGTGGATGAAAGAATTAACTGCCTTGGACATTTATGACACGATGTTGGAAGACATCAAAAACGTAAATGTCGATCAACCGGTTGATTATGAATTGCCAACCGAAGTGTTGAAAGAGCGATTGAAACGCTTGGATGAAAAATCGCCGTTTAACATTGAGTACAATCCCGGTTTAGAAAACGTAATCAAATCCTTTCTGAAAAACCGTAAAAGACATTTCGAACGGTTGATGGGAATTGCCCAGTTCTATTTCCCCATTTTTGAAGAGGAAATGGCGAAAAATAATATCCCGTTAGAAATTAAATACTTGGCCGTAGTCGAATCAGCATTGAACCCTTTGGCGGTTTCACGTGTGGGCGCTACCGGTTTGTGGCAGTTTATGTATCAAACGGGGAAACAATACAATCTGGATATCACCACTTACGTGGATGAACGAAGTGATTTGATTAAATCCAGTCAGGCTGCCTCGCAATACATGAAAAACATGTACCAAATTTTTGGCGATTGGGATTTGGTTTTAGCGTCCTACAATTCAGGTCCGGGTAACGTAGCCAAAGCCATCCGTCGTTCGGGAGGCCAACAGAATTACTGGAACATTCGTAAAAATTTGCCCAAAGAAACCCAAGGTTATGTACCAGCTTTCTTGGCAACCATGTATATTTTTGAATACCACAAAGAACACGGTATTGTTCCGAATAAAGCCATTGCGAATCATTTCGCAACAGATACCATTCACATCAAAAACCACATCACCTTTAAGCAATTATCGGATTTATTGGATATTCCTGTGAATGAAATTCAATTCTACAATCCGTCTTTCAAACGTAAAGAGGTTCCTGCCATTACAGGCGAGCGCCATTACATTCGTTTACCCAAAGATAAAGTAGCTTTATTTACGTCGAATGAGGAAAAAATTTATGCCTATGTAAAGCATGAAGAGTCATTACGTGAGCGTCCTTTTGAGCGTATAAACAGCCGTACAAAAGATACTTCTGCAATTGCGGCTTTGAATCGGGATTACATCACCCGCACGCGCTACCACAAAGTACGCCGTGGGGATAATTTGACGGAAATCGCCGAGAAATATGATGTCACGGTAACCGATATCAAGCGTTGGAACCACCTAAGAAGCGATCGCGCACCACTAGGTCGACGTTTGAAAATCAAAATGCCGGAAGAAATTGTGGTGAAAAACAGCAAGAAAGAAGTCGTTAAAGATTCTACCAACAAAGCGATTGCTGCTGCACCTTCATCGAATGAAGTGAAATACGAAATCCAATACAAAACCGAAAAGGTGGTCGTGAACAAAGATGTGGTGAAATACCACAAAGTGAAAAGCGGCGATGTTTTGGGTGAGATAGCTGGAAAATACGATGTAACCGTTGCCGAATTACGCAAATGGAATAAAATCAAAGGAAACAACATTGGCATTGGCGATAATATTAAAATTATCAAAAATGAAAAAGTGGTGACTACTGTTCGTAAAGAAATCAAAGTTCCGGTAACTGAAAAAATGGAAGCGATTGCTGCCAATGATAAAGCTGCCAAAGTGGAGCGCATCAAAAATACCGGAATTCAAGATTCTACACGATCTGTGAATTATTATGTGGTAACCAAAGGCGACAACTTAGGTTCTATTGCCAAAAAACACAATGTTTCGGTGGAGCAATTGCGTTCATGGAACAACATCATGGGTAACAATGTAAAATTGGGTACGCAATTAATCATTTCTGATGATGCTGTAGCTGTAGTTCGTGAAGAAGAAGTAGCGCCTAAAAAAGAATTCCGCACCGAAGAATACACCGTGGGTCGTGGAGATAATTTAGGTTCTATTGCTAAAAAATACAACACCTCGGTAGACCAATTGAAAGAATGGAACAACCGTACCGACAATTCCATCCAAGTAGGTGAGAAATTGGTGGTCAACAAAACCGAAGTAGCTGTAGCAGTCAAAACCAAAGAGGCTGTAGCCAAAACCAAAACTAAAGAAACGCTTTACCATGTTCGTAAAGGCGATTCATTGTTTAGTATCTCTAAAAAATTCCCAGGCGTTTCTATCGCCGATATTAAACGTTGGAACAACATCAAAGGAGAAAGTATTACTCCCGGAATGAAGTTAAAAATCAACGGATAATTTAAAAACATAACTATCTTTGGGCTTTATTTACTTTATGAATAAAGCCCTTTTTTTATGCCTAATTTCCGGATTTTTCATCGTTTCCTGTTCCAATCGAAGCGATAAATCCGATACAACAACCTTCTCCAAACCGAATCAAGTGGCCGTTTTAATCGACGATCAATTGTGGAATGGTGAAGTAGGGGATACCTTGCGCAATACGTTGGCCGCTCCCTTTTTAGGCTTACCCCAAGAAGAACCGGTATTAACGCTCAATCAATATCCCGCCAAATTATTGGAAGGATTTACCTCCAATAGTCGGAACATCATCATTGTCAAACGCGAGGATAAAAGTCAGTTCCGCATTCAAGCCAACGAATTCGCCAACCCACAAACGGTTGTGCATATTTCAGGACGGTCGGTACAAGAATTACTGGATTCCATCCACAACAATGATTCATTGATTATTGCCAAGATTAAAGAATCTGAAATTAAAGTCTACCAACAATGGCTGAAAAAAGATTCGCTGTTGGATACCAAAAAAATTGCCGAACGGTTTGGAATCACCTTCGATGTGCCCAATCGGTACCGCATGGTCATGGGCGGCAAGCGTTTTATTTGGCTCAAGAAAGAAATCACTAGCGGGAACCTTAGCTTGATCATGTACCAAATGCCGTTGTCGGTTTTGAAAAACAATAAAATTCCTACCCGAAAAATTGTGAGCATCCGCGATTCCATCGGCAGAATATACATTCATGGTGCCGTGCCGCGTACCTACATGATGACCGAAAAGGCATTTACACCCTACCAATCCGAAACGACCATCTTTGGAAAACCCGCGTTTGAAACCCGAGGAAGCTGGGAACTATCTCACGATTTTATGGGCGGACCCTTTGTCAATTACGCCATAGTGGACGAACCCAATAACCGCGTACTTTTTATCGAAGGGTTTTGTTATGCACCTTCCAAAAAGAAACGGGATTTACTGTTTGAATTGGAAGCCATCATTCGTTCGACCCGATTTTTAAAAAAATAGCATGGATATTACATTCGAAATAAAGCGTTTTAACGAACTTTCTCTAGCGCAACTATACGAATCCCTACAATTGCGTTCAGTCGTCTTTGTTGTGGAGCAAAATTGCGTCTATTTGGATATTGATGGGAAAGATGAAAAGGCGTTACATGTCTTAGGCTACCAAAACGGCGTTTTAATTGCTTATGCGCGTTTGTTTGACCAAGGCTATTATTTTGATGAAACCTCAATTGGTCGCGTTGTTGTTCATCCCGATTACCGAGGGATACAAGCGGGACACGCCTTGATGAAAGCCGCTATTGCTGGGGTATACGAAGCCTACGGCCCACAACCCATTACCATTTCAGCACAGTTGTACTTGCAAAAATTTTATGAATCCCACGGATTTGAAGTGATTAGCGAAACCTACCTTGAAGATGACATTCCGCACATCCGAATGCGTAAAGCTTAGATTTTTGTAATCACCAACTCCACCCGACGGTCGTACTGAGGGTCTTTTCCCAACGGTTTGGTGTTGCCATAGCCTTTGTAGGTCATGCGGTTTTTCGGCACCCGACGGAAGGCTAAATATTTGTACACTGACATGGCGCGATTTTCAGATAGTTTGCGCTTGCGCGTGTCTTTGTCAATCGCCTCTTTTTGGTTGGGCGGGGTGCAACATACATGGCCTTGGATTTCAAATTGAATATTTTTATAACGCAAAGTGAGTAATGCCACTTTATCCAATTCTTCTTTGGCCTTTGAGGTCAATCGGCTGCTGCCTTTTTCAAATAAAATATTGTCCAAAATGATGTGGTCTCCCACCACATGGTTTTTTTGGAGCATATTATAATACCCAGGCATCACCAATTTGGGGAGTTCCTTGAGGTTAATTACAATATCGACTCGTCTGTTTTTGGAACGTTTTTCGGGCAGATTGTCAACAATATCATCATCAATTAAAATCTTTCCTTTGCCCTCAATGGTCACGATGATTTTATTTTTAATGCCGTTTTCCAACAATTTATTTTGAATGGTGGTCGCCCGTTTGGTTGACAATTTGAAGTTATAATCTTCTTTACCCACATCGTCGGTATACCCATAAATCTGGATGGATTCGATACGGGTGGAATCAGTGCCTTTGATAAAAGCAACCATGTCCGTAACTTGTTTGGCATTCACATCGGCTTTGTCAAATTCAAAATACACCGAGTGCACACTTTCTTCTTGGGCAAACAAAATTCCGCAAAACAACAGCGGTAAAAATCGTAATAAACGCAACATTATTGTAATATTTTTTGGTATTCGGATGGGTTGGCCAACAACTGTGTAGCGCGAGCAATCTCTGCATTATTTTTTACATAATACTGGTACAAGCCTTCTTTGTATTGGTAGCGGCGAATCAATTCGTCCAACAACAGTCGTTTGATTTCTTTTTGGTTTTTATCCAATAAGGCTTCTTCGCTTTTTTGTAAAGCAGCATACAACGCCTCGTATTGGGTTTTGATGGACTCGTCCACATTTTCTTTTTTGGCTTTTTCTAAGGTGGCTTTTAAGGCCAATTCGGTTTCGGTATCAAAACTGATTTTCTCTTTTTTCAAATAGGCTTTGAAGTCGGCATAATCCGCGTCGGTAATCGTTGGCACCGTTGCTCCTTGATTGGGATGACGGTAGTAGTAATCGGTCGCAAAGTTGAAGATAGCATCGTTTTTTTGCAAGACTTCGGCAATCGTACTGGTTTTGGTTTCAGCCATTTCAATGTCGGGTTGAATCCCGCCACCGTCATACACTGTTCGTCCTTTTTTGGTTTTGAAGGCGTTGAACTTATCCGCTTTCACGGCTTTACCATCTTTACCTTTGTGGGCATAATCCAACGCTTGGATACAGCGGCCCGAAGGCGTATAGTAGCGAGAAATGGTCACTTTCACTTGGGTGCCGTAGGTCATATCCAACGGACGTTGTACCAATCCCTTTCCGAAACTGCGGCTACCGATAATCACGGCGCGGTCCAAGTCTTGCAATCCACCCGAAACAATCTCAGAAGCTGAAGCACTTTTTCCATCCACAATAATCGCCAACGGAATGGTAAGGTCCACGGGTTCGCGCGTGGTTTTGTAGGTTGCGTTGTATTTCTCGTTTTTGGATTTGGTGGTTACAATGGTTTCGCCTTTGGGTACAAACAAACCACACACATTTACGGCTTCGTTAAGGAGTCCGCCCGGATTGCCACGCAAGTCCAAAATAATGCGCTCGGCACCTTGGGCTTTTAATTTTTCCAATGCCTCTTTGGTTTCGGTAGTGGTTTTGCGGTTGAAGGCACTCAATACGATATAGCCCGTTTTAGCATCGACCATACCAAAATAAGGCACGGCATTGATTTCGACTTCATCCAAAACAATAGTCGTTGAAAGTGTTTTGCCTTGGCGGATGTATTTTACTTCAACCTTGGTATTTTTCGCCCCTTTCAACAATTGCGAGGCATCGTCTTTGAAGTCGGCCAAAAGCACATCTCCAATTTGAACAATCGCATCCCCCGCTTTGAGTCCGGCCTTGTCGGCAGGATAGCCTTTGTAGGGTTCTTTGATGATCAATTTATCTTCTTTACGTGCAATCATAGCCCCGATTCCAGTGTATTCGCCCGTATTGTTGATTTTAAATTTTACGACATCTTGCTCGTTGAAATAGTTGGTGTAGGGATCGAGATCGGCCAACATGCTCTTAATCGCTTTGTCCATCAATTCGGCGGGATTGACTTCATCCACATAGTTTTGATTGACGGTTTTGAACAGGGTTGTGAAGATTTCAATCTGCTTGGCAATTTCAAAGAAATCGTCTTTGAAACTGGTGCCTATAAAGAACATTCCGGCGGCAACAGCAGGAAGTACATATCTTTTTCTAAGGTTTTTGAACATCATTTTCTGCATTTTTTAGGGTTTGGGACGTGACCCATTTGTCAAACAATTGTTGCGTTTTGCGTTCGATGGTAGCAAAATCCATGCGGTCGCGGGTTTGGTAAAAGAACAACATCGCATAGGGTTGCGTGAGGTGGTCTTTTATCCGGTACTGGTGGAGTCGGTAGCATTCCCGAAGCACCCGTTTGTAATAATTGCGATCTACGGCTTTTTTGAAATATTTTTTGGAAACCGAAACGGCGATTTGCAATGCTTCCTGCTCTTCGGGAACTGGCAGAAACACCAAGCGCAACGGGTATTGTCCAACGCTTTCTCCTTCGGTGAAGAGGCGTTCGATCAACTTACGGCGTTTGAGTTTTTCCTGTTTGGGATACCGAAATGAGCGGGTGGATTCCAACATTTATTTTTCGTTATACACGTTGTACACCATTTTCAAGTCGCGGTAGTTGATATAAAACTGCATGCGACCGCCTTCGTCTTTGTGCGTAACCAAGAGGATCACACACATTTCGCCGGTATTGTCCAAGCATTCAAAGCCCAAGGTTTGTTCTTTCTCCGTTTCAATTTTGTCGTAATAGGCCGTGATTCGGTACAACTGAATGTCTTTGGAATGAATAACAATACGGTCTTTGTCTCCGTCAAGGGTAATCACCACATCGGCGGGTTTGAATTCTGACCATTCCGACCACTGACCTTTTTCACCACGGTCCATAACACTCAAACTACTGGCTTTAAACCGGTATTTTTGGGCATGGGTGGTTTGTATACAAAAAAGTAAAAGAGCAACGGTTCCTACAATGCGTAAAAATTTCATAGCGAAAAAATTATACGGTGTAAAACTACAAATTCTAATTCAGAAAAACACCTACACAGAAAACGAGGAATTTTCGGAAATATTTGGTTGAAGTTTAAGGGAAGAGTTTTTTTGTGTAAAAGTGTAAAAGTGTAAAAGTGTAGAAGTGTATAGTCATCAGTGTACAGTTTACAGTCATTAGTAGCAAGGTGCAAGTAACACGCTTACTTTTCTATCCCTGTCTTCACGCCCAGAACCTGAAACCTGAAACCTGAAACCCGAAACCTGAAACCTGAAACTTGAAACTAAAATTTAGGAGCACAAAGTCCCACTAAGTTTTTCACCAAGTCTCACAATGTTTTTTACCGCAAAGGCGCTAAGATTGCGCAAAGTCCGCGAAGTTTTTACCCAGTATTACGATGATTTTAAGTCCACCAAGTTTACGGCCCTTGGCCGTTTTAATTTTTCTTAATCCATTTTCGGCCTTGTTGGACTCTTAATTCCTTAATGGTAAAACGTTAGGAGCACAATGTTCCACTAAGTTTTTCACCAAGTCGCACAATGTTTTTTACCGCAAAGGCGCTAAAATTGCGCAAAGTCCATCAAGTTCACGGCCTTTGGCCGTTTTAATTTTCTTAACCCATTTTCGGCCTTGTTGGACTCTTAATTCCTTAATGGTAAAACGTTGGGAGCACAAAGTTCCACTAAGTTTTACATTTTTTTGAGCAGCAAAAGTTTTATTCATGTTCAACTGTTTTACCACTCCTTTCTTCACGCCCAGAACTTTAAACCTGAAACTTTAAACCTGAAACAAATTCCTCATCCCCTCAAAATCTCCGGATACTTCCCCGCCGTTTGCACAATCAACTCACCAAACAGCGTATTCGCCCACGCAAACCAGGCGCGTGTGAATTGCTTGGGGTCGTTTTTGTGAAAGGCTTCGTGCATAAAACCCGTGTCAGCATCCGTTCGCACCAAGGTTTCAATACAACTTTTTATTTCTTCGGGGTCGGAAGTAGTCAAGGCTTGGGTGATCAAACTCAAGGGCCAAATCCAGTCGATACCCACATGCGGCCCGCCCAATCCGGCTGCGGCTGTCCCTTTGAAATAGTAAGGATTGTCTTCGCTTAACACCAATCTTCGGGTGTTTTGATAAATAGGATCCGTCGTTTTGATAAACGAACACAGATACGGCAACGCGAGCAAGTTGGGCACATTGGAATCGTCCATTAACAAACGTCCGCCAAAACCGTCGACTTCATAGGCGTAGACTGCACCGTATTTCGGATGTTCGACAATGCCGTAACGTTGAACGGCGGCCATTACTTCGTCAGCGAGGGCGAGGCATTCCGTGGCTAACGCACTGTCGTTGTTGATTTGGGTACTCATTTCGGCCAACTGCCGTAACGATTCCACCGCAAAAAGGTTGGACGGAATCAAAAAGCTCAACACTGTCGCATCGTCTGAGGGTCGGAACGCCGAACAAATGAGTCCGACCGGCTGTATCGGATTCCCGTACCCAAAGTTCATCAGCGTATCGGCTGCGCGGTCGGTTTGACGGGTGAATGTATAGGGCGTGTCTTTTGTGCCGTTTTTACGTTGTTGCTGGCGAAAAGTCTGGACCACCGCTCGCATAGCATTGCGCCATTCTCCCGTAAATGCTTGGGTTTGTCCCGTGGTTTTCCAGTAATGGTGCGCCAATCGAATGGGGTAACAGAGCGAATCGATTTCCCATTTTCGCTCGTGCAATTCGGGAAGCATGCGCGTATTGTCTTTTTCCCAATAGCTGCCTGTGGCTTCGCGGTTGAAGGCATTGGCATAAGGGTCGATTTGAATGCAATGCGTTTGACGGCGAATCACCCCTTCGATCATCGCGCTCAGTTTAGGGTCTTTAGCACACAACGCCACATAGGGATACACTTGCGCCGAAGAATCCCGAAGCCACATGGCATCGATATCGCCCGTAATTACAAAAGTATCGGGCTGGTTGTTTCTGCGTCCAAAATGCACGGTTGTATCGAGGGTATTGGGGTAACAGTTTTCAAACAACCACGCGAGTTTGGGGTTTTTGATTTGCCCTTTGACCTGCTGAATCAACGATTCTACGGCAGGCGAAGTAAAATTGCGTTGGGCCAAAGGTGGACGTTTAGAAGGATACACTTCCAATTGAAAGTCCAGAAGATGGGAGCCCACGGCACTTTGCGCCAAAGACACGCCCAATAAACCGAGTCCGCCCGTATATAAAAATTTGCGTCGTGATGTCATGGTGTAGGGATTTGCGACTTAAAAGTATAAAATTTTGTTTCAAGTTCCGCGGAGTGTTTTTAGAGTGTAAAAGTGTAAGGGTTTAAAAGTGTACTGTCATCAGTCTACAGTTAGCAGTTTTCAGTGATCAGTAGCAAGGTGCAAGTAATACGCTTACTTTTCTATCCCTGTCTTCACGCCCAGAACCTGAAACCTGAAACTAAATTTAGGAGCACAAAGTTCCACTAAGTTTTTCACCAAGTCTCACTATTTTTTTTACCGCAAAGGCGCTAAGATTGCGCAAAGTCCGCGAAGTTTTTACCAAGTATTACGATGATTTTAAGTCCACCAAGTTCACGGCCTTTGGCCGTTTTAATTTTCTTAACCCATTTTCGGCATTGTGGGACTCTTAATTCCTTAATGGTAAAACGTTGGGAGCACAAAGTTCCACTAAGTTTTACATTTTTTTGGATGCAGCAAAAGTTTTATTCATGTTCAACTGTTTTACCACTCCTTTCTTCACGCTCAGAACTTGAAACCTGAAACCTGAAACCTGAAACCTGAAACTTGAAACTTGAAACAAAAAAACCCGCAGCGTGACACTACGGGTTAGATGCATTTTTTTGATATTTAAAACGGGGTTGCTCAGTAGCTCAGCGGCTCAGCTTCTCAGCGACTTACCGTTCAAATTTATTATTATTCCCCTTCACATCCGCCATCAGTCCCGCTGGGTCGATAACGATGCTCTTGATCGTGCTGAGTGGTTTCGCGATGCGGAATTGGTAGTTCGGGTTGCCCCACGCCCAATCGGGGAGGACTACGCGCGCTAATTCCGGGTCGGGGTTGGGTTTTTCAAAGTTCATTAATCGCAACGGAATGTAGAAATTCTCTTTGCTGCCGTCGGTGTAGGTCACTTGCAAATCGATGGGCATCGGCATGCGGCCTATGCGTTCTAAGTTCACTACTGTGGCACCGTCTTTTTCTTCGACTGCACCGAAACCGTAATCAATCGTGTTGGTGGTTTTGGTGAAATCGGTGAGGTACCAATCCAAGGTTGCCCCCGAAACGCGTTCGGCGGTGCGCTTGATATCGTTGGGATTCGGGTGTTTAAACTTGAAATCGTCGTAGTATTTACGCAAGATTTTGTCCATGTTGGTGCGGCCTAGCAAGTATTCAAACTGCGCCAAAAACACTTCGCCTTTGCTGTAAGACGCAATGCTGTAGCTGCGGTTTTCGTCGTAGCGATCGGCGTGGGTTGACAGTGGTTGTTCTTTGCCGCTGTTGGCCAAATTGATGTACCCTTTAAACGCGCCCGCATACGGGTTGGCCACGGGTTGCGCCGCCAAGGCATTCATGGCTTTGTCTTCGATGTAAGAAGTAAACCCTTCGTCCATCCACGGGTGTTTGCTTTCGTTGGTTGCCAAGATGTGTTGGAACCACGAGTGTCCCATTTCGTGCGCGATGAGTCCGGTGAGTCCGTCCAACTTGCCTTCGCCCAAAATTAAAGTACACATGGCGTATTCCATTCCGCCGTCACCGCCTTGAATGACGGAATATTGCTTGTAGGGATAGGGTCCGACCCAGTGGTTGTACAAGTCCATGATGGTGGCCACTTTGGGTTCGACCGCTTTCCAGGTCAGCTCGATTTCAGGTTTGTTTTTGTATAAAAAATGTAGGGTTACACCGTTGGGTCCCGGATAGGTATCGTGAATATAATCGGGATCGGCGGCCCAGGTAAAGTCGTGTACATCTGGAGCAACAAAATGCCACGTCAAGGTTTTTTGTTTCTTCGGAATCGACACTTTCACGCCGGCGTCTTGGTAGTTGTACCCAATTTCGTTACCGTTTTGCAAGTAGCCTGTTCCGCCTACGATGTAGTTTTTGTCCAAGGTAATTTTCACGTCAAAGCTTCCCCAAACACCGTGAAATTCACGGGCGAGGTAGGGATCGGCATGCCAACCCTCAAAATCAAATTCGGCCATCTTGGGATACCATTGCGCCATGGAAAGTGCGATGCCTTCGCGATTGTTGCGTCCTGAACGGCGAATCTGCACGGGTATTTGACCTTCAAAGTTGAGCGTCAATACGGTGGATTTTCCGGGGAGTAATGGCAGAGCCAATGGCACTTCGAGGATGGTTTCTACTTCTTTTACGGTAAGGAGCGCGCCGTCTTGTCGCACGTCGTTTACGTGCAAGAAACCCACTTCTTCGGGTTTGAGTTTGGCGATGCGACTCTGTTTGATTTCTTTGTCGCCTTCTTTGATTTTATCCACCATGCGGCTGTCCGGATCTTTGATGTGTTGGATGCGCATATCCATTTCACTGCCCGGTTGAAACGCGTTGTTGTACAAGTGGTAGTACACTTTGCGTAGAGTATCTTGAGAATTGTTGGTATAGGTCAATTCTTGTTTCCCCGAATAGCGGTAGGTTTTTACGTCGAGCGAAACCTCCATTTTGTAATCGGCACGTTGTTGCCAGTAGCCGGTTTGTGCTTGGATGAAAAAGGAACTGAACAGCGTTCCCAAAAACAGCATTTTTTTCATAGTCGTTCAATTGAGTAGGGACGAGACCCTAGGGTAAAATAATGCCACAAATTTCGCGAACTTGTGGCACGGTAGGTGATTGTTAGCCCCGATAGAGCCGATATCCTTGTAGCGAAGCGGAAAGATAAAGGCGAAAGCGGGAAGGTACAGGATTAATGCAGGAACAACGGCTCCTTATTCTCCTTATTTTTTTGCAGCGCGTGCCATTTGATCCGCCATTAAAATCGCGTTGTAGGCATTCACAATTTTACCCGACACGCAGGTGTTGCTGAACGGAATTTGCACTTTTTCTTCGCCCACAGCTACATTTCCAGGAATCGCCACCCCAGAATCCATCAAGATGTGTTTCACTTGGGAAGCAGTTAAACTTGGGTAGTAAGAACGAATTAAGGCCGCAACGCCCGCCGCATTAGGCGATGCCATGGATGTTCCTTGTTCGTATTTGTATTTGTTGTTCGGAATCGTAGCGTAGATTTTCACTCCGGGCGCAAACACGTCTACGTTTTTCTGACCGTAGTTCGAGAAATCAGCGACCATTTTACTGCCGGTTGCGGTATTTAATGCACCGATGGTGATGAGGTTGTCGGCAATTTCTTTCCCGTTCACTTCGTCAGTAGGGAAGTTGGGTTCAACATCCACATCTTTACTGTCGTTACCTGCCGCGTGAACGATCAACACGTCTTTGCTTTCGGCGTATTTGATGGCATCCCATACCCATTCTTTGTGGGGCGAGTAGTCTTTACCAAAACTGCCGTTGATTACTTTGGCGCCGTTGTCTACCGCATAGCGAATGGCTAATGCGATGTCTTTATCAAATTCGTCGCCGTTGGGTACAGCACGCACGGCCATGATTTCCACATTTTTCGCTACCACACCATCGCCACCGATGCCGTTGCCGCGAACTTGCGCAATGATCCCGGCCACGTGGGTACCGTGTAAAGCATCCTCTACATCGGGACCTTTCACGTTGCCGTTACCGTAGTTTCTGTCGTTCAAGTCTTCAGGATTATCACCTACAGCTTTACGACCGTCAAAGTTTACGTTGAGGTTGTAATTCAATTGGTCTGAAATGTAATCGATATACGATTTGATTTCTTCTTGGAAACCGTCTCCGGCTTGTGCAGCAATCGACATCATGATCATTTTGCTGCGGTTGATTCCGGCATCCGTGGTTGAAATTGCTTTCAAGTCGGCTTTCGTATAAGTTTCTTTTTTCAAAAATTCACGAATGTCTTTGTCCGCTTTGGCGATCATGTCCACTTGTGGTTTTTGTTGTTTCATTTCTTGGATTTTTTGATCCAATTCCGCTTTGGCCTTTTTGTAGGCTTCCGAACCGTCGTCGCCTTTTTGTACGATGCGGGTCAGTTCCAGCGTCATATCCGTGGCGTCGCCCAAGAAATTCCATCCGTGTACATCATCCACAAAGCCATTTTTGTCGTCGTCGATGTTGTTGCCTGGGATTTCTTTGGTATTGGTCCAAATGTGTCCTTGTAAATCCGGGTGGTCGATGTCTAATCCCGAGTCGATAACTCCCACGATGATTTTGGTTCCTTTGCGTTTTTTAAGTAATTCGGCATAAGCGCGATCCACGCTCATTCCGGGAACGGTATCTTTGATTAAGTCCAAATGACTCCAACGTTGAAGGTCGGCTTCTTTAATGGGAGTGGTTTTTACAACCGTTTTGTCAATTTTGGCGGGATCGGTGCTCACAAATGGAGCGTTCGACGAACCACATCCGGTTAAAAGGGTCGCAGTAATTGCGGAAACCCAAAATGATTTTTCAAAATTCAAGTGCAACATAGTCTTCTTTTCTGTGCCGTGTACGGCAATTTCGGTTTAAAAATATTGGCTTTTTAACAAATAGCCGTATCGATTAACATTAGATTAAGATATCCTCCAAGCGGAAAACTTCTTTGAGTCGAATTCCTTTTTCGGTGTGTTCCACCGTTACAATGGGGTTGTGCGCATCGTGTTCGAGCCACAAGTAGTAGTTGTGGTCGGCGGCAGCGGTAAGGAATTTCGTTTTTTCGCCCATGGTCAACAGCGGACGCGTATCGTAGCCCATTACATAGGGAATCGGAATATGTCCGGCCGTCGCTAGCAGGTCGGCACAAAACACAATGGTTTTATCGCCGTATTGGATATGGGGCAGCATTTGCTTTTCGGTATGTCCGTCGGCATAGAAAATGTTGAATCCCATTTCGTTGGAAAACCCAAAATCGGCATCGGGTCGTTGGATAAAATGGAGTTGGCCGCTTTCTTGCATAGGGATAATGTTTTCATGCAAGAACGACGCTTTTTCACGTGCATTGGGTTGGGTGGCCCAATGCCAGTGGTTTTCGTTGGTCCAAAATTTGGCGTTTTTGAAAGCTACTTCAAATCCTTCTCCATCGGCGGTGCGGTTGACGCTTCCACCGCAATGGTCAAAGTGTAAATGCGTCATGAATACATCGGTGATGTCGTCGCGGTGAAAACCGTGTAGGGCCAAGGATTTATCAAGCGAATGATCGCCCCAAAGGGAATAATAGCTAAAGAATTTTTCCGATTGTTTAGTACCCATTCCCGTGTCGATTAGGGTGAGTCGGTTGCCGTCTTCGATCAGCATACAGCGGGCAGCGATATCGATGAGGTTGTTGGCATCGGCGGGATTGGTTTTGCTCCAAATGGTTTTGGGCACAACACCAAACATGGCGCCACCGTCGAGCTTAAAATTGCCGGCTTCAATGGGGTAAATTTTCATAGTATGGATTATTTTTTTGGGTTTCGAAGGCGAAGAAGTGACGTTGGATTTCCGATATCAAGCTTCTTTTTTTCGAAAGAAATTTAAAAATGAAGCCGCAATTTAAGAAATCATCATTTCGTTTCCCTTAAAAATCGATAAAAACTATGAAGTTATCAATCCAAAAAATGAGTTAAAACCTTGAAAAAACACTTTTAAGGCGTATCTTTGCCATTAATTTAGACAAAATCAAAATAAGCTATGATTAAAGTGTCCGAATCTGCGAGTAAAAAAATCGTCGAAATGATGAAAGACGACGGTTTTGATGCCGCCCAAGACTACGTTCGCGTAGGGGTAAAAAGCGGCGGTTGTTCCGGTTTGTCGTATGAATTGAAATTCGACAAAGCCATCGGTGAAAACGACAAAGTGTTTGAAGACAATCAGGTACGTATCGCGGTAGAGAAGAAATCCTTCTTGTACTTGGCGGGTACCATTTTAGAATATTCTGGAGGTTTGAACGGAAAAGGATTTGTGTTTAACAATCCGAATGCGTCGCGAACTTGCGGATGTGGAGAGAGTTTTTCGCTGTAAAAAAGGGCAACAGTTGCTGTTGTACTCCTTAAATTTTTAAATCTAAACCATGGCAAAATATACCGAAGACGACTTAAAGGTCGAACTCGAGAATAAAGAATACGAATACGGTTTTTACACCGATATCGAAAGTGAGACGTTCCCTGCCGGATTGAATGAAGACATTGTGCGCGCGATTTCCAAAAAGAAAGGCGAGCCCGAGTGGATGACCGATTGGCGTTTGGAAGCGTTTCGTGCTTGGAGCGAAATGACCGAACCCGAGTGGGCGAATGTGCACTATGAAAAGCCCGATTTTCAAGCTATTTCCTATTATTCAGCGCCCAAGAAAAAAGACAAATACGCATCGTTAGACGAAGTGGATCCTGAATTGTTGGATACGTTCAAAAAATTGGGGATTTCGCTAGACGAGCAAAAGAAGTTGGCGGGAGTAGCGGTGGACATTGTGATGGACTCGGTTTCTGTAGCGACCACTTTCAAAAAGACGTTAGCTGAAAAAGGTATTATTTTCTGCTCGATTTCTGAAGCGATTCAAGAGCATCCCGAATTGGTACAAAAGTACATCGGTTCGGTAGTGCCTCAAAAAGATAATTTTTATGCCGCGTTAAATTCGGCGGTATTCTCTGACGGTAGTTTTTGTTACATTCCAAAAGGCGTGCGTTGCCCGATGGAATTATCGACCTATTTCCGCATCAACCAAGGCGGTACGGGTCAGTTTGAACGTACGCTCGTGATTGCCGATGAAGACAGTTATGTTTCCTACTTGGAAGGTTGTACGGCACCGAGTCGCGACGAGAATCAGTTGCACGCTGCGGTGGTAGAATTGATTGCGTTGGACAATGCCGAAATCAAATACTCAACCGTTCAAAACTGGTATCCAGGAAATAAAGAAGGAAAAGGCGGGGTGTTCAATTTTGTAACCAAACGCGGATTGTGTGAAACTAATGCCAAAATCTCGTGGACCCAAGTTGAAACGGGTTCGGCGGTGACTTGGAAATATCCAAGTTGTGTGTTGAAAGGGGACAATTCGATTGGCGAATTTTACTCTATTGCTGTGACCAATAACTTCCAGCAAGCCGATACGGGAACGAAGATGATTCACTTGGGGAAAAATACCCGTTCGACCATCATCTCCAAAGGAATCTCTGCGGGGAAATCGCAAAACAGCTATAGAGGTTTGGTGCAAATTGGAGCGCGTGCTGAAAATGCCCGCAACTTCTCACAATGTGACTCATTGTTAATGGGGAACAATTGTGGCGCTCATACCTTCCCGTATATCGAAAACAAAAATGCGACGGCGAAAATTGAACACGAAGCAACCACCTCAAAAATCGGGGAAGATCAAGTGTTCTATTGCAACCAACGCGGTATTCCTACGGAAAAAGCTATTGCGTTAATCGTGAACGGATTCAGCAAAGAAGTCTTGAACAAATTACCGATGGAATTCGCGGTAGAAGCCCAGAAATTGTTGGAGATTTCATTGGAAGGAAGCGTCGGTTAATTTGAAAATTAGTCAATTAGTCAATTTGAAAATGATTCCGGTTGACGAAAACAAAATATAAAAAAATACACGATTTAAATAAAAGTTTCAAATGTGCAGCAAGCCAACCTGAAACTTTAAACTTTAAACCTGAAACAAAAATAAAATGTTAAGTATAAAAAATCTACATGCTTCGGTTGAAGATAAAGACATCTTAAAAGGCATTAATTTAGAAATCAAAGCGGGTGAAGTTCACGCGATTATGGGTCCGAATGGTGCCGGTAAGAGTACGTTGTCTTCTATCATTGCGGGTAATGAAAATTACGAAGTTTCAGAAGGAGAAATTCTGTTGGATGGAGAAGATATCTCCGAATTGGCTCCTGAAGAGCGTGCCCACAAAGGTGTGTTTTTATCGTTCCAATATCCGGTAGAAATTCCTGGGGTTTCGGTAACGAACTTCATCAAAACGGCCATCAATGAAAAGCGCAAAGCGAATGGTGAGGAAGAGATGCCGGCGAATGAAATGTTGAAGAAAATCCGTGAGAAATCGGAGCTGTTGGAAATGGATCGTAAGTTTTTATCCCGTTCATTAAACGAAGGTTTTTCGGGCGGTGAGAAAAAGCGTAACGAGATTTTCCAGATGGCAATGCTCGAACCGAAGATTGCAATTTTGGACGAAACCGATTCAGGTTTGGATATCGATGCATTGCGCATTGTGGCCAATGGTGTGAACAAATTGAAAAACGAAAA
This sequence comes from Flavobacterium sp. N1719, assembly GCF_025947045.1. Lineage (NCBI taxonomy): Bacteria > Pseudomonadati > Bacteroidota > Flavobacteriia > Flavobacteriales > Flavobacteriaceae > Flavobacterium > Flavobacterium sp. N1719. Next base: position 829,862 of record NZ_CP109993.1, read on the forward strand.
CAATGCGGTGTTGGTGATTACCCACTACCAGCGTTTGTTGGATTATATCATCCCGGATTTCGTTCACGTATTGATGGATGGAAAAATCGTAAAATCAGGCGGCAAAGAATTGGCGTTGGAGCTTGAAGAAAAAGGATACGATTGGATTAAGAGTGAGTTGAACTAGGACTTAAGTTTCAGGTTTCAGGTTTAAAGTTTCAGGTTTCCGTGAAAAGACATAAATTAGAGGTTTTAAACTGTAATTTATAAGCCATGGCAACCATCAAACGATTTGAAGACCTCGAAATTTGGCAAGAAGCAAGAAAACTAGCCAAAGAAATTCATCAAATTTCATTATCCACTCCTCTGAAAACTGATTTTAGACTCCAACAACAGATTAAAGCTTCTTCAGGTTCCATTATGGACAATATTGCAGAAGGTTTTGAACGTGATGGCAATACTGAATTTAGGCAATATTTAGCTATTGCAAAAGGGTCTTCAGGAGAGACACGATCACAACTTTATCGGTTGTTAGATTATGAATATATTTCAGAAAAACAGTTCGTTGATCTGAAAAAACAATATGAAAATTTAAGCGGTAAAATTCAAAATTTTATGGCGTATTTAAATAAACAAGATTTCAAGGGTACCAAGTTTCGTTAACCTTAAACTTGGCACAAAGCGTGAATCATCCACGGAATGAACCTTAAACTTGAAACCTTAAACTTGAAACCAATTAAAATGGAATTAAAAGAGAAACTTATTTCTTCTTTCATGGCTTTCGAAGAGCAAATCGATGTCAACTCAGGGTTGCACGATATGCGCACGGCAGCGATTAAAAATTTTGAAACCAAAGGCTTCCCAACCAAAAAGGAAGAAGCTTGGAAATATACCTCGTTGAATTCAGTGTTGAAGCACGATTTTACCGTGTTTCCAAAGCATGATTCGGCAATTGAATTCAAAGACGTAAAGAAGTATTTCTTGCATGAAATTGACACCTACAAAGTGATTTTCATTGACGGGAAATACAGTTCGTTTTTGTCCCAGACCACCCACGATGGCTTGGATGTATGTTTGATGTCGGCGGCTTTACACAAGCCCAAATATAAAATGGTCATCGACACCTATTTCAATCAGATTGCCAATAAAGACGAGACGTTGACGTCGCTCAACACTGCATTTGCTGCAGAAGGAGCGTACATCAATATCCCCAAAAGCAAAGTGGTTGAAAAACCGATTGAGATTATTTATTTCTCTACCGGACAAGAAAATGCCTTGATGGTGCAGCCGCGCAACTTGATTGTGGTGGGGGAAAATGCCCACGTGCAAATCATTGAACGCCACCAGAGTTTGAACGAGAATCCGGTGTTGACCAACACGGTTACTGAAGTGTTTGCGTTGAAACGAGCCATTGTGGATTACTATAAAATTCAAAATGATTTGGGTTCGGCCAACTTGATTGACAATACCTATATTGCCCAAAAACAAGAGAGTCGCGTGTCAGTACACACCTTTTCGTTTGGTGGAAATGTGACCCGCAATAACTTGAATTTTTACCACCAAGGCGAGCGCATAGATTCGACTTTAAAAGGGATTACCATTATTGGCGACAAACAATTGGTGGATCATTACACCTTGGTGCACCATGCGCAACCGAATTGCGAGAGTCACCAAAACTATAAATGTATCGTGAATGACAACGCAACAGGCGTGTTTAACGGTAAAATTTATGTGGAGAAAGAAGCGCAGAAAACCGATGCATTCCAGCAAAATAACAACATTTTGTTGAGTGATAAAGCGGTGATCAATGCCAAACCCCAATTGGAAATCTTTGCCGATGATGTGAAATGTTCCCACGGTTGTACGATTGGCCAATTGGATGAAAGCGCCATGTTCTACATGCAACAACGCGGTATCCCGAAGAAAGAAGCCAAAGCGTTATTGATGTATGCCTTCTCCAACGAGGTGATTGAAAGTATTAAAATCCCCGAATTGAAACAGCGTATCACCAAAATCATCGCACAGAAATTAGGCGTGAATTTGGGATTTGATTTATAAAAATATAGACTTTATTATATATGAATGACGCAGGTGATAAGCCTGCGTTATTTTTTGATACTCTTTACAATTCCGCTCAACAACGCGTTAAAGTCAAAGCCGGGATCTTCTTTTAATCCCATGCGTACTACCACCAAATCATGGTTGGGGAAAATCGCGACCATTTGTCCTTGGAATCCGCTGCAATAGTACATTTCGCGAGGCACGTTAGGAAACTTTCCGCCGGCATTCAACCAGAATTGCGCCCCATACCGCCCTTCTGATGTTGGGGTAGGTGTCGATACGTATTTTGCCCAGTCTTCGGCAAATAGGCGCTCACCGTTCCAAAGGCCTTTGTGCAAATACAATAACCCGAATTTGGCCCAATCGCGCGGAGTAGCCCAACCGTAGGACGAACCTACAAAGTTGCCCGCCATATCGGTTTCTACGAGTGCCGAATGCATCCCAATTTTATCCAACAAACTGCTGTACCAAAAGTCGAGATAGTCTTGATGGGTTTTGAACTGTTGGCGCAAAATCCCGCTCAGTAAATTGGTCGTTCCTGAAGAATAATTCCAGCTAGCGTTGGGTTGGCCAATTAAGGGTTTGTCTCGTTGCACGGCAGCCATATCGCGCGCTTGAAACAGCATTTGCGTGGCATCACATATTTTATCGTATTGTTCTTCCCATTCCAATCCCGAGTTCATTTGCAAAAGATTGTGTAACGTGATTTTTTTACGGTCGTCGTTTTGCCAAGCCGCGATGGGAGCGGGTTTGCGTATGTCAATTTTTCCTTGGTATTGCAGAATCCCGAAATAGGTTCCGGTTAAACTTTTGGTCATGGACCAGCCTAGTAAACGGGAATCTTTGGTGAACCCATTAGCGTATTGTTCGTAAATGAGGTGGTCTTTGTAAAGCACCACAACGGCACGAGTACGTTTGCTTTTTTCTCCTTTGGCATCAAAAGCTTGCGCGACTGTTTTCTGTAATAATGCATAATCAATGTTGGAAAAAGTACTGTCATGAGGAGCGCCTGCACCATAGGGATAAGGAATGGACGTATTGGGATGGAAGTTGCGATGCGGAACTTCGTAAGGTTTCGAAACATCAAAGGAATCATCAATTAAAGTTGCACCCAATCCCGGACGGTAAATCGCTTTTCGGGCTTTGATACCGTAAACGCTAGAAACCGCAAATTGACCGGTTTTGTCTACTGCATTTTGGGCCAAATCCACCAAAGGAATATCGTTGTCACCCGATTCAATTACCTCCAGCGGACGGTTATCGAGAAACGTTCCTGAAGCCACACTTTTGGCGGCAAATCCGGAGATTAAGTCCAGTTTGGGGTAAACGGCAAAGTAAAAAACTACGGCTAAAATGGCGATAAGGACAACAACGATTTTCAGGAATTTTTTCATGGTGAAAGTTCAGTTTTAGAATTTCTAAATTACAGAAAAAACGCGTTCAAAAAACAGGGTAAAATGGACAAGTGATAAGGAAAAGTTAATTGACCAAAATGCCCGTAGAAAGGCGAAAGTTTTAATATCTTTGTATTTAGAAAAATTCTAAATAAAAATGTTAGACCTTCAAAAAATTCGAGCGGATTTTCCCATTTTAACCCAAAAAGTAAATGGCAAACCGTTGGTCTATTTCGATAACGGTGCAACGGCACAGAAACCGCAAGTGGTGCTGGATGCGATTACCAAATATTACAGCGAAATCAATGCGAACATTCACCGTGGCGTGCACACTTTGAGTCAGTGGGCGACGGATGCGTATGAGGAATCACGCGGTAAAATTCAGAAGCACTTGAATGCAAAACACGCCCATGAAATCATTTTCACGGCGGGGACAACCCATGGAATTAATGCGGTGGCCAATGGTTTTGCGGCTTTGTTGCAACCGGGTGACGAAATTTTGGTTTCGGCGATGGAGCACCACAGTAATATTGTGCCTTGGCAAATGTTGTGTGAGCGAACGGGAGCCGTATTGAAAGTCATCCCGATGAATGAAAAAGGAGAATTGATTCGCTCGGAATACGAAGCGTTATTGACAGAGAAAACGAAAATCGTCACGGTGAATCATATTTCCAATGCCTTGGGAACGATCAATCCGGTGGACTATATCATTCAAAAAGCACATGAAGTAGGCGCGGCAGTTTTGATTGACGGTGCACAAGCGACGCCGCATTTAAAACCGGATGTTCAAGCTTTGGATTGCGATTTTTATGTGTTTTCCGGACATAAAGTTTGTGGCCCCACAGGAACCGGAATTTTATATGGAAAAGAAGCGTGGTTGAATAAATTGCCGCCGTATCAAGGTGGGGGCGAAATGATTGCCACAGTTAGTTTTGAAAAAACAACCTATGCCGATTTACCACATAAATTTGAAGCAGGAACGCCCAATATTGCAGGTGGTATTGTCTTGGGAACGGCGATTGATTATTTGAACGAAATCGGATTTGAAGCCATTGCGGCGTATGAACACGAATTGTTAGCATATGCGACGCAAAAGTTGGAACAAATCGAGGGATTACGCATCATTGGAACTGCCGAACACAAAACTTCGGTGATTTCTTTCAATGTCGGGAATATCCATCCGTATGATATTGGCACGATTGTCGATAAGTTAGGGATAGCGGTGCGCACGGGTCACCATTGTGCCCAGCCCGTGATGGATTTCTTCGGAGTTCCTGGAACGGTTCGCGCGAGTTTTGCTTTTTACAATACCAAAGAAGAAATTGATATTTTTGTAGAGGCACTTCAAAAAGCCGTAATGATGTTATCTTAAAACCAAAACGTATGAAAGCAATTGCCATTGTCCTATTTACCCTATTGATGGGAAAAGGATGTTCAGGAAACGGTGCCGAGTTGGCCTTAGCAAAATTGACTTACACTGCACAATCGCGCGGGGTGAACAAAGTAATCACGATTCAAAATCAGGATATCACGGTAGAATCGGGTCGGGGCAAAGACGCCACGGTTGCGGTATCCACGATTTCGGAAGGCGATTGGAATGATTTGGTGCGTCAGTTTGATAAAATTGAATTGGAAAAAATGGAAACCTACGCTGATCCGTCGCAGGAACGTTTTCATGATGGAGCTGCCATCGCTAATTTGACGGTGGAATACAATGGAAAAGTATACCGTTCCAAAGATTTTGATCATGGGAATCCGCCTAAGGAATTGAAAGCTTTAGTTGATAAAATTTTCTCTTTAATTTCAGAAAAATAAGCGCATGACAATACACGATATTCAAGAAGAAATTGTGGATGAATTTTCGATGTTTGACGACTGGATGCAGCGGTATGAGTACATTATCGAACTCGGAAAATCGCTTCCTTTAATCGAGGAGCAATTCAAGACCGACGACAATATTATCAAAGGTTGTCAATCGAAAGTGTGGGTGCACGCCGAAGAAAAACAAGGAAAAATTTGGTTTACGGCTGATAGTGATGCGATTTTGACCAAAGGAATTATTGCGATTTTGATTCGTGCTTTTTCGGGTCAAGAGTCCAAAGCAATCTTGGAAGCCAATACTGATTTTATTGACGAAATCGGATTAAAAGAACATTTATCGCCTACGCGGGCCAATGGTTTGGTGTCAATGATCAAGCAAATCAAAATGTACGCGTTGGCCTTTGAAGCCAAACAACAGTAATATGAGAAAAATTCTTCTTTTCATTGCAATGCATTGGGCTCTATTGAGTCTAGCCCAGCCTGCCATTACCCCAATACCAGAAGGGACTAAAGAAATTCATTTTGTGTATGAACAAAAAGCCAAAGTGTACATGGATGATTCGGGTATCTATATGGATACATTAATGATGAAAGTGTACTATCCCAAAGTAAGTTTTGTGCTAAAACAACATCCCAAAAACGATACTTTACAGTGGGCTTTTTCAAAGTCAAATTCATTTTCCAACAAGGAATTGGATCGTTTAAAATCGTTGATTTATCATACCAATGAAAAATATTTTGGTGAATATAAAATTCGTGAGAAACAGGTAAAAATTAAGGCTGAAAGAGACGATAGTGATGCGAGAATGTTTTTCGACAAAGTATTCAAAGAGAAATATTTTCGATTTTATTACACCATAATTAATAATTATGTAAACGAAGTTCAGATTAAGGATTTTCCAAGTGCGACTCATAAAGAAATTTTTGACAATATTATGCACCGCGTCGTGTACAATTCAGATCCTATGATTGGATTTTACTCGGGTGTAGTTAATAATATACAATACAAAAGCATCGTCTATCTCAATCCCATGTTACCTAAAGAAATATCTATTGATATTTTTGATACGAAATTTGGGGTAGAGCGTATAGATAGTTTTGATCGAACCTTAGAATTAACAGCAATAACCTATAAAAACTAATGGAAGAATTTAACGATACCATCAACTTAGGAGAAAATGTGGTGAAAGTGTTGAAAGGCATTTACGATCCTGAGATTCCGGTTGATATTTATGAATTGGGTTTGATTTATGATGTCATGATCAACGAAGATCATGAAGTAAAAGTACTGATGACCTTAACTTCACCCAATTGTCCGGTGGCTGAAACGTTACCCGCTGAGGTTGAAGAAAAAATCAAGAAGATTGAGCATGTGAAATCTTGCGAAGTTGAAATCACGTTTGATCCACCATGGAGCAAGGATTTGATGAGTGAAGAAGCGAAGTTAGAATTAGGCATGTTATAATACGGCATGGACGAAATTGTAAATCGTGTTGCGCAATCGGCGTTAATGGTATTTGACTTGGAGGATTATTTTCCGAAGCAGGTTCGAACAGGCATTGACGTATCCCAATGGCTTTATGAAGGTTTTTTATTGAAAGAAAAAGACTTTCGTGAAGCGTTAAAACAGCACGATTGGTCGCAATACCAAGATCAATGGGTTGCTATTTATTGCAGTACGGATGCTATTTTACCCACTTGGGCGCCCATTTTAGTAGCCTCCTATTTGACCGAAACAGCCGATTGGGTAATTCTAGGACAGCCGGAATCCTTATTGGATTTGTATTATCAAAAAAAGTTGGAACAACTGGATTATACAGACTACCAAGATAAGCCCGTTATTTTAAAAGGTTGTTCTAAAAAACCGGTTCCCGAAAGCGCCTATATCGTCGCGATGCAGCATTTACAAAAGGTGGCCAAAAGCATAATGTTTGGTGAAGCCTGTTCGGCGGTTCCGCTCTTCAAAAGAGGAAAGTAATACGAAAATGTTAACCTTTGCGTTATCCCTTGTAAACTAAAGAAGTATTCTTACTTTTGCGCCCGAAAATCAAAACCCTTAGTACACCATGAAAAAGTGGATTGTGTTGACTGTACTGTTAAGTACGGCTTTTCAATCAAAGGCTCAATTGAGTGAAAAAGAGCTTTTAAAAAAGACCGAAGAAGTTGTAAAAAACATCTCGATAGAGAAACCCAACGGGTGGACCAAAAAAGGGGTGGCTACTTTTATTGCCAACCAATCGATTTTCAACAATTGGTTAGCGGGTGGGCAAACGAGTTTTGCGGGCAATGTTACCTTCAATTATGATTTTAATTACAAAAGTGACACGTGGAACTGGGATAATAAATTAACGGCTGGCTACGGTATTACTAAAGTAAAACAGCAAGATTTACAAAAAACCGACGACCGCGTACAATTCAACTCTTTGTTAGGTAAGAAGTTTACAGAGGTTTGGTATTATTCTTCGTTTTTCAATTTCAAATCCCAATTTGATTCCGGTTTTGAAGGTGGAATAAAAACCTCGCGTTTCTTTTCTCCTGTGTACATGCAATTTGGTTTGGGGGTATTGTGGAAGCGCAGTGATAATTTTAAAATCAATGTGGCGCCAGCCACTTCAAAAGTGGTATTAGTCGCTAAAAAGTTTACGGTTAATGGCCCTTCTTTTGGGGTATTACAAGGCGAAACGATGCGTTATGAGTTTGGTGCAGCGGTGAATGCTTATTACAAATGTACCTTGATGGAGAATGTAACGATGGAAAATATTTTGAACATGTATTCCAATTATAATGAAGACCCACAAAATGTGGATTTGGATTATACGTTAAACATCAATATGAAAGTGAACAAGTATTTGTCGACCAATTTTGCGTTTCAAACGATTTATGACGACAATGCCTTTCCAGGTTTTCAAACGCGTCAGAATATTGGGGTGGGTGTGAACTACACTTTTCAGTAGCAATTCATTCCACTGTTTAACGGTTTTGCGCGAGGGGTAGTAGTGGAAAGCCTGACCGTGACGAAGGAGCGGGCAGCTTGAAACGGATGACCCGACCCCGTAAAATAAAATTGATTTGTAAGAAGTTCGTCCTCGGGGGCGCGCCCAAATAAAAAAACAAAACCTGTCGTATTGGACAGGTTTTTTGTTATTCTTTTTCGACAGCGTCTTTATAATCGGGATATAAAAATTTATTGTACGGGAAGCGTGTGATATGGATTTTTCGCACGGCTTCGTAGACTTTTTCCCGAAACTCCTCGAAATTGGCTTTTTCGGTGGCGGAGATAAAAATGGTATTGTCTTCACCGAGGTGGCTCATCCACGTGTTTTTCCAATCTTCTAGGGTATAGTGTTTACTGGTGCGTTCGGTAATTAAATCGTCTTCTGCAATGACCTCGTGCTGGTACGCATCTATTTTGTTAAAAATCATGATGGTCGGTTTGTCATTACTCTTGATATCCATCAAAATTTGGTTTACCGATTCAATATGATCTTCGAAGTCGGGGTGGGAGATATCGACCACATGCAAGAGCAAATCGGCTTCGCGTACTTCATCCAATGTACTTTTAAACGACTCAATCAATTGTGTCGGAAGTTTTCGAATAAAACCAACGGTGTCAGAGAGGAGAAAAGGCAAGTTTTTGATAACGACTTTACGCACGGTGGTATCTAGGGTTGCGAATAGTTTATTTTCTACAAAAACTTCACTTTTCCCTACGGCATTCATGAGTGTAGATTTCCCAACGTTGGTATAACCGACCAAAGCCACACGAACCATGGCGCCGCGGTTGCTGCGTTGAATGGCCATTTGTTTATCGATGGTGCGAATTTTTTCTTTGAGTAAGGCGATGCGGTCGCGCACAATACGGCGGTCGGTTTCAATCTCCGTTTCCCCAGGACCGCGGAGTCCGATACCCCCTTTTTGACGTTCCAAGTGCGTCCACATTCCCGAGAGGCGTGGCAACAAATATTGGCATTGTGCCAGTTCGACTTGTGTTCGGGCATAGGATGTTTCGGCACGTTGGGCGAAAATGTCTAAAATTAAGTTGGTTCGGTCTAATACTTTACAATCTAAAATTTTAGAAATATTTTTTTGTTGGGAAGGCGACAATTCGTCGTCAAAGATTACAGTTGAGATGTTGTTTTCTTTCACATACAAATGGATTTCATCCATTTTACCCGTACCCAGAAATGTTTTCGGGTTAGGGCGATCGAGTTTTTGCCAAAAACGTTTAACCACCTCTCCTCCAGCAGTAAAAGTAAGGAATTCCAATTCGTCCAAATACTCTTTGAGTTTATCTTCGTTTTGGGATTGGGTTACAATTCCGACAATAACGGTTTTTTCAAAATTTACTTTTTCCTTTTCGAGCATAATTTCATTTTCTGATTGCAAAAATACATATAAATGACTGCATTTTTCTTAAAATCAACAATTCTAAAGGCTTTCTTAAATCTTAAAATTCAGTTTTTCGGCTGTGATTCAGATTTTTTTTTAAATTTGGAGATTAAAATCAATCGAATACTATACTTTAATTAACTTAATCTCCATTGTAAATGAAGAAAATTACTTTCGTTCTTGCTTTACTGTGTACGTTTTTGGGCTTTGCCCAGTTTCCTACTCCTGGGGTTGAAGGTTTTGAGAATACGACCAATCCGGACGTAGCGACGAATCCTTCACCATGGACTTTAGGAACAGGAGCCACAGGTAACCAGTGGGCAGTTTTTGACAACGGTGTGGGTACCGCCCGTCGTTGGACAATTACCACATCTGCTGCCAATGTTTATGCCGGTACCAATTCGGCGTTCATGAATAATGAAAACATTGGTCAAGGAAACACTTCCGAGGATTACTTGGCTACACCAAAAGTTACAGTACCTGCCAACGGTGAATTACACTTTTGGACCCGTTCAACTTTAACCGGTCCGCAGGGTACAGAATACCGCGTTTTGGTAAACCCTACAGCTACTGCAGGTACGCAAACCAATATTGCGAGTTATACAGTAACTGCCGCTACCTACACTGAAGCAACGCTTTCAACTACCTTTAATGTGTATGAAGAAAAAGTGGTGGACTTATCAGCGTATGCGGGTCAGCAAGTATACATTGCCTTCATGATGCGTTTCACGCAGCCTACAACTGCTTTAGGTGGAGACCGTTGGTTAATTGATTCGGTGAGTTTAGTAGAACGTTGTTTGGTTCCAACCAATTTATCAGCAACAAGTATTACGCAGACTTCTGCACTTTTAGGATGGACGGGTACAGCGCCTCAATACGAAGTGGAAGTGGTACCGGCTACTGGTATTCCAACCGGTTCGGGAGTAACTGTAAGTACAAATTCATATTCAGCTACGGGATTAACACCTGCTACACCTTATGTATATTACGTTCGAGCGTTGTGTTCGCAAAGTAACAGTGCGTGGGTGGGACCGTTTAACTTCACTACGGCCACTCCAGGGTTAACATGTAACTCAGCCATTGCGATTCCGACCTTACCGTACAGTACCAATGACAATACAGCTACATATGCCGACACCAACGACACCAATCAAGGGGGATCGTGTGGTTCGACAACCAATTACATGATTGGTAATGAAGTGTATTATTCGTATACACCTACTACTACAGGTGCTATCAGCATCACAATGACGCCAGGCGCAACCAACTCGGGTATCTTTGTTTACCAAGGGTGTGCGAATGTGGGTGTAAACTGTGTGGCCGGTGTGGCTAATACAGGAAGCGGCGTGCGTAACATTCCGAGTTTGAATGTAACAGCGGGTCAGACCTATATTATTGTATTATCATCCTCTGCAGCAACGCAGAGTTATTCGTATAGTTTAATTATTCAACAATTGAACTGTGCGCAACCGGATGCATTAACTGCAACCAATATTGGATTAAACGGAGCTACACTTTCATGGGGTAACCCAGGAGGTGCTACTTCATGGGAATATGTAGTGCAAACTTCAGGTTCAGCTATTCCTTCAGGTTCAGGAACGACAGTAGCAACAAATACAGGAACTCCTGTAACAGGGTTAAATCCAGATACAGCTTATCAATACTGGGTTCGTGCCGATTGTGGTAACGGTACCTTCAGTGCTTGGGCAGGTCCGTATGTATTCAACACCTTAGTTCCTCCTCCAGCATGTGGTGGAACGTATACTGACGGTGGCGGTGCAGCGGCAAACTATGCCAACAATGCTGACCAAACAGTAACTATTTGTCCACAAACAGTTGGAGATGTAGTAACTGTAACGTTCACTAGTTTCAATGTAGAAGCGACGAACGATGGTTTATATATTTTCAACGGAAACTCAACAGCAGCACCACAGATTGCTAGTGCCAATGGCGCAGGGGCAGTTCCTGGTGGTTTAGCAGGTGCTTATTGGGGAACTACGAATCCAGGTTCGTTCACTTCTTCAAGCCCTGATGGATGTTTGACGTTCCGTTTCAGAAGTGACGCTACTACTACGGCTGCTGGATGGGTAGCCAATGTAACGTGTGCGGCTCCTCCAGCTTGTCCAGCACCATTTTCTTTGACACCAACAGTTGTTTTAGGAACGTCAGCTACTTTTAACTGGACCAATGGTGGGACAGAAACTCAATGGGAAATCATTGCACAACCTTGTGGAAATGCAGCGCCAACCGCTACTTCTGTGGGGACAATTGTGAACTCACACCCCTATCAATTAACAGGCTTGAATGGTTTAACTTGTTATGATGTCTATGTTCGTGCAATCTGTGCTTCACCAAATGTGAGTACATGGACCGGACCAGTATCCATCACAACACAAGTTGCACCTCCAGCATGTGGAGGTGTATTCTCTGATCCAGGAGGGAATGCTAACTACGACAACAGTACTGATTCAACAGTGACGATTTGTCCGACAGCACCAGGTGATGTCGTAACGGTGAACTTTACATTTTTTGCTACAGAAGCTAACTGGGACGGATTGTATGTCTTCAATGGAAACTCAATTAATGCACCTCAAATTTCAAGTACCAACGGTGCTGGAAACGTACCCGGTGGTTTGCCTGGTTCGTATTGGGGAACATTAACTGGAGCGAATTTACCATCATTTACGTCAACTTCTCCTGATGGATGTTTGACGTTCCGTTTTAGAAGTGATACTTCAGTAACGGCAGCAGGTTGGTTGGCGAATGTAATTTGTGCGCCACCGCCAACATGTCCAAATCCAAATACATTAATTACTTCTAACGTTACTCATAACAGTGCAACATTAGCTTGGACGAATCCGAACACCGCTACTACATGGAATGTAATTGCGTTGCCTTGTGGATCGCCTGCGCCAACTGCAGCAACAACAGGGTTTACAGTAGTAACAACGAATCCGTATACTTTTACAGGGTTAACTCCTGATACCTGCTATGATTTATATGTTCAAGCGGTATGTGGAGCAGGGGATTTGAGTTATTGGGTAGGACCAAGTTCAATTACTACTCAAATTGCACCACCTGTTTGTGGAGCTGTATTTACAGACCCAGCTGGAGCTAATGCTAACTATGCGAATAATACCGATTATACAGTAACGATATGTCCTACAATTCCTGGAGAACAAGTAACAGTAACCTTTACTACGTTCAATACGGAAGCGAACTGGGACGGATTATATGTGTTTGATGGAGACACCATCAATGCGCAACAAATTGCAAGTAATAACCCTGCAAATAACGTTCCAGGCGGATTGCCAGGTTCCTACTGGGGTAACTTAACGGGAGCTAATTTACCAGGTCCATTTACGGCATCAAGTGCTTCTGGATGTTTAACATTCCGTTTTAGAAGTGATGGTTCTGTAACAAATCCAGGATGGGTAGCCGATGTGACTTGTGCACCACCACCAACATGTCCAAAACCTTCTAACGTAACCGTTACCAATATTACAACCACTACTGCTCAAATTGCTTGGAATGAAATCGGTTTTGCTACTCAATGGGAGGTGTTGATTTTACCTGCAGGTTCACCTGCTCCAACAGTGGCATCTACAGGTATCATTGTCAATACTAACCCCTATATTGCAACAGGATTAAACCCAGCAACACAATATATTGTGTATGTTCGTTCAATCTGTTCGACATCAGATATTAGTTTATGGTCAAATGTAAAAGCGTTTAATACCATTATCGCAAATGATGAGTGTTTAAATGCTACAGTAACTCCAGTGAATACTTCTACAACATGTACGGTATTCTCTAGTGGATCACTAATTGGTGCAACTGCTTCATCAGAACCCAATACTTGTGGTGGTACAGATGACGATGATGTATGGTTTAGCTTTACAGCTACGAGTACTACACATACAATTAATTTGAATAATATTACCGGTGGAACAACCGATTTATTCCACGTTTTATATTCGGGCACTTGTGGTAACTTAACACAATTATATTGTAGTGATCCGAATAACAGTATTGCGAATAACTTGACCCCAGGTCAAACATATTACATTCGAGTTTACTCTTGGACTGCTACTGCAAATCAAACGTCAAGTTTCCAAGTTTGTATTGGAACACCACAACCACCACCAAGCTGTATTACCAATACACCTGCTGGAAATACATGTGCTTTGGCAACTCCAATTTGTAATTTGAATGGTTACTGTGGAAATACTTCCGCATCCTATACTTCTGATTCATGGCCACAACTTTCAGCTGCATTTTGTGGTTCGTTAGAAAATAACTCATTCTTATCATTTATAGCTGCCTCTACAACTATTTCATTTGATGTATGGGTTACCAGTAGCCAAGATGCAAATGGTATTCAAATTATGGTTTTCGGAGCTGACACTTGTGGTTCTGGACCAGTAACGGAATACACTTGTTGGAGTCCGGGTGATGTTTTACCGGGTTCTACAAATATTACTGCAACTGGTTTGACGGTAGGTCAAACCTACTATATCATGATTGATGGTTTTGCAGGTGATGTTTGTGATTATGTAATTGCTTCAAATTCAGGTATTCAAGCACCTGTTGAAATTACAACTTCAACCAATACTACTACACCAACCATTTGTTTAGGTCAGACAGCAACTTTAAATGCTTCTGGTGGTAATGGACAATTTACTTGGGCAACTCCTTCTGGTTCACTTAGTGCTACTACAGGAGCATCTGTTGTATTTACGCCTCCAGGAGTTGGTACTTTCAACATCACAGCGACATCAACTGATAATAACCCTAACTGTCCTCAATCAGCGTCAAGTACACAAACCATTACGGTAGTTGATTATTTCAACACAACATTTGATGCATTCCCTAGTTTCTGTACAGGTTCAACTTTCCCTGATTTACCTTCACAATCTAATGAAGGTGTAACAGGAACTTGGTCACCAGCTACAATTCAAGATGTAGTGGGAACTACAACCTATACTTTTACACCAAATGTAACTTTCTGTGCAAATCCAACAACATTAAATGTAACGATTGACCCATTAACAACACCTACATTTATTACTCCAGCTCCAATATGCCCTGGATCACCAGCTCCTTTACTTCCTAGTACTTCAGGTAATGGAATTACAGGTACTTGGAATCCTGCAGTTGTGAGCAATACAGCTTCTGGTACGTATACTTTTACCCCAGATGCTGGTCAATGTGGTGCGACAGTTACCATGAGCATTACAGTATTGCCAAGTTGTGATTTTGGAAGTTATGCTAATGCAGTTTGGTTAACGAATTGCCAAACCTCTAATTTCTTTAATACACAAGGTTCAGGAACAGATATTATTGGACCTTCGCAAAATGTTTTCCCTAACAGTGATTTAGGTACTTATGTTCAAAATTCAGGGACATTAAAATTGCGTGGAGCAGAAGTGAAAACATTCAAATCGGTAACCGCAAATGTATGTAGCGCTCGTCTATATTATAGAATATATCCAGTAGCTGGTACGCCAGGAGCATTTACTTCAATGGATTTACCATTCTTTGACGATTGTACCATCGATAGTGATTCGAATGGAACTGTGGATACTTATCCTTCAGGAGGACCTTGTAATCCACGCGATCAAAAATGGCAAAAGGTCTTGAGTGATATTCAAAGTCCGATTGATTTAACAGCTTATACTCCGGGTGACTATAACTTGGAAGTGTATTATGAATTAACTGGTGACGTGAATTCACCATCACAATGTGACGATACCCAATTAATTAATAATGGAGGTGCAAACTTTATTGCAACATATACCTTACAATCTACTCCAGTTTATGCTAGTACTAATCCTACTACATGTAATGGTAATGATGGAACAATTACCATCACAGGTTTGGCGCCTAATACATCGTATAACTTTGGATATACGTATACAATTCCAAGTCCACCATCATCTTACATTGCAGACAACAATGGTCAGATTGTAATTACTGGTTTAACAGCGGGTACTTACACTAACTTTAACTTGAATGTGAATGGTTGTAATATGCCCAATACAACTCCAATTGTATTGGTAGACCCTACACCTCCATCGGTTTCTGTTTCTGATGTAACAGTTTGTGAAACTACTCCGGCAACTTTAACTGCAGTTCCATCAGGTACTAGTACATACTCGTATGTGTGGACAGTTCCTACAGGAGCAACAAATCCTGGAGATGTTGCATCATTTGATGCTACAGTTTCGGGTAATTATACAGTAACAATTACGGATACAGTGACAAATTGTACAAGTAATACAGCTTCAGCTGTTGTAGTAATAAATACATTAGTAACTCCAACTTTTGATGCAATTGCACCATTATGTTTGAATGCTACGGCTCCTGTATTACTAACTACATCAAACAATGGTATCACAGGTACATGGACACCAAGTACAATTGACACTTCAGTAGCAGGAACTTTTTATATTGATTTCACTCCTGACGCAGGGCAATGTGCGGAATCTGTTTCAATTACTGTTGTAATTAATAGTGTTCCAACACCTACAGCTACGGTTACTCAACAAGCAACTTGTGCAACGCCAACAGGTACCGCTCAAGTTACTTCACCATTAAATGTAACTTCTACTGTTCCTTCAGATTTATTTATTTCAGAGGTAACCGATGCTGAAACAGGTTCGTTAACTTATGTAGAGATTTTCAATGGCACAGGTACTACAAAAGATTTGAGCAATTATAAATTGAAATTCTATAACAATGGAAATACATTTACATCTTGTGATAATCAATTGAGTGGATTACTTGCAAATAACACTACTGTGGTAATTAAAGTAAGTTCAAGCGCGAATCAAGGTGGAGTTGTTCCTAATCTTGTATTTACTTCATGTGGAGGGGTTAATGACAACGATAACATTCGTTTGACTACCTCTACTGATGTTGAAATTGATGTTTGGGGTGATATAACAGGTACAAGCTTTACTCCTGCAAATGCTGCGGGGTATGTATATCGAAGAAATACAAATGCATCGCCTGTTCCAACAACGACTTGGACTCCTTCTCAATGGACTGCTTTAGATCCTGAAGATTATTCAGATGTTGGTACCTACACTCCAGTAACAGTTCCAGTACAGTATGAATATGCTGTAGATAATGGAACCTACCAATCAAGTCCAGTTTTCTCTGGATTAACACCAGGTTCTCATACTATTACCGTTAGAGATTTAGCAACAGGATGTGTATCTCAAGGTGTTACAGTTGTAATTGATAATCCAGTATTACAGCCTGCTGTAACTGATATTTCATATACAAGTCCAGTGTGTGCTAATGCTGTTTCGACATTGACTCCAAACACATCTATTACAGGGTTTACCTCAGGAGGTCAATATACAGCTGATTCAACGAATTTGAGCATTAATGCAACAACTGGTGTTATCGATGTGGCAAATTCTCAGCCAGGCACTTATGTGATTACTTACACAGTATTACAAAATGTAACGAATTGTCAAGCAGGCGGAAGTTCAACGACAACAGTTGTAATCAATCCACAACCAACAGTTTCTGTAAATAATGCGACGGTTTGTCAAGGACAATCAGCGACCATTACAGCTACTTCAGGTGATTCAAATACTTATTCTTATGTTTGGACCTACCCAGTAGGTGCTGCTGACCCAGGAAATGTTGCTTCGTTTACCACTTCGGTAGCTGGAACCTATAGTGTTGTAATTACAAATACAACAACAGGATGTGTAAGTAATTCAGCTAGTGGAACGGTAACTGTAAATGCTAATCCAATAGTTACTGTAAATAGTTCAACGGTATGCCAAGGTCAATCTGCGACTGTAGTTGCAACACCCGACGTAACAGGTTCTTATACTTACGTATGGACTGTCCCAACAGGAGCTACTAATCCAGGTAACGTAAGTACCTTTACAACGACAACGGCAGGTAACTATTCTGTTGTGATTACAAATACCGCAACAGGTTGTACAAGTGCTTCGGGTTCTGGAACAGTTACTGTTAATCCTTTACCAACCGTTTCTGTTGCCAATGTTACTGTATGTACTGGCGCTGCCGCTACGGTTACTGCCACACCAAGTACTGCAGGAACATATAATTATGCTTGGACTGTACCTACAGGAGCGACAAATCCAGGAAATGTAGATACATTCACTACAACTGTAGCAGGAGTGTATAGTGTAATTATAACTGATACAGCATCTGGTTGTACAAGTGCATCTGCTAGTGGTTCCGTTACTATTAATCCAGCGTTCAGTTTTGAAATTGAAGACGGATGTGTGGGTAACAGCTATATGTTAGAAGTAAAACCATTAAATAATTCATTTGACCCAGCAACAGCTCAATACGATTGGGAAATCATTAACGGTAGTATTCCAGTCGCTGTGGGTAATGACGAACCTACATTTAATGTAACTTCATATTTGAATTCAACTCCTGCTTCTGAAACATTACCGTTAACTTTTGGAGTTACAGTAACAGATGCCAATGGATGTACACAATACAGTACAATCGTATTGACAACGATTTATTGTGAAATCCAACGCGGTATTTCACCAAATGGTGATGGCCTTAATGACTTCTTCGATTTAGAACAATTAGGGGTGAAAAATTTAAGTATCTATAACCGTTATGGTGCAAAAGTTTATAGTAAATCAAGCTATACAAACCAATGGGTAGGTCAATCGGATAATAGTGACGAATTACCAGATGGTACTTATTTTTACGTGATTGAATTCAATAGCGGAGAAGCTTCCAAAACAGGTTGGATTTACATCAATAGAGAAGTGAAATAACAAACTAAATAATAAATGATAAATTTCAAAGCAATGAAAAAATTATATTTCCTAACCGCTTTTGCACTCATAACATTTCTGGATGTAAGTGCGCAGCAAGACCCACACTACACGCAGTACATGTACAACATGAGTGTAATTAACCCTGCCTATGCCGGTTCTAAAGAGAATATGACCGGTGGTTTACTGTATAGAAAACAATGGGTAAATATTGAAGGTGCACCAACCACTGGTACCTTTTTTCTTCATAGTCCGGCAGGAAAAAATGTTGGATTAGGTTTATCGGCTATTACTGATAAAATCGGTCCGGTTGAGGAAAATAATATTTATGGAGACTTCTCGTATACGTTGAATATGGGTGGTGAGCACCGTCTTGCTTTTGGTTTAAAAGCAGGTGCTACTTTCCACAAAGTAGGATTGTATTCAGATATTGGAAACGGTTATGTTCCAGATCCAAATGACCCAGCTTTTAGTCAAAACACAAGTAGAACGTTTTTAAACATTGGTACAGGTGTATTTTATTACACGAATAAGTACTATGTAGCTTTATCGATTCCAAATATGTTAAAATCTAAATATTTAGATTTTAACGGAAGACAATTTGGTACAGAAACGTTACACTATTTCTTAACGGGAGGTTATGTGTTTGATTTGAACGAGAATGTGAAATTTAAACCGTTTGCAATGATTAAAACGGCATTCAATGCACCAGTATCGATTGATTTTTCTACCAACTTCTTGTTTAATGAAAAATTTGAAGTTGGGGCAACTTATCGTAAAGAAGATTCATTTGGAGCGATGGTGAATTATGCAATCACTCCCAACTTGAAAATTGGTTATGCTTACGATCATATCGTTTCAGATTTGAAAGTAACTACCCCATCTTCACACGAGGTGATTTTATTATTTGACTTGAACTTCCCGAAAAAAGTTTCACGTTCACCACGTTATTTCTAATCTAACTAAACTAAATTTCACAATGAAAAATTTATATATCGCTTTAAGTTTTGTCGCAATCAGCGGAACTATGATTGCCCAAAATAAAGACACCAAAAATGCCGATAAGTTGTTCGCGCGTTTTGAATATGTAAAAGCTGTTCAGGAATATCAAAAATTAGTAGACGCTGGTAAAGGTGATGCTTATGTTTACAAGCAATTAGCTGACGCTAACTACAACATGTTCAATTCTGGAGACGCTGCAAAATGGTATGCAAAAGCAACCGAATCACAACAAGATGCTGAAACGTATTACCGTTATGCACAAATGTTGAAAGCTAATGGGAAATATGAAGATGCCAACAAACAAATGGCAAAATTTGCTTCATTAGAACCTAATGATCAACGTGCAAAAGCATTTAAAGAAAATCCAAACTACTTACCCAAATTATTGTCAGGTAGAGAAGAATATACGGTTGCGCCTGTAAGCATTTCTTCAGATAAGTCTGATTTTGGTGCGGTAATGTATGACAATACGGTTTACTACAGTAGCGCTCGTAACGGTGCTCGTAAAAACTACGGCTGGACAGACGAACCGTTTTTAGACATCTACAAATCGGTACGTGCTGACAACGGAACTTTTGCAGAACCTACAGCGGTTACTGAATTGAATTCAAAATTCCATGACGGAACTTTAACTATTTCAGCAGACGGAAATACTTGTTATTATTCAACCGAAAGTTTCCAAAATAAAGAATCGGTTAAAGATAAAGCAGCCAACGCAAAGAAAAGTCAAATTTATCTTTACAAAGCTACCAAAGAAGGCGAAACTTGGGGTAATAGTAAATTGTTGCCTTTTAATAACATCGACTTTTCAACGGGTAATCCTTCGTTAAGTCGTGATGGCAAAACATTATACTTCGCTTCCAACCGTCCAGGATCAATGGGAGGTACCGATATTTGGAAAGTTAGTGTAAATGGTGATGAGTACGGTGAACCTGTAAACTTAGGGCCTAAAGTAAATACAGAAGGTAATGAGAACTTCCCATTTATCGCTGATGATAATTCAACATTGTACTTTGCTTCTTCTGGGAAACAAGGTTTAGGAGGTTTGGATGTTTTCAAAATTGACTTAGCAAAAGGAACAGATGCAACAAATATGGGCAAACCGGTAAACTCTGAAAAAGACGATTTTGCCTTTACATTCAACAAAGACAAAAACTTTGGTTTTGTATCCAGTAACCGTAACGGTAATGATGATATCTTAGCCGTTAACCCAATCTGTGGTGTAGACGTTTTAGTTATCGTAACCAATGCAAAAACGGGCGATATCTTACCTAATGCTAAAGTGTCCATCTTAGATAGTAAAAACAACGTAATCGGTTCGGAAACTTCTAATGAAAAAGGAGAAGTGGCTTACCGTGTAGAATGTGATAAAGCGTATACTATTCAAGCCGCAAAAGACGGATTTGAAGGAAATGCTTTCCCTGTAGCAAAAAGCAAAGGACCAAAAGCTGACGTGAAAGCGCCATTGAACCCAATCGAGGTGATTGTTACGGAAACAGAAGTAATCTTGAATCCAATTTTCTTCGAATTTGACAAAAGCAACATCACACAGCAAGGTGCTTTCG
Source organism: Flavobacterium sp. N1719 (assembly GCF_025947045.1). Taxonomy (NCBI): domain Bacteria; kingdom Pseudomonadati; phylum Bacteroidota; class Flavobacteriia; order Flavobacteriales; family Flavobacteriaceae; genus Flavobacterium; species Flavobacterium sp. N1719. Next base: position 850,868 of record NZ_CP109993.1, read on the forward strand.
AATTGGATAAGTTAGTTCAAGTGATGAAAAACAACCCGAACATGGTTATTTTCGCAAAATCACATACAGACCGTAGAGGTGGCGATAAATACAATATGAATTTATCAGAGCGTCGTGCACAAGCAACCGTTCAATACATCATTTCTAAAGGTATCGATGCATCTCGTATTTCTGGAAAAGGAATGGGTGAAACCGAACCAAAAGTGGCCTGTGATAAATGTACAGAAGCTGAACACGCTCAAAACCGTCGTTCTGAATTCTTGATCGTTAAAAAATAATTACTTTTCATTGCAATAAAAAAGACAGCTCAAAAGGCTGTCTTTTTTGTTTTAAAGCGGTTTTATCATTATAAGCTACAAGATTGCGTTTTCGAACTGAAAGTTGCTTAAAAACGCTAAATACAATTAAATGGCAATACTTTTTTTAAAGCACTTAAGTTGATTGTCTAGGAATTAACCTTACACTTAAACCTAACAAGAGGTTTTAGCCGACGGATGTAGCAAAGCGAAATAAACTTATTTCACCACCACACCCCGTTGCCACAAAATAGGCACTTCCTCCGTAGCTCTCTCATTAATGGTGTTTTTTCTGAAGATGTATTTCTTATCATACAAGGTATTTCCAATGAAATAGGTCACCATAAATTCGTTGTTCAACGCCAATACACTTTGCTCAATCATCTCAATTTTTACAGCCGAAATCGCAGGCACGTTCACATAAGCATGACGTAATAAAGACGTTTTTTTCATTTCTCCATCTAAGGTGCCAAACGCCTTAGAAACTACCATCACACTTTCCAAATCATGATCCGAATCGTTGATTAAAAAAACATACCATACCTTATCCATAAATTCATCGCTCCATTCTTGCACTGCGGCCAAGAATACATTTTCAACTTTGGGAATGGTAATATCTGCTTTCATACAAGTTTAGAATTTAGAGTTTAGAATTTAGAGTTTAATCCCGAAATTTCGGGAAGCATTAAGAATTTACTATTGTGGGTATATTGTTAACCAATAAAAAACCGCATTTCTTTCGAGTTGCGGTTTCTAGTTTATATGTTGGTTTTGAATTGCTCCAAAAAGCGTACATCGTTTTCATAAAACATGCGAATGTCACCAATTTGGTACAACAACATCGCAATGCGCTCTATCCCCATTCCAAAAGCAAAGCCGTTGTATTCATCCGGATTGATACCGCAGTTTTTCAAAACATTGGGATCCACCATACCACAACCCATAATTTCCAACCATCCGGTTCCTTTGGTAATGCGGTAATCGGTCTCTGTTTTCAATCCCCAATAAATATCTACTTCCGCACTCGGCTCTGTAAACGGGAAATAGGACGGGCGTAAACGAATCTTCGATTTGCCAAACATCTCCTTCGTGAAATACAACAACGTCTGTTTCAAATCCGCAAACGACACATCTTTGTCAATGTACAATCCTTCTACTTGATGAAAAATACAATGTGAACGCGAGGAAACCGCTTCGTTACGGAAAACACGACCAGGAGAAATCGTACGAATTGGCGGTTTATTGCCTTCCATGTACCGCACCTGCACCGAAGAAGTATGCGTACGCAACAATACATCGGGATTCGTTTGGATAAAAAATGTATCCTGCATATCGCGCGCGGGATGGTATTCGGGTAAATTCAACGCGGTAAAATTGTGCCAGTCGTCTTCAATTTCCGGACCCTCTGAAACATTAAATCCAATGGTCGAAAAAATATCGATAATCTGGTTTTTCACCAAAGAAATAGGGTGGCGCGAACCAATCGGAAAAGGTTCGCCCGGACGCGTTAAGTCGCCAAATAACCCTTTGGTTTCTTCCTTAGATTCAAGCTCTTCCTGGATGGATCTCACTTTCTCTTCGGCCACCGTTTTCAACGTATTGATCACCTGACCAAAATCTTTTTTCTGGTCGTTAGGAATATTTTTGAATTCGTTAAAAAGCTCTTTCAATAAGCCTTTACTTCCTAAATATTTGATGCGAAATGCTTCTAACGCCTCTTTATTCTTGTCGTTAAAGGCCTTCGCTTCTTCAATATGTTGTTTTATCTTATCGATCATCGTCATGCAATTGAGGTGCAAAAATAGGGCTTTTCGATTAAAAATGGGACAGTTCTGCGCAGATTTCGTCTGAATTTTTTGGAGCGTCAACCTTTATTTTTCAATCGCAATCCCGCCGGTTTTCCGCTATAGTCCCTCATGCTTCGGGAGCTGCCGCTGCAACCCGGGCTATCATGTTCGTTCGTCTTTCTTTTGAAGTCAGTCGTCAGTGAACAGTATTCAGTCATTAGTGAACAGACTAATGTCTAACGTCTAATGTCTAATGTCCAACGTCTTACCATTACTCAATCAAACCGCTTTCTAAAAAGTAATGCACCACTGCTTCCTTCATCAAAACCGTTTGTTCACCGGCTTTCAAGGGAGGTAAAGCATCTTTGGCTTTAAAATGTGGCCATCCATCGCGATCTACATAGTCAAATTCATAGTAGCCGTAGGGTACAAGTAAACGACAAATTGCAATATGCATTAAGTTCACCTTGTCGTCCTTTTGAAACGTTTGGTTCACTTTTCCGTATTCTTGGATTCCAATTAAATAAATAATGGCATCCAAATCCAACGGATCACCATCCGCAAATCGGTCGGATAGTAAGGTAACTACAGCATCCCATCGGGATTTTAATTGTTCGTCTCTAGACAAAATTTTGATTTTTTTAAAACTGACGCAAAACTACGTCTTAATTCCCAATTACGGATTGACTTCCCGTACGCCATTTGTTTGAAGCCAACCGAGGCTGTCGTCGGTGAGTCGAACTTTCAACCATTCCCCCGATTTTTCCAAAACATACACTTTGGCCCCTTCCCGTAATTGTAATGAAGAAGTGGAACGCGACGTGGGTTCGGTATGCAAATCCAATTTATCCGAAAAAACAATCGCTGGATGTTGGTTATGGATGTAATTTCGTTGATAAAAACCGGCAAAAAGACTGATGCACCACACCAAGAATGCCGCTACCATAACTGAGAAATAGGTTCTTTTTTTCGAACTTATTTTTGTGAGGTAATACCCAGCAAAACAGCCTACAATGACAAAACCCAAAAGAATGGAAAGTAACGCCCAACGATCATAATGCATGATGCTGGTACTTTGTACGACCATTTTTTCAAATCCTACTTTTGGAAAATGCGGAATCGTATCCAAAGAAAGTTTTCGCGCAAAAACCAAGTTGTTTTCAATCGCCTCATCCGAGGGATCCATCAAATGGGCTTTTTCAAAATGAAAAATGGCAGGCCCAACTTTGCGCAATTTGTAATAACAATTCCCCAAATTGTAGTGCAGTTCCGCTGATTCTTCGCCCGATTGAAGCACGCTTTCATACAATTGTGCCGCGCCTTTAAAATCATTTTTTTGGTACAAACCATTCGCAACATCAAATTTACTTTGCGCTGCTACCATTCCAAAACAACAAAAAACAAGAAATACAATTACTTTTTTCATACCATTTGTTTTTCAAGTTCGGTTAATAAACGCACTGCCGTATCAAAATCGGTTTGAATTGCTGCCGCTGAAGAAGGCGCATAGCGCGCAAACTCACAATTTTCAATGAGTTTGATAAATTCAGCCACCGTTATTGCATCCGCGTCTTTTTCCTTCATCAAATTACGGATGGTTTCCTTACTCATCTCTGAAGTTTCTAAGCGTAATTTGGCCTTCAAGAAATTATGCATCGCTTTTTCCAACGCCACATAAAACGGTTCTTTTTGGTTGAGATTGCGCTGCGCTTCTGATAAATATTGTTTAACAAGTGCATTCGAACGCTTGATTTTATTGCCTTCCACATCGGCTTCTTGTTCTGATTTGCGTTTGCGGTACATCAACAAAATAGGAATACCTAAAAACGGTAAAATAAGCAAGATGAAATAGAGGGTTGAGCCCAAGAAATCGGTCGCATTTCGTGTCACCCAATGGGATGCTGTTTTGATGGGTTCAAAAACGGCTTGTTCGGTTTTGGTTTTTCCATTTTTACCATGGGCAAGTCCACCTGCAGGTAAACCAGGACCGTCTTTAACTTCAATGGTAATTGCAGGAACTGATTTTGTTTTAAACGACTGTGATTGTGGATCGAAATAACTAAATGCCTGTGCCGGAATTACAAAAGTACCTTTGTTCTGGGGCACTAATGTATACCGATCTGCAATGTAACCCGTCATTCCTGAAATTGGAGTGACTACTTTTTCTATATGCTCCGGATCATATACTTCCCAGTCATTTGACAATTCCAATTTTGGTAGCTGAAATAATTTTAAATTACCATCACCACTTACCCGCAAAGTTAAATCCAACGATTCACCAAATTTTAAAGTTTTTTTCGAAGGAATTGCTTCAAAATTAAAATTACCAACGGCTCCTGTAAAATTTGTGGGTTTGCCCGATTCCGGTAAGGTTTTTACTTGAATGGCTTTCCCCGATGAAGTGAGTCGCTGACTGATATCTCTCGTTATCAATTGGTTAAAAATGGTCATTCGTCCTGTTGGAATGCTGCAATCCACCTCTAAAATATAAGGGTCAATGACCAATTTGCCAGCTTTTTGAGGGTAAACTACCGCTTTCTTTAAAACAACGGATAGACAACGGTGTCCTCTAAAAACCGTTTGTTCCGGAACAAAATTCGCCGTTTCAATTTCTTGACTCCAAAAATCATTATAATGGGGTTTTTGAATGTCACGAACATCATTGATGTCGGTGTTGTAATTGAAATACAACTTTTGAACAACGGTTATGGGTTCGTTGACATATGGATTGGTTTTGGAAACTTCAGTCACCAAATACATGTTGGAATTCGATGCCACTGGCATATTCGCAGGATCTTTTGAAGGATCAACGGCATTGGTTACCGTAATTTTAAGTGCATTGGTGCGATAAATTCGGTTATTAAATTCAATAGATGCAGACTTGATGGTCAAGACACCCTTTTTTTCAGGAACAACCCAATAGGTGTAGGTTTTATTAAATGTCCCACGACCATTCACCCACAATTCTCGTATCGATTGAATAGGACCCGAAAATATACTAAAACCGCTTTCTTCGAAGTCAGGGGGTACAAAATTATCCCCGTCCGCATTGATGGTAAAATCAACGCGAAGTTTTTCATGTAAAGGCAATGTAGTTTTACTAGCCTCCGCCTCCATTTTTATTTGGGCGGTTGCTTTCAGCATGAATAAGGTCAAGCAAACGAATACCAGTTGTCTCATACGTTTCATTCCCATTACCAATCTTTTTCCGGTCGTTCCGGACTCGCTTGGGCATCTTTATCTTTTCGTTTTAACTGTACTTTTTTCTCTTCGTTATTTACCGCATCCAATAAATTGTCAATTCGCTGTTTGTTTTGTCCGCTAGGACGCGGCTGTGGATCGGGTTGTTTTTGAGGTCCACCCGAATTTTTCGGATTGTTTTCCGGTTTTTTTCTTTGATCTTCTTGATCGCCTTTGTTGTCGTCTGGACGCTGATTTTTCTCTTTCTCTTTACTCTTTTCGTCCTTCTTTTTTCCGCCGTCATGCGGGGGCGGATTTTCTTTGTTTTTCTTTTTGGCTAATGCATAATTATAACGTGTTTCTTCATCATTCGGATTGTTACGCAATGCATTTTTATAAGCTTGTTCTGCCAAATCGTATTTTTTTTCCAACATTAACGCATTGCCTAAATTGTGATAGGCTTTGTGTCTTTCTGGTTTAGATTGTGCTGTTTCTGCGGCCTTTAAAAATTTAAACTTAGCTTCTCCTGCTTGATTCTGTTTGTAAATGGCCGTACCCAAATTGTATTCTGCCGTACTTTCTTGCTTTTTATTGGATGCCGAAGCTACACGATAATTGGATTCAGCTGCTGCATATTTTTTGGCTTCAAATTGGGCATTACCATCAGGCAAAGCAGACTTATTTTCCTGAGCAAATACCCCAGCAAAACAGCCTATCCAAACCGTAAAAATACGTTTAACGCTTTTCATCTTTTTCATTGAATAAATTCATTTTTCCAATCCATTGGGTTTTGCGCTCCCAAAACAATACCTCCAAAAATAAAAGGATTAATCCAATACCCAAAAACCATTGAAATTGGGATTGATAATCGGCCATTAAAGCGGAACCCAGTTCCGTCTTGTCGGTATTGTTAATTGTATTTTTCACATAATCCACTACGTTTCTTGTCACGTTTCCATCAATGTAACCCCCATTACCTTTTTGAGCGACTTCCTCCAACACTTTACTGTTGCGTTTGGTAATCACAACTTGACCATTTTTGTCTTTAAGATAAGTAGCATTTCCGTTTTCAACAATCTTTATCGGACCTCCATTTTCTGTGCCTACACCGACTGTCAATATACGCATTTTAACTTCATTTGCTAATTCTGCGGCAGCGACTGCATTATTGGAATGATCTTCACCATCCGATAAAATAATCAAGAGTTTGTTGCTTTTGTCTTTGGCAGAAAAATACCGATTGGCCGCTAATTGAATGGCTTGGTCGATGGATGTACCTTGTGTAGAAATCATTTCAGGGCTCATGCTTTGTAAAAACATTTTTGCCACGGCATAATCCGATGTCATGGGCAACACAGGAAACGCATTTCCCGAGTAGGCAATAATCCCAATGCGGTCTCCTCCCAATTGATTGATGAGTTGGGAGACGATTTGTTTGCTTTTCTCCAAACGATTCGGAGCAACATCGGCGGCCAGCATACTTTTGGAAACGTCAATGGCAAACACAATATCGATACCGCGACTTTTGACTTTCTCTACTTTGGTCCCAATCTTTGGGTTGACGAGTCCGATAATGAGAAATACAATTCCCAATAATCCCAAAAAGAATTTAATGTTGGACTTAAAACGGGAACGTTCCGGACTTAAGTAATCCAGTAATGGTGCACTAGCAAATTCGCGTTCTTTTTTTCTTCTCCATATACGCGCAGCCCACCACATGCCTAAAAGTATAGGCAATAGCAGCAAACCGTAAAAATAAATTTTAGATTCTAATTCGTACATGGTTACACAATTGAACGGTAAATAGTTTGACGTAAACTCAATTCGATGACAATGAGTAATAACGCTAAAAGCACAAATGGACGGTATTTTTCATCGTAATCGTAGTATTTCAATTCTTCGATTTCCGTCGTTTCCATTTGGTTGATTTCATTATAAATCTCTTCTAATCGACTGTTGCTGGTGGCACGAAAATACTTTCCATGGGTTTTTTTGGCAATCGATTTCATCAATCCTTCGTCAATTTTGACGGGTAAATTTTGGTAGGCCAAACTACCATCTGCATTGACACCCACGGGAAATAAAGCCATGCCATTTGAACCCAAACCAATGGTATATACTTTGATGCCGTATTCATTGGCTAAATCTGCTGCCGTTTCGGGTTCGATAAATCCGGCATTATTTACACCATCGGTCAATAAAATGATTACTCTACTCTTGGCTTTGCTCTCTTTGAGTCGGTTTACGGCTGTTGCCAATCCCATTCCTATCGCTGTTCCGTCTTCTACCGTTGGATCGTAATTGAGTTCGCTGATGACTTGCTTAACCAACGCTTTATCGGTGGTCACCGGAATTTTAGTGTAGGCTTCCCCCGCATAAACTACAATCCCAATACGGTCATTGGGGCGGTCATCTACAAATTGCGAAGCCACTGTTTTTAAGGCTTCCATTCGGTTCGGATTCAAATCTTTGGCGAGCATACTACTCGATAAATCGACCGCCATCACAATATCAATTCCGCGCGTGGTTTTGGTTTGATTACTAATGTCAACTGTTCGCGGACGCGCAAGTGCAATGATAATTAAGGCTAAAGCGATCAGTCGAAGCACCACCAAATAAGGCTTGAACCGCGTTATCCATGTTGTTGTTGCTGCCAAACCTTGGGTCGAACTCATATTCACAGTAGCGGTTTGTTGCTTGCGGTTTTTGTACAGCCAAAAAGCAAGCAAAGGTAAAACTGCTAGCAGCAGTAAAAACTGGGGATGTAAAAAAGAGTGCTTATCCATTCAAATTAAAGATTTGGAGTTTAATCGAATCGATAATTCGCGCCATTATTTTTTTACCATAAGGGTCACCTTCTTCATAGCTCACCGCCACTTGTTGTAATCCGCCATTCTGGTTGAACAAATATATTTCATAATACATGCGATGGGTTGCGCCATTGGCTTTATCTTCAACCGTCATCGTTCCGTATGCTTTCGTTCCTTTTATTCCATTCTCCAATTGAAAATCCCCATCGGATTTGTATAAAATATTCCGTGCGCCTTGCGCCTCCCAGGTTTTTACAATTCCTTCCAATACTTTGTCATAATCAATACCTTGAACATTTTTGTCGTAATAGGCGTCCAAATTGGTTTTGTAATAATTGGTAGAAACCGACACATACAACGGGTCATGGAGTGTTCCACTGGTAAACATCCGCATGTCTTTCACCACGGCATAGGTATTTTTAGGGAGTTGGTCTTTGTCCACACGTGTCAACACTTTTGGGGTTTCCAACTCTACATTGGGGTCGCCGTAAGCACTTTTTATCCATTGTCCTTCATACATTTCACGGGTGGGATTACCCAAAACATAATCTTTCACGTTTTCATAGCCATAAATCACAAAAACGGAACCGATAGCAACGGCCAATACCCAAAAAGCAATTAAACTGGAATATAAAATGCGGCGTTCTCTTTTTTTCTTTTCTAATTTTTGACGGGCCAACTCGCGTTGTTGTTCGTTCCAAGCCTCTAATTCATTGACCACTTCCGATTCTTCGGGAAGCGCTTCATGAATGGTAAGTATAGTTTTCTCGATGCGTTTTTTATCCGCTTCAATTTCTGATAAAATAGGGCGCTCTTTGGCAAATTTTACCAAGTCGGCTTGACGCAACACTTGTTCTAAGTTCTGTAGTGTATCAGAGGATAATTTCAAATGTTTGCTCTGTGTTACTTCACGCAAAGTAGCTATTAATTCAGAAGTGGTACGCTCCATAGCCGGCACTTCAATTTCTTCTTCGATGTAGGTGCGAACAATATCGGTGAGTTTGGAGTAAAACTGTTTGATTTCTCCTTTTTCTACCCAATTCTGGGTATCCAATTCTTGGAGTAACAAAGTCGCTTTTTCAATTGGTTGTAGCGGTGTTGTCTCTTCTTGGTTGAAACTCGGAATTCTTTTTTTGTATTTGATAAAAATGAAGAGGGCAATGCCTATTAGAATTACCAATACGAACCAAAGCCAAGGGAAAGAATAGACAGGCGGCACTGTGGTTATCCCTTTGATTTCGTACATTTTTTGTTTTAAGGTGTCGACTTTAACATCGGCGACTTCCAACTCTAACGGATCGGTGTAGACTTGGGTTTTGTTAATGGAAACCGGTAATTTAGGTACCGTATATCGTCCGCTATCAAATTGGGTAAGCCCGTATTTTTTAATCAATTCCCAGCGGTCATTTTTTTTAACCGTATCGACGGGATAGGATTCCAATACTTCTAATGCGCCAAACGTTTTTCCACCAGGGAATACAACTTTATCTTTTGGGCCAACTTCAGTTTTTAGTGTTAATTTGAATTCAGCGCCAATTTTTTTCTTTAGCGAATCTACGGTTGCAGTCACTTTTTGTGCCTGTACGAATAAGCCGCAACACAAGAAAAACAAACTGATGTAACCTTTCCACTTCATATTATGCACGTGCTTTAAAATAGCCCAAAAGACGGGTTACATAACTTTCATCCACACGGGTTTGAACGGTTCCCGCGCCGCATTTCGAAAAAACTTCTTTAAAAAATTGAACGCGTTCAGCATAATTGCGCTCGTAAATTTGACGCACTTTAGACGATCGGGTGTCTACCACAAGCTGTTCTCCATTTTCAGCATCCGTCATTTCCAAAATCCCCACATTGGGAAGTCGTTCTTCCCGCGTATCGTACACCCGAAAACCCGTAACATCGTGTTTTTTGCTCGCGATTTTCAAGGTTTTTTCATAGTCATCGGCACAAATAAAATCGGAGATGACAAAAACGATTGCTTTTTTCTTTTGGGTAGCCGAGAGAAATTGCAAGGCCTGACCGATATGCGTTTTTTTACTTTTGGGTTGGAACTCAATCAACTCTCGAATAATGCGCAATACATGCGATTTTCCTTTTTTGGGTGGAATGTATAATTCGATTTGATCGGTAAATAAAATCAACCCAATTTTATCATTGTTTTGTGTCGCTGAAAACGCTAATGTGGCAGCAATTTCAGTAACTATTTCTTTTTTCAATTGTTTTTGGGTACCAAAATTTTCAGAGCCGGAAACATCCACCATCAACATCATGGTCAACTCCCGTTCTTCTTCAAAAACTTTAACATAGGGTTCGTTGTAACGCGCCGTAACATTCCAATCGATGGCACGAACATCGTCCCCAAATTGGTATTGGCGCACTTCTGAAAACGTCATCCCACGGCCTTTAAACGACGTGTGGTATTCCCCCGAGAAGATATGATCACTCAATCTTCGGGTTTTGATTTCGATTTTCCGAACTTTTTTTAAAATTTCTTTGGTATCCATGGATTTGGAGTCGTAAGTCAATGAAGTTGTAAGTCAATAGTCACCATCGTATATAGGTACGAAACTGCTTTCTGATTACTTTACAATGATTTATGGCACTTCGATTTCGTTCACAATTTTGTTGATGATATCAACCGAAGTAATATTTTCTGCCTCAGCTTCATAGGTTACTCCAATACGGTGGCGCAATACATCATGTACCACGGCGCGAACATCTTCGGGAATAACATACCCGCGGCGTTTGATGAAGGCATAACATTTGGCTGCTGTGGCTAAATTGATACTTCCACGAGGAGAGGCGCCAAATCCAATTAACGGCTTCAAGCTTTCCAGACGGTATTTTTCTGGATAACGTGTAGCAAAAATGATATCAAGGATGTATTTTTCAATTTTTTCATCCATATACACTTCGCGAACTACTTCTTGTGCACGTAATATTTGCTCGATGGAAACTACAGGACGCACTTCTTCATAACTGCCTTTTAGGTTTTGACGAATGACCAAACGCTCTTCATCCATTTTGGGATAATCGATCACCGTTTTCAACATAAAACGGTCAACTTGTGCTTCAGGTAACGGATACGTTCCTTCTTGTTCAATAGGGTTTTGTGTTGCCAATACCAAGAAAGGTTTGTCCAATTTAAAAGTCGTTTCCCCAATGGTCACTTGCTTTTCTTGCATGGCTTCCAAAAGAGCCGATTGCACTTTTGCAGGCGCTCGGTTAATCTCATCGGCCAATACGAAGTTGGCAAAAATAGGCCCTTTCTTGATGGTAAACTCGTTTTGTTTGATGTTGTAAATCATCGTACCCACCACGTCGGCTGGAAGTAAATCAGGGGTAAACTGTATACGGCTAAACGAACCGTGAACGGCTTTGGACAGGGTGTTGATGGCTAATGTTTTGGCCAAACCGGGCACTCCTTCTAAAAGAATATGTCCTTGTCCTAGTAAGCCAATCATCAGGCGTTCCACCATATGTTTCTGGCCCACAATGACTTTATTCATCTCCATGGATAGCAAATCAATGAAGGCACTTTCGCGCTCGATTTTTTCATTAATTGCTCTAATATCTAAAGCCGCAGCATTTTCTTCCATAAATCCTATTTTTTTGCGAATATAAAATTTAAATTTTAACAATTCAAAGTTGAAAATTTAATCTCCAGCGCGGTGTTAATAGAGCGTTAAATGTTGCCCAAATAATCGGTCTTTAAGGAGGATTTATGATTTCGTTTTAGTAATTTTAGACTTTTAAGTGACTATGAAAAATACTATTCTTTCTCCTGTTGTGGCAGGAACCATGAATTGGGGAGCTTGGGATAAAAAACTCAATACCTCAGAAATGGCGCATTTGATTCGCATTTGCGTCGAACATAAAATTACCTCTTTTGATCATGCCGATATTTACGGCGGTTATACGACTGAAACCGAATTTGGACACGGTTTTCGCGCCAGCGGGATTGCAAGAGACAGCATTCAGTTGATTTCCAAGTGCGGGATTCAACATACTGAAGGGCGACCCAATACCCTAAAACACTACGATTATTCCAAAGAGTACATTATTTGGAGCGTTGAAAATTCGCTTAAAAATTTACAAACGGACTATTTGGATGTGCTTCTTTTGCACCGTCCGAGTCCATTGATGCAAGCTGACGAAATTGCCGCTGCGGTGGAGCAACTCAAAGCGCAAGGGAAAATTCGCGATTTTGGATTGTCAAATTTTACCAATTCCCAAACGGATTTGATTCGCCAACGCACCGAAGTGCATTACAATCAAATTCAATTTTCGGCTACCCATTTTCAACCCATGTTAGATGGCAGTTTGGATTATATGCAAGTGCACAATATTACGCCCATGTCCTGGAATCCTTTGGGAACGGTTTTTCGGGAAGACATTGAACAAACCCGTCGTTTGAAAAAACTTCTGGTCCAATTGGTTGAAAAATACGAAGTAGGTTCGGATACTCTATTACTCGCTTGGGTGTTGAAGCATCCTGCGGGTGTTATCCCAGTGGCGGGAACTGTGAATATTGCGCGCATCCAACAATTGATGAAGGCGGTTGAATTGCCGTTGACCGATTTGGATTGGTTTGCTATCTGGACGGAAAGTATGGGGAACAAGGTGCCGTAGTCAGTGGGTAGTAATCAGTGTACAGTAATCAGTGTACAGTAAACAGTGTTCAGTATTCAGTAGTTTGGTTTAATGATTAACAAACGTCTTTTGATTCGGAATTTACTTGCTCACAACGATGAGAGTAGTTTCTATGACAAAAAACGACAGTTAAATCTGCATACGAAAGAAGGGAAAGCGAAGTTCTTGAAGCATATTTGTGCCTTATCCAATTCCAATCCTTCCAACAATTCCTATATCGTAGTTGGGGTAGAGGATGAGTCCAATGAAATTATCGGTGATGATTTTTTTGACGACAGTCGTATTCAAAATCTAGTCAATGCCTTTTTGGAAAACCCGCCTAAAATTCAGTATGAAAACGTTCCTTTTCCCAATTTGCCGAAAGATCGTGTGGTGGGTTTGGTGACCATCCGACCCAAATCCAAGCCCTCCTATTTTAAAAAAGGAATTCATACCATTCCAGCGCAGACTAGTTTTATTCGAATTGGGAGTAATTCAACGCCCACCGAAGATAAAATTCCCTATTCCAAACAGAATATTGAGACGGTATTAAGTATTGAAAATAATGCCCGAAACAGTATTGCGCATACGTTGGATAGCGTCATTGATTTTGTCAATAACCGGCACAAAGACATGCCGTCCCAGTATAAAGTCTTTCGTGAATTGTTTGTCATTTGTTGGTCGGGAAATCCCAAAAAAATCAGAGACAAACAATTTCTTTCGCGGGTTGATATTGAATTGGTGAATGAGCAAATCAAATTGTTTTATTCGGCCCAAGATGTAGTTACCGTAACCTATGACGAGAGTTCGTTTACCATCACTGAATACGTGCCTTTAGGCTTAAACGACAAGACGAGTTATTATCCGTTGGAACAACAAAAACTTACCTTTTTTGACAATGGATATTACAAAATTGAAACCCAAATGCTGTTTGAGCCTCCGCAATACAACCGCAAAATGTTGTTTCATATTTACAATGCAGGCTTATCTTTGTTGGCAAAAATGCAGAAGGGACTCGTACTTTCCGATCGAGAAAATCGGGATTTGGAAAATTTACCCTATACCCTGATGCTCTGTTTTTTAAACGGATTTGAAGAAGCCAAACAGAAATTAATCGATTCCAAACCTTTATTCAAGCAAACCCAACGTTCAGAAGTGTATACCAACTTCAAAGAAGCGATGCGGGTGTTGCGGAAAGTGAAATACAATAAAGAAACATGAGTAGAATTTTAGTTGTTGGCGATATACACGGCGGCCTTCGAGCGGTACATCAAGTATTGGAACGCGCTAGTGTACAACCCCATGACACCTTAATTTTTTTGGGCGATTATGTCGACGGTTGGAGTCAGTCCCCCGAAGTATTGGATTTTTTAATCGAACTCCAACACCACCAACATTGTATTTTTATTCGTGGTAATCACGATGAACTATTGTTGGATTGGTTGGAATCCCGTCGCGAAAACATCGACGAAACCCAATGGTACAAACACGGTGGTGAAGCAACAGTTCTTGCCTATGAAAAAGTTTCTGAGGCACAGAAATTACGTCATATTGAATTTTTGAAGAATCTTAAAAATTATCATTTGGATGACAAAAACCGCTTGTTTATTCATGCAGGATTTACCAACATGAATGGGATTGATTACGAGTATTATCCCCGTCTTTTTTACTGGGATCGAACCCTTTGGGAAACGGCTTTGGCTTTGCCGGAGGATTTATCTCAAGAAAGCGTTTATTATCCCAAAAGATTCACCCTTTATCACGAAATTTATATTGGACATACACCGGTAACGCGCATTGGCCAAACTGTTCCCGTACACAAAGCAGGTATTTGGAATGTGGACACAGGTGCTGCATTTAAAGGGCCGTTAACGATTTTGGATGTGGATACTAAAGAATTTTGGCAGAGCGAACCTTTGTCCCATTTATATCCCACAGAAAAAGGGAGAAATTAATAGGATTTTCGCCTCAATGTATTCGAATTAGTATCTTTGTCCTCAAATAATATTTTATGAAACGTATTTTTATTTTAGTGGCTTTAATTGCAGGCATGATTGGTCAAGCACAAGCATTTAAAGGAAAAGGAGATGTAAAAGGGCAAGTGGGCGCAACATTCCAAGACGGAGGAAATGGTATTGCTGTGATTGCTGATTTCGGAATTGGAGAAAATATTTCTATCGGTTTGGGAACCAATTATATCTTAAATGCGGATCGGTATTTGAATTTCAAACCCCGCTTTGAAGACCGTGCCGACGTGCGTTTGCGTTTCAATGCCAATATTGGAAATGTTTTCAATTTAGATAAAAAATGGGATATCTACCCAGGTTTAAGTTTAGGGTTGCGCAATTTTGGTGGACACTTGGGCTCACGCTATTTCTTTACCAATGGATTTGGACTGTTTACAGAATTTAGCGCACCATTATCGCGGTATGATTCCAATGTGATTGGGTATGAGCACTACAACAATCAATTTATGTTTACAATTGGAGCATCTTTCAATTTGTAATAAAACCAAACCAGCAGTATGACACCTATTGAAAAAAAATTACACGACCGTAGTGGATCCGTGTGTGAAATCAGTGGTGTTACCGAAGACTTAGTGGTCTATACGGTGGCTCCACAAACCACAGAAAGCTTGGAAAACAGCCTTCTTATTTCTAAAAAATTAAAAAATCAAATCGAGAATCCGGAAACCACAGATCCCAACGATTGGCGGGGTTTAAGTGATAGTATGTGGAACGAACATCTTCCGGTACAAATCGTGTCCTGGCGTATGTTGGCCCGTTTGAAAAATCACGATTTATTGGAAATGATGTACCTTGATGAAGACGCTTTGGAATGGGCAAAAGCCACCGGTGAAGGCGAAGATGAGGAAGGAAAAATCATCCATAAAGACTCCAACGGAAATATCCTAAATGATGGTGATTCCGTGGTATTAATCAAAGATTTGGATGTAAAAGGCGCTAATTTCACGGCCAAACGTGGCGCACCAGTACACAACATTAAATTGGTTTGGGACAACGCCGAACAAATTGAAGGAAGGGTAGAAGGGCAATACATTGTGATTCTTACGCAATATGTGAAGAAAACGAAATAATATTATTAGTTACAACAAAAAAAGCGCTCTATTAATTAGGGCGCTTTTCTTTTCTCTTGCTTCTTTCTTCTTTCCTCTATAAGAAATTATAAATCAAACTTAATTCCTTGGGCCAATGGCAAACTCGTAGAATAGTTGATGGTATTCGTTTGACGACGCATATACACTTTCCATGCATCTGATCCTGATTCGCGGCCTCCTCCGGTTTCTTTTTCACCACCAAAAGCACCACCAATCTCAGCACCGGACGTTCCGATATTTACATTGGCAATACCACAATCGGAACCAGCTGCCGATAAGAAGGCTTCAGCTTCACGTAAATTATTGGTCATAATCGCCGAAGATAAACCTTGGGCAACTCCGTTTTGAATTTCGATGGCTTCAGTTACGTCGCCACTGTATTTCAATAAATATAATACGGGAGCAAAGGTTTCGTGTTGCACAATGGCAAAGTCGTTTTTCGCCTCAGCAATAGCGGGCTTCACATAACAACCACTTTCATAGCCAGCGCCTGTAAGTACGCCACCTTCCACTAAAATTTTACCGCCTTCAGCCACCACTTGTGCCAAGGCTTTGTTGTATAATTCTACCGCATGTGTATCGATAAGCGGACCTACGTGATTGTTTTGATCCAAAGGATTTCCAATGCGCAATTGTCCATAAGCGGCTACAATAGCATCTTTTACTTTATCATAGATGCTTTCGTGAATAATTAAACGACGGGTTGAGGTACAACGTTGTCCTGCTGTTCCCACAGCTCCGAAAACCGCACCGATTACTGTCATTTTAATATCAGCATCTGGTGTAACAATAATCGCATTGTTTCCACCTAGTTCCAATAAGGAACGACCTAAACGTGCCGCTACTTCTTGGGCTACAATTTTACCCATGCGGGTCGAACCCGTAGCGGATACCAAAGGAACACGAGTGTCGCGGTTTAATAATTGGCCAATTTTATAATCACCATTAATTAAACAAGAAATTCCTTCAGGTAAATTGTTTTCACGCAATACTTCCGCAATGATGTTTTGACAAGCTATCCCACACAAAGGTGTTTTTTCAGAGGGTTTCCATACACAAACGTCACCACAAATCCATGCTAAAGCGGTATTCCACGACCAAACTGCCACAGGGAAGTTGAAAGCAGAAATAATTCCGACAACGCCTAGTGGATGGTACTGCTCATACATGCGGTGCGATGGACGCTCAGAGTGCATCGTTAATCCGTGTAATTGACGCGATAAACCTACAGCAAAGTCACAGATGTCGATCATTTCTTGAACTTCACCCAAACCTTCTTGGTAGGATTTTCCCATTTCATAGGAAACTAATTTCCCAAGCGGTTCTTTATATTGACGCAATTTTTCTCCAAATTGACGTACGATTTCCCCACGTTTTGGAGCGGGCATTAAACGAAACGTTTTGAAGGCTTCGGTAGCAGATTGCATTACTTTTTCATAATCGGCTTCGGTGGAAGCTTTTACTTTGGCAATCAACTGACCGTCAACGGGCGAATAACTTTCGATTAATTCTCCGCCAGAAAACCATTGGCCTCCTGTAGAAGTTCCTTCGTTTACGGCTTTAATTCCTAAGATTTCCAAGGCTTCGGTCATACCGAATTGTTGTGCAATTGTTGACATAAATTCTGGTTTGTTTGTTGGGCTCAAATATATTTTATTTTCTAAAGTTATTCTATGACATTCGACGAATTTCTTATTAGAAGAAATTTTTCTTTTTAAAGAGGTATACTCCCATGGTCGATATTAGACCCGAAAGTAAAATTAAAAGTACTAAACCATAAGGGTTTTGTTCTAAACTATTCGGAACATTCATGCCATAAAAGCTTGCAATTACTGTGGGAATCATTAAAATAATAGATATTGACGTAAGGCGTTTCATAATTACATTAAGGTTGTTGGATATCACCGAAGCATAGGCATCCATCATTCCCGCCAAAATATTACTGTAGATATTGGCCATCTCTTCAGCTTGTCGCAATTCAATATCAACATCTTCTAATAGCTCTGGATCAAAAAACGCTTGTTGTTCTTTGATATTTTTGATTCGACGAAAGACATTATCATTGCCTTTAATGGAGGTAATAAAATACACCAAACATTTTTCTAATTGCAACAAGGTTTGTAAATCTTCATTGCGAATGGATTGTTCCAAGTTGTTTTCGGCCAATTTGATACTTTGATTAATTTGTTTCAAATATTTTAAAAACCAAACACTTGATGACAGCAACAATTTGAGTACTAAATCAAAATGATTGGCAATCGTCAATTGTTTACGTTGGGTGTAGGCAATAAAATCGGTGAGTAATTCATTTTCTTCAAAACAAATCGAAACAAAGGTCGTTGCGTTGAAAATAAATCCCAGCGGTGCCGTTGAAAACGGGAGTTTAGGATCGGAACTTTTATAGGGTATTCGAATTAAAATAAGATACCACCCTTGTTCGTATTCGATACGAGGTCGCTCGTCAATATCTTCAATATCGTTATAAAATGCTTCGGGGATTTGCAGTTCGTCCAACAAATATTTTTTGTCAAGCGCAGTGGGACAAACGGTGTTAATCCAGTAAGGAGATTCTTGTGCAGCAGTTGGCACTAAACCCTTTTGGTTTTGGTAAAACGTAATCATAAAAAATCGTGTTTCGGATTACGTTTTACAGCGAAAACGTTAATCCGGGTTAATACTCAGTCGGTAACTCGAATACTCGTCCATAATTTGGAATTTGCTGCAAAGGTACGCCATAAAGGTTTGTTTATGACTTAATTATTTCTTAATAAATCCGGGCTTGGTTTCCATCACGGTACCGCACTGACTACAGGTGCGTAAAGCCTCGGATTCATAGTAATGATTGAAGTGAGGAAGAAAGTCAGTTTCGATATTGTGCAATTCAAAATACACTTCATGCAGTTTGTGGTTGCATTGGTTACAAAACCAAAGGAGTCCGTCGCGGTATCCTTGGTTTTCGCGTTTACGTTCGATTACCAAACCCACCGAACCTTCTGTTCGCGAAGGGGAATGGGGTACTTTGGCTGGAAGTAAGAACAGATCACCAGGCCCCAAAGGCATGGCTTTTTTTTCTCCGTCTTCTTGAATATATACGGTAATGTTTCCTTCTAATTGATAAAACAACTCTTCCGTTTCATTATAATGAAAATCATTGCGTGCATTGGGTCCGCCGACAATCATGACAATATAATCTCCGGAATCCACATATAGATTTTTATTGGCGACTGGTGGTTGAAGCAAATGTTTGTTATCTTCAATCCATTGCTTTAGGTTAAAAGGTTTTGCCGTTGCCATACTGCTGTGTTTTTTAGAAGCCGAAAGGTACAAAATAAAAAAGTCAGCCGTAGCTGACCTTTATTATTTATTTTACTTCTTTCACGAGATAAATATAGACCGGAAAGTGATCGCTAAATCCGGGTTCAGATTGCGAATTTCGTAAGGGATAACCCTTATACTGACCTGTGGTTTGGATGAGGAACGGTTTGTTGTAAATTCCCGCTTTCCAAAATTTAAAGGTTGATCGGTCATCACCAATGAAACATTTTGAAATCATGATTTGGTCAAAAATATCACCCGCATCACGGTGAAACAAAGTAGCGTTACCATCTTTATACATTTGTTCAAATGGATTGAAGATGTCGCCGTTGTTTTTTAGTTCTTCTTTTTTCAATTTGGCCCCAATCATCATTTTTACACTTTTATTGTAGGAGCCATCATTCAAGTCACCCATAGTGATGATCTTTGCATTCGGATTTATTTTGATTAATGAATCCATGATTTTGCGGTTCAAAGCACCTGCAGCCTCACGGAAAGGTGCACTTTTTTTCTCACCACCCGAACGCGAAGGCCAGTGGTTTACGATGATATTAACTTCTTCACCATCCAAAAATCCAGTGACTAATAATTGGTCACGGGTGTATACACGGTCTGAAGAGTTATCGGTCTCTACTTTATCATCGGTTTCTTCTTTTTCTTTATCCTTATCTCCTTTACCCTCCATGCTTCGGTAGATATAAAGCGGGATGTTTACATAGCTCGTTGGTTTGAAATGCTTTTTTTGGTACAAAAGCGCCACATCAATTCCGCGTTTGTCCGGCGAATCAAAGTGAACAATTCCATAATCTTTATTCGCGATTTTGGGTTGTTTTACCAAGTCTTCCAGAACTCCGCGATTTTCGATTTCACAAGCGCCTAAAAGTACTGGCGAATTGGCTTGTTTGTCACCAGTACCCAACTCAGCAATAACGCGAGATAAATTATCTAGTTTTTTCTGATACTTCTTTTTTGTCCAGTTCATTGCGCCGCTTGGCAACCATTCCTCATCGTTGTTGGCTTGGTTGATGGTGTCAAACAAGTTTTCAAAATTGTAGAAAGCAACCGTATGCACAATATATTTTTTGTCTTGCGATTGCGCACTGTTTATTGCGAAAAACACAACAAAAGCGGCGATAAAATTTTTAATCTTCATCAGAAAGCGTATTAAGTAAACGTAAAGTTTCGTACAAACTTCGCGCCAAAAGTAAATAATATTATGAAAAGATGTACATTTGTAGGCTGTTAAGTTTTTATTAACACTTGACAGGAAATCAGTTCAACAATTTAATTTTTTTATGAGAAAACTAGTTCTTAGTCTTTTGTTTGTAATGCAAGCGGTTGTGGGGTTTGCCCAAAACGGAATTACAGGTAAAGTGGTGGATGCTAAATCACAACGCCCTTTAGTTGAGGTAGTTGTTTCGGTTCAGAATACGGCACTGACTGAAGTTACAAACAAAGAGGGTGTATTCACCTTTAAATCGGTTCCAGTAGGAGCACAAATCGTTCTTTTGAAAACATCGGGTTACAAAGATCAATTGATTTCAGTTGAAGTAACTAATGGAAAAGTAGTGGATCTTGGACGTATCGTAATGGAAGAAGACATTACAGCCGAGCAACAATTGAGCTTAGTAACCATCACCGATAATGACTTGAGTGATGATAACGGAGGTTCAGAAAGTACTGCAGGTTTATTGCAAGCGTCTCGTGATGCTTTTCAACAAACGGCTGCGTTTAACTGGGGACAAGCTCGTTTTAGAATTAGAGGTTTAGACAATGAAAATGCCAATACCATGATTAATGGTGTGGTAATGAATAAAATATACGACGGTCGCCCACAATGGAGTAACTGGGGTGGTTTAAATGATGCGACTCGTAACCAAGAGTTTACAATGGGTACTGCGCCATCGGATTATACTTTTGGTGGTATCTTAGGTACACAAGAAATCAATACTCGCGCGTCTTTATACCGTCCAGGTTCTCGAATTTCTTTTTCAGGAACCAATACCAATTATAGCTGGAGAGCTATGGGGACTCATGCTTCTGGAATGAATAAAAACGGTTGGGCTTATGTAATTTCCGCATCTCGTCGTTGGGCGAAAGAAGGCTATTTTGAAGGAACTGATTACGGTGCAAATTCCGTTTTTGTTTCTGTTGAAAAACGCATCAATGATAACCATTCATTGAATTTTACAAGTATCTACGCAGAAAACACGCGTGGAAAATCCTCTCCAAATACACAAGAGGTAATCAACTTAATGGGTCACCAATACAACTCGTATTGGGGATGGCAAGATGGAAGAAAACGTAACTCACGTGATAAAGATATCTTAGAGCCCATTTTAATGTTGAGTCACTACTGGAAATTCAACAGTAAAACTAAATTAAACACAAATGTTACTTACCAATACGGTTCAATCGGTAATACCCGTTTGGATTACCAAGGGGCAAACAATCCTGATCCTACATATTATAGAAATTTACCCAGTTATTACTTGAACGATCCAGCCAATTATGTTACTGTAGGTACTACTGTAACGAATCCTTTAGCTGATGCGGCGAAAACCTATTTCTTAAACAATAGCCAAATCAATTGGAATGCGATGTACTATGCCAACATGAATTCTTCTTCTGAGGCAGGACGTAGTTTGTATGCTTTGTATGAAGACCGTACGGATGACAAACAATTCACGGCTAATTCAATTTTATTTTCGGATTTGTCAGATAATATTCGTTTGAATGGTGGTGTAACGTATCGCAAATTATCATCTCACAATTTCCAAAACATGTTGGATTTATTAGGCGGTCAATTCTTTAGAGATGTGGATCCTTTCTATGTAGGTGATGCTCAACAAGCCGATTTGAATAATCCAAACCGTATTGTAAAAGAAGGTGATAAATACGGATACAATTATAAATTGAATGCCGACGTTATCGAAGCGTTTACACAATTCAAATTTTCATACAAAAAAGTAGATTTCTATTTGGCTCAAAGTTTCTCTAAACATGAGTACCAAAGAAATGGTTTGTATAGAAATGGTATTTATGCCAACAATTCATACGGTAAGAGCGTGAAGAAATCGTTTGAAAATTTCGGTTTCAAAGGTGGTTTAACGTACAAAATAACGGGCCGTCAGTTTATCGATATCAACGGAGCTTATTTAACAAAAGCGCCCAACTTACGCAACACGTTCTCTAATGCACGTATCAATAACAACATTACGCCTGATTTACAAAGTGAGCGTATTGCAAGTGCCGATGTTTCTTATATCATCCGTACACCTAAATTGAAAACACGTTTGACAGCTTTCGCTTCAAAAATTCAAAATTCTACCAACATCTCATTCTATTACGGTGAATTCACCGGTGATGATGCAGATGGTAATGAAGATGCTTTCATCTCTGAAATCTTAACTGGAGTAGACCGTCGTAATATCGGTTTAGAGTTGGGCGCAGAATACCAAATTACTTCAACCATCAAAGCTACAGCTGCGGCTTCTTACGGTCAGTATTTGTATGCAAACAACCCACACTTACGTGTAAATGACGATGCTCAAGCATCTGCAACAAATCCATATCCATTAGTAGATTACGGTACGGCTTTCTTGAAAAACTACCGTCAAGCGGGTATGCCTCAATCAGCAGCATCGTTGGAAATTGAATACCGCGATCCACATTTTTGGTGGGTGAGTGCTGACGTGAACTACTTAGCCGATTCGTATATTTCTGTTTCTAATATCATCCGTACACAAAACTTTGTGACCAATCCTTCCACAGGATTGAGCTATGATGGTGCTACTTCTGAATCAGTTGCTAAAGCGTTAAAACAACAAAAGTTAAGCGATATTACCCTTGTGAATATTTCGGGTGGTAAATCTTGGAGAGTGGATAAAACAACTATCGGTTTCTTTGCTTCAATCAACAATGCCTTTAATTATATCTATAAAACAGGCGGATTTGAACAATCGAGAAAAGCAAACTTTGCCGACTATCAAACCGATAACGCTTATGGATCACCTGCTTTTGGTCCGAAGTACTTCTACGGATTTGGTAGAAACTATTTCTTGAATCTTTACGTAAACTTCTAATAAAATAGCTATGAATACAAGATTTTTAAAAGTAACATTATCTGTTCTAACGCTTGGGTTAGTAGCATCGTGTGATGTAGAAGAAACAGATAAGCCCGTGGTTATGGAGCGATTGATGACAGAAGATTTTCAATCGGCTACAGATGCAACAGACCTGGATATTACGGGTTGGGTGAACTTCAATGAAGTTGGAAATAAAAAGTGGAAAGAAGAAGTTTTTAGTGGAAATGGTTATGCGGAATTTAGTTCCTATAATACTGGTGATGCGGTAAATGTAGGTTGGTTAATTTCTCCTCAAATTGACTTGGATGCTGCACCAAAAAAAGGTATCGCTTTTAAAGTAGCGCAACACCACTTGGATGTAGATGCAGAGGGTAATAGCCTTCAAGTATTGATCTCTACCAATTTTGACGGGACAAACGTAACAGCGGCTACCTGGGAGCCTTTATCCGCCAATATCCCTAAAAAAGCAGAATCTTGGTATACTTTTTTACCTAGCAATATCGATTTGTCAGGTAGAACAGGGAAAGCCTATATTGCCTTTAAATTTAAAGGATCAGGAACCGATACTACCTTAGACGGTGCCTTCCAACTTGATGATTTCATTTATTATAAAATTGACTAATTTGCTATGAAAAAATTACAATTAGTACTTACCGGAGCTTTAGTATTAGCCTTACAAAGCTGTATCAATAGTGATTACTATGATGCTCCAGACTTATCTAATGAGTGTACGACACTTACGGCTACTAAAACCGTTGCCGACGTAAAAACTACGGCGACTACTACCGCGCAAGAGTACACAGGTGACGATATCATTGAAGCGTATGCCGTTTCAAGTGATGAGGGAGGAAACTTCTACAAATCGATTTCTTTTGTTACTGCAGACAATTCGCAAGCTTTCTCTATGCCTGTTGATGCGTATAACTTGTATACAAAATTTGAACCCGGACGCAAAGTCTATGTGAAAATGAAAGGGTTGTATTATGCAAACGATACGCAAACGGCTTCTTTTGAAATTGGTTCATTATACAACGGTTCTGTGGGACGTTTGTCAGGGGTTCAATACGAACAAGCAATCGTCCGTGGATGTGATAAAAAGAATGAAGACGATTTAGTACTTCCAATGACCATCTCTCAAGCGAAAAACAATGCCAACATCAACAAGTTAATCGAAATTGATGCCGTGCAGTTTGACGATGCTTATGTTGGAAAAACCTATTACGATGCAACCAATGTAATTGGTGGTGCTACGAACAACTTGATCAAAGATGCGGACGGAAATACTTTGATCGTTCGAGTATCTGAGTTTGTGAACTTCGCAGCCAACATTATTCCTTCCAAAAACGGTAAAATCCGTGGGGTAATGACCAAATACAACAACGATTACCAATTCATGATCCGTACAATCAACGACGTGAAAATGGAGAATCCTCGTGTTGTGCCTTTGTTTGAAGAAACGTTTACGTCTAATTTCGGTAGCTGGGCAAAAATGTCGGTAACTGGTGCACAAGTTTGGACCTTAGATACGCAATTCGGTAATCCTGGTTCTTGCGCAAAAATGTCAGGTTTCGCCAACAGCACTAATAATGCTAACGAAGACTGGTTAATTTCTCCTGCGATTAACTTATCTACTTTGACAACAAATGCAAAAATGACTTTCCAAACCGCTTCTCGTTTTGCAGGAAATGTATTGGAAATTTATGTTTCAACAAACTATACGGGTGGAGCGCCATCAACAGCAACATGGACGCAAATTACGAATGCTACTTTGGATTTGAATACAGCAGCCTATGTGTGGACCAACTCAGGGGATATCGATATTTCGTCTTATATCGGAAATCCGAACTTCCGTGTAGCGTTTAAATACACCTCTACAACTTCGGCTTCTCGTACATGGGAAGTAGATAACGTAAAAGTAACTGGTCAATAATTCTTGATCCACCGCATAAAAAAAGCCCTGAGTTTTCTCAGGGCTTTTTTATTTTATTATCATTGAAAATTAATCCAATTTCTCCGTCAATTTCTTAAAGGTCGATTTCGCATCTTTTCCTTCATACAATATCGCATAGACCGCATCAATAATGGGTGTGCTGGCTTTGTATTCTTGGTTCAATTTATACGCGCTTTTAACCGCATAATACCCTTCGGCTACCATACTCATCTCCATCATTGCTGATTTAACCGTATAGCCTTTTCCAATCATGTTTCCGAACATTCTGTTGCGGGAGAATACGGAATAGCCAGTCACCAATAAATCGCCCAAATACGCCGAGTTATTGATGTTGCGCTTCATGCGGTGCACTTTCTTGATGAATTTCTTCATTTCACGAATGGCATTACTCATAATCACCGATTGGAAATTGTCGCCATAACCCAAACCATGCGCAATACCCGCCGCAATTGCGTAAATGTTTTTCAACATCGCCGCATATTCGGTTCCAATAATATCATCTGAAGTCTTGGTTTTAATGTAATTCCCCGCCAATAACTTCGCCATCTCTTTGGCCTTTTTCGTGTCACCACAGGCAATCGTCAAATACGACAAACGCTCTAAGGCGACTTCCTCCGCATGACAAGGTCCGGTAATCACTCCAATATTTTCATAAGGAATATGGAACATCTTATGAAAATGTTCGCCTACAATCAAAAAGGTTTCTGGCACGATACCTTTGATCGCAGAGAAGATAATTTTGTTTTCCAGACTCACGGTCAACTTTTCCAATTCCTTGCTTAAAAAAGCCGAAGGAATCGCAAAAATGACATAATCAGCATAAGCGACTGCTTCGTTAATGTCTTGGGTCAACCGTAATTTGGTGATATCAAATTCAACCGAACTCAAATAATTCGGGTTGTGTTTATACGCTTTTAAATGGTCAATCGCGGAAGCATTACGCATGTACCAGGCAATCTCATCAAGATTAACACATAACATTTTCGCAATCGCTGTGGCCCAACTACCGCCACCGATAACCGCTACTTTAGGATGTTTTTGCATGTTTGTTGGTTTGTAAGTTCCAAAAATACTCTTTTTATCGGTTTTGCCCAAAAGAACAGCCGGTCACCCTCTAAAAACTTTAACGTTTATTTTAACACTAGCCGCTACAATTTGAGCGAAACCCACCCGTTATTGAATAAAGGTTAGATTAGTTTAGTGAATTTTTGTTTTGGGTTGAAAAAAGGCGTTCAGTGCTAAACTGAACGCCTTTTGACTTTAGAATCACTAGCGAATTAATAACTAAGTTCTACAATTTCACGTACTTTCTCGGGCGTAATATTTTGACGTTCTCCCATGGCTAACCAACCGCGCTCTTCAAAACGTTGCACGATGAAGTCCGCTGTGCCTTCAATGTTTTCAGCATTTTCCGAAATACGCGTTTTCATACCCATAGTGTGGAAAAAATCTACAGTTTTGTCAATGGCCGCTTTGGCAATTTCCTCATTAGTTCCCGTTAAATTCCATACGCGTTTACCGTATTGAGCTAATTTTTCTTTTTTCGTATCAAACATCACTCGGTAGAGGTTTGGTCCGATAATCGCCAAGGTACGGGCATGATCGATTTCATACAAAGCGGTCAATTCGTGTCCAATCATGTGCGTTGCCCAATCGGAGGGTACCCCTTTTTGAATCAAACCATTTAAGGCCATCGTCGCCGACCATACAAAATTGGATGCCAATTTATAATCGGTGGGATTGTCAACCACCGACGGACCAATTTCCACTAAAGTTTGTAAAATACTCTCGGCAATGCGGTCTTGCAACAACGCATCATGCGTATACGTGAGATACTGTTCCATTACGTGGGTAAAGGCATCAATCACTCCATTTTGCAATTGTCTTTTCGGTAACGAAGCAATTACTGTGGGGTCCACAATCGAGAATTTTGGAAACAAAGCACTACCGCCCAAAGTTAATTTTTCTTGGGTTGCTTCAATGGTCACTACCGCACCCGAATTCATTTCAGAACCGGTAGCAGGTAAAGTCAACACCGTTCCAAACGGCACACAAACCGAAGCATCTTTGAATAAGATGCGTTGTTTCAAGATTTCGATGGCATCACCGGCATAGTTTACAGCGGCCGAAATAAATTTCACTCCGTCAATCACACTACCACCGCCAATCGCCAATACAAAACCAATGTTTTCAGCACGGATCAATTCCACCGCTTTCATCAAGGTTTCATAGCGTGGATTGGGTTCGATCCCTCCAAATTCAACCAATTCAAAACCCGCCAAAGCCGCTTTCACTTGGTCGTACACACCATTCTTAAAAATACTTCCACCGCCATACGCCAACATGACTTTGGTGTTTTTTGGGGTTAATTCCGCCAACTTGGCAATCTGCCCTTGACCGAAAATATAATTTACGGGATTGTATAATTCAAAATTTGTCATAGCTGTAAAAATTTATTTGGCAAAGGTAAAGCATTGCCTAGAAAACGTATGGTAAGGTAATGTTAAGGTTCATGGAATATAACTCTGCAACACCTCTTTCAACGGATACAAATACTTTTCTGAAGGGATACGAAATTGTAATTGATAGGTAGCTTCAGCAGTAGTGAACGTAAAATAATTGGAAGTGCCTGAGCTAAGCAATAGTTTGGATGAATTTCCACCTATAGTTTTTCCAGAATAATCGTCAATCGCATAGGAAACCATTGCAAAATCTTTTTTGGAATACCACTCGCCATTCCATTCAAAGCCTTCATAATCAAAACGAACATAACCCTTAAAATCCCCAGAATCATTGTAATAAGTAACAGAATTAAGAAAACGGTGAATTTGAATAGCGACAAAACCAAGAAGGTAAAAAGTAAGAATTGATTTTGGTGCTTCTTGTTCTCTAATTGAATAATAAAGTTGAGCAATTATTCCGATAAATAGAAACAAAAGTCCACAAAAATAAAAGTCAAACTTTTGTGGGAGTATCCATGTTTTCCAGATTACCTTTGGTTCAGGTTGTGGATGAAATAGACTAAAATGTAAGGTCATATTTCAAAATTGTTTTTTTAATCCTTAGTTAAACTTCGTTGGAAAATCCTCGTATCACTAATCGATCAGATGCATCCAACCGTTGTTCATGTACTAATTTAAAAATAAAATTCCGCACAGTAGGCATGTCTAAATTAGTTTCAGCAATACAATCGAAATTCGAATACTGATAGGGAATTCGTTCCGAACAGATGCAATTTATAAGGGCCCATTCAAAGTCATAGATTGCTTGTTCCTTCAAGATTTCCAATTGAAAAGTAAACGATTTACCCGCACTGTCAAAATGGATAAAATTGCTTATTCCATTGCTGTAACGCGGACCTATACGACGGTTACCTGTTTCCTTTCCATAAAAATCACTGATATCGGTTTTTAGATTTTGTATTGAGGCAAATGAAAATTCCCGACCAGCACAATGAAAGTGATTGTCTTCAATGCGAAAGTCACCAATATATTCAGCATTAAAATTTTGGTGTTCCGTTAATCGCAAGAAGCTACTAAACAAAATAGCCAAAACAGTAAGTATTGTAAAAGCGGTAAAAAGGATTGGCGTTTCAATATTTTTTTTCTCGAATAGGAAATAACCTATGGCGCATTGTACTAGCAAAACAAAGAAACCATAATAAAGCAGTAGCTCTGATCGGGTTAAATTAAGTGCCGAAGGTTTTTTCTGTTCGACGATTTTACATTGAAAGGCGTGCATAGTTATTATTTATACAACAAATTCGCATCCACATATTCCCAAACGGCATCGGGTAGGAGCGGACGAACATTCTTTTGTTGTGCAATACCCTCGCGTATCGCCGTAGAAGAAATTTCGACCACAGGAGCATCAATCTTATGCACGTGAGGATGCTGCAGTAATTCGGGTAAGGCTTCACCGGCTGCAATACGCGGATAGACATAAATCGCATGGTGTTCCAAGATGTATTCGTAGTTTTTCCACTTGTGCAGCGAATTCAGGTTGTCTTCCCCCATGATCAAAGCAAATTCATGTTGCGGAAACTTCTCCAGCAAATGCACCAACGTATTCACGGTATAATTGGGCTGCGGTAACTTAAACTCAATGTCCGAAGGCTTGATTTTTGGATAGGCTTCTGTCGCCAAATGCACCAAATGCAAGCGCTGGTAATCATCCAACAACGTGCGCTTCTCCTTATGCGGATTGTGCGGCGTCACCACCATCCAGATTTGATCCAAATCCGAGTACTCTGCCAAATGATTCGCAATAATCAAATGCCCCACATGAATAGGGTTGAAGGTGCCGAAGTAAAGACCGACTTTCATTAGTGATGAGTTATGAATTGTGAATTATGAAAGTGATACGAATCATTTAAAATTTATAATATAAAATTTAAAATAGCTTACAACTTTCCGTCAATAAAATCCTGTACTAATTCCACCGCCTCTTGCTTCGCCGTGTCCAAATCATAATTCTTGATGATCTTATCAAATTGGGGAGCGGTGGCCAATTCCACGTGGGCTTTGGCAATACGCATGTTGATTTTGTCGTCGCTTTCCGTGGAGCGTTCTTTCAAACGGCGTTTCAATTCGTCAACACTTGGGGGTTTTACAAATACCGCCAAGGTCTCGTTTGGGAATTTCTTTTTGATGCGTAAACCACCCGCCACATCAATATCAAAAATCACATTTTTGCCCAAAGCCCAAATACGCTCTACTTCACTTTTTAGGGTGCCGTAAAAGTTGTCGCGGTACACTTCTTCCCACTCCACAAAATCCTCGGCTTTGATGTGTTTTTTGAAATCCTCGATGCTGATATAGTAGTAATCTTTGCCGTGTACCTCTGTGCCGCGCGGTTCACGCGTAGTGCAGGAAACCGAGAACTCTAAATTCAGCTCCGGAATACCCAATAGGTGACGAACAATGGTGGTTTTTCCCGATCCCGAAGGCGCCGAGAAGACAATAAGTTTTCCTGTTGACATGTGTGTTGTTTAGGGTGCAAACGCTTATAAAACGTTCAACACTTGTTCTTTAATTTTCTCCAATTCATCCTTCATCATCACCACGCATTTTTGCATTTCCGCATGATTTGACTTCGAACCCATGGTGTTGATTTCCCGACCCATTTCTTGGGTAATAAATCCCAGTTTACGACCGTTCGCTTCAGAGCCAGCAAGGGTTTCCAAGAAATAATTCAGGTGGTTGTCCAAACGAACCCGTTCTTCGGTCACGTCGTATTTTTCAAGATAAAAGATCAATTCTTGTTCGAATCGGTTTTCGTCTACTGCCGCTTCCAATTCGTCCAATGCTGTGCGCAAACGCGTTTTCACCGTGTCAATGCGCTCGCTGTCAAACGATACCGCTTCGTGCATCAAGGCGCGAATGTTGGCAATGCGTTGGGTAAACTCCTTTTCGAGTGCTAAGCCTTCATCGGTGCGGAAGTTGATGATGTTTTGCAACGCCTCATCAATCACTGATTGGATGTGTTGCCACTCCGCTTCATCAATATCGTCGCGTTCCGTTTTTAAGGCATCCGGCATACGCACTGCCATTTTCATCAATTCTGTAGGGTCGGCATCCGGAATAATTTCGCGCATTTGAGCAATATAGCCCTTCACAATCGGACCGTTGATTTTCGAGGCCGTTTCCTCACCCGTGATTTCGATAAATAACGAAAAATCTACTTTTCCCCGCTCCAAACGCTGCGAAAGCAAATTGCGCAAGCCCAGTTCCATCTCGCGGTACATCGAAGGCATCCGTGTGTTCACGTCCAGTCCTTTGCTGTTCAACGATTTGATTTCTACAGTTATTTTCTTGGTGGGCAATTGCAACGAAGCTTTCCCAAATCCAGTCATCGATTGTATCATATACGCATAAAAATGAGCTCAAAGATAGTTATTTTTTTTTGGCCCCTGGCAAGCCACCGCGCTATCCGCTGTATCCCTCCACTTCGTTACGGGGATGCCGCTCCTATCGCTGGGGCAATGTGCCGATGTGTCGATGTGTCAATTTGAAAATGCGAGTTTACACAGGCGGGTTGCTACACTTTTAAACTCCTTCCACTTTTACACTTAATTTGAAAATTCGAGTTTACACAGGCGGGTTGCTACACTTTTAAACTCCTTCCACTTTTCCACTTAATTTGAAAATGTGTCAATTTGAAGATTTGAAAATGAGTGTTCACTCAAGCGTGATACTACACTCTTAAACTCCTTCCACTTTTCCACTTAATTTGAAAAGGTACGTTCTTAGAACGCAACTTTAAACTTTAAACCTGAAACTTGAAACAAACCACAACACCCGCTAACGATTTACGTTCAAAAAAAACACCCCAAACGATTCGGTTTAGGGAAACGTCTAGGGTGCACCAACGCGAAGAAAAATAAATAGATGGATTAGAAGGTAGTACCGTTGGGTTGATACACAAACCGGAACGTAAAATAACGGGTCAAAGAACTAGCATCGGGGTTGGCCGGAGCGTCTTTGTAGTAACTGAGGATCTCCATTTTGGCGTATTTGCCATCGTGGGTTTTTACTACAAATATCTTCCCTGCAATAGGCGACACAATGTTGGTCGTACTGCTGTAATTGTACCAGCCGTTGCCACTTCCGGTAGGGATCGCATAGGTATTGGCTGCATCTTGTGCAAAAGTGGAAGCCTCGGGAACTTGAGTTACACCGTCCAGTGAATTGGATACCATACTTACTGCACCAACTCCCGTACGTGTCGGTTCATCTGTGATGCCAATTGCACTTCCACCGTTCACAACGATGGTTGTTCCTCGAAATGCAATGTCCCAAGAATCATCCGTCACAATGGCATTTTGTGAAAAACTAAACTTTGTAAATGCACCACCTACAGGCTGTCCTTGGCCGCCCGTTTGTGGAGCATACAAGTTGGAATAGGTTGTAGTCTCTAACGTAGTGGTTGTAGTTGAATTGGAATCATCATCAGAACACGAGGTGAAAAACCCGAGGACTAAGATCAAAACAATTGATTTGAAATGTGAGGTTGTAAACATGATAAAAAATATTAAATGAATAATTAGGTTAAAATTGATAAGTTATTCGAGCAAATAGTTGGCGCCCCGCCAAGTTGGGTAAATTACTAGGGTCTTTGTAATCGAATACATTGACACCGCCCCATTGCAAAGTCATCGCCGCATTAAGGTCGTGATTGAAGGTAAGATTGGCCGTACAATAGCCTTTTACAAACACGTCATAACGATCCAAAATCGCATTGTTATTTGTGTCATACAATCCAAACTTACTTCGGTACAACAAACGCGCAACAACGGTTGTTTTCATAAACGGAAAGGAATAATTTACTTTCACATTGGCCGTGTGTTTGGAACGGTTAAACAACCCAAAATAATCACTGGATTGTAAAGCAAAAGAAGCCAAGGTTTCGGGATCACGTGCATAGACTTCCCCCCTTCGTATCCTGTCCATCACTTGCACATCTTTGGCAATAAGGTATTGATACCCCAAAGTAAAACTCAGCTCTTTTTTGTGAGAATACGTGGTGGTAAGTTCCGCACCATAGGTGATGATTTTGTCGATATTGAAATACGAAAATACATTCTGACCATTGGTTTTTTGGGCAACGGCCTTCGTGTCTATTAAATCACGAATCGTATTGAAAAAGGCATTGTAATCTACGGTTACTTTTTTGCTCTTATAATACCCACCCCAATTGAAGTTAATTGAACTCTCAGGACGTAAAGGTTGGGTAAATGTAAACCCATTGGTAAACAACAATTGCCCCTGATTTTGTAATTCGGTAAGTTGTGCCTCAGCGACATTATACCCCAAAACGGTATATCCCACGGCCGAGTTGGTAAAATTGAAATACAATTGACGCAAATCGGGAGCTTTAAATCCATACCCAACCGAGGCTTTCAAAGAGTAGTTAGCACTCCACTGGTAATTGACCGCAAGCTTCGGACTCCATTGTGTTTGGTACTGATGGGGATGATCAAAGCGGAAACCAGCCAAAATATTCCACTTTTTATGCGGAAACCATTCCAATTGGCCAAAAGCATATTCCGATTGCAATTGGGCTTGTTGGTCAAAATAGGTTCGCTCCAACGTTTCATAGTTCAACCCCAAGCCGGCACTGATCGTATGAGCCTTTAATGTATAATGCAGGCGAACCTCAGGACGGTAAAACCATTGATCAAAAGTGGAGGCGTCAAACAATTCATTTTGGGCTGACTTCAAATGTTCCTCTGCTACATAATTTGTAGTGTAGAATTCATAGACCATTTTTAATTGTTGATTTACAGAATGATTTAATGCCAATGTCCCATTCAATTCCTTGATCTTGCTCTCACCGCTATAGCGTTCTGAACTCACTTCCGTACGGTTGATTTGCGATTGTTGAAAGACACGCATATTCGCATTCAGTTGCAATCGATTGGTAAGTGTCATCTTAATTTTGGGTTGGAGCGTAAAATTAGAATAGGGTTCCACAGTTTTGGAAAAGTCAGACGAACTCAAATTGTACCCTTGCGTTTTGAAATAATTACCAAATATTTCAATGGCAATTTTCTCTTTTCCGTATGCTAAAGATGTTCCCAAATCATGGGTGTCAAAACGGGCGATTTTGTAATTGAAATTTCCGTGAATGCGATCGGTTACACGCGGTTTTTTGGTTATAATATTAATCACACCCGCTAAGGCTTCTGAGCCATACAAACACGAGGAAGCACCTTTGATAATTTCAATCCGATCGATATTGTTAACCGAAATTCGACTCAAATCCAATGTCCCCGCACTGCGCCCAAACAAGGGTTGTCCATCGACGAGAATCATCACATACGCCGCATCCAATCCTTGCATTTGAATGCCTTCACCGCCGCCAAAATCGGTAACCGTTATGAGTCCGGTTTGCTCTTGAATAATTTCATTAAGCCGACTCAACCCTGTCTTTTGAATGACCTCACCGCGAATCACATGGGTAGGAAGGGGAAGCGTAGCTACCGAACGTTCTGTGCGCGTTCCGGTCACAATTACTTCCGATAATGAAGTGGTAGCGACCGAGTCTTTGACGACTTGTCCACTACTTTCCCATCCCAAAATAAGGAATCCCAAGATTAGTGGGCAGTGTAATTTTTTCATTATTTAGAAATGATAAAACGATCGATAACAGCGTTGATTTCATCTTGATTCGCTTGATTCGAGAGCGCTTGTAAATGAACATGTAGCGGTTTTCCATCCACTTCATTCTTCAACTGTATAGTGGCGTTTTTTGCGAAAACGGCATCCCATTTAAGACGTACTTTTTTCCAAAATGCTTGGTTTTCTTTCCACCATTTTTGTGCCGCTTCACATTTGGAGTCGTCAACTTTTTTGTAGGTATTGTATCCTTTTTCTTGCGCTAAAAGATAGGTTGAACCTGATTTCTCTTTGATAATTTTATCGTTGTCTTGGTCGTGAATCCATCCTGTGTTTGTGATTTCAAGGGTGTTGAAACGACGCGTAATATTGTAATCTTCCCGTTGGGTATACTCGCGTCGAGGAAGCGGAGCATTGGTTATATTTTCCCAAAAATGACGGCCATCCACATGATTCCAAGAAGCGCTTCCCGAATAACGGGGTTTGTCATCTACTTCAAAAACGCTTTGTGTCCATTGCCCGCGAACAGTTGGAGCGGGTACAGTTAAGAATTTCCAGTCATTAAACCCGTTATAATCATAGAATCGGGTATTTTCATAAGTCCAATCTTGACGCCAGTGCTTCACAATCATTCCTTTTCCAACAATTAATAAATGTTGAATGGATTTTTTGCCCGGAGTATCTTCAATGAGTTCTGCCCATTCCAAAGCGGTTTCATGTTTTACATTGGAAGGTTTGTAAGTAGTTGAATCCTTTGGATAGGCAAAGGTTTCTGCAAAATTAAATTGGATTTCATAACACCCACAGAAGGATTTAATCGCTTGTTCGTCTTCTTTTTTTTGGGCGGTTGCAGCGCACATTAAAGCGCATAAACTTAGGGATAGTAAGGTTTTCATTATAAAAATGTTAATTAGATTGATTCTAAACAAGGCAAATATATATCCTTATTTATATTTAATCCAAATAAATATAATGTTATTTTTAATCAATCTAAATAATTTAACAAATCGAAATCCTTTCAAAGAGGAATCAATATACCTAACCCTTTTGCAATCAATCGAATATTGAAGAATGATTAAAAAATTACAAGAAAGTTGAATAGGAAAAAAGCAGAATAAATGGTCAATGAGATCAACTTTAGCAAAAAGTGGTTTTATAAAATGAATTGACAAATTTGTTGGCTTGAGTTTGTGCTAACAAAGCAATAAGTTACTTTAGAAAATGTGTCAATTTGAAGATTTGAAAATGCGAGTTCACTCAGGCGGGTTGCTACACTTTTAAACTCCTTCCACTTTTCCACTTATTCTGAAAAGGAGAAGCTACATACTTGTACCACCCCGTGATTACTCCATTGCTCCGTTTGAGGTAGTAACGTAACTAAGATCGTTGTTTTAAGTGGAATTAACTTTGTTGTAACATCATTCTATCGTCATGGTAACGTCATCTGTACTTCGAGGTAAAGGCTTGTTTTTTCTTAGTTTACTCCTTGTTTTCCTTTGAGTGAGTCCGTAGTGAGTCCGTAGTGAGTCCGAGGTGAGTCCGTGAAAATGCCCTTTTTCTCGGACACATTACGGAGTGATTACGCAAACAATACGAACGAAACAAAAAGAAGACAGCTGTTAACCCAAGGTAATCCTTTAGTTAACCCCGAATGTAATAGGAATGAAGTTCGAATGAAATGCGAATCAGATCCGAGTTTTAGATGCAATTTGAAAATGAGGCGATGTGTCAATGAGGCAATTTGAAAATGCATGTTCTTAGAACGCAACTTTAAACCTGAAACTTGAAACTTGAAACAACCGT
This sequence comes from Flavobacterium sp. N1719, assembly GCF_025947045.1. Lineage (NCBI taxonomy): Bacteria > Pseudomonadati > Bacteroidota > Flavobacteriia > Flavobacteriales > Flavobacteriaceae > Flavobacterium > Flavobacterium sp. N1719. The sequence continues at coordinate 886,970 of NZ_CP109993.1, forward strand.
TGAGAAACTATTTCTTCCTTGTCACCAAATACACCCCCGCAAAGATCAACCCCGCCGAAAGGATTTTGATGAGGTTCAAGTCGTCTTTGCCTAAGCTTACAGCAAAGATGGTGGCGAATAGTGGTTGTAAATAGATAAATACAGCCACCGTAGTGGGTTTTAATTCCCGCATGGAAACTAAGTTTAATAAATACGTCAGGAATGTAGAAAAGACCACCACAAATCCAATTTTCCAGAGAATGTCAATGCCTAGGGTCGGCCAAGCAATGGCTTGAAATTCGCTCCACCCAAACGGCAACACCATGAGAAAACCAAAGGTGTAAATCCATTTCACAAAGGTGAAGGCATTGTATTTGTCCATCAATTTTTTCACGATAATGAGGTAAAATCCGTAGGAAACCGCATTCACAAAGACGAGCAAGTTTCCTAACATAGCATTGGACGCATTCACCACCGATTTACCATATAAAATAAGGGTAACCGTTCCCACCAAGCCCAGTAAAATCCCCAAGATTTTTGGGGTTTTCATGCGTTCTTTCATGATCAATGCCGAGAGAACCAACACGATCATCGGCGTAGTTACCATGAGAACCGCACCCATAATTGGTGAGGTGTAACTCAGGCCTTTAAAAAATGTCAGCATGTTAAACGCCACCCCAAACAAAGCCGCTGCGGCAATACGGGGAAAGTCTTCTAACGCAATTTTCTCCTTCGGACCGAAGAACGACAACAGCCAGAACAAAAGTACCGAACCCCCAACACGCAACACTATAAACCCAAACGGTTGCACATACTGCGGCATAACGTCTTTGGCAATGGTAAAGGTTACGCCATAAATAATCGAAACTAAGGTAGCAGCGACGAGCGCCCATGCACGTTTACTCATGATAAGGCAGCTATAGCTTGTGCGACAACTTTCGGACTGTTCCCAACAAACACCTGATCATCTACCACAATCACGGGTCGGTTTAAAAAGGTGTAATGCTCCAAAATGTACCGCTTATAATCGGCTTCTGACAATACTTCATCCTTCATGTTGCGCTCTTTGTAGAGCTTCGCACGCTTACTAAACAACACTTCATACGAACCCGTCAACGCATGGATGGCTTCCAACTGCGCCACAGTCAAGGGCTGTTCCTTGATATCTTGAAAGGCAAAACCTTCGGTATTTGGAAGCGATTTCAAGATGCGTTTGCAGGTATCGCAGGTTTTTAAGTAGTAGATTTTTCGCATAGCGTTATTTTTTGACAAAAGTAGGGATTCTGGGGGAGATTTCCTGTCTAAATCGGCAGGCAGGCACTATGTAGTGATCAGTGGTCACTAATCAGGCATCAGTATTCCCTTGTACATCTAAAAAATTCAAGTATTCTATCATTTATCATTTAGCACTCAAAATATAAAACAGTAAAAACTTTATCTTCGTAAGAAAAATATAGCCTTATGGAATCCTTTCTAAAAACCTGGGAAACCAGTCGTAAATTGTATCTTAAATTTCTAGAGTCGTATACCCTTGACCAACTCAATACTATCCCTCAGGGCTTGTCCAATAACATGATTTGGCAAGCGGGACATATTATTGTTTCTCAACAAAAATTGATGTACACCTTATCCAATTTACCCATCAACATTTCCCAAGATATGGTGGTGAAGTACCAAAACGGTTCCCGTCCGGACGGTAACGCGACACAAGAAGAGGTGGATGAAATCAAAGTGTTATTGCTTTCTACAGTCGAACAATTCAAGCTAGATTGGCAAGCGGGTAAGTTCACCACATTCAACGAATACCAATCCCAAACCGGTTTTCACTTGGCGACCTTCCAAGACGCTGTGACCTTCAACACCTTCCACGAAGGTATTCACTTTGGCATGTTGATGTATTTGAAGAAATTGGTGTAGTAGTGACCAGTGATCAGTAGGCAGTGATCAGTAAACAGAAATCAGTCATCAGTGATCAGTCATCAGTCGTCAGTCGTCAGTAACACTGAACACTGTATACTGCAATCTGAATTCAAACTCTAACGTCTAAAGTCTACTCTCCAATCCTCCAAATTCCTTACCTTTGCCCACACATTTAGATTTTAAATTATGAAATTTAATACCAAAGTAATACACGGTGGTCAACACCATGAAGAAGTTACAGGAGCGGTAATGACTCCAGTGTTTCAAACTTCTACTTATGCCCAAGTGAGTCCGGGCAAACCCGTAGGCGATTACGAATATAGCCGTGCGGCCAATCCTACTCGACAAGCATTAGAAGATGCCTTAGCATCGATTGAAAACGGAGCGCGTGGTTTAGCCTTTGCCTCCGGTTTAGCGGCAACCGACTGTTTGTTACGTCTCTTTAAAGCCGGTGACGAAATCATCGCGATGGACGACCTTTACGGCGGTACCTATCGTTTGTTCACCCGTTTGTACAAAGACAGCGGCATCAAGTTTCACTTTGTAGATATGAACGATTTGGAAGGATTCCAAGCGTTAATCAACGAGAATACAAAATTGGTTTGGGTAGAAACACCAACCAACCCGTTAATGAAATTGGCAGATATTGCCGAAATCGCTAAAATCACTAAAAAACACAACATCCTTTTCGCGGTAGACAATACGTTTGCAACGCCTTATTTACAAAAGCCTTTGGACTTAGGTGCTGATATTGTTATGCATTCGGCTACTAAATACTTGGGAGGTCACAGCGACGTAATTGCGGGTGCCTTAATCATCAAGGATAAAGAGTTGGGTGACGAATTGCATTTCAAACAGTTTGCAACAGGGGGAACGCTCGGCCCAATGGACAGTTATTTGGTATTGCGCGGGATCAAAACCTTGCATTTACGAGTACAACGTCATTGCGAAAACGGAATGAAGGTAGCCGAGTTTTTAAGCAATCACCCTGCCGTAGATAAAGTATTCTATCCGGGATTACCCGACCATCCATTTCATTCCATTGCCAAAAAACAAATGAGTGGTTTTGGGGGTATGGTATCGTTTACTTTTAAATCCGGTAAAGGCGAAGATGCGATTGCCTTCTTGGAGAAAGTGAAAGTATTTACTTTAGCGGAATCTTTAGGTGGCGTAGAATCGCTAGCAAACCATCCAGCCTTAATGACGCATGCGTCGATTCCCGAAGACAAGCGCAAAGAAGGCGGTATCTCGGATGACTTAGTACGTTTGAGTGTGGGTGTAGAAGATATCGACGATTTGATTGCCGATTTGGAACAAGCGTTTCGTTAATCAGAAACAACTATAAAAAAATAAAGCTCCGATATACGGAGCTTTATTTTTTTGGAATTAATAATCCTATTGTAAGTAATAAATATAACCGAAGTTCAACATTAAATTCCAGTCGTTGGCTTTATTCTCGGTGTAAATACGTGGGTCAGGACTCAAACCGTCTACCCAGTTGGAGAAGTAATACTGCCAACGCAATTCCAACATCAAGTCAGACATATCATTTAATTTATAACGTGTACCTACACTGGACACGATGGACCAAGTTGTACCTCCACGGGTATCAAATGCATCCATGTATTTTATTGGGGTTACCGTTGTTAATTCTCCTAGCCCATCACCTAAAGTAGAATAAGCAGTTGGTTTGAAAAAACTGAATTGTGCACCTAAACCTAAGAAAGGTGCCCACGCTCCTGGTGTTGCTGTAAAATCACGAATACTGAGTGGATAGAATTCCAATTGCATACCGATGTTTGTCACAGCTGTACTACCACGCATTGCACGCAATTGATTCGCTATTAATGAATTTTTCTTTGCATCCACCCACTGACCAAAGTGTTGTAAGTTGGTTTTATTGTAGGATAACTCACTGCGTAGTTTGAAGTGGTCATTAAAATACGTTTCCGGCGTGTAACAGTTACATTCCGCACGGTAAGAGAAGTTTAAGTAATGAATCAATCCAATACCAAATCCTGTATTCCCAGCATTCGTGGAAAAATCGTGTCTTTCACCATAATCCGATTGGAACGCCACCGGACCGAAGATTCCTCCAATCTCGTGAGAAAAGCCAAATTGTGCTGCCATACGGTTGGTAAAACCTAGCAACAGCAAAGAGGTCAGAATAAAATACTTAGACATCCTCATACGTGTTTTTTCAATTCCCGACAAATATATAAAAACATCATTCACTTGTAAAACAAAATAAAAAAATACTTCTTTATATACGAAAAAAAGCATAAAATGTTTTAAAAGGACTGTAAAAAGTCAATGTTCTTTCGAATTTCTTAGCGTTCTCATAAAAATTATGAGGATTTAAAAAAAACAACCCCCATATTTTAATAAAATGTATATTTGTCGGAATAAAAACGAAAACGTTTTCTTTAACAAACTAAAATATTATGTCACAAGCAATCAACAATTTCTTAGCCGAAGTTGCCAAAAGAAATGCGAATGAGCCTGAGTTCATGCAGGCAGTAAAGGAAGTAGCGGAGACCGTAATTCCTTTCATTGAACAAAATGCAAAATACCAAAACAAGATGCTTTTAGAGCGTATGGTTGAGCCAGAGCGTGTGATTATGTTCCGCGTGTGTTGGATTGACGACCAAGGGAATACACAAGTAAACCGTGGTTACCGTATCCAAATGAACTCCGCTATCGGACCTTACAAAGGAGGGATTCGTTTCCACCCTTCAGTAAACTTAAGTATCCTTAAATTCTTAGCCTTCGAACAAGTATTCAAAAACAGTTTGACAACACTTCCAATGGGTGGAGGTAAAGGTGGTTCTGATTTTGATCCAAAAGGAAAGTCTGATAACGAAATTATGCGTTTTTGTCAGGCATTTATGACAGAACTTTCTCGCCACATCGGTGCCGATACAGACGTTCCTGCGGGTGATATCGGAGTAGGAGGTCGTGAAGTAGGATATATGTTTGGTCAATACAAAAAATTACGCAACGAATTCACTGGAGTATTAACTGGAAAAGGAATCACTTTCGGAGGTTCATTAATCCGTCCGGAAGCTACGGGATACGGGGATGTATACTTTGCCCAAAATATGTTGGCTACACGTGGCGAAAGCTTTACAGGTAAAACAGTTGTCGTTTCTGGTTCTGGAAACGTAGCGCAATATGCCATTGAAAAAGCAACACAATTAGGAGGAAAAGTAGTTACCGCTTCAGATTCATCAGGATATATCTACGATGCTGACGGTATCGATGCTGAGAAATTAGCGTTCATCATGGAAATTAAAAATGTTCGTTACGGTCGGATCAACGAGTACGTAGCGAAATATCCAAACGCAACTTTCGTAGCAGGTAAACGTCCATGGGAAGTGAAATGTGATATTGCTTTACCTTGTGCCACTCAAAATGAGTTAAACGGGGATGAAGCTAAACAATTGATTGCTAATGGTTGTATCTGTGTAGCAGAAGGAGCAAACATGCCTTCAACTCCAGAAGCAGTTGAAGCCTTCTTGGAAGCTAAAATCTTATTCGCGCCTGGAAAAGCTTCTAACGCGGGAGGTGTAGCTACATCAGGATTAGAGATGTCGCAAAACTCATTGCGTTTAAGCTGGACACGCGAAGAAGTAGACCAACGTTTACACAAAATCATGAGTGATATTCACGAAGCTTGTGTGAAATACGGTAAAGATGAAACCGGATATGTAGACTACGTTCGTGGTGCAAACATCGCAGGTTTCGTTAAAGTAGCCGATGCTATGTTAGGTCAAGGAGTCGTATAATCGCACTTCTTTTCAAATAAATCCAACCTTCTCTCCCTCCGAGAGAAGGTTTTTTTATGCCGTCCATATGATTTTACGTAATATTGCGTTACCTAAACGTGGTAGTTCGTTACATGAAAAAAATAGTCCTTTTTTGCTTCGTCCTTTGTTTGCAAATGACACATGCCCAAACCAATCGGCTGTGGCAAGGCTATTTCTCTTTCAATTCCTTAAAAGACGTTACCCGCAAAAGCAGCACAGTGTATGCCGCTTCTGAAAATGCAGTTTTCTTTCAAAAACCAACCGACGGATTTTTAGAAACCATTACTACCATTAACGGACTCAAAGCTGATAACATTACTACTATTCATTATAGTGAAGCGTATCAAGTGCTTTTAGTTGGAAATGATAATGGCTTACTTTTAGTAGTTGATAAAGACGGAAAAGTAGCCTACAAAAACGGGATTCTTACCGAAGTTCCTGTGCCAGCTTCGGTAAAAAAAATCAATCATTTTAACGAATATGACGGCAAAGTGTATATCGCCTGTGATTATGGAATTTCCGTTTTTGATTTGGATCAAATGGAATTTGGAGATACCTATTATATCGGCAACGGAGGTGCACAAGTGAAAGTCTACCAAACCACGGTTTACAATGGATTTATTTATGCTGCAACCGATTCCAACGGAATCAAAAGTGCCGCAGTTACCAATCCGTTTTTGATTGATTTCAACCAGTGGCAAGTCTTTGACAGTGGGAACTGGCTCGGAATTCAAGCCAAACAAAATCAATTAATGCTTTGCAATACCAACAATATCATTTATACTTCCAACGGTGCTGGATTTAATCCTGTGTATACTTTGGGTCAAACCGCGGTCGATTTTCGCGTCGTGGATAACTACACCGTAATTACAACCGCTCAAAAAGTGGTGGTTTTAAATGCAGGAAATACTTTAGAAACCCTTGTAAATACATCACAATATACCGTAGAGCCGGTCACTTTTAATGCCGCTATTGTGGCTAGTGATCAATTGTACATTGCAACCAATGAAGTTGGATTGTTAGAGACTGGAATGAGTTCGATCAACTTGCAAGTATTAAAACCATCGGGCCCTGATTCCAACCAACCTTTTCGATTACTAAAAACAGATGATAAATTGTTTGTGACCTACGGTAAATTTAATTTTACGTACAACCCGTACAGTCCGACACCGCCCTATCAGCCGTATTTACTTCCCATTAATTATTTTACAAAGGACTTAGGATGGTCCAAAATCCCGACTACCGATATCTTTGATGCCCGAAGTTTATCCTCTGTAGCCGTCAATCCGAAAAATACCAGTGAAACCTATATCAGTTCCTATTTTTCAGGAGTATTAAAATTGGAAGACATGGTGCCTACGGTTTTGTACAATCAAACCAATACGGGTACTAATGGCTTGGAGTCGTTAGTCCTTTCTCCTCCTGATCCAACTTATGTAGATATCCGCATCAACGGTTTAAAATACGATTCCAAAGGAAATTTGTGGATGACCAATGCCTATGTCGATAAAGGAATTAAAGTATTGAAGACAGGCGGACAATGGCAATCGTTTGATTTAAATACGGTGTTAACCGAGCCTTTTTTTGAACGTTATGGGCAAATTCAAATTGATAAAAACGACACCAAATGGATTCCGTCCTATCGAGCAAATGGGTTGATAATTTTTAATGAGAATTACAATAACAAATGCTTATTGGTCAAAACCGGTACAGAAGGCAATCTCCCCAGCATGGACGTGCGCTGCGTAGCTATCGATAACCGCAATCAAGTTTGGATTGGTACCGCACGAGGACTCCGTACAATTTCCTCTGCAGATACCTTTATCAATGCGGACAATATTCAGTCCAAAGCCATTATTATTAATGAGGTGATTGATGGGGTCGAACTCGCACAAGAGTTGTTTTACGAACAAGTGATATTGGATATTTGTGTGGATGGTGCCAATCGTAAATGGGTCTCCATTGCCGATTCTGGGGTGTATTTGGTGTCTGCCAATGGTCAAGAAACGATTTTTCATTTTACCAAAGAAAATTCCCCTCTTCCCAGCAATAACGTAGCCGATATCGAAATTGACGGCACCACCGGCGAAGTTTTTTTTGCGACCGAAAAAGGATTGATTTCCTATAAAGGAACGGCGACAAAACCCAGTGATGATTTGGCGGGCGTGTATGTGTACCCCAATCCCGTTCGCCCCGAATATACGGGCACGGTGAAAATTGCCGAACTCACCGACAAAGCCATTGTGAAAATTACGGATATTGAAGGGAATTTAGTATATGAAACTACCGCTTCCGGAGGAACAATCGAATGGGATACCACCGCTTTTGGGAAATACCGCGTGGCCTCGGGCGTCTACATGATTTTTATCTCGGGTGAGGATGGGATTGAAACTGCAGTTCGTAAGGTGATGATCATTCGATAAATCATGCTCGTTAAAACCAAAGCCATCGTCTTATCAGCTCTTAAATATCAAGAGAAAAGCTTGATTGTGAAGTGCTTTACCCAAAGTGACGGACTCAAATCCTACTTCGTGCCAAGTGCTTATTCGGGTAAAAAATCCAATCAAAAAATTGCCTATTTCCAACCTTTGACTTTACTCGAAATTGAAGCAGTGCACAAGAACAAAGGGACTCTCGAACATTTTCGTGAAATCAAACTCGCCGCCGCTTACCAATCCATTCCGATGGATGTTGTCAAAAGTACGATTGTGATTTTCCTGTCGGAAATGTTGCACCATAGCATTCGCGAAGAGGCGAAAAATGCTCCGCTGTTTGATTTGCTCGAATCAGCCTTACTTTGGCTTGATGCCCATGATGATATTGCCAATTTCCATTTGATTTTATTGCTGGAAGTAACCAAATACCTCGGATTTTATCCCGAACGCGACAATACCACCGACCCCTTTTTTGAATTGACTGAAGGTGTATTCGTGCCGTTTCAAGGGGTGAGTTGTTTGAGCGAACATGAAACGGTACTTTGGCGCAAACTCATGGAGCAAAACATCGAAAATCCCGGAAAAATCTTCACCAGCACTGAACGTTCCATTTTATTAAAAATCCTTCTCGATTTCTACTCCATCCACCTCGACGGTTTCAAGAAACCCAAATCATTGGATGTACTCCGTGAAGTGTTTGCGTAGTTTCATTGTCTATGGATATCATCAGCTAAGAATCTCAGCAACTCAGAGTCTCAGAGGCTCAGATTCTCAGTAACTCAGCAGCCCCAAAATATATTTTTCACAATTTCTCCTTTCCCTCCTTAAATTATTGCTAAAAGTCAGCGCACTTTCGCCCAAATTGTATCCTCGTAAAGCAATTTTCATTACTTTCGCAAACTGATTTAAGAATACGACAAAATGAGTACAAAATTTACTGAATACAAAGGACTTGACTTGCCTGTAGTGGCTGACGAAGTGCTTCGATTTTGGAAAGAAAATAATGTCTTTGAGCAAAGTGTAACGTCACGTGAAGGAGCTACCCCGTATGTGTTTTTTGAAGGGCCACCTTCAGCCAACGGTTTGCCCGGAATTCACCACGTGATGGCGCGTGCGATTAAAGATATTTTTTGTCGTTATAAAACCCAAAAAGGCTACCAAGTAAAACGGAAAGCGGGTTGGGATACACACGGCTTACCCGTTGAATTAGGAACCGAAAAAGAATTGGGTATTACCAAAGAAGACATCGGGAAAACCATTTCCGTAACCGAATACAACGAAGCGTGTAAACGCACCGTTATGCGCTACACCGATGTGTGGAATGATTTGACAGAAAAAATGGGTTACTGGGTCGATATGAACGATCCGTATGTAACCTACAAATCCAAATACATGGAGACCGTTTGGTGGTTGTTGCAACAAATCTATAACAAAGACTTGTTGTACAAAGGCTATACCATCCAACCGTATTCGCCCAAAGCAGGAACGGGTTTGTCTTCCCACGAAGTGAACCAACCCGGCACCTACCGCGATGTGACCGACACTACGATTGTAGCACAATTTAAAGCGGTCACTGATAGCTTGCCGACTTTCTTACAAGGTTTCGGAGACATTCATTTCTTGGCGTGGACGACTACACCATGGACGTTGCCTTCGAATACCGCGTTGACGGTTGGACCCAAAATCGATTACGTTTTGGTGAAATCATTTAACCAATATACGTTCGAACCCATCCAAGTAATTTTGGCAAAACCCTTGCTAAATAAAGTTTTTGGTGGAAAATATGCAGCAGCGGAAAGTGAAGCCGATTTTACTAACTACAAATCGGAAGACAAGAAGATTCCTTATGCCGTGATTGCAGAAGCAAAAGGCGCTGATTTGGTAGGGATTCGCTACGAACAATTGTTACCGTATGTATTACCGTATCAATCGCCAGAAAATGCTTTCCGCGTGATCTCGGGTGATTTTGTGACCACGGAAGATGGAACGGGTATCGTGCATACTGCTCCAACTTTTGGTGCAGATGATGCCAAAGTAGCGAAAGAAGCTACACCTGAAGTTCCGCCTATGTTGGTGTTGGACGAAGCAGGAAATCCTGTACCGTTGGTGGATTTGCAAGGTCGTTTTATCCAAGGTTTGGGTGACTTGTCCGGCAAATATGTGAAGAATGAATATTACAACGAAGGTGAAGCCCCCGAGAAATCGGTAGATGTGGAAATCGCCATTCGTTTAAAAGAAGAAAATAAAGCCTTCAAAGTGGAGAAATACGTACACAGTTATCCCCACTGTTGGCGCACCGATAAACCGATTCTTTACTATCCGTTAGATTCGTGGTTTATCAAAATTACGGAAGTCAAAGACCGTATGTTTGACCTAAACGATACCATCAATTGGAAGCCCAAAGCTACAGGAGAAGGCCGTTTTGGGAATTGGTTGAAAAATGCCAACGACTGGAACTTGTCGCGTTCGCGCTACTGGGGAATTCCGTTGCCGATTTGGCGTACGGAAGACAAAACCGAAGAAATCTGTATCGGTTCAGTCGAACAGTTGTACAACGAAATTGAAAAAGCGGTGGCTGCTGGGGTAATGTCCGAGAATCCGTACCGCGGATTTGAAATCGGGAATATGGACGAAGCCAACTATGATTTGGTGGACTTGCATAAAAACATTGTAGATAACATAGTTTTGGTGGCACCTTCGGGGAAAGCCATGAAACGGGAATCCGATTTGATTGACGTATGGTTTGATTCGGGTGCCATGCCGTATGCACAATGGCATTATCCGTTTGAAAATAAAGCGTTCATTGACAATAACGAAGCCTTCCCTGCCGATTTTATTGCAGAAGGCGTGGACCAAACCCGTGGTTGGTTTTATACCTTACATGCTATTGGTACTTTGGTGTTTGATAAAATAGCCTACAAAAATGTTGTATCCAACGGCTTGGTATTGGACAAAAACGGTCAAAAAATGTCCAAGCGATTGGGCAATGCCGTAGATCCGTTTGAAACATTGAAAGAATACGGTCCAGATGCGACACGTTGGTACATGATTTCCAATGCGAATCCTTGGGACAACTTAAAATTTGACATTGAAGGCGTTGCAGAAGTGCGCCGTAAGTTCTTTGGAACATTATATAATACCTATTCGTTCTTTGCGTTGTATGCGAATATCGATGGGTTTACCAACCAGGAAGCCGAAGTGCCGTTACACGAGCGTCCTGAGATTGACCGTTGGATTCTTTCTGAATTGCATACGTTAATCCAAACCGTGGATGAAGCGTATGCCGATTATGAACCGACCAAAGCTGCACGAGCGATATCTGATTTCGTTCAAGAGAACTTAAGTAACTGGTATGTACGTTTATGCCGTCGTCGTTTTTGGAAAGGGGAATACGGTACCGATAAGATTGCAGCCTATCAAACGTTATATACTTGCTTGGTAACTGTGGCAAAATTGTCGGCTCCTGTGGCACCCTTCTTCATGGATCAGTTGTACCGCGACTTGGTCAATGCGACGGGAAGCCCCGAATTTACTAGTGTTCACTTAGCAAATTTCCCTGAATTTGTTGAAAAATTTGTTGATAAATCACTAGAGCGCAAAATGTTAAAGGCACAAACCGTTTCTTCCTTAGTATTATCACTGCGTAAGAAAGAGATGATTAAAGTGCGTCAACCCTTGCAAAGAGTAATGATTCCAGTACTTGACGCTACTTTTAAAGCGGAGATTGAGGCGGTTTCCGACTTGATAAAATCAGAAGTAAACGTCAAGGAAGTGGCGTTATTAGACGATGCTTCAGGGGTGTTGGTGAAGCAAATAAAACCTAATTTCAAGACCCTCGGGCCGCGATTTGGTAAAGATATGGGATTGATTTCCAAAGCGATACAAGACTTTAGTCAAGAACAAATCAATGCCATCGATGCCAATGGGGAATTGGTTATTGAAATTTCAGGAAATAGTATAACTTTAACAACCCAAGACGTAGAGATTACTTCGCAAGACATCCCTGGGTGGTTAGTGGCTAACGCAAACGGAATAACAGTCGCGTTAGACATAACTTTAACCGAGGAATTAAAAGAAGAAGGAATCGCCCGCGAATTGGTCAACCGAATCCAAAATATTCGTAAGGACTCCGGGTTTGAAGTAACCGATAAAATTAAAGTCGAGTTACAACGCAACGGAGCTTTGGAACAGGCCATCCGAAACAACGAAAATTACGTATGTTCAGAAACCTTAACCGAAGCATTGATTTTTACCGATACGTTGGATAAAGGCACAGAAATTGAGTTCGATGACATAAAAACTAAGATATTAATCTCAAAATAGGAATAATTATGGTAGAAGAAAAATTGAGATATTCAGATGCTGATTTAGCAGAATTCAAAGAAATTATCTTAAAGAAAATTGAGAAAGCACAAGCCGATCTTGAATTGATCAAAAGTGCGTATATGAATGATTTAAATAACGGTACTGACGATACTTCGCCAACGTTTAAAGCGTTTGAAGAAGGAAGTGAGACCATGAGTAAAGAAGCGAACTCGCAATTGGCCATTCGTCAAGAGAAGTTTATTCGCGACTTAAAAAATGCTTTGTTCCGTGTGGAAAATAAAACTTACGGTATTTGCAAAGTAACGGGGAAATTGATTTCTAAAGAACGTTTGAAAATCGTACCCCACGCAACGATGAGTATCGAAGCGAAAAACATGCAACGCTAATCTGTAACTTTTTTATAGTCAAACGCTCCTTTTAGGGGCGTTTTTCTTAAAAAATGACTTACTTTTGCCCCGCAAAAAACAGCAAACCAACACTTTCAATACACGCAACCCTCTATGAAATTAAGAAATGCCGCGCTAATTATCTTTCTGTTATTGGTTATTGACCAATTTTCTAAGATTTATATTAAAACCAATTTTATACTCGGTGAAAAACACGATGTCTTGAGTTGGTTTAAAATTTATTTCATTGAAAACGAAGGAATGGCTTGGGGAACCGTAATTCCGGGGGCCTATGGTAAACTTATTTTAACCGTTTTCCGTATTGGAGCGGTGGGCGTAATTGCCTATTGGTTGTGGGATTCCATTAAAAAGAACAAAAACAATTTCTTGATTGTTGCCATCAGTTTGATTTTCGCCGGAGCCTTAGGAAATATTATTGATTCCGTTTTTTATGGCGTTTTCTTTGACGATAGTATCAGCCACTTGGCAACGTTTAATTCCGATCATCCCTACGGAACGTGGTTCCACGGTAAAGTAGTGGATATGTTTTACTTCCCCTTTATTGAAAATTATATGTTGCCTTCTTGGGTGCCAATTTGGGGCGGAAAAGAAATTACTTTTTTCAATGCCATTTTCAATGTGGCCGATGTCGCTATTTCAACAGGAGTCGGTATATTAATTGTCTTTAACAAACGCGCGTTTGCCCATCCTCCCGTTCAATCCAATGTGTCCATAACCCATTGGGAAGATGAGCATCATGAAGAAGCCGCTGCTGAAAACGAATAAACTTTTTCGGGTGTAACACACCAATCCAAACGAATATCATCAGGGGAAACATCTGCAATTTCAGATGTAGCTTCAAAAAATGACAAGCCTATTTTTACCGTTTCTGGTCGGCATTTGGCCAAAAACCGATCGTAAAAGCCTTTGCCATAACCCACCCGATTTCCTTTTTCATCAAACGCCAATAACGGAATGAAAACTACATCCAGTTTGGTTTCGGGAACTTCGATGCCGTCTACCGGTTCGGGAATATCGTACGCATTTTTACGCAGTTTGGTATTGTCGGTCAATAAATAATGGGTTAGCGAGCCCGTTTCAAAATTGCTTTTGGAGAGCACCACTTCTTTATCTTTTCCAAATAAGATTTGTAAAATAAACTCGGTCTGAATTTCCTTTTGGCTTTCAATCGTTAAAAACAAATGGTAGTACACGTAATCCCAAAGGGGTAAACGCACCAATTGGTTGGCAATTTGCAAGCTTTTGAATTCGATTTCTTCTTCGTTCAATGCCTTGCGTTGGGCTTTGTATACCGTTCGTAATTCTTTTTTAAGCATGTACGTGCAACTTCAATTCTTCTGTAAAGGTAGTTAAATGACTAACTTCTACGTGATCCATCACGACGATTTTATACCAAAGTGGTTCGCCAAAATGGGTATCGGGAACCAAATGAAAGTGACGGGCAATTTCTTCGGGGATCGCGTTTGCTTTCATCGTTACAATATTCATATCGGGATGACGGTAATACGGGATGTCCAAAGCATCTAATTGTTGACAAAGATATCGGGTGCGCATTTGTAAGACACTAATTTTTTCAAACCACTGGTGCGGACCGTAAGTGAATAAAATCATCCACACCGCAATGGCATTGGCGCCGCTGCGACTCCCGCACAAGGTCAAGTCCATGCCTTCTACGTATTGGGCATCTTCGGTCAATACATTTTCAATGAGTCCTTTGCGGCATAAAAATATACCCGTACCATAAGGAGCTTGCAACATTTTGTGCGCATCAACGGTGATCGAACTCACCAAGGGATTTCCAAAATGGAGTTCGGAATCGGGCTGACTGAACGGGTAAACAAATCCGCCGTACGCGCCATCCAAATGCAGTTTGAATTGGAATCCCCATTTTTCCAAAGCCTCGGCATACACACTGGGATTGTCGATGCTTCCAAAAAGCGTAGTGCCCATATTGCTGACTACGATGGCGTATTTTTTTCCGTTTTCGCGGGCTTTTTGTAATTGAATGTCTAACAGTGTAGCGTCGATTTGTCGGGTTTCAAAATCAACCGGAATTTGCAGCAAATCCAATTGCAATAGGTTGGCACCTTTTGGAATGGAATAATGGGTGTCGGTGGAACAAATGATGACGATTTCATGGGAAAGTGCGCCGCATTGCTGTTTAAAATAGTTGCGGTACATCCAAAGTGCTTGAATATTGGCTTCGGTGCCGCCAGGTGAAATATAGCCGTCAAATTGCTGGGGTTCGGCTTTAAAAATATCGACGGCCAACACGTTCAGCACTTCGCGTTCCAGTTCTTGGGTACCTTGGAATACGTGTTCTGAGTCGCCTAAAGTATGGCAACCGATATGATTGGGATTGGCCACAAAAGTTTGTAAAACCGGCGCATCATTCAGAAACGGTGCGTCATAAAACACTTTGGAATCCAAATGAGACGCGGGAAACCCTAAGGTAATGTCTTCGCTAAAGTTGATGTTGGCGGCCAGTGCCTTTTGGATTTTGGCTTTGCGATCACTGTCGGGTAATTTGGTCCAATACTGCATATTTTTTTTGGGCGAAAGTAGCGGAATGGTCAGGATCGAACTATGATAAAAGTCAGGTGAAAAAACACTTGTTCAATGCAACAACGGATTACGCGTTTTGAAAAAGGCACTGGATTTCAGCCCGGATAGAAGCGGCAGCTCCCGATTCCATCGGGACTATAGCGGATAGCCGGAAGGTACTGGATTCGGGCGATCAGCGTCTGCTGCATAAAAATTAAAATTGCATCATTTTCCGTTCATCTTCTGTGTATTTTTGTAAAAAAGAATTCGATGGCGCTTTCTCCTTCTTTGGAACTTCAATTGCAAACCTTGCCCGACAATCCTGGCGTGTATCAGTATTTTGATGCCGAGGGGAAGATTTTGTATGTGGGGAAGGCCAAGAATTTGAAGAAACGGGTGTCGTCGTATTTTAATAAAGTGCACGACAATGCCAAGACGAATGTGTTGGTGCGCAAGATTCATGAGATTCGGCATATTGTGGTGGCGACGGAAGCCGATGCGCTGCTGTTGGAGAACAATTTGATTAAAAAATTACAACCGCGGTACAACGTATTGTTGAAAGACGACAAGAGTTATCCGTGGATTTGTATTAAGCGCGAACCCTATCCGCGGGTATTTTCGACGCGAAGAATGATCAAAGACGGTTCGGAATATTTTGGGCCGTATACCAATTTTAAAGTGGTGCATACCATTTTGGATATGATCAAAGAATTGTATCCGTTGCGCACGTGCCAGTTGGATTTAAAACCAGCCAACATCAAGAGCGGCAAGTTTAAAGTCTGTTTGGAATACCACATTGGCAATTGCAAAGGGCCGTGTGAAGGTTTGGAGTCGGAGGCGCATTATTTGGAGCAAGTGGCAGCGATTCGCGAAATTTTAAAAGGAAATTTCAAAGACAGTTTGCGCGATTTTAAGAAGAAAATGCAGGAGTATGCTGCCGAAATGCAGTTTGAGGAAGCCCAAAAAATGAAAGAGAAAATCGAGGCGTTGGAGAATTACCAAGCGCGATCGACGGTTTTGAATCCGAAAATTTCCAACATTGATGTGTTTTCGATTGTTTCGGATGAAAGTATGGCGTTTGTCAACTTTTTGCAGATTGCTCATGGCGCGATTATTCGTTCGCACACCTTAGAACTCAAAAAGAAATTGGATGAAACCGATCAAGAACTGTTGGAATTGGCGGTGATCGAATTGCGTGAGCGTTTTCATTTGACTTCCAAAGAAATCGTTGTGCCGTTTGAGATGGATTTGGGCGAAAAAATCAAGGTGACGGTACCCCAATTGGGCGACAAGAAGCAGATTTTGGAGTTGTCGCAGCGCAATGCCAAGTACCACCGCTTGGAGCAATTGAAGCAAATCCAAATTGTGGATCCCGAGCGGCATACCAACCGTATTATGGCGCAGATGCAAAAGGATTTGCGTTTGTCGGTTGAGCCGCGACATATCGAATGTTTTGACAACTCGAACATTCAAGGTACGAATCCTGTTTCGGCCTGTGTGGTGTTTAAAGATGGCAAACCGAGTAAAAAGGATTACCGTCATTTTAATGTGAAAACGGTAGAAGGGCCCAATGATTTTGCGACGATGGAAGAAGTGGTGTATAGACGCTACAAGCGCTTGTTGGATGAAAATCAGCCACTGCCCCAATTGATTATTATTGATGGAGGAAAAGGGCAATTGTCGTCGGCGTTAAAAAGTTTGGAAGCTTTGGATTTACGCGGTAAAATTGCCATTATCGGAATTGCCAAACGTTTGGAAGAATTGTTTTACCCGGGCGATTCGGTGCCGTTGTATTTGGATAAAAAGTCGGAAACACTAAAAGTTATCCAGTTTTTACGCAACGAAGCCCACCGTTTTGGGATTACATTTCATCGAGATAAACGCAGTAAGTCGGCGTTGCAAACGAGTATGGAAACCATTCCCGGCATTGGTGAAAAAACGATGCAAACGTTAATTAAGCATTTCAAAAGTGTTAAAAGATTGAAAGAAGCCTCAGAAAGTGAAATTTCTGACGTCATCGGACCGTCGAAAGCCAAAAAAATTTACGAATTTTACACCACAATTCAGAACAACAACTCACTTGAACACAATTAATACACGCCGAAGTTTCTTTTTCTCAATCAACCGTTTGGGGATTTTCATGCTATTGTTGTTGTTGACCACTTCCTTTTCCCATGCCCAAGACACGATTAAACGACCCAAAATAGGTTTGGTTTTGAGTGGTGGCGGCGCCAAAGGTTTTGCCCACATTGGCGTTTTGAAAGTTTTGGAAGAAGCGGGTGTGAAAATCGATTACATCGGTGGAACCAGTATGGGGGCTGTGATTGGGAGTTTGTATGCCACGGGATACAGCGCCAAACAAATCGATTCTATTTTCACCAACACCAATTTTGACGAATTATTAAGTGATTACATTCCGAGGGATTCCAAGAGTTTTTATGAAAAGCGAAACGACGAAATGTATGCTTTGACGTTGCCGTTTGACAAATTGACGATTGGGGTACCTATTGCCTTGTCGCGGGGCTTATACAATTACAATTTATTGACTAAACTCACGCATAAAGTCCGCTATGTGCGGGATTTTAATCAACTGCCGATACCTTTTGTCTGTGTAGCCACCAATATCGAAACCGGCGAGCAAGTGGTGTTGAGAAATGGCTATCTTCCCGAGGCGTTGTTAGCGAGTTCGGCCTTTCCGAGTTTATTTTCTCCAGTAACTATTGATGGAAAACTCTTGATTGATGGGGGAGTCACCAACAATTATCCTGTGGAAGAATTGCGCAAGATGGGTGCGGATATTATCATTGGGGTGGATGTGCAAGATGATTTGCAAACCAAAGAAAATTTAAAAGAGGCGACGCGTATTTTGGTTCAGATTTCCAATATGGAAATGATTGAAAGTATGAAGTCCAAACAAAAGTTGACCGATTTCTACATCAAACCCGATATCAAAGATTACAATGTGATTTCTTTTGAAAAAGGGCCGGAAATTATCAAGCGAGGCGAAGATGCTGCGCGTAATTTTTGGAATGATTTCAAAAAACTTCGCAGTAAAGATTATGTTGCGCAAGAAATAGCCGTTCATAAAGACAGTTTGCAGATTGATCGGATTTCGATTAATTCGATTAAAAACTATACCCGAGCCTACATCATTGGAAAGTTGGGTTTCAAACAAGGAACCAAAATCAGTTACGACGATTTGAAAAAAGGGATTAATAAATTAACGGCAACGGGCAACTTCAGTTCGATCCTTTTCCAAATCAATAAATTTAATGATGGCGATGAATTGGAAATGAAATTGACCGAAAGCAATAACAAAACCTTTTTGCGCTTTGGGTTACATTATGATGGACTCTATAAAAGTGCGGCTGTGGTGAATTTTACCCAAAAGAAAACCATTTTTAGAAACGATGTGTTATCGGTTGATTTTGGATTGGGGGATAAGTTTCGCTACAATTTGGATTATTACATTGATAATGGGTTTTATTTTAGTTTCGGACTCAAATCGAGGTATTATCAATTCAATAGAAACGTTGAGACCGATTTCAGTAATGGGTCATTTTTCAGTCAAGAAGGGATTAGTTCGTTGAATGTCGATTATTCCGATTTTTCCAATCAAGCCTATTTGCAAACCATCTTTGCACAAAAGTTTTTGTTGGGTGGTGGTTTAGAATGGAAATTGCTTAAAATCAAATCCCAAACCTTAGAAAACACCAAACAATATTTTGAAAACAGCGATTATTTGAGCGTCTTTGGGTATATGAAATACGATTCGTTTGACAACAAATATTTCCCTAAAAAAGGGTGGTTTTTTAACGGCGAAGTCAATTCGTATTTGTATTCTTCGGATTATACTAATAATTTCAATCGTTTTACAGTTGTGAAAGGAGAAGCAGGCATTACTCGAACCTTTTAT
Source organism: Flavobacterium sp. N1719 (assembly GCF_025947045.1). NCBI lineage: Bacteria > Pseudomonadati > Bacteroidota > Flavobacteriia > Flavobacteriales > Flavobacteriaceae > Flavobacterium > Flavobacterium sp. N1719. The sequence continues at coordinate 906,306 of NZ_CP109993.1, forward strand.
AAGTATTTCAATTTACGCTTAGTTTCAGAAGCGGGCATCACGATGGGGTCGAATAATACCCATTTCTTGGATTTCGTATTGGGCGGTTACGGTTTTTATACGATTAATAACTTCCGTCATTTCTACGGCTATGACTTTGTAGGTGCTGCTGCGGATAGTTATATCAAATCGGTTGCCACGGTAGATGTAGAATTTTACAAGAAAAACCATCTTAATTTTTCTGCCAATTATGCCAATTTAGCCGACAAACTTTTTGAAACGGGCGATTGGTTTTCCAAACCCAAATTATCGGGCTATGCGGTGGGTTATGGATTGGAAACCGTACTGGGTCCGATTGAGGCCAAATACACGTGGTCGCCTGAAAAACCTAAGGGCTTTTTCTGGTTTAGTGTAGGATTTTGGTTCTAACAAGCCAATCGTTGTATTTTTTTCCGTAAAAACTTTATATTTGGAAACTATAACATAACCAAAACAGAAATATATGTCAATTTGGAGATTAAAACCCGTATCCGCTTTTGAAGCCGATATGAAGAAAAGTGATTTGAACCGTGTATTGACCAAGTGGGGACTAACTTCATTGGGCATTGGGGCGATCATTGGAGGTGGAATTTTTACACTTACCGGAATTGCTGCCCATGATTATGCAGGACCTGCTTTAGCTTTATCCTTTGTTATTGCCGGAATCGGTTGTTTATTTGCTTCCTTGTGCTATGCCGAATTTGCTTCGGTATTACCTGTAGAAGGTTCAGCGTATGCCTATGCGTATGGAACAGTGGGTGAAATTTTCGCCTGGTTTATCGGTTGGAACCTCATATTGGAATACATGATGGGTGCCACCACAGTCGCCGTGGCTTGGAGTGGGTATTTTGTCAAGTTGCTCCATCTCTTTGGTATTGATTTTCCGCTTTGGCTCTGTAACGATTTGGCGACAGCTACTGAAAAAGCGGCCAAATTAGGAGAAGAAGCACCTTCTTTTGCGTTTAACCTTCCCGCCTTTTTAATCACTTGGGTGGTAACATGGATTCTAGTAAAAGGGATTAAAGAAGCGGCTAAAACGAATAATATCATTGTAATCATTAAGATCGCTGTAGTGTTATTTGTGATTATTGTCGGAGCATTTTATATCAAAACCGAAAACTGGCAGCCATTTATTCCAGAAGCGAAATCTGTAATGATTGATGGCGTAGAAAAGATCAGTTTCGGTTACGGCGGTGTGTTAACAGCAGCAACGATTGTGTTCTTTGCTTATATTGGCTTTGATGCGGTTTCGACCCAAGCGGGTGAAGCAATTAATCCGAAGAAAGACGTACCGTTTGCCATTGTAGCTTCACTTGTGATTTGTACGGTATTGTACATTTTAGTGTCGTTAGTGTTAACGGGTATGGTGAAATACGATATGTTGGACAAATCCGCTCCTGTGGCTTCTGCATTTAGTGAAAACGGAATCAGTTGGGCGGTATTTATCATCACACTTGCGGCAACAGCAGGTTTAACCAGCGTTATGTTGGTGATGATGTTAGGTCAAACACGTATTTTCTTAGGTATGGCTAAAGACGGATTGTTGCCAGGTTTCTTTAAAACTTTACATCCAAAATTTAAAACGCCTCACAAAAGTACGTTCCTAGTAGGTGGTATCATCTCTTTAGTAGCCGCTTTTACACCTATTGATAAAGTATCAGAAATGTGTTCGATGGGAACCTTATTAGCCTTTGCCATGGTTTGTATCGCGGTTATGATTTTACGTTATAAAAAACCTGAATTGGAACGTCCCTACCGAACGCCAGCGGTTTATTTAGTAGGAACATTAGGCGTATTGTTCAATTTATTCTTAATGTATTTTGTGCGCATTGATACTTGGAAAGCCTTCATTGTTTGGGGGACATTAGGAATCATCGTGTACTTTGTATACGGTAAGCGAAAATCCAATTTGAACAATTTACCCGAATAAAACTTCAAAATCCAAATTCGAAAGAGTTTGGATTTTTTTTTCGATATTTGTTTATATGAAAGGCTGGAAGGATTTATTGTCCCATCTCAAATTCCTCATCAAGAGAAATCCTGAATGAGGAAGTTTCAATTTTGGTTTAATGGACATTCGTCCTTTGTTTAACACAAAAAATTGAAAGTATGCCGATTTATCATAAATTAGGGGAAATCCCCCACAAGCGACACATTCAGTTTCGCAAGCCCAACGGTGATTTGTACTACGAGCAGTTGTTTGGAACCATCGGTTTTGACGGAATGTATTCCAATATGTATCATGTGCACCGCCCGACTCAAGTCAAAGAAATTCGCCGACAATACAGTGTTGCGCCTACGATTGCCAAGGCCAACAATATTCAATCCTACCGTTTGCGTGGGTTTGAGGTTCAACCCCAAGATGATTTTTTGGAAAGTCGGAAAATCGTTTTAACCAATTCCGATTGTCATATCGTTTTGGCTGCTCCACGCCAATCTACGACCGATTATTTTTATAAAAATACCGATTCGGATGAGGTGATTTTTATTCACAAGGGTTCGGGAAAATTACGCACTATGTTGGGTAATTTGGACTTTAAATATGGCGACTATTTGGTGATTCCACGCGGAATGATTTATAAAATGGATTTCGACACCACGGACAATCGCTTGTTTATTGTGGAGTCGCATCGTCCAGTTTATACCCCAAAACAATACCGCAACTGGTTTGGACAATTATTGGAACACGCCCCTTTTTGTGAACGCGACATCCGTAAACCTTACGAGATAGAAACCTATGATGAAAAAGGGGAATTTTTAATCAAAATCAAAAAGAAAGACGAGATTTTTGATATGATTTATGCCACCCATCCTTTTGATGTGGTTGGGTATGATGGATATAATTATCCGTATGCCTTTTCGATTCACGACTTTGAACCGATGACCGGTCGTATTCACTTACCACCGCCTGTACACCAAACCTTTGAAACAGATGCTTTTGTGATTTGTTCTTTTGTGCCGCGCTTGTATGATTACCATCCGCAATCTATTCCTGCTCCGTACAATCATAGTAATATTGATGCCGATGAGGTATTGTATTATGTCGATGGCGATTTCATGAGTCGGAATGACATTGAGGCCGGACATATTTCCTTGCACCCAGCAGGGATTCCGCACGGTCCGCACCCTGGCGCTGTTGAACGTAGCATCGGTAAAAAAGAAACCTTAGAATTGGCCGTCATGGTCGATACCTTTAAGCCATTAATGGTCACGGAAGCGGCTATGCAAATTGCGGACGACCGTTATTTCCAATCCTGGTTAGAACCTGAAAAATAATATGTATAAAAGTAAACTTTCATCTGATCCAACGGCGCTTATTCTCGGAATTATAAGCTTGTTCATTTTATTATTTGTGTGTTGTTGTGGATTGTTATTGCCTGTTTCACTCGCTCTAGCTATTGTGGGTTGGGTAATGGCACATAAAAGCATCAAAGAATACGAAACCAACCCAGAAGTATTCAATAGTAATAGTCGCTCTAATGTAGGTATAGCAAGAATACTGTGTATAGTAAGTACTATTTTGAACGGACTCTTAATTCTGGTTTTTGCGGTGGGCATGTTGTTTTTCCAATCCGATATATTTGAAAAATTCCGAAAAGAATTTGAAAAACAAAACGGTAAGAACATTGTCATTTCTGTAGATACTACAGCCAATGATACGGTTGAAGATGACGCGTTGTATCAAGAAAAAAGTCAAGATTCTATTGCAGGAGACTCTGTAGAAGTCAAACTTTAAAAAATTAAATCATGTCAAAAGAGATAAAAAATGTAGAATACGGTCTTGAAAAAATCTTTCAAGGCGCACAAGATTTCCTTCCTTTATTGGGGACGGATTATGTCGAATTTTATGTAGGAAATGCAAAGCAATCCGCGCATTATTACAAAACCGCGTTTGGTTTTCAATCGCATGCTTACAAAGGTTTAGAGACGGGTTCGCGTGATGAGGTGAGTTATGTGTTGAAACAAGATAAAATTCGCTTGGTATTAACGACACCCTTGAACAGCAATTCACCCATTAACGATCATTTGCGCAAGCATGGTGACGGTGTAAAAGTTGTGGCTTTATGGGTAGAAGATGCCCGTTCAGCTTGGGAAGAAACGACGAAGCGCGGTGCCAAATCCTTTATGGAGCCTACTGTTGAGCAGGATGAAAATGGCGAAGTTGTTCGTGCGGGTATTTACACCTACGGCGAAACCGTCCACATGTTCGTAGAGCGTAAAAACTACAACGGAACTTTTTTACCGGGCTATAAAGCATGGAACTCGGATTATAATCCAGAGCCTGTCGGATTGAAATTTATCGACCACATGGTAGGAAATGTGGGTTGGGGCGAGATGAACCAATGGGTTTCTTGGTACGAACAAGTGATGGGATTTGAAAATTTCTTATCGTTTGATGATACCCAAATCCACACCGAATATTCAGCATTGATGAGTAAGGTTATGTCTAATGGTAACGGACGTATCAAATTCCCAATTAACGAACCTGCTGAAGGGAAAAAGAAATCGCAAATTGAAGAATATTTGGATTTTTATGAAGGGCCAGGCGTGCAACACATTGCTGTGGCTACCGATGACATCATTAAAACAGTAGCTGCTTTGAAAGCGCGTGGTGTAGAGTTTTTACCGCCGCCACCTCAAGCGTATTACGACGAAATTCCGGCGCGTTTGGGTGAGCACATGAAAATCATGAAAGAAGATATTAAAGAGTTGCAAAAGCTTTCTATCCTTGTCGATGCCGATGAAGAAGGGTATTTGTTGCAAATCTTCACCAAACCTGTAGAAGATCGTCCGACCTTGTTTTATGAAATTATTCAGCGAATGGGCGCTAAAGGATTTGGTGCTGGGAACTTCAAAGCGTTGTTCGAATCCATTGAACGAGAGCAAGCGTTAAGAGGAACACTGTAATATTTGGGTTTTTGTTGCATTATTTCCAAAATACAACGTTGTAGTCTAGTGTTTTTTGATAATTATTTGTTAAAGTCAGTTTTTTTACTGCAATTACTCAAAAATCACCCTACATTTGCCAAAGAAAAAAACTAGAAAGGCAGGGATGTCTTTCGAAAGTAATAAGTTTTTCATAATTTATAGTTTTTTGGTTGGTTAATAGCATAAAAACCCAGTCTATTTTGGCTGGGTTTTTTTGTTTTTTTACTTTTGGAACAATAATTGTAAGCCGTAAAAAACAAATAAGTTTATGATGAAAAAGATATTGCTCCTCGGATTATTGTTTTTTACTGTAGCATTTGATGCGCAAAAATCTTCCGCTTTTGATGTTGGGGAATGGTTTAAATTCCGGATACATTACGGTTTGGTTACTGCGGGTTACGCTACCTTAGAAGTAAAAGAAGCGGTGCGAAACAACCGTAAAGTCTACCACGCTGTTGGTAAAGGATATACAACTGGCATGTCGCGTTGGTTTTTCAAAGTAGAAGATAATTATGAATCCTATTTTGATAAAGCAACAGGAAAACCCTATCAATTTGTACGAAAAATTGACGAAGGTGGCTATACAAAAAATCAAGAAGGTTTTTTTAATCAAGATAAAAACACCATCTTAGTAAAGGATTATAAAAACAATACCAATAACACCTTTACAACACCTGAAAACGTTCAAGACATTGTGTCTACCTTTTATTACCTGCGCAATCATCCCAATGTGGATAAATTGAAAGTAGGGGAATCCATTAATGTAGATATGTTTTTTGACGATGAAACGACGAAATTCAAACTCAAATTTATTGGGAGAGAAGATGTAGATACTAAATTTGGAACTGTACCGTGTATGATTTTTAGACCTCTAGTTCAAAAAGGACGGGTTTTTAAAGAAGAAGAAAGTTTAACGGTATGGATTTCCAGTGATGATAACAAAGTTCCAGTCCGAATCAAAGCGAGCCTCATGGTGGGTTCGATTAAAGCGGATTTGGACGCCTTTAAAGGATTGGCAAATCCTTTTGAAATTAAAGTAAAAAAATGATTTCGGAAACAACAAACGAACTATTGAATGCCTTAGAGGAAAAGTTTCAAGGCATGAATCAAAATACAGACACCCATTTGGAAGGCCTACTATGGTCCAAACCCATTACCTATTGGGATTATATCCAAACGGATGCTTTGTTAAATTTACAAATACAACGCACCCTTTTACCCGACGAGATGGTCTTTATCATGTACCATCAAGTCAATGAATTGTTGTTCAAAATGATTCTGTGGGAAATTAATCAAGTGTGTCATGCTACAACATTAACTACCGACTTTTTCACGGAAAAACTCCGTCGCATCAGTCGGTATTTTGACATGTTAACGACGTCTTTTGACATCATGCGTGATGGAATGGAAGTGGAGCAATACATGAAATTCCGCAATACGCTCACTCCAGCCAGCGGTTTCCAAAGTGCGCAATACCGCAAAATTGAATTTGCGTCCACAGATTTAATTAATTTGATTGACTATCGATTCCGAGCGACAATTGATCGCAATACGCCTTACCGTCATGCCCTCGAACATTTGTATTGGCAAGCGGCTGGAAAAGATCATAAAACGGGCCAAAAAAACTATCTCATTAAAGCTTTTGAAGATAAATACGATGCAGAATTCCTCCGTTTTATGGAAGAATACAACACCATCAACATCTGGCAAAAATTCAAACAATTACCTGCAGAAGATCAAGCAAATCCTGAATTGGTTGCTGCCATGCGCCATTATGACTGCACCGTGAACATTACTTGGGTAATGGGTCATTACAATGCCGCCAAAAAATATATTGAAAGCGGACAAGGTTCAGGGGAAGCCACAGGCGGAAGCGACTGGAAAAAATACATGCACCCCAAATACCAACGCCGTATTTTCTTCCCCGAATTGTGGTCGGAAGACGAACTAAAACACTGGGGAGAGGATTGCTAATATGATACGACGACTGCTTAAAATTTTCGGAGCTTTGTGCTTGTTCTTGTTGCTTTTTTCTTGTAAAGACGCACAGGAAGATTATGTCATTGAACCCATGGAGCCCCGTAAACCCATTGTTGATTTCGGATTCAATTTCGATGATTACAATGTGCAATTTGATACCATTCGCAGTCAGGATACTTTCGAACGCATTCTAAAAAAACAAAATTTAGGGAATCATAAAGCGGCCGAAATTATCGCAAAAATCAAGGATTCAATGCCTACATCCGTTCGCTTCATGCGCCCGTACATTTGCCTTCGATCCAAAGATAAATACCACAAATTGCAATATTTAATCTACCAACCCAATCGCATCGATTACTACTTGGTCGATTTAACGGATTCTATTATAGGACATAAAAAATCGCGCCCGTTAACCTTTAAAACCAAAACTATTGCTGGTGAATTGGACGGTTCGTTATCATCTACACTCCGCAATATGAAAGTTGATCCTTCGCTTTCCAACAAACTTTTAAAAGTGTATGCCTGGTCGATTGACTTCTTTAAATTGAAAAAAGGAGACAAGTTTGCCGTGAGTTTTACCGAACGCTATATCAATGACACGATATTTGACGGTGTCGACAGTTTACGTTGTGCCTTTTTTGAATACAAAGGCAGCAAAATTTACGCCTTTCCTTTCCAGCAAGAGCGCAAAGGGCGCATCGACTATTACGATGAAAATGGAAAAGCCCTGAAAAACTTTTTCTTAAAAGCGCCATTGAAATACATTCACATTACCTCACGCTTTTCGCGAAGCCGTTTTCACCCTGTGCAATTGCGTTGGAAAGCCCATAATGGAACGGATTACGCCGCGCCAACAGGAACGCCCATCATGACCACCGCAACGGGTGTCGTAGAACAAGCGGGGTACACTGCAGGTAATGGAAATTTTGTCAAAGTCAAACACGACCGCACCTATTCCACCCAATATTTACACATGTCACGTATCCTCGTTCGTCGGGGCCAACACGTGAAACAAGGCGATGTTATTGGAAAAGTGGGTAGCACGGGTCTCGCTACAGGTCCGCACGTGTGTTATCGCTTTTGGAAAAATGGTGTACAAGTGGATCCCTTGCGCATTTCCCTACCCAATGCACAACCCATGGAAGGTCGAAATCTTCCCCGATTCAAGGAGTTAATGCGTCCGCTCAAGCGCGAGTTGGATAGCGTTGCCGACCTGAAGTTTAGAAATAAATAAAGAAGTTTTCCAACTACATCGTTTTCATGGTGGTAGACATCCCGATTTTGGCAGGTTAGTCTTTCCAAACCAATTCCTTTTTGTATAATTTTGTCCCGCAAAAAATTTAGTTATGGCATTACAAGCAATAAATCCGACACAAACTCAAGCCTGGAACCAACTTCAAAAGCATTTTGAGGAGATGAAAAGGCAATCCATTAAAGGCTTATTTGCTGAAAACCCAGCGCGTGCAGAACAATTTCACATTCAATGGGACGATTTTTTAGTGGATTATTCTAAAAATGCAGTAACGAAAGAAACGCTGAATCACTTACTTGCTTTGGCAGATGAGGTGCAGTTGAAAGCGGCCATTGAGTCCTATTTTGGCGGTGCACTTATCAATCAAACTGAAAATAGAGCGGTATTACATACAGCACTTCGCAATCCAGAATCGGCCACGGTTTTAGTCGATGGAAAAAACGTGATGCCGGAAATTTTTGCCGTAAAAAATAAAATCAAAGACTTTACCCACGAAGTAATTTCTGGAGCTCGCAAAGGGTTTTCCGGAAAAGCATTTACCGATATTGTCAATATTGGAATTGGGGGCTCCGATTTGGGTCCGGCCATGGTTGTAGAAGCCTTACAGTTTTACAAAAATCATTTGAATGTCCACTTTGTATCCAATGTGGATGGCGACCATGTACAAGAAGTGATCAAAAAAATCAATCCTGAAACTACCTTGTTTGTGATTGTTTCGAAAACCTTCACTACGCAAGAAACCTTATCCAACTCGGAAACCATTCGCGCTTGGTTTTTACAATCGGCACAACCTGAAGATGTTGCCAAACACTTTGTGGCGGTTTCAACCAACATTCAAAAAGTAACAGAATTTGGGATTCATGCCGATAATATTTTTCCCATGTGGGATTGGGTCGGCGGTCGTTTTTCCTTGTGGAGCGCGGTAGGTTTATCCATTGCATTAGCTGTAGGCTTCGATCATTTTGACCAATTGTTGTCGGGGGCGCACCAAATGGACGAACATTTTAAAACGACATCTTTTGATCAAAATATTCCGGTTGTTTTGGCCTTATTAAGCATTTGGTACAATAATTTTTATGGTGCCGAAAGTGAGGCCTTGATTCCTTATACCCAATACCTGCAAAAGTTGGCGCCGTATTTACAACAAGGCATCATGGAAAGTAACGGGAAAAGCATTGGCAGAGATGGAAAACCTGTGAATTATCAAACGGGAACCATTATTTGGGGTGAACCTGGCACGAATTCCCAACACGCTTTTTTCCAATTGATTCATCAGGGGACCAAGTTGATTCCGACCGACTTTATTGGCTTTGTTCAATCGTTACACGGTGACCAAGATCATCACGATAAATTAATGTCCAATTTCTTTGCTCAAACCGAAGCCTTGTTAAATGGTAAAACCGAAGCGCAAGTCCAAGCCGAGTTTGACAAGCAAGGAATGGATGCAACCAAAGCCGCGTATTTGTTGCCGTTTAAAGTGTTTTCCGGTGATCGTCCGACCAACACCTTACTGATTCAAAAATTAACACCGGCTTCCCTTGGAAAATTGATTGCGTTGTATGAACACAAAATTTTCGTACAAGGAATCATCTGGAATATTTTTAGTTATGACCAGTGGGGTGTAGAATTGGGTAAACAATTGGCCAATACCATCTTAGACGAAATTGTAAATGACACTTCCGTAAATCATGATAATTCTACAACAATGTTGTTAAAATTCTACAAAACACATAGAAAATAAATAGTCATTTGTATTTTTTAAAGAGTTTTTTCTAAAGAGTAGTTCGAAAAAACCGTTTTTCTTAACAATTTCGTAACATTAGATTGCGAGCAGGTTTCGACCTTTGCAAAAATTTTTAAGAAAAACGACACAATGAAAAAAACAGCATTTAATGTATTCTTTTTCTTTTTGTTTTCGTTGACGGTTTTAGGTCAAGGTAAATTGAAAGGAATTGTGGTAGACAGTGAGTTAAATCAACCTTTAATTGGAGTTAATCTTGCGGTACAAGGGAGTACAGGAGGAGTATTAACAGACGTGGATGGGAAATTTGAAATTTCTGTTCCTTCTTCAGGAAAACTTTCTATTTCATTTATTGGTTACCAAACTAAAGTACTTTCTTTTTCAGTTTCTAAAGGAGAAGTTCAAGAGTTAGGTAAAATAGTTTTAACCGTTGAAAGTAACAAATTAGATGAAGTTGTTATTAAAGGTTCTGCTTTATTTGATATTGCTAAAGACCGTTCAACTCCTGTAGCGGTTTCAACTGTTAGCGCAGCGGTTATTCAACAAAAATTAGGGAACAAAGAATTTGTAGAAATTTTAAACAATACGCCTTCCGTTTACGCTTCTCGTGGCGGTGGTGGTTTTGGTGATTCACGTGTCACAGTTCGTGGTTTTGGCCAAGAAAATATCGCAATCATGATTAACGGTATGCCTGTTAATGACATGGAAAACGGTCGTGTTTTCTGGAGTAATTGGGCTGGACTATCCGATGTGGCATCTGCTATGCAAGTGCAACGCGGTTTAGGTTCTTCGCGTTTGGCTATTTCCTCTGTTGGGGGAACTATAAATATCGTTACCAAATCTTCACAACGTAAAGAAGGAGGATTTGTTCAATCGATGGTTGGAAATGATGATTACCGTAAATTCTTAGCGACGTATTCTACGGGAAAAATGAAAAATGGTTTTTCAGCTTCTGTTTTATTGAGTAACACAGAAGGTGACGGTTATGTAGACGGCACAAAATTTTCAGCACAAAACTATTTCCTAGCAATGGGCTATGAGTTTAACAAAAAACATAATATTGAGTTTACCTTTACTGGTGCACCCCAATGGCACCACCAACGTGGAACGGGTATAACTATTCAGCGTTATATCCAAAAAGGGGAAGGTGGCGAACCCAATGTACGTTGGAATGATGATTGGGGTTACTACAAAGGGGAGGAATTCAATATTCGTAGAAACTTTTACCATAAACCAGTCATGTCTTTAAACTGGGAATGGGAAATCAATGACAAAACAAGAGTAAATACGTTAGCTTACGGTTCATGGGGCCGTGGTGGAGGTTCAGGCGCCTTTGGAAATGTTGGAGGGATTACCTATACATCAGATCGTTTACGTGATGCACAAGGATTAATTAATTATGATTTAATTTCTCAATATAACTCTGGAAATGCAATCACAGTTCCTAATGCAACGTTTACTGGAAATGTTACGCTGTCACGTCCACAAGATCCAACCTATGGCAATGTCAACACTTCTTCAAGTGGGTTGTCTATGATATCTGGAATTAACTCGCATAACTGGTATGGAGCGATTATGAATGTGAACCGTAAATTCAATAAAATTACGGTAGATGCTGGGGTAGATTACCGTTATTATAAAGGAATTCACGTTCGTAATGTGAATAATTTATTAGGGGCTGATTATTATAGAGACACGCGTAACATCAACAATAATTCGTTCTATACTAACCAAACCTATGCCGCTTCTCCATCCTTTAATCCGTTTTTTAATGCTACAAAAAATACCATCGTAGATCGTAACTGGGAAGGTTTAGTAAGTTGGTTGGGTGGATTTGCACAAGCGGAGTATAAAACCGATAAGTTGTCGGTATTTGTTCAAGGTGCAGTCTCCAACCAAAGCTACCAACGTGTGGATTATTTTGTGTACGCCGATAATGATCCTTTACAAACGTCAGATAAGCAAAAACGTATGGGGGGCAATATAAAAGTTGGAGCGAATTATAACCTAAACGAAAAACATAATGTATTTGTAAATACGGGTTATTATTCTCGTCAACCGTTTATTGATGCGGTATTCCCAAATAGTAGAAATATAGTAAATGACGATGTTTCTAATGAAAAAATTCTAGGTATCGAATTGGGTTATGGTTATCGTTCGGCTAAATTCAATGCCAATGTAAACGTATACCGTACACAGTGGGACGATCGTTTTACCTCAAGAGCAGATACTGATCCAGCCAACCCATCCGGTTATTTTGTATTCCGTGGGGTAAGTGAATTGCACCAAGGTGTTGAAGTTGATTTTACCTACAAACCGTTCAAAGGTTTACAAGTTAACGGTATGTTTTCAAAAGGAGACTGGAGTTATTTAGGAACTTCTACCGGAGATAAGTTTAACAATCAAAATGAGATTATTTCAACAGGTACACAAGTATTTTTAGATGGTGTTAAAGTAGGAAGTGCGGCTCAAATGACGGCTGCTTTAGGTTTTGACTACGAATTTTTACCACGTTTGAAATTCAGTGCAAACAGCAACTATTTTGACAATTTGTACGCGGATATTAATCCTGCTAATTTTAGCGTTCAAAATAACAAGGGAACGTTAAAATTACCTTCCTATACTTTATTTGACACTGGTTTGTCTTATAAAATGTTAGTAGGTAAAAACAAAAAAGATTCGGTTAATTTCGTATTGAATGTTGCTAACGTGTTTGACACAATTTATATTCTAGAATCCCAAACCAATATTTTTGCAGATGATAATGTGAGTTCGTCAAATCCCGCGTTGGGCACCTATGCTTCAAACAACCGTTTGTACAATGGTGTTGCTGATGCCAACCGTGTTTGGTTTGGTTTTGGTAGAACTTGGAATTTTGGAATTACTTATAATTTCTAATTTAATTTCAATCAATATAAAACGATACTCATTTGGGTATCGTTTTTTTTTGCCTATTTTTGTTATCCACTAAAACAAAAATCATGTACACTTTTATACAAAAATTTCACTCGGGTTGGGCCTATTTAGCCTTAGCTTTATTGTTGTTTGCGGTTATTAACGCCTTAATGGGTAAATCATCAGGACGCGAATTTACAGCTAGAGACCGCAAAATTGGCTTGTTTGCGTTAATTGTCACTCACATCCAATTGGTAGTAGGTTTGATTTTGTATTTTGTATCTCCGCTAGGAAAAGCCTTGTTGGGAGACATGTCCAATGCAGAAGCGCGCCTTACATCTATGGAGCACCCGTTAGTGAATATTATTGCCATCGTGTTGATTACCATCGGTTGGTCTAAACACAAAAAAACCGAAGCTTCGGACGCGAAATTTAAATCATTTGTCGTGTTTTACACACTGGGATTGCTTTTGATTTTATCGCGTATACCTTGGAGTTTGTGGTTTTAATTTCCGGGAATCGGAATACTAATTTTAAGAATTCAAGGTTATTCTTTGGTAGAATAATTTAATTCGAAAACAAAATAAAGCCCAATGAGATCATCAAAAACCATTACTTATGGCTTGTCTGTGCTGTTGGCCCTTTTTCTAAGTTATACGTTTACCGCTCAAACGACAGTAAGTCCGGAACTGAAAAAGCAAAAAACAGATACGATTAAAAAAGACAAACTTGTTGTGGATGAAGCGATTGAAGATACGACAGTTGTCATCAATGGTAAATTCAAACCCTATAAGAAAAAAGCCCACGCGTCCTATTATGCTGATCGTTTTCATGGAAAACGGACCGCTAGTGGCAAACGCTATGACCGTAATAAGTTAACGGCAGCCCATAAAAAATTACCGTTAGGCACTTTGGTCCGTGTGACCAATGAAGCGACTGGAAAATCCGTGATTGTCGAAATTACAGACCGTGGTCCCTTTGCCCGCGGACGTGAAATCGATTTGTCCAAAAGGGCTTTTGTATTGATATCAGGTTCCAAAAACTCGGGTTCGGCCATCGTTACGATTGAAGTGATCGAAGTCGAAAAGAAATTACCATAATGCATACGGATGATGCGATAAATACGCGTTGTAGTAACGTTCGTCTTGCGTCACTTCTTCGCCCAACCAATCGGGTTTGAGGTAGGATTCATTTTCATCGCTTAATTCGATTTCGGCCAAAACCAATCCCGCATTTTCTCCTTCAAAAACATCAATTTCAATGATATGATTACCCGATACTACTTCGTATCGGGTTTTTTGTATCACTCCTTTTTCACACAAGGGTAATAATAGCTTTGCTTCTTCAACCGAAATTTCTTTTTCCCATTCCAACCGACTCGCTCCCGAAGCACTGCTTTTGCCTTTAATAGTTAAGAAGCCTTTATCGCCTTTAATGCGAATACGAACGGTTCGTTCGGGGACAGACGATAAATAACCTTGTGCAATGGCAAAGGACGTCCGACTTTCCGCTATAAATGCGTTGTTTTTTACTAAAAATTTACGTTCGATTTCAATCATCTTTGGGAGATTTTCTCCAAAAATAGGAATTAAACCGTGTTAAAGAATGATTTGATTCCCAGAAATTCTAGTAATTTTGAGTCATGTCGGAATCGTATTTATCACGCAAAATTATTCACATCGACATGGATGCGTTTTATGCTTCTGTGGAGCAAATGGATAATCCCGAATTAAAGGGAAAGCCTATTGCAGTGGGAGGGAGTGAAGTGCGTGGTGTGGTTTCGGCAGCGAGTTATGAAGCTCGAAAATTTGGCGTACGCAGTGCGATGAGCGGGGTACAAGCCAAACGACAATGTCCCGAATTAATTTTTGTGCGTCCGCGCTTTGATCGTTATACCGAAATTTCCAAACGCATTCGGGCGATATTTCGCGAGTATACCGACTTGGTCGAACCTTTGTCACTTGATGAAGCGTATTTGGATGTGACGGTAAATAAAAAAGGGAACCCGAGTGCGTCGTTGATTGCGCAAGAAATTCGGGCCCGGATTTTCAATGAAATCGGGTTAACGGCCTCGGCCGGAATTTCCAACACAAAGTTTGTGGCCAAAGTCGCCAGCGATTACAACAAACCCAACGGTCAAAAAACGGTACCGCCGGATGAAGTGGAAGCGTTTTTAGAAGCTTTGGACATCAAAAAGTTTTATGGCATTGGGAAAGTCACGGCCGAGAAAATGTACCACCACGGGATTTTTACGGGGGCCGACTTAAAAGCGCGGTCGCGGGACTATTTGGAGGAGCATTTTGGTAAGAGTGGTGGCTTTTATTACAACATCGTTCGAGGAATTCATTACAGTGAAGTCAAACCCAACCGCATATCCAAGTCGGTTGCCGCCGAGCACACCTTTCGTGAGAACTTGACCTCGGAATTGTTCATGGAAGAAAAACTGCAACGCATCGGGGAGGAGTTAGAACGCCGCTTAAAAAAGCACAATATTTCGGGAAAGACCGTCACTTTAAAAATCAAATACAGCGACTTCACCACCCAAACCCGCAGCAAGACCTTACCCTATTTTATCGCCGACAAAGGCTTGTTGTTTGAAACTGCCAAAGAGTTGTTGTACCAAGAACGCTTGAAGGAATCGGTGCGGTTGTTGGGCATTTCGTTGAGTAATTTAAATACCGAAGTCAAGAAAACGGTGGTGGTGCAGTTGAAGTTTGCGTTTTAATTTGATTTTATTTTTGGCGCGTTAGCATAATCTTGTTTAACTTTAAGCGTTCTTTAAAAAGAAATAGTAAACTACAAGCCAATGTTAAAAATTCAATCACTTTCCTTTTCAATAAAGTTTGTTTTTATTCTATTGCTTTCAGGGTTGCTCAACAGTAAATAAAAATAATAAAGAATGAATGTAAAAATTATCATTTTATTTCTTGGCCTACTACTGAATTCATGCGCTTCTGTACCAATAACGGAAGGCACGTATAGTAGTAAAGAATCTCCATATACTCTTATTTTAGATAAGAATGGAGATTATCAATTCTTTAAAACCTATGTAGCCAATGTTCGTAAAGAACTAGTTTCAAAAGGGAAATGGAATAGAATTGACAAAAAATTCATTCGGTTACAAAGTGATTGGTTGTATGACATAACTATTGTAGACCCAGCCGTTACAGAAAAGAAAACAAATGAATCGGGCACTTTAACTTTTGCTATTTTGACGGATATGCATCCTACTTTGAATGAATTTTCGGCACTTGACTATCGCATCGAATTTCTACCTCTTGATAATAAAACTAATTATTTAAATCGAACATGGCCGACAAACTTCAATCGCATATCTGTAACAGAGGATCTTAAAGTTGAAGGATTTCGAATTACTCTTTATCCAAAAAGGCAGTATTTTTCAGAAAAATGCGTAAATGAAATTCAGACCATAGACTATACAATTAAAGACCCTAAAGCCAACTATTTTGAGATTAAAGTTCCTTCTGTCACTTATGAATTTATTCAATTTATCCGTTTTAAAAATGAATACTTGTTCTGTGATGGTTTTGATGTGATTTGGGAGGATAATCAATTAATAAACACGACAAAGCTTAGTGCCAACAATTGAACAAATCTGTGCTATCGTGGAGTTGATAAAAAAATAACTTATGTTAATTCAATAAAAGGTACACCTCAACAACAATTTTATATCAATTGGCAAAATGATGGTAAAAAATAAGATAGAAATTATCTTCATATTATTTACGTTGTTCTCTTGTAGTTCTTTAAAAAAAGAGGACATCAAAGGAGTATATAATTATAAATCTAAAATTTCATTAGGTAGATTATCTATCACAGATAGTGTTTTTGAATTTGAATATCAAGCTCCATTTGAAAACTATTCATCAAAAGGGACTTGGTCTTATTCAAAAAAATATTTGACATTAAAAAGTTATGATAGTTATAAAAGTGGGTTTATTGAAGTTACTGAAATGACAACAAGTACTGGATATATTGAGGTATTAGACAGATATCGTTATCCTATCAGCAATGTCAATATTACAATTGATGGAAAACAATCAAAATTTTCAACAGATTCTATGGGAAGAGTTTACTTGAACAATAATGAAAATCCAAAAAATATTCAAGTTCATTTTATTGGATTATTAGAGACATATAATCATTATATCGTTAAATCTGATAAATCAAATACTTTTATAGTGGTAATGTATGATAGAAATTATCAAAAAAAATATTTCGATTTTGATAAAGTAAAAATTAATAAAAATAAAGCTCTTATTGATAAACAGCTATTTATTAAAGATTGAGTTTTTTAATCGTTTTTTCGCATATGATGGCGCGGATTTTTAACCTGATGGCGCGGATTTTCAATCCGTGCCCACAATGAGAAAAATTTAAATAATGATTTACAGGTTAATAGGGAAATAAATGAAGTCCAAAAAAAGAAAAATAGATATAAAATTTAGAATAATGCTCGTTGTATTATCTGTTATAATTCTTGGATCCCTTGTATTTCTCTTTTATCATACAAATGAAAAAGTACATTTTTTAAGAAAATATTATCCAGAATCAAAAGAAACTTTCACTTTTGAATATGTAATCAGAAACGGGGATACTATACTTCAAGGAAAAGCAATTATTTATAATGAAAGAGGAATCAAAACAGTAGAAAGTAATTTTGTAAATAATGAATTAAAAGGTGAACGGATTCATTATTATGATAATGGCAAAATAGAATCTGTAGAATATATTGTAGATAATAAAAGAAAAGCTGAAGTTTTATGGAATTATCCGAATGGTAAAATTCAGAAATACGCATTTTTTAGCAATTATAAAGAACCCATCTTTTTGATTAGTTATGATGAAAAAGGACCAAAAACCTATGAGGGCTCAACAATTGAAAGTATTTTTCACGGAAAACTTAGTAATAAAAAACAGCAATTTGAAGAAGAAAGCAAATATTTCAAAGTAGGTGATACACTACTACATTCATATCTTATTGCTAACATTCCTGATGCTAAACGCAGTTTTAAAATAGAAAATATAGGTTTTGAAAATACGAAAGTTAAAAGATCAATAACTCCAAAAGAACCTACAACTATTGAGGTAAAAGAAATATTAACCACCAAAGGAAAAAACACAATTAAAGCTATTGTTAAATATGAGTTTAAGGATAATATTATGCCTACTATTAACGACACGCTTTCATTTGAAATAGAAGTAAATTAGTAGAATGTTTAATAGTAATCCTGCTTCCCCTGATGGCGCGTATTTTCAATCCGTGCCCGCTATGAAAAAAAGAAAAACTACATCTAATTAGGTTTAGTATATTTATTGATCATTAATAAGGAATACAATATCCCAGGTTTAGCACGGATTATAAATCCGCGCTATCGGGGGATAAATAAAAACAAAACCACCTTCACGGGTGGTTTTTTGTTGTCTATAAGTTGATGATTTATTCCATAATAAAATGGTTTGATTTAAAGTCGGCACCCTAGCCCTGGTGGTAGTGGAAAGCCCGGAAGTGGGATGCGTTGTTTTTACCGCCGAATGAAAGCGACCAACGGAAGCTTGAAGGCAGCGTTGTAAAAACACGCAGTCCGCTGAGGACTTGCAACGAACAACAGGAAAAGGCTCCAAATAACAACTTCATTTTTCAAACAAAAAACCACCCCGAAGGATGGTTTTGTAGTGTTTTATCGTGAAGACCGTTTAGTCTCTGCTGTTTATTTTAGAAAGTAAACGCAAGAACTCGACATACAACCACACCAAGGTGATCATCAAACCCATGGCGCCGTACCATTCCATGTATTTTGGGGCACGATTGGCCACTCCGCGTTCGATTTGGTCAAAGTCCAAAAAGATGTTTAATGCCGCAATCACAATCACAAAAATGCTGATTCCGATGCTCATCAAGCTGTTGCCGTAATGTACGGGTTGGAAGTTGGTGAACAAGGTAATTAACCAAGTGATTAAATAATAGGCTGCAATGGCTAACGTCGCCGCAACCACTACAGAACGAAACTTTTCGGTCACTTTTACAATTTGGAATTTGTATAAACCTAAGCACACAAAAAAGGTGACAAAGGTTGCACCTACTGCTTGAATAACAATTCCGGGGTACTTTGCTTCAAAAAAGGCCGATAAACCTCCGATGAATAAACCTTCAAAAATGGCATAACCCGGCGCTAAATACGGTGATAATTCGGGTTTGAAAGTCGAAACCAATACGGCAATCATTCCTACGATGGCGCCGCCAATGATAAGAATTACTGGATTGAAACCGGAGCCGGTCATGGTCCAAGTAGTCACTGCACCAGCAACCAACAAGATTAACATGATGAATGCTTTGTTGATGGTGCCGCTAAGGCTCATGGTTTGGTTGTAATCAATAAGTACGGCATCGTGAACCGTTTCGGCATTGTTGTACGATTTGGTGTTGAAAAATGGGTTTTTAGATTCCATATTACGTGTGTTTATTACTCAAAGATAGATTGATTTTTTGAAAAGAAAAAAGGATTATCAAAATTCTAACGTTTCGACAATCCTTTTCGTATGTAATTGTTTATTGGTCTTATTCGATCTCCGAAATACGAAGGGTGTTCACCATTCCGCGTTCCACTACAGGCATTGCGGCTAAGTTGATTAAGATATCGCCTTTTTTCACAAAGCCACGCTCTTTGGCCATTTGGTTGATGTCGTCCACGGTATCGTCAGTGGTTACAAATTTATCGTAGTAAAACGCATTTACGCCCCACAATAAATTCAATTGGGTTAAGATGCGTTTGTTTGACGTATACACCAAAATATGCGCTGATGGGCGCCAAGCCGAAATTTGAAATGCTGTATAACCGCTGTTGGTTAAGGTTGAAATCGCTTTTGCTTTGATGTCGTTGGCCATGGTAGCCGCGTGGTAACAAATCGATTTGGTAATGAAACGTTTGGTACGCACGTGCGGCGCATTTTGAGGCACTTGAATCAGCGGAGAATCTTCTACTGCTTCAATGATTTGTGTCATTTTCTCGATTACTTGTACGGGATAGTTTCCTACCGAAGTTTCTCCTGAAAGCATTACCGCATCGGCACCGTCCATTACTGAGTTGGCCACGTCGTTAACTTCGGCACGTGTTGGCGTCAAACTCGTGATCATGGTTTCCATCATTTGAGTAGCCACGATTACAGGGATGCGAGCCGTTTTGGCACGGTGGATTAATTTTTTCTGGATTAACGGTACTTCGTGTGCCGGAATTTCAACACCGAGGTCGCCACGTGCAACCATCAAACCGTCGCAATACGCCACAATTTTATCGATATTTTCTACCGCTTCAGGTTTTTCGATTTTGGCTACAATCGGAATTTTATGGTCGGTATGCTCACTGATTAAGTCTTGCAATTCCATCAAATCTTTGGGCGTACGGACAAACGAAAGCGCAATCCAATCCACATTGCTTTCAATGGCAAAAATGGCGTCTTTGATGTCTTTTTGCGTTAAAGCCGGTAAGGAAACTTTGGTGTTAGGAAGGTTTACTCCTTTTTTGGATTTCAAAGGTCCGCCTTGAATCACTTTGGTTTTCACTTCGTCTTTTCCGTCGGTTGCAACCACTTCGAAGATAAGTTTACCGTCGTCTAGCAAGATGCGTTCGCCCGGATTTACATCACTTGGAAACGCTTTGTAGTTCATATAAACGCGTTCGGCGTTACCCGGAACATCTTCTGCAGTTTGGAAGGTAATGATATCGCCAGGATTCACGACTACATCTTCTTTCATCACGCCTACACGCAATTTTGGACCTTGTAAGTCGGCTAAAATGGCGGTAGTATAGCCAAATTCATCGTTTAATCCGCGGATGATATCAATGCGTTCTTTTACATCGGCATAGTCGGCATGTGAAAAGTTGATACGGAACACATTTACTCCGGCATCAATCATGTCTTTAATCACTTCGCGTGTGCTACATGCCGGGCCTAATGTGGCCACAATTTTGGTCTTTTTTCTAGTGGTTGGCATTCTTTAAAAAATTAAATTGTGTTTTGACTTCAATTTGTCTTTATCGATACAGTAAGCGAGGCTTACCCATTCAATGTCGCTTATTTTTTTGACCAATACCTCTACATCCAAATCGTCTTCTAGATTTTCGATTTTGAGCAAATAGTCTACTTTTTTGAATTCGGGCAAAAGATAAACGGTGGTTGCGATTTCTTCTTGTAAACTGGCAAATAAATCGCCGGTTCCTGAAGTAACGTTGGCAATCTCGCTTTTATTTTGTACCAAATTCCAAGTTATAAACTGGGCTTCGTCATAAAATTCAAAGCGGGAGAGTCCGGTCAATCCGTCTTTCACCTGAATTTGAAGGTCTTCTTCACTGCGTGCGAGAAGCACTTCGAGTTGGCGGTTAATGTGGTAAGCCAAGCGAGAATCTTCCAATGTAGTGTGGATTGCAATTACTTCATAATCGCTTTCCTCAAACTCATGGATGTAGATTTTTTGAGTTGCCATTTACGCCAAAATAAGTTGTAAATATACGGGTAATCGGAATCGGTTTTACCGAAAGGAAGTTAGATTAACGTTATTTTATGAACGAAAACGTTGTAGATTTTTAAGAGATTGCACTAATTTTTGTTAATTTTTTCCTGAAATGCAAAATAAGCGCGTTTGGCAGCAATTTCTTCAGCTTTTTTCTTGGAGGTGGCTCTTGATTTGGCGACTACTTTGTTGTTGATGCTGAGTCGGACCCCAAAATATTTTTGGCCATCGTTTCCATTGTCGTCAAAAACATCAAAATGGAAATGCAGTTTTTCTTTTTGGCACCATTCGATAACCAAACTTTTGTAGCTAATGACTTTGCCTTCCAGTTTGGCAATATCTACATAGGGAATAATGACTTTTTCATGGATAAATTTTTCACAAAAACTATAGCCTTTATCCAAGAAAATGGCGCCTATTAAAGCTTCAAAAATATTACCATGGATGTTTTCGCCAAAATGTTGGGGCGGCACTTTACTCTCCACAAACTGAATGAGGTTGAGGTCGCGTCCGAGTTCGTTGAGGTGTTCGCGGCTCACGATTTTCGAACGCATTTTGGTGAGGTAACCTTCATCACCCGAAGGTGCTTCTTTGTAGAGATGGGCTGCAATGACAGAGCCTAGCATGGCATCCCCGAGGAATTCAAGGCGTTCATAATTAATCGGACTCCCGTTTTCATCAAGAATATTGGAAGAGCGGTGGGTAAACGCTTTTTTGTAATACCGCAAATTTCCGGGAGCAAAGCCCAGAATTTGTTGAATGGATTCAAAAAAAATCCCGCCCTCAAGTTGAGGACGGGAAGTTTTACCAAATATTTTTTTAATAATACGCATAGACGTGATTAGGCCTCAATTTTTCTGAAAAGGACACAAGCGTTGTGGCCACCAAACCCAAATGTATTGCTCATTGCGACATTGATTTCGCGTTTTTGTGCTTTGTTTAGGGTAAGATTTAAAGAAGGGTCAATGTTTTCATCGACAACTTCATGGTTGATAGTTGGCGGAACGATACCGTGTTTCATAGCCAAAATTACCGCAATCGCTTCAATCGCACCTGCAGCACCTAGAAGGTGACCTGTCATGGATTTGGTTGAATTGATGTTCATGGTTTTGGCATGGTCACCAAATACTGCACTGATGGCTTTTAATTCGGCCACATCACCTAATGGTGTTGAAGTGCCGTGTGTATTGATATGATCCACATCGTTGGGGTTCATACCCGCATCGCGCAAGGTGTTTTTCATAACGGCAATAACGCCCACTCCTTCGGGATGTGGTGCGGTTAAGTGATAGGCATCAGAAGATAAACCACCACCACCGATTTCGCAATAAATTTTTGCGCCACGGGCTTTGGCATGTTCGTATTCTTCCAATACTAACGCTCCGGCTCCTTCTCCCAATACGAAACCGTCACGGGTAGCGTCAAAAGGACGCGACGCAGTAGCTGGGCTATCGTTGCGGGTTGAAAGGGCGTGCATGGAGTTGAATCCACCCATACCGGCAATGGTTACCGCTGCTTCAGAACCCCCAGAAATGATCACATCACACATTCCTAAACGGATGTAGTTGAATGCATCAATCAAGGCATTGGCTGAAGAAGCACAAGCAGAAACCGTAGTATAATTGGGTCCCATATAGCCGTTGCGCATAGAAATGTGCGCAGGGGCAATATCGGCAATCATTTTCGGGATAAAGAAAGGATTGAATTTAGGTGTTCCGTCGCCTTTGGCATAGTTTAGTACTTCATCTTGGAAAGTTTCTAAACCACCGATTCCGGCACCCCAAATCACTCCTACGCGACTTTTGTCCACATTCTCGTCGGTAATTCCGGCGTCTTTAATGGCTTCGTCACTGGCTGCAATGGCATATTGTGAAAATTTATCCAAACGGCGGGACTCTTTGCGGTCCATGTATTGCTCCACATCAAAGTTTTTGACTTCACAAGCAAACTTTGTTTTGTGTTTTTCGGTATCGTAATACGTAATGGGTGCAGCACCGCTACGACCGTTTACTAAACCGTCCCAATATTCCTCGATGGAATTTCCAATAGGAGTTAGGGCTCCAAGTCCGGTTACAACAACACGCTTTAATTGCATAGAGATGTTTTTTAGTTTGTTCTTAATATAAAGAATACCCGTGTTCCTTTTTTGTGTTAGCGCAAAGAGACAGGGGTATTTATATAAATGATTGATTTACAATCGTAAAATCGTAATTTTAAAAAATAATAAAAACCCGTACAGACGTTTAGAATATACGGGTTTACTATATTTTATTATTTTTTAGCTTCTTCGATGTAAGAGATAGCTTGACCAACAGTTGAAATGTTCTCAGCCTGATCGTCTGGAATTTGGATGTCAAATTCTTTCTCGAACTCCATGATAAGCTCAACAGTATCTAATGAATCCGCTCCTAAATCGTTAGTGAAGCTTGCTTCAGATACAACTTCATTTTCGTCAACTCCTAGTTTGTCCACGATAATCGCTTTAACTCTTGATGCAATGTCTGACATAGTTTCTAATTTTTAATTTTAAATTGATGGCAAAAATAAAAAACTTTATTTTATTTCTACATTTTGATTCATAAATGTTGTAACGAAGGTAATAAAATATTTTAACAATCCTTTAGGCATCGGTGATTTATCTCATTAATTATTTGTTTTTTTGCATACGAAACACGACTAATTTTTCGCTCATATGTCACAAATTGTGATTTTTGCCTCCGGTTCAGGAACCAACGCCGAAGCCATTATTCGGTATTTTTCTAACAAACAGGTTCATGTATCCGCTGTTTTTTGTAATAATCCCCAAGCGGGAGTGATTGCGAAAGCACAGGCGCTTGGTGTAGCCGTTGAGTTGTTTGATAAATCCCAACTGACTGATGGCGACGTGTTGCAGCGTTTGCACAACTATCAACCAGACATAATTGTACTGGCCGGATTTTTATGGATGTTTCCGCCTTCGATTTTACAAGTATATCCCAAAGTCGTTAATATTCATCCCGCCTTACTCCCTAAATTCGGCGGAAAAGGAATGTATGGAAATCACGTGCACCAAGCAGTACTGGATGCGGGTGAATCTGTAACAGGAATTACCATTCATTATGTTAACGAGCACTATGACGAGGGCGCAATTATAGCCCAATTTGAAACTTCCATTGTAGATTGTGTAACTGCAACCTGTATTGCAGCCAAAGTTCATGATTTGGAACAAGAACATTTCCCCAAGGTTATTGAACAACTACTCACCACTAATTTATAACTCATCACTCATAATTCATCACTCTTTATATGTATCAAATCCATCTTTACACCGACGGCGCAGCGAAAGGAAATCCGGGCAATGGAGGCTATGGTGTAGTTTTGGAGCAAGTGGGAACAGGCTATCGCAAAGAGTTTTATGAAGGTTTTCGCTTGACAACCAATAACCGTATGGAATTGTTAGCGGTGATTGTGGGGTTGGAAAAATTGAAACAACCGGGCATGTCCGTTTTGGTGGTATCGGACAGTAAATACGTGGTCGATGCGGTCGAAAAAGGCTGGGTGATGGGTTGGGAAAAAAAAGGCTTTCAAGGCAAGAAGAATCCCGATTTATGGATTCGTTTTTTAAAAATATACCGCAAACACAAAGTGGATTTTAAATGGGTGAAAGGGCACAACAATCATCCACAAAACGAGCGGTGCGATCAATTGGCGGTGATGGCGTCCATGCAGCCCAATTTATCAGTGGATGCTTACTATGAGCAGCATCAGGACAGCTTACTTTGATTGGCGCTTCAAACTTTTTAATAACGCATTGTGTTCTTCGAGTAGTAGGATGTACTTCTTTCGCCAAAATTCTAACGTATTTTCTTCATCGGGATATTCGTTTTCAGGCTCTTGTATGTGATTTCGGCGAATTTCCTTGATTTCAGCACTAAAATCGTGTTTGATAATTTTTCCGATTTCGAGCACGGTATCAAGGGATACATTTTGGTTTTCAAACATCAAATAAAACCACCGCCGACTCTTACCCATTCGTTTTGCAATTAAACTAATGGGAATGCCACTTAAGTAAATCGCATTTTTGAGTATTTCTCCGCGGTGTTCCATAGTGCAAAGTTTTACACCTATGTGGGAAAAATATTTCTCAAAAATTTCTCAGATGTGTGAAAGTTTTCTAATTTAGTCAAAAAAAATGGATTATTTCAAAATATAAACCTATGGGCCTCTGCGGAGGTGCAACAGGTCGTGTGTTTGCACGGTAGTTTTCGAGATTAACGACTTGAAAGCTATAATTAGAAAGTGACGAAACCCGGTTTAGGCCGGGTTTTTTATTGGTATTTATTGGGAACAAAGAAATGGTTCAACTTTTCCACTTTAAACACTTATTTCTTTTTAAATGAATACGTATCTTTGCCCCTTTAAAATAAAAACGAGTTCATGAACAAGCTTTTAATCGTAGGTACTGTGGCTTTTGATGCTATTGAAACGCCATTTGGAAAAACCGACAAAATATTAGGAGGTGCCGGTACATTCATCGGATTGTCGGCCTCACATTTTAATCTACAATCCGCGATTGTTTCAGTGGTTGGAGATGATTTTCCACAAGACTATTTGGATTTATTGACGGCACGTAATATTGACATTTCCGGTTTGGAAATTGTACAAGGTGGCAAAACGTTCTTCTGGAGCGGTCGTTACCATAACGATATGAATTCTCGCGATACTTTGGCCACAGAGCTTAATGTATTGGCTGATTTCAACCCCATTGTACCTGAGAATTTCAAAGATGCCGACGTAGTGATGTTGGGGAACTTGCATCCCTTGGTGCAAACCGGTGTTTTGAATCAGTTGACCGCAAAACCGAAGTTGGTGGTTTTGGATACCATGAACTTCTGGATGGATTGTGCATTACCTGAATTGTTGGATGTAATCAAACGTGTTGACGTTATTACCATCAATGATGAAGAGGCGCGTCAATTGTCGGGTGAATATTCCTTGGTGAAAGCTGCCGCTAAAATCCACACGATGGGTCCGAAGTATGTGGTGATTAAAAAAGGAGAGCACGGCGCGTTGTTGTTCCATAACGAACATATTTTCTTTGCACCTGCCTTACCTTTAGCAGATGTATTTGATCCAACAGGAGCAGGCGATACGTTTGCAGGAGGATTTTCCGGATACATCGCACAACAAGGCGACACCTCATTTGAGACGTTGAAAACCGCTATCATCCAAGGGTCCAATTTGGCTTCCTTTTGTGTGGAGCAATTTGGAACGGACCGTATGGTGCGCTTAACGAAAGACGAAGTGGCGCAACGCTTGAAACAATTTAAAGCGCTGACGCAATTTGAAATAGAATTATAGTAACTTTATGCCTCGAAATTTTCGGGGCATTTTTGTTTACTTTAAAAATACATGTTTTGAGATTTTCATTGGTTTTCAGGACACTAAACCACAATACAACAACACAAACACAACACAACAACAATTTATGAGTGATGCAGTAAAACACGAATGTGGAATTGCACTCTTACGGTTGAAAAAACCGTTGGATTACTACAAACAAAAATACGGTTCGGCTTTCTATGGCATACAAAAAATGTATTTGCTTATGGAAAAGCAGCACAACCGTGGGCAAGATGGTGCCGGATTTGCTTCGATCAAATTTGATGTCGATCCGGGGGAACGGTACATCAGTCGGATACGTTCCAATGACGCACAACCGATACAAGATGTTTTTGCCCAAATCAATCAGCGTATTAATAGCGAACTCGAAGCCCATCCCGATAAAGCAGATGATGTGGCTTGGCAAAAAGCAACGTTGCCGTACATCGGTGAATTGTTTTTAGGGCATGTTCGTTATGGTACTTTTGGTAAAAACAGTATTGAAAGTGTACACCCGTTTTTACGTCAAAACAATTGGATGCACCGCAACTTAATTGTGGCGGGGAATTTTAATATGACCAATGTGACCGAACTTTTTGCTAGTTTGGTGGAATTGGGACAGCATCCCAAAGAAATGGCTGATACTGTAACGGTCATGGAAAAAATTGGGCATTTCTTAGATGACGAAGTAACCGATTTGTACCAAGAATGCAAAAATGAAGGCTTGTCCAAAAGAGAAGCTTCACCTGTTATTGCCGAACGCTTGAACATTAATCGTATTCTCAAACGCGCGTCACGGGGCTGGGATGGCGGTTATGCCATGGCCGGACTGTTTGGTCACGGTGATGCGTTTGTTTTGCGCGATCCAGCCGGAATTCGTCCCGCTTTTTTTTATGAAGATGAAGAAGTGGTTGTTGTAGCCTCAGAGCGGCCTGTCATTCAGACCGTATTTAATGTGGCATTTGACTCCATTCAAGAGTTACAGCCCGGACATGCTTTGATTATTAAGAAAAACGGTACCGTTACTGAGGAAGAAATTATTGTACCAATTGAAAAACGCGCGTGTTCGTTTGAGCGCATCTATTTTTCAAGAGGAAGCGATGCCGAAATTTACCAAGAGCGCAAGGCTTTAGGGAAATTAATTTTACCGGATGTATTGGAATCGATTGATCAAGATACCGATAACACGGTGTTTTCGTATATTCCGAATACGGCTGAGACCTCGTTCTTCGGTATGGCAGAAGCGGCAAATGACTTTTTAAACCAACGTAAAAACCAATATATTCTCGATAATCGTAAAACGTTAACGAAGGAAAAATTGGAAGAAATCTTGGCGGTAAAAATCCGTACCGAGAAAATCGCCATCAAAGATGCTAAGTTGCGCACCTTTATCACAGAAGACAGCAGTCGGGATGATTTGGTGGCTCATGTATATGATGTTACCTATGGCGTGATTCAGCCCACAGACAACTTGGTGATTATTGACGACAGTATTGTGCGAGGAACAACGTTAAAAAACAGCATCCTTCGCATGATGGACCGGTTAATGCCGAAAAAAATTGTGGTGGTTTCATCAGCGCCACAAATTCGCTATCCCGATTGTTACGGAATCGATATGGCCAAATTAGAAGGACTTATCGCCTTTCGCGCTGCAGTTGAATTGTTGAAAGAACGAAATCAAATCGCTGTTGTTGAAGAGGTGTATCGAAAGTGTAAAGAACAAGAAGGAAAGCCCGATGTTGAAATTGTCAATCATGTGAAGGCGATCTATTCGTCTTTTAGCGATAAAGAAATTTCCAAGAAGATAGCAGAACTCCTGAAACCAGATGGAATTCAGGCAGAAGTTGAGATTATTTTTCAAACGGTAGATAATCTACATTTGGCTTGTCCAAAACATATTGGAGATTGGTATTTTACAGGAGATTATCCTACGCCTGGTGGCAATCGCGTTGTGAATAAAGCATTCATGAATTTTTATGAAGGTAAAGACGCCAGAGCTTACTAAAATTCTGAAAAACATGCACTTTATCGATTTTTATGGTTATTCATCAATATTATTTTGAATCAGATTAAGCGCCGCTATATATTTGAATCACCATAGCATTAGTAGGTTAAGTTTATGGTAGATTTGGGGCAAAAAGGGTGAAAAGAAATTTTCACCTTTTTTATTTTAATCCGGTTTCTTACAACCACTTTCATTTCCCTAGTATTCCCTCTTATTTTAATCCTTTTAGCTTAAAAAATTGTAAACATTTGTTTAACAAAACATATATTATTAAATTTGTTCTACCATAGAATTTAGTAGGTTAAGTTTATGGTAGATTTGGGGCAAAAAGGCGTTCGTAACCACGAACGTCTTTTTTATTTTATAGCCATAAAAAAAAGCCCGAATGCAAAGGCAATCAGGCTTAATTTATAAGTTGGAATCGTTTTATTTATTCGCTTCGAATAAACGAGCAACTTCGTTCCAATTAATCACATTGAAAAAGGCTTCAATATAATCAGGACGACGATTTTGGTAGTTTAAATAGTAGGCATGTTCCCAAACGTCCATCCCTAAAATAGGAAATCCCTGACAAGCCACACCCGGCATTAACGGATTGTCTTGGTTAGGAGTAGCACAAACTTCTAATTTACCTCCTTTGTGAACACATAACCAGGCCCAACCTGAACCAAATTGTGTAGCACCCGCTTTCGCAAATTGTGCTTTAAATTCCTCGAAAGATCCAAAATCACGGCCGATGGCTGCTCCTAAATCTCCTGAAGGTGTTCCTCCCGCATTGGGAGCCATGATGTTCCAAAACAAGTTGTGGTTGTAGAAACCACCGCCGTTATTTCGGATTGCTCCTTTGGTCATATCTAAGTTTTCTAAAATCTCTTCAATAGATTTACCTTCTAAATCGGTTCCAGCAATGGCCGCGTTTAAATTCGTAGTATACGCGTTATGGTGTTTGCTGTGATGGATTTCCATCGTACGTGCATCAATATGAGGCTCCAATGCATCATACGCATAGGGTAATTGTGGTAATTCAAAAGCCATAATTATTTCGTTTAAGTGAATACTAAATTGAATTCAAATTTATACATTTAACTTCGGAATAGAAAATACTATTTCTCGATTTAACGATAGATTTAACGTATTATTAATGACGCCATTTACGCTACAGCCCACCGATTTAATGGGAGATAAAATTCGGTTGCTTCCCCTCAAATCCGAGCATTTTGAAGGACTTTTTGCTGTGGCTGCAGATCCGCTTTTGTGGGCACAACATCCCAATCCTAATCGGTATCAACGGGACGTTTTTGAAAATTATTTTGAAGGTGCTCTGGCTTCTAAAGGTGCCTTTTTGGTTGTGGAAAAAGAAACCGAGGCCGTAGTGGGTTGCAGCCGGTTTTACGATTATGATGCCCCTACATCCTCTATTTTGATTGGCTACACCTTTGTGGGTAGGTCGTATTGGGGAAAAGGATTCAACCGTGAATTAAAGCAACTCATGCTTTCATATATATTCCAATATGTCGATACCGTTTTCTTTCACATTGGCGCGCAGAATCTACGCTCGCAAAAAGCCATTGAAAAAATTGGTGCTTTAAAAGTAGGTGAAATCGAAGTGGCGTATTACGGCGAACCCGAAAAGATTAACTTTGTGTACGAAATTCAACGCCATCAAATTTCAGAATTATGAGAACGACCGCCTTTTCATTGTATGACGCTTCAGCCGGATCAGGGAAAACCTATACATTGGTCAAAGAGTATTTAAAGATTATACTCTTATCACCCAAACCCGATGCCTATCGCCACATTTTGGCCATCACTTTTACCAACAAAGCGGTGCATGAAATGAAAAGTCGGGTCGTAGAAAGTTTATCCCAATTTGCGAGTGAAACTCCTTCAGAAAAGGCGATGGATTTTATGCAGGATGTTGCGCGAGATACCGGACTCTCCTTAGCAGCTATCCAAGAAAAGGCGCGATTGATTATCAAACATTTGATCCATAACTATGCGGCTTTTGATATTTCAACTATTGATAAATTTACCCATAAAGTCATTCGTGCTTTTGCTCATGATTTGAATTTGCCCATCACGTTTGAGGTTTCTTTGGATACCGATAGTTTGTTGACAGAAGCCATTGATGCGATCATAGCGCAAGCCGGTGAGGACGAAACGTTGACCCAGCTTTTAGTGAATTATACGATGGAAAAAACCGACGACGATAAGAGTTGGGATATTTCCAAAGACATTTTTGAAACGGGCCGTTTGTTATTAAATGAAAACAATCGGGAAGAGATTTTACAACTTCAGGAAAAGTCGATACAAGACTTTGTGGTGTTGAAAAATAAATTGATCGAACTTACCGCATCTCTTGAATCAGAGGCGATTGCAACAGCCCAAGCGATTTTGGATTTTATGGAGGGACATGGAGTCGATTTAAAATCATTTAAAGGAAGTTATTTCCCCAACCATTTAAAGTCAATCGTTGCTAATAAATACAACCCAAGCAATAAATCGTATCGCGAACCGGAAGCCATTGTAATCAATAAAACGGCGAAAGATGGTACTTTGATTGAATCGCTTTTGCCCGAAATCATGGCGATGTTGCAAACCTTATATGCGTGTTTGGATAAGCAATTGTTTTACACGGCTTTTTTGAAAAACGTCACACCTCTTTCTTTGCTCAACACCTTGCAGAAAAAATTACAAGCTTTGCAAGAAGAGCAAAACATCTTGTCGATTGCCGAATTTAATAAGTTGATTCACGAACAAATTCAGCACCAACCCGCGCCATTTATTTATGAAAAATTAGGGGAGAAGTACCGTCATTTCTTTATTGATGAATTTCAAGATACGTCGGAATTGCAATGGAAAAATTTAATTCCACTAATTGACAATGCCTTGGCAGGCGAAGAAAATGGAATTGCAGGTTCGCTACTGTTGGTGGGCGATCCCAAACAATCCATATACCGTTGGCGGGGTGGAAAAGCGGAACAGTTTATTGCTTTAGGTAAAGGAGAAAATCCCTTTTCCAACAAAGATTTCGCTCGAAAAACATTGGAAACGAATTACCGGAGTTATTCGGAAATTATCGAATTTAACAACGATTTCTTTCAATTTTTGTCGGGCAAATTTGATAATGAAGATTATAAAAATTTATACGAACAGTACAGCAGTCAGAAAACAACAGCCAAAAAAGGCGGGTTTGTTTCCTTCGAATTTCTACCAGTTGTGCCCAAAAACGAGCAAGACGAAGATACATTAGACAAAGCGGATCATTATCTTCAATCGGTAGTAAATACGATAGCTTCCATTCGAAATCAAGGATTTGCCTATCGCGATATTGCGATACTTATTCGCAACAACCGTCACGGTGCGTTGCTAGCCCAATTTTTGACCGAACAAGGTCTACCCATTGTTTCTTCGGAGAGTTTAATGTTGGCCGCTTCGGGAGAAGTTCGGGTCTTAATTGCCGTGTTGCGGTATTTGAACAATCCGTCAGATTTGGAAGCCAAAGCACAGTTTTCCTATTATTTGGCCAAAAATTCATTTCCTGAATCCATTCACGATTTTATTGCTAACGGAATGGCAATGAAACAAGAGTCGCTTTGGGAACATCATTTAAAAACGAGTTTAGGACCAAAATGGGCTTCATTTTCTTTTCAAAACCTACGAAAAAAAGCATTGTTTGATGCGGTAGAATATTTATCAGAATTAATCATTCCTGTCGAAAAACACAATGCGTATCTCCAATATTTTCAAGATGTAGTTTTGGAGCAAGACCTTCGAAAACAAATGGGATTGTCTGATTTTTTGAATTTTTGGGACAATCACGCGCACAAACTCAGTATTTCCTCTCCAGAAGGGAATGATGCCATTCGAATTATGACCATTCACAAGTCCAAAGGATTGGAGTTCCCCGTTGTACTTTTCCCATTTGCTGAAGAAAATTTGTCATTGTCCAAAGGGGATAAAATGTGGTTGGACACCAATGAAGATGAAATTGGAATTTCCAAAGCCTTAGTCGCCAAAAAGAATGAAGTAGAAGGTTATAATGCCGAAGCTGCCGTGGTCTATAACCAACGCAAACAAGAAGATTTACTCGATACGATTAACGTCCTTTATGTGGCATTAACCCGTGCGGTAGAACAATTGTATGTGATTTCGGCGAATAATCGAACAACAAAAGGGGAATTACGAAATAATCTTTCTTCCTTTTTTATTGAATTTCTAGAAAATAACGGACATACAATTGATACAGGGCCTGTGTTTTTTGGGAACCCCCAGCGAATTTCAAAACCTGAAGTTCAGGGGCGATCGTCGCAAATCATCCCCAAAGTGGTTCAAAAATTTGATCCTAAAAATATAAAAATCGCCCAACGCGAAAGTTTGATGTGGAACACCCACCAACAAGAAGCCATCGCTTACGGAAATTTGGTGCATGAAATAATGGCGAAAATAAAAGTAGTTTCGGATGTGGAATGGGCCTTACAACGTTCCTTGGAAGAAGGGTTAATTCATGGGGATCAATTAGTTCCTATTCAAACTACGGTTGAATCCTTGGTTTTTCATGAGGAGTTAACGGATTTTTTTAAAACCCATGCCAAAGTATATAATGAACAGACCTTATTACTGGAGCATGGTCCCGTATTAAAACCCGACCGTGTAGTCATCAATGCACAGAATCAGGCTTATTTGTTGGATTACAAAACGGGTACCCATCAAGAGAAATACCGTAAACAACTTGACGGGTATGCACAAGCATTAGAGGCCATGGGATTTAAAGTGATGAAAAAAACATTGGTTTACATTGGCGAGCAAGTCGAAATTGTACATTTGCACTAACAAACGAACGAATACTATGTACGGAAAAATTCAACAACATTTACAAAATGAAATCCAGTCGATTAAAGACGGTGGAATATTTAAAAAAGAACGCATCATCACTTCACCACAAGGTGCTGAAATCACAGTTAATGGTGAGACCGTTTTAAATTTTTGTGCCAACAATTATTTGGGCTTATCATCGCATCCCGAAGTAATTCAGGCAGCAAAAGACGCTATGGACACCCATGGTTTTGGGATGTCTTCGGTGCGATTCATTTGTGGGACTCAGGATATTCATAAAACCTTAGAACAAAAGATTGCTGATTTTTACGGTACAGAAGATACCATTTTATATGCAGCTGCATTTGATGCGAATGGAGGCGTTTTTGAACCTTTGTTGGGTGAAGAAGATTGTATTATTTCGGATAGTTTGAATCATGCTTCGATTATTGATGGTGTGCGTTTGTGTAAAGCGGCACGGTATCGGTACGAAAATAATAACATGGCCGACTTGGAAACTCAGCTTCAAAAAGCTACAGCGGCCGGACATCGATTTAAATTAATTGTAACCGATGGTGTGTTCTCTATGGACGGGCTAGTCGCACCATTGGATAAAATCTGTGATTTGGCCGATCAATACGATGCGTTAGTGATGGTCGATGAGTGTCATGCCGCCGGATTTATTGGTGCAACTGGAAAAGGAACGCTAGAAGCTAAAGGTGTAATGGGTCGGGTTGACATTATTACGGGAACTTTAGGTAAAGCTTTAGGAGGTGCCATGGGAGGTTATACCACTGCAAAAAAAGAAATTATTGAAATTTTAAGACAGCGTTCGCGTCCCTATTTATTTTCAAATTCGTTAGCGCCAAGTATTGTGGGGGCTTCCATCAAGGTTTTTGAATTATTAGAAAAAGACACTACGTTGCGTGATCAATTGGAATGGAATACCAATTATTTCAAAAAAGGAATGAAAGCAGCAGGGTTTAATATCATCGATGGGGATTCAGCAATTGTACCTGTAATGCTTTACGATGCCCAACTTTCACAGGTGATGGCCGATGAATTATTGAAAAAAGGGATTTATGTAATTGGGTTCTTTTACCCAGTAGTACCTAAAGAAAAGGCCCGAATTCGCGTGCAACTCTCAGCAGCTCACACCCAAAATCATTTAGATAAAGCGATAGCTGCATTTACTGAGGTAGGAAAAAGCTTAAACATAATCAAGTGAAATATGTGTTAACATTTTGATATTTCATTAATTGGTTATAATTTTGCGCCATATTCATATAATATCTAACAAAATTAAGTATGAGACATCTTAACAAACTATGTGCTATTTTGATGCTTGCCGGATTAAGTGTTCAGGCTCAAGACAGTAACAACAAATGGGCGATCTCTTTCGGTGCTAATGCAGTTGACGGAGGAAGAGTAAGTGCAGCTTCAAAAATTGATGATCAATTTTCACAATTCTTTGATGCGAAAAAATACTGGAGCATTCTACCTTCTGCTACTAGTATCAATGTTTCTAAATACGTAGGTAACAACTTTTCATTTGGTGTGACAGGTTCTGTGAACAAAATCAACAAATTTGTTGGTGAACGTGTTTATGACGCAACAACGAATACATCAGATTATCCTGTAGCAAATCCTGGTGATTTAATGTACTACAGCTTTGATGGAGTTGTGAAGTATAGCATGATGAGCTTAATCAAATCAAAAACTATTGAGCCTACAGCTCACATTGGTGGAGGTTACACTTGGTTAGGTAATGCTTCTGCTGGTACTATCAATGGTGGTTTAGGTTTAACATATTGGTTTGGTAAACAAATCGGTTTAACGTATTCAGCCACTTACAAATATTCATTTGACGATGCAAGAAACCCAACTTTTGATGTTCCTACACATGTTCAACATTTTGCAGGTTTAATCTTCAAATTTGGTGCTAAAGATTCTGATAATGACGGTCTTTATGATAACGAAGATGCTTGTCCAACTGACGCTGGTACTTTAGAATTCAAAGGATGTCCAGATTCAGATGGTGATAAAATTATTGACAAAGAAGATGCTTGTCCTGATACTCCAGGTTTAGCGCAATTTGGTGGTTGTCCTGATACTGACGGTGATGGAATCCAAGATAAAGAAGACGCTTGTCCAGATGCGGCTGGTGTGAAAGCTTTAGGTGGATGTCCAGATGCTGACGGTGACGGAATCGCTGATAAAGATGATAAATGTATCGATGTTAAAGGTCCTAAAGAAAACGGTGGTTGTCCTTGGCCAGATAGAGACGGTGATAACGTTTTAGATAAAGACGATCAGTGTCCAGATGTAAAAGGTACTGCTGCTAACAAAGGTTGTCCAGAAGTTACTGAAGAAGTAATGAAACGTTTGAATGACTATGGAAAAACAATCTTGTTTGACACAGGAAAAGCTTCTTTCCAAAAACAAACGTATCCAGTTTTAGAAGCTATGACAGCTATCTTCAAAGAATATCCAAATGCACAATTCTCTATCGAAGGTCACACTGACAGCGATGGTAAAGATGCAACCAACTTGAAATTGTCTGAAGAAAGAGCAGCTGCAGTGAAAAACTTCTTAGTAGCTAACGGAATCGACGGTACTCGTTTATCTTCAAAAGGATACGGAGAAACTATGCCAGTGGCTTCAAATAAAACAAAAGCAGGTAAAACACAAAACAGACGTGTTGAAGTGAAATTAGTAAAATAATTTCCTCCTAAATAAATTTAGAAAACGCTCCGATTTATCGGGGCGTTTTTTATTTTTATACTATGCAAACAAATTCCTTTTTACATCAAATCGCCGCCACTATAGCGCAAGAACATGCCCATCATCTTCAAGAGGTTGTTGTTGTTTTACCCAACAAACGCGCACGAATATTTTTAATTAGAGAACTGCAAAGTCAATTAAAAGGCACGCATTTCGCCCCTCAAATTATCAGTATTGAGGATTTTATCCAGGATATTGCGGGTATTCAAAGCATAGATAGTATTGAACAACTTTTTGAATTCTATGAGGTGTATTGTGCATTAACGCCCAACAATCCGGAGCCTTTTGATTTGTTTGCCAATTGGGCCAAAACTCTTCTCCAAGATTTTAATGAAATCGATCGCTACTTGTTGGATCCCGACAAGATATTGAAGTATCTCGAGAATATTAAGGAAATTGAACATTGGTCGGTTACCGTTGAAAAACAAACCGAACTGATCGAAAAACATTTAGCATTTTGGAAAAAATTACCCACTTACTACCATGCTTATTACCAGCATTTATTGGCTAAAAAAAGAGGTTATCAAGGGTTAATTTATCGCGAAGCCAAAGAAAATTTGAATCATTTTACAAATGCATTAGGGAATGAGTTTTTCTTGTTTGCTGGATTCAATGCTTTAAATCAGGCCGAAGAAGTTATCGTGCAACATTTATTAGCTTTGGATAAAGCCCAAATTTATTGGGATATTGATGCGGCATTTTTAAATGATCCACTACATGATGCTGGATTGTTTATTCGGCGTTTTCACAAAGAATGGCCGTATTATAAAACCAATCCGTTGCAATGGATTCAAAAGGAGTTTTCACAGGATAAACATATTTCGGTTATTGGTACTTCCAAATCCATTGGACAGGCGAAACTTGTGGGTTCTATTTTAGAAGAACATCTCCAAGCGCATCCCGATTCCAATTTGCAACAATGTGCCGTGGTGCTGGGAGAAGAATCGCTTTTAATGCCGTTGCTTTACAATTTGCCTGCCGGAATCCCTGCTTTGAATATTACTATGGGGTATTCGAGCAAAAATAATCCGGCTCAGATTTTAGTCAATAAATGGTTTAAGATGCATACCAATGCGCTAGCTAGGAATGCGAATTCGTATGTGTTTTATTATAAAGAAATTGTCGATGTGCTCACCCATCCATTAATTGAGCCGTATGCTCAGGCACAGGCATTGGTGCATCGTATTCGTTCCAATAATTTCACCTTTATTCCGCACAAACGATTGTTGGAAATGATGGAGAAGGATTCGCCTTTGTTCCACTTGTTGTTTAAAAAATGGGAGGCGCAACCCCAAGAAATTTTGCAACAATTGTCGGCTATTCTCCTTGAAATTAAGAGTCAACTCAATTATGAGAATACAGAAGAGAAAATTACGAATGCCTTTCTGTATTCTATATTTAAAATAATCAACAAACTCATTACCTATTATCAAAATCATGCCGTAGACAACAGTCCGGAAACCATCTATGCATTGTACAAACAAGTGATTGATGTGGCTGAGGTTTCGTTTGAAGGTGAACCGCTCGAAGGACTCCAAATCATGGGGGTTTTGGAAAGTCGGGTGCTTGATTTTGAAACCGTAATCATTACTTCTGTAAATGAAGGGAAATTTCCTGCTGGAAAGTCGGGGAATTCCTTTATACCCTATGATGTAAAACGGGAATATGGCTTGCCAACGTTCAAGGAAAAAGACGCGATTTATACCTATCACTTTTATCATTTATTGCAACGCGCCAAAAATATTTATCTCATATACAATGCCGATTCTGAAGGCTTGGATGCGGGTGAGCGCAGTCGATTTATTACTCAATTGGAGGTAGAACACCTTCCCAATCACCAATTGACATTTGAGATGTTTCATCCGGAAGTTCCTGAAACGGCCTATACCCCGATGGAAATTCATAAGAATGAAACGGTAATGGAACAATTACAAGCAATTGCTGCCGAAAAATACTTTTCGCCTTCGGCTTTGACTAATTACATTCGCAATCCAATCCAATTTTATTTTCAACGCTTATTGCGCATTTCAGAAGTGGAAGAAGTGGAAGAAAATATCGCCGTGAATACGTTGGGAACGATTATTCACGCTGTTTTAGAGGACTTATACACGCCTTTTATCGGACGTGTTTTAACTGCTCAAGACATTGAAGCTTGTTTCCCAAAAATTGACGATAAAGTCGCCGAGAAATTCAAAGAAGTCTATAAAGAAGGTGAAATCAAAAAAGGGCGCAATCTCCTTGCTTATGAAGTCGCCAAGCGCAACGTGTTTAATTTTTTAAAACTCGAATTGGAAACGTTAAAACAAGGCGATGAGGTTCAAATTGTGGCTTTGGAGCAAGGATTTTTACGCACTTTAGAACACCCCAAATTGCCTTTTCCAATCAATATTGGGGGTAATGTAGACCGCATCGAACTCCGAAACGGACGCGTGCGGATTATTGATTACAAAACAGGAAAAGTAGATGCCAACTCGCTAAAATTATCCACTTGGGAGGGTTTAACGGAAGATATTAAAAACGATAAGATCATTCAGTTATTGGCCTATGCTTTTTTGTATGAAACACATACAAAAGGACAACCGATGGAAGTGGGAATTATCTCTTTTAAAAATCTAAAAGCCGGATTTTTACCGTTTACGTTTGTGGAAAACAAAGAAGGAGAAACTGCCATTGCCCCAGATATCCTAAATGCTTATTTGGAGGAGTTGGTTACGCTTTTAGCGGAATTGTTCAATCCTGAAGTGCCGTTTGTGGAGAAAATCAATTAAACCGTTTTTAAAAACGCCATAACCGTTTTTTCCAAGGCTTTTTGGTTTTCCAAATGGCTCATGTGGCCGTCGGGGAAGGTGGTGAGTTGCACGCGCGTATTTTCGACTTGAGTGACATTGTCGTCATACGGAAGTACGCCGTCTTTTTTACCCAAAATCAATGCAATGGGATACGGGCCAAAATGCAAAAGCACTTCGCGGTCGTTTCGGATTTTCATACCTTCCAAAGCGGCGACAATGCCTTGCAAAGGGGTTTTTAACGCTTCGAGTTTGACGTTTTCGATGGTTTCGGCTAGTTTTTCGCGGTTGTCTTCGCTGAATAAGTTGGCAATCGACATGCGTACAAAAGCCGAATAATTTTGCTTCACCGCTGCAATGGCGCGATCGCGGTTCAGTTTGCGTTCGTCACTGTCGGCGCGGGAGGTGGAATTGAGTAAGACCAATCCTTTTACATTATCAGGATAAAGCTCGGCAAACGCCAACGCTACATAACCGCCCATAGAATGCCCAATCAAGACCGATTTCCGGATTTTGAGTTCGTGCAACACATGATGCACCATATCGGCTTGGTCTTCCATGGTGTGTACATAGCCCAAACAATCGGTGTTGCCATGACCCAATAGATCTATCGTAATCACGCGGTATTTGGTTGCTAACACGGGAGCCAAATACTGCCACATGGTTTGGTTTTCCAAAAAGCCATGCAACAACACCACCGCAGTGCCTTTGCCCGTTGCGGTGTAGTCAATCGTGATGTTTTTATACTGGATCTGCGCCATAGTTGGTTGCAAAAATAACGGTTATACAGCAATGAAGCGGCGGTGTTTATAACTTTTCATTTTTGCAACCCACTCTTAATTCATAACTCCTAATTCATAATTTAAAATTCTTCATTCAAAACAACACTTGTATTCAGCCCCGATTGCAGCAAGCTATCCTGCCGTTCTCTTTTGTTGATTAGAAAACGAAATTTCTACGGCAGATAGCGCGGAAAGCGGGAAGATGCCTGAGAAGTGCACAAAGTTTCTGCTGCTTAATAAAAAAACGGCCCATAAGGCCGTCTCTTATTATTATAGCAATGATGATCTTTTCACTGCAAACAAACGGTTCACTGCGACTGCGACTGTATACTAGTTTTCGCTCATCAATGATTCAATCTCTGCCGCTTCAATCGGGATGTTGCGCATTAAGTTGAACGGTGCGCCGCTCGCTTGGATGACTACATCGTCTTCTAAACGAATTCCGAATCCTTCAGCGGGGATGTAAATTCCGGGTTCGACCGTAAACACCATATTCGGTTGCATCGGCTCGTACAACAAACCGTAGTCGTGGGTGTCTAAGCCCAAATGGTGCGAGGTACCGTGCATAAAATACTTTTTGTACGCAGGCCATGCGGGATCTTCGTTTTGCACATCGGCTTTGTCTAACAAGCCCAAGCCGAGCAATTCGGAGGTCATGATTTTACCCACTTCCACATGGTATTCTTTCCAAAGCGTGCCCGGAACCAACAGTTGGGTCGCTTCGTTTTTCACCTTCAAAACCGCATTGTACACCGCGCGTTGGCGATCGGTGAAACGACCTGAAACGGGAATCGTGCGACTCAAATCGCTGGAATAATTGGCGTATTCAGCACCCACATCCAAAAGCAATAGATCGCCGGCCTTACATTCTTGGTTGTTTTCAATGTAATGCAACACGTTGGCATTGGCGCCACTCGCGATAATTGGGGTATAGGCAAAACCTTTGGAGCGGTTGCGCAAGAATTCGTGGGCAAATTCGGCTTCGATTTCATATTCCATCACGCCGGGTTTCACGAAGTTCAAGATGCGACGGAATCCTTTTTCGGTAATGTCGCAAGCCGTTTGCATTAGGGCCAATTCTTGGTTTTCTTTTACCGAACGCAGGCGCTGTAAAATCGGATTGGATTTCTCGACTTTGTGCGCGGGATAGGTTTCTTTCCACCATTTGATGAAACGATCTTCGCGGGTTTGTGTTTCCACAGCCGAACGGTAATGTTCGTTGGTGTTGATGTACATCGTATCGGCGTAGGTCATCACTTCTTTTAACGTTTTTTGGAAATCTTGCAACCAAACAATGTTACGGATTCCTGAAACTTCGAAAGCGCGTTCTTTGGTTAGTTTTTCCCCTTCCCAAATAGCGATATGTTCGTTGGTTTCGCGTAAAAACAAAACCTCTCGTAAATGTGCATAGGGCGCATCGGGGAATAACAACAAGATACTTTCCTCTTGATCGGCACCCGATAAATAAAAAATGTCGCGGTGTTGGGCAAAAGGCAATGTGCTGTCGGCCGATACGGGATAAATATCGTTGGAGTTGAAAATGGCAACACTATTGGGTTTCATTTGTGCCGTAAACTTTGCGCGGTTGGCGATAAACAGTTCGCGGTCGATAGCATGGTATTTCATATTCTTTGAGTTGAAGATTTTTTAATTTGAAAATTTGAAAATGATTTACCAAAATTAAAGATAAGTCAGCTGCAATAAGTAGCCATTTGGCATTATTTTATGTTTTTGCGAATGCGGCTCATGTGGCGGTTGGAAATTCCGAGAAATGAAGCGAGATAATGTAAGGGTACTTGCTGAATCAATACGGCATCGTTTTGCAACAATTTCAAATACCGCTCTTCGGGGGAAAGTGTCAGTAAGTCAATTCGGTATTCGTCAATCAAGCAGATTTGGCGTTCGATCAATTGAAAATAAAAATCATGAAACGGGGGATGGTTGGCGATTAAATCCTGAAATGTCGGCAAGTCGATCACCCACAAACGGCAATCGGAAAGCGCTTTAATATGTTTGCGCGAAGGCAATTGGTGTAAAAAACTGTGTAAGGAAACCGTGAACGTATGACGCAGGGACAAATAGGTCGTTTTTTCTTCGCCATTCACGTCGATAGCATGTTGGAGAAGGCCACTTTCGATAAAACAGAAATAGGGGCAAACTTGGTTTTCGTGCACCAGGAATTCATTTTTGGGAAGTTCCAATAGCGTAAAGCGGTGCTGCGAGATTTCGAGCACGTCGGTGAGCTGACTTTGGGTGACTTTCAAATGGGAATTCATGGTTCAATATTAGGCAATTTTTGGAAATGAATTGAAAAGTGTATTTTTAGAAAAAAATAAATCCATGAAAAAGGCAATCCTTTCTTTACTTATACTTTTTGGTGTTTCGTTGCAGGCACAAGATAAATTGGCCTATCAATTGTTTGATAAAAACGGCAAAAAAGTGACGTATAAAAAGATGTTGAAAGCAGCATTAGATACCGAGGTCGTGTTGTTTGGTGAATACCATAATAATACGATTAGTCATTGGTTGGAATTGGAACTCACTAAGGACATGGCGGCTGAAAAGAAAATTGTCATGGGTGCTGAAATGTTTGAAGCCGACAACCAAAAGGCCGTGAATCGGTATTTGGCGGATAGTATTACCCAAAAAAAATTGGACAGCACGGCCCGTTTGTGGCCCAATTACAAAACTGATTACAAGCCGTTGTTGGATTTTGCAAAAGAACAAAAAATCAAATTTGTGGCCACCAACATTCCGAGAAGGTATGCATCGATGGTGTCTAAAAAAGGATTTGAAGTGTTGGAAACATTGACTACTGAGGAAAAATCGTGGATGGCGCCGTTGCCTATGCCCTATGATGCTCAACTACCCGGTTATGTTGAAATGATGAAAATGATGGGGGAGCACACGAGTCCGAACATGCCTAAAGCCCAAGCCACCAAGGATGCGACTATGGGGTATTTTATTGTACAAAATTTAGAGCCTAATTCCGTATTTGTGCATTATAACGGCACCTATCATTCCGATAATTTTGACGGCATCAATTGGTATTTAAAAACGTATAAACCGGGAGTGAAAATTTTGACGATTGCCACGGTGGAGCAAAAGGATTTGGATCAATTGGAAGCAGAACATTACAATAAAGCCGACTTTATTCTCGTTATTGATGAAGATGTAACAAAGACCTACTAGGTTCGTCTTCCTACATAACCTAATCCAAAACAAATGAAGAAATTCATTGCTATAGTCGTGGCAATTGTTGCTTTTGTCCCTTTTTATTCTTGTGATAAAGAGGAGGCGTCGACTGAACATTATTTGATTTTAAAATTCAAGTTTGACCCTACACAAGCGCGATTGAATAATTTAGGGCAGCCGACAGCCGTACCAGCAGGCCATGCAGCTCAATCGCCTGTTTTTAATACTATTTCTTCCCATTATGTAGAAATGGCGCCCAATGCCAACACCCAATTGGGGCAAGGCACGGTTTTATATCATGCCCCCGAAACCACAGCGGGAGGTGCTACAGCCATCGATTTCAGTCAGGCGAAAATTGTAGCCCAAGACGAAGTGTTTTTGAAAATTCCGTTAAAACAAGTCACGGCGGGTACCTATCAATGGATGCGTGTTTCGTTATCGTATCAAAATTACGGTATAACCGTTCGTCACTCAGGCGCCGATTATCAAGGAACGTTAGCGAGTTTTGTCGGATTTAATAATTACATCACCAATCATTCCATTGGTAATACTTTTTTTACGGTGAATGGAAACCGACCCCAAGGTTATTGGGCTTTTGCGTTAAATGATTTTCCGTATTCGAGTTCGGGACAAGCTCCAGCTGGTGCGACTACGGTACCCAATCC
Source organism: Flavobacterium sp. N1719 (assembly GCF_025947045.1). Taxonomy (NCBI): domain Bacteria; kingdom Pseudomonadati; phylum Bacteroidota; class Flavobacteriia; order Flavobacteriales; family Flavobacteriaceae; genus Flavobacterium; species Flavobacterium sp. N1719. The sequence continues at coordinate 950,044 of NZ_CP109993.1, forward strand.
TTTAGCCGCTACTTCGCCGATTCCTGCAGGTTCATGTGTAGTCACAGGCCAGTTTGCGGTGCCTTTGCAAATTTCAGGAAATGAATCCAAAGATGTAGTGGTAACGCTGTCACTTTCGACGAATCATAGCTTCGAATGGATCGATTCTACCCCGGATGGAAAATACGAACCTTCAGCGGGAGAGACGGTTGTAGACATGGGATTACGCGGATTGCTTCCGACCTATGTAAAATAATCCCATATTTTTTTCATAATTCCTATTTTTTACTGCTATAAACAGTTGATTTTCAATCGCCGTTAAACGCTTTTTAAATTCATTATAAATAAGCACGAAAAGGTTGTAGTTAAGTTTAAGAAGCCTTATTTTTGTTTGATTTTTTTAAAAACTGTTACAATCAACTACAAATTATGGCAAAATCTGCACTTTTAAAGTCGTCCATTGCAAAGAAATACTGGATGGCTCTTACGGGTTTATTTTTATGCTTGTTTTTGACAGGTCACTTGTTAGGAAATCTTCAATTGATTTTCAGCGATGCGAAGCACTTCAATGAATATGCTTTGTTTATGACGTCAAATCCTGCTGTAAAAATTCTTTCTTATTTAACGTACATTTCCATTCTTTTCCATGCAATCGACGGATTGATGTTGGCAGCTCAAAACAAAGCGGCTCGTCCGGTGGGTTATGCAAAAACCAATCCTTCGGCCAACAGTTCTTTTGCTTCGCGCAATATGGCTGTATTAGGAACGGTAATTTTGATTTTTATCGTAACGCACATGGTTAACTTTTGGGCGAAGATGCATTTTGACAAAAACATGCCTTTAGCACAACAAGAAAGCATGCAAATGCCAGGTCAGATGGAATTTATTGGAGTGCCCGGAAGTCGTGTTCCTTCTATTCCAGCTCAAGGCAAATCACTACATGAAATTGTAGACGAAGTGAATAAGCAAGCGATGGCTCAAGCGCAAGCGATGGGTGAGAAAAACCTTGAGAAAGCGAAAAAGTTTGAAGTTGAAGGTTCGGATGCGATCAAAGATTTGAAAAAAGGAGAAATTATATTTAAAGGATATAAAGACCTTTACAAAATCACGATTGATTTCTTCAAGCAACCCAAATACGGTTTGTTGTTTACGTTGTTGTATGCTGCTTCTATGATTGTGTTGGCTTTCCATTTATTACATGGGTTCCAAAGTGCTTTTCAATCGTTAGGAGTGACGAGTAGAAAAATCACGCCAGCAATCAAATTCTTCGGAACTGCGTTTGCAATTGTGGTTCCTGCTTTGTTCGCAGCAATTCCAGTTTACATTCACTTTTTCTTAAAATAATCAACATCGCGATATGAAGTTAGATTCGAAAATACCGGAAGGTCACATTTCAGAGAAGTGGACCAATCACAAGAATAATTTAAAATTAGTGGCTCCCAATAACCGTCCAAAAATTGACATTATTGTGGTAGGTACAGGTTTGGCTGGAGCAGCGGCAGCAGCTTCTTTAGGGGAAATGGGCTATAATGTAAAAGCCTTTTGTTTCCAAGATTCACCTCGTCGTGCCCACTCTATTGCGGCACAAGGAGGGATCAATGCAGCAAAAAATTACCAAAACGATGGGGATTCAACCTACCGTTTATTTTATGATACAATCAAAGGAGGGGACTACCGTGCACGTGAAGCAAACGTTCACCGTTTAGCGGAAGTTTCTGGAAATATTATTGACCAATGTGTGGCACAAGGTGTTCCTTTCGCTCGTGAATACGGCGGAATGTTGGACAACCGTTCTTTTGGTGGAACGCAAGTGCAACGTACTTTCTACGCGGCTGGTCAAACGGGGCAACAATTGTTGTTAGGGGCCTATTCGGCATTATCACGCCAAATCGGTTTAGGACGTGTACAAATGTTCAACCGTCACGAAATGTTGGATTTGGTAAAAGTGGATGGTAAAGCACGCGGAATCATCGCACGTAACTTAGTTACAGGTGAAATCGAGCGCCATTCAGCACATGCTGTGATTATTGCTTCAGGAGGTTACGGTAACGTATATTTCTTGTCAACCAATGCAATGGGAAGTAACGTAACGGCTGCATGGAAAATTCACCGTCAAGGGGCTTTGTTTGCCAATCCATGTTTCGTTCAAATTCACCCAACATGTATTCCAGTTCATGGAACGAATCAATCGAAATTGACCTTGATGTCGGAGTCGCTTCGTAACTCGGGGCGTATTTGGGTACCTAAGAAAAAAGAAGATGCGGAAGCAATTCGTGCGGGCAAATTAAAACCAACACAAATCGCCGAAGAAGATAGAGATTATTTCTTGGAACGTAGATATCCTGCGTTTGGTAACTTAGTGCCTCGTGACGTAGCTTCTCGTGCGGCAAAAGAGCGTTGTGATGCTGGTTTTGGTATTGAAGCAAATGACACCAACGAAGGAGTATATTTGGATTTCTCTACCGAAATTCAAAATAAAGGAAAACAAGCGGCCTATGCTGCGGGTAACCACAATCCTTCTGCTGAAGAAATTACTCGTTTAGGTAAAAAATGGTTGGAAGAAAAGTACGGTAACTTGTTTACCATGTACCAAAAAATTACCGACGAAAATCCATACGAAACTCCAATGAAAATCTATCCAGCGGTTCACTATACTATGGGTGGTGTTTGGGTGGATTATAACTTACAGTCAACAATTCCAGGATGTTTCGTGGCAGGTGAAGCCAACTTCTCGGATCACGGTGCGAACCGTCTAGGAGCTTCGGCTTTGATGCAAGGATTAGCCGATGGTTATTTCGTATTGCCTTACACGGTTTCAAACTATTTAGCAGACGATATCCGTACGGGTAAAATCTCAACAAGTTTACCTGAATTTGACGAAGCTGAAAAACGCGTAAAAGATCAAATCAACAACTTCTTAAATAATAACGGTTCAAAATCTGTGGATCATTTCCACAAGCGTTTAGGATTGATCATGTGGAATAAAGTGGGGATGGGTCGTAACGCAGAAGGCTTGAAAGAGGCCATCAGTGAAATAGCTGCTTTACGTGAAGAATTCTACAAAGAGGTTTATGTTCCAGGAAGTGCTGATGAATTGAATCCTGAGTTGGAAAAAGCCCTTCGTGTAGCTGATTTCATCGAATTGGGTCAGTTAATGGCCATGGATGCCTTACAGCGTAATGAATCATGTGGAGGTCACTTCCGTGAAGAATACCAAGATGCTGAAGGAGAAACCTTACGTGATGATGCCAATTTCTCATTCGTAGGCGCTTGGGAATACAAAGGTGACGACATCAGCAAAGAAGAACTTCATAAAGAAGAGCTGAAATACGAGTTTATTAAAATTGCAGCTAGAAACTATAAATAATCGGAGACATGGCTTCTAAAAAGAACATCAACATAAATTTGAAAATTTGGCGTCAGAAAAATGGCAAAGCCAAAGGTCAATTGGTAGATTACAAATTAGATAACGTATCTACCGATAGCTCATTCTTGGAAATGTTAGACCAATTGAATGAGCAGTTAGTATCACAAAAACAAGAACCAATCGCGTTCGACCACGACTGTCGTGAAGGGATTTGCGGGATGTGTTCGTTGTACATCAACGGACGCGCTCACGGGCCAGATACCGGTATTACTACCTGTCAGTTACACATGCGTATGTTCAAAGATGGCGACACGATTTATGTGGAGCCATGGAGAAGTCGCGCGTTCCCCATCATCAAAGACTTGGTGGTTGACCGCAGTTCATTTGACCGTATCCAACAAGCCGGTGGATTCGTATCGGTAAATACTTCGGGTCGTACAATCGACGCTAATGCGATTCCAGTTCCAAAAGACGATGCAGACAAAGCCTTTGAAGCGGCAGCTTGTATCGGTTGTGGAGCTTGTGTGGCTACTTGTAAAAACGGATCTGCGATGTTATTCGTGGGAGCAAAAGTTTCTCAATATGCCTTGTTACCTCAAGGTAAAGTAGAAGCTACACAACGTGTATTAAACATGGTACGTCAAATGGACGAAGAAGGATTCGGAAATTGTACCAATACCGGTGCTTGTGAAATTGAATGTCCAAAAGGAATTTCATTGGAAAACATCGCTCGCATGAACCGCGAATACTTAAAAGCAAGTATCAAATAAACCCAACCCTAAAAGGTTAATTCATAGAAAGCACTTCTTCGGAGGTGCTTTTTTTATTAGGGCGAGCCCCCGTCACGTTTTTGGCTAAAAAATGGAATTTTAGAAATCGGGGCCGGGCTATCCGCCGTGCACGGCACTTGGCTTCTATCCCTCTCGCAATCCCTGCACAAAAAAACGTATATTTGAAAACAACAAACCAACGATAAGAATGAAATCCCTTAGTACACTCTTACTTTTCGGTTGGGCGCTAACCCTTCCCGCTCAAAATTTATCGCAATATGTCAACCCCATGATTGGAACCGACGGTCATGGGCATACGTTTCCCGGGGCAACCTTGCCGTATGGGATGGTCCAACTTTCGCCGGACACCCGTATTGACGGGAGCTGGGACGGTTGTTCGGGATACCATTATTCCGATAATACGATATACGGATTTTCACATACCCACTTAAACGGAACCGGTTGCACTGATTACGGAGACATCATGGTAATGCCTGTAATGGGTGAGGTTTCTTTTGATCCAAAAATGTACAGTTCAACGTTCAATCATTCCACCGAAAAAGCCAAAGCGGGCTTCTATCAAGTGCGTTTAGAAAAACACCAAATCGATGTACGATTAACCGCTTCAACGCGTGTTGGTTTTCATGAATATACCTTCACTAAGCCAGGTATGGCAAGCCTTCTTATCGATTTGAACCATAGAGACAAATTACTATATGGTGATATTCGTGTGATCGATACAAGAACCATTGAAATCTTACGCCGCAGTGAGGCTTGGGCCAAAGATCAATATGTCTATGCAAGAATTGAATTTGATGCGCCCATGACCGTTTCAAAAGCCATTGGAAACAAAGACAACAAAAATGGGTTTTATTCTGGAACCGAAGTCAAAATTGCGATGAGTAAAAAAGTAAACGCGGGGGATAAAATCAAAGTCAAAGTGACGCTGTCTCCCACTTCGTATGAAGGCGCTTTTTTAAACAGTAGTGAAATAACCGATTGGGATTTTGATAAAGCTGTACGACAAGCCGAAAGTGCTTGGAATGTAGAATTGTCCAAAATTCAAATTTCAGTTCCCGATAACGACAAAAAAGCCATCTTTTATACAGCATTATACCACACCATGATGCAGCCGAATGTTGCCCAAGATCGCAACGGCAATTACCGCGGTCGGGATAACCAAATTCACAAAGCAGAAGGGTTTACCTATTACTCGGTGTTTTCTTTATGGGATACGTTTCGTGCGGCGCATCCGCTATACACGTTAATTGATAAAAAACGCACCGCGGATTACATCAATACCTTTTTAAAACAATACGAACAAGGCGGTCGTTTGCCTGTATGGGAATTGGCTTCTAATGAAACGGATTGTATGATTGGCTATCATTCGGTTTCGGTAATTGCCGATGCCATGGTGAAAGGAATCAAAGGATTTGACTACGAAAAAGCTTTTGAAGCCTCTAAACATTCGGCGATGTTGGATCATCTCGGGTTAGAAGCTTATAAAAGACAAGGATTTATTTCGATGGATGACGAGCATGAGAGTGTTTCCAAAACCTTGGAATATGCTTACGACGATTGGTGTATTGCGCAAATGGCCAAAATCCTGGGAAAAACAGATGATTATAAGTATTTCATGCAACGTTCCCAATCGTGGAAAAATGTGTTTGATTGGAATGTGAAATTTATGCGACCCAAGAAAAATGGCGGCTGGGACAAACCTTTTGATGCGCGCGAAATCAATAATAATTTTACCGAAGGCAACAGTTGGCAATATTCGTTCTTTGTCCCACAAGATATACCCGGCATGATTGAAGCCTACGGAGGAGCGGCTCAATTTGAAGCCAAGTTGGACGAAATGTTCAACAGCGAAAGCAAAACTACGGGTCGGGAACAAGCCGATGTGACGGGATTAATCGGACAGTATGCCCATGGCAATGAACCCAGTCATCACATGACCTATTTGTACAATTATGTTGGGAAACCAGAAAAAACGAGAGAAAAAGTACATTTTATACTCAATAATTTTTACAAAAATTCGCCCGACGGTTTGATTGGTAATGAAGATTGCGGTCAAATGAGCGCTTGGTATGTGTTAAGTGCGATTGGATTCTATAATGTCACTCCAGGGAGCGGCACGTGGTCCCGTGTAACGCCCTATTTCAACGATGTAAAAATGATGTTTGAAAATGGAGAAGATTTGGTGATTACTCCCAAAGGGTTGGTGGGTTATACCAAAGAATTAGTCAAAGAACCCACAATGAATCCGTTATCAACGGAAATGATTATTCCAGTGCCAGTCATTGATGCGCCAGGAAAAGCGTTTAAGGAGTATGTTTCTGTTGCCCTTCGTTCCAATTCTCAGGACAAATTAGAATATTATTTCAAAGAAGACGATTCACAACCGGTGTGGAAAGAATACCGTGCACCCCTTACTTTGGATGCTACCACAACGATTGTGGCTCGTACCAATAAAATGGGGTATAAAAGTGGAGAAGTAACCGCAACCTTTTATAAAAAACCCAACGATTATACGATTTCCATTGCCTCGAAATACAATCCGCAATACCATGCTGGAGGTTCAGATGGGTTGTTAGATGGCATTCACGGAACGACCAATTGGCGTAAAGGCGATTGGCAAGGATATCAAGCACAAGATTTTGAGGCTACCGTAGATTTGCAATCGGTGAAGCATATTTCAACGTTTAAGGCCTATTGTTTGCAAGATACCCGCTCCTGGATTGTCATGCCAACGAAAGTGGAATATTACAGTTCGAATGATGGAATCAATTTTACCCTACTAGGTACAGTCGCGAATTCTGTTGATCCCAAAAAAGATGAAAATACGATTCAAGATTTTGCTTTGAAACTTCCTGAAGGAGTGCCAGCCCGATACCTTAAAGTGAAAGCCTATAATTTTGGCAAACTTCCTGATTGGCATATTGGAGCAGGCGGCGATGCGTTTATTTTTATTGACGAAATCGAAATCAAATAGTCATGAAAGTTGCAATTGTTCAAACTTCTCTTGTATGGGAAAATCCGTGTGATAATCGGACTTTGTTGGATGAAAAACTAAGTGCTATTTCGCCAAATACCGATTTAATTGTATTGCCCGAAATGTTTACTACAGGTTTTACCATGCAACCCCAACATTGTGCCGAAACGATGGAAGGTTCAACGGTAGAATGGATGCAACGTTGGGCACATAAGTGCGAAGCAGCAGTAGTAGGAAGTGTAATTATTCATGAAAACGGCAACTATTACAATCGTTTGCTATTTGTACATCCTGAGGGTAAAATAGAAGTTTACGACAAAAGACACCGGTTTACATTGGCAGGAGAAGATCAAGTATATACTTCAGGTAAAAAGCGATTAATTGTTGATTATAGGGGTTGGAAAATTTGCCCTTTAATTTGTTATGATCTTCGATTCCCAGTGTTCTCACGCAATACTGAAAATTATGACATATCGCTATATGTGGCTAATTGGCCCGAGCCACGAATTCAGGCTTGGGATGTTTTGTTACGTGCGAGAGCGGTTGAAAATATGTGTTACACTATTGGTGTCAACCGAGTAGGAACGGATGGAAATAATCATCCGTATATTGGTCATTCACAAGCAATAGATTGTTTTGGGAACTATTTGTTAGCGCCCCAAACCGCTGAAGCTATTTTTTATGTAGAATTAGACAAAGCACTTTTAGAAGAAAATCGAAAGCGGTTTGCCTTCCTTTCGGATCAAGATACATTTACGATTATCGATTAATCACCAACGTCAATGGTTTGCTCTACGTCCCAGTTGGAACGCACATCGATTTCTACGGGGTGGTATTTGACTTCCTCACTTTGTCGGTGTTCTAGAAAGTTCCCGGGTGTCCATAAACCGTCTTTGTCATCATCATAAATGACGCGAATGAAAAATTTGCTAGGTTGAATCAAATCAAAGGAAACAGTTTTTGAATTATCACTATATGCCGATGCTTTAACTTTTCCCTGAGCGTCCGTCAATTGTACGATTACAGGAAATCGCTTAATGCGCTCCATGTTAATTTTTAAGTTCCCATATTCGCTTACATCAAGTGTGTTTGTGGTGTATTTTAGGGTGTCATTTTTATTGCCTAAAAAGTCAGTTAACGCACCAGGCAACACTTGGAGTTGGTATTTTTGGTTGGGTTCTTTTTCAAAAAACAAATGAAGCTCTTTTTTGAATGAATCATAATTGGTCATGTACGGAACAGTAGAAGAATCTTTCTTTTTGAGCTGTATTTTATTCGAATCCCAAGCCGTTAAAGGGATAGAAGAAACAATACGCAACGTGTCTCTAAAGTTTAATGTCCCTTTGGGTTCCATGTTTAAGGAAAGGCTATCTTTTTTAAAATCCCTTACCTTAAAGCCAAAGGTTTTAGCGTATTTATTCGCTTTCATTTCCAAGTTTAACGAATCCCCTTTGGAAGCTTTAAACCAAACTTCGGCCGAGTCTTTTCCCACGACTCGCGTTAATTGAAACGGAATTTTCTCATTGTTTTTAGTGAGTTGCAGTTCTGCTTTTTCAACAGCCCCTTGATAACCAACAAGAACTCGACTGGACTTGATGTGCGATGTGGTAACTGCTTTAAATGATTTTTTCTCATTAAATAGTTCCAGTTCGTAAAGGGTATCGTTCGGTAAAGTGATATAATCTTTTTGAAAAGCGATTTTTTCTGTCTTAGGATCGTATTTGTTGTTTTTATTGACGTCTTTAATCGCAATTAAACGGTATTTTCCCGCTTTTAAATTTTCTAAAACCACCGATTTTAAGCTGTCCAAGGTATTGATCACATATTGGGGTTGTTTTTTGTAAACAATGGAATCGTTGTAAGCTGAGTTGACTTCATAGAGCATCACCGACACAAAGTTGTCCGTTTTCCGTTCCAAAGCATCTTTGATTTTCACTCCCAATTTCAACGAATCAATCGTCGGCCCCGTAGACATTACATATTTGAACTGCGAAAACGGATTACCTTCATTGTTGTCTTGAATACTTTGCCCAAAGTTAAAACTGTACGTTGTATTCGGTTTTAAGGTATCTTTTATTCGAATCGTAAGGGTTTTACTTGCCGTTTGTGGAAGTATTTCAGGCGTACTATTCATAGGAGGCGAAACCACCAATTGTTTCTGTAAATCTTTCAATTTAATATATTCGTTAAATTGAAGTTTGATTTCACTTCCGGTAAAATTCGTGCTTAAATTTTTAGGATAGCTAAAAAGTAACTGCGGAGCAATCGTGTCTTTGGGGCCGCCTGAAATCGTTCCTCTTCGCGCACAAGAAGGCAGGCAAAGAAGCACAATGACAAGGGGTATCAGAAATAAAGCCTTTTTAAGCATGTTTTTTGATTTACTCCGCAAAGTAACAATTATAATTGTTTAGCATAAAATCTTTTTCAACGGATTTAACGAATTATTGACTCATGGCCATACAAACTATACTGATTTTTGCGCCAGGAATCTTTAAGAGTTCGCGCGCACACGCTTCAAGTGTTGAGCCTGTCGTAATAACATCATCGACTAGAATAAAATGTTTGTTATAGTGATCTTCGGTGAATGAGACACCAAAAATAGACTGCACAATTTCAGTCCGGCCCAAAATAGACTTTTTGGTTTGTGTTTTGGAATACAAATTTCGCACAAGCAAATCATCACAAAATGGGATTGCTAAACTTTCAGCGATTGCTTGGGCATAGGTGGTAACTTGATTATAGCCACGTTCCCGAAATTTTTTAGGATGCAAAGGGACAGGAATAATAAAATCCGGATATGGCGATATAGAGCATTCTTTGATAATACCTCCGTGCCACATTCCTAGGGCGGTTCCAACGGACTCATTGCCTTTGTATTTTAATTGATGAATGAGTTCTTGCACCAAACTTTCTTTATGAAAATACAGCAAGGCGGCTGCAAAAACAAGGGGAATCCGACCATAAAACTTTTGATGAATTTCATGTGCGGGTTCGCTATGGTGTAAGGTTGTTGGCAATTGATGACGGCACTGGGTACAAAGCACAAATTCGTCTTGCAATAAAAAACCATGACAGGCGGCACAGCTCTCTGGATAGAACAGGCGGATAAGATTCGATAACATAGGCGTATAAATTAAAGTTTAAAGATAGAAAAAACCGTGTAAATCCTGCTTTTTAAAAACCACTTTTTATATTTTTGCACCACTATGGCAAAACAAGAAGATATTTTCAAAAATGTGATTTCGCACGCAAAAGAGTACGGGTTTATTTTCCCTTCTAGCGAAATCTATGACGGATTAAGTGCTGTTTACGATTATGCTCAAAATGGAGCCGAATTAAAGAAGAATATTCGTGAATACTGGTGGAAAGCAATGGTGCAAATGCACGAAAACATTGTAGGAATTGATGCTGCGATTTTAATGCATCCCACCACATGGAAAGCTTCGGGTCACGTAGATGCTTTCAATGATCCGTTAATTGATAATAAAGATTCGAAAAAGCGTTTCCGTGCTGACGTGCTGATTGAAGATTACTGCGAAAAATTGCAGCAAAAAGCTCAAAAAGAGATTGAAAAAGCCCGTGAACGATTCGGAGATGCGTTTGATGAAGCGCAATTTGTAGCGACAAATGGACGTGTAGTAGATTATTTATCCAAAAAGAAAACAATTCTTGAGCGCATGGCTAAATCGCTTGATAGTGGTGATTTAGAAGATGTGAAAGCCTTAATCGAAGAGCTAGAAATTGCGGATCCTGATACCGGCTCTAAAAATTGGACGGAAGTACGTCAATTTAATTTGATGTTTGGAACCAAATTAGGAGCGGCAGCTGAAAACGCCATGGATTTGTACTTGCGCCCTGAAACGGCTCAAGGAATTTTTGTGAATTTCTTGAATGTACAAAAAACGGGTCGTATGAAAATCCCATTCGGAATTGCACAAACTGGAAAAGCGTTTCGTAATGAGATTGTGGCGCGTCAATTTATTTTCCGTATGCGGGAATTTGAGCAAATGGAAATGCAATTCTTTGTGAAGCCAGGGGAAGAGATGAAATGGTATGAATACTGGAAAGAAACGCGTTTAAAATGGCACCAATCACTTGGATTGGGCGCTGAGAATTACCGTTTCCACGACCATGAGAAATTAGCACACTACGCCAACGCTGCAGCCGATATCGAATTCAATTTTCCTTTTGGTTTCAAAGAATTGGAAGGAATTCACTCTCGAACCGACTTCGATTTAAAAGCTCACGAACAATATTCAGGGAAGAAATTACAATATTTCGATACCGAAGAAAATAAAAACTATGTGCCGTATGTGGTAGAAACATCGGTAGGATTAGACCGTATGTTCTTGGCCGTTTTCTCCAAGTCATTACAAGAAGAAACATTAGAAGACGGAAGTACGCGCACCGTATTGCGTTTACCTAGTGTTCTTGCGCCAACTAAAGCGGCGGTTTTACCTTTAGTGAAAAAAGACGGTTTGCCAGAATTAGCGCGAGAGATTGTTGAAGAGTTAAAATGGGATTTCAATGTGTCTTATGATGAAAAAGATGCAGTAGGTCGAAGATACCGACGTCAAGATGCGTTAGGTACGCCATTTTGTATTACCGTGGATCATCAAACCTTAGAAGATCAAACCGTAACACTTCGTCATCGCGACACAATGGTTCAAGATCGCGTTAAAATTTCCGATTTACGCGGAATTATCAATGCTGAAGTTTCCATGCGCAATTGGTTATTACGAACAAAATAATTGCAATCAAAAATCAATAAAAAAGCGACTTGTAAAAAAGTCGCTTTTTTTATTCCTCTTCGCGAGGTGTGGTTATTTCTGAAAGTAAAAACTCCTTGACCTTGTCCCACGTTTTTGGATTAAGCGAATAATAGATGTTGTTCCCTTTCGATTTTCCTTTGATTAATCGTACCCGTTTTAATTCAGACAAATGTTTGGACACGGTAGATTGCGCTAAGGGCAGTACTTCTAGGATTTCTCCACAGGAAGAAGCGGGTGTCGTCATTAAATATTGTAATATTTTCAAACGGGCAGGATTTCCCATAGCCTTTAAAATATCGGCTAAATCATTGATTTTAAAAGAGAAACCTTGAGTTTTTGTAATTCCCATATTGCCAAGTATAAATATCGTTTTTCATTCCATCAATAAGTGTTTTCTTTGTGACTCATTGACTAATGCTTTTGCACAAATTTAGAAAAAAAACAATTACATTTTTTGTTTATAAAATTGTTCAAAAATACTAATGACAAGGTCTAAGCCTTATTTTGAATTCGTACTATATTCATATATGTAAAATTAGATTGAATTACTATACCGAAAGTATAACCTTTTCAGCCATTTTGTAAGATAAATACTAATATGAATTGGTAGATTATCGAGAATTTTCTCACTTGGTCAGAAATGGTTGTCGTTGCTCGATTTTAGAATTGAAGAAATTGGGAACACGTAAAATTCAACTTATTTTAGACACCGCGAGCCCCCGCAAACGCTAGGATTTTTAATCCTTAACTATCAATGACTTAACCGCATTTTGAGTTAAAATGTACTAATGCTTTACCCAAAAAGTAAGGCAATTGAAAACGTTTACGTACGTCATTATCGACGATGATACCCATCGTGCCCAAAAAACCTTGGCAACCGCCGAGACATTCCCTTTTTTAACGTATTTGGGGAGTGCTAGGACGTTTGATGACGGAATTGATTTGGTATTAGAACAACAACCCCAGCTCCTTTTATTAGAAATTGACCCTGAAGATGCAACCTCAGGTTTATCCTTGCATTTCATCAGTGAATTGCACCGCTATTTAATCCAATTACCCAAAATAATTGTCACCACAAAAAACGACACCTTGTGTTTGCAAGCCTTCAAATACGGTGTTTTTGATTATTTAATCCATCCTATTGAAATCAAAGAATTGCGTAAAACATTTATGCGTTTTGAAAAAGAAAATGGGATTGTATTATCAAAACCGGTTGCTTCTGCCGTGGTAACGTCACCAGTTTTAGTAGAAAAGCAACCCATTGCTACCGAAAGTAATCCAGTTGATCTTCAGTTAGAAGAAGAGAATGAGGAAGAGAAAGACATTGTAGAAGAACAAGAAATAGTTGATTCTACCCATGAAACAGAGGAAAATGCAACTGCTGTTGAAGTCGAAGATATAAATCAAGAAGCGATAGCGGTTAAAGCAGCTCAAAATGTGCCCAAAGAATCGTCCGATTCCGGTATAGTTCAAGCGGCTAATGCAAAAAAACCACTAGTGATTTGTGTGAAATCCTATGGGGATTACCGCTATATCGATGCGGCAGAAATTTGTTATTTACAAGCTGATAACAATTCAACGGATATTCATTTGAATACCGGAGAAATGATTACGGCCTTTAAAACCTTAAAACATTTTGAAGGTGTATTGACGCATCCTTTTATTCGTATTCACAACAGTTATATCGTAAATATCGACTATATCGGTCGTATTCACACAGGTAATTCCGTTTGTCATTTAAAAAATTCAACCGTGAAATTACCGTTCTCTAAATCCTATAAAGAGAATATAGATCAGATAATCAACAGTATAGCTTCGGGCAATTATTTGGAAATTTAATTTTTTTTCTTTTAAATTCGCCTAAAATTTACACGCCATGAATATACACGTTTTGATAATTGACGACCACATGCCCATTATTGAAGGGTACAAAACTATTCTTTCCAGCAACCGTCTCGAGGCCAATTTAGTGGTTTCAGAAGCCTTGAGTGCTGAAAATGCTTACCAAATTCTAACCGATTCAGACAACGCCAACAAATTTGATGTTATTATTGTAGATTATACGATTCCTGCGTTTGAAGAACTTCAAATTCAAAATGGATTTGACTTATTGCCCTTTATTCGTACGAAGCAACCCCAGGCTAAAATCATGTTCTTAACTTCCCATTCCGAAGCCTTAATCTTGTATAAAGTGATTATGGAATCCCATGCCGAAGCCATCATGATTAAAAGTGATTTTTCTTCCATTGAAATGCTTGAAGCCTTTGAAAATGTCTATCAAGGCGGTAAATGCTACACAAAAACGGTCCTAAAACTTAAAGAGGAATTGCTCCACAATTACCGAATCTTTGATGCAACCAATCGTGAATTGATTAAGTTGTTGGCAAAAGGGTATAAAACCAAAAACATCATGACCGAATTGAAACTCTCTAAAAGCGCTATTGATAAGCGAAAAGCACAAATCCGAGAGTTTTTTGAGATAGAAAAAGGAAACGATGAAGACATCATCCAATTGGCCAAGAAAAAGGGATACGTTTGATATTTAACAAATTATACACTTTTTGTGTAGCAATTATGTCAATCGACTGCTCTAGATTTGTAGTGTTGAAAGCCCCAAACTTCGGGAAACCGAGAATGAAGATGATGATGAAGTTGAAATCGAAAGCCTATTTATGCCATGTCTTTACACGTTCTTTTTTTAGTATGCGCCTTATATTTTTACAATGTACCTGTAGCACAGGAAAATGCTAACATCGAATCCGGGAAAATAATGTTTAGGCTTGTCTTTCAGTCGGATACCCTTTCCTTTTACTTTGATTCAGTAACCCATTGGGAGAGCGCATTGCGTGAAATGGAGTTCAACTATTCCGATTTTTATTTAGAAAATGATCGAAAGCGAAGCGAACCTATTCTAAAGATACAATTGGGATTGTATTTATTGGGAACTACCGCTGCAATGCCGAATGAGATTGAGCAATGTTTGGGAACTGCTTTTTGTGATTTGGAATGTATCGAACAGGAAATCAATGCGTTGTGGGTTAATTATGCGAGAAACGTTCCTTAAAATTTAACAAAATGTACACTTTTTGTGTACCAATAGTTAAAATTAGTCGGGTAACTTTACGTTCTCTAAGCACACATTTCAAAAGGTATAAGCCGAACTTAAATTCAATATCTCCTGCCTCGGAATTTGTCACTTTCGTTAATTCTGTTGTATAAGCCCGGATTCTTTGTTTTTTCTACGCCTTTCCGAGCAGGAGATTTTTGAATTTTTATTTCTAATTTGGATTAATTAACTTGAGCGGAATAATCCGCTTTTTTTATTTGTAGTATGCGTTATTTATTCAGTCTTTTAGTGCTTTTATCGTTTGTTTCTTGTGAGGAAAAAGATAGTTATTCTGAACTATTTGGAATCATTAATTCTAATGAAAAATCGATAAACAATGTAAAACAAATAAAAAGTTTAATTATTAAGATAGACTCAGTCAAGCAAGATAGTTCAAGAATAAGTTTGTTAAATAGTTTGTTAACTAAGACAAACAAATTTGATTACAAGCATATTTCATTTGAAATAATTGAAAAGATTGATAAAAGTTCTGTTGATAGATATGACAAAATTTATGCTAAGTACCTTATTAATAAGGCATTATATTTTAGAAAAACTGAAAATTTGGACTCATCGTTTTTTTATTATAATGAGGCTAAGAAAAAGAATGAAAATATTAAAAATATAAAATTTCTTATATCATCATTATACGGAATGGCTGAATTAGAGTCTAAATTTAATAATTATGTTACCTCTGAAATTAAACTAAAAAGAGTAATAAATCTATCAACAATAAATAATAATTATAAATATTATTATATCTCATGTATTGCATTAGGAAATAACTATATGAGTAAGGGAGATTACTATTTATCCCTTTATTATCATAAAAAAGCTCATGAATATTATCTTAAAAACAAAGAAAAATTAGATTTTAATTTTTTACATAGAGAAGTATTTCTGAATAATATTGGAAATGTATATAAACATCTAGCAAAATATGAAGTAGCAATTGATTTGTTTAATAAAGCCCTACGAAAAAAAAGTGTGATAATTCAGAAAGATTATGAACTTTATGGTATTTTAATTTCCAATTTAGGTCACTGTTATCTTAATTTAAAAAATTATAATCAAGCAATTAAACATTTTAGAATTGCAGAAACTGTGTTTAGAAAGTTAAAAAACTATGAAGAATTGTCTTTGGTTTTAATTCAGCAATCAGAATTGTATACAAAATTAAAGAACAAGAAGGTTTCTGACTATAAAGGGGTTAACGCATTAAAGTATAGTAGATTGGCAAAAGCTCTTAAATGTGAGTTGTTTATTTTGGAAAAACTAATACAATTAGAATATAATACAAAAGCAAATACAATTAATTACATAAATTTGAGAAACAAGATTGATAAGATTGAAGACAAATCAAGAAATATATTCTACAAAATCCAACTCGAGACGAATCAAATTGCCCAAGCCAAAGAAAAGGCCGAAAACCAACGCAATCAAGTCGTTTGGGCCATCGGCATTCTCTTATTTGTTTCTGCCTTTTTGTTTATCATCTACCGCAACCGGTTAATGAATAATAAAATGGAGTTTCAGCAGAAACACCAAAAGAGTAACGAACGCATTCACGAGTTAATCCTGCAAAATCAAGCCTTAGAAGTTGAGGTCCGCCAAAAAGAGCAACGCCGCATTGCCATGGAAATTCATGATGGCGTTTTGAATCAGTTGGCCAGCATCCGGTTTAAATTGTTTAAATTGGAACTCAATCAAGAAGCGCAAACCATTAAAGAAGCCCTTCAAAACGTCAACTCAATTCAGAATATTGAAGTGGAATTGCGCAATCTCACCCACGATTTACATGCCCAAAGTTCGAATGAACGCGTATTATTAATCCCAATTATTCAACAATTGATCCAAGTCCACCAAGAGATATACAATATCCAAATTGAATTGCAAAAAGACAATTGGGATTGGGAACAATTGTCAGCTGAGATCAAAATGGGATTTACCCGTATTATTCAAGAAGCCTTGCACAATGTGGTCAAACACGCCAAAGCCACACAAGTGCTTATCCAACTCCAGTATGAATCCAATAATATCATTTTGCGCATCAAAGACAATGGAAAAGGATTGGACTTTTCTTCCTCAATATCGGGTATTGGTTTGGCGAATATACATCTACGGGCAGAGCAAATTCAATCAAAAGTGAAGATTACCAGTAAGCGGAATCAAGGCACAGAAATTCAAATCAACACCCCTGTTTTTTCATAAATAATTGATAATCAATAAAATAAATAAAAATTGAATCATTTTTAGGCTATTTTTTAAAAAATAGTCATTCACCCAAATTTGGGTATCATCCACTCACAAATGACGTTCATCCACTTTATATAGAGAGAATCGTAGCAATCACACTCAAGAGCTGTACTAGTTTTACATCGTGAAAAGCCCCCAAATGAAACCGGCTTTAACATTGTGAAAAAGTCTAACAAAAACTAGTAAAGCATACGATTATGAAAAAGTCAGCAATTATCTCTGCATTATTTACAATGATGTTGGTATTAACATCTTTCAGTACTCCGAGTGAGATTGGGGGACAAAAGACTTTCCCAGGTGAGTTATCAATTGGGGGACAAAAAACATTTCCAGGAGAATTGGCAATTGGAGGTCAAAAAACATTTCCAGGGGAATTAGCTATTGGAGGTCAAAAAACTTTTCCAGGGGAATTGGCAATTGGAGGTCAAAAAACTTTTCCAGGCGAGTTAGCTATTGGAGGACAAAAAACCTTTCCAGGAGAATAATATTTTTTAATTAATATATACGACAAAAAACTACCTCTTTAGGTAGTTTTTTTTATTTTTGGAAAATCCAATGCAAAAAAATTGATTAGAAATTTTTTTTTACTTCTTTCACTTCTTTTTCTTTTTAGTTGTACTAAAAAAGAAAAGAAAATCTATTCTAATTATTCTGGTCAAAGCTTAGATAGCATTAAATATTATTTATCAGAGTCAAAAAGAA
Organism: Flavobacterium sp. N1719; assembly: GCF_025947045.1. Classification (NCBI taxonomy): domain Bacteria; kingdom Pseudomonadati; phylum Bacteroidota; class Flavobacteriia; order Flavobacteriales; family Flavobacteriaceae; genus Flavobacterium; species Flavobacterium sp. N1719. The sequence continues at coordinate 967,991 of NZ_CP109993.1, forward strand.
ATTCTGAAAAGAAATTCTTTTTTTTAGATAAAGCAAAAAAAGTATATCAAAATGTTGGAGAAAACAATATTGAAGCGAGTAAAATCATGTATGATGTTGCTCTAGAATATTATAATAATGATAGTTTAGATAAGTTTTATACTATTTCACATAAGTTAATTAAATCTTTTCAACTAAATAAAGATTCATTAGATATAGTTAAAGTATTTAGATATAAAGGAAATTATTTTAAAAGAAAACAACAGTATGATAGCGCTTTTAATTATTATTTAAAAGCAGAGAAACTTTATATTATACAAAATGATAAGTTTAATCAAGCAGTTATTTTATTCAATAAATCAATTGTTCAATATGCAATTGGGGATTATTTAGGGTCTGATTTATCTCTAGCTGCAGCATTAAGAAATTTTAGGCTTTTTGATGATAAAAGGAAAATCTATGAGACATTAGGTCAAATAGCCGCAGTTTCTGCTGAATTAAATGACTTTGATAAAGCCATAGATTATAACAATAAAGCACTCAAAATTTTAAAGGAGTCTAATTTTCCTGATAAAGATCTAAATATTGCTTTATGCTTAAATAATTTAGGTTATGATTATCAAAAGATTAATGACTTTGAAAATGCATATAAAAATTATGTAACTGCATTAAATCTTAAAAATCTAAAGAATTTAGAGCCAGAACTATATTCAACACTATTAGATAATATTGGATATGTCCAGTTTAAACAAAAAAAATATGATAATGTTGAAAATAACTTTTTAAAATCTCTCAAAATAAGAGATAGCTTGAATTTAGCATCTGGAGAAGTATTAAGTCATACTCATTTATCAGAATATTATTGGGCTTTAAAAGATAAAGTAAAATCTCTTGAGCATGCAAATACTGCTATATTATTGGCTAGAGAATCTAAAAGTCCATTAAATATTATGTTTGCTTTGAAACAAGCTTCGTCTGTTGATGTTGATAATGTGCCAAAATATTCAAAAGAGTTGTTCAAATTAAACGACAGCCTTCAAACTGTTGAAAGAAACTCAAGGGATCGATTTGCTAAAATCGAACTCGAAACCGAAGAAATCCTCCAGCAAAAAGACTCCCTCGAGCAAAAAAACCGTTCTATCCTCAATTATTTTATCGGGACCATCGCCATTGGGGCGTTGTTGTTTTTCATGCGTGCACAACGCGCGAAGAGTCGGGAACTCTTGTTGCGCCAAGCCCAACAGCGTGCCAATGAGGATATTTATAAACTCATCATCTCCCAACAAAATAAACTGGAAGAAGGCCGTGTGCTAGAAAAAACACGAATAGCCAAAGAACTCCACGACGGCGTTCTCGGTCGATTATTCGGGTTGCGCCTTAATTTGGACGGACTCAATCACCGCGATGACGATGCCGCCATTCAAGAACGGATTCGTTGTCTTGAAGAATTAAAAATTATCGAACAAGATCTTCGGGAAATCTCCCATGAATTGAGTCGGGAAAAATATGTGTTGGTCAACAACTTCGTGGCCATCGTCAATAATTTACTCGAAGAACAAGCCAAAATCAATCCCGCCAAACTCAATGCGCTCATCGGGGAAAATGTCGATTGGGATTTACTTTCCAACACCACAAAAATTAATTTATACCGCATTCTACAAGAGTGTTTGCAGAACATAAATAAATATGCCAATGCAAAAAATATCAAAGTGGAGTTCCGTAAAGATAAAAAAGGTAACTTAGTACTCAACATTACCGACGACGGTGACGGATTTGAAGTCGATAAGAAAAGTAGGGGGATCGGACTCAAAAACATTGTGACGCGAACCCATGAAAGTGACGGAATTATCGAAATTAAATCAGCACCCGGGAAAGGAACCCGAATCAGTATAACGGTGCCTTTAGAACACAAAAACATCAAACACTAACAAAAACCAAAACTAGAATCATGTCCCAAACTGTTAACATTTTAATCGTGGATGATCACCAGTTCATCATTCAAGGGTATAAAAATGTGATCAACCTATTCCCTGATAAATCCTTTACGTTTAATTTTATTGAGGCATCCGACTGTAAATCGGGCTATGATACAATCGTCAATGCTGCTCAACCGTTTGATATTGCTTTCCTAGATGTTAGTATGCCTGAATATCCCGAAAAAAATATCCATACCGGTGAAGATTTGGCGAAATTACTAATCGAAACCATGCCTTCCTGTAAGATTGCTTTGTTAACCATGCACTCGGAAAGTTTGAAAGTACAGTCTATTATCGAGGAAATCAACCCGGTTGGATTGGTCATTAAAAATGACTTGACTTTCGACAGTATGATTTTGGCGTTAACGTCAATTATTCAAGGGGAAACCTATTACAGCGATTCAGTAATCAAGTTTTTGAACAACCAACAAAAAGAAAAAGTATACGTAGACGTCATCGACCGTCAAATATTACACTACCTCAATAAAGGGATTAACTACGACGACATTCCACTTTACATCACCATTTCCTCCAGCTCGGTGAAAACCCGAAAAGAAAACATGAAAGATTTATTGGGCATCTCAGGCACTGACGACGCTACCTTAGTTGCCGTAGCCAAAGACCGTGGCATGTTGCTTTAATCCTGTTTTTCTTCCGTTAGCGCATTCCAGCCACGCGCTTTTAATTCAATTTTAGTGTTGGCGCGCGTTACCAAATGCATGCCTTCGTTGGCGGCTGTCATGTGTCCAATCACCGTCAAATTGGGGTTGCCTTTGATTTTGTCAAAGTCGGAAAGGTTAATGGTAAACAACAATTCATAGTCTTCGCCACCATTAATGGCTAAGGTTGTACTGTCAATATTAAATTCTTCGCAAGTGCTGATAAATTGTGGGTCAAGCGGCAGTTTGTCTTCAAATAAATTACACCCAGTTCCGCTGTTTTTACACAAATGAATCAACTCAGAAGAAAGTCCGTCGGAAATGTCAATCATCGCAGTAGGTTGCACTTCCAATTGCGCTAACAATCCTTTAATATCGGTGCGCGCTTCAGGTTTTAACTGGCGCTCAATCAAATAGGTGTAATTGTCCAAGTCGGGTTGGTTCAGCGGATTTACTTGAAATACTTGTTTCTCGCGTTCCAAAACTTGCAAGCCCATATAGGCCGAGCCCAAATCGCCCGTTACTACAATCAAATCGTTTTCTTGGGCACCGCTGCGGTACACCAACTCGTTTTCCTGGGCTACACCAATGGCGGTAATCGAAATTATCATTCCTTTCTGAGAAGAAGTTGTGTCGCCACCGATAATATCTACATTATAGGTTTTGGCGGCTAAACGAATCCCTTCGTATAATTCTTCCAACGCTTCCACAGGGAACCGATTGGAAACGGCAATGGATACCGTAATTTGTGTCGGGGTTGCGTTCATCGCACAAATATCAGAGACATTCACCACCACGGCTTTGTATCCCAAATGCTTTAACGGCATGTAGGATAAATCAAAATGAACACCTTCTACAAGTAAATCTGTTGAGACAACTGTTGAGGTGTTTTCAAAGCGTAAAACCGCTGCATCGTCGCCAATTCCTTTTAGGGTGGTTGGCTGATTAACTTCCACTTTTTCAGTAAGATGAGCGATTAATCCAAATTCGCCAAATTGCGATAAAGGGGTTCGTTGTGGCGCTTTGTCTTCTAACATGTTTTTTGTGTTTTATTTGGAGCAAAGGTACGATAAGCACCCTGCATATCCAAGTTGCACATTAAGGGATTATTCGATTTGAAAATGGTTCGTGAATTCAGCCCCGATCGCAGCGGCATCCTGCGGCCGACCCATAAAGGGGAGGCCGCAGATACAGCGAAGAGCGGGTGATACTTTCCGAAGAAGCAGAGCCGCTTGCTGCCATAAAAAAAGTCCGGCCAAAACCGAACTTCCTTATAAATTTAGAATTTAGAGTTTAGAATTTAAAATGATTAATCATTCAACTTCAACACCGCCATAAACGCCGATTGCGGAATTTCTACATTCCCCACCTGGCGCATACGTTTCTTACCGGCTTTTTGTTTTTCCAACAATTTACGCTTACGCGAAATATCCCCTCCGTAACATTTTGCTGTTACGTCTTTACGCAACGCTTTGATGGTTTCACGAGCGATGATTTTCGCACCAATCGCCGCTTGAATCGGAATATCAAACTGTTGTCTCGGGATCAATTCGCGCAATTTCTCACACATTTTCTTCCCAATATGGTACGCATTATCTTCGTGAATCAAGGCCGACAAAGCATCGACTGAATTCGCATTCAACAAGACATCCAAACGCACCAATTTCGACGTGCGCATGCCAATCGGGTGGTAGTCAAACGACGCATACCCTTTGGAAACCGTTTTCAAACGGTCGTAAAAGTCAAACACAATCTCCGCCAACGGCATGTCAAAGTTCAATTCCACACGCTCAGTAGTCAAATACGTTTGATTCGTAATAATGCCGCGTTTTTCAATACACAAACTCATGACGTTACCCACGAAATCGGATTTGGTGATGATGGTCGCTTTGATATACGGCTCCTCCACGCGCTCCAATTTGGACGGTTCGGGTAAGTCGGAGGGATTGTTTACAATAATAGGAGTCTCCGGTTCTTTTTTGGTATACGCCAAGTACGATACGTTGGGAACCGTAGTAATTACGGTCATGTTGAACTCGCGCTCCAAACGCTCCTGGATAATTTCCAAGTGCAACATGCCCAAAAATCCACAACGGAAACCAAAGCCAAGCGCGGCTGAACTCTCGGGTGAAAATACCAACGAAGCATCGTTCAACTGCAATTTCTCCATGGAAGCACGCAAGTCTTCATAATCTTCGGTATCTACGGGATAAATTCCGGCAAATACCATAGGTTTCACGTCTTCAAATCCGTGAATCATATTCGTAGTAGGCGTTTTGGCATCGGTAACCGTGTCACCTACTTTTACTTCTTTAGCTTCTTTAATTCCAGAAATCAAATAGCCTACGTCACCACAGCTAATCACGTCTTTTGGGACTTGATTTAACTTCAAAGTTCCAATTTCATCGGCAAAGTATTCGTTGCCCGTCGACATGAATTTGATTTTCTGACCTTTGCGAATTTCGCCATTTTTCACTCGGAAAATTACTTCGATTCCACGAAACGGATTGTACACCGAGTCAAAAATCAACGCTTGCAACGGTTCGTCTTTGTCGCCTTTGGGTGCCGGAATGCGGTCTACAATGGCTTCTAGAATTTTATCCACACCAAAACCGGTTTTCCCCGAAGCATGAATAATATCTTCCAATTTACAACCCAACAAGTCCACGATATCGTCGCTCACTTCCTCCGGATTGGCACTGGGTAAGTCTACTTTATTCAGAATTGGGATGATTTCCAAGTCGTTTTCCAACGCCAAATACAGGTTGGAAATCGTTTGGGCTTGAATACTTTGGGCTGCATCTACAATTAGTAATGCTCCTTCACAAGCCGCAATCGAACGTGAAACTTCATACGAAAAGTCCACGTGACCGGGCGTGTCAATCAAGTTCAAGATATATTTTTCCCCTTTGTGGGTGTATTCCATTTGAATGGCGTGACTCTTAATGGTAATCCCACGTTCACGCTCCAAATCCATATTGTCCAACAATTGCGCTTGGGCTTCACGGGCAGTTACCGTTTGGGTTTGGTCCAATAATCGGTCGGCCAGCGTGCTTTTTCCGTGGTCAATGTGAGCAATAATGCAAAAATTACGAATGTTCTTCATCTTCAATAGTCCTTTTTTGGCGCTAAAATTTAAAATTTAGAATTCAAAATTAAGAATAATAAGTAGGGCGCTCTCGTCGTCCCTCCTCACCGGGCTTTCCGCAGTACACGCCTGCCTAACGGCTACGGCGGGGTACTTTGCTGCAATCCCTAGCGCAACATCGTGCAAATATAACGCAAAGTTTAGAATATCAAGAGGATTGCAAAGGATTACAAGCGTATATTTTTCGGCATTTCTAATGGGTTTATCAATTGATTCACAAATGTTTAACTTCTTTTCAATTGATTTTCACTTTATTAATCCTAGAATAATCCTATTTTTGCAGCCTGAAATACATGCATTATGGTCAAAATCGGAAACATTGAACTCCCGGATTTCCCGTTGTTACTAGCACCTATGGAAGATGTGAGTGATCCGCCATTCCGTCGTTTGTGTAAAGCCCACGGCGCCGATTTGATGTATTCAGAATTTATTTCCTCGGAAGGACTCATCCGCGATGCGATTAAGAGTCGGATGAAACTCGATATCTTCGATTACGAACGTCCTGTCGGTATCCAAATTTTTGGAGGTGATGAAGAAGCGATGGCGATGAGTGCCAAAATCGTAGAAACGGTCCAACCCGATTTGTTGGATATCAATTTTGGGTGTCCCGTAAAAAAAGTAGTGTGTAAAGGTGCTGGTGCTGGCGTGTTGAAAGATGTGGATTTGATGGTGCGCTTGACCAAGGCAGTGGTTAAAAGTACGTCATTGCCCGTAACCGTAAAAACCCGTTTGGGTTGGGACGAGAATTCGATCAATATTGACGAAGTCGCAGAGCGTTTACAAGATGTAGGCATTCAAGCATTGACGGTTCACGGTCGCACCCGCGCACAAATGTATAAGGGACATTCGGATTGGTCGCACATTGCACGCGTCAAAAACAACCCGCGAATTCATATCCCGATATTCGGAAATGGCGATATTGATTCTCCCGAAAAAGCCTTGGAATATAAGCACAAATACGGCCTTGACGGCATTATGATTGGTCGTGCTGCGATTGGTTATCCGTGGATTTTTAACGAAATCAAACACTATTTTGCGACGGGCGAACATTTACCGGTGCCTACTATCAAAGATCGTGTAGAAGCTGCCCGTAATCATTTGTTGTGGTCCATGGAATGGAAAGGGGAGCGATTAGGCATTGTCGAAATGCGCCGCCATTACACCAATTATTTCAAAGGTATTCCCAATTTTAAAGAATACAAAACCCGATTGGTCACTACAGACGGTCGTGACGATTTGCTTCAAGTTTTTGAAGACATTACCGAAGCGTTTACGGGTTTGGTGATTTAATCCAGGATTTTTTTAGAAACGCGACTGCTGGCTATCCAACTGGAAATGCCACCTAACGCCACTACTGTGGCAAAAACCAAGAACAAATTGTTCCAGTGGAACTCAATTGGGTAGGCAAGGGATTGGGTAATCATGATCAAGGCGTACTTTTCTTGTAAATACACCAAAAGCGAACCCAAACCGAGTCCGACAATCCCCCCAAAAATACTCAACAAAGTGCCCTGCAATAAGAAGATGCGGCGCAGGTGTCTAACTTCGACACCCAGATTATACAGCGTTTTCAAGTTGCCTTTTTTATCCAAAATCATCATAATTAAAGCGCCGGCCAAACTAAATAGCGCCATTATGATGACCAAGGTAAAAATTAAATAGACGGCGATGTTTTCTGAATTCAACATCTTATATAAGGTCTCATTCAGTTGGGCTCTATTTTTAACGTCTATATTAGGTATTAGTTTTTTTAATTCATGAATAACGTGTTGCTCATCCGCATTGGGTTGTAGTTCAATTTCCAAGTGGGTCACTTGATGGGGAGGCAATTGCAATAATTCTTGTGCCATTCCCAAATTGGCAAACACATATTTGGAGTCCAATTCTTCATTGATGGCATAAATTCCGACGGGATACAACACAATATGCGAAAACGATTCTTCGGGATTCAAGCTTAAGTCGCCTGTCCCCGGTTTGGGAGCATATACTTCAAATGGATTGTTGTAGTCCATTAATCCCAACGAAAGTTTATTGGACATTCCATAACCAATCACTACTTGATAGGTATCGGGCTGAAGCCATTGCCCAGAAAATAATTTTTGTGAAGCTTTAGAAACCGAATTAAATTGAGCATCTACTCCTTTTAAATACGAAAATTGGGATTTACCATCAAATAAAAACAGTACCCTTTTTTCAATGACTTTACTGCAATGTGCAATGCCGTCAATTTTTTGAATTTTTTGTTCTTGTTGAGGAGGGATTGAAAAATATTCGCCTTTTTTTGCGGCCACTTTCAAGTCGGGATCCAAGTCGTTGGAAAAGGAAAGGCTAAAGGTTCGTAAACCACTAAAAACGGAGAGTACAACAAACAAAGCCATAGCGCCTACAATGATACTCAAAGAAGCAATACCCGTAATTATATTGATTGAGGTGTTTTTACTCAATGAAAATAAATACCGACGGGCGATGTAGAGCGAAATATTCACTTACGATTTTTTGCGTTTGGCTAAAAGTTCACGGTTTTCAATCGGGTTTTCTTCACCGGAAAGTGCGCGATCAATCTGTTCAATATATTCTAAGGAGTCGTCAATGTAAAAAATCAAATTGGGCACTTTGCGCAATTGCAATTTCACCCGTTGGGACAAATCGTGTTTGATCAAAGGAGTATTGGAGCGAATGGCGGTTAACAGTTCCGGACCTTTTTCAGCGGGGAAAACACTCAAGAACACTTTAGCAATCGATAGGTCAGTAGTTACATTTACTTTAGAAACCGAGATGATCAAATTGGTGATGCCGTTTTTGCGCACCTCACCTTGTAAGATATCTACTAAATCTTTTTGCAATACACTGCCTATTTTTTTTTGTCTATTCGATTCCATGGGGCAAAAATACAACTTTAATCTGAATTTGAATTTTTACGGATTTGATAAAAATCAGTGAAACTTCCTTGAGCTATTTTTATCTTTGTGGCAAATGAAATACGATGAGAAAAATTGAACATATTGGCATTGCCGTAAAATCTTTGAGTGAATCGAATAGTTTGTTTGAAAAATTGTTGGGTGTTCCTGCTTATAAAGAGGAAGAAGTGGCGAGTGAAGGTGTTAAAACTTCTTTTTTTATGAATGGGCCCAATAAGATTGAATTGCTTGAGGCAACTCGAGAGGATAGTCCGATCGCTAAGTTTATCGAAAAGAGAGGCGAAGGCATCCATCACATCGCTTTTGATGTAGAAGATATACTATCTGAGATGGAGCGACTCAAAAAAGAAGGATTTATTTTGTTAAATGAAGTACCTAAACGTGGAGCAGACAACAAATTAGTTGCTTTTTTACACCCCAAGTCCACTCAAGGTGTGCTCATTGAGCTTTGTCAAGATGCAGGATAAATTCTTATGAATATATGGGAGTGAGTGCTTGCAGAATAGCAGAAATAGTAGTATTATTGCATCCTCAAAACCGGTCCTATAGCTCAGTTGGTTAGAGCACCTGACTCATAATCAGGTGGTCCTTGGTTCGAGCCCAAGTGGGACCACAACAAAAAGACTCCAAATTTGGAGTCTTTTTTTTTACTCGTTGTAAACCAAAAATGATATTTTTACGTTTATATAAAAAAGTATGAGGAAAGTTTAACGAATTGTAAATAGTTAAACAATTGTCCCAAAATATGATATAAAAAATTTTGACAAAGCGATTTTTTTTATACTTTTACGCCCTATGAAAATCGACCTGACGAAAGTATTGCTGCTTATGGTAGCGATTCTGAGTGGAAACTTAACGTTTGCTGCCCCGAATCCACCGGCCCCGATTCCGCCCCCACCACCGGGTTTACCCGTAGATGAAGGAGTGGTATTTTTGTTTGTGTCGTCACTTTTTTATGCTTTTTATAAAATCAATAAAATAAAAAAAGCTTCAAGTAATTCTTGAAGCTTTTGTTTTTTAGTATTATCCTTTGTGCAGGCCAAAGAGTCGGGAGACATATTTACCAACTACATCAAATTCCAAGTTTATTTTGGTGCCTATTTCAAACGTATGAAAATTAGTGTGTTCATAAGTATAGGGAATGATTGCTACACTAAATTCGTTCTCCTTTGAATCAACAACGGTTAAGCTTGTTCCATTGACGGTTACAGAGCCTTTTTCTATCGTGATATTGGATAAAGAAGCATCGTATTCAAAAGTAAAATACCAACTACCTTTTGCCTCTTTGATTTCTTTGCAAAATCCTATTTGATCTACATGGCCTTGAACAATATGTCCGTCCAATCGATCACCCAATTTCATGGCACGTTCCAAATTCACTTTATCGCCCACGTTCCAATCACCCAAATTGGTTTTTAAAAGCGTTTCTTGAATAGCGGTAACCGTATATTGATTATCTTGAATAGCAACAACGGTCAAACAAACGCCGTTATGTGCAACGCTTTGATCAATTTTCAATTCTTGAGTTAAGGAGCTAGACACGGTAATGTGCAAGTTTTCTTGGTCTTTTTCTAATGCCGTGATTGTTCCTAGGGTTTCTATGATTCCTGTAAACATTTGTCGTTTTTATTTTCTAAATTTGCCCTTCAAAAGTACGCAATAAAAACCGACTTCAAAAGCGCATGAAAAAAGCAGAATCTATAATTGTTGGAATATCTATCGGAGACCTAAACGGTATTGGCAGTGAAGTGGTGTTAAAGACCTTTGAGGATACACGTATGTTGGAATTGTGTACGCCAGTGATTTTTGCCAATGTAAAAATTCTGTCTTTTATTAAGAAAACCATGAATTCTGAATTGCCATTGCATGGTATTGATCGCATAGATCAGTTGGTGGTAGGTAAAGTGAATGTGTTGAATGTTTGGAAAGAAGCCGTTGATATTCAATTTGGTCAGTTGAGTGATGAAGTAGGAGCGTATGCGATTAAATCCTTTAAAGCTGCTACCGAAGCCTTGAAGAAGAATGAAATAGATGCTTTGGTAACAGCACCTATTAATAAATATAATATTCAGTCGGAAGGATTTGCTTTTCCAGGGCATACCGATTATTTGGATAAAGAATTGAAAGGAGATGCCTTAATGCTAATGGTGCATGATCAATTGCGTGTGGGTTTGATGACCGATCATGTTCCAGTGAATGAAGTCTCAAAACACCTTACAGAAGCGCGTGTAATTCAAAAAATTGAAACCATTTACCATACATTAAAACAAGATTTTCGTATTAATCGCCCTAAAATTGCTGTGTTGGGTTTAAATCCACATGCCGGGGATAATGGCGTGATAGGAAAAGAAGATCAAGAGATTTTAAAACCCGCTATTAAAAAAATGTTTGACAAAGGCATTTTGGCTTTTGGGCCGTACTCTGCCGATGGTTTTTTTGGTTCGGGGCAACATGAAAAGTTTGATGCAGTAATAGCATCCTATCATGATCAAGGATTAATTCCGTTTAAAACCTTGTCTTTTGGACAAGGGGTGAATTATACGGCAGGTTTGGATAAAATTCGCACTTCACCTGATCATGGAACAGCCTTTGAAATTGCAGGAAAAAATCAAGCCGATGCATCCTCTTTTAAAGAAGCAGTGTATAAGGCCATTGATATTTATGGAGCCCGTCAAGAGTTTCAAGAATGGTCGAAAAACCCGCTGAAAATCAAAGAAAAACAATTGGAATCAAAAAAAGGGGCATAACCCTTTTGGATTTGAGATAAATTTATATCTTTGCACTCCCAAAGTTGAGGCTTCAATTTTGGCAAATTGGTGAAATGATGAAAGTTACGAATGATTTTTTAATTCCTTTCACAGGGTTAAAATTGGGAAAACACCAATTTGATTATCAAATTACACAGAAGTTCTTTGACGCATACGAGTATTGTGATTTTGAAAATTGTGCCGTTGATGTAAAAGTAACCTTAGATAAGAAGACTACTTTTATGGAAATGACGCTCAAACATAAAGGTACTGTTTTTGTACCCTGTGATGTTACAGGAGAAATGTTTGATTTGCCAATTAAAGGTGCTATAAAACTGTTGGTTAAGTTTGGAGATGCCTTTAATAATGAAAATGAAGAGTTATTGATTTTGCCGCATGGCGAACATCAAATTGACATTACACAATATGTATACGAGTTAATCGTGTTGTCTGTGCCGCAAAAGCGAGTGCATCCTGGAGTAAAAGAAGGGACACTTAAGAATGAAGCATTAGAGCGATTGTCGGTAAATTCGGTCAAAGAAGTAAAAGAAGAGATTAAAGAAGAAAATACAGATCCCCGATGGGATAAATTAAAACAACTATTAACGGATAAATAATATAAAAAATGGCACATCCTAAGAGAAGACAGTCATCTACCAGAAGAGACAAGAGAAGAACTCACTACAAGGCTACTGTAGCTACTATCGCTACATGTCCTGTGACTGGTGAGGCTCATTTGTACCACAGAGCTTACTGGCATGAAGGTAAAATGTATTACAGAGGGCAAGTAGTTATTGATAAATCAGTAGCTGAGGCTTAATATATACGGAAAAAATTCCATCAAACTCTCACCTATGTGGGAGTTTTTTGTTTTTTCAGTAGATAAAGAATAACTCAATATTTTTTTGTAATTTCCACCCTTTGAAAATTTCTGATTTTCAAGGACTATTAAATTAGACTATGAGTACAATTACCGCCGCTATTACAGCCGTAGGCTCTTATGTTCCGGATTTCGTTTTGTCGAATGCCGTATTAGAACAAATGGTTGACACCAACGACGAATGGATTACTACGCGTACCGGAATTAAAGAAAGAAGATTGCTAAAAGAGCCCGGAAAAGGAACTTCCTATTTGGCGATAAAAGCCGCTCAAAATCTTATAGAAAAAAATAATATCGATCCGTTAACGATTGACTTAATCATTATGGCTACGGCTACACCCGATATGCCTGTGGCTTCAACCGGAGTCTATGTGGCTTCTCAAATTGGTGCAGTCAATGCATTCGCTTTTGATTTGTCAGCCGCCTGTTCAAGTTTTCTTTACGGGATGTCTACGGCTTCCGCTTATATTCAATCAGGACGCTATAAAAAAGTGTTATTGATTGGTGCCGATAAAATGTCATCCATTATTGATTACACCGATCGCGCTACTTGTATCATTTTTGGCGATGGTGGTGGAGCGGTTTTATTTGAACCCAATACAGATGGCTTAGGCTTACAAGATGAATTTTTACGTTCTGACGGAATTGGGCGCGAATATTTAAAAATTGACGCAGGAGGTTCTATCCTTCCCGCTTCAAAAGATACTGTAGAAAACGGACAACATTTTGTATTCCAAGATGGGAAAACCGTATTTAAATACGCAGTTTCAGGCATGGCAGATGTGAGTGAAAAAATTATGCAACGCAATAATTTGACACACGATGATATCAATTGGTTGGTTGCCCACCAAGCTAATCGTCGCATCATTGATGCAACTGCCCAACGTATGGGATTGGATGAATCAAAAGTGTTGATTAACATCCAGCGCTATGGAAACACAACTTCAGCAACTTTACCGTTGTTATTATCTGACTATGAAAGTCAGTTGAAAAAAGGAGATAATCTGATTTTTGCGGCATTCGGTGGTGGCTTCACTTGGGGGGCTATTTACTTAAAATGGGCATACAACAAACAATAAAACGATAACTAAAACGAAAGAACTATGGATTTAAAAGAGATTCAAAATCTAATCAAATTCGTATCCAACTCGGGTGTTGCTGAGGTTAAATTGGAAACAGGTGATGTGAAAATTACCATCCGTACTACCCTAGAAGGGAATACTCCTGATATTACTTATGTACAGTCTGCACCTGCAGCTCCTGTGATGACGCAAGTAGCCGCACCAGCTCCTGTAGCAGCCGCACCAGCTCCTGTAGCAGCCGCACCAGCAGCCGATGATGCGAAATATATCACTATTAAATCACCAATGATCGGAACTTTTTACCGTAAACCAGCTCCCGATAAACCTGCATTCGTTGAAGTAGGAACATCCATTGGAAAAGGAGATGTACTATGTGTAGTTGAAGCGATGAAATTATTCAACGAAATCGAATCAGAGGTTTCTGGAAAAATCGTAAAAATCTTGGTAGACGATATGTCTCCAGTAGAGTTTGATCAACCGTTATTCTTGGTAGATCCGTCTTAATTTGTTGTGATTTTAATACGTACACAGGATTCGTGTGTCGTGTTCAAATCTATGTTTAATTTAAATTGAAACAGGATGTTCAAGAAAATATTAATTGCCAATAGAGGCGAAATCGCTTTGCGCGTAATTCGTACGTGTCGTGAGATGGGAATCAAAACCGTTGCGGTTTATTCTACAGCTGACGCGGAAAGTTTACACGTGAAGTTTGCAGATGAAGCGGTTTGTATCGGACCTGCACCTAGTAATCTGTCGTATTTAAAAATGTCCAATATTATTGCGGCTGCAGAAATTACCAATGCAGATGCAATTCACCCAGGATATGGTTTCCTTTCGGAAAATGCAAAATTTTCTAAAATCTGTCAAGAGCACGGCATCAAGTTTATTGGTGCTTCTCCTGAAATGATTGAAAAAATGGGAGACAAAGCAACTGCAAAAGCGACTATGAAAGCGGCGGGCGTGCCTTGTGTACCGGGTTCAGATGGGATTTTAGAATCTTTTGAACAAGCAAAAGTTGTAGCGAAAGAAATCGGTTATCCGGTGATGATGAAAGCTACTGCCGGAGGTGGTGGTAAAGGAATGCGTGCTATCTGGAAAGAAGAAGAGCTTGAAAAAGCTTGGGAAAGTGCGCGATTAGAAGCAGCTGCTGCCTTCGGAAACGATGGTATGTACATGGAAAAATTGATTGAAGAACCTCGTCATATTGAAATTCAAGTAGTAGGTGATTCTTACGGTAAAGCCTGTCACTTGTCAGAACGTGATTGTTCTGTACAACGTCGTCACCAAAAATTAACGGAAGAAACGCCTTCTCCATTTATGACGGACGATTTACGTCAACGTATGGGAGATGCCGCTGTAAAAGCTGCAGAGTTTATACAGTATGAAGGAGCTGGAACGGTTGAGTTCTTGGTGGATAAACACCGTAATTTCTACTTTATGGAGATGAATACCCGTATCCAAGTAGAACATCCTATTACGGAGCAAGTAATTGATTACGACTTAATTCGTGAACAAATATTAGTAGCAGCGGGTGTGCCGATTTCTGGTAAAAATTATTTACCACAATTGCACTCAATTGAATGTCGTATTAATGCGGAAGATCCGTATAATGACTTCCGTCCTTCACCAGGAAAAATCACTGTATTGCATGCGCCAGGCGGACATGGAGTTCGTTTAGATACGCACGTTTACGCAGGGTATACGATTCCGCCGAACTATGACTCCATGATTGCGAAGTTGATTACTACGGCACAAACTCGTGAAGAAGCTATCAACAAAATGAAACGCGCTTTGGATGAGTTTTATATTGAAGGCATCAAAACCACAATCCCTTTCCACCGTCAATTGATGGATGAACCGGATTATGTAGCGGGTAATTACACCACAAAATTCATGGAATCATTCAAAATGAAAGATCCCAATTAAAATAAAGCCACCTTTCGAGGTGGTTTTTTTTGCTCTACTCCAAATTTCATTTTCTTTTTTAAGCAAATAATAATTTAAAAGAATAAAAAAACCCGCTCCAAAGGAACGGGTTAATTTATATTCTAATACAAAGTATTAAGCTTGGAATGGTTCAATAGATACAAATGATTTATTGTCCCCTTTTTTCTGGAATTTTACAATTCCATCAACCTTAGCGTGTAATGTATGGTCTTTCCCCATATACACATTTTCACCTGGGTTGTGTTTAGAACCACGTTGTCTAACGATAATGTTACCTGCGATAGCCGCTTGGCCACCATAGATTTTTACACCAAGTCGTTTCGACTCTGATTCTCTACCGTTCTTAGAACTACCGACACCTTTCTTGTGAGCCATGATGTTTTGGTTTTATAAGTTATTACTCTTCTGTTTTTTTCGTTTTCTTTGGAGCTTTTGGTGCATCCTCCGATTTTTCTGCTTTAGGCGCTTTTGCTTTTTTTGGCGCTTCTTCAGTAGCTTCTACTGCTGGAGCTGCTTCTTTTTTAGCCGCTTTTTTAGCACCTGTTGCTGCAATACCTTCAATTACGATTTGGGTTAACGCTTGACGGTGACCGTTTTTCTTTTTGTAACCTTTTCTTCTTTTCTTTTTGAAAACGATTACTTTTTCACCTTTAAGGTGTTGTAAAACTTTCGCTTCTACTGAAGCACCTTCTATAGCTGGGGCGCCGATCGTAATTGTTCCGTTGTCATCTAATAAAAGAACTTTTTCAAAAGAAACTTTTGAACCTTCTTCGTTCGCTAAACGGTGAACAAAAACTTTCTGGTCTTTGCTTACTTTGAATTGTTGCCCTGCTATCTCTACGATTGCGTACATAACAATAATGTTTAGTTAAAAATTTTAAGGTTGCAAATATACAAATATATTTTATCGAAACAAGTGCTTTTGTAAAATACTTTCCTTTAAAATCAAGGACTTACAAATATTTGAAAGTCAAGTACTAAATTCTTCAGTATCCTCAGGTAAAAAAATTACATTTGTGTAACAGAATTCCGTTCCGATATACTAATGGGACATTCGATTTAACGCAGGGTGATAACCCAAAAAACAAATAACTAATTCTTATGAAAAAATCTTTAATCGCTTTAAGTTCATTGCTTATGCTTGGAGGTACTGCTCATGCTCAAAAAGTTGTATTTGAAGAGTATGATTTAGCCAATGGAATGCACGTCATTCTTCATAATGATCCTTCGGCGCCTGTAGTGATTACTTCGGTAATGTATCATGTAGGAGCCAAGGATGAAAGACCGGACCGTACTGGTTTTGCTCACTTTTTTGAACATTTATTGTTTGAAGGAACACAAAACATTAAAAGAGGGGAATGGTTTAAAATTGTAACTGGTAATGGAGGAACAAACAATGCCAATACTACTGATGACCGTACCTATTACTTCGAAGTTTTTCCATCAAATAATCTTGAATTAGGATTGTGGATGGAATCAGAGCGATTAATGCACCCTGTAATTAATCAAATAGGGGTTGATACACAAAATGAAGTGGTAAAAGAAGAAAAGCGTTTGCGTGTTGATAACCAACCCTATGGTCAATTAATTGCTGAGGTAAAACGCAATATGTTTTTCAAACACCCTTACCGTTGGGCAACCATCGGATCAATGGAACATTTGGATGCTTCAACCTTAGAAGAGTTCCAAGCGTTCAATAAAAAATATTATACTCCAAATAATGCTGTTTTGGTAGTAGCAGGTCAAATCGATGTTGCTCAAACCAAAGAATGGATTCAAAAATATTTTGCTCCAATTCCGCGTGGAGAAGAAATTAAGCGTGAAACGTTTGTAGAAGATCCTATCACTAAAGAAATGCACGCTACGTATGAAGACCCCAACATTCAAAAACCAATGGTGGTTGCTTCTTACAGAACGCCTTCTATGAAATCACGCGACGCGCGCGTTTTGGATATGATTTCTTCGTATTTAAGCGATGGTAACAGTTCGAAACTGTACAAAAAAATCGTTGACGATAAGAAAATGGCGTTACAAATTGGCGCCTTTAACTATTCACAAGAAGATTATGGTATGTACATTTTATATGGAATGCCTCAAGGAGATGCTACGTCAGCTGATTTAATTAAAGAAATCGATGAAGAGATTGTGAAATTGCAAACGGATTTAATCTCTGAAAAGGATTATCAAAAATTGCAAAATCAATTTGAAAACAATTATGTAAATAGCAATGCAAGTGTAGAAGGAGTTGCTGAGAATTTGGCTTCATACTATTTGTTATACGGTGATGTGAATTTAATCAATACAGAAATCGAAATGTACCGTTCGATTACGCGTGAAGAAATTCGTGACATTGCGAAAAAGTATTTGAACCCAAATCAGCGTTTGATTTTGGATTATGTTCCTGCTAAAGACAAAGCTGAATCTAAATAATTGAAACAACATGAGAAAATCTATTATACTTCTATCCGGCTTGTTTTTAACCTTAACTATGCAAGCACAAGACCGACCACAACCTAAACCAGGACCAGCACCTGCGATTCAAATCAAAAAGCCTGAAATTTTTTCGTTACCCAACGGATTAAAAGTAATGGTGGTTGAAGACCATAAGTTACCCCGTGTTTCATTTAGTTTAACTATTGATAATGCTCCTTTTGCGGAAGGAAATAAAAAAGGGGTTGACAACCTAACCAGCAGTTTGATGGGGAACGGTTCTACCAAAACTTCCAAAGATGCGTTCAATGAAGAAATAGACTTCTTAGGCGCAGATATTAGTTTCAGTGCACGTGGTGCTTACGGTAGCGGATTATCAAAATATTCAAAACGTATCATGGAATTGATGGCTGAAGGAATGTTGATGCCTAATTTCACACAAGAAGAGTTTGATAAAGAACGCGATAAATTAATCGAAGGATTAAAAACCCAAGAAAAAAGTGTTCCAGCTGTAGCGGGACGCGTGGAGAATGTTTTGGTGTACAGCAAAAATCATCCTGCAGGAGAATATTTGACTGAAGAAACCATCAAAAATGTTACGTTAGATGACGTTAAACAAAACTATGCGACCTATTTTGTTCCTGAAAAAGCGTATTTGGTAATCATCGGGGATGTGAAATTCAAAGAGGTGAAAAAAATGGCGACTAAATTGTTCGAAA
Source organism: Flavobacterium sp. N1719 (assembly GCF_025947045.1). Taxonomy (NCBI): domain Bacteria; kingdom Pseudomonadati; phylum Bacteroidota; class Flavobacteriia; order Flavobacteriales; family Flavobacteriaceae; genus Flavobacterium; species Flavobacterium sp. N1719. The sequence continues at coordinate 986,476 of NZ_CP109993.1, forward strand.
ATTGGACAAAAGCTACCGCTCCGCAAATTTCATATACTTCGCCAAGTAATGTACAATTCACACAAATCAATTTTGTCGATATGCCCAATGCGGTTCAATCGGAAATTGCTGTAGTGAATTCGGTGAATTTAAAATTATCAGATCCGGATTATTTCGCAGTGATTGTAGCCAACCAAGTTTTAGGTGGCGACTTCAACGGGTATTTGAACATGAATTTACGTGAAGCTCATGGATGGACCTATGGTGCGTATTCAAGTATTGGAAGCAACAAATACATGAACAGTAAGTTCAAAGCCAATGCCCAAGTACGTAACTCAGTTACCGATAGTGCAGTGGTGGAAGTTTTGAAAGAAATCAAACGTATTCGCACAGAAAAAGTGAGTGAAGAAGCCTTGGCTAATGTAAAAGCGGGTTACATCGGACGTTTTGTAATGCAAGTTGAAAAACCACAAACCGTTGCACGTTATGCCTTAAATATTGAAACAGAAAGTTTACCAGCTGATTTCTATGAGAATTTCATTAAGAACATTCAAGCGGTAACCGCTGACGACGTGATGCGTGTGATGAATAAATATGTCTTAGCAGACAATTTACGTATCATCGTAACGGGTAAAGGGAGTGAAGTAATTCCAGGTTTGGAAAAATTAAAAATTCCAATGTTCTATTTTGACAAATTTGGTAATCCTACAGAGAAGCCAAAAATGAAAATGCCTATCCCTGCCGGTGTAACCGTTAAAGCCGTAATGGATAACTACATCAAAGCCGTAGGTGGTGATAAAGCAGTGGCTGGAGTAAAATCTATTTTCGTTAGCGGAACTTCTGAAATCGAAGGCGCACCCGCTCCTTTAGCATATATTACAAAGCGTGATAATAAAGGGCGAATGATGTTGAAATTAGAATTAACCGGAATGATGGAATTGTCCAAACAAGTGATTGGCGATAAATCAGGGTATAATTCAGGTCAAGGTCAGAAAAAAGACTTAACTGCTGAAGAATTTGCTGAGAAAAAAGCGATTGCAGGTACTTTTGAAGAATTGGCTTTAGCGAAAAAAGCAGATGTAGTATTGGATGGTATCGAACCTTTCAATGGTGCTGATGCGTATGCTGTGAAAAACGGAAAAACTACGTATTACTATGATGTGAAAACAGGTTTACGTTTGGGTTCATCTACAACACAAGAGCGTAACGGTCAAAAAATGACCTCTTCTATTTTGTATTCCGATTACAAAGATGTAAAAGGGATTAAAGTGCCTTTTACCATTGTATTGTCTCAAGCTGGAAGAGATATTGAAGTGAAAGTAGCTGAAGTAAAAATCAACGAGGGAGTAACCGACGCTGATTTTCAGTAATTAAATCATAGAATTTATATGAAAGACCGTCTTTATGGCGGTCTTTTTTATTTTTTACTTGAAAGATATACACCTAATAATATAATGGAGGCACCCAAACCTTGAACAGCGGTTAAGGATTCTCCGTCATAGATTCCCCAGCCTATGGCAACCACAGGAATTAAATAGGTTACCGAAGTAGCAAAAACAGGTGCCGATAGCTGAATTAGTTTGTAAAATAAAATGTTGGCGATTCCTGTTCCGATTACTCCTAAAATCATGACATAAAACAAAGAATGCTGGATTTTTACTTCATGAAAATGAGCGGATATTCCCGAAGAGAATAATAGGATAGCCGCTGGAAGTAGCATCACCAAGAAATTACCCGTAGTTATACTTAACGGTTTTACATCGGATAAATATTTCTTAATCAAATTGACATTGGTGGCATAACATAATGAGGCAATCAAAACGAGTACGGTATACCCATAATTTTGATTCGGGTGTGAAATTGCCCCATTGATAATTAATAATAAAGTACCTATTAAACCAATGATTACACCCAAAAGTTGTGCTCTTTTGAAGGTAAGCCCAAATACCAAGATTCCAATCAGTAAGGTATTCAAGGGTGTCAATGAATTTAGTATAGAACTGATCGAACTGCTAATTTGGGTTTGGGCAATGGCAAACAGGAAAGCAGGAATAAACGTTCCAAACAGGGAAGTTAAAGCAATGTATTTCCATTGATGGTGCCGAATTTCGCGTAAGCTTCCAAATCCGATGATTAATAAAAATACAGCAGAAAAGGTAATTCGCGCCGCCCCTAGTTGAATGGGTGTGAGTCCGACCAACCCCCGTTTAATCAAAATAAATGAACTCCCCCAGATTACGGCCAATACCATAAGGAAAAGCCATTTTAGTTGTTGATTGGACATGTTTCGTTGTTTGTAAATGCAAAATTGGCATTATTTTATGAATGTCCGTTTAAAAATATTTTTAATTTTGTTTTTGAAAATCAAACTCAACATCATGAATGCTCCTAAAATTGTAGCTTTTGCAGCTGCGTCTTTAATGCTAATGACTTCTTGTAAACAGGAAACGGCGGCAGCCGCTGGAACAGAAACCGCACAAAATCAAAAAGCACCTGCTGTGAAACCTGAAACAGCTTCTATGCATATTGAAGGGATGACATGTGCTATCGGTTGTGCTAAAACAATTGAAGAAAAACTGGCTGAAACACCTGGTGTTCAAGAAGCAAAAGTAGATTTTGACAAAAAAGAAGCGACGGTTCACTTTGATGCTGATAAACTATCAGAAAAAGATTTAACGAAATTGGTTGAATCGTGTGCAGACGGTAAAACCTACAAAGTGTCGAATGTAAAAGTAGATAAGAAAGTGTAATTAATAGGCGCTACAAAAAATATAAAGGGCTTTTTTAAAGGCCCTTTTTTATTTCCATTGAATGGTTTCCATTAGATTTTGCATGTCGTTTTTGATATAATCAGCGGCAGGCATTATGGAATCAAAATTAGGTTTTGCATAAAAATACATCGACCCGCTTAAGAAATGTCGGGTGCTGTCGGTTACATAAAATTGAGCGTTAGTAGCCGCATTACCTCCCACACGATAAAACATGCCGTAAACTTTATGTTTTGGGTTGTAAAAAGGTTGTTCTAAAATATTATCCGCTTTAATGACATGCTTATAGGTAAGTTTTTGCGTATCTCGCAGCAACTGTTCTAAGTTGCCTTGAACCGGTTTGTAGGTTAAAAACAAGGTAGCTTTCATTTTGGGATAAGTAATAGTATAGTCACACGAACCTTTTTCTTTGATTACAGCATGAGCATTCACAGCAAATTCAAACGGACAATTGCTTTCAAATTTAGTATAGGTAGCTAATGGATATTCCAAGCGTAAATGACCCGGGGGTTTGGGTAAGATGTCGTCTTTACAACTGGATAGTAAAATGGAAATTACAGCGGTATATCCTAAAAAATATAAGCGTTTAAGCGGCATTGAGTGTGACTTTAATTTGTTTGATTCTTTTTTTGTCGACAACTTCTACGGTGAATAGACAGTTGGCAAAATGTATTTTTTGTCCTTTTTTGGGGAAGTTTCCTTGTAATTCCAACAAAAATCCCGCTAAGGTTTCGGCTTCTCCTTTGTGTTCTTCAAAAAGATCTTCGTCCACTTCAATGATACGGTATAAATCTTTTAAGTTGATTTTTCCTTCAAAAAGAAAATTCCGTTCGTCAATTTGGGAGTAATTAATGTTTTCGTCATCAAATTCATCACTGATGTCGCCCACAATTTCCTCGATTACATCTTCCAAAGAAATCAAACCCGAAGTGCCTCCATATTCATCTACAACAATAGCCAAATGGTTTTTCATCCCTTGGAAATCCTTTAATAAATCGTCCAGCTTTTTGTTTTCAGGAACGAAAAAGGGTTCGCGCATTAACTTTTGCCATTCAAACTCTTTCTTATTGATGTAGGGAATTAAATCTTTGATAAACAAAACGCCAACAATATGGTCGATATTGTCTTGGTAAACAGGAATTCGAGAGTATCCTTTGTCTACAATTTTAGGAAATACTTCTGAAAAAGATTCTTTAATGTCAAGCGCAAATAAATCAATGCGCGGACTCATCACTTGTTTGGCTTCGGTATTTCCAAAGGATACAATACCCTCTAATAACTTTTGCTCCTCTTGAGTAGTGTCTTCGGATGAAGTAAGCTCCAGCGCTTGCGAAAGCTGATCAACAGAAAAATTGGTTTTTTCTTTACCTAATTTTTCTTGAATAAAAAGCGTCAACCACCGCAAAGGCATACTAATTGGCGATAGTATTTTATTGAGAAAAACGAGTGGGTATGTAATGAAAACAGCAAATTTTGTGTTGTTCCGACTCGCATACACTTTAGGTAAAACTTCGCCAAATAATAAAATTAAAAAGGTGACTAAGATTACTTCGACAATAAATTTTACCGCAGGTATGGCAATTGTCGAAAACAAACGATCCAGAGAAACTGAAAAAAGAATGACAATAGCAATATGTAAAAAGTTGTTGGCAATCAAAATGGTCGCCAACAACTTTTTAGGTTTTGCTAATAAATCAGAAATGATTTGAAACTTGCCCGGTTGCTTTTCAGAAAGTTGCTGTAAATCTTTTTGTGTAAGGGAGAAAAAAGCTACTTCAGTAGCAGCGACCATAGCACAACAAAACAGAAGAACTAAAATGCCGATACTGCCAAAAAGCATCTCAGAATCGAATATTACTACCGAATGTATACCGGGGTCTAGCTCCAAATGAAAAAGATTAGTTGAACTTCTATCTAGTAAGGCATGTCGTTTTCAACATGAGAACTAGGTGTTTCGTAACCGGAATTTCGTGGTTCATGATTTGGAACAGAACGACTTTCTAAATCTTTTTTCACATTTAGAAAGGTAAATTCTGTCACCTGAATTTCTGTTGTGTATTTGGTTACACCTTCTTCCGTCGTCCATTGACGCGATTTGATGCGACCTTCTACATAAATTTTATCGCCTTTGGTTAAAAAGCGTTCGCAAATTTCAGCGGCTTTGTTGCGCACAACTAAATTGTGCCACTCCGTTGAAGTGATTTTTTCGTTTGTTGATTTGTTAATGTAAATTTCATTCGTGGCCAATGGAAATCGACCAATGCAATTACCGCCTTCGAAATAGTGCATTTTAACATCATCCCCCAGATGACCAATCAGCATAACTTTGTTAAGTGTCCCGTTCATAATAATATGGCGTGTTTATATCACGCAAAAATACAAATTTATAAATAATTAGACTTAATAAAATTATAAATAACAATGGGAAAAGGGTAATTTTCAAGTGATTCGGCCTTTATACCTGAAGTTAATAATTTATTAAGACTAATCTTGTAAAAACGAATATACAAATTTTGGTGTGATAGTTTGTGTAAAACAGCTTCATTCTCTAATACCCTAACTGAAGATAACGATTTTTCAGCATGTTCTGTTTCTATTTTACGTAGAATTTCTTCGTAAGGTTTTGATTCTGTTGTTTCTAAAAGTGGAAATTGATATAAATTGTGCCAAATCCCTTTTTCAGTTCGCTTTTCCAGTAAGGTTTTTCCTTCCGGATCTTCAAAAACTAAGTAATGAAAAAAGCGGTTGGTTACTTTAGTCTTCTTCAATTTCACGGGTAATTGCGCTGTTTTTTTATCGCGTAAAGCTATGCAACCCGATTGAAAGACACAGCTTTCACATTTCGGATTTTTGGGTGTACAATGAATGGCGCCAAATTCCATTAACGCTTGATTGAATTGCGCTGGACGATTTTTATCTAATAAGGTATTGGCCAATTCTGAAAATTCTTTCTTAGCTTTAGATGAGGTGATGTCGGTTTCAACTCCAAAAAAGCGCGATAAAACACGATAAACATTGCCGTCTACAACAGCAACGGGTTCGTTAAAAGCAATGGAAGCTATGGCAGCAGCTGTATAATCGCCCACTCCTTTTAATTGTAATAATTCATCATACGTATTTGGAAAATTCCCTTGGTACTCTGCTACAATTTGTTGGGCTGTGAAATGCATGTTACGAGCTCGGGAGTAATAGCCCAAACCTTGCCATTGTTTTAAAATGGCTTCTTCGGGTGCTTTTGCCATATCGGTAACCGTTGGAAACGCTTCTAAAAAGCGAAAAAAATAAGGTGTAGCTTGTGCTACTCGCGTTTGTTGAAGCATAATTTCGGACAGCCAAATGCGATACGGATCACGCGTTTGACGCCAAGGAAGATCGCGTTGGTTTTCTAAATACCAAAGCAATAGGGAGTTAGTAAAATCCATAGCAATTCTGAGTTTAACAAAAGTATAACTTTATGTATTTAAATTTTAATAGATTATACTTGAAAATTTGTTTTTTTAATTCCTATATTTGCACTCTCAAAAATTTACACATAATTATTAAATACGAAAGAAAATGACGAAAGCAGATATCGTAGCGAAGATTTCAGAGAAATTAGGTCTTGAAAAAGGAGATGTTCAATCTACTGTAGAAGCGTTGATGGAAGAAGTGAAAACTTCATTGGAGAACGGAGATAATGTATACCTAAGAGGATTCGGTAGCTTCATCATCAAAACAAGAGCTGAAAAAACAGGAAGAAATATTTCAAAAAATACAACAATCAAAATTCCAGCTCATAATATTCCTGCATTTAAACCTGCAAAAGTATTTGTAGAAGGTGTAAAAGCTAAAACTGAAGTTACAGTATAAAAATATTTATTAATCACTAACAAATTAACCTATGCCAAGCGGTAAAAAAAGAAAAAGACATAAGGTTGCGACGCATAAACGTAAGAAAAGAGCGAGAGCAAACCGTCATAAAAAGAAAAAGTAGTTTTTAACTACTTTTTTCTTTTTACACGTTCCTTGAAATTACGGGATTTATTTCAAAAAACGCTGAATTTCAATAGATTTTGCGCTCACTTTTTACGTTTTAGTGGGTTCAAATGGAATATTAGCATATGAAATTTTCCCTACGGGTACTACCTGTAAAAATGTTTAATCCATCCTAAAATTGGTCGATTTGTCTTTAAATCAACCTGTTCCGGGATAAAAATTTACAACATGAATAAAGAATTAATCATTCGTAAGGATGAAAATGCTGTAGATTTTGCCTTATTAAAAGATGGAAAACTCATTGAATTACACAAAGAAGAAGAAGATCGTAGCCAGTTTTTGGTGGGGGATATTTTTATCGCCAAAATCCGAAAACCGGTACCTGGACTCAACGCTGCCTTCGTAAACGTTGGATTCGAGAAAGATGCATTCTTGCATTATCACGACCTAGGACCTAATCTTACTTCTTATTTGAAATTCATTAAACTTGTAAGCACAGGTAAAATAAAAGATTTCTCCCTAAAAAACTTTCCGTTTGAAAAAGAGATTGATAAAAATGGTGCCATCGCTGATGTGTTGAGCGCCAATCAATCAGTTCTAGTTCAAGTGGTCAAAGAGCCCATTTCCACTAAAGGTCCCCGCATTAGCTCTGAGCTATCATTTGCTGGACGTTATTTGGTGTTAGTGCCGTTCTCCGATCGGGTTTCGGTTTCTCAAAAAATCAATTCTCGTGAAGAAAAAGACCGTTTGAAAAAACTAGTTTCCGCTGTCAAACCGAAAGGATTTGGTGTTATTGTGAGAACAGTAGCCGAAGGCAAATCAACAGCCGAACTCGAAAAAGACTTGCAAAATCTGATGAACAGATGGTTTGCAATGTGTAAAAGATTACCAACGGCCCATCATCCCTCCAAAGTATTGAGCGAACTGACTAAAGTTTCCTCCATGCTTCGGGATATTTTTAACGATACTTTCACCGGTATCACTGTGGATGATGAGGAGTTGTACCAACAAACAAAGGACTATTTAGCCGAAATAGCGCCGGAGAAACAAAAAATTGTGAAGCTTTATCAAGCTGTGGATGTTCCGCTTTTTGAAAAGTACCATATCGAACGTCAAATCAAAACCTCATTCGGGAAAACCGTTTCCATGAGTAAAGGAGCTTATTTGATAATCGAGCACACAGAAGCACTTCACGTGATTGATGTAAATAGTGGAAATCGTTCCAATAAAGCCGCAAGCCAAGAGGCCACCGCGCTCGAAGTGAATATGATTGCCGCTACTGAAATCGCACGTCAATTGCGCTTACGTGATATGGGCGGAATTATTGTTATCGATTTTATCGATATGCAAAATCCCGAAAATCGCAAAGTCCTCTACGATCATTTCAAAGAGGAAATGAGCGACGATAAAGCCAAACACAAAATCCTGCCGCCGAGTAAATTCGGTCTCGTGCAGATTACTCGACAACGGGTGCGTCCCGAAGTCAACATTAAAACTCAGGAAGATGATCCTAGTCAAGGGTCTACCGGTGAAGTCGATGCACCAATTCTGCTCATCGACCGCATTGCTTCCGATGTTGAACGAATTAAAGACAACCACAACAAACTTGTGCTCAATGCACACCCGTTTGTGGCTGCCTACCTTACTAAAGGTTTTCCATCTTTACGTTTGAAGTGGTTCTTCGAACATAAAAAATGGGTGAAAATCATACCTCGTGATGCTTACACGTACCTCGAATACCGTTTCTTTAACGAAGAAGGAAACGAGATTAAAGAATAAAGAAAAAACCGCCTTTCGATGTGAAGGGCGGTTTTTTTGTTTTTGGGCAGCAATTCCGGCTTTCCGCTGTATCTCCCTCCTAACGTCGGGAGGATGCCGCTTCAATCCGGGCTGCATCATGCTATCAATCGCGAATCAACTCAACTTTACGTTTGATTTCATTGCCTTTTTCATCTACTACCGTCACACGATGCACACCCGTTTGGGCCGTAATCTGCATTTCGTGAAAGGTTTGGGTGGTTCCCAAAAATCGGTCATCTACATACCAATACAATTTGGCCTCTCGATTGGAATGGGCCACCTTAAATACAACAGGCTGAATCACTCCGTTAAAGTTTTTCGTCAAATAAATTTTACTCGTAGCCCGCGGATAAATAAAATCCATTTGTACTTGTGTTTCCCCCACACAATCCGCTCGGAAAGGCGGTAAAGGTTGGTAATCAATATGTAAACTTTTATAATACCATTCCCAAACCGGTGGCAATACAAACCATTTTTTGGTTACAATTTGGTCTACCGATTCACAATTGCTATTTACACGAAACTGTTCGGTTGGGTCCAAATGCACCAGTTTATGGTAGGGACAAACACTGGTTTTCAATCCTTTAACCGGAATCCATTGCTTCGTTTTAGGGCAATCATCTTGCGCAATATGTCCGCTTTGGGTACAAATTTCAGCTTGTTCCAAATCGTTTAGAGGCGCTTTAAACCAACCCGATTTAGGCAGCGTATTGAATACATCGAACAAAATGGGAGCCGCACTGTCTACACCCGTCAACTCGGGCCGGCCTTCTCCGGATGCATTTCCTACCCAAACGCCTACTACATATCGTGAATTGGTTCCAATCGCCCATGCATCGCGATTGCCAAAACTCGTTCCTGTTTTCCAAGCAATCGGTAAGGCTGAATCATAAAACTTCCAAGCTTCATCACCTTCTGGACGGTTGACTTCTTTCATTGCCGTATAGGTGAGGTAAATCGAACCTGCTCCATAAATCGTTTTGTCATAGGAATCAGACCCAAAATCTTGCTCAAAGCCATGAATGAAATTCAAGTCAGTAAATTCATTGGTACGGTATTTTTTGGTCCGGTTGTAATAATTTAAGGTCGACGTCATATTGGCATACGTCTTCGTTAAATCCCATAAATTACTTTCGGCACCGCCCAAAATCAAGGATAAACCATAATGATCAGGGTGTTTGTTGATGTTTTTTTGACCTAATTTTTGCAAAGTTTCATAAAACTTCGGAATACCGTGTTCTTGCAACATCAAAACCGCTGGAATATTTAATGAACGCGATAAAGCGCGTTGTGCTGGAACGGCACCATCAAAGGTTTGGTTAAAATTTTGCGGTGCATAGCCCGAAATTTGAGTCGGAATATCCGCTACTAAAGTGTTGGGTAAGAGTTCGCCCTCATCCAACATCGAAGCAAACAAAAGGGGTTTTAAAATACTTCCTGTACTTCGCGGAGCGCCAATAATGTCAACATCTTTGCCGTGTTGCACATCCGTAGGGGCATTGCCCACATAACTCACAATATTGCGGTTTTGTACGTCAATAACAATCACCGCCAGATTATGGACTTCGTTTTGTTTGTATTGATTGTAATAATAACTCGCAATTTGATTCACCCGATTTTGCAACGGCAATTCAAGGGTTGTCTTGATACGTTCTCCTTGATGTTTTTTGACCACCCGTTCTAATAAATGAGGTGCGAATTGTGGTAAATCATAGGGTTTTTGTGGTAACGGTTCTTTCAGTGCCAATTCGTAAGTGAGTTGGTCAATCTCTTTATTTTGGTATAATTTTAATAATAAGGCATTGCGCTTTTTCAATAATTTTTCCTGATTTTTTCCTGGATAAATCAATCGTGGCGCATTGGGTAAAACCGCTAAGGTTGCACTTTCTGCCCACGAAAGTTGGTGCGCTTGCACGCCAAAGTACCGCCAAGAAGCCATTTCCAATCCGACTACATTACCCCCAAAAGGCGCATGCGCCGCATAAAGTTCGAGAATCGTGTCCTTGGAATGACGAAACTCCAAACGTGTTGCCAACACGATTTCTTTTATTTTCTCCCAATAGGTGCGGTCTTGATTATTCCGCGATAAGCGAATGACTTGCTGGGTCAAGGTACTCCCGCCACGAACCACTCTTCCAGCCGCCCGATTTTGTTGTACGGCTTTGTACATCGCAACAGGATTGAATCCCCAATGCTGATAAAAATGTTCGTCTTCATAATAGACAATGCATTTTTTGAATTTTTCAGGCACACTATCTTTTGAAGGGAAGCGCCATTGACCATCGGTAGCAATTTTTGCAGCCAATAACTCTCCATCCGAACTTTCAATCACGGTGGCGTAGGGGACTTGAAACAAGGTGCGAGGCAACGAGAAATAATACACCAAAAGAGCAATCATTAGGACTGCCGATTTTTTGGGATGTTCACCTACGCGGGTTTTCACTGTTTTAAAAAACAATGAAAGCTTAGATTGTAAGAAGTGAATTAATATGTAAAGCTGTTTCTGCAATGATTTGATGATTAAGACCTAACAGGTTTTTAAAACCTGTTAGGTTTGTTTATTGTTCAAGAAATAGAATATCCTTTAAAAGTTCAAAATTTATTTTTTTTGAAACATGTTCGTATTTAAAATTATCAATCCCTCCAAATAAAGCAATAGTGAATTGTCGAGTCAACAATGTTGGCTGTAGGCAAAGATAGGCTTTATAGGAGGAGTAATTGTACGACTCAAAATCCGTACAAACTTTGTGGAATTCTGGATTAAAGTGCACATATAGAATAGATTGAATTAAATATTCATTTGAATCGATTCGATTTCTTTTTAGATGTTCTTGGAATAAACTTCCAGTTCTGCCATAGGCTTTGTTTATTGCTTTCGCATAGCTGTTAAAAAAGTTGGAAAAAGGCAAGTGAAGTTTGTCTTCCTTAACATTTTTCATCTCTTCTCGTTCTTTTATTTTTAAAATGATATGAAAATGATTTTTCATCAAACAATAGGCATAAATTTCAGCAATTGGATGAAGATACTTTTTCATAAGATTTAAAAAATAGAGATAATTTCGCTCTTCATGGAATAAATTTTCTCCATTGTTTCCTCGGTTGTAAACATGGTAATACCCACCATATTCAAATAGTTCTCGTTTCATTTTGGCATATATTATAGACCTAACAGGTTTTAAAACCTGTTAGGTCTGGTTACACTAGGCTAATAATTTATTTTCAACCTATCGAAATAGGCTACTCATTCACCACTTCAACCCATTGTCCCTTAGTTCGGGCAATGAATTCATGGTCATACATCGCTTCACATTGTAATCCGGGTAAATAGTATTTCCCCAAATATGAAGCGTTCAATAATAATTTAAAAGTTCGGGTTTCTCCGCCTTTTAAACCAAAATAATAGTTAGCACGGTCATCGCGAATATCCATATAATCCACCGTATTCTCGGTAGCATTGCCGTATTCCGTGTATCGGGTATTTACAATTTCAAATCCAGACGGAATGATTTGTGTCAACGCAATGTTTTCTACATAATCATTCTTTAAATTGGTTAGAGTCACTACCGCAATAAACTCAGTACCTTGTGTTATTTTACTTACATCAATTTTGTTCCCTTTGCGATCTTTGAATACCAACGAAGCCTTCACGTTGTTTTCCATTGGTTTTTCTTTTCCAATCGGTAGAATGCCACTGTTGTAAACCCGAACGAACAGTGTGTTCTTCAAATTGTTTTTCAAAGTCACATTATTTGAACCGTTTTGGACCATTAAGGAGCGTTGCGAAAGCGATTTAGCCGAATTGATTGTCTCCGATTTCCCTTTTTGAATCACACTCACATTCATCCCTTTTCCACCATTGGATTGCGCAAATTTCGACATAGCATACAAACAGTAGGCTGAAGTTTGCGTACTCATCCATTCGTCAGAAGCCATATTTTTGGCCAATTTTGTTGCCAATTGGAACGCTTGTGTTTTTTGTCCCAATAAGATTAACGTTTCCAACGCCATGGCACGATTGCGTTCTTGCGAACCGTAATAATAGTCGTAATAGTTCTCATCTGTATACTCTTCATCGATTTTTGCACGGGAAAGTAGCGCCATACCCGCATTATTTTGTTTCAACAATGCAAAAGTGGCCGCAAGGCGTAATTTGGCTTCATTGGAGATATCACGGGTTTCTCGTAATCGGTTCATCGACGCCAAATCAGGATTCCCCGCTAAAGCCAAAGTATATAAACGATACGCTTGTGCCATATCATTATGACTTTCAATACGCCACTGTTTGGCAGCCCGTTGTTGGTAAGCAATCCATTTTGTTTTGAATGTTGGCGGCAAAGCATATCCTTTTTTCTCGGCTTCAAGTAAGAAATGTCCGGCATAACTGCTACCCCAATCATCGGCGTAATTACTGCCGGGCCAATAACTCATCCCGCCACTTGCGGTTTGGAATTTTGATAATCGTTGGATTCCAGCAGCGACGTTGCGTTGAATTCGATTTTTGCGATTCGTGTCCACATCCATGATATCCATCAAATACAATTGTGGGAATACCGATGAGGTTGTTTGCTCCACACAACCGTGAGGGTACAGAATGAGATAATCCAATCGACGGCCAAAATCAACAGTAGGCATGGATGAAATTTCGACCACAGCTTTATTACTTCCCGCAATTCCGAAGGTTTTCCAATTGATGGATTTACTCGAATTCGGATTTAAAACGACATCAGTGTAAGAAGTAGTTACCGGATTCGGATTAAAAATATCGACTTCAATTTCGTAAACGGAGCGTTCTTTGCCCGAAGTAGCGATTACTTGTACTTTTCCAACACCCGTGACATTGGCAATTTTTAAATTAAAAAAGGCCATTTTTTCATCGGGACGCGCAAAAGTTACCGATTGTGTCGCTTTTCCTGCAATCACAATGCCGCCACTGGTTTTCACCTGTACGGTTACATTTTTCACCTGATTTTCCATAGCGAAAAGCGTTACCGGTAAGGTTACTTGTTCCGAGGGTGTTACTTTTCTTGGGAACGAAGCCAAGACCATCAACGGACTGCGAACGGGCGTCGTTTTTTCCACACTTCCATAGGCATTACTCTCAGCATTAGCCGCAACCACCATGGTGCGCACCGAACCGATGTATTTCGGCAACTTGATTTGGTGCGTTTTTTCGGCGCCTTTTTCTAATTTAAACGGGCCTAAGAATACGACTACAGGTTTGAATCGGTTCGCTTTTTTCGATTTACCGCCGCCTGCATCAGCGTCTCCACCTATACTAAAAACCTGATTTACTCGGCCACCATAAGCACCAATCACATCATTGTAAATATCCCAAGTGCGTACACCCAAAGCCTCGCGTTTGTAAAAATCATCCCAAGCATTGGGCGTTTGGAAACGCGTAAGATCCAACAAACCTTCATCGACTATCGCAATGGTATAGGTCATGGCTTTGCCTTGCTGTTCGCTGACTTTAATGTTAACCGTTTGCTCGGGTTTTAAAACTTCAGGCATCACCAATTTGGGTTGTAAAACCGTTGTTTTATCAGTTACCCCAATCGGAACTAGACCGTACATGCGAATCGGTGCGTCGTTTTTTGTAGAGGCATGCGGTTGTAATAAGGTGACATTGATGTACACATTAGGCGCCATATCGGCGGTAATCGGTAGATCAATTGTGGTTTCACCCGATTTTGTTTTGGCCCATAATGTTTTTAAAACTTTGGAACCATTTTCAATCGAAATCAAAGCTCGACCACCCTCACTTGAAGGCAAAAACACTTTTGCTGTTTCACCAACGGCATATTCTTTTTTATCGGTATTAAAACGTAAAACAGTAGCACCATCGCCATCAACATTGCGGGAACGCGACGACCAATAGGGATAATCTAAAAATACAGTTGTACCTGAAGCATGGCCACTGGTTGGATCGATAACGCGAACTAAATAGCGCCCCCAATCATCACCAGGTACGGAAAATACAACTTGACCACGGCCTGAAGCATCGGTATTAATGCGGAATAACTTATACGAAGTGGTCACATTTGCCGTATTGTAATTGGATAAATCTTCGTTGGAAGCATCCCACCACCAACGGGATTCCAAACGGTAGACGCGAACTTCCAAGTTTTTCACCGCTACGGGATTTCCGTTTTCATTTACCGAAATGATTTCGTATCGGTTGTTTTTGTCGGTTTCGATTAAACCGTATTTATTTGGATCGGGTGCTTTTATGCCGACATAGGTTTTGTAGGGAGAATAATTAACAGCTGCCACATCGGTACTCACATCCCCACCTTGTTCGTAAACTTTGGTGATGAAAGCCGCGCGAAGCATACCCGGAGCTTGTCCTTGAATGGTCGGGTTAATCGGAATCGAAACTTGCCCATTTTCGTTGACTTTTCCTGAAAAAATATTGATTTCTTCGGTGGAAAATTTACGAGAAGGATCGTCAAAAATATAGTTCGAATACCCTTTAAAACTGGTAACTTGTTGCGAGAATTTGGCTTGTACTTCAGTTTTCAAATTTTTAGCCACTGCACCGTGTAACCAAGTCACTTGAACGGTATTGGTGTTTTTCTCACCCGCAGAAAGCATTTTGCCATTAAAACTATTTTTAATTTTTAAACGATTAGGTTTAATGGTTTCAATTTTAATGCTTTTGTAAAAATGAGCACCGCCCACACTAATGCGCGCTTCCCAATTCCCCGTAGGCGCATCGGCTTCTGTAGGGATCGTAAAGGCATAATGGTTCAACTCGTTTTTGGTTTGAACCGTTTGATATACCGTTTTTCCTTTGGGATCATTAAAGCGCAATTTGATCGGATGGTTTTCTGGAAGTTTATTGTTGTTGTCATTTAAAATAAAAGACAAAAACACTTTATCTCCCGGGCGCCAAACGCCGCGTTCCCCGTAAATGTAGCCTTTCAAGCCTTTTTGCAAACTTTCCCCTGAAACATCAAAATTACTTACCGACAATGAAAGTTCGTCATCCAGCTTTACATACGTACTTTGATCGCCTTTGGAAACTACCGCGAAGTAGGCCATTTTCGTCAATTCAAAAGTCGCCATACCGTCGCCATCGGTCGTAGTTTCAGCTAATTTTTGTTGTTGGTAGTTGAATAATTCTACTTTCGCCCCCGATTCAGGGTCGGTTGTCACAATATTACTCACCGCAACCGTCACCGATTTATTATTGCCGCGTTTTACAATTACCCCCAAATCTGTTGCTAGAATATTTGTCCCGCGTTTGGTGTTGTAATAGTAATAGTTAGAACACGGATCTTGACTGGATTGCCAATCGTAATCCTCTTCATAATAGTAGTAATAGCCACCACCGCCACTGTAATTCACATCGTCTTCATTTTCTTCTTCCTCATCTTCATTGGAAGATTCCTCAGAAGTACCGTCGCATTTGTACAAAGCATATTTTTTACGGAACGAAAACTCAACGCGGTAAATCGCCCCAGGTTCGGGTTCGATTATTTTGGAAATATCCAATGCATAGGTATTCCACTTGTTGTAATTATAGAGATTGTTTTGCTTGAGTTGCAAGGTGGTTTTCGCGATGGGCTGACTCACACGGCGCAAGTTTTGCGTGCCATTGAGTTCGTTGTCTTGCAAAAACTGAAGAATATTGTTCTTGTAAATTTTATAGATTTTTACATCCACGGCATTCAAACTGGCCGCTTCAAAATTTACTTTTAAATTGTTCGAACTAGGAAGAATACTCCCGCTTTTCACCAATTTTACTCCCGGTTTAATCGGGTCAAAAATCAATGTTTCGGAATAGGTTTCTTTGAGTTTGAAGCCGTCACTGCTCTCAATTCCGGCAAAAACTTCAACTAATTTATTGGCAGAAATCATTTTGGGTTCTTCCTCTTCTTCATAATCCGAAATCTCGTCGGAAGTATTGATAACAGTAGCTGTTGAGTCAGCTGCCACTGCAACGGTATCTACCGCCACTTCTTCTGTGGCCGCCACTTCGTTTTGTACTGTTTTTTGGGTATTGGTGGTGGGACCGACATTGTCGAAATAGACTTTAAGTACATTGCCCATCGTACTAAATTTCAAGTTGTCGGTGTTTTGTATGTTAACCAAGCCGGCAAAGTTTTGGTCTTTTTTCAACGGATCCGAGAAATTGATAAGTATCGATTGGTTGTTTTCATCGCCCGATGTAATATGCACCACTTTGAATTGGTTTTTCCCCGGAATTTTAATTTCCACAAAACCTTCTTGGTCTTCGACATCGGCTTCGTCACCATCCCATTTTAAGGTGATCGTACTTTCATCGTCAAAGCGTTGAATGCTGTCAATAAGGAATTTGAATTCGGTAGGCGAACTCATTTCCTTGTCGATTTTTACTTTTAAGTCATTGCCGTTTTGGGTCGCCGAAAGGATTTTTTGTGCCAACGAAATATCCATTTCATCTGCGGTGCGAATCGTCCCGTATTGGTAATAATAGTTCTTATTGTACGACTGTAAATCCTGGGTTTGAATAATAAAATCTTGCTTAATGGTTTTGAATGAAAAATTAAAAGCCTGTAGTTTTTCATCCGCAACAGTGGTTAATTTTTCCAAATTCAAGGTTACTTGGTACAAGGTGTTTTGTTCCAAAGGTTCATCCGGAATAAAGGCAATTGTGTTGGAAGATAACATTTTCACTTTCCCATCCACACTGGGTGAAATGGAAAATAAATCATCATCCAATTCTTGCTCGGGATTCCAATCCTTTTTTTGGAAAGCAAGTTGCACCCGAATGTCGGATTTTGAAGGAATAAAACCAGAGGTAAAACCAGCAATGTACTCTTTAAAAAGAGTAGGGTCAGAGTCAAAATCGGCAGCCGATTTTTTGCCACAAGAGGCCAACGCCAAAAAGGCGATCAGCACATACAAGAACTTTTGGGTTTTCATAAAAGTTGGCGGTATAAAAGTGTTTAAGAATTTAGTGGTGGTTTGACTAATTGTATAAGAACGAAGGTATTAGTAGTGAGAAATGTACAAAGAATTAGGCATACACAGTTATCTTCTTTTTTTGAAAAAATCTTTCATCAATTGGGCACACTCAACGGCCATTATTCCCGAAACGACTTCGGTTTTGGGATGCAATTGAGTGCCTAAAGTCATAAACCCGCGTTGTTCATCACGTGCGCCAAACACAATTTTGGTAATCTGACTCCAATACAAGGCGCCGGCGCACATTTGACAAGGCTCTAAGGTGACATACAACGTACAGCCTTTGAGGTATTTTCCTCCAATAAAATTGGCGGCTGCGGTGATGGCTTGCATTTCGGCATGTGCGGTAACGTCGTTCAACATTTCGGTGAGATTATGACTTCGGGCAATGACCCGATTTTCTACAACAATAATCGCGCCAACCGGAATTTCACCTTTTTCAAAAGCGATTTCAGCCTCCGCCAAGGCTTTTTTCATAAAGTATTCGTCGGTGAAAATGGGTTCCATAAAACAAAAATAGGAATTCAATTTGTACCTTTGACTCATGAGCCAACATTTACTCGCACAAATTCAATCTCCGTCCGATTTACGGCAACTCGATATCGCGCAATTGGAGCAAGTTGCTCAGGAATTGCGGGATAATATCATTAATGTAGTTGCGGTAAAAGAGGGCCATTTGGGAGCGAGTTTGGGCGTTGTCGAATTGACTATTGCCTTGCATTATGTTTTCAATACACCGGATGATTTGTTGGTTTGGGATGTTGGGCACCAAGCCTACGGCCATAAAATTTTGACGGGTCGCCGGGATCAATTTGAAACGAATCGGCAAAAAGGGGGAATTTCGGGTTTTCCAAAACGGTCCGAAAGTGTTTATGATACCTTTGGTGTGGGGCATTCGTCCACATCGATTTCTGCGGCTCTGGGAATGGCGCTTGCTTCCCAACTGAAAGGCGAGCAACGGTCGCATGTTGCAGTGATTGGCGATGCCTCGATTGCCAGCGGCATGGCGTTTGAAGGTTTGAATCATGCAGGTGTCACCGATGCGGATATTTTGGTAATTTTAAATGATAATGCGATCGGAATAGACCCAAGTGTGGGGGCGCTGAAAACCTATTTGACAGCGGTAAAAGAAGGAAAAAATCCGAAGCAAAACAACATGATCAAGTCGTTAAATTTTGCGTATTCGGGTCCGATTGACGGTCATGATCTCCCTATTTTAATCAAAGAATTGCAACGTTTGCAAAAGGTGAAAGGGCCCAAGTTTTTACACGTCATCACCACCAAAGGCAAAGGCTTATTGCAAGCCGAACAAGATCAAGTCAAGTACCATGCACCGGGTAAATTTGATGCAGCGACGGGCGAACTCATTACCAAAGAAGAATCCCATTTGCCCACCAAATTTCAAGATGTTTTCGGTCATACCCTAGTAGAATTGGCACAACAAAATCCTAAAATAATCGGGATTACCCCAGCGATGCCGTCGGGGAGTTCGATGAAATACATGATGGAAGCTTTTCCCGAACGCGCTTTTGATGTGGGGATTGCCGAGCAGCATGCAGTGACCTTAGCTGCAGGAATGGCTACCCAAGGAATGGTGGTGTTTTGCAACATTTATTCGACCTTTTTACAAAGAGCCTATGACCAAGTAATTCATGATGTTGCTTTACAGAAATTACCCGTGATTTTCTGTTTGGATCGTGCGGGTTTGGTAGGCGAAGACGGTGCCACGCATCACGGTGTTTTTGATTTGGCGTATTTGCGTTGTGTGCCCAATATGGAAATTGTTGCGCCTTTGGATGAAGTAGAGTTGCGCCAACTTTTATATACCGCTTCTTTAGGATTGGAAAATCCGATTGCGATTCGGTATCCACGCGGTCGAGGTGTTGGATTGAATTGGGAAATATCCTTTCAAAAAATAGACTATAAAAAAGGAAAGGTACTGCATCAAGGTTCGGATATTGCGATAATTTCAACGGGGTTTATTGGAAATAATGCGCTTGCCGCATTGGCTGATTTTGATTTAAAAGAAAAGGTGAGTTTGTATCATTTTGGATGTGTAAAGCCGCTAGATGAAGCACTTTTGCATACTATTTGTAAGCAGCATAGGTTTGTGATCACTTTAGAAGATGCAACGATTGAAGGCGGATTGGGCAGTGCTGTTGCCGAATTTATTACGACGCACGATTATCAACTTCCTGTTCATCGATTGGGTATTCCGGATCAATTTATAGAACACGGTACCATCGTGCAATTGCAGGAAATATGTGGTATATCCCCAATGGCCATTCAGCAGTTATTAAGGACGCTATTAGAGCAATTAGCGTGAATTCTAGCCCGGATTGAAGCGGCAGCTCCCGATGTAAGAGGGACTATAGCGGAAAGCCGGACGGTTCATGATTGATAATCTAAATAGGACGCTCCAAAAAAAAAAACGAACCCTTTAGAGGTCCGTTTTCAATTTAGTTTTTGATAATTTTTTCGGTAATCATTAGATTTTCACCAGTAGCTTGAAGGATATACAAACCGCTTTCCAAGGATTGCATCGGAATGAGTATGTCGTTATTATCCAAGGCTTTTGTGTTTTGATATACAATACGGCCATTCATGTCCAATACCCGAACACTGATCGTAGACGTGTAATTTGGAATTTGTATATGCACTTCATTTTGTGTAGGATTCGGGAACACATGATAGGTTAGGGTATTGGCAAATGCCGAAGTTCCTAAAGCAGTACAATTAGGCCCTGGCGCTGGTTGGGTGAAATCTTCCACTTGATCGGTTGAATCGTTTCGGTTACCCGAACTTGCATTAAGTCCTAACCCTCTACGGGCAAATACTTCCCAAATCATGCAATAATCTGCACCGCCAGTAGTAGCTTGGTCTGCAGCAATAATTGCATTACGCGCTTCCACAAAAGTTGGATTACAAGGTTGTAGTTTTATAGCATCTAAAATCAAGCGCATGGCTTTATTATTACCGCCTGTTCCTGTATATTTATTGTCGTCATAGCCGTATTTTGCGACATAAGCCCATGTTAAATCCCAGAGCATGGCGCACCAAACCTCTCCAATATTATGAGGGGATACGGTCGTAGCGCCATTTGCATCGGTGATTAGATTGGTGTTCACTGTTTCAAAAGTACTGGGGTTAACAGCCATGTCCGTAGAGTAGGGATAACGACGAATACCACCGCCTGTGGTAGCCTGACTCACGGCAAATGTTCCGATGCCTTTAGGGGTTGTACCCACATCTCCCGGTTTCATTTGTAGCATCAAGGCAAACCAATCCGACCAGCCTTCTCCCATTTGTTCGTCGTTGGTCAAACAATTACTCAAACTCGGCCCGCCCGTTAAACGGTTAGAAATACCGTGTCCAAATTCATGAGCAATGATGCCGTTGTCAAAATCACCATCGGCATTGACAAAGGCGGGACCGTTTAATTGTAGTTTTACATTTACAGGTCCGGAAAAAGTGTAGCCAATTAACGATTCACCATCATCAAAACTCATGGTAATTGCAGGAATGGTAATTGTTGAGTCCGCACCGCTCATGGTAACAAATTGGGGGTCGGATACATTATTTACAATGATCACGGCCACTGCACCACGGGTTTGCGCATTTTTAACTTTCACGGTAAAGTTGCAATTTCCTCTACGTATGATGACAATTTTACCATTCATCGCGGCACCGTTGGATGGTGCCACACAACCTTCATTTAAACCACCTGTTCCGTCTTGGTACAGAACAATATCCGATTGAATGAAATTAGGAGCTTGCGGTAAACTTACGAAGCCCGGATTGAATACATTTTGTATCGCACGGTAACTGCCCGCAATATCTGCCGGGCTGTTTACGGTTACAGGAAAAATGGGAGGTGCCACTTTCCAAAGGTACATTTGCATACGACCTTTTGATCCATCGGATGGAGTTGAGAAATTGGCGTTATTAAATGTTGGTGTTGAAGCCGTCGAACCGTCTTGTGCGTCGGCCCAAACAAAGTCAGTACCCGTTCCGCCACGGCCAAAATTATTTTGTTGGAAATTACCATTGAGTTCGTTGAATCCATATTGGTACCAAATGTCATGGATACAATTGTTCATGTAAAACAAATTGGTTACGGCCGCATTAATGTACGTATTCGCTGCTACGGATGTACCTCCGTAAGGGAAAT
The DNA here is from genome assembly GCF_025947045.1 of Flavobacterium sp. N1719. Lineage (NCBI taxonomy): Bacteria > Pseudomonadati > Bacteroidota > Flavobacteriia > Flavobacteriales > Flavobacteriaceae > Flavobacterium > Flavobacterium sp. N1719. The sequence goes on from NZ_CP109993.1 coordinate 1,008,121, forward strand.
CAAAGTTCAATGCACTCCCGCCATCTGGCGCATAACCGTTAACGGTGGCAGTGGTTGAACCAGTAGTTGGATTGGTATTCGAATAATCGGCGCGTGCCCAAACATTATTTCCGCGTGTAATCGTGTATTTTAACGTACTTAAATTATCGGCTAGATTATTGGTGTCATGCCATCCTTTCGGCGAAGCTAAAGCATTCTCCGGACTGCTGATTAATTGAAATGGAGCGTGGTTCGGACTCTCGTAATTAAACGGGATAACGCGATAGTTACCGCCCATAACTTGGAAAGGAGCCGCAATTTTTTGCACCGTATTTTCAAAAGAAAAAGGTTGTTTTTGACAAGCTGTATTCGTATGCGGATGGTCAAATTGACAACTAACCGTCAAATCTCGTTTGGATACAATGATTCCCGAATTGGCATCGGTATCAATGTGCCAAAGATTTTTGTAATCCGGACTGTAAAATTCAAATCGCCAAACTAAAATATATTGTCCTTCTTTTTCCACATAGCCTAATTCGGCACGTACAGGATCATCTACTAAATTTCCATTTTTAAGTTGGAATACCCCATTTTCTCTTTTGGAAATGAGTTCGGTACTTTGATGGTAACCAAGAGCTGCAAAGGTTTGAGACAACGCATCCGTAGCACTTAAATTTTTGGAGGAATTTTTAATTTTTGATGAATAATTGGCCACAAATCGGTCGCCAATTTGGATTACTTTACCCTCTTTCACCCAAATGGAATTCACAGAATCAAACAAAGGCAATCCATTGTAAGTTTGGCAAACAAAATAATTATGAATACCTGTCGATTCTGAGTAGGTTTCACTCACAACCTTCCAATTGGCAATATCGGATGTGGTTAATTTGAGTTCCGTCTGCTTTGCATTCAAAGCTTCTTGAATCGCTTTGTTGGGAATATCTTGAGCAAATGCACTCATCCCAAGGCTGAATGCTAAAAAGAGTAATCGTTTCATTGTTTTTGGTTAATTGCCTCAAAGCTAGCACTAACTTTTCATAAAAACAAGCGGCACCCCATTGTCTATCAGAAATTTAGGAATTGTTAACCCAACATTTCGTTATACAACAAAGCATTACCATCGGTAAGTAAGGAAACAAAATGGCAGATGTGCATCAAACGTTCGTACAACGTTTCTTTCTCCAATCGATGTTTTTCGGGTAATACTTTTAACAGTAATTGATCGTAATTGGAGGTTTTTCCTTCATATTGATTATTGTAAGCCGTAATGAATTTGTCCAAAAGCGAATTGATAATTTGGTAGCCTTTCAATTCTTTTTCAATCACTTCCCGACTCTGATAAATATTTTTGACACTCAATTTAATGATGTCATTCATTTGGGCTTTGTATTTGCTTTTGTCAGTTAAGGCATGATGGAACTCACCTTTTAAAATGGCTTCTTCATTTTCTAAAAACACTTTTACCGCATCATTGATGAGGTTGCCAATCGCCAAAGCACGTAAATAACTGATGCGATCTTCTTTGGTAGTCAAAGCTTGGTATTTATTAGCGTCAATGGTGTCTTTGACCAATTTAATTAAATATTCTAAGGCAAAATCTTCTGAAACTAAGCCTAAATTGATGCCGTCTTCAAAGTCAATGATGGTATAACAAATATCGTCAGCAGCTTCAACCAAAAAGGCGAGGGGATGACGTAAATAACGCAAATCTTCACCCGAGTTGATTTTGATCAATCCCAATTCTTCTGCCACTTCTTGAAAAAAGGCTTTGTCGGTTTGGAAAAAACCAAATTTTTTATCAGAAATATTGGTTGAAGGTTTCTTGGGCAAACTTTCTTTCGGGTATTTCATAAAAGCACCCAAAGTTGCATAGGACAAACGCAAACTGCCTTCAATGCCGGGTCGCGAACTCGTCAATACCGAAAATCCGTTGGCATTGCCTTCAAAATCAACCAAGTCTTGCCATTCTTTCGGACTTAATTGCTCTTTAAATTGTTGTCCGTTGCCCCGCGAAAAATATTCGCCTATGGCTTTTTCACCCGAATGACCAAAAGGCGGATTCCCGATGTCGTGTGCCAACGATGCGGCTGCCACAATTGCACCAAAATCATTGGGTTGATAGCCGTGAATTTCCTTCAAATGCGGGTATTTTTCAATGATTTTTTTTCCCACCAAACGACCAATCGACCGACCTACCACGGAAACCTCCAAACTATGCGTCAAGCGCGTATGCACAAAATCGGTTTTGGACAGCGGAATCACTTGGGTTTTGTCTTGCAAACTGCGAAATGGCGCCGAGAAAATAATACGGTCGTAATCGACTTCAAATCCCAAACGGGTGTCGTCTTGCTCGATGCGTAAGCGTTTTCCGGTGTCGCCTTGACGTTTCAAGGAGAGTAATTGTTCCCAAGTCATCATGTGGTAGTGCTTTTTACAAATGTACTTATTTTAATGACTTTTGAAAACATAAACTGTTGGCAACACCCGCATATTGCCCGTAATTTTCAATACGCGCATAGCCCGTTTTATGGTATAACTGAATCGCTTCTATTTGTTGGTGACCCGTTTCTAAAATAGCAGATGTAAATCCGTCTTCCCTTGCCCAACGTTCTAATTCTTGTAAAATCGCATTGGCAATGCCTTTGCCGCGAAATTCAGGATCCACATACATGCGTTTGATTTCGGCTTTAGTTTCTTCATAGGCTTTGTAAGCGCCAATGCCTACAGGTTGCTCGTCCCAATAGGCAACCAGTGTATTTTTCAATAAAGCCGACTGATTAAATTGCGCATAAAAGGCATGGTCTTCACCGTCTAAAATAGCGAGATAGGTATTAAGTGGTTTAACCAACAATTCAAAATCGGGATGCTCGGAATGGGTGCGGAGTAAGTGTAACATACTTTTGGTAAAAAAGAACAGCCATCATTACTGACAGCTGTTGTTATAATTCTAAATTTTGAATTCTAAATTCTAAATTGGATTACGATCCACACATTTCACAGTCCTCTGGACCGGCGTTGCGGGCGCGTTCCACCATCAAACGGAATTCCTCAGCTGTCATTTCTCCCGATTCTGGTGCGATCACTTCTACCGCTTGGGGTTCGGGTTGTTGAATAGCCGCTGTCGGTTCTTCTTTTTTCTCATTATTCAAGGTGAACTTGATGGCGTCTACTGCCGATTTTGTACGTAAATAATACATACCCGTTTTCAAGCCGCTTTTCCATGCATAGAAGTGCATCGAAGTCAGTTTTGCATAAGTGGCATCCTGCATGAACAAGTTCAACGATTGCGATTGGTCAATGAAATACCCGCGGTGACGTGACATGTCGATGATGTCTTTCATGGACATTTCCCAAACGGTTTTGTATAAGTCTTTCAAATCTTGCGGAATGATGTCAATGTTTTGGATCGAACCGTTGTGACGCATGATTTCTTGCTTCAAGTTTTCGTTCCACAAACCGCGTTTTACCAAGTCTTCCAACAAGTGTTTGTTTACCACGATGAATTCACCAGACAATACACGACGGGTGTAGATATTCGAAGTGTATGGTTCAAATGCTTCATTGTTTCCAAGGATTTGTGATGTAGAAGCCGTAGGCATTGGCGCCAACAATAACGAGTTGCGTACTCCGTGTTCCATTACTTCTTTGCGTAACGATGTCCAATCCCAACGACCCGATAAATCGCTGTCTTGTAAGCCCCAAAGGTTGTATTGGAATTCTCCTTGTGAGATGGGCGACCCTTCAAATGTTGAATACGGACCTTCTTCTTTGGCCATTTCCATCGAAGCGGTAACGGCAGCGAAGTAAATCGTTTCGAAGATGTCTTGATTCAATTGTTTGGCTTCGTCACTGGTGAACGGTAATCGCATCATGATAAATGCATCCGCCAAACCTTGCACACCCAATCCAACAGGACGGTGACGCATATTGGAGTTCTCTGCTTCGGGAACGGGATAATAATTGCGGTCAATTACTTTGTTCAAGTTGCGGGTTACGCGTTTGGTCACATTGTACAACAATTCGTGGTTGAATTTGCCATCTTCCACAAACATCGGTAACGAAATTGAAGCCAAGTTACATACTGCAATTTCATCTTCCGAAGTGTATTCCAAGATTTCTGTACATAAGTTGGATGAACGAATCGTTCCCAAGTTTTTCTGGTTCGATTTACGGTTAGCTGCATCTTTATACAACATATACGGGGTACCCGTTTCGATTTGTGATTCTAAGATTTTCTCCCACAATTCACGAGCACGGATCGTTTTGCGACCTTTACCCGCCAATTCATACGAAGTATATAATTCGTCGAATTTCTCTCCGTAGGTATCATATAATCCGGGACACTCGTTGGGACACATTAAAGTCCACTCCGCGTCGTTTTCTACACGTTGCATGAATAAATCGGAAATCCACATCGCAAAGAACAAGTCGCGCGCACGCATTTCTTCTTTACCGGTATTCTTTTTCAAATCCAAGAATTCGAAGATATCCGCATGCCAAGGTTCGATATAAATGGCAAAACTTCCTTTGCGTTTTCCTCCGCCTTGGTCAACATAACGTGCCGTGTCATTGAATACACGCAACATCGGTACAATACCATTCGAGGTTCCGTTGGTTCCGCGGATGTACGAACCTGTGGCGCGCACATTGTGGATAGATAAACCGATACCTCCAGCAGATTGCGAGATTTTCGCCGTTTGTTTTAACGTGTCGTAAATACCATCAATACTATCGTCTTTCATGGTTAACAAGAAACACGATGACATTTGTGGTTTTGGAGTACCCGCGTTGAAAAGGGTAGGTGTGGCGTGGGTAAAGAATTTTTTCGACATCAAATCGTAAGTTTCAATCACCGACTGCAAGTCGTTTAAGTGAATACCCACAGCAACACGCATCAACATGTGTTGCGGACGTTCTACGATTTTGCCATTTATTTTGAGAAGGTACGAGCGTTCTAAGGTTTTAAAACCGAAATAGTCGTAGTTGAAGTCACGGTTGTAAATCACGTGTGAGTCTAAGAACTCTGCATTTTCCATGATTACTTGGTGCACTTCATCAGAAAGTAAAGGTGCTTCTTGGTTGGTTCTCGGATTTACATAGTGGAACATGTCGTTCATGGTTTCGGAGAACGATTTTTTTGTGTTCTTGTGTAAATTCGAAATCGCGATACGCGCAGCCAATAAAGCATAATCCGGATGGGTTACGGTCATGGCAGCAGCAGTTTCTGCAGCAAGGTTGTCCAATTCAGAGGTAGTTACACCGTCATATAAGCCTTCAATTACACGCATAGCCACTTTTACAGCGTCTACCATTTCGTTTAATCCGTAACACAATTTTTTGATACGGTCGGTAATCTTGTCAAACATTACGGGCTCTCTGTGGCCGTCTCTTTTTACTACGTACATATTTGTTTGGTTTTAGGTTATGAGCTAGACAATCCCTTCTCTAACTCGAATTGATTTTTGATGGGAAAAGGCAATAAATCCCCTTTTCCGAATCGGATGTGAACTCCTCCCGGAGCTGTATTTTGAATGATTTTGATCGAATTAAAAATCGGCGTCGAAGCTGATTTTCTGTGCGTTAGAGTCGTTATTCATGACTCCGGCCTTTTGGTATTCAGAAACGCGTTTTTCGAAGAAGTTGGTTTTTCCTTGCAACGAAATCATGTCCATAAAATCAAAAGGATTGGTTACATTGAACACTTTGTTACACCCTAATTCCACCAACAAACGGTCGGTTACGAATTCAAGGTACTGTGTCATCAATTTGGAATTCATACCAATCAAACTTACGGGAAGCGATTCGGTGATGAATTTGCGTTCAATGTCCAAAGCATTGGTTAATATTTCGGTGATGCGTTCTTTCGAAACTTTATGCACCAAATGGTGGTTGTGTAGGTGAACGGCAAAATCACAGTGCATTCCTTCATCACGCGAAATTAATTCGTTGGAGAAGGTTAGACCCGGCATTAAACCGCGTTTTTTCAACCAGTAGATAGAGCAAAATGATCCTGAGAAAAAGATCCCTTCTACAGCAGCAAAAGCAATTAGACGCTCGCTGAAGTTAGGCGATTGTACCCATTTCAATGCCCAATCCGCTTTTTCTTTAATTGCTGGGAATACTTCGATAGCATGAAACAATTCGTTTTTCTCAGCTTCGTCTTTTACATACGTGTCGATCAATAACGAATAGGTTTCACTGTGGATGTTTTCCATCATTAATTGGAAACCATAGAAAAACTTTGCCTCTGGATATTGTACTTCACTCACGAAGTTTTCGGCCAAGTTTTCGTTTACAATTCCGTCAGATGCTGCGAAAAACGCCAAGATGTGTTTAATAAAGTAACGTTCATCGTCGGTTAATTTATTATTCCAATCGTTTAAATCTTGGTGTAAATCGATTTCTTCTGCAGTCCAAATACAAGCCTCTTGTTTTTTATACCATTCCCAAATATCATGGTGTTTGATAGGGAAGATTACAAATCGGTCTTTATTATCCTGAAGAATGGGTTCTACAAATGACATAAGTGTGTTATTTTTTATGATTTCGTTAACGTTGTTCTGACTGTTACAAATTTGATTAAATACCGTCAAAAATGAAAGTCAAACTTATCCACAATCGGCTTTAGTTTTTAACAACGCGTACGAAAATTCTTAATTTTAACAATTTTGCAACCCATTGAAAAACAAGGCTATAGAAGTTCATTTTTTGCTAAAAGGCTGAAAAATCAAGGGTTTTCGGAAAAGGCGTAAATAATTTTCGTAGGATTTTACAAGGCGCTGAATGTTGTGAAATTGTAAATAAAAAAACCGTTTCACAGCAGAAACGGTTTTTGATTTTTTAGGAACTAATTTTATTCTTCTTGCTCTCCATCAATATAGGTTTTATTCCCATTTTTATTGATGTAATATTTGCCACCGCGAGGTCCTGTATAGACTTTTCTCCCTTTGTAAGTGCCCGTAGCTTTGTCTTTCACTTTTTTCTCAGCGGTTTTGGATAACGCTGATTCTTTGATGTCTTCTTTTTCTTCGGCAGCGGATAATTTTTTGGCTTTGGCTTTGGCTTTGTTTCCAGCAGCTTTGGCTTTTCCAGCATCGGATTTTACGTCTCCTTTTGCGGAAGCTTTATTTTCTTTAAAGCGTTTGTCTACCGTTCCGTCTTTTTTGAGCGCTGGCTTTTTTTCCTCCGTTTTGTTGTTTTTATAACGTTTGTCGGGCGTGCCGTCTTTTTTCAGTTTTTCGCCTTCTTTCTTGGACTTTTCCTTTTTGTCAGCGACAACTTTCTCGGTTTCTTTTTTGGCTTTTTTTACTTTCTCTTTGGCTTCTTGCGCAAAAAGTCCGGTAGAAAATACAAAGGCTACTGCGAGTGCAATTACTTTTTTCATAGGGTTCTAAAATTTGATTTGACAATTAAAGATACAAATTCTTCTTTTTCAAAAGTAGGATTTGGATTAAAAAAAGGCGCGCAACTGCACACTTCCCGTATGGATCGTTTTTGATGTCTCCGATTGTCGTCCCTGGTAATTGATGTTGAGGTCCAAATATTGGGTCAAATTTTTCTGAAGCAAAACGCGCCAAGTCGAATTTTTTCCCGGTTGCAAGCCTTCCAACATTTGAAAAGCTACCGGCGATTGCGCATTGCCGTTAAAGTCATTGCGGTAAAAGGAATATTCGCCCGTCAATGTGAATTTTTTTTCTCCTATATAATTGACTGCAATGCCCATCCGACTCTGGGTGAGCGACTCTTGATCGTTAATCGTGTTGGTTTTGCTTTTGATTTCATAGAAAACACTCAAACTTTTGTTCGCAGAAAATAAATAGGAAAGTTTGGGTTGGACTTGAAACGTTTCCAGCGTATAATTGCGGGAGGCATAATTATCCGATAATCCTAAATTTTTCCCCACCGCCGATTCTACATTCACCAACCAGGCTTTTTTCCACAAATGGGCATATTGAATTTGGTGCGATTGCAAACGGTTTTCTTGTGAACCAATGGATAAAAGGGTACGAATTTTAGTATTTAAAAAGGTATAGGTTACGGAATGAAATTGCCGTCCGCGATTGAAAAACAAACTGTTGCGAAACGATTCGTTCAATCCCAACAATTCGGCATTACCCGCATTAAAGGGATTTAAATGAAATTGATCACCCACGCGTTTGGTTTTTTGATCAATCGTCAACGCAGTTTGGTTGTAAAAATGGGACAAGAATTTCTTCCATCCTTTTTCATTCAGCCATACTCCCGGATTCAAGGCTAACGATTGGGCAAATTTATTTTGATGGGTTTTGACAAAAATTTGATTGGGCAAATAGACCCGAACGTATTTTGCCAAATCAGGAAACGGCGCTACATCAAATTCTTGCAACTCCTGAATGCCGTTCCCGTTGTAATCGTTCCACATATAAACGCCTTGACCGGGGTTGACTTCCAAATAGGTAAATTCCTGTTGTGCGATGGTCCCTGAAGCGGTTTCTACCGCCGTTGAAACTTGCACCAATTGCCCCCAATACCGGTCGGTGTAGACTATTCGGGAGTTGAGAGAAGGTTCGTCAGGTCGGGTTTTGTCTACGTAAGTCAGTCGGCGGTAATTGATAAACGCCGATAAATTCGCTTTTTCAGTTTGGATTAATCGCGAATTTACATACCAACGGTTGGACGTATTTACCCGTTGCAGGAATCCGTTTTGCAAACTGTCGTTTTTGCGGTGGAGCCAACCGACTTCGACAAAAACTTTTGTAGAATCGCCGCGACCAGTAAAAATTCCCATTTCGCGGTAGCGCTGACTCAACGCACTCAATACTTTGGTACTCGTATTTTTTTCGGTATTGTCTTCTAAATTATAAGTGCCGCCTACCCAATTTTTCCCAAAATGGTACTTCACCCTGGTGCGGTTTCGGGTAAAGCGACTTTCAGCGATGGTGCCCGAACTTTGGAGCGAACTCGCATTTTGTTGGATTTGCCATTTGTCATCGGTGTAAATTCCCCGCAACACATGTCGGTTGCCCGTAAAAAGTTCGCCCAAATCCAACCGCTCAAATTGGTACAAAGCGGTTCCTTTTTGTTTTAAATCCCATTCCATACCGGCAGTCAGCAAACTTTGATTGCCCGTAATCGCGGTGTTCAAATTCCAATCGCGGTTAAATTCGATGGTAAATAAACGTTCGACCGTTCTGAAATTTTGTTGGATGAGTTGGAACGATGCAAACGAATTCAAGTTGGTTTTTCCCGAAAAAACACGTTGTTTGCCATTGAATTTGGCTGCAATACCTTGATTGTTTCCGTCGTCAACCTTAGAAAATAAATTCAAATCGTTGTTGCTGATGCCCACTTCAAAGTCGAGATTGGTTTTCTCACTGGGATGAAATCCGCCGAGAAGGGTCGCAATTTGAAGTTTGATGGGCGCAATCAATCGGGTGATGGGTTCGTAATTTCCTTGAGGAACACCTGCAATGGGGGCCACATATTGGTAGATTTTACCTACTGCATTGTTGTTGGCTAAGGTATAATTCCCTTGATTGGCGCCCACTAAAGTAAAACTGACGTTGTACAGAACATCAGTAGGATTGTTGGAATATTCGAACACTTCAACGGCGCCGATTATTACCTTTTTATATAAAATTTTATTCTCCGAATAACTGTCAACATAAGCGGAAGGCGCGCTCATCAAGTTGGTGTTGTCCCCCGCATTTTGTAAAACCGCTACTTGATCTTGGGTCAGACTCTGTTGTAACGGTTGGTTTTTGACATCATTTTCGGAATAAACATAACCCGCAATATTCCATTTTTCACTTTGGTGATTCGCGCCGCCGTAAGTGACAAATCGGGTATAACTTCGCTCCGAATATTGGTATTCCACCACGATACGCATTTCAGAAGTGATGGGAAAAAGCGAGGTAAACCGAATTTCTCCCGCGTTGTAATCAATCACATAATCGTTGTTTTCACCGCGCGTTTTCAAAACCCCGTTGACATAAACCCGCTCAGAGCCTGAAATGACAAGCACATACAATTCGCCATTATTGCCGCGTAACTTATACGGCCCTTGATTGCCTTCTTGCCCGGTGAAAGTACTACGTGCGTATTGCCCGCGCACTACGGCAGCAGCAGCAAAAACATCGGTTTTGTTTTCGGGGGTTCCAAAAGTAAAACGGGTGTTGATGCCTTGGACTTTTTTATTAAAATTTAAAAATTTGGAATGCCGGTTTTCCAGGAACAAATCCCCAGCGCGAATACTCCAACGGTCGGAAAAGAGTTCGACAAATATTTGGTCAAATTCGTCCAGTTTTTGCGAGTAACCGCCGTCTTGCAGCGGAATATTACTGTCTTGGATGGAAGCTCGCAAACTGACTTTGTTGGAAAGTTTACCTACAATTTGAAGGTCCAAATTTGAATTGACTGTAGTGTTTTGGTTGTTGCCAATCGTCACTCCACGGCTAATACTTCCCGAAGTCGTGAGTCCGTCAAAGGGTTTAAATCGTGTGCGTTCGTCCTTTTTTACGGTTACTAAAACGCCCGCCTCATTGGGAACGACACGTTTGGGATCGTAGATGGTATAGGATTTAGTAAGAAATTCAGGGAATTGCAGGTAGCGCACCGTGAGGGTATCGGTAGCTGAATAATTGTTTTTGAACAGCAGTTTGGCTTTGGCATAATCCACCCGATAAAAAGCGGTGTCCAGTTCTTGGCCGTTGGCGTCGGTAATTTTAAAAAATTCCTTTTGAATGCTTGTGCCATGAAGGGCAATGGTATCTTTGGAGAAGGCGATTTTTTTGCTTTTGTACGGCGAATCGGTTTGTGCCGAAAGCGTACAAAAACAGCCTAAGATCAATCCCCAAAACCACCAATTCTGCATACCCTTTATAACTCCTAAAAGTCAAAAGTAGTATTTCCTCAGGGATTTTGGAATGCTAAAAATCGAATTATTCTTTGGTTACCAATTGTAAGGTTTCGCGAGAAGTTTGGCGTACCAACACTGTTTTCCCTTTTTCAACCATTTCAGCCGCTTCTTTGGAGAAGTGACGAATGGTGTAGAGGGAGACATTTTCATTGTAAGCTACTTTGAATTTTTTCGAAAGAACCGCTTTCAGTTTGTCAAAATGACCAAATTTATCTTCCACACAAACGGTAAAACTGATGGCGGTGTTTTGAATCAAGCTGACTTTAATTTTGTGTTGGTGGAATAAAGCAAAGATTTCGCTGATGTTTTCCTCCATAATGAACGAGAAATCAATGGCTGATAAGGAAATCAACAACTGATTTTTCTTCACGATAAAACACGAGGTTTTGGGTTCGAGGTCGGCTCCCTTTGAAACGCTTGTGCCCGGTAATAGCGGGTTTACAAACGATTTTACATACAACGGAATTTCTTTTCGTTGCAGTGGTTGTAATGTTTTGGGGTGAATAACGGAAGCGCCATAAAACGCCAATTCGATCGCTTCACGATACGAAATTTGGTTTAACAAAACCGCATTGTCGAAATACCGGGGGTCCGCGTTCAATACCCCGGGAACATCTTTCCAAATGGTTACACTTTCGGCACCCAAACAATAGGCAAAAATTGCCGCCGTATAATCGGAGCCTTCGCGACCTAAAGTAGTGGTGAAGTTATTTTCGTCGGAGCCTAAAAATCCTTGGGTAATGTTTAAGGCTTTTTTCTTGACGTTTTTGGAAATCAATTTTTGGGTTTGGTCCCAATCCACCAAAGCGTCGCGGTAAGTTGCATCGGTTTTGATCAAATTGCGCACGTCAATCCAATTGTTTTTCAATCCTTTTTCATTGAAATAATGGCTGACAATCGTCGTTGAGACAATTTCTCCATAACTCACCACTTGGTCGTACACAAAGTTGTAATTGGGTGATTTGTTACTGCGTAAAAAGTATTCCAAATCGGCGAAATGACTGTTCACCGCATAAAACACATCGTGGTTTTCATCTTCAAAAAGGTCCAATAAGATTTGGTTATGGTATTTGCGAACGTCTTGTAAAGAGGCGTGAAAGGCACTGGATTTTTCAAAATAGTTTTTAATCACAATTTCTAGGGCGTTGGTGGTTTTTCCCATCGCCGAAATAATGATTAATACTTCTTCATGTCCTACCGTTTCTAATACGTGCAATACATTTTTTATACCGTCAGCATCTTTTACAGAAGCCCCACCAAATTTGAATACTTTCATGGTTTCCTTTTGAAATTGATTAGGATTTTTATCGCGGACTCAAAGCTAAGAAATTCCTTTTTTTTAGCGTTTTACTTTTTGTAAAAATTAGCTATTTTGGATTAAAAAATTAGCGATACCGTTTTCGTCCATTTGAGCTACGCGCCAATCGGAAAAGACTTTGGCCCCCGTATTCTCATAGAAGGTAATGGCGGGCGTATTCCAGTCCAATACAGCCCATTCAATGCGACGTACTCCTTCTTCTTTTCCTTTTTGAATAATGGCTTTGTAGAGTTCGAACCCAATTCCTTTGCCCCGTTGGTCTTCTTTTACAATCAGATCTTCCAAGTGAATTGTTTTGCCTTTCCAAGTGGAATAACGGTAATAGTAGAGGGCGATGCCGAGAAGTTCGTTTTCTTCTTCGGCTACAAAACAATAAAAAAGGGGTTGTTCTGAAAACCCATCACGGATAAGATCTTCTTCGGTGATGACTACGGCATCGGGTTCTTTTTCAAAAACAGCAAGTTCCCGAATACGCTCGAGAACTTGCTTCATATCTTCTGGTTTTGCTTTGCGAATGTGCATTATTTTTTCTTTTTGGCCGGTTTCTTTTTAGGAGGTGTGGGCACTTTGTTGCTGATGGGTTTTTGCACATAGGCTTTGTACAATTTATCGGCAACGGCACGATCATGGGCTTGTTGAGCACGGTCTTTCGGGTCGGGGTGCGAACTCAAGATTCTGGAAATAAAATCGGTTTGCGCGCCTTCACTCAATTTAGCCAAAATTAAAAATGCCGATTCGACAGCATTCACATCATAGCCGTGTTTTTTCATAAAATCGTAGGCAAAAGTGTCTGCTTCTGATTCTTGGGTGCGGCTGTATTTACTGTCAATGACAGCACTGGCAATTTGCCCCGCTTCGCCATCGGTAACTTTTCCAATTTTATCCGATTGAGAAGACAAAGCATCCATTAACGCACTTTTTTTCAAGGCAGCACGCATGGCGTCTTTGGAATCTTCATTGACCACGTGACCAATTTCGTGACCGATCACGGCCAAGAGTTGGTTGTCATCCATAATATCCATCAATCCCGAATACACGCGCACACTGCCATCGGCACAGGCAAAAGCATTCACTTCTTTGGTTAAGTATACTTTATAGTTCAATTGCAATCCGTTTTCTGCGGCATGTTTTCCAAAAATACGATTTAAACGTAGGGTATATCCGTCTTTCGAACCTGCAATAACACTGGCGGAATCCAATTTTCGAACGCCTTCTTTGGCCAAAGCGGCGGCTTGTTCGTTGGAAAAAGTGAATCCGGCCATCCCTTTTTGTAAGGCGCCTAATGCTTTTTCGCCCAAATTAATCTGAGCAGTAACGAATTGAGTTCCCGCAACCAGAATTAGGGTGAGTAGACTATTTTTTACATTCATGGTTATGTGATTTTATGTTGGACAAAGATACATCTTGTTCTGTAAACGAAGGGTAGAATTATTTTCGTGTGTGATGTCGAATTAATTCCGAAAAAATTAGATATTTGCACGACTACTACAACGATTTCGTAAATGGAAGAACGCAACAAAACCTTAGGGGAATTTATTATTGAAAAACAAGCCGATTTTCAATATTCATCGGGCGAATTGTCCCGAATTATCAACTCCATTCGCTTGGCGGCGAAAGTGGTCAACTACAAAGTGAATAAAGCCGGATTGGTTGACATTGTAGGAGCTGCTGGAGAACAAAATGTACAAGGCGAAGACCAACAAAAATTGGATGTCTATGCCAATGATGTTTTTATTCAAACCTTAATTAATCGCGAAATTGTGTGTGGGATTGCTTCCGAAGAAAATGATGATTTTATCACCGTAGCGGGAAGCGACAACAGTCATAACAACAAGTATGTGGTCTTGATGGACCCGTTGGATGGTTCGTCGAATATTGATGTGAATGTTTCGGTGGGAACGATTTTCTCTGTTTTCCGTAGGGTGACACCAGTAGGTACGCCGGTAACCTTAGAAGATTTTTTACAACCCGGAATTAATCAAGTGGCAGCGGGCTATGTGATTTACGGAACTTCGACGATGTTGGTATACACTACGGGGTTTGGGGTGAACGGATTTACACTTAATCCAGCGATTGGTACCTTTTATTTGTCGCATCCCAATATGCAATATCCCAAAGATGGTACGATTTATTCCATCAACGAAGGGAATTATGTCCATTTCCCACAAGGCGTGAAAGATTATATCAAATATTGCCAATTGGAAGAAGGCGATCGTCCTTACACTTCTCGTTATATTGGAAGTTTGGTTTCCGATATGCACCGAAACATGATTAAAGGTGGAATTTATATTTATCCCACAAGCTCCAAAGCGCCCAAGGGTAAATTGCGTTTATTGTATGAATGCAATCCGATGGCCTTTATTGCTGAACAAGCAGGAGGGAAAGCCTCAAATGGATACCAAAGAATTATGGAAATCCAACCTACAGAATTGCATCAACGCGTGCCATTTTTCTGCGGTAGCGAAAATATGGTCACCAAAGCAGAAGAGTTTATGCGCAATGCCCAATAATAGTTAAACTAACTTGAACAAAAAAGTCCCGAATTGCTCGGGACTTTTTATTTTATTTATACATGTGACGCATTTCGTAGACAAAGGTGTCGAGGTCAACATTCATGACCAAAAGGGATAAAGCCTTATCGACAATGTAGTGCACGTTACCTGGTGTAAACCCTAAAGCGAGCGCAAAACGGGTTAAAATTTCTTTTTGTTTTGGACCTAAAACGTGGTCGGCGTAAACCATACGCGACAAGTCATACAAACGTTCCAGTCGCAACGCATACGAATACGGAGGATTAATAGGGTACTTTAATGGGTTTTTCAAGATTTCGGCATATTCATCCTCTGAAATTTCTAAACGAACAGCAAGTTTGTCTAAGAAATTTTTCTCTTCTGGAGTTAAATCACCATCCGCGAGGGCTACACGTACGATAGCCGAAAAATGACCTCTGTTTCGGTCTTTGAATTCGCTATCAAATAAATCAGCTATTGACATAATATATTGTTTTTAGTTCTTTAAAATTAACGAGAAATTTGATGCAATCGTTCATTCTTAACCAGAATTTAAGCTTTGGTCCCAAATTTTATTCAAATAAATTGTAAGTTTACCCTGCTTAACCCCAAAATCAAGCCGTATGACAGATTTTTGGATCTATTTAAAAATTGGTTTCGAACATGTGTTGAACCTCAATGGCTATGACCATCTTTTGTTTTTAATGGCATTAACAGTGCCTTATGCGGCAAAAGATTGGAAGCGTTTACTTTTGCTCGTTTCCCTTTTCACCCTTGGACATACGCTTTCGTTATTTTTAGCTGTTTTGGAAATTATTACCGTGAAACCTTCGATTATCGAATTTCTAATTCCGATTACCATTTGCATGGCGGCTTTATTCAATATTATTCGGGCCGGAAAACCGGGAAAACAAGATTCAATCACGTTTGTAGGAGCGGTTACGTTGTTTTTCGGACTCATTCATGGCTTAGGATTTTCCAATTATTTCAACCATTTGTTACCTGGAGAAGCTTCTGATAAAATGCTTCCCATGCTGGAATTCGCACTCGGAATTGAAGGCGCGCAAATTTGTATTGTGTTGTTAGTATTGTTAATCGGATTTATTTTCAAAACCTTATTCCGATTCAACCAACGCGATTTTGTGCTGATTTTTTCTGCATTTGTCTTGGGTGTTGTGGTGCCTTTATTGTTGCAAAATCCGATTTGGGAAAAATAGCATAGAATCGTTTAAAATTCCCTACATTTGATCGACACATTACTATGAAAAAAGAGAAATTAAACAAATACGATAAAGCCTATTTACGCATCGCCTCTGAATGGAGTAAATTGTCGTATTGCCATCGAAAACAAGTTGGCGCCATCATTGTTCGTGATCGGATGATTATTTCGGATGGCTATAATGGAACACCTTCTGGTTTTGAAAACAATTGCGAAGACGAAGAAGGTTTGACCAAATGGTATGTCTTGCATGCCGAAGCCAATGCCATCTCCAAAGTGGCGCGGTCTACCCAATCGTGTGAAAACGCGACCTTATATATTACCCTTTCACCTTGTCGTGAATGCAGCAAGTTGATCCATCAATCAGGGATTAAACGTGTGGTTTATCAAAACGGTTACCGCGATACTTCAGGGCTTGATTTTTTGGAAAAAGCCGGCATCGAGGTCTTACAGATTGAAGAGCTGGAATAAAATAAAGAACGGATTTTATCCGTTAGTAAAAAAACTAAACACACACTTTGGGTATGAAAATCAATAAGATCTACATCCCTTTTTTATTTTTTTCCTGTGTAGCACTAGGAATCGTCATAGGGGGCTGGATCAATTATCCGGTTGAGCGCACCTATGCCAAAAACGATTACCGCGCAAAACTCAATCGCTTACTGAACTTTATTGATAATGAATATGTGGATGAGGTGAAAACCGATTCTATTGTGGATTTAACCGTGACTAATATTTTGGCGAGTTTGGATCCGCACTCGGTATATGTTACACCCAAAGAACAAGCCTTGTTGGCCGATAATATGAAAGGTGATTTTGTAGGAGTCGGCATTAATTTTTACACCTACAACGACACCATCGCTGTAATCAAACCGATTGAGGGCGGACCCGCATCCAAAGCAGGAATTCGAGAGGGCGACCGCATTCTTTTTGCGGACAAAACCAAATTATTTGGCAAAAAATTAAAATCGGAAGAACTGTATAACAAATTACGGGGCGAACCCAATTCGGAGGTGGTGCTCACTATTTACCGTAAATCCACCAAAAAAACATTCAAAACCACAGTGGTACGCGATGTGATTCCGCTGAAAAGCGTCGATGTAGCAACGCTGTTAAATGCCACTACGGGTTATATTAAAATTGAACGTTTTTCGGAAACCACAGGGCGTGAATTCCATACTGCTTTGCAAAAATTAAAAGGACAAGGCATGCAGTCTTTGGTGATTGATCTTCGTGAAAATGGGGGAGGTGTCATGGAGTCGGCGGTGGCAATTGCTGACGAACTTTTGAAAGAAAACGAACTTATTGTTTTTACAAAAAATAAAAAAGGCGCTATCGAAAAAACCTATGCAACCGAGGAGGGATTGTTCGAACACGGCAAAGTAACCTTGTTAATCGATGAAAATTCAGCTTCTGCCAGTGAGATTTTGGCAGGCGCTATTCAAGATAACGATCGCGGCCTTGTGGTAGGACGCCGTTCTTTCGGAAAAGGATTGGTGCAACGGGAAATGAATTTTGATGACGGTTCGGCGGTGCGTTTAACCATTGCCCGCTATTATACACCTAGCGGTCGTTCGATTCAAAAACCCTACCGAAAAGGAGATGTTGCGGCGTACTACAAAGAATTTGAAGACCGTTTTGAGTCGGGGGAATTGTATGAAAAAGATAAAATTAAAATTTCTGATTCCTTAAAATTCAAAACCAAAAAAGGACGCATTGTGTACGGTGGAGGCGGCATCGTTCCGGATATATTCGTGCCTTTAGAGTCGGCTCACGGCGAAGAAAGCTTGGAATACATTTTAAAAACGGGTGTCGTAGGTCATTTTGTTTTCGAACAATTGGATCAAAATCGAAAACTTTATGCGAATCTTTCGTTCGACCAATTTTTAGCAGCCATTCAAAAAGATGCTTCCTATGCGTCAAAATTTGAAAAATACTTGGAAGAAAGCGGTGTGCCGTTAAAATTAGAAAACAGTAAAGCGCTTGTTAATCGGTATGTTCAAGCTGAGTTCGCCCGACAGTTGTTCGGGGATGCCGACTATTACCGCTTGTTGCTGAAAGAGGATTCCATGATCCAAAAAATACTGAAAAAGTAACTAGGGTTTTACGCGTGTGCTGTCATGAATTTGCACGGGTTCGCCACCGTTCCATGCAGTAAGAATATCGGTAGCCACCGAAGCACCACTCCCTGCAGCAATGGGCAACTGACTGCGCCAGCCTGCTAAGGTTCCACTCACATAAATCCCAGGTTTTACCAAGTGATCGGAATTCCGCAATTGCAAACGGTTTTTTGCCGGATTCGCTTTTTGATGCGGCATGACATATTCTTCCAAACCGGCAATGGTAAACGGATTTCCAGCACCAATAGCAATCACTATATTTTGGGCTTCATAAGTCGTGCCGTCGTTTGCGAACAACGTAAAGTGGGGGTATTCGCCTTCAATGCGAAGAATTTTGATTTCCGGTAGTTGAATTACCTGCGGATAAAGGGCTGCGAGTTGTGCCGTACTCTCGGTAAGTAATTCGGATCCCAATTTTCCAGCAGGAATTCCGTAGGCATTATTAAAAACCGCATCTTGAAGTGACGAGGCTTTTTGATGGGTAAACACGCCAATTTTTTTGGCAGCAGCAAAGGGTTTGGTTCCTGCCGAGCCCAACACTAAAGCGCAGGAAATTCCCGATACGCCTCCGCCAATGATTAAGACATCAAACATGGAATTAGTTTTTCATTTTTTCTTCGATTTTCTTAGACATTTTGAAAATCAAAAGAATGAAAACCGCACAAAATGAAGCCACAATGCCAATCAACGCTACCAAGCTATTTCCTTCAAACGGATGTTCAAAATCCAATTGAATTACGTTGACAACAATTAAGGCAATGGCAATAAATAGTAATATCGTGGTGAAAAGTTTCATGATGAAAATTTAAGGGTGTAAAGTTAAAAATTTCTCGTCTACACAAAGAGTGCTTTAACATTCGATGCAAATAATTTAACAGCAATCGCCAAAAGCACGACACCAAAGGTTTTGCGAATCACACCCAAGCCGTTTTTACCCAAAAGTTTCTCGATTTTTGCCGATGATTTTAAAACCACATAGACCAAAATAATGTTCAAAATGATAGCAATTACAATATTTATGGAAGCGTACTGCGATCGCAACGAAAGTAAGGTCGTCATGGTGCCGGCACCCGCAATCAATGGGAACGCCAAAGGTACAATCGACGCAGAAGTATTGGCTTCTTCCTTATAAATTCGGATGCCCAATATCATTTCCAAGGCCAAAAAGAACAACACAAACGAACCCGCAACTGCAAACGAATGGACATCGGTGCCAATGAGTTTCAGGAATTCTTCCCCCGCAAATAAAAACGTAATCATGATAATTCCCGCCGCCAAAGAGGCTTTCTCCGATTCAATATGACCAAATTTTTGACGTAAATCCACTATAATCGGAATCGTTCCCACAATATCAATCACCGCAAACAGCACCATCCCGATGGTCACAATCTCTCTAAAGTCCAATCCTAACATTGTTTTTTAAATTTTTTGCAAAAGTACGCTTTAAAAAAGGATGCCCATTTTAAATTGAAGTTAAATTTTAAAAAACTGATTTTGAATAATTTGGGCGCTCCCCCGACCCGTAAAAACTACGCTTTACAAGCTTGTTTTTATCGGGCGGGGTCAGGCTATCCGTTGCAAGTCCGTTGCTCCGTTCCTCCGCATCCGGGCTTTCCACTCCTATCCTTAGCGCGTGTGTGGTGGTCACTGATCATTTAACCGTTTTCTGTTTGAAGAAAATAATATCTTTGTGCCAAAGAAAATACTATGTTTCAACTGGGAAAAACCATCGTATCGGAAGATATACTCGAAAAAGATTTTGTGTGCAACCTTACCGCCTGTAAAGGTGCTTGCTGTGTCGATGGAGATGCAGGAGCACCATTATCCAAAGAGGAAACAGAAATTCTTCAAGCTATTTATCCCAAAGTAAAACCCTATTTGCGTCCCGAAGGCATTGAAGCTATTGAGCATTTAGGAACATGGGTCGTGGGAACGGAACAAGATTTAGAAACACCATTAATCGAAAATAAAGATTGTGCCTATGTTATTTTTGACGGTGATACCGCTTTGTGCGCCATTGAACAAGCCTACAATGAAGGAATAGTCGATTGGAAAAAACCGGTTTCTTGTCATTTATATCCCATCCGAATTAAAGATTTCTCCGAATTTGCAGCGGTAAATTACGACCGTTGGGACATTTGTGACGATGCATGTACGTTGGGAAAAGAGCTTCAAGTGCCGGTATATAAATTTGTGAAAGAAGCGTTGATTCGTCGCTTTGGTGAAAACTGGTACGCTGAATTAGAAAAGGTCGCCGGTGAATTAGCCGAAGAGCGCAAAAAATAAAAAAAACCGAAACAGTAGTGTTTCGGTTTTTTTGTGGAGAAGATGGGGCTCGAACCCACGACCTCTACGCTGCCAGCGTAGCGCTCTAGCCAACTGAGCTACATCCCCGTGTTGGTGTACAAATATAAACATTTCACATAGACTGCCAAACAAATTGTTATTGTAGCAAATTTTAACAGTTTTAATTTAAAAAAAGCATTGATTGATAGTCGATTATCTGTTTTATTTTCTTAAAATTGTGCAACTTTTTTAAGAAATACAAACTTACAAACGATTAACCTTTACCAAAAATGAAAAAAACTACTTTACTTTTTGCATTCCTTTTGGTGTCATTCTTGAGTCAGGCACAAATTGTTGCTTCTCAAAATTTTGATGCGGCACTGGGGTGGACTACGACAACAACGACCAGTGATGCTGGAACAACTATTAATGCTTGGGCAAGACGAACAACTGGAGGTGCTCCTGTTTGTTCCCCATTTGCAGGTGCCGGTATGGCGCGATTCAACTCGTATAATATCCCTGCTGCAGGAACAGGCCGATTAACATCGCCAGCCATTACTTTTGCAGGGGCAACTTACCGCGTAAAATTGAAAATGTTCCGTGATTCAGGATATCCAACGGATGCTGATAATATTAAAGTTTATTATAATACAACAGCTGCTGCTGGTGGAACATTATTAGGGACTGTAAATCGTTCTATTCAATTGGCGCCAGTTGTGGCTGCTGATGGGTGGTATGCTTATACATTTGATATTCCTGGAAATATTACAGGTACAGGTTATATCAATATTCTAGGAACTTCTCAATATGGAAATAATATTTTCATTGATGAAATCACCGTTGAACAAATTCAACCCGTTGATGCTGAAATGTCATCTGTAAACATGAATGCAATTGTTGCTGCTGGTTCAAAAGTGATCAGTGGTGTAATCAAAAATATGGGTACCACTGCCATTACTGCTATGGATGTGAAATGGCAAATTGGAAATGGAACGATTTATACTCAATCGTTGTCCGGATTGAATATTGCTGCAGGTCAAACCTATAATTACTCACATACCGATCAATGGAATGCTACTCCTGGTTCTTATTCTTTAAAAGTTTGGGTTGCCAATGTAAACGGACAAGCTGTTGATGGTGAT
Organism: Flavobacterium sp. N1719; assembly: GCF_025947045.1. Taxonomy (NCBI): domain Bacteria; kingdom Pseudomonadati; phylum Bacteroidota; class Flavobacteriia; order Flavobacteriales; family Flavobacteriaceae; genus Flavobacterium; species Flavobacterium sp. N1719. The sequence goes on from NZ_CP109993.1 coordinate 1,029,592, forward strand.
GCAACCAATGATATGGTAACAAAATCAGTAGCTGTAGCAAGTGGAAGCACAACTCGCTTACCTTTATATGAAAAATTCTCTAGTTCAACTTGTGGACCATGTTACTCATTCAATACTAATTATTTTAGTCCTTTCTATACTACTGGAACGAATCACGACAACTTAGCTTTAATTTGCTATCAAGTTAACTGGCCAGGTACGGGCGACCCATATTATACAGCTGAAGTGGGAGAACGTGTTGCATATTATGGAGTAACGGGTGCGCCAACATTATATGTAGATTCAAAAGAAGGAACAAACTTCAATACAGCACAATTGCAATCGGCTTTGAATGCAGAAATGGCGGAACCGGCTTATTTTGCCATTAATGCTTCACGTTTGTTAAATGGTACTGACTTGACAGTAAATATTACTACTACTCCTTATTTAACAGGTACGTATACTGTACATGCTGTGGTTGTTGAGCGTATTACGACAGGAAACGTAGCAACCAATGGTGAAACATCTTTCAAAAATGTAATGATGAAAATGTTACCCGATCCATCAGGAACATCGGTTAACTTTACTTACGATACGCCCAATACGTTCTCATTGCAAGCAAGTTTGACTGGTTTGAACATTGAGGAAATGTCAGATATTGATGTTGTTGTTTTTGTTCAAAATACAGCGACTAAAGCGGTAATGCAAGCTGCATATGCAACAGATGCATTGGCTAATAATCAATTCCAATCCAATGCATTTGCTACATTGTATCCAAATCCATCGAATGGTATTGTTCAAATTGCTTCTGAAGATACAGTTTCAGTTGAAATTACTGATATGACTGGAAAAGTGGTTTTCAAATCGACAGGTATGGAAAACGGTGCTTCTATGAATTTAACATCGTTGCAAAAAGGAGTATATGTAGCTAAAATGACCAACACAACAGGCGCTACCCAATCTCAAAAAATTGTTTTAAATTAATAGTAAATAACGGGGGAAGTGATTCCCCCATTATATCCCCAAAAGATGAAAAAAGTGCTATTTTTCGGTTTGTTTTTAGTTGCTGGCTTGTCACAAGCTCAAATTGCAGTAACAAGACATAACAATACACCCATTGCTAACGGTCAGGTATTGGCCTTTAATACTATAGATTATCCACAAGCGGAGTTGGATTTTTACGTTAAAAATTTATCTTCTTCACCTGTAAATGTTCGCATAAACTGTATGACATTAACCAATTCAGATGGAATTGGCTTCGAATTATGTTTTGCCAATGAATGTCTTTCGGATGTCGAAGAAGGGAATAATTACCCGGTTAATTTACCGTATTTAACCATTCCAGCAGGAGGACAAAGTGGCAATGATGGCCATTTTTTAAATACAGTTGCAGGAGTTGCTCCCTATCCTAAAGATTATGCATTTCGTTTTTTCCAAGCGGGTAATCCAACAGGAAATACAGTAGATGTTACCTATCGCTATGACCCAGGATTATCGACAGCAGATATTCAACAATTGCAAGAAACTGGCGTGTTAATTAAAGCGACTACCATTTCTAATGAATTAACTTTAGATGTATTAAAAGCGTCTACTTTACAAGTTTTTGATTTCAATGGAAAATTAATTGCACAACAAAATTTACCTTATGGTATTCAAACGGTAGACACTGCTTCGTGGAATGCAGGTGTATACATTTTACAGTTTACGGATGCTTACGGAAATACATCTTCGAAGAAAGTTATTAAAGGATAATTGTAAGTTCAAACCATAAAAAAAGCCTGTTTTCACGAACAGGCTTTTTTTATTTAAAAAGAATTGATCCAATCTTCAACCAATTGAACACCTTCTTTATGTTTAACCGATCGACCTATAGCAGGCATGATATAAAATAAATCGGTTGTGGTATTGACACGATAATGAAGTATCGATTGCCCCACATTATTGGGTTGAACAATCCGACCATTGTATCCGGGTAATTGATGAAGTGCTGCGACGCCCACGCCCATATTTTCTGGATCGGTTGTGTCTTTAAATTCCATGCGTAAGGGATGGATTTGCGCTTCACCGCCGTCTTTATGACAATGAGCACAATTTGCATCAAAATACGAACGAATTCTGAGGTCTAAATTCTGTGACGTGTCATTATAATTAATTATTGAAGAAATGGAATTAGGGAGGTTGTTTTCTAAGTAACCGTAACTAATCCACTTACTCAGTTGATTGGTTGTTTCAGCGCCGTAGGGATAATTCCAATTGAGATTTTGGGGTTTGATACCAATCGGATTTTTTTTCAACGTAACAATATTGCCATGACAGCGATTGCATTCCATGGTGGTATTGGGTGTGCGGTAGGTAAAATTTAATACTTCATTTCCTTGTTGGATACTCAAACTTCGAGTGGTGCTGACCGTTTCTAGTAAAGCATCGGATTGATCAGGATTCCAAATGTATTCAGCAAAAATCCATCCGTCAGCCTTGCGAATCATCAATCGGGTTTCAATGATTTGTGTAGTTAAATTCGGTAAAACAGTATCATAATAAAACACCTTAATTAACACACTTCCTTCAGGTAATTCCAAGATATCTGCATCACTCACATAAGTAGCTTTGGTGTTTTTAGGCATCCAAACAAAGCGTTTTTTCAAAGCATAATCTGTGAAAAGTTCGCTAGCGGGTTTATACGGCAATACACCATAAACGGGTTGAAGATTCTTCAATTCCCCTTCAAAAAAATGATAATCCGAGAGTTTGGCATACGGCACTTGCGTCAGGTCACAAACTACAGGAGATTCGGGTACAGCTACATAATTATCTTCCTGGGAGGAACAAGAAAAAAAATATTGGCTTCCAATAAAAAGCAGCCCAATTCTTATTAATCGTCCCAATTTCATCTTAGAAAGAAGTATTAAAGGTTACGGTTAGACCCGAACTTTCAGGCACGAATCGACAAACACCCCCTACACAAACCAAACCACCGCGTTGACGGCCATAATTGAGTGACAAACGCGAGGCTTTTTTGCGGAACGAACCTCCAATATTGTAATAATGATTGCGGTAATAGTCTAAATCGTTGCCATAGTTGTACAAATCATACACATACATGGAAAATTTAGAATTGAAATTAAATTCTAAAGTAGCTGCTGCCCAATTTTTTCGGTCGTGATCCGCCCACATGTGTTCGCCCATGAAGCGCAACGATTGCCCTTTTTCAAATTTATAAATGACATCGGCACCAATGATGTGCGTTTTTACTTCTCCTTCAGCATCACCAATGTATTTCTTATTGTAATATTGGTTGATATAACTCAAAATAGTTTGCCATTTTGGGTTCCATTTTTTTGTGATTTCTACATTGAAATCAGCAAACATGCGTTGGCCAAACCCAAAGAAATCCGTTTTGTAATCTTGCGGATTATAGATGTAGTAGGTTCCGCTTAAAGCATTGTAATTGGAAAAGTTGGCCGCGATTTTTGTGCCGTATTTACCGCCCAGTTTCGTGCCTTTTTTGATGTCATAAAACATATCGATTTGACCTCCAATTTCACCCGCTTTCACGAAATCAGAACCCGCTAGCAATACATTAGGTTGTGCTTGATAAACGTAAATGTTTGCTAAATTATAATGGTGTTGTTTCGTCAAACTCGGAATAAAATTCATGATGCGATCATTATAAATATTCCCTTTGGCCGCTCTCTCTGAAAAGAAACTCATGTTTTCCAGCCTGCGAAACGTACCGTCAATTCCAAATCCTTTTTTGGAAAAACCAGCATTGACTAAGAGGGCACTTCCCGGTTTAATTAATCGGTTATCGATTTGGCCGGGCGCTTGTACTACGGCATCTTTGGTTTTGTAATCGTATTCTGCTGAGAAATAAACCGAATTATGGGATAGATTAATTCTACCAGAAAATCCGCTAGTTAAAGCATCGAAATTCGGATCAACAACATCCGTTTTTTCATAGCGGCCTACATAATTTCCGCCCAAAGTAAACTCCGTGGTTTCCCATTTAAACAATTTGGAAAGTCCCCATTCAAAGTCCCCACCAAAAATATCCGAATGGGCTACATCGAAACCTGTACGTTGTTTCCCATAAATCAATTTTAATGTAAAAGATGAAGAAGGTTTAAATAGTACACGACCTCCTCGAAGAGCATTATTGATGCCCAAAGCGCGGTCTTCCCAGCTTCTGAAAAGCAATCCACTCCCGAATTGTTCGTAAAAATAACCTGCAGTTACATCCAATTTTTCTCCTTTGTATTGGACAAAGTAGGTCGCTAAATTGGTGCCGTTGTATTTGGGGTTCATATTCAACAAGGCATTCTGCTCGTAGGCTTCACCTTGAATACCTGCCACCCATTTTTTATAGGTATAATTTAAAAAGAGGTAACTATTCGAACGCAACGGTTGTACAGGGTGAACTGTTGGATTGTTGTATTCGTCTTTTAATCCTTTGTCGTTTAAATACCATTGAATGTTGGACTCAATTCCGCCACTTAACGTGCCTTTTTCTTTGGGTTTTTCTTCCGTTTGTGCAAATGTCGTAGCCGAAATAAAAAGCGCAAGCGTAGTATTTAAAAGGTGTTTTTTAGTCATGATTATAATTGCTTCAATTTCGCTAATAATTCGTTTTCACTTCCAGGAACATAACCGTTTTGAATATGAACAATTTGTCCATTCTTCACTACAATGGTATAAGGAATATTGACAATAGTAAGGGCACGTTTTAAGTCTTGATTGGTGTCCAATAAGATCGTGTAGCCCCAACCTTTTCCGTTGACTAAAGGTTTTACCCGCTTTTGCGTACGCGCATCATCGGTTGAAATAGCGATAACTTGAAGGTTTAACTCTTTTTTCCAATCCTCAACAACATCGTTAAGTTCATCCAACTCGTTGATACATGGGCCACACCATGTTGCCCAAAAGGAGAAAATATACAATTTGTCTTTTTCAGCAAATTCTTTTTTCAGTTCGATGGATTTGCCTTCCAAGTTGGTTAGGGTAACTTCAGGTAAGGCCGTTTGTGCATTTGATAAAATGCTAAAAAAGAAGAGAAATACGATTAGTTTTTTCATGTTTGTTTGGTATTGTTGTACAAATAAATAAATAATCTTATAAATAGTAAAGGATTTTTCTTTTTATTTGTAACTATAAAACTAATGCATGGATTAGCTATGAATTTTAAGGCATTAAGCACCCTTTTTATTGCTGTAATTGTGCTGGTTTCTTGTCAAGATACCATCATTGTTGAAAACCGTCCCGATGGCTCTGCTACAGCGCCACCTGTTTCGGGATATTTGAAAAAAAATGTTCTTATTGAAGATTACACGGGGACATGGTGTGGAAACTGTACACGCGTGGCTTGGGCCATTGAAGAAGCTAAAGCGGTTTCTGATAAAGTGGTATCTGTTGCGATTCACAACGGAAATGACCCGTATCATTATGCGGATATTGCGCCATTGAAAAATTTGATTTTACCCACATCGCAGTTGGCATTACCTGTATCCCGTTTAAACCGAATGATTGTGTGGAGTTTTCCTGAAACTTCCAATGTGCAACAAGCTTTAGACTTAACAGGAAACAATACAACAATTGGTTTGGCGATGAATTCAACGGTGGCCAACGGGAATATCAATTTGGATGTCAAAGTAAAATGCTTAGATAATTATGAAGGATTGAAATTGGTCGTGTACCTTTTGGAAGACAAATTATACTATAACCAACGCAATTACTACAGTGATTTGTACGGTGGTGTGAATCCGATACCCAATTTTGAACACAATCACGTATTGCGCGCATCGCTAACCGATATTACGGGTGAAGCAATAACTGGAACAGTGAATGGAGCAACCGTTACGCGTAATTTTTCGATTCCGGTGCCTGCCAATATCGCCAATCCTGCCAACATCAGTTTTGTGGCTTTCTTGACCAAAGCGTCCGATAATATTGCGATAAATGCACGGGCCGCTCATGCCAACGAGAATCAAAGTTTCCAAGAAAATCCTTAAGAAAAATAACACAAAAGGCTGTCCGATGGGCGGCCTTTTTTGTACCTTTGAGTATACTTTTATAACATGACATTTTTTGCTCTCGTTCAAGCGGTCAACATCGATCAAAAACTGAAAAACGCACCCGATAGTGGTTATGCCATTGGGGTATGGATAGGTAATATTCTACCTTTTGTCCTATTAGCCGGTGCCGCCTATTGGATGTATTACCGTTCCAAAAACCGCAAGGATTTAGAATAAATCGTATTTTTGCCGAGTAAATTTACCTTATGAGTACGATTCGTATTACCAAACAATTCAATTTTGAAACCGGTCATGCCCTGTATGGCTATGATGGAAAATGTAAAAATGTTCACGGGCATAGTTATAAATTATCCGTTACTGTGATTGGTAAGCCGATTACCGATACTTCTAATGTGAAATACGGGATGGTTATCGATTTCTCTGATTTGAAGAAAATCGTAAAAGAAGAAATCGTTGATGTGTTTGATCACGCGACAGTATTTAATAAAAATACACCCCATATTGAGTTAGCAGCCGAACTCCAAACGCGAGGGCATCATGTGATTTTGGTAGAATACCAGCCGACTAGTGAAAATATGGTCATTGATTTTGCGGCTAAAATTCGAAGCCGACTTCCCGAAAACATTCAATTATTCTCTTTACGTTTACAAGAAACGGAAACGTCGTATGCCGAATGGTATGCTTCTGATAATTCCTAAATATGGCCAAAAAAATCTATTTTGCTTCCGACCAACATTTGGGTGCACCCACACCTGAAGCGAGTTTCCCGCGCGAACAACGATTTGTGGCGTGGCTCGATACGGTAAAGCAAGATGCCGAAGCTATTTTTTTACTCGGCGATTTATTTGATTTTTGGTTCGAATACAAAACCGTAGTGCCCAAAGGCTTTGTGCGTGTTCTCGGAAAGTTAGCCGAAATTCGCGACAGCGGCATTCCGATTTACTTTTTTGTAGGGAACCACGATTTGTGGATGGGTGATTATTTTGAAAAAGAATTGAACATTCCCGTTTACCACGACAATCAAATATTCACTTTTCATGGGAAGTCGTTTTTAATTGGTCACGGCGACGGCAAAGGTCCAGGCGACAAAGGCTACAAGCGCATGAAAAAAGTTTTCACGAATCCTTTTTCCAAATGGTTGTACCGCTGGTTGCATCCCGATGTTGGGGTGAAATTAGCCCAATATCTTTCTGTAAAAAACAAATTGATATCGGGAGAATCCGATGTGAAGTTTTTGGGTGAAGACAACGAATGGCTCGTACAATACTGCAAACGAAAACTGGAAACCCAACACTTCGATTATTTTGTCTTTGGTCACCGCCACTTACCGATGACAATTGCTTTAAATGAGCAATCAACCTATATCAATCTCGGCGATTGGGTGGGCTATTTTACTTATGGCGTTTTTGATGGAACGCAATTTTCTTTAGAAAAATTCGAATTATAATTTTCGGCCAATCAAGTTAACGGCGGGTGTTCGGATACTACTTTTACTTGGTTTTTTGAAAAATTGAAAGGCAAAGTCATAATTAATCCAAACATTGGCGTTGTATAATACTTCCGTTTCTTTTTGCGATTCAAAGTCGCGAAATTTGGTATAAAAGTTAGTTTCATCCGAACATTGAAACTTAATCAGGGTTTGTTCTTCTACAGGGGGCTGAATCACTTTTTGATTTTCGTCCAAATAGTCGACCAATTCAAAGGCAACTAATACTTCTTCGCCTTGTGCCATGACATAATCAATGGGTGTAATGATTTTGTTTTTTTGTTTGGGCACTACTGTTTGGATGGGTGAAATATAGACGGGAATCGCTTGAAACGGACTGATAAAGGTGCGTTGTGGAACGGAATTGTTTACGACAACTTTATAAAACAAAATTCGATAGCGCGTGGTATGTACCACTTTTTTCACATACCATTGCACTTGTTCTAAGGCTAAATCTGACCCATTATTATTCGTAAGAAGGATGCCAAACAGTAGCTGTTTTTGGATATACATGCCTCTTGAATTAGGTAAAATACGGCCTTGTTCGCCTAATGTTATTTTTTCTGGTAGATTTCCAATGACCACTTCATCCAATTCGTAGACTTTTTTCTTGAGAAAGATAATATCGGTCAAACTATCTCGGGATACGCCTTTGGTTTCGAAATTAAGTTTGGAAAAAGTAATTGAGTCAAAGGGAATTTGGGGTAACGTAAGTGCTTCTTTTTCTGGGGAGATGCCTTCAAAGACTTTCTTTTTTTGGTGAAAAAGGTGAAAATTCACTTCAGGTAAAAATTCGCTGGTTTCTTCATCTAGAAGTAAAAAGTGTTGGCTTTGTGCCCGAGAAACAGGAGCAAGAGATAGGAGTAGGCAGAGAAATAGCGTTGAAAATAGTGGCTTCATGAAGTGAAGATACGGTTTTTACCTTCATGATTTGAAAACGGTACGTCGATTCAGCCCCGATCGTCCCGAAGTCTCGGGAGCATCCCCCGATTTTTATCGGGGATATAGCGAAGAGCGGGACAGTAGTCATTAGAAAGCCAAAGTGTATGCTGCCTAATAATTACAATTCTTCAATTTTTTTATGAATGTCCAATTTCCGGAAAGAAGGAGAGAGTAATCCCGTTGCAGTTACCGTCAAAAGAGTCATTGTGCCGCCAAAAACCACAGCCGTCACCGTTCCCATTAATTTGGCGGTCAAGCCACTTTCAAACGCCCCGAGTTCGTTGGACGAACCTACAAAAATGGAATTCACCGAAGCAACCCGTCCGCGCATGTGATCAGGAGTTTCCAATTGTAATATGGTTTGACGAATGACCACCGAAACGCCGTCAAATACGCCGCTTAAAAACAGTGCCGCTACCGAAACCCAGAAGTACGTGGAGAGTCCGAACACAATCATACACACGCCGAAAAGAAATATGGCCACCAACAATTTCATGCCCGCATTTTTATTTAACGGAATGTAAGCAGCGAGAATCATAGTGAGAAACGAACCCACAGCCGGAGCCGCGCGCAAAATACCAAATCCTTCGGAACCTACTTTTAAAATATCTTGGGCAAATACGGGAAGTAAAGCAATGGCACCGCCAAATAGTACGGCAATCATGTCTAGCGTAATGGCGTTTAATATGGTTTTATTGTGAAAAACAAAGCGCACGCCTTCTTTCAAACTTTGCATGATGGGCTCGCCTATTTTGGTGTTCAAAATGGGTTTTCTTTCAATTTGAGTAAGAAAAAGTAAGGCCAAAATCGTACAGCCAAACACAAAGCAAAGCGAAAAATGAACGCCAAAATAGCGAATCGCAATTCCGGAAAGGGCTGGACCCGTAACCGCGGCGATTTGCCACACTGAACTACTCCAGGTGGAAGCGTTGGGGTACACTTTTTTGGGAATCAACTGACCCAAAAGTGAAAATACAGAAGGCGTTATGAAGGCCCGAACTAAGCCGCCCAAGAACACTAAGCCGTAAATGGTATAAAGCACCGTTTGGGTAGAATAGCCTTTCGTTATTCCGGGGATTGTGACTAAAAATAAACCGAGACTGATGGTAGAAAAGGCCATCAAACATTTGGCCAACAATCCTTTTTTCTCACTTTGATCTACGATATGTCCGGCAAATAAAGCCATACTTACCGCAGGAATAATTTCCATCAAACCAATAATTCCCAGCGACAGCGGGTCTTTCGTCATGGAATACACTTCCCATTCGATAATGACAAATTGCATGGACCAGGCAAAGACCAAGGCAAAGCGCATGAGGAGGAAGAAATTAAATTCGCGAAAGCGTAACGCTTCGTAGGGATCGTTTTTAGTCATTATGAAGTTGTAAATCTTTCAATCGAAGTTGCAAAGTTACGGAACCGTTGAATTCATTTTCATCCAAACAGAAGACAGCATCGATTTTTTGGCGATTTTGTGTCAACTTTAACTTTTCGCCCAAGCCAAATCCTACAGCGCCTAAGGTTTCAGAAGCGCCTTGTTTGAGGTTGAGTTTAAGATGGGTTTCGTCACTACCAATGCGTTTTCCATAACCTGTATCATACACGGATTGGGCCAAAAAGGTGGGCGTCATATTCCCAGGACCATAGGGTTCGAATTGCTTCAACAACCGCATCAATTTGGGTGTGATTTCTGAAAATTGGATTTCGGCATCGACCGCTATTTCAGGAATTAGAAGGTTGGGGTCAATGGTTTTTTTGACCACTTCTTCAAAAGCCGCTTTAAAGGCCGGATAGTTTTCTTCATACAAGGTCATTCCAGCCGCATACTTATGTCCGCCAAATTGAATAAGGTGTTCGCTACACGCTTCCAAAGCTTCGTACAAATCAAAATCTTTGACCGAACGCGCTGAGGCGGCCAGTTTATCGCCACTTTTGGTAAACACGATGGTCGGACGGTAATAGGTTTCGGTGAGGCGAGAGGCCACGATTCCGATGACGCCTTTGTGCCAGTTTTCTTGGTAAACTACAGTGGTAAAACGTTCGGTTTCGTTCAAATCCTGAATTTGACGTAACGCTTCTTCGGTGATGGTTTTGTCCAATTCCCGACGGTCTTTGTTATGTTGTTCAATGTCGGCGGCAAATTGAACGGCTTGTTCCAAATTCATTTCGGTCAACAAGCTCACGGCAGCGTTGCCATGTTGGATTCGACCCGCGGCGTTGATGCGTGGCGCTATGATAAATACGACATCGGTAATGGTGAGTTCGCTTTTCTTGACTTGTGTGAGTAATGCTTTGATGCCAGGTCTCGGATTCTCGTTGATGACTTGCAAGCCAAATTTGGCCAACACCCGATTTTCACCCGTGATAGGCACAATATCGGCAGCGATTGCTGTGGCGACCAAATCGAGATAGGGAATCAAATCCAAAATGGTTTGCCCACGGCGTTCCGACAAGGCTTGGATCAATTTAAATCCGACGCCACACCCACAGAGTTCGTCATAGGGATAACTACAATCGTCCCGTTTGGGATCCAAAACGGCCACGGCATCGGGCAAGGTGTCGCCGGGGCGGTGGTGGTCACAGATAATGAAATCAATGCCTTTGGCTTTGGCGTAATTGACATGATCGATGGATTTAATGCCGCAGTCCAAGGCGATAATTAAAGTCATCCCGTTGTCTTCGGCAAAATCGATTCCTTGGTAGGACACGCCGTAGCCTTCGGCATAGCGGTCGGGAATGTAAGTAGCCACATTGGGATAAAAACTACGAAGGTAGGAAGCCATCAAAGAAACGGCTGTTGTACCATCAACATCATAATCACCAAACACCAAGATATTTTCTCGGTTGTTTATGGCTTGTTCGATACGAAACACCGCTTGTTCCATATCTTTCATGAGATACGGATTGTGTAAGTCGTTTAAGGTTGGGCGAAAAAAAGCTTTAGCTTCTTCGTAAGTGGTGATGCCACGTTGAACCAATAAATTGGCTACGAGTTCATCGACATGCAGTACGTCCATCAAATGGCGTACGGCAGAGGGATTCGGCTTTGAGTGAAAGTTCCAGCGCATAGGTGTTGGTTTTAAAAATTTTGGCGTATAAAAACATAATCAATATATTATTTCGTGGGTTTGCCGCCAACTACAGCGACAATTTCCCCTTTGGGTGGTTTGGCTTCATAATGTTTAAGCACCTCTTCGGCAGTTCCACGAATCGTTTCTTCGTGGAGTTTGGTGATTTCTCGTGAAATGGAAACCGGTCGGTCAGCTCCAAAGTACTGAACAAATTCGCCCAAGGTTTTCACCAATTTATGCGGCGAAACATAGAGAATCATCGTCCGGGTTTCTTCAGCGAGTTGGAGGTAACGTGTTTGCCGTCCTTTTTTTTCGGGTAAAAAACCTTCAAAAATAAAACGATCGTTGGGTAAGCCGCTGTTCACCAAAGCCGGGACAAAAGCCGTGGCGCCGGGTAAGCAGTCCACTTCTATACCATTTTCCACACAAGCACGGGTCAATAGAAATCCGGGGTCGGAAATCGCAGGTGTTCCCGCATCACTGATCAAAGCAACCGTTTCTCCTGCTTGAATGCGTTTCACCCAATGGTCCACCGTTTTGTGTTCATTGTGCATGTGGTGGCTTTGCATGGGTGTGGTAATCTCAAAATGTTTCAAGAGTTTACCGCTGTTTCGGGTATCTTCCGCCAAAATCATATCGGCTTCTTGCAAGACTTTCACGGCGCGAAACGTCATATCGTCTAAGTTGCCAATGGGCGTGGGTACCAAATACAATTTTCCCATTTACGAGAATTTTTTAGCCACAATAGCAATAAATCGTTCGGCATAATCATCCACTCCGTCCCAATTGTTATAATCGGGTTTGATGATTTCGTCGATAAAATCTTTCGCTTCTTCAAATGTGGAAAAGGTATTCAATTGCGACAACACACGGTTGTAATCTTCGGTGCTGTCTGCAAATAAGAATTTCACAAACGCAATTTTATCGTTTAAACCAATGTTGATGGATTTGGAATGCAATTCATTCAAGGATTTTCCTTGTTCTTCAATCACATTTTTTAGGGAAGGCGGCACCACTACATCATCGGGTTTAACAAATACGGGTTCGGTATAATTTTCACCCAACAAATCGGCTAGCGAAATTTGTTTGGGTTCGTCTTTCTTCGGAGATTCAACTGCGGGTTCGTCCACCACAGTTGGGGCAACTTCAGGGGCAACTTCTACCGTTTCTTCTTCTTCTTCTTCTTCTTCCACCATCGGCTCGGCAGCCAATTCAAATATGGGTTCGAAGTCCAAATCCGATTTTGCTTCCGTCATCGGTACTTCTTCTTCCTCGTCTTCCTCATCTAAAGTGATTTCACCCACAATTACAGGTTCTTCCTCTATAGTTTCTTCTTCTGTAGCTTCAGTTTCCACTTCTTCCACTTCTTCCACTTCTTCCACTTCATCTACTTCTTCTTCCACTTCATCCACCTCATCCACTTCTTCTGCAACGACTTCCGTTTCCGACTCCGTTTCCACTTCTTCTTCCGTTTCCACTTTTTCTTCCACAACTACAGGAGCTTCTTCCACAACGGGAGCTGCTACTGCAACTACTTCTGGAGCATCCAACGCAGCGTCCAATTTGGCTTCCAATTCTTCGACAGCCACATCATTTTTCACGACTTCATAGTTATCGCCGTAAAATTTTAAAACCGCCAAGGTTTCGTACAATTTTTTGGATTCTAAATACAATTGGTCGACTTCCGATTTGTTGCGGAGTTTTAAAATGCGGTGTGCAATACTTATGAGTTCAGCTTCCAGTCTTTTTTTCATGGTGCGTTACAATTTGTCAAATAAGACGAAAACCCGCGTGGAGTCTCATCTACAGAATCGATTGAGTTTAGGTTTAGGTTACGAAATCATCAAACTCTTTATAACTTTATGCCTCGGGTAGGAGGAAGTCATGGGAATTTTGATATTTTTGTTTCTGTACAAATGTAACAGAAAAATACCTAATTCATACTAACGAAATTAGTAAATGTTTCTAGAAAATACGGTTAATCACGAAGAACAATTTGGGTGGATCGAAGTCATCTGCGGCTCCATGTTTTCAGGCAAAACGGAGGAATTGATCCGTCGTTTACGTCGGGCCCAATTTGCCAAACAACGCGTGGAAATTTTCAAGCCCGCCATCGATGTTCGCTACGACGAAGAAATGGTGGTTTCGCACAATAAAAACGAAATTCGCTCCACACCCGTTCCCGCTGCCGCCAATATCGCCATTCTAGCCCAAGGCTGTGATGTGGTCGGTATTGACGAAGCGCAGTTCTTTGATGATGAAATTGTAAAAATTTGTAACGATCTTGCTAATTCAGGCATTCGTGTAATTGTGGCCGGATTGGATATGGATTTTAAAGGTAATCCGTTCGGACCCATGCCAGCGCTGATGGCAACCGCCGAGTATGTGACCAAAGTGCACGCCGTGTGTACCCGAACAGGAAATTTAGCCCATTACAGTTTTCGTAAATCCAGTAACGACAACCTAGTTTTACTTGGAGAAACCGAAGAATACGAACCGCTCAGTCGTGCCGCTTACTTCAAAGCGATGCGCGAAAATATCGAAGTCAACGATCACGAAGAATTACCTTCTGACACCAACGAATAATATCCTGTGACACTATCCATCCGAAATATCATTCCGATTCTTAAAGCACAATTTCAAGGTGATCGGGAGGTGGCTATTATCGACTCCGTTTCTATCGACAGTCGTTCGCTCCAAAATGGAGAAAACACCTTGTTTTTTGCGTTGATCGGACCCAATCACGACGGGCATGAATACCTATCTGAACTCCTGGAACAAGGCGTGTTTAATTTTGTGGTGCAGCAGGTGCCCGATGCATTGGTAGGCAAAGCCAATTTTTTAATCGTTGAAAATTCGCTCGAAGCGCTCCAAACCTTTGCCGCTAAATACCGTTCAAACTTTACCTTTCCCATCATAGGAATCACCGGAAGTAACGGAAAAACCATCGTAAAAGAATGGTTGAACTTTTTACTGAGTCCGGATTATAATATTATTCGTAGTCCGAAGAGTTATAACTCCCAAGTGGGTGTACCGCTTTCGGTTTTAGGAATTAACGAAAAACACAACCTCGGTATTTTTGAAGCGGGAATTTCTACCGTGGATGAAATGGCAAATTTGGAAAAAATCATCCGTCCCACCATCGGAATTCTAACGAATATCGGTTCGGCACACGATGAAGGTTTTCATGATGCTGGCGAAAAAATCAAGGAAAAACTCAAATTGTTTCCCTCCGTCGACGTGCTCATTCTCAATAAGAATCGCACCATCGATGCCTTTCTTTCGCCCAAAGTCAAAACCTTCACCTGGAGCTCTGACGATGGCAAAGCCGATGTGTTTGTGATGGCGAATGAAAAACCCGACCAAACGGAATTGCGCATTACTTACCAAAAACAATGTTTCAAAGTTGTCATTCCGTTTTCCGACCAAGCTTCGATTGAAAATGCAATTCATTGTCTCATGCTCATGTTGTATTTGCAGTATGACGAAGCGGTCATTCAAGCGCGCATGCAACAGTTGTATCCCGTCGAAATGCGTTTGAAAGTCAAAAACGGTATTCACAATACGCGCATTATTGACGACAGTTATAGTTCCGACTTCCAATCCCTGAAAATTGCATTGGATTTCTTGGAGAGTCAGAAGCAATACAAAAAGAAAACCCTCATTTTATCCGATATTTTTCAAAGTGGTTTGAGTAATGACGAACTCTATGCTCAGGTTTCATTTTTAATTGTGACCAACCAGATCAATCGGGTGATTGCCATCGGACCCACGATTTCGGGTTACCAACGGAAGTTTCCCAACGGATTGTCCTTTCCCACTACGCAAGCGTTTTTGGATGTGATGGATACAATTTCCTTTGCCAATGAAACGGTATTGATCAAAGGCGCACGCCATTTTCATTTTGAAGAAATTGTAACGGCCTTGGAAGAGAAAACCCACGAAACCGTGTTGGAAATTAACCTCAATGCCATCAGTCATAACCTGAATTTTTACAAATCCAAACTCCAACCCGACACCAAACTCATGGTGATGGTGAAAGCGTTTAGCTACGGGAATGGCGGGTATGAAATTGCCAAATTGCTGGCCCATCACAAAGTGGATTATTTGGGTGTCGCTTTCGCGGATGAAGGAATCGCCTTGAAACAAGCGGGAATCGAACTCCCCATCATGGTGATGAATCCCGAGAGTACGAGTTATCAATCGCTGATTCAACACGGACTCGAACCGGAGATTTATTCGTTAAAAGGTCTCAATGCTTTTGTGAAATTGGCCGAAGAAAAACGACTCAAGCATTTTCCCATTCATATCAAACTCGACACGGGCATGCACCGATTAGGGTTTATGGAAGCCGATATGCCCCAACTCATCGCTCGTTTGCAACAAACCCAAGCGGTGGAAGTGAAAAGTATCTTGTCGCATCTTGCAGCCAGCGATTCTATGGCATATGTCGATTTTACCTTAGACCAAATTAAATTGTACAAAACCCTGTCGGAGCAATTGATGGAAGCCCTGAAAATCCAGCCTATCCGACATATTTTAAATACTTCTGGAATTTCCAATTTCGGTCAGGCGCAATTTGATATGGTGCGCTTGGGTATTGGATTGTATGGAGTTTCTAATGACGAAGACGAACAAAAGCTGCTGGAACAAGTCGCTACGTTAAAATCGATTATTTCACAAATTCGGGTGATCGAACCCGGAGAGAGTGTGGGTTATAGCCGTCGATTCATGGCCGAACGTCTTACCCGAGTCGCTACGGTGCCGATTGGTTACGCCGACGGAATCTCGCGCCATTGGGGCAATGGCAACGGTTATGTCACTATTAAAAATAAAAAAGCACCCATTTTGGGCAGTGTTTGCATGGACATGTTGATGGTGGATGTGACCGATATCGATTGTAAGGAAGGCAACGAAGTAATCATTTTTGGAAAAGATCCTTCGGTGATGCACATGGCCAAAGTGTTGGGTACGATTCCTTACGAAATCATGACCTCCATTTCCCAACGCGTGAAGCGAATTTTTTATCGAGAGTAAGATTTTCAATTTTTTTTCGTAGTATTGGAAATGATTCTGTTGATAATCATGTAAATACACAGTCATTGAATCATTGATATTAAAGTTATACGCCATGAGAAATATATTTTTTTTAATTCTAATTTCCAATTTCTTTTCTTGCTCAACAGCAAAAACAAGTAAAGAGGTTGAGATTTCCACTGCCAAACTATCGGAAACAGAAAAAACTATCGTCAATGATTTTTTAATCTCAGAGTTAAAAAAGGATAATTATAAACGGTATGCTGATTTTCAAATTAATGTAATAGCAGAATCCATTAAACAATCAAAACCAATTTCAGATTACGCGTTTAATTATCAACATAAAAAAAGTTGGGGTGTTGCTGTAAACGAGTGGGTTATTGATAGTGTTAGCCTAAATAAATTGAAATTGCAAAAACAGTTTGATTCGGTTTATTTATGGAAATCAACGGATTTCTATTGTGTGGATGTGAAAATTTTAAAAACAGAAGCTTTTAACCAAATAATCAAAAAAGGCGCCTTTGGCTTAAACGAGACAAAGTACTTGATAGTAGCGTTATCTCGTCCTGTAATTATTGATTCCAGTCATGCTTTACTTAGTTTTGATATCGGAAATGGACAATTAGGAAATGCAGCGATTACTCATTTTACAGTTTTAATGAAAAAAGTAAACGAGCAATGGATGACCGAGCATTATTTTGAAGACGGGATATATTATTAGTAGGACTTTTTCAAACTATTTTGATAGAATAAATCCCGATGTTAAGGTAATAAAATAGACACGTAAATAGGTTATAGTTAACTTTGTAATTAAATCATATGCGACTAATTATCGCTTATAGTTGTGCTTTTATTCTTTTTTGTTCTTGTTGTCCTCAAAAAAAGATGATTGAGAATTTTTTAGTGGAGGAGGTCAAAAAGAATAATGAAATCCAAAAGAGCACTCATCTCGTTTTGAATAGCGAGCAAGTAGGTTTTACACATGCCATGCAGTCGTTTGTTGTGTTTAGAGTAACAGGTTCCACTCCAGAGGAACTTGAAGTCTATACCGAACTCCGTAGAAAGTACCATGCCAACCATAGTGATGATCTGAATTTGTTTGACAATCACTCGTGGAAAAATGAGGATTTTAAATCCTTGTCATTTAAAAAAATTCCGCAAGATTCATTAAGTAATTTTATAAGAAATTGTCAGAAAAAGGGAGAAACGGCGTGTTATTATGCCCTATCAAAACCCTATTCGTATCGCTATAAGGGTCGGAAGTTTGTTTTTTTTAATCTTCAATACAAAAAGAGTTTTTTTATCGGAAAACCAACTTACGACGAAGCCATTATATTTGAAAAAATTAAAGGGAAATGGACGTTAATCGATCGTAGACCGAATAAAGATCTCTAATTGAGTTGAGCAGTGATAGTAAAGTAAAAGAGATACTTTTTTGGTAGTCTCACACAACAAAAGGCGAAAGCGTCAATGCCAAAAGAACAGAGTTTTAATAATAATATTTTTGGGATGATTCCTACCAATACACTATGAAAATCAAACTTTTATTCGGAATAGGCACGCTTTATTTTTATTGTGTAAGTTGTTGTGTAAACAAGGAAAGTTATGCTGTAATTAATACAATATTGGATTGATTAAAAGTAATTTAAAAGGAGAGGATAATTCAATCAAAAACGCCAGTATCTTTGCTAGTTACAGGACAGTTTATTATTCCATTTCCCAACGCGTGAAGCGAATTTTTTATCGGGAGTAAGATTTTTCCTTTTTACCGTTCTTTATTTGTGTTAAAATTCTTAGCTTTGAGTCAATAACCTTAACAAACAGTAAATTATGGGAATGGTATCAGAATTTAAAGATTTTATCGCCAAGGGAAATGCTATGGACTTGGCCGTAGGGGTAATCATTGGAGGTGCTTTTGGCGCGATTGTGACGTCTTTAGTGTCGGATGTAATTACACCCGCTTTGTTGAATCCTGCTTTGAAAGCCGCTCATGTGGAAGATTTAGCCGGATTAAAAACCGAGGGCGGAATCTTATACGGTAAATTTTTAGCCGCAGTAATCAGTTTCTTAGTCATCGCTTTCGTTATCTTTTTGATGGTTAAAGGAATTAATGGTATGAAGAAAAAAGAAGAAGCCGCTCCTGCTGCACCTGCGGGACCCACACAAGAGCAATTATTAGCCGAAATTCGTGATTTATTGAAGAAGTAAACCGCTACCTATATATTCTAACTAAAGCCACTCCTATACGAGTGGTTTTTCTTTTTTAAAAAGTACCAACCGATACAATTTCTCGTTATTTTTGCGTGACTGTTCGAGGAGCCGTTCATTTCCTTGAATCGCAAACTACTCAAATTTCAACTTAAAATAGAAAGACCATGAAAGTTGCCGTTGTTGGTGCTACCGGTATGGTAGGCGAAGTGATGCTACAAATGTTAGCCGATCGAAATTTTCCCGTAACTGAATTAATTCCCGTCGCTTCTGAGAAGTCGGTCGGAAAAGAAATCACCTGGAAAGGAAAGGGCTACACCGTAGTCGGATTGCAAACAGCGGTTGACAAGCACCCCGATATTGCATTGTTTTCCGCGGGCGGTCAAACCTCACTCGATTGGGCTCCGAAATTTGCGGAAGTCGGAACCACCGTCATCGATAATTCTTCCGCATGGCGGATGGATCCAACCAAGAAATTGGTCGTACCCGAAATCAATGCCCACGAATTAACCAAAGCCGATAAAATCATCGCCAATCCCAACTGTTCCACCATTCAAATGGTGATGGTTTTGGCTCCTTTACATAAAAAATACGGCGTAAAACGCGTTGTCGTTTCCACCTACCAATCCATCACTGGAACGGGGGTGAAAGCCGTGCAGCAATTGGAAAATGAATACGCCGGCGTACAAGGGGAGATGGCTTATAAATACCAAATTCACCGCAACGCCATTCCACAATGCGACGTGTTTGAAGACAACGGTTACACCAAAGAGGAAATGAAACTCACCCGTGAAACCAAAAAAATTATCGGAGACGATAGCATTCATGTTACCGCAACCGCCATTCGTATTCCAGTAGTGGGTGGCCACAGCGAAGCCTTGAATATCGAGTTCCACAATCCATGTAATTTGAGCGAAATCCGCGAAATCTTACACCATACCCCCGGCGTAGTCGTGCAAGACAACACCGATACCTATACGTATCCCATGCCGCTTTACGCGCACGGAAAAGATGAGGTATTCGTAGGCCGCATCCGCCAAGACGAGAGTCAGCCCAACACTGTAAATATGTGGGTAGTCGCCGACAACTTGCGCAAAGGAGCCGCGACCAACGCGATTCAAATTGCCGAATATTTAGTGGCTAACGAATTAGTCTAACCCGTTTCAAAATATATTTATCCCACCGAATCCTAAAAAAATGGTAAATCGGTGGGATTTTTTTATTCATTGCCTACCTTTGCGGTATGATGAATATCCGTAAACTACTTTTCGGAGGAGGTTTGACCGCCACACTGCTGCTCGTTTTCGTGCTGCAGTTTGTGCATGCCGTCAACCACATTGCGCACGAGTTCGAAGTGACGCACTGCCATCATCATTACACTTTAGGGAAAACGGAAGTCGGTCACGCCCACCACGATTACGAAAAATGTTTTCAATGTGAATTTGCGTTCAGTTCGTATATCGAACCCACCGCCATTTCCTTCCAACCCCAAAATTCCAATACGACTTCAACCCACGTTATCCAAGCTCCACAGCGGTTTGTAACGGTTTTTGAAGGAAGTTTCTTCAGCCTTCGGGCACCCCCGATTGTCGGTTAGATTTATTTTTTGGGCGCCACCTTGCCTGGGCTGAAGCCTGCGTCAAGGTCGGGCTGTACGCGGTGCACGGCACCTTGCTCCCATCCCTGGCGCAAACCGGTTCGCCGGAACGTTTATTTTTCTAATCACAAATCAATCCCATTTACACATGAAATCACTTTTATGGATGGTTGTGCTGAGCTTTTGTTCGCTCGCACAAGCCCAAAACATACTATCAGGAACGGTAACCGCATCGGGTAAACCACTGGAATCCGCCATTGTTCAATTGCCCGGTTTACACCTCGAAACCCAAACCGATGCTCAAGGTAACTTTAACTTCAAATCCATTCCCAAAGGAACCCACAAAATCGTGTTCTCCTTTGTGGGTTTTGAAACCCAAACCCAATCCATCAGTGTGGGTACTACGGCTGTAACGGTTAATTGCACACTCAAAGAAAGCATCCACCAAATGGATGAGGTGATTGTGTCAACGGCGTTCAACCGACTCCAATCGGAGAACGTAATGAAGGTCGAGCACCAAACCACCAAAGATTTGCGTCAAAAAGGAGCGTCAACCTTAATCGAAGGATTGGCCACTATTCCTGGGGTGTCGCAAGTGTCTACAGGAACATCCATCGGGAAACCGGTTATTCGCGGGTTAAGCGGCAATCGGGTGTTGGTGTACAGCCAAGGCGTGCGCTTGGAAAACCAACAATTTGGCGAAGAACACGGGCTCGGACTCAATGACGCTGGAATCGAAAGCGTCGAAGTGATTAAAGGTCCGGCTTCCTTACTCTACGGCTCGGATGCACTTGGCGGTGTGTTGTATTTTAACCCTGAAAAATTTGCTCCCGCCAACCAAATGCACCTCAATTTTGGACAGCGTTATTTTACCAATACACTCGGAAGCAATTCTACGTTAGGCTACAAACTTTCCGGTGATCACTTGAAATTCACTACGCGTGTTTCCCAAAACCTCCATTCCGATTATCAAACAGGAACGGGTGATCGCGTGACCAATACGCGCTACAAAGAATTGGATTTCAAAACGGGCTTAGGGTATTCCAATGCCTTTATGAATTCCGTTATTCGCTACAATTACAACCGCTTAAATCTCGGTATTCCCGAAGAAGGTATCGCCGAACAAACCACAACCAAAAATCCAGAATTTCCTCGGCAAAAAGTTATCGGTCAAATTTTGAGTTGGAACACCCTATTTTACCTCGGAAAATCCAAATTGGAAACCGATTTTGGATACATCGATAACGATCGCAGTGAATTGGAAGACAGTGAGATTCCTGTATTACATATGAAATTGAAAACCTTCAATTACAATATTCGCTATCATTTACCTGTATTCGGCAAACTAGAAACCATCGTTGGAACCCAAGGGATGTACCAAACCAATACCAATTCCGGCGAAGAATATTTGATTCCTGATGCCACCACCCGCGACTTTGGTGTTTTTGCAACGTCCAATTACCAATGGGAGAAAAGTGTGCTTCAAGCGGGTTTACGTTGGGACCGTCGCGGTGTACAATCCGAAGAACACGGTACACCCGGTGACGAAGGTTATTTTCAAGCCATCGACCGTTCGTTCAACAGTTTCAATGCTTCTTTAGGGTATAAAACCAACATCAAAGAAAATATAGTGGTGCGGTTGAATGTGGCTTCGGGTTTCCGTGCGCCTAACTTGGCCGAATTGTCCTCCAATGGCGTACACGAAGGCAGTAACCGCTACGAAATCGGAAATGCTAATTTGAAAAACGAGCAAAACCTTCAAACCGATGTGAATGTAGAATACCGCAATCCGCATTTTGAATTGTTTGCCAATGGGTTTTACAACCATTTGAACAACTACATTTATATCGCACCCAACGGCACCCAAATTGACGGGTACAATGTGTTTGATTATGTACAAAACAACGCCTATTTGTTTGGGGGAGAAGCAGGAATCCATTTTCATCCCCATCCCATCGATTGGTTGCACGTGTTGGCTACCTTTGAAAGTGTAACGGGTAAGAAGAGCAATGGGGATTACCTGCCTTTGATTCCAGCCAACAAAGTCACAGGAACTTTCCGTGCGGAGTTAAAAGACGGAAAACGTTGGAAAGAGTCGTTTGCATCTGTGAATACCGAACATATTTTTGCACAAAACAATCCAGGTGTTTTTGAAACTAGCACACGGGATTATACGTTGGTGAATTTGGCCTTTGGAACAAAACTTACCCTAGGCAAATCCAGTTTTGATTTAAGTTTGAATGCGAATAATCTATTCGATAAAACCTATGTTTCCCATTTGTCCCGACTCAAAGTCGACGGCATTCCCAATATGGGTCGAACCATCGTACTCGGATTAAATTACACCTTATAAAAAGAAAAGCCTAACAGTGATGTTAGGCTTTTTTTATGTTAGAATCGGTTATCCCCGTCAAGTAAATTCCCGAGTCCGCCCAGGATGCTGCCTTCTTCCCTCGAACTGCCACCAGCTTTAGGAGCTGAAGCAATAATACGATCGGCCAAACGACTAAAAGGAAGCGATTGTACGTATACCGTTCCGGGTCCGCGTAAGGTTGCATAAAACAAACCTTCACCACCAAAAAGCGAATTTTTGATACCACCGATAAACTCAATGTCGTAATCCACGTCTTGGGTAAACCCAACAATACAGCCGGTATCTACTTTCAAAACTTCTCCATGAGCCAGTTCGCGTTTGGCTAGGGTTCCGCCCGAATGCACAAACGCCATGCCGTCACCTTCGAGTTTTTGCATGATGAATCCTTCGCCGCCAAAAAGTCCGCGCCCAAGTTTTTTCGAGAATTCGATCCCTACAGCTACACCTTTAGCAGCACAAAGAAACGCATCTTTTTGACAAATAAATTTGCCGTTGAATTGCGCTAAATCGATGGGGATAATTTTTCCTGGATAAGGAGAAGCGAAACACGCTTTGCTTTTACCGTGATTATTGTTGATATAGGCGGTCATAAATAAACTTTCACCTGTTAGGACACGTTTTCCGGCAGATAATAATTTGCCAAACAAACCTGAATTTTGGTTTTGTTCGCTGCCGTCGCCGAAGATGGTTTCCATTTGGATGCCATTGTCCATCATCATAAAACTTCCGGCTTCTGCGATGACCACTTCTTGGGGGTCCAATTCAATTTCTACGTACTGCATTTCTTCGCCGTAGATGGTATAATCAATTTCGTGTGCTTTCATAAATAAGGTTTTGGGTATTAGTTGGAAAAGGCTTACAAAAGTTACAATTCGAGAATTAGTTAGGGTTTATTTTTACAAATTAACAAGCTGAATAAGAAAAGCTAAAAAATAATGTTATATTTTTACCATAATGATAACCAATAAACTATAAAATTATGAATTCAATGTTTACACGAATTGTCAGAATCCTGCTCGGACTGATTTTAGTTGTATTTGGCTTAAATAAATTGATGCCGTCCCCTTTTATTCCGTTACCTCAATTGCCTCCTGATGCTGCGGCGTTTATGACTTCGTTGGCTTCAACCGGTTATGTGTTAAAAGTGGTGGGGATTTTAGAAGTGGTAATTGGAGCGTTGTTGTTACTCAAAAAATGGGTGGCCTTTGCCTTAATATTATTGGCTCCAATTTCGTTAAACATTCTGTTATTTCACCTGTTTTTGGATGCATCGGGAATGGTAGTCGCTATAGTCATTGCCGCCTTAAATGGAATTTTGATCTACAAACACTGGTCGCAGTACCGGTCGTTGTTTTTATAAAAAAGAAAAGCGTTGGAACTCCCAACGCTTTTTTTAATCCAGATAATCGGGTCGCCCGACATAGCGCATAATGCGTTTAATTTTTGCTTTTCGTTTTTGAATGTACGCCGAGGAATTGATCGGTTTGTATTTTCTCGGATTGGGTAAGATGGCTGCTATTCCGGCCGCTTCATCTTTGGTCAGACTTTTCACATCATGACCGTACCAATACTTTGAAGCTGCCTCGGCACCGTAGACACCATCACCCATTTCGATACTGTTGAGGTAGACTTCCATGATGCGTTCTTTACTCCAAAAGAGTTCGATGAGCACTGTAAAATAGGCTTCAAAGGCTTTACGAACATAACTACGGCCTTGCCATAAGAAAACGTTTTTGGCTGTTTGTTGCGAAATGGTACTACCGCCTTTGATGCGTCGGCCTTTGTTGTTGTTTTTGAATGCTTTTTGCATCGCACCAAAATCAAATCCCCAGTGTTTGGTAAATGTGCCGTCTTCACTAGCAATCACTGCTTTTTGTAAATTCACCGAGATACTGTCAATAGGTACCCAATCGTGGTTGCAAATCATTTCTTTGCCATCGAGTTTATTTTCGATAGCGCGAGTGACCATTAAAGGCGTAAACGGAACCGGTACCCAACGAAATAGGATCACGGAGGCGATTGATAAACCGAAAAACCAGAGCATGATTTTCCGTAGTATTTTCCAGAATTTTTTCATTTATGTAATAATTTCTGCGAGTTCTTTTCCGACCAAACTTCCAATCGCAACGCCCATTCCGCCCATGCGTACGCCGCAATAGGTGTTGTTGGAAAGCTGTTCGATTATTGGACTTTTACTATTTCCAATGCCCATGATGCCACACCAACGGTGAGCGATTTCAACTGTTTTCCCGGGCAAAATAACCTCTTTTAAAAGGTAGTCCAAACGATGCTGGATTTTTTCAGTGATTTCAAACTCGGTGGTAGTTTCGCCTTCAAAATCCAAATTTCGTCCGCCGCCCAATAAAATACGGTTTTCAAAATTACGGAAATAATAATAACCGCGATCCAAGTGAAATGTACCGCGAATATCAAGGTCGGGAATGGGTTCGGTAATCAAAACTTGGGCTCGCGCTGGTTTCACTTCGTTACGGGTTAATGGGCCAGCAAAACCATTGGTGGTAAAAATTAATTTTTGGGTGATAAAAGAAAAATGGTCAAGTTCGATTTCAACCCGTGTTCCTGTATCAACATGATTTTTGACTTCCATTTGATTCAAGATGAGGATGCCTGCGGCAGCGGCTTTTTGTAAAAGAAACTGCATCATATTTCCCGTATCAATTTGCGCTTCAAAAGGATTGAAAATTAAATAGTCGTGAATGCCTTTAAAGTCAAAACGATCCATTTCACGAGCAAAAACTTCGGTTTTAAATAAGGGTTTTAAGAGTTCGTTGACAAAAGGAAGTTTTTGCAAACATTCATGATACAGGTTTTCTTCTTCTTTTAAAAACAATTCATAGCCGCCATAAGGTTTGAAATCCAGATGGGAATCGCCTACGTTCTTCCGCAACAGTTGGAGTCCAGCCCAACGTTTTTGCACCAATTGCATCACTTCTTCTTCGGAATGTGATTTTAAATCGTCAATGATTTCCGAGATACTCCCAAAACAGGCAAATCCAGCATTTTTGGTGCTCGCGCCTTGGGGTAAAACACCGCGTTCTAAAATCAGGATTTTAGCCTGAGGAAAATGTTCGCGAAGCGTTAAGGCACAATGAATTCCCACAATACCGCTCCCGACAATGGTGAAATCCACGTTTGAAAACCAATTTTTAATCTCCCAAAAGCTAAGTTGCATGTTCAAAATTTTACTAGAATTAAAAGTAATTATTTTTATCAAATTATGAATACTTCCTAAAATATTTAGAAATAATTTGACATAAACAACTATAAAAGCACTGCAATTCATCGATTTGTTAATATCTTTTGGGTTTTACCGCCTAATTCTTAATGAAATCTTAATACTTTCGTTTTTGAATAACCTAAAAAAGCAATTTTATATGAAGTACAGATTACTTTCAGTGGCCTTATTTGCCATCTCCGGATTGGTATCGGCACAGCAAAAGGGATCGGTATGGACACCTGCTTCTCGCGGCAATGTTACTTTATTGGACAGTCGGATGCAGTTGCCTGAAAAAACCCTAATGCAGTTGAATGTGAATGATTTGAAAACGGCGTTGCAGGCAGCTCCAGTACGTAGTTTTACAGGAAGATCAAGCAATGTGATTGTTGAGATTCCCAACAGCAAAGGCGATATGGATCGTTTCAGTGTGTATGAGAGTTCGAATATGGATCCTGCACTCGCTGCACAATTTCCTGAAATCAAATCCTATGTTGGATACGGAATCGACAATCCTACGTTGACCGCCTATTTCAGTATGTCGCCTTTAGGATTCAAGTCAATGGTTTTGGGCGCCGATCGCACAGCAGAGTTCATTGAGCCGTTGACACAAGATTTAACAACATATACCATTTATAAGAAAACCGACCATCAAGCTACAGGGACATTTCGTTGTTTGGTCGATGATGAGCCTGTAATGGTTAATCAGGCAAATGCTCTTGCGGCACGTCCTAATGCTGATGATGCGGTATTACGCACCTACCGTTTGGCGCTTTCTTGTACAGGGGAATATACTACCTATTTCGGGGGAACCAAAGCGTTGGCTTTAGCAGCGATGAACAATACCATGACTCGCGTAAATGGTGTTTTTGAAAAAGATTTTAATGCACGTATGGTTATCATTGCTAATAATGATTTGGTCATTTATACGTCTGCTTCAACCGATCCCTATTCAGCAGCAACTACGGGTGCTGGAGGAGTGTGGAACACGGAATTACAAAATACCTTAACGTCTGTTATTGGAAATGCTAACTATGATGTAGGGCATTTATTTGGTGCAACTGGAGGCGGTGGAAATGCGGGATGTATTGGTTGTATTTGCGTGGATGACACAGCAAGCACCACTGATAAAAACAAAGGAAGTGGGTACACATCTCCAGCTGATGGAATTCCCTCGGGAGATAACTTTGATATCGACTACGTAGCACACGAATTGGGTCACCAATTTGGAGCAAATCATACCTTCTCGATGAGTAACGAAGGAACAGGTGCCAATATGGAACCGGGTTCAGGATCAACCATCATGGGGTATGCCGGAATTACAAGTCAGGATGTGCAGCCTCACTCAGATGCCTATTTCCATGCGATCAGCGTGCAACAAGTAACCAACAACATCAAAGCGAAAACCTGTTCGGTTAATACAGCTACTGGAAATGCAGTGCCTGTGGTCAATGCTGGTTTGGATTATACTGTTCCAAAAAGTACACCATTCATGTTAACAGGTACCGCTTCTGATGCGAATGGTGATGTGATTACCTACAACTGGGAACAGTTTGATAACGCAGCTTCAACTGCAACTGGAGCGAGTTCAGCAGCTAGTGCTACTCGTACTAGCGGACCAACTTTCCGTTCATACAATTCATCAACCTCTCCTGTGCGTTATTTCCCAAGAATGCAATCGGTTTTAGCAGGTGCTACAACTACTGCGGGTACAGAAATAACTGTAGAAGCATTACCTTCTGTAGCACGTACCATGAATTTCCGTTTGACCGTTCGCGATAACCGCGTAGGTGGAGGAACCAATAACAGTGATGATATGATTGTTACCGTAAATGCTACTGCAGGTCCTTTTGCAGTAACTGCGCCAAACACAGCCGTTTCTTATGTAGGAGGAACTTCTCAAACCGTAACATGGAATGTAGCGGGAACAACCGCGAATGGAGTAAACTGTGCCAATGTAGATATCTTATTGTCTACCGATGCAGGAACAACTTGGACAACCATTTTAGCAGCGACTCCTAATGACGGAACGCAAGCAGTAACTTTACCCAATACGCCAAGTACTACCTGTCGTATCATGGTAAAAGGTTCTAACCACATTTTCTTTGATGTGTCAAATGCTAACTTTACCATTACTTCTGGAACACCAGATACTACAGCGCCAACGGCTCCAACACTGGCAGCTTCAGGAACTACAGCAACATCAACTGTATTGACTTGGTCAGGTGCAACAGATAACGTGGCAGTAACCGGATATGATGTTTATCAAGGGGCTACATTGTTAGGTTCTACAACGTCTACAACGTATACTGTAACAGGTTTAACAGCAGCAACAACGTATTCGTTCTCTGTAAGTGCAAAAGATGCAGCAGGAAATGTGTCAGCAGCTAGTAATGCCGTTTCAGTAACTACCACGGCTCCGGATACCACTGCGCCAACTGCGCCCACATTAACGGCTTCAGGAACTACTTCTAATAGTACAAATTTATCGTGGACAGGGGCTACAGATAACGTAGCAGTAACCGGTTATGACGTTTACCGTGGCACTACGTTGTTAGGTTCAACAACGGCTACTACTTATGCGGTTTCAGGCTTAACAGCTTCAACAACGTATACGTTTACGGTTCGTGCTAAAGATGCTTCAGGAAATGTTTCTGTGGATAGTAATGTCGTTTCTGTGACCACTCTTGTTGCTACTGTTACCTATTGTACTTCTCAAGGGAATAGCACAGCTGATGAAAAAATTGGAAGAGTACAATTGGGTACTATTAACAATACTTCAACTGGAGCAGCAGGTTATGAGGACTTTACAGCTCTTTCTACTAATCTTGTTCGTGGCGTAGCCAATACAATTACCATTACCCCTTCATGGACAGCAACCAAATATAAAGAAGGATATGCTGTATTTATTGATTTAAATAGAGATGGTGATTTTTTAGATACTGGTGAACGTGTTTATTCAAGAGCAGCTTCAACGACAACACCTGTAACAGGATCGTTTACAATACCAGCTTCTGCAAGTTTAGGTACGACTCGTATGCGTGTATCCATGAAATACAATGCAATTCCTACAGCTTGTGAAGTGTTCTCTTTTGGACAAGTAGAAGATTATACCGTAAACATTACTTCAACGGCAAGAGGGGAAGAAATGAATACACTTACAACGAATGTTTATCCAAATCCAGTAATAGACGTATTGAATCTTTCGGATATTTCGACGGAGACATCGTATAGAATTCTAAACATGATGGGTCAAGAAGTGCAACGCGGAACTACTTCTGGTGAAGGGTTACAAGTTGTAAATCTAGCACCTGGAACGTACTTAATCGAAGTGAGCAATACCAATGGTAGCGCTACAAAACGCTTCATCAAACAATAAGTATCGTTTTTTCAATTCAAAAAAGACCACTCTTCGGAGTGGTTTTTTTATTACTTTTAAGGCGGAATCACTATTCCCACAAACTAAACGTTACGAATTATGAATAAAAAAATTGGCATTGTAATCCTAAGTCTTATGAGTGTTGCAGCAAGTGCGCAAACCCTTACTCCAGAAATGCTCTGGACACTGGGGCGCGTTTCCGTTTTGGGTTTGACCAAAGATGGACAAACAATTGTATATAAAGTTTCAACGCCTTCTGTGGCCGAAAATAAATCGTCATCGAAATATTTCACGGTACCTGTTGCTGGCGGTGCCGCTACGGAGGTTCAAAATGCAGAAGCACTGGTGGCCAACCGTAATCTATCGCCCAATGGGAAGTATTTGTTGTCTTCTCAAGAAACGAAAGTTGAAAAGGTTTTAGGTAAAGATTTTTATCCCGAATTGGAAAAGTCTACGGCGCAAGTCTACAACGGATTGGATTACCGCCACTGGGATACCTGGAACGACGGTACCCACAATCATGTGTTTTTTGCCGATGCAAACGACCCTAAGGCCACACCGTTTGATATTATGGCGGGCGAACCTTTTGACGCACCCCAAAAACCACACGGTGGGGAAGAAGACTACATTTGGTCACCCAACAACACCATTATTTATGTGTGTAAAAAGAAAGCAGGAACGGCCTATGCGATTTCGACCAATACCGATTTGTACGAGTACAATATCGAAACCAAAACCACCCGTAACCTCACCGAAGGGAATTTAGGTTACGACACCAATCCCGCGTTTTCAGCACAAGGAGTTTTGGCCTATTTGCAAATGCAACGCGACGGCTACGAAGCCGACAAAAATGATATCATCGTTCGCATCAACGATCAAGTAAAAGTGAATTTAACCGCCGCTTGGGACGGAAGTGTCGATAATTTCATGTGGGCTCCCGATGGTAAAAAAATCTATTTTGTGGCCGCTATCGACGGTACAAAACAACTCTTTGAAGTCAACTATCCGGGGCTAACCAAAATTGCGGTAACCGTGAAACAAGTGACCAACGGCGACTATGATGTGGCCGATATCATTGGGTTTTCAGGAACCAAAGTCGTCGTGTCGCGCACCGACATGAATCACGCCGCTGAGGTGTATACGTATGATCTAAAATCAAAAGCGTGGAATCAAGTGACACACGTGAATGATGCCGCCTATGCGAGTTTGAACTTACCCAAATTCGAACGTCGTTATGTGACCACTACCGATAATAAGAAAATGTTGGTATGGGTGATTTTACCGCCCAATTTTGATGCGACCAAAAAATACCCCGCGCTGTTGTATTGCCAGGGCGGACCCCAGTCGCCGTTGACGCAGTCGTATTCGTTCCGTTGGAATTTCTCGTTGATGGCTTCGCAAGGGTATATCGTGGTGGCGCCCAACCGACGTGGAATGCACGGTCATGGTGTGGCTTGGAACGAACAAATCTCCAAAGATTGGGGCGGTCAAGTGATGCAAGATTATTTGTCGGCGATTGATGATGTTTCCAAAGAAGCCTATGTCGACAAAGCCCGTTTGGGAGCGGTAGGAGCGAGTTATGGTGGATATTCGGTGTTTTATTTGGCCGGAATTCACAACAACCGTTTCAAAACCTTTATTTCTCATTGTGGGGTGTTTAACTTAGAAAGTATGTACGGTACCACTGAAGAAGTTTTCTTTAATAATTGGGACCACGGCGGACCCTATTGGGAGAAAGACAATGCTGCAGCACAGAAAACGTTCAGTCAGTTTAACCCGATTAACTTCGTGAACAACTGGAATACGCCGATTTTGATTATTCAAGGAGGCAAAGATTACCGCGTGCCGATTGGACAAGGACAAGAAGCTTTCCAAGCGGCTCAATTGAAAGGTATTAAGAGTCGGTTTTTGTATTTCCCCGATGAAAACCACTGGGTGCTGAAGCCGCAAAACGCCATCGTTTGGCAAAATGAATTTTACAAATGGTTGAAAGAGACCTTATAATAGAAAAGCCAGTGTTTTTGCACTGGCTTTCTCTTTTCTCTTGCTTCTTGTCTCTTTCTTCTTGCCTCCCCGCGTTAAGGATTGAAGCGGCATCCTCCCGATCCTTCGGGAGATACAGCGGAAAGCCTGACCCCCGACAACCCAACGCGTATTGTAGCTTTACTCTTCATCGGGGGGAACGCCATAAAAAAAGTCGTCTCAACGAAGAAACGACTTTAATAAATTATGAATTATGAATTATGAGTTTTGCGAAGATTCAATCTAAATTCTAAACTCTAAATTCTAAATTTTTTAGTATCTATAGTACTCAGGCTTATATGGCCCTTCTACTTGAACTCCGATGTACTCGGCCTGACTTGGATTTAAAACTTCCAACTCCACACCTAATTTCGCTAAGTGTAATGCCGCTACTTTTTCATCCAAATGTTTCGGTAACATGTACACTTCGTTTTTGTAGTTCGCACTGTTGTTCCACAATTCGATTTGTGCCAACGTTTGGTTGGTAAACGAATTACTCATTACAAAGCTAGGGTGACCTGTAGCACAACCTAAGTTCACTAAACGACCTTCAGCCAAGATGATAATGTCTTTACCGTTTACGTTGTATTTGTCCACTTGAGGTTTGATTTCGATTTTGGTTTCGCCATAGTTCGCGTTCAACCAAGCCATGTCGATTTCGTTATCAAAGTGTCCGATGTTACATACAATCGTTTTGTCTTTCATGTTCTCGAAGTGACGACCTACTACGATATCTTTGTTTCCTGTAGTCGTGATGACGATATCCGCTGTAGCGATTACCGTATCCAATTTTTTCACTTCATATCCGTCCATAGCGGCTTGTAACGCACAGATGGGGTCGATTTCAGTTACGGTAACAATCGAACCTGCTCCACGGAACGAAGCTGCTGTACCTTTACCTACGTCACCGTAGCCACAAACTACCACGCGTTTTCCAGCCAACATCACGTCAGTTGCACGACGAACTGCATCTACAGCCGATTCTTTACAACCGTATTTGTTATCAAATTTTGATTTTGTAACCGAGTCGTTTACGTTGATCGCTGGCATGTGTAACGTGCCGTTTTTCATGCGCTCATACAAACGGTGAACCCCTGTAGTGGTCTCTTCTGACAAACCTTTGACACCACCAATTAATTCGGGGTAACGGTCGAATACCATATTGGTTAAATCCCCACCATCGTCCAAAATCATGTTTAACGGTTGACGATCTTCACCAAAGAACAACGTTTGCTCAATACACCAGTCGAATTCTTCCTCGTTCATACCTTTCCAAGCATATACGGGAATACCCGCAGCAGCAATCGCAGCCGCAGCGTGATCTTGCGTAGAGAAAATGTTACACGAAGACCAAGTTACTTCAGCTCCCAACGCTTTCAAGGTTTCAATCAAAACCGCTGTTTGAATCGTCATGTGCAAACATCCTGCGATGCGCGCTCCTTTTAAAGGTTGCGATGCACCGTATTCCGCACGCAATGCCATTAATCCAGGCATTTCTGCTTCAGCCAATTCAATTTCTTTACGTCCCCATTCAGCTAGGGAAATGTCTTTTACTTTGTACGCCACGAAAGGCACAGTATTCGTACTCATGTATTGTGTATATTTGTGTTTATATTTGAGGGTGCAAAATTACAAACTAAGTTTCGAAATAAAAAACTTTAATGTAATTTTATGAATCGTTAATCCGATTTAACCCGCTAAGAATCAGAAAAATAATAAGGAGCTATTTCCCGCTATCCGTTGCAATCTTTTTGGGGTGAAGACGTCAAAGGCATCGAATTCACGCCGTTACCACCACCCCAAAAAGGATTTCCACTACTATCGGGGCTAGGAGAATCTGCACAAATGCCATTTTACGAAACCATAAACATCCGTCCACAAACCCAATTACACCTCTGGAAAATTGAGGAGTCACTTGAACAATTGGCCGAAGGACTCACACTCCAAGAGCGCTCCCGCCAAAAGTTGGACAAACTCAAAGCAGTCACCCACCAAAAAGGGTTTCTCGCCGTGCGGCAATTGCTCGTGCATTTGGGTTTTACCGATGCAGATGTACAATACGATCCCAATGGTAAGCCACTACTTTCCAACGGACAACATATTTCCATTTCACATTCGCATGATTTTGCAGCAGTCGCTATTAGCAATGAAAACCTCGGCCTCGATGCCGAAGCTATGCGACCCAAAGTGTTGCACATTGCGCCCCGTTTTATGGATATTGAAACGCATTTGGCCGGACTCACACTCTCGGAGCAACTTCAGAAAGCGACCATCATTTGGAGCATCAAAGAAGCGGTGTTCAAAATCAAAAACGAAAAAGGCATCAGTTATCCCAACCACATTAGCGAACATCCGTTTAGCTTCGCCGATGGGAAAACGACCGCTCGATTAGACTTTAACCAATGCACCGAATTGTTCCCCGTGCATTTTATTCAGCGCGAAGACTATATCTTTGTGTGCGCTTTTGAATCCTAATGAAGGTATACGACACCATTTTAACGGCCTACCAAAACCAACAACCGTTGTTGGCGGTACTCATTGATCCCGAGAAAACCCATCCCGATCAAGCGGTTGCGTTGTGCGCGCAGTTAAAAGGAACTCCCGTGACACATCTACTCGTAGGTGGCAGTACGTTTCAAGGACCGCATTTGGAAGAATTGGTTGTCCAACTCCAAAAAGCTTCGGGTTTGCCCGTACTCTTGTTTCCCGGCGATTATGCCCAAATCACCGAAGCCGCCGACGGAATTTTATTCCTGTCGTTACTCTCCGGTCGCAACCCCGAATACTTAATTGAACAACAGGTAAAAGCTGCGCCACTGCTGCATCATTCCAACTTAGAAATTCTGCCCACCGGCTACCTCCTAATTGAAAGCGGTACCGAAACCGCTGTGCAACGCGTAAGTGGCACGCAACCTTTGGCGCGTAACAATTCTCATCAAGCAGCAATGACTGCACTCGCGGGCCAACTCTTAGGAAAAAAACTGATTTATCTGGAAGCGGGGAGTGGAGCGCAACACGCCGTGCCACTCGAAATGATTGCCACGGTAGCCCAAACTTTAGCAATACCGTTAATTGTAGGCGGTGGTATTCGTTCGTTGGCGCAAATTCAGGCAGCCCACCAAGCAGGCGCTACTATGGTGGTGATTGGAACCGCTTTTGAAGAAAACCCTGATTTTTTTAAATTGTCATAAATCCTGAAAGGCATTTTACAAAAGCATAACCTCGTTTTCTGTAGAGAATCCGTACATTTACGCTCCAACCCAAAAGCATGTTTGATTTCTTTTTAAAATCCTATGAAAATGCCTCGTCGCTCCAAATTGCTTTGGAGTTTTTGGCCTTTGTCACCGGAATCCTAAGCGTGTTTTTCGCCAAAAAAGAGAATATTTGGGTGTATCCTACCGGACTCATTTCTACCCTCATCACGGTGTATTTGTTGTACCAAGCCCAGTATTTTGGGGACATGACCATGAATATCTATTATTCCATCATGAGTGTTTACGGCTGGTACCGCTGGACAAAAGGGGCAGATGAAGGTGCTCTCGCCATCACGCGAACCTCTACCCAAGAGAAAATTGTCGGGTTGGGAATGTTTGTTTTGACGCTTTTGGTGACGTATGGGGTGTACCAATTTTTTGACTATACCCTTGAAATTCCCAATTATATTGATATTTTTACCTCAGGGTTATTTTTCACCGCCATGTGGTATATGGCATTAAAAAAGATTGAAAACTGGACCCTTTGGATCATTGGCGATTGCATTGCCGTACCTTTGTTTGCTTACCGCGGACTCGGCATGCTCTCACTGCAATATTTAGTGTTTACGGTCTTAGCCGTTTTAGCCTATATCGAATGGAAGAAAATCTTAAACAACACCCGTCCGTAATTGACGGGAGAACGGTTTTACGCATTGCTTTTTACGGTCCTGAATCAACGGGCAAATCGACTATTGCCGCGCAATTAGCCGAAGCCTTTGACACGGTTTGGACACCCGAATTTGCCCGTGATTATCTCCAAGATAAATGGAACGAGTCGGGTGAAATCTGCCAACCCGAAGATTTACTCCCCATTGCTGTGGGGCAAACACAATTGGAAAACCAACGTTTAGAACAAGCCAACCGCTTTCTGTTTTGCGATACCAATGTGTTGGTCACCAAAGTTTTTGGCGATATCTACTACGGTTCGGTCCACCACGATATTGAAAAAGCAGCCAAAAAACACAAATACGATTTGATTTTCCTCACCGATGTCGATGTGCCATGGGAACCCGATGATTTGCGGGATCGACCTGAAAACCGGGAAGAAACGCTTCGTGTTTTTGAAGAGAATCTAATTCATTACAAAAAACCATACATCAAATTAAGCGGCAGCGCGTCCTCCCGATTGGGACAGGCCCAAAAAATCGTGTTGGATTTGGAAAAGGCCCTGCAGCTAGGATTTACTTCATTTGATTTTATCGAAATCTATCACCGTCAAATGAATTGGGATACCTTGCGCTATCAATTTTCCATACTTAAAAACGGATTGCCTAAAATTCACCTTGAACGAGCCGCAACGATTGACGATGGCATTCAGTCGCTCACCGAAGAAGAAGCGCTTTACTATGCCGCCCTTTTTGATGAAAAAAAGGAAAAACTCTGCCTTAAAAAGTTTGTTCCCGCCTCAGGAGCAGCGAGTCGCATGTTTAAATTCTTGAGTGAATTTTTAAATGATTTCAAGCCGGGTCAGGATACGCTGAATTCCTATATTAATCATTCCCAAAACAAAGATTTATCCTTGTTTTTGGTAGCCAAAGACAAATTTCCCTTTTACCAAGCAGCCGTTGAGAAAGCCCGCCAATTGTTTCCGACCTACGATACCATGGAAGCCGATGAGCGCAGTTATTGTTTTGTCAAAACGGTATTGTCGTCTCAAGGATTTAACTTTGCCAACCAACCCAAAGGCGTTTTGCCTTTTCATCAATACCCAGCCCATACAGCCACAGCTATTGAAGAACACTTGAATGAATGTGCCCACTATGCACATTCTCGAGGGGTATCCAATTTGCATTTTACCGTTTCGGAAGAACATCAAGATCGTTTTGAACAAATTGTATCACAAGTCAAACCCAAGGTTGAAGCCGACAACGATTTGTCCATTCAGGTGAAATATTCCTACCAAGACAAATCAACCGATGTCATTGCTGTGGATTTGGAAGGAAAACCGTTTCGGGATAAACACGACCAAATTGTATTTCGACCCGGCGGACATGGAGCCTTGATTCAAAACCTAAACCGTCTGAATGCCGATATCGTGTTTGTAAAAAACATCGATAACGTGACCCAGAATCATACCCGCGAAGTGGCCTTGTATAAAAAAGCCTTGGCCGGAATTCTATTGCAATTGCAAGAAACGGTTTTTCGGTATTTGAAAGTTTTAGCAAGTGGGGAATTGACCAACGAATTGCTCAGTGAAATCGCCTATTTTGTCAATAACAAACTCCACATGGAAATCACCGAAGAATTTCCAAAATATACCCGTGAAAGCAAAATCGAGTATTTGTTTGAAGCACTTAACCGACCCATTCGCGTATGCGGGATGGTGAAAAATGAAGGCGAACCCGGTGGCGGCCCATTTTGGGTGCGCGATCACAAAGGGCGTGTGTTTTTGCAAATTATCGAATCGTCACAAATCGAGAAAGAACAACGCTATATTATGGAACAAGCGACCCATTTTAATCCTGTGGATTTGGTGTGTGGCATCCGTGATTACCAAGGGCGTAATTTTGATCTCACCCAATTTGTCGATCCCAATACCGGATTTATCGTCGAGAAAAACAAAGACGGTCGTCCGTTGAAAGCCTTTGAATTACCCGGACTTTGGAATGGCGCCATGGCCAAATGGTTAACCGTATTTGTCGAAGTGCCATTGGTGACATTCAATCCCGTGAAAACAGTCAACGACTTATTAAAACCTGCGCACCAGCCCTAAGATGAACGCGGATATTTTACGGAGCGAACTCCAATTCAAAGCCGTACGAAGCAGCGGTGCCGGTGGGCAAAACGTCAACAAAGTGGCCTCCAAAGCCGTCTTGTCTTGGGATGTCAATGCCTCACAAGCGATTACTGCAGAGGAACGGGAACGCATTCTGGACAAATTAGCTTCCCGCATTTCTAACGAGGGTGTACTCCAAATTTCCTCTGAAGCCGATCGCAGTCAGTTGAAAAACCGCACCAACGCCGAAAAGAAATTGTTCCGATTGGTGGCTCAAGCCCTCGAAATAGCCAAGCCACGCAAAGCGACGGCCATTCCTTTTAGTGTGAAAATGGAACGTTTGGCCAACAAAAAATCCAAATCGGAGATCAAACAAAACCGACGCAAACCGAATTTTTAGAAAAAAGGTTTTGCAATTCCACTTTATTTTAAGTTACCTTTGCACCGTCTCATCGGGGTGCTCAAAATAACGAGCTGAGATCATACCCATTGAACCTGGGCAGGTAATGCTGCCAAGGAAAAAGACAAAGGCGAAGAAGCGCGCCTTCCCCTTTGTCGGGCCAGTACAATCTTTTTTAACCAAGAATAATGTACCCCAATTATTCGTAATCTTTTTTACGAATGGAAAACGTATTCAAAAAATCCATCCAAGGTATTGCACTTGCAATCTGCCTTCCAGTGTCGCTTTGGGCGCAACAAAAACCCAAAGATTCGACCCAAACCACCCAATTGGACGAAGTCTTAGTCCAAGCCGTTCGCGTGAACAAAAAAACGCCGGTATCCTTTAGTAATTTGACCCAAAAAGACATTGCCACTCGCAATCTCGGGCAAGACATTCCAATTTTAATGAACTACATGCCGTCGGTAGTGACGACTTCTGATGCCGGAAACGGTTTTGGCTACACGGGCATTCGCGTACGCGGTACCGATGCGACCCGCGTCAACATTACCATCAACGGTATTCCTTACAACGACTCGGAAAGTCACGGAACGTTTTGGGTGAACATGCCCGATTTTGCCTCGTCCGTACAAAGTTTGCAATTGCAACGCGGAGTCGGAACGTCGACCAACGGTGCTGGAGCGTTTGGTGCCAGTTTGAACATGTTGACGGATTCTTTTTCACCCAAAGGTTCGGGGGAAATCTCCAATTCTTTCGGGAGTTTTAATTCACACAAGCATACGGTTAAGTTCAGTACGGGTTTAATGAACGATCATTTCGAAATCGCGGGTCGTCTCTCGAAATTAAATTCGGATGGCTATATTGACCGTGCGAGTGCCGATTTAAAATCGTATTTCTTGCAAGGAACGTATGTGGGCAAAACAACTTTGATTAAAGCGCTCGTTTTTGGTGGAAACGAAAAAACCTACCAATCCTGGAACGGAATTGACGCCTTTACGCTAGCCAGTGACCGCACATTCAATTCGGCCGGAATGTACACCGACGAATTTGGGAATACCCGCTATTACGACAACGAAACGGATAATTACCAGCAAGATCATGCACAATTGCATTGGAATGAAAAATGGTCGAATGCATGGAGTACCAACCTTGCCGTGCATTACACCAAAGGGAAAGGGTATTACGAAAATTATAAAGAAGATGTCGATTTCGTGGATTACGGCTTAACACCTGTTGCGGGTCAAACCACTACCGACTTGATTCGTCAAAAATGGTTGGACAATGATTTTTATGGAACGACCTTTTCGGCCAATTATAAAAAAACCAACTGGAACGTCATTTTGGGCGGAGGTTGGAACAAATACGAAGGCTTGCATTTTGGCAAAGTCATTTGGGCGCGATACGCTTCTACTTCAGAGTTAGGGGATGAGTACTACAATGACTACGGCATTAAAACCGACGGGAATGTTTTTGCGAAAGCCACTTACGACTTCAATTCCAAATGGAGTATCTATGGTGATGTCCAATACCGTCGTGTGAATTACAAAGCGAACGGCGTTCAAGCCAATCTCATTGACGATACGTTTAACTTTTTCAACCCCAAAGCTGGGGTAAACTTCAACATGGATGCAAAGAATAGTTTCTATTTTTCGTATGCCCGTGCCAACCGCGAACCCAACCGTACCGATTACGAAGGCGGAACGGTAAAACCTGAAAAATTAAACGACTTCGAATTGGGATGGCGCTATGAAAGTTCGAAAGTACAATGGAACGCCAACGTGTATTATATGTTGTACAAAGACCAGTTGATTTTAACGGGCGCCTTGGATGATGTGGGGAATCCCATTCGTTCCAATAGCGAGAAAAGTTACCGCCTTGGACTAGAAGTAGACGCAACGGTGGCACTTTCCAGTAAATGGTATTGGAAACCGAATGTGACGGTAAGTACGAATAAAAACGTGGATTTGACAAACAACGGTGTCGCCAAAGGAAATACGGCCATTGCCTATTCACCGAATTTAATTGCTGGGAATTTAATCGTGTTCCAACCCGTAAAAGCAGTAACGCTTACTTGGTTGACGAAGTTTGTGGGCGAACAATACCTGAACAATTTGGAAACCCCAGAAGCGCGTTTACCCGATTATGTGGTGAATGATTTCAATGTATCCGTGACGTGGACACCCAAAAAAGTATTCCAATCCATCACGGTAAATGGTTTGGTAAACAATGTGTTGAACAAACAATACATCTCCAACGGCTACATGTATGATATCTATCCGTATTATTACCCGCAAGCGGGGCGTAATTTCTTGGCCGGACTCACCTTAAAATTCTAATGAAAAAGCCGGATTCACTCCGGCTTTTTTAGTTATATACTGTAATGACGTTTCCATTGACTTGTACCCGGTATTGCTTTAAGCCGTAGGGTTTGCCAGTGGTTTGTCCGTTGAATAGGTTGTAGTTTTCACCTTCACATTCGCAATGGGCATTGGAACTAGATAAGGTAAGTTTCGAACAACTGGTAATGTTTTGGTTCGGACACGAACCGTCAAAGGCGTTGTAGGTCGAACCTGTATTGAACACAATCACGCCATTGGTTGGGCCGTTTACAGGATACACGCGTACACTGTTTCCGGTAAACAACAAGGAATTGTAGGAAGGAAGATTCGTATTCACTTCCATGGAAAAGCCGTAATTGGGCAAGTACGGGTTTTGATTGCTAAAACCATCTTTACTGCAACCCCAGGTTAGAACCGTTAAAAGTGAAAGAATTACTGCTTTTTTCATGCTAATTTTTTTAAAAAGTTGAATTTTTGCTCAACGAATTTGATTACATTTGTGCTCCTCAACACAACAAAAGTAGGAATTAATTAACCAAAAAAATATATCTTTGGAGGTAGAAATCCCGTCGCGATGGGATTTTTTCTATTTTATATACAACGCGAAGACACGCTTTTTTGTTGTAATTAACCCCAAAGATGACTAAAAAACGAAAGGAATTATGAGTAAGGTATCTTATTATACCGCGGAAGGTTTAAAAAAGTTGAAAGACGAACTAGAGCAATTAAAATCGGTTGAACGTCCTAAAGCGTCGCAAGCTATTGCCGAAGCGCGCGATAAAGGCGATTTATCCGAAAATGCCGAATACGATGCTGCCAAAGAAGCCCAAGGTTTGTTGGAAATGCGCATCGCCAAAATGGAAGAATTGTATGCCAATGCCCGTTTGATTGATGAATCGCAATTGGACGTGTCCAAAGTATTGGTGCTTTCCAATGTGAAAATTAAAAACCAAGCCAACGGTATGGAAATGAAATATACCTTGGTAGCGGAAAGTGAAGCCGATTTAAAAACCGGGAAAATTTCGGTAACGTCTCCGATCGGAAAAGGATTACTGGGTAAATCAGTTGGCGAAGTAGCTGAAATCACTGTGCCCAACGGGACTTTGAAATTTGAAATCTTAGAAATCTCCCGCGACTAATCATGAGCAGTATCTTCACCAAAATCGTAAATGGCGAAATCCCCTGTTATAAAGTAGCCGAAGACGACCGCTACTTGGCGTTTTTGGATGTAAATCCCAATGCCAAAGGACATACCTTGTGTATTCCCAAACAGGAAATCAACAAGTTGTTTGATATGGATGAAGAGCACTACTTGGGATTAATGC
This sequence comes from Flavobacterium sp. N1719, assembly GCF_025947045.1. Taxonomy (NCBI): domain Bacteria; kingdom Pseudomonadati; phylum Bacteroidota; class Flavobacteriia; order Flavobacteriales; family Flavobacteriaceae; genus Flavobacterium; species Flavobacterium sp. N1719. Next base: position 1,070,985 of record NZ_CP109993.1, read on the forward strand.
AATTCTCGCGTAAAGTGGCCAAAGCCTTGGAACAAACCGTGGAATGCAAACGCATCGGCGTGGCGGTGGTCGGACTCGAAGTTCCGCACGTGCACGTGCACTTGATTCCGCTCCAAGAGATGGACGATATGCGCTTCCAACGCAAAACGAGTCTCACCCCCGAAGAATTTACAGCACTTGCTCAGACTATCGCAGAAAAAGTATAAAAAAGAAACCATCGGAAACGGTGGTTTTTTTAATGAGGGAATTTGTCAATTTGAAAATGAGGTAATTTGAAAATTTGAAAATGATTGTTAAATCGCAGCTACTATTACACTCCTACACCCTTTCCACTTTTCCACTTCCATTTGAAAAATAAGATGATTTGGAAATTTGAAAATGTCCATTTAATCGCAGTCATTGCTACACTATTAAACCCTTTCCACTTTTAAACTCCAATTTGAAAATGAGATAATTTGAAGATTTGAAAATGAGCGTTCAACCCCAGCTACTGCTACACTCTTAAACCCCTTCCACACTAAATTACTTTGTGCCAACATCGTCTAACCTTGTGTTCCTTTGATAACGGCACCCAACTTTAAACTTTAAACCTGAAACTTGAAACAATATTCAGGGGCTAGGAAGCCACCCCATATACAATCTGTATCGTCGTGCCTTTGCCTACCTCCGAGTGCAACACCCGAATGCGGCCTTTGTGGTATTCCTCCACAATGCGCTTTGTGAGCGATAAACCCAAGCCCCAACCGCGTTTTTTGGTGGTAAAACCGGGTTCGAAAACTTTCTTAAACTGGTTCTTCGGAATCCCCTTGCCGTTATCCGTCACGTTGATTTTGAGGTTAGTTCCGTCGTTTTCAAGTACCAAATCCAATTTCCCTTTGCCGCGCATTGCGTCGATGGCGTTTTTCATGAGGTTTTCGATGGTCCAACTGTGGAGCGCCGGATTCATTTTTACCCAAACCGCTTCGCTCGGTGCTGTAAAGGTAAATTCCACCTGATTGGAAAAACGGGATTTTAAATAATCAAACGATGCGCGCGTTTCTTCAATGATATCTCGGGATTCTAAAATGGGCTCCGAACCAATTTTCGAAAAACGGTCCGTAATCGTTTGTAACCGCACAATGTCTTTTTCTATTTCTTCCAAAGTCGATTCGTCTACCGAACTGTCGGCTTTCAAAAATTCCAGCCAACCGATCAGCGACGACAAGGGCGTTCCAATTTGGTGCGCCGTTTCCTTCGCCATTCCCGCCCATAATTTGTTTTGGGTAGCCATCTTCGTACTGCGGTAGAAGTTGTACACCACTGTTGCAAACAAAAAGATAATCAGTAACAACGCCACCGGATAATACTTGAGTTTGTTCAGCAAGTCCGAGTCGCCGTAGTACAAATATTGAATCTTACCCGGGAGGTACTCCATCTTTATCGGGTCGTTCTGCGATTTTAAATTCTCCAATAACGCCCGCATTTGCAGCGAATCCTTCTCAATCGACGGGTCAATGTTAATGTGGTTCACAATTTTTCCTTGCTGCGTCACCATAATCGGGATATGCGCATTCTGGATAATTTCAAACGGCAACTCGATATCCGCATCCAAGTCGGCAGCCGCCATTTTCTTCTGCGCCAACGCCCACTGATTCATCTTCACCCGTTCTTCTTCCTTAAAAATCTGGAAAAACGAATAGGTGTTCCATAGAATCAACACCACAATCAAAAATGAAGTGGCAATGATAATCCAACGGGTAACAGCACGGCGGTCGGTAAATTGCATGCAGAAATAATTTGCCTAAAAATACATATTTTTTTGTTTTTTTGGGCAGCTATTCCGGCTTTCCGCTGTATCCCTCCACTGCGTTTCGGGGATGCCGCTGCAATCCGGGCTGCAAACCCCTGCACCGTTCGCGTTTGTACTAAAATTGGCTATCTTTGTCCAAAACCACGAATCATGTTAACGATCGACCCAAAGTCGCTTTCCCCCATGCAATTGCAAGGGTACTTACAATCGGCCATTGCGCCCCGTCCCATCGCGTTTGCCAGTACGGTAGATAAAAACGGGAAGCCCAATTTATCGCCGTTTAGTTTCTTTAATATTTTTAGTGCCAATCCACCCATTTTGGTGTTTTCTCCTGCCCGACGGGTGCGCGATAATTCCATTAAACATACCCTCATCAACTGCCAAGACACCCGCGAAGTGGTCATCAATGTCGTCAATTACGACATCGTGCAACAAATGTCCTTGTCCAGTACAGAATATGCCGAAGGCGTAAATGAGTTCGTCAAGTCCGGACTCACCCCAGTGCCTTCGCATCTGGTAAAACCCTATCGTGTACAAGAGAGTCCGGTGCAATTTGAGTGCAAAGTCAACGACATTATCGCGCTCGGTACTGAAGGCGGAGCGGGCAATCTCATCATTTGTGAAGTCGTTAAAATCCACATCAACGAAGCCGTTTTGGACGAAAAAGGAACCATCGATCCCGAGAAAATCGATTTGGTGTCGCGCTTAGGTGGCAACTGGTATTCTAGAGCCAAGGCCGGACTCTTCGAAGTCGAAAAACCGCTAGCGACCTTGGGAATTGGTGTGGATGCCATCCCTGCTTTTATTCGTGAAAGCGGTGTTTTTAACGGCAATGATTTGGGGAAATTAGGAAATGTAGAAGCCTTGCCAACGGCAGCAGAAATTGCTATATTTGTGAATGCGAATGTGCAGGTGAAAGCTGCGTTGAGTTCGGCCGACGAACAAAAAGTACACGAAAAAGCCAAAGCATTCTTAGACGCCGGAGAGGTGCTTTCCGCTTGGAAAACCTTGCTGGCCGAACGAGTAGGTTAATATTTTTTTATTTAATTCAATACGATTATGGAAGTTTCAGGAAGAGTAAAAGTGATTAATGCCGTACAGCAGGTGAGCCCCACTTTCAGAAAAAGAGAATTGGTAGTAACTACCGAAGAACAGTATCCACAACACATTATGGTGGAATTCACCCAAGACAAATGTGATTTGTTGGACAGTTATCAAGTTGGGGAACCCGTGAAAGTTTCCATTAATTTACGCGGAAGAGAGTGGGTAAGCCCACAAGGAGAAACCAAGTATTTCAATTCGATTCAAGGATGGCGCATTGAGCGTGTAGCTGCCGAAGCACCTGCACAAGGCGGCCAACCGATGGCACAACAAATGCCACCGATGCCCGCAGCTCCAGCGTTCGAACCCGCTACCAACTTCAACGAAGAAGAACACGACGATTTACCGTTCTAAACTTTGTTTAAAGTTTCAGGTTTCAGGTTTCAAGTTGGAACCGGTTGAAATCAAGGCTAAATCAAACCAATTCCAAATTCTATTGTTTAGGCTGTAGGGTTTGGAATTTGTTTTGGGTAGTGACTAGTGACTAGTGATTAGTATAGACGCGATTAAACACCAAAATTTAAACTCTAAATTCTAAACTCTAAAATCTAAATTCGTTAATCCCATGTATTTCCTCAACAAATTCCTCTATTTCCCCCCAGTATCCGAGGCGACGGTCGACGGACTCTTGGCTGTGGGTGGGGATTTGTCAGTGAAGCGCTTGGTATTGGCCTATTCTCAAGGAATTTTTCCGTGGTACGATCCCGAAGAACCCATTTTGTGGTGGGCACCGCCCAAACGAATGGTCGTACATCCCCAAACCTATAAAGTATCCAAAAGTATGCGGAACATCCTCAACCGCAAGCAATTTACCGTAACCCGCAATACGGCTTTTGACCAAGTAATTCGCCACTGCCAGAAAACGCCACGCCGCGGACAAACGGGTACTTGGATTTCACAAGACATTATTAAAGCCTACACGAAGTTGTACGACCTCGGACTCGTGGTTTCCTATGAAGTATGGCAAGAGGGCCAACTCGTGGGCGGACTCTATGGCGTCGACCTCGGTCACGTATTTTGCGGCGAGAGCATGTTCTCCACCGTACCCAACGCGAGTAAAGTGGCCTTCATCACCTTAATCCAAGACCTCAAAGAAAAAAACTACCATTTATTGGACTGCCAAGTCCACAACGAACACCTCGAAAAACTCGGCGCCTTCGAAATCTCCAGAGACGCTTTTATGCAGATTTTGCACAAGGTCGATTTAACGCAACTGGAAAGTGACTAGTGACTAGTAATTAGTGACTAGTAACTAGTCGTTAGTCTTTAGACATTAGACGTTAGTCTCGTAACTTCAGTTGGAATTTGGGATTTCTTTATTGGAATTTGTTTATTGGGATTTCAGTGTAATAGTGTATTGGGTTTAGGAGTGTAATGCGTGCCGTGATAATCGCACGCGCCCTCTTTCCTCTTGCTTCTTTTCTCTTTCTTCTATTTGCCACGAAGTCACAAAGCCACTAAGGTTTAAGGCATAAAGATTGCGGCCTTTGGCCGACTTAATATTCTTAATTTAAGCGGTTCGGTTGATTAACTTAATACCTTAATGTTTTAAAATTTTGGAGCACAATGTTTCACAAAGTTGGGCACAGAGTTTCACAAGGTTTTTTCACCGCAAAGAGGCAAAATTTTCGCAAAGTTTACGATTGCAAAGAACCGCGGCCTTTGGCCGACTTAATATTCTTAATTTATGCGGTTCGGTTGATTAACTTAATATCTTAATGTTATAAAAATTTTGGAACACAATTTCTCACAAAGTTGACACAATGTTTCACAAAGAATTTTGAAACTGATATTGAGTAGAAGTAGTGCTTTGTTTGTAAAACGCACCCTCTTTGCTCTTGCTTCTTTTCTCTTTCTTCTCAAATAGGAAAAATACTTTGAAATTTTAGGAAAATTCCTGATGGTTGTTGTAGTATACTTTTTTAAATTGCAGAGTATAATATACAATCAATCTTTTTAATACATATTTACGCCATGAATCGAAACTTCGCTTTTTTTCTTCTCCTTTGTTTGCTGCTCCCACGCATAGGGCGAGCGCAATGTTACACAGATTTTAACCCTGGAGAATTTTATGTCACGGTTTTGAAAAGTGATGGCACGTTGTGGGGTTGGGGATTCAACAATTACTACAATTTAGCGAGTGATCTAGAGCAAAACATTGAGTTGACACCTATACAATTGGGAACTTTTACAGACATCATTGGCAATATTAATGGGGGCAACAACACTTTTGTTTTTCGTTCGAACGGTACTTTATGGGGGGTAGGTCAGAATACCAATGGTGCTTTAGGTGTGAATTCAAGTGTTGATGCTATTTCCAATTTTACTCAGATTGGTTCTGGATCTTGGAGTAAAGTTAGTAATCGTAGAGGTTTTTCTTTTTTTATTAAAAATGATGGCACACTTTGGGGTGCAGGCGTTAATAATTCCTACCAAATGGGACAGGGCAGTACTACACCGCTCAGTCAACTGAGTTTGGTACAAATCACTTCCGCATCTAATTATATTGAGGTGGTAAGTTGTGCATCAGGTGCAGGAATTGCCTTGCGCAGCGACGGTACCTTGTGGGGTTGGGGCTCTAATTCGGCAGGGTTAATGATGCAGGGGTCGAGTACAGGTGTTGTTCCTTTGCCGATTCAATTGGGTACGGAAAATCAGTGGCAGAAAATCAGTTCCTTTGGTGCGCACATACTCGCGTTGAAAACCGACGGTTCTTTATGGTCATGGGGAGAAGGCGGTTATGGACAGGCGGGAGATGGGTTGTCGCCAACGTTGTTTCGCAACATCCCCCGTCGAGTGGGAACGGATACGTGGCGGGAAATTGCTACGGGATTGTTTAGCTCTTACGGAATCAAAACTGACGGTACCTTATGGGCTTGGGGGGCCAATGATTTCGGTCAATTGGGGATAGGGAATTTAATAGACCAGCCCTTGCCGGTGCAAATTGGAACGGATAGTAATTGGGACAAGGTCAAATGCAAGAGTCAGAATTTTGCGATTGCATCCAAAACCGACGGTACGCTGTGGGTATGGGGCGATAATACGTATGGACAATTTGGAAACGGCACATCGGATAACAGCAGTACGGTACCCGTACAAGTTCCGGGGATTTGTTTGTTAAGCTCGCCCGAGGTTACAGCAGCCAGTGCGGTCTTGAAAGGGTATCCCAATCCGGCAAGTGATATTATCACGTTGGATTATGCTGCTTTTCCTGAAGCGACAGCCTTGGTTTGGTACGATTTAACGGGCCGCATTTTACGTCAAGTGCCATTGCCCCATGGAGAAACCCAATTTACTGAGGATGTGAGTGCCTTTCCAGTAGGGAGTTACCTCACAGCCTTACAAAACAAAAACGGGCAAATTATTACGCAGTTACGCGTGTTGATTGCGCGTTAAGCGGAACTGAAACAGATATTTTAAACAATTGATAGACTCGAACGCCATGCATATTTTTCGCAATTCCTTTCTTCTCCTTTGTTTGCTGCTCCCACGCATGGGGCAAGCGCAATGTTACACAGATTTTAACCCTCAGGAATTTTGTGTAACTGTTCTGAAAAGCGATGGCACCTTATGGGGTTGGGGTTACAATAGTTATTACAATTTTGCGAGTCCAAATGATCCGATAATCGAGTATGAGCCAATTCAAATAGGTAGTTTTAATGATATTGTGGCCAACACCAACGGTGGTTTTAACACTTTTGTTATACGTGCTAACGGTTCATTGTGGGGTGTGGGACAGAATACTAATGGTGCATTGGGTGTAAATTCAAGTGTTGATGGAATTTCTAATTTTACTCAAATCGGTACAGGCTCATGGGTTGGTGTGTCTAATTATAGGGGATTCAGTTATTTTATTAGAGGTAATGGTACTTTGTGGGGCGCTGGTGTTAACGATTCCTACCAAATGGGACAGGGCAGTACTACACCGCTCAGTCAACTGAGTTTGGTACAAATCACTACGGCGTCCAATTATGTAGATGTGGTAAGTAGTGCAACGGGAACGGGCATTGCTTTGCGCAGTGACGGCACCTTATGGGGTTGGGGAGCTAATTTTTCTGGACTACTCATGCAGGGGTCGAGTACGGGTGTAGTTCCCTTGCCGATTCAATTGGGTTCGGACAATCAGTGGCAGAAAATCAGTTCCTTTGGTGCGCACATACTCGCGTTGAAAACCGACGGTTCTTTATGGTCATGGGGAGAAGGCGGTTATGGACAGGCGGGAGATGGGTTGTCTTTAACGTTGTTTCGCAACACCCCTCGTCGAGTGGGAACGGATACGTGGCGGGAAATTGCTACGGGATTGTTTAGCTCTTACGGAATTAAAACCGACGGTACCTTATGGGCTTGGGGTCGAAATGATTTCGGTCAATTAGGGATAGGGAATTTAATAGACCAGCCCTTGCCAGTGCAAATCGGTACGGATAGTAATTGGGACAAGGTCAAATGCAAGAGTCCAAATTTTGCGATTGCATCCAAAACCGACGGCACGCTGTGGGTATGGGGGGATAATACCTATGGACAATTTGGAAACGGCACATCGGATAACAGCAGTACGGTACCCGTACAAGTTCCGGGGATTTGTTTGTTAAGCTCGCCCGAGGTTACAGCAGCCAGTGCGGTCTTGAAAGGGTATCCCAATCCGGCTAGTGATATTATCACGTTGGATTATGCTGCTTTTCCTGAAGCGACTGCCTTGGTTTGGTGCGATTTAACGGGCCGCATTTTACGTCAAGTGCCATTGCCTCACGGGGAAACCCAATTTACTGAGGATGTGAGTGCCATGCCAATTGGGAGTTACCTCACAGCCTTACAAAACAAAAACGGGCAAATTATTACGCAATTACGCGTGTTGATTGCGCGTTAAGCGAAGGTAAATCTAGTTTCAGGTGTAGGGTTTTAGGTTGGATGCCGTGATTATCAGTCGCAGTGGGTAGGGGGTGACTAGTCGTTAGTCTTTAGACATTAGACGTTAGTCTCGTAACTTTAGTTGGAATTTGGAATTTTTTATATTGGAATTTGGAATTTCTTTATTGGAATTTGGTCCCGAAACTTCGGGAGGAATTTCAGTGTAATAGTGTATTGGGTTTAAAAGTGTAGCAGTAAGTGCGAAAGAACGCCTATTTTCAAATTTTCAAATCATCATATTTTCAAATGGAAGTTTAAAAGTGTAAGGGTTTAAGAGTGTAGTGTATGCCGTGATAATCACACGCGTTTTCTTTTCTCTTGCTTCTTTCTTCATTCTTCTTTTTGCCACGAAGCCACAAAGGCACAAAGTTTTAAGGTATAAAGATTGCGGCCTTTGGCCGACTTACTACTCTTAATTTATGCGGCTTGGTGGATTAACTTAATTCCTTAATGTTTTAAAATTTTGGAGCACAATGTTTCACAAAGTTGGGCACAAAGTTTAAAAGGTTAATTTGTGTAAAAGTGGAAGGGTTTAAGAGTGTAGTGTATGCCGTGATAATCACACGCGTTTTCTTTTCTCTTGCTTCTTTTCTCTTTCTTCTATTTGCCACGAAGCCACAAAGCCACTAAGGTTTAAGGCATAAAGATTGCGGCCTTTGGTCGACTTACTACTCTTAATTTATGCGGCTTGGTGGATTAACTTAATTCCTTAATGTTTTAAAATTTTGGAGCACAATGTTTCACTAAGTTAGGCACAGAGTATAAAAGGTTAATTTGTGTAAAAGTGTAAGGGTTTAAGAGTGTAGTGTATGCCGTGATAATCACACGCGTTTTCTTTTCTCTTGCTTCTTTTCTCTTTTTTCTCAACTTCTCGTCCAACACCCAACCACATGATCATTCACCATTCCCGTGGCTTGCATGTGGGCGTAAACCACGGTGGTGCCGACAAACTTGAAGCCGCGTTTTTTTAAGTCTTTGCTAATGGCATCCGAAAGTGGGGTAGAAGCGGGAACGTCTTTCAAGGTTTGGGGTGCATTGTCGATGGGATTGCCCCCGGTGAAGCTCCAAAAGTAGTCGCAAAACGAACCAAATTCTTCCTGAACTTTTCTATAGGCTTGGGCGTTGCTGACAGCCGCCCGAATTTTCAATTGGTTGCGAATGATACCCGCGTTTTGCAATAATTCCTGGATTTTGGTTTCGGTGTATTGACTGACTTTCACAACGTCAAATTGGTCAAAGGCTTTGCGAAAGTTCTCGCGTTTGGCCAAGATGGTGTACCAACTCAGTCCGGCTTGAAACGTTTCTAAAATCAGGAATTCAAACATTTTTTGGTCGTCCCGCACCGGGCGGCCCCATTCGTGATCGTGATACGCGCGGTACAAATCGTCTTTTTCGCACCAGCCGCAACGGTGTTTAGTGTCCATCTTTTTTCAAATAGTTGTCGATTAACGAATGGCCCAAATAAATAAGCGGTGTCAGTAATATGGCAATCCCAAGTTTGACGGAATAGCCCGTAAACGCGGAAAGAATAAACGTGTCGTTGTCCATTTTTCCGGGTAGCCAAAAAGCAATTCCCAAGACAATGAAACTGTCAAAGAGTTGGGAAATGACGGTCGAACCCGTACTGCGCAACCAAATCATGCGGTTGCCCGTTTTGTTTTTGACAAAGTGAAATAGGGTAACGTCAATTAATTGCGATACCAGAAAGGCCGTAATACTTCCGATAATAATCAGCATACTCTGTCCGAAAACGGCTTTAAATTGGTCATCGGTTACCAAGCCGTCGCCTTTCACAGCGGGAATCTGGAGTCCGATGAACAACAGCACAAACGTATACGTTATCAGCGAAGCGGTGAGTAAAGACAGTTTGCGCACGCCTTTTTCACCAAAATATTCGTTGATGAGGTCGGTAGTCACAAAAACGACTGGCCAGGGGAGGATTCCCAAACTCATCACGGCTTCTCCCACATAAATGAGTTTCCCGCCGATGAGTTCGGCAACCAATGCGTTGGTGATAAAAATACCCGCCAACACGATGTAGACCATATCTTTACGCGATTGAAACATTAGTCTTCGTAATCAAATAAAGGGTTATAATTATTGCCGTCTTTTCGGTAATTGGCCATCGGACGGTTTTCATTTAACGTTTCATTCATGATGATGGGCATCAATTTTTCCACCGTATTTTCTTCGTCAATATCTTCCACTACGGGTGATTTAAAGACCTGAGGCAGTATTTTACCGTTTTTCACCACAAATGCCATCGCATGAAACACCTTGGTTCCACTGGGTTTCCCGTCTTTCATGGGTTGGGTTTGGTAAAAATAAAACACCAAATCGTGACCGTCTTTTTGGGTTGTGCGTTTTTCTAAAAATTGTACTTTGTCTTTGGCACCCACTTTATCAAAAAACAACATGGCTGCCTCGGAGATTTCATCGTCTTTGAGTGCATCTAATAAATTGTAGTCGTCTTTTTGTTGCAACAATAAGATGGTGTTGAATTTGGATTTGGGATTCTCCAAGGCACTTTGCAAACGTTCTTTAGTCGTTTTGTTGTGCGCCATTTCCAACTGTACAATTTCCAATTGCAAGCTCGGGTCGTCAATCTTTTTCATTTTTTCCAACAACTCATCCACATTTTTGTTGGAAGGCAAATGGTACAATAAAGAAATGTAGTTGAGTAAATCACTGTATTGAGTGTTTTCACCCTCTTCTTCATCTTCAGCAACTACAACATAATCTTCACTATATTCGTCTTCACCCTCTTCATCGGCGTTGGCGGCTTTCTTCTCTTGACGGTTCACCATACGTTTGTATTCCAGTTTGGAATGGGTCAAGATAATTTTCTGGAAAGCGGCAATTTTCTTGGGTGACCCCAGTTTCTTTTCGAGAAGTTCGTTGCAAAATAGAATAATCGGTTTGTTGTATTCGTCGATGCCGTAGAATTGAAAAATATCAGGGAACAGTACCTTGCTGATTTCCGGTTTTTTTCTCAAATGACCGAAGAGTTGGTAAATTTCTGAGCTGTCTTCAGAAACCGGCAAATCGTATTCCATCAATTGGAGAATGGTTTTAAATGACTTCTCGGTTTCATGCGATGCCAAGGCATTTAAAATCGCCAATTGTTCAATCGATTTGACACCTTCTTCCTTGTATTTTGCCTCGAGATAGGTTTCAATTTCTGGATTTTTCAAATGACTGAGTTCGCTGTACAACGTACTTTTACCCTCAATTTCTTTATCCTTGAATGGGAAGGTGTCGATAAAGTTTTTAATGCGCTCAAAATCGGATTCTTTCAGACTTAACGAGTAGATGTTTTCAAAGGCCAACTTACGGATGGAATCCGTTTCACTTCGGGCTTCATCCATGAATAATTGGACTTTGTCGTCTAAAAATCCGGCGCCTTCATTGGGCTCCATTCGGAACGAACTGTACACTTTTTCAATAAAAGCATCGTCGTTTTTATAGTCTTTATCCACCAAAGTTTTTAGCATCACTTGGCGGTTTTTATTGGTGATCACTCGAACTTTAATCGCTTGAGCGGCATCAGTTCTAGTGATGATTGCATCCAAAATATGCGCGTTTTGCTCGGCATCCTGCTTGAAGTCGATGAGGGTTACTTTGGATTTCTTTTTGGTTTTAAAATACGTATCCCATTTGGAATGCAATGGATCCGCGTCGGGAATCGAATCGTTGTCTTCTTCTTCGATTTCCAAATAGTTCAACGTATTTATTTTTAAACTATCGATCGAACTCAACTGATTGTAACGTCCAATGAATAGTTCATTGATGGATACTCTCTGACCCGAATGGGAGTTAAAAGAAGTATTGATGCGATTTTCACGAAGCGACTTGGGCATGAAGCGGTACATTTCGCTGCGGCTAATGCCTAATATTTTACTTTCATTAACTTTCTCCGGAATTTCAACGGTATACTTAGATAGGGTATCACGGTGTACCGTAGTTTTTTGCAATTTAAAAGGAGCAATTGAAAATGAATCAAAGAATTTACGCGTATTTTCTTCACCGCTATCTACGGCTCCTAAAAGGTAATATTTGTTGCCTTTGATGACGGATTTTAATCGGTATTTATGGCTTTCGCTGTCGTTTACCGATTCAAATACGGTGGTTTTTTCATCAAAGGATGCGGTTTCTTTCAACTCGTGATTCATGTAGAATTCGTTGTGCAAACGTCCGTGTTGGAAAAAAGCATCATCCAAATTTTCAAAGTCGTTCATGGTTTGTTCCAACACAAAATAATAGCCTTTTTCAGTAGGATCATAGGCCTGGAACGTCACATTGGAATCAAACTTCTCGGAATTGCCATATTGAACACAGTATTCGGGCAGATTGACGGTAAATCCGCCTTTGGAAGGCGAAACGGTTGCCCAGTTTTTACCAAATCCTTTGATTTTAATGCGGTCGTAAATGCTTTGTTCAAATTTCTTGACATAATCATTAGGTCCCACCATACAGATGCTAATGATTTCGAGAGGCGTGACATAAAAACGGAAATGTTGGTAGTTACCCGTTTTGGATTTATTTCGCACATCATAACCCACAAACGATTCCTCGGCAATGTCTTTTTTCTCTAAGATTTTACCGGGGATGAATTCGTATAGCAAACTATCGATGGTTTTGGGATTGAATTTATCCTTGCGTTTTACCATAAAATCGTTGAGGGGTAAACGCGTAATGTTGAGAACGCCTCCGTTGGAAATGTCCAGCGTACTTTTCATCGGACCAAATTCCAGATCCAAATCGAAACTCACCGCTTGGATCATGTTGTCCTGACTTGCACTGGGTTTGGTTTTTGGGGTAACGTATAATTCTTCCAAAACTTTCTTTTGGGCTTCACCTTTTTTAGTAAGCGGACCTAGGACGGGTTTTACGGTATAACCTTTGTCGATTAACAATTGTAAAACGCCTTCTTTTCCGGCCAAATGTGCAGCACCTACCGCACTGAACAAACTCCCTTGACGTGCTAAAGAGTCAATGCTTTTGGCCATGATGTAGTTGCGGTCCAAGATGAGAATTTTATGTTTTTTGGGTCCGTCAGTGAGTTTGCTTAACGAATCCAACATGACAATGTCTTTCTCGCGGTAGAAGTCTTTAAGCGCAAGATAGGGCGATTTCCCTTTGATGATTTTGGCTAAAACCGCTCTTTTTTCTTCAGCCTCTTCCGAATTTTCTTCTGTTTCGTCTTCGTCGTAGTTGCGGGTTTTTTCATAACGGTTCAAGGCCAAATACGATTCTTTGGCATTTTCCAAACCAACAATTTTCTTGTTGTATTTTTTAGCGGTTTGAAAAATGAACATGTCCAAAACTGTATTCTCACGATAATCGGCGGATTCACCATCGTTACCCGAGGTCATATTGCTGAAATAATTCATATTGGCAAACAAACCCGGAATCTTTTGTTTATCGGCTCCTTTTAAAATGTTATCAGAAAAAAGTTGGTGGGATTCTTTATTGAAATTGGCTTCACCCAATGCGAGGTCAAAAAGGATATCCCATGTTTCGGGATTACTTTCGTTACTCACAATGTCAGCTTCCAATAAGTGTTGGTAAAAGGCATCGGATAAATGGTAGGATATTTTTTCACTTACGTGAAACGTACCGTACACATAGGATTTCTTTTTGAGTCCGTTTCCAGAGATTTCCCATAAAAGTGATTTTTCAAATTGTGCGTGAACCGAACAAGAGAGTAGTAAGAGTACAACGAGGCGAATAGCTGTTTTCAAAATAAAAAGTTTTGGTTTTCAACAAATATACTTAAAAAACAAAACGAAAGTTGTGCTGAATAATTGTTAAAAAATGGTTTTTTTCAGAGGGCAATTGCTTTGCTTTTTTTACATTTGAGTAAATACTAAACTACGATGAGAAATTTATTATTCACTGTGCTGATTGCTGTTCCTATGATGAATCTTGACGCCCAAAACACCAATCCGTTGTTGAACGATTGGAAGGGAAAATATGGTGGAGTGCCCGCTTTTTCCGAATACAAAGTGAGCCAATTCCGCTCGGCGGTGGATGTTGCTATCGCGGATAAGTTGCGTGAAATCGATGTGATTGCCACCTTGCCCACGCCGCCTAGTTTTGATAATACGATAGCCGCCATGGAGCGTTCGGGCAAACGGTTATCGCACATTAAAGCGATTTTTGACATTTACAGTTCGAATTTAAACACGCCCGAATTTGAGGCGGTAGAAGCGGAAATTACACCCAAATTTTCTGAAGTCAATAACCAAATGTATCAAAACAAAAAGTTGTTTGATCGCATTGCAGCGGTGTACAAAAGTGCCGAAATGAAGAAATTGACGCCGGAGCAAAAGCGATTGGTGACGGTTTACTACCAAAATTTTGTGCGCGAAGGCGCCTTGGCAGATCCCAAAAGCAAAACCCGTATCGCTGAAATCAATAAAGAATTGGCGGGATTGTTTACGAAATTCAGTCAGAACCAATTGGCCGACGAAAACAATTTGTATTTGGCGTTACAAACAGAAGCCGACTTTGATGGCTTGCCGAAGGAGTTGGCTGACGCCGCTCGCAGTGAAGCCAAAGAGCGTCATTTGGAGGTGTTGGGATGTATTGCGAATACACGTTCGTCGATCGAACCTTTTTTGACCTTTTCCAACCGTCGGGATTTGCGCGAGCAAGCGTTTCGCATTTTCGTGAGTCGGGGCGATAACGATAATGCCAATAACAACAATGCGACTTTGGTGAAGATTTTAAAGTTGCGCGCAGAGAAAGCCAAGTTGTTAGGTTTTAAAACCTTTGCCGATTGGAGTTTGTCCAATACCATGGCGCAAAAACCACAGCGCACCTTGGATTTAATGCTATCCGTTTGGGAACCTGCGGTGTTGAAAGTGCGGGAAGATGTAGCAGAAATGCAAAAAATAGTAGCCGCGGAAGGTAACAGTTTTGCGATTGAACCTTGGGATTACCGGTATTATGCGGAGAAAGTAAGAAAGTCCAAATACGATGTGGATGCCAATCAGATCAAGCCCTATTTGCAAATGGAGAAATTGCGTGAAGGGATGTTTTGGGTTGCGGGAGAAATTTTCAATTTGAATTTCAAGCAAGTGTATGACGTTCCTGTTTTTCATCCCGATGTACGGGTTTGGGAAGTGTCCAACAAAACTACGGGTAAAGTGGTGGGCTTGTGGTATTTTGATCCGTATGCGCGTAAAGGCAAACGTTCGGGCGCTTGGATGACGGCCTACCGTGAGCAAAGTCGTTTTGACGGCGAAGTGATGACGATTGTTTCCAACAATTGTAATTTCATTAAAGGAGCAGAAGGCGAACCGATATTGATTTCGTGGGATGATGCCAGTACGTTGTTCCATGAGTTTGGTCATGCGTTGCACGGTTTGTGTTCGAATGTAAATTATCCGTTGTTGTCGGGAACGAATACCCCACGGGATTATGTAGAGTTCCCGTCACAGATTTTAGAGCGTTGGTTAGCGACACCCGAAGTCTTGAATCGATTTGCGTTGCATTACCAAACGGGAGCACCGATGCCGATGAATTTAGTGAACCGCATTGAAGCGGCGGCCACATTTAACGAAGGATTTTCAACGGTAGAAACCATTTCGAGTGCGTTGGTAGATATGCAATTGCATTTGTTGGAGAATCCGGAGATTGATCCCAAAGATTTTGAAGCGAAGACGCTATACAGTTTGCACATGCCGCATGAGATAGTGATGCGTCACCGAATTCCGCAGTTTGGACATATTTTCTCGGGCGATGATTATGCTGCGGGCTATTACGGTTATTTGTGGGCCGATGCGATTAGTGCGGATGCGACAGAAGCTTTTACAGTAGATGGCAAAGGATTGTATGACAAAGAAGTGGCGAAACGCTTGTTGAAACATGTGTTTAGTGTGGGGAACACGGTGGACCCGGAAGTTTCTTATCCGTTGTTCCGAGGGAAAAAATCAACGACAGATGCCTTGATGCGTGCACGAAATTTTCCGATAAAATAACGAAGAACCCGGATTGAGTCCGGGTTTTTTAATAGGCACTTCTTAACTAGCCCGGGTTGCAGCGGCAGCCCCGTAACGCAGTGGAGGGCTATAGCGGAAAACCGGAAGGCAGTGGATAAAGACACGATTACGTCTGCTCCAAAAAACAAAAAACCCGATACAAGAGCATCGGGTTTTTTTATTTCAAGTGAATTTAGAATTAACCTAAAGCCGCTCTTTTGAATCCGGTTACAGTTAAACCAGCATCTACTGATTTTACGTAAGCGCTTACACTCATTGAGCTGTCTTTGATATAATCTTGGTTAACCAACGTGTTGTCTTTGAAGAAACGGTTGATTTTTCCTTTTGCGATATTGTCTAACATTGCTTCTGGTTTTCCTTCAGCACGCAATTGGTCTTTTGCAATTTCAATTTCTTTTTCGATGATAGAAGCATCCACTCCTTCTTCGTTCAAAGCGATTGGATTCATTGCAGCCGCTTGCATAGCTACGTTACGAGCTGCTTCATCAGCACCAGCAACGTTAGCAGACAAAGCTACTAAAGTAGCGATTTTGTTACCCGCGTGGATATAAGAATTCACGAAAGCACCATTTAAACGCTCGAAAGAACCGATTTCGATTTTTTCACCGATAACTCCGGTTTGCTCGATTAATTTTTCTGCTACAGTGATTCCGTTGAAGTCAGCTGCCAATAACGCTTCTTTCGTATCGAAGTTCAATGCTAAAGCAGCTAATTCTTGTGCTAATTTCACGAAACCTTCGTTTTTACCAACGAAGTCAGTTTCACAGTTCAACGAGATGATAGCTCCTGAAGTGCTTTCTGCATTTACAGCAGCGATAACAGCACCTTCAGTCGATTCACGATCCGAACGGTTAGCAGCAACTTTTTGTCCTTTTTTACGAAGGATTTCGATTGCTTTGTCAAAATCACCTTCAGCTTCTACCAAGGCTTTTTTACAGTCCATCATACCCGCACCGGTGATGGTTCTTAGTTTGTTTACGTCAGACGCAGTAATAGTTGACATTTCTTTTTATTTTTTTGATTAAAAAATTCGTTTAAAAAATCAAATTCCAATTTCGAGATTCCAAACTCCGGGTAACTAAATACCGAGGGAATTTGGAATCCTTCCATTGGAATTTAGTGTTTTATTTATTCTTCAGCTGCTGCTTCAGTAGCCTCTGGAGCTACAGTTGCTTCCACTGTTTCCGCTGTTTCCACTTCTGGAGTTTCATCAGCTTCTTTTTCATTAGTACGGTTTGCTAATCCGTCTTGAACGGCAGCAGTTACTAATGAAAGGATTTTTTCGATGGATTTAGAAGCATCATCGTTGGCAGGGATTACATACTCAGCCTGACGAGGGTCAGAGTTTGTATCTACCATTGCAAATACTGGAATGTTTAATTTGTGAGCTTCTTTTACTGCGATATGCTCTGCTTTAATATCTACTACGAACAAAGCTGCAGGCAGTCTCGACATGTCAGCGATAGAACCTAAGTTCTTCTCTAACTTTGCACGAAGACGATCGATTTGTAATTTTTCTTTTTTAGACAAAGTGTTGAACGTACCGTCTTTCTTCATACGATCGATAGTAGCCATTTTTTTAACAGCTTTACGGATAGTTACGAAGTTAGTCAACATACCACCTGGCCATCTTTCAGTGATGTAAGGCATGTTTACAGCCGCTGCTTTTTCAGCTACGATGTCTTTTGCTTGTTTTTTGGTAGCTACGAATAAGATCTTTCTACCGGATGCAGCGATTTTTTTCAAAGCTTCGTTAGCTTCTTCAATTTTAGCTGCAGTTTTGTAAAGGTTAATGATGTGGATACCATTACGCTCCATGTAAATGTACGGAGCCATGTTGGGGTCCCACTTACGAGTCATGTGTCCGAAGTGAACACCAGCCTCTAGTAATTCTTTAACGTCTATTTTATTTGCCATCTTTTTAATAGTTTACGTTCCGTTGATTAGCAATTATCGGGCTTTTGAGGGCTTTTTGGGATAATTTAGATGCTAAACTAACTTCCTTTGACGAAAAGGAATAACGGCAACAGATTAATTTCAAACTTAAGTGAACGAAAATCGGATTAACGTTTCGAGAATTGGAATCTCTTACGTGCTTTTTTCTGACCGAATTTCTTACGTTCTACCATTCTTGGATCACGAGTTAGTAATCCTTCTGGTTTTAGGATAGCTCTGTTCTCAGCTTCAACTTCGCACATAGCACGAGCAATCGCCATACGTACAGCCTCTGCTTGACCTGTTGAACCTCCACCGTACACGTTAATTTTAACGTCAAAGTTAGAAGCGTTATCAGTCATTGCTAAAGGTTGTAATACTTTGTATTGCAACGTAGCTGTTGGGAAGTAGTTTTCGAACTCTCTTTTGTTTACCGTGATTTTACCTGTTCCTTCAGAAACGTAAACACGGGCCACAGCGGTCTTTCTACGACCAATTTTGTGAATTGTTCCCATTACTTCAAATCGTTTAAGTTAACGGTTTTTGGTGTTTGAGCAGCATGTTTGTGCTCAGCGCCAACGTATACATTCAAATTGCGGAATAATTGCGCACCTAATTTGTTTTTAGGTAACATTCCTTTGATAGCTTTCTCCACCATGATCGCAGGGTTTTTGCGGTACATTTCTTTGGCAGATAAGCTTCTTTGACCACCTGGATAACCGGTATGGCGGATGTATGTTTTATCCTCCATCTTGTTACCAGTCAGGTTGATTTTTTCAGCGTTGATAACGATTACGTTATCACCACAATCAACGTGCGGGGTATAACTTGGTTTGTATTTACCTCTCAATAGCATGGCTACTTTTGAAGCTAAACGACCTAAGTTATGACCTTCAGCGTCTACAACAATCCACTGCTTGTCTGCAGTAGCTTTGTTGGCTGAAACTGTCTTGTAGCTTAATGTGTTCACAGTAATTAATTTTAATTAAACATTCCATTCCCAATTAAGGGAGTGCAAAAGTACAATTTATTCTCATATATCCAAATGCTAACTTTTAATTATTTTTTTGATTCTTAAAAAATTGGCTCTTAGTGTGCTAAATCCATTTGTGAGGTGCTGTGTTTACTTTTTGTTCACCACTTTTTTAACCTTTAAATAACACGACAACGAAAATTTCGTGATTATTTTCGTAATTTTACTTCCGATAAGCACAATTCCATGAAATCAAAAGCTACTTTAAAACAAATTGCCAAAGAATTAGGTGTTTCCGTTTCTACTGTTTCCAAAGCCTTGAATGACAGTCCGGAAATCAGTGAGCCCACCAAACAACGGGTGCAGGAGTATGCCAAGCTGAAAAATTACAAGCCCAATGCGATTGGATTGAATTTGAAAAACCGTTCGACCAAAACCATTGGTGTAATTATTCCGAATATATTGAACTCGTTCTTTGCGAAAGTGTTTACCGGTATCGAAAAGGTAGCTGATGAAAAAGGGTACAAAGTAATGACCTATATATCGAATGAATCCTTAGATAAAGAAGTAACCGCTTTAGAGATGTTGAGCAATGGTGCGATTGATGGATTTATTTTGTCGGTTTCGGAAGAAGCGCAGAAGTTGCACCAGTTTGATCATTTCAAAACCATTATCAATGAAGGGACGCCGATTGTGATGTTTGACCGTATCGCAGAAGAAGTGAATTGCGATAAGGTGATTGTGGATGATTTTGATTCGGCGGTCAATGCGACGCGTCATTTGGTAAAAACGGGTTGCAAGCGCATAGCTTTGTTTTCGGCGATTGCCAATTTAAGTGTAGCGAAGTTACGTGCCGACGGTTTTCGTAAAGCCATGGCAGATGCGGGTTTAACTGTCGATGAAGATATTGTGATATTATCCGATTCCAATGAGGATTTTGATAAAAAAGTTGCAGGTTTCTTTGATAGTAAAAAAGTGGATGCCGTGTTTGCTTTGGACGAACATGCATCTGTGACGACCATGAAATTGGGAATCACCAAAGGATTGCGTATTCCAGACGAACTTTCGGTGATTGGTTTTGCAGATGGGGTTTGGTCCCGTCGCATGACGCCTAGTTTGTCAACCGTGAGTCAGCACGGCCCTGAAATAGGGGAAGTGGCTACACGCTTATTAATTGAACGATTAGAAAAAAAAGAAGAGCACTACAAAGCCAAGACGGTTGTTGTGGCCACCGAATTGCGTCAGCGCGACTCGGTAAAAAAACTTTAGTATAGATGAAAGGATTGATTTTCGCCTTAATAAGTTCCGTTTCGATTTGGGCCCAAAGCACACCCGATGTTTTTGAAATTGCACGCAAAGGAACCGAAAATCAGGCCAAAGAAGCCTTGCTTCAAAACAAAAACTGTTTTAATCTCGTAAATAGTGAAGGATTCACTCCGTTGATTCTGGCTTGTTATAAAGGGAATATCCCTGTAGCAAAGTGCATCATCGCATCAGGAGTAGCCATCAATTACAATTCGCCCATGGGTTCGGCCCTAATGGCAGCTACCGTAAAAGGGAATTTGGAGTTGGTGAACTTATTATTGACCCATCAAGCGGATCCCAATTTGGCCGACGACCAAGGGAACACCGCATTGATTTATGCAGCGATGTTTCAAAATGTGGAAATAGTCAAACTATTGCTTTCCCATGGCGCCCATCGCGATGCCAAAGACGAAAAAGGACAAACCGCCTTTGAGCATGCTGTAAAAACAGGAAATGAGCAACTAATACAATTACTAAAACACTAAAAAAAACAAAAATGAAAAAGACTACTTTACTTTTACTTGCTTTACCCTTGCTGGGTATCGCGCAGTCCAAGGGAACAAATCCGATCAGTGTGCAAAATCTCAATGCTGGAATGGTATTGAACAACGACACACAAACAGTCACGTTAACGATGGTAGGTCCGTCGGATCGATGGATTGCCATTCAATATGGGCAGTTTACAGGCGGTATGCAGAACGGATCGGACATGGCTTATTTTAACGGAACAACCTTAGTGGATGGTCGTATGAACGGGTCTGGACAAACCCCTTCAGCCGATGCGCAAAACAATTGGACAGTTACCCAAAATACAGTTAACAGTGGTGTTCGAACATTGATTGCCACGCGACCGTTTGATTCGCCCGATGCAACAGATTATGATTTTAACTACGCCGATCAAACGATTGCAATCGGTTTGGCGCGAGCCAACGGGGCTTCTTTTACGCTTTCTAATCATGGAACAGCAAATCGCATCATGAACACAACTTTAGGATTTACAAATTTGGGAACAACTGAGCTCGTGAAAGAAACTACCCGTGTTTATCCCAATCCGTCTCAAGGTAATGTTACCATTAGTTCGGAATCTGACATTCAATCAGTAGCTATATATCAATTGAATGGAGCATTGGTGCGAACAATCCGACCTGAAACCGCAAGCACCCAATTGGAGGTTTCTGGTTTATCAACGGGAAGTTATTTGCTCGAAATTCAGTCCAATTCAGAAAAGATTTGGAAAAAAATAGTGGTGGAATAAATTACATAACCTTGTTAAAATAAATAGATTGACGACTCTCATTTTTGAGAGTCGTTTTTTTATTGTTGGAAAAAAATAGGAATAGAAATAAAGTAATAAGTTGTAAATTAGTGGCCTATATACCTAACTACAAAGAACAAATTATGAAAAAAACACTACTTTTCTTTTCTTCCATTACAGCAGTATTGATGGGTTTGATGCCCATACATGCACAAAATTTACAAACCATGCCCGTGCAAGCCGGTTTTAATGCCGACGTTGTTGCGAATGGTATTGGGAGTTCGGCCTTATCAACTTCAGCCGATGTGGATGGCGTGAATTACAATTTTGTAGCCCGTGATTTCCAATTGACATCTACTAGTGCTGCTTTGACGTATGGTTTACCAACCAACGGTTTAATTACTAGTGCAGTGGCATCACCAGCTGGATTAACCTATCAGTTGGCATCGTACAGTGCCAACAATGCTTTGCGTTTGCAAAACACCAATGATTCGGGAACTTTGGTTTTTACCACACCCTTAGCCGCGGTAAATTTATACATGTTGGCCACTTCAGGAAGTGGAGCTTCCACGGTTAGTGTTACTGTAAACTATGTGGATACCACTACAGAAACCTTTACCAATTTGAGTTTATCCGATTGGTATGGAGGGGCCAATTTTGCGATTACAGCATTGGGTCGTATCAACCGTACCAATGATGTTTTAGAAACCGGAGGAGGAAATAATCCAAGACTGTATCAAATTCCGATCGCTATATCTGCAGCCAATCAATCCAAATTGATTCAAAGCGTTACCATTACAAAAACAGGTACCGGTGGAATACCCAATATTATGGCTTTTTCAGCCAATGCCTACACTTCTTGTTCTGGCCCAACAAACATTTCCTATGTGTCTTCTAATGATGGAGGAACCTTAAGTTGGACGGCGCCGGCTAGTGCCCCTTCTTCGGGGTATGAGTATTATTACAGTACTTCCGCAACACCTCCAAACGATACGACTATACCTTCAGGAAGTGTCGCTGCAGGAGTGACATCAGTAACCTTAACCGGGTTACCTTTAGGAACAACCTACTATTTTTGGGTGCGATCCAATTGTGGTAGTACACAAGGATTCTGGCAATTGAAAGTATTTACTACGGGTCAAATTGTTGTGACTTACACCAATGGCGATATCAACACAGAATATTCAACGGGGCCAACGCTTACCAGTACGACCGCTTGTCCAGGTACACTTACTGTTAATGTTCCAGCGGGCTATTATATCGCTTCAACAGATGTGGCCTACACCATGACTACAGCCAGTAACGGATGGATGAGTGAACAACGCTCGTTATTAGTTTGTACTACAAATAATACGACAGAAGCAGCCATCACTTCGGGTGTAGGAGGAACTACTGGAACGTACACTTACAACCGTACAGGTTTAGGTTTGGCTAATAATTTAACGGGTGCGGTGAATTTTGAATTGCGTGCTTGGCGCACTTACGGTGGATCTGCCTGTAATGCCGATTATAATCGTGTAGATAATAATTCTTGGAAAGTTACCGTTACCTTGACCCAAAATATGGGATTAAATGAGGCAGCATCTACAAAAGTGAATGTTTATCCTGTACCTTTTACTTCCGTTTTACATTTGACCAATGCCACCGAAATTCAATCGGTTACGTTTGCAGATACAACGGGTAAAATCATTCGTACTGTTGAAGCACCACAAGATTCGGTTAATCTATCTGATTTACAATCAGGGTTGTATTTGGTATCCATGCAAATGATTGATGGTTCTGTTCAATATACAAAGGTCATTAAAGAATAATTCAAAAGTTGAATCATAAAAAATGGGTCTTTTGGGACCCATTTTTTTATGCTTTTTACTGAAATTTAATCATTTCCCACTGATCGCTACATACTGATCAGTGACCACTGATCACTACATGCTGTTAATGCGCCTCCAGCCAATCCATACCATACCCAATTTCAACTTCCAGCGGTACGGCCATTTGAAAGGCGTTTTCCATTTCGTGTTTAATGAGCGGTTGAATGCGTTCTAATTCTGATTTGTGGACATCAAATACCAATTCGTCATGGACTTGCAATAACATTTTGGATTGCCAGTTGTCGGTTTTCAATTTTCGGTGAATGTTGATCATGGCAATTTTGATAATGTCGGCAGCCGAACCTTGAATGGGTGCATTCACAGCATTGCGTTCTGCCGCACCTCGTACCACTGCATTGGCCGAATTGATGTCTTTTAAATAACGCCGGCGACCCGAAATGGTTTCTACAAATCCGTTTTCACGGGCAAAATCAACTTGGTTTTGCATGTAGGATTTCAATTTCGGATAGGTTTGGTAATAGGCGTCGATTAAAGCGGCACTTTCGCTCCGACTCAAATTCGTTTGGTTGGATAATCCAAAAGCAGAAACCCCATAAATGATTCCGAAGTTGACCGTTTTGGCATTGCTTCGTTGTTCTTTGGTCACTTCTTCTAGAGCGACATTGAATACTTTGGCTGCCGTACTTCTGTGAATATCTTCGTTATTTTGAAATGCTTTAATCATGTTTTCTTCACCGCTCAAAGCCGCAATGATACGCAATTCAATTTGTGAGTAGTCGGCAGAAAGTAGCACGTAATCTTCATTTTTAGCCACAAACGCTTTCCGAATTTGGCGTCCGCGTTCGGTACGGATGGGAATATTTTGCAAGTTAGGGTTGTTCGAACTCAAGCGTCCCGTAGCAGCTACCGTTTGCATATAGTCCGTATGAACGCGTAGGGTTTTTGGGTCAACTTGATTCGGTAAGGCATCCACATAGGTGCTTTGTAATTTGACCAATTGGCGCCATTCTAATATATCCCGAACAATTTGGTGTTCGTTGGCTAAATAGCTTAACACTTCTTCACCCGTAGCATATTGACCAGTTTTCGTTTTCTTTTGTTTGCTGCCGCCAATTTTTAGTTTGTCAAACAACACATCGCCCAATTGTTTAGGAGACGCAAGGTTGAAGGTTTCACCAGCCGCTTCGTATATTTTTTGTTCCAAGGCTTTTACCTCTACAGCCATATCCGTCGACATGTTTTTGAGGTAATCGACATCGAGACGAATTCCTTCACGTTCCATATCGGCGAGGACTTGCACGAGCGGAATTTCGATTTCGTCAAAAAGTTTTTTGGTGCCCACCCGTTCCAGAATGGGTTGGAAATGTTCTTTCAATTGGAAGGTAATGTCGGCATCTTCAGCCGCATATTCTTTGATGGCTTCCAGCGGCACATCCCGCATGGACAATTGATTTTTCCCTTTTTTCCCAATCAATGTTTCGATGGATTGGGGAGAATACTGCAAATAGGTTTCACTCAACACGTCCATATTGTGGCGCATGTCGGGGTTTATCAAGTAATGCGCAATCATGGTGTCGAAGACCTTTCCTTGAATCGATACACCATAATTGGCCAATATTTTTAAATCGTATTTTATGTTTTGACCAATTTTTTCAATGGTTTCATTTTCAAAAAAGGGTCGAAATTTATCAACCAAAGTCTGCGCTTCATCGCGGTTTTCAGGAACAGGAACATAAAAAGCCTTTCCTTTTTCCCAAGCAAATGACATACCTACGAGTTCGGCCACATTGGCATCAATTCCTGTAGTTTCGGTATCAAAACAAACCGAAGATTGATTCAACATATTTTGCAACAATAATTTTACAGGTAAATCGCCTTGCACGATTTGGTAAAAATGGGAAGTTGTTGCTAAAGTTGCATAGTTGGAAAATGTTGGTGCATCTTCTTCATCGACAAAACCAAACAAGTCCATTTGGTTTTCAGGTGCTTTTTTGGCAGGCGCTTTTTTGGCAACCGGCGTTGAACCTGTTGCCGCTGTTGTAGTGTCGATTTCGTCGTATTCTTTTCCGCTACCAAAGAGTTTGTCAAATTGTGTCTTCATCTGACGGAATTCCAATTCTTGAAACAGTGCATCGGTTTTTTCAATATCGGGTCGTGTGAGTTCGAAGGAATCTTCATCAAATTCAACGGGACAGTCGAGTAGGATAGTGGCGAGTTTTTTAGAAAGAATCCCTTGTTCCTTGTTGGCTTCAATTTTTTCTTTCAGTGCTCCTTTTAACTTGTCGGTATTGGCCAAAAGATTTTCCATGGAGCCGAATTCAGCCAACAGTTTTTTGGCGGTTTTTTCACCTACGCCAGGGAGTCCGGGAATATTATCCACCGCATCGCCCATCATTCCTAGGAAATCGATGACTTGAAGCGGGTCGGTGATTTCAAATTTTTGTTTGACTTCTTCCACGCCCCAGATTTCGATATCGTTCCCCATTCGAGCGGGACGGTACATGAAAATATTTTCAGAAACCAATTGTCCAAAGTCCTTATCGGGAGTGACCATGTAGACTTTGTAGCCTTTTTGCTCTGCTTTTTTGGCTAATGTTCCAATCAAATCGTCGGCTTCAAATCCGGCTTTTTCAATAATCGGAATGTGCATTGCATTTAACAACGCTTGAATATAAGGCACGGCAATTTTGATGGCTTCAGGGGTTTCGTCACGGTTGGCTTTATAGTCGGTAAACATTTCCAAACGGTAATCGCTGCCTCCTTTATCAAAAGCTACGGCCAAATGATCGGGTTTTTCGCGTTTAATCACATCCATTAGGGAGTTCATAAACCCCATAATGGCTGAGGTGTCCATTCCTTTGGAGTTGATGCGCGGGTTTTTGATAAAAGCGTAATACCCACGAAAAATAAGCGCGTAGGCATCGAGCAGAAATAATCGTTTTTGTGACATGAATTTCTTTTTTTCAAAAATAGTAAACTTATTCACGTGGCGTTTCGAAAACCCGTATTCCGGTTAAAATTTCCTTAAATTTGAATCGCAAAGCGGGAAGTCCGATAATTTTGCACTTTATTTTAATTATGAAAACTCGATTTTTAATCGTTCTAACTATACTGCTTGCCGTTGTTGCTTTAGTAGAAGTGTATACGTTTCAAGTAGTGAAAACCGTATTCAAACCACGCTGGGTTCATTGGAGTTATGTGTTGCTGTCGGTTTTGGTATACGGCATCTTTTTTTATAATCTTCTCACTTTTGATCGAAAAGTTGGTCAAACGCAAGCCACATTAATGGCGACCGGATTGTTCTTGTTGTTTACGGTTCCCAAATTATTGATTGTTCCGGTGCTGTTTTTTGAAGATGTCATCCGTGTATTTATTTGGATTAAAGACTTAATTGGTAATTCGGATTCGAGTCCGGTGACTTTTACCGAGCGAAGAAAATTTGTAAGTCAAATTGCTCTTGGGATTGCGGCGGTTCCGTTTTTGTCTCTTTTCTATGGAATGACAAAAGGGAAATACAATTTTAAAGTTCGAAAAGAAACCCTGTATTTTCCAGATTTACCAAATGAATTTGACGGATTTACACTCACACAAATCTCCGATATTCACAGTGGGAGTTTTGATGATGCCGAGAAAATTCAGCATGCCATCGATTTAATCAATGTACAAGAATCCGATTTGTTATTGTTTACGGGTGACATTGTAAACAATCATGCCGATGAAATGGAACCGTGGATTGCGATGTTCAAATCCATTCGTCCGCATTCGTTTGGTAAATTTTCCGTTTTAGGAAATCACGATTATGGTGAATATTTGGATTGGGATTCTCCGAAAGAAAAAGAGCAAAATTTTCAAAACATTAAAGATTTACACCAAAAAATTGACTTTAAGTTGTTGCTGAATGAACATGTCAAATTGCAGAAAGACGCGGCTTCTTTAGCAATAGTTGGTGTTGAAAATTGGGGTGTAAAATTTAAAAAAGCAGGCGATTTGGCCAAAGCAGGTGCGGGATTAACGGCTGAAGATTTTAAGATTCTAATGTCGCATGACCCCAGTCATTGGGATGTAGAAGTCAAGAATCATCCCGATCATTATCAGCTTACTTTATCAGGTCACACCCATGGGTTTCAATTCGGTATCGAAATTCCAGGTTGGTTAAAATGGAGTCCGGTGAAATATGTCTACAATCAATGGGCAGGATTGTATGAAAATGCCAGTCGGTACATTTACGTCAATCGCGGATTTGGTTTCCATGCCTATCCCGGTCGCGTAGGAATTATGCCTGAAATTACGGTAATTGAACTAAAAAAAGGCAAGAGTGTCGCATAATTTGTTAAAAATACTACATTTGTATTCTAATTTTTCTTTACTTTGAGTAGAGAACCCTAAAAACCGATTGATTATATGTCGAAATTTGGAGAACTTATCAATGCGCAAGTGCCGGTTTTGATTGACTTTTATACCGAATGGAATGAGTCATCAGTATCGATGCATCCCGTGATTCGCGATGTAGCTGCCGCGTTAGGCGATAAGGCAAAGGTGATCAAAATTGATGTAGATAAAAATCAAGAATTAGCAGAAGCGCTTCGTATTAAAGGTTTGCCTACGTTGATGATTTACAAAAATGGTCAAATGGTTTGGAGACAATCGGGTGAGTTGGACGCCAATTCGCTCATTAATATTGTCAACGACCAACTTTAGATCAGACTTTCGCTACGAAACCCGTTTTCATTAAGATATTGTAAAGCCTTGGGCAATACCACTTTCAGGTTGCCGAAGGCTTTTTTGCTATCATGGAAAACGATAATACTTCCCGATTCTACATTTTTAGTTATAGTGTTCAGGCAAAATTCGGGACTTTTAGTAGTATCCCAATCGTAAGTGATAATGTCCCACATGATTATTTTAAACCCTATTTTGCGTAAAGCTCTTACTTGGCCAGGTTTCAATTTTCCATACGGTGGACGAAAAAGTACAGGTGATACACCAAGGGTGTTTTTGATTTGTTGGGCGCCTAATTCTGTATTGGCAATGTAAGCATCGGTATTTTTTTGCCATCCATTCCAATGGTTGAACGTGTGGTTTCCGATGGTGTGGCCTTCTTTGAGAATGTTTTGAGCCGTTTCAGGATATTTGCGAATATTGTCACCAATCAGAAAAAAAGTCGCTTTAAAATGATATTTCGCCAATTCCTCCAGAACCCAATCCGTGATTTCTGGTGTTGGGCCATCGTCAAAGGTAAGGTACACCACTTTTTCCGTATTGGGTACTTCCCAAATCAGGTTTGAAAAAATGCGTTTCACCCAGCGAGGTGTTTTTATCCAAAGTAGATTCATTATTCAAATGTAAAAAAAAGTGCCCCGTTTGGAGCACTTTTCATTTATTCTGTTGGTCGGTTAAACAACCCTTTGAAGCGGTTATTATAACTGTTGAACGTTGGACGTTGTTTGTTGTATTCGTCGATATCACCATTTTTCTTCATGGTTTTAAGTAGACTGCGGTAGCGTTCAATCGCTGAGATGATATCGGTAGCCATAAATGTTTTGTCGTTAACACTAAAAGTGCTGTAATACAACAATTCCTGTTGGTATTTACCGATTAATCGATTGGCCAATTCACGCGCTTTTTGTTTTTCATTCACTTTATAGTACCCGTTTACAAATGGCTCTAAAGTCAGGTAATAACCGTAATAATCCAAAGGCATTTTATCCAGCGCTAAAGCAATGATGTTTTTCGCTTCTTTTGTTTTGCCTTCTGCGATTAATTGATCCATGGTACGCGACATATTACCACGGTAGGAAATACAATTGCGTCGAGTTTCTGGGTCGTGATAAATAGAAGTCAATTCACCATTGCCCCATTTCCAATTCATAATCAATTGATACATTTTATCGGTGTCAATTTGGCCCATATCGGGATAATTGTCTTCGTTTACAGGGGTTTTAATGGGAACTAATTTGTACACCATTCCGTCCAATTGTAGATAATCTTTCATCCACAAATAATCGTCATCCCCAAAACTACCAGGGCTGAAATAAATTGGGCGTTTCCAGTTGTTGTTGCGCAATATATCCAACATGATCAAGCGATTTTTATACAATGCACCCCCTTTGATGTCTACATCAATGTAAGGCACGATAGAATCACTTTGTTTCGCATTCACGATTTTGTGTTTCAAAATGGACGCTTTATCGATAGGGATTCGGACTTTATTCGTTGGGAAAAAGTGAAGACGGTGACCGTTTTGCATTTCGATAGTCGTAATCGTGTCTTCGCTTTTTGCAAATTCTAAGAAATCATTGAGGTTCCAACGGTTCTCCGTTTGTTTGTGGAATAAAATAACATCGCGGTTATCGGCTACAATTTGGTTGTGGGTAAACGAAATAGGTAATCCGTCAGAATCATAAACCTTTTGCTTCATTTGATCAATGTACCAATCGGTCATTAACAAACTGGTGTTTACGATGCGCACATCGGTTCGGTAACCTTCAATTTCTTGCGCATACCAAAGCGGGAAGGTGTCGTTATCACCAATGGTAAATAATATGGCGTTCTTATCACAAGAATCCAAATAATTTTTAGCCATTGCAATAGCGGTATAACGGTTGGAACGGTCGTGGTCATCCCAATTTTGAGCCGCCATAAGAACTGGTGAAGCCAGTAAGGAAAGGCTCAATGAAGCAATTGCAGCAGTTTTGGCATTGATTTTCTCTGCTAAAAGTTCGTACAAGGCATACACCCCAAATCCGACCCATAAAGCGAAAACATAGAATGAACCTACCAGCGCATAATCCCGTTCACGAGGTTCAAACGGACGTTCATTAAGATAAATTTTCAAAGCCAACCCGGTGAATAGGAACAAGGCCAATACCACATAAAACGATTTTAAATCACGTTGTGCGTGGTATAAGAAACCGAGTAAACCTAAAAAGAAGGGAAGAAAATAATAGAAGTTTCTTCCTTTGTTGTTTTTCACATCATCGGGTAAATTGTCTTGTGAGCCCACATGCATTTCATCAATCGCTTTGATGCCGCTCATCCAGTTGCCATCCAAGGCGTCATAGCGACCTTGGTTATCATTTTGTCGACCTACAAAGTTCCAAAGTAAATAACGGCCATACATATACCCAAATTGGTATTCAACCATAAAACTGATGTTGCTCCAAAAGCTTGGTTTTTCAACGTCAAGGTATTCGCTGTAGTATTTTATGAAGTTAATGTAATCGTCATTGTCCAATTGTTTTTGGTTGTAGGCTTGACGAAAAGCAGCTACCTCTTCCACTAGTTTTTCACTATCGGCATATTCGGGTTTGATTTTAAAATTGGGCACTCCTACAAAATTCACATAGCCTTTCACATTGTCATTGCTCCATAAACGAGGCAAAATAGCACGGTGTTTACTGTTAGAGTTCTGTTCGGCGTCTTTGTAGTTGTTGACAATTACATATTTGCCCGTTTTAAGGTCTCTTTCGTAGTTCGGACTCTTATCCAAATACGGTTGTTCTTCATCAGCACCTGCAAACATGTCGGTATATTGTGGTCCGTAGAATAAAGGGTTGACACCATATTGCTCTCGGTTGTAATACGCCAAAACTTCAGCCGCATCGGAAGGGTTATTTTCGTTAATCGGTGTATTTGCATTGGCGCGAAGAGGCAACATAATCCAAGTGGAGAATCCAATTAAGACAAAAAGTACACACAGTAAACCCGTGTTTACAGCCGCTAGATTTTTTTGTTGGGTATAGCGTAAGCCAAAATAGAAAAGACCTATAATTAATAGGAAAGCGAAAATCGTACCTGAATTAAAAGGTAAACCAAAGGTGTTTACCATAAATATTTCCGTTTTCGCAAAGAAAGCAAGAGTATAGGGTAATAATAATTTGAAGATAAACAACAAGATGGCAATGATGATAACATTGGCCAAAATGAAATTCTTTATTGTGATTTTTGGATAATTTTTAAAATAATACAAGAAGCCAATAGAAGGTAAGGTAAGTAAGGCCATAAAGTGGACACCAAAGGTGAGTCCGATGATCAAACTAATCAATATAAGCCATTTATTCCCTTTTGGGGTATGCATTTCTTGTTCCCAGCGTAATCCCAACCACAAGAGTAATGCAATCATGAACATGGCCATGGCATACACTTCTGCCTCAACGGCATTGAACCAAAAACTATCCGAAAACGTAAAGGTTAAAGCTCCAATAAAAGAAGATCCTAAAATTACTTTAGTATTGGTGTCGTTCAATTCGCTGTAGGAACCTACCACTTTACGCAATAGAATGGTAGAAGACCAAAACATGAATAAAATAGTAAAGGCGCTTGAAAATACGGACATCATGTTTACCATCAAGGCGATGGTTTCTTTACTAAACGAGAACATGGCAAAAAATGCGCCCAACATTTGGAACAAAGGCGCTCCGGGTGGGTGGCCAACTTCAAGATTGGCAGCAGTAGCAATATACTCTCCACAATCCCAAAAACTCATGGTGGGTTCTACAGTCAGACTATAGGTCAGTAGGGCAATTCCGAAGGCGGACCATCCCATAATGGTATTCCACTTTTTAAAGTCGAAAGGCGTCATAAATTGGCTTTAGTATTAATGATGCAAAGAAACTATTTTTTTGCGTATTGGTCTATCGGTTAACAAAAAATTCTAAAAAACTGATTTACACAAGTTCAACTAACGCAAGCCCAATGTTTTTAGTGTAAAGGCGAAATATTTTGGCAAAAAATATTTAAAACACTTGCTTTAAATAAAAAATGTATTAAATTTGCACCCGCAATAATGGTCTATGGTGTAACGGTAACACTACTGATTTTGGTTCAGTCATTCAAGGTTCGAATCCTTGTAGACCAACAGAAAGCCCGACAGAAATGTCGGGCTTTTTTGTTTTTGTCAATAAAAAAAGCCTCCGAAGAGGCTTATGTGTATAAAGTCTATAATTTAGATTTTAAACGTTACTACAGGTCGTGTCGCGTGATTTACTAAATCTTCACTGATGCTTCCGTTGAAAAAGTGAGCTAATCCTTTTCTTCCGTGGGTGCTCATACCAATCAAATCAGCATTGATGCTGTTGGCAAAGTTTAAAATTCCTTTTTCAACATTGGTCTCGTTATAAATATGTGTTTCATATTTGTTAACCTGGAAGCCACTTACAAAATTGTCAATAGTAGCTTGTGAAGTAGCAGTGGATTTAAAGTTGTTGGGAGTGTTAATCATTACTAAGTGTAAAGTGGCTCCAAATTTATTGGCAAACTCAACCGCTTTGCTAAATGGTTTTTTAGCTTCTTCAGCAAAATCAGAGGCAAAAACAAATTTGTCTACATTGAATTCACCTTGTTCTTTTTTGATGATTAAAACGGGCACTTCAGAATTACGCACTACTTTCTCTGCGTTCGATCCGATAAACATTTCTTTGTACCCACTGGCACCATGTGAACCCATCACAATCAAGTCAACGTCGTTTAGTCGGCTAATGTTTAAAATGCCTTCAAAAGCCATTTCAAATTGAATTACTTCGGATACCTTAATGCCTTCTAAGTAGTCAGCGTCCATTAATTCTTCTAATTTATTGATAGCAGCATTTTTGAAAAACATTAATTCAGGGATATCGTGACCTGTGCTAATTGCGTCGCTACCTTCGTGAGGCAATTCCAACATGTGTAATAAGATGATTTCACCGTTGTTTTTACGGGCAATTTGCGCAGCTACTTTTAATGCATATTCGGCATGGTCTGAAAAATCCGTTGGGATAAGAATTTTTTTCATTGTAAGAATAATTATATAATGTTCATTTATTTCTACCCTAAAGGTACAAAAAATTAATCATCTGTAAGTGTTTTTTTAAAATAAAAAATTGCTATATTTGCACCGTTATTTAACAAATGATGAATAATGAGGGAAGCAATGCTTCCCTCTTTTTATACCGAATTATGACCTTTAAGGAAAAAGTAATGCAACTTTTGGAGGCTGGATTGGCTGAAAAACCGGAGTTGTTTTTGATAGATGTTTCGATTTCAGATAGTTACAAAATTAGTGTAACTTTGGACGGTGACAATGGTGTTTCGTTGCAAGATTGTATGGATATCAGTCGAGCGGTTGAACACAATTTGGATCGCGAGGAACAAGATTTTTCTTTGGATGTTGCCTCAGCAGGTGTGGGTTCGCCCTTAAAATTGGTTCGCCAATACAAAAAAAACATCGGTCGACCTTTAATTGTTAAAACCGTCTCAGGTGAAAAAATTGAAGCGGACTTGCAATCGGTGGATGAAGAAAAAATAACCTTAACCTGGACGGCGCGTGAGCCCAAGCAAATTGGAAAAGGAAAAGAAACGGTAACCAAAGTGTTGGATTTACCTTATACAGAAATTAAAGAAGCAATTGTTACAATAAAATTTTAATACATCAATATAATGGAAAATATTGCCTTAATCGAATCATTTTCTGAATTTAAAGATGACAAGTTGATTGATCGCGTTACGCTGATGGCCATCCTAGAAGATGTTTTTCGTAATGCCTTGAAAAAGAAATACGGTTCAGATGATAATTTTGACATCATTATCAACCCTGATAAGGGAGATATGGAGATTTGGAGAAACCGTGTCGTGGTTGCTGATGGAGAGGTAGAAGATCCCAACTCACAAATCGAACTTTCAGAAGCACGTCGTATTGAGCCCGACTTTGAAGTAGGTGAAGATGTTTCGGAAGAGGTTAAATTAATTGATTTAGGTCGTCGTGCCATTTTGGCTTTGCGTCAGAATTTGATTTCAAAGATTCACGAACACGATAACACCAATTTATACAAACAGTTCAAAGATATCATCGGCGAAATTTACACGGCTGAGGTGCACCACGTTCGCCCAAAAGTTGTAATTTTAGTGGATGATGATGGTAATGAAATTGTATTGCCAAAAGAAAAACAGATTCCTTCTGACTTTTTCCGCAAAGGAGATAATGTAAAAGGAATTATCGAAAATGTAGAATTGAAAGGCAATAAACCACAAATTGTGATGTCGCGTACATCTGAAAAGTTCTTGGAAAAATTATTTGAACAAGAAATTCCAGAGGTTTTCGACGGATTAATCATGATTAAGAAAGTGGTTCGTATTCCGGGTGAAAAAGCAAAAGTAGCGGTAGATTCTTATGACGATCGTATTGATCCTGTAGGGGCATGTGTGGGGATGAAAGGTTCTCGCATTCACGGAATTGTTCGTGAATTAGGAAACGAAAATATCGATGTGATTAATTTCACTACTAATCCATCTTTATTGATTTCAAGAGCCTTGAGTCCGGCTAAAGTTTCTTCCATTAAATTAAATGAAGAAACAAAATCTGCCGAAGTATTTTTAAAATTAGAAGAAGTTTCCAAAGCGATTGGTCGTGGCGGACAAAATATTAAATTAGCAAGTCAATTAACCGGTTTCGAATTGGATGTCATTCGTGAAGGTAACGTTGCTGAAGATGATGATGTTGAATTGACTGAATTCTCAGACGAAATCGATGGTTGGATCATCGATGAATTTGCTAAAATTGGTTTGGATACGGCAAAAAGTATCTTGAAACAAGAAGTAGCAGATTTAGCGCGTCGTACGGATTTAGAAGAAGAAACCATTATCGAGGTAATGCGTATTTTAAAAGAAGAGTTTGAAGACTAATTGCTTGCTCAAAACAAAGAACAGAACTTAATAACACTATATGTCTGACGAAAGAAATATTAGAATTAATAAAGTTTTACGAGAATTAAACATTTCTCTGGATCGCGCTGTGGATTTTTTGAAAGAAAAAGGAATTTCTATTGATTCCAATCCGAACGCGAAGATCTCTGAGAAAGAGGTTGATATTCTTCAAAATCAATTTGCAGGTGACCGCGGAAACAAGGAAGCTTCCAAAGGGGTAAGTGAAGAAATCCGTAAAGAAAAAGAAGCCTTGCGTCTGGAGCGTGAGCGCGAAATTGAAGAGAAAAGAAAACAGGAAGAAGAACGTCAGAAGCAGGAAGTTATTAAGGCTAAAGCTGTTGTAAGCGGTCCCAAAGCAATTGGTAAAATTGAATTGGAATCCAAATCTGTTCCCGCTCCTGAGACTGAAGCGCCTAAGGCGGTTGAAACAGAAAAGGTAGCTGAAACGCCTAAAGTAGATGTTGCACCCGTAGTTACGCCTCCAGCAGTAACAACCACAGAAGATGGAAAAGAGGAGCAATACAAAACCATTTACACTAAGTTAACCGGTCCTGTGGTTGCTGGTGAAAAAATTGACTTGACAAAATTTGAAAAGCCTAAAAAGAAAAAAGAAGAAGGTAATTCAAATAATAACAACGATAGTCAAAATAAAAATAAACGCAAACGCATTCAAGCCAAACCAGATGCTAAACCCGGCACTCCTGGAAATAACCAAGGTGGAAACTCCAATAATAATAACAGAAATGGAGGTCCAGGGAATAATAAATTTGGGAATAAACCTGGCTTCCAAAAAGGGGGTAATCGCCAAGCTGTAGTTCAAAAAGTTGAGCCAACAGAAGAGGAAGTTAAAAACCAAATTAAAGAAACCTTGGAGCGTCTTCAAGGGAAAGGAAATAAATCCAAAGCGGCCAAATACCGACGCGAGAAACGAGATACACACCGTCAGCGTTCAGAAGATGAAATGCAGGCAATGGAAGAAGGTAGCAAAGTCTTAAAAGTTACTGAATTCGTTACTGTTGGTGAAATTGCTAGCATGATGGATGTGCCAATTACCAAAGTAATTGGAACGTGTATGTCTTTGGGAATCATGGTAACCATGAACCAACGTTTAGATGCAGAAACACTTTCAATCGTTGCAGATGAGTTTGGATATGAAGTGGATTTTGTAACCGCTGAAATCGAAGAATCAATCAAGGTTGTAGAAGATACGGAAGAAGATTTAGTACCAAGAGCACCTATTGTTACCGTAATGGGTCACGTTGACCACGGTAAGACTTCCTTGTTGGATAATATTCGTAAAACAAATGTTATCGCAGGTGAATCGGGAGGAATTACCCAACACATTGGTGCTTATGCTGTAACTTTAGAGAATGGAAAGAAAATCGCATTCTTAGATACACCAGGTCACGAGGCATTTACCGCGATGCGTGCACGTGGTGCTCAAGTGACAGACGTAGCAGTAATCGTTTGTGCTGCCGACGATGACATCATGCCGCAAACCAAAGAAGCGATTAGTCACGCACAAGCTGCCGGAGTACCGATGGTTTTTGCAATCAATAAAGTGGATAAACCTGCTGCAAATCCAGAGCGCATAAAAGAGCAATTGGCGCAAATGAATTTGTTAGTGGAAGACTGGGGTGGAAAATACCAATCCCATGAAATTTCGGCTAAGTTTGGTCAAGGTGTAAATGAGCTTTTAGAAAAAGTATTGTTAGAAGCTGAAATTTTAGATTTAAAAGCAAATCCAAACAAACCCGCTATCGGAACCGTTGTGGAAGCACAATTGGATAAAGGTAGAGGATATGTATCTACTGTGTTGGTACAGGCCGGTACTTTACGAGTGGGCGATTACGTTTTAGCCGGTAAAAACCACGGTAAAGTAAAAGCTATGTATGATGAACGTGGACATAGTATTAAAGAAGCAGGTCCGTCAACGCCAATTTCAATTTTAGGATTGGATGGTGCGCCAACGGCAGGGGATAAATTCAATGTGTTTGAAGATGAACGTGAGGCGAAACAAATTGCAGCGAAACGCACACAGTTAATTCGTGAACAATCGGTTCGTACACAGAAACACATTACGTTGGCCGAAATTGGTCGTCGTATAGCATTGGGTCAGTTTAAAGAATTAAATATTATTTTGAAAGGGGACGTGGATGGTTCAGTTGAAGCGCTTTCGGATTCCTTCTCTAAATTGTCAACCGAAGAAATTCAAATCAACATTATCCTTAAAGGAGTTGGTGCCATTACAGAATCGGACGTTATGTTGGCTTCTGCATCGGATGCGATTATCATCGGGTTTAACGTACGACCTGCGGGAAGTGCAAAACAATTAGCCGAAAAAGAAGAAATTGATATCCGTCATTATTCGATCATCTATGATGCAATCGACGATTTGAAAGATGCGATGGAAGGTATGTTGTCTCCTGAATTAAAAGAAGAGATTACTGGTACAGCTGAAATCCGTGAAACGTTCAAAATTTCTAAAGTAGGAACTATTGCAGGTTGTATGATTACAGACGGTAAAGTGTTTAGAAATTCTAAAATTCGTTTAATTCGTGAAGGAGTGGTTATTTACACAGGTGAGTTAACAGCTTTAAAACGCTTCAAAGATGATGTGAAAGAAGTTTCGAAAGGATACGATTGTGGTATTCAAATTAAAAACTACAATGACATTCAGTTGAATGATGTGATTGAAGCTTTCCACGAAGTTGAAGTCAAAAAGAAATTGAAATAATACAAATAAAAACCCCGATCCATCGGGGTTTTTTTATGCTTACTAGCCTTTGTTTGGTTGGATAACTAAAGCGTTGGGATACTTTTTCTTGAGAAAAATTAAATTGCGTTCTGCTTCAATGCGAGATTTAAAATTACCTACCCATACTTTGTAAGCGGGTGTATAAAAAACTATGGTTGCATCGTATTGATTGTTCTCTTTTTTGAACTGAGCTAAGACTTTTTTAGATTCTTCACTAGTACCATTGAAAATCTGAATTTTATACCGATTATTGACGGTTATGGCTGCATTGATTTTTCGTTTTTCAGCCATTAATTGATCAATTTTAGGGTCTTGATTTACAGTTACATTTTGACTGGAAATTGTGTTAAAATTGAAAAAAAATAAGGTATAAAATCCGACTTTAAAAAGTAATTTTTGATTTAAAAATCTCATAATCTTTTGATTTTTATGCAAATGTAAGGGTATACATTTGGAATTGGGTAAAAAAGTTATTTAGAATTAATATAAATTGTTATTTAAGATACTTTTAAGGTTTTGATAATACTGCATAAATCGTATTTTTGCTCAAGTTTTTAAAAAAGTGTATGGTTTGGTGTGTAAAAACGCAATAAAAACTATGCCAAAACGTCGATAATCATTAATAATATGAAAAAAGTGGGTAACCATAATTCGATTTCGAAAATTTATTCCTTCGGATTAGCAGTAATGCTAACTTTTTCCCTTTCAACCTTTGCACAAGATAAGCCAGCTGAAGCTGCTGCGGCACCTGCTGCTGCTGCGCCTGCTGCCGATGCCGCTGCTGCGCCTGCAGGAGGTGGTGATGCTGCTAAAGGAAAGGAATTGTTCAACACCAACTGTGCAGCTTGTCACAACTTAGACAAAAAGATGACGGGTCCAGCGTTGCGTGGAGTAGCTAATAAGTATGACAAAGCGTGGTTGTACAAATGGATTAATAACAGTTCTGCTTTGATTGCTTCAGGTGATGCAAAAGCGAAAAAAGTATTCGAAGAAAATAACAAAACTGTAATGACAGCTTTTCCTCAGTTGTCTACTGCAGATATTGATAACATTATTGCTTACACTTCTGAGCCAAAACCAGAAGCTCCTGCTGCTGTTGCGGGTGCTGCCGGTAAAGGAGGTGAAGGTGCTGCTGAAGGTGGTTTGTCTAATGAAGTAATTCTTGGAGCACTTTCGTTAGTAATGTTAATGTTGGTGGTCATGTTGTTCTTAGTGAACAATGTGCTAACCAAAATCGCAAAATCCAATGGAGTTGAAGTTCCTGCTGCAGGTAACCCAATGAATATTTGGAGATCATTTGCTAAAAATCAATTTTTGGTTTTAGTGACCTCTATCTTCTTGTTGTTGGCGAGTGGTTATTTTGCTTACGGTTACTTTATGCAGGTGGGTGTAGATCAGGATTATGCTCCTATTCAGCCTATTCATTATTCACACCGAATCCATGCGGGAAGTAATGGTATTGATTGTAAATACTGTCACTCAGCGGCGCGTGTAAGTAAAAATGCAGGTATTCCTTCATTGAATATTTGTATGAACTGTCACAAAAATATTTCTGAAGTATCAGATACTACGGCAACAGCTGAATATTCAAAAGCATTCTATGATGCGCAAATTCAAAAGTTATATGATGCAGTGGGTTGGGATAAATCGA
The DNA here is from genome assembly GCF_025947045.1 of Flavobacterium sp. N1719. NCBI lineage: Bacteria > Pseudomonadati > Bacteroidota > Flavobacteriia > Flavobacteriales > Flavobacteriaceae > Flavobacterium > Flavobacterium sp. N1719. The sequence continues at coordinate 1,110,174 of NZ_CP109993.1, forward strand.
CACAAAAGTATACTGGTAAATCGCATCCAGTGAAATGGGTTCGTATCCATAACTTGCCTGATTTTGCTTACTTCAATCACTCTCAGCACGTTACAGTTGCAGGTATTGAGTGTCAGAAATGTCACGGTCCTGTACAAACGTATGAAGTGCAGAAACAATTCGCTCCTTTAACAATGGGATGGTGTATTAACTGTCACCGTCAAACAGAAGTGAAAATGGAGGGTAATGCTTACTATGAAAAAATCCATGCGGAGTTATCCAAAAAGTATGGAAAAGACAAGTTGACCATCGCAGATATGGGTGGTTTAGAATGTGGTAAGTGTCACTATTAATCAATTATTAAGAAGCTAATATTTATATACGATGTCATCTAACAAAAAATACTGGAAAAGTGTTGAAGAACTAAACGAAAATAGTTCTATTGTTGAGACGCTTAGAAATAATGAATTTGTGGAAGAAATCCCAACGGATGAATTCCTAGCCGATGGTTCATTATCTTCTTCATCAACTACCCGTCGTGATTTCTTAAAATACGTAGGTTTTACTACAGCTGCTGCTACATTGGCTGCGTGTGAAGGACCTGTTCACAAATCAATTCCTTATGTAGTTCAACCGGATACTATTATTCCTGGTGTAGCGGATTATTATGCTACGACTATGTTTGATGGGTTTGATTTTGCGAATTTGTTAATCAAAACACGTGAAGGTCGTCCCATTAAAGTAGAAAACAACCGTTTAGCAGGAGCTAAGTTCGCAGCGAATGCTCGTGTTCATGCTTCTGTGTTGTCTTTGTACGATAGTTTACGTTTGCAAAATCCAAAGATCGATGGGAAAAATGCTTCTTGGTCTGAAGTAGATGCACAAGTAAAAGCTTCTTTAGCTGAAGCAAAAGCTTCTGGAAAGCAAGTTGTATTATTAACGAATACTTTGGCAAGTCCATCGACAGAACGTTTAGTTGCGGACTTTGTTTCAAAAAATCCTACAGCAAAACATATTATCTATGATGCAGTTTCAGAATCGGCAGCTTTAGATGCTTTTGAAGCGGTTTATGGTGAACGCGCACTTGCTGATTATGATTTCTCAAAAGCGAATACCATAGTTTCTATAGGTGCAGATTTCTTAGGAGATTGGCAAGGTGGAGGCTATGATAGTTCTTATGCAAAAGGACGTGTGCCTCAAAATGGTCAAATGTCGAAACATTTCCAATTTGAAGCCAATATGACTTTGTCAGGTGCTGCTGCTGATAAGCGTGTAGCAATGACGGTTGCCGATCAAAAGCAAGCTTTAGTAAAAATTTACAACGTAATTACAGGAGCTTCTGTTGGAACAAACAAAACTGCTGCAGATGCTGAAATCGCAAAAGCGGCAGAACAATTGAAACAAGCCGGTTCTAAAGGACTTTTGGTTTGTGGAATTCAAGATAAAAATGCGCAATTGTTGGTGTTTGCAATCAATCAAGTATTGAAAAGTGAAGCCTTAGCTACTGCTGGTGTTCGTTATACTCGCAAAGGGAATGATGCACAAGTAGCACAATTGATTAAAGATATGACTGCTGGAAACGTTCACACATTAATCATGAGTGGTGTTAATCCAGTATATACTTTAGCGAATGGAGAAGCTTTTGGAGCAGCTCTAGGTAAAGTAAAATTATCAGTTTCTTTCACTCAACGTGAAGATGAAACAGCTGCTAAATCAAAAATTGCTGCGGCGGCTCCCCATTATTTAGAATCATGGAATGATCATGTGTTGACTAAAGGAACCTATTCTTTAACGCAACCTACGATTCGTCCTTTATTCAATACAAAACAATTCCAAGAGGCTTTAATGTCTTGGAATGGAGTAAGTGGTAATTACTATGATTATTTAAGAGCAGGTTCAGCAGGTTTCTTAGGAAATGCAAGTTGGAACCAAACCTTACATGATGGTGTTGCTGTTTATGGTGGTGCTGGTTTAGCAGGTGGTACTGCTGATTACGCAGGTGCTGCAAATGCATTGGCAAGTTCAAAATCAAATGGTATTGAGTTGGTGTTATATACCAAAACAGGTATGGGTGATGGTCAACAAGCCAACAACCCTTGGTTACAAGAATTCCCAGATCCAATTACACGTGTATCTTGGGATAACTACGTAACTATTTCACAAGCGGATGCCAAAGAATGGAAATTAGAAAATCGTTTGGTTGCTAATGGAGGTTTGAATGGTAGCTATGTAACTTTAGCCATTAATGGTGCTGAATTGAAAAATGTTCCTGTTATTGTTCAACCTGGACAAGCAAAAGGAACTGTAGGTTTAGCTTTTGGTTACGGAAGAAAAGCCGCTTTAAAAGAAGAAATGCAAGTAGGTGTTAATGCTTACGCTCTATACAAAGAATTCAATAATGTACAGTCAGTAACTGTTACTCCAGAAACAGGAGAACACGAATTTGCTTGTGTACAGTCGCACAAAACTTTAATGGGTCGTGGAGACATCGTTAAAGAAACGACATTGGAAGTTTTCAAAACCAAAGATGCTGAAATTTGGAATCCAGTTCCAATGGTATCTTTAGATCACAAAGAAACCGAAGCTACTAAAGTAGACTTATGGGAATCTTTTGATCGTTCAATCGGACATCATTTCAACTTATCTATTGATTTAAACAGCTGTACTGGTTGTGGCGCTTGTGTGATTGCATGTCATGCAGAAAACAACGTACCCGTAGTTGGTAAATCAGAAGTAAGAAGAAGCCGTGATATGCACTGGTTACGAATTGACCGTTACTATTCATCAGAAGAAACTTTTGCTCAAGATGTTGAGAAAAAAGAAGGATTTGATGGTTTATTCGGTGATAAAGGATCATTAGGTGGATTTGGTCAAATGGAGAATCCATCAGACAATCCTCAAGTTGTTTTCCAACCCATCATGTGTCAACACTGTAACCACGCTCCTTGTGAAACTGTATGTCCAGTAGCTGCAACTTCACACGGTCGTCAAGGTCAGAACCAAATGGCGTATAACCGTTGTGTAGGTACCCGTTATTGTGCAAACAACTGTCCGTATAAAGTACGTCGTTTCAACTGGTTCTTGTACAACAACAACAGTGAATTCGATTTCCACATGAATGACGATTTAGGTCGTATGGTTGTGAATCCAGATGTTAACGTTCGTTCACGTGGTGTTATGGAGAAATGTTCTATGTGTATCCAAAAAACACAATTGACTATTTTGACAGCAAAACGTGAAGGTCGTCCAGTAGATGTTAACGAATTTGAAACCGCATGTTCTGCAGCTTGTAGCACAGGATCTATGGTGTTTGGTGATGTTAACAACAAAGAAAGTGATGTGGCAAAATTGGCAGAAAGCAACCGTATGTACCACTTGTTGGAGCATGTTGGAACAAAGCCGAATGTATTCTATCACGTAAAAGTTAGAAATAACTAATCATTAAATTAATAAGAAACACTATATAGGATTATGTCGTCTCATTACGAAGCACCCATTAGAAAGCCATTAGTTATAGGTGATAAAACTTATCACGATGTAACTGTTGATGTTGCTGCTCCTGTAGAAGGAAGAGCCAACAAACAATGGTGGACCGTTTTTTCAATTTCTTTGGCAGCATTCCTTTGGGGAATAGGCTGTATCGTTTATACCATCTCTACAGGTATCGGAACCTGGGGTCTTAACAAAACTGTTGGTTGGGCTTGGGATATTACCAACTTCGTTTGGTGGGTAGGTATCGGTCACGCAGGAACTTTGATTTCTGCAGTATTGTTATTATTCCGTCAACGTTGGAGAATGGCGATTAACCGTTCCGCTGAGGCGATGACTATCTTCTCAGTAGTTCAAGCAGGTTTATTTCCAGTAATTCACATGGGTCGTCCATGGTTAGGGTATTGGGTATTACCTATTCCAAACCAATTTGGATCATTGTGGGTGAACTTTAACTCGCCTCTTTTATGGGACGTATTTGCAATTTCTACGTATTTATCCGTTTCATTAGTATTCTGGTGGACAGGATTATTACCTGACTTTGCGATGTTAAGAGACCGTGCAGTAACTCCTTTTACTAAAAAAGTATATTCTATATTAAGTTTCGGATGGAGTGGACGTGCTAAAGATTGGCAACGTTTTGAAGAAGTTTCACTTGTTTTAGCAGGTCTTGCAACTCCTCTTGTACTTTCAGTACACACTATTGTATCCTTTGACTTTGCTACTTCAGTAGTTCCAGGATGGCACACTACCATCTTCCCGCCTTATTTCGTTGCGGGTGCGGTATTCTCTGGTTTTGCCATGGTAAACACACTTTTGATTGTAATGCGTAAGGTGTCCAATCTTGAAGCCTACATTACGTTACAACATATCGAATTGATGAACATCATTATCATGATTACGGGTTCGATTGTAGGGGTAGCTTATATCACGGAGTTATTCGTGGCTTGGTATTCAGGTGTAGAATATGAACAATACGCTTTCCTTAACCGTGCAACAGGTCCTTACGCTTGGTCATATTGGATGATGATGACTTGTAACGTGTTCTCTCCACAGTTCATGTGGTTCAAAAAATTAAGAACAAGTATCATGTTCTCTTTCATTATTTCGATTGTAGTAAATATCGGTATGTGGTTTGAGCGTTTCGTAATCATCGTAACTTCATTGCACCGTGATTATTTACCTTCATCATGGACAAAATTCTCTCCAACATTTGTTGATATTGGAATTTATATTGGAACAATCGGCTTCTTCTTTGTATTGTTCTTATTATATGCACGTTCGTTCCCTGTAATTGCTCAAGCAGAGGTTAAAACAATCTTGAAGTCTTCGGGTGACAATTACAAGAGAGACCGTGAAAAAGAAGGACATAATCATCATTCAGATAATCATTAATAAAAGTCATGAGCAGTACTAAAGTTATTCACGCACTATATAATGATGATGATGTATTAATGGATGCTGTAAAGCAAACACGTAAAGCACATCATCATATCGAGGAAGTTTTTACTCCTTTCCCGGTTCACGGATTAGATAAAGCAATGGGTCTTGCACCTACGCGTTTAGCAATCTGTGCGTTCATCTACGGTTGTATCGGTATTTCCGTGGCTACTTGGATGATGTGGAACATTATGATCAACGATTGGCCTCAAGATATTGGAGGTAAACCAAGTTTCTCTTATCTTCAAAACATGCCGGCTTTCGTACCCGTAATGTTTGAGATGACGGTATTTTTTGCAGCGCACTTAATGGTTATTACTTTTTACATGAGAAGTAGATTGTGGCCATTCAAAAAAGCTGAAAATCCAGATGTGAGAACTACAGATGATCACTTTTTAATGGAAGTAGCAGTATCAGGTAATGAAGAAGAAATGGTTTCTTTCTTCAAAAACACAGGTGCTGTTGAAGTTAAAGTAATTGAAAAGCACTAAAAAGATGAAGAATATTTTAAAATTATCCTTTATGGTAGGAGCTGTAGCTTTGATGACAGCTTGTAAAGATGATAAATCACCGAATTATCAGTATATGCCTAACATGTATGAATCGGTGGCTTATGAAACCTATTCTGAATCCAATGCTTTTCGTTCACCAAATGCTAAATCAGAAAACGGTAAAGAAGGTCAATTGCCTCCTGCTGGAACAATCAAAAGAGGGTATGTTCCTTATGAATTACCCAATACTCCAGAGGGTTATGCTGCTTCTAAAGCAGTAACCAATCCTTTCCCTGCTGAGAAAATGGATGCTAAGAAAGCAGAAGAGTTATTTAATATTTACTGTGCCATTTGTCACGGTACTGCAGGAGACGGTAAAGGTAAATTGGTAACGCAAGGAAAATTCCTTGGTGTGCCTAACTACAAAGACCGTCAAATCACTGAAGGTAGTGTGAATCACGTAATCACTTATGGATTAAATTCTATGGGTTCGTATGCCAATCAATTAAATCGTGAAGAGCGATGGTTGGTATCTAACTACGTGATGCAATTGAAAAGTAAATTATAATTGTAGAATTATCAGATTGTTATAGATATGTACACATTTTCACAAAAGTTAAAAACTACCGCTTTCATACTAATTGCTCTAGGATTAGTAGGAATTGTATACGGGTTTTTATCTACTCCGAAAACTATAGAAGATGTTGAGAAAATTGTGGCTGCAGCTCATCATGAGGGTGGTCATGAAGGTGGTCATGAAGCTGCTGCTTCTCACGATTCTCACGAAGCCGTTTCGCATGAAGGTCATGATGCAAAAGCATCTGCAGCTCATCACGAAACAGAATCAGCACATGAGACATCTGCAACTGCTGAACCTGTTGCACATGAAGCACACGATTCAATCAAAACGGAAACAACTGATACTACCCATGTAGCTGTAGCTCCTGTAGCTGAAAAACATGAAGTAAATGTGGTTGCGAAAGAAGAGAAAAAAGTAGATGCAGCTAAAGAACATGAAGAACACATTCAACATGTTTTTCATCAATTGCAAAATAAACCGTGGGCTGCTTTATATGTAGCGTGTATTTTCTTCTTGTTAGTTACTATGGGTGCCTTAGCATTCTATGCTATTCAACAAGTTGCTCAAGCGGGTTGGTCACCCGTATTATTTCGTGTGATGCAAGGAATCACAGCTTACTTACCAGTAGGTTCTGTAATTTTCTTTGTATTGTTGATTTTATCAGGTACACACGTGAATCATTTATTTCCATGGATGGCTGAAGGTGTAACCGATGTAAATTCACCTAACTATGATGCTTTAATTGCAGGGAAATCAGGTTATTTAAATTTTGGATTCTGGATAGGTAGAGCAGCTGTATTTTTAATTGGTTGGAACTTATACCGTTTTTATTCAAGAAAGAACTGTCTAGCTCAAGATGAAGCCAATGATGATTTCTATTATAAAAAGAACTTCAAGTTATCTGCCATGTTCTTAGTTTTCTTTATCGTATCAGAATCGATTATGGCTTGGGACTGGATTATGTCACTTGACCCACACTGGTTCAGTACATTATTTGGATGGTATGTATTTGCAAGTTTCTTTGTTAGTGGTATTACTACCATTTCAATGGTGACGCTTTACTTAAAATCTAAAGGTTATTTAGAGTATGTAAATTCAAGTCATATCCACGATTTATCAAAATTCATGTTTGGTATTAGTGTGTTCTGGACCTATTTATGGTTCTCTCAGTTCATGTTGATTTGGTATGCTAATATTCCTGAAGAAGTTACCTATTTCATTACTCGTATAAATGATTATACATTACCATTCTGGGGTGCTGTAGGATTGAACTTCATTTTCCCATTCTTGACATTAATCAATACAGATTTCAAACGTGTAGCTCCAATTGTAGTTACAGCTGGTGTTGTAATTTTGTTTGGTCACTATATTGATTTCTTCAACATGATTATGCCTGCAACAGTAGGTGACCAATGGTATATTGGAGTTTCTGAAATCGGATCCGTATTGTTCTTCTTAGGTTTGTTTATCTTGGTTGTATTTACTGCGCTTACTAAAGCACCGTTGACACCAAAACGCAATCCTTACATGGAGGAGAGTAAACATTTTCATTATTAATATTTAAAGAAAAGAACAAATGACAGGTTTATTAGTAGTTCTTGTTGTAGTTTTACTAGCAGTTGCTTTATGGCAATTAAGCAAAATTTTTGCTCTTACTCAGATTGGAAAAAAACCCGAGGGAGAAGTAACGAATGTAGCCAACGATAATGATAACAGAATCAACGGTTACTTACTATTCGGATTCTTAGGTTTCATTTATTTGATAACAATTGTTTGTATTGTAAAATACGGTGCATTTCCTTTAATGGAAGATTCAGCTTCTGAACATGGTAAAGAAGTAGATCAATTAATGTGGATTTCAATGATATTGATTTTCACTGTTCAAACCATTACTCAGGCTTTATTGCATTACTTTGGATACAAATACAGCGGTAAAAAAGGTCAAGTTGCAACCTATTTATCTGATAATAATAAATTAGAGTTTATTTGGAGTTCTATCCCTGCTATTGTTTTAGCAGTGTTGATTTTCTTCGGACTTTTCACATGGAATGATATCATGTTCGTGAATGAAAAAGAGGAGAAGCCTATCGTAATTGAAATCTATGCACAACAATTTAAATGGACTGCTCGCTATGCCGGTGACGATAATGTTTTAGGCAAAGCTAACGTTCGTTTGATTGAAGGTATTAATACTTTAGGTGTAGATTTAGCAGATCCAAATGCTCAAGATGATATCGTAGCGGAAGAGTTGCATTTGCCTAAAGGTAAAAAAGTGATTTTCAAAATACGTTCACAAGATGTATTGCACTCGATGTACATGCCTCACTTCCGTGCACAAATGAACTGTGTGCCAGGTATGGTTACGCAATTTGCTTTCACGCCAATCATGACAACTCAAGAAATGCGTGATACAAAAGCCATGACTGAGAAAGTGCATCACATTAATGAAATTCGCAGTCAAAAAAGCAAACAATTAGAAGCAGAAGGTAAACCAGGATTGGATCCGTACACTTTTGATTATTTACTTTTGTGTAATAAAATTTGTGGAGCTTCACACTACAACATGCAAATGAAAATTGTAGTTGACTCTCCAGAAGATTATAAAAAATGGTTAAAAGATAAAACTACTTTAGTTCAAGCTGTTAAAAATGCAGCGAAAGAAGAAGCGGCTACAGCTGCTGCAGAAGCTGGAAAGCCTGCAGATTCAACCGCTCCTAAAAACGATACTACAGTAGTTGCTACTAAATAATTAGAAAAATATAATTGATTTATATCATATGAGTCACGCACACGACCTTCACATTGACGATCATGCACATGATCACCACCACAAGGACACTTTCATTACTAAATATATTTTTAGTATTGACCATAAAATGATTTCTAAACAATACCTGTTAACCGGTATTATCATGGGAATCATTGGTGTGGGGATGTCTTTATTGTTCCGTATGCAATTAGCATGGCCAGAAGAATCTTTTAAAGTATTTAAATTCTTCTTGGGTGAAAAAATGGCTCCTGAAGGAGTAATGACCAATGAAGCCTATTTGTCATTGATCACTATTCACGGTACCATCATGGTATTCTTTGTATTGACAGCTGCTTTAAGTGGTACGTTCAGTAACTTACTTATTCCATTGCAATTGGGGGCTCGTGATATGGCGTCTGGTTTCTTAAACATGGTGTCTTACTGGTTATTCTTCTTGTCAAGTGTAATCATGGTAATTTCCTTGTTCGTAGAATCAGGACCTGCTTCAGCGGGTTGGACAATCTATCCTCCATTGAGTGCCTTACCACAAGCGATTGCCGGTTCAGGTTTAGGGATGACCTTATGGTTGGTTTCAATGGCGATTTTCATTGCCTCCTCATTATTAGGTTCGTTGAACTATATCGTTACGGTATTGAACTTACGTACTAAAGGGATGACCATGACGCGTATGCCACTTACTATTTGGGCATTTTTCATTACAGCTGTAATTGGTGTGATTTCCTTCCCAGTATTATTGTCTGCCGCTTTATTGTTAATCATGGACCGTAGTTTTGGTACTTCCTTCTTCTTGTCGGATATCTATTTAGCAGGAGAAGTATTGGATTACCAAGGGGGTTCACCGGTATTGTTCGAACACTTATTCTGGTTCTTAGGACACCCTGAAGTATACATCATTTTGTTACCTGCATTGGGTATCACATCAGAAGTTATTGCTACCAATTCACGTAAACCCATCTTTGGTTACCGTGCGATGATTATGTCTATCCTTGCGATTGCGTTCCTATCTACTATCGTATGGGGTCACCACATGTTCGTTTCCGGTATGAATCCATTCCTTGGTTCGGTATTTACCTTTACCACGTTATTGATTGCAATTCCATCTGCAGTAAAAGCATTTAACTACATTACTACCATATGGAAAGGTAACCTTCAGTTAAACCCTGCCATGTTATTCTCTATCGGTTTGGTGTCGACATTCATCACTGGTGGTTTAACAGGGATTATCCTAGGAGACAGTACACTCGATATTAACGTTCACGATACGTATTTCGTAGTAGCACACTTCCACTTGGTAATGGGTATCTCTGCACTTTACGGAATGTTTGCAGGTATCTACCACTGGTTCCCTAAAATGTACGGACGTATGTTGAACAAAACCTTAGGTTATGTTCACTTCTGGGTAACCGCAGTTTGTGCCTACGGTGTATTCTTCCCAATGCACTTTATTGGTATGGCAGGTCTACCACGTCGTTATTACACCAACACCAACTTCCCAATCTTCGACGATATGCAAGATGTAAACGTAGTAATAACTATGTTTGCCTTAATCGGTGGAGCATTCCAATTGGTTTTTATTTACAATTTCTTCAGTTCAATCTTCTTTGGTGAAAAATCACCACAGAACCCATGGAGATCCAACACATTAGAATGGACAGCACCTGTAGAACACATGCACGGTAACTGGCCAGGCGAAATTCCAGAAGTACACCGTTGGCCTTACGACTACAGTAAGCCAGGGCATGATGAGGATTTCGTACCACAAAATGTACCTATGAAACCCGGAGAAGAAGTTCTTCACCACTAAAATATACAAAAGCCTTTCTTCGGAGAGGCTTTTTTTATTCCTGCCAACTTGTACTATATTTGTAGTATGAACGAAAATTTAGATCCCACCAACAAAGGCTATAATCCCGAAGAACTCGATGTCGAGAAAAAGTTACGTCCGCTTTCCTTCGATGACTTTACGGGTCAAGATCAAGTGCTCGAAAACTTAAAAGTTTTCGTAAAAGCAGCCAACCTTCGCGACGAAGCGCTGGATCATACCTTGTTTCACGGTCCGCCTGGTCTCGGTAAGACAACGCTAGCCAATATTCTAGCCAATGAATTAGGGGTGGGAATCAAAATTACTTCGGGGCCAGTACTGGATAAACCAGGTGATTTGGCTGGTTTGTTAACCAATCTCGAGGAACGCGATGTGTTGTTTATTGACGAAATCCACCGTCTTAGTCCCGTTGTTGAGGAATACCTCTATTCGGCAATGGAGGATTTTAAAATCGACATCATGATTGAAACCGGACCCAATGCGCGTTCCGTTCAAATCAGCTTGAATCCGTTTACCTTGGTTGGTGCCACAACACGTTCCGGTTTGTTAACGGCGCCCATGCGCGCACGTTTCGGCATCCAGTCCCGTTTGCAATATTACAATACCGAATTACTCACCACGATCGTGCAACGCAGTGCGACCATTCTCGGCGTACCCATTTCGATGGAAGCGGCAATCGAAATTGCAGGACGCAGTCGAGGAACGCCGCGTATTGCCAATGCACTTTTGCGTCGTGTTCGCGACTTTGCTCAAATCAAAGGAAATGGAAAAATTGACATCGAAATAGCACGGTATTCCCTTCAAGCCTTACACGTGGATGCCCACGGTTTGGACGAAATGGACAATAAAATTCTCTCTACCATTATCGATAAATTCAAAGGTGGCCCTGTTGGATTATCCACATTAGCAACCGCAGTTTCCGAAAATGGAGAAACAATTGAAGAAGTGTATGAACCGTTTTTGATCCAAGAAGGCTTCATCATCCGCACACCACGCGGTCGTGAAGTAACCGATAAAGCGTACCGCCATTTGGGAAAAATCAAAAGTTCGTCCCAAGGGGAATTGTTTTAAGGGCATTCCCCCGAATCAAGTCAAAAGCACGCAACACGAACTCGGTCGGGGGCGGGCTTTCCGCAGTACGCGCCCTCCTAACGTCGGTCGGGTACTTCGCTTCAATCCCTAATGCAAATGAATTCCAATCGCGTCCATACTACCCAACAAATTAAAGCCGAAGCCAAGCGCCTCGGATTTTTGTCGTGCGGTATTGCAAAAGCCGGTTTCCTGGAAGCCGAAGCACCACGACTCGAACGTTGGTTGAAAAATGGCTTTCAAGGGGAAATGCACTATATGGAAAATCATTTTGATAAACGATTAGACCCAACGCTATTGGTCGATGGGGCCAAAAGTGTCATTTCCTTATTACTCAATTATTATCCCGAACACACCCAAAACCCTGATTCGTATCAAATCTCCAAATACGCTTACGGGCAAGACTACCATTTTGTCATCAAAGACAAACTCAAAGAATTACTGCATTTTATACAAAATGAAATCGGCGAAGTCAACGGTCGTGCCTTTGTAGATTCGGCTCCTGTTTTGGACAAAGCGTGGGCCGCCAAGAGCGGACTCGGTTGGATCGGTAAAAATGCCAATCTAATCACCCAAAAAACAGGATCGTTTTATTTTATTGCCGAACTCATTATAGACCTCGAACTCGATTACGACACGCCCACCACCGATCATTGTGGCACTTGTACGGCTTGCATTGATGCTTGTCCCACTCAAGCCATAGTAGCGCCTTATGTGGTCGATGGCAGTAAATGTATTTCCTATTTTACTATCGAGTTAAAAGACCAATTACCTGCCGAAATGAAAGGCGCTTGGAACGATTGGATGTTCGGTTGTGACGTTTGTCAAGATGTATGTCCCTGGAACCGATTTGCAAAACCCCATCAAGAACCCGCTTTCAATCCGCATCCTGATTTGTTGCAGTTTACCAAAAAAGATTGGGAAGAAATTACTGAAGAAACCTTCCGAAAAGTGTTTAAAAATTCGGCGGTTAAACGCGCCAAATTTGAAGGACTCCAACGCAACATTGACTTCCTTAAATAAATCCCTCAATTGTTTCGCTTTTCAACGGATACTTATACCTTTGTAGTTAGACAAATTTTGAAAAATGGATAACAACTCGAGTAAACGCCGGGCCGCATTATTGTACCATGCGAAGCCTACACCGGGTAAAATTAAAATTGTTCCAACCAAGAAATACGCGACACAACGCGATTTATCTTTAGCGTACTCACCAGGAGTAGCCGAACCTTGTTTGGAAATTGCCAAAGACGTCGATAACGTATATAAATATACTTCCAAAGGGAATCTTGTAGCTGTTATTTCAAATGGTACAGCTGTCTTAGGACTAGGTGATATTGGTCCTGAAGCTTCTAAACCCGTAATGGAAGGGAAAGCTTTATTGTTCAAAATCTTCGCCGATATTGATGTCTTTGATATCGAAGTAGGGACAAAAAATGTAGAGGAATTTATTGCCACTGTTAAAAATATTGCGCCCACTTTTGGCGGAATCAATCTGGAAGATATCAAAGCCCCCGAGTCGTTTGAAATTGAACGGCGCTTGGTGGAGGAATTGAATATTCCTGTTATGCACGATGACCAACACGGTACCGCCATTATTTCTTCAGCGGCCTTGTTGAATGCCTTAGAATTGGCCGGAAAAAAAGTCAATAAAGTAAAAATTGTTGTTTCAGGAGCGGGTTCCGCTGCATTGGCGTGTGCGAATCTCTATGTGCTTTTAGGCGTCAAGCCCGAAAACATCATCATGTTTGATAAAGACGGTGTGTTGCATAAAGACCGCACTGATTTATCCGATTTGCAACGCCGTTACACCAATGCCAAAGTAGGCACTACAATGACGGAAGCCTTAAAAAAGGCAGACGTATTTTTAGGATTGTCCGCAGGAAATATATTGACGCCAGAAATGCTTTTGGGAATGGCCAAAAACCCCATTGTTTTTGCCATGGCCAATCCAGTTCCCGAAATCGATTATCATTTAGCGATTGCTACCCGTAAAGATATCATCATGGCAACGGGTCGTTCAGACCACCCCAATCAAGTGAATAATGTATTGGGATTCCCGTATATTTTCCGTGGAGCCTTAGATGTTCGCGCCACAAAAATTAACGAAGCCATGAAAATGGCCGCAGTAAAAGCTTTAGCTTGTTTAGCCAAAGAATTGGTACCCGAGCAAGTAAATATTGCCTACGGTGAAACCAAGTTGGCTTTCGGTCGCGATTATATTATTCCGAAACCGTTTGATCCACGCTTAATTTCCAAAGTGGCGCCTGCAGTTGCGAAAGCCGCAATGGAGTCGGGCGTTGCACAAAATCCCATCACGGATTGGGAAAAATACGAGGAAGAACTCATGGAACGCATGGGCTCGGATAATAAAATGGTGCGTTTATTGATCAACCGCGCCAAAACGGACCCCAAACGTATTGTATTTGCCGAAGCCGATCAGTTGGATGTGTTGAAAGCCGCCCAGATTGTCTATGAAGAAGGTATTGGAAAGCCTATTTTATTAGGAAGAAAAGAAGATATATTAGAATTAAAAGAGGAAATCGGATTTGATGCCGATGTGCCGATTTTAGATCCAAAAACCAAAGAAGAAGACGAGCGCCGTATGCGTTATGCCGAAATTTTCTGGAAAGAACGCCAACGCCGCGGAATATCGCTTTTGGATGCCCAAAAATGGATGCGCGAACGCAATTATTTTGCAGCAATGATGGTCAATGAAGGCGATGCGGATGCGATGTTATCAGGGTACTCACGTAGTTATCCTTCGGTAGTTCGTCCGTTGATGCAGTTGATTGGAAAAGCACCCGGCATTTCATTGATTGCGACAACCAACATGATGATGACCAACCGCGGGCCGATGTTCTTATCGGATACGGCTATCAACCCGAATCCAACGGCAGATGATTTAGCTAAAATTGCTTTAATGACAGCAAAAACGGTTCGTATGTTTGGTATGGAACCCGTTATTGCCATGGTTTCGTTTTCCAACTTTGGCTCGTCCACTCATGAAAGTGCGAATAAAGTCCGCGAAGCCGTTTCTTATTTACATAAATATTACCCCGATTTGATTGTCGATGGTGAAATTCAAACCGATTTTGCCTTGAATCCCGATATGTTGAAAGCGAAATTTCCGTTTTCAAAATTGGCGGGTCGTAAAGTCAACACCATGATTTTCCCCAATTTAGAATCGGCGAACATTACCTACAAACTCTTGAAAGAATTGTATAAGGTAGATTCCATCGGACCCATAATGTTGGGTATGGACAAACCGGCGCATATTTTCCAATTGGGAGCAAGTGTGGAAGAGATGGTCAATATGGCTGCTGTAGCCGTGGTTGATGCACAAGAAAAAAGCAAACGATTGAAAGAATTAATTGTAAAAAAATAGGGTAGATTTTGAGGCATGACGCATCAAAACTATTTTTTCTATATTTGAAGAAACTATATCAGAAATATGATTGCACACATTCAAGGTAAATTAGTTGAAAAATCACCCACAGAAGTGGTAATCGACTGCAATGGAATGGGGTATCACATTCATATTTCTTTACATACCTATGGCATGCTTCCGCAAACTGAAATGGTGCGGTTGTATACCTGTTTATTAATTAAAGAAGATGCACATAGTTTGTACGGTTTTGTTGAAAAAGCTGAACGCGAATTGTTTAAGTTGCTGATTTCTGTTTCCGGAATTGGAGCTGGAATAGCGCGTACCATGTTGTCTTCTTTAGATCCCAAACAAATTATTGCAGCCATAGCTAATGGCGATGTGGGCACCGTTCAATCCATCAAAGGAATTGGAGCAAAAACGGCACAACGTGTAATTTTAGATTTGAGGGATAAAGTGTTAAAAATCCATGATGTAGGGGAAGTTTCCCTGGTGTCATACAATACAAATCGGGATGAGGCGTTATCTGCGTTGGAAGTTTTAGGATTTCTTCGTAAAAATGCTGAGAAGGTCGTTGATAAAATTATGAAGGACCAACCTGATGCAACCCTAGAAACCATAATCAAACAAGCTTTAAAAAACCTATAACTGTTGAAAACAAACAGCCGGAATAAATCATTATTACTCAAGTTCTTTTGTTTCTTTTTGATGTTGTTTGCTTGGAATATGCAAGCACAAACAACACCAGAAGAAGACGAGGAAGATAAAGCAAGAGATACCATTAAAGGATACAACACGGGAGCCATCAAATTAGGTGATCCCAAAAGTGTTGTAGAAGCCTATACCTATGACCCAACCATTGATCGTTACATTTTGACTAAAACCTTTGAAGGTTTTAATATTAATTACCCGTTAATATTGACCCCAAAAGAATACGAGCAATTGGTGATGCGGGAATCCATGCGGGATTATTTTCAAAAAAAATCCAGAGCCGTAGAAGGAAAAGGCGATGAAAAGGATAAAAAAGATTTACTTCCTCGCTACTATGTAAACTCTAGTTTTTTTGAATCTATTTTCGGAAGTAATACCATCGATATCAAGCCTACAGGTTCGGTAGAAGTGGATTTAGGAGTACGCCATACCAAGCAAGATAACCCTTCGTTTTCACCGCGTAACCGTTCGACAACCACCTTTGATTTTAACCAACGCATCAGCATGAGTTTGATGGGGAAAGTGGGAACACGATTGAACGTGAATGCCAATTACGACACCCAATCAACGTTTAATTTTCAAAACTTAATCAAACTTGAATACGCACCCACAGAAGATGACATCATTCAAAAGATTGAAGTCGGAAATGTGAGTATGCCATTAAATAGTACCTTGATTCGTGGAGCACAAAGTTTGTTTGGGGTGAAAGCCCAATTGCAATTCGGAAAAACAACGGTAACAGGTGTTTTCTCAGAACAAAAATCACAAACGAAAACAGTGACTTCGCAAGGCGGTGGAACGATTCAAGATTTTCAATTGTTTGCACAAGAATACGACAACGATCGCCACTTCTTTTTATCCCAATACTTTAAAAACAAATACGATTTTGCGTTACGCAATTATCCCTTCATTGATAGTCGCGTACAGATTACCCGAATCGAAGTTTGGGTAACCAACAAACAAAATCGCGTTAACAATACCAATAATAACCAACGAAATATCATAGCGCTTCAGGATTTAGGGGAAACCCGTTTGACCGATACCTATGATAATTCTGTGTTGGCCGACAATCGCGTTGTTGCGGTTCACCCGGATGAGATCACCAATGGATTCTTCTTGAATCCAACGGATGCTCCAACCGATAACTCGAACAACCGATATGATCCGGCTTTAATAGGCACAACAGGATTGTTGAATTCGGGGATTCGCCAAATTTTCACAGCGGGTGCGGGCTTTAATAATATCAACCCAGTAAGCGAAGGGACGGATTATGCCAAATTGGAAAATGCTCGAAAATTAACGCCTTCTGAATATACCTACCACCCACAATTGGGGTATGTTTCCTTACAACAACGACTAGCCAATGATGAAGTATTGGCAGTGGCTTACCAATATACCATCGGTGGTGAAGTCTATCAAGTAGGTGAATTTGGTACGGATGGTGTGGATGCTACCCAAGTCAATACCAATACAGGCGGTCAGCAAGTGCCTACATCCCAATCGTTAATATTGAAAATGCTGAAAAGTAGTTTGACGTTTGTAGACAAACCAATTTGGGGGTTGATGATGAAAAATATCTATCAAATTCCAGGCGGTTATCAATTGCAAAAAGAAGATTTCAAGTTCAATATCTTATATACGGATCCTTCGCCATTGAACTATATTGTACAGGCGAATCCAACTTCACCGCTACCTAACGGAGTGCAAGACACCCCTCTTTTACGTGTATTTTCTTTGGATCAATTGAATTTTGCCAACGACCCTCAAACCGGTGGTGACGGATTCTTCGATTTTGTACAAGGATTAACCATCGACCAACAAAACGGTCGAATTATCTTTACCAAAGCTGAGCCGTTTGGTCGTTATTTATTTGAAAAATTAAGAGGAACAACAGCTGAGAATTATTATGGGGATCCTACTTTAACTACAGATTTTAACGCCAATCAATCCAAGTACGTTTTTAGAAAATTATATACAAGTACGCAAGCTGCAGCACTTCAAGAAAGTGAGAAGAACAAATTTCAATTGCGCGGTAAATTCAAATCCTCAGGAGGAGAAGGAATTCCAATTGGAGCATTCAACGTTCCTCAAGGTTCTGTTGTAGTTATGGCAGGCGGACGGCGATTGGTAGAGGGAGTAGACTATACAGTCAATTACCAAGCGGGACGTGTTCAAATTTTGGACCCATCCCTTCAAGCTTCCAATACACCCATCGAGGTGTCTGTAGAGAACAATTCGGTATTTGGTCAACAGACCCGCCGATTTATGGGTGTTAATGTGGAACACAAATTCAACAGCAAAGCGATGGTGGGTGCGACATTCCTAAAAATGTCAGAGCGTCCCTTTACTCAAAAATCAAACTATGGCCAAGAATCGGTAAACAATACCATGTTTGGTATCAATACCAACTTATCTTCCGAAGTTCCCTTCCTTACTCGTTTGGTTAATAAATTACCCAATGTAGATACCGACGTTCCATCAAACGTATCTTTCCGTGGAGAGATTGCTTATTTGATGCCCAATACTCCGAAAGGGGATCGATTCAATGGCGAATCAACCTTGTATGTGGACGACTTTGAGGGGTCACAAACCAATATCGATTTACGTTCCCCGTTGTCGTGGTTTATTTCTTCAACGCCTGAACGTCCAGCTACTGGAAATGTGGATTATGCCGATTTTAATGGAACCAGTTTTAATTTAGATTACGGTTTCAAACGCGCAAAAATTGCTTGGTATACCATTGATCCTATATTCTATACACAACGACCTACTGGAATTACTCAAGACGATTTGTCGTTAAACAGCACGCGTCGTATTTATAGTTCGGAGTTGTATCCACAAACGGTAATTGCCCAAGGACAGTCACAAGTTGTGAGTACTTTGGATTTATCGTTTTATCCCCAAGAGCGCGGACCTTATAACTTTAGTACCGCTACACAACCTGATGGAACGTTACCGAATCCCGATACTAATTTTGGAGGAATTATGCGTTCGTTGAATTCAACGAATTTTGAACAATCGAATGTGGAGTACATCCAGTTCTGGATGATGGACCCGTATTATGACCCCAATAATCCAGGCGCAGCAGCAGATTTAACCAATACAGGACAAATCTATTTTAACTTGGGTGAAATTTCAGAAGATATTCTAAAAGATGGCCGTAAGTTTTATGAAAACGGATTGGGTCCAAACCAAGTGGTCACCAATGAAACGTGGGGGAATGTTCCCGCTTCTCAATCATTAATTTACGCTTTTGATACCGATACCACTAATCGTAATGCACAAGACGTGGGTTATGATGGTTTGAATGATGCGGAAGAAGCGGCCAAATATTCCTCTTTTGCATCCTTCCCAGACCCCGCTGCAGATAATTATAATTATTATCTAAATGCCAATGGGGATGTTTTGGAACGCTACAAAAGTTATAACAACGTTCAAGGAAACTCACCCGTTGATGTGACCGACACGAATCGCGGTTCAACTACCATTCCCGATGTGGAAGACATCAACCGCGACAATACCATGAACACGATCAATGCGTATTATGAGTACCGTGTTAATGTGTCTCAAACGAGTTTGTCCAATGTTGGGGCCAATTACATCACAGACATTCGTGAAACGGAAGTAACAGCTGCCAATGGATTGCCTGTGAAAGCCCGTTGGATTCAGTTTAAAATTCCGGTAGCCTATCCTACCAATACCATTGGAAGTATTTCCGATTTCCGTTCAATTCGTTTTATGCGAATTTTCATGACGAAATTCAACCAACCCATCACCTTACGTTTTGGTTCGTTGGATTTGGTTCGAGGCGAATGGAGACGCTATGAAAACACCCTCGATCCAGTGGATACGGATGTGACTGATGACGGAACCGACTTTGATGTTCAAGCCTTAAATGTTCAAGAAAATGGATCGCGTTCACCAATTAATTATGTAACGCCACCTGGAGTGCAATTGGAACAATTGTATCAAAACAATACGTTGATTCCACAAAACGAGCAATCGCTTTCATTGCGCGCTTCCGGATTAGGTTTGGAACCCGGTGATTCACGTGGGGTGTTTAAAAATGTGAGCGTGGATATGCGTCAGTTTAAAAAAATCAAAATGTTTTTACATGCTGAAGCTTTACCCGACACACCAAGTTCTATTGAAGATGATGAGTTGGTCGGATTTATCCGTTTTGGTAATGACGTCACCGATAACTTCTATCAAATCGAATTGCCGTTGAAGAAATCTCAATTTAATGATAATTCGCCATCGGCAGTGTGGCCTGACGCCAACCAAATAGATGTTTCCTTAAGTTTATTGACCCAGTTGAAAGTCTTAGCTTTAAGTCATATTTACACGTCACCGGGAGAAATCTATTTCAAATACGAAGACGAATTGGATAATTCACTCTCTGGAAAAGCCAACAAAGCGCGACTTGGTATTCGAGGAAATCCTAATTTCGGATTGATTCGGGTTTTGATGGTGGGGATTAAAAATAATACTCACATTCTCAATACCGCACAACATCCCTTAAATCCGCGTCGTGTGGCTGGGGAAGCGTGGTTTAACGAATTGCGTATTGCCGATATGGACAACAAAGGCGGTATGGCGGCCGTGGCCAATTTAGATGCTAACCTTGCTGATTTTGCCAATTTATCGGCTACAGGTAAAATGAGTACTATCGGATTTGGGTCTATCGATCAGGGTCCGAATGAGCGAAGTCGTGAAGATATTTTGCAGTATAATGTAGTTACCAACATGAGTTTGGGCAAATTATTACCTAAAAAATGGAATATGAATGTTCCATTCAATTATGCGGTGGGTGAAGAAATCATTACTCCAAAATACGATCCGTATTATCAAGATATTGAATTGCAACAATTAATTGATTATACGGCCGATGAAGCGCAAAAACGCAATATTCGCAATCGTGCGATGGATTACACCAAGCGCAAGAGTATCAATTTTATTGGGGTGAAAAAAGACCGTGGTGAAAAACAAAAACCGCATTTTTATGATGTGGAAAATGTAACCTTGTCGTATTCCTATAACCAAATGGATCGCCACAGTTATGAATTGGAAAGTTACCAAGATCAGCAAGTCAACACGGCTGTAGATTATACCTATGCTTTTCAAAATAAACCGGTGGAACCGTTCAAAAAAGTGAAACGCTTCCAGAAAAGCAGTTATTGGAAATTGTTAAGTGATTTTAATTTTAATTTCTTGCCTTCCAATATTTCATTTAGTTCCAATATTAACCGTCAATTGAACCGTCAAAATTACCGTTTGGTAGATGTAGAAGGCATTGGTTTGCAAACTCTTTACCAACGTAATTATTTGTTCAATTACCAATACGGTTTTAATTATAATTTGACCAAATCGCTGAAAGTTAATTTCAATGCGACATCAAGTAATATCGTTCGTAATTATTTGGATGAAAATAATGTGCCTGATAACACGTACACATTATGGACTGATTTCTGGAATCCTGGATTGCCGAATACGCACAACCAACAGTTGACCGTTAATTACGAATTGCCATTATCTAAAATTCCATTCTTGGCATTTATCAAGCCGACCTATACATACAACGGAACGTATTCATGGCAACGTGCTTCGGTGGCTTTGTCTTCGTATACCGATGCCAATGGGGTAGTGTACAATTTAGGAAACACGATTCAGAATTCAGGTTCGCACAAATTGAATACGCAATTCAACATGGAAACCTTGTATAAATATTTAGGGTTAACCAAAACGAAAAAGAATTCGAAGTCAACGCAAACGGCACCACCCAAACCGGGTCAAAAAATCACCAATACAACGGTAGCGCCACAAGCAGAACGCAGTGTGTTTATGGAAGGATTGATCGGTGTGCTGACAAGCGTGAAAAATGTTCAAATTAATTACACAGAAAATCAAGGGACAGCCTTGCCAGGATTCATTCCGGGCTTAGGGTTCTTCGGGTCGAGTAAGCCTTCTTTAGGATTTGTATTTGGTTTACAAGACGACGTACGTTTTGAAGCCGCAAAACGCGGATGGTTGACCACCTATCAGAATTTTAACCAAAATTATACTGAGGTGTTAAACCGAACATTGGATGTGACGGCAAATATTGATTTATTCCCTGACTTCAAAATAGATTTGTCGGGTAATCGCACGTATGCGACCAATTTCTCTGAGCAGTATGATGTGACTAATGGAAATTATAATTCGCGTTCACCATATACAACGGGTAATTTCGCGATTTCTACCAATATGATTTTAACGTCGTTCCAACCGAGTGATGAGTTTGGATCGGCAGCTTTTGATAAGTTTAGAGAAAACCGTATGGTTATTGCACATCGTTTGGCGCAACAATATTACCAAGGTCCGTACAACTTAGACGCGGAAGGATACCCTGAACATTTTGGAAAAAATAGTCAAGACGTCTTGTTGCCGGCATTCATTGCTGCCTACACGGGTAAAGATGCGAATTCTGTGTCAACGGGTATTTTCAAAAACATTCCAATCCCAGGATGGAATATAAAATACAGTGGATTGATGCGTTATAAATTCTTTAAAGATAATTTTAAACGATTCTCCATTCAACATAATTACAAGGCATCGTATACTATCAATGCCTTCCGATCAAATATCGATTATGTAGAAGGAGCTGTGAATCCGTTGAACAATAATTTTTATGCAAAAACCATTGTGGGGAATGTGAATTTAGTGGAACAATTCAGTCCGTTATTCCGTATTGATTTTGAAACTAAGAGTTCGTTTAAATTATTATTGGAAATGAAAAAAGACCGCGCGTTATCCTTTAGTTTCGATAATAATTTATTGACGGAACAGCAAGGTTTGGAATACATTGTGGGAACAGGTTTCCGATTTAAAGATGTGATTATTTCTTCGCGTCTAGCGGATAATCCAACAGGGGTAATCAAAAGTGATATCAACATCAAATTGGATTTGTCGTATCGAAATAGTAAAACCATAGTACGTTATTTGGATTATAATAATAATCAATTGGGTGGTGGGCAGAATTTATGGTCGGCAAAAATGACAGCGGATTATTCGTTCAGCAAAAACTTAACGGCGATTTTCTTCTATGATCATACCTTCTCCAAAGCGGTGATTTCAACCTCTTTCCCAATCACCAATATACGTACCGGATTTACCTTACGCTATAATTTTGGAAACTAATAGAAAACTGAAAAAAATCATTTTTAAGTCCGAGAATTAACCTTACATTTGAGCAAATTTTAACCTTTCAAACAAATGAATATTCCTTCTAATTTAAAGTATACTAAAGATCACGAATGGGTGTCTTTGGATGGTGATGTAGCTACTGTAGGTATTACTGATTTCGCACAACGCGAATTGGGTGATATTGTATATGTTGAAGTAGAAACATTGGATCAAACCTTAGATAAAGATGAAGTTTTTGGAACAGTTGAAGCGGTAAAAACCGTTTCTGATTTGTTCTTGCCATTATCAGGAGAAATTATTGAATTCAATGAAGAATTAGAAACAGCCCCTGAAACCGTAAATTCTGATCCGTATGGAAAAGGATGGATGGTAAAAGTGAAAGTTTCAGACGCTTCGGAATGGGAAGGTTTGATGGATGCAGATGCCTATAAAGCGTTAATTGGAGCCTAAGAAAAAGCTTTTTTTAGTCATTGCCCTATTGTGGACGGTAGTAATCACTTACCTAAGTTTAGCCACAGTAGACGGATTGAGTAGCCGAATTCCTATACCATACAAAGACAAAATAGTCCATTTTGCGTTTTATTTTGGATTTGTATTTTGGTGGAATAAAGGACTTTCCCTCCAACAGCCTAAAAGTTTGGTGGTGCTCTTAGTTGTAGCCCTGCTTTATGGTATATTGATGGAAGGACTTCAGTTTTGGTTAACGACAGACCGTTCGGCAGATATTTTGGATATAATTGCCAATTCAATAGGCGCTATGGCCAGTTATTATTGGATAAAAAGAAAAATAAAATAACCACTTTTCGAAGTGGTTTTTTTATGTGTTGAATTGAAGCTCGGACTTAATTTGTATTTTTGACTACCATTTTATAATTATGAATATTAAACACTACCTCGATTCAACCTATTTGAAGTTACCAGAACAGGCCGGACTTACCGTTGAAGAAAATCAAGCAGTCGTGAATCAATGCATCCAAGAAGCCATTGATGAAGGATTCAAGCTGATTATGATTCGACCTGATTTTGTGAAAATGGCGCGTCAAAAAATTGATGAAGCGGGTTCGAAAGTGTCAGTAGGAACCGTAATTGGTTTTCCGGAAGGTACGGCAACTTTAGATGAAAAGTTGGATGAAGCGCATCAAGCGATTTTAGACGGGGCTGATGATTTGGATTTTGTGTGTAATTATCAAGCCTTTAAAAATGGAGCAATTGATTTGGTCAAACAAGAAATATTGGAAGGTACAC
This sequence comes from Flavobacterium sp. N1719, assembly GCF_025947045.1. Lineage (NCBI taxonomy): Bacteria > Pseudomonadati > Bacteroidota > Flavobacteriia > Flavobacteriales > Flavobacteriaceae > Flavobacterium > Flavobacterium sp. N1719. The sequence continues at coordinate 1,134,360 of NZ_CP109993.1, forward strand.
GTTTAGGTTTGGAACACCACAAAATTGTAAAATGGATCATTGAAGTGGCGGCTTTAAGCGATGATGAAATCATTCGTTTGTCATCATTGATTAAAAATGTGGTGATCGCCAATTTTAAAGAACACTATTATCCTTCGGTATTTGTTAAATCTTCTACAGGGTTTTATCCAACGGAAGCTGGAAAACCCAATGGAGCTACCGTTCCAACCATTATTATGATGTTGGAAAACAGTTCGCCACTTCCTGTAAAAGCTGCAGGTGGCGTTCGCTCGTATGATGAAGCTGTAGAAATGATTAAATTAGGTGTGAAACGAATCGGAACCTCTTCGGCTAAAGCGATAGCTAATGGCGCTGATGCCGCTGCAGATTATTAGAAAACTATGAAAAAAGCAATATTACTTTTTAGTTTATTTGGCGCAATTTTATACGGAAATGCTCAATCTTATTCGCAAAATCCGCCTCTATTTCCCAATTGCGCAACGGCATCCGAACAAGAGGCGCAATCTTGTTTTGATCGCGAAGTGCAGCGGTTTGTGTATCAAAATTATAAAGCTCCAGAGAAATTTCAAGGGACTATCATTGTCCTTTTTGAAGTGAATGACCAAGGGAAATTCAAGCCTTTATATATTGATTGTTCCGATGAAAAAGCAACAGAAGAAACGAAACGGGTATTTGATGCTTTACCTCAGGTAAAACCCGCTACTTTTTCGGGTAAACCTACGTATGCGAAATATACCTTGCGTTTTACAGTACCGCTTCAAAATCCCGATGATTTGGCTAAACCAAAAGAAAATGAAGCGCCCAAGACAACTGCTGCTACTGTCTTCAATAAAGATGTTGAATTGAAAGAATTGGACAGTATGGTCTATCAAAAATTTTCACAACCTCAATACGAGAGTCGGTTGAATATTCCCATTTCGCATCAAATGTACAGCACGTTTGATTGGGCTTTGAATAAAGTTGGAGCCAATTCGCATACCTCTTCAAAACCCTATTCATTTTCTGAAGTTTCCAACTATTACAATATGCGGGAAGTGAATGAAAAACAAATGATAGCCAAAAAATCTTGGTGGGGGAGAAAACTATGGAATGAAGATTTGGTAGCGATTCAAGGCGATGATTATTGGTTTACATTAAATCCTGTTTTTGATTTGCAAGCGGGAGTGAATACACCTTCTAAAAAAGAATTTACCTATGTCAACACACGCGGAATACAAATTCGAGGCGGTTTAGGAAAAGAAGTGAATTTTTCTGCCACTATATTTGAAAGTCAAGGACGCTTCGCGGATTATTTTAATAATTATGCCCGATCAATTGCGCCTTCTGGAGGTAATCCGGCAACGATTCCGGGAGTGGGGATTGCCAAAGATTTTAAAACGGATGCTTTTGATTTCCCAATGGCGGAAGCTTACATTAACTATGCGCCGGGGAAACATGTATCGTTTCAATTGGGTCATGGCCGAAATTTCATAGGCGATGGCTACCGTTCTTTGTTGTTAACGGATGGGGTGAGTCCGTATCCTTATTTTAAAATCAATACTACTTTTTGGAAAATAAAGTATACCAATTTGTATACGTGGATGAAAGATACTCGTCCGGAAGCTACTGTGGATGGGACCTACGCTACTAAATTTGTGGCCAGTCATTATTTGAGTTGGAATGTCAATTCCCGATTGAATTTAGGCTTTTTTGAATCGGTGGTATGGTCAAAACAAAACGATCGCGGTTTTGATATGAGTTTTGTCAATCCCATTATTTTCTACCGAGCGGTTGAGTTTTCTTCTTCTTCCAAAAGCGGAAATGCGTTGTTGGGTTTGACAGGAAAATATAAATTCAGCAACAGCATAAATCTTTACGGACAGTTTTTGTTGGATGAATTCTCGTTGGGCGAAATGCGTTCAGGGAAGCGCAGCTGGAAAAATAAATTTGCCTACCAAATGGGTCTGAAATACTACAATGCGTTTGATGTCAATAATTTAACATTGCAGTTGGAGTACAATTTCATTCGCCCTTATGTGTATTCGCATAGTAATGTGTTAACCAATTATGGAAATAGCAACCAAAGTCTTGGCCACCAATGGGGCGGTAATACACAAGAACTGATTGCCATTGCACGGTATGTAAAAGGGCGTTATTATGCTTCAGCAAAATTGCATTATGGAATTCGTGGATTGGATTATAATACAACAGATAACAATTACAATTACGGGGGCAATATTTATTTAAGTTATAATAACGAACGTCCCTTTAATGAAGGTGTTGTTGTGGGTCAAGGAAATAAAACCACCATCATGATTGCCGATATTCAAGCGGGGTACACGTTGAATCCAACGACCAATTTGAAAGTTTTCGCCAACTTTATCTATAGAAATTTCAATCCGACAACGGTAACAGCGGCTGTTGCCGATAGCTCGACATCGTGGTTTACCCTAGGAATTCGTACAGATATTTTTAATTGGTATTTTGATTATTAAGAATTCGATAATATTTAAGGGTTGTTTGTTGGCAAATCCTCTTGGATAAACTACTTTTGCACCGCAATAATAAATAATTCTTAAACGAATTACATTGAGTTCATCAGCTGCCTCTTTACATCCTGTGAAAATCTTCAATGATTTTAAAGAAATAACCAAAGCCGGACTTGCGGTTAGTGTGGTTTTTTCGTCCATTGCGGGTTATTTGTTAGGGTTTAGTGATAAACATCCGTTCAGTTGGTTAACACTATTTGTGTTGGCCGTTGGTGGTTATTGCATGGTGGGCGCTTCCAATGCTTTTAATCAAGTCATAGAAAAAGATTTGGATGCCTTAATGGATCGTACCAAAAATCGGCCAGTGCCTTCAGGTAGAATGACGCCCAATGTGGCCTTATTTGTTGCCAGTGCACTTACCATTACAGGTTTGGTGTTGTTGTATACCATCAACCCCAAATCGGCGATGTTTGGTGCCGTTTCTATTTTTTTATACACTAGTGTCTATACACCCTTAAAAGCAGTAACACCACTCTCCGTTTTTGTTGGTGCTTTTCCCGGAGCCATTCCTTTTATGTTGGGCTGGGTTGCAGCTACTAATCAATTTGGCATAGAAGCGGGGACGCTATTTTTAATTCAGTTTTTTTGGCAATTCCCTCATTTTTGGGCGATTGGCTGGTTTTTGTTTGAAGATTATGAAAAAGCCGGTTTTTTCATGTTGCCTACAGGGCAACGCGATAACCGTACCGCTTTGCAAGTTATACTCTACACATTGTGGCTAATTGTCGCTTCTATATTGCCTTCATTTGGGTACACTGGACAATTATACATTGGAACACCAGCAACGATTGCAGTCTTGTTGTTAGGATTGTGGATGTTGTTTTATGCCATAAAATTGTACCGATTGCGAACACCCAAGTCCGCTCGCGTATTGATGTTGGTGAGTGTTTCTTATATTACCTTACTGCAAATTATTTACATTACAGATAAATTTTTACGATAGTATGATGACAGATATTGAAAACAAAGCACGCACAGACAGGTCATACAAATTACTATTGATCTTTGGTATGATTAGCATTGTGATGCTTTTTGCCGGATTAACAAGTGCCATGGTTGTGAGTAAATCACGTCCCGATTGGTTGAAGGATTATGAAATGCCCACGGCTTTCACAATTAGTACCGTTTTAATTCTAATGTGCAGTGTCACTTTTTATTTGGCACAACGATTTATCAAACAAGATAATCGTTCCATGACCACAGTGATGTTGTTACTTACTTTAGTGTTGGGCGGATTGTTTGTTAAGTTTCAATTTGAGGGTTTTGATCAGTTGTTCATGCACCGATTATTTCCTACCGGAAAGTCGGGTTCTGTGACCATTGCGTTTATGTATATCCTTGTGTATGTGCACTTAGCACACTTGTTTGGGGGTGTAATTTCGCTATTAATCATTATTTATAATCATTTTAAACAGAAGTATACTGCCGCACAATATCTTGGTATTGAGCTGGGTGCGATGTACTGGCATTTTTTGGATGCTTTGTGGCTGTATTTATTTTTGTTCTTGTATTTCTTTAAATAAGAAAAAAATGTAAATTTGGGAACTTTTTTAACTAATACTTAATATGGGATCGACAGTTACTACAAACAGTGATGTAGCTAATGTTTGGAACGGCGGAGGTGCACAACCTTTAGGGGCGAGCTACGGAAAGATGATGATGTGGTTTTTCATTCTTTCAGATGCTTTAACCTTTTCTGGATTCGTTGCGGCTTACGGTTTTTCAAGATTTAAATTTATCGAAACATGGCCTATTGCCGATGAAGTGTTTACGCACTTTCCATTCATGCACGGTGTATCAATGCCGATGTATTATGTGGCATTCATGACTTTCGTACTTATCTTTTCATCCGTTACGATGGTGTTGGCAGTTGATGCAGGTCACCAAATGAAACAAGGGAAAGTTGCACTTTACATGTTTTTAACCATTATCGGAGGTTTAATCTTCGTAGGTTCACAAGCTTGGGAGTGGAAAAACTTCATCAAAGGGGAGTACGGTGCAGTGGAAACCAAAGGAGGAAGTATCTTACAGTTTGTGAATTCCAAAGGGGAACATATTAAGTTAGCTGATTTTGCTGTTACATTGCCAGAAGAACGCGAACAATTGACAAGAAGTAAGGCAACTTGGTTTATGTCTGAACCAACTTTACCAACTTATTCAGTAAATGAGGTAGTAGAAGGATTTAAAAATAACCCTGATGTATTAGTGAGAACTGAAGTTATTTATTCAGAAGAAACTGCTAAAAATGCAACTGGAGTTCACCCTACATTAAACCACATCAAACACAAAACGATTTTAACCCGTGAAGAATCTTTAAAACGATTAGAAGCGGCTAAATTAGTTATTGAAGGTGCAAATTTAAAACACAACGAATACGGAAGTAAATTGTTTGCTGATTTCTTCTTCTTCATCACTGGTTTCCACGGATTCCACGTTTTCTCAGGAGTTGTAATCAACATTATCATTTTTATTAATGTTTTATTAGGCACTTACGAAAGAAGAAAATCGTATGAAATGGTTGAAAAAGTTGGTCTTTATTGGCACTTTGTCGACTTAGTATGGGTATTCGTATTTACCTTCTTCTATTTGGTATAATTATATAAAGAAAAAGAATCATGGGACACGATCACGTTTCTAATACAAAAAGAATTTGGCTAGTATTTGGTTACCTTTCTATCATTACCATTGTAGAGGTAGCATTAGGTATCAAAAGACCAGAAGCCTTATACCATTCACATTTCCTAACGATGAACTTACTGAACTGGATTTTCATCATCTTAACCTTAGTGAAAGCTTACTATATCGTTTGGGCATTCATGCACATGGAAGGGGAAACCAAAGCGCTTCGTCGTGCGGTTGTTTGGACAGGAATATTCTTAATCTTGTATTTGACATTCATTTTATTAACGGAAGGACACTATGTGTTTACCGTGTTTAGAGATGCCACCATTAAGTGGAATTTTTAACAGCATATTAATTACAGTTTAAGGTACGCAATCGCGTACCTTTTTTTATTTTTGTATACTTGAATTTTACCCAATTATGAAAAAGAATCTGGTCTTATTTATTCTTTTTATTCTACCCATTGTGGCTTACCTTTTTTTTGCTTCAGGAGTGAATAATTTTGCTAAACTCCCGATGCTTACCAAGAATATTCCCGACATCAAGTCATGGTCAACCGCTAATGGAGAGCATGTGACCTTGAATGATAAAATTACCATCTTAGGATTCATTGGAAACGATGTTGAAAAACACAAAGGCGGTTTTTTTAATTTGTATGAAAAGATCTATGCCCGGAATAAAGATTTTAAAGATTTTCAAATGGTAATGGTCTTACCAGAAGGCACACAGGAAAAAGTAGCCAAACTACAAGAGAGTCTCAAAAAATTAGGTCCGCAAACCAACTGGTATTTTGTCTTTGCACAACCCGAACAGATTCAGTCCTTTTATAATGCGATGCATTTGGTGGGGAAACTCGATGAGCAATTAGGAACGCCTAATGTTTACATTATAGATAAAAAACGCAATTTGAGAGGTCGAAATGGACAAAATAAAAAAGGGGAGGAAGAATATCAAGAAGGGTATAATACCTTCAAAGTATCGGATTTGTATAACAACATGATTGACGATGTAAAAGTCATTTTAGCCGAATACCGCCTTGCTTTAAAAGTAAATAATAAAGCCAATCGTAAAATATAACATGAAAAATAAATCGTATATCGGAATTTCGTTTATCATCCTAATCTTCGGGATTATTTTTATTCCAAAAATTATTGAACGGATTAAAAAAGACGATATCGTACGAAATGACCGCATGAGTCTTTCGAATGAAATCAACAAAGAGGAAGCCAAATCGAGTTTAGTGATTATGGGTAAAGCACCCAGTTTTAAACTAACCGACCAAAACAATCAAACAATTACGGAAGCCGACTACAAAGGGAAAGTTTATGTGTTGGAGTTTTTCTTTTCGACTTGTCCGAGTATTTGCCCAATTATGAATAAGAATATGGTTACGCTTCAAACGGCTTATGGATCCAATCCCAACTTCGGAATAGCCTCCATTTCCATCAACCCGGAAAACGATACACCCGCCGTGTTGAAAGAACACGCTAAAAAAGTGGGTGTAACAATCAAAAATTGGCACATGCTTACCGGTGATAAAAAGTATATTTTTGAGCTTTCCAACAAAGGATTTAATATTTTTGCAGGAGAATCCAAAGAAAAGGTAAACGGCGGATTCGAACACTCCGGTTTGTTTGCTTTGATCGATAAAAATGGAAACATCCGTTGCCGCAGAGATCAACAAGGAAATCCAATTCTATATTATGACGGATTGGAAGCCGCTGGTGTAAAGGCAATAAAAGAAGACATACAATTACTCTTAAACGAATAAAAATGGAGCAGAAGGCTACAGTTGAGAAACGATTTAAAACCCCCATTATCATTGTGTCAGTATTGATACCGGTAGCCGTGGCGGTTTTATTTTCAATCAAATTAAAAGATTTTGGAATCGAAGTTGAACCCTTATCATTTTTACCCCCAATTTATGCTGGAATTAATGCGATAACTGCAGTTTTGTTAGTTTGGGCAGTAGCCGCAATTAAAAAAGGGAATCGCAAAAAACACGAAAAACTCATGACCGCTGCCATTGCTTGCTCAGTGGTGTTTTTGGTGATGTATGTGGCGTATCATCTCACTTCAGAAGCCACTAAATACGGAGGTGAAGGAATTTTACGTCCCATCTACTTTTTTATCTTGATTAGTCATATTGCATTATCTGTGGCCATTATTCCGTTGGTTTTGTTTTCTTATGTTCGTGCCTTGTCAGAACAATTTGACCGCCATCGCAAATTGGCCAAAATTACCTACCCACTTTGGTTGTATGTAGCTGTGACTGGTGTAATTGTGTATTTGATGATTTCACCGTATTATGCTCACTAAAATAGTTCGATATTTCGTTGTCACTCTACTTTATTTGAGTGCGCATTCTTTAACGGCACAATGTGCCATGTGTCGCGCCTCTCTAGAAAGCGAAGGCAATACCGTAAAAGCAGAAGCCGTTAATGATGGTATCGTTTACCTAATGATTTTCCCGTATTTATTGGTTGGTGTCGTAGGTTATGTAGTATATCGAATGTTCACCAAGAAAAAAGAAACGGCTTAATCCATTCCGTCAATTTTTACACTCATTTTGCCATTTCCATTGATAAAGGCAATGATCAAATCATTGGTTAATTCAATTTTTTCAAATTCTAAATCTTGAATGGAACCATTGACAAAAACACCTTTCATCGGACTATAGTTGTTCAAATACGGCATCAAGTTTTTGCGGCCTTCCTCCATGTTTGCTTTAATGGAATAACGACAGGTTTCTTGCATTTTGCGAATAATATAGCCTTGCAACAACCAGTTGGCCGTTTTGGTCAACAAACCTTTCGTGTTCAGCACATAATCCATGTCTTCAAAATAAATTTCTTTATTCACGGGATCGTATTTGGGAATACCTGATAAATATATCGTCCCGTTCAAACTTCCCAGTAAATCCAAAGCAATAATCATTCTCCCATCTTTTCCCCATAAATCCACTTTTTGAACGGTAATTTTTCGACTGCCTGAAGCAAATTCTTGCCCTTTGAAATTTTGAGTAATAACTGCAGAAGCATGATCGTAAGTCGTTATCGCAGCAATGGATGCTGTAGTATGGTCGGGCACTTTTGTCACCGCCTTAAAAGCAATGGCATTGCGATCCATTCCTGTTTTTGGTTTTTGTCCCACCAAAGTTGTCATCCCGCATTTTAATCCTAAATTCATCGCAATTTTTGACTTCTCAATTACAGCATCAGTGACATATATTTCAATGGGTGCCAATTTAAACCAAGCTTGATATGCATCACTCGTTAAAATCGGATTACTTAAAGTCTCTAAAACATTGAGAACATACGGTTTGAAGTCGCATGATTTTGAAATGGCTTCGTCTATTTTTGCGGTAATTTTTGATTTAAAAAGTGAAAGAGTGGGATTGATAATGTAGGTAATCGGTACTTTTTTGCCCGCTACAGTGATGGTCGGACTCTCGCTCCATTCAAAATCTTGTAAGGTGGAATGGGTGTTCATTTTCCAATTGGACAATTGAACATCGCTCAATAAAGTAATCGTGCCGTTTAAATCGATTTCTCGGGTGTCATTTAAACCCATAAAATCGGTACCGTATTTGAATTGGGACCAAATTTTTAAAGGGATAATCGATTCAATTTTACCATCTTTAACCGACAATTTAATGGGGGCCGTCTTCCAAATTTTCATCGCCGTTTTGTCGTCCTCCAAGTTGGCATCCTCATAAATTAGTCCATTCAAGGATTTATTCAACTGGTTTTCAATTTCGCGCAAGCTAATTTCCAACGGCATACTCACAAAGGAAGTTGTGGTTTTATAGGCCATATCGATGTTTGTAGAACGTTGTGGTTTTTCAGCAATAATTTTTTGAGATCCACCGCATGCCGTAAGTAGGAGACTTCCTAAAATACCGACGATCCATTTTTGTGACATAAAGGCAAAATTAATTTCGGTGTGAATGTAACAAAAAAACAAGAAAGCCGTCAGATAAGCAATCAAAATTCTTAGGGATTTAGCCAGACTATTTTCCTTTGTATTACTTTTGTAGAAGGGATTCAATATGAAAAATAAGCAATTTAAATTTGGCTTTTTAGGAGTTTTATTGCTCTCAATAAGTAGTTGGGGCCAAAGCAAACCTTGGACCTTGCGTGAATGCGTCGATTACGCGCTGAAAAACAACATTTCAATCAAGCAATCAGAACTGGATTTACAATCGAGTCAGATTTCTAAAAAAGATGCCTTGGGGAATTTTTTGCCCAATATTAATGCCAATGCTTCCCACTCCTGGAATATCGGTTTGAACCAAAACATCACGACGGGTTTGTTGGAAAACCAAACCACGCAATATACCTCGGCAGGATTGAATTCCAATGTGACTATTTATAATGGTTTACAAAATGTGAATCGTTTACGTCGTTCCAATTTGACCATTCTTTCTTCGCAGTATCAATTAGCGAAAATGAAAGATGATATTGGATTAAACGTAGCCAATGCCTATTTGCAAATTCTTTTCAATAAAGAAAATGTAAAAGTTCAAAAGGATCAATTGGCCAATGACGAACGCCAATTAGCCAAAACCGAAGAACTGGTAAAAGCTGGTTCAATTGCGCGGGGTGATTTATTGGATGCCCAAGCCACAGTAGCTGCCGATCGTCAAAAAGTAATTGCGGCTGAGAATACCTTGTTTTTATCCAAATTAAGTTTAGCCCAACTGCTACAATTGGACGATTTTAAAAATTTTGATACCGCTGATGCGAATTATACGCCAAGTATGAGTCCGACACTCTCAGAATCTCCCGAAACAATTGTAGCCAAAGCGAAGCAAGAACGAGTTGAATTGAAAATTGCGCGCACCAATTTAGAAGCGGCTGAAAAAGATTTAAAAGTTGCAAAAGGGGCTTATCAACCTTCAATTACCGGATTTTATGGTTTTGGTACACGGGCGAGTTATTCCGATCGCATTGTTGGGATTGATGCTAATGGAAATTATATACTTACAGGTCCCAAATCTTTATTCGACCAATTTAGTGATAACAAAGGACATAACTTCGGCTTACAATTGTCCATTCCCATCTTAAATGGATTTTCGACTTCAAATGCCGTGGCACGTTCCAAAATTGCCTTGGAGCGTTCCAAAATTGCACAAAAGCAAGCCGAATTGGATTTGGAACGCAATGTGTTTACGGCCATTACCGATGCCAAAGGGGCATTGAACGCTTACGAATCGGCGCAAACCGCTTTGGAAGCCCGTAAAAATGCATTTGAATATGCCCAAGAAAAATTCAAAGTCGGCATGATGAATAGCTTTGATTTGAGTCAGGCCCAAACCTTGTACACCAACGCGCAATCTGAAGTGATTCGCACCAAATACGATTATATTTTTAAAGTTAAAGTAGTAGAATTTTATTTCGGAATTCCCATCGTGGACAAATTATAATTAGCATGGAAAAAGGAAAATTAAAATGGATAATTGGTATTCTTATCATTGTTATCGTAGGATTAGTTGGATTATCCAAAATGGGAGTTTTTGGCGAACGCGATAACAGCAAAGAAGTTGAAATTGCCAAAGCTGACGAAATCACAATAATAGAAACCGTTTCGGCCACCGGAAAAATTCAGCCTGAAATTGAAGTAAAAGTTTCTTCTCAAGTATCGGGAGAAATTATTCAATTGCCTGTCAAAGAAGGGCAAGTGGTGAAAAAAGGGGATTTGTTGGTGAAAATCAACCCGGATATTTATACTTCTGGATTGAACCGCACCGTTTCCAATTATGCAGGTACAAAGGCAGGTCTTACCCAAGCCGATGCTTCCTTTAAAGAGGCACAAGCGAATTTTGAACGCAATAAAACCTTATACGAAAAAGGCATTATCTCCAAAGCAGATTGGGATAAAGCGATTGCTAATTTTGAAGTGGCTAAAGCCAATAAGCAATCGGCGTATTATAATGTACAAAGTGCCAACGCTTCTGTAGTTGAGGCGAAAGATAATTTGGGCCGAACAATCATCTATGCACCCGCTGACGGTACGATTTCGGTGTTGAATGTGGAGTTGGGCGAAAAGATTTTAGGAACCCAACAAATGGCGGGAACGGAGTTGTTGCGCGTGGCCAATCTCAACAATATGGAAGTGGAAGTCGATGTGAACGAAAATGATATTGTGAAAATTAATATCGGTGACGAAACAAATATTCAGGTGGATGCTTATTTGAAAAAAGAATTTAAAGGCATCGTGACCAGTATTTCAAATTCTGCTACAACGAGTACTACAGCTGATCAGGTGACCAATTTCAAAGTGAAAGTGCGTATTTTAAAAGAATCCTACCAAGATTTATTGGAAGGAAAACCGGCTACTTATTCGCCATTTCGCCCAGGAATGACGGCAACAGTAGATATTATCACGACCCGGAAAGAAAAAGTAATCGGAGTGCCTATCAGTGCGGTTTTGGTAAAATCGGATACAACAGCTACAGCTTCAGCACCTATGGAAAACGATGATGAAGAAGAAGGAGAGACGGCGCAAAAAGTAAAATCCAAAAGCGATAAAAAGTTTGAGTGTGTTTTTGTAAAAGTCAAAGATAAAGCGCAAATTCGCGTGGTGAAAACAGGGATTCAAGACGATACAAACATTGAGATTATTTCGGGCTTGAAAAAAGGAGATGAGATTATCATTGGCCCTTACAACACTGTTTCCAAAGATTTGAATTCAGGAGATAAAATAAAAGTTAAGGCGACAACGAAGGAGAAAAAGTAATGGCACTTATTCTAAATATAGAAACGGCAACCCGCAATTGTTCGGTAGCAGTGGCTCGCGACGGTCAAGTTTTGGCTTGCCGAGAAATCGCTGAACAAGGGTATACGCATGCGGAAAAATTGCACGTTTTTATAGAAGAAGTGATGCAAGAAGCCGGAGTTGCTTTGACCGAATTAGAGGCCATTGCAGTGAGTAAAGGTCCGGGTTCTTACACGGGTTTACGCATTGGAGTTTCCGCAGCAAAGGGTCTTTGTTATGCCTTGCAAAAACCGATGCTAGCAGTGGATACTTTAGCGGTTTTGGCTCATGCAGTTTCTGTTGAAAGTGGCCTTATCATTCCCATGATAGATGCGCGCCGAATGGAAGTTTATGCCGCCGTATTTAATGCTGCTCATGAAGAGGTTAGGGGCGTAGAAGCAGAAATACTTACTGATGAAAGTTTTGGTGATTTTGAAGGTCCAATTTATTTCGTAGGCGATAGTGCTGAAAAGGCAAAAACCGTACTAACGGATGCACGTTTTCAATTCTTAGAGACCGTACAATTTCCTTCAGCAAAAGTAATGGCCAAATTGGCAGAGATGCATTTCAATTCGGATCAATTTGTTGATGTCGCTTATTTTGAGCCTTTTTATTTGAAAGATTTTATGATTACCAAATAAGATTTATTTGGAAACATCCCGAACAAACGGTTGAATGGTGATTCCTTTTTCGTCAAAAGCCGTTTTACATTGTTCTAAAATATCCGAAGACACTTTTCCAAAATCTTCATTTTTGCTCCACGGACGAATGGCCAAATGAATCGCGCTGTCGGTTAAATCACGCACCAATACTTCAGGAGCCGGAGTCTTCAATACGTTGGGATGGTTGTTCATCACTTCCAATACAATCGTTTTAGCCGCTTTGATATCCGTGTCATAAGAAAGCGAAAACATCAAATCGGCTCTGCGTTTTCCCGCAACCGAATAATTGGTTATAATGCCGTTAGAAAGTATCCCATTCGGAATGAGGATGGTTTGGTTATTTCCCGAGACTAATTTGGTGACAAAAATTTGAATATCAGTAACAGTTCCAATAGCTCCTTGTGCTTCAATCGTGTCACCCACTCGGAAAGGTTTGAAAATAATAATCAAAACACCGCCTGCAAAATTGGAGAGCGATCCTTGTAATGACATTCCAATAGCCAAACCAGCAGCTCCTAATATGGCTACAAATGAGGTGGTTTCTATGCCGAGTTTGGAGATAAAAGTTACAAAGAGTAAGGCGCGTAAACTCCACAATAAACTACTGGACAAAAATTCGGCGAGCGTGCGTTCCACTTCTTTTTTCTCCATGATTTTCTTTGCCATCCGTGAAATAAAGCGGATAGCATAGAGTCCGATTAAAAGAATGACAAATGCAGAAACTAAACGGGGAACGTAATCGATAATTACGTTGTAAAATTCAATCGAGTAATCTTTCACAGAAGTCACATACTTTTCCTCTGCTGCCAACATAATCTTAGATATTTTTTAAGTTAATGATTTCTTGATCAGTCAAATGACGGAAGAATCCACGCGGTAAGTTCTTTTTGGTGAGTCCGGCAAACGAAACCCGGTCTACTTTTAGTACATCGTATTTAAAATGTTCGAATATGGCACGTACCACTTTTACATTGGCGGTACGCAATTGAATTCCAATCTCAGTTTTGGGTTGGTTTTCGATATAACTCACTTCGTCTGCATAAATACGGTGTCCATCTAAGGTAACTCCTGCGGCAATGCTTTCTAAGTCTTCAAACTTTAAATTACGATCTAAGGAAACCTGATAGATTTTAGTAGACTTTTGTTGGGGTTTTGAAAATTTTAAAATTAAATCCGTGTCGTTGGTTAAGATTAATAATCCTGTAGTGGATTTATCCATACGACCAATCGGCTGTAATTTTGTGCGAGTGGTACTTTTTAAAAGTTCCAAAACATTATGTGCACTGCCACTATCTTCCCCGGATGTGGTGAAGTTTTTGGGTTTATTGAGTAAATAATATTCTTTTTTTCCTGGTGTAATTTCCGTGCCGTCAAAGTTTACGACATCGCCGGGTTTTACTTTGAAGCCCATTTCTGTGATGACTTCACCATTCACTTTTACATTCCCTGAACGAATATAAATATCGGCATCACGGCGGGAACAAATGCCTGAATTGGCAATGTATCGATTCAAACGAATTTCGTCTGGATTTTCCTTCACAACCGGTTTTTCAGTTTTCTTTGGTGCAGAAGTTTTTTTAAAGGGCTTTTTTGTCCCTTGAGGTTTGGGAGTATAATTGGGTTTTTTGCCCGAACGATTGGAGTTAGAACGATTCATTTGCCTTAATTTTTGGCAAAGATAACCCTTTTATTATAAAGCATGAGATTACAAGGATATCAAAATTCTTTCTGGAAAACTTTACAGTTGGATCCTACAAAACTTTGAAGCACTTCTGGTTGACTGTTGGTGTAGAAAATTTGTTCTGCAGGCGTGGTTAAATCGTGTAATCCACAGGTTTCCTGTAGTACTTTTTGCGTTTGTCGTGCCACGGCTTCACCGGAATCAATAATGGTAATATGGGGTGGAAGTATTTTTTTAATTTGAGGAATCAAATAGGGATAATGGCTACAACCCAAAACCAAATAATCAATATCCGCAGCAATCATAGGTTGGAGGTAGGAATTGAGCAATTCGAACATTTCAGGACTATTTATTTGACCATTTTCAATCAATTCCACCAAGCCATGACCGATTTGTTCAACAAAGGTTACATTTTGGTATTGTTGTAAACTGTTGTGAAATAGGGTGCTGTTTATGGTTCCTTTTGTGGCTAATATTCCAATTTTTTGGGTTTGTGAATGGAGCGCGGCCGGTTTTATAGCCGGTTCTATACCAATAAAAGGAACTTTGTATTTTGACCGAAGTTCTTTAATCGCATTTGTGGTAGCGGTATTGCAGGCTACAACAATAATTTTGCAATTCAGATTCAGTAAATATTCTGTGTTTTTACAACTTAGGGCAATAATCTCATCTTTCGATTTTATGCCATACGGTGCGTTCAAACTATCCGCTAAAAAGAGCGTAGCTTCATTGGGCATTAATTGATGAATTGCCTTCCAGATGGAAGTGCCTCCAATGCCTGAATCAAAAAGTCCGATAGGTTGATTGTTGTGCATACACAAAGATAAAAAAATGCCTGTAACAATGGGCTACAGGCATTTTTTATGTGGTAAGGGTTTTATTAAAAACCTAAATCTTTTTTAACATCTACAGTGATATCTGGACCATCTGCTAATAATAAGCTAGAAACATCCAAAACATATTGATATCCTTTTGCTTTTCCAACTTTAGCGATAGAAGCTTTGATTTTTTCTACCAAAGGTTTCATCAAATCACCTTCTTTTTTCTGGATATCCGTTTGTGCATTTTCTTGGAAATCACTGATACGTTTACCCATATCTTGCATTTCTTGTTGACGGGTTTGGTTTACAGCATCAGAAACAGTGGCTGCTTCAGCTTCGTATTTTTTCCCTTTTGCTTGATATTCTTCAACCAATGTTTTGTACTCTTTACTGTAGTTTTCAGTAAGTTTTTCCAATTGTTTTCTTGCCTCAATCATCGCAGGCATTTTAGTCGTAATATCATTTACATCAACATGTGCAGTTTTTGCTTGTGCATTTGCAGTTTGCATACCCAATACGGCAACAACGGCTAAAATGGCATTTTTGAAAATTTTCATCATTTCGAATTTAATTTAGTGTTTCAATTTATTTTTAAGGTTTGTTGGTTCGTACGCTGTCTTTTGCTTTTTTTGCAGCTTCACGAGCCTCCAATTGTTGTTTGCGTTTTTCCTCTGCCGCTTTTTTGCGGTCTTCTATTAGTTTTTTTCGCTCTTCTAACGATTTGTTTTTAGCGTCTTCTCGAGCAGCTTTCGTTTCTTCTACTTTCGCTTTATCTTCTTCTTTTTTATCAGCTGTTGAAGGTTTATCAGCAGTAGTTGTTTTTGCAGTATCAGAAACTGTGCCAGTTTTTTTATTGTTCTTTTCTTCTAATTGTTGTTTGCGTTTTTCATCGGCCGCTTTTTTACGATCTTCCGCGGCTTGTTTTTTCTCTTCAATTAGTTTTAAACGAGCTGCTTTGCGCTCTTCCATTTGCTTTTGACGCTCCGACATTTCAGGATTGTCGGCGATCATATCTTCTTTTCGTTCTTTTTCTTCTTCCTCTTTGATTTGTTTTTTAGACATTTGTTGACGTCTTTCAGCACGTGTTAATACGCTAATGACACGGTCACTCAAATCGTGTTTTTTTGCTGCAAATAAAATGGTAATATCTGAAGATTTGTCAAAGACATAATCAAATTTACGAGCTTCAGCTAAATCCTGAACCGCGTTGAAAACTTGATCTTGTATGGGTTTTACCAATGTCGCTTTTTGAACAACCAAATCACCGTTGGGGCCAAATCGCTTTTGTTGGTAATCGATGAGTTCTTTTTCTTGAAAAGCAATTTCTTCTTCGCGTTCTTCAATCAATTCTTTGGTTAAAAGAACACGTTCCGTTTTTAATGCTTCTTTTAATTTGGCAATATCATTTTTTTTGGTTTCAATTTCCTGCTTCCATTTTTCTGCTTTTTGATCCAATTGGTTTTTAGCTTCAGCATAGGCCGGAACTTTATCCAAGATATATTCCATATCGATATATCCAATTTTGATTCCTCTAGACTGCGCTATTACAACAGAAGAGGTGGATAATAGCAGTAAAAAAAGTAATGTCAGCTGTTTTTTCATAAACCTTAAAATTGGTAATGCCTAAGCAAATATACTAAAATTGTTGTCCAATAATAAAATGCGTTTGCCAACCCCCTTTTTGTGTTGTGCCAGGGATGTAATCAAATCCATTTGCAAAGTCAATACCTAACAATCCAAAGGCAGGCATGAACACTCGAACACCAAATCCGGCTGAACGCTGTAATAAGAACGGATTATAGTTC
Organism: Flavobacterium sp. N1719; assembly: GCF_025947045.1. Classification (NCBI taxonomy): domain Bacteria; kingdom Pseudomonadati; phylum Bacteroidota; class Flavobacteriia; order Flavobacteriales; family Flavobacteriaceae; genus Flavobacterium; species Flavobacterium sp. N1719. The sequence continues at coordinate 1,151,238 of NZ_CP109993.1, forward strand.
TTAAAATTGTCATATGAGGCACCTGCTTCTAAAAAAGTGAGCGCATAAATCGATGCTGCTGCTTTTAAAGTAATCGGATAGCGAAGTTCTAACGTGAATTTATTATAAATCGTTCCACCATTAACCGAAGATAACGATTGGTTGGGATATCCGCGCAACTGAATCATTTCGCGTCCATCCAAAGAGAAGTTGGCCAAACCATCTCCACCCACATAGAAACGTTCAAAAGGAACGACATCACGAGCTGAATTATAAGCACCTAAGAAACCAAATTCGGTTAAACTTCGCAATACTAAATTACCTTGAAGTTTTGTATACGCATCAGCACGGAATTTTACTTTATAGTATTCCAACCAATTATATCGTTTTTGATCGTATTTGGATTGGTCTAAGTCGGCATCTTGATAATTGTCTACTTTTTCATAATACCCGTTCACCAATTTCACGTAATCTCCTACTTGTGGTGGATTTACACCTGGATCTGGATTTGGGTTAACCGGTAATGATGTCGTATATTTTAATTTATACTCGGCTTGATTTTTCAAGGCATTATAATCTACCCCATTAATTAAAGAGTAAGGAGGGGAAAATTTAGTAGTCAAACTAAATTCAGCACCTCGAGTGGGGTAAATAGGATTGATCGCTTTGTTGTTTCGGGTTAATCCTATGCTGATACCGAAGTTTCTCGAACTACCATTACCAAATTTGAATAAACCGGTGTTGTAATTGTTTAAGTTGTAGTATTGGAAACTCAAGTTCCCTGATAAAACAAAATAATCGTCTGGAATGGTTAGTCGTTTTGCCAAACCTACTGAAGCAGAAGTAATGTCAAAACTTCTGGATTTGTCAATACTATTGTATGATCCCGTATATAAGTATTGTTTACTTTGAGAGATTGAAGCTGAGAAACTCACTGGTTTTTTTCCGCCAAACCACGGTTCTGAGAATGAAAAACTGTAGGTTCTAAAGAAAGTACTGGCTTGTAAACGTAAAGCCAATTTCTGTCCATCGCCCATCGGAAGTGGTTTGTAGGCTTCTTTTTTGAAAATATTCTTAATCGAAAAGTTGTTAAAGGAAAGTCCGAGCGTTCCAATAAATCCCCCGCCGCCATATCCGCCTTGGAGTTCTATTTGACTGGATCCTTTTTCAACCAAGTTATATTCAATATCTACCGTACCTGCCGTTGGATCCACATTTTTGAATTTTGGGTCAATAGCTTCAGGGTCAAAGAAGCCCAACTGTCCAATTTCACGAACCGTACGAACCAAATCTTCTTTACTGTATTTTTCACCGGGTTTGGTACGTAGCTCACGATAAATAACTTTATCATTGGTTTTGTCATTACCCACCACGGTAATTTTGTTAAAATAAGCAACAGGACCTTCCACAACACGAATTTCAAAGTCAATCGAATCCTTTTCCGTTTTCACCTCCACGGCATTGATTTGTGAAAAAAGATACCCGTTGTTTTGGTATAAATTGGTGATGTCTTCACCGTCTGGTTTTGACTTATCTGCAATTCTTTTTTCTAAAAGAACCCCATTGTAAGTGTCTCCTTTTTTAATGCTCAACAAACTAGAAAGCACCTGATCAGAATATACCGAGTTTCCTAAGAATTTGATGTTTCCGAAATAGTATTTTCTACCTTCTTCAACACGAATTTTTAAAGCTAATTTTTGTTTCTTTTCATTCAACCAAATCGTATCTGATACAATTCGCGCGTCTCGATAACCCTTTTCTTTGTATTTGTCAACGATTTTGGCAAGGTCTTCGTTGTATTTGCTTTGAATAAATTTCGAGGCTTTGAAAACACGAATCGGATTTTTCTGTTTCGTATTTTTCATCGCTTTTCGCAACTTCGCATCCGAGAATTTTTCATTGCCCTCAAAAGTGATGCTTGCAATTTTGATTTTTTCACCTTTATTGATGCCCACCACCATGTTAACCTGATTGGAAGTGGTGTCCGTTGGAATTGTTTTTACCGAAACTTTTGTGTTGTAGTAGCCTTCCTTACGATATTTATTTTCTAAATAATTACGTGTAGTAGTGATCAAGTTTTCGTTTACAATTTTCCCTTTTGTTAACGAGTTTTCTTTAATTAGATCTTCTACCTTATTCTTTTTAACCCCGTTGATTCTAACTTCGTTTAACTTTGGTAATTCGACAATGCTCAATTCCAAGTCAATAGTATCTCCACGAACTTCCTGAACATAAAAGTCGATGTCGCTAAAAAGGCCTAATTTTCCAAGTTTTTTGATAGCATTACTGATTTGCTCACTGGGTACCGTAATTTCTTGGCCCTTTTCCAATCCGGCAAAAGTAACCACAGTCATTTCATTGTAACTGATTTTTCCTGTTACATTGACTTTTCCTAAGATGTATTTTTTTCCCTTTTCAAAAGGAAGGCGCTCGGTTTCTTGCGCTATACTGTTTCCAATCCCTGTCCCAAAAATGCAGAATAACGTGAGTATTCTAAGTTTTAGGTATATTGACTTGTTCGCTGGTTTTTCCAAATCTTCGTTCTCTTTTTTGGTAATTGATAATGGCCTCATACAAATGTTCTTCTGTGAAGTCGGGCCATAATACATCGGTAAAAAAGAACTCGGCATACGCTATTTGCCAGAGTAAAAAATTACTGATTCTATGTTCCCCGCTTGTTCTAATTAATAAATCAACATCCGGTAAATCGTGTGTGTAAAGATGTTGATTAATAATGGATTCGTCAAGGCTGTCAATTGAAATTATATTATTTTTAACTTTGTCACTGATGATTTTAACAACATTTAATAACTCTTCTCTGGAGCCATAACTCAGCGCCAAAGTTAACGTCATTCTTGTATTGTTTTTTGTTTTTTCCATTACTTCGTGCAATTCTTTAAAAGTAGATTTTGGAAGTAAATTTAAACTTCCAATGGCACTTAGTCGGATGTTGTTTTCTTGAAGTGTTTTTAATTCGCCTTTTAATGATTTAACCAAGAGTTTCATCAATGTTTCCACTTCCAATTTCGGGCGGTTCCAATTTTCAGTTGAAAAGGCATAAAGGGTTAAGTTTTCAATACCTAAACGTGCACAAGTTTCCACCGTAGTTTTCACGGAGCGTGTTCCTCGTTCATGGCCAAACGTGCGCAACATTCCTTGTTGTTTTGCCCAACGTCCATTGCCATCCATAATGATGGCGATGTGTTTCGGAAGATTGTTTTGGTTTAGGTTATTTAATAAACTCATAGTTTAATCTGCACAAAAGCAGGGTTTATTTCCAAAGGTATACGTCAAGGTTAAACCCGAAAACACATACCAATCATTGCTTGTTAAATTTCCAAATTGCAAACTTTGCAAATTGCTATTTTTTGGATTACTTCCGTCTAAATTGTCGGTGAAAGTGTATCGTGCACCGACTTCAAACCCCAGAATCCAATTCGTTGCTATATTTCCTTTAAATCCTACAATCATGGGTATTGCAAAAGTTCCCGAATTGATGTCGACTTTTGTTCTACCGTTGATTACATACAATTCATCATAGTTGGTGTAGGTTAGCCCCGTAAACACATATGGAGTGAATTGTCGATCCATTTGATGTAAATCAAAATCAAAGAAATTAAACTCCAAACCTGCGGTAATTTCACGAACCGTATTGGTGAAATTATAGCCCCGACGTGATCTACCAGTTACCTCTGAATCGAAATCATTAGCGGTTAATCTTCCTTGTAAGAAAGAAATTCTGTACGAATGACGTGTGCTTTTGTTCCATTTATATAATAAACCAAATGTAAGTTCATGTGGGTCTATATAATTGGTTTTTCCAACATCTCCGATATAATTAGCTCCACCAACAAAAACGCCAATTTCGTGAATTTGTGCAGATACGTTGCTTAAAGCTAAAAATAATACCGCTAAAAATAATCGTTTCATTAAATGAAAAATAGCGTGCAAATATAATAATTATCAGTACTTAAATAACATCCAAATGGGATTTCTGACAAATAAAATAATGCACAATTAAACAAGACTTTCGTTCCTATCGAAAGAACCAATTTTAAAACGAAAAAAATAGAGAAGTAGTGTGGTTTACAAGTTAATTTCTTTTGTCTTCACCCCACAATAATTTGTTGCGTAATGTCTTTAAAAAGCTCTCCTCTGGAATTTCAACCATTTTTATAGAAAAAGGATTTTTACGAATGATTAATTCTTCGTTGCGGTTCAAGGTTGCAATTCGTGAGTCTAGGGAAACCATATACTGTTCTTCACGTCCAGAAACCCGTAACCGAATTTCGGTTGTATCTGGAATAACCAAAGGTCGTGCATTTAAATTGTGGGGAGCAATCGGTGTAATAACCCAACTTTTGACATCGGGTGTTAACACAGGTCCGCCACAGCTTAATGAATAACCTGTAGATCCCGTAGGTGTAGCAATAATTAGTCCATCCGCCCAATAAGAAGTAAGGTATTCACCATTTAAATCGGTGTCGATAGTAATCATCGAAGTGGTGTCTTTACGACTTACCGAAACTTCATTCATGGCAAAATTGATTTCAGAAAATGAGGCGTTTGAGGGTTGACATTCCAATTGCAATAAGGTTCGCTCTGAAATGGTATAGCGTTTTTCCAAAACCAATTGTAAAAAAACATCAATATTTTCCTTTTGTACTTTGGCTAAAAACCCTAGTCGACCTGCATTAATTCCTAAAATGGGAATCCCTGAGTTTCGAACAAATGTAGCTGCCCGCAATATGGTTCCATCACCACCAATACTAATCATCAAGTCAAAACTTGAATCTAAATCGGCGTAACTCTGAAAGGTTTTGTATTCTTTTTTTAAAATTTCGTGTTCGTATAATTTGGTAAGAAATTCTGCTTCAATTACCAATTCCACTTGATTGTTGTTGAAAAACAAAAAGATATCCTTAATGATGGGACGGGTGTCGTTTTGGTAATATTGACCAAAGATGGCGATTTTCATACCTTAGATGTTAAGAAAGCGATTTAGATATTCCGAACGTTCTTTCAAGTTGTTTAAATACAGATCCTCATGGTGTTCGGAAACAATATCGTAATTGTATCGTCGAAACGTTTGGATAATGTCATTCATAGGTCCCAATGCTATTTTAAGAGTGATTTCAACACTTTCTGTGTCGGCATCGGAAACAAAAACTCCTAAAACCTTACCATTATTGCTCTCTACAATTTGAGCAATCTGACTCATGGAATAGTCGTTAATGCCTTTTTTCAAGATGATAATACCGCCTTGTTCTTTTAGAAAAGGTGTTTCATGGAAAAACTTTACAATGTCTTCCAACTCGTAATAGCCCAAATAGGCATTGGTTTCTTCATCCAAAACAGGTACAATGTTACTGTGATTTTTAGCAAAAACTTCCAAAACATCCAACCAGATCATGTTTTTTCGAGCAAAAAATCCTTCAAGCGCATAGCGGTAATCACCAATATTTTTATCACCATCAAAAGTTTCTACATCATCAGCTGCGATGCAACCAATATAAACGCCTTCTTGGGTAACTGGAAAGTTTGTAAACGAGACATCAAAAAAGAAATCTTGCGTCTCAGAAATTGTGGTTAAACTGTCCAATGCTTTGTAATCATTGGTGATGTAATCGTTGATAACAGTCATAAGGAACAAAATACAGTGCAAAATAATCATTTTTTTGCTTTAAGTATGCGGAATTTAACTTGTATTTTTGTGTTTTTAAAATTGTAGAAAATGACAAAATTAAGTGTCAACATAAACAAAATAGCCACTTTGCGCAATGCACGTGGGGGTAATGTGCCTGATTTATTACGAGTTGCAACCGATATTCAGCGATTTGGAGCACATGGAATCACCGTGCATCCCCGTCCCGATGAACGCCATATTCGCTATCAAGATGCCCGTGATTTGCGAAGTGTCGTTACAACCGAATATAATATCGAAGGTAATCCCCAACATAATTTTATTGATTTGGTTCTAGAATGTCAACCAGAACAAGTCACTTTGGTTCCCGATGCTATTGGAGCCATTACTTCATCTGCCGGTTGGGATACGGTAAAACATCGTGATTATTTAAAGGAGGTGATTGCCGTATTTAAACGCCACGGAATTCGAACTTCCATTTTTGTCGACCCAGAAGTTGCTATGGTAGAAGGCGCAGTGGCTACCGGTACCGACCGCATTGAGTTGTACACGGAAGCATTTGCACATCAATTCAGTTTAGGGAATGAAAAAGGAATCGAGCCCTATCGAATGGCTGCGGAAAAAGCCGTGGAATTGGGTTTGGGCATCAATGCAGGTCACGATTTAAGTTTGGATAACATTCAGTTTTTTAAGCAAAATATCCCCGGACTATTAGAGGTTTCAATCGGACATGCATTAATTTCAGAAGCCCTGTATTTTGGTCTCGATAATGTAGTAAACATGTACCTTCAAAAATTGAAATAATAGCACAACAATTTATAATTCATAATTTATAATTCATAATTCAAAAGAGATGTTGTTTTCAAGAATTGAAGGGGAAGGCAAGCCCTTAATCATTATACATGGTTTCATGGGAATGTCTGACAATTGGAAGTCATTCTCCTCGCAATACGCTGCCTTAGGCTATCAAGTGCATTTGTTGGATTTAAGAAACCACGGGAAAAGTTTCCATTCCGAAGAATTTAATTACGAAGTCATGATGCAAGATATTGTTGATTATGCGGATGCTCATCAAATGCAACAAATGGATGTGATCGGACATTCTATGGGAGGGAAAATTGCCATGTTGTTGGCCGTTCGTCATCCTGAACGTGTGCGAAAATTAGTTGTGGCCGATATCGGACCCAAATATTACGCGCCCCATCATCAGGATATTTTGGCCGGACTTAATGCCGTGGATTTTGCAATCCAACCTGATCGCGCGCAAGTCGAAGAAATGTTGTATCCCTACATTCCCGATTTTGGAACGCGCCAGTTTCTCATGAAAAATTTATATTGGAAAGCACCTGGTCAATTGGATTTTCGTTTCAATTTGAAAATATTTAATGAGAAAATCGAGGAGGTTGGTGCCGCGTTGCCGGAAAACACTGTTTTCGAAAAACCCGCCTTGTTTTTACGTGGAGGAAACTCGAGCTATATCCTAGATGCTGATTGGGATGGTATTCAACGTCATTTTCCTCAAGCAGCATTGGATACAATTCCGAATGTGGGGCATTGGCTTCATGCAGAGAATCCGAAAGCCTTCTTTGATAGTACTACACGTTTTTTGAAAGATTGATTGTTAAATAATAACACCATAAAAAAAGGCTTCCCAGAGGAAGCCTTTTCTATTTGACAAAACTAAAATTAGTTTTTGATGAATTTTTTCACCGCTTTACCAGCATTCGTGTCAATGTTTACCATATAAACACCAGCAGATAAATCAGCTACGTTTACAGCAACTTCAGTAACATCACCACCGTTAACAGTTTTCACTGTTCTTCCATTGATGTCAACAACTGTAATAGTGTTGATTGTTGTGTTTTCACTGTTTTTGATGTTCAATACATTGTTTACTGGATTAGGGAAAGTACTGAATGAATCAGCTAAAACCTCGTTTGTGCCTAAGTTACCAGAAACTACGAAATCATCAACTGATACTGAATCGGCATCTGTTCCAACATACTGGATACGGATTTGAACATTAGATTGTCCTAAATAAGCCGCCATGTCAATTGAGATGTTCAAAGTAGCATAATCAGTAAATACACCGTAATCCTCTTCTACCCATTCTGTGTTCCATGTCGTTCCGCCATCTGTAGATACACGAGCTAAAATATCACCATTTGGGAATGGGTCAACTTGATACTCATAACCACATTTGATGTTGAAGTTCCAAGTCGCAGATGAATAACCAACCAAGCTAAATGAAGGGCTGGTAATGTGAGCGTCATTTGGGTCTACAATCCAAGCAATACAAGCTGAAGAACCGCCTGTAATGTTAAAAGTGGCTTGTCCAGCTGTTGTAAAGTTAGTGGTAGTTAAACCCCATGGACGATTTGCAACAGCTGTTTCAGTTGTCCATCCTGTTGGAGGCCAATCTGTACCTTGAAAATCCTGAGTAAGGATTTGGCTAAATCCAAAAGAAGAAGCCAATAAAGTCAAAGAAAGTAAAAGTTTTTTCATGTACAAAAATTATTAATTACCTAGCAAACTTAACTAATATTATTAAACCAAACAATTTTTTTTACCTTTAACGCTGTTAAATTTATTTAAATATTTTATGAAACTGCTTGTAAGAGTGTTAATTACGGCATTGATCGTTATGATTTTGCCTTATTTTTTCAAAGGAATTGTAGTCAATCACTTCACAACGGCACTAAAAGTTGCGGTAGTGTTAGGGTTGTTAAACTTTTTGGTTAAACCCATTTTTGTACTTTTTACCTTGCCTATTACGGTATTTAGTTTGGGTTTATTTTTGTTGGTCATCAACGGGATGATGATCATGATTTGTGACTATTTTGTCGATGGCTTTGATGTGAAAAATATCGGCTGGGCCATGCTCTTCAGTGTTGTGCTTTCACTCTCGCAGTCAATCGTTTTCAAATTAACGGAAGCCAAAAAATAAGACTTTAAAAATCAATAGAATAAAAGTTGGACGGGTTGCGGAAAAGTTATACTTTTGCAACCCGATTTTATTTACTAAAAATTAGTACAATCTCATGAATATTACAAGAAATAATGTGGACGCTTTGAATGCAGTAGTAACTGTAGAAGTGAACAAAAGCGATTATGCAGACAAAGTACAGGAAGTGTTAACCAACTACCGCAAGAATGCAAGCATCCCTGGATTCCGTAAAGGTGCGGTTCCAATGAGTTTAATTCAAAAACAATACGGTAAAGCCGTGTTATTAGACGAAGTAAACAAATTATTGCAAGACAGTTTGAACAACTATTTGGTTGAAGAAAAATTGGACATCCTTGGTAATCCGCTTCCTAAAGTAACCGAAGATTTCAACTGGGATACCGATGACTTCAAATTCGAATTTGAATTGGGTCTTGCTCCCGAATTCACCGTGGATCTAGCAGCAAAAACAAGCGTGGTAAAATACAATGTAGTTGCTGATGATACGATGTTAAACGGTCAAATCGCGCGTATCCAAAAACAATACGGTAAAGTAGTAGCCAAAGATAAAGTAGAAGAAGGAAATGATGTAGCAGGGATCTTCGCCAACGAAGAGCGTGGCATCACCAACCGTACAACTTTAGACCTAGAAGATTTAGCCGATAAAAAAGCGGTAAAAGCAATCATGGGTAAAAAAGTAGGGGATGTGGTTACCCTAAAAACGAAAGGTTTATTCAACGACGATCACAAATTGATGGACGTGTTAAACATCGGTCACGATGATGTACACGGGTTAGATATCGAAGTGACTTTCACCATTGACGAAGTTATCGGGTATGAGCCTGCAACCTTAGACCAAGAATTGTTTGATCGTTTGTTCGGACCCAAAGCCGTGACTTCTGTGGATGAAATGAAAGCCAAAATCAAAGAAGATGCTGAACGTCAATTCGCACAACAAGCTGACCAAAAATTCTTGAACGATGTGACGGAGTTCTTGGCAGAATCTACCAAATTTGATTTGCCTGCTGAATTCTTGAAAAAATGGATTCAAACCACCGGTGAAAACCCAATTTCCGAAGAAGAAGCGGCTACTGAATACGAGCGTTCCGAAAAAGGTTTGCGCTACCAATTGATCGAAGGAAAAATCATGAAGGACAACAACCTTCAAATTACTTTCGACGAATTGAAAGACTATACCTCTGGCTTGATCAAACAACAAATGGCACAATTCGGTCAAATGGATCCATCCGATGAGGACGTTCAAGGTATCGTGGCTCGCGTGATGTCCAACCAAGACGAAGTGCGTCGCTTGTCAGAACAAGTGATGAACCAAAAAATGTTGGATTTGTTCAAAGACAAAGTAAAAGCAAAAACCAAAGAAGTAAACTACGAAGACTTCGTGAAAGCGATGTATGGCGAGTTGAAACACTAATTAAAATATAATTGCTATATTTGAGCGTCAAAGTCGGCCCGATTTTGACGCTTTTTTTTAAAACGTTCTTCGGGTTTTGGGCAGCTTTTCCGGCTTTTGTTGCGGTACCGTCCTGCCGATCGGTTTTTGTTCGGCCCCCACAGGCGCTTCCTTCGGTCGCACTGCGGTTCCCACAAAAACACGACCGCCACTTCCGGTGACCTCCACGACAATCCGGGCTGCATCCCAGTAAACCGACAGTTTGGCATATTGAACAAAAGCGGTACAACCTTTGTACTCCTTTTTGCATCTAGTATTAAAAAGTATATTAATTCATTCTACCACAACTTATGAATTTCGGAAAAGAATTTAAAAAATTTGCGACGAAAAAGCACGGTGTAAATAGCCTCTACTTCGATAAAATCGTAGCAGGGATGACACCCTATATCATTGAAGAACGTCAAATGAACGTGTCTCAATTGGATGTATTCTCCCGTTTAATGATGGACCGCATCATTTTCTTGGGAACCGGTGTTGACGATTATGTTGCCAACATTATCCAAGCCCAATTGTTGTTCTTGGAAAGTGTTGACGCTTCCAAAGACATCCAAATCTACATCAACTCTCCAGGAGGAAGTGTTTACGCTGGTCTCGGAATTTATGATACCATGCAATACGTAAAACCTGATGTAGCTACCATCTGTACCGGAATGGCAGCCTCTATGGGAGCCGTATTATTATGCGCCGGTGCCGAAGGTAAACGTTCAGCATTACCCCATTCTCGCGTAATGATTCACCAACCTTCAGGGGGTGCGCAAGGCGTGGCAACCGACATGGAAATCAACTTGAAAGAAATGTTGAAATTAAAAGACGAATTGTACCAAATCATTTCGAACCATTCGGGACAAACGTTTGAAAAAGTATACAAAGACTCAGAACGTGACTACTGGATGATCGCCGATGAAGCGAAAGAATACGGTATGATCGACGAAGTATTACGAAGATAATTTTTAACAAGCTACTTAGAAACCGAGCAAAGAAGTCTCTTGCGCTCAGTTTCACAGCAGCTCAGCAGCTTACTTATGGCTAAAGAAATTTTAGAATGTTCCTTCTGCGGACGCAAAAAACCCGAAACCAATCTGTTGATTGCCGGTATCAATGCACACATCTGTGACCGTTGTATCGAACAAGCACACGGCATTGTTTTGGAAGAAATCCGTTCCAGTAATGGCGTGAAATTGCCTTCCGATTTGGTGTTGCAACGTCCGAAAGAAATTCGTGCATTCCTCGATCAATATGTAATCGGTCAAGAACAAACCAAAAAAGTGCTATCTGTTGCCGTATACAATCACTACAAACGATTGATGCAACCTCATGCCGCCGACGAAGTGGAAATTGAAAAGTCCAATATTGTCATGGTGGGTCAAACGGGTACTGGTAAAACCTTAGTCGCCAAAACCATCGCGCGCATGCTTGATGTGCCGTTAGCGATTGTTGATGCTACCGTATTGACAGAAGCGGGCTATGTAGGGGAAGACGTTGAGAGTATTTTGACGCGCTTACTTCAAGCCGCCGATTACGATGTGGCCAAGGCAGAGCGCGGTATTGTGTTTATTGATGAGATTGATAAAATCGCACGTAAAAGTGATAATCCATCCATTACACGCGACGTGTCAGGGGAAGGTGTACAACAAGCGCTATTGAAACTATTGGAAGGAACTGTAGTCAATGTTCCTCCAAAAGGAGGACGTAAACACCCCGACCAAAAATTTGTAGAAGTCAATACCCAAAATATCTTATTTATTGCCGGTGGCGCTTTTGACGGTATTGAGCGTGTCATTTCAAAACGCTTGAATCGTCAAGCGGTAGGATACAGTACAAATAAAAAAGAAGCGGTTGACAAAGACAATCTTTTGCAATACATCATCCCAAAGGATTTAAAAGATTTTGGTTTAATTCCAGAAATTATCGGTCGTATGCCTGTGCTAACCCACATGGATCCGCTAGATAAACCTACATTGCGTGCCATTTTGACCGAACCCAAAAATGCCTTGATCAAACAATACCAAAAATTGTTTGCCATGGATGAGGTACAATTGACGGTCACGGATGAAGCCTTGGATTACATTGTCGATAAAGCTTTGGAATACAAACTTGGCGCACGTGGATTACGATCCCTGTGCGAAGCGATTCTTACCGATGCGATGTATGAAATGCCCAGCACCGATGACAAAATCTTGGATATCGATAAAGATTATGCCGAACATGCTTTGAATAAAAATTTATTGAAACGATTAGAAATCGCCTCATAAAAAAATCCCGATCAACCGATCGGGATTTTCTTTTCTAACTAACCTCAAACTTATTTCATCAATCCGCCACCCGAGTTCACTTTGTCCGTTTGGATGTCCGTGTTCTCTTTTTGTAGTTTTAGATTTCCGAAATTGTATGTTAACGACAAACGAAATACACGCGAGTCGATTTTTTCTCTGAAACGGGTATCCAAATTCTCTCCGGCCACTAAAGCATTGACATTGTTTTGATTGAATACATCAAAACAGTGAATACCAATTTTTAATTTTTTATCCATAAATTCTTTATTGAACGAAATATCAAACTGTTGAATCGGCTTGGTGATGCGGTAAATTTCCCAGTTTCCATTGCCTGGCAAAATGAAATACGACATGGTGTTTTTGATGCCCCAAGGCAAAATGATTTGCGACTGCGCGGCATAATTAAATAATCCTTTGGTGCCGTAGGGTAAGTAATACCCACGTAAATCCGATTTCACATAATTGATGTTGACAAAAATGTAGTTCATCTGATCCATGTTGTTCATGCGTTTTTGAAATTCTTCTTTTCCTTTGAAAAAATAATCCAACGGAATCGGGAAATTCGCATACGCACTAAAGGTTCGGAACTGATCAAACTGCTTGAAAGTCGCATTACTAACTGGTGTAGTAGCCGCTGCATCTGCACTAAATACGAATTGGTTGATGTCTTTGCTAATCGTATAATTGGCTCCCAATTGCACAAATTGAAAGGCAGAAAACTTTAATTCAAAATTGTCAATAAATGTCGGGTTCAATAACGGATTTCCCTGTGACGAGTTGTATTGGTCAAAATTGGAACCATTATTCGGATTCAAGGCAAAATAATTGGGCTGACTAATTTTCTTCGAATACGAAGCGGATACATTCAATTGATCCGTAAACTCATAAATCGCACTGATGTTTGGGAACAAATTTCGGTTGGTGAAACTCACTTTTTGTGACAAAGTGTTCGTTAAACGTTCAATGTGGAAATTCTCATAACGCAATCCCGCGGTCAAATTTAATTTCTTGATTTTTTGACGCGCCTCCACATAAAAAGCCAAATTGTTTTCTTTATAATCAAAAGTAATCACATTGGGAACAGTCGTGTTGAGGTAATAATTCCCATCTTGTTGCACCTGTAAAAAGTTGTATTTACCCCCCGTACTCAATGAAAATTTCCATTTTTCAACAGGGAAAACAAAATCGTATTTTAGGTATTGATTCCCTAATTTAAAAACCGAGTTACTGGAATTGTTATAGGTTGCCAAGGTTGTATAATCCACCGCCGAAGCCATTGATCTTGGCTTTTGATCCAAGAAATTCGTATAGGCCGTAACATCAAAAGTAGAACCGATGGTATCTAGTTTTTGTTTGAATTGTAAACTCAATTCGTGGTTGTAATTTTTATTCTTGGTCGTACCGTTATTACGGTAGTCGATATTGTCGCCAATCGTGTAATTTTTGAACTCATTGCGTTCATTGGCCGCATTCAAATTGTAATTCAATAATAAATTCGTTTTATCATTAAATCGGTAATTAGTCCCCCCACGGAAATAAAAATTACGGTAGGTGGTCTGACTGAAGTTCTCTTGGTCCAATTGTTTTACAGGAGTAAAAGCAGTAAACGTTTGCTGCGTTCCACGGCGGTTTTCACTATCGATATAATTGTAACCCGTCATGGTTTGCCAACTTAATTTTCCAACTTTACCATTCACTAAAACTTGCGGACTCGGTTTTTGGTATTTGTTGAAATTGTAGTTGATGTTGAAGCTAGCATTGACACCCGCTCTGCGTTTGGCATTGGTTACAATATTAATGATTGAACCGCTAGAATTTGCATCATAGGAAGCACCTGGATTGTAGATGAGTTCGACTTTTTCTATAGCATTAGCAGGAAGCGAGCTCAAATAATTCTGTAAATCGGTACCCGATAGCGAACTCGGCGAACCGTCGATGTAAATGCGCACTCCTTTTCCATTTAAGGTAATTTCCCCTGTTGGAGAAGTAATCACACCCGGTAATTTTTTAATCGCATCCAAACTGCTTCCTGTACTCACCATCGGATTGTCTTTAATGGAAACGGTAGTTTTGTCGGATTCAACTTTGATGAATTTGCGTTTTTGGGCAATGGTTACTTCGTCAAGTGTGGTGACTTTGGCTTTGGTAGTGTCGCTAACTTTTTGATTGTTTTCGTTGCGGGAAGTCTGTTCTTGTGCCATGACATTACCGCATAGCAACGCCATGAGTGGCAGAAATACTAATTTCATGATTGTGATTGATTGATGATTACAGGTAAGACTTTTGAGTCGTACAATTGTTACAAATCAATCCCATTTTTTTGTGTTAAAATTTTAAGAGGGAAGGGCAGAAGGATCGTTTTTTGTTGCTAATGGTTTGGCTTCTACGCATCTACGGCCATAGCATTTCATGCGTTTGGGACCGCAAGAAAAGGTAAGTAATGCCAAACAAATTAGAATCAAATACTTCATAGTGAGGCACTGTGTTGCAGTTGTATTAGTTGCTCGAGATAATCCCGTTGGTTGGACAATCGCGGAATTTTATTTTGACCGCCCAATTTATCGCGCTCTTTTAACCAATCATAAAAAAGGTTTTTACGGGCAACATTTAACTTTAACGGATTTAAAGTCATGTTATTGTAGCGTTTCGCTTCATAATCCGAGTTGACGGATTGTAAGTGATTGTCCAAAAGTTCGGCAAATGCCGCCACAGAATCGGGCGATTGATCAAACTCAATCATCCATTCATGCGCACCTTTTTCTTTACCTTGCATAAAAATCGGCGCCACCGTATAATCTTTAATCGAACAATGCAAGGCTTGACACGTCAGCGCCAAGGCTTTATCGGTATTTTCTACCATGAGTTCTTCTCCAAAAACATTGATGTGGTGTTTGGTCCGACCCGAAACCCGAATGCGGTACGGACTGATAGAAGTAAACCGAACAGTGTCGCCAATCATATAGCGCCAAAGGCCAGAATTGGTCGTAATCACAACGGCATAATTGGTGTCCAATTCTACTTCGGCTAATCGAATAATTTTTTCATCAGGGGTGCTAAACGTGGACATGGGAATGAACTCATAGAAAATGCCATAATCCAGCATTAACAGCAAATCATTGGAATAGTTTAAATCTTGAATGGCAAAAAATCCCTCACTGGCATTGTAAATTTCGTAATATTTAAAGTCGGGTTTGGGCAACAATTTTTGGTATTGCTCACGATAGGGTTCGAAACTCACCCCGCCATGAAAATACACTTCGAGATTGGGCCATAAATCCAATAATTGGGTATGGCCGGTTTCGTTGAGAATGCGTTGCATCAAGACCATCATCCAAGAAGGAACGCCTGCAAAACTCGTCACATTTTCAGTTTTCGTTTCATGAATTATGGCCGCCAATTTGGTTTCCCATTCACTCATTAACGAGGTTTTATTGCTGGGCGTACTACTAAATTCAGCCCACAGCGGCATATTCTCAATTAAAATCGCCGATAAATCGCCGAAATAGGTATTGTTGTTGGCATAAATTTGCGAACTTCCTCCCAAACGTAAACTCTTTCCTAAAAACAAATTGGATTCGGGATTGTTGTGCAAATACATCGCTAGTAAATCTTTGCTGCCTTTGTAATGACAATCCTCCAAAGCCGCTGTACTTACGGGAATAAATTTACTTTTGGCGTTGGTTGTTCCGCTGGATTTGGCAAACCATTTAATCGGGGTGTGCCAAAATATATTTTGATAGCCTTTACGCGTTTCTTCAATCAGTGGTTCCAAATCTTCATAATGCGAAACCGGTACCCGGTCGATAAAGGTTTGGTAACTTTTCACAGAAGCAAAATCATATTTTTTCCCAATCACCGTCTCTTCACAATTGCGAATGAGGTTCAAAAGTAAATCCTCTTGAACTTCATTCGGGTATTTTAAAAACAATTCAATCTGGTGAATGCGCTGTTTTAATACCCACGAGGCAATAGAATTGATAATGGGAAATGGCATGGTGTGTCTATATCATTATTTGAATGATATAAAAATAATAAAAAACTAATTAAGTATTTCCGTTTGTAAGTTTACAGAGACAGAATATTTGATGAGTTCGCCACTCGAAGAAACTCCGCGACCTCCCATGCCTTTTCCATAGGTTTCAAATTCTTCGGTATTGATGCGTACGTTGCTGTCGTTCGGACTCTTATTCGAACTCAGGGTTAAAATTTTGCCCAATTGTACATCACTGTGTTTGGCCAATCTTCGTGTGGTTTCAATAGCATCAGCCACCGCCAATTCTTCTGCTTTTTTGTAATGTTCTTGAAAATTGGTGTTGAAATACGAAATTCGTTCAATGCGTTGAAACTTGGTTTTCAATAATTCTTCGGTTAAATCTTGGATTTTATCCAAATCCAAAATGGTAAAGATGATTTTTTGATTGGAACGAAATCCGAGGAAAATATCTTTGTCCAGTTTGGAATCCCACCGGGTAGCTTTATCGGTTGTAATTAAACTCGTTTTAATTTCTGTGGTATCTTTTACATACCGCAATACAATTTGCCGAATCAATTTCATGGTTTGTTGGTTTTCATTCACCGCTTCCCGCAAGGTAGGTTTCACATGAGTCAGTTGTAACGTAATCGAAGCGGCATTGGGAAACACAGAAACCGAGCCACTGCCCAATACACTAATTTTTGGTTTGTCTGCGATGTTTTGCGATTGAAGGGTGAAGGAAATTACACCAATCAAAAGCGTAAAAAATAATTTTTTCATGTTGGTTTGGTTTTTTTGGTTGTTCTATCTTTACGCAGAATTAACTTATTTATTGTATTCAAATGATTTACGAAGGCGTGCTTTCCAAGATGCAAACGGAATTTCAAGATCCTATTCAATACTATTTGGTATTGGATCAAAGTTTTTTACATATCAATCAAATGTTAGGCAAAACCCTTGAGTTTGTACATACGGGTTACCAGTGTTTGAATTGTGGTAAAAAGAAGAAAATCTTCCGTCAAGGCTTTTGTTACGATTGCTTTATGGGCAGTCCTGCAGCGGGCGATTGGATTATGCGCCCTGAGTTAAGTACGGCCCATTTGGATATTGAAGACCGCGATTTGGAATATGAAAAACGAGTGCAATTGCAACCGCATATTGTGTATTTGGCCTTGTCAAGTGAAGTGAAAGTTGGGGTTACACGCAAAACGCAAGTACCTACTCGTTGGATCGATCAAGGTGCTGTTCAAGCCTTGCCTATCGTGGAAGTCCCCAACCGGTATTTGGCAGGAATCACCGAAGTTGCGCTTAAAAATTATTTTGCCGACAAAACCAATTGGCAAAAAATGCTCAAAAATGAAGTGGCTTGGGTAGACTTATTCCATGAAAGGGAGAAAATTGCTTCCGTGTTGCCAGAGGAAGTGAGGCTCTATTTTCATCCCGAAGCACAAGATTTATACGAATTGCATTATCCAGTTTTGAACTATCCTTCCAAAGTGTCCAGTTTAAATCTGGAAAAAACCAAGCAGTATTCCGGTAAATTAATAGGGGTTAAAGGACAATATTTACTCTTTGAAGATCAGACCGTTTTTAATGTCCGCACCTACGAAGGCTATGAAGTTCGAATCACTATAGTATAAAAAAAAGCGACTAGACATCTAGTCGCTTTTTTTTATTTAATTCTAAAATTACAATTTGAATACGCCACCCACATTAAATACTGAATGGGCATTTGCGATGGTGCCACTTTTTTTCGTAATGTCTGACATGCCGCTAAACCCTTGCCAATCCACCAAAATGCTGAATTTTTTGGAGACTTCAATTTTATAGCCAATACCATACGTAAGTCCCATTTGGAAACTATTGAGGTACGTGCTAATATCTTGTCCGTTTTCATCAGCAGAGAGTAAAAAACTTGGTGTTAAACCAAAATTTAAGTTCCATTTACGATTGCTTCCAAAGTGCCAATTCGCATTAAAAGGAATGCTTAAATAACTTAATTTATCTACAAAAAATATATTCTCAGCTCCCATGCTTTGAATTTGCAAACCCGAGCGAAGACTCCATCGATCGTTGAAATAATAGTCGGCTGCAACACCTAAATCTGCAGAATTACGATATCCAAAACCATCGGTGTTGTCACCAACAAAAGTAGATGTTGCATAACCAATGTAAGGTACAAGTTCGATATCGCCCGCTGAACGACGCTGTGCATTTGAAACGATTCCGCTCAATATAAAAAAGCTGATTATTAATTTTTTCATGGTATATATACTATTTTAAGTTGGGGCAAATATACTTACTTTTTCTTGCCAAATAGACCGTTAATTAAATTGCCGGCTTTGTTTTTTAAGTCCTCTTTGGTTTTTGTTTTTGCAGTATCACCGGGTTTAGTATTGCGGTCAATCAGTTGGTCTAGGGCTGATTTTCCTTTATCAACCAACTTGTCTTTTTGTTGTTTAGCAATGTTATTAGCTAAAGCTGTCGTTGCCGTTTTAATATCGGTTGAAACTTTTGGATTGGAAAAACTTCCAGTCAAATTGGCATTGATAGGAACGTTGTCCAATTTATTTACATCTGAAGGGGATAATTTGGCTAATAATTTATTGGCATCATTGCCTAAATATTTTGCCGGGACATCCAATTTTAAACCGTAATTCATGGATTGATCAAACCCGTGTGAACCATTTACGGTGACTTTGATATCTTGGTATTTGATGTCAAATGGTTTTACCACCACTTTACCATCCTTAAATGAAACGGCTGCTTTTAGATCGTTTAAGTTGAGTTTGTTAATATCGATAAACTTCAATTGATCATCCAAAGTGTTCAGCAATTTTGAATTACTTGGATTTACTGTGGTAGAAAGTAATTGCCCTATTAAATCGCCAGAAAGACTTTTGATGTCGGGGGTCATTTCCGTGGCATTTAAGTTCCCATTTAATTTTATGGTCGAATTTAATTTACCGTTAATCACGCCAGCAATTGGAGCAATTTTTTTCAACATGTCCAATTGTGTGAACGATTGGGCAATATCGACCTGACTCAAACCAAGATTCATGGCGAATTTTGGTGTTTTTTCTTTGGTAGAAACGTCTCCGTTAAACGTAATCTGACCGTTAAAAATATTCGTTTTTACATTCTCCAAGGTCACTTTTTGGTCTTTGATAATCAACTTACCCATACAGTTTTTTAAGGTTAAGTTGTCGTACAAAACGGTATTGGCTTTTGCGGTTAACGAACAATCCAAAAAGGCCGGAATTTTTAACGGCTCTGCTGCTTTTTTGCTTTCCGTTTTTGGGGTAGTTTCCTTAGTCATGAAATCATTAACGGCCAATTGATTGGAAATTAAGTTGAAATTGCCTTGAAGATTTTGGTTACGAAAAATAAAACCGTAAAAATTCTCCAAAACGCCATTCACCGCCAAATCACTTTTCCCGGTTTTCGCCGCAAATTGTTTTAAGTGCACCCGACTCGGATTGAATTCGACCAAAACCTTGCTGATGTCCATATTTTTCCCAGTTTCATCGGTATAACGGAATCCGGTCAAATCAATGGTTCCCGCATTTTGAATTCGGGCATAATCGCTTTTTTCCACGGATGCCATGTCAAAGGCCGTGGTTACATCTGCTTTTAAAATTCCCGATAAGGGTTTATCTAATTTAATGGGATAGGCTTTTGAGAAATTATTTAAGTTGATGGTACCTTTTAATTCTGCATTGACTTGGGCATTCTCAGCCACATTTTTTAATGTTGCTTTGGCATTAAAAACATCTTGATCAATAGCAAAAGATAGGCGGTCAATGTTCACATAAGTGTCGTTCATTGTGCCTGTTTCATTCACGATTTTAGTGTCGATCTGAATGTTTTTGATTGCTTTGGGCAAATTCGGGTACTGGAAAGAGGCGTTGTTTGACGCGATACCAATGTTGAATTTGGGTACGGTAGTTTCGGTTAATTGTCCTTTGGCAAATCCTTTTACAGAAAAAGCACCAGTTGTTTTTACATTATCCAAATTACTTCGGTAAGCCGCTGGAATCAATCCCAAGAAGTTTTTAAAATCTGAAGTAGGGGTTTCAAAGGTGAGATCATAAATTTGCGCATTCTCCGCCATTTGAATAAAACCATTAAACTTTAATGGCAAGTCGTTGATTTTGGCTTCGTTTTGTTTAAAACTGTATTTGCTTTGCTTTAAATCAATTCCTAAAACCGCATCCAGCGCCACAGGAACGTGATTCATGTAATTCATTTTGTCCATAGACATTGATACTTGGGTCGTTGTTTTGGTTTTTAAATCCAATACATCATTACTGAAATCTCCCTCACCAGTATGATTGATACTGTCCAATTGCATTTTGATTTTGGACTTTCTATCCGTAAAGCGAAACGTGTAATTTTCGACTTCGTATTCTTTAATCTTCAACGACAAGGGTTTGCTGGCTTCGTCAGAATCCGTTTCTTTTTTATCCTTTAAGGCGATGTCGTAATTCCCTTGGCCTTTTTCATTAAAAATAATATTAATTAATCCATTATTGGTAGAAATCGCATCAACATGCATGGGTTCGGTGTCGCTGTTGAACAATTCCATCACCGATAATTTTAAGTGCAATTCATCAAAGGCAACTAGCGTATCACCCTCAAAAGGCGCTTTGTTGATAATCGCCATTTTTTCAATAGAGACGGTGGCTTTTGGGAAGTTTTTAAACAAATTTACATCCGCATCGGCAAAAGAGACTTTGGCATCTACACTTTCGTTTAAGGCCTTTTCAATGCGGGCTTTGATTTGATCTTTGAAAAAATAGGGGATGGCAAAAGCAAGTAAGACGATTACTCCCAAAGTGATTCCGGTAATTTTGGCGATTTTCTTTAACATAGGATTCAATATTTATAAAAAGCCAAAACGCAAATACCTTGCCTAAATTGACCTTGTTTCACAAAAATACAATTTACTGTGGTGATATTTATTCCAGATATTCCCAAAAAAAGATTAAAAAAACCGCTTCGTTGAAAAGCGGTTTTACATCTTAATTTATTTTTAGTTCATAGGGCATTCGGGTCATCACTCCTTTTTGACGGGAAAGCAATTGAATGCGTTGTAAAATTTCATAATTCTGTTCGCCAATTTCTTGTTTTAAGAGTTCGGCCCGACTTTGAACTAAGCCCATATCCTCAAAGAAAGCCAACAATTCACGGTCGTATTCTGGATAATCTTGGGTGCGATAGGATTTAAGTTTAGCTAATTTGGCAGCTTCTTTAATGGCCTTGTCCAAACCACCAATTTTATCGACTAAACCAATTTTGATGGCATCGGCGCCACTCCAAACCCGACCTTGCCCGATAGCATCAACTTGCTCAGGAGTTAATTTACGGCCATCCGCCACACGTTTTACAAAAGTGGCATAAACTCGTTCAACGCCTTCTTGTGTTACCATTCTGAAGTTTTCATCCATAGGGCGGAACGGACTGTAGTCTAAGGCATTTTTATTGGTTTGCACTTGGTCCACACTCAAGCCAATTTTTTGACCCAATTCCGTAAAATTCGGAATCACCCCAAATACACCAATCGAACCTGTAATGGTGGTTTCTTCAGCAAAAATGGTATTGGCATTACACGAAATATAATACCCGCCAGAAGCTGCGTAATTCCCCATAGAAACGACCACGGGCTTCACTTTTTTCGTTAATTCAATTTCTCTCCAAATCAAATCGGAGGTCAATGCACTACCACCCGGACTATCGACACGCAATACGATTGCTTTCACATTTTCATCCCTACGTGCATCGCGGATCGCTCTACGCATAGCGCCATCCCCAATCACATTCACATCGCCTTCACCTGCGGCAATTTCACCTTGAGCGTATATAATTGCAATTTCATCTGTAGCATCTAAATTCACCGCTGCAGTGGCTTTGGCTTCCGCATAATCGACGATTGAAATTGTATTGTAATCGGTGTCAGGGTCTTCTTTTAGGGCTTTCCGAATTAAATCATCGTAATGATCTTCGTACGTAATCACATCCACCAAACGGTTTTGTTTGGCCAATTCAGGCGTGCGTGCGCTAAGGTTGTCGGCAATGGCATTTAATTCTTCTGGGGAGATGTTCCGACTCTTAGAAATATCCGCGATGACAGCATTCCAAACGGATTGTAATAACTGACTCGTTTGTTCGCGATTGGCGTCACTCATTTTGTCTTCTAAAAAGGGTTCGACCGCACTTTTGTATTTGCCATGGCGAATGACTTCCATTTTGATACCCGATTTTTCCTGAATGCCTTTAAAGAACATCAATTCGGCGCCCAATCCTTTAAAGTCTAATTCACCTACCGGATTGATACAAACTTTATTCGCAGCAGAAGCTAAATAGTAGTCTTTTTGCGAATAGACATCCGCATAGGCATACACAAACTTACCTGATTTTTTAAAGTCAATTAATTTGTCCCGCAACGCTTTGGTTTGAGCCAAACCTAGTCCGGAGTTCAAATTTTTCAATGAAATTCCTTTGATGTCTGCATCGGTTTTCGCATAATCAATAGCATTCAAAATATCGATTAACCCGTCGTGATTTGCCGTAAATTGCCCAATGTCGGTGAAATTAATTTTTCCAGCATAGTCCAATTCGACTTTGGATAAATCCAATTCAATTACCGAATTTGAGTTAACCGTTACGGTTTCTTCATCGCCACCAAAAAGGGCAGCTATAAAAATGAGCCCAAAAAAAGCAATCATGAAGAATAAAAAGAGTCCGACCAAAGTGGCCAATACATTACTTAAAAAACGCATAGTTTAAATTTTAACACATTAGTTTCCAATTCACTAAAATTGTTACGGAATTTTGGGTCTAACTTCTCAAAAATAGTTATCAACACCGAGCGCAAAAATAGCGATTTCTGAATTAGATTTAGTTATTTTGCGGGGTATGAATTCACAGCATCAAATTGTACTAGCATTGGGAACCAATTCGGGCGAAAGGCTCAGTAATTTGGAGCAATGTGTGCATTTGATACATCAAAATACAGCCACGGTAATCGCTGTTTCTCCGGTATACGAAACCCCATCTTGGGGCTTTGAAAGCGCTTCGTTTTACAATTGTATACTTGTGGTTCATTCCCATAAAACGCCTCAGAAAATTCTGAAATCTATTTTGAAAATTGAACGCGAAATGGGTAGAACGCGAAGTGGTTCTGAAGGCTATGAAGACCGAATTATCGATATCGACATCATTAGTTTTGATCATGAATGGGTTGAAACGGAACAGTTGACCATTCCACATCCCTTGTTGGCAGAACGGCAATTTGTGTTGCAACCTTTAGCTAAAGTTTTGCCCAATTGGACGCATCCGAAAACCCAGCAATCTGTGCAAGAATTGATTCAAAAGTGCTCGGATAATGGCGAATATCAAATCGTTGGAAACCTTTCGGCACCTTTGCAAGCGATTCATTTAGAACAATGCAATTATATCGCTATTGAAGGAAATATTGGTGCTGGAAAAACGACATTGGCAACCAAAATGGCCGAAGATTTTAATGCAAAAACGGTCTATGAACGATTTGCCGACAATCCGTTTTTGCCTAAATTCTACAAAGATCAAAACCGCTATGCCTTTCCTTTGGAAATGTCATTTCTAGCGGATCGCTACCAACAAATTTCTGATGATTTGTCCCAATTTGATTTGTTTAAAGATTTTGTGGTGGCAGATTACCACATTTTCAAATCGTTAATTTTTGCCAAAGTTACGTTAGCCGAAGACGAATACCGTCTGTATAAAACGCTGTTTGATATCATTTATAAAGAAATGCCCAAGCCCGATTTGTATATTTATTTGTACCAAAATACGGAACGATTACTGCAAAATATCCGTAAACGGGGGCGAAGCTATGAACAAGAAATTCCGGCTGACTATCTAGAAAAAATTAATAACGGCTATTTGGATTTTATCAAAACCCAGCAAAATTTAAACGTATTGGTGATTGATGTTTCCGAATTGGATTTTGTTAAAAATCAATCCGATTATGTTACTATTTTGCAGGCCATTCAAAAGCAATTATCGCTTTAACGCAAAGTGCCCTTTTTGACGTAATCCATTGGTTTTGTTTTCATACACAAACCAATAATCATCGGCGGGTGCCAACTGCCCGTTGATTTGACCATTCCAACTCGGATTACGCGGGTTAATTTCAAATACAATTTTTCCGTACCGATCATAAATGGTTAGGGTTTCTGCTGCAGAAATAAGCGCGCCTTTCCCTGTCCAACTGTCGTTTAAGCCATCTTGATTGGGAGTAAAGTAAGCTGGAAAAACATTGGCTTGAAACGGAATTTCGAGTAAGCCACAACCGTGAATTTCGCGAATTGTGAGGGTGAAAAAACCACCTTCGTCCAAATGAAAAACGGGGCTAGTTTGAAAGGTAACCCCGTCAATACTGTATTCAAAATCACCATTTTCAACCATAAAAACCGTCATGTCAAGTCCGTTGATTAATAAAGAACTTAATTCGGGTAAAGAATAATGATTGACGGTAAACGATTTTGTATCGGCACAATTATCTGCAGTGGTAACGGTTACCTGATAAACACCTTCCTGTGTCACACTGATGGATGGGGTTGTGCTGCCATTCGACCATGAATACGTGGCATTGGGATAGAATACCGCGAGTGAAGCTGAACGGTTGGCACATACATTAATGGTTTCATCCGGCCCAAGGTTCGGTGTTGGGAGTAAGGAAACCGTCACCGGAATTCGTGTTGAAATACAGCCGTTGTTGTTGGCTTCAACATAGAATGTCGTCGTTTGATTCAGAACAGGCGTCGTGTATTGATTGCCTGTAAATAAGGGTTGTGTACTATTCATTGACGCATACCATCGAACAACACCGGCCGTTGTGGTAGCACTTAAAATGGTACTTAAACCAGAACAACCCGAAGCGGCAGGGTTAACTGTGAGTACAGGGATGTCGTAAATGGTTGCGGTTACTGCTGTTCTCGGACTATTTAAACAATCAGAAGTTACGGTGTAAAATGTTGTAGTTGTGTTTAAATGGGGTGTTGTAAAAGAATTTCCAGTTGCAATTGGCGTTCCTCCCGTGGCAGATGTGTACCAATTTACGGTTCCTTGATTAGTAGTAGCTTGTAAGTTTACTGTTCCAGGTCCGCACGAACTTCCCTCTGTAGTTGCTGTAATTTTTGGAATATAAAGGGAAGTACTCGTAGAAATTTGTAGAACAGGATCGCCGGGCATACCGCCAAATTCGACGATATAGCCTTTGGGTTGGTAACTCCCCGAGCTGTCACCAGTATTGGATAAATCATTCCAAGAACCTGCTAAACCAACTCCAGGTGCCGTAATGTGGGCATAATCTTCATCGTTGAGATTATTCGGTTCGCCCGTATTCCAATACGTAAAGGTGAGTGCTGTGCCGAGTTCGGGTCCGGACATCCATTTCCATTGTCCTTCCACTTGTTCGTCACTCGCACCAATCCAACCCGTTCCTGAGGCTTGGTTGCCTGAAAAAACGGCTTCGTCTAACGAAGTTAGGGTGGCTAAATAGCCGTGTAGTCCAAAATAAGTACTTGAATTCGCTAACGCTAAAGCATTGGTCCAGGTAATACCAAGATTGGGGACAAACAAATAAAAATGATCTGTAGATGGTAGGTAGTTGGCATCGCCTACAGAAATCGAGAACGACCGAGTTCCTGATGGATTAGGCGAGTTATTCGAAAATTCCACATCCAGAATTGCAGCGGTGAGTTCGGTATAAGTAGGTTGTCCGGTTATGCCAAATAAGGTTAATTTTCCGGCAGTTGCATCCCAGGAACTTCCTACATTAGGATGAATACCTGTTAATGTCAATAGATCTTGACCTTGAACATAGCCGTTCGAAATTTGTATAAATATATTGTTGACGCCCATATCATCAGGGTCTGTTATGGTCATGGAAGTGGCAATTTTAACTGAGGTTCCCGCACAATAGGGTTGGTTGCCTGTAGCTTGGAGTACGGGGGCAACATTAGTCGTTTGTGACCAAATTGCAGTACAATAGAAAAATAGACAAATGTTGTAGATGCGGGACATTTATTGACTATTTTAATTTTTGAAAAAAATCCCACACGACAATGCCTGCGCTTACGGAGATGTTGAGTGAATGTTTAGAACCCAATTGCGGAATTTCGATACAACCTTCGGCAAGAGCAATGGCTTCTTGGGAAACGCCATATACTTCGTTACCAAAAATCAAGGCATAACGTTCGTCTTTGTTGGGGGAAAATTGATCTAAAAACGTAGCGTTTTCGACTTGTTCGATAGCATAGACTTTGACACCTGCTGTTTGTAGTTGTTGAATAACAGTTGTAACCTTTTCAGCATATTCCCATGCTACAGTTTCTGTGGCTCCCAATGCCGTTTTGTGAATTTCTTTGTGAGGAGGTGTAGCCGTGATGCCGCAGAGGTAAATTTTTTCTACTAAAAAAGCATCCGATGTGCGAAATACAGACCCGATATTATGCAGACTTCGAATATCGTCAAGTATAATGATTATTGGGGTTTTTGTCGCTTTTTTAAAATCTTCAACGGATTTACGATCAAGTTCGCTATTGGCTAATTTTCTCATACTGCAAAAATAAAAAAAGCTCCCGTTGAGGAGCTTTAAATATGGAAAAATAAGATTTTATTTAACTTTTAACCGGTGCAGCTGCTGGAGTAGCAGGTTGCGGATCGGGTAAAACGTTACCTTTAATGGTTAAAACCTTAGTTTCGTTGCCTACTGCATTGGAACGCACAGTTACGTTTTTAGTAAATTGTCCTACGCGGTCAGTAGCGTAACGAACACTGATAACTCCTTTTTGACCCGGTTGAATTGGATCTTTAGGAGGAGTTGGAACTGTACAACCACAAGAACCCTGAGCGCTCTCAATAATCAACGGTTTATTGCCTGAGTTAGTGAAAACAAATTGGCGATTTCCATCCGCATTGTGTTCAATGGTGCCGTAGTCAATCGTTTCGTTCTCAAATGTAATTTGTGCACCGTCAACAGGTTGAGTGGTTTGCGCTGGCTGAGCAGTAGTTGTTTTCGCATTAGGGGTTTGTGCATTGGCTAAACCCATTACTGAAAGTGCTGCAACCAAAAGAATTTTTTTCATGGTCTAACAAAATTTAGATTTACAAGCAAATCTAACAAAAAAAATCATGTATTGTCCAAATTTTCCGCGTAAAAATCACTAATAAATTTCGTGGCAAACTTCAATAGATTTCGTTACATTCGTACCTCATTTTTTAAAATTGAAATAGCGTGGCAGCCAAAGAAAAAAGTACAAAGGAAACCCCATTGATGAAGCAATACAACGAGATAAAAGCCAAGTATCCCGATGCTTGTTTGTTGTTTCGCGTAGGCGACTTTTATGAAACCTTTGGCGAGGATGCCATACGCGCCTCTAAAATTTTAGGGATTATTTTGACCAAAAGAGGGAATGGCTCGGAATCAGAAACGGCATTGGCCGGATTTCCTCATCACTCATTGAACACGTATTTACCAAAATTAGTTAAAGCGGGTTTGCGGGTCGCTATTTGTGACCAATTGGAAGATCCCAAAATGACTAAAACCATTGTAAAAAGAGGTGTTACGGAATTGGTTACGCCAGGTGTAGCCATGAATGATGAGGTGCTGCAAGCCAAATCCAACAATTTTTTGGCTTCCGTTTATTTCGGTAAAAAAACATTAGGAATCGCTTTTCTTGATGTATCAACGGGTGAATTTCTAGCGGCCCAAGGGAATGAAGAATATTTGGATAAATTGATACAGAATTTTCAACCCGCTGAATTATTGGTTCCCAAACAGCAAAAAAAGCAATTTCATGATGTTTTTGGTGAAGAGTACAATGTGTTTTATCTCGAAGACTGGTTGTATAAAGAAGATTATGCCTTAGAGCGCTTAACTACACATTTTCAAACCAATTCGTTAAAAGGATTTGGGGTAGATGATTTGGTAGAGGGAGTGATTGCTTCGGGTGCGATTTTGTATTATTTATCCGAGACACAGCACAATAAATTACAGCATATTTCATCTATCCAACGCATTGCCGAAGAGGCGTATGTTTGGATGGACCGGTTTACCATTCGCAATTTAGAACTATACCACAGCTATAATCCCAATGCGGTAACGCTTTTGGATATTATCGATAAAACGCTTTCGCCTATGGGAGCTCGCCTGTTAAAAAGATGGCTGGCACTCCCGTTAAAGGATATTCAAAAAATCAGAGAGCGCCATGAAGTGGTTTCCTATCTGAAAAATAATCAAGAGATTTTACAACAAATTCAATATCAAATCAAACAGATATCGGATTTGGAGCGACTGATTTCGAAAGTGGCTACGGGACGAATTGCGCCGCGTGAAGTGATGTATTTGAAAGAATCCTTGGATGCCATTGTTCCAGTAAAAACGACTGCTTTGGCAAGTCCTCAGGAAGCCGTTCGAGTATTGGGGGATACCTTGCATTCGTGTGATGTTTTGCGGGAAAAAATCGCGACTACCTTAAATCCCGATGCGCCCGTTTCCATTGCTAAAGGAAATGCAATTGCTCCGGGTGTGCACGAAGAATTGGATAGGTTGCGCAATATTGCTTTTTCTGGGAAAGAATTTTTGGAGCAAATTGAAAAGCGGGAGTCGGAACGAACGGGTATTACCTCTTTAAAGATTTCATTTAATAACGTTTTTGGGTATTATATCGAAGTTCGAAACACCCACAAAGACAAAGTGCCCGAGGATTGGATTCGTAAACAAACCTTGGTCAATGCAGAGCGCTACATCACGGAAGAATTAAAAGAATATGAGAGCACCATTCTTGGTGCTGAAGAAAAGATTCATCAAATCGAATCCCAACTGTTTGAACAATTGGTGAATTGGATTGGAACGTATATCAAGCAAGTGCAAATGAATGCGCATTTGATTGCGCAATTGGATTGTTTGGTTGCTTTTGCTCAATTGGCTTTGGATCATCATTATGTATGTCCAGAATTGGACGATAGTTTTGATTTGGACATCAAAAACGGTCGTCATCCC
This sequence comes from Flavobacterium sp. N1719, assembly GCF_025947045.1. NCBI lineage: Bacteria > Pseudomonadati > Bacteroidota > Flavobacteriia > Flavobacteriales > Flavobacteriaceae > Flavobacterium > Flavobacterium sp. N1719. The sequence continues at coordinate 1,180,573 of NZ_CP109993.1, forward strand.
GTAATTGAAAAACAATTGCCAGTGGGCGTGCCGTATATTGCAAACGATGTGTATTTGGATCGCGACAGTCAGCAAATCATCATGATTACGGGTCCGAACATGTCGGGTAAGTCGGCCATTTTACGGCAAACAGCGCTTATTGTACTGTTGGCGCAAATTGGAAGTTTTGTGCCGGCAGAATCCGTTCGTATGGGAGTGGTGGATAAAATTTTTACACGGGTAGGCGCTAGCGATAATATTTCTATGGGGGAGTCTACGTTTATGGTGGAGATGAATGAAACGGCTTCTATTTTGAATAATATGTCGGAACGAAGTTTAGTTTTACTTGACGAAATTGGACGCGGAACGAGTACGTATGATGGTATTTCCATTGCCTGGGCAATTGCAGACTATTTGCATGAAAATCCAGCACGTGCCAAAACCTTATTTGCGACCCATTACCATGAATTGAATGAAATGACGGAGGTATTGCCAAGAATCCGGAATTATAATGTTTCGGTAAAAGAATTGAAAGATAATGTGCTTTTCTTGCGCAAGCTAGTGGAAGGTGGTAGTGCGCACAGTTTTGGTATTCATGTGGCAAAAATGGCTGGTATGCCACAAACCGTGATTCAAAAAGCACAGAAGATGTTGAAGAAGATGGAAAAAGGGCATTCGTCAGAAGTGTTGAACGGCATCAAGTCGGCGCAAGATGAAATGCAACTCAGCTTTTTCAATTTGGATGATCCTTTGTTGGAAGAAATCAAAACGGATATTGAGCAATTGGACATAAATACCTTGACGCCTGTGGAGGCATTGATGAAGTTAAATGAATTAAAACGAATGTTAAACAGAAAGTAAAGTTTGGCAATCAGCGGGTTAAGAAAAACCCTGAATTTTTTTCTAATTTTCATTTGCAGAATACAATTTTAGTGTTACATTTGCATCCGCAATCGCAAGCAATGCGGTGCAGTTCTTAAATACATTGATAATGCGAAAATAGCTCAGTTGGTAGAGCGCAACCTTGCCAAGGTTGAGGTCGCGGGTTCGAACCCCGTTTTTCGCTCAACATACCAAAATGCTCGAGTGGTGGAATTGGTAGACACGCTGGACTTAAAATCCAGTGGGTAGTAATGCCCGTGCGGGTTCAAGTCCCGCCTTGAGTACAAAAGCTCCTAATGTTTCATTAGGAGCTTTTTTTATTGCAACTATTTAAGCTAGATAAACAATTCACGAAGTATATAAATGCAAAAAAGTCCCGATATCGGGACTTTTTTCTTAATCAGAACTGGGTTCTAATTATTTTTTTTCAGCTGGAGCTTCAGTTTTAGCAGCAGTTGAATCTACTTTTGTAGAATCTGTAGCTGTAGAATCTGTAGTTGTAGCAGTTGAATCTGTAGCAGTTGAATCAACAGCAGTTGAATCTGTAGCAGTTGCTTCAGCGTTTTCAGAATTTTTACAAGATACAACAGTCAAAGCAGCGATAACAGCTAAGCTTAAAAATACTTTTTTCATCTTACTTAATTATAAAAGGTTAATTATTAATTCGGAGCAAAGATATAAATTTTTTTAATCACAAAAACAAAAGTTCTTATTTTTTTAAAAAATTCGCACTTTGAATTCCGCCCATTATTTATCAAAGACCGTGCCAAAGTCTTATTTTTGAAATATTTATTTCTTCTTTTTTGGACTGATGATTTTCAGTTCGTTAATCAAATTTTGAGCGTTTGCAAACTTATCAATAATGAATAAAATATAGCGTGCATCCACCATTATGTTTCTACAGATCTCTGGAGAATAGTAAACATCACTCATCGTGCCTTCCCAAACACGATCAAAATTACAACCAATTAAATTGCCTTCTGCATCCAAAGCCGGACTACCCGAGTTTCCTCCTGTAGTATGATTGGTAGCGATAAAAGCAACTGGCATTTTGCCTTGGGCATTGGCGTATCGGCCATAATTCTTTTGTTGGTGCAATTCTATCAGTTTTTGAGGAACATCAAATTCATAGTCACCTGGAACGTATTTTTCCATTACACCATCAAGTGTAGTAAAAGGTTCATAATACACAGCATCCGTGGGTTTGTAGCCTTTAACTTTACCGTAAGTCACGCGCAGCGTACTGTTGGCATCGGGGAAAATACGGGCCGACTTCGGACTCAATTCCACAATCGCTTTCATGTACGTGCGTTGCGTGGCCATGTTTTTTAAATTCAATTCATCAAATTTAGGGGCCACTTTTTGCAAATAAGCATCAGCAATGGATTTCACCAATTGATAGCCTTTGTCTTGATTCATTTTTGCTAAAACAGTAGCCGTATCGCCTTCCAACAATTTTCTGAATGCCTCTAAATTAGTCAATGCTGAAGTTGAATAAATATCCTGAGCCATTTGAGTCGAATTCAAATTTTCTAGACTACTTGGTAAAAACGCTTTGGGTAAGCGTTGCGCATAAATGGCAATCAATTGTTCAAATACATTTTTATCAACCTCATTATTGTAATCTTTATAAAATGCATCGATGCCTTTATGTAAGGTGTTTTTACGATCTGTAAAAGCTTGTTCTCCTTTGTTGGTATACAATTGCTCCAATTGGTACAATTTATACCCCGTTTGTAAAAGCTCGGTATTGCGCAACACCACTTCTGTAAACAAATCACGAGCTAACGCATAATCGCGAATGGCGCTGTAATTTTTTTCAAAATCACTTAACAATTGACCGTATTCACTTTGTTTACCTGCCGCATTAATTTTTGCAGTCAATGCTGCTTCAAATTTTTGCTTTTCTACAATCGCATTTGATTTTTTCAAGCCTTTGGTTTCGCCAATCCATTTTTTCCAATAGTTGGCAATGCTGGCATATTTCGAAGCGTATTGAATTTTAATCGCTTGATCTTTGCGCATAAAACGGTCTTGCACTTTCAAGGCAGCGTCTCTTACTTCAATTTTTGCGGGATTTAACGTATTCACCAATTGTTCAACCGCATAGGAAGGTAAGTATTCTTGGGTGCGACCCGGATACCCCATCACCATCGTAAAATCATTTTCTTTAACTCCTTTTATAGAAATAGGGAAAAAGTATTTCGGTGTGTATGGAACATTGTCTTTGGAATACGTCGCAGGTCGGTTGTTTTTATCCGCATAAATTCGGAAAATCGAGAAATCTCCTGTATGGCGCGGCCAAACCCAGTTGTCGGTATCGGAGCCAAATTTCCCGATCGAACTCGGCGGTGCGCCTACTAAACGAATGTCTTTAAAGGTTTCGGTCACAAAACGAATATACTGATTGCCATCGTAGAAGGTTTTGATCAAGTTGTCTTGCCAAGTTTCTTTGGGTAACGATTTTGTCAATTCAGCAATAGTGCTTTGAATCTTTTTTTGTTTATCGGCTTCAGTTAAGCCTGTTGTACCTTCCAATACTTTTGAAGTCACATCTTCAATGCGCACCACAAACGTGACGACCATATCGGGATTTGCCAATTCGTCCTCCATTTTATAAGCCCAAAATCCATCGCGTAAATAATCGTGTTCTACGGTCGAATGGTTTTGAATCGCGTCAAATCCACAATGGTGGTTGGTTAAGATCAAACCTTTGTTGGAAATAACTTCAGCCGTACAACCGCCATCAAACTGGGGAACGGCATCTTTTAAGCTGGATTTGTTCACCGAATAAATTTGATCGGCAGTTAATTTCATGCCCAGATTTTTCATTTCCGTTTCACGGTCGCCTTTCAATAAGTTGGGCAGCCACATTCCGCCTTGTTGTGCAACGGAATTAAGGCATAAGAACAAAAACAAAAACAAGTGTTTCAAGTTTTTCATAGGATTAAAGTTGGTGTGTGTTTGTGATATATTTAATTATGGTAGCTGTAGCCCCTTTATTCATTTGAACAAAAGTGGCACAAATATGTCCTTTTTCATAGCGTTCGTCTTCATTTTGTATCCAACGATTCAGCGCTTCTTCACATTCTTGGGTGTTTTGAATGGAAACACAACCGCCCAAATCGACCAAAGCCGTCGCTTCTGCAAAGTGGCTATAGTTGGGTCCGACAACAATAGGAATCCCAAACGTAGCGGGTTCGAGGACATTATGCACGCCGGGATGACCAAATCCGCCGCCCACATAGGCAATATCGGCATAACTATAAATTTTGGTCAAAATTCCGATAGTGTCAATGATGAAGACAGAATAAGAAGAAAGGTCTTTGCCTTCTTTTTCAGAAAATAAAACGGTCGGTTTTTGCAATCGTTGTTGAAGATTGGCAATTTGTTCCGCTTTGATATTGTGTGGAGCAATGATGAATTTTAAGTCGGATGACGCTTGATTGATAAAGTAAAGTAACAATTCTTCATCTTTGGGCCAGGTACTTCCTGCAACTAGTGTGGTTTGGCTGTTTTTAAAATTCGCGATAAAGTCCAATTGATTATCGCGTTCCAAAATACCAACTACCCGATCAAAACGCGTGTCCCCAGAAACCGTACATTGGGAATATCCAATCGATTGCAATAGTTTTTTTGACGATTCATTTTGGACAAAAAAGTGGTCAAAGGTTTGCAAGGCTTGGCGATAAAATCCGCCGTAGAATTTAAAAAACGCTTGATTGGGTCGAAAGATACCTGATAGTAAATAAGTAGGTATTGCTTTCTTTTTAAGGATATTCAAATAGTTGGGCCAGTATTCGTATTTGATGAAGAAGACCAGTTCGGGTTGAATAGTTTCGATAAATCGTTGGGCATTGGATTGGGTGTCCAACGGCAAATAAACCGTCACATCGGCAATTGTATTGTTTTTTCGAACTTCATAACCCGAAGGGGAAAAGAAGGTCACGACGATTTTATGCTGAGGATAGTTTACTTTGAGGGCCTCAATTACGGGTAAGCCTTGTTCGTACTCGCCCAACGAGGCGGCATGAAACCAAATGGTTTTGTCTGAAGCTTGAAGTTTGGAAGTCAAAGTGTCCCAAACGGATTTCCGACCTTGGACAAATAATTTCAATTTGGAGCTGAATAGGGCAAGAAGCGGAAGCAATGCCGCCAATAAATGAACCAATAAATTGTAGAAAAACAACATGCCCTCAGCTTTACGGGGGTTAAAAGTACGATTATTTTCTCGAAAGACGTTGCGGTTTTAGCCCCGATAGAGGCAAATAGCTCCCGATTCCTATCGGGACTATGGCCGAAAGCGGGAAAGACGATGGCTGAAAAAGCCCGAGCCATTTGCTCCATAAAATCAGAAATTGTGTACTTTTGTTACGCTTTAAAAACAGACCATGAGAAAATTACAAATGGTTGACTTAAAAAGTCAATACGATAAAATAAAAGAGGAAGTAAACGCTTCCATTCAAGACGTTCTCGACACTACAACCTATATTAATGGCCCATTAGTACATCAATTTCAAGCCGATTTGGAAGCCTATTTGGGCGTGAAACACGTTATCCCGTGTGCCAATGGAACCGATGCCTTACAAATTGCGATGATGGGGTTGGGTCTTCAGCCGGGGGACGAAGTGATTACCGCTGATTTTACCTTTGCCGCAACCGTTGAGGTGATTGCATTGTTGCAACTGACACCTGTTTTGGTGGATGTGGATTTGAATAATATGAACATTTCTTTGGAGCGTATTCGTCAAGCGATTACTCCCAAAACAAAAGCGATTGTTCCCGTGCATTTGTTTGGTCGTGCGGCCAATATGGATGCGATTATGGAAATTGCCAACGAACATAATCTATTTGTGATTGAGGACAATGCACAAGCCATTGGTGCCGATTATACGTCAAAAGACGGTTCAAAACGCAAAGTGGGAACCATCGGACATGTGGGCGCAACGTCCTTTTTCCCTTCTAAAAATTTAGGATGTTACGGCGATGGTGGAGCGATTTTTACCAATGATGATGCGTTAGCCCATACCCTTCGCGGAATCGTGAACCACGGAATGTACGAGCGCTACCATCACGATGTGGTGGGGGTAAATTCCCGTTTAGACAGTATTCAAGCTGGAGTTTTGAAAGCGAAATTACCGCATTTGGATACCTACAATAAAGCCCGTCAAGAGGCAGCCCGTAAATATTCTGCTGCGTTGGGAGCCAATCCCAATATTTGGGTACCTACCATTTGTGATGCTTGTGATTGCCATGTGTTTCACCAATATGTGATTCGTATTTTGAATGGGAAACGCGACGGTTTATTAGCGCATTTACAAGGGATGGGAATTCCGTGTGCGATTTATTACCCGATTCCGTTGCACCGTCAAAAAGCCTATTTGGATGCACGCTATCGCGAAGAAGATTTTCCCGTAACCAATCAATTGGTAGATGAAGTAATCGCGTTGCCAATGCACACCGAATTGGATGACGAACAAATAAAATATATTACGGATGCTATTTTAGCGTTTGTATAAACGAACTCTAACACAACTATTAATTTATGAAAATCGCAGTAACCGGAGGGTTAGGATTTATCGGTTCCCACACCGTTGTAGAATTACAGAATGTGGGATTTGATGTCGTTGCTATTGACAATTTGTCGAATTCTTCCATCGAAGTCTTGGACGGTATTGAGCGCATCACAGGAAAGAAACCCGTTTTTGAAAATATTGATTTACGCGACAAAGCAGCGGTTCAAGATTTTTTTAAAAAGCACCATGATTTAGCCGGTGTTATCCATTTTGCAGCGAGTAAAGCAGTTGGAGAGAGCGTTGAAAATCCGTTATTGTATTACGAAAACAACATCAATGCCTTGGTGTATGTTTTACAGGAATTGACCCAATTACCGCAAGCGAATTTTATTTTCAGTTCGTCATGTACCGTTTACGGTCAGGCCGAGCAAATGCCAATTACGGAGAATGCTTCCGTGCAACCTGCGATGTCTCCTTACGGAAATACCAAACAAATCGGAGAAGAAATCATTCAAGATACCGCAAAAGTGACTCCGTTGAACGCCATTTTATTGCGTTATTTTAATCCGGTTGGGGCGCATGAATCCGCAGAAATTGGAGAATTGCCGTTGGGTGTTCCACAAAATCTAGTGCCGTTTATTACCCAAACAGCCATTGGATTACGCGAGAAATTATCGGTTTTTGGAGATGATTATCCCACAGCGGATGGTACAGCCGTTCGCGATTACATCCATGTAGTCGACTTAGCCAAAGCCCACGTGGTGGCCTTACAGCGATTGATTCACCAAAAAAATGAAACCAAAGTAGAAACTTTCAATTTGGGTACGGGAAAAGGAAGTTCGGTGCTTGAAGTCATCAAAGCTTTCGAAAAAGTAAGTGGAAAAGCCTTGAACTATCAAATTGTAGGTAGAAGAGAAGGTGATATCACAGAAGCTTATGCCAATACTGATCGTGCAAACAATGTTTTGGGATGGAAAGCAGAGCTAGGCTTGGAAGAAGCGCTAGCGAGTGCTTGGAAATGGGAGCAGAAAATTCGGAGTTAGTATAAAAATCAAAGGGGGCGTTCAATGGAACGCCCCCTTTCCTTTTACAACTAAATACAGCCTATTTTTTAACGGCTTCTTTCGTTTCTTTGGCTACTTTTTCAGGAGCCGCAGGGGTTTCTGCTTTTGCTTTTGAAGCCTCTTCTTTCACCGCTTCACCTGTTTTTTCAACAGTTGAATCTTTTTCAGTGTTCGTTGAATCTTGATTTTGCTCCAAAGTGTCTGCCGAAATTTCAGTTTCAGATTCAACTTTTTGATCGGCTTTTTTGTCACAAGAAACAACAGTTAATGCTCCGATAAGCGCTAAGCTTAAAACTACTTTTTTCATTTTTTTAAGGGATTAAGAATTAATAATTAATAAGAACTTTTTCCCTTATTACAAATCGAATGCCAAAAAATAGCAGCACCGTGCCAAAACGAAAAAAAGAACAAATTTTAACATATTAAAAATAAAAAAGCCCCTATTTACGGGGCTTCTCAAATTTATTTTTTTGCAGATTCTTTGATTTGTTTGGCTTTTTCTTCCACTTTGGAAGCGCCTTTCACCAAAAGAGTGTCTACTTTGGACTTCAGTTTTTCTTTCGTGGAGTCCAAAACTTTCTCTGTTTTAGCTTTCACCGAATCTACATTCTCTTTAACTTCTTCCGATACAGCATCTTTTGCAGCATCCAATTTCTCTTGAGTTTCTTCTTTGCAGGATGCGAATACAGCAAGCAGTGCAAAACTTACAATGATCTTTTTCATATTATGCGGATAAGGTAGTTACGTCTTTATTGATTTTATTGACTAATCCAACCAATACTTTGCCCGGACCAACTTCGGTAAAGGAAGTGGCGCCATCAGCAATCATTTGTTGTACCGATTGCGTCCATTTTACTGGGGCAGTCAATTGGGTAATCAAATTTTGTTTGATTGTAGCCGCATCGCTCACCGCACTTGCAGGTACATTTTGGTATACAGGACAAACAGGATCGTTGAAATGGGTAGCTTCAATGGCTGCCGCTAATTCCTCACGAGCCGGTTCCATCATGGGCGAGTGGAAAGCACCACCAACCGGTAATAATAAAGCGCGTTTCGCTCCCGCCTCTTTCATTTTTTCACAAGCGGCTTCTACCGCTTTGAATTCGCCCGAAATCACCAATTGTCCGGGACAGTTGTAATTCGCAGCAACGACAACACCATCAATAGAAGCACAAATGTCTTCAACCACTTTATCGTCCAAGTTCAATACGGCTGCCATTGTAGAAGGAGTAATTTCACAGGCTTTCTGCATCGCTAGGGCACGTTGTGAAACCAATTTTAACCCGTCTTCAAACGACAAAGCACCACTAGCAACCAAGGCTGAAAATTCCCCTAACGAATGTCCGGCCACCATTTCGGGCTGGAAATCTTCAAGGGTTTTGGCTAAAATCACAGAATGTAAAAACACCGCGGGTTGGGTAACTTTGGTTTCTTTCAATTCCTCGGCCGTACCTTCAAACATGATGTCGGTAATGCGGAAACCTAAAATTTCATTGGCTTTTTCAAATAACTCACGCGCTACAGCTGAGTTTTCATATAAGTCTTTACCCATTCCGGTAAATTGTGCTCCCTGACCCGGGAAAACGTATGCTTTCATTGGATGTATCGGTATTAATTAATGTCTTGGCGACAAAAATACAAAAAAATACGGGCCCTGATTAGAATTCGATGCCACGAACAATCGCCTCCAATTGGGCTTTATATTCGGGTTGGATGATTCCGTTGTTGACATCAAAATTTTCATAAAAACTAGGCAAAGAAAAAGTGCCTTTAACCTGTGCGCCTTGAAAAGGGAAACGGTTTTTGGCAATTTCCAATACACTCGCGCCGCCACGACCACCGGGTGATGTCGCTAGCAATACCATCGGTTTATCTTGGAAGTTCTTGCCATTGATGCGCGAAGTCCAGTCCAATAGGTTTTTAAATGCCGCCGAATAGGCCCCGTTATGCTCCGCAAGAGACACAACGAGCAAGTCGGCCGAACCAATCTTTGCATAAAAATCCTGGGCAGCTTGTGGCATCCCTTCTTTTTCCAAATCCACCGAAAATACGGGAAGAGGGTAATCGTTTAAATCCAATACTTCGACTTCAGCATTGGTAAATAAATGAGCGGCATAGGTTGCCAATTGTTTGTTGATGGAAGTTTGGCTGGTCGAACCGCCAAAAGCAATAATTTTTTTCATGGTTAGGTGTGGAGCCAAGCTCCGAATAGTTTTCGTAATAAAGGCAAAAGAACATAGACCATGAGCGGAACCAAAATTCCGGTCATAATCAAGGTGCGAATCGGCAGAGCCAAGTCTTTAATGTAGTCGCCTAAAAGAAAAGAAGCTAGAGTAATGGCAGGATAAATCGCAATCCAAACCATTAAGGCAAACTTCCATTTTTTGGGTGGTTTCATTTGTTATAATAATAGGTCAAAGCCCCAGAGGGACATTTTTTAATCGTTTCAACAATCGCTTCGGTATCTGAATTCTCGGGAATAATCCACGGTTTCTCTTTGGGTTTAAATACCGCCGGATTGTTTTTAACACATTCAGCCGCATGTTTGCACAATCCCGATTTCCATACAATGGTCACTTCGCCATTGCTGTATTCTTTGGTAAGGTCTTTTGGATCCATAATTATTGGTTTTGGGTACGAATAACAATTTTGTTTTCTAAGATTTTGGATACGGGACATTTTTCAGCAATCACCAACAACCGTTGTTGGATTGCTGCATCCACACCTTCTGGGAAAGTAAGCGTTCGCGAAATATGGGTAACCAATTCTGGGGTTTGTTCTTGTTCCATATTTAAAGTCACCGCAAACACAGGAATATCCCAACCCTTTCGGTCAATATACATCCGTAAGGTCGATAGGGTACAACCCGCCAAAGAAGCCAACAAAGTCGTGTAGGGGTCAGGCCCCAAGTCTTGTCCGCCCAGCGATTCGGGTTCGTCCATAACCAACTGACCGTTGCGCCACTGAATGGTGCAACGGTACAATTGGGTACTAATACTTCCGATGATATCGTTTTCTAATAACTTCTTCATGTTAAACGCGTACGTCGTTAAATTCGGGTGTTTTATCAAAAACCGCTTTGGCAAACGGACATAGGGGCAAAATTTTCAATCCGTTGGCGCGGGCCATTTCAACGGCAGCCGTTACCATTTTTTTGCCCAACCCTTTGCCTTCGTTGCCGGGTCTCACTTCCGTATGATCGATAATGATCTTATCCGGTCCCGCATACACAAAGGTCATGCGTCCTTGTTCTGTGCCGTCAATGGTAATTTGAAAAAAACCATTTTTGTCGTTTTGTTCGAGATGTACAATCGGTTCCATACCACTTATTTATTGAAACATGGGGACTTCCATGAGTAACAATTCAGTGTCTTCGGTCATTTGAAAATCCACCGTAGCTAGGCTATTGTCGTCGGTCCAAATGCCCATGCCATCACGAAGTTCGAGTGCTTGTCCATCTACGGTTAATCCACCTTTAATTACAAAAACATACAAACCGTTCCCTTCTTTTTTAAAGGTATAGTTCGCTTGTTCTCCCGCTTTGAAATTCCCCATGTGGAACCAAGCATCTTGGTGAATCCAAACGCCTTCATCTTCCGCGTTGGGCGATAAAATTTGTTGAAACTTCCCTTCACGATCGGGAACATTTAACGTAATTTGTTGGTAACGGGGTTCGACATTACGGTATTTAGGGAACACCCAGATTTGCAACAAATTGGTGCGACGGTCATGATTCGGGTTGAACTCACTATGCTGAATTCCCGTTCCCGCACTCATCACCTGTACATCGCCAAACTTGATGGTTTCGGCATTGTTCATGCTGTCTTTGTGGGCCAAATCGCCTTCCAGCGGAATCGTAATGATTTCCATATTGTCATGCGGATGGGTACCAAAGCCCATACCACCGGCTACAATATCATCGTTTAACACACGCAATACGCCAAACTGTACGCGATTGGGATCGTAATAGCCCGCAAAGCTAAAAGTATGACGCGCTTCTAACCAACCGTGATTCGCATAACCACGGGTATTTGATTTATGGATAACTGTATTTTTCATATCGTTTAAATTTAATCATTATTACGATACAAAGGTAGGGCGCGACTCACTTTAGGCCACTTAATCTAGGTTAAGAAAATGATTTTGATTTTTTGAAGCAGACGTTTTTGTTCTTTATCCAGTGTCTTCCCGCTATCCGCTATATCCCTCCACTGCGTTACGGGGATGCCGCTCCTATCGGGGCTAGAAATCAAGTTTTGATTTTAATGACGAATATTCTTTAGTACTCCTTATCCAATTCTAAATTCTAAACTCTAAACTCTAAACTCTAAATTCTAAACCCGCTAGCGCGGATTTTCAATCCGTGCCAATACATAAGAATAGGCTTTTACATTACGCTTCAAAAATAGGTAAAACTGTAGCTAATCGGGTGTAGTTTTTGCTTTTTACAGGGAGGGCATGGATTGCACTCGAGGCTTTAGCCTAACAGACGTAGTAAATCCGGGCTGTCGTTTCAAAGTGTTTTTTTTATTTCTAAGAAAACTCAATCACTTCCGAAGCATTTTCCCTTTCATCTTACTGAAGAACTCGGGAGTAACCCCAATATACGAAGCAATCTGCTTTTGGGGAACACGCTGAATCAAGGAAGGGTAGCGTTTGCAAAATTTTTCAAAACGCTCTTCAGCACTGCGGCTCATATTGTCCATCAATCGCTCTTGGTGAGCCACCAACGAATTTTCAGCCAGTATACGAAAATACCGTTCCAGTTGGGGTAGTTGTTGATAAAGGAGTTCTTGCTGCGCCTTGGGCAAAACAATGACCTCAGTGTCTTCCAGCGTTTCAATAAACAAATCGCCTGGCTTCCCCGAAAACAAGCTGTACATGTCGCTGATCCACCACCCCTCACACGCAAAATTGAGAATGTGCTCCACAATATTGTCGTTGATGTAAAAACTCCGCACCAAACCCGAAGTGATGAAATAGGTTTCCGTACACACCGTCCCCGCATGCTGCAGCACCGATTTGGCTTTGTACTTTCGGGTTTCAGTATGGGCCAAAAACAAAGCCGCCTCATCCGGAGTGAGGGGGCTGTGTTTTTGGATATGTGCGATCAAGGATTGCACGTTAGTGTTTTAACGGTAACAATTTAAAATAGGTCACTTCAAAAGTGTTGCCTTTGATTTCGCCAATCACTTCTGCTTGACGGATGGCCGAACAAAAACCGTCTTCGGCATGGGCATCGCCATGATCGTCCAATTTAGTGCCAACGACAAAATAAGATTTACCGTCAATGCGCACTGCCAAATCACAACCTTTTTTGTCTTTCATTCCAAATTGGCATTGCCCACAGGAGACTTCGACCAACTGTGTTTTGGGTTGCGTTTGGGTTGCTTGGGCTTGTGCTGTATAGGATAAAATAAACAAGCAAAAAGTAACGACTATATTTTTCATAACTTACGGGTTTACAGTAATCATTTGCGCCGTTTGTTGCGCGCGTTCAACAAGTTGCTCAATCGGTGTTGCTAAAACATCGTGGGTCAACACCACGCCCATTCTTCGATAGGGTCGTGAGGTTGGTTTTCCAAAGATACGAAAATCAGTTTTGGGTAAGCCCGCCACGGTTGCAATGCCGCTGTAAGTCGGGTTTTCAGAGTTCGCTGTCGCTAAAAGTACCGCACTGGCCCCTGCTTTTTCTTGAGTAATCTCAAAAATAGGCAAACTCAACACCGCCCGTAAATGCAATTCAAATTCGTTGAAGTTTTGCGTGCCCGCCAAGGTCACCATGCCTGTGTCATGCGGACGCGGGGAGAGTTCAGAGAAATAAACGCCTTCATCGGTTAAGAAGAATTCAACGCCAAACAATCCTGCCCCACCCAACGCTTCGGTAACTTTACGCGCCATGTCTTGGGCTTCGGCCAAGTCGCGATCAGAGACGCGAGCTGGTTGCCAACTCTCTTGATAGTCGCCGCGTTCTTGACGGTGACCAATAGGCGCACAAAACAAGGTCGGATTGTTATTTTGCGTAACAGTGAGTAAGGTAATCTCCGAATGGAAGTTCACAAAGGCTTCCACAATCACTTCAACCACATCACCGCGCGAACCTTCTACAGCATACGCCCAAGCTTTGGCAATATCCTCGGCTGATTTTATCGTAGATTGGCCTTTACCTGACGAACTCATCAATGGTTTCACTACACACGGTAAGCCTACTTCAGCAACGGCTTGTTCCAATTCGGCAGCGGAGGTCGCATAGCGGTAATTAGCGGTGCGCAGTCCCAAGTCTTTGGCCGCCAAGTCGCGAATCGCTTTGCGGTTCATGGTGAAATTGGCCGCTTTGGCAGAGGGAACCACCGTTATTCCTTGCGCTTCATAGTCGTAAAAGCGTTCCGTGCGAATGGCTTCGATTTCGGGAACGATAAAGTCGGGTTGGTGTTTGGCAATGACAGCATCCAAGGCAGCGCCATCGAGCATGTTGATGACTTCAAAGCCGTGGGCGACTTGCATTGCAGGCGCGTTTTCATAGCTGTCGACCGCAATCACGGTTTGTCCGATGCGTTGGGCGGCAATCACGAATTCCTTACCGAGTTCGCCCGAGCCTAAGAGTACAATTTTTTTCTTCATGATAGTTGTGTTGAGAGGTTTTTTATGGATAACGTCTTTTTCAGGTCGCGTTAGGGGGTGAACCGGAAAGCCCGGATGCCGGAGTTTACGAAGGCAACGGACTTGCAGGGAAACACCCGACCTGAAAGGGAACGCCCAAAAAATAAAATAAAAAAGCCCCAAGTTTCCTTGAGGCGATGGGTTTATGCTACGGCTTCTTTGATGCGGCGTAGGGCTTCCGTTAGTAAATCCTCGCTGGTAGCGTAGGAGAAACGGATGCAGTTGGGGTTACCAAAAGCGTCGCCGGTTACCGTGGCCACATTGGCTTCAGCCAGTAAATACATGGAGAAGTCGTCGGCGTTTTGAATCAATTTTCCGCGTAATGTTTTTCCGAAGAACGACGATACATCGGGGAAGACATAGAAAGCGCCTTCGGGAACGTTGATTTTCATGCCTGGGATATCTTGAATCAATCCGACTACCAAATCACGACGGCGTTGGAAGGCCGCGACCATGTCGTTTAATACGCTAGGATCGGCATCCACTGCGGTTAGCGTGGCCCGTTGCGCGATGGAATTGGCACCACTCGTTACTTGGCCTTGCATTTTGGTACAGGCTTTGGCAATAACTTCGGGTGCACCGATATAACCAATGCGCCAGCCGGTCATGGCAAAGGCTTTGGCCACACCATTTACGGTAATCGTGCGGTCAAACATCCCAGGGATTGACGCAATACTACAGAAGGTTCCTGAGAAGTTGATATGTTCGTAGATTTCATCCGAAACGACGTAAAGATTGTCGTGTTGTAGAATGATTTCCGACAGTGCCGTTAGCTCCTCGCGGCTGTATACCGAACCACTGGGGTTGCAGGGCGAACTGTACCAAATCATTTTGGTTTTGGGTGTAATGGCTTGTGCCAATTGCTCGGGGGTGATTTTGAAATCACTTTCCACGGTGGTCGGCACTTCCACTGGAATACCGCCCGCGATTTTGATAATTTCATAATAAGAAACCCAATACGGTGCTGGAAGAATAACTTCGTCACCCGGGTTAATCATCACTTGAGCAATGTTGTACAAGGATTGTTTGGCGCCCGTAGAAACCACGATATTGGCAGGAGTATAGTCCAAGTTGTTATCGCGTTTGAATTTTCTACAGATGGCTTCTTTAAGATCTAAATAGCCGTCAACAGGCGAGTAAGTGCTGTAGTTATCATCGATGGCTTTTTTGGCCGCTTCTTTGATAAAATCGGGCGTATTAAAATCGGGTTCGCCCAAACTTAAACTGATGATATCTTTTCCTTGTGCTTTTAATTCACGGGCTAAAGCAGCCATCGCCAAGGTTTGTGACGTGCTCAGACTGTTGATCCGGTCAGAAAGTGGATTCATTATGTTGTGTTATTGGTTTCGGGCAAATATAACCCTATTTTTTAAGCGAATTGTGGTTTTTTTTCCTAATTCCTTCAAATGACTAAAGTGAGAAATCACGGCCTCTCGCATGGTTTTGAACTCATAATAAGGGAGATTGCATTCTTTGGCTGTTTGTTTTACGATTTCCGCAATTTTGTCGTAATGAATGTGGCTAATATTAGGGAAAATGTGGTGCTCAATTTGGTGGTTTAATCCGCCCGTGTAATAATTCACCAACCAGTTTTTCGGAGCGAAGTTGGCTGTAGTATACAACTGGTGAATCGCCCACGTGTTTTCCATTTCGCCTTCCTCATTCGGAACAGGATTGTGTGTTTCATGCACCACGTGCGCCAATTGGAATACGATACTTAAAATCAAACCTGCGGTATAGTGCATTACTACAAAACCAAGAACGACTTTCCACCAAGTGATTCCCATCACCATCGGAACTACCAACCAAATCGAGAAGTAAATCATTTTGGTGATGATTAAGGTTGTCCAACGAAACACCGGACTCTTGAACTCGCCATACGACAATTTGCGTTGTAAATAGCGTTTGGTTTGTTGGAAATCCGAAGTAATCGCCCAGTTGAAGGTTAATAAACCGTATAAAAATACCGAGTAGATGTGTTGGAATTTATGGTGTTTGTACCATTCGGCTTCTTTGGTGAAACGCAAGATACGTCCGGCCTCCAAGTCTTCGTCATGGCCTAAAATGTTGGTGTAGGTATGGTGCAACACATTGTGCTGTACTTGCCAGTTGTACACGTTACCTGCCAAGATATAGATGCTTCCGCCCATGATTTTGTTGATCCAAGATTTGGATGAATACGAGCCGTGGTTCCCGTCGTGCATCACGTTCATCCCTACGCCAGCCATACCCACACCGATTACGATGTTCAGTAAAAGATAGGTCCAAAAGGGCATATCCATAGCGACTAGGAAAAAGTAAGGTACCAAGAATAGCGAGAACATTACAATGGTTTTTAAATGTAATTTCCAGTTTCCGGTACGGTCAATATTGTTGTCTTTGAAGTAGTCGTTGACACGTTTGTTCAACGTTCTGAAGAATTTTAATTGGTCATTTTTGGAGAAGATAGGACTTCCTGCTTCCATGTAATCTAAATTTTAAAGTTGTGTCAAATTTACGGATTATAATTTTTTCCATCCTGATATTCATCATATTTTATCAACGAAAAAATGTAATTTTGCACAAAATTAACTTCATGGACGAAATTCTTAAGCAATTTCCTAATCTTTCTGATAATCAACGTGCTCAGTTTGCCAAGTTGCATGATTTGTATGTAGAATGGAATGCAAAAATCAATGTAATCTCTCGAAAAGATATTGACGAATTGTACACCCGTCACGTATTGCATTCGTTAGGAATTGCCAAAATCATGGAATTTCAACCCGGTGCCTCGGTGATGGATGTCGGCACAGGCGGTGGTTTTCCAGGCATTCCCTTGGCGATTTTATTTCCCGAAACCCAGTTCTATTTGATTGATGTGATCGCTAAGAAAATCCGTGTGGTGAATGAAGTAGCCGCAGGTTTGGGTTTGACCAATGTGAAAGCCGAACAAATGCGTGCCGAAAAGGTACAGCAAGAATTTGATTTTATCGTGAGTCGTGCCGTGACCAACATGCCCGATTTTGTCAAGTGGGTGCGCGGTAAAGTCAAAAAGCAATCCAAACACGCGTTGGACAACGGAATATTGTATTTAAAAGGCGGTGATTTGACCGAAGAATTAGCGGTGTTCCAAAAGACCGTTTTATATAATCTTTCCGATTATTTTGAAGATGAATTTTTTGAAACGAAAAAAGTGGTTTACCTCCCGTTGAAATATAAGTCATAAAAAAAGTCCCTTGCTACAAGGGACTTTTTTATTAGGATTTAATGAGTTTGTATGTTGATTTTCCGCTTTCGTTTTGGATGGTCAACAAGTAGATGCCATTTTCCAAAGTGAGCGGTAGCGTGAGTTGTCCTGTAAATGAAGTTTGATCGTGTGTCCAAATCACTTTTCCTAAGGCATCCGATACGGTCATTTGCGACGGATGCATTGCATAAGGCGCAAAGATTTCCAATTGCTCACCCACTGGGTTTTTGATTTGCAAATGATCCAAGGCAAACGAAGGGGTTCCCAATTGTCCTTGTACAATTTCATTATAGGCAAACAACATATTCGTTGGCGTCAACGTGACGTGATTCTCATTGGTGGTGGGCACATGGTAATTGACAAAAGGAGTAGTTGAAGCCGTTGTAACAGGAGTGTAATAGTTGTTGGTATTGCTTATCGCTAAGGAGCTAACCGTAGGAATAAAATCAAAATACAAGATTTGTAAATTGTTGAAGAATTCGGTGAGCAATGCATTCGTTGTTCCCGGATTCAATCCATTCATGTCAAAGCGACCGCCGGGTGCCGAATCCAATCCGGATGTAGTGGTTGGGTATTTGCAATTGGCTAAACTTTCTAAAACCGTTACCCAACCAAAGAGAATATACGTTTGTCCGCGAAAACGACTCACTTGATTCGTTTGTCCCGCTGCCGGTGTAAACCGTAAGTTGATAATCGCACGTTGGGTTGAGGTTTGGTTAAACGTATGATCCATCACTACCATATCGGGTGTACCCGTCATGGTGCCGTTTCCTGCCCCATTGGCAATAGCAACATTACGAACCGTTGCAGGGAATCCCATGGCATTCAATTCGTTTTGAAAAGCATCCCGGTAGTTGGGTGCGCCAGTCGGTAATAACGAATTGGTAGCCGTCATGAATTCATATGCACTACCCGATTGCAAATGGCCTTCCAGATGATCAATGAGCATTTGGCGTGCAGCCGGACTCTTCAACATCCCATTAACGATGGTTTGCATCGTCGTGTCGCCCACAGGTCCGTACGCCATATAATTGAATAAATGTTGGAACCCAATCGGAACATTCGCTCCCAAATGCGGCGAATCAAAAGAAATGTACAAGCGGGTTTGGTGACTCATGCTGTTTTGCTCCATATACCGTAAAGCATAGCGCGAAATCAAGCCACCCATGCTCGGACCAATTACTACGTTTTGTTCGTTACCGACTTTTTGGGCATTGATTTGGTTGATTAGTTCAATTAAAACATAAGCATTGCGCTGGATAAAATCGACGCCGCCGTCAACAGTTGTGGTGGTGTTGGGTCGGATATAATTCGGGAAATTTAACACAATGACATCAAAACCCAAAGCTCGGAGGTCATCACCCATATTTTGACCCGTTCCATAATTCAATGCATTATAAACGATAGAAGTATTTCGGGTATCACCAGGATCAAAACCATCCAATAAAATGATAGGTTTGTCCAAAACACCATTGGTCGTATCCATGAAAATCTCGTATTCGCCTTGACCTTGAAAAGCCGCGGTTTCACCATAACCTTGATAAGCAAGGGTAGAGGTAATGGAATTCACAACATTGGGCATAACGGTAAATCCATTGTGTTTGCCATACACTTGTCCTTCCGTAGTGAAGGTGAATTGGTTTTGGGTCTGACTCCCGTCTGTAAAACGTAACGTAGCTTGAATCGTATGTTGCCCAGCCGTTGAAAAAGTAACGGGGAGTTGCTGCCCTTTGTTCAAAACAAACGTTGCTCCATTTTCCAATTGCAATTGAACGGATTGTAGGGTTTTGGAGGTGCTAAAAATCAGCGCCTCAGGCAACGTGAAAGTTACCGTATTGGTTCGCGAAGATAAAAACAACGGAGCGATGCAATTCAACGCATGTTGTTTCAAATAGCCAGAATTGCCTTGGGCTAACCATTGACCTTGGCTGTTTTTTTGTAAACTGGCGAATTGATTTTGGGGTATCGATTCGAAATTAGCCACCATAACCGCCAACGGAATTTCATGTTGGGCAATCGCTATGGCTTTTTGGGTGTCTAATACAGACAATTCTGGAAAGCGGTGGTCAAAATCAGCCCGCTGCATTTCGCTGTATAGTTGTCGGAAATTGGTCGCATTGAATTCGGTCGGCAGTTGTTCGTTGATCTTCGAACTGCACCAAACCCGATCAATAAGAATATGGGTTTTTGAATCCGATTGCAATAAATCAAAGGATTTGTCTTGCGCTTGAAGGAAGAATGAAAATAATCCGAAAGCGGTTACAAGTAATTTTCGATGCATAGTTTTTTGTTTTGATTTTCGAATGTACAAAAAATTAAGAATCAAGCGAATAAAAAAATCCGACCCTGTAAAGAATCGGATTGTAAACTATTATTTTCTTGCGATTATTCGCCCAAGAAAGGGTAACGGTAATCGGCTGGCGTTACAAAGGTTTCTTTGATTGTACGCGGCGAAACCCAACGCAATAAGTTTTGCATCGAACCCGCTTTGTCATTCGTTCCTGAAGCACGTGCGCCACCAAACGGTTGCATTCCTACTACTGCTCCTGTCGGTTTGTCGTTGATGTAGAAGTTACCCGCGCTGTTTTGTAACGCTTGTGTAGCTTCAACAATAGCATAACGATCTTGACTGAAGATAGCGCCTGTCAACGCATATTCTGAAGTACTGTCCACCAACTCTAAGGTTTTTGCCCAATCGGCATCCTCGTAAATATATACCGTCAAAACAGGACCGAACAACTCGGTTTCCATCGTTTTGTATTTTGGATTGGTTGTCAAAATCACAGTAGGTTGAATAAAATACCCCACCGATTTGTCATAATTTCCACCAAATAATATTTCAGCATCTGCATCTTGTTTCGCTTGTTCGATATAAGAAACCAATTTGTCAAACGAACCTTCGTGAATCACTGCAGTCACAAAGTTGGAGAAATCTTCAGGCGATCCCATTTTGATACTCGCCAATTCTTTGCCCATTTCTTCTTTAATAGCTGGCCACAATGATTTTGGGAAATACGCTCTGGAAGCGGCACTACATTTTTGACCTTGGAATTCAAAAGCACCACGAATTGTATTGGCCACCACTTGTTTCACATTTGCCGAAGGATGTGCTAACACAAAATCTTTTCCACCTGTTTCTCCAACAATACGGGGATAAGTTTTGTAAGTATGAATATTTTCACCAATTTTCTTCCAAATTTCTTTGAATACGAAGGTCGAACCTGTATAGTGAACACCTGCAAAATCAGGATGTTTTAAAACAATATCCGTAATCATTACAGGGTCACCAAAAACCACATTGATTACTCCATCAGGAACTCCCGCTTCTTTGAATACATCGATGATAACTTTTGCAGAAAACACCTGACTGTCGCTTGGTTTCCAAACTACGGTATTTCCCATTAACGCCGCACTTGCAGGAAGATTCGCCGCAATAGCCGTAAAGTTGAACGGTGTAATGGCATACACAAATCCTTCTAGCGGACGGTATTCCACACGGTTCCAAATATCCGATACCGAAGCCGGTTGGTCGCTGTAAATTTGCGTCATGAATTGTACATTGTAACGCAAGAAGTCAATCAACTCACAGGCTGCATCAATCTCGGCTTGAAATATCGTTTTTGATTGGGCAATCATAGTCGCGGCATTGATTTGGGCACGATAGGGTCCGGCAATCAATTCGGCTGCCTTTAAAAAGATACCGGCACGGTGCTCCCAAGGCATGTTGGCCCATTTTTTACGCGCTTCCAAAGCTGCGTCAATGGCTTGTGTTACGTGTTGTGCTTCTCCCAAATGATAGGTGCCCACAATGTGTTTGTGGTCATGTGGGGCACTCATGGTGCGGGTGTTACCGGTGCGAACTTCTGACGAGCCAATATACATAGGGACGTCGATGGTTTCGTTCCACATTTTTTTATAAGCGGCTAATACCGCTGCTTTTTCCGGTGAATTCGGAATATATGATTTTACGGGTTCATTGACCGCTTTAGGGACATTGAAAAATCCTTTAGGCATGAGTTGTATTTTTTGAAATTGAACAATAATAAAAAAGTTGGCTGGCTTTTTACGAATTTGCCAACAACGAACAAAAATACAAAGGTTTGACTAAAAACTTGTCAACCCATGTTACAATTTCGTGAAATGATTAATTTAAAGCGTAAGGCGCATTCAAGCGAAAGGCAGGAACAATAACGCGGAAGTTGCGTGTAGTCGTAAAATTCACCATATTGAACCAACCGTGCATAGCGCCATGAGGAGAAGTAAGCAGACAACCGGAAGTGTATGTGTGGGTTTCGCCGGGTTTCAATACCGGTTTTTGTCCAATCACTCCTTCACCATCGACAATTTCTAAATCATTTAGAGAATCGTAAATTTCCCAATGGCGGGAAAGGAGTTGTACCGAGTCTTTGCTGTGATTTTCAATGGTAATCTCATACGAAAAAGCATAGTGAAGCTTGTAGTTTTTGAAGTAAGTCCCTTCGAAAACCGTGCTCACCGAAATTTTAATGCCTTTTGTGATTTGGGTTACCATGCTCAATTATTTGACGTAAAGTTACAAAAAAAAGGTAATAATCAACGCTTTACCGTTTAAAGATAGTGTTAATTAATGATGTCAACCGAGGAAGCAATGCCTTTACCAATCACGCGATCATAGCGTTGGTTGTTTTCACGGTAATACACCAATACCATATAATCGTTTTCGGTTTGGTAGAAATTTCCGTCAATCGCATTAGCATTGTCAATCGTTCCATTGGAATCCGCTACCGTAAAACAATAATTGGTAAAGCCTTGTTTCACCATAATTGCTTTTTCATAAAGCCCTTTCTTTTCATTATAATCCATCTTATATTCGTCATTCATGGCGTAATTATTAAACATACCTGTAATGTATATATTTTTGTTTTCATAAAAAGCAGGAGCAGACAACGATAAGTAAATCCAAGCATAATCAGCCTCCGTTTCTGGTACTGTCGAATTCACATTGTTGATGAAGAAATTCCCATTTTTGTCAGGCCAATAGGTGTAGGGTTGACTCCCACGTGCGGTATTGGTGTACAAATAACAGCCGTATAAACCAGAATTGGTGTCCACTTTAGCAATTGTATTGGTGGCCGCCCGAATGTTTTTATTTTCAAAATATAAAAATTCGTTCCCCGCCCAAAACTGGGTTTCGCTATCGTATTTGTAGATCAAATCATTGCCCACTGTATACATAGGTTTGATGTTCGTCAGGGCATTGTTCAAGCGTCCGTTTTGAAGCACCATTACTTTGACATTTTTTAGCGGACTCTGGAAATTAATCGTCCCAGATTTTACGGCAAAATCCATATTGTGCTTGTAAGGCGTATCATTTACTTGGCGTGCTCGTTTAACTTGTAACGGTACCGAAACCAGATTTTCATAAACGACAAACTTTCGCGAAAAAACAACTTCTCGATCTTCATTTAAAATGCTAATCATGTAGTTGCCACTCACTTTCAATTGGGTGAATTTGTTGGGAAAAGTAATACGGTAATGCGAATAAATCTGTAAACAGTTCAACGAATTCGTATAATCAATAATACGTTGGTCATTAAACCCTGTCAAATATTCATTGATGCTTAATTGGGATTGTTTCCAATCGTAATCACAATGGGTAATGTGGTAGTAGTAATTGCTTTCCGCGCCTTGTAAGTCATCAAATTGCAATTGAATATCGTCTCCCAATTGGAAAACAGGCACCATGTTTTGTCCGTTTTGAACAAAAGTGATGGTTTTGATATAATACGGTGGATTGACTTCTTTTTCTTGTGCAAAGGTGAATACGCTTGCCAATACGGCCAGCACTGCCCAAAATCGCTTCATGTGATCGTTGTTTATTTCGTAAAGATACTAAAGCAACGAAAAAAAAGCCAAATTATTTAAAACAAACCGGAATGATTTCGCCTTTGGCCAAACAAAAACGTTCTACATCGGCTGGATTTAATTTTGAAGTGTAATCTTCTTCTACAACCGTAAACCCAATTTGGCGCAGTTTATCAAAGTAATCCCGCCCATAAACACGCACGTGATCGTATTGTCCAAAGATTTTCGCCCGTTCTTTCGGGTCGGTGATGCTATCATCCGTAAACGTAACCGCACGATTCAAATCTTGAGGAATCTGAAAAATGCCCATCCCGCCCGGTTTCATCACCCGATACAACTCTTGCATCGCTTTGGTATCATCGGGAATGTGCTCCAACACATGGTTGCAAAAAATGATATCGTAGGTATTGTCTTCAAAAGGAAGGTTGCAAATATCCGCTTTCACATCCGCTAAGGGCGATAATAAATCGGTTGTAGTATACTCAATATTGGTTTGCTTTTTAAAGCGCTTATAAAACTCTTGCTCTGGCGCAAAATGCAGAACTTTCTTCTTTTCAGTCGCGGTAAAAAAGTCGGTTTCCCGTTGCAGAAAGATCCACAACAAGCGGTGTCTTTCCAACGAAAGCGTACTCGGAGAAAGTACATTGTTGCGCTGACTCCCGTAGCCATACGGTAAAAACATACGGAAGCTTTTGCCGTCAATCGGGTCGGTGAATCGGTTTCCTTTCAACAAAAAAGCCAACAACGGACGCACCACAATACTCAAACGGATCAACACCGGGCGCGGAATTGTATTTAAAACCCATTTGAAAACTTTCTTGATCATAGCACCAACGGATTTTTACGGAATTCATCCTCCTCATTACTTTGAATGCCCAACGCTTGATAAATGTATTGAAACGTCGATAACAATTCAGGTTTGCCATCCACTAACGCCACATTGTGCTCAAAATGCGCACTGGGTTTACCATCCGCCGTTAATATCGTCCAACCGTCTTTCAACTGCTTGATGTTTTTCGTTCCCATATTAATCATCGGTTCGATCGCCACCACCATGCCTTCTACAAATAATTTGCCGCGACCGCGTTTACCGTAATTCGGCATTTCAGGTTCTTCGTGCATTTTCTTTCCTACACCATGTCCGACCAATTCGCGCACTACCCCGTAACCATGTCCTTCGCAGTATTTTTGAATGGCATTGCCCACATCTTCTACACGGTTGCCCGCACGAAATTCGCGAATACCCACATACAAACTTTCTTTGGTCACTTCTAAGAGCTTCTTAGTTTCAGGCGCTACTTCTCCAATTTCAAAACTGTACGCATGATCGCCATAATATCCGTTTTTCAAAACCCCACAGTCCACGGAAATCACATCGCCTTCTTCCAACGGTTTGTTGTTGGGAATGCCGTGAACCACTTGGGCGTTCGGACTTACACACAACGAATTGGGAAAACCATACATGCCCAAAAAACCGGGTTCAGCACCGTGATCACGAATGAATTCTTCCGCCAATTTGTCTAATTGTAAGGTGGTAACACCAGGACGAATAACTTTGGCAATTTCCCCTAAGGTTTTGGAAACCAACAACGCACTCTCACGCATGATTTCAATTTCTTCACGGGTTTTAGGTATAATCATAAGTCTGAAAATGAGTGGGCAAAAGTAGGTATTTTTTTTCGAAAAACGGACTTTTTTACCCATACTACTTTACGGATAAACCATGAGAAATGTCATGTTTTTACCTAAAATCCAACCCTAACTTTGTCCAAAATTAATGGTATGAGCAAATATGTAACCGCAGCAGAAGCTGTACAAGTCGTGAAATCCGGCGATCGGGTCTATTTACAGGCCGCCGCCGCTGCACCCACTGTTTTGGCCAACGCCCTCACCGAGCGTGCTGAAGAATTGCGCAACGTTGAAATATGCCACTTGCATATCGAAGGCGAAGCGCGGTATGCCAATCCCGAACTCGCGGATAGCTTTCATGTGAATTCCTTTTTTATTGGATCCAATGTGCGCCACACCCTCAAAGCAGGAAACGGTTCCTATACGCCCGTTTTCTTGAGTGAATTGCCGCATTTGTTTCGCAAAAATGTATTGCCCATCGATGTGGCTTTTATCCATGTTTCCCCACCCGATCGCCACGGCTATTGCTCGCTCGGCGTTTCCATTGAAGCGACCGTAGCAGCTATTGAAAATGCCAAAATCGTGGTGGCGCAAGTGAATCCCAATATGCCCCGAACCTTTGGTGACGGTATTTTACACGTGTCTGAAATTGATTATTTGGTTGAAGTCGACACTGAAATTTATGCGCATGAGGTCGAACCCTGTACGCCCGAGGAAAATAAAATCGGGGAATACATCGCCTCACTTATCGAAGACCGAAGCACCCTGCAAATGGGTATTGGCTCCATTCCCAACGCAGCCCTTCGCCAATTGACCAATCACAAAGACTTGGGTTTACACACCGAAATGTTCTCCGATGGCGTGATCGACTTGATTGAAAAAGATGTGATCAATTGCAATTACAAAGGAACGTTACGCGGTCGCGTGTTGGCTACTTTTTTAATCGGTTCCAAACGCTTATACGAATTTGTCAACGACAACCCGTTTATCGAAATGAAAGAATCGTCGATGGTGAACGATACCGCACGCATTCGTAAAAACCCCAATATGGTAGCGATTAACTCGGCTATTGAAGTCGATTTAACCGGTCAAGTGTGTGCCGATTCCATTGGGCCACGTATGTATTCCGGAGTAGGCGGTCAAATGGATTTCATCCGTGGCGCGTCGTTGAGTCCGGGCGGAAAAGCCATTATCGCTTTGCCCTCCATTACCAAAAAAGGGGAGAGTCGCATCGTTCCTTTCCTAAAACAAGGTGCCGGAGTGGTAACCACTCGCGCCCACATTCATTACGTGATCACCGAGTACGGTATCGCCGATTTGTATGGCAAAACCTTGAAACAACGTGCTGATGAGTTAGTTAAAATCGCGCATCCTTCCCATAGGGAGCGCATTGATAAGGAGTACTATGAATTACTCCATCAAATGTAAAAAGACTCCCTTCGGGGAGTTTTTTTTTTTGGAGCAGAAGTAGGGGTTCTTTTCACGTGTCTTCCCGCTTTCGCCTTTATCACTCCACTGCGTTACGTGGATACCGGCTCTATCGGGGCTAAATGACACGAACGATTTTCAAATCACTAATCGGGTTGCGCCATGATTTTAAACAATTCGGCATTCGAAATCAAATACCGATTCACCAAAGCAATCGCCGTGAGTCGGGCTGTAACCAAACTGTTTTCACGGGAATTCAACAAGAAAATCGAACTCTCTCCCAACGAGAACAAACGTTCTTCCGATTGCAACATGATTTGATAATCGGTTACCAAATCGCCCGTCAGTTTTTGTTGCTCGAGGAGCGAACTCAACTCGGTTTGCTGCGCTTTGATTTTGTTGGTTAATTGCACCCGTTCCATGTTTAAGTCGTATTGTGCATCTTGGACTTTGAATTTGGCCAACTTTAAACTCCCGCGTTCTTTGCGTAAGAATAAGGGAAACGAGAAATTCACCCCGACTTTGTAATTGTTGAAGTCGGTCGAATTCCAATAATTGGGCTCCGATAAATAGAAATACCCCACATTGGCTTTTGGCAAGAGCATATTGGCTTTCAATTTTCGGTCGATGTCCAATAAATTAACTTTGCTTTCCAAGGCCGTAATTTTGGGATGGTTGTCAATACTGATGTCTCCCGAAAGCAATGCATTGGTGCGCAAAATTTCCTGAATGGTTTTGTCCAGGTTTTCCTCAGGAAGCATTCCATCCTGCAATTCCATCGGGATGTTGTTTTCCAACCACAAGTAATTGGACAATTCCAATTTGGCTTTGGCCAATTTCAAAGTAGCATCGGTCAAACTTAGTTTTCGGTTGCGCACTACAATTCCCGCTTCTACACTGTCAATGGCCGGTTTGTCTCCGTTTTTGATTAAACTCCGAATTCCTGTAAATCGGGTTTCGGCATTGACCAAATAATTTTTATACAACTGCACTTCATCGTACGTTCGTTTCCAATTAAAATAAGCAACTGAAGCATCATAAAGCACATTAATAGCTTCCAATTGCCGTTCGGCTTTGCTCAAGTTGATTTGGATTTTGGCTTTTCGCAAGTCGGCCATACGCTGGTTAATCCACAACCCTTGTCCCAAAGGAACTGTGATTCCCAATGATGTCAATCCTTGATTTGGCAAAGTGTTCTCCGGATTCACATAAATCCCTTCGCTGTTGTCAAATCCGGCTTTAACTTCGATTCCGTACCATGTCGGAATCTTGAAACTACTGTTTAAAAGCGAATAATATTCCTTGCCTTTGAACTGTTTGTTGTCAAAGTCCACTTCGATTTTGGGATCAAATGCACCCCGTGCCATCATCAAGTTGGCTTGCGCACTGCTGATGTTCAAATCGGCACTCTTTACCCGGGGATGAAACTTTTTTACATAGCCCAAATATTCGTCGTAGGTAAGCGTATTCATCGATGGAGCCTGACTCCAGAGCGGTAAGGAAAGCAGTATAAAAAGTAATTTTTTCATAATTTTTTTGTTGGCCAATAGCCTCTTTTTTTAACCCTGATTGCAGTGGAAATCCTGCTGTAGCGTTAGCGAAAGCAGATTGCAACGGAAAGCAGGAATAGGGATGGCCGGGAAGCCCTAGCCATTAGTTCCCAAAAATTATTTCTTCGCCTCTGATTTGGCGTCGCCTTTCGCGCCACCTTTGGGTTGGTAATAATTGGGTGGGAATCCGTTGAGTGTTCGCCAGATTTCATACCAAACTGGTACATTGTCCAATAACGCCAAAGTCTGTGCACCCGAACCCATACTAATTTGTTTTGGCCACGGATGATCTTCGTTGTCGGGGGCAATGAGTACGCGGAATTTCCCGTTCGGACTGATGAAATTTTCCACCGCTACAATTTTTCCACCAAAGGTTCCGTACGACATGTTCGGCCAGCCCGAGAATACGATAGTTGGCCATCCGTCAAACCAGATGCGAACTTTCTCGCCTTTGTGGATCAGGGGTAGGTCGGTCGGACTCACATACGTTTCCACGGCGATGTCGTATTTGGACGGCATGATGCTCACGATTTCGGTCCCTTCTTTGATGGTTTCGCCTAGACCCGATTTCAAAGCGCGGTTCACATAGCCGTTTTGGGGCGCCGTGATGTAATACAAGCCGTTACGAATTTTGTAATTCGTGTATTGGTTTTGCAATTTGTTGACCTGTGCTTCGGTATCGTATTGGCTACTCATCGCGGTGAAACGATCGCTGCGCGCTTTGGAAGCTTTTTCTGCATATTCAGCACCAATGCGGTTGACTTCTACCTGCGCATTGATCAATTCATTTTTACTGGAAATGAATTTGTTTTCTTGGGTGATGATTTTGGCTTCCACTTCCTGAAGTTTCAAGCGCTTTTCCTCGACATCCGTTAGCGGTTTCAAGCCTTCTTTGTTCAAGGTTAGGGAGCGATTGAACTGGGTGTTGGCAATTTTTAATTGGGTTTTCACCGCCTCTAAGTCCATGCTGTCGCTTTGCACTTTTAGGATACTTTGGCGAATTTTATTTTTTGCCTGTTGCAGTTTCAAGTTCCGTTCCGCTTCAATGGCACTGATTTGAGTGCCAAGTGTGGAAACTTTACCACTATACGATTCTACAGCCATTTTTTTAGCTTCGACTTGGTTTTTGGTGTTGTCCACCAAATTCGGGTCGAAGTAATCTTCTTTAATCTCAGAGATAAATAGGATGGTGTCGCCTTTTTTGACATAATCCCCTTCTTTCACGTACCATTTTTCGATACGACCCGCAATGGCGTTATGCACGGTTTGCGGACGTTGGTCGGGTTTCAAAGTGGTCACCGCTCCCGAGCCTGAAATATTTTGTGTCCAAGGCAAAAAGAGAATAACCAAAGTGATTCCGGAAACCCATAAAATAATGCGGTTTAGGATTTTATAATGCGGACGGTTACTTAAGTTTTTCACCGTGCTAAACTGATCAATGTTTTCAGTTATGGGGTTTTCTTTGGATAAGTTGAGCATGGTTATGATTTTAAAATATCGTTATTAATTTTTCCTTCTTGAATTTCGATGACACGCATACACTTTTGTTTCCAATACGGATTTTTTGAAGTGACAATTAACGTCCATTGATTTTTAGCATCTGTTAAGAAGTCGATGATGCGAGCAGCGGCATCGTCGTCCATTTTGTCCAAAGGATCTTCGTAAAATAAAATTTTCGGACGGTTGACAATACTGCGCGCTAACAAAATCTTTTGGGCATTGGACGAGGAGAGTTGGCGTCCTTCGGGGAAAATCATCGTATCGAGTCCGTCAGGAAGTGATTTGATGAATTCGCCCAAGCCTACACTGTCAATAGCCCATTTTACTTGGTCATGCGTCACGTGTGGATTGTTGAAGGTAATGTTTTCCAAAATGGTTCCTTCGAATGGGGTTTCTTCGTGAAGGATGGTACCAATATGCGAGCGGAACTGGTTGATATCAACCTTGCGATACGTATCGTCATTGATAGCAAACGAACCTGATGTAGGTTGCATTAAGCCTGCAAGTATCCGAATTAACGTGGATTTACCGGAACCATTTTTTCCATCCAAATAGATTTTTTCTCCGGGATTGATGATCAAATTAATTTTTGATAAAACATGATCCGCACTGTCGGGAAATTTGAAACTTAGGTTGTCCGTTTCCATTTGGATGTTGGTGTAGCAAAAATCAGGTTCTTTGGAAATGGTTTTTTCCGTTTCCATATCCACCACTTGGCCAATTTTCTCCACAGAAGTTAAGACGTCATAGAATGTTTCCAAACCGAGGATGACTTTTTCAACCGAGTTGATCACCAAAAGGATGATGATTTCTGCGGCGACAAACTGACCGATATTCATTTCCTGACTTACAACCAAATATCCGCCAATCAATAATAGGGAAGCGGTAATAATCACTTTAAATCCGATCAATTGTAGGAATTGGCGTTTGATAATATTGAAATGTTTTTCTCGGTGCACCAAGTATTGCTCGACCAAGCTGTTGTTTTTTGCTAGAGCAAATTCAAAATTGTCTTTCTTACGGAAGCTACTGTTGTTGCGGGCAATTTCCTGTAACCAGCCTACGACTTTATACTTGTATTTGGATTCTTTCAAACTAGTGTTGAGTCCGGTGGTATACGAAAATTTAAAAATCGAATATAATAAAACCAGCAATAATGCACCAAACAAGATGAAGAACGGGTGGTATAACGACAGTAAGATGATGCCGAATATAATTTGAAGCAAGGCCGATGAAAAGTCGATTAACAATTTTGACGTTCCTTTTTGTATGGTTAAGGTGTCAAAAAAGCGGTTGGCTAATTCGGGCGCATATTGGTTATAAAGCGCTTCCAATTTGATTTTCGGGAGGCGGTAACTGAATTCGAAAGAAGAGCGCACGAATATTTTCTGTTGCAAGTTTTCGGTAATTCGCAATTGCATCACGGATAATATGCCGCCGAGCGCCACTCCGATGATTACGATGACTACCAAAAGCACCCAGGAAGCACTCACGCGACCCGACTGGATGAGGTTGATAATCGCTTGAATTCCCAGTGGTAGAGACAAACTCACCAAACCTGCAAATACGGCGTACAAGATGATTTGTACGACATCTTTTCGGTCGAGTTTGAGTAGGTTTGTTAAACGTTGAAAAGGAGTATATTTCATGTTATTTCAAGATTTGTTCGAGTAAATGTTGGTAAAAATGCGTGGGCGATTGGGTGTCATTGCAATCGGTGATGGTTTTCAAATGATCTTTAAGAAAATGCTGATGCAGCGAACCCTCTACAATGGATGATGCCAAACTCTTGGCAAAGGGATAGGTAGGGTGTGCTTCCAATATCATGTCTTTTAATCGGTTAACTACTTTTTTGTAAATGATAAAAAAGCCTTCACGGTTTTCTTGATCTACTTCCTTGGTCATGAAGGTTTTAGTGAATTCAAAAATGATGATGTTGTTGAGTGTTGCTTCATTGATGTGTTGCGTACTCGTGTCATCATTTATTTTCTCGGTTAATATTTCGATACCTTTCATCAATTTTGTTTTGGGATCGGGAATATTGTTGGTTTCCATGACCAAACGGTATTCCATCCAACCCCAATACCATGAAGAAAGGTACAACAATAATTTGTGTTTATTTTCAAAATACCGATATAATGAACTTTCATTGGAGCCAATGCGTTCCCCTAATTTTTTAAAGGTAAAGGCTTCAAATCCAATTTCATCAATTAAATTGATACTGTGTTGAATGATTTTTCGGCCCAGTTCCGAGGACTCGGGATTCTTGACGTACAGTTTGTCATTCACGGCTATGATGACTTGGTTTAAAATCATTTTTGAGAATTTTGAGGTATTGTTTTCATTTGAATTACATCGACAATGAAGGCAAAGGCCATCGAAAAATAGATATAGCCTTTTGGGATTTCAAAATGCAGGCCTTCAGCAATTAACGAAACGCCAATCATCATCAAAAAGCATAAGGCTAATATTTTGAAAGAGGGATGCTTACTGATGAAAGTACTAATGGGTTTCGAGGCAAAAAGCATAATAAATACGGTAATGATCACGGCAGTGTACATGATCCAGATTTGATTCACCATTCCTACGGCTGTGATAATGGAGTCGATTGAAAAAACCAAATCCAAAACAATAACTTCCCCCAATAACCTACCGAAGGTTGCCTTTTTTGATGACTCTTGATTGTCTGGGTGATTCGCTTCAGTTTTATGATAAATTTCTTTGGTGCTTTTGTAAATCAAAAAAAGGCCGCCCAACAAAAGGATAATTCCTTTTCCTGAGAACGGAATATTGGCTAGCGTTAATAAGGTGGTATCGAGTTTCATGATCCAAGCAATGACAGTGAGTAATGCCAAGCGCATGAGCATCGCTAAACCCAATCCCCAAAAGCGAAGTTTATTGCGATCGTTTTCGGGCAATCGATCCGCTAAAATGGAAATAAAGATGACGTTATCCAAACCAAGGATAACCTCCAAAGCTACTAATGAAGTAAGTGCTATTAGTGCATCAATCATGGCTAGAGTTGTATTTTAAATCCAAAGTTTAAATTTCGGGTATCTATTAAATCAGGATTGATTTTATTATTCCGAATTTCTAGATATTGTAAATGCGGTAATCCCTTTAATTGCGAAGGAATCTCCGGCAATTGATTGTTGTTTAAATACAACGATTCCAGCTGTTTTAAGTTAAAAAGCTCTCCAGGCAATTTGACAATACCATCATTCTCCAAATGCAACGCTTTTAATTTGGGTAATTTTGCTAAAACGGATAGCGATTGTGGTAAATTAAGTTGAGCGTCGTTACTCAAATGTAATTCCTCCAAACTCGTAAGTTGTGCTAATGATTCGGGAATTCGTTGTATCGGATTTCCACTTAAGTTTAAAACGCGTAATTTTTTTAATCGCGCGATTCCCGCAGGAATTTCTTTAAGGTTGTCGTTTTGCAGCGAAAGCGTTTCCAGATTTGGAAACAACGTGTCCCAATCCGCAGGTAGGGTTCCTGTATAATTATTCAAACTAAGCTTTTTTACTTGTAAGGCATGTTGCTTTGCTTCTTCTAAATTGGAGAAAGTATCCAGCTGTTGGGCGGCAACATTGCTGCAATTGAGAGAAGTTAATCCTATCATTATTAATAGTACTACCGTTTTCATAGCATAGTATTTTATTGCAAATATAATAGTAATACTTTCAGTTTTGAGAATTTAACTTTTAATTATAAAAAAAGAGGCTCCTTTTAGGAACCTCTTAACGTATGTTGTAGTAATGTTTTATACTAAAGAATGGCAGGTCATTGCTGCCGGTTGAGGGATGCCCATCAGTTTCAATACGGTTGGCGCAATGTCGCCTAATATGCCACTTTGAATGGTTGTCAATTCCTTGTCTACTAAAATGAAAGGCACAGGATTCGTAGTATGAGCGGTGTTGGGCGAACCGTCAGGATTGATCATGGTTTCGCAGTTGCCGTGGTCAGCGATGATGATGGTTGTATAATCGTGGGCTAAAGCTGTTGTTACAATTTCGCGCACACAAACATCCACAGCCTCACAAGCTTTGATGGCGGCTTCCATCACTCCGGTATGTCCGACCATATCACCATTGGCAAAATTCAAACACACAAAGTCAACGTCTCCTTTTTCTAATTCGGGAATCAAAGCGTCTTTCAATTCATACGCACTCATCTCGGGTTGCAAGTCGTAGGTTGCCACTTTGGGAGAATTGCGTAAAATACGCGTTTCCCCTTCAAAAGGCACTTCACGTCCGCCCGAAAAGAAGAAGGTCACGTGCGGATATTTTTCCGTTTCAGCGATTCGAATTTGTTTTTTGCCCGCTTGTTCCAAAACTTCTCCCAGGGTTTCTGTGATGTTATCTTTATCGTAAATCACATGAACATTTTGATAGGTTTCGTCGTAATTGGTCATCGTCACATAGTACAAATTCAGTTTGTGCATGTTGAATTCGTGGAAATCTTTTTGTGACAATACTTCGGTCAATTCCCTTCCGCGATCGGTACGGAAATTAAAGAAAATCACCACATCATCTTCTTCAATCACCGCAGAGGGTTGACCATCAGCTTGAGTGACCACTAAGGGTTTGATGAATTCATCGGTCACACCTTCACTATAGCTTTGTTGAATGCTAGCCAATAAGTCATTGGTCTTTTCTCCTTCAGCATTAACCAATAAATCGTAGGCCAATTTTACGCGTTCCCAACGTTTGTCGCGATCCATCGCATAATAGCGCCCAATTACAGTAGCGATTTTTGCGTTGGATTTTTCGGTATAAGCAAGCAAGTTGGCCAAGTCCGTTTGTGCCGATTTGGGATCCACATCACGGCCGTCGGTAAAAGCATGAATATAAACGTGTTCCAAATCATACGAAGCTGCCGCATCTAAAAGTCCGTATAAGTGTGAGGTATGCGAATGTACCCCGCCATTAGAAACCAATCCTAAAAAATGGACTTTTTTACCGTGGGCTTTGGCATATTCAAATGCATCAATTAAGGGTTGTTCTTTACTTAAAGTATGGTTTTGAACGGCTAAATTAATTTTAGCTAAATCTTGGTAGACAATTCGTCCCGCCCCCAAGTTCATGTGGCCTACTTCTGAATTTCCCATTTGCCCTTCAGGAAGTCCAACATTAAGTCCGTCAGTGCGTAATTCAGCGTTGGGATATTGGGTATAAAGACTATTGATAAAAGGCACGTTGGCGTTGTCGATAGCCGACACTTTCGGGTCGGGTGATTTTCCCCAACCGTCCAAAATCATGAGAATGACTTTCTTATTCATGGTATTCAAATTTGGTACAAAGGTACGCCAAATTGCCCCTGGAAATCAACCGAAAAGCCATGGATTATTCGTAAAAATTCAAAGGGTTTATTAGTTTTTTTTCAATGAATTATAATCAATGAAATAACGAATACTTATAGAGAAGATGTGGTCCAAATTTTGGGAACTCAATACCCGACCCAAATTTCCTTTAACCGATTCATCAATAGTTTGGTATTGCTGGAGAAAAGCTTTGTTGCGGTATAAAATATTCATCTGACTACCCGGAGCAAACCACCAAGAAAAGTTCAAGTCGCAATTCCAGGTGTTGAAGTTACGGTCAGCATCCAATGCTACAGTATCGGTTACATTTAATAATCCACCATTATCCAATAGTGCATAATAGTTATTGTATAAAGCATACGACCAATAATAGCGAGTAACTAAGTTAAAAGTCATGTTG
Source organism: Flavobacterium sp. N1719 (assembly GCF_025947045.1). Taxonomy (NCBI): domain Bacteria; kingdom Pseudomonadati; phylum Bacteroidota; class Flavobacteriia; order Flavobacteriales; family Flavobacteriaceae; genus Flavobacterium; species Flavobacterium sp. N1719. The sequence continues at coordinate 1,215,577 of NZ_CP109993.1, forward strand.
TGGTTGATGGAGTATTTACCGTTTAAACTCAACGTATGGGTGTTGATTTTTCGGCGACCCATATAAATGGCATTGATGCTGTCGTCTTGCCCCACATAGCCTACATTGTTGTTCAAATGGTTGTAGGTATAATCTAAAACAAAAGCTAATTTATTGGAAAAGCGATAGCGAGGTGCAAACTGGAACCCATACGTAAAGCGGTTTTTCTCATCCGATTGCGTGAAAGATGGATTGATGTCAATGGCGAATTTTCGAGCATAATTGGAAGAAAAGTAAAAATACGCACTCATTACGCGAGGTAAACGGATGAAACGCGATTCGTTATACGTTCGCGGTTCATAAAAATCATAGACATGAAGCGGCCGCCCATTAAATCCAAAGCCGTAATAATCATTTTTCTTATCGACAATATTGACATTAATACCGTGATTTAAGGCTTGCAAACGACCGGTACGGTTATCAAATTCAGAATAATTATTGAAAAAGATATTAAACGTATTTAGTTTAGGCGTTTGGTTCAATAAGCGATAACTCCCATTCATGTACATAGAATGATAATGTGTCGTAAAATTGACCCCCAAATCATTGTTGTCAAAAAAGGTACTCACGTATTGTCCACCAAAGCTGTAACGGTACTTGCCGCTGGTTTCTGCAAAGTTTAATGAAGTGTTGTATCCTGTACTGGTTTTGGTATCCGCTAGCGAAATAATACTGTACTTGTAATCCCCACTCAACTTGTAAGTATTCTTTTTGGTATTTAAATCAAATACTAATGCCGAAACATTGGCGTCGCGATTTCCTCCATTTCTAACGACACTGGTGTTGATAAAACTTACCGAGGAATTTTTTCGAAAACGTTGGTCCAATACCAAAATATTATAGTTGGCTAAAGGTTCGACCAACGCTTCACGCGTAGCACCAGTGACCGTATTGCGAATTTCAGAATACATGGGACGCGTTACTGCATTTAAAACACCCACACCCAAACCTTTGCTTGTACGACCGGATATTTTCAAAGCATTAAAAAGATTGACATTGTTGGGTCGGTCAACGACTTCTTCGTCTGGGCCTAAATTTTCATTAAGGCTTGGAGCACCTCCAATTCTTCGTGAATAGAATAGATCGCCCTTGCTGAACATTTCGGTTCCCTCCGTAAAGAAAGGTCGGTTTTCATTAAAGGTTTGTTCGAACGGACCCAAATTCAAAACGACATTATCAAATTTTGTCTGACCGAAATCCGGAATTAAAATAGCGTCAAGCGTGAAGGCATCATTAATCCCGTATTTGATATCCATCCCGCCTTTGAGTTGGCCGTTTGTTTTAGTCCATTGGTTACCATTGAGATAAAAAGAGGAATACGGGATAAAAAATAAACGGGTTGGTGTTTTGATATTTTCAATGCCTTCTAAAATCCCCGCTTGATTGGACTCCGTGTTGATTTTATTATCAATGAGATTCCAAGTGTATTTGAATCGGGTTTTGTTGACTTCTCGGTAGAAATTCAACCCCCAAGTTTGTTTGGTAGTAGGAGGGAAACGGAGCGCCGCATAGGGAATACGCATTTCTGCAATCCAACCATTTTCAACAATGCGAACTTCACTGTCCCAAATGGCATTCCATGAAAAGTCTTCACCATTGGCATCGGTATATACACAATCTTGTTGTACTCCAGCCGCACTCACAAAAAAACGGAAGTCTTGTTGCCCGTCATTAAATCCATTTAGAATTACGCCAAAATGATCGGCAGTGGCAAAATCATCACGAGTAGTCAACTCACGGGCAATGGTTTCGGGATGATCATCCAGTAATAATGCCCCCACATAAATGGCTTCATGGGTATAAGTGATCTTAATAATGGATTTGCGATTGGAGTCTTCTGGTGTGCCATTACCCGGTTGCACCATGACAAAGTCGGTTGCCGTTTCGGCTTGTTGCCAAACTACTTCATCTAATTTTCCGTCGATAGTTATTTTTTCGCTGGTGAATTTAGTGTGATACACTTTTTTAGGAGCCTGACCCCAGCAAAAGGAGCTAGCCATTGCGAATAAAAATAATAAAGGCGCAAATTTTAGATTCATTGAGTTTTGGTTGGTGGACAAATATACATATTTAAAGGCATGCAAATGTAACACAGTACATTAGATATTCCAATATCAGATCAGTGCTAAAAATAAGAATTTGTATAAATAAACGAGCAAACTATGCATTACATCGATTAAAACAATCATTATATCGATAATTTTAACATTTTTATGTTGGTGGTTCCAAAACTAAAATTTATATTTGGTTCCCCAAGTTTAACAATTAACCTACTAATGCCTATGCCTTTACGCTTTTTTGCAGGGGTGGTCTGCTTCTTGTTTTTCTCTTTTACAACCGTACCCTCTCGTGTTTTTTCAGTACAAGAAGTCCGCAGTTTATATGCACAATTAGATGCCAACAATAGGGATTTACCCCATTGGGATTGTTTTGCTTATGGAATGCAAGGGTATCTAAAGCTTGATAATGAAGGACAAATTCAGCAACCGTACCTGACCTTAATTGATTTTTCATTGCCATCCACCGAAAAACGTTTGTGGGTAATTGACATGCGTCAGTATAAAGTGCTCGAACATACTTATGTTTCACACGGTATGAATTCGGGATTGGTGCAGCCCACCGATTTTTCCAATGAAGAAGGTTCGTTTAAAAGTAGCCTCGGATTTTACTTGACTACATCCATTTATTATGGCAAACACGGCCTGTCATTAAAATTAAAAGGATTAGAACCAGGGTTTAATGATCTCTCCGAACAACGGTCTATTGTCATGCACGGCGCCACGTATGTTTCCAAAAAACACATTCAAAAGTTCAATCGTTTAGGGCGTAGTCAGGGCTGTCCTGCCTTAGCTCAAAAAGAAGCCAACCGCATCATTCCGATGATTAAAGATCAATCGTGTTTGTTTATTTATGCACCACATAAAACCTATTTGGAACAATCGTCATTTATAACGGAGCAGGGTATATAAACTGGCGTCCAAACAATAAATGTCTTCCCGGAATTGGAGTACTCCTTTTTCTTCCCAAGCGGTCCAATACCATTGATGGATGGCGATTTCATCCTTAACTTTGATGTAAATCGTTTTTAGTGCTGCTTTCGGCAAATCGATTGGAGCTATTACCCGATTGGGATATTTCTTTTTCAATTTGGCTTGTTGAAGGGTAAGTTGTTTGATTTTCAATTCCCGCAACGCTTGGTAATGTGCAATATCGGTAGTATCTTTTATCTTTTGTAAGGGCCAAACGATACTGTCGTTCAAAATATGTTCGGCCATTTCCAACGGCTTTTGCAAACGCACACAGCCTGAACTCAGCGATCGGTAACTCAAAGAAAAATAATCCCGATGGTTGGTGTCGTGCAAATACACTGTATACCTATTGGGAAAATTAATTTTCATCAATCCTAATGAATTATTGCGTCCCGGATTTTGAACATATTTGTACCGAAACGCATCTTCTTTTTTCCACAGTTTTGGGTCGACTTCCTGATTGTCTTTATCCAAAATTTGCAATCCTTTTTTGCGGAAATGATAGGGGTTTTTCTCTGCCTCTGGGAATAAATCTTCTTTTAAAATGGTGGGCGGAACCGTCCAATTCGGATTCAAATTGATATTCGATATTTTGGAAGATAAAATGGGCGTTGGGCGCGTGTCCCTGCCAACCACTACACGCTGGTATTGCAAGGTGTCTTGGTCTTTCACCGCCACAATATTATAGGCCGGAATATTCACCAACAGATAATGATACCCCAACTCCCGTGGATACCACCGCCACCGCTCCATATTGACGATCACTTGTTCAATGCGTTGATCCCTCGAATAATTCAGCGCATCAATCGTAGCCCTTGCAATTATTCCATCCGGACGCAAACCGTGTCGTTTTTGAAAACGCAGCATCGCTCGCTGGGTTTTGGCATCGTAGGTTTGATTCAAAATAGAATCTTTTTCCGGCATATCGCCCCAATACATCAACCGTTTTTTGATAATGGGAATGTATTTGCTTTTTTGATTGGGAAGAATTTTTTCCTTTAAATTCACCAAACCAATAAACTTGTCGGGATAACCTCGTAAGATTTTTAAACTTCGTTTTAATTTTTGATAAACCGGATGGTTGGGTTTACAGCCTTCGATAACAGCAGTTAAATTCCGTTGTTGCAACGCTTCCTGTAATAGCGGTGCAACTTGGGTAGGCGCGCGCCGCAAATCCCAGTCGTCATAAATCAAATACGGATTGAGTTTACCGTCTGATAAATGCCGTAACCAGCGTAAGGCGCTCCGACTCAGACGCACCTCATAATCTGTTTTTAAGGAATCCGATAATTCGGTGTAGTGAATTTCCCTGTCTCGTAAGGTTTCGTAGTCGTAATCTTTGGGTTGTAAACCTTCTTCTTCGGCACGAGCAAGATGATCCAAGAGTTCTTTCCGAATCAACGTGTCGTTCCATTGGGACGTGTATTGATTCAAACGGTAAAATTCTTTAAGTAACGGATTCTTTTGAAATAAAGTAAGGGTAGAGTCAATGGGTGTGCCTTCGTTTGGCGCAACGGTATGACGCCCGCCTTTTCCATACAGCATGACAAAAAGTAGGGGTAAACTCAACAACCAAAGGATTCCTGTTTTCATCGTTTTTTTGTCATTATAAAATGAGGACCTACCGACGGAATATCAAATTCATCGCCTTCCGTTTCGTATCCCAAAAGCGCATAAAAACCGACGGCACTCGATCGGGCATTGCACCAAACTCGCACATCTTGAGTTGTAAATATAGCGTTTTCCACCGCCAAAAGTAATTGTTTACCAATCGATAGGCCTTGGTAATTTGGTAAAACAGCCATGCCGCGCAGTTGGAATTGGTTGTTTTCAGAAAAGGAGGGATGGTATTGTTCGTATACCGAAAGAATTCCTGCTAAATCTTCCCCAACATAAGCCCCCCAATGGGTTGTTGAAGGTAAATCATCTCCCGCAAATAAACAGCTTTCCGGCGGCTTTCCCGGTCGTAATACCGCCTGCCGTAGGGGGTAGGTGGTAGCCGAATCTATTTTTTGAATGCGCAATGTCATAAGCGATGACCGTAAGGGATTAATTCTAAAAACGTTAGCGTTTACGGGAAATCGAGTCTAAAATTCCGACAAAAAAATTTTAAAAAAAACTTGCACAAGTAAAAACAATCGTCTTATATTTGCACTCACAAAAGCGGAAGTAGCTCAGTTGGTAGAGCTCCAGCCTTCCAAGCTGGTTGTCGCGAGTTCGAGCCTCGTCTTCCGCTCCACCAAAAACCTTCAGATGATTCTGGAGGTTTTTTTTATGTCCAAAAAAAGCCTTTCAAGAAGGCTTTGTTTTTTATAAATCACTCATATCCGTTCCCGATTCCAATTCCACAGGTTCATGACCTTGTTGAAATAAACGTGCGGTTAATGCGCCACGTAATTTGATAGTAGGTCCTTGAACTTCCAACCAACTCCCTTCGCGTAACCCCAATACGGGTAAACGGTTGTATACATGAAATTCTTTAATTCGGGTTTCCCGCGTCTCGCCCATGTGGGTGCTGTTCGCATCCGGGTCCAAATAGTGCGGATTCAAATTGAACGGAATCGCACCCAAGGTTTGAAACGATGGCGGATACACAATCGGCATATCATTCGTGGTTTGCATCGATACTCCTGTGATATTACTGCCCGCGCTACAACCCAAATACGGTGTGCCTTTCTCTAATGCCGCACGTAAACTGTCCCAAAGATCCAATGCATACAATTGGGAAACCAACTGAAAGGTATTGCCTCCGCCGGTAAAAATTCCTTCGGCTTCCAGCACCGCTTGTTTCGGGTCGGCAAACGTATGCAAGCCCACCACGGATTTTCCAATTTTTGCGAAAGCGTCACTCACTTTGGCGGTATACACATCATGCGAAATTCCGCCAGGTCGGGCAAACGGAATAAAAACAATCGTTTTGGCGTTGGAAAAATGGTGTTCAAGCGTGGGTAACAAATACTCCAAATAGGTGCCGCCGTGTAAGGTCGACGTACTAGCGATGATCATTTTTTTCATGGAAATCCGATTTCAATTCGCACAAAGGTAACAATTAACAAAAATTTAGACTGATGGTTGGAAACAACCTTTTGGTTTTCGGTATTTTTACCCCATGCGGAAATGGCTTTTTCTTCTTTTCGTCATCCAATGCAGTTGGAGTCAGAACGAACCCGTTTGGCTCGAAGGACTTGTTGTGTCGGAACTGCGCAACGAACTCGCGAATATTAACGTGTCTAATATCGTGACCAATGCCACCGTCATGACCAATGAAACGGGGCGCTTTCGCATTCTCGTACAACTCAATGAAGCGCTCAAAATTTCTGCCGTTGGCTATGAAGAGCAGTTTGTGAAAATTGACGAAGCCCTTTACAAGAAAAAGCAATTGGTGGTCAAACTCAGAGCTGCCGTCTATAATTTGGACGAAGTGCGTGTGGTCAAACTCGATGCCCAAAAAATGGGAATCATCGACTACAAACCCAAACACTATACGCCGGCCGAACGGAAATTGCGTACTGCAGGCCAATTTTCTCCGTGGCAAATTCTGATGATTCCGTTAGGAGGAATGCCGCTCGACCCCATGATTAACGCGATTACCGGTCGCACCGCCATGCTTAAAAAAGAGTTGGAAGTCGAACGAAAAGAACTAGCATTAGCCGCCTTGACCTCTAAACTGGATTCGCTTTATTTTGCCGACCAATTGCATTTGGCGCCCGATCAGGTTAAAGCGTTTCAATACTATGCTGTGGAAAACGCTGAGGTGCGCGCATTGGTCAAATCCGACAACTTAATCCCGTTAAAGTTTAAACTAAGTCAGTTGCTCGTCGAATTTTTAAAACCCAAAGAAAGCGATGAAAAAAAATAGTGTACTTTTCCTTTTGGTATGGGTGCTGTGTTCCAGTTTTACCCTACACAAATTCTACATGGCCATTTATCAGGTCAATCACAATGTGGCCAAAAAACGATTGGAAATTACCGCCCGAATATTTGTCGATGATCTCAATGCGGCATTGGATAAAAAATACAAAACCAAGCATTTTTTAGGAACGGATAAACAATCAACTACCGATACCGAAGATTTGAAAAAATACCTTTTGGACCAAATCAAAATAACGGTCAACCACCAAGGAAAGCCGCTGACTTTCAAGAGTAGCGAACTCGATGGAAACGTACTGGTTTGCTATTTGAATTGTGCCGAGGTGGCCAAGGTAACTCAAATCGAAGTGTCCAATTCCGTCCTGACGGAGGTTTTTGACGAACAGGAAAACATGATGCATTTTCAATTCAACGGAGGAAAACAGACCCTTGTGTTGGATGCTGAAAAAACTAAAGGAATGTTAAAATAATTTGGGAATACTTGGCCTCCAACGAGAAAAAAGTATTTTTATGACCCTAAAAAACAAACACTAATGACAAAGCAATCCAATTTTCTACTTGTAAGTTTGTTGACTACCGCTCTTGTGGTGGCTCAGGAAACGCCAAAACCCGATCCGAATTACCGCAATCCGGATAAGTTCAAGCAAATGTATGATGTGTTGGCTACGCCCAATATGTACCGCACGGCATCGGGAGCACCAGGGCCTGAGTACTACCAACAGCAAGCCGATTACAAAATCAAAGTAGAATTGGACGACCGCAACCAAAAAGTGTACGGCTCGGAAGTCATTACCTATACCAACAACGCCAAAGAAGCATTGGATTACCTTTGGATACAATTGGATCAAAACCAACATTCGCGTAAATCACTTTCACCACTACAAAACGGCGACCGTACCGAACCGGCGTTGGGCGCGCAACAATTCTCTCGTAAATATTTGGAAGAACGCTTTGATGGCGGCTTCAATATCGAATACATCAAAGATGCTGCGGGTAAACCAATGGCCTACAGCGTCAACCAAACGATGATGCGCGTGGAGTTGCCCAAACCTTTGGCCCATGGCGAAAAGATTAGTTTGAACATCAAATGGTGGTATAACATCAACAATTACCTATTGGATGGCGGCCGTTCGGGTTACGAACACTTTGATGCTGACGGAAACAACCTGTACATTGTCGCCCAATTCTATCCGCGTATGGCCGTTTACAACGATGTGGAAGGGTGGCAAAACCAACAGTTCTGGGGCTCGGGAGAGTTTGCTTTGCCGTTCGGGAATTTTGAAGTAGAAATCACCGTGCCTGCTGACCATATCATGGAAGCTACAGGTACCCTGATGAACCGTAACGAAATCTTCACACCCGCTCAATTGGCGCGTTATGCGGAAGCGGAAAAGTCGTTTGACAAACCCGTTGTAATTGTAACCCAAGAAGAAGCTACAGCTGCTGAAAAAGGATTTTCAGACAAAAAGAAAACTTGGAAATTCAAAGCGGATAATGTGCGCGACTTCGGATTTGCCACTTCGCGTAAGTTTATCATGGACGCGATGGCGGTTAAATTAGCCACGAAAAATGTCATGGCAGTTTCGGTATATCCCAAAGAAGGAAATCCGTTGTGGGGTGAATATTCAACCCGTGTCGTGGCGCACACCTTGAAAAGTTATTCCAGCCATACTTTCGATTATCCCTATCCCAAAGCGGTTTCGGTGCATGCCCAAGACCAAGGAATGGAATACCCCATGATTTGTTGGAACTGGGGCCGTCCGGATGCCGATGGAAAATATACTGACCGTGTAAAGAATGGTATGATCTCCGTGATTGTGCACGAAGTCGGACATAATTTCTTCCCAATGATTGTTAATTCTGACGAGCGCCAATGGACGTGGATGGACGAAGGTTTGAACTCGTTTATGGAATACATGGCCTTGATGGAGTGGGATCCCAAATTCCCTGCAACACGCGGTCCAGCCAAAAATATAGTACCCTACATGAGTGGTGACCAAAAGAACTTGGAGCCTATCATGACCAACTCCGAAAGCATCCGTCAGTTTGGGAACAATGCCTATGGCAAACCCGCTTGTGGATTGAACATTTTACGCGAAACCATTATGGGGCGTGAGTTGTTTGATTATGCGTTTAAAACCTACGCCAACCGTTGGAAGTTCAAACACCCAACGCCCGAAGATTTCTTCCGTACGATGGAAGATGCGTCGGCGTTTGACTTGGATTGGTTTTGGAGAGGATGGTTCTTTACCACCGATTACAACGACATTGGCATCAAAGAAGTGAAGAAGTATTTTGTCAGCAACGAACCTTCGAAAGAAGTGGAGGAGTTTATGAAAAAACGCCGCCGTCGCAATGCAGATGTGGGTCCGATGGTGTACATGATCGAAGAAGGTAGCAGTGATTACAAACCCGAATTGAACAAACCGTTTGTGATTAAGGATTTCAAAGCTTTGGATACCTATGTTAACGAACATTTTACTGCCGAAGAACGTGCGAAATTAAAAGAACCTAAGTTCTTTTATCAAGTAACGTTTGATAAGCCGGGCGGATTGGTGATGCCGTTGTTGGTCGAACTCACCTTCGAAGACGGAACGACTGAAATGCACCGATTCCCAGCGCAAATCTGGCGTATGAACGACAAGGAAGTGAGCCGTACGTTTGCCACAACCAAAGCGATTACCAAAATTACCGTAGACCCCAAAGAGGAAACGGCCGATATTGATACACAAAATAACGTGTGGCCAAAACAAGAAGTGAAGTCGAAATTTGACTAATTACTTCGTACCTTTGCGACACTAATACAAGAATTATGTTTGGAATAGGAGGAGGCGAATTAATCTTCATCATCTTTATCGCGTTGATGCTTTTCGGGACGGATAAAATCCCTGAATTTGCCCGCACATTTGGGAAATTCATGGCCAATTTGAAAAGTACAACCAACGAAATCAAACACGAAATTCAGAAAAGTGCGCAAACCGAAGGGATAACCGACTCCATGAAGGAATTGACCGAAACTTTTACCAAAGAGGTTGATCAAGCCAAAGAAAGTGTTGGCCCCGCTGGATATATTGATTTAGGCGACGAATCGTTGTTGGATTTACCCAATCCTGTGCAACAAGTCGAAGAAGATATTGAGTCCATGATCGGACCTATAAAACGCAAACGCTAGTGATCGACCAACTCATAGCTTGGGACCAATCCCTGATGATATTATTGAATAACCTGGGTTCGTCAACGTATGACGGACTCTGGTTGTTTATTACCAAACAGCTGCATTGGGCGCCTTATTTTGCGGTCATATTATTTTTGGCGTATAAAAAATTAGGCAAAACCAACTTTTTGTATTTGCTGTTGTGTACGGCACTGTTGTTGGTGGTCACCGACCAATCAGCGAATTTATTTAAGAATTATTTCATGCGCTTGCGGCCGTGTAACGAACCCGCTTTACAGGGTTTGATACGCGTAGTGAAATGCAGCGATACCTTTAGCTTTTACTCTGGACATGCCACCAATTCCATGGCGACAACGGTTTTGGTCTTTGCGCTGTTGCGCTCGTATTACAAATACGCGGCACTGCTGTTTTTGTTTCCGCTGATTTTTGCGTACAGCCGTATTTATTTGGGCTTGCATTACCCCGGTGATATTTTGACCGGCTATCTTTTTGGAGCGCTCTACGGTTATGGCGCCTACCGCTTGTTTCGCAAGTTGGTTTTAAAACAATAATTACAGCACCCGACTCACAGTCAATCCATCGCGGATGGGTAGTAAGACCGTTTCTACGCGCGGATCGTTTTTCAAAAGCGCGTTGTATTCCAGCAGCACTTTTGTACTCGTGTCCCGCGGATCCAATTCTTCTAAGACTTTTCCACTCCACAGTACATTATCGGATAAAATAATCCCGCCCGGATTCATCATCGGGACGATGAGGTGGAAATAAGCGATGTAGTTTTCTTTATCGGCGTCGATAAACACCAAGTCAAATTTTTTATCCAGCGTCGGAATCACCTCTAGGGCATTGCCCAAGTGCGCTGTGATTTGGTCTTTCCAAGGGGAAAGGTTAAAGTATTTGTGTTGGATGCCCACCAATTCCTCTTTAATGTCAATGGTATCCAATGTGCCTTCAGGGGCTAAACCTTCGGCTAAGCAAAGGGCAGCGTATCCAGTATACGTTCCAATTTCGAGAATGTGTTTAGGGCGAATGATTTTCGACAGCATACTCAACACCCTGCCTTGGAAATGCCCACTGAGCATGCGCGGTTGCAATACCTTTTGGTGCGTTTCGCGAAAGAGTTGCACCAACAATTCCGGTTCGTCTTGCGAATGCCGTTCGACATACAATTCCAGTTCTTCAGAGATGAAATGCATAAGGATTAATTTTGGGCAAAAGTACGAATAGAAACTGGAATTTGAGATGGGGGTGGTAGTCGGTTAGCGCGGATTTGCAATCCGTGCTTCTACTGTTGCTAAGATATATTATTGTTACTCAAATCAATTTTATCTCCTCAAGGGCTTCGATTAATAAATTACATAAGACTTACTATTACAAGCACGGATTGCAAATCCGCGCTATCGGGAACTATCGGGAAACGCTAAATTTCTTACTAATAAAAATGTTTTTCTTGTAAACCAAGCGTCAAATTAGCACTTTCCAGCGTAGCTGCCTTTAATGTAGTATGTTTTTCTGAGTTAAATTTTTTTCTTTCTTCATTCATTTTATCAAACTTGTCATATTTCATTGCTATTGGTCCAACTAGACTTATCAAAACAATTAGTAAACCAAAAAAAATATCAAGAAAAGTTGCTTTTTTATTCACTCTTGGACTATAACTATATCTGCTCCCAATTTCAATTAAAATATTTCTGTTGTATATTTTGTGGATGATTGTATTTGATAATAAGAGAAGAAGAATAAAAATAAAAGGTGAAAAAAGATAAGTTTCTAAAGTTAAACTATTGAATCTGAAGAGTCCAATTAAGGATAGTATTGATGCAAAAAGTATGTGTTTTTTTAAAAGCAATTTGTCATTTAATACTTTTTGGTATCTATAGGTTAAAGGGTTTTGATTTCTTCCAGATAGCATATAAAAAAGTACATATCCAAATCCAATTATAAGTGATATTGTTGTTAAGTACAAATTAACGTCTAGTTTTTTCATAATGTATATAACTATTAGCCAAGCCCAGTTTTCTCAACTAATTTCCTTGCAATTTAAACATTCCCCTACGAACACCCACTAGGGTTTTTCCTAATTCCCGCAGGTATTTTTCCATTCCGATAGCGCGGATTTGCAATCCGTGCTTCTACTGTTGCTAAGATATATTATTGTTACTCAAATCAATTTTATCTCCTCAAGGGTGTAAAATTTTAAATTACACAAGATTTACTATTACTTGTACGGATTGCAAATTCGCGTTGTCGGGATTGCAAATCCACTATCGGGATTGTTATTTATGCCTGTCAAATAAGTTTTCTGCTGTAAACATCTTCCACTTTGTCTTTTAATATTCCGATGAGTTCTGTCTGCATATAATCAAAGTCATCAGGAATGTATAAACAAACAATTCTCTTGTTGTTATAGATTTCGGGAAAATGTTTACGTATATGATTTCTATGGTGTTTTTCCATTACAACAATACTGTCTGCCCAATGCAATATTTCTTCTGTTAGAACGGTGTTTGCTGACTTGTCTGTCCCTGCCGACTTAACTTCAAAACGGTCGTCACTTTCATAAATTTTATGAGCTGTTGCACTTCTCATTCTATTTACGGTACAAACAAACAGCAGTTTAAGTTTTGTGTCAGTTTTCATATTCCAGATTTTCAATCCGTGCTTTGATTTAATAATTTAGTTTTTAATTCCTACTCATTACTGCTTGTACGGATAGCACTCGAAGCATTAGCCGAACAGACGAAGTAAATCTGCGCTGTCGGGGTTTATAAATTTGCGCTTGCGTTTTTAGCTGTCAAAGGCTGTTGTTTGTAGTAAAATCAACTAATCCATGTTGGAATTAATTTGTCGATATTCCATTTACCATCCTTTTTTATTATATAAACAACCCAACCGATACCACACATGTTTTTTTCACAACATTGATATGAGATTGAAAATAGCCCTTTTTGTTTGGTTTTATCTAATTTAATATTTGACAAGCCTAATTCCCCACAAAAAAATATCTCATTCTGATTTATTTTATTCGCTTTCAACTCTGAGTAAAATTTGAAAATATATTTATTGTCAGTTAGCTTGAATGAAAGTTTATGAGCATTTAGATTTCTTACGCTTATTAGATTGTGGTCAATTTTTGTTTGTGCAGAGGAATCAATTTCCATTGAAGAATTGTTATTGTATTCTAAAAAACCTAATTGATCTTCTACAGATAAAATTTCTGTTGAATCTTTAATGATGATCAACATTTTATCATTTTCGTAAATCTTTTTTATGCTATCATTATTTGGGGGTGGCAAAATGCCAAATTGGATAGAATCCAAGATAGGAACCAATACACTTTCAAAAATTTGCTTTTCTGTTTCAAAAGAAATTTCATTTTTGTTGCATGAGAGTAATAGAATTATAAAGATGGTAAAGATTATATTTTTCATCAAATGTTGAATTATTGCCTCTTATAATCAGCCAAGCCACAATCGCTCAACTAATCATCCGCAATTTAAACATTCCTCTACAAACACCTACTAGGGTTTTTCCGAATTCCCGCAGGTATTTTTCCATTCCAAAAGTACAATAGGCAAGGAGTGGGATTTTACGGGATTCCGCACCCCCCCCCCCCCATTTTTTAGTATTCTAAATTCTAAATTCTAAATTCTAAATTCTAAATTTTAAAAGATAATTGCCCCATACTTCCAACCTGAAACATTTACGAAATACTGAACACTGAACACTGTATACTGAATACTGTATACTGTATACTGTATACTGTTCACTGATTACTGTACACTTTCTCCGACTCTTCTTCCGGTTTGGTTGCGGTTTGGTTCGGGGTTGTGCCACGGTTGTGCCACAGTTGTGCCACTAAACCTTATGTAAAAGGTAACATGAATGGCTTTGAAATGGGAGGAAATTCGAAGGAAACCAAAAGAAAACCGCTGAGCTACTGAGTAATTCCTAACATGAGTGTACTAAAACCCAACTTGTAACTTGAAACTTGAAACCTCTTTGCGTGAAAATTGGGATGGGATTTCTCCTTGCGTCGAAATGACAAGATTACATATAAAAGTTTTTAGCTAGCTAAAAAAATACCCCGTCCTGTTGTCATTTCGACGCAAGGAGAAATCCCATACAGTAGGATAAGTTACGTTATACAGTCTTGACACGAGAACTTAATAAGGTACTGACTTGAAAACTTTTAAAGCTGCTGAGCCACTAAGCCGCTGAGCTTCTGAGAAATTCCTAACGTGAGTTTACAAGAACCATAAACTTCTACACCCCTTCCACTTTTCCACTTGAAACGCTTAATTCATAATTCATAATTCATAATTCCTCTCTACCTTTGCCTCATGGAAGAAAAAAAAGACATTCGAGCGCTGACCAAAGAACAATTGCGTGATTTTTTTGTAGCACAAGGCGATAAAGCCTTTCGCGGAAATCAAGTCTATGAATGGCTGTGGTCCAAAGGCGCCCACCAGTTTGAAGACATGACCAACATCGCCAAGGAGACCCGCGCGTTGTTGGAAACACACTTTGTCATCAACCATATTCAGGTGGACCAAATGCAACGCAGTGCCGACGGTACGGTGAAAAATGCGGTCCGACTCCACGATGGTTTGGTAGTGGAAAGCGTGTTGATTCCTACCGAAACCCGCACTACCGCCTGTGTGTCGAGTCAGGTGGGCTGTAGTCTCGATTGTAACTTCTGCGCCACCGCACGCCTTAAACGCATGCGAAACCTGCAACCCGATGAAATCTACGACCAAGTCGTAGCAATCGATCGCGAGAGTCGGTTGTACTATAACCACCCACTCTCCAACATCGTGTTTATGGGGATGGGCGAACCCTTAATGAATTACCCCAATGTGATGAAAGCCATCGAGAAGATTACTTCCGAAGAAGGCTTAGGCATGTCGCCCAAACGCATTACCGTGTCCACCTCTGGGATTCCGAAGATGATTAAAAAAATGGCCGACGATGGCGTGAAGTTTAAATTGGCCGTTTCCTTGCATTCGGCGATTGAAAGTACGCGCAACAAGATTATGCCGTTTACGACCAATTTCCCGCTTACCGATTTGCGTGAAAGTTTGGAATATTGGTACAAAACCACCAAAAGCAAAGTAACCTATGAATATGTGGTGTGGCGCGGCATCAACGACAACCGTGAAGCGGTGGATGCCTTGGTGAAGTTTTGCAAATACGTGCCGTGTAAAGTCAACCTCATTGAATACAACCCCATCGACGACGGAGAATTCCAACAAGCGTCGGAGGAAGCCATTCAGGCCTACATTACTGCTTTGGAGAAAAATGATATTGTGGTGAAAGTACGACGCAGCCGCGGCAAAGACATCGATGCAGCCTGCGGTCAGTTGGCCAACAAATCCTAAACAAAAAACGTCCCGAAAATCATGGGACGTTTTTTTTTATAACTAACCTTTTTTATTTAATTGCCAATGATGATGGTAACGGTAGTGCCATTAAAGGTAAACAAAGCCGTATTGTCGCAAGTACCGTCGCCATAATCTAAAGTAGCGGTGTTCCCGTTACGAACAATCGAAATCACACCGCTTACAATCAGTGGTTTGTTCACCGCCATACAGCTCATTTTCACTTGTAACGGAGTGGTGATGGTGCTGGTTTGAATCGTAGTGTTCGGGAAGGTAGTGGTCCAACTTCCGGTTACTTGGTACACATTATCGGCTAATAGGGCAGGTGTGTCAAATCCGGCAATAATTTCGCGCACGCGCTGACCAACGCGGTGGTAGCTGTTACCGTTCGGGAAGGTAGCCGTCATGTCCATGTTCATGGTTACAATTGGGTGACTTGGAGATGTTGCCGTAGCAGTGGTCATCGTGCGGGTAAACGTTTTGTTGCCCTCGTATTTAATCGCATTGTGGTAGAAATCTACAAATTGATAGTTGATGGTATGACTGGTAGCTCCTGGATCAAAAACAAAGGTGATGATGATTTGACCTTTAACCACATTACCATTAGGTAGCGGACAGCCGGTGGTGCCAAAATCAATGGTTTTGGTTACTTGTGTACCCGGCGTGATGGCCGTACCAAAAGCAGGAACACGGGTAACTGTGGCGCAAGAAGGTAAATTCTGTGTAGTGGGTTCGGTGGTTTTACCGGTTAACGTATTGTCATACGTACTGCGTTCTTGTTCTTCAACGATGTCGGTTACATCATTGTTGGCGATATCCATTTTCGCATTTACGGTCGCTTCTTCTGCGGAGAAGTTGGCGGTTTTATCGTCTTTGGAACAACTTACCATTAAGGTTACGGCAAAGGCGCTCAATAGCCATTTCATTGTTTTCATAGGTTTAATTTTTTCGGTTATATCCGTTAGAATCTGAAAGTTAAAAAAAGTTTAATGCCGCCTCAAAAAATTTTCACACTGTAGGGATTGTTGTATCTTTGGAGTCCATGAATATTACGGCACAAATCAAACAACCCATTCAGGATGAAATGGAATTATTCGAAAAGAAGTTTCGGGATTCCATGTCGTCTCAGGTGGCGTTGTTAAACCGAATCACCCACTACATTGTGAATCGGAAAGGGAAGCAAATGCGACCTATGTTTGTGTTTCTCACGGCGAAAATGCTCAATAACGGTCAGGTGGAAGAGCGTACCTACCGCGGGGCAAGTGTCATCGAATTAATTCACACCGCCACTTTGGTCCACGATGATGTGGTCGACGATAGCAACCGCCGCCGAGGCTTTTTCTCGATTAATGCCTTATGGAAAAATAAAATTGCCGTTTTGGTGGGGGATTATTTGTTGTCCAAAGGATTGTTGCTGTCCATCGATCACGGTGATTTTGATTTGTTGCGTATTATTTCAGTTGCTGTACGCGAAATGAGTGAGGGCGAATTACTGCAAATTGAAAAAGCCCGCCGTCTAGACATTACCGAGGCTATTTATTACGAAATCATCCGTCAAAAAACCGCTACCTTGATTGCTGCTTGTTGTGCTTTGGGGGCGCGCTCGGTTTCCGATGACGATGAAGTTGTGGAGCGGATGCGAAAGTTTGGCGAACTCATCGGCATGGCATTTCAAATCAAAGACGACCTCTTCGACTATACCGACGATGCCATTGGCAAACCCACCGGGATTGATATTAAGGAGCAAAAAATGACCTTGCCGTTAATTTATGCGTTGAATAACTGTTCGTCAAAAGAAAAGAGCTGGTGCATCAATTCGATTAAAAACCACAACAAAGATAAAAAGCGCGTCAAAGAAGTCATCCAATTTGTGAAAGACAAAAATGGATTGGCCTTTGCCGAGCAAAAAATGATGGAATTTAAAGAGGAAGCCTTGGCACTTTTAACCCATTTTCCCCATTCCCCCTACAAAGAAAGCCTTCAGTTGATGGTGAATTACGTTACTGAACGAAAAAAATAATTATTTTTATCTTGCTGTTTTTCAGTGATTTAAAAAATAATTGCAAAAAAAATCACTTTTTTTTACTTCCTCATGCAACCCTTTTTGAAGTTGAGGCGTCTTACCCAATAGAAACCCTTAGGAACAAACAAAACATGAAGGTCATTAACCTCCATAAAGATGAAAACGAATGGATCGCATTAGCGCAGGACAACAACCGTCACGCGCAGCATCAAATCTATTCGAAGTTTGCGCCGAAGATGTTGGGTGTGTGTCGCCAATACGTGAAAGACCTCCACCAAGCCGAAGATGTGATGATCACCGCCTTTATGAAAGTGTTTACAAATTTGAAACACTTCGAACAAAAAGGCAGTTTTGAAGGATGGATTCGGCGCATCATGGTCAACGAATGTATTTCGTTTCTCAGGGTTCAAAAGAAAGTGCGCTTCATGGACGATGAAGACTATTTTGAGGAAACACACAACAGCATTGAGAGTCAGCTGACCTTAGATGAAATTCAGTTCCTCATCGATCAGTTGCCGGAGGGCTACAAAATGGTGTTCAACTTGTACTGTATTGAAGGGTACAAACACCAAGAAATTGCCGAACTACTGAACATCAGTGAAGGCACCTCCAAATCGCAATTGTCGCACGCAAGAAAAATGTTGCAACAGCAAATTAACGAACAAAAACAGTACACCAATGGCACCGAATAACTGGGAAGAACAAATTAAACAACAACTGCAAGGCCGAGAAATTCAGCCTTCAGCCCAAGCTTGGGATCGCTTGGATGCGATGTTGACCGTAGCCGAAGAAAAAAAAACCAAGCGTCCGTTTGGCGTTTACTTTCGCTATATGGCTATTGCGGCGTCCGTTTTGGTCTTCCTTTCGTTAGGCTTTTATTTCACCTCCGACCTGCCCGAACCGGATGCGAATACCCAAACGGGAGTCACTCAAAAAGAAGGGAGTGAGACCCAAAGTCTGCCCAAAGGCGCAACCGTAAACGAATTACCTGTTGGAACACCCGCACCCACCGAAGCCGTAGCTGTGCAACCTACAGAATCGAAAAGCACAGCAGACAGTCAGAAGTCGAACACGGTTTCACCGAAAAAACGCATCATCAATCAAAAAGCAATACCCACTACCGAAAGTTATGCAGCAACTGCAGTATCTGCGCCACAATCGGTAGTACAAAGCCCAACTGTGAATACACAAAACAGTACGGGTTCCAACCCAAAAACAGACGTAGCGCTGGCCCAGCCGCATTTGGCCAAAACCAACATCAAAGTGGACGCCGCTAGTTTGTTGAATCAGGTGGATGGCGAACTCAATCAGTCGTTTCGCGAGCGCATGTTTGACCGCCTCAATCGCAATTATCAATCGGCTAAATCCGCTTTAGCTACCCGAAATCAGGAGTAACAATCATTCATCAAAAAACAAAAATCACGAAGTCATGAGAAATTTTACATTTTACTTGGCCGTAGCCTTATGCGCTCTTGCGACCAAAGTACACGCACAAGAAACCTTTGAATCCAAAGCGAAAAACATCGCTGAAAAGATTGAGAAAGTCACTAAAGACGAAAAAGAAGCTTTAAAAGTCGCTGTGGAAGCAGTCAATGTTAAAGTGGACAAAGGCGAAATCAACGCCCAACAAGCGGCCGCCGAGAAAGAAGCGTTAGCGAATGCTACAGCAGCCAAAATTGAATCCGAAGTAAATCGCTTAAACGACGAATTGCGCACCTTGGTGCAAGACAAAGTCGACGGACGTATTGCCGCTTCTGATACTACAAAAGGCAATCATACCTATATTTTTTCGATTAAGAGAAAAGATCTTAAAGGCAAGAAATACGAGTTTAATGGTGAACGCCGCACTACCTCACAATTTGTTTTTGCCATTGGTTTAAACAATGTTGTAACCGACGGTTCGGTAGAAGATTCGGATTTCCGTTATCCCGGTTCGCGCTTCTATGAGTGGGGATTGGCGTATAACACACGTATTTTCAAAAACGACAATTTGTTGCACGCCAAATACGGGTTGTCGTTAATGTACAACGATTTGCGTCCGACCAACAATCGGGTGTTTGAAAAACAAGGTGATCAAACAGTGTTAGTGACGAGTCCGGTCGAATTGAAAAATGCGCGTTTCCGCAATGTGTATTTAGTCGCACCCGTACATTTGGAATTTGATTTTTCGAAAAAAGAAACGAAAAACGATAAAACCATCTTCCGTACCCACAACAGTTTCCGTTTGGGTGTTGGAGGTTACGCTGGATTGCGCATCAAGTCCAAACAAAAAACAGAATACAAGTTGAACGATATGGAGTATGAATCCAAAGTAAAAGGAGATTTCAATGCATCCGACTTTGTTTATGGGTTGAGTACCTACATTGGTTACAAACAAACCAGCTTGTATTTGAAATACGATTTGAATCCGTTGTTCCAAAACAACGCCGTAAAACAGAACAATATTTCCTTGGGTGTACGCTTCGATTTCAATTAATCCCGGGAATATTTCCTATTTATTTTGTTGAGGAGAAAAGACGTCTTTTTTAGGGCGTCTTTTTTTGTATTTTTACCAGTTCAAAAATGAAAGTACATCCATTTTGATTACGAAAGAAACCATCGATAAAGTATACGACGCCGTTCGCGTGGAGGAAGTCATAGGCGACTATGTCCAACTCAAACGTGCGGGCAGTAATTTCAAAGGCTTGAGTCCGTTCTCTGACGAACGCACGCCGTCGTTTATGGTTTCGCCTGTTAAACAAATTTGGAAAGATTTCAGTACGGGAAAAGGCGGTAATGCGATTGCCTTTTTGATGGAGCACGAGCATTTCAGCTATCCAGAAGCCATTCGGTATTTGGCAAAAAAATACAATATCGAAATTGAAGAAACCCAGCGCACCGATGAAGAGAAAGAAGCGTTAAACGAGCGCGAAAGTATGTTCTTGGTGACCGAGTTTGCTTCCCAATACTTCCAAAAGCAACTGTGGGAATCGGAAGAAGGGAAAGCCATTGCGTGGACGTATTTCAAAGAGCGTGGCTTTACCAACGATACCATTAAAAAGTTTGGTTTGGGGTATTCGCCCAATGTGTGGGATGCGTTAACCAAAGAAGCCCAAGCCCAAGGCTATCAATTGGAGTTTCTCGAGAAAACAGGTTTGACTATTGTTGGCGAAGACAAAACCTTCGACCGGTTCAAGGGTCGGGTGATGTTTCCCATCCAAAGCATGTCGGGTCGCGTACTCGGATTTGGCGGTCGTATTTTAACCAATGATAAAAAAGCGGCCAAATACTTAAACTCCCCCGAGAGTGATTTGTACCACAAGAGTAAGGTGTTGTATGGAATTTCGCATGCCAAACAAGCGATTGCCAAAAACGACAATTGCTATTTGGTGGAAGGCTATACGGATGTGATACAAATGCACCAAACGGGTATTGAAAACGTGGTGGCTTCGTCGGGTACGGCATTGACACCTGATCAGATTCGATTGGTGAGTCGGTTAACCAAAAACATTACCGTATTGTTTGACGGCGATGCGGCAGGTTTGCGGGCGTCTTTACGCGGGATTGACTTGATTTTGGAAGAAGGAATGAACGTCAAGGTTTGCACCTTTCCTGATGGTGACGACCCGGACAGTTTTGCCAAGAAAACACCGTTGCAGGATTTAGTGGCGTATTTGGATACCAATGCCAAAGATTTTATTCAGTTCAAAGCTTCGTTGTTGATGAATGAGGCCAAGAATGACCCTATAAAAAAAGCGGATTTGATTCGGGACATGGTCGTGAGTATTTCCAAAATTCCCGATCGTATCAAGCGGGAGGTCTATATTCAAGAATGTTCCCGTATCATGGATATTTCGGAAGATGTGCTGTTCAATACGTTGGCCCAATTGCTCAAAAAGGATTTGGAAGAGTTGGGTAAAAAGCACAAGGAAGAACAGAAGGCGTTTGAAGTCCACCGCAATGAAACACCCAACCAACCGGTAGAAGGTGTCAATATTCAGTTATTATTGGAACGCAAAATCATTGAGATGCTGTTATTGTATGGCGATAGCGAAGATGATTTTGAAGACGTATTGATAAAAGCTGATGAGAATGGGGAAATGGTTGAGGTCAAGGAAATGAACCGTTATAAAGTTTTTCACCGCATTTATTTGAGTTTGCAAGAAGACGAAATTGAATTGGCGCATACGGGATTCAAGCAGATTTACGATGATGTCATTCAGTATTTTTATAGTAATGAAAATTTTGAATTGGACCAATATATTGCACAATTGCCGCCCGAACTCTCGCAGGAGGTTACCGGAATTTTAATGAATGAAGAGCGGGAAGTATTGCACAATTGGGAAGCGAAAAATATTTTGGTCAAAGGAAAAGACCAGTCGATTGGGCAGTATGTTACTGAGACGATATTGACGTTGCGATGGTATTGGGTCAACCAAATCATCGATGAACTAAAAAAAGAAATCAGCCCGGAGGCTGATTCTGATAATACAAGCACTTTGGAAATGATTGTTGATTATTTGGGCCTCACGAACGTATTTTCTAAAAAATTGGGTCGTGTAATTTCGAGACACCGATTGAATTAAACAATATCCAAAGTTTTCGCTTTGTTCACAAGGTCTACAAGATTGGTTACGTTTAACTTCTGCAACAAGCGTAATTTGTAGGTGCTAATTGTTTTTTCGTTAAGATTCAAAATTTTAGAGATCTCATTGTTTTTCTTACCGTCCGATAAGTAACGTAAAACCTCAATTTCGCGGTTGGATAATTTACGGTACACGCGTTCCGTTTTGTTTTGTTTGGCAATCAAGGCCAAGTTTTTCTTGATGTTTTCACTCATCATTACTAGTCCTTGGTGCACACGGATAATGGTGGTTCCTAAGGTTTCTAGTTTCGAGCTTTTGTGAACGTACCCAGCAGCACCGGCTTTGATGGCATTGGGAGCATACACTTGCTCGTTAAGACTTGAGAAAACCAAAACTTTGGTGTTAGGGAAATTTTTAATGATGGCCTTTAGTTCATAGATACTTTTTAAACCATCGAGTTCCAGGTCAATAACCAGTACATTGATTTCGCGGTTGCGCAAAGCATCCGGAACCATGTAGAAGCTACCTACATTGGAAACTACCGATATTTCAGGATGGTCCCTGAAATAGGATTTTACACCGTAATGTACTACGGGCAAATTGTCGGCAAGACAAACTGTAATCATAAATAAACTTTTTTAGAGTGTGGTTGGGTTAACTTATTTTTGATTAATAAATTCTCTTTAAACGTTTAAGATTCGTCTCATCGAAACTCGTCGGGAATCAAACACACGGGTATAGGGTCCATCTTGTGTTTGTTGGCTCGGTTTAAGCGTTTGTAAATCGCAAAAACTTCGCGCTGTCTTCCTTCAAATTCTTCAGCATGCCGGCCTTGTGCATCTTTGAGCATTGCCCATTCCAATTCATCATAGCTGGCACCTAACTGATCTTCATCCGTTCGGTTGTCCCCAAACAATCCATCCGTAGGAGCGGCCAGCTGAATTGATTCAGGAATGTTTAAAAACTTTCCAAGTGCATATACGTCACTTTTCATCAAATCGGCGATCGGACTCACATCCACGCCCCCGTCACCGTATTTGGTGTAAAACCCGACGCCAAAATCTTCTACTTTGTTACCGGTTCCTGCGACCAATCGGCCATGAATTCCAGCTAAATAATACAAAGTAGTCATTCGAAGTCGTGCCCGGGTATTGGCTAACGATAAGAAGTAGGCTTTCTCATCACCACTTTGGGGTACTTCCTTTTTAAAACTTTCAAAAATGGGGGTAAGGTCCACGCGCGTTTCCGAAACATTCGGATAGCGTTGCATCAATTGTGCAATGTGTTCCTGCGCACGACTTACTTGGCTGCTGGCTTGGTGGATTGGCATTTCTACACATAAGGTAGGCAATCCCGTTTGCGCACAAAGTGTTGAGGTTACGGACGAATCTACGCCACCCGAAATTCCAATCACAAATCCTTGAACGTTTGCTTTTTCAGCATAGGACTTGAGCCAGGAAACAATGTACTCATTCACTTGGGCCACTCGAAGTGTGCTAATTTTTGTCATTTGTTGTGTTATACCGAAAAGTGTTTTAACTAACGTATATTTGCAAAAATATTAATTTATACGAATAATCACACTTCTTCGTTTTTTATTAATTGACAAAGAAATTAACCATTTTTGAACGTTTCAATAATATACGAACAAAACGAAGGTAAAGTTTTATTTACTAACGAAAAATTAAAGTTTACTTAATGAAAAGAGTATTAGGCTTTTGTGTTGCAGTACTTCTGTTTTGGAGTTGTGATCAGAAATCAAAAATTGAAAAAGAGGTTGAAGCGATTCCCGTAAATATGAAATTGGTTCGTTTTGAACAGGCTTTTTTTGAAACTAATCCCAATGACTTAGCAAAAGTAAAAGCGACCTATCCAAAGTTTTTTCCTAGTGATATTCCGGATTCTGTTTGGGTGAATAAATTGAAAAATAAAGATTGGCAGTCGCTTTATCAAGAAGTTGAAGCCAAATACAAGGATTTCAGTTCGGAGCAAACCGAAATTGAAGATATATTTAAGCATGTCAAATATTACTTTCCAAAGGTAAAAGAGCCCACAATTTACACCTGTATTGGAAGTATGGACCACATGTCCAAGGCGATTTATATCAACAATGAATTGGTGATTGCATTGGAAATGTATCTCGGGAAAAACCATAAGTTTTATACAGGGATAGATAAATATATCCGTGAAAATTTTGAACCCCGACAAATGATGCCCGATGTGGTGGCTGCCATCGGATTTACCGTAATTCCACGCTCCAAGCACGATGATTTTATCAGTCAAATGATTGATGCAGGGAAAGAAATGTATTTGAAAGACCTTTTGATTCCTAGCTATACCGATGCTGAAAAAATGGGGTATACCCCCGAACAATTGAAATTTTGTCAAGAAAACGAAGGCTACGTTTGGGAGAATTTTATTGTAAATAAATATTTATACAGCACCGATTCAAAATTAGCCAATCGCTTTGTCAATATGGCTCCGTTTTCAAAGTTCTATTTGGAAATCGATAACGAAACCCCGGGACGTATCGGGCAATGGGTGGGATGGCAAATCATTCGTTCTTTTGTGGAAAATAATGAAAAAGTAACGCCCAAAGAATTGTTGGCTATGGATGCACATCGTATCTTTGAAGGCTCAAAATACAAACCCAAGAAAAATGAGTAAAAATACCTTTACCTCAGAAATAAAAATTAATGTCGAACTCGATGAAAACCGAATTCCGGAGAATTTGAGTTGGACCGCAGAAGACGGTGGTGTTCGTGAAGCCCAAGCCAAAGCAGTGTTGTTATCCATTTGGGATAACCAACAAAAAGAAACGTTACGTATTGATTTGTGGACAAAAGACATGCCTGTTGATGAAATGAAAGTGTTTTTTCATCAAACCTTAATGGCCTTGGCCGATACCTATCAACGGGCGACGCAAGATGATAAGATGGCAGATACCATGCGGGATTTCACTGACTTCTTTGCTGAAAAATTAAATTTAAAATCCTAAAAAAAACCGGAGTGTAATGCTCCGGTTTTTTTTATAATGTTTTTCTAACTTCTTCGTTGATTTGGTCAATATATGTAAGCAGTTCGTCACGCCCAACACCACTTTCTGAGGAAGTGATGAAATAGGGTGGCATTTCTTCCCAGTTGTTGGCCAATAATTTTTTGCGATAGGCCGCTACATTCGATTCGGCTTTCACGCGGGTGAGTTTGTCGGCTTTAGTAAAAATCATACAAAAAGGAACACCACTTTCTCCTAAGTAATTGATGAATTCCAAGTCGATTTTCTGAGCTTCAAGTCGGACGTCAATCAATACAAAAGCACAAACCAATTGTTCGCGTTTTTCAAAATAATCGGTAATGAATTTTTGAAAGGTTTCTTTAGCCGATTTGGATACGCGAGCATAACCATAGCCGGGTAAGTCCACCAAAAACCAGTTGTGGTTGATTTTAAAGTGGTTGATTAATTGTGTTTTTCCGGGTTTTCCAGAGGTTTTGGCCAAATTCTTATGGTTTGTCAGCATGTTGATCAACGAGGATTTCCCTACGTTAGAACGCCCAATAAAAGCATATTCCGGCAAGGGTTCTTGCGGACATTTGCTCACTACAGAGTTGCTGATGATGAATTCGGCTGAGGTAACTTTCATATTATAAATGTTCTTTTTTCAGCCAGGTTTCCAAATGCTGATTAAATTCTTCTGGACGTTCCATCATTGCCGCATGACCACATTGATCAATCCAATACAAGTCGGAATTCGGCATTAATTTGTGGAATTCTTCGGCAACTTCAGGAGGCGTTACACGGTCATTTTTTCCCCAAATAATACAGGTTTTCACGTGCATTTTGGGCAAATCTTTCCCCATGTTATGGCGAATGGCACTTTTAGCGATAGTCAATGTTTTCAAAACCTTGATTCGGTCATTCACAATACCAAACACTTCATCTACCAATTCTTGGGTTGCCATTTTTGGATCGAAAAACACATCTTCTGTTTTTTTGCGAATGTATTCGTAATCACCACGTTTCGGATAACTGTCGCCCATGGCGCTTTCATAGAGCCCCGAACTACCTGTGATTACGAGTCCGGCCACCTTTTCAGGATACATTTTGGTATGGTACAAAGCGATATGTCCACCCAAGGAATTCCCGAGTAAGATAACACGGTCAAAACCTTTGTAGGTGATAAAGTCTTTGACATATTTCGCAAAAGCTTTTACGTTGGTTTTTAAAATGTTTTGGGTGTACAATGGCAATTCGGGAATGACCACTTTGTAGCCATTGTTGGAGAAATGATCGGCAACAGCTTGAAAATTGCTCAAGCCGCCCATTAAACCGTGCAACACGACAATTGGTGTGCCTTCTCCTGCTTCGTAATACTGGTATTTTCCTTCTTTTTTTGCGCTTACATCCATAGTGAATGCTGTGTTTTTGAGTTGTTACAAATATAGTTTTTTCAAAACAATAACGCGAGTCGCCTTTTATAATTTAAGAACAAACCACTGTGAATAAGCTTGTTTTCTTGTTTGCAAATGCTAACCCTCCGATTGTCAAGTGGTTTCAAAAATAATTTGAATTCGATTTTTGTTAAAATGATAAGAAAAATGAATTCAGTACCGATAAAATGCACGATTTGATTTACGATTTTCAAACTTTTTCCACAGTTCCTAAAAATAGTTAAAAATCAAAAGTAGGTTAACGGCTAAGCATTTGCGAATGAAGTGGTAAAACTTATCAACAAAGTGGTAGAATGTGGTAAAATGTGGTAAAAAGTTTTATATTTTTGCTCAAACCAATATCGAATACCCATTTTGAATTCATTAATCGGTACATACGAGTGTAAAGTTGATGCCAAAGGACGGCTCCTCATGCCTGCGCCTTTGAAAAAGCAACTGACGGCCTCTCTTCAGGACGGTTTCGTGCTGAAGCGCTCGGTATTTCAGCCTTGTCTGGAATTGTATCCGATGGCAGAATGGAATCAAATGATGCAAAAAATCAATAAGCTTAACCGATTTGTAAAGAAAAATAACGACTTCATCCGACGCTTTACGGCGGGGGTAAAAGTGGTAGAAATCGACAACTTGGGCCGCTTATTAGTCCCCAAAGACCTCACCACTTTTGCTCAAATTTCTAAAGATGTGGTACTGTCCTCTGCGGTCAATATCATTGAAATTTGGGATAAAGACTTATACGAAAAAGCAATTGATGATTCTGTCGTTGACTTTGCAGATTTGGCCGAAGATGTAATGGGAAATGTAAACGACGATGACAATGGAATATCATAACCCAGTATTGCTGAAAGAAACAGTTGACGGTCTTAATATCAAATCGGATGGAATTTATGTGGATGTTACCTTCGGAGGTGGCGGCCATTCCAAAGAAATCCTAAGACGTCTCGGTCCTAATGGGAAGCTGTTTGCTTTTGATCAGGATGAAGATGCTTGGGCGAATGCAATTGACGACGATCGATTTACACTCATTCAAGAGAATTTTCGCTACATCAAGCGCTTTCTCCGTTTTCACGGCGTGCGAAAAGTGGATGGGATTTTGGCAGACTTAGGGGTTTCATCCCATCAGTTTGATGTGCCAGAGCGCGGATTTTCAACGCGATTTGAAGCCAAACTCGATATGCGCATGAGTCAGCAAAACGAATTGGATGCCTATCGCGTCATCAATGAATACGACGACGTGGCTTTGAAACAGATGTTTTTGGATTATGGCGAATTGAAACAAGCTCCTGCTTTGGCGCGCACCATCGTAGAAGCACGTTCCAAAAAGCCAATTCAAACTACCGAAGAATTAAAAGTGGTATTGGCTAAATACTTGCCAGGTCACTTGAGTAATAAAATTTTAGCCCAAATCTATCAAGCCATTCGCATCGAAGTGAACCAAGAAATGGAAGTGTTGAAAGAGTTTTTGGAACAAACCAACGAACTGTTGAATCCGGGTGGACGCTTGAGTGTGATTTCCTACCATTCCTTGGAAGACCGTTTGGTGAAACGCTTTGTGAAGAATGGCATGTTTGAAGGTGAGCCTGAACGCGATTTCTTCGGGAATTTCAGCGTTCCATTCAAAAACATTGGGAAATTGATAGTGCCCTCGGAAGAGGAAATAAAAATAAATAACCGCGCTCGAAGTGCCAAATTGCGAATAGCAGAGAAAAATTAATGAAACAAGGGGTTTACAGTGTTTTAAAAGCACGTTTTCTAGTGAATGAAGATGCCACCAAAAACTGGCGCTTTATTCTGTTTCTTATACTGTTGGCCATTATCATGATTGCCAATACGCACCGCTATGAACAAAAGGTTTTTCGCATAGCCGAATTGAATAATGAGGTGAAAGAATTGCGTTCCCGTTTTGTGGATCGCCGTTCTCAATTGATGAAGTTACGCATGGAATCTACGGTTTCTAAAAAAATGGAAACACGACAAATCTATCCTTCACAAGTGCCACCTCAGAAAATAACCGTCAAACAAAAAGAAGAAAAAGGATTTTTTGCCAAATTATGGGAGTAGAAGATAAAGATAAAGCGCTTTCGTACCGTACCTACCTGACGGCTGTGGGCATCTTCTTTATTGCCTTAGCTATTGCCGTGAAACTCACCAATATCCAATGGGTAGAAGGAGAGTATTACCGAAAATTGGCCAAAGAACGCACTGTAAAAACCTTTGTAATTCCGGCCAATAAAGGAAATATCTATTCGGCTGACGGGAGTTTGCTGGCAACATCCATTCCTAATTATACCATTCGATTTGATGCAGTGGCACCCAAACAATCGGATTTTGAAGAAAACTTAGGCGATCTCTCCAAAGCACTCTCTAAAATGTTTGGCAAACCCGCTTACCATTACCAAGATGTATTGCGAAAAGCTCGCGCCAATAAAAATCGCTACTTTTTAATCGCTGATGATTTGACGTATACACAATATGTGGAAGTGAAAAACATGCCGCTTTTCAATAAAGGGGCTTACAAGGGTGGGATTATCGTGGACCAACATACGGTGCGCGAGCATCCTATTGGAAAAATTGCAGAACGTACCATCGGGTATGAGCGCGTTCTTGAAGACGGAACGGTACGTAAAATCGGAATTGAAGGGGCTTTCGGGAAAT
Source organism: Flavobacterium sp. N1719 (assembly GCF_025947045.1). Classification (NCBI taxonomy): domain Bacteria; kingdom Pseudomonadati; phylum Bacteroidota; class Flavobacteriia; order Flavobacteriales; family Flavobacteriaceae; genus Flavobacterium; species Flavobacterium sp. N1719. The sequence goes on from NZ_CP109993.1 coordinate 1,244,757, forward strand.
ACCTGAAAGGTGAAGACGGCCAAATTTTAAAACAAAAAATCGCAAAAGGGCAATGGAAACCCATTCGCGATGAAAATGAAAAAGAACCGCGCGATGGTTACGATGTAATCTCCACCATCGATGTATTCATCCAAGATATAGCTCACCATGCCTTGTTAAAACAGTTGGAAGAATACGGTGCCGAGCACGGTTGTGTAGTGGTAATGGAAACCAAAACAGGGTATGTGCGTGCGATTTCCAATCTGGGATTGGATGAAAAATCAGGGAACTATTACGAGACCATTAACTATGCTGTTGCAGAATCCCATGAACCGGGATCCACCTTTAAACTCGTTGATATGATTGCCCTTTTGGATGATCAAAAAGTAGATACGAGTCAGGTATACGATACACACGGTGGTATAGTAACGTACCACGGACGAAAAGTGCGCGATTCCCATGAGGGTGGCTATGGAAAGATATCCTTGGGGCGCGGATTTGAAGTCTCGTCAAACACAGTTTTGGTTCAAGCCGTACAAGAAAACTATAAAAGTAATCCAAAGCAGTTTGTTGATCGCATTGATCGTATGGGGTTGAACAAGCCATTGGGATTGCCCTTTAAAGGGGAAGGAGTTCCGTTTATTCCTCAACCGGGAAAAGGGAAGTGGAGCGCGATTTCCTTGCCATGGATGGCCTTTGGGTATGGCGTTTCTGTGACACCCTTGCAAACCTTAACACTGTACAATGCCATCGCCAATAACGGTGAAATGATCAAGCCGCTTTTTGTGTCAGAAATTAAAGAGTGGAACAATACCATTAAAAAATACAACAAGGAAGTAATTAATCCCAAAATCTGTTCGGACGCTACCATCAAAAAGTTAAAAGCAGTAATGGAAAACGTGGTGAAACGCGGAACGGGATCAAAATTGTATTCCAAAGATTTTTCAATGGCAGGAAAAACGGGAACTGCGCAAGCCAATTATGGAAAAAATGGGGGTAATGATAAACATTACATCTCATCGTTTGTAGGTTTCTTCCCTGCAGATAATCCGAAATACTCCTGCATTGTGGTCGTACATAAACCCAATACTTCCAATAACAATTACTATGGAGCGGATGTGGCTGGACCCGTATTCAAACGTATTGCGCAAAAGATTTTTACGGATGCCCCTTCCACCAATGAAGTGAAAAATGTAGACAAGAAAATCCCGGCGCAAGAGTCGAGTTACCATAAGTATTACACCCAATTGCACAAGACCAAAAATACCATGCCGAATGTAAAAGGAATGCCCGGAATGGATGCCGTTTCCCTTTTGGAAAATATGGGAATGAAAGTAAAAGTAACGGGTTCAGGGAAGGTAAAAACCCAATCGATTAAACAAGGAGAAGCACTCAGAAAGAATACACTAATTACACTAGAATTATCCTAATGCAATTACGCGATTTATTATATAAAGTAGCGCTGGAGTCGGTTCACGGATCGACCGATAAAGCCGTGGCCAAAATCGAATTTGATTCTAGAAAAATAGAAGTAAATGACGCTTTTGTAGCCATCCGTGGTTCGGTTTCCAACGGACATGATTTTATTGAAAAAGCGATCCAATTGGGTGCCACAACAGTGGTTTGTGATGCATTACCAGCGGATATCAAAGAGGGTGTGACTTATGTCCAAGTAGCAGATACCAATGCTGCTTTGGCCTTTATGGCGAATAATTACTACGGAAATCCTTCGTCTAAATTAAAATTAGTAGGTGTAACGGGAACGAATGGAAAAACCACCATCGCTTCCTTATTGTACCAAATGTTCAAAAAAGCAGGGTACAAAGTGGGGTTATTGTCTACCGTAAAAATCATGGTGGATGATATCGAGTACAAAGCCACGCATACCACTCCCGATTCGTTGACCATCAATTATTATTTGAATGAAATGACCGAACTGGGATGTGAATTCTGCTTTATGGAAGTGAGTTCGCACGGGGTACACCAAAAACGCACTGAAGGTTTGGTATTTGAAGGTGGAGTATTCACCAATTTATCCCACGATCATTTGGATTACCACGCCACGTTTGCCGAATACCGTGATGTGAAAAAATCGTTTTTCGATCATTTGCCCAAAACCGCATTTGCTTTAACCAATAACGACGACAAAAACGGTTCCGTGATGTTGCAAAATACATCGGCACGTAAACTGACCTATGCGTTGAAATCGATGGCCGATTATAAAGCGCAAATTTTAGAAAACCAATTGTCGGGTTTGTTGTTGAAAGTGAACGATAACGAAGTTTGGGTGAAATTAATCGGTTCGTTCAATGCCTATAATTTATTGGCCATTTATGGAGTAGCGATTGAGTTAGGTTTGGAAAAAATGGAAGCGTTGCGCTTACTGTCCGAATTGGAAAGTGTTTCGGGTCGTTTTCAATTTATTGTTTCCAAAGAAAAAATTACCGCTATTGTCGATTATGCCCATACACCCGATGCATTGGAAAATGTCTTAAAAACAATTGCAGATATCCGAACCAAAAACGAACAACTGATAACCGTTGTGGGTTGTGGTGGTGATCGCGATAAAACCAAACGTCCGGTGATGGCGCAAATCGCATCTGAATTGAGTGACAAAGTCATCTTCACCTCAGATAATCCCCGAACCGAAGATCCTGCACAGATTTTAGTGGAGATGGAAGCGGGTGTCGAACCCCAGAATTTCAAAAAAACGGTTGCTATTTTGGATCGTAAACAAGCAATAAAAACCGCTTGTCAAATGGCACAAGCCAATGACATTATCCTGATTGCGGGAAAAGGTCATGAAACCTATCAAGAAATAAACGGCGTGCGTCATGATTTTGACGACATGCAAATTGTAAAAGAATTACTCGAACTATTAAATAAATAAACCATGCTCTACTATTTGTTTGACTATCTCGATAAGCATTTCGACTTCCCAGGAGCCGGTGTGTTTCAATATATCACCTTTCGATCCGCGATGGCGTTGATTTTGTCTCTAATGATTTCGACCATTTATGGTAAAAAAATCATCAATTTCTTGCGCAATCAACAAGTGGGCGAAACCATTCGTGAGTTGGGTTTGGAAGGGCAAACACAAAAAGCGGGAACGCCAACTATGGGTGGTTTAATCATCATTATTGCCACTCTTATTCCGGTGCTTTTGTTTACCAAGTTGAACAATATTTATGTCATTCTTTTGATTGTAACCACCTTGTGGATGGGAACGATCGGATTTATTGACGATTACATCAAAATTTTCAAAAAAGACAAACAAGGTTTAAAAGGAATTTTTAAAGTAATTGGTCAAGTCGGATTAGGTTTAATTGTAGGGTCAGTGTTATACTTCCACCCTGGAGTGACCGTTCGCGAAAAATCAACAACTCCCATTACTTTCAATCAATCACAAAGTGTGATTTCGGAGCAAGCGAAAGAGATAAAATCAACGACAACGACAATTCCATTTGTGAAAAACAACGAATTGGAATATGCACAGATCTTAAAACCGTTTACCGACGATTACCAAAAATGGGCGTGGTTGGTATTCATTCCTATTGTCATTTTTATCATTACAGCGGTGTCTAATGGCGCCAATTTAACCGACGGAATCGATGGATTGGCTGCTGGAACTTCAGCAATATCGGTGCTGGCACTCGGAATATTTGCCTTCATCTCGGGGAATATCATTTTATCCAGCTATTTGAATGTAATGTACATTCCGAATTCGGGGGAAATGACCGTCTTTATCGCTGCTTTTGTTGGGGCATTGGTCGGATTCCTTTGGTATAATTCCTATCCCGCTTCAGTATTTATGGGCGATACGGGTAGTTTGACGATAGGTGGAATCATTGCGGTATTGGCTATTTCTGTTCGTAAAGAAATGTTGTTACCGGTTTTGTGTGCGATTTTCTTTGCTGAAAGTGCCTCGGTAATCTTACAAGTTTCTTATTTCAAATACACCAAAAAACGCTTTGGCGAAGGACGCCGCATATTCCTGATGTCGCCGTTGCACCACCATTATCAGAAAAAAGGATACCACGAAAGTAAAATCGTGACACGCTTTTGGATTGTGACCATCATGTTGGCCATTGTAGCTATTGTAACCCTAAAATTACGCTAAGATGAAACGACTCGTAGTGTTGGGGGGCGGTGAAAGTGGCGTGGGAACTGCCATACTAGGGCAAAAGAAAGGATACGAAGTTTTTGTATCGGATTTCGGAGCCATCAAACAAAATTACCAAGACGTTCTTACACAATACAACATTCCGTGGGAAGATAACCAACACACGGAAGACTTGATTCTAAACGCCGATGTGGTAATGAAAAGTCCGGGTATCCCTGACAAAGCGCCCATCGTAAAGAAGTTGGTTGAAAAAGGAATTCCGGTAATCTCCGAAATCGAGTTTGCCTACCCCTTTACGGATGCAATAACCATCGGAATTACGGGAAGCAATGGGAAAACGACTACTACGATGTTAACCTACCATTTGTTAAAAGAAGGCGGGTTGAACGTAGGGCTCGGCGGAAACATCGGAAAGAGTTTCGCTTGGCAAGTGGCCGAAGAAAACTACGACTGCTATGTGTTGGAGTTAAGTAGTTTCCAGTTGGATGGAATTGTGAATTACAAACCGCACATTGCCATCATCACCAACATCAGTCCGGACCATTTGGATCGCTATGAATACAAGTATGAAAATTACATCGCGTCCAAATTCCGAATCACGATGAATCAAACCGAGGAGAATTTCCTCATTTATGACAATGACGACGAAGCCATTAGCAATTGGCTCAACAATAACAAAATCAAAGCAAAACAAATTCCTTTTTCGATTACAGAAGTAATGCAAGAAGGAGCCTACCTAAACGACAAAACTATGGAGATCAACATTAATCAAGAGGAGTTCATGATGGAAACTGCTCAAATTTCTTTAGAAGGAAAACACAATTTGAAGAATGCGATGGCTGCGACTTCGGTGGCGCAATTGATGCGTATTCGTAAACAAACGATTCGCGAGAGTTTATCCAACTTTCAAGGGGTAGAACACCGTTTGGAAAAAGTGTTGAAAATTCAAAATGTGCAGTACATCAACGACAGTAAGGCCACTAATGTGAATGCTACTTTCTTCGCCTTAGAAAGTATGACAACACCAACGGTTTGGATTGTCGGAGGTGTCGATAAAGGAAACGATTACACCGAGTTGATGGCTTTGGTGAATGAAAAAGTGAAAGCGATTATCTGTTTAGGGGTGGATAATAAAAAAATCATTGATGCCTTTGGAAATATTGTAGACATGATGGTTGAAGTTGACAATATGCGCGATGCAGTCAATACAGCCAAACATATTGCTGAAAAAGGCGATACCGTTTTGTTGTCCCCAGCATGTGCGAGTTTTGACTTGTTCGAAAACTACGAAGACCGAGGACGACAGTTCAAGGATGCAGTAAGAAATTTATAGATTTTAGATTTCAGATTTTAGAATTTAGAAGGAGTGAATATGGGGAGTGAGGTTTTAAAAGAGCGAACAAAACAGTTTGCTTTAGACATTCTAAAATTAGTGGAAAGTTTATCCAATCAAAAATCGCAAAATATTATTGCCAACCAAATCGTTCGAAGTGCAACATCTGTAGGTGCAAATTATAGAGCAGCATGTCGTTCGAGAAGTGATAAAGAATTTGTTTCAAAAATGAATATTGTTCTAGAAGAAGCCGATGAAGTAGTGTATTGGTTGGAAATTATTCAAGAAATGAATTGGATTAAGGAAGAAGAGTTGAAAAGATTGTTAAAGGAAGCAAATGAATTGGTAGCCATTGTAGTCGTTTCATTGAAAACCATTAATGCACGTTTAAACAAATCATGAATATTAGCAGCATTCTAAACTCTAAACTCTAAATACTAAACTCTAAATTCTAAACTCTAAATTTTAAATTAAAAAATGAAAAAGCTAATCAGCAGTTTACATGGAGATAAAGTCATTTGGGCCTTGGTGGCCTTCTTGGCGGTATTTTCATTTATGCCGGTGTTTAGTGCGAGTAGCAACCTAGCGTATATGCGTCACGGTTCGGGGAATGCTTTGACCTATTTAATCAAACACGCCTTACACATCTCGATTGGATTTTTCATCATTTATAAAGTTCATAAAGTACCGTACCATTATTTTCGAGGATTGTCCCGCATTGCCCTTCCCATAGTTTGGGCGTTGTTGTTGTATACCTTGGTAAAAGGGACGGTGATTGAAGGAGCCAATGCCAGTCGTTGGATCCAAATTCCGTTTATCGGCGTTTCGTTTCAAACATCAACATTGGCAGCCATTGTGTTGTATGTTTTTGTGGCCCGCTATTTGTCGAAAACACGGGAGACGCCACTAACGTTTAAAAATTCGTTGTTCGAACTTTGGCTGCCCGTATTTATTACATTGGGGTTGATATTTCCGGCCAACTTTTCTACAGCTGCCTTGATTTTTTCCATGGTGATTATGATTGCCTTTATTGGAAAATATCCGTTGCAATATATCGCTATGATTTTAGGATTGGCGGTAGCAGCAGCGGCCTTCTTTGTACTCTTGGTGGTTGCCTTTCCGAAAGCTTTCCCCAACCGTGTGGATACTTGGAAGAGTAGAATTGAAAATTTCACTTCCGATAAACCCGATGAAGACGATTACCAAATTGAAAAAGCAAAAATTGCCATTGCCTCTGGAAGAATCTACGGATTGGGTCCGGGGAAAAGTGTACAGAAAAACTTTTTACCCCAATCGTCATCCGATTTTATTTACGCCATTATCGTAGAAGAATATGGTCTCGTGGGTGGATTATCCGTATTGTTTTTCTACATCCTGCTGTTGTTCCGATTTGTAATTGCATCACACAAAGCCAATACGTTGTTTGGAAAACTAGTCGTCATCGGCTTGGGATTCCCTATCGTTTTTCAAGCTTTGATAAATATGGCAGTTGCGGTAGAATTATTACCGGTAACGGGACAAACCTTACCGTTAATTAGTTCGGGAGGTAGTTCGGTTTGGATGACGTGTATCGCGATTGGAATTATTTTAAGTGTCACCAAAAAAGAGGAAGAAATCGCTGCAGAGGAAGAAGATAAAAAACGTCGCGATGAAGCCTTACAGCGATTAATCGATAAACAAATCAAAGAGGAAGAGGAAGCGGAATTGGCTGCAGCCAATGAAGAAAATGAAGAGGATAATCCGATGAATGCGGTGTTAAATAAGTAAACAATGAAAAAGCATAAATTCATTTTAAGTGGCGGCGGAACGGGTGGACATATCTATCCCGCGATTGCTATTGCCAACGAGTTGAAACAACGTTTTCCCGATGCGGAATTTTTGTTTGTGGGTGCTCAAGATAAAATGGAAATGCAAAAAGTGCCCCAAGCAGGTTATCCCATAGAAGGCTTGTGGATTGCCGGATTGCAGCGCAAATTGACGCTCCAAAACATGATGTTTCCATTCAAATTGTTGAGCAGTTTATGGAAATCACGACGCATCATCCGCCAGTTTCAACCCGATGTGGTCATTGGAACGGGAGGTTTTGCTAGCGGACCCTTGTTGCAAGTGGCCAATAGCAAAGGTATCCCAACAGTAGTGCAAGAACAAAATTCCTATCCCGGAATTACCAATAAATTGTTGAGTAAAAAGGCGAATGCAATTTGTGTCGCCTATGAAAATTTAGAACGCTTTTTTCCAAAAGAAAAAATTGTTTTTACGGGGAATCCTGTACGGCAAGATTTACTTGATTTATCCCACAAACGCGAAGAAGGACAGGCTTATTTTAAGTTGGATCCTACTAAAAAAACACTATTGGTTTTGGGTGGAAGTTTGGGCGCGCGTCGCATCAATCAACTGATCGCCAAAGAACTTGATTTTTTGTTGGAACAAGGAGTGCAAGTGTTTTGGCAATGCGGAAAATTATATTTCGAGGAATACCAACACTTGAATGAAAAGCCTAATGTACAGGTAACAGCTTTTATCGACCGCATGGATTTGATTTATGCTGCAGCCGATGTGGTCATCTCAAGAGCTGGTGCTTCTTCGGTGTCTGAATTGTGTTTGGTGGGAAAACCAACCGTTTTTATTCCGTCGCCCAATGTGGCCGAAGATCATCAAACCAAAAACGCCAAGGCCATTGTGGACAAAGGCGGAGCCTTGTTGTTGAAAGAAGCAGAATTGGAGGAGAAGTTTGAAGCTACTTTTGCTGATTTGTTGAAAAATGAAGACTTGCAAAAACAATTAAGTGCTGCAATGAAGCAATTGGGGAAACCCCATGCCACTCGCGATATAGTGGATGAAATCGTAAAATTAATGCGTTAAAAAAATGAATCTGAATCAAATTCAAAATGTCTATTTTATCGGAATCGGTGGCATCGGAATGAGTGCCTTGGCGCGCTATTTCCAATTCATCGGGAAGAACGTAGCCGGTTATGACAAAACGCCAACCATGTTGACGGACGAATTGATTGCGGGTGGCATGACCATTCATTTTGAAGATTCGATTGCAGCTATTCCAGCAGACTATACCCAAGAAAACACCTTAGTCGTTATTACACCAGCCATACCCAAAAATCATTCGGAATGGAATTATTTGTTGGAACAAGGTTATGTGATTAAAAAACGAGCAGAAGTATTGGGAATTATTACTCAAGATACCTATTGTTTTGCAGTGGCGGGAACCCATGGTAAAACAACAACTTCGAGTATTTTGGGTCATATCTTATACGAAAGTGGCGCCGATGTAACTGCTTTTTTGGGCGGAATAGTAGAGAATTATCATTCCAATTTAATCGGACAAGGGAAAACCATTTCAGTGGTGGAAGCCGATGAATTTGACCGTTCCTTTTTGCATTTGCATCCCGATTTGGCGTGTGTTACCTCGATGGATGCGGATCATTTGGATATTTATGGCGATGCGACTGCTATCGAGGAATCGTTTCGCGAATTTGCTGCCAAAGTAACCGATCCGAAACATTTGTTTATTCCCAAAGGATTGCCGCTTGACGGGACTACTTTGGCCATAAATGAAGATGCTGATTTTGTTGCGCATAACATACGTATTGAAAACAGTGCCTATGTCTTTGATGTAAAAACTCCGACAGGAACCTTGCAAAATATTGCCTTTGGTTTGCCCGGGCACCACAATTTAATGAATGCCTTAACCGCTTTAGCAATGGCTTACACGTACGGCACCCCAACCGGTTCCATTGCTAAAGCTTTGGCTTCATTTCAAGGCGTGCAACGTCGATTTTCGTATCAAATTAAAACAGAAGCGAAAGTATATATCGATGATTATGCCCACCACCCCACTGAAATTAATGCCGTTTACCAAGCGGTAAGAGAATTATATCCTGGGAAAAAAGTTACTGCTGTTTTTCAACCGCATTTATTTAGCCGAACAAAGGATTTTGTTGACGGATTTGCGGCCAGTTTGTCCCAGTTTGATGAAGTGCTTTTGTTGGAGATTTATCCCGCTCGCGAACTACCTGTGGAAGGGGTGAATTCGACATGGTTAATGCGTAAAATGACCAACCCGAATGTGCGTTTAATAGCGAAGGATCAATTGATTCAAACATTAGTGGAAAACGACGCGCCAGTTATTGTAACTATAGGGGCTGGTGATATTGGAGAAATGGTGCCCGAAATTAAAAAAGCTTTGCGATGAAAATCTTGACTTGGACAAACATTCGATTGCTGCTTATCCTAGGATTGGCGGGGTTTTTGTATGCTTTTGCACAAGTGCGAAATGGGCAGCGAACCCTCAAAAAAACGGAGGTGGTTTTTGTGGGTGAAAACGCCAATTTTGTCCGCCAGGAAACGGTTAATAAATTGTTAATAGAAAATAAAACAGACCTGCGAAGCATTCGTTTAGAGCAGTTAAATTTGGATAAATTGGAGTCTTCTGTCAACCAAAATCCAATGATTGAGAAATCAGAGGTTTACGTGAGTGTTGACGGCGTTTTACGGGCGGAAGTGATACCGCGCACACCCGTAGCGCGCTATTTTGGGGAAAGTCGTTCTTTTTACATTGACCAAACCGGCAAAGAAATGCCTTTGTCAGATAATCATACGGCTCGCGTGCCTTTGGTTGTTGGTTCATTAACAAAAAAAATGCTTCCCAGGCTGACTCAAGTTTTAAAACAAATTCACAAAGATGATTTCTTGAAAAAGAATATTGTGGGCGTGAAAGTGTTGGATGATGAAAGTTTGGAATTGACCAGCCGTAATTTCAACTATACCATCGAATTCGGGAAAATGATTCGAATCGATCGGAAGTTTAAAAATTACAAGGCGTTTTATCAAAAAGCAGTTCTAGACAGTACAATTAATAAATACAAACGCATCAACTTACGTTTTACAAAACAAGTGGTATGCACCCGATAAACAAACAGAAAGTGTCAATTTTTGAAACTATGAACCAGAAAGAAAACATTGCCGTTGGATTAGACATTGGAACAACCAAGATTGTAACCATGATCGGAAAGAAAAACGAATATGGGAAACTTGAAATCTTAGGCGTTGGTAAAGCCAAGAGTTTGGGGGTTTCGCGTGGTGTGGTAAATAATATTACCCAAACCATCCAATCCATTCAACAAGCGGTGTTGGAGGCCGAAGAAAATTCAGGCTACAAGATCAATGATGTTGTCGTTGGAATTGCGGGCCAACATATTCGTAGTATTCAACACACCGATTATTTGATTCGCAGTAATCCTGAAGAAGTAATTGGGGAAAAAGACATTCAATTATTGATCGACCAAGTAAGTAAATTGGCGATGTTACCTGGAGAAGAGATTATCCATGTATTACCTCAAGAATTCAAAATCGACGGTCAATCGGATATCAAGGAACCTATCGGGATGTATGGTGGACGTTTAGAAGCGAGCTTTCACGTAGTGGTTGGTCAGGCTTCTTCCATCCGTAACATTGGACGATGTGTGCAAAGTTCGGGCATTGAATTGTCGGGTTTGACATTGGAACCCTTAGCTTCTGCTGATGCTGTTTTAAGTCAAGAAGAAAAAGAAGCCGGAGTTGCGTTAATTGATATCGGGGGTGGAACGACAGACTTAGCCATCTTTAAAGACGGTATCATTCGTCATACAGCGGTAATTCCTTTTGGAGGGAATGTTATTACAGAAGATATCAAAGAAGGTTGTTCGATTATCGAAAAACAAGCCGAATTGCTAAAAGTAAAATTTGGTTCAGCGTGGCCTGGTGAAAATAAAGACAATGAAATTGTTTCCATTCCGGGTGTTCGTGGACGTGATCCGAAAGAAATTTCGTTGAAAAACCTTTCGAAAATTATCCATGCGCGTGTGGTTGAAATTATCGAGCAAGTGTTTGCCGAAATCAAAGCCTATGGTCATGAAAATCCGAGAAAAAAGTTAATTGCAGGAATTGTATTAACGGGTGGAGGATCACAATTAAAACACATCAAACAATTGGTGGAATACATTACCGGCATCGATACCCGTTTAGGCTATCCTAACGAGCATTTAGCGGGCAACTCTAGTGAGGAAATTTCGAGTCCGATGTACGCCACTGCTGTTGGATTGGTGATGAATAGTGTGGCCAATAATACACAAAGTGCTTACAAAATTGAATTACAGGCGCCTCAACCCGTTGCACAACCGGTATATCAGCAACCTGTAACACCACAGCCGGTTCAGATTTTTGACGAACCTGCCATTCCACAAGAGTCCGTGGTTCAAGAAACGCCTAAAGCTCAAGTGCAAGAACCCATTACTACAGAAAGTACGATTCGCAGATCATTCTTCGATCGGTATGTAGATAAAATTAAAGATTTCTTAGACAACGTAGAATAAGTAGACAAAAACACAATATCAAACAAAACCAAAATCGTATGATGAGCAACTCAGAATTTGGAAGCATCTCATTTGATTTGCCTAAAAACCAATCAAATGTTATAAAAGTAATCGGTGTAGGTGGCGGCGGAAGCAACGCGATCAATCACATGTTCAAACAAGGTATCAAAGGAGTAGACTTCGTGATTTGTAATACCGATGCACAGGCATTACAAAACAGCGCAGTACCTAATAAAATTCAGTTGGGCGTAGGCTTAACAGAAGGTTTAGGTGCAGGAGCCAATCCAGAAGTGGGCCAACAATCCGCTATCGAAAGTATTGCTGAGATTGAAAAAATGTTGGACAGCAATACCAAAATGGTGTTCATTACTGCCGGTATGGGTGGTGGAACAGGAACCGGTGCAGCGCCAGTGATTGCTCAATTGGCGAAAGAGCGCGATATTCTTACGGTTGGTATTGTGACCATTCCTTTCCAATTTGAAGGAAAAGTTCGCTCCGAACAAGCCATGGCAGGGGTAGAACGTTTGCGTAAGCAAGTGGATTCCTTGATTGTGATCAACAACAATAAGTTGCGTGAAGTCTATGGAAACTTAGGATTTAAAGCCGGTTTCTCCAAAGCAGACGAGGTTTTGTCTACAGCCTCTCGTGGTATTGCTGAAGTTATTACGCACCACTATACACAAAATATCGACTTAAAAGATGCGAAGACGGTTTTATCTAATAGCGGTACTGCGATCATGGGATCGGCTACAGCTGTGGGTGAAAACAGAGCCAAAGACGCGATTATTTCTGCGTTGGATTCGCCTCTATTAAATGATAATAAAATCAACGGAGCTAAAAACGTATTGTTGCTTATCGTTTCAGGTTCTAGTGAAATTACGATTGACGAAATCGGAGAAATCAACGACCATATCCAAACGGAAGCGGGTTATAACGCGAACATTATCATGGGGGTTGGTGAAGACGAATCCTTAGGTGACGCGATTGCCGTTACTATTATTGCTACCGGATTTACAACGGATCAACAAGCGGAAATCGTAAATACTGAGCCACGTAAAATCATCCACTCGTTAGAAGATGAACAACGTTTGGTGCGCGACTTGAGTCAGAAGCCCGTTGAAGTTTTCGAAAATCGTATCGAAACTCCCGTAGAAACAACTTTTGTAGCTCCAACAGCTGAAGTGCCTGCTGTAGAAGAAAAAGTGGTTTTTGAATTGTTGGAGGATGAAGCACCTGTGGCTTTCACGACGCCTACGATCAATGAAAACGAGTTGATTCCGATGAATGAGTTTATCCGTAATTTGGATGTAACTTTTGAAATCGTTTCACCGATCAAAGATTTAGATTTTTCATTTTCAGCACCCGTTGCTGCGGCACCTGTTACTCCAGTAGCAGCACCAACAGCGACACCCGTAGTGAATGATATTTTTGTGAATGAACCGCAACAAGTGACTTTCCGTGAGGAAGTTCAACCAACTTTCACGTTTGACTTACCCGTGAACGAACCGATTGCACCTGTAGCGCAAGAAGACAATAAAATTGTTTTTGATTTAACAGAAGAAACCCGTAATATCAAAGTAAATGAGCACGTAGAATTTGTGCCGGTTACAGAGGTTGATAACGGCGTAATTCGTTACTCTTTAGAAGAGTATATGGAAATTGAAAACGAACTGTTAGGCTCGGCTAAACCTGTGGTTGCTGAAACCAAAGTAGAAGAGAAAATCGATGAAGAATTGAATTTCTCTACCAAAGTTGCGGCAGAACCTGCACAACCAAAATATACAACGTTTGCTTCAGATGACCTTTCGCCTGTAGAAATGAGTATTGAAGAGACTTTAAAAATGCGTGCAGACGAGCGTCGTAGAAAATTAAAAGATTTCAATTATAAATTCCACAACAATCCATCGCGTGTTGATGAGTTGGAAAAAGAACCAGCATACAAACGTATGGGAGTGGATTTGGATAATACAGCCAACTTTAATAACCAGTCCAGAATGTCTTTAGGGACAGACAGCAATGATGATATTCAATTGCGTTCCAACAATTCATTCTTACACGATAATGTAGATTAAATCATAAGTTAATTAAAGATGGGTAACCCGGAAGAAATTGTTTCTTTCGGGTTATTTTTTTACCTTTGGCACACTAAAAATCGCAAAAGCGAAAACTAGTATACTAATCCTTTAATTCTGAAGACGATGAGTTTGGAAACCCAAATTATGGACGAAATGAAAAACGCGATGCGTGCTAAAGACACCGTAGCTTTAGAAGCTTTGCGTGCCATTAAATCAGGTATCATTTTAGCGAAAACCGAAGCAGGTGCTTCTGATACTTTAGCGCCTGAGGATGAGATTAAGTTATTACAAAAATTGGTGAAGCAACGTAAAGACAGTGCTGCGATTTATACAGAACAAGGGCGTGCCGATTTGGCTGGACCTGAATTAGCTCAAGTTGCTGTAATTGAGAAGTTTTTACCAGCTCAAATGAGTGAAGCTGATGTTGAAGCTGCCGTTGCACAAATCATCGCAGAAAACGGATTTTCAGGAATGGCCGCAATGGGTCAGGTGATGGGAATTGCTTCAAAAGCCTTAGCGGGTCAAACCGACGGAAAAACAATTTCCACTATTGTGAAAAAGCTTTTAGCTTAAACATACAATTATTGGCTGCGTAGTTCAACTGGATAGAATATCAGATTTCGGCTCTGAGGGTTGGGGGTTCGAATCCCTCCGCGGTCACGAATAAATAATAATACCGAAAAGAAATTAAAATTCATTTTAAAATTTCTTTTCGGTATTATTATTTTCAAAGCGGAGCTTTGAGGGATCAACGAAGTTGAATCCCATTCGTGGTATTGGATTCATTTTAAAATTTCTTTTCGGTATTATTATTTTCAAAGCGGAGCTTTGAGGGATCAACGAAGTTGAATCCCATTCGTGGTATTGGATTCATTTTAAAATTTCTTTTCGGTATTATTATTTTCAAAGCGGAGCTTTGAGGGATCAACGAAGTTGAATCCCCTTCGTGAATTCGAAATTTTTTATTGTACTGCTTAACCAATTCATTTCCCTATCTTTGAATTTTACCTGCACATGGGAGAAGTTATCGTTATTTTACTTTTGTTAATGATCGTACTGGTTTTTGCCGTACTCATTTTTTATTTTTTCATCAATATTCTCGATTATTTTTTAGCCTCACTTTTTGGTCGCCCCTTGCGTTTACCCTTTCGTTGGAAAACCAAAAAACTTTCCCTTTCACAG
Source organism: Flavobacterium sp. N1719 (assembly GCF_025947045.1). NCBI lineage: Bacteria > Pseudomonadati > Bacteroidota > Flavobacteriia > Flavobacteriales > Flavobacteriaceae > Flavobacterium > Flavobacterium sp. N1719. The sequence goes on from NZ_CP109993.1 coordinate 1,259,814, forward strand.
TCCAGTTTATTGCACCACTATTTTTCGTTTTACCGACGATTATCGCCCAAACGACGTGTTGAATTTGAACATCGCGTGGCGCATTTTCTGGAAGTATATGAATTTCATGGGCGCGATTTCGAAATTACCGAGGAAGTTCGAATGTTAGTTGCAGGAACGTATGTGATGCTGACTTTCGGATTTCGGGATTATTTAGCCAATGTTTTTGAGCGCATTATTGTCTATCCTGAAGTCTATTATTCCAATATTACCGAACAATACCATAAAGGCGAGTTTAATCCTGCAATGCGTGCGGTAGTCTTTTCTTGGGCTGATTTACTAGAAGGACATTCTATTGAAAATGACAACCTCAATTTGGGGATTCACGAATTTACCCATGTACTGCAACGTAACGCCTATCAAGAAGGAAGTACAACGGCCTCCATATTTAAACGACATTTTGATGCTTTGATGGAATTTGTAAAACACCCCAATGTCCAACATCAAATTGTGGAATCCAAGTATTTTCGCGAGTATGCCTTTACCAATGAATACGAATTTCTAGCGGTGGTTATCGAACATTATTATGAAACCCCAAACGAGTTTCGAGCACAATTCCCTAATCTTTTTAAAAAAGTAAGTCGGATGCTCAATAGTGCTCACGCACTTCAATTACCAGAAAATCGTATATAAAGCCGCTAAAATTCCTAAAATAATCAAACTCCAAACCGTAAAGGATGGGGTCGTTTTGAATAAAGCAGCATCGATTTCCAAGCCATTGGTTTGCACTCCTTTTTTGTTTTCATAAAGGCTAATGGTAGCCATTCCCACAACACAAATTAAGAACACAAAGCCCATACGATCGACAAACGGTATTTCATAAATTCCCTCCGCATTAGGAACAGCAAAGCCCGTGCTGTAAAGGAATTCTAAATTCACCATGCCGGGTAAGAATTTGAAAAGCAGGGAAAGAAGGAATCCGCCAACCGTAGCAAATAATGCCGCATTGGAGGTGGTTTTTTTCCAGAAAAAGCCCAAAATAAACATGGCAAAGATGCCCGGACTCACAAAGCCCGTGTATTCTTGAATGTATTGGAATCCTCCTTTTTTATCAATGCCTAACAATGGGGCTACAATAATAGCGATTAGCAAAGCGGCAACAACAACTTGCTTGCCTACTTTAACCAATTGTGCTTCCGATGCGGGTTCGGTTCGGTTTTTATTATAAACATCCAAGGTAAAAATGGTCGCAATACTGTTGGCTTTTCCTGCTAATGAAGCGACAATTGCTGCAGTTAGTGCCGCAAAGGACAAACCTTTTAAACCAACAGGGAGTAAGTTCAATAAGGTAGGATAAGCCCTGTCGGGATTCAAACTGCCGTCTTGCATCAACTCGGCGCCAAAATACCCTTTTTGATACAATACATAAGCCGCTATCCCCGGAATAACCACAATGATGGGCATTAAAAGTTTTAAAAATGCAGCAAATAAAATTCCGCCACGCGCTGTTTTTAAGTCGGCTCCCAAAGCCCGTTGTGTGATGTATTGGTTACAGCCCCAATAATTCAAATTGATAATAAGCATTCCTCCAATCAAAACTGATAACCCAGGAAGGTCCATATAATTGGGATTGGTTTTATCAAATATCATGTGGAAATGGTCGGATGCATTGTTTTTCATTAATGAAAAACCTTCTATCACACCCGTTGAACCAAATTGTTCGGCCACCAAATTCAACGCCAAATATGTCGTCACCAATCCGCCTAAAATCAAGAAGAAAACTTGAATCACATCCGTATAACCAATGACTTTCATGCCGCCCAACGTAATCATCAAGGCAAATACGGCTAAGAAAACCATACATAGGGTTAGGTTTAAACCCGAAATACTACTGATAGCCAAAGCACCCAAATACAAAATCGAGGTGAGATTGACCAAGACATACAATAACAACCAGAACACCGACATGATCATGGCAACTTGCCCGTTGTAACGTTGATTTAAATACTGGGGCATGGTGTAGATTTTATTCTTTAAATAGACCGGAATAAAAAATACAGCCACGATAATCAAGGTTAGTGCCGACATCCATTCGTACGTAGCAATAGCCAACCCCATTTTGAAACCACTACCACTCATCCCGATAAATTGCTCGGCACTGATGTTACTCGCGATAAGTGAAGCACCAATGGCCCACCAGGTCAGCGAACCTTCGGCCAAGAAATAATCTTTACTATCAACTTCTGTTTTTTTCTTTTTTCTATAAATAAATAACCCGTAGCCTACAATGATGACAAAATACAGGAAGAAGACAATATAATCTTGGGTCGCTAAGGTTTTCATAACGTACGGGTTTTATAGTGTTGAAGGGATAAGTCACGCAAAACTGCGGCACTTTGTTCGGGAGTAATATCGCGTTGGGCTTCAGCCAACATTTCATAGCCTACCATAAATTTTTTGACCGAAGCACTACGCAATAAGGGTGGATAAAAATGCATGTGTAGGTGCCATTCAGGATGATCGTTACCATCGGTGGGCGCTTGATGAATTCCTGCCGAATAGGGGAAAGGTATTTCAAAAAGGTTATCGTATTTCACGGTAATCGCTTGAATTGCTTCAGCAAAAGCCGTTTTTTCATCCTTAGTAAGTTCTAATAGATGTGCCATCGGGCGCTTAGAAATTAGCAACGTCTCATACGGCCATGTCGCCCAAAAAGGAACTACGACAACAAAATGATTATTTTCAAACACAATTCGTTCCTTCGCTTGGAGTTCGGCGTTAACATAATCGGACAATAATGTACTTCCGTGTTGTTGGTAATACTGCAATAAATGGTTGTGTGTTTTAGCGACTAATGTGGGAAGCGATGATTGTGCCCAAATCTGTCCATGGGGATGCGGATTACTACACCCCATAACACTGCCTTTATTTTCAAAAATTTGAACAGCATTGATATAATCCAATTGACCTAATGTTCGGTATTCATCTTGCCAAGTTGTAATCACTTTTTCAATAGAAGGAACATCCATTTCAGCTAATGTCAAACTATGATTTGGAGAAAAACAAACCACACGGTTGATCCCGCGTTCGGGTTGCAATGTAAAGAAATTGGATTCAGGTTGGGTAAATGCCACTTCGTCATTTAACAAAGCCGCAAAATCGTTGTCAAACACATAGCAATCGCTGTAGTTTGGGTTCGCAATTCCGTTGGCACGAACATTTCCCGCACACAAATAACATTCAGGATCGTGTGAGGGTAAGGTAACGGTTACAGGCGTTTCTTTTTGTCCTTGCCACGGACGTTTGGCCCTTTGCGGAGAAACCAATATCCATTCCCCTAGCAATGGGTTATAGCGACGGTGCGGGTGGTCATTGCGGTCAAACGGCATCATGCTTTTTCGTATTTTGTTGTTCCTTTCGAAATTTTGATAGGATAATAGTTTAAAGTAATCCCAAATTGCTCAAAATAAGCGGTTTTCATTTGGGCTATAATTTCTTTTTCTTTTTCTTTTGGGACCAAATTAATGGAACAACCACCAAATCCGCCTCCCATCATTCGAGCACCCAAAACGCCTTCTTTTTTTAGAATCGTTTCCACTAAAAAATCAATTTCGGGGCAACTCACTTCATAATCGTTGGATAAACCCCAATGCGTTTCGGTCATCGTTTGTCCCAACAACGCATAGTGATGATTGTTTAAGGCTTGGGCAGCCACATCAACCCGTGCAATTTCTTTGACTACAAAATGACACCGTTTGTAGATGATTTCACCCAATTCAGATTTTAGACTTTCAATCATTTCCAAGGTACAATTGCGAAAAGTCCTTACTTCGGGATAATGCGATTGGATCATTTTCAAGCCTACTTCTACTTCATTTCGACGGTCATTATAGCCAGAGGTAAGGTGCGTATGTTTCACACAACTATCCAAAAGCAGTAAGCTATAGTCGCCCAAATGAGCATCGTAATAGGTATAATCTAGGGTTGTACAGTCGAGTTTGATGACTTTGTTTTTTTTGCCAAATACTGAAGCAAATTGATCCATAATCCCACATTTTACGCCTGCAAAACGATGTTCGGCCTGTTGACCAATTAGCGCAATGTCTTGTCGCGAAAGGTTAAGGTCAAAAAGTGAATTTAACGCAAAAGCGAAACCACACTCCACAGCAGCTGAGGAGGAAAGTCCGGACCCCATAGGTACCGTACTACTAAACGTCATTTCAAATCCCGAAACGATTTTATTGCTACGTTTGAGTTCGTCCAAAACACCCAACAGGTAATTCACCCACATGGTTTCCACGGGGACTAAATTGTCTTCTGTTGATAAAGTATAGGATTCGTTTAAATCTTTGGCATGAAAGGAAATGGTGGAGTTGTTTGTTTTGCGAAGGGCAATGCATACGTATTTATTAATGGCAGCTGGAAGTACAAATCCATCATTATAATCGATGTGTTCTCCAATAATATTGATGCGCCCCGGAGAGAGAAAAACAGCTTCGGGAGCCTGATGATAAATCTGTTGAAAGTGGTCGCGTGTTTGACGCACGAGTTGCTTTTTCATGGCAAGTTAATTCGTTTGAATGAGGGTAATGGTTTCTGAGGCAAGTCCGTTGGCGGTCGCTTTAAGAGTAAGGGTTTCCTTGGTTTTTCCCGCTTGAAGAATCACTTGGCATTTACCGTTAAAGGCGCTGCGTTGCCAAGCACCTTCGGGACAATGATCGGGTTCGTGCGAACTCGGATCGCCGTTGCCTACACCAATTATTTTAGCATCACCCGTGAGTTGGAATTGAATACGGTTGTCGGCCACAGGAACTTCACGCCCTTTTTCATCTACAATAGAAAGGTTAACAATCACCGCATCTGTTCCGTTGGCTTTTAATGTTGAACGGTTCGGAGTAGCAATCACACGATAGGGCGCTCCTGTAGTTTCAACCGAAGTTGTAATTTTTTTACCTTTTTTAAAACCTATAGCTTCTAATTTTCCGGGTTCATAAGGAACCGACCATTTCAAATGGCTGTTACGGGGCATGACTTTTTTACCCAAACTTTTGCCATTTAAAAAGAGTTCCACATCATCAGCATTGGTGTTGACCCATACTTCAATGGGTTGTCCCACTTTATCAGCCCAATTCCAATGTGGTGAAATATGAATAATATCTTCATTGGTCCACCAACTTTTGTAATAGTAATAGATGTTTTTTGGAAAACCACAAACATCCATAATACCGAAGTGCGAGTTGATATTCGGCCATTTGTAGGGAGTGGGTTCGCCGCGATAATCCAAGCCTGTCCACACAAATCCGCCCATCCAATAATCGTTCACAGCGGCAAGGCTCCACCATTCTTCGGCTTTGCTGGCCCACCATGGTGCGGTGATATCTTGATCGGGAACATAAGCCCGAATCGGATCTTTTTCATAAATACCGCGTGTGGTAACTGTACTGCCCATTTCTGTTCCCAAAAGTGGTTGGTTAGGATGGTCTTTATGATAATCGGCGACCTCAAACTGACGGTAGTTGAAGCCGCGAACGGGAATGACTTCATTAACGCCGGGAAATTCATTGCCCATATCGGCCGCATAGGTGCTTGTACGTGACGGGTCTAGTTCGCGTTGTTTGGCTAACAGTGTAAGCGCTATTTTTTTACCAAAATCATTTTTTTGAATCCATCCTTCTTCATTACCAATCGACCACAAAAACACGGACGGATGATTGCGATCGCGTTTGATTAAGCGGGTAAATTGGTCCAAGTACTCCGGACTGCTATTTAACAAACGTTGTTCGTCCAAAACCAACATTCCTAAGCTGTCACAGGCTTCGAGTAGTTCGCGTGTGGGCGCATTATGACTAGCACGGTAAGCATTGGAACCTAATTCTTTTAATAATTTAATACGATAATATTGAAGATCATCGGGTAAGGCACTACCAACGCCTGCATGATCTTGGTGGTTGTTGGTACCTTTGATTTTAAGCGATTTTCCATTTAAGAAAAATCCTTTTTGACCGTCAAATGCTACGGTGCGGAGACCAAATTTGGTTTCCTGTTGGTCCACTATTTTTCCGTTTTGTTTGACCACGGTTACCGCTCGATACAAATACGGATTGTCTATGTCCCAAAGGATAGCGTTTGAAAGGGTTATTTTTTGTTTTATCGTACCTTGTTGATTGGTGGTCAAACTCAATTTTTGTTCGCTTGTTGTTCCAATTATTTTTCCTTCACGGGATTTTATAAAGGTGAAAACAGTGCAATTAGTGGTATTAAAATTTTTGTTGGTTACTGTGGTTTCTAAGGTAACCGTTGCCTTTTTGCCGTTTAGCGTAGAATGCACAAAGAAATCGCCATCGGCAACATGTAGGTTGTTGAATTGATTGAGCCAAACATGACGATAGATGCCTGCGCCTTCATAAAACCAACCTTCGTATTGTGTAGCATCCACACGCACAACCAAAATATTTTCTTTATCGGTCAAAATGTAATCCGTGACATCATAGGAAACGCCTACATATCCGCTCTGATTCGTGCCCACATAAAATCCATTTAACCAAATCGAAGCATTGCGGAAGATACCATCAAATTGAAGTTCGTAACGGTCCAAACCCGGTTTTGGGGTAACAGTAAAATGTTTGCGGTACCAACCAATACTGGTTTCGGGATACAAGCCGCCAATGGGTTTATAGCCGTGGGATTCGACATCAAAATTGGGAGAATACACAAAAGGCAAGTCCACAGCCCAATCGTGCGGAATGTTTAGTTTGGTCCATGTGGTATCGATAAATTTTGGGTCAATTGCCGTTTTGGCAGCGCCACCCGATTTGGAGAAAATCGTAGCGATACCATAATTAAAATCTTTTTCAGGATTGGCAGCGTGACCTAAGTGAAAGCGCCAATCCGCATCAAGGTTGGTTTTGATTTGGGCTTTCGCCGAAAGGCAAACCAAAGAAATTGTAGTGAAAAGTAACGCGATTTTTTTCATGCGATTATTTTTTAAATGCTTGCAAAGCAGGTGAAGGTTGACCGTTTTCCAACCACGCGTTTAAGCTGTAGTGGCTCCAACTCTCAATGCCTTGAGGTTCCCAATACATTACGCCCAAGCCTTTATTGTTGGGAACTTTGCGCACTGCATTGATGGTTGCTTCTAGTAATTTATACGTATTTTCCACTTTAGAAACTTCGCCGCCTACTTCAACGACCATCACTTCTTTGTTGTATTTTTTAGACAAGTTAATCAAATTTGTTTCCAAATCAGCAATGGTTTCGGTGTAGTCTTTTTTAATCCAAAATGGATAATAAGAGAGTCCGATGACATCATAGCGTACATTTTCTTGCGTGACATGATCAAAAAAGGCATTAAATTTATCGATGTTGTTCCCTTCATCCACATGAACAATCACTTTGATTTTTGGATCCACCGCTTTGGTGGCGTCATAGCCTTTGTTTAAGAGTTGGCCCAATTGTTTCCAATTGTGGGTACAACCGTCGGGCCAGAGTAGTCCCCCCGGAATTTCATTTCCGATTTGAACCCATTCTGGCGTAACGCCTACTTTTTTAAGCGCAGAAAGCACCTCAAAAGTATGCGTATACACATCATTTAATAGTTCAGGAAAACTATGATTTTCCCAAGCTTTCGGTTTGTTTTGTTTGGCAGGATCGGCCCAAGAGTCGCTGTAATGAAAATCGATCATCACACGAAAGCCTAGTTTTTGTGCGCGAACCGCCATTTGAACGGTTTCCTCTTTACTGCAATGTCCGCTGGCTTTATCATCGTTGGGATTGACAAAGACACGCAAACGAATGCTGTTCATGCCAAGTTCTTTAAGAATTTGGAGGCAATCTTTCGGATTCCCTTTTTCATCTTTGAATTGAACACCACTGGCTTCCATTTGGGGCAACCAGCTCACATCGGCACCTTTAGCAAAAGTCGATTGCTGCGCCGATGCGGCTTGAAGCCCTACCAAGAGCAGTGATAAAACATGAAAAACTATTTTTTTATACATACGATTCCAATTAATTGGCACTAAACACGCTCATCGCGGGCAGTGCATTGTTGTTAAAGTCCCATAGCGCTTGGTTTTCCCATGATGAGCCATTGGTGGAGGTTGGTCCGCGGAAGGCAATCCATTCGGTTCCCCAATAGCAAAACCCGAGTCCGTTTGGTACTTGTTTGATTCTGTTTTTAAGGTCTAAAAGGAAATTCTTTTGTCCGTCAGCCGTCGCATCATACCCGGGAACGAGTTGGTTTTGGAGTCCGACAATATTGTTTGTCCAATCGTTCCAACCCAAGGTAAAAGGATAAGCGGTTTCGGCCACGAGAATTTTTTTGGAGTACAACTGACTCAAACTTTGCATTTTAGTTTGAAGTGCATTCATATCCGTGCCGTGCCACACGGGGTAGTAGGAGAGTCCGATATAATCATAATCAACCGTTGCTACTTTGCTAAAAAACCAATCCGAACCGCTCATACCGGCATGGTGTAACATGATTTTGGTTGTAGTGGACTTCGCCCGAACCGCCGCACAAGCGGTAGTAACAAGTTGTAGGTATTGCGATTCATTTGTGGATAATTTACCCTCTGGCCACAGCATGCCGTCGTTGGTTTCATTGCCAATTTGGATGATGTCGGGCTGAATTTCAGTCATGACTAATGAAGTGTACGTGCCTACCGTATTTTTAAGGGTAGTAAAATCAAACGACTGCCAAGCCACAGGTTTGGTTTGGTTTCCAGGATCCGCCCAAGTATCTGAATAATGCACGGATAGCCACACTTTCAATCCCGCTTGTTTAATACGTTGGGCAAAGGATTTTACTTCATTCAGTCCGCAATGTCCGTCAGAGGGGTTTTGCCAAAGGCGGACACGAATGGTATTGCAACCCGCATTTTTAAGCGTAAGAATGGGGTCTTGTACGGTATTGTTGTATTTGTATTGTGTGCCTTCACTTTCGATTAATGGGAGGTACGACATGTCGGCGGCCCGAATAAAAGTTTCCGTTGGTGTTGGCGTTGGCGTGGGTGAGGTGGCTGAATCTTCATTTTTTGAACATCCTATCAATGAAATGGTGATTAAAAAAAATAAGATCTTTTTCATAGTGCCGTAGTTTTTTTAAATTGAAATAATGTCTCTTGAAGGTAAGTATCTCCTTTTTTTAATAGGGCATTTGGGAAATGCTTATGGTTGGGAGCGTCGGGAAAATTTTGAGTTTCAAAACAAATTCCGCTCAGCGAGTGATAATTGGATTGTTCTTTTCCTTTGATTTGGTTGAAGCAGTTGCCACCTACATAAATATGGACGGCGGGTTGGTTGGTAAAAACATCCATACGCAACTGATTTTTTGGGCTAAAAAGGGTGGCGGCAAGCGGTTGATTTAAGACAAATGTTGTGTCGATTGATTTTGGACACTCGGCGATGGAGGAATAATCGTGGATCGAACCTTTAACGGGAATAAATTTTCCCGAAGGAATAAGTTCGTAATCGGTATCCAAGAAGGTATCAGCATACAGTTTGAATTGCATGCCTTCCACCGCTTGGTCATGTCCATTCAAATTAAAGTAACTATGTTGGGTCAAATTAATCGGCGTATCTTCAGTTGCAGTCGCATGGAATGTAACTTTTAATGCATTGTTTTCAAGCAATTGATAGGTTACGGTAATGGTAGTTGATCCGGGATAATTTCCATGATTTTCGGGTGTGGTAAAGGTGTAAGTCAAACTCGGGTTTTCATCCAAAGTTGCCGATTTAAAGCGCCACACCTGATTACTTAAATTGCGATTGCCCCCATGAATATGGTGCATGCCTAAGTTGGCGTCTAATTGAATTTCACAGCCATTGAATTTCACAATTCCTTTATTTATCCTGCCTGCATACAAGCCAACGACAGCTCCTAAAAAGGGCGGACTCGGCAATGAGAACGATGCTTCATAGTCTTCTGCATTATCAAAGCCAAGGACTACATCGACATTGGAATAGTCGCTCACCGGAATCTTTAGTGAAGTAATCGTCGCTCCCAAATCACTCACAGTTAGTTCCATACCGTTTTGATTGCGAATCGTCCGAACATATACTTCTTTTCCTTTTTGGGTGAAACCAAACAATCTGGCAATAGAGTGTGAGGTTAATTGCGAATTCTCATTTTTCATCCCTAATTTTTTTTGGATTTATCAAAAGTAAGCGACAAAGTTGTAAATTGCATACCAGTACCTACCGGTTTTCGTAAACATCCTACCGGTTTTTTAGAATATGCGAATAATACAGGTTGATAAGCAATTAGTTACTCCGATTTACAAGCAAATTGTAGGTCAGGTTGAACAAGCCATTATGAATCGGAAGTTATTTAAAAATGATCGACTGCCTTCGGTGAATAAAGTTTGTTTGGAGAATCAGTTGTCGCGGGATACCGTTTTATTGGCTTATGAAGAGTTGAAAAAGAAAGGCGTAATTTACGCGATTACAGGGAAAGGGTATTATGTGAAGACTGAGGAGTTCGATTATGAACAGCGGTATTTTTTATTGTTTGATGAATTAAATGCCTTTAAAGAGGATGTTTATCATGCTTTTGTGACGGCTTTAGAAGGAAAGGCTCAAATTGATATTTACTTTCATCATTTTAATTTGGGAATGTTTCGCAAATTGATTCACGATGCCCAGGGGAATTATTCCAAATATATTATTATGCCTTCCAATTTGGAAGGAGTAGAACCTGTAATTGGGTTGCTTCCCGAAAATGAGGTGTTTATTTTGGATCAAATGCGGGATTCATTGCAACACTATCCTTCTATTTATCAAAATTTTGATCAAGCCATGTATGAGGCATTGGTTTTGGGTTGGAAACGTATTCAAAAGTACGCCCGACTTATCTTGTTGTTTCCAGGGAATAAAGAACCTTTGGGGATGGTGCATGGTTTTGAACGCTTTTGTGCCGACTATCAATTTGAGAACCAAATTCTACAATCATTTGCCTCCCATCAACCAGAAAAGGGAACCGTTTACATCATTCCTGATGATCGGGATTTAGTTGATGTAGTTGAAAAGACACAACAATTAGGCTGGAAAATCGGAAGCGATGTTGGAATTATCTCGTATAATGATACACCTTTGAAGAAAGTTGTCGCAAATGGAATTACGACGATTTCAACCGACTTTGCAGCGATGGGGCAACGCTTGGCGACACTTGTTTGGGAGCAACAACGCATTCAGGAAGAAAATCCGAGTCGTTTAATTGAGCGACAATCCTTATAGGTGACGAATGTCATGTTTTCCTTTTTTATTCGGCAGTAACTTTATAGTACTAAAGAATAATGCCTTATGAAACAGCATGTACCGGTCACTTCTATAATGACCAAAAATGTAATCAAACTTAATGTTACCGATGATTTGACCAAGGCGGAAACGCTTTTCAAGAAGCATCATATTCGGCATATCCCTGTAGTGAATGGGAACCGAATCGTTGGGATGTTGAGTTTAACGGATTTGTTGCGAATCTCTTTCGCAGATGCCGTTGATGATGAAGCTCAAGAAGTGGATGTTACGGTGTATAATATGTTTACGGTTGAGCAGGTAATGGCTCGAAATTTAGTAAAAGTTTCACCGGAAACGTCCATTAGAGAAGTTGCTGAGATTTTAGCAACCAAAGAATTTCATGCACTGCCTGTCGTTATGGATGAATTATTGGTAGGTATTGTCACCACCACCGATTTAATTAAGTATTTATTGGCACAGTATTGAAAAAGGCTTCCGAAGAAGCCTTTTTTTATTGGGTAATGGATTTTAAATTTTGAATCGTAGCAATGGGATCTTCAGCGCCGAATACAAAACTGCCTGCAACCAAAACATCTGCGCCTGCATCGACTAATTGTTTTGCGTTTTTATTGGTTACGCCACCGTCAATTTCGATTAAAGTAGTTGCCTTTTTTCTTTGAATTAAGGCTTTCAGCTTTTCCACTTTCGAATAGGTGTTTTCAATAAACGATTGTCCGCCAAACCCAGGATTCACACTCATAATACATACCAAATCAATGTCTTGAATAACATCTTCCAATAAATCAATATTTGTATGCGGATTTAAAGCTACACCTGCTTTCATTCCTTCTGCTTTAATGGCTTGAAGGGTGCGGTGCAAATGCGTGCAAGCTTCATAATGTACTGTGAGTACATCGGCGCCTAATTTTTTGAAGGTGGTAATGTAACGATCAGGATCGACAATCATTAAATGGACATCGATTGTTTTTTTAGCATGTTTTTGAATGGCTTCCAAGACAGGCATACCAAACGAAATGTTAGGAACAAAAACGCCATCCATAATATCGATATGAAACCAATCGGCTTCACTGGCGTTAACCATTTCGATATCACGTTGCAAATTGGCAAAGTCGGCTGCCAAAACAGAAGGCGCAATTAGGGTATTTTTCATGAGAAAAGATAATTTGTTGTGTTGTGGTACAAAAATAGGTAATAAAAGTTATGAATTATGAGTTATGAATTAAGAGTTGATGGAATAAAATCAAAATTTTGAGCACTCAAGTTCCAAGCGAACAGACCGGGTTTTGTTTGCCCTACAAAAAACAAAACTCCGGGCACTCGAGCTGCAAGCGAACAGACCGGGTTTTGTTTGCCCTGCAAAAAACAAAACTCCGGGCACTCGAGCTGCAAGCGAACAGACCGGGTTTTGTTTGCCCTACAAAAAACAAAACTCCGGGCACTCGAGCTGCAAGCGAACAGACCGGGTTTTGTTTGCCCTACAAAAAACAAAACTCCGGTAATCAGCCGGAGTTTCAATCATCAATCAAAAAACGAACAGTTTGAAACTGTTGTTATCGTTAACTTGGAGTGTCTTATTTTCAAGAATCCAAATATAGTTTTTTTATCCTAAATAGGTTTTTAAAATTTTGCTTCGCGACGTATGTTTTAAACGACGAATAGCTTTTTCTTTTATTTGACGCACACGTTCACGAGTCAAGTCAAATGTTTCACCAATTTCTTCTAACGTCATAGGGTGTTGGTCGCCTAAACCGAAATACAAACGAACAACATCAGCTTCTCTTGGTGTTAAGGTTTCTAACGAACGCTCGATTTCGATGCGCAATGATTCGTGAATCAATTCACGGTCGGGATTTGGAGATTCACCTGAACGCAAAACGTCGTACAAGTTGGAATCTTCACCTTCTACTAAAGGAGCATCCATCGATAAGTGACGGCCCGAGTTTTTCATCGACTCTTTCACATCATTGACCGTCATGTCCAATTCTTTAGCAATTTCTTCTGCAGAAGGTGGACGTTCATTAGATTGCTCTAATAACGCGTACATTTTGTTGATTTTATTGATCGAACCGATTTTGTTCAACGGTAAACGAACGATACGAGATTGTTCGGCCAAAGCTTGTAAAATCGATTGACGAATCCACCAAACCGCATATGAAATGAATTTAAAACCACGGGTTTCATCAAAACGTTGAGCGGCTTTGATCAAACCTAAATTTCCTTCGTTAATTAAGTCTGGAAGTGTTAAACCTTGATTTTGGTATTGTTTTGCTACGGATACAACGAAACGTAAATTGGCTTTTGTTAATTTTTCAAGTGCGCGTTGGTCACCTGCTTTAATGCGCTGTGCCAATTCCACTTCTTCGTCGGCGGTGATCAAATCTACCTTACCGATTTCTTGTAGGTATTTGTCTAAGGAAGCAGTTTCACGATTGGTTACCTGCTTGGTGATTTTGAGCTGTCTCATTACGTTCTCTCCTTATTAAATTAAAGTGTTCAGGTACTTCTACGTAATGAATTTCTAAAAAGTTACATAATTCTTTGAAAAAATTAAATGAATGTAAATTTAGTTTTCAAATGAATTATCCGCTGTCTGTTTTTAGCAAAAAATTGTAACCGATCTTTCGGTCCAGAAGTATTTAAGCATTTGGCATTCAAGAGTTGCCGTTGAAAGTATACTTCGGATTCCTTAGTAGTTTGTGAATCATCGGTAATTAAATAACTAATCATCGTATAGGGTACAAATAATTTGGCAGTGGCCGTATTTTGAACCAAAACATTATTGTTCATCAATAACAATTCGTGATAATACAAATAGAAATTGGACTGTTCCGTCATTTTTCTTTCGACGTTTTCCATTAATTGCAATAGATCTTCCAACAATAACAGCGCTTCATGACTTTGTATTAAACCCGACTCATAGTAATAATCGATTTGGTATAAGGTGCTATTCAAAGTCGAATCATTCCACAATTCATGAACTGATGCGTCTTGGTATAGCTGTTGTAATTTTTTAGCATGTTCAGCCAAAGACTGTTCGATATAAAATTGGTCGAAAGGTTTAATTTCCTCTGGTTTGGCTAATAAATTCAACCATACATACCATTTGAATTTCGTAAGCACACTTCCCTCCAACGTATAAAATAAAGGAATGTCTTTGGCCGAATAATAAAAGGTACCTTCTTTCGAAAAATCTTTCAAATGGAAATACGCATCTTGAAGATAGGCCGCCAATTCCGATTGCGAAGTCACCGCCGTTGATTTTTTGCAAATCAAATGGTTTTGGTGTTGTTCCAACTGATCCAAGGAAATCCCAAAAAACTGACTCAACGTCAAGGCTTCATCCAGGGATAGCTTGCTTTTCCCGCTAATCCTACGGTGAGCAGCATCATAACTAATGTGTAAACTTTCGGTCAACGCATCATGTAAAGACCGGTTTCCAATCTTTTTTCGAATACCATTCAAAAGTAAGTCTTGTCTGTTCATTTGTGAAAAACGCAAAAGTATTTTTCAAAAGTAGTGTAAAACACAAATACAAACGTGATAATCACAATTAATTTTGGACTATAATTTAAAGTTTACCCCTATGAAATCATTAGTATCCTTTACGCTCTTGTTTGTTTTTTGTGCTTTAGCGACTTCATGTTCGGTGACCCAGCAGAAATTTAGTGCTATCGAAACAGTAAAAACAAAAGGGAACGGTTGGAAAGACAATTATGCCATCCAATCCATCGATTCGGTTACCAAATCAAGAAATTTAATTGAATTACTTGAGTTGCATCGCTACAATGCCGATTCGATCTATCATTTGGAAGTCACCACCAAAGCCTTGGTTATTCACTTTAGAGATCGATTAGGAGGCAATCATTTTTTGCAGTATGAAGGAAAATTAAAACGGCATTGTTTTGAATTCTACACCGAATACGAGACGTTAAATTTTCCGCCATTATTAATAATGACCCAAAAAACAAAAATTCAATTGTATCGGCAACCAAACGCAAGTTTAGTAGTACTGAAATCCTTTGATCATAGTGGCATGCTCTTTATAATGGGAGCAGGAAACACCGGTTCGTATTATTCCATTTTTACATCCATTTCACGATGAAAAAAATACTCCTATTCGTAATTTTCGGCTTTCAACTGTGCCAAGCACAAGACACCATTTTTGTAAAATCCCCGGATACTTTCCGTAGAAATTATGTGGAAATAGGTTTTAACTATCCGCAAGGAAATTTAAGCAACAAGTTTGTGCATGGCGTTGAAGTGGGCTATTGGTTGCGCAATCGATTATCCAAAAACAACTATTTGGATTATGGTTTAGAATTAAATTTTCTCGAAAAACCGCGCGCTATTGCTTATCGCTATGCCGATTCCCTAATACAATTTGAATCGTCTAGAGTGGGATTGAAATTGGGTTTTCGATACAGTTTAGTTTGGTACCAAGGTTCAAATCCTGATGGGTTTTCCCTAGAGTCCAATTCCGGTCTAGGATGGGCGGCACTCTATTATAAAGTGTCATCCCAATATCTCGATCAATTCCAACATGATTTGGATAAAAAAACAGACCTTCACACCCTTTTTGTTTCCCAAACGGTAAAAGTCAATTGGAATCGTATAGGATTCTATGTCACAGGTTCGCTTCAACCGTATACTCTTTTTTATAAAAAAAATGAAGCACATTTTGGTGGAACACTCATTTCTTGGGGAATGGTGACGCGGTTTTAATCCAATCGATCCTTGTATTTTTTGAATAAACTGTTCATGACTAACAACACGATTCCGACTCCGAGTAACACCAACGCGCGTATCAAAAAGTCGGTATTCGAAAGGTCAAAAAACATTAACCGAACTATACACAAACCCACTACAGAAAGGGAGACATATCGGAAGTATTTTTCTTTTAAGGTAATGCTCAAAACCAACAAGCCAAGTGCTTCCAATACCCATAAAAAGGTCAATGCGCCTTTGTCAAATGTGAGGTATAAAAACAAACCAACACTCAAGGTTACAGGATAAATCAACAGACTGTTTTTAATCGTAAACGATTCTAAAACACGGTACGCATACCCTACAAAAATGCCCAAGATTCCCATTAAGGCTACATAAAATGGCCAATAACCGGGTTGGTAATACCAAAATCCTAAAATGCCCAAATGGAAGTTGGCCAAAAGGAAATACGTCAGCGACACAGCACGGTGGAAAGTGAATTTTCTGGAATATAAATAGAGTTGCAATAACGCCATAATAGCCCAATAAAACGGCATCCATTTTTGAGGTAACTGACTAAAAACAACAGCCGATGTCCAGATGTTCATGATCAGTTGACGAATCGTTTGCTCTTTTGTATCGGAACTCCATTGGCGCATATAAAGCATCCAACTTACGCCCAACAAAAGAACACCACCGTACAAAATCCATTGTATAAGCTCAAATTCATGGCTAATTTGTAGCGAATACACTAAAGAAATTCCTAGCCCCAAAAGCACTAACATATCAGGAGTTCGCTTAGAAATTGGGATGTCAAATTTTTGATGAAGCGCAAAATTAACCAAAGCCAATCCCATTAATGCTAAACAACTGTAATCCAATTGTATGGTTTGTAAAAGCAACAAAGCAATTGCTATATTCTGTAAATATAGAGTTGGAACCAAAAAGCTCCTTTCGGAAGTTTTTCGATTGCGGTGTTGCATTAGGCTGAACAAAAGGGTTGTCACCAAACCAATACTTAGATACATGGCATCTGAATTGGATAATGGACGTATGAACTCGAACAAAAGTGGAAGCGCACAAATAGCTCCAAATACAAGTTGGACAAACGCCAAAAAGTTGCATTTTTCAAACCAAACCGAACGCAGGTACATCGCGTAAAAAAGAACCGGCACCAGCCCAAAATAGAGTAGGGAATAAGGATGTGGAATACCCCAAAATCCTAAGCCTTGTACCATTACAAATAGTAAAAAGGTATCAAGATTTTTCGATTGAACAAATGCATCCTGACTGCCATTAATCTGGTTTTGTTTGTGGTTGTAACCCAAAGCAAGAACTGGAAGCAACAGACTGATTCCGAAGCAAACCAAAATCTCCCATTGCGGAATAGTATAACTTACATGTATATTAAAATAAAGCAACGCCATATTCTGTAAGCCATAGAATACTTTAAAGGCTTTATGCAATTCGACCTCTTGGGATTCTTTTTGGATTAAATACCACAATGTCCACAAGTTGAAAGCACCTAATCCAAAGAATAGCAGTACTCCTAAAACAGGATACGCTTCGCAATACTTGAAAATCAAGACTAGCACCAATAGATTGAAAAGCAAAGAATTGGAAAATCGAACGACAAATCGGTTTTTTAAAAGTTCAGGTTGCCACCATTGCAAGGCAATTGCTCCGGTAAATCCTACACCATACCATAAATCAGCCAAACTATTTTCGGTCGAGTATATCAGATACAGTAATTCAACTCCTGTGCAACAAGTTAACAGCACCCGACTGAGGTTCAGCGTCATGTTGGGTATCCAAACAAAGACCAAACTCCACAAAAAGGTGGCGCCCAAAAGCACCCAAATAAATTCATTATGGTGCATTTGGTGGTAGGTAAAAGCCACCAATATCCATTGAAATCCAAGTGCAATGATGCCGTTGAGTTGAATACTGGGCAACCCTAAGAAGCCATCAAAACCCTTCCATGATTCTTTTTTGGAAGTCATCATCGTGATACCCAATGCCAAACCAATTTGGAGTAGTAAGGCAAAAAACCACTGCGGATGTTGGGTAATCATGTTCGGGCGAATTACCGCTTGTAAACTTATGAATAGCGTGAGTGCTACAAAAAGATGAAACCCTATTTTTATAATTTTTTGCAATAATGCTTGCTGTTCTTTGAATGTGAGGAACAGACCCGCATTGAATACCAAGGTAAGTCCGATTAAAACAAACTCCACACCTACATTCCAATCGTTTAAGGTCACAACCGTAAACGACAACAATAGAAAACTGACCAAAAAGTCAATTTGATACAGCCAAGAGATTTGCCGTTTTTTGGCCACGCGCGACGCCCAAAAACAAAGTCCGGCCCCAATCAACAACACTATAGTCTTGAACTTACTGCCCGTTGCATGCATCAATAAACCTGTCGTAAACAGCAACCAATTGGTAATGTGTGTAATAAATCCCGCTTTGTCAAATGTCGAATTATCGTATAATTTTCGGTATTGCATTACGATACAACTCACCGCCACGAAAACAATGCTCAATATAGCCCAACGGTTTTCTACTGCAGTTAGCGAATTCCCCTCCGCCGTGAACCAAATGTCAAAAATCAAAAACGCACCAATCACCGTCAGTACGTGGTATTCCCATTTTTCTTTGTAGGATAATAAAATACCCACCGTCGCAGTTCCCGCAGCTATTAAAAAGGTCAGTAATAACTTATCCGGAATGACACACAAAATGAGCATGCTGAGCACTACATGCAGCGATAAAAAAGTCTGTTTTTTAATACGGTAGCCAATCCATAAATTCAGGCCGATTCCCAAAATCAATAATCCATAACCCACCTTAGTTTGCTTAATGAACTGCAGCGCCGGAATCTGTGAGGCGCCAAAACATCCGAATAAAAACAAACTCGCTCCCGCACTGCGCAACCACAATCCCGTTTTTTCCCAAACCACTTTTTTCTTTAAAAAGAAATAAGATCCCATCAACAATCCGGCATACGCCCAAATAATCATGACACGGTAGAGCGGACTCACTTTCAAGGCCGTATAAATACTCAAGTAGCCCACGCCCAAAACCATAATGGCGGTACCTAAAATGCCCGTCCAATTGTCAGCAAATTGACTTTCCCATTTTTTAAGTAACAACGATAATGCCGTAGGTTCGGGTGGAGTAGGTGGCGTATACGGAACAGGTCGCGCCTGCGCTTCTTCCACTTTGGGTGCGCTGAAAGCAGCGGGTTCCACTACCATTTCTTCTTCTTTTTCTATTGCGACTTCCGGGTTTTCAGTAGATAAATTTTCTGTGACAGGCAATGAAGCTACTGTCGGTTCTGGAATGATTTCCTCAGGGATAATTATCTCAGGTTGGACAATTTCAGGCGAAGTTGCAGCAGGTTCTGGTTCAGCAATTATCGTTTTACCTTGTAACGCCTCCAGTTGCTCGCGCAAAGTTTCCATTTTTTGTTGCAAAGCATCGCGGTCGCCGGCCAACTTAAAATAATGCTCCATCAATTGGTCCAATCGCGACTTGAGCGTTTGTTGTTTAATTAAAACATAAACCACGAGGGCGAAAAGCAGAAAAACGATAACTTCCATAAGTTGGTGATAAGAACTCAAATATAGCGAATTTCCTATTGACTCTTTCGGATTCTGATTTGGGCGCTCCCCCGTTGGGTCTTCCAAGTTTAAATGACCTTTATGTGTAAACCCAACGGGGGCGGGTCATCCGCTTTATCCGCACTCCCTAACGTCCGTGCGGGATACCGCTGCTACCCCTAGCGCAAACTGCAAAAAAAAAACGCCTTGTTTCTAGCAAGACGTTTTGTAATGATTATGGTTTTAAAAGTATCGCACCATGCGCGTTCGAACACCTGCAGTATTTTTATTGACCAAGACGATATTTCCATTCGAGAAATCGACACATTTGGCTTGTCCACCACCGGCATCGGTCGAACTCCAATACAAGCCCGGACTGAAGTTACCTATGCTGTTGACTTGTAAATTGTCATACATTTTTTTCAATTCATCAATCGAAGGGATACACCAGTCGGTGCGATTGTCCAAAACTTGTGTGAGTGCAGTGTAAGCCGAAACCGTACCGTCGTTTACCGCGCTGCACACCGTTGGGTTTAAGGCATAATTGGCTAAGGAATTATGGTAATTCGCAATCGCAACCGAATTTTGATACCCCGAACCTATCGCATCAAATTGGGCATTGGGAATGGTCGAAGTAATACAGCCCCATTCCTGAGAAACAATGTCATTGGGTGCCACTTCCAAATATTGCCAACCGTAGGTAAAATCACCTTTATCATAACTAATGATTCCGGTATGCGGTCCCGGGTCACCAATAGCGTAAGAGGTTACAGGGATGATCTCTTTGTTAATGGTGTACCGGTAATTGTTATACTCCATAGTAATGGTCATGTAATTCATATTCAGTACTTTGTAATTGTGGTTCCAGTCTTGGGTCACCGTACTGTTTCCAGAAAAATTGATGTTGAGGTACATTTGTAAATTAGCATAAATATAAATCCATGTCCCTACATAATCTTGCCCCAAATGATGCATGGTAATGGTGCCGTCAGGATTCATGAAAAATGTAGCACCAGCATAAGAATTATCAGGGTCATTAGGTAAATAAGGCACCTTAGAAACGGAGTGTGCCGGATTGCAAAAGGCAGCACCAAAATACATTTGTATATTTTCTTGTGAACATTCGCGAAGGGATACCAGCAACTCATTATCATTGTTAATGCTTTGAACAACCCCCGCTGCATTCATGGTTTCAATCGGATACGAAATACTCACCGACTGACTCATGGGTAAATTAATCAGCAAATTGGCTAGCTGGTTGTCATTAAACATCTGGATGGTTTGAATCGGATTGCGATTGCTGTCATAAACCATAATAGCAAACGGATAAATAAAATCGACACATACTTGTTGCCCAACTGGATTGGTGCCAAGTGTAGTCGTGTTGAGCATTAATTTGAATAATTCACTCTTCGGACTTAACGTGGCTTTCGTGAATTCAGCAGGTTCGTTTTCACAGGAAATAAAAGAAAATAAAAAAAGAAATAAGGGGGCGAGATAGGTAATTTTTTGGTTTGGCTTCATAGACTATTTTTTTAACAAGATGGCAATTATTTCAAATGGTTGCGTCTAGTTAAAAAAAATCCCCAATTCAACCGAATTGGGGATGCTTATAATTAAATCAATACTGATTAACCTTCTTGATTTTGGTTGTTTTCACCTTTATTGTGGAACGGTTTGCGGGGTCCGCCCTCACGTGATCCACCTTCCGGCTTTTTGTCTTCTCTTGGAGGACGTGGTAACAATTGCTTGCGCGAAACTTTTTCTTTGCGCGTTTTCGGATCAATACCTAAGTATTTCACTTCAAAAACATCACCCATGTTTACAACATCAGATGGTTTTTCTGTGCGTTCCCAAGCCAATTCCGAAACGTGTAACAATACTTCATTTCCTGGAGCTTGTGTATATTCTACAACGGCACCGAAATCAAGCATTTTGATAACGCGTACTTCATAGGTTTCACCCAATTGTGGTTTGAAGATAATCGAATCGATTTTCGCCAATACCATATCGATACCGTCTTGATTTGTACCTAAGATTTCCACAATTCCTTGCTCGTCCACTTCGTTAATAACGATCGTCGTTTGCGAAGCTTTTTGTAATTCTTGAATTACTTTTCCGCCTGGTCCGATTAACGCTCCAATGAAGTTGCCTGGAATAGTACGTGTAATGATTTTTGGAGCATGTGCTTTCACATCGGTTCTTGGAGTTGCCAAAGTTTCAGTCAATTTGCCCAAAATGTGCATACGACCTTCACGGGCTTGATCCAAGGCTTGTTCCATGATATCATAACGTAAACCGTCAATTTTGATGTCCATTTGACAAGCGGTAATACCATCCGCAGTACCCGTCACTTTGAAGTCCATATCACCCAAGTGATCTTCATCACCCAAGATGTCTGAAAGAACCGCAAAACGGTCACCGTCCGTAATCAATCCCATCGCAATACCTGAAACAGGTTTGATCATTTGAATACCAGCATCCATTAAGGCCAAAGTTCCTGAACAAACGGTTGCCATCGAAGAAGAACCATTCGATTCTAATACTTCAGATACCACACGTACAGTATACGGACAATCTGCTGGAATCATATTTTTCAAGGCACGTTGTGCCAAGTTTCCGTGTCCAACCTCACGACGTGACGTACCGCGTAACGGTTTCGCTTCACCCGTTGAGAAAGGAGGGAAGTTGTAATGTAAATAGAAACGCTCTTCTCCTTGTTCTGAAGGTAAATCGATCACGTTTGCTTCGCGAGAAGTTCCTAGTGTAACTGTCGCCAAAGCTTGTGTTTCACCACGGGTAAAGATTGCTGAACCGTGTGTTTTTGGTAAGTAATCTACCTCACACCAAATCGGACGAATCTCTGTCGTTTTACGACCATCCAAACGAATTCCTAAATCAAGGATCACGTTACGAACAGCTTCTTTTTGACATTTGTATAAGTATTTGCTCACTAAATCACCGTTTTCAGCCAATTCTTCTTCGGTGAATAAAGCGACAACTTCTTCTTTTACTAAACTAAACTTCTCGCCACGTTCTTGTTTTGAAGAAGCTTCTTGAGCGATCGCGTAGTATTTGTCATAACAAGCGGCGCGAACTTTCTCGTAAACCACTTTGTCTTCTTTCTCTGCTTCGTATTCACGATAGGCAGGACTTCCGATAGCGGCACGCATTCGTTCTTGTGCTTCAATTTGCACTTTGATTGCATCATGTGCAAACTTGATCGCATCTACCATTTCTTTCTCAGAGATCTCTTTCATCTCGCCTTCCACCATACATACCGAATCCTTAGAAGCACCAATCATCATGTCGATGTCGGATAATTCTAATTGTGCACGGCTTGGGTTGATTACGAGTTCGCCGTTCACACGACCTACACGTACTTCAGAAATCAAGTTGTAGAAAGGAATGTCAGATACCGCCAATGCTGCAGAAGCGGCTAAACCTGCTAATGCATCCGGCATAACGTCTTCATCATGCGACATTAACTGAATCATGATTTGGGTTTCTGCGTGGTAATCATCCGGGAATAACGGACGCAATACACGGTCAACCAAACGCATGGTCAAAACTTCTGCATCACTTGGACGCGCTTCTCTTTTGAAGAAACCACCTGGGAATCGTCCCGCAGCGGCAAATTTTTCACGGTAATCTACCGTTAAAGGTAAAAAATCAATACCGGGATTAGCAGTGCGTGCAGAAACTGCTGTAGCCAATAACATGGTGTCACCCATGCGTACTACAACTGATCCATCCGCTTGTTTTGCCAATTTACCGGTTTCAATGGTGATGGTTCTACCATCCACCAAAGTAATCGTTTCTTGGGTTACTTTTGGAATCATAAAAATTCAATTCATTTAAACATTAAGGTTAGTTGTGTTGTTGTTGTTAGTTGTTGTAACCCAATGAAAAACTGAAACTTTTTTCTATTTTTATTTAAAAAAAAGAGGCGCGCAGGCACCTCTTTAGTTTTGTATTATTTTCTAATACCTAATTCCTTGATGATTTCACGATATCTGTTGATATCTTTATTTTTCAAGTAATCGAGTAAGCTTCTTCGTTTACCTACCAATTTCACCAACGAACGCTCCGTGTTGAAATCGTGACGATTTTTTTTCAAGTGTTCGGTTAAGTGGTTAATTCTGAATGTGAACAAAGCAATTTGTCCTTCTGCTGAACCTGTGTTTGCAGCAGCTCCTCCGTGTTTAGCGAAGATTTGTTCTTTAACTTCTTTAGTCAAGTACATGCTAATATTTCTTTAAATAATTATTATGTAGATTGGGTCGTTCCCAATTCGGTTGCAAAGGTAAGTTTATTTTTGGATTGCACAAATAAAAACTTTTCTTTTAGAATAATTTGGCAACTTCCTGATTCACAAACTCCAAGAAGCGTTCGTCTACTTCGCTAAACGGATCCAAAACATGACTGTCAATATCGATCTGACCAATGTTTACACCGTTTACAAACAGCGGTACCACAATTTCTGATTTTACGGTAAAACTGCAAGCGATGTAATTGTCTTGGGCCGAAACATCGGGCACGACAAAGTTGGCATTGGATTCAGCGACTTGTCCACAAATACCTTTTCCAAAAGGAATCACCGTATGATCGGTCGGTGCGCCAACATAGGGTCCTAAGTGTAAGGTTTTGGTTTCGTGATTGGCAAAATAAAAGCCAACCCAATTGTAATACGCTACGTTATTGCTTAAATACGCACACAGTTCTTGTAATTTTTCATCGCGGGTTTTGTTTTCCTGTTGCAGTATAGAAACTACGCCCGATTGTAATCCTTCAAAACTCATATTTCAAACTATTTTTGCAAAAGTAACCAATGCGTTTTCGTATTTTTACCTAAAATTTGTTAAAAGAATAATTGACCTCTTACTTCAAACAATACCGCCCATTCCTCTTTTTTTTGCTTCGATTTGCATTGACGTATGTAGTGCTTGCGTATTGTTATGGCCTGTATTTAGAGCAGTTTTCGTTAGCGAAAAAGGAAGTTGATGGTATCACTCAATGGGTTGCTGAACAATCCAAATCCGTGCTGCAACTCGTCGATTCAGAAGCCTACATAGCTCCCAATCCCAAAGAGGCCGGTGTAAAATTATTCTTTCATCACCGATGGATCGCCCGAATAGTGGAAGGGTGTAATGCCATTAGTGTCATGATTCTTTTTGTCAGTTTTGTCATCGCTTTTAAAGGAAAATTCAAAGCCATGGTTTGGTTTTTACCTTTCGGGATTGCGGTGATTCATATCGCCAATATCATACGAATTGCCTTATTAGCGGTAGCGTTGTACCATTTTCCAAAGGCAGAACATCTCTTGCACGGGGTTTTATTTCCCTTATTGATTTACGGAATAGTTTTTATTTTGTGGATGATTTGGGTCAATCGTTTTTCTGAATATGCCAAAGGAACTACTCAAAAGTAAACTGCAAATTTTTATCCTCGGGATATTGCTTCTGCTTCTCATTGCTGTTCGTGCTGGGGAAACCGTATTCTTTTATGATCCGTTGACCGCTTACTTTAAAGGGGATTTTCAAAACCAACCCTTACCGCATTTGGATCATTTTAATTTTAGCCTAAACATTGCTTTTCGCTATATCATCAATTCCGTGTTGTCCCTAGGCATTATTCATTTTATTTTCAAAGATCGTAGAATGAATACGTTTGCCTCTTTCTTATACACTCTATTGGGGCTTGTTTTGTATGTCGTTTTTCTTGTCATCTTGTTTAATTTTGGAAATACCCACAAAGTGGAGTTGTTTTATTTACGTCGTTTTTTAATTCAACCTTTGTTTCTTCTACTTTTTGTACCTGCATTTTATTATCAAAAACGGATCAAACACCCAAAATAGTTTGTTTAACAGCAATTTATAAAAAAATCCATTTTTTGTTTTTACCTTTGCGGCATGCGATTTCAGAAATTGTTTAGCGGTACTATTGCCCTGCTCATTTTGGTAGCCCAAATGGGTGTCGCTTTACATGTGCATTATTGTGCGGGAGAAGTCGCATCGGTTGAAACCGTAGTAGGCAGTACTGAATTCTTCAAAGATGTTGAACAAAGTTGTTGTGGGAAGGTTGAGGCAAAGCCCAAAAAAATGAGTTGTTGTGACGACAAGCAACTGACCTTCAAAGACACTTCTGCCAAAGTTTTAGTAAAAAATATTGCTCCCGATTTTCACTTTGTAAATTTTGAAATTCCGGGATATCATTTTCAAACAGTACTAGCTACGCCATCCATTTCTTCGCAAGTTTTGGCGTATTATTGTGATGCCCACGGGCCTCCGCTGTACCAACTCTATTCCCAGTTTGTTTTTTACGCCTGATTTAGTTTTCGACCTTATGCTTTAATTGTCGAATTCTAAATTATTATTCATGAAAAAAATAACGTTAGTCACGACGTTGTTGTTTTCAATCGTTACTTTTTCACAGCAAAAGTTGGATGAAGTAAAAGTGAAAAACAACAATCGCGGACTGCAAAAATCATTAAGTACTACTACTAATACGACAACCGTGTCGTCCAAAGAATTGCTCAAAGCGGCTTGTTGCAATCTCGCCGAAAGCTTTGAAACCAATCCGTCCATCGATGTCAATTTTTCTGATGCGTTGACGGGAACTAAGCAGATCAAAATGCTCGGACTCACAAGTCCCTATTTACTCATTGCCGAGGAGAATATTCCGATGGTGCGCGGCGCTTCACAAGTCTATGGCTTGTCTTTTGTGCCTGGAACTTGGGTGGAAAGTATTCAAATTACCAAAGGAGCAGGAAGTGTGGTAAATGGCTACGAAAGCATTTCTGGCCAAATCAATACCGAATTAATTAAACCACTCAAAGACATTCCGTTTTTCTTGAATGCCTATGGTGATTCGGGAAATCGGTATGAGTTAAATACCCATTTTAATCGGAAATTAGGCAAACATTGGGCCTCGAGTTTGTTCATTCATGGCAATACCCGAGTGGGTAAAAACGACATGAACAACGACGGGTTTTTGGATAATCCACTCGGTAAGCAAATAAATGTAACCAATCGTTGGCAATACACCAATACTGAAAAAGGTTGGGTTTCTTTTTTTAATGTCAAATATTTAAATGATCGTAAACAATCCGGTCAAGTGGATTTTGAACCCAATAAACATCGAGGGACAACCACTTTTTGGGGTTCGGAAATTAACACGGAGCGATTGGATTTTTCGACTAAAACAGGCTATGTTTTTAAGGGAATGCCTTACCAAAGTATGGGATGGCAAAATGCGTTTTCGTACCACAATCAGGAATCGTATTTTGGATTACGCACCTACCATATCAAACAACAAAGTGCCTATTCCAATTTTATCTTTAATTCGATCATTCAGAATACGCGGAATAAATTTTCAACCGGACTCAATTTTACGTTGGATCGCTACACCGAATGGGTGAATGCAACCGATTTCAGTCGGATCGATAATTCAATCGGAACCTTTTTTGAATATACTTTCGACAATGGAAAAACCTTCAGTTATATCATCGGAGGTCGTGTCGATTACCATAATCGCTTGGGCGTTTTTATGACGCCAAGATTGCATGTGCGCTACAATCCGTGGGATTTGGGTGTTTTCCGATTTTCTGTAGGTCGAGGCAAACGGGCTGCAAATATTTTTGCCGAAAACCAACAGTATTTTGGAAGTTCGCGTCAATTTGTTATTCAAAACAGCGGAGGGAAATTGTACGGGTTAGATCCTGAAATTGCGTGGAATTATGGAGTAAGTTTTACCCAGAAATTCCGATTATTCAATAAAAATTCAGAAGTTACTTTGGATGTTTATCGCACAGATTTTCAAAACCAAGTTGTCGTTGATGTCATGCAAAATGCCCAACAAGTGTTGTTCTATAATTTGCAAGGACGTTCCTACGTCAATAGTGTACAGTTGGATTTCAATATCGAACCCATTCACCGATTGAACATTCGTAATTCGTATAAGTATTATGATTTGGCAACCGACTTCCAATCGGGGCGTTTTCAGCGCCCTTTACAAGCACGACATCGGTTTTTTAGTAACGTTGCCTACGAAACAGCAACCACAGATAAAAACCGTTTGTGGAAAATGGATGTGACCTACAATTGGTTGGGAGCTCAGCAATTGCCCAATACGCAAAACAATCCCATAAGTGAACAGTTGGGCGCAAAATCACCGGCATATTCGTTAGTTAATGCACAAATTACCCGCGTATTTTCACCCACTTTTGAAATGTATTTAGGAGGCGAAAATGTGTTGAATTACCGTCAACAACGCGCTGTTTTAGGCACCGATAATCCCTTTGGTAGTTATTTCGACGCCTCCATCGTATATGCTCCAGTGTTTGGTCGAATGCTGTATGCCGGACTCCGTTATAAAATCAAATAATTAAAATTAATTCATATGAAAACAATAGTAATTCTTTTAGTAACCCTTATCAGCGTGGGAATCCAAGCACAAGAGAAGAAAAACAAAAATGCAACCTACACTTTTGAGGTGAATGGTAATTGTGAAACCTGTAAACAGCGTATAGAAAAAGCGGCTTATAGTGTAAAAGGCGTAAAATCTGCAGTTTGGAATATCGAAACACATCAGTTAGATCTCATCATTAATGAAGAAAAAACAGATGTTACGGCTGTGAAAAAAGCGATTGTAGCCGTGGGACATGATGTAGGCGATATGAAAGCAGACGATGCAGTTTATGATAAATTACATCACTGTTGCAAGTATGAACGCAAATAAAAGACGAATCCCGAAATTGTTTTCGGGATTTTTTTTGTAAAAATTTCTTTAAAAAAGAGTTGGCGTGTTGAAATTCCAATAACTTTGTTCCCGATTATGAGCAAATTGACAAGAAGATACCGTGTTTCCTTTTGGAACCGAAACTTTGTTTCGGCACTTTTTCTATTGTCGATTCTATTCTCGCAGCTCAATTTTAATTATTCGGTTTCCAATTCCAAATTCCTTCAAAAGCAAGAGAACTCCTTAAAAAAATTAGGAATCAACGCTTCTGTATACAAAGGGAGTGTATTGACCGAAAATGATGATCAATCTGATTTTGAAGAAGCAGAAAGTGATGATGTTTTTGATTGTTGTGATTTTGGTATCCAAGAACGCATCTTTCATTTTTTCAAATCTTCTTCAGATTATCTTCAAACAACAACAGAATCAACGGTCACTTCACCCCAACCGTTGTATATTCTTTTCTGTAAACTGAAGATCCATTTAGTATAAAGAAAGTTTAAACGTTTTATGCTCCCACCCCGGGCTTTCGAATTGATACGCGGTCTTTCCGCTTTAAAGTCAATCGTTTAACTTTTATTTATACATCATGAAACATACCGCATATGGTTTTGAAGAATCACATGTTCTTCATCACCTCAAGCACTATTTACCGGCGCAAAATCCGCTGAAGGATTTCGTGCATCACAATACCTTGCATGCGTTTCAGGATCGCAATTTCCATAAGGCTTTGCATGAAGCGGCTACGATTTTTGGGTACCATACCTATTTGTCGTTAGCCGACTTCCGTTCGCGATTTGCCAAAGGGGAAATTCGACCCGATATTCTCCAGCATGTAATTCAGAAACACAAAGGCGAAGCGGCAGTAGTAGCTTGGACTTCAAAAATGCTGCATACTGCCTACGATGAATCTTCTTTTTCTCGCATTGGCGCTTTACGTTCCAATTGGCGTAAAGAATATGCCGTCAATTTGGAAAAAATGACCTATGGTTTGCTTTTCAAATTGGTATGCAGTTACCTCGATCAAGGCGTTTCGGTTAACCCATTTCCGTTAGAAGCTAACGGCCTCTTGGATGGACTCATAGCGTTAGAACGCAATAGCGCTGTAAGTTTATTCAACGCGCCGCGCGCTCGAAAATTACTTTTCAAAAAAGCATCCATTACCGAGTTACTCCATATTGTCGTGGGTGATGAACGTTATTACGAACAATATTTGTTTGACCAACAGTTTGGACATCCTGGTTGGAGCGGTATGGTCGCTACCATTGAAGAAAATCCAGCTTCATTGTTGGATAAAAAAGCCATTACGTTAGCCGAGTTTATTCAGTTGGAATTGTTACTTGAAATTGATGCATTGGATTCCAAGTTCGATGAAATCTGGGCGCCTTTATCGTTTAAAATTAAACAAGCCCCCAACGATTTATTTGAAGTTGTCAAGGAAGACGAGCGATTTGAAGTCTATCAACTTTGGCAAGAAGCTTTTGAATGGACTTTGTACGATCAAGTATTGGCCGGAATTAAGTTAGTCGCACCCGAACCCAAAAATGAAAATCCAACGTTCCAAGGTTTGTTTTGTATGGACGATCGCGAATGTTCGTTCCGACGTCATATCGAACATTTGGATAAAAATGCTGTGACTTTTGGAACGGCGGCCTTCTTTAATTTCGAGTTCTTTTACCAACCCGTAAATGGGAAGTTTTTTACAAAACTCTGTCCCGCTCCCGTTACGCCAAAGTACTTGATCAAAGAAATGGACCGCAAGAAAAAGCAGGCGGTGGATTTAACCTATCACAAAGGTTCGCACAATTTGTTTTTTGGTTGGATAATTTCACAAACACTCGGATTTAGTGCCGCTTTGAAGTTGTTCTTGAATATTTTCAATCCAAAAATGACTCCGGCAACCAGTGCCTCTTTCAAACATTTGCATAAAAAATCACAACTCCATATTGAAAATAAAAATTTGGAGGATCAAGTGGATGGTTTGCAAGTGGGATTCACTGTGGAAGAAATGGTCAATCGCCTAGAAGGTCTTTTAAAAAGTATCGGATTAGTCGATCATTTTGCACCGATAGTATATGTTGTAGGTCATGGAGCAACGAGTGTGAATAACACCCATTATGCAGGATATGATTGTGGTGCGTGTAGCGGTCGTCCGAGCTCGGTGAATGCCAAAGTGGCTTGTTTTGCAGCCAATCACCCCAAAGTGCGAGAAGAGTTGAAAAAACGCGGAATTCATATTCCCTTCACCACACAATTCTTGCCGGCTTTGCACGATACTACGCGCGATGAGATTACATTTTATGACGAAGAAACCTTGACAGAGCACAATCGTCATTTGCATGAGCATAACGAACTTACTTTTTTACGAGCGTTAGAAACCAATGCTATTGAACGTTCCCGTCGATTTGATTTGATTGATTCAAAAGCGAATCCCAAAACGATTCATGAAAAAATCAAACGCCGTTCGGTATCCCTGTTTGAGCCGCGTCCCGAATTAAACCATGCCACGAATGCCATGGCTATTGTGGGCCGCCGAACGTTATCCAAACAATTATTTTTGGACCGTCGTTCGTTTTTAAATTCCTACGATTATGAAGTGGATCCATCGGGTGATTATTTAGCCGGAATTCTCGGAGCTGTGGCGCCTGTTGCTGGCGGGATTAATTTGGAATACTATTTTTCTAGAGTTGACAACCACAAGTTAGGTGCCGGCACTAAACTTCCCCACAACGTGATGGGATTGATTGGTGTGGCCAATGGAATCGACGGCGATTTACGTCCGGGATTACCGAGTCAGATGATTGAAGTGCACGATCCCGTACGCATTTTAATTGTGGTCGAGCATTTTCCTGAGATTGCAAAATATGCAATAACCAAAAATCCGGCGACCTATGAATGGTTCAAGAATCAATGGGTGAAGTTGGTTGTGGTACACCCAGAAACGCACGATATTTTTCATTTTGATAACGAGCAATTTGAATTGTATCAGCCGTTAACTCCCCAATTGGAAGTCATTCAAGATGAAATGCCAAAAGTGGTGGAGACTATTGAGAATTTACCAGTTTATATCATGAATTAATACAGAAGGTTATGAATGAGTTATTGCAATATTTTATTCTGCTTCCTTTTGTAGGTTTCGTTGTAAGTCTTGTCTTGCCGGAACGTCATGAAGCAGTAATTTCCAAATGGGCTTTTGGAACGGTAGTCCTACAATTAGTAGGGTTAACAACATTTATCGTAGTGTGGTTGTTGAAGGGATTTTCTCCTTTAAACCTGAATGAAATCACGTTGTTGAAAACGGCGAATTACGAGTTTTTTGTTGATTTTTATTTTGACAAAGTTACCGCAGTGTATTTATTCATGGGTGCTTTGCTAACAGGAATGATCACCACTTATAGTCGGTATTATTTGCACCGAGAAAAAGGATACAAACGTTTTTTCAATACGGTTTTGTTTTTCTTTTTTGGCTATAATTTGGCGATTTTGTCTGGAAATTTTGAAACCCTTTTTATTGGCTGGGAAATCATCGGAATTTCGTCCTTTTTATTAATAGGATTTTATCGTGAGCGCTATTTGCCGGTGCGCAATGCCTTCAAAGTGTATTCGGTTTACCGCATTGGCGATGTGGGGTTGATATTGGCGATGTGGGCGAGCCATCATTTATTTCATGAAAATATTACATTTATGAAATTGGCGAATGCCGACTTGGTAAGCGAACATTTGCAAAGTCATACCTTTATCGGGGCATTTATCGCCTTGTGTTTGGCTTGTGCAGCTGCTGCAAAATCGGCACAAGTTCCCTTTTCCACTTGGTTACCCAGAGCAATGGAAGGTCCGACGCCTTCCAGTGCAATTTTCTACGGCTCTTTGTCCGTTCACTTGGGTGTTTTCCTCATGTTGCGTACTTTCCCTTTTTGGGAACATCAAACTTCGATGCGAATTGCCATTGGTTTGATGGGATTGGTAACAAGTATTGCCGCTTCTGTGATGGCGAATGTGCAATCGACAGTGAAGAGTCAGGTGGCGTACAGTTCCATTTCCCAAATCGGATTAATTTTTATTGAAATTGCTTTAGGATGGGATACCTTGGCCTTGATTCACTTTGCTGGAAATGCTTTTTTAAGAACTTATCAGTTATTGGTTTCACCCTCTGTAGTGAGTTATTTAATTCGGGAACAGTTTTATACATTCCAACCCAAAGACACTATTCACAAAGGATGGATTCCTCAAAAATGGAACAATTCCCTCTATGTTTTAGGGATTAAAGAGTTCAACCTTGAAGGATTTTTAAGCGTGTTTTTATGGCATCCACTAAAGAAAATCGGGAAGGTGTTGGATTTCTTGAACCTTAATCGGGTGTATTTGGTATTTCTCCCTGTGTATGGATTAGGACTGATCAGCTTTTTCTACCGGGACCAATTACCGTATCAAATTATGGGGAATTTGCCTGAGGTATTTGGGTTGTTCGGACTCATATTTGTCTTCAAAGCATTTTCAGAAAGGAAAAGTCCGTTTGTGGCCTGGACTTTAGTGGTGCTCAATCATTTTTGGATTGCTTTGGCCATTGCTTTCAATGAAAAAGTAGATTGGTCCGAAATTGCGGTGTACTTATCAGGTGTTGTAGTTGCCGGACTTGTAGGCTATTGGGCGTTATTGAAGTTGAAAAAAATGGAAAAACGCATCTTGATTAGTCAATACCTCGGCCACGTTTATGAACATCCGAAGTTTGCCTTTTTCTTTTTATTGGCCACTTTAGGGATCACCGGATTTCCCATTACAACTACTTTCATTGGAGAAGACTTAATCTTTAGTCACATAGAAAGTCATCAATACATCCTTGCGTTTTTAATCTCCTCAAGTTTTATCGTTTCAGGGATTGCAGGGATTCGGTTGTATGCCCGACTTTTCCTTGGTCCCCACGTGAAAACCTATCATGAATTACCCTATAAATCATCTTAAAAATAAATATCATGTCTCAATATAAAAACATCCCTGCCGACGGATTAGCCGGCTTAAAAGAATATTTCAAAACCGATGCGATTTCCGGTTTTATTGTTTTCCTATTAGCATTACCCCTTAGTTTAGGGATTGCTAAAGCATCTGAATTTCCTCCATTAATGGGGTTGATTACCGCTATTATTGGTGGTTTAGTCGTGAGTTTGATTATGGGTTCCCGTTTAACCATCAAAGGACCGGCTGCGGGATTGATTGTAATTGTTGCGGGAGCTGTAGGTGAATTTGGAGGCGGTGAACAAGGATGGCATTTAGCGCTCGGAGCCATAGTTGTTGCGGGTGTGATTCAAATTCTATTCGGACTTTTAAAATTCGGGAAATTAGTAGATTTCTTCCCATTGTCAGCCATTCACGGTATGTTGGCAGCTATTGGGTTAATTATTATTGCTAAACAAATTCCCGTATTGTTGGATGTCGATCCTGCAATGACAAAAGGAGTAGGTCCCTTAGGTTTGTTTGCTAAAATCCCCGAGTTTTTTACGCATTTAGATCCCAAAGCAACGGCCATTGGTCTGATTAGTTTGGCGATTATGTTGGGTTGGCCTTCTCTTAATAATAAATACATAAAAATGATTCCGGCTCCTCTTATGGTCTTGTTTGTGGCGATTCCAGCCGAATTGATGATGGATTTTCAAACGACAGAGCCCACTTATGCTTTGGTGCACATTGGAAATCTTTTGGATAATGTAAAAGTGAATGTGGATTTTGGCGGAATGGCACAAACGGGACTTTTCATCAAATACGTAATCATGTTTGCTTTGGTAGGAACTTTAGAATCGTTATTAACCGTAAAAGCGATTGATTTAATGGATCCGTTCAAACGTAAGTCGAATGCCAATAAAGATTTAATTGCAGTTGGAGTAGGGAATACCATTGCGGGAATTTTTGGTGGTTTACCCATGATATCAGAGGTAGCGCGTTCATCGGCGAATGTGGCTAATGGAGCTAAAACGCGTTGGGCCAACTTTTTCCATGGCTTTTTCATTTTAGCCTTTGTATTAATGGCTTCCCATTTAATTGAGTTAATTCCGAATACAGCTTTGGCGGCTATGTTAATTACGGTGGGGATTCGTTTGGCACATCCCAAAGAATTCATGCACACGTTCCATATTGGTAAAGAACAATTGTCGATTTTCTTAATCACCATTTTCTTCACCTTATACGAAGATTTATTGGTTGGGATTGCAGCGGGTATCCTGTTGAAAATGATTGTTCACTTAATTAACGGCACGCCCTTGTCTTCCTTTTTTAAAGCGCCAACAGTAGTGTCTTTTGAAGGCGATGAATATTTAGTAGAAATTAATAAAGCAGCGGTATTTACCAATTTCTTGGGAATCAAACGCAAATTGGAAGAGATTCCGACCGGTTTTAATGTGACCATTGATTTGAAAAAAACCAAGATGGTGGACCATTCGGTCATGGAAAGTTTGGAACATTTCAAACACGATTACGAAGCGGTTGATGGCGGAAAAGTTCAAATTGTTGGTTTGGAGGAACATCAGCCTTTGTCCGATCACAAATTGGCCGCACGAAAAAAAATAGCGTAATCATGAGAAAACGATTAATAGGAGTGATAAGCATACTGTTGCTTATGATTACTCAAGTGGGATTTGCCCAAGATTTTTGGAAAAATCACCAAATCAATTTAAATGAAAAAGGAACCAATTACATCAAGTTGACGGGATTGGTACAAACATGGGTGCGCAACATGGAATACAATCCGGGGTCAACGGTTTTCGGTTATGCGAAAAATTCGGGGACAGATATTGGCATCCGCAGGTACCGCGTACAATTGTATGCACAAGTCACCGATAATGTGTTTTTCTACAGTCAGTTTGGTGAAAACAACTTCAATTCAATTTCCGATCGGAAGACTGGTTTTTTTGTGCACGATGCGTATGGTGA
The DNA here is from genome assembly GCF_025947045.1 of Flavobacterium sp. N1719. NCBI lineage: Bacteria > Pseudomonadati > Bacteroidota > Flavobacteriia > Flavobacteriales > Flavobacteriaceae > Flavobacterium > Flavobacterium sp. N1719. Next base: position 1,295,015 of record NZ_CP109993.1, read on the forward strand.
ATATGCCGTTGATAAAACTAAATTTTCTATTGGAGCAGGGTTGTCAGGTTGGAGTGGGTTAACCCGATTTTCTTCTCCTGCAGTTGGTTCTATTCTTGGTATTGATGCCCCCATTTTTTTACAATCCACCAATGATGTCACCGATCAATTTTTGCGAAAATTATCGGTTTATGCCAAAGGTAAACTTGGAAAGTTGGATTACCGTTTGGCTTTAGCCCAACCCATGGCTATTCAAAAAAGTGCCAATTTTAATGCCGCTACTGCTTTAACAACAACAACTGCATTTTCGGCTGAACCGCCAAAAATACAGTGGAATGGGTATGTACAATACCAATTTTTGGATCAAGAAGGGAATTTGACGCCCTACAATACGGGGACTTACTTAGGAAAGAAACGTGTGTTTAATGTGGGCGCTGGATTTGTTTTCCAAAAAGACGCACTATGGCATTTAAGTGATGCAGCCGATCCCAATTCCATTGTCCGTGAAAACATGGCGCATTATGCTGTGGATGTGTTTTATGATGCTCCAGTAGGTAAAAAAGGTGCTGCAATTTCGTGTTATGGGACATTTGTCAATTACGATTTTGGTAATAAATATTACCGAAATGCTGCCATCATGAATCCGGCTAACGGAACTACCAATACCAATCTTTTGAATGGTTCAGGAAATGGTTTTCCTATGTACGGTTCGGGTACAGTTTTGTATGCGCAAATTGGTTATAAATTTAAAGATAATTTAATGGGTAAAACGACATTGATGCCCTATGCATCTGTGCAACATGCCAATTATGACCGATTGTATGACACTATGAATTATTATGATGTTGGTGTGAATTGGTTGTTGGCCGGTCACAATTCGAAATTGACTGTTTCGTACCAAAATCGGCCGTTATATACAGCCAACGGCGACCTGACCGATCACATGGGCGCATTAGTGGCCCAATATCAGGTGTTTTTAAATTAGAAAGAGTGTATTATTTTTGAGGCCGGTGACTTCCTGTTTGGTTGCCGGTCTCTTTTTTTTTAATGTGAAAAATTTAAGACGTCCTTTCGAAAATATTGCCTATTTTCACCAACTGAAATATTGACTACATGAATCATTTTGACTGGAAGCAACTCTTCAATCCCGAGTTTTATATTTTACTTCAAGTAGGCGGAATAAAAATCGGTTTATATGTAGTGTTGTTTATCGTCTTTGCCGAAACAGGTTTGTTGGCCGGTTTCTTTTTGCCCGGAGATAGTTTGCTTTTTCTATGCGGGATTTATAGCGAATTACTCATGAAAGATTTTGCAACGGGGAGTGATTTTCTCGATGTGACTTTCTTGGCCTTATTAATTGCATTAATGGCTATTTTCGGAAATATGTTTGGGTATTGGTTTGGGAAAAAAAGCGGGTCGTACCTTTACAAAAGAGAAGATAGTTTGTTCTTTAAAAAGAAATATTTGTACCAATCCAAAGATTTTTTCGATAAGTACGGAAGTAGAGCCGTCGTTTTTGCACGTTTTCTACCCATTGTACGCACCTTCGCACCCGTCATTGCGGGTATTGTAGAAATGGATCGTAAAAAATTCATGTTTTACAATATACTAGGTTCGGTTGTATGGGCTATCGTCATGATTTTCGCCGGACATTATTTGTACGAACTGTTTAAGCTTAAATTCAATATCGATTTAAAACATTATATCGAATACATTGTCATCGGAATTGTAATGGTCACCACAGTTCCCGTTTTGATAAAAATTCTTCGCAAACGCAAATAAAAAAATCCGACTTGAAAAAGTCGGATTTTCTTTTATAATCAGTTGATGGATTACATCATTCCTGGCATTCCGCCGCCCATTGGCATGGCTGGAGCCGATTCCTCTTTAATTTCTACTAACGCACATTCCGTAGTTAAAATCATACCTGCTACAGAAGCGGCATTTTCTAAAGCTACACGGGTTACTTTTTTCGGGTCAATAATACCTGCTTTCAGCATGTCCACGTACTCATCGGTTTTGGCATTATAACCGAAATCACCTTTACCTTCTGCAACTTTTGCAACCACTACAGAACCTTCTAATCCTGCATTTTCAACAATGGTACGCAACGGTGCTTCAACCGCACGTGATACAATTTGAATACCCGTTGCTTCGTCTGCATTGTCGGGTTTTAGGTTGGCTAAAGCAGCTTTAGCACGTAACAAAGCTACACCACCACCCGCAACGATTCCTTCTTCAACAGCAGCACGAGTCGCGTGTAAGGCATCGTCTACACGGTCTTTTTTCTCTTTCATTTCCACTTCAGAAGCAGCACCAACATACAATACCGCAACACCACCGGCTAATTTCGCCAAACGTTCTTGCAATTTTTCACGATCGTAATCAGAAGTTGTGGTTTCAATTTGTGCTTTGATTTGGTTCACACGATTTTTAATCATGTCTGCATTTCCAGCACCGTTTACTAATGTTGTATTGTCTTTGTCGATGGTTACTTTTTCAGCAGTACCCAACATCTCTAAAGTAGCATTTTCTAGGGTAAATCCACTTTCTTCTGCAATCACCGTTCCGCCTGTTAGAATTGCAATGTCTTCCAACATCGCTTTTCTACGGTCACCAAAACCAGGAGCTTTAACAGCCGCAATTTTCAAAGCACCACGTAATTTATTGACTACTAATGTCGATAAGGCTTCACCGTCTACATCTTCCGCAATAATCAATAAAGGTTTGCCTGATTGTGCTACCGGCTCAAGGATTGGTAATAATTCTTTTAAGGAAGAAACTTTTTTATCGTATAACAAAATGTAAGGACGGTCCAAGTCTACTTCCATTTTTTCTGCATTGGTTACAAAATAAGGTGATAAATAACCACGGTCAAATTGCATACCTTCTACAACATCAACGTAAGTATCAGTTCCTTTCGCTTCTTCTACAGTGATTACTCCCTCTTTTCCAACTTTTGAAAAAGCGGTTGCAATTAAATCGCCAATTACATCGTCATTGTTTGCAGAAATCGAAGCTACTTGTTTGATTTTTTCAGAAGAGCTTCCTACTTCTTGGGATTGTTTGCCTAGATCAGCCACAATGCTTTCTACGGCTTTATCAATACCGCGTTTTAAATCCATCGGATTCGCACCTGCGGCTACGTTTTTCAAACCTTCTTTTACGATTGCTTGTGCCAATACGGTAGCGGTAGTAGTTCCATCACCGGCTAAATCATTGGTTTTTGAAGCGACTTCTTTCACCATTTGCGCCCCCATATTTTCAAGAGCGTCTTTCAATTCTACTTCTTTTGCAACAGAAACACCATCTTTGGTTACTGTTGGGCCTCCGAAAGATTTCGAAATGATTACGTTACGGCCTTTCGGACCTAAAGTTACTTTTACTGCATTTGCCAAGGCGTCTACACCACGTTTTAAACCGTCACGTGCTTCAATGTCAAATTTGATATCTTTTGCCATAGTTTTTAAAATTTGTTTGTTGAATTCAGTTAAACCTTACATTAAATAATCGCTAAGATGTCATCTTCACGCATGATCAAATAATCTTTGCCTTCATATTTGAGTTCGGTTCCGGCGTATTTTCCATACAACACCGTATCACCAACTTTCACTGTCATTGGGTGGTCTTGTTTACCATTTCCCACAGCAACAACAGTTCCTCGTTGTGGTTTTTCTTTTGCAGTATCTGGAATAATGATTCCTGCAGCAGTAGTAGTTTCTGCAGCTGCAGGCTCTACCAAAACACGGTCAGATAAGGGTTTAATGTTTAAAGCCATAATGAATTTATTTTTAAAAGTTAATTTTAAGTTTGACCTCCCTATTTCAGAAATTGTGCCAAGGGAAAAAAGGCTGTCAATTTTTCAGTTGAACTGACAGTTAATTATCGGGTAAAAAAAAAGTCCCAATCGGGACTCTTATTATTTTTTCTCCGGAGTGGCCGGTGTTTGCGTTGGAGTAGCAGTTTTATCGTCTGCTTTTTTCTCTGTCGCTTCGGCTTCGGTTGCAGGTTTCGACTGACTAGCATCGATAATTTTGTCATTATCACCCGCAGCTCCAGAGAAGCTTAAGCTGGATAACAATACTAAAAGAATCAAAGCTCCTCCTAAAACCCAAGTACTTTTATCTAAGAAATCAGTTGTTTTCTGAACGCCTCCTAATTGTTGTGTACCGCCGCCAATAGATGAAGATAATCCTCCACCTTTAGGGTTTTGTACCATAATTACGATAATCAATAGAAAACATACGATCGTAATCAAAACCAAAAAGATTGTAAATGTGCTCATTACTTATTAATTATTATTTTGTTGTATTAATTTAATTTCTTCAATTCGGTCTGCAAAGAAACTACTTTTTTCTGGATATTTCAAAATTAAAATTTCATAGGCTTGAATTGCCCGTTGGTATTTTTTTTGTTCCAAATAAACCTTGGCTAGTGTTTCTGTCATTAAGTAGCTTTTGTCTTCATTTTCAGCGAGTTTAGCTGTAGGAAGACTGTCTTTTGAAACTGCAGGAATCTTGGGATTGGTTTCGATAAACTTATCAATCAAGTCCAATTTCTTTTTCCGTTCGTCCGTTTCGGGGGGCTGAATTGGCGTTGGTGGCGACATTTCTTTCCGTTCAATCGGTTTTAAACGCGATAGTTGTAGCCATTCTTGAAAACTATGCTTTTCCGATGGGTTGAATTCCAGTGGTTTTCCAATACCCAATTTTTCTTCTGGTGATGCTGGAATTTCCTTTTCCGTTTCACCTGATTGTTTGATTGAGGTGCGTAAAGATTGCTCAATCGTGTTTTGGGGTTGTTCAGGAATGGAAATCGGCTCGACAATTTCCAAATCGATGACATCCATATTTAATAATTCGGCCACTTTTCGATCGTAAAGGGTGTTGTCAACCGTGACAAAATGATCTCCCGTGATAAAATCAAAGAGCACACTACGGTCTGTAGTGTAAGCCGCCGCCACCTTTAAAGCATGATTGTAGCGAAAACTATCTTGATTGTACAAATGTTTTAACCGTAACACCCGCGCACTTTGGAAATAAGGAAAGCTTTCCAAAATAGACTCCATTTCTTGGAATTGACGCTCGTTAATCGCGTATGGTTTGTTGATTAAATAGGTGTAGTCGGTTGTATTCATTTTACCACTTGGCTAAGGATTCATTAATGATGTCTTGCGTGATACGGGTAAAGATAAAGTCCACTACTTCGGTCAGTTTACTTCCTGTAAGTTGGGCATCTCCTTCATAATCTTGGTAAAATGAAAAACGTTTTTCAAAATTTTCCTCTTCTTTTTTGGCGTTGGAAAATTTGACTAAAACTGATATGGTAAGTCGGTTTTGGGATGCCGTATAATTTGCTGTTGCGGTCATGGGCGAAATGCGGTAATCCACAATTTCTCCCTCATATACTAAATCTGCATTGGAATTCGTGAGTCCGAGACTCGTCTGATTCTGAATGGCCTCTTGTAATTTGTTGGTAAATGTACGCTCAATTCCAGGTTCGACAATCGCAGCTGTATTTTGAAAATACTTGACTTGAACGGTTTTTGCGTCGGTTTGAATGCCTGTAAAACTATAACTCCCGCAGCCTGTAAAGCTGAGCGATAGTAGAAGGAAAAGGACGATTTTAACTGCTTTCATTGCCAAATTATAAGTCAGCTAAAATAGTAGATTTTTTGAAAAAAAACGATTAATTCGCGTAATAATACTCTTGGTACGATGTTAAATTTCCAGGGTTGTTATTTACAAATTCTTCCCCAATGAACAACATGGCTCTTTCGCTTGGAATGGCCCCGTATTCATAACGCAACGCCGCTGGATTGCCGTTTTGGCTAGCTTCAGGAACAGAAATAGAAGTAAATCCGTTGGCTAAGAAATCGGGTTCCATGAATGATTTGATAAGTGCAACAGGAGCAATCATAACCCCTAAATTAGTTTTATAAGTAGCACTTGTATTGTAGCTGTAATTTTTTGTAAAATTCGAAGAAGTAGATGTGCGTGCAAACGACATTAAATTCCCTGCCGTATAAAGCATTTGATAATTTGTAGTTGCAGTACCGTTGGTTTCTTTTACAAATGTTGCCATACGATCAGCATTTAAAGTCACTTCACGCGTAATGCCATTATTTGTGTAGCTATAGTTGCCTGTGTTTGTATTAAATGTGATGTCTGTGGTGTTGATTTTTGATACAATACCTGCCGCGTTGTAGGTGAAATTGTAAGTTGCCGTTACAGCACCGTTGGTGTATTTTGACCAACTTGTTACTTGGTTTTTATCGTTATAGGTATACGATTCGATGCGTTGTCCCGCGTTGTTCAGACATTCGTACAACTGACCTGTTGCAGAAAAATTCCATGTTTGTTCGTTAGCGGTATTTTTAAAAACGATTACTTTTTCAAGTCGAGGAGATGGTTCTTGCGTGATTGGAGTTTCATCATTAGAACACGATACAAAGCTTATTGCAAGCGCAAAAAGTAACATTAGATTTTTCATTTAAGATAGATTTGGACTTCGAAAATAGAAAGTGATTTCGATTCCCGCTAATTTACAGGTCAAACTGCTTAATTTTTCGATAAAGTGTACGTTCTGAGATGCCTAACTCGTCTGCAGCAGCTTTTCGTTTGCCTTTATTGCGCTCCAAAGCCTTCTTAATTAGTTCGATTTCTTTTTGTTCCAAGCGCAAAACTTCCTCTTCTTCAACGGTTTCGGCAAACAAGTAGTTTTGCTCCGTATCGTCGTCATGAAACTCTTCTTGCTGGGGTTCTACATGCGGTTGGTAAACCGCTACCGCAGGTTCAGCAGCAAAAACCGTATTATCTTCAGGTTTGCCGTATATTTTTTGAATCAAACTCGGATTAATGTCTTGGACGTTCTTGCCGTTTTTCATCAACTCCAAGGTGAGTTTTTTCAAATCATTTAAGTCGCTTTTCATGTCAAAAAGGACTTTGTAAAGAATGTCTCTTTCGTTTGAAAAATCACTATCCGATTTACTTTTTGAAACTACACTTGGTAAATTCCGATTGTCTAGAGGTAGGTAAGAGGCTAACGTAGAAGCACTGATGTCGCGTTTGGTTTCCAAAACCGAAATTTGTTCGGCGGCATTGCGCAACTGACGAATGTTTCCGCTCCAACGGTAATTCACCAAATAGCGAACCGCATCGTCTTCCAATTTGATGGGTGGCATTTTGTATTTGTGGGCAAAATCAGAAGCAAATTTTCGAAACAACAAATGAATGTCATCGGTACGTTCACGCAAAGGCGGCAATCCAATTTCAACCGTACTTAAACGATAGTACAAATCTTCACGAAATTTTCCTTTTTCAATGGCTTCGTGCATGTTGACATTGGTAGCGGCCACGATGCGAACATTCGTTTTTTGAACTTTGGACGAACCTACTTTGATAAACTCACCGTTTTCTAATACACGCAGTAATCGAACCTGTGTTGTTAACGGGAGTTCGCCCACTTCATCCAAGAAAATAGTTCCGCCGTCAGCTACTTCAAAATACCCTTCACGCGTATTGGTAGCTCCGGTAAACGAACCCTTTTCGTGTCCAAACAATTCACTGTCGATGGTGCCTTCTGGGATAGCTCCACAGTTTACGGCGATATATTTCCCGTGTTTGCGATGGGAGAGGGAATGAATGATTTTTGGAATACTTTCTTTTCCTACACCACTTTCACCAACAACCAATACGGAAATATCCGTGGGTGCCACTTGAATTGCTTTTTCTAAGGCACGGTTCAGTTTCGGATCATTTCCGATAATTTCAAAACGCTGTTTTATACTTTGAACACTTTCCATACTTCAGTGGATTAGAGCAATTTCTTTTTAATGGGTAACCCTTGAATCAATTGACGAATGGCAATGATGTCTTCCGGTTGTAATTTGTTTTTAAAAATGGGTAATGCGGCATTGCGTTGGACGTAAATAAACAACCAACTTTTGGTTTCTTTGACTTTATGAATTTCAGACCATTGGCGGTAGACATGAAAAGAATCTCCTTTTTGGTCAATCCCTTTCTCATCAAAACACAAATGCTGTATTTCTCTGTTTTTCGGATTTTCTGTGAGGTTGCGTTTCACACTCCACATCGTATATCCGTAGATGATTAACCAAATAAAAACTAAGATCAAGCCATGAAATGCCGATTCCCAGTATTCATTGGTTTTAAAATATATCGCTGAAAAAACGCTCAATCCAATCATTCCAAAAACAAAGACCAACAACACCTTTACCAAGGGTTTGTTGAACAGCATATACCGCGTAGCAGCTGCCATTTCTTTGAGTTCAGGTTGATAACTAAAGCGAATTTCCATGGTTAGGATTGCATTTTTTCTGAATAGCTTACTGCTTCACCAATCAAGGTAGCCGAAGTACAATCGGTTACTTTAACCATTACAAAATCGCCGGGTTTGTAATTTTCTTTGGGGAAAACCACTACCGTGTTTTGCGAGTTTCTTCCACTCCAATGGGCATCGGAACGTTTCGATTCTTTTTCAATTAAAACTTCGACTTCTTGACCCACAAAACGGCGGGTACGTTCCCAACCTAATTTTTGTTGGAGCGCGATGATTTCGTTCAAACGGCGTTTCTTCACTTCTTCGGGCACATCGTCTTCCATTTTACGTGCGGCCAATGTTCCTGGACGTTCCGAATAAGCAAACATGAATCCGAAGTCGTATTTAGCGTGTTCCATGAGCGAAAGCGTATCTTGATGATCTTCTTCTGTCTCAGTAGGAAAACCAGAAATCATGTCTTGCGACAACGAAATTTCGGGGATGATTTCATAGATTTTATCGACTAAGGCCATGTATTCTTCGCGAGTATGTTGGCGATTCATGGCTTCCAGTATGCGTGTGCTTCCACTTTGAACGGGAAGGTGAATGTATTTGCAAATATTATGGTGTTTCGCCATAGTTTCAATCACTTCAATATGCATATCCTGCGGATTGGAAGTGGAAAAGCGAAAACGCATTTTTGGAAATTGTGTCGCGCACATGTCCAAGAGTTGGGCAAAATCTACAGCCGTTGCTTTTTGCATTTCGGTCGCTTTGACAAAGTCTTTTTTCAAGCCACCGCCATACCATAAATAACTGTCCACATTTTGACCCAATAAAGTCACTTCTTTGAACCCTTTATTCCATAGATCCTGAATTTCTTCAAGGATACTTTGGGGCTCCCGACTGCGTTCACGTCCACGCGTAAAAGGAACTACACAGAAGGTGCACATATTGTCACAACCGCGTGTGATCGATACAAAAGCATTCACACCATTGCTATTCAAACGCACAGGCGCAATATCGCCATAGGTTTCTTCTTTGGACAAAATCACATTGATGGCATCGCGACCGTCTTCCACTTCTTTTAATAAGTTCGGAATATCTTTGTAGGCATCAGGACCTACCACCATGTCTACGATTTTTTCTTCATCCAAGAATTTTTCTTTCAATCGTTCAGCCATACAACCCAAAACACCCACTTTCATGGAAGGATTGATTTTTTTAACTGCATTATATTGTTCTAAACGTTTGCGAACGGTCTGCTCGGCTTTGTCGCGAATGGAACAGGTGTTCACCAATACCAAGTCAGCTTCTTCCAGATTTTGAGTTGTATTGTACCCTTCATTTGCCAAAATTGAAGCTACAATCTCACTGTCAGAGAAATTCATCTGACAGCCGTAGCTTTCAATAAACATTTTTTTAGTGTTGCCTTTGCGTTCATCCAGAATCATGCTCTGACCTTGGATGCTTTCATTAATTTCTTTTTCCATCAATGTAGTGCCGTTCAATTGCGTGAAACGGACTGCAAAGATAATACTAAAATCAAAATTTATGACAAGATGGCAGTGTTAAACTCGTTTTTACTTTTTGGTTGTATATATATAATAGGTGTAACGCGTTTATAAATTTTTGTGAGTAAATGTCAAGTTTAGATTTTTTTACCAATTGAATTCTGTAGTTCAATATAGAATCTTTAGCCTTGAATAATAATTTTTTCAACCATAAAAATGCTGTTTTTCAAGGTGTTTCCCTAGTTTTTACACACAATAAGAAAGGCCTGAATCGTGTAACCTTTTATGATTTATAAAAAAAAGGGCTACTTTTGCCCCAAATAAAAGTATAGCATGGCAAAGAATTTAGTGATTGTTGAGTCGCCTGCCAAGGCAAAAACCATTGAAAAATTTCTCGGGAAAGAATTTCAAGTGGAATCCAGTTATGGTCATATTGCCGATTTACCTTCCAAGGAAATTGGGGTGGATGTGAGTAACGGATTCAAACCCAAATATGAAGTTTCTCCCGATAAAAAAGCATTGGTGAAAAAACTCAAGGATCTTGCTAAATCGGCTGAAGTCGTTTGGTTGGCTTCCGATGAGGACCGCGAGGGAGAGGCCATTTCTTGGCACTTGGCGGAAGAACTAAAATTGGACCAAAACAAAACCAAGCGTATTGTTTTTCATGAGATTACGAAAACTGCCATTCAAAAAGCGATTGAGAATCCGAGAGGAATCGATTATAATTTAGTCAACGCCCAACAAGCACGCCGTGTATTGGACCGTTTGGTGGGGTATGAATTGTCACCCGTACTTTGGAAAAAAGTGAAAAGCGGTTTGTCTGCGGGTCGGGTACAATCCGTTTCGGTGCGTTTAATTGTGGAACGCGAACGCGAAATCCAAGAATTTAAACCCGAAGCGTCGTATAGCATTTCCGCTGAATTCACGAACGAAGAAGGTAAAGTAGTAAAAGCGAAATTGTCTAAAAATTTTGCTACACGTCAACAAGCGGAAGCGTTTTTGCAAAATAATATGGCGTCCACGTACCAAGTAGGCGACTTAGAAACCAAACCTGCTAAGAAATCACCCGCACCACCATTTACAACGTCTACCTTACAACAAGAGGCCGCGCGTAAATTGTATTTGCCGGTGGGTATTACGATGCAAATTGCACAGCGTTTGTATGAAGCGGGGTTGATTACCTATATGAGAACGGATAGTGTCAACTTATCTCAAGAGGCGATGGCTGCTGCAAAAGCCGAAATTTCTCGTTCGTATGGACCTGAATTTAGTAAACCGCGAAATTTCAATACCAAATCAAAAGGGGCTCAAGAAGCGCACGAAGCGATTCGTCCTACGGATATGTCGCGTCATACCGTTGATATTGATCGCGATCAAGCGCGTTTGTATGATTTGATTTGGAAACGCACCTTGGCTTCACAAATGAGTGATGCCGAATTAGAGCGCACCAATGTTAAGATTGTTGCCAACAACCATTCTGAACAATTTGTGGCTTCAGGGGAAGTCATCAAGTTTGAAGGCTTCTTAAAAGTGTATTTGGAAGGTCATGATGACGATGAAGAAGAACAAGAAGGCATGTTGCCCGCTATGAAAGTTGGGGAACGCATGTTGAATCAATGGATTACAGCAACGGAACGTTTTTCACGTCCGCCGAGTCGTTACACGGAAGCTTCTTTAGTGAAAAAACTGGAAGAACTCGGAATCGGTCGTCCTTCAACTTATGCACCGACAATCTCAACTATCATTGGTCGTAATTATGTTGAGAAAGGAAGCTTTGAAGGGCAAGAGCGCAGTTACCAGCAATTAACCTTGAAGCAAGGGAAGCTATTGGCACAAACTTTAACGGAAAATGTAGGTTCAGATAAAGGGAAGTTAGTGCCAACCGATATCGGAACGATTGTAAATGATTTCTTGGTTAAAAATTTCGATACCATTTTAGATTATAATTTCACGGCGAAAGTCGAACAAGATTTTGACGATATTGCAGAAGGGAACCGCGATTGGGCCGCCATGATGAATGATTTCTATAATCATTTTCATCCCAATGTAGTGGATGTAGAGCAAAATGCAGATCGCGAAAGTGGGGAACGCATTTTGGGTGTTGATCCCAAATCAGGGAAACCCGTTTCTGTTCGTTTGGGTAAATTCGGACCCATGGCGCAAATTGGTGATGCCGAAGATGAAAACAAGCAGTTTGCAAGTTTACGTCAAGATCAAAATATTGGAACCGTGAGTTTAGAAGAAGTGTTGAATTTATTCGAACTTCCCAAAAAACTGGGTGTATATGAAGGAGAAGAGGTTGAAGTTAATAATGGCCGCTTCGGACCTTATGTTCGTTTTGGGAAACAATTCATTTCTTTACCCAAAGGAATGGATCCGATGGACACCACTTTTGAAATCGCGCAACGTTTGATTGAAGAAAAAAATCAAGCGGATGCTCCAATTGGAGAATATGAGGGAATGCCAGTTCAAAAAGGAGTTGGGCGTTTCGGACCTTTTATTAAATGGAACGGCATGTTCATTAATGTGAATAAGAAATACAATTTTGATCATTTGTCTGCAGCTGATATTAAAGAGTTGATTGTAGATAAACTTCAAAAAGAAGAAGAAAAGGTATTGCAAGATTGGCCAGCTGAGGGCATTCGTATTGAAAAAGCCCGTTGGGGACGATCTGTGATTTTGAAAGGAAAAATCAAAATTGAATTAAGCAAAGACGTGGATGCTTCGAAGTTGTCTTTAGAAGAAGTAAAAGAGATGATTGAAAAAAAAGCACCCGCTAAAAAAGCGACAGCCAAAAAGACTACAGCTAAAAAAACAACTGCTAAAAAAACAACTGCTAAAAAGAAATAAATTACATGGAATTTGACTTTCTCTCTCCGCTAGATACTGATTTAGTGATTGATATCAAACGATTATCATCACAACATTTATCGAGTAAAGTTGTTTTTCATACCCAAGAAGAATTTCCCGATATCCAAAAAGTAGATATTGCTATTGTAGGAGTTCCTGAAAATAGAGGTTCACAGTTTTATGTAGAACACGAAGATTTGTCGGAGATTCGTTTGGAGTTGTACCGACTTTTTCCGGGGAATTGGAACAAAACCATTGCCGATATGGGCGATATTAATCCGGGGAATTCTCCAGAGGACACCTATTTTGCAGTGAGTAAAGTTATTTCCAGGTTGTTAAAAAACAAAGTGATTCCCATTGTAATTGGCGGTTCGCAGGATCTTACCTATGCCGTTTACCGCGGGTATGACGATTTGGAACAAATGGTGAATTTGGTTTCCATTGATAATCGTTTCGACTTTGGAAAGCAAGACGATACTATTCCAGCTTTATCCTATTTGTCAAAAATGATTGTTGAAGAACCTACAAATCTGTTTAATTATAGTAATGTGGGGTTTCAAACCTATTATAATTCGCAAGAAGAAATTGATTTGGTTGAAAAATTATATTTCGATGCCTACCGATTGGGCGAAGTTTGTAATAATATCGCCATTGCAGAGCCAGTATTCAGAGATGCAGATTTGGTAAGTTTGGATTTGACAGCAGTAAAATCAGCTGATTCTGGGAATTTCATCAATTTTCAACCTAACGGATTTAATGGGAAAGAGATTTGTGCCTTAGCACGTTATGCGGGGATTAGTGATAAAGTAAGTGCTTTCGGTATTTTTAATCATCAAGCTACGCGACAAGAAGCACCGTTGATTGCACAAATTATTTGGTACTTTATTGAAGGTGTCAATTATCGGTCAAACGAGTACCCATTTGGAAGCAGAGAGCATTATTTAAAATACATAGTGCCTTTCGAAGAAGAGGAAATTGTGTTTTTCAAAAGCAATAAAACCGACCGTTGGTGGATCGAAGTTCCATTTTTTTCAAATGTGCACAATAAGCTTCATAAAAATACGTTAATGCCTTGTACACACGAAGACTATTTGGCGGCTTGCAACCAAGAATTCCCTGAACGCTGGTGGAAGGCACAACGAAAAAGTATTCTGTAGTAAATTTAGATAATAATTGTAAGAAAAATAATATAAAAAAGCGCTTTTTTGCAATTTAGCGATTAAAAAATGCATTTTATCGACAAAATCCCATTGTGGATTCAAGTTAAATTGTATTTTTGGATTGCGTATCAAAATTTAAGAAATAAATAATTGTTTTTTTCAAAAATTATAGATAGGTTTACGGCCTCAAAAAAAATAACATAAATTAACCCAAATTATATGAAGAAGTTCATTGCGTTTGCATCTGTATTAACTCTGTTAGCTAGCTGTGGAAAGTCCAGTGACAAGGGCGAATTAGTAGGAGTAAAGGGTAAGAAATGGCATCCAGAGAAACCTTACGGAATGACATTAGTTCCAGGAGGAGCTTATATCATGGGTAAGTCGGATGACGATTTAGCCAATGTACAAGATGCGCCTACTAAAACGGTTACAGTTCGTTCCTTTTATATGGATGAAACTGAAATTACCAATAGTGAGTACCGTCAATTCGTAGAATGGGTTAAAGATTCCATTATTCGTGTGCGTTTAGCTATTCTTGCTGATGAAGTAGGGGTGAAGCCAGGTGCTGGTAAAGGTGGAAAAGGCGGTGGAAGTATAGGTGACTTTGCTTTCAACGATCAAGATCCTGCTAAAATGACGCCATACGATAAATACATGTATGAGAATTACTACAGCGTGGGAACCCCTGATGATCCGTATGCGGGTAGACGATTAAATCGTAAAGTAAAATTAATCACAGATACTAAGAAATATCCAGATGAGTATTACGTAGAAGTAATGGATTCTATGTATTTACCAGCTACAGAATCCTATAATGGATTGCGTACTATCGATGTGAATAAATTGGTTTTCCGTTATTCATGGATGGATATTCAAGCGGCTGCAAAAGCAAAAGTGGGTAAGCGTAGTAAGTTCATCCGTAACGAGAAAACGCCAGTTTATCCAGATACAACAACATGGATTAAAGATTTTGCATATTCGTACAATGAACCAATGCACAATGATTACTTCTGGCACCAAGCGTATGGGGATTATCCTGTAGTGGGTGTGAACTGGAAGCAAGCGAAAGCATTTTGTGCTTGGAGAACATTAAATAAGAATGTGTATATCAAGTCAAAGAAAAAAGGAAGAGATTTAGTGAACTCTTTCCGTTTACCAACCGAAGCAGAATGGGAATATGCTGCTCGCGGTGGTCTAGAATCAGCGACTTATCCTTGGGGAGGTCCTTATGCTAAAAATGACAGAGGTTGTTTTATGGCTAACTTTAAACCTAACCGTGGAGATTACGCTGCTGACCAAGCACTTTACACAGTGGAAGCTAAATCATTCCAACCAAACGGTTACAACTTGTATAATATGTCAGGAAACGTAGCAGAATGGACAGATTCATCGTATGACGCGGCTGCTTACGAATACGTTTCTACGATGAACCCTAACGTGCCGGATACTTCAAACAAGCGTAAGGTAGTTCGTGGAGGTTCCTGGAAAGATGTTGCTTATTTCCTACAAGTAGGTACACGTGATTTCGAATACCAAGATACAGCTAGAAGTTACATCGGATTCCGTACTGTTCAAGATTACATGGGTACGCAAGTAACCGGTAACGCAGGTAAAGGAAGACGCTAATCAAATTTGTATATTAACTAACTTAATTATATTAAACTTAACTAACTAAATTATTATTATTATGGGACTATTACCACCTAGAGTTATGAATTTCACCTATGGTATGGGTGCAGCTGTTGTAATCGTTGGAGCGTTATTCAAATTGATGCACTGGCCAGGTGCTAGTTTGATGCTTATCGTAGGATTAAGTACAGAAGCGTTGATCTTCGGTCTTTCTGCTTTTGATGCTCCTGAAAAAGAATTAGACTGGTCTTTAGTTTATCCTGAATTAGCAGGTGGTCAAGCTAAAGCTCGTGAGAAAAAAGAAAGCCCAGCTGAAGCACAAGGTATGTTATCTCAAAAATTGGATAACTTATTAAAAGAAGCTAAAATCGATGGTGAATTGATGGCTAGCTTAGGAAACAGTATCAAAAACTTTGAAGGAGCTGCTAAAGCAATTTCTCCAACTGTGGATTCTGTAGCTTCAACTAAAAAATATGCTGAAGAAATGACGAAAGCGGCTACGCAATTAGAAACATTGAATAGCTTATACCAAGTTCAATTGCAAGCAGCTGAGAGAAATGCTCAAATCAACAACGAAGTTGCTGAAAATAACTTAAAATTAAAAGATCAAATGCAATCATTAGCATCCAACTTACAGTCATTAAACTCTGTATACGGTGGTATGTTAACTGCAATGAGCAACCGATAATTAGTTTTAAACGCTCATATTTATTTTAACGAATTAAAACTAATTAGAAGAAATGGCAGGAGGAAAATTAACCCCTAGACAGAAGATGATTAACCTGATGTACTTGGTTTTCATCGCGATGTTGGCATTGAACATGTCGAAAGAGGTTCTTTCGGCGTTCGGTTTGATGGACGAAAAATTTGAAGAAGTTAACGCAGGTGCTAAAAAAGCCAACGAAGATATGTTGAAAGTTTTAGCATCGAAAGCTGAAGAAAATGCAAACTTTAAAGCAGCATTAGATCAAGCGAATCGTGTTAAAGAAATTTCAAAAACATTCTACGAATATTTAGAAAATGTAAAAGGTGAAATCACGAAAGATTTCCCTTTGGATGAGAAAACAGGTAAATTACCTTATGAAGCCATGGATAAGTCAAACATTGACGAGAAATGGTTCAAAGGTGATGGGTATTCTCCAAAAGGAAATGAAATTGTAGGTGCTTTTGCTAAATATTTAGCAGACATGAAAGCGGTATTGGGAGAAAATGTAAAATTGACTCCAATTGTTCGCGAATTAGATGCTAAATTCAGCACTAAAGACGTTAAAGATGGTGAAGGGGTAACTAAAAAATATTTAGATTATCACTTTAAAGGTTTCCCAGCAGTGGCAACTCTATCCAAATTAGCGTTAACGCAAAATGACATCAAGAAAGCAGAAGCGGATATCTATCAAATTTTGTTAGGTAAAGCGGCTATCGAAACGATGTCGTTGAAAAACTTCCAAGCGATTGTTGCTTTAGACAAAAACGTTTATTTCCAAGGAGAACAAGTTACAGGTAAAGTGGTTATCGGTAAATACGATGAGAACGTAAAAGTAGCTAGTTTCAAAGGTCCTGGTAAAATTGTAAACGGTCAAGCAGTAATCAGTTCTACAGCTGGTAGCATTGGTGAGCAAAACTTAAACGGAAGCTTTACTTTCATGGAAGACGGTAAACCAGTTAATTTACCTTTCGAAGGGAAATACGTGGTAGTTCCTCGTCCAAACAATGCTAACATTTCTGCAGATAAGATGAATGTGGTTTACCGTGGTTTACCTAACCCAATGACTATTTCTATCGCGGGTATTTCGGATAACAATGTAACAGCTACAGCTGCTGGATTGAAAAATTTAGGTAAAGGAAAATACGATTTAAATCCAGGTGCAGGAACTGAAGTAGTTATCAATGTTACTGGTAAAATGACAGACGGTAAATCTGTAACAGATAGAAAAGTATTCCGTATCAAAAACATCCCTGCTCCACTAGGTGCAATTGGAGGTACTCCAGGTGTTCAAAAAGGTGCTAAATCACGTTTACAAGCGTCACAGATTTCTGCAGTATTGCCAGACTTCTTATATGACTTGAAATTCCGTGTAACTCAATTTGTATTCAAAGTACCAGGACAAGCTTCTATCGTAGTTAATGGTGATCGTTTAAGTCCACAATGTATTGCTGCTTTAGCAAGAGTATCTAAAGGTGACCAAGTTACTATTTCAGATATCAAGTCCAAAGTAGATGGTGCAGGATCAATTGATGTTAAAACTGCTGCTCCAGCAATCTACGAAATACAATAATGCTTAATTAAAGCCGTTGTATCATAAATAACTGAATTAAAATGAAATTGAAAAACCTTTTATTAATTGCCATCGGAGTGTTAGGAACTACAGTTTCTGCGCAATCGAATTTATTGAATGCCAAAACTCCGGATGAAATCGGTAAAAAAACGGCTGCTCAGTTGGAATCCGATAATGACAAACCGCTACCTTACGGTTATGTTCACGATCGTGATGTATTAATGGGTAAAATGATTTGGGAACAAATTGATTTGGATGAACGTATCAATTTTCCATTATATTATCCAGTAGATACAGCCTTCGTTGGGAAAGATCGTCGTTCTTTATTCGCTGTCTTGTTGAAAGGTATTAAAGATGGAAAGATTACCGAAGTTTACGGTGATGACTATTTCAATACCAAGAAAACGTTGAAAGATATGGAATCAGTGTTCAAATTTATTGATACTACTGATGCTGGTAAAGACGAAATCAACAACTATTACGATGATTATAAATCGGGTAGAAAGGTTTTGGATAAACAGTTTATTAATGAAACTGAATTGGATGCTTCTGATATATCGGGTTATAAAGTAAAAGGATTTTGGTATTTTGACAAACGTCAGAGTGAATTAAAATACCGTTTAATGGCTATTTGTCCCTTAGCAGTAGAAGCACGTGATAAAGCGAGAGGTAATAATGATCCTATCGAATTATTTTGGGTATACTTCCCATCTGTTCGAGGATTGTTGCATGATGCAAAAGCTTTCAACGATCGAAATTCGGCCATGCCCATTACGTTTGACCATTTGCTAAATACGCGCCGATTCAATGGTGTGATTTATAAAGAAGAAAACGTATATGGTGACCGTACGATTCAAGATTATATGAAAGACAATGCACAAACGCAACTTCTTGAAGCGGAACGTGTGAAAGAAAAAATCCGCAACTTTGAACAAGATATGTGGAACTACTAAAAAGTTTTTCAATCAACAACATAGAAAACTCCTACCTTTGGTGGGAGTTTTTTTTTGACCATGAAAGTAGATTATCTCATAGTAGGAGCGGGTTTAGCGGGTATCGCCTTTGCACAGTTTTGTCGCCAAAACAATAAAACCTTTATAGTGATTAGTGATGAATCACAAAATTCATCGCGTATAGCTGGCGGACTCTATAATCCAGTAGTTTTAAAACGCTTCAGCGCAGTTTGGCAAGCGCAAGAACAACTTGATTTAGCAGTACCTTTTTATAAGCAAATAGAATCAGATATACAGGATACAGTTGA
Organism: Flavobacterium sp. N1719; assembly: GCF_025947045.1. Taxonomy (NCBI): domain Bacteria; kingdom Pseudomonadati; phylum Bacteroidota; class Flavobacteriia; order Flavobacteriales; family Flavobacteriaceae; genus Flavobacterium; species Flavobacterium sp. N1719. The sequence goes on from NZ_CP109993.1 coordinate 1,313,964, forward strand.
TTTTCCATTACCATTATATCGTATTTTTCACTCCGTAGAGGAACAGAACAATTGGTTCACTGCGGCAGACAAACCCAATTTGACCCCTTTTCTTTCCACAACGTTACTACAAACCAAGATTTCAAATATTAATGCACCCCTTGGATTTGGTCATGTCTTGCATTGTGGTTATGTGGATACGACTACTTTAGTGAATAAGTATATCAAATTATTAGAATGTAGCCAACAGTTCCGGTCAGAACGATTGGATTATTCTCAATTACAAATTAGAGATAAGGATGTAACCTATGGCGAAATACAAGCACAACACATCATTTTTGCAGAAGGCTTTGGCGTGCATCAAAATCCCTTTTTCAACTATTTGCCGCTTGATGGAACCAAAGGGGAACTTCTGCTTATTAAAGCACCTGATTTAAAATTGGAACAAATCATCAAATCTGGAGTTTTTGTATTACCTGTAGGGGAAGATTTATACAAAGTAGGAGCTACTTACAATTGGGAAGATAAAACAGCAATTCAGACACAAGAAGCAAGAAAAGAACTCCTGGAGGATTTGGATTCTTTTTTACAATGCGACTATGAAGTTATAGAACACTATGCGGGCGTTCGACCCACAGTGAAAGACCGCAGACCTTTAGTAGGGACGCATCCCGATTTTGATCGCCTTCATGTGTTAAACGGTTTAGGAACGCGAGGCGTCATGTTGGGTCCGGCCATGGCCAAAGCCTTATTTGAACATATTGAAAAAGGGACCCCATTGGATCCCTATATTGATATTAAGCGCGTTAAGAATGTTCCTTCCAATCCTTATCGTAGTTGACAAAGAGATTGATATATATGTTTCTCGCAATTCGAGCAGTTACCGGCATTAAAACCAAAATGCCAATACCCAATGAGATGAATGAAACTTTGGTAGACAATCCCAGAAATAATTTAGTAATCACAAAAATGGCAACGCCAAACGCTATAGAAACGGCATATGCAACATACATAGCACCATAAAAGAACGAAGGTTCAATTTCATAATGTAAATGGCAGTGACTGCATTCTTCATGCATATCATAAATTGTCTTGAGTTTGTAGGGGTTTTTCTCTACATACATATTTTCTTCTTGACAACGAGGACAACTTCCTGTTAAAATACTATTGATTTTCCAGCCTTTTTTTAACATTTGCAAAAATTTTAAGCAAAGGTAAGATTTCGCTTATCTTTCTCATGTAACTAAAGTCACATTTTTTTATGCTCAATATCCATAATTTATCGGTTTCCTTTGGTGGAACCTATTTGTTTGAAGAAGTAACGTTCCGATTAGGGTCGGGTGATCGCGTCGGATTAGTGGGCAAAAATGGAGCCGGTAAATCAACCATGCTGAAAATTCTCTCCGGAGATATCAAACCCGATAGTGGAACCATTGCCACAGAACGCGATATTAAATTGGGATTTTTGCGTCAGGATATTGATTTTGAAAAAGGACGAACCGTGCTTGAAGAAGCTTATGAAGCATTCGAAGAGATAAAATACGTTGAACGTAAACTAGAATCCATCAATGAACAGTTGGCCACACGAACCGATTATGAAAGTGAAGGGTATTCACAATTAATTGAAGACCTTTCGGATTACACCCATCGATTTGAATTGTTGGATGGTTACAATTATGTAGGGAATACGGAACGGATTTTACTCGGACTCGGTTTCAAACGCGAAGATTTCAATAATCCTACCGAAACGTTTTCAGGGGGATGGCGCATGCGAATTGAATTGGCGAAGTTATTATTGCAGTCCAATGATGTGTTGTTGTTGGATGAGCCGACCAACCACTTGGATATCGAAAGTATCATTTGGTTGGAGAATTTCTTAAAAACATTTCCGGGAGTAGTGGTCATTGTTTCCCACGATAAAATGTTTTTGGATAATGTAACCAACCGTACCATCGAAATTTCATTGGGTAAAATTTACGATTATAATAAACCGTATACGCAGTATTTGGTATTGCGCGAAGATATCCGCGAAAAGCAATTGGCTTCACAACGCAATCAACAAAAGAAAATTGAAGAGACAGAAAAGTTAATCGAGCGTTTCCGGTATAAAGCGACTAAAGCTTCCATGGCACAATCGCTGATTAAAAAATTAGATAAAGTAGAACGCATCGAAGTCGATGAAGACGATAATGCCGTAATGGCCATTTCATTTCCGGTATCTAAAACTCCAGGCCGTGTGGTCATTGAAGCCGAACATGTTTCTAAAGCTTTTGGCGAAAAGCAGGTTTTAAAAGATATCTCATTAATGGTGGAGCGCGGAAGTAAGATTGCTTTTGTGGGCCAAAACGGTCAAGGAAAATCTACGTTTATCAAAGCCATGGTGGATGAATTTCCCTATGAAGGAACCATCAAATTAGGGCACAATGTGGAATTGGGTTATTTTGCCCAAAACCAAGCTGATCATTTGGATGGTGAAAAAACATTACTCGACACCATGCTAGAAGCCGCTACAGACGCCAACCGCTCCAAAGTGAGAGACATGCTCGGCGCTTTCTTATTCCGTGGGGATGATGTTGAGAAAAAAGTCAAAGTGCTTTCCGGTGGTGAACGCAATCGATTGGCTTTATGCCGCTTGTTATTACAGCCGATAAACGTATTATTAATGGATGAGCCCACCAATCACTTGGATATTAAGTCCAAAAATGTATTAAAGGCAGCCTTGCAACTTTATGAAGGAACCTTGCTGATCGTTTCCCACGACCGTGATTTTTTACAAGGCATGGCGAATATCGTTTATGAATTCAAGGATACAAAAATTAGAGAATATCTCGGAGATATTAATTTCTTCTTGGAACAACGCAACGCACAAAATATGCGGGAGTTCGAACAAAAAGATATGGTGAAAGTGGAATCCAAACCAGCTCCAGAAACCAAAGCGGTTAAGAGTCTTTCCTATGAGGATCAGAAAAAAGCAAAAACATTGCAGAACCGTCTGAGTAAAGTAGAGTCAATGATTCAGCAATTGGAGAAAGACATTCAACACGATGACAAAGCACTAGCTGATAATTATGACAAACATATTGAGGATGCCAATTTCTTTAGTGCCTATGAAAAAAAGAAACGGGAATTGGATCAATTGCTTGAAGAATGGGAAACCATTCAAATGGAATTGGAAGCTTTTTCTTAAACCTCTTTAAACGGATGGCGTTGCTCCCAAGCTACAGGTGGTTCTAAGTTCTTGAATAATTGCGGCACACATCGATTGATTAAAGGTTGGGTGTGGTACATAAAGCCGTGCATAGGTATGGGTGAGGCGCCTATCGAACTTTTAATCTCCATCGCTGTACGGCCATAGATGATGCGTTCAAATTGATGGGTAATTCCAAATTCGGTCATGTTGTAAAGCATGTTCAAATACAGCATTTTCTCTTTTTGAAGGGAAGCGTCGTAGCCTAAGAAATAGGTTTCCAATGTTTTTCCATTCAACAATAACGTATGAAATCCCACCAATTTACCTTCAAAGTAATACCCAAATAATTTGAATCGATCGCCACATTGTTTTTTAAAAGTACTAAAATGATTTGGGGCTAAGAAAAACGTGTTGAAAGAGGCATTGAGTGCAACATGATAATACAATTCGTAGAGACGCGATTCATTTTGCTGAATTTGCTCCCACGTTAATTCCAAACATTCAATTCCTTCGTATTTTTTGTGCGAACGCTTGTATTGGTCGCGGTATTTTTTGGAAAGCGATTCCACATAATCCGCCATGGATTTCCATTCCGATCGCAACAAAAAAATCATATTGGGTTGAACCGTAAACCCAAACAAGGATTTAAATTGATGCTGCTTTAATTCTGTAGCACATTCTTCATAAAAATCTTTGAACGACACCAAATGGATACGAATGCATTTCTTTTTAAAATACTGAATGATTTCATCCGCCATGGCGCGTAAAAGGATACTGATGTCATTGAAGTTAATCGATTTGGAAAACGCATAACCATTTTGTCCCGTAATCATATTATTTCCAATGATCAAAACATGGGAGGCAAATTGACGAAAAGCAAAATTCCGAACGCGGGTTTTCATGCAATGCAATCGTTCTCCAAAAGAAATCAGCTTGTCGACATTTAAATATTGAGCTAATGAAACGCCTATCAGTTCTTCTCCTTCAAAAATCCCAATAAAAAAACATTCCATATTGGTGGGCGCCGATTGTTCTAAAACACTTAAATAGGGAGTTTGTAAGAAGGCATTATCATGCGCCACTTCATCCCAATTTGAAGGTAATTCAGTTGTTTTTGTGAAAATGGTAAAGTGAAGTTTCGAACTCATAATAAAAATCGCCCCACAAATGTAGAGCGATTGTTTGATAATAAAATGTTAAGGATTTATTTTGGCATGCCACAGATGATGCCTCCCATAATCGTGAAACATACAATCCAAAAGCCTCCCGTTACTAAAGTATATTTAAACGAACGTCTTTCATATAAAGCGTTGGTGCCAATAACGGGTAGTGCTAAAAATAAACCAGAGATAAATCCGTGTAATGCACCGTGTTTAAAGGTTCGGAATGCCGTTCCATAATCATTCATAAAAGCCGCATACGAAGGTAATGCTGCTTTTGCATCACCGCCAACCATGCCCAATGCACCCCATTGGTGAATGGTGAGTACATTAATAATTAAAGAAATCATAAATGCATACACAATTGACATTCCAAAAATCAAGGCCATGTTAGCCCCTTTCATTTTTTCTTCGGTCATGCCCGATTCGCGCATCCAAATGTTTCCAAAGGTTTTGGGATTGTACCAAATAAATCCCATGACAAGTGTTGATAAAGCAGCCAATAGAATGGCTAGCCAATTCATTTCTAGTTCCATAGTTTGTTTAGATTTTGATTAGTATACCAAAGCTACAATTTTTTAACATACAAAAGTTGTAGTTTGTCGATGTTTGTAAGAAAAAGACTATTTATAATCACAAAATCGAATCTTAAAATGCATTTCATCGATTTTATTTGCTTATAAACGACAAAACAATGTATTTTTACAGCACCAAATCAAAATAACCATGAAACGATTATCTACTCTTGTTGCTTTATTAGTTTTGTCAGTCAATGCTTTTGCTGAAGTTTCCAACTCTGAGAAAAAAGCATTATTAGAATTAAACAAATCTACCAATGGTGCCCAGTGGACCAATAAATGGGACGTGACTAAACCGGTTGCCAACTGGTACGGTGTAAAAGTAGAAAATGATAAAGTAGTTGCCATTGATCTTTCTGACAATAATTTATCCGGGACTTTATCCGCTAAATTAGGCGATTTAAAAAACTTACAATCCTTAGTGTTGTTTAAAAATAGTATCGAAGGGGTTATTCCTGCTACTTTAGGGCAGTTAAAAAACCTTCAAGTATTGAATTTATCCTTCAATAAAATGTCAGGTGAAATTCCTGCTGAAATTTCAGGAGCCGTTTCTCTTAAAGAATTGACCTTATTCATGAACAACTTGACCGGTACTATTCCAGCTTCAATCGGAAAATTAACACAGTTGCAAGTTGTTTCCTTGTACAACAATCGTTTGACGGGTGAGATTCCAGCCGAATTATACAACTTGAAAGGGTTGCGTACGTTAGAATTAAACAGCAATGAGTTATCAGGTAGCTTAAAACCTCAAATTGCCAATCTTACTTCATTGGAAACCTTGAGTTTATTTGATAATCAAATGAACGGTCGTATTCCAGTTGAGATTGAAAAAATGAACAACCTTACGGCTATGAATATTTCCTACAACAAGTTCAACGGATTTGTAACTAAGAAAATGTATAGCAAAGATATGATGAACATGACCATGATTAACGAGCAAGGTTTAGCGGTTAACTTGTCCATCAAAGCAGATAGAGATACTGCAATCGCAGAAGAAGAATAATTTTTTTCCCTATATCCAAGTCGAAAAACCCTGTGTCTCACGGGGTTTGTTCGTTTAAAAAAATCCTGTAATTAAAATCTTTAATTTCGACTTGTATTTTAAATATAAGTTGTATATTTGCACCCGAACAGCGCGGGATAGAGCAGTAGGTAGCTCGTCGGGCTCATAACCCGAAGGTCACAGGTTCGAGTCCTGTTCCCGCTACTAAGAACCCAGCAACTGCTGGGTTTTTTTATTTAATCCCATTACCATGTCACACAAAGCCGGTTTCGTAAACATCATCGGAAATCCCAATGTAGGAAAGTCAACACTAATGAATGCTTTCATTGGTGAACGTTTGTCGATTATTACTTCCAAAGCACAAACCACGCGCCATCGCATTCTCGGGATTGTCAATGGAGATGATTTCCAAGTCGTGCTTTCGGATACGCCAGGAATTATTAAACCCGCCTACGAGTTGCAAAATTCCATGATGGACTTTGTGAAATCCGCTTTTGAAGATGCCGATGTCTTGTTGTATATGGTCGAAATCGGTGAAAAAGAACTTAAAGATGAAGCCTTTTTCAATAAAATTATCCACGCCAAAATCCCCGTTCTTTTGCTGTTGAATAAAATCGACAAATCCAATCAGGAACAACTCGAAGAACAAGTGGCTTTATGGCAAGAAAAAGTGCCTAATGCCGAAATCTTTCCCATCTCCGCCTTGCAAAATTTCAATGTACAAGAAGTCTTTGATCGCATACTAACCCTGCTTCCCGATTCACCGCCGTATTATCCCAAAGACGCGTTGACCGATAAACCGGAACGTTTTTTTGTGAATGAAATCATTCGCGAGAAAATCTTATTGAACTATGATAAAGAGATTCCGTATGCGGTCGAAGTCGAAACGGAAGAATTCAAAGAAGAAGAAAACATCATTCGCATCAAATCCTTAATCATGGTCGAACGCGAAACCCAAAAAGGTATTATCATCGGTCACAAAGGCGCAGCCCTTAAAAAAGTGGGTATCATGGCGCGTGAAGACATGGAGAAGTTTTTTGGTAAACAAGTTTATCTCGAAATCTTTGTCAAAATCAATAAGGATTGGCGCAGCAATGCTTTTCAATTGCGCCGTTTTGGCTATAATCAAAAATAGGAGCACACGTGCCCATTTTTTTTCAAGTTTCTTCCCGCTTTCGCCTGTATCACTTCGCTATCGCTACGTGGATGCCGGCTCTATCGGGGCTAAAATCCAAACTTTGTTTTTTATTGAAGTGCCTTTTCCATTAAGGCTTCCAGTTCATGCATTTGGTCCAAGCCGCGTTCCCGTATTTGACGGGCAACCACATACAGCATAAACCAAACGCCAACCATTATTCCCATGGTCAAGATATTCCAGAAAATGGGTAATTTCATCGTGTAGTTCGAATACGCCATCATCCCAAAAATTAAAAAGATACCCGCCACCACAAAATGCAAAAACATGAACAAAGTCCATAATGTCGGATCTGGACCAAACAATCCCCGAATATGCGTGCCCGATTCCCGATGTTCTTCTAACTGCAAATGCAAATGGGGTGAGTAATATTGTTTCTGCGCACCCACGATATGAAACCAAATGTGCGTGTCGTTCACTTTGATGGAATAATCGGCCGGACATGCCGTTTTGAATTGCTCAAATTTGGAGCGAATTTCCGTTACCGCCTCCGGAACGTCCTTGTAAAATCGCAACCGAAGTTGGACCGCATGTTCGTTTTCCATAGTTTATTTGTTTGATTGGTACGAACTAAGATACAAAAAATTAGAATGCTCCACCCAACTTTATTACCTTTGCATCCCAATTTAGAATACGTATGAACAATATTGTTGCCATCGTCGGAAGACCCAATGTAGGAAAGTCTACATTCTTCAACCGACTCATTCAAAGAAGAGAAGCGATCGTTGATTCGGTGAGCGGTGTAACCCGTGACCGTATCTACGGAAAAAGCGAATGGAACGGAAAAGAATTTTCGGTTATCGATACCGGTGGTTACATCAAAGGTTCTGAGGATATTTTTGAAGCAGAAATTCGCCGACAAGTCGAATTAGCTATCGATGAAGCTGATGCCATCATTTTTGTGGTAGATGTTGAAGAAGGAATCACTCCCATGGACGCAGAAGTGGCCAAGTTGTTGCGCAAAGTGACCAAACCCGTTTTACTAGCTGTGAACAAAGTAGATTCGGCTAGCCGCGAAAAAGATGCCTACGAATTCTATAATCTTGGTCTTGGAGAATACTTCACCCTTTCGGGAATGAACGGAAGTGGAACCGGAGAATTGCTGGATAAATTGGTAGAAGTATTACCCGAATTACCAGAAACATCCGATGAGGAAGAGCAATTGCCACGTTTTTGTGTAGTGGGGCGTCCCAATGCCGGAAAATCCTCGTTCATCAATGCCTTGATTGGTGAAGATCGATATATTGTAACCGATATTGCCGGAACAACTCGCGACTCAATCGATACGCGTTTTACCAAGTTTGGTTTCGACTTTAACTTAGTGGATACGGCCGGAATTCGTCGTAAAGCCAAAGTGAAAGAAGATTTGGAATTTTATTCCGTAATGCGTTCCGTGCGCGCTATCGAACACAGTGATGTGTGTATTTTAATGGTTGATGCCACCCGCGGATTTGAGAGTCAGGACCAAAATATTTTCTGGTTGGCTCAAAAAAACCGCAAAGGAATCATCATCTTGGTCAATAAATGGGATTTGGTGGAAAAAGAAACCATGACCATGCGCGAATACGAATTGCGCATTCGCAAACAATTAGAGCCATTTACCGATGTGCCGATTTTATTTACTTCGACATTAACGAAACAGCGTTTGTTAAAAGCGTTGGAAGCCACTGTCGAGGTTTACGAAAACAGAAAACAACGCATTCAAACGTCAAAGTTCAATGAATACATGTTGAACTTGATTGAAAATTTCCCGCCACCTGCATTAAAAGGGAAATACATCAAAATTAAATACTGTATGCAGTTGCCCACACCAGTGCCGCAATTTGTATTTTTTGCCAATTTACCCCAGTATGTAAAAGATCCGTACAAGCGTTTCTTGGAAAATAAAATCCGTGAAAACTGGAACTTTACTGGCGTGCCTATTGATATTTACATCCGCGATAAATAGTTTGTTATGTTAGCCAAAGAAATTCAACAAGCCGTAGACAAAGGTTTGATGCTTCCGTTGATGGAAGAATTCTACACCATTCAAGGGGAAGGATTCCATACCGGTACAGCGGCCTATTTTGTGCGCATTGGCGGTTGTGATGTGGGTTGCCATTGGTGTGATGTAAAAGAAAGTTGGAACGCCGATTTGCATCCGCCTACAGCAGTTGATCAGATTGTCTCCAACGCAAAATCCTATGCCGATACGGTAGTGGTGACGGGGGGCGAACCCTTAACGTGGGACATGACTGCGTTAACAAAAGGTTTGAAAGAAGCCAATTTACGCGTGCATATAGAAACTTCAGGGAGTTATCCCGTAACAGGCGATTGGGATTGGTTCTGTCTTTCTCCCAAAAAAAACCGACTGCCGGTTGATGCTGCTTATGCTGCAGCCGACGAATTAAAAGTGATTATTCACAATAAACACGATTTCATTTTCGCCGAAGAACAAGCCGAAAAAGTCAATGGCAATGCCGTATTGTTTTTGCAACCCGAGTGGAGCAAAAAAGAAATCGTGACGCCGATGATTGTGGATTATGTGATGCAACATCCCAAATGGCGCGTATCTTTACAGACACATAAGTATTTAAATATACCCTAATATGAAAAATGTATTGTTGTTTTTGGCGTGTATAGTAACAGGAGTAATCCTAGCTCAACCGATGCAACCGCCGAAGATGCCCGTGTTTCCTACTACGAAGTGGCCTACCTTTGAAGATTTTTTAGAGAAACAATCTGGAGTGGCTTGGGATACTTCATTAGAATACCGGTTTACGATTCAATTTTATATTGATGAAGACGGTTCGGTCAAATATCCAACAGTACTTTACAATACGCACGAAGCTATTGCCCAACAGCTTTATACGACCATTCCAACTTCTCCCAAATGGAGTAGAGAAGGAATGTCGCCCGACCTCATTACAAAAGTGGAAAAAAAGCTAACCTTCAAAGCGGGTAAATGGGAAGTGAAAACGAAAATGATGTCGTATACATTGGCCAGCATTAATCGGTCTGAATTGCAAAGTCAGAGCAAAGTGGTTTTTATGCCCCAATATGAAGCGCCAAAAACAGATGTTAAACAAGACGACGACATTTATAATGTTAGTGGCATTGAAGCTAAACCCGAATATCCAGGTGGACCCAATGAATTTTATAAGTTGATTGCAAAGCACTACCGAACTCCTGAAGTGCCGGGTTTGAATGGTACTGTAATTGTATCCTTTGTGATTGAAAAAGATGGTTCGTTAACCGAAATGAAAGTGCTCCGAGATATTGGCTATGGAACAGGGGATGAAGCCATCCGTGTCTTAAAACTATCGCCGCTATGGAAGCCTGGACACCAATTAGGCAAGCCCGTGCGATGCAGTTATACCCTTCCTATTAAAATTAGTAATAAAGGGTAGATTCAGTATTCCAGTTGATATCGTAACAAAAAAAATTTTTTAGCGACTAAAAGATTTAAATGTAAAAACACTACATTTATAACAATTAATAAAATAGACAATGAAAAAATTAGTTTTCACTTTCGCATTTGTTTGCGTATCAACTTTAGGTTTTTCTCAAGAGGCGGCTAAACCAGCTGTAGACGAGGCTTTTAAAAAAGAATGTTTAGCAGTAATTGAAGCCAGCGGGTCAGGAAATATGTTAAACTCATACCGCGATCAAATTGTAGGTCAAGTAGCTGAAGAAAAACGCGCTGCTTTTATCGTGGAATTTGATGCATTGATGAAAAAAGTAAACGAAAAAACAGCTGAAGTATATATGCAAGTATATACCAAAGAAGACATCAAAGCAATGAAAGCCTTTTATAATAGCCCAGTGGGAAAAAAAATGAAGGAAAAAGCAGGAGAAGTTAACCAAAAGTCGCAAGAGAGTATGATGGATATTCAAACGGACTTGCAAGCGTTAATGATGAAATACATGCAATAATACAACATGAAAAATAAGAAAGTCCCGAACAGTTTGTTTGGGATTTTTTTTGACCAAATGCTATGAAATCACATTTTTTATTGGATCCAGCGATTACTTTTTTAAATCATGGATCGTTTGGTGCCACGCCTCAACCCGTGTTTGAGGCCAAAGTCAATTTGCAACGCGAGATGGAAGCCGATCCCGTGCATTTTATTCAGAAAAAATTGCCCGTATATTTAAAAGCAGCCAAAGAACCCATGGCTGCATTTATCGGTTGCGATACGTCTGATTTTTTCTTTACACCTAATCCAACACAGGCCATCAATACCATCATGCACAGTTTGCAATTGCAACCGGGTGACGAAATATTAGCCACCAATCATGAATATGGGGCGATGGATCGTACGTGGAATTTTTATTGTAAGAAATCTGGAGCGAAATACATCCGCCAAAATATTTCCTTGCCCATTACATCCAAAGAACAAATCTTGGAAGATTTCTGGAAAGGGTATTCCTCCAAAACGAAAGTGGTTTTTATCAATCAAATTTCGAGTTCGACCGCACTTATTTTTCCCGTCAAAGAAATTTGTGACAAAGCGCAAGAACTCGGATTAATTACTATCGTTGATGGCGCACACGTGCCGGGTCATATTCCGTTAAATTTGCGTGAACTCAATCCCGATTATTACACGGGAACGCTGCACAAATGGATGTTAGCCCCCAAAGGAAGTTCATTTTTGTATGTGAAAAAGGAGTTTCAAGCCGACCTCGATCCGTTAATTGTAAGTTGGGGCTACGAAAGTTTGTTTCCCAGTGAAAGTCAATTTTTGGATTACCACGAATACCAAGGAACCAATGATCACTCAACGTACTTATGTACGCCTCAAGTGATTCAGTTTTTAAAGGATAACGATTGGGAAACGCAGGCCAAAGCCTGTCGTGCTATGGTAATTGAACAGTATCCACGATTTTGTAAGCTGTTAAACAGTCAGCCCCTTTGCCCCGTAACCGAAGAATTTTTGGGTCAGATGGCGAGTATTCCAGTGTGTACGTCAAAACCGATGGAGTTGAAAGAAGTGTTGTATTCGAAATACCACATTCAAATTCCGGTGATGCCCTTGAATGATGGTGTGTATGTGCGGTTTTCAATTAATGCATACAATACGATTGCCGATTTGGATACGTTGTATGCTGCCTTATGGGATATTATCCAAACCACGGATTTGATTGAAATATAGATTTGCAGCCCGGATTGAAGCGGCATCCCCGCAACGAAGTGGAGGGATACAGCGGAAAGCCGGAATTGCTGCCCAAAAATTAAACCGTCAACCGCGCTAAATAATCGTAATTTTTGCCTTCGGCGACCAATTCACAATGGAAACCGTTGGCCAAGGCCGCGTTTTGTAGCGTATTGTAATCCAAATACAACCACGGGAATTGCTCTTTTTGCCCTTTGTAATGGAGCGTAAATTCGAGTTCGCCATAATAACCGGTATCGGGAATCCATCGTCCGCCGTCTTCGTCTTCATCAAACATGTAAATCAGGTCCGAACTGTCAATTAGAATTTGGCCGCCCGGACTCAAAAGGGATTTTAATTTCTGAAGGTACGTGGCGGTTTGGTTCAGTTTGCCAAAAATTCCTGTACCGTTCATGAGTAATAGCAACGTGTCAAATTGAGTTTCGGACTTGTAATCAAGTAACGAACTTTGTACGCAGTGTTGAATATTTTGCAATCGACAAGCTTCAATAGCATGGGCAGATTGGTCCAATGCCGTTACCTCCATTCCTTTTTGTTGAAGATACAAAGCATGGCAACCCGCACCTGCACCAATGTCTAAAATTTTTCCTTTGGCGAGTTGGAGTGCTTTTTGCTCGATTTTGGGCATATTTTTAAACGTACGAAACAAATACGCTACGTCCATTTCGTCTTCTTCAGAAATCGAAGTTTCCGTAAGTAAGGGTTGTGGATTGTTTTGGGTATAAAAATCGAGGATGGCTTGGCCGAATAAATCCAACATGATTGTATTTTTGCACAAAGATACCGTACAATGGTGAAACCAGCATTACACGAATTAGCGAAATTGGCGAAAGAGCGCCAGAGTGAGAACAAAAAGTATTTTGATAAACTCAAAAAGAATCCGCCGCGCGATTTGGATTACCAAATGCAGGAATTGCATGAACGGGAATTCAAAAAAACGGATTGTTTGCAATGCGCCAATTGCTGTAAAACTACGGGGCCTTTATTTACTTCAGCCGATATCGAACGGATTGCGAAGCATTTTCGCCAAAAGCCGCAGCAATTTATAGATCACTATTTACGCATTGATGAAGATAACGATTATGTGTTGAAAAGTGTACCGTGTACGTTTTTGGATGCGGATAATTATTGCATGATTTATGAGGTGCGTCCCAAAGCTTGTCGGGAATACCCGCACACGGATCGCACGAAGTTTTATCAAATCGCGAATTTGACCTTGCAGAACGTGTCCATTTGTCCGGCAGCTTTCAATATTGTCGAGGAAATGAAAAAAAGAATTCCCGTGAAGTAATATTTTTCTGTCGTTTTCGTTGTGTAAAAAACACCCTTAGTTATGCGACATGTATTTATCCTTCTTGGGATTTATGCGGTAGGATTGGCTCTCACTTTATTTGGGGCCTATATCGATACCGATGCGCCCAACCCTAGTAAGCTTTCTTTTGGATTAGAAATTTTTTGCATGTCGGTTATCGTCTTCGGATTGCTAACTAGTATTTTTTACGCGCTGTTTTTTAGTTTTAAACTCCTCAAACATCTGATGGAACGCCGCTTGGCCTAATACAATAAATAAGGCTGACGCATTTTTTTAAAGGCTTCCAGGTCTTTTTGCCAAGTTGCCCGAATCGCGTCTTCGGTCAGTCCTGCTTCAATTTGTTGGCGCAACTGTTTTGTTCCCGCTAATTTGGTGAAAAAATCATTGAAGAATTTGGTTTTATCTTCAGTGTTCGCATACGCTTTCAAAAGCCATTTTAATTCAAGGCGATTCACTTTTTTAACCATCGACAAATCCTCTCCATAACAAAGTTGCCCTTTGTGCATAGGCTCTTTGGCACCTAAATTGGGTTGAGGCGTAAATCGAAAAGGCATGTTTTTGAGGAAGGGCGAACCGTAGATTTGAAATTGTAAATCGGTGCCCCGACCCACACTTACATTCGTGCCTTCAAAGAAGCACAAACTTGCATATAAATTTATGGATTGGTCATTGGGTAAATTGGGCGAAGGCCGAACGGGTAAGCTGTATTCCATATCCCGTTTGTAATTCAGGCAGGGAATCACAGTAAGTTCGCATTGTTTCCCGTCTTTCAACCATTTTTCTCCATTAATCATTTGGGCATATTCACCTATGGTCATTCCGTGAAGAACAGGAATCGTGTGCATGCCCACAAAACTGCTGTGTTCCTTTTCCAAAACAGGCCCGTCCACTATACCGCCATTCGGATTGGGTCGGTCCAAAACAAGCAACGGAATATGGTTTTCAGCACAAGCTTCCATAATATAATGTAAGGAGGAAATGTAAGTGTAAAAACGCGCGCCAACGTCTTGCAAGTCAAAAACCATAATGTCAATTCCGGCCAATTGCTCGGGTTTCGGTTTTTTATTGTTCCCGTATAAAGAAATAATCGGCAAACCCGTTTTGGTGTCTTTGCCGTCTACAATATGTTCGCCCGCATCGGCAGTGCCGCGAAAGCCGTGCTCCGGAGCGAATATTTTGGTAAGCTTGATGTTTTGCCTCAATAAAAAATCGACCAAATGTATTGTTTCGGTATAAGCGCCAGGGTTTTGTGTCAAACTTGAGCTAGCCTGAACGACTTCAAACGTTCTAAAGGTTCCTGTTTGATTGGTCACGATGCCTACTTTTTTATTTTTCAATAAGCCGATGTAAGCTTTGGTGTTTTCTGCCCCTGTTCGTATACCTGTTAGAAAGTCTGTTGTCGACACTTCTTTTTTAGTTGGTTTTGGTTTTTCGGTTACTGCGGTTTTGTTTTGTGCACTACCACACGAAACCATTAGCAAAACCAAGAATAAAACAGTATTTTTGAGCACCCAATTACACATAGGATTGAATTTAGAATTTTTCATAGCAAAACGACTTACGGCTTCCAAGAGGGATAAAAGTAGTATTTCCGCGCCAATTATAAAAATTGCAACCATTGCAATTGCATTGGGTATGTTTATGATGCTGATTTCAGTGTCGACGGGGGTCGGACTCCAACAGAAAATCCGTGATAAGATTGCGGCGTTCAACGGACATATTATTATCTCTGGATTCAATGGGAATGAGTCGGATGTAAGTACCGATCCGATTTCGATACATCAAAAATTCTATCCCCGTTTTAAAAATGTGCAAGGCATCGATCATGTACAAGCCGTTGCCGCCAAGGCCGGGATTATTCGTACCGCTTCTTCGTTCGAAGGGATAATATATAAAGGAGTAGGAAAAGACTACCGCTGGGATGTGTTGTCAGAGTACCTTGTCGCTGGTAAGATCCCATCTATGTCGGGTGCCTATTCCAATGAAGTGTTGATCTCCGAGTTTCTAGCCAATCGACTGCAATTGAAAGTCGGGAGTAAATTCAACACCTTCTTTTTTGCTCAAGGTCAGAACAAATTGCCCAAAGCCCGCCGATTTGTCGTTTCGGGAATTTATAATTCGGGAGTCAAAGAATTTGATTCGGCGTATTTGATTGGAGATATCCGTCAGGTGCAGCGCATCAACCATTGGCGTCCTGATGAAGTAGGGGCCTTCGAAGTGTTTGTATCCGATTTTGACCAAATCGCCCAAAAAGGGGAAGAAGTTTATGACGAAACCTCTTCCACCCTGAATTCAGAAACCATAACCGAAAAATACTATTACATCTTTGACTGGCTCACTTTGTTTGATGCCAATATCTTGATTATTTTAATAGTGATGATTGTGGTGTCAACCATTAATATGGTGGTAGCCTTGTTGGTGTTGATCTTAGAGCGAACCCAAATGATCGGAATTCTAAAATCGATGGGCGCCAACAATTGGTCCATCCGGAAAATCTTCCTCTACAATGCTTTTCATTTAATCGTACGCGGTTTGCTTTGGGGGAATGGCGTGGCCTTATTGCTATTGTCCATACAGAAATTTTTCGGAGTCATTCATCTCAACCCCGAAAGTTATTATGTCACCGTTGCTCCAGTTGCCATTAATCCGCTTCACATACTTGCGCTCAACGTCGGCACCATACTCATTTGTTTAATCGTATTATTATTGCCTTCCTATATTATTACCCGAATTGTCCCTTCCAAAACCATTCGATTTGATTAAAACCATATCCTTATATATAAGGTAGTGTTTTTTTCTTGGAGCCCCCATTTATAGTACTAATGAATTGCCTTCCCGCTCTTCGCTGTATCTGCCCATGGCTTGGGGCCATGGTCAGGATGCCGCTTCGATCGGGGCTAAAGTGGGAAATGCCAATTTATAAAGCCTTTTTTTAGGCAACCGAGTGAAGAAGTTCGCTTTTTTTTCAGATTTAATTTCTCGAAAAAAATCAGTGTTATGAACAAAAGGTACTTTTTTCCAAGTGAATTTTTCAAAGGAATTATAGGCTAAAAGCAGCGAATAAGCCCATAGGAGGGTTGTTTTGCGGTATTGGGTAGAAAAAAGTGGCGTTGTAAGTAGTTGGAAACAAGCCGATAGAAAAAAAGATAAAAAAAAGGTGATTTTAAATTTGGAATAAGAGGGAATAGGTTTCTATATTTGCACTCCCAAAACGGAAGAATTGGGGTTCGGGATTGAGGTAAAAGATTTCGAAAAAAAATTGCGAAAGTATTTGCTAATTAAAAAAAGAGTTTTACTTTTGCACCCGCTAACCGAGAGAGGTTGGTAAGAATAGAGAAGACAAGTTCATAGACATATTGGATTGACAGCAAAATAAGAGAGAGTAAGGCTAATTGAATCGATTAGAATTAAGCTAGAACCCGAGTCAAAAAAAATCAAAAATCTACGATGAAGAGTTTGATCCTGGCTCAGGATGAACGCTAGCGGCAGGCCTAACACATGCAAGTCGAGGGGTAGAAGGAGCTTGCTCCTTTGAGACCGGCGCACGGGTGCGTAACGCGTATGCAATCTACCTTTTACAGAGGGATAGCCCAGAGAAATTTGGATTAATACCTCATAGTATATATCATTCGCATGTTTGGTATATTAAAGTTCCAACGGTAAAAGATGAGCATGCGTCCCATTAGTTAGTTGGTAAGGTAACGGCTTACCAAGACGATGATGGGTAGGGGTCCTGAGAGGGAGATCCCCCACACTGGTACTGAGACACGGACCAGACTCCTACGGGAGGCAGCAGTGAGGAATATTGGTCAATGGACGCAAGTCTGAACCAGCCATGCCGCGTGCAGGAAGACGGTCCTATGGATTGTAAACTGCTTTTGTACGGGAAGAAACACTCCTACGTGTAGGAGCCTGACGGTACCGTAAGAATAAGGATCGGCTAACTCCGTGCCAGCAGCCGCGGTAATACGGAGGATCCAAGCGTTATCCGGAATCATTGGGTTTAAAGGGTCCGTAGGCGGTTTAATAAGTCAGTGGTGAAATCTGGTCGCTCAACGATCAAACTGCCATTGATACTGTTAGACTTGAATTACTGTGAAGTAACTAGAATATGTAGTGTAGCGGTGAAATGCTTAGATATTACATGGAATACCAATTGCGAAGGCAGGTTACTAACAGTTGATTGACGCTGATGGACGAAAGCGTGGGGAGCGAACAGGATTAGATACCCTGGTAGTCCACGCCGTAAACGATGGATACTAGTTGTTTGGAGCAATCTGAGTGACTAAGCGAAAGTGATAAGTATCCCACCTGGGGAGTACGAACGCAAGTTTGAAACTCAAAGGAATTGACGGGGGCCCGCACAAGCGGTGGAGCATGTGGTTTAATTCGATGATACGCGAGGAACCTTACCAAGGCTTAAATGGGAAACGACGTATTTGGAAACAGATATTTCTTCGGACGTTTTTCAAGGTGCTGCATGGTTGTCGTCAGCTCGTGCCGTGAGGTGTCAGGTTAAGTCCTATAACGAGCGCAACCCCTGTTGTTAGTTGCCAGCGAGTCATGTCGGGAACTCTAACAAGACTGCCAGTGTAAACTGTGAGGAAGGTGGGGATGACGTCAAATCATCACGGCCCTTACGCCTTGGGCTACACA
Organism: Flavobacterium sp. N1719; assembly: GCF_025947045.1. NCBI lineage: Bacteria > Pseudomonadati > Bacteroidota > Flavobacteriia > Flavobacteriales > Flavobacteriaceae > Flavobacterium > Flavobacterium sp. N1719. The sequence goes on from NZ_CP109993.1 coordinate 1,332,193, forward strand.
CGTGCTACAATGGACGGTACAGAGAGCAGCCACTACGCAAGTAGGAGCGAATCTATAAAACCGTTCTCAGTTCGGATCGGAGTCTGCAACTCGACTCCGTGAAGCTGGAATCGCTAGTAATCGGATATCAGCCATGATCCGGTGAATACGTTCCCGGGCCTTGTACACACCGCCCGTCAAGCCATGGAAGCTGGGGGTACCTGAAGTCGGTGACCGTAAGGAGCTGCCTAGGGTAAAACTAGTGACTGGGGCTAAGTCGTAACAAGGTAGCCGTACCGGAAGGTGCGGCTGGAACACCTCCTTTCTAGAGACGTTAAAGGGGAATTGATTTTAGGAAAAGAGATTAGTATTACTCTCGCTGTTAGTTCAAAAAAAAAGATAAGCATAATTACAGAGTCTCGTAGCTCAGCTGGTTAGAGTACTACACTGATAATGTAGGGGTCGGCAGTTCGAGTCTGCCCGGGACTACTGAAATGCTTAAAAAGGAAATTCTAGAGGTTGAGTAACCGTTTGAAGTACTGTTAACTGAAAACTGTTAACTGAACACTGGAAAACGGGGGATTAGCTCAGCTGGCTAGAGCGCCTGCCTTGCACGCAGGAGGTCATCGGTTCGACTCCGATATTCTCCACGAATTGATTTGAAGATTAATCAATTTGAAGATTTGAAGATTCATTTTCAAATTCTCAAATCATTAAATTTTCAAATTAATAAAAGTTCATTGACATATTGGGATAAGATAAAATACAAACAAAGTAGAAAGCACAGGCGCTTGCTAATTATAGTAAGCACCAACATACATAAGCAAAATAAGGGCGTATGGGGGATGCCTAGGCTCTCAGAGGCGATGAAGGACGTGATAAGCTGCGAAAAGCTGCGGGGATTGGCACACACGAGTTGATCCGCAGATATCCGAATGGGGCAACCCAATACATTGAAGATGTATTACTCCGATAGGAGGGCGAACCCGCTGAACTGAAACATCTAAGTAGGCGGAGGAGAAGAAAACAATAGTGATTGCGTGAGTAGTGGCGAGCGAAAGCGTAGGAGCCCAAACCAAAGTTGTTACGGCAATTTTGGGGTTGTAGGACCACGAGATTTGATGCTAACTGAACTGGAACTACCTGGAAAGGTAGACGATACAAGGTGATAGTCCTGTACAGGTAAGGGAAGTTATTGATAGTGGTATCCTGAGTAGGGCGGGGCACGTGAAACCCTGTCTGAATTTGCCGGGACCATCCGGTAAGGCTAAATACTCCTGAGAGACCGATAGTGAACCAGTACTGTGAAGGAAAGGTGAAAAGAACCGTGAATAACGGAGTGAAATAGAACCTGAAACCATACGCTTACAAGCGGTCGGAGCCCTTTAGAGGGGTGACGGCGTGCCTTTTGCATAATGAGCCTACGAGTTACCGTTGCTGGCAAGGATAAGTACTTCAGGTATGGATCCGTAGCGAAAGCGAGTCTGAATAGGGCGCTTGAGTCAGTAGTGGTAGACGCGAAACCGTGTGATCTACCCATGGGCAGGATGAAGCTGTGGTAACACATAGTGGAGGTCCGAACCGGTTGACGTTGAAAAGTCTTCGGATGACCTGTGGGTAGGGGTGAAAGGCCAATCAAACTCGGAAATAGCTCGTACTCCCCGAAATGCATTTAGGTGCAGCGCTGATGTTGAGTTATATAGAGGTAGAGCTACTGATTGGATGCGGGGGCTTCACCGCCTACCAATTCCTGACAAACTCCGAATGCTATATAATATAATCAGCAGTGAGGGCATGGGTGCTAAGGTCCATGTCCGAGAGGGAAAGAACCCAGACCATCAGCTAAGGTCCCCAAATGTATGCTAAGTTGAACAAACGCGGTTTGTCTGCATTGACAGCTAGGATGTTGGCTTGGAAGCAGCCATTCATTTAAAGAGTGCGTAACAGCTCACTAGTCGAGCGGACGAGCATGGATAATAATCGGGCATAAGTATACTACCGAAGCTATGGACAGAATATTCTGTGGTAGGGGAGCATTCTAACAGGGCCGAAGGTGTAGCGTGAGCTATGCTGGACTGGTTAGAAAAGAAAATGTAGGCATAAGTAACGATAATGCGGGCGAGAAACCCGCACACCGTAAGACTAAGGTTTCCTCAGCTATGCTAATCAGCTGAGGGTTAGTCGGGGCCTAAGGCGAATCCGAAAGGAGTAGTCGATGGATAACGGGTTAATATTCCCGTACTACTTATAATTGTGATGGGGTGACGGAGTGATGAAAGTACCGCCAACTGACGGAATAGTTGGTTAAAGTACGTAACTAAAGGCCTTGTAGTTAAATGCGCAGGGACTGGTGAAATACGATAGTACACGGCGTCTTCGGACAAAGTGATAGTGTACCTAAGGGCTTCCAAGAAAAACCTCTAAACTTAGATTATAAGTACCCGTACCGTAAACCGACACAGGTAGTCGAGGAGAGAATCCTAAGGTGCTCGAGAGATTCATGGCTAAGGAATTAGGCAAAATAGACCTGTAACTTCGGGAGAAAGGTCGCCAGCAGCAATGCTGGCCGCAGTAAAAAGGTCCAGGCGACTGTTTATCAAAAACACAGGGCTCTGCAAAATCGTAAGATGAAGTATAGGGCCTGACACCTGCCCGGTGCTGGAAGGTTAAGAGGAGATGTTATCTTCGGAGAAGCATTGAATTGAAGCCCCAGTAAACGGCGGCCGTAACTATAACGGTCCTAAGGTAGCGAAATTCCTTGTCGGGTAAGTTCCGACCTGCACGAATGGTGTAACGATCTGGACACTGTCTCAGCCATGAGCTCGGTGAAATTGTAGTATCGGTGAAGATGCCGATTACCCGCAGTGGGACGAAAAGACCCTGTGCACCTTTACTATAGCTTAGTATTGACCTTGGATAAGTGATGTGTAGGATAGGTGGGAGACTATGAACCGGGTTCGCCAGGATTCGGGGAGTCATTGTTGAAATACCACCCTTTGCTTATCTGAGGCCTAACCCCGTATTGCGGGGGACATTGCTTGGTGGGTAGTTTGACTGGGGTGGTCGCCTCCAAAAGAGTAACGGAGGCTTCTAAAGGTTCCCTCAGCACGCTTGGTAACCGTGCGTAGAGTGCAATGGCATAAGGGAGCTTGACTGAGAGACATACAGGTCGATCAGGTACGAAAGTAGAGCATAGTGATCCGGTGGTTCCGCATGGAAGGGCCATCGCTCAAAGGATAAAAGGTACGCCGGGGATAACAGGCTGATCTCCCCCAAGAGCTCATATCGACGGGGGGGTTTGGCACCTCGATGTCGGCTCGTCACATCCTGGGGCTGGAGAAGGTCCCAAGGGTTGGGCTGTTCGCCCATTAAAGTGGCACGCGAGCTGGGTTCAGAACGTCGTGAGACAGTTCGGTCTCTATCTACTGCGGGCGTTAGAAATTTGAGTGGATCTGATTCTAGTACGAGAGGACCGAATTGGACTGACCTCTAGTGTATCTGTTGTCTCGCCAGGGGCACCGCAGAGTAGCTACGTCGGGAAGGGATAAGCGCTGAAAGCATATAAGCGCGAAACCCACCACAAGATGAGATTTCTTTTAAGGGTCGTGGAAGATGACCACGTTGATAGGCTATAGGTGTAAAGGCAGTAATGTCATAGCCGAGTAGTACTAATAACCCGTAAGCTTATGTATCGATACCGTCCCGAGCAATCGGGACGGGTCAGCTTTGTTCTTTTATCTTATCTTAGTATGTTAAAATATAAGCGTAGCAATACGCGCTTTAGCTAATCCGATTAGCTCAAAGCCACAACTTAAGGTGGTTATTGCGTCGGGGCTCACCTCTTCCCATTCCGAACAGAGAAGTTAAGCCCGACTGCGCAGATGGTACTGCATAACTGTGGGAGAGTATGTCGCCGCCTTCTTTTAGTGAGGCCCTTCAATTTGAAGGGCCTCATTTTTTTTATCCGTGCGGCGGAATGAATTATGAATTATAAATGATAAATGATTCGTAGCACCTGCTCATTAGCAGGTTAAAAAAATGTTGATAAACGCACTCACCCGCGTGAGGGATAGTAGTGGAAAGCCCACAGCGCAGTGCAACGGAGCGCGGACTTGCAACGGATAGCCCGACCCGGAGGGACACGCTATGATAATTATGAATTTTAAATTATGAATGTTAGATTCTAAATTCTAGAGTAATTCTAACGTTCGTTCTAATGCCATACCACGACTGCCTTTAATTAGAAGTAGGCTTGGATTTGTCACAGTAAAACTTGATTGAAAAGATTCGAAATCGGGATAAAAGTGAAGGTTTTTTTGGGCTTTCGCAACTGTATTAAACCATTTGCCAATAAAATAACAAGTAAAATTTTCGATTTCAGGAACTAAATCAACAATACTTTTATGTTCGTCAACACTGTTTGCACCCAATTCAAACATATCCCCTAAAATGGCCATTTTCGGTGTTGTATCGAGTTGCATGAAATTTTCTAAGGCCAATTTCATACTACTGGGATTGGCATTATAAGCATCTAATAGGATTTCATGACCGTTTTTTTTAACAATTTGGGAGCGGTTATTGGTTGGAATATACCCTTCAATAGCGTCTTTCAAATCTTTTGACGAAATGTTGAAATAATGACCAATGGTAATGGCTGCGCAAATATTTGTAGCATTATATAACCCAATTAAGTGCGATTGTATTTTTATATTCTGAAAGGAAAGTGTCACAAAGGGATTTGCTTTGATCTCTGTAAATTGAACAGAAGCCTCATTGTTTTGCAAACTAAAACAGTAGTGATGAAAACCGGCAGATTTTTGTACTTGGATAGGATCATCATTATTGATAAAAGCCATTTTACTGTTAGCGAATAAATAGCTAAACATTTCGCTTTTACCTTTGATTACACCGTCTACACCTCCAAATCCTTCCAAGTGAGCCTTGCCGAAATTAGTGATATATCCAAAATCGGGTTCAGCAATTGAGCAAAGAAATTCAATTTCTTTTTGATGGTTGGCGCCCATTTCTACTATTCCCATTTCAGTTTCTTTTGTAAAACTTAAAAGCGTTAGAGGTACACCAATATGGTTATTTAAATTGCCAATTGTAGCGACTGTTTTAAACTTCTTGGATAGAACAGCGTTTATTAATTCTTTAGTTGTTGTTTTACCATTACTCCCCGTTAGAGCGATGATAGGTAAACCCAATTGACGACGGTGGTGTTGCGCTAGTTTTTGAAGTGTATCAAGACTGTTTTCAACAAGTATAGTTCGATTGTCAATTTGGTATTCAGGATTATCTATTATGACATATCTTGCTCCTTTTTCAAGTGCCTCTTTTGCAAAGGTATTGGCATCAAATCGTTCGCCTTTTAAAGCTACAAATAAACAGTTTTCACTAATAGTTCGTGTGTCTGTACAAATCGTCTTACAGCTTAAAAAAGCTTGGTAAATGGTGTCCATATTCATAGTGACAAGATATAAAAAAAGCCCTAAAAAATTAGGGCTTTTCTGTATTGAAATAATAAATTATCTTTTATTACGTGCAGTCTTTTTGTGATCTGATTTCGGACCTACTCTCGACATCGCACAACGGAAACCGATGTAATCAGTTGCCATGTCTTGAGGGAAATAGCGTCTTTGAGCTGGATCTAACCAATACGCTCTATCTCTCCAAGAACCGCCTTTGTAAACACGTACATCGTCATTAATTAATGTAGTACGTTTGTTAGAACGGTCGAATTTACGAATCATGTTTCCAATAGAGTCAACGCTTACGTTGTGTTTTGGAGAATCGTACATTCTTTGATCATCTTTTAATTTGGCTTCAGCACCTCCTTCAGATCCAAAATCAAAATAACGTGTAGATTGTTTATCACCATCACGGTAGTTTCTATGGTCACTTTTATCGAAGTTTTGGCGTAAATACGTTTCTTTATCATCTACTGGAACTTGTGCAATCTGACCAATAAAGTTTCTTGATATTACTTTACCGTTTGGCATTGTGTCAAACTTTTGCGTTTCAGCTGTTACCAATTCTACTTTACCGTCTTCACCAATTTTGTTTTTGGTATACACGTTACCACGATAGTAGTTAAAGTCATTCGCTTCATCATCAACGATAGGACGGTAAACGTCAGCAACCCATTCGGCTACGTTACCAGCCATGTCATAAAGACCAAAGTCATTCGGAGGATACGATTTAACTTTATTAGTGATATCAGCACCATCATCAGACCATCCTGCTAATCCACCGTAATCTCCTTTACCTTGTTTGAAGTTAGCCAATTGGTCACCACGAATCTGACGTTTGTTAGAACGAGTGTAACCACCAGACCAAGGATATTTCTTTTGTCCTTTGTAAATGTTGTATTCACGTTGTCCGATATCAGCGGCTGCAGCATATTCCCATTCCGCTTCCGTAGGTAAACGGTATTCGGGTAAAATTAAACCAGAAGTACGTTGTGCATACACATTTTTAGCTTCTTGAGTTTCACCTTTTGAATTGGTTGTAGTTGCTTTCGCTTTAGAACCTCTTCGTCCTTTTAAAACCACTTCTTCGTTACCACCAAAAGTTTTGGTTGGTGCAGCAAGGTAGGTTTCAGTATCGAAAGTAGCATCCGCTTTTGCTTCAGTTACTTTAGCATCTTTTTTCAAGTATCCTTCTCTTTCCAAAACGGCCTCGTTTACACGATTGGTTCTCCATTTTGCAAATTCAGTAGCTTGAATCCAGTTAACACCTACTACAGGGTATTCAGCATAAGCCGGGTGACGCAAATAGTTATTGGTCATCGTTTCGTTATATCCTAAACGATCTCTCCAAACTAAAGTATCTGGAATTGCACCTTCGTAAATGTTTTTGTAATTTTCTTCTTCTGGGGGGAAAACACGCTTTAACCAATCTAAGTACTCCATGTACATCAAATTCGTTACTTCAGTTTCATCCATGTAGAACGATTGCACGTGCTGTTGATTTGGGGTGTTGTTCCAGTCGTGCATAGGATCATCAGCGACTTTACCCATGGTAAAGGTACCTCCTTCAACTAAAACCAATCCAGGACCGGTTTCTTGTTTTTTGAATTTAGAGGCATATTGAAATCCTCCTTTTTTGTCGTTAATCTTCCAGCCGGTAGCTTTCGAACCTGTATTAGAGCTCGATTTTTTGCTACAACTAGAGAGTCCGGCCAGCAAAATTACCGCAAAAAACCATCGCATTGCCATAAATTTGTTTACTTTCATACTCGTTAGTAGGTAATTAATTTTAGTGGCGCAATATAAGAATTAACCTTGACATTGCAACAACTTTTTTAATAATATCAATTTTTTGTTCCTCACTATGTAAACGAAAGGTTAATATCCTTATTGTATACCATTTAAAAAAATTAATTTTACACACACAAAATATATTGTCAATAGAAGCGTTTTAAGGTTGATGAAAAAAATTGCTATACTTTTCATTTTATTATTTTCTGTGAGTATTTCGGCTCAAATTCAAAAGACAATCGCTTTGAATTGGAGTTCGAAACGCACCTATTCACAAGGATTGACAGAATTTATAATCCCGAGTGTAATAAATGAAGGATTTCGATATGATGTGCCATCACGTTCGGTTCGGTATTCCTTCAAAATTTTTGATGTAGCCAATATTCAACAAAGTGATGTGCAATTACAGGGGCTGACCTATTCCCCAGTAACTACACAAGAATTGGGGCAATTGGATATTTCTAAGATTTTAGACAATCATGATTTAAAGGTGTATGCTTACAAAAACCGGGAGCAACCTATTGCTGAAGTTTCCATTGCGCCTATCATAAAAGTAGCAGGAGGTTTTCAAAAATTAACCGGATTTACCTATCAAGTTGTAACATCTGCAAAAAGTAATCCCAATATTTTAAATACTGTTCCAACAGTTTCGCAATCCGTTTTGGCAACCGGAACCTTTAAACGTTTTTATGTTGAAAAATCGGGAGTTTATAAACTTTCCAAGAGTTTTTTAAATAGTATTGGCATTACGACCAATGGAATCGATCCCCGTAAATTAAAAGTCTATGGGAATGGCGGCCGAATGGTTCCCTTGTCCAATCAAGAAAATTACCCTTTCGATTTGGAAGAAAATGCAATCCAAGTGGTAGGTGAAGACGATGGTGTTTTTAATGATTCGGATTATATTTTAATGTATTGTGAAGGTATGGATAATTGGAGTGATGAAAACGAAACCCACCTCAATCTCTATGCAGACAAATCCTTTTACTATGTGACGGTCGCCGCTGATGCTGGAAAGCGTATTCAATCGATGACGCAACCTTCAGGTGCTCCTACGCAAACATTTACAACTTTTGATGACTATCAGTTTCATGAAGTTGACTTAACAAACATAGGAAAACTAGGAAGGCTATGGTTTGGAGAAAGTTTTGCTACAACTACAAGTCAGGAATTTACTTTTGCTTTTCCGAATGCAGTAAATACAGCTACTTCCCGAATTACCGTGCATGTAGGTGCCAATTCATTTGCCGACTCCAATTTTAAAGTCTCAGTAAATGGTCAAACAACGGGAACTGTACTTCTTTCAGCAGTTATCCCCAATGCGGGTACTGAAGCATCACACAGTTATTTGAATTCAAATATTCCAACCTCACAGAATTATACGGTAAAATTGGAATACGATAACCAAGGTGTGCCTACAGCCAAAGCGTTTCTTGATTATATAATAATTAAGACGAAGTCGAATTTAACAGGCACTGGAAAGCAATACCGTTTTTATGATGCCAATGCGGCTTTTACAAACGGAATAGGAGAATATCAAATTACAAATGCAGCGGGCATTCAGCAGGTTTGGGACATTACCGATATTTACAATGTTTCAGGTATTGTGAATACGGCTGCATCGCTTAATTTTAAAGTTAATTTAGGTACAGAACGACGCTTCATCACCGTTGTGGACTCCGATGTGTTTACTCCACTTAAAGAATCGGATACTTCAGTTGCCAATCAAGATTTAAAAGGAACTTTGTTAAAAGATGCCAATGGTGATTTTGAAGATGTCGATTATGTCATTGTAACTCCTGATTTTTTAAAAACGCAGGCGGATCAATTGGCCGAATTTCATCGTTCCTACAGTAATTATACAGTTCGTGTAGTGACTTTGCCGATGATATATCAAGAGTTTAGTGGCGGTAAACAAGATATCGGGGCTATTCGTAATATGATGCGATACATATATTACAATGCCTCTTCACCCACAAACCGAGTGAAATATTTGAATTTATTCGGCGATGCCTCTTACGATTTCAAAAACAGAATTGCGAACAATACGAATATCGTTCCTATTTATCACGCGGTAAATAGTTATTATTCTGGAGAAACTTCCTTTGCTTCAGATGACTTTTTTGCCTTAATGGATGATACTGAAGGAGATCCTATTTATGGATTTGCTGCTGATATTGCTGTCGGGCGAATGTTGGTTTCCACCCCGCAGCAAGCCGCTGAAATGGTGAATAAGGTCATCGAGTACCATGACGAAAAATCATTTGGAAGTTGGCGCAATAATTACGTGTCCATTTCCGATGATGCCGATAAAGATCCGGATGCCAGTTTGCAAGTAAGACAAAATGAGCTAACGGATGAAATTTACACCCAAAAGGCTTTTATCAATTATAAGAAAATCTTCATGGATTCGTATGTGCAGCAAACAACAGCTGGAGGTGATCGTTATCCACAGGCAAAATTGGATTTAAATAATGCTTTTGAAAAAGGCGCCCTAGTCTTTAATTATTTAGGGCATGGAGGAGAAGATGGACTTACCGCAGAACGGCTTTGGGACAAATTTGACGGTTATGATTATATGAATCGTTATCGATACCCACTGTTTATCACGATTACTTGTGAATTTTCCCGATTCGATAACCCTCAACGTCCTACAGCAGGAGAATATACGTATTGGAATCCCAAAGGAGGCGCAATTTCATTAATCACAACCATTCGTTCTATTGGTCAATTTCAAGCAGAAAATTTTAATGATAATTTGTCATCTAAATTATTTGCCTACGGTTCTAACTCGTATTGGTCCATCGCCGAATCCATGCGTCAGGCTAAAGCCATGTCCAATAATAACTCGGCAACCCGAGTCGTTTTTTATCTTGGGGATCCCGCTTTAAAATTGGCCATTGCTAAGCCAAAAATAGTGTTGACCAAAATAAATGATGTCCCTATTTCTCAACCTACCGACGATTTAAAAGCGTTGGGTGTCGTGAAATTGAGTGGCGAAGTGCAGAATGAGAGCGGAGTGCTTCAGTCGAATTATAATGGAGAGTTGGCCATCAATGTATTTGATAAACCCTACACCAAAGATGTGTTAAATAACGACGGATTCAGTACGCCACTTACTTTCTCGAATTTGGGAGAAACTATTTTTAGAGGCAATGTGTCGGTTGTCAATGGACAATTTGATGTGAATTTTGTGGTTCCTCGGGATATTCGAATTCCTATCGGCAATGGAAGGGTGAGTTTTTATTCCAAAGAAAATAATGTCAATCAAGATCATACCGGCTATAGCTTTGATATTCGTGTCGGCGGAGTAAATACGGCAGCAGAAGTGGACAATGTGGGCCCTCGAGTGCGCCTGTACATGAACGATGAAAGTTTTGTGGATGGCGGAATTACCAATGCGTCACCTTATTTCTTGGCTTTTTTAGAAGATGAACACGGAATTAATACAGCGAGCGGAATTGGGCATGATATTGTGGCTATTTTGGATGGGGATGAAACTAATCCGTATGTATTGAATGATTATTATGAAACACAATTAAATGATTATACCAAAGGAAAAATTCGATTCCCATTCCGTGATTTAGCGAAAGGCTTTCATACGATTACTTTCAAAGCCTGGGATGTGTATAATAATCCAGTAACCGCTGAGATACATTTTGTAGTGGCAGATGGAAATGGAATTACGTTAACCAATGTGTTGAATTATCCCAATCCTTTTGTGAATTATACCGAATTTTGGTTCAATCATAACCGTCCATTAGAACCGTTGGAAGTACAAGTCCAGATTTTTACGGTAACGGGAAAAATTGTTAAAACCATTAATCAAACCGTAACGACTGACGGGTTTCTTTCTCGAGAAATTAAATGGGATGGACTGGATGATTTTGGTAGTAAAATTGGGAAAGGAGTGTATGTTTATAAACTAAAGGTACGCTCAACGGTAAATGGAAATACCGCAGAAAAAATTGAAAAATTGGTTATACTATAAAAAATACTATATTTGTTAACTTTTTAAATTGCAAAGATGAAGAAGATCTTTTGGGTGCTTAGTTTACTCGGTGTAAGCGCTACGATTACCGCACAACAAAGGGTGATTACCACCGGAGTTCCGTTTTTAATGATTGCAGCCGATGCGCGTGCAGCCAGTATGGGCGACCAAGGTGTGGCTACTACGGCAGATGCCTATTCGCAACAATGGAATCCAGCAAAATTTGCTTTCGCTGTAGAAAAGCAAGGTTTCTCGCTGAATTATACCCCCTATTTAACGCAGTTAGTAAATGATATTTCGCTAGGTCAGGTTACCTATTACAATCGCTTTAATGAACGAAGTGCTTTTGCTGGTAGTTTGCGTTTCTTCAGCTTGGGAGAAATTGAGTTGCGTCAAAGTTTTGATGATCCGGCCAATGTGGTAAAGCCCAACGAATTGGCATTGGATGGTTCGTATTCCTTGCGTTTGAGTGATCATTTTAGTATGGCAGTCGCTGGGCGATACATTCGTTCCAATTTAAAACTTGCCGATGTAAATACCGATGCGAAAGCAGCGAATACCTTTGCTTTTGACGTGGCGGGTTACTTTCAATCGGAAGAGTTTGCCTTAGAAGATTTCAACGGACGTTACCGTTTAGGATTCAATTTCCAGAATTTAGGCCCAAAAATTAGTTATGATAACGATCAAAGTGATTTAAATTCGAATTTCATTCCTGCTAATATGCGTTTGGGTGGAGGATTTGATTTTATCTTAGACGAATACAATAAAGTGGCTTTAAATGCGGAGGTGTCTAAATTGTTAGTCCCCACTCCACAAGTGGGCTATAACGACGGAACGTATAACGGAAAAGACATGAATGGTGACGGAACTATTGATGCAACTGATATGCAATTGGCTACCGAAGAATACAAAAGAATCAACTGGGTTTCGGGTATCTTCAAGTCTTTCGGAGATGCACCTGGAGGATTCTCAGAAGAACTTCGCGAAGTGAATTATTCGGTAGGCGCGGAGTACAATTATCAGGATTCTTTCGCAATGCGTTTAGGGTACTTTAATGAAAGTAAAGACAAAGGTGGACGTAAGTTCTTTGCTCTTGGGGCAGGTTTTAAATACAATATTGTTAAAGTCGATGTTTCCTACTTGTTTTCGGCAAGTCGTGTGAAAAACCCGTTAGAGAACACGCTTCGATTCTCACTTACCTTTAACTTCGGTGATAAATACGATGATTTTTAGAAATAAAAAAACCAATAATAAATATCCAAATTTCGATTTTTGAAATTTGGATTTTTTTTCCTCTATACACAATGAAAGAAATTAAAATTGAAACAAAATTTGAAGTTTTTGAATCGGTAGCACAATTGCCTGTAGATGTGGTTTCATTAATGGAGAAAGCCATTGAAACACGTAAAAATGCGTATGCTCCGTATTCTCGTTTTCGTGTGGGTGCTGCTTTGCTCTTGGATAATGGTGCGGTAGTTGTCGGTTCGAATCAAGAAAATGCGGCGTATCCCTCTGGATTATGTGCAGAACGGGTAGCGATTTTTCAAGCAGGTGCTTTGTATCCTGAGGCAAAAATTCTGCAATTGGCTATTAGTGCAGCCTCGGATACCAATCCGACCTTGTCACCTATTCCACCCTGTGGAGCGTGTCGCCAATCCATTGCAGAATATGAGTTTCGTCAAGAGGATCCGATTGAAATTTATTTTATGGGTGAAAAAGGAGAAGTCTATCGATCACAATCCATTGCCAATTTATTGCCTTTGACATTCGATAAGACATCACTCTAAGCTATAACGATGTAGTTGATATTTCTGCTGTAAACAGTTTGTAAATTCTGTATTTTTAAGGCATTAAATTTTTACTTCTACAATCATTATTCTATTTTTGCATTCCGATTAACCGGCGAAATTTTCATTTTCGTAAAGGAAGGTCATCAAAAATTTGTAAAACGCAGTAATTCAGTCACAATGAAAGAAATTACCAAAGAAGTTTACCTTAAGTGGTATGAAGATATGCAGTTCTGGAGAAAGTTCGAGGACCGTCTAGCCGCTGTATATATTCAACAAAAAGTTAGAGGTTTCCTTCACTTATATAACGGACAGGAAGCGGTTTTAGCCGGTGCATTGCACGCAATGGATTTGTCCAAAGATAAAATGATTACCGCTTATCGCAATCACGTTCAGCCGATTGGGATGGGTGTGGATCCGCGAAAAGTTATGGCCGAATTGTATGGAAAAGTAACCGGTACTTCCAAAGGTATGGGTGGTTCAATGCACATTTTCTCCAAAGAACATGGTTTTTATGGAGGACATGGTATTGTAGGAGCACAAATCCCTGTGGGTGCTGGTATGGCATTTGCTGATCAATATTTCAATACAGGCGGTGTTACCTTAACTTATTTTGGTGACGGTGCTGCGCGCCAAGGTTCGCTTCACGAAGCATTCAACATGGCTATGAATTGGAAATTACCCGTAGTTTTTATTTGTGAAAATAATGGGTATGCTATGGGTACTTCAGTAGAGCGTACGGCAAACCACACCGATGTATGGAAATTAGGTTTAGGCTATGAAATGCCTTGTGGTCCTGTTGACGGAATGAATCCTGTGAAGGTAGCAGAAGCCATGCACGAAGCCATTGAACGTGCGCGTCGTGGTGACGGACCTACATTCTTGGAAATGAAAACGTACCGTTACCGCGGTCACTCGATGTCTGATGCACAATTGTATCGTTCAAAAGATGAAGTGGAAGAATACAAAAAAATCGACCCTATTATTCAGGTTTTAGACGTAATCAAAGCGAACGGTTATGCTACCGATGCAGAAATCGAGGCGATTGACGAACGTGTGAAAAACTTGGTAGACGAATGTGAACGATTTGCAGAAGAATCGCCATTCCCTGAAGTAAACCAATTATACGATGTGGTTTACGAAGAACCGAATTATCCATTTTTACCCCATAAATTATAAGCAATTATGGCAACAGTAATTACGATGCCCCGCTTGAGTGACACCATGACCGAAGGGACAGTGGCCACTTGGTTGAAAAAGGTGGGTGATACCATTAAAGAAGGAGATATCCTTGCTGAAATTGAAACTGACAAAGCAACCATGGAGTTTGAATCTTTCAACGCCGGAGTGCTTTTACATATCGGAATTCAAGAAGGACAATCGGCGCCTGTTGATTCACTTCTAGCCATTATTGGTCAAGCCGGTGAAGATATTAGCGGACTGCTAAACGGAAGTGCTCCAGCTGTTGCAGTTGAAGCCACTCCTGTAGCCGCCGAAGTACCTGCTTCAAATGCAACTAATACAGCTGCTCCAGCCGGAATTCAAGTCATCACCATGCCTCGCTTAAGTGATACCATGACCACAGGTACGGTAGCCACTTGGTTGAAAAAAGTAGGTGATGTTGTTAAAGAAGGCGACATTTTAGCTGAAATTGAGACCGATAAAGCGACCATGGAGTTTGAATCTTTCCATTCAGGTTCTTTATTATATGTCGGTATTCAAGAAGGAGAATCGGCTCCTGTAGATAGCGTTTTAGCAATTATCGGACCTGCGGGTACGGATGTTGCAGCGTATGCAGAATCTTTAAAAGCTGGTGGCGCTCCTGTTGCTGCTCCTGCACAATCAACACCCGCGGCAGCTCCTGCAGCAACTCCAGTAGCAACGGCTGCTACAACATCCGTTGTAAACGAAGGAGGTCGCGTGTTTGCTTCGCCATTGGCCCGTCAAATTGCTAAAGAAAAAGGAATTGATTTGAATCAAGTGAAAGGTTCTGGGGAGAATGGACGTATTGTAAAAAGTGATGTTGAAAACTTCACTGCTGCACCATCTGCTGCTCCTGCCGTTCAAGCTGCTGCTCCAGCAACAGCCGCTGCTCCAGCAGTTAAGCCATTTGTTCCAGCAGGATCTGAGTTTTCTGAGCAAATCAAAAATTCGCAAATGCGTAAAACCATTGCGCGCCGTTTGTCCGAGTCAATCTTCACGGCACCTCATTTCTATTTGACGATTGAGGTAGCTATGGATGAAGCAATGAAATCGCGTGGTGTTATCAATACAGTTCCAGATACTAAAGTATCCTTTAATGATATGGTCATCAAAGCTTGTGCTATGGCTTTGAAAAAGCATCCGAAAGTGAATTCACAATGGAGTGATGAGGCGATTACCATCAATCATCATGTTCATGTAGGTGTAGCCGTAGCTGTTGAAGATGGATTAGTCGTTCCTGTAGTTCGTTTTACCGACCAAATGAGTTTGTCTCAAATTGGTGCAGCAGTGAAAGATTTGGCAGGTAAAGCACGCAATAAAAAATTACAACCTTCAGAAATGGAAGGAAGTACATTTACGGTTTCCAACTTAGGAATGTTCGGTATCACAGAATTTACTTCAATCATCAACCAACCCAATTCAGCAATTTTATCGGTTGGTGCCATTATCCAAAAACCGGTAGTGCGTGACGGACAAATTGTGGTAGGACATACGATGAATGTGACACTTGCTTGTGATCACCGTACAGTAGACGGAGCCACTGGAGCTGAGTTTTTACAAACCTTACGTACCTTCTTAGAGAATCCAGTTACGATGTTGGCTTAATTCTCAAAAGAATATAATCATAAAAAAATCCTGCTCAACGGCAGGATTTTTTATTTGCTATAAAGATGATTTTATTTCGTATTACTTGTAGCAATCACAAATTTCAATTTGTTTTTTACCCCAATTTGTAAAACATCAACCAAGTCTTGTACTTGTAAATTGTAAGGAATTCGTACGACTATCGTTTCTTCAGAACCGGGTGTTACTTTCGATAATAATTCCGATTCCAATTGGTCAAAGGCAACTTCCTGTTTGTCCAAAAAGTATTTTTTGTCTTCCGTGACAGACAAACTAATCAATTGCTTATTGGTCTTTTCGTTATTTTTTGACTTGGGCAACGTCATTTTAATCACGTTAGGATTGGCCAAGGTAGAAATAATCAAAAAGAACAATAACAAAAAGAACATAATGTCGCTCAACGAAGAGGTGGCGACTTCTGCGTGAAAACGTTTATTTCGACGAACCATTTGGACGTTGGATTATGTTAACAAATTCTAATACTTGACGTTGAATGCTCAATACAAAGCTGTCAATTTTCCCGTTGAATAAGTGATAAGCTGAATAAGCGATGATACCCACTACCAAACCAGCTCCCGAACTGATCATCTTTTCATACAAACCTCCTGAAATATTTCCGATACTGATATCTTCCGTTTGGGAAATGCTATAAAAGATTTTGATTACCCCAGAAATGGTTCCGATAAATCCTAACGTTGGTGCTATACCTGCAATAAGTCCTAAATGGCCCAATTTCTTTTCCATTTCTCCCACTTCAATATTAGCAGCACGCTCCATATTCGATTCAATTTCTGCGATGGGGCGACCAATGGTTAAAATCCCTTCGCGTAATACCGATCCTGAAGCCGAATTGCTACGCTCTGTAAACGCAACTGCACGTTTTAATTCGCCTTCACCTAAGGCTTCACGAACATCACGGGTTAAATTGGGGTCGATTTTGGAGCGCTTGCTGATGTACATCCAGCGTTCCATGATGATGTATAAGGTATAAAATAATAAAAGGGCAATCGGAATTAGAAATAATCCTCCTTTGGTTACAAATTCCAAAACGGAAATTTCTTTAATAGCTACCGTGTTTTGGACCACTGCTCCAGTAGCTTGCGCGATAGAATCGTTTTGAACTTGAAGAAAAAATAGATTCATGATGTTTCTTTAGTTTTTTAGTAATGGAATTATTCTCAATTTTGCCTTAAAGATAAAAGCAGTTACAATACTAAACTAAATTTTTAGTAAATTATTTTGTCTTAAAAATAGTTATCAAAAAAGAAATGAACTACACCGAAACCGTAGAATGGATGTTCAATCGCTTGCCCATGTTTCAGCAAGTCGGCGCATCTGCCTATAAGAAAGACCTAACCAATACGTTAGCCTTAGCCAATCATTTGGGAAATCCCGAAAAACAATTGCGTTGCATCCATGTTGCAGGTACCAATGGCAAAGGATCAACCTCCCATTTTTTAGCTTCCGTCTTGCAAGAAGCGGGCTACAAAGTAGGTTTGTATACCTCGCCCCACTTGAAGGATTATCGCGAACGCATTAAAATTAATGGCGCCATGATTCCGGAATCGTTTGTGGTCGATTTTGTGGCTCAACACAA
Organism: Flavobacterium sp. N1719; assembly: GCF_025947045.1. NCBI lineage: Bacteria > Pseudomonadati > Bacteroidota > Flavobacteriia > Flavobacteriales > Flavobacteriaceae > Flavobacterium > Flavobacterium sp. N1719. Next base: position 1,349,635 of record NZ_CP109993.1, read on the forward strand.
AAATTTCCTTGAAGCTCAAGAATTGAGTTTTTTTGAAATGACTGTCGGACTCGCCTTTGAGTTTTTTGCTAAAGAACAAACCGATATCAACATCATTGAAGTGGGTATGGGTGGCCGATTGGATTCGACCAATATTATCACGCCGTTGTTGTCTGTGATTACCAACATTGGTTTGGATCATACCCAATTTCTTGGAGATACCCTTGAAGCCATTGCAGGAGAGAAAGCGGGTATTGTTAAAGCAAGTATCCCTGTGGTAATCGGGGAGTATACTCTTGAAACGCGGGCGGTATTTGAAACAAAAGCAGCGCAAACGCAGAGTGCGATCTATTTTGCATCCGACATACAAACGCAAACCTATCCTTCAGCCTTGAAAGGGGCTTGTCAAGAAGCCAATAAAAAAACGGTACAACAAGCTTTGACTGTATTAAATTCTGTGAGCAATTTTGATATTACAGAAAGTCAAATTCAGGCCGGATTTGAAAATGTAGTTGCCAATACAGGTTTGTTAGGCCGCTGGCAAGTATTGGGAGAACAGCCAAAGATTATTGCAGATACAGCTCACAACGAACATGGATTACGCATTGTTTTACAACAATTAATGGAAGAACCCAAACAACGGTTACATATTGTATTAGGCGTGGTCAATGATAAAGATTTGACGAAAATCCTTCCCTTATTTCCCAAAGATGCCCTTTATTACTTTTGCAAACCGAATATTCCAAGAGGTTTGGACGCCTCCGTTTTAGGTCAGTTAGCCTCCGATTTTGGATTGACGGGAAAGGTATATGATTCCGTTTCAAATGCTTATCAAAAGGCAAGGGAACAGGCACGTCCAGATGACGTGATTTATGTGGGCGGAAGTACGTTTGTGGTGGCCGAACTTTTTTGATTTTTTTTAAAAATTTCCTTGCAGAAACAAAAAACAGTCTTATATTTGCATCCGCAATCAAGCACTAATCGGGCGATTAGCTCAGCTGGTTCAGAGCACCTCGTTTACACCGAGGGGGTCGGGGGTTCGAACCCCTCATCGCCCACTAAAAAGCAAGTCGGAAAGACTTGCTTTTTTTATCCAAAACGTGCTATTGATTGCATCCCTTAACGGGCGATTAGCTCAGCTGGTTCAGAGCACCTCGTTTACACCGAGGGGGTCGGGGGTTCGAACCCCTCATCGCCCACCAAAACTCCTTCAGAAATGTGGGAGTTTTTTGTTTTCAACCAAGGGTCATTAACTCAGCGGTTCAGAGTGCTACCTTGACAGGGTAGAAGTCACAGGTTCGATTCCCGTATGACCCACATCAAAACTCCATCTGAAAAGGTGGAGTTTTTTGTTCTTATATTTTGGATAAAAACGCGTATTTTTATACTACTAAATCCTTCCAAGATGCGACTTTATATTCCTATACTGCTGGCGGTCCTTTTTATTGGTTACCTGTTTTACATTGCGTTTATTCAAAAATCGTTTCGTCAAAAATGGCGAACAGAAGTCTTGCCTGGATTCTTTTTCTTCGGGGTTTGGGGAGTAATCTATTATTGGGTAATCCATTAATTAATTGAGATGGCTCAGAATAAAACAACATACACGGGGAAAGATGTTCCTGAATTTATCCTATCATTTGTTGAAAATGAACAAAAGCGTCAAGATAGTTTTCAATTGGTGAAAATACTCCAAGAATGGACCGGTGAAGAGCCGCGGATGTGGGGGCCAAGTATCATCGGGTTTGGGAATTACCATTATCAATATGCAAGCGGACACCAAGGCGATGCACCTGTACTTTCTTTTTCACCTCGTAAAAATGCAATTACTTTATATTTGTATTCTAATACCGAGAAAAGTCAGGAACTGTTGCCGCAATTGGGGAAATTCACCAAAAGTAAAGCGTGTATTTATATCAAAAAATTAGAAGATATTCAGTTGCCAATTTTGTACCAACTTTGTCAAGAAACTATTGCTTACATCAAGGAGCATCACGAATGTTCGTGTCGAATGCACTAATAAAAATTTTATGTCAACACTACTCCTCTTTTTATTTGTTTTTTCTTTAGTACTAAAATTATTTCCAGCATCAAAACCTAATTATTTCTACGGGTATCAATTGGGAAGTGCAAAAGCGAGTCGGGCACACTGGAAAGTAGCCCAAGCAGTAGCGCCCATCTATTTGATGGCATTGTATGGATTTTCGTTTGGCCTAAATTGGTTTTTAGAAACTAAAGGATATGATGCTGTGTGGACTTTAGCACTACTGTTGCCAGGTACGGTTTTGGTTCATATTTTAATGGAACGCCGATTGAGTCGCGTCAATGAGGAAGGTGTCGATTGATTTTTTGTTTGCGAATAAATTCGAAATGGTAAGTAAACTATGTGCTTTTTCAATATAGGTTACCCATGCACTGTTTCTTTATTGCCGTATCTTGAAATAATCGAGGTTTCATAGGCAATCCATTCTTTCCAGCGTTTTTCCACATCAACATTTTCGGAATATTGTCGGGCAAAATTTAAAAAAGTAGTATAATGTCCCGCTTCACTAATCATCAGTTCCCGATAGAATTGTGCCAATTCGGGGTCTTTGATGTTGTTAGATAACACTTTAAAACGCTCGCAACTTCTAGCTTCAATCATGGCGGCAAATAATAAGCGCTCGATCAAAGCATCGTTCCGACTCCCGTCTTTTTTCATGAATTTGACCAAATCACCCACATAATCGTCTTTGCGTTCGCGGCCTAAAACAAACCCGCGCTTTTTGATGACTTCGTGTACCATTTCAAAATGCTCCAATTCCTCTCGGGCAATGCGCAACATTTCCGTAACCAAATCTACTTTCTCCGAATTGTTGACAATAATATAAATCGCATTGGAGGCGGCTTTCTGTTCGCACCAAGCGTGATCGGTTAAGATTTCTTCAATGTTTGTTTCCACGATATTTACCCAACGTGGGTCAGTAGCCAATTGTAATCCAAGCATAACGATTGCGTTTTGATGCCACAAAATTAAATGTTTTCTTTGTAGTAATGGAACAGAAAAAGCTACTTTTTATCGGACTCGTGTGGCCCGAACCGAAATCCTCCGCGGCGGGAACGCGCTCGTTGCAATTGCTGGACCTATTTCAGGCGCAAGGATATGCAATAACGGTGGCTTCAGCGGCTCAAAATTTAGAGTTTTCAGCATCAATGGCCGATGTAGGCTATGCCTTTCAACCGATAGCAGTAAATGATCCCGCTTTTGATCGTTGGATAACTGATTATTGTCCAGATGTAGTGATTTTTGACCGTTTTATTACCGAAGAACAATTTGGGTGGCGCGTGCGTGAATGTTGTCCAAATGCAATGACACTTTTAGATACAATTGATGTTCATTTTCTTCGCCTAGCCCGACAAGAATCTGTGAAAAAGGAACAGCCTTTGGATCGAACTCTTCTTCTCTCGGATACGGCCAAGAGGGAATTGGCTTCCTATTATCGTTGTGATTGGGTGCTCGTAATTTCTCAGTTTGAGTACGATTGGCTTCAAAAAGAATGGCAATTTCCCGCAACACAATTGTTGTATTTGCCGTTGTTTGGTGAAAAATCTTCAGCAATTGTTCCGTTAGAGAGACGGGCAGACTTTGTGTTTATCGGAAATTTTATTCACGAACCCAATTGGGATGCCGTGAAAATACTCAAGCAAGAGGTTTGGCCGCGCATTCGAAAACAACTACCCAAGGCACAATTACAGATATATGGCGCTTATGCTACTGATAAAGTGAATCAACTTCATAATCCAGCACAAGGATTTTTTATTAAAGGTAGGGCCGATGATGCATTACAAGTGCTTTCTGAAGCGAAACTACTTTTGGCACCCTTGCGTTTTGGAGCGGGAATCAAAGGGAAACTGTTAGAAGCAATGCAAGTGGGTACGCCTTCCATAACGACATTTATCGGAGCGGAAGGAATGCAATTTGAGGATTTATGGAATGGTGCAATTGCCAATGATTGGGATGATTTTGCCAACCAAGCAGTTCGCTTTTATACCGATTCTATCCTTTGGGAGCAAGCACAATACAACGGATTTGAAATACTTTTACATCAATTTTCCCAAGAGCAATTCCAAGATCAATTTTGGAATACTTTTTCAGAAAGCCTTATTAATAGTAAGTCACATCGGGAACGAAATGTTATTGGACAATTGTTGAATCACCATTCCTTACAGAGTACAAAGTACATGGCCAAATGGATAGAGGCCAAAAATGGAAAATAAAAAAAGCTCCCATTTTGGAGCTTTCCTTTTATTCGGTCAATTTGAAATTATAGACAATCTTTCCTACTTGCCGTTCAGCGCCATCAGGACTCGCCGACCATTTGGTTTGCATCGCTGCAATTTTCGCTTGTGTGGCTAAACAAGATGCGGGGTTGGTTGTACCCCTTGCACCAGGCTTGGCTTCAATGACATTTCCGTTTTTATCCACGGTAATTTGTACAGCCACTAAACCGGATTCGTTACAGGTATAAGCAGGTTGTGGTTTGTTCAACGCTTTTCGGCCATTTAAAAAATACCCGGGTCCGTTTCCAGGTCCGTGGCCACTTCCATTTCCGCCGCCTGAACCGCTTCCGCTTCCAGGTCCGGTGCCTGTACCATTGCCAGGTCCGTTTCCACCGCCCGTTCCGCCACCAGAACCACCGCTACCATAATAGCCATTGGAACCCAAACTCCCGTTGGTTTTTCCTTTGTTTCCTCCGGCTGCATCATCACCGTCACCGCCTTTTTTATTGCCTTTTAAGATATTGGCTAAAGCGTCGTCCACTTTGCGTACGGGTTGTTTTACTTCGACGGGTTTGGTAACTTTTACAGGTTGTGTAACCGTAGTTGTTGGTTTTTTGATGGGTTCATTTTTAGGAACAACCACATCTGTTTTATCGCCATCCGTATCTTCCGAGATAATACTTTCTTCGGGAGCCGCGGTTGGAGTGGATTTAGCGGTATTGGACACATTAAGCTCTTCACTTTGATAATTCGTTCCTGATCCAAAATCACTATCGCCAAAATTAACAGTAACGCCACCGCCACCGCCACCACCAGCAATCATGGCTGCCAGTTCCGCATCTGAAGGAGGCCAAAACGTAATCGAGCGTAAAAACAACATAAAAGCGATAGTGCAATAGGTACTGAGAATACGCGATTTGTTTTTATCTGTGAGTTGGGTTTTTTGGAGAAATTTATAGAGTACTATGAATAGTGCTGGAAAAAGGACCAACAAAAAAACAGGGAGTGGTAAAAACTTGAAAAGACTTTTAAATAAACCAATCTTACTCATGTGTGTTGCGGTTTGTTTTTTTTTAACGTTGAAAAATACAAAAAATTATAGTAAACCCGACTATACGCTCTTAGGTAGTGTTTTTTGGAGCCAAAAATAACCCAAAATTCCAGAAAGTGTGGACGCAATAACAATCACGAATTTACTGTTGTTGATGATTTCAACATCTGCAAAAGCCAAGAGTGTAATGAAAATAGACATGGTAAATCCGATCCCTCCCAACATCCCCAGTCCGGTTAATCGCTTCCAAGTGAACCCTTCAGGCAATTGGGTAATTTTCAATTTAACAGTTAGCCAACTGAATAATAAGATGCCCAATGGTTTTCCCAAAACTAATCCGAATACAATTCCCAAACTGTATGGTTGTGATAAAGTTTTTGCAAAATCACCTTCAATCACAACTGCAGTATTGCAAAGAGCAAAAATGGGTATGATTAGAAATGCTACGGGATGGTGCAGCCAATGTTGGAGTTGGTAGGAGATGGTGTTGGGTTTCCCATTTTCAAAAGGAATCGCAAAGGCTAATAAAACACCTGTAATTGTAGCGTGAACACCCGAATGCAGCATAAAATACCACATGAAGATTCCGCCGATTAAGTACCATAACAAATTGTTTACTTTTAATCGGTTGAGAATGAGTAAAACCACAAAAATGCCTAATGATATTCCAAGGTTGAGTAAATTGATATTATCGGTATAAAATAGGGCAATCATGATAATGGCGCCCAAATCGTCAATTACTGCTAATGCGGTTAAAAACACCTTTAATGCCGGCGGAACACGATTCCCCAACAAGGATAATATGCCAATAGCAAAAGCAATATCGGTAGCCATGGGGATTCCGTATCCTTTGTGAGTGGGCGTATTGTGGTTGAAAAAGGTGAACAATAGCGCCGGAATCAACATGCCCCCTAAAGCACCTGCAAGCGGTAGTGCCGCATCTTTGATTTTTGATAATTCACCAATGTAGACTTCCCGCTCCAATTCGAGTCCGATTAACAAAAAGAAAATCGCCATCAATCCGTCGTTGATCCAATACTCAGCCGGCTGATTTCCGATAGGTGTATGCCACAAGTGAATATAGGATTCCGACCAACTGGAATTGGTTAAAAAAAGCGAAACGGCGGTACAGATGACAAGCACCAGTCCGCCCGCTTTTTCACTTTCAAAAAAGGAAGTAAATAATTTGGTGATTTGCATTTACACTAATTGTTGTAGTGCTATTTCAAATGCAGTAGCACTAATGGTGTGTTTATCTGCTTTTCGATCGTGCACGCGTTCGATTGCTTTTTTAATCGTTTCTGATGTATCGTAGAAAATCGCTTCGTCGGTCATTTGAACTTTTTTCTCCATGAAATAGGCAAACACACGCGCCATTCCACAGTTGGAAATGAAGTCGGGAATTAAACTCACCCGACTGTCAACTTGTTCCATAATAGGGCCGAAGAAAATTTCTTTATCGGCAAAAGGTACGTTGGCACCACAAGTGATGACTTCCAAACCGCTACCTATCATGGCATCTACTTGATCTTGCGTCACCAAGCGCGAAGCGGCACAAGGGGCAAAAATATGCGCACCGATGGACCAGATTTTAGCATTAATTTCTTCGAAAGGAATCATGTTTTCGGCTACAAGTTTATTCCCGTCTTTGTTTAAAAACAAGCGTTTGATTTCTTCGTAACTAAAACCATTTTCATTGATCACTCCGCCTTCACGATCAATGATACCAACAACTTTAACCCCCATTTCGGCAAGATAAAAAGCAGCGGCCGAACCCACATTTCCAAATCCTTGAACAATGGCTTTTTTACCGTGATAGTCGCCGCCATAAGTGTTGTAATAGTGGCGAACCGCTTCGGCTACTCCATAACCAGTAATCATGTCGGCTACGGTATATTTGCGTAAAACGTCGGGAGAAAATTTTGGGTTTTCAATTACTTTGATAACGCCTTGGCGCAATTGACCAATACGGTTGATTTTATCTGCTTCGGTAGGTTTGAAATGACCGTTGAAAACACCTTCTTGCGGGTGCCAAACACCACATTCTTCCGTCATCGGGATTACTTCATGGATTTCATCCACATTCAAGTCACCGCCCGTACCGTAATAACTTTTTAAAAGAGGTGATACCGCTTTGTACCAACGTTTCAATACGTCTTTTTTGCGAGGATCATTGGGGTCAAAGTTGATTCCCGATTTTGCACCACCAATAGCCGGACCAGAAACCGTGAATTTTACTTCCATGGTTTTGGCCAATGAAAGCACTTCATTCATGTCAAGTCCTTTGCGCATTCGTGTTCCACCGCCGGCAGCACCGCCACGAAGGGAGTTGATTACCGTCCAGCCTTCCGCATCGGTTTCGCTATCTTTCCAGTTGAATACAATTTCGGGTTGTTTATTTTCGAATTTTTTAAGTAAGTCTTTCATTGTGGTTGGTTTGTGGGGCAAAAATACGGATTCATTCACGATATGCCAATAAAAAACGCCCCTTTGCTGAGGCGTTTGTTTTGTAATTATTTCTTTTTTGCCGCTTTTTCTTTGTTGGCTTTGTAACGCATGTCTGCTGTACCGTCTTTTTTTAGGGGGCCTTCCGGTTTTTTATTTTCTTTAAAACGTTTGTCCGGGGTTCCATCTTTTTTCAATTTAGGAGCAGGTGGCGGAGGTGGCGGAGCCGTTTCTTTTCCTTTGGCTTTTCCTTGAGTTTGTTTGACTTCTTTTTTGGCTTTGTCTTCTTTTTTAGCCGGTTGTTGGGCTACGGCACTGAGTGTAAAGGTAGCCGCCAACAATAGGGATGCAAGTACTTTTTTCATGGTTTCTTGATTTTGATTATTGTATAAAGTTAACGAAAAGCAGTTTGAATTATTTTTAATCAACCTTAATTATACCTTAAAAACTTTCCCGCTACAATGATCCTGTTTCGCACCTGTCACACTTGCTAAAACATTTATTTCATTGCGCAAACGCAAGACGCCCAGTAATCCAAAAATCAAAGCTTCTTTAAATTCTAAGGTTTTTGCATCGGGAATAATCAATTCCATTTCGGGTAAATAGAACTTAATACGTTCGATTAATAAAGTATTGTAGGCGCCGCCACCGGTTGCCAAAAGTTTTCCTTTTTTTGCGGGTAAGGCACGTGCGGTTTGCCATCCGATATGTTCGATAAACGTGCGCATCGCATCTTCGGGAGTCGGATTAAATTTCTCCATTTCAGGCAATACTTTTTCGCGAACGAATTCAAATCCTAACGATTTTGGAAAGGATTGTTGGTAGTAATCGTATGCATTGAGCGTTTCGAAAAGTTCGGTAATGATTTTTCCAGATGCCGCAATTTTTCCACTTTCGTCATAAGGGAGTCCGAGTTGATTTGCATAATAATTCAATACGGTATTCACAGGCGAAATGTCAAAGGCCAGTCGTTGACCGTTGTGTTCAAAGGAAACATTGGAAAATCCGCCTAGATTCAAGCAATAGGTATATTCGTTAAATAAAGTCCGATCACCAATGGGTACAAGCGGTGCACCTTGTCCGCCCATTTTAACATCTTGCACGCGAAAATCACACACAACTGTTTGTCGCACATAGGTCGCAATTTCGGGTAGATTGCCAATTTGCAAGGTAATACCACGCTGAGGTTGGTGCAGAATGGTATGGCCGTGGGAGCAAACCGCATCCAAATTTTGGAAGTTATTATCAGCAATAAATTTTGAAATAACAGCTCCTAAATAGGTGGTATAGTCCAAATTGATTTGTTGAAGCTCATTTTCTGAAAAGGTGATCGCGGCCTTTAATTGGGTAATCCAAATTTCAGGATAAGGTAAAGTTGCAGCTGTCCCGATTTCATAGGTCCAATGCCCATTTTCATAGGTGAAAAATAGTTCGGCCAAGTCAATGCCGTCAAGGGATGTGCCCGACATGACACCGAGGATATGATAGGTTTGTTTAGACATTTTCTAAAATTACGAAAACGTTTGAAGTTTCGCTTTTTATATTATACATTTGGAAACCAAAATTAAAATTTACGATTTAACAAACACGATTTTTTATGGATTTTAATCTTTCCGAAGAGCATTTGATGATTCAGCAGGCGGCGCGTGATTTTGCTCAAACTGAATTGTTGCCAGGCGTTATCGAGCGTGACGAACATTCGAAGTTCCCCACAGAGCAAGTGAAAATGATGGGTGAGTTAGGTTTCATGGGTATGATGGTTGATCCCAAATACGGTGGAGCTGGTTTGGACAGCGTTTCATATGTATTGGCAATGACAGAAATTGCTAAAGTAGATGCTTCTGCTGCGGTAATCATGTCAGTGAACAATTCCTTGGTTTGTGCCGGAATGGAAAAATACTGTAGTGAAGAACAAAAAATGAAATATTTAGTCCCTCTGGCCAAAGGTGAAGTGATTGGGGCATTTTGTTTGTCTGAGCCAGAAGCGGGTTCTGATGCTACGTCTCAAAAAACGACTGCCATTGATATGGGGGATTACTACCTATTGAATGGTACTAAAAACTGGATTACCAACGGTTCGACTGCCTCTACATATTTAGTTATTGCCCAAACCGATGTTGAAAAAGGACATAAAGGAATCAATGCGTTTATTGTGGAACGCGGATTGGAAGGTTTTGAAATCGGACCTAAAGAAAAGAAAATGGGGATTCGCGGATCGGATACGCATTCTTTGATGTTTACCGATGTGAAAGTTCCGAAAGAAAACCGTATTGGTGCTGACGGATTTGGATTCTCTTTTGCAATGAATGTCTTGAATGGCGGCCGTATTGGTATTGCTTCACAAGCTTTAGGTATTGCTTATGGCGCCTACGAATTGGCGTTAAAATACTCCCAAGAGCGCAAAGCCTTTGGAAAAGAAATCTTCAAACACCAAGCGATTGCTTTCAAATTGGCGGATATGTTTGTAAAAACTACAGCTGCTAAACTGTTAGTGATGAAAGCTGCCGTTGAAAAAGATGAAGGAAAAGACATTGCACACAGTGGTGCGATGGCTAAATTATATGCTTCTGAAGTAGCTTTAGAAGTGGCTAATGAGGCAGTACAAATTCACGGCGGTAACGGTTATGTAGCCGAATACCACGTAGAGCGTATGATGCGCGATTCGAAGATTACCCAAATTTATGAGGGGACTTCTGAAATCCAGCGTATTGTTATTTCACGCGGACTCATTACTTAATTTTTATATGTATATTGAAAAGACCTCCCTAAGTGGAGGTTTTTTTGTGGGTTGAAATGCCTAACTTTGCTGTTTTAAGGTCGAAATTAGTCCAAATAAAAAGTAATTCAAATTAACTATGAACATCATCATCACAGGAACTTCGCGCGGAATTGGGTTACAATTAGCATTGCAATTTGCCAATAACGGCCATCAGGTATTGGCTTTGTCGCGAAAAATTCCGCAAGAGTTAATGGAAAACCCAAATGTTACTTGTTTCGCTTTGGATTTAACGATAGAAGATGATCTGAATCAAGTGGCCGAATTTTTGGCGTCCACTTGGAAACACGTTGATCGTATCGTACACAATGCCGGAAGTTTGGTAAACAAACCTTTTGAGCAATTACGTTTGGATGATTTTGAACGCGTTTATAAAGTGAATGTGTTTGGTGTAGCTTTATTGACACAAGTCTGTTTGCCCTACATGCAAGCGGGCAGCCATGTGGTGAGTGTGAGTTCGATGGGCGGCATTCAAGGCAGTATGAAGTTTCCTGGATTGGCAGCATACAGTTCGAGCAAAGGCGCCATAATCACCTTGTCTGAATTATTAGCAGAAGAATACAAAGAGCGCGGTATCGCATTTAATGTGTTGGCTTTGGGCGCGGTACAAACCGAAATGTTAGAAGAAGCTTTTCCGGGGTATCAAGCCCCCGTTACTGCCACTCAAATGGCTGATTATATTTATGATTTTACCTTAAAAGGGAATGCTTTTCATAATGGGAAGATTATTCAGGTTTCGTCCTCTACACCTTAAATTGAGTGATGAGATATGAGTGATGAATTATGAGTTGAATGAACAGTTGTTAAAAATAAAATTAATATATAAGCCATGAAGAATAGTGTAATTGCAGAAAAAAGCTTTCAGTTAGCCTTAAAAGGCGTACAGTTTTATCAACAAGTATTACAAACTAATAGAGATTTTGTGACGGAACGACAGTTTTTGAGGTCGATAACTTCTGTTGGTGCTAATGTGCGAGAAGCCCAAAATGCTCAGTCGAAATTAGATTTTATTCATAAGCTTCATATTGCTCAAAAAGAATGTGCAGAAACGCAATGTTGGTTAGAATTAATGATGGCAACTCAACGTATAACTGAAGTTCAATTTGATTGTTTAAATAAGGATTGTGAAGAAGTTTTTCGGATATTGCGAAGCATTATTTTAACAACAAGACGAAATTTGAAACTCGACTCAATGTATAATTCATAACTCATAATTCATAATTTTATTCTTGGAAGTCCTCGCTAAATACCTCCCCGAACACGCTGTGATGCCTTGTTTTGAGTTAATCAAAGCCAATGCGGTGCACTTGAAAATCGTGAATGAACGGCAAACCCGTCATGGTGATTACCGAAAAGCATTGAATGGAAAGCATGAAATTACGGTAAATGCGAGTTTGAATAAATACCGTTTTTTGATTACGCTCGTACACGAGATTGCCCATTTGGTGGCGTTTGAGCAATATGGGAGGCAGATTAAACCGCATGGTGTAGAGTGGAAAATGACGTTTCAGCGGTTGATGGTGCCGTTTATTCGGCCAGAAATTTTTCCGCATTCGGTGTTGCCTTTGGTGGCCCAACATTTTCGAAATCCTACCGCATCCAGTGATACCGATGCCCGATTGGCCTTTGCCTTAAAACAATTTGACGAACGGAAGTCGGATGTGTATTTCATTCATGAAGTTCCCAATGGCGCCTATTTTAGAATAAAAAATGGCAAAGTGTTTCAAAAACAAGGGTTACGCGTCAAGCGCTACATTTGCCAAGAAGTCGCATCGGGTAAATTGTTTTTGTTTAATGCTAATGCTGAGGTCGAAATAGTACCGGGCGGATAAATCCTACTATTATTTCATCTTTTTATAATCTTATTTATACATATCCTACTGGGATTAAATATATTTGCAGTCATGGTCCAAGTAGGACAGTAGCATATTTTTTTACATGAATTCCAATTATTACGCAATATTGATGGCCGGTGGAGTGGGTTCACGCTTTTGGCCGGTGAGTACTTCTGATTTTCCAAAACAGTTTCACGACATGTTAGGGTCGGGGGAGACCTTAATTCAAAAAACCTTTAGTCGTTTGTCAAAATTAATTCCGGAAGAGAATATTTTGATTTTGACCAATGAGCGTTACAATCACATAGTGTTGGAACAGTTGCCACAAGTAAAACCGGAACAAGTTGTATTGGAGCCAGCGATGCGTAACACGGCGCCTTGTATTTTGTATGCTTCTTTAAAGATTCAGAAGCAAAATCCAAAAGCAGTTATGGTGGTGGCACCAAGCGACCATTGGATTGAAGATGAACATGCATTTACCCAAAATTTGCAACAGTGTTTTGATTTTTGCGAAAAAGAAAATGCATTGATGACATTGGGTATTCAACCAACATTTCCGAATACCGGTTTTGGGTATATTGAGTACGATAAAGCGGATTCAAATGCGGTTAAAAAAGTGAATCAATTTCGCGAAAAACCCGACTACGAGACGGCAAAGCATTTTTTAGAACAGGGGAATTTCTTGTGGAATGGCGGAATTTTTATTTGGAGTGTGCAAGCGATTACTGCAGCATTTGAACATTTTCAACCCGCTATGAATACCTTGTTTTTAAAAGGTGAATCGATATACAATACCTCTGGAGAAGCCTCTTTTATTCAAGAAAATTATCCCCAAGCTGAGAATATTTCTATTGATTATGCCATTTTAGAAAAGGCAAGTAATGTATATGTATTGCCAGCTACATTTGACTGGAATGACTTAGGGACCTGGGGTTCATTGCATGAAAAATTGGATAAAGACGATCAGAATAATGCTGTAGTGAATGCTACTGTGATTTTGGAAAATGCTTCCAATAATATCATCCGTGCAGAAGGTAAAAAGTTAGTTATTGTTGATGGTTTGGACGATTTTATCATAGTCGATAAAGACGATGTGTTGTTGATTTATCCCAAGGGTAAGGAGCAAGATATCAAGCGTATTACTTCGATTGCTCAGAATTTATAAAATTGTTTTGTTGCGTTTTTTTAGTTTGTGATTTAAACATTTCAATGAGTATTTGAGGGGATAAATTGAATTTAATTCTTTATTTTTAGAATCTTAAAATAAAGAACGTCAATGCCATTCAAAAAATATCAACTTGGATTAGTACTATTTTTTTTCTTCTGTTTTTTTACAGTCAAAGGGCAGCTTACGAATTTTACATTCTCCGTGACTCCGACCAATGAAACCTGTACGGGTAATGGTTCGCTTTCATTTTCAGTAGCCAATACAACTGCAGGAGCAACAATTACCTATGCGATCTATTTACTGCCCAACAGTACAACTCCCATTGCAACAACAAGTTTACCCACCTATGGCGGATTAAGTGCGGGGAATTATCAAGTAATCGCTACACAAACACTCGGATTGTTATCGAATACCCAAAGTGCATTGGTTCAAATAAACAGTTTGATTACTACTATAACGTATCAATTAAATGGACAGCAAGTAAATTGTGTCAATGCAAATTTAACGGTACAGGTAATTACCGGCACTCCTGTGAGTTATGAAATTATTTCTGGTCCCCAAATATTTCCGCCTCAAGCGTCAAATTATTTCCCCAATTTAGGGCCAGGCACTTACACCATTCGTGTGAATGATGCTTGTGGAGACGGCGTTTCACAAACCTATACGGTCAATTATTCCAATCCACCTAACTTAAACATTGGTCAATTTACACCCAGTTGTGAGCTTACTGTATGTAATCGCATTCAAGGAGATTTACACATTTTTTCTTCCATTCCAAATTCAGCTATCCGCTATCCATTGGTAGTTCAATCCATTGCTATTCCACCCGGTGGGGGCAATCCCGTAACCTATAGCCAAACCATAACAAGTGGCGGAGCTTTTGATGGGAATATTGCTGTCCAAGTCCCTTTTTATCACGGTCAGAGTTACAACTATTCCTTTTCCATAACGGATGCCTGTGGAAATGTATATACGAGTTCGACTGCATTTTTAAATCAATCTTTTACGGTAAGTGTCACAACAAATAATGTGGGGTGTTTACGAAATTTAAAATTAGAGGCTTGCACCTATAAACTACCTTTACAAGTAGCCTTTTTATCGGCTCCATCGGGTTTTAATCCGACGAATTTCAACGCGACACATCCTGGACCGTTCATGACTTCTACCATATCTTATACTTCAACTGCATCGAATAGTTTGCCGGTTGGTGCTTATACGATTCAAATCACAGATGCTTGTGGGAGAGTGAGTACAGTTACAACGAATGTTTTGTCGGCAGAGCCGGGGTTTTTATTGTCACCCAGTACTGAAGATTGTGCAACGGTTTATAATTATACAATGCCATTGGGAAACGGAACACAAGTGGCTCAAGTTATTGTAGTCAATGCCCCGCCGGCCTATTCCACCAATTTGCCGCTAAATGTCAGTTCACAAATTGTGTCGGGTTCCATTAATTTGGCTTTGCCCAGTGGCAATTACACCATAAATGGAACAGATGTTTGCGGGAATCCGTTTTCGTATTCCTTTTTTATTCCTCCTATTAGTCCAAATGTAACTGTCGATCCGATTAACTTAAGTGGTTGTGGAACTACGGGTATTGGTACGATTCGTTTTTTAGCGCAAGGCACCCAATTGCAATCCATAATTTTAACGAGTACTACTTCGAATTTTCCGAATCCTTTGCCTTTTGATTTTTCGAATTCTATTGTTCAACCACCTGGGACTAGTGCTTTGTTGTTTTCAATGCCTTTTGGTAGTTATACATTTACGATTACGGATACCTGTGGAAATTCCTATCAACGTGTGGTAGATTTAAATTTGGCGATTGATACCAGTCCGAATAATTTATTTCAGTTGTCCGGTTGTGGTGTAGGATTCGGTTCTATAAAGTTGGTTTCTCCTAACGGAATTATTACTTCAGCTTCGATAACAGCGGCACCATCCAGTTTTAATTTCCCGTTGCCCTATAGTTTAAATTCGGCCATTGATTTGAGTGGGCGAATAGTGGTTAATGATTTGCCAGAGGGACTTTACACGATTCAGACGGTGGATGCCTGTGGTGTAGAACGAATAGAAGATATACCGGTTCTAGGGTTTCATTTTCAAGAACAAATCCAAGTGCTACCTGCTTGTAATTCGTTTTCATTGGATCTAGTGTATACGGACAATAATTACTCCGTTCACAAATTTTGGCTACAAAAATGGAATCCGCAAACATCGGTTTGGGAACATCCGATTACGGGATTTGATTATGTAAATGGAAATATACCTGACGTCTTGAATTCCTATTTATTGACCATGGGCATAAATAACAATATTGCCAGTGAGGGGCATTTCCGAATTTTAACTGTTTTCGAATCCTTTAATCCCAACAGTACTATTAATGTGCAGTGTGTTCAACCGGTTAAAGAATTTGACTTTTCTGATGTTGTTTCAATTGATACTGCTTTTTCCATTGTTTGTCCAAATGCTGGGACACAAGTTGTAGTTATCGCCAATGGAATTCCTCCTTTGCATTATTCAATCACCGCTTTTAATGGTAATCCAGTTGTAATAGATAATGGAACGGATAATGTTTTTAGTGGTTTAGCACAAGGCTTATACAATTTTACGGTCGTTGATAATTGTGGAAATGTGGTTAATCGCGATTTTGATATTGGGTTACTGACACAGCCGAGTATTACTGGTCAAAACTTTTGCGACGGTCAAGTGGGACAATTATACATCGATTTGGTCAATTCTTATACTTATCAATGGTGGAATGCGGCCAACCCGAGTGTGATTTTAAGTACGTCTAATATATTGACGTTTTCACCTTTTTCAAGTAGTACTTCACCCGGAACCTATATTGTGCAAATGCAAGCCAATACTGGCTCGTCTTGTGCTAATCTTCAATATTCCTATGTAATTCCGTCCAATCCCAATCCCGATGCTGGCGATGATGGGCAAATTGCTTACTGTACTTCCGTGGGAACAATCGATTTGTTTTCCATCTTACAGGGTAACTTTTCGACCAATGGCCAATGGACAACCACATCCACTTCGGGTGTATTGACGGGGAATTTATGGGATGCAACCAATGCACCGTTTGGAATTTATGTGTTTGAATATCGCGTGGACGGATTGTGTGGGGCTTTTGATACCGCGCAAGTAAGTATAGAACTTAAAGCACCGATACCCGATTTAAATTTGATGAATATAATGGAAGTGTGTTCGAATACTCCCGTACAATTGAACGCCCCCTTCATTCCTAATGCGACTTATTCTTGGACTGGCCCCAATGGATTTACTTCATCTTTGCAAGAACCAATTTTCCCTGCTATTTCTGAAAATGATTCGGGAATGTATGTGTTGACAGTGAGTCGGGAAGGTTGTCAAAAAACAGGTACAATACAGTTGCAAGTTAATGCTTTGCCTGAATTTACTATCGAACAAGGATGTAACGGAGGGCGCTATAAAATTGAAGTTATTCCGATCAATAATTCCTTTGATCCTATGGCTGTAACCTATCAATGGTCAGGACCGTCTGGATTTTCAGCAGCAGTGAATCCATTGTTGTTGACCCAAGTTTCACCAGGATTGTATACAATATCGGTTGAAGATGCTTCGGGTTGTGTGACGAATTTGTCAGTGCCGCTTTCTGCCATTATTTGTGATATTCCCAATGTAATCACCCCAAACCAAGATGGTGCCAACGATAGTTTTGATTTGGTTGGATTTGAGGTCAATCGACTTGAAATATTCAACCGATGGGGTAGAAAAGTATATGATAAAGCGGATTACATAAACGAATGGCATGGGCAAAATCAGCAGGGAGAATTGTTGCCCGATGGAGTTTATTATTATCTTTTAGAATTCCGAGATGGGCAAAATAAGAAGGGGTGGATTGCAATTATAGGAAACTAAAGATTATTTGTTTTTAAAATGATAATGTAAGTTATTATTTACAAATAAGTTAGCTTTTACTTATTTTTTCGTATATTTGAGTATAAAAAATCTGTATATGCCCCAACGTTTACATAATTATTTCGTCGTGGTTTGTTTTTTATTGTTTTGGAACAAAGGAAATAGCCAGTTGACAACTTTTATGTTTACGGTAAATACAATTTCTGAAACCTGTTCAGGTAATGGCTCAATGGAGTTTGTTGTGAGTAATACCACTGCGGGAGCTACGTTTACATTTGCGATTTATCAATTACCCAATACAACTACACCGATAGCGGTAACGGGACAGAGTAATTTTACCGGACTTGCAGCTGGAGGCTATTTGGTAGTGGCTACACAAATTTTTGGCAATTTATCCAATACACAACAGGTGTTTACAACGATTGGGAATCAATTAAATCCCCTTGCTTATACATTACAGATCAATAGAAATGGTTGTTTCAATGGTGATGTAACGGTGAATGTTACCTCTGGAGCACCTGTTACGTATGAATTAATTTCAGGGCCACTAACTATTCCTCCTCAAACTTCCAATAGCTTTATTAATTTACCTCCGGGGGTGTATAATGTTCGTGTAGTCGATAATTGTGGTGAAGGATTGGTTCAGTCGTTTACCATTGATTTTGAAAATCCACCCAATATTAATTTTTTAAGTTTTACAACCGAATGTGAGTTGGTGACATGCGATGTGATTTCAGGTCAACTGCATGTTGAAACTATGACGGATTTAGATTTTTTTCGTTACCCTTTGACCGTAGAAACGCTAGTTTTAGATCCTAACAATGGAACTACAATTACAACCACAACAACGGTTGCCACTGGGGATGACCATGATTTGTTTATACCCATTCAGATGCCGTTTTACAATAATCAAGCCTACCAGTATTCATTTGTAATTACAGACGCTTGTGGTATAGTACATCAATCGGTAAATTATATTTTAAACACCAAGTTAACGGCAACATTTGCCCAAGTTTTTGATGGCTGTTCACCCTCTTTAAGTGTTAATGTGTGTAATTTTAAACCCCCTTATACCCTTGAGTTTTTACAAGCACCTGCGGGTTTTAATCCCGGTTTATTTAACAGTACTCATCCAGGACCTTTTACAGATTCAAGTGTGGTATATGCTTCTACTACTTCGAATAATATTCCTTTGGGGGATTATACCATTCGTGTGACAGACGCCTGTGGTCGGGTAGATATTCAGTCATTAAACCTGCATTATATTGTTCCCTCTTTTACCAATACCATCAATGTGGTAGACTGTCAAACAATGGCAGATTTTAACTTGGATTTGGGAACGAACGCTCCGGGCGGTACCGTTATAGTAACAGTAGCTCCGCCAGCATTTACCCCAACATTGCCATTGGATTTATCGGCATTTATTGTTGGGGGCTATTTGAATGCCAGTTTGCCGGCAGGAGAATATACATTTACAGGAGTTAATAGTTGTGGGGTGTCTTTTTCATTTTCATTTCAAATTTCAACTATAATTCCAAGTGTTAGCGCTTTTCCTTTGAATTTAAACGGATGTGGGAATCAAGGAATTGGTGATGTAAAAATAACGATTGAACCTAGTGCCACATTACAAACCATCCAATTGGTTAGTGCGCCACCAAATTACCCAAATCCATTACCGTATGATTATTCCTCTACAATACAACTTCCCGATGCGATAATCGCGCAAATAGACAATGTGCCTTTTGGAACGTATACCTTTATCATTACAGATAGTTGCGGGAATAGTACAACTAAGATAGTGACTTTAAGTACGGCAGTGAATACGGGACCTTCATTACATACAGAACTCACGGGATGTGGAGAAGGTTATCTGTCCATAAAGATGACGACCCCAAATTTCACATATATTTCTTGTGAAATTATTGCAGCCCCTAGTGCTTATGCTTTTCCTTTGCCCCATAATTTAAATGCAGGTATCGCCACAAATGGTGCCATTTATTTAAATGACATTCCTGAAGGTAATTATACTATTAAAACTATTGATCAATGCGGTATCATTCGGGTTGAAAATTTTCAATTTTTGGGTTATCATTATTCGGAGCAAAGTCAAATAATACCACAATGTAATTCCTTTTCTTTGCTGCTTCAGGTTACAGATAATAATCCAACTCCACATCGATATTGGCTCCAAAAATGGAATTCAACACTCGGGCAATGGACACATCCATTTACGGGTGTTGTTTATACTTCTAATACTATTCCCAATGCAACAAATTCCTTTGGTTTGGTTTTTGGTTTAAATCCAAATATTATGTCAGAAGGCCATTTTCGGATATTATCGGTTTTTGAATATTATAATTTTGGAATTCTCTCGAATAAGAAATGCTACCAAACCGTCAAGGAGTTTGATTATACGGATGATTTATTCATTATAAATGCAATCGGAGTAAATTGTTTGAATGCCAATTCTGTAGTGAAAATTTTTGCACAAGGCATTCCTCCACTTGAGTATTCAATTACTTCATTTAATGGGACTCCTTTTGTTTTTAGTAATGGGACCAATAATGAGTTTGTCGGATTGCAACCCGGAATTTATAATTTCACGGTGGAAGATAGCTGTGGGAATATTGTGAACAGGGATTATGACATCACTCAATTGAATCCTCCATCGATAACAGCTCAAAATTTGTGTGAAGGTCAGGCCGCTCAATTGAGTATTGACCTGTTGAGTTTTTATACCTACAAATGGTGGAAAACAACGGATCCCTCTAACATATTGAGTACGTCTCATATTTTAAATTTAAATCCGTTTACCAACGCAACCACACCTGGGACCTATGTTGTTGAATTAAATACCACCGTCCCAAACACCTGTACAGCGCAGCAATTTACCTATGTTATACAGCCTATAGTATTGCCTTATGCAGGAAATGATACCGTAGTAGAGTTTTGTGATGCTGTAACATCACTCGATTTAGCAACGCTTTTGCAAGGTAATTTCGATGCTGGTGGAAATTGGAATCAAGTGGTGCCGAGCGGTAATTTGACAGGTGCAATTTGGGATGCAACTGGAGTAACTCATGGAACGTATGTTTTTACCTATCAGGTTGCAGGCGTTTGTAATACCTTAGATGAAGCGCAACTAACATTAATTCTCAAAGAACCCATACCGGATTTAGTTGGAACCGATTTTATCGAAGTCTGTTCAGGTACCCCCGTTGCGTTTACAATGACAACGGTGACCAATGCACAATACCTATGGACGGGTCCCAATGGATTTTCATCAGTAGTTCAAGAGCCCAGTTTTTCGACGACTTCAGCTGTAGATTCGGGAATATATCAATTAGTAGTTACGCGAAACGGTTGTCAAAAAACAACATCCGTTGAATTGGTCGTTCATGCTTTGCCTGAATTTACGTTAGTTCAAGGCTGTTTTGGTGGACAATACAAAGTGGAATTGCTACCACTTAATAATTCATTTGATCCGACTATGGCCAACTACAATTGGACGGGTCCGGCAAGTTTTTCCTCAACAGATAATCCTATTTTCTTGCAACAACAACCCGCCGGGAATTATTCAGTGACGGTAACGGATAATAATGGATGTACCGCAAATTTGCCATTTGAAATCACGTCTACGATGTGTGATTTTCCCAACATAATCACGCCCAATGACGATGGAAATAACGATGCTTTTGATTTGACGGGATTTGAGGTGAAGTTACTCGAAATTTACAACCGATGGGGAAGAAAGGTGTATGATAAATCCAATTACATTAACGAGTGGCGAGGGCAAAATCAACATGGCGGAACTTTACCTGACGGCGTCTATTATTACTTGATTACTTTACGGGATGGGCATAATAAAAACGGTTGGGTAATGGTAAATAGAGGGAATTAGATATCTTCTTTATTCTGAGATTTTCTGATTTTTTTAAACAAATTTGACGAGTACACAAAATCGGTAACGGCCTCGTTATCCGTTTTAAAAATATCTTTTTTAGTCCCTTCCCAAGCTAAAATCCCTTCTTTAAGAAATACAATTTTATCCCCAATTTCCATAACTGAATTCATGTCGTGTGTATTAATTACAGTCGTAATGTTGTATTCAACGGTAATTTCATGAATCAAATTATCAATAACAATCGAAGTTTTGGGGTCCAATCCTGAATTGGGTTCATCGCAAAATAAATACCGCGGATTGTTTACTATCGCTCGGGCTATAGCGACCCGTTTTTGCATCCCTCCAGAAAGTTCGGAGGGTTTTTTATGGTGTGCATTAACAAGATTGACACGATCAATTACAAAATCAACGCGCTCCTTAATTTCTGCTGGTGTTTTTTGGGTAAACATTTTCAAGGGAAAGGCCACATTTTCTTCAACCGTCATACTGTCAAATAAAGCACTTCCTTGAAAAACCATTCCAATTTCAGTTCGTAATTCCCGTCGTTCGTCCGAATCCATTTGAGATAAAACCCGACCATCAAAAGAGATTATGCCGGAATCAGGGGTGTGTATTCCCAATAAAGATTTTAATAATACCGTTTTCCCCGAACCGCTTTGCCCAATAATTAAATTGGTTTTTCCAGTATCAAAAGTGGTTGTAATCCCTTTTAATACTTTGGCAGTGCCAAATGATTTTTCAACGTTGCGAACTTCGATCATGCCAAAAGTAATTGGGTTAAAATATAATTGGATAAAATCACCACAACTGATGTCCAAACAAACGAAACGGTACTTGCCTTACCCACTTCTAATGCGCCACCTTTCATATAATAGCCATGGTAGGAGGGAATGGTGGCTAATAAAAAGGCAAACATGATTGTTTTTATAAATGCGTAAGCAATGTGAAACGGGATAAATTCGGTTTGAATTCCTTGAATGAACTGCGCACTGGTTGTAAATCCGCCATAAACGCCGCCCATCCAGCCCCCAAGAATTCCCAGGAACATAGAAATGCCAATAACAAAAGGATACAGGATTAAGGCGACCATTTTAGGAAAAACCAAATAGTTCAGTGAATTCACCCCCATTACTTCTAAGGCATCAATTTGCTCGGTAACCCGCATTGTTCCTATACTTGAGGTAATAAAAGACCCCATTTTCCCCGCCATAATAATGGAGATAAAAGTGGGTGCAAATTCTAAAATTACCGATTGACGAGTAGCAAAACCAATAAGGTATTTTGGAATAAGAGGATTGGTTAAATTTAGGGCCGTTTGGATGGAAACTACACCTCCCACAAAAAAGGAAATGAAGCAAACAATGCCCAACGAATCAATGACTAAGTCGTCGATGTCTTTAAAAATTAATCCGCGCATCACCGACCATTTGGTAGGTTTTACGAATACTTCTCGTATCATCAAAAAGTAGCGACCGATATGGGTGAGATAGCGCAGTAATATCATAATAAAGTATATGCGCAAAAGTAGGGCTTATTTTTGAATACAGCAATGCATTAACATTCCAACAATCACGCAATGGATCTTAGGAAAACAATTTGGCTTTCATTTTTTGCCAACGGTAATTGCGGATGAATCGGGCTTGTTCAGGAGTCACTAAAAGCGCTTTTTGTTCGCGTTTCGCTTTCCAAAATCCGTTTAAATAATCCAATAGGAGCAAGGGTTTCTTTTTGCGCATTGCCAATTTGAGCGAAGCAATGGCTGTAATCCAAAAACCATAGCCCAATGTATAAAATGCTTCTCCTTGCTTATAGCGTGCCGCTTGATTGTAACTCGCGCCGGTTGGTTTTAAATGTTTTACTTTTAATGAAGGGTCTGTTTTGATTTTCCATCCATAAAATTGGCACAACAGTTCGTCCACCGTATCCCAACCCATATTAGCTCGCAATCCACCAATTTGGAGATAGGTTTCTTTTCGATAGGCTTTGAGCGCGCCGCGAATATGGTCTTTGTCGGTTAAATTTTCAAGTACCCATTCCCCGTTTTTTTCAATGTAACAAAATCCGCCCGCCATGCCAATGGTTGAGTCGGAATTAAAATGGCCGATTATTTTTTCAAAATAATTAGAGGGAAAAATCAGATCGGCATCAACTTTGACCAATATGTCAAAATCGGAAATACAGTATTTTTCGCCTTCGTGAAACGCTTGAATGACTTTACTGCCCGGTAAATGGATAGCATCCGATTGTTTATGTACTTGACTTATATATGGATAATTGGCCACAAATTCATCTACAATTTTTCCGGTTTGATCGGTTGAATTGTCATTCACTACAATAATTTGGGAAGGCGTCACCGTTTGATTCACCAGAGAGTCTAGAGTGAGTCGAATGAATGCCTCTTCATTGTAGGTCGGAATAATGATAGAATATTTCATGGATAACTATTGGTTTACAAAAGTAACATTTCAAGATAAAAAAAAGGATTTCCCATAAGGAAATCCTTTAAAGATATAGACTAGTTTAAGGGGTTGCTGAATTAATCGGCATCAGCGATTTGCGATGTTTTCTTTTTTTCAAAAGCTTCGATGTTGTCGTAAACTACAGGAATAACTTCTTTTCCTGTTTTGTCGATGAAACCTAATTTTTCTTTACGGTCTTTCACCAAAGCCCAGTTTTTACGAACATCGTCAAATTTGGCAACATCCACATATTTAACAGGAACTACAATGTTTCCATCACGGTCGATAAAGCCTTTCAAGCCTTGTGATTCAATCATTGCCCATTCTTTTGAGAATTCACCAAAAGAACCAATTTTGTCATAGATTGGGGGAACCACTTCTTTACCTGCAGCGTTCATGAATCCAAATTTGCCATCTTTTTCAATTAACGACCAACCTTGGTTATATACATCATAATTACCAACTGATTGGTATTTGGTTTCCACCACGATTTTACCATTTTTATCCACGAATCCGAAAAGTCCGTTGGATTCAATTTTGGCCCAATTTACATGAAGTTTGTCGTATTCTTCAATAGAAGTGTACTTGGGTGGAACAATTTCAATTCCGGTTTCACTGATGATACCAAATTTTTCATCGGATTTAACAATGAATAATTTTTGTGCAAATGCAGTGGATACTGCCATAGTCAATGTTAGGGTAACTAATTTTTTCATAATTAATAGTAGATTTAGAGTTGAGTTTAACTTCGGGTCAAACATACGGCAACGCTCGACAAAGTGACAAAATAAATCGATGAAATGCATAAAATTACTCAAAAATGACCTAAAAAGCAAGTAAAAGATTACAAAAGGGCTATTGCAATAAACAAATGGATTCCGTTAAGATTTTGGAGATAAAATAATCAGATCGGATAAATTGTAAGAAAAATTGATAAAAATGTAAGAATTTAAGATTCTTGATTGCTTTTAAAAAGGAGAAATGACTCTTTTGAATAAAAAAATCATCCCGAAGGATGATTTAGTAAGCACTTTTAATTATTTAATTCGTTCGGCATACACCAAATAATAGCGCGGAGTAATCCAACGCAATAAAGGACGTATCCCAATTTTTTTTACAGGATGAGTAAATTGGATACGGTCTACAATTTTGAATCCCGTTTTTTCTAACAACCAATCCAATTGCCAATCTTCGAATTCGTGATAATGACGGTCCCACATATCGGTTTTACTGCGGTAAGCAGGTGAAAACCATAAACGCAGCGGGATGGAGATCAATACTTTGTCTGCCTTTACATTTTGCAAAACCGTGTAAGGGTTTAATAAATGCTCGAAGATTTCAAAAGCAGTAAACACCTCGTATTCGTTATTTTTCAATGCGCTTGTATCGTTATCGATGTCTTCACCTGTAGTGTTTTGTACCGAATATCCCTGTTCTTCCATGATTTTCGAAAACGGATTGGGTACACCCAAATCAAAAATGCGTTCGTGGACGTTAATATGTTTTTTTAAAAATTCCAATGTAATGCGGAATCGTTTGGAAGGGTATGTTTTCTCGTACATGAAATGAAGCTTCAGAATTTATTTTGAAGCGGGACAAAATTATAAATAAATTACCTCTTGCCCTATAAATAATTTAGTATTGCTCAAATTCTCAACCAATTTCCTGGTTCACCAATTTATAAAAGTTACTTGTAAATTTTAACATAACCATTCAAATGGTTTTAGTAAATTTAAAGTCTAAACAAAATATCATGATAAATAAATACCGACTAGAGATTACGTTATTTATTTTATACGCCGGACTTTTCGGAGTAGGTGTTTTAATTTTTAAATAAAAAAACGAGGATTTTGGTCCTCGTTTTACATTTTATATACAAAAGCATTAATATTCATTCCTGCGCCTACTGAGGCAAACAAAACCACGTCGCCCGGATGCAAAGCTTGATTTTCAATTTGACCTTTTACCAATAAATCATATAAAGTAGGTACAGTCGCCACACTACTATTTCCCAGTTTATGAATACTCATGGGCATAATGCCTTCGGGAGGGGTTTGTTTGTAAAGTTTGAAAAAACGATGAATAATCGCTTCATCCATCTTCTCATTGGCTTGATGGATCAGCACTTTTTTTACCTGACTGATGTCTATGCCACTTTTTTCCAAACAAGCGGCCATCGCTTTGGGGACATTGCTCAGCGCAAACTCATAAATTTTGCGACCATACATTTTAATATACCGCACATTAGGGTCGTGGTCCTTATTGAAAGAATTTCCGAAATATAAGTAATAGGCTTCATCATGGGCGAATGTAGCCGACTCATGAGCCAAAATTCCACCCGTTGCATCCGTTGCTTCAATGATAGTAGCGCCAGCTCCATCGGAATAAATCATGGAATCACGGTCATGAATGTCAACGACCCGTGAAAGGGTTTCAGCGCCAATTACCAAACATTTTTTGGCCATTCCCGCTTTAATAAATGCATAGGCTTGAATGACACCTTCTACCCAACCCGGACAACCGAAGAGAATGTCGTAGGCGACACATTTTGGGTTTTTGATTTTCAAATCATATTTGACACGGGTGGCCAAACTCGGTAAGATGTCTGATTGAATCGCTCCTTGTTTGACATTGCCAAAATTGTGAGCGAAAATAATATAGTCTAATGTTTCTGGGTCAATACCCGAATCTTCTATCGCGCGTTGTGCTGCAATGGTTGCAATATCAGAAGTCAGTAAATTTTCAGTGGCATAACGCCTTTCTTGAATTCCTGTAATTTCTAAAAATTTTTCAGCTACAACTTCATTGGAATACGGAAATGGTGTGCCATCTTCGTTCAAAAATTCATGTCGGGCAAAGTCAAGATTGGTGATAACTTCTGAGGGTATGTAACAGCCCGAACCGGTAATTTTAATCTGCATAATCCTATTGATTTACAACGAAGTTAGTAATAAATCATTCAAGAGAAATTCTTGAGGACGAGATTTCGACTCGAATTATTGAATTTTCAATAGACTGCATTTAAAATTTAGAATTTCTAAATAATCATCCGTTCTTCTGTTTGATTTTAATTTGCATAATCGTGGATAAATTGTGGGCCATATTCTTCATGCGTTCACAAGTGAAACCTTCAAAGTTCTCATCAATTGCTGTTTCGAAGTGTGATAACCAAATGTCAAAATGATCTTTAGTAAGTGCCGAGAGGGTGTCTACATCCAAATGAATTTGGGTAAGATTGTTGAAATAACCGCCTGTCCCCAAAAGCGATTGCGACCAAAATTTGACCAAAATCTGCAAATGCTCTTCCAGTTTTTCATGAACCGGAATCACATCGGTGAAAATATAACTGATGCGTTCGTCCGCAAAAAGTTTTTTATAAAATTCAGCGACTATGCGATAGATGTCTTCTTGGGTTTGTATGTCGGTCATTTTCT
This sequence comes from Flavobacterium sp. N1719, assembly GCF_025947045.1. Taxonomy (NCBI): domain Bacteria; kingdom Pseudomonadati; phylum Bacteroidota; class Flavobacteriia; order Flavobacteriales; family Flavobacteriaceae; genus Flavobacterium; species Flavobacterium sp. N1719. The sequence goes on from NZ_CP109993.1 coordinate 1,376,849, forward strand.
TTTTATTGTAATTAATAAATGTAAAGTTGTCTAATGTATTGCTAATTCATGCTCCATTGTTTACGAAACCAAAAAGCTAAATGAACAAGTGCAATCAAAGCGGGGACTTCGACTAAAGGTCCGATAACACCTGCAAAAGCCTCTCCACTGTGTAATCCAAATACACCAATGGCAACCGCAATCGCCAATTCAAAATTGTTCCCCGTTGCCGTGAAAGCCACTGCCGTCGATTGGGCATAGTTGGCACCAAAGTTACGACCCAAGATAAAACTGAGCACAAACATGATGGCGAAATATACTACCAAAGGCACTGCAATACGCACTACATCCCAAGGAATTTCAAGAATGAGTTGCCCTTTTAAACTAAACATCAATACAATTGTTGCTAACAAAGCAATTAAAGTAAAGGGTGATATCAACGGAACAAACCGTTCTTGAAACCAAGTTTCCCCTTTTTGATGGATCAAAACATAGCGTGAAGTTATACCAAGTAAAAATGGAATTCCCAAATAAATACCCACACTTTCTGCGATGACACCTATAGATAAATTTATTTCTATTCCGGTTAATCCAAAATAGGGAGGTAAAACGCCCAAAAAGAGATAGGCATAGACACTGTAAAAAAGGACTTGAAAAATACTGTTTAAAGCAATGAGTCCGGCTCCATACTCGCGGTCTCCTTCGGCCAAATCATTCCAAACAACCACCATGGCAATGCATCGTGCTAAGCCGATTAATATCAGACCATTACGGTATTCTGGATAATCCGGTAGCAATAGCAACGCCAAAGCAAACATAAGGATAGGCCCTACAATCCAATTCAGAATTAAGGAAGCCGAAAGTACTTTGATGTTTCTAAAAACGGGTCTCATTTTGCTATAATTCACTTTTGCCAAGGGAGGATACATCATGAGAATCAAACCAATAGCCAATGGAATATTGGTCGTACCATGGGATAAGTTTTCAATGTCTTCACTCACAGAGGGGTAAAAATGACCCAAACTCACCCCTAAAGCCATGGCTAAGAAAATCCAAAGCGTTAGGTAACGGTCTAAAAAGGATAGTCGTTTTCGGTTGACGACAGGGGTACAATCTTGAGCACTCATTATATTGTTGTTTGAATTTGACTCATTATATACATCATTTCAGTGGCAATTTGTCGGTTACTTGCATTATACACCGTTGCTTGTTCCGGCGTTCCATCGGCGTGTTTCGGATCGATGTATCGAAGTGGAAAACGGGCCTTTGCTCCATGAACAATAGGACAGCCTTCATCGGCACTCGAACAGGTCATCAAAGCAATAAATCCAGCTTGGGGATTGAATGGATGGTCGTAATGTTTTGAAAATCCAATTATGGGGATGTTGTTTGGACCCGTTCGGAAGGCGTAAACTGGATTTTCGCCTGTTAATAAGGTCTGACTCTGAATTCCGGCGACCTGTAGTGTTTCGAGAATGACGGGATAAAGTGCAGTAGCCTCCGTCCCTCCCGAATACGCGGTGACCGGAATGCGATAATAATCGGCTGCAGCTTGTGCCCAAACCTGTGTAAGGTGACTGCGTCGCGAATTGTGGGTACAAATACAATTCAATACAAGAGAACGTCCAGCATTTAATTCCTCGCGTCCTAAAGCTATTATAGGTTCAAGCAACGACAACCGTTCAGGTGTTATACTTTCAAAATCACTCGCTTCAAGGTAGTGGCGTAAGTCGGGAAAAAGTTCGTTTTTCATCAGTCGAAAAATTAACAACAACCTCCTCCGGGGGTGCAAGAAGCCGTTACTGAAGTTTCTCTCTTTTGAGGCATCTGATTTTCTGGTATACCACAATGGTCTTTTGCTAAACAATCCGTGAATTTGGGTTCGAAGCGAAAAACTCCATTCTCAAAGGTCAATCCATAGCGACTAATTGTCGTGCCTTGGTATTCAACTTCTACCTCCAAATCTTCTTCTTGATACAAGGGTTCGGCTTTTTTCAAAATCCCCAAAAGTTTCGTAGGTGTCAGTCGGTGATCCACATCTTCAGCGACCCAAACTTGCATGTTGATTGTTTTTTCTGTGCGAAAGGTTCCGCCACAATCGATAAACCGTTTGGTTGTTAAACCCGCTTCGGTTATGTGAAAATGCTCTGGTACCCATTGTCCGTCAGGTAATTGAAGTTGGATGCTTGAGAGCGATTTTAATTGGTTTTGTAATGCAGAAAGTTTCATAAGTAGGTATTTTTAGTTAACAACATTGTTTTTTATCAAGAAGTTGCATTGTAAATTGATTGAAATAAGACTGCAATTTTGCAATTCCCTTTTCATCAATGCAATAACAAATCGAGGTGCCTTCAACTGTTCCTTTGATGAGCCCGGCGTTTTTCAATTCTTTCAAATGTTGGGAAATCGTTGGTTGGGATAAGGGTAATTCGTTAACGATAGCTCCACAGATGCAAGAATTGACTTCGCATAAATATTCCATTATGGCAATCCTTGCCGGGTGGGCAAGGGCTTTAATTAGAATAGCCATTTCATTTTGTGACTCGGTAAAATGTTCCGTTTTAGTAACGCCCATTGTTCTTGATGTATAATTATATTGCAATATTACGATAAAAAGAAATATCGCAACTATTTTCTTACCTTTATTTTTTTATAAAAGAAAAATGGTACACAATTCAATCATTGCTTATAACCAATTACAAGAGGAAGATTACTTCTTAATCTGTGAGCAGCTCAGTACGATTATTCAGTCCCAATTATCGGGAGCTGAGTCAAAAATATGGCATTCGCATCCCGTTTGGTTTATTGAAGAGAATCCGATTGTTGGGTACAGTAAACAGAAACGCGGAATTCGTTTAATGTTTTGGAGTGGGCAAGATTTTGACGAACCGGATTTAACTATTCGAGGGGAAAAATTTAAAGATGCTTCGGTTTTTTATACGGATGTTTCTCAAATAGATACCGTTGCCCTCGTGCGTTGGTTGCAAAAGGCACAAATCATTCAGTGGGATTATAAAAATATTGTAAAACGCAAAGGGAAGCTGGAGCGATTGAAATAAAAGATACCTATACGATATGAAAATATTACACAATCAAAGTCAGTTAAAACGGGTATTATATATCGGAATCGGAAATGTAATCATCGGGTTTGGTTCGTTATTCACAACCGCTAGTCAGTATTTGGTAGGGCTCGGCGGACTAGGATTGGTCTTTATCGTTCAATATTTTTATACCAAAAATAGAGTGATGGTCGAACTCACACTGGATTTCATTGTCTTCAACGGACTTTTTAAAAAGAAAACAATTTGCGTGCATGAAATTACTGCTTATAGATATTTTGCCGGCGATCATACGGTCACTTCAAAAGATACAACTATTGTAATTGATACCAATTTAGTTGATAAAGCGACCCTAGATGAATTGAAAGGTTATTTTGATTCCTTGCAATTAAAGTAAACCCATAAAAAAACCGCTTGTTAAAAGCGGTTTTTTTTATTTTCTAAAGTTTTAAGACTAATCACTAGTCACTAGTCACTAGTCACTAATTACTAATCACTAATCACTCAATTACATATACGCCTCAATCGGTGCACATGAACAAACCAAATTACGGTCACCATACGCATCATCTACACGACGAACGCTAGGCCAGAATTTGTTTTCACTCAAATACTCCAAGGGGAATGCTGCCGCTTCACGCGAATACGGGAAGTTCCAATCGTTAGCCGTTAACATAGCTAAGGTATGTGGAGCATTTTTCAAAACATTATTCGTATCTTCTGCGGTTGCCGCTTCAATCTCTTTGCGAATGGCAATCATGGCATCACAAAAACGATCTAATTCGGCTAAGTCTTCTGATTCTGTTGGTTCCACCATTAACGTTCCTGCAACAGGGAAGGAAACCGTTGGTGCGTGGAAACCATAGTCCATCAAACGTTTGGCTATATCGGTAACTTCAATGCCTTTTTGTTTGAACTCACGACAATCCAAAATCATCTCGTGAGCCGCACGTCCACATTCTCCTGAATACAATACAGGGTAGTGGTTTTCTAAACGCGCTTTCATATAATTGGCATTCAAAATCGCATATTTTGTAGCATTGGTCAATCCTTCCGATCCCATCATCATAATGTAACCATAGGAAATCAAGCAAACCAAAGCCGATCCGTAAGGGGCTGCCGAAATAGCGGTAATCGCTTGGTCACCACCCGTTGGGATAATCGGATTCGTGGGTAAAAACGGAACCAATTTTTCATTCACACAAATGGGGCCAACACCCGGTCCACCACCACCGTGAGGAATGGAGAAGGTTTTGTGTAAGTTCAAGTGGCACACATCCGCACCAATGGTCGCTGGATTGGTTAAACCTACTTGGGCATTCATGTTGGCGCCATCCATATAGACTAAACCGCCATTTTCATGAATAATATTGGTGATTTCGATAATCGAACTCTCAAACACACCATGCGTAGAAGGATACGTCACCATCAAAGCTGACAAACGATCTTTATATTCGATGGCACGAGCACGCAAATCTTCTACGTCGATATTTCCTTCAGGGGTTGTTTTGGTAACAATGATATCCATACCAGCCATCGCCGCAGAAGCGGGATTCGTTCCGTGGGCAGAAGACGGAATCAAACACACTGTACGGTGATTGTCGCCTCTTGATAAATGGTAGGCACGAATCGCCATCAATCCGGCATATTCTCCTTGTGCACCTGAGTTGGGTTGTAAAGTTGTGCCTGTAAATCCGGTCACAATATTCAATTGGTGTTCCAATTGTTTCAACATGATTTGATAACCTTCCGCTTGTTCAATTGGAGCAAACGGGTGAATGCTATTCCAATTGGGCATGGATAAAGGCAACATTTCTGCGGCAGCATTCAATTTCATCGTACATGAACCCAATGAAATCATCGAGTGATTCAAGGATAAGTCTTTGCGCTCTAATTTTTTGATATAACGCATTAACTGACTTTCTGAATGGTGACTATTGAAAACCTCATGTTGTAAAAATGCCGATTGACGCTCAAGTTGGGCTGGAACTTGCGATTGTGCACTCAATTCAGTAACAGTCACAGGTGCTTTGCCTAAAGCCGTTGCGAATACATTTACGATTTGGTTCAAATGCGCAATAGAAGTCGTTTCGTTTAACGCAATCGAAATGGTTTCCCCATCAATATAATAGAAGTTGATTTCGTGTTGTTCTGCGATTGGGCGAACTTTTGCAGCATCCGCTTTCACCACGATGGTATCAAAAAAGGCCGTATTGGTTTGATAAACGCCTAGCTGATTCAATGCGTCGGTTAAGGTTACTGCAGAAGCGTGTACTTTATTGGCGATGTATTGTAACCCTTTGGGTCCGTGGTACACTGCATACATTCCAGCCATAACGGCTAACAATACTTGAGCGGTACAAATGTTGGATGTTGCTTTTTCGCGTTTAATATGTTGTTCACGTGTCTGTAGAGCCATACGTAAAGCACGGTTCCCATTCGCGTCAATAGTTACCCCAATGATACGTCCGGGCATCGAACGTTTGTATTCTTCTTTCGTAGCAAAAAAGCCGGCATGTGGTCCGCCATATCCCATAGGAATACCAAAACGTTGGGTAGTTCCTACTACAACATCCGCACCCATTTCTCCAGGAGGCGTTAATTTTGCTAATGATAAAATGTCAGCAGCCACAGCTACTTTAATATCTTTCGATTTTGCATTGGCAATAAATCCTGTGTAATCGTAAATCTGACCGTATTTGCCAGGGTATTGTACAATTGCACCAAAGAAATCAGCGGTTAATTCTATCATTTCATGATTACCCACAACTAATTCAACACCAATAGGAGTCGAACGTGTTTGTAAAACCGATAACGTTTGTGGTAGTATATCTTCCGAAACAAAGAATTTGTTGGCATTGTTTTTCTTTTGATCACGTGTGCGTACATCAAAGAGAAGCGCCATCGCCTCAGCAGCAGCTGTTCCTTCATCAAGAAGTGAGGCATTGGCAATTTCCATTCCCGTTAGTTCAATTACTGTAGTTTGGAAATTTAAAATCGCTTCCAAACGACCTTGTGCAATTTCCGCTTGATAGGGTGTGTAGGCGGTATACCATCCTGGGTTTTCAAAAATATTACGTTGAATAACCGCAGGAATGACTGTAGGGTGGTAGCCCAAACCAATATAGGATTGGAATACTTTATTTTTTTTACCCAATTCAGTGATATGGGTTAGGTATTCATATTCAGACAAAGCAGCATCCAATTGTAACGGTTGTTTCAATCGAATATCATCTGGAATCGTTTCATAAATTAATTGATCCATGTCGGCCACCCCGATGGTTTGGTACATGTGCTGTAGGTCGGATTCGCGCGGCCCAATGTGACGTGATGCAAATAAATCTGTTCTCATTAAAGTTGGGTAAATTAGTCTGTTTTGTTGTGTTGTGTTGAATTTTTTTCAAATTCGAAATCGCAAACAAAAGTACTTATTAAACTTCTATTTTACAGCGCACATTTGCTAATATTTTGAGAATTTTTCAACTGAATCCTGTGCTTATTAACAAGTTGAATTACTTTTGAAACATGGTTTTTGGAAATAAAGTTACAAACGTTTACCTGAATGCTTCTTTGCATGTTGCACTCGCAGTAGGTTGTTTAACCTTAATTACCTACATGCAAAATGATATACTCTTGAGTCAAGGGTATGTTGGACTTATGTTTACTGGGACCCTTGTCGTTTATAATGGATTGAAATATGGAAAAATTTGGTGGTATCAAATACCAATTTCCTTCCAACATCGATTTACTTATAGAATTACTATTCTGGCAATCTTTTTTTTTCTCATGGCTTTTCTCAGGATGCCAATAGCGATTCAAAAAAGTTTAGTCACAGGATTTTGTCTTGTAATTCTTTATCCATGGGTTCGAAAGTTAGGATGGCTTAAACTATTTTGGGTCAGTGGTACAATTATGTATTTTACGGTTGTTGTTCCTTTATTATCTTGTAAACAACCTTTGAATATACTAGTTTTAGAAGGTTTTCTTCGCTTCGTATTACTAAGCGCTTTGATGATACCTTTTGAAATATATGATAGTGTACACGATCCCCCTCAATTAGGGACATTACCCCAACGATTTGGAGTATCATGGACAAAGCGGTTTGGGTATTTTTTAGTGGTTGTATATTGGGGACTAGTATGCTCTAATCATGGTGCTCAAGAAGTATTAACTTCCGGAAGTATTGCGCTACTCATTATGGGAGCCATATACAAAACCCAGCCCCACCAATCGAAATCGTTTACAGCCTTTTGGGTAGAAGCACTTCCGATGGTTTGGGCGGTTATGGTTTATGGATTTGGGAGATGATAATGTTTGTTAGGAGCTGTAATTAGTAATAAAAAAGAGCCGCTTTCACGACTCTAAATTCATAACTCATAACTACAATAGTCCAGCGCGTTTCAATAACGCTTCCGGTTTGGGCTCTTGTCCGCGGAACTTTTTATACAATTCCATCGGTAAGGCTGTACCACCTTTAGAAAGTACGTTTTCTTTAAATTGGGTTCCTACTTCTTTATTGAAAATTCCTTTTTCTTGGAAATAAGCAAACGCATCGGCATCCAAAACTTCGGCCCATTTGTAACTGTAATATCCCGACGAATAACCGCCTTGGAAAATATGCGAAAAGGCCGGACTTACACAATTGGCTGCAACATCTGGGTATAAAGCAGTTTCACGTGTCGCCGCCACTTCAAAGGCTTTTACATCGTCAATTGTAGGGACTTGTGCATGATACGCCATATCCAATAAACCAAAACTCAATTGGCGCACCGTAGCCATGCCTTCCAAGAAACTCGCACTTTCTTTGATTTTATCGACATAGGTCTGCGGAATCACTTCGCCCGTTTCATAATGATGAGCAAATAACGCCAATGCCTCGGGTTCGTAACACCAGTTTTCCATGACCTGACTCGGTAATTCGACAAAATCCCAATACACAGAAGTACCCGATAAACTCGGGTAAGTGGTATTCGCCAACATGCCATGAAGCGCATGTCCAAATTCATGGAACAACGTGGTCACTTCGTTAAACGTCAACAACGACGGTTTGGAGGCTGTTGGCGGCGTGAAGTTGCAAACAATCGACACGTGTGGTCGATCATTGACTCCGTTTTGAATGTATTGCGGTTTGAAAGAGGTCATCCAAGCACCGGGACGTTTGCCTGCGCGCGGAAAGAAATCGGCATAAAATAATGCCACAAATTCATTCGCCTCGCCACGTACTTCATAGGTTTGTACATCGGGATGGTATTTGTCAACCGTATCGATTTCATGAAATGTGAGTCCGAACAACTTCTCCGCCACCGTAAAAGCACCTTGCAGAACCTTCTCTAATTGGAAGTACGGTTTCAAGAGTTCGTCGTCCAAATCAAACAATTCTTGTTTTAATTTTTCTGAATAATAAGCGCCATCCCATTTTTCCAAATGGTCCATTCCGTCTTTTTCTTTGGCGAATGCCGATAACTGCGCAAATTCACGTTGGGCAGCCGGTTTGGCTTTGGCTAATAAATCATTCAAAAACGTTTTTACCGTTTCGGGATGTTGTGCCATACGCTCTTCCAAAACAAAATGCGCATGGGAATCGTAACCCAATAGTTGGGCGCGTTCATGACGCAATGCCACAATTTTTTTCAAAATTTCGGTATTGTTATGGGCATTGTCTTGAAAGGCTTTTTTCCCAAAGGCTAGGGCCAACTCTTTACGCAACTCACGGTTGTCAGCATAGGTGATCAACGGCATATAACTCGGGAAGTCCAAAGTAAAGACCCAACCTTCGAGTCCTTTGGATTGTGCTAAAGCGGCAGCCGCTTCTTGGGCACCTTCCGGTAAACCTGCCAAATCTTCAGCATTGGTAATGTGCTTGAAATAGTTGTTTGTTTCGGCCAATACATTTTCGCCAAAAGTTAATTTGAGTTGGGCCAAATCCGTGTCGATTTCGCGCAAGCGGTTCTTTTTCTCTTCATTTAACAAAGCACCGTTCCGACTGAATCCTTTGTATTTCTTTTCCAATAACATCAATTGTTCTGGTGAAAGGGATAAAGTATCGCGTTGGTCATAGACTGTTTTTACCCGTTGGAATAAGGTTTCGTTTAAAGCAATGTCATTGCCAAAGGCCGTTAGTTTTGGGGAGACTTCCTGTGCAATCTGTTGCATGGTGTCGTTGGTTTCGGCCGAATTTAAATTAAAGAAAATCGACGATAGACGATCCAAAGCTTGTCCCGAAAACTCTAAAGCTTCGATGGTGTTTTCAAAAGTAGGTGCTTCGGGATTGTTGATAATAGCATCTACTTCAGCGCGGGCTTGGGCAATCGTTTGATCAAAAGCAGGTACATAATCGTCGAGTTGTATTTGACGAAAAGGAGCTGCGGTATAGGGAGTGTTGAATTTTTCTGTAAACATTTTTTACTAAAAATTAAGGCGTCCGAACTGAATTCAGTAACGGAGCAATAACGTTATGATTTTTATGAAATTTTAAAAGAAATGAGGTTCTTTACCCTTTTAGTGTCTCCGCAGCTTTCAAAACCACATCCTTCAATTCGTTTTTGTAATCGACAATTTTCTGAAGGATTTCCGGATGTTGACTGCCTAAGATTTGGGCGGCTAGAATCCCGGCGTTTTTAGCACCATTCAAAGCCACTGTTGCAACAGGAACGCCACCGGGCATTTGTAAGATGGAAAGTACCGAATCCCATCCGTCAATGGAATTACTGGATTTAACGGGAACGCCAATGACGGGCAGCGGACTCATAGACGCCACCATTCCGGGTAAGTGGGCAGCGCCACCGGCACCTGCTATGATGACATTAATGCCGCGGAGGTGGGCGTTCGAACTAAAATCCACTAATTTTTCAGGCGTACGGTGTGCCGAAACAATATCAACTTCAGTCGTAATTCCGAAGGATTGTAGTATATCAATGGCTTCTTGCATAACGGGCAAGTCGCTTTTACTTCCCATGACGATGGCTACTTTCATGTTATTATAAATTGTAAATTTTACATTTTAAATGATCGAATACGAAGGTACAATTTATTAGCCAAACAGCGAAAACAAGGTGAATCTATTCCGGAAACATTTTATGCAGCAACTTCTGGATTTACTTCTAATTGATGTCAACTAAGAGAGTTCGTTGACAAAAACAATTTTCTTTGGTTTTTTTAAATAGAAATGATAAAAAGTGACAACAGATTTCAATTCTATTGAAACAATTTTACGGCTTGCTATTTTATACTTTCCAATGCCCACTGCCCACTGCCTACTGCATACTAACCACCCGAATACTATTCTTCACTTCTTCTGCCACACGACGTGCCTCTGCCATATTCGCATTGACAATGGTCACATGACCCATTTTTCGGAACGGACGGGTTTCGCGTTTACCATAAATATGCGGAGTTACCCCATCAATCGCCATGATTTTATCGATGTTTTCATAAACAACCTGACCCGAATGGCCTTCTGCGCCGACTAAATTTACCATGATGCCTGCGACTTTACTCTCGGTATTTCCCAAAGGTAAATTCAAAATCGCACGCAAATGGTTTTCAAATTGGGAAGTATAACTCGCTTCAATGCTGTAGTGCCCTGAATTATGTGGTCGTGGTGCGACTTCATTGACCAAAATCTGGTCGTCTTGGGTTTGAAACATTTCCACTGCAAGCAATCCTACATGGTCAAACGCTTCCGACACTTTCAAGGCAACTTCTTGCGCTTTTAGTGCCACAGCGGCATCGATACGCGCCGGACAAATCACATATTCCACTTGGTTGGCTTCGGGGTGAAATTCCATTTCTACTACTGGATACGTACGTATTTCTCCAGATACCGATCGACTAACAATGACGGCCAATTCATTTTTAAAATCCACCATCGCTTCAGCCACACATTCCACATCGGGAAGGTTTTGCAAATCCATAGTGGAGCGACACACTTTTACACCGTTACCGTCATAGCCGCCAGTAGCCGCTTTCCATACAAAAGGAAAATTTAACGAATCGTCGGCAAGTGCTTGGTGTACAGCATCCTTTCCGACAAAGCGTTGATGCGTTGAGGTCGGAATCCCATGTTGGACATAAAAATCTTTCTGTTTTCCTTTGTTTTGAATCAAACGTAAGGTTTTAGGTGACGGATAAATGGGTAGCCCTTCGGATTCCAGTTGCTCTAATGCCTCCAAATTGACATTTTCAATTTCGATGGTCAACACATTCACCAGTTTACCAAATTTGTACACCGTGTCATAATCCAACAAACTGCCTTGGTAAAAAGCGGTACAGCCAAAACGCGATGGCGCTTCGGCACTTGGATCCAATACAAAAGTTTGAATGTCAAATTTGCGGGTGTCGGTAAGGAGCATTTTGCCCAATTGGCCCCCGCCCAAAATTCCTAATCGGAAATCAGAAGAGAAATAATTCATGGGTTGTGTTGTTTGTGGCGCAAAGATAGAATTTTCTCGGAAGTGTTGGGCGCGTTTCTTTTAGGAACTACCGTTATCCGCATTTTTCAAATGCATCAAGGTTTCTTTTACTACAAATTTCATTCCCGGTGAAGGGTTGTCCAATTCGCGCGAAAGGATCAAGCGCAACTCATCATGCACCCACGGATATTTTTTACCCAATCGAAACAAGGCCCGTAAAGCATAGGCAATGGTCGCTACTTTGGCCTCCCGAATGATAAAATCCAAACAACCTTCAATGATTTTTTCTTCTTGAAAAGGACTCAGTTGGACCCCTTTTTTTGAAACCAAAAACAAACAAATTTTGGCTGCAGGTCGCACCGCGGGGTCCAAATGAAAGTGTGATAATTGGCTACAAAACGAATCCAAATAAGGTAACAACAGCGTAATTTGTTCTTCCGCAACCAACTCCAATATCCATAAGGCTTTGTAATGGTTTTTATCCGCTGGATTACAACCTACAGCAACCAAACTTTCCAAAAAAAGTGGTTCCAAAAATGCCTTATCTTTGTAGTAATCCCGCGTTTTTCGATAGGCTTTAATTCCTGCAATTTGGGTATAGTGTTCCGAATTCATGTCGTAAATATATCAAATTTGCAAATTTTCCGAACGACTTGATTTTTAATAGGTTTTAGTTGCTAAATTTGCACCTTTATTTCCAACACAACAACACATGATTCACTTACACGACAAATCCTTTGAGCCGTTTATTTCTTCTGAAGAAATTGACTTTGCGATTCAAAATATGGCCAAACAAATGGCTGATGATTTTTTTGACGAAACCCCAATTTTTATTGGAGTTCTTAACGGTTCCTTTATGGTGATGGGCGATTTGATGAAAGCCTATCGCGGGATGTGTGAAGTAAGTTTTATCAAAGTAGCTTCTTATGAAGGTACACAAACCACCAACGAAATCAAACATTTGATTGGCATCAACGAAAATTTGGAAGGCCGCACCGTAGTGATCGTGGAAGACATCATCGATACAGGAAATACGATTGTGGAGTTAAAACAATTGTTGAAAGCACAAAAGGTTAAACACCTTAAAATTGCTACCTTGTTTTTCAAACCCGAAGCTTACCAACACGATGTGAAAATTGATTATGTAGGCATTCGCATTCCGAATAAATTTATTGTAGGTTATGGGTTGGATTACGACGGACTCGGACGCAACTTGCCCGATGTCTACCAATTAGCCCAATAATCTAATGACTAATGTCCAACGACTAAAGTCTAAAGTCTAAATTCTAAAGTCTAAATTCTAAAATCTAAATCTAAACTTCTTGTAATGATTAACATCGTTCTTTTTGGGAAACCTGGAGCAGGGAAAGGAACCCAAGCCGAATTTTTGAAAGCAAAATACAATTTGACACATTTGTCAACCGGTGATATTTTTCGCTTTAATATCAAAAACGAAACGGAATTAGGGAAACTCGCCAAAACCTATATGGATAAAGGCGATTTGGTGCCGGATGAAGTGACCATTCAAATGTTACAAAGCGAAGTGGATAAAAATCAAGATTCAGCCGGATTCTTATTCGACGGATTTCCACGAACCATCGCTCAAGCCGAAGCTTTGGATGCGTTTTTAGCTACTAAAGGAGAATCCATTCGTGCCACAGTAGCCTTAGAAGCGGACGATGAAATTCTAGTAGCACGCTTGTTGGAGCGCGGAAAAACCTCCGGTCGCCCTGACGATCAAGACGAAGAGAAAATTCGTAACCGCTACCAAGAATACAATGAAAAAACCGCTCCCTTAATGGCGTATTATGAAGGTCAAGGGAAGTTTTATGCCGTGGACGGAATCGGTTCCATCGAAGAAGTTACCGCACGTTTAAGCGCTGTATTGGACACTTTTTAAGAAGGAAACGCCTGAAAAGTAGGCGTATTCAATATTTTTTAAGATATTTGCACACCAGAAAAGAGCATTTTCGGACTATAGGACGAGGGCTCTTTTTTTGTACACTATACCATGGAAATACTGATTATTTTATTTTTGATTCTACTCAACGGCGTGTTTTCCATGTCGGAAATCGCCCTGATATCCGCACGTAAAAACCGTTTGGAAACTGCTGCCAAAAAAGGCAATGCCAACGCGAAGGCCGCTTTGGATTTGGCCAATTCACCCAATGAGTTTTTATCAACAGTACAAATCGGAATTACCTTAATCGGAATTTTAACCGGTATCTATTCCGGAGAAAAAGTAACCCAAGATGTTCAGGATTTTGTAGCCAGTTTTCCCATTTTAAAACCCTATGCCGATTCATTAGCCACTGGAATTGTCGTTGTTGTATTGACTTTTTTCTCGTTGGTGTTGGGGGAATTGTTGCCCAAGCGTATCGGACTCAATTTTCCAGAAGGGATTGCCAAAGCCGTGGCCGTACCCATGAAATTGGTGTCCAAAATCACCATGCCGTTCATTTGGTTGTTAACCGCTTCCACCGAAGGCTTGTTGAAATTGTTCCAAATCAAACCCACAGCCGACGGTAAAGTCACCGAAGAAGAAATCAAAGCGATTATCAAAGAAGGTACCGAAGTCGGGGAAGTCCAAGAAATCGAACAAGACATCGTAGAACGCGTATTTCACATTGGCGACCGCAAAGTCAATTCGCTCATGACCCACCGCAACGATGTGGTCTATCTCACGCATACCGATTCGTTTGAAGAAATCAAAGCGAAGATTTTAACTGAAATGCATTCCGTCTATCCCGTTTGTCAAGACAATTTGGATGAGGTAACGGGAATCGTACTCTTGAAAGATTTGTTCGCTGGCTTGGAGCAAAAGGATTTTAAATTGAACGAAATCACGCGCGAAGCGTCGTATTTAATCGAACATACTTCGGCTTACAAGGCCTTAGAAAATTTTAAAACCACCAAAAATCACCAAGCGTTAATCGTGGACGAACACGGAATTTTTCAGGGAATTATTACCCTGAATGATATTTTGGAAGCGCTGGTGGGGGATGCGTCCGATTTTGATGAAGACGAGTACCAATTGGTGGCGGAAGCGGATGGGTCTTGGACGGTGGACGGCCAATATTCGTTGCACGATTTCCTGACCTATTTCGATATGGACGATTTAATCGGCGATTACGAAGTGACCACCGTAAGTGGTTTGATTACCACTGAAATGGGGTACATACCGAAGCAAGGAGAGGAACTCATTTGGAATAAAATGCTGTTTACCATTTTAGAAACCGCAGGCGCCAAAGTGGAAAAAGTGAAGGTGGCTCCTTATGTAAACGAAGATTAGGAGCACAAGTAAGGAGAACTTTACAAGTGCCTTCCCGCTTTCGCCTTTATCCCTCATAAATTCGGGGATACCGGCTCTATCGGGGCTAAATAGGAAGTGCCAATGTTCAAAGACATTCGGCTAAAAAAATTAACACTAGTGCAAGGCAACTTGCCAAAGAATACAATCATGACAGAAGGAAATTTTGTAGACTATGTAAAGATTTATGTATGCTCCGGAAAAGGAGGGAAAGGGTCTACGCATTTACATCGCGAAAAATTTATTGAAAAAGGCGGACCCGATGGCGGCGACGGGGGTCGTGGCGGTCACGTTATCCTCCGCGGTAACAAAAACCTGTGGACGCTTTTTCATTTGAAATTTACCAAACACGTAAAAGCAGGTCACGGCGGAGACGGCGGTAGCAGCCGCAGTACGGGCCACGATGGTGAAGATAAAATCATCGAAGTGCCGCTGGGAACTGTAGTGAAAGACCAAGAAACGGAAGAAGTTTTGTTTGAAATAACCGAACATGGCGAAGAGAAAATCGTAGCCCGTGGCGGTAAAGGTGGTTTAGGAAACTGGCATTTTCGCAGTGCCACCAACCAAACGCCCCGCTATTCCCAACCCGGTATGCCTCCCGAAGAAGTGGATGTTATTTTGGAATTAAAAGTATTGGCGGATGTCGGTTTAGTTGGTTTTCCCAATGCAGGGAAATCAACCTTGTTGTCGGTGATGACTTCGGCGAAACCCAAAATTGCCGATTATCCATTTACGACTTTAAAACCCAATTTAGGAATCGTGTCGTACCGCGATTTTCAATCGTTTGTGATGGCAGACATTCCCGGTATCATCGAAGGTGCTGCTGAAGGGAAAGGATTGGGACATTATTTCTTGCGTCATATCGAGCGAAACTCAACGTTGTTGTTTTTAGTGCCCGCCGATGCCGATGATATCAAAAAAGAATACGATATTTTATTGGACGAATTGCGCCGCTACAATCCCGAATTGTTGGATAAAGATCGTCTCTTAGTCATTTCCAAAAGTGACATGTTGGATGATGAATTAAAAGCTGAAATGAAAGTGCTTTTAGATAAAGAATTTAAAGGGATTTCTTATTTATTTATTTCATCGGTCGCGCAACAAGGAATTCAAGAATTGAAAGATCGCCTGTGGTCGATGTTAAATTCGTAAAGATTTAGTAAACATTTGTTCATATTGCTTTGATTTAAAGAAAAATAGAATAAATTTGCCGTTCGCTATTAATTTGAAAAAAACAAAAAAACTAAATTAACAACTTATGAAATTACGATTACTTTTCGCTTTATGTCTTGTTCAATTGGGTTGGGCCCAACAAAGAACGTGTGGTGTAGATGCGTATATGGCAAAAATCATGGAGAATCCAATGATGAAGCAGCAATACATGGAGCAACAAGAAAAATTTGAAAACGAATTACGCCGTTTGGTTACCGCACAATTGGAAGCGCGTTCGGGTCAAGCTACAACTGCATCGCCTAACGTAACACTTCGTATTCCTGTAGCAGTACACTATCCGTCTGTAGCTTCATCATCTTCAGCTTCATTAAAAGATTGTTTACGTTCTTTAGCGCAAACACAAGTAAATATCTTGAATGCTGATTACAACGGTACCAATGCCGATATTTCAAATTGGGCGGCAGACAGCCAATATTATCCTGGTACTAATACAGGAATGATGGATGTTCAGTTTATCATTGCAACGCAAAACCATCCTTCAGGGACAGGTTTAGTGAATGGCGATATGGCGGTTACTTTTGGAACCGACTATTTAAGTAATGCCGATACCGATACAACTTGGTCAGGATATATGAACTTGGTTGTGCGTAATATTTCAGGTGGAATTTTAGGTTATTCTCCACTTGGAGGTTCGCCATCAGCAGGGATGACTGTTGTAATCGATAACAATGCCTTCGGTAAAACAATGACAACGACTCCTGCCACTTGTTCAGGATATGCGCCTGGAGCTCCTTATAATTTAGGTCGAACATTGACACACGAGTTGGGTCACTTTTTTAACTTGAATCATACCTTCCAAGCCTGTGACGGTGCCAACTGTTTAACTTCTGGAGATCGTGTTTGTGATACAGAACCAACAAGCACTCCTTATTATAATTGTGATCCAGCTGGTTCGGTAGCGAGTAATTGTACGGGAGATCCTCAATTAACCATGAACTATATGGATTATGTACAAGATGCATGTATGTATATGTTTACAGCAGGTCAAGCCACACGTATGCAAGCATGGTACAATACTATTTCTTCGCAATTTAATATGAATACCTTAGGGAACGAAGAAGTGTTGAAAAACCAATTTGCGATTGCTCCCAACCCAAACAAAGGTTCATTCGCTATTCAATTTGCCAATCCAGTTGCCAACTACGCAATGCAAGTATACGATTCAACAGGTCGTGTATTGGTGGATGAAGAGAATGCAAACAACCAAGACTTGGTAAAAAATATTCAGTTACCTTCAGCGCAAAGAGGAGTGTATTTTGTTACACTTCGAACCCAAGAAGGAATCGTTACTAAAAAAGTAATCGTAGAATAATATTTTCGTAAAAGCATTGAAGAATTGTAAGTAAATCCGTTTATTTACAATTCTTTTTTTATAGATTAAAACAAGCAAACAACAATGAGAAAAATTGTAATTACACTGGTATCCGCAGTGCTATTGATGCCTTTCACCATGAAGGCCGATGAAGGGATGTGGTTCTTAATGTTTATCGAACGTTTGAATCACCGCGACATGCAAAAAATGGGTCTACAATTGACCGCTGAAGAAATTTACAGTATCAACCACCATAGCTTGAAAGATGCTATCGTGCAATTCAATGGGGGATGTACCGCTGAATTAATTTCAAAAGACGGTTTGGTATTGACCAACCACCACTGTGGTTACGATGCCATTGCAGAATTGTCTTCTGCCGAAAAAAATTATTTGAAAGATGGCTATTGGGCTGCCGATAAAAAAGGCGAATTAAAACCATCCAGTTTATTTGTGCGTTTCTTCGTGCGCATGGACGATTGTTCAAAACGCATCTTAGGCGTGGTGAACGATAAAATGACGGAAGCTGAACGCGAAAAAGCCATCGCTGCTGAAATTGCTAAAATCGAAAAAGAAAATAACGAAGGTGGAAAATATGTGGTTTCGGTTCGTTCCTTTTTCCAAGGAAATGAATACTACTATTTCGTTTATCAAGATTATAAAGATGTTCGTTTGGTAGGAACGCCACCAGAAAGCTTAGGTAAATTCGGTGGAGATACCGATAACTGGGAATGGCCACGTCATACCGCTGATTTCTCGATGTTCCGTATTTATGCCGACGCGAACGGAAATCCAGCCGATTATTCCGATAAAAATGTGCCTTTACATCCCAAACATTACTTACCTGTAAACTTAGGTGGTGTAAAAGAAAATGATTTTGCAATGATCTTGGGTTATCCAGGACGTACCAACCGTTGGATGCCCGCTGGCGGAATTGAGCAAAATGTAAAATTTGCTTATCCTGCTTGGGTTGAAGGAGCTAAAACAGGTATGGACAACATGAAAAAATACATGGATCAAAGTGATGCTTTGAACTTGGTTTATGCTTCAAAATATGCTTCTACGGCTAACTATTGGAAAAACCGTCAAGGAATGATTGATGCGTTAACCAAATTTGAAACTTCTAAAGCTAAAGCCGCTCAAGAAGCCAAATTCAACAAATGGGCGAACAAACCCGAAAACAAAGCAAAATACGGAACTGTAGTTGAAACCATCAACAAGTATTATGCTTTAACCAATGAAAAGTCGCGTCACGATAACTATTTACAACAATTGTTGCGCACATCAGCGATAGGAACAATCTCTCGTTCTTTAGGACGTCAATTGGAAGCTTATGCGAAAGCAGACGCTGCTAAACGTGCACAAATGTTACCTCAATTGACTGAGATGATTGATGAAATGTACAAAGAAATGCACATTCCAGCTGAGAAAGATATCTTAGCCGCTCAATTGAAATTGTATGCTACAAAATCGGTGGGATACAACATTGCTCCTTCCGTGAAAAAAATCGGTGAGGCCAACAACAATGAATTTGCTGGGTATGTGAATGCCGCTTTTGATTTGTCAATGTTCAGTTCGCCAGAGCGCGTAAAAGCCTTTTTAGTGGTACCTTCTGAAGGTCAATTGACTAACGATCCATTATATGCGTTGTCAAGTGATTTGATTACACACATGAATTCAAAATCAGACGAAGTAGCCAAAGCCCAAAATGATTTTGGTGCCGCTTTCCGTTTGTTGGTTGAAGGGTTACGCGAATCGAAAATCGGTTCGATCAAATATCCTGATGCCAACTCAACCTTACGTTTGACCTACGGAAAAGTTCGCTCTTTACCTGCTGACAAACGCAATGATGTAGCAATTAACAACTACACTACATTAGCAGGTCAAGTAAAAAAATACAAAAAAGGTGATCATGAATTTGATTTACCTGCACGTGTATTAGAAATGAATGCCAAAAAAGACTTCGGTCGTTATGCCGATAAAGACGGTTCGTTACACGTTAATTTCTTAACTGATAATGATATCACGGGTGGTAACTCGGGTTCTCCGGTATTAAACGGTAAAGGAGAATTAATCGGATTGGCTTTTGATGGAAATATTGAAGCGATGGCTGGAGATGTTATTTTTGACAAAAAATTACAACGCACCATCAACGTAGATATCCGTTATGTACTTTGGGTAATCGAGAATTTCTCAGGCGCAAAACACATTGTGGATGAAATGACTTTGGTAAAATAATTTTATCATAATCTATTTTAAAAACTCCGGTCAATCGCCGGAGTTTTTTTATTTTTGATAACTTAATCTTGGGCAATGAAGCATATAGTAATGTTACTGTTGGTAATCACTTTTTCCGCATCGGCGCAATCCGATATGGAAAAAGCAGAACAGCATTTTAAAGCCCAACGTTGGGAACAAGCCAAAGTCCTTTTTGAAAAATGTTTAAAAACTTCACCTAATAATAATTATGTGTTGGAATGTTTGGGCGATATTGCTGGCCATCAGAAAAATTGGGACGAAGCCATAAAATACTATGGCCAACTCAAAACGCTGCAAAATGGAAATGCCAATTATTGGTACAAATACGGTGGTGCCATGGGAATGAAAGCCAAATCCGTGAATAAATTCAAAGCCTTAGGATTAATTGACGATGTGGAAGCTGCCTTTTTAAAAGCCGCCCAACTGGATCCCAAACATATCGATTCCCGATGGGCCTTGGTCATGTTGTATCTTGAATTACCCGGAATTCTGGGCGGTAGCGAAACCAAAGCGCAGAAATATGCCACCGAATTAATGGCGTTGTCCAAAGTCGATGGCTATTTGTCCAAAGGATATATAGACGAATATTTTAAACGCTATGCCAAAGCTGAGGTGCATTATATCAAAGCACACGAAATCGGAAATTCCAAAACAACCTATCAAAAGTTGTATACTTTATATTCAATCAAATTAAAAAATACCGAGAAAGCCCGTAAATTGAAAGAAGCTTTCGAAGGAAAAGAATCATAATATGCGAACACATTTTATCGCCATTGGCGGCGCAGCCATGCACAATTTGGCTTTGGCCTTACATCATAAAGGGTATCACGTTACAGGAAGCGATGATGCGATTTTTGAACCGTCTTTGTCGCGTTTGCAAAAACACGGCTTGTTGCCCGCTGCAATGGGTTGGTTCCCTGAGAAAATTACCGCCGATATTGATGCCGTAATTCTTGGTATGCACGCCAAAGCCGATAATCCCGAACTCTTGCGCGCCCAAGAATTAGGGTTGCAAATTTATTCGTATCCTGAATTTTTATACGAACAATCCAAAAATAAAACCCGTGTGGTCATTGGCGGTTCTCATGGAAAAACCACGATAACGTCCATGATTTTGCATGTGATGCATTACCACAATGTTCAAGTGGATTATATGGTAGGCGCCCAATTGGAGGGATTTGACACTATGGTGCATCTTACCGAAGAAAATGATTTTATCGTTTTGGAAGGTGATGAGTACTTGTCGTCACCCATCGATCGCCGACCCAAGTTTCATTTGTACCAACCCAATATAGCCTTATTGTCGGGTATTGCATGGGATCATATCAACGTGTTTCCCACCTTTGAAAATTATGTACAGCAATTTGAAACGTTTGTCAACCAAATTACCAAAGGCGGTATTTTGATTTATAATGAAGAAGATGCAACCGTTAAAAAAGTCGCAGAAGCTTCTGAAAATACCATTCGTAAAATTCCATACCAAACGGCTGCATACACAGTTGAAAATGGAACGACATTATTAGAAACTCCCGAAGGCGCTATGCCCATTGAAGTTTTTGGGGCGCATAACTTAAATAATTTGGCCGGAGCGAAATGGGTGTGCCAGTGTATGGGTGTCGATGAAGCCGATTTCTACGAAGCCATTGCCACTTTTAAAGGCGCTTCCAAACGGTTGGAAAAAATTGCCGAGAGTTCGAATAAAGTAGCCTACAAAGATTTCGCCCATTCCCCGAGTAAAGTTTCTGCTACCACCAAAGCCGTGAAGAATCAATATCCCGACCGAAAATTGGTGGCTTGCTTGGAATTGCATACCTATAGCAGTTTGAATGCCGAGTTTTTGAAAGAATACGAAGGTGCACTTGATGCTGCTGATGTAGCCGTTGTTTTTTATTCGCCCGATGCGGTAAAAATCAAGCAATTGGAAGAAGTCACCTACGAACAAATTGCACAATCCTTTCAACGAAATGATTTAATCATTTACACAAATCCAGAGGAATTTAAAGCGTTTTTGTTCAATTACAATCTCGAGAATACCGCCTTGTTGCTCATGAGTTCGGGGAATTACGGAGGACTCCATTTTGATGAAGTAAAAAGTTTAATTCAATAAGTAAAAATCTCCGGTCAAGTATCGGAGATTTTTAGTTTTCACCGTACCGAAAATGCCCTACAATAGGGTAGTTGAAAAGAAAATTTTCAAGGTTTTGCCCACCGCCGATATTATGCACGACGAGAGGTGTGCCGTCTTCTTTGAGATGGGTTACTATTCCAATATGCGGTAATTTATCATTGATCATCCAAGTTACAATATCACCGGGTAAATAATCGGCACTGTTTTGGGTTACGGGAAGTTTTTTTCCTTTTCGAGTAAAAAACACTTCCAAATTGGGTACTCTTCGGTGGTCAATGTTTTTGTCCGGATTTTTAAGTCCCCATTTTTTCAAATTAGGATAAAGATTAAAATGTGCTTTCAAGTCTTCATGGACTTCTTTTTGCAAATCAATAGTACATTTACGGTATGCCCGAATGACTACATCGGTGCAAACTCCTGTTTTGGCTGGCACATCGCCCATGGGATAGGGAATGGAAACATAAGCAGGCGTATAAACTACTGTGGAATCAATCACTTGAAGTGCAGCATTGGATAAACGTTCACCAAAATTTTTAGGGTGGGGTAGTGGCGTAATTTCGGAGTTTTTTTCTTGGACTTCAGTGCGCACATGACCTGTTTGCTCTGGTTTTTGTTGGCAAGAAATAAAAAGTAAGGCAACGATTAATAAGTAAGGCATACGGTTGATTTTACAGAGAAACGCTATTGTTAATTAGTTTATTTTGAAGAAATAAAAAAAAGCAGTTATTTCGTAATTCAATATAAGCCAAGATATTATGTATACACCAATTCCCCAATGGGCCGAAGACGACCGCCCACGTGAAAAATTTTTATTAAAAGGTAAAGCGGCATTATCCGATGCTGAATTATTAGCCATCTTACTCGGTTCGGGTTCGCGCAACGAAAGTGCCGTGCAATTGGCCCAACGCATTTTATCCCAATCCCAGCAAAATCTCAACGAACTCGGCAAACGCACCGTAGTTCAACTTATGGAATTTAAAGGCATCGGCGAAGCCAAAGCGATTACCATTGCTGCTGCGCTTGAGTTAGGGAGAAGACGACGACAGGAAGAAGTCCAAGAGCGCTTTAAGATCAGTTCGAGCAAATCGGTTTTTGAAATCATGCAGCCAATTATTGGAGAATTACCGCACGAAGAGTTTTGGGTGTTGTTTCTAAATAATTCCAATAAAATACTGCATAAAGAACTCATGTCTAAAGGGGGTATGACGGGAACCATCGTCGATATTCGTTTAATTTTCAAATCGGCATTGGAATACAAAGCAACTTCCCTAATTTTGACACACAATCATCCCTCGGGAAAATTGCAAGCCAGCGATGCCGATAAAGAGATTACCCAACGCCTAAAAGTAGCCGGACAACAGTTGGATATTTTAGTCTTGGATCATGTAATCATTACCGAAACGGGCTACCTCAGTTTTGCCGACGAAGGAATTTTATAAAAAAAGTGCAACAGATAACCGATATTTTTTTTGATTTAGATCACACGCTTTGGGATTTTGAGCGCAATTCAGCCTTGGCATTCGAATCGGTGCTTCATCGAAATAACATCGAAGTGGCTTTGCCCGAATTTTTAAAGCATTATGTGCCCTTGAACAAATGGTATTGGGAGCAATACCGTAAAGATTTGGTTACACAGGCAACACTGCGTTACGGTCGGTTGAAAGATACTTTTGATCGATTAGGCTATGCGGTTTCTGACGAAGTTATCCATCTATTGTCCGAAGAGTATATTCAAGAATTGCCGTTGAACAATCATTTGTATGAGGGCACTACAGATTTGTTGACCTATCTTCAACCCAACTACCGCTTGCATATTATTACCAACGGATTTCAATCCGTGCAAGATGGTAAATTGAACAATTCAGGAATAGGGAAGTTTTTTCAAACGGTGACCAATTCGGAAACCGCAGGTGTGAAGAAACCCCATCCTATGATATTTGAAAAAGCGTTGGAACGGGCAGGCGCATTGCCTGAACAATCCATCATGATTGGCGATTGCCTGGAAGCCGATGTCCAAGGAGCGTTGGAGGTAGGAATGAGCGCAATTTTTTTTAACGAGTTTGAGGTGGAGGTACCCAACGGAATTACTGCTGTGACACATTTATCTCAATTAAAAAATTACTTTTAAAATGAAACGAATTTTACTTTTACTTTTTGTTGCAACCATGGGCTACGCCCAAAATCAACCGAAAATCATTATTCCAGAGCAGTTTTCGTTCATGCGCGAACCCAATCTCTACGGTTTAGGAACGCTTCTACAAATGTATATGGATAAATACCAATATGCATCCGAGTTGAAAGTGGGTTTGAAAGAAGAAGCTTTTCCGAAATCCTTGAATTGTGAGGAATGGGGCGTGAAATTAGCAACCAAAAGCAATATGTTTGTCACCAAAGTCACGGTGCAATTTGTTGATTGTCATGGTACAATTGTAGCCAGTTCGCCCGAAGGGAGTGACCGCGATAAAAATACACGCATGGCTTACATCAACGCTTTACGTAATGCAATGGATCAATTTTCAGCCTTTAAGAATCATACATTGCCTGTTTCGCAAACCGAGGCAAATCCAGCACTTAAACCGATTGAATCTCCTTCAAAATCTACTGCAGTTGATGAAATGCCTGCAATGATTACCGAAGAAGATGTTTATTTACAAGCACAAACCCTTACGGAATCTTCGATAGGATTGTTTAAGAAAAAAGCAACTTCACCTGAAATGGTGTTGTATAAAACCAGTTCGCGCGACTGTTTTCTGGTAGAAGTTAACGGAAAAATAGCCGGTGTTTTGCTGTATCAAAATCAAAAGTGGTTTTGGGAATATTATGAAAACAACCGATTGATTTCAAGAGAACAATTCATCAAAGGGCTCTAATCAATACCCGTATTTGTCCTTCCAACGGTTTTGTAAAAATTTACGCAGTTCGTTTTCCCGAGCATTATTTCCCGGTTCGTAAAATTTTGTTTCTTGAATCGCTTCCGGAAGGTATTCTTGTGCTACGAAATTATTCGTGTAATTATGAGCATAGGCATAGTCTTCCCCATAGCCCAATTCTTTCATCAATTTCGTGGGAGCATTCCGTAAATGCAACGGGATGGGTAAGTCGTCTGTTTGTTTAACCAAAGCTTGTGCTTCGCCAATGGCCATATAACTCGCATTGCTTTTGGCTGAAGTAGCCAAATAGATCGCACACTGACTCAGGATGATCCGACTCTCAGGATAGCCAATCGCCGTGACGGCTTGAAAGGTATTGTTGGCCATAATTAAGGCTGTAGGGTTGGCATTACCAATGTCTTCACTGGCCAAAATAAGCATCCGGCGGGCAATAAATTTCACATCTTCGCCACCTTCTAGCATGCGCGCTAACCAATACACCGCTCCATTGGGATCGCTACCACGAATGGATTTGATAAAAGCCGAAATGATGTCGTAATGCTGTTCTCCCGTTTTGTCGTAT
Source organism: Flavobacterium sp. N1719 (assembly GCF_025947045.1). NCBI lineage: Bacteria > Pseudomonadati > Bacteroidota > Flavobacteriia > Flavobacteriales > Flavobacteriaceae > Flavobacterium > Flavobacterium sp. N1719. The sequence continues at coordinate 1,401,990 of NZ_CP109993.1, forward strand.
AAAACCGTATTTTGTTGGACCAAATCTAGCACTTTGGTATTGGTAATCACCACTTCGTCACCCGCTGTGGCGTTGACCACAAGTTCGAAAATATTCAATAATTTACGGCCGTCACCACCCGATAATCGCAACAAGGCTTCGTGTTCCTCAATGGTGATTTTTCGTTGGGACAGCTGCGGATCAATTTTCATCGCGCGATCCAACAAGGCCAATAAATCTTCTTTGGTAAACGGATTGAGCACATAAACCTGACAACGTGACAACAATGCGGGGATGACTTCAAAACTCGGATTTTCGGTAGTGGCTCCGATTAAAGTTACCCACCCTTTTTCTACTGCACCCAATAGTGAGTCTTGTTGAGATTTGCTAAAACGGTGGATCTCATCAATAAACAAAATGGGATTTTTAGCCGTAAAAATTCCGCCGCTCTGTTTGGCTTTATCAATTACCTCCCGAACGTCTTTTACTCCCGAATTGATCGCACTTAATTCATAGAACGGGCGGTCGCTTTGACGCGCAATGATTTGCGCTAAGGTTGTTTTACCCGTTCCCGGCGAACCCCAGAAAATCATGGAAGGAATCACGCCTCGGGCAATTTGCTGGGTTAGCGAACCGTGCGGTCCCACCAAGTGCAACTGACTGATGTAATCTTCTAATTGATGCGGGCGAACGCGTTCGGCTAAGGGTGCTTCCATGAGGATTGTTTTGTGGGATAAAGGTAAAAAAAAGGAGGGAAGGAGGAAAGATTCAGATTTCAAACTTTTAACTACTACTGCCATTTTAGCAGAAAACCAACTTTGGTTATATATTTGTGTAGCTTGAAGTATGAAAGACGCACAAATTTTTAAATATTCTCCATCGGTATGGTTGGTGCCTACCTTTTTGTTGCTCACCATTTGGAGTGCTTTTTTAATCAATCTTTATGGCCATTATCATGGGAATGATCATGGAATCGTACCGCGGACATTTTCGGGTTTGCAGGGCGTTGTGTTGAGTCCGTTTTTGCATGCCGACTGGCAGCATTTGACCAATAATAGTGTGCCTTTGTTTGTCTTGACGATGGCGTTGGTTTATTTCTATCGGGAGTTGTCGTTGAAAGTTTTGGTATATGGAGTGTTGCTTTCGGGATTGTTTACGTGGGCAGTGGGTCGGTCCAGTGTGCATATTGGTGCAAGTGGATTGATTTATGTGTTGGTTTCGTTTATTTTCTTCAAAGGATTACGTACGGGGTATTACCGCTTGATGGCGTTATCGTTTGCGGTGGTGATAGTCTATGGTGGCATGGTGTGGTATGTTTTTCCCGAGGTCGATCCAAAAATTTCATGGGAAGGGCATTTGGGAGGCTTTCTTGCTGGGATGGTATTTGCTTTTGTGTTTAAAACTCCCGATTATGTATCGGAATACCGGTACGACTGGGAGCGTCCCGACTTTGATCCTGAGTTGGATCCCTTCATGCGGCGCTTTGACGAAAACGGTCAATTTGTGAATCCGCCGAAACCCGAGGAAATTATGGTTGACTATGAAGAAGAATTGGGTTCCCATTTTGTTCCCGTCCAAATCAATTATATTTACAAAAACGCCGAAGAATAGTACTTCGGCGTTTTTGTTTTGAACGATAAGCGGTCTATTTTAGCCCCGATTGCAGCGGCATCCCCGTAACGAAGTGAAGGGATACAGCGGAAAGCGGGTGATTATTTCCCGAGAAAGCAATAGGATGATGCTCCCAATCTTTAGGAACGTTGGCGTACCGCTTCGTATAAAAAGGCGCCACAGGCCACGGATACATTTAACGAACCGATGGTTCCAAATAGCGGGAGTTTGGCTTTTTCATCCACAATTTTCAACACGGACGGATTGATACCGCGGTCTTCGCTTCCCATGATGATGGCCACGGGTTCGGTAAAGTCGACGGCATAAAGCGTATCGTCCGTTTTTTCAGTTGCGGCTACGGTTTTAATGCCGCTACCTTGCAGGTAAAAGACAGCGTCTTTGATATGGTCAACTTTACAAATGGGCACATTAAAAACGGCTCCGGCAGAGGTTTTTACGGTATCGCCATTGACGGGAGCTGCTCCGGTTTTTGAAATAATTATGCCATCGACTCCGGTGCATTCGGCGGTACGGATGATGGCTCCAAAGTTGCGGGCATCGCTGAGTTGGTCCAAAATAAGTAGTAACGGTTTTTTCTCGTTTTCCAATAAATTTTCGACCAATGTTTCCAGGGATTGGAATTTGATGGGTGCGATTGTGGCTACAACACCTTGGTGGTTGAGGTGCGTGAGGCGGTTGAGTTTTTCAACGGGAACATAGGTGAACGGAAGGTTGTTGGCCTTCAATGTTTTCATGAGTTCGCGCATCAATTCGCCTTGCGCTTCTTTATGTACGAAGATTTTATCGATTTCTTTACCGGCATGTATTGCCTCAATGACGGCACGGATGCCGAAGATTTGGTTTTCTTTTTCCATGGGGCAAAGATAAAAAAAACCGCCACGGAAGTGACGGTTTTATGAGGTTGTTTATTATGGTTTGGATTAATTCGCGTCCCAGAATAAACGGGTTGTTAATTTATCACCACCAATTGCTGTTGCTGCTGCATTGTAATTGGTAGGGTTTAAGGTTTGTTCGCGAATTGGGTATTGCATACGAACAGGTACTAAACCTTCAGCGGCTGCATCCGCTGTTGGAGGTGCTACAAGAGCAGGATAGTTAAGACGACGGTAAGAAGTCCACGCCTCAAATCCGCGGTTATACAAACCTAACCAAGCTTGTTCTCCAATTTTTTGTTGCCAAGTTCCAGCTGCTGTACTGTAAGCAACAGCAGGTTGTGCTAAATAGGCAGCTGCATCAATAGCGCTTACGCCCCAGTCATCCATAGAAGCTAAGATGGCATTGTTGTAATGTGTTTCAGCAGAACCTGCAGCAGCCACGCCGCGTTCTGCAGCTTCAGCCAATAAGAATTCTACTTCGGCGGCATCCAATAAAGTTCCACTGAAATCAGGTTCTTGGATTTTATCGCCCACTTGAGTACTGCCTGAGAAACTGTTGGATTCCCCTACAATTCCACCATCTGGATTTCCATTGGTATAGATTAAGAAACGCGGGTCATTCAAGGGCAACATTTTATCTACAACCACATTGGTAACCACAAAGTCGTGACGTCCTGAGTTTACCAAATCATTAAAGATAGGGTTGGTGTTTGGCACAGCACTCATGTAAGGTACTTTTGCGTTATCTGCATTTGAAGTTATCAATCCATCATTAATTGCAGCAGTAATGGCGTTGGTAGCAATTGTACTTTCTTGACCAGAAGCTAAAAGATTTACACCCAATTTTAATTTGATAGAATTGGCGAAATACATCCAGTTATCCATGTCGCCATGGTACATCACATCAGCGCTATCAAAGCCAGCATAGGAACTGTCCATTTGATTGACGTCATTAGAAAGACGAGTGATCAAATCTTTGTAGATGTCGATAGCTTTGTCGTATTTGGGTAGATAGTTAGCACCACCTAATAAAGCTTGCGTGTAAGGAACATCTCCAAACGTGTCAACCAGAACTTGGTACGTATACACTATCAAAATGTCGATTTGCGCTAATTTGTTGTTTTTGATCGCTGTTTTTTCAGCAAAGGCAGGGTCGTTAGCAGGAATTGACTCTGCAGTCACATATTCTTTTGCTTTGTATAAATCTGCCAAAACACCTGCATACAATTCATTCCAATGGTTATCCGAAATTTTACGGGTAACAAAATCATAGTTGGATTCATCGGTATAGGTAGTTTCGGTCCATTGTTGGGAAAGCAAACGGAAAATATTTCGATTCACGTTTGAGTTAATCATTTGATCGCTCAACGTTCGTTCTGCACTAGTAAAAAGTGTACTTGCTGGAACTACAGCGGGATTCTTGTCATCATTGTTCAACGATTCCATATTGTCGGAACAGGATGTCAGCATAAGGGAAAGCCCCAAAAATAAATAGATCTTTTTCATGGCTAGAATTTTAAAGTTAAGTTAACACCAATGTTACGAGTTGTGGGTAAAGAACCTACCGAGTAACCACGAGAAAGGTTACCAGAAGTTAAACCACTTTCTGGATCTGCGTAAGGAAGATTTTTGTGAATAATCCACAAATTAGTTCCTACTAAACTCACTTTCGCATCTTTTATAAATGCATTTTTCAAGAATTTTTTATTGAAGTTGTAGGTTAACGCAACTTCACGTAATTTGATAAAAGAAGCATCATAAACAAACGCTTTGTCTGGAGTACGGCGGTAACCGTAGTTGTTTCCGTAATATTCTGGTGCTATTGTATACACGGTGTTCGGACTACCGTTTGGCGCTACACCTGGAAGAACAACACCTGTTTCACGAACACCATTGTCTGCTGTTTCTGGGTAAAGACCCGTAGCTAAACCATAATACATGTCTAGAGAGAAAATATCTCCCCCTTTTTGCATATCAATTAAGAAACTTAACGCTATATTTTTATAGGTTAAATTATTACGAATACCACCAATCCAATCTGGGTTGATATTTCCAATAATGTTATCAGAAGTAGATGTTTCTAAGTATCGACCTGTACTTTGATCGATAATAGGTTGTCCATTGGGATGGTAAATGAAGTCAGTTCCCTTGATTGAGCCATAGGGTTCACCAGGTGCAGCATTGATTGTAATACCTCCTTGGAAACTACCCAATTGTAAGTTTTCTAAACCTGCGGGTAACGAAATTACTTTATTGCGGTTACGTGACCAGTTTACAGTAACGTTCCATTGGAAATCATTCGTTTTTACAGGAGTACCTGTTAGTTGTAATTCCAAACCACGGTTTTGGATTTCTCCACCGTTTACTACGGCATTGGTTACACCAGATGCTGAAGAAACTGCACCTGAAACGATTTGGTCAACCGAACGGTTATTGTAGAAACTCACATCAAAACCTAAACGTTTTTTCAAGAAACTAGCTTCAAGACCTAACTCAAATGATTTTGTTCTTTCAGGTTTTAATTGAGGATTTTTGTTGACGTTTGGTAAAGTATACACAGGATTTCCATGGAAATTTAAATCACGTTGGAACGTATTTACTAGACTTAATGGAGGAGCGTCATTACCTACTTCAGCATAATTGGCTCTAAATTTAGCAAAATTTAAAGCATCAACTTTTAGTAAGTTAGATAAAATAACCGAACCTGATAAGGCGGGATAATAATACACATTTTGTCCTACAGGAAGTGTTGAAGAGGCATCTCTACGTAATGAGGCTTCCATAAAATAAGTGTCTTTGTAACCTAAACTGCCTTGGGCATAAATACCGTTAACTCCCCAGTGGTACTTAGTCTCAACTGGGAAAGGTAATTCATACATTGAATTCGATAAGGCATACAATTCAGGAACAACTAAACCACCAATTGTTGAAGCCAAAACAGCATCAAGGTTTTGACGACGTACATTGGTTCCTAAAACTCCGGTAAGGCTGATGTTTTCTCCAAATTTCTTGTTGAAATTTAACATGAAATCATAGTTAATTTCTGTGAAACCTTTAGAATAACGTTGGTATCCTGAACTTTCATCTACTGGAGATAAACCGAAACCTGTTGCAATAGATCCAATCGCACGACGTTCTTCTTGCAATTGATTGTAAGTGTCTAATGAAATACGACCTGTTGCATTTAACCATTTTGTGATTTCATACGTTCCCGAAATATAACCGATTAAACGATTTCTTCGGTCGCTAGAATAGTTTTTATAGCGTGTAAAATAAGGGTTGTCCCAGAAAATAGGCACTAATCCATCAGGACTTGAAACATCTGCAAAGTTCCAAGTGATGTTTTGTCCTCCTGAATTATTGTAAACTTGTTCCAAATCTTTGATGTCTACATTAGTTTCCCACCATTGACGGAAATTGGACATAATGTTGTCGTTATAACCGGTTGAGTTACGTCCTGTTGTTTTTTGTAATGTAACAGAAGCATAAGAATTTACAGTAAACCTGTCGTTCACTTTATGACTGAAGCGGCTACTGATTTGATTTTTCTTCAAATTACTATTGGGCATAATCCCTTTTTCATCATAGTTTGTCAATGTCATCAACAGCGAACTTTTGTCATTGGCTGTTTCTAATGTTACACTATTGTTTGAAATGATGGATTTGTTGAAAAATGTAATTGGTCCGTTGGCAGCGGCTCTCCATGGAGTAGGTTGACCATAATTGCTTGAATACGGAGTGAAAGAAGTCCATTGGTAAACCGACTGTCCTTGAAATGGAGCTCCATACGAAGCATCTTCGTAGGTTGGCGCCACTAAGTCATCAATACCATCACCATTGACATCAAAGTAATCAAAGTATCCCGATGGGTCGCCATAATACATCCCATAACCAGCACCATATTTATCTTGATATTTAGGGAAAGTTGAGCGATCAATAGAACCTACAGTGTAACTTGAATTAAAAGTTACTCCAATTCCTTTGTCTTTGCTACGGCCTTTTTTTGTAGTGATTAAAATTACACCGTTGGCAGCGCGAGAACCATAAAGCGCCGTTGCGGCAGCACCTTTTAAAACGTTAATGCTTTCAATATCCTCTTGGTTAATATCCGAGGCTGTATTTCCATAGTCGTATCCTGAACTACCCTGTTGTTGGCTGGTTAAGTTCGTGTTGGAGTTGTCAATTGGCACACCATCAATAACCCACAAAGCTTGGTTGTTTCCTGTTAACGATTTGCTTCCGCGAATGACTACGTTGGTCGATCCACCCATATTGTTGTTTCGGCGAATTTCAACCCCAGCAATTTTACCTGAAAGTAAGTTGGAAACGTTGGCATCAGAAGCCCCGCCGTTTAGATCGCCACCAGCAATTTGTTGAGAAGCATAACCCAACGATTTTTTGTCGCGCTTGATTCCTTGTGCGGTAACTACAACTTCATCTAGACCTACGGCATCTGATTTCAGTTTGATTTTTAAATTGGTTTCACTAGCGGCTACTTCTTTGGTAATGTAGCCGATGAAACTGACAACTAATGTTTGATTTGCCTCCGCTTTGATAGAAAATTTTCCATCCGCGTCGGTTTGAACCCCTGTTTTGGTTTCTTTAATCATAACATTGGCTCCAGGAATAGGGAGCCCACTGTCATCGGAAACGGTTCCGCTGACTGTCCTTTGTGCGAATGCACTTTGCAGCATAAATACTGCAAACAGGACTAAAAATTGATGTAGTTTTCTTTTCATTATTTTGTTTGGTATAGTTAATAATAAGTTAAAATTCTTAAAAAAAACTTAACAAAACAAGGAAAGCACATGTTAATTTATAAAAACCACCAAATATTATGAGTTTTTATTCAATGATGTTTTATGATTTCATGATGACAGTCAATTCATTATCTGTACAAATTGTAAAGAAAATTTAAAACGTAGTTTTTAAACTAATTTGCACAATTGAGTTAGCAAGTTTTATAGCTTGATTGTTGGTAGACCCATTGGCATACACAAAATTGAGCAGTCCATTTTTATTCAAAAGTCCAAAACCGAATCCGAGTCCGAGCAAGTTGCCCGAAGTTTGGGTGGTTTTGTCTTGAAAATAGCCGTAATCAATAACACTGTGGAGGTATAAATTATCTGAGAGGGTATAGCGGTATTCACTACATAAGGCAGAGAAGAAGTTCGCTTGTAACGTGTTTTCATTGAATCCGCGCACGGAGTTTATTCCGCCAAAACGAAATAATTCATTGGTCAAGTAGTGTTCGCTTTGGAGAAGGAACGATTGGTTTTTTAATTGGATACTATTGCGCTGATTGATGTAAAATTGATGTTGAATAGCGAGTTGTGCCATGAGTTGAGTGTTGGAAATCGAACTCGTTTTTCTTTTCCCCGTTCCTATTTTGAAATTAATTAGAGTCCGTTCTGGAAAAAGAGCGGCATCTTCTTGGTCATTTTTTACATTCCAATTCCATTGGGCAGTGAGAAAATTATTTTTAAAATCTTTTAAGTTAGCGGTATTCACATTTTTGATGTCACTGGATTCGGCCGACTGATAACCTAGGTAAATCCGGGAATTAAAAGAAAGGCAATACCCTAGATCAAAATTGGTTTGGGTGGTTTGAAAAGTGCTGTCTTGTTTAAAAATATTCAACTGCGCCTTTAGGGCTAGAGGCGATTTAAAAATATAGGGTTGTTCCCAGAGTAAATTAAAGGTGCGTTGGGCTTGGCCATTGCTTTTCCAATACACATTGATTTTTTCTCCGTTGTTCAACGCATTGAGTAAGCTTCCATCAACATAACCGTTAAAAATGAGTTTGCCATTTTCATTGTTGGTAAATCCGATATAACCATCAAAGGTATTTGCTTTTACTTTTTCTACGTAGGTGTAGATTTGGGAGGCGTCTTTAGTAAAAAGAATTTCGGGATATTTTACAGACCGAACGAAACGAAATTGATTGATCGTCTTATGCAGTTTTTCAATAGTGACTTGATTTAGGATTTTGTTGCGAAATAGGCGTTCCAATTCTTTTTTATGGCTTTCAGGGAATTTGTCATAACCATTGATGACAATTGCATTGACGTTTCTTTTGACTCCAGGCTCATAGTCAAGAAGAGCGTATAAAGTGTCATGCTGAGCTTGGAGTTGTGTTAGTTGAATTTTCGCAAAAGCATAGCCTGATTTTTCAAAGTTTTGGAGTAGTTGATTTAGGTATTGTTCACTTTTGGAGAATGGAATTATATTTTCTTTAGGTATAAAAGCAAAAGCAGTGGTAGCGGATGATTTGTACTCCTTTATATACAGGTAGCGAATAGCGTTTCCAAAATGTATAATATATGTATATCTATTTGGACTGTTTTTTTGAATAGATTGATAAAAGGCTGAGGTAAACCCAGCTTGGTGTAAAGTGGTTAAATATTGTTGGGTGTACTTTGCTAACTCTTTTTCTGTGTCAAAAGTCTTTTCATGTGGGAAGTTAAGAAGAAGTTGGCGGTCGTTGGGTTCGCTCCCTACCATGTTTAATTGCCATTCTTGTCCGTTTGAAAGGAAAGAAACAAGAGCAAATAGTAGCGCGAAGAGCTTATTCATAACATGGATTTGTTGTAAAAGTAGCGGAAAAAAATAAATTTTGAGATTTTTCTTTGGTGTACAACGTTGAAAAAAAGAGAAAATTACAGAGGTTGATAGTCGGTTAACAGTCAGTAAATTAATGGTTGTAAAAAATAATTTATCAACATTTTTTTTATTGAAATTAATTAGTACATTTGCAACCCCGTAAAATGCGGGTAAAAGTAAACATAAGTAAATTTATTATTTAAATTATGCCAACAATTCAACAATTAGTAAGAACTGGAAGAGCCAAAATCACTAAGAAGAGTAAATCGGCTGCTTTGGATTCTTGTCCTCAAAGAAGAGGGGTTTGTACGCGTGTTTACACCACTACACCAAAAAAACCAAACTCTGCAATGCGTAAAGTTGCGCGTGTACGTTTGACAAATGGTAATGAGGTGAATGCATACATCCCTGGAGAAGGACACAACCTACAAGAGCACTCGATAGTATTAGTGAGAGGTGGAAGGGTAAAAGATTTACCGGGAGTTAGATACCACATTGTACGTGGTGCATTAGACACGGCTGGTGTTAACGGTCGTCTACAAAGAAGATCTAAGTACGGTGCTAAACGCCCAAAAGACAAAAAGTAATTAAGAACTTTTAATCAGAAGAAATGAGAAAAAGACAGGCCAAAAAAAGACCTCTTTTACCAGATCCAAAATTCAATGATCAATTGGTAACACGTTTTGTGAACAACTTAATGTGGGATGGTAAAAAATCAATTGCTTTCAACGTTTTTTACGCTGCTTTAGACATCGTAGAGACTAAGAAACAAGATGCAGAGAAATCTGCTTTAGAAATTTGGAAAGATGCGTTAACAAACGTAATGCCTCACGTAGAAGTTCGTTCTCGTCGTGTAGGTGGAGCTACTTTCCAAATCCCAATGCAAATTCGTCCAGACCGTAAAATCTCTATGGCGATGAAATGGTTAATTCTTTATGCCCGTAAAAGAAATGAGAAATCCATGGCTGCACGTTTAGCGTCTGAAATTTTAGCTGCGGCTAAAGAAGAAGGTGCTGCAGTGAAAAAGAGAATGGATACTCACAAAATGGCTGAAGCAAATAAAGCATTCTCTCACTTTAGATTTTAATATTTAAGCGATGGCAAGAGATTTAAAATACACCAGAAACATCGGTATTGCAGCGCACATTGACGCTGGAAAGACGACAACCACAGAACGTATTTTGTTCTACACCGGTAAATCACACAAAATTGGTGAGGTACACGACGGTGCAGCAACTATGGACTGGATGGCACAAGAGCAAGAGCGTGGTATTACCATTACTTCTGCAGCTACTACTTGTACTTGGAATTTCCCAACGGAACAAGGAAAGAACTTAGCAGATACGAAAGGGTATCACTTTAATATTATCGATACTCCCGGACACGTTGACTTTACCGTTGAGGTAAACCGTTCATTACGTGTATTGGACGGATTGGTATTCTTATTTTCAGCGGTAGACGGAGTTGAGCCTCAGTCAGAAACCAACTGGAGATTAGCGGATCAATACCGTGTTCCACGTATGGGATTCGTGAACAAAATGGACCGTCAAGGATCTAACTTCTTGGCTGTTTGTCAGCAAGTTCGCGACATGTTGAAATCAAACGCAGTAGCGATTACTTTGCCAATCGGTGAAGAAGCAGATTTCAAAGGAGTAGTGGACTTAGTGAAAAATCAAGCTATTGTATGGCATGAAGAATCACAAGGAGCTACTTTCGATATCATTGATATCCCAGCTGATATGGTTGATGAAGTACGTCAGTACCGTTCAACTTTAATTGAAGCAGTTGCCGAGTATGATGAAAATCTACTTGACAAGTATATGGAAGATGAGAACTCGATTACTGAGGAAGAAATCAACAATGCCTTGCGTGCGGCTACCATCGACATGGCAATCATTCCGATGATGTGTGGTTCTTCATTCAAAAACAAAGGAGTTCAATTCATGTTGGATGCAGTATGTAAATACTTGCCTTCTCCAGTAGATAAAGACGGTATCCAAGGTATCCACCCTGATGATGCTGATCTTCCAGAAGAAGAGCAAACAAAAATTTTACGTCGTCCTGATGTAACGGAGCCTTTCGCGGCTTTGGCTTTCAAAATTGCAACCGATCCTTATGTAGGTCGTTTGGCATTCTTTAGAGCGTATTCAGGTCGTTTGGATGCAGGTTCTTACATTTTGAACACGCGTTCAGGTAATAAAGAGCGTATTTCTCGTATCTACCAAATGCACGCAAACAAGCAAAACCCAATCGAATACATCGAGGCAGGTGATATTGGAGCGGCAGTAGGTTTCAAGGATATCAAAACAGGTGACACTATGTGTGATGAAAAACACCCAATCATCCTTGAATCGATGAAATTCCCTGATCCTGTAATTGGTATCGCTATTGAGCCTAAAACAAAAGCGGACGTAGATAAAATGGGTATGGCTTTAGCTAAATTGGCTGAAGAAGATCCAACGTTTACTGTACGTACAGACGAGGCTTCAGGGCAAACTATTATCTCGGGTATGGGTGAGTTGCACTTGGATATCTTAATAGACCGTATGAAACGTGAGTTCAAGGTTGAAGTAAACCAAGGTGAGCCTCAAGTAGAGTACAAAGAAGCTTTCACTAAAACGGCTCAACACCGTGAAGTGTACAAGAAACAATCAGGGGGTCGTGGTAAATTCGGGGATATCGTTTTCCGTTTGGAGCCAGCCGAAGAAGGTTTCGTGGGTCTTCAGTTTGTGAACGAGGTAAAAGGGGGTAACGTACCAAAAGAGTATGTTCCTGCTGTTGAAAAAGGATTCAAAGAAGCAATGAAACAAGGGCCTTTAGCAGGTTATACTGTGGATAGCTTGAAAGTTACGTTATTGGATGGTTCGTACCACCCTGTTGACTCGGATGCGCTTTCTTTCGAAATGGCAGCTAAGTTAGGTTACAAAGAAGTTGCGAAAGCAGCCGGTGCTGTAATCCTTGAGCCGATCATGAAAATTGAAGTGATTACTCCAGAAGAAAACATGGGGGATATCGTAGGTGACCTTAACCGTAGAAGAGGACAAGTGAACGACATGGGTGACCGTGCGGGATCTAAAGTGATCAAAGCACACGTGCCATTATCAGAAATGTTTGGTTATGTAACTACTTTGAGAACATTGTCTTCAGGTAGAGCAACTTCCACTATGGAATTCTCTCACTACGAGCAAACTCCTTCTAACATCTCTGAAGAGGTAATCAAAAAAGCAAAAGGTAACGCTTAATCTTAGAAAAAATGAGTCAAAAAATCAGAATAAAATTGAAATCTTACGATCACATGTTGGTAGACAAGTCTGCTGAGAAGATCGTAAAAACAGTGAAAAGCACAGGTGCTGTAGTAACGGGTCCAATTCCACTTCCTACACACAAGAAAATCTTCACCGTATTGCGTTCTCCTCACGTAAACAAAAAATCACGTGAGCAGTTCGAGGTTAGTTCTTACAAACGTTTATTAGACATCTATAGTTCTTCTTCAAAAACGATTGATGCTTTAATGAAGTTAGAATTGCCTAGTGGTGTTGAAGTTGAAATCAAAGTGTGATAGATCACTTCTTAAAGATAGAATGACCGGCTATTGAGTCGGTCATTTTTTTTGTAATTATCAGACAGTCTTAGCGCTTTTTTTTGAGATAAAAATCAGGATGAAAGGGTTGAGTCGCATTTTGTTGATAACTATTTTTTTAAAAAATAAGGCTATCTAATTGATTAAATTAAAGATTGTTTTTTCTCTTAAGTCTTGCTATCACTAGGTTTTAGGGATTGATTGAGTTTTTCACTTATAATCAATTCTGAGCTATAATAAATTGTGGATTACTTGCTGAAAAATAATTACTTAGATTATTTTGATTGATGGATTCTAATCTCTATATTTGCACGCTCAAAAAAATGGCTAGTTGCCATTACTAATAAATGTTTAATTAATTAATAAATTTTATGTCTGGGTTAATTGGAAGAAAAATCGGCATGACCAGCATCTTCGACGAGAACGGGAAAAACATTCCTTGTACCGTAATCGAAGCTGGACCATGTGTCGTTACCCAAGTCAGAACCAAAGAGGTTGACGGGTATGAAGCGTTACAACTTGGTTTCGATGACAAAACAGAAAAACACGCAACTAAAGCGGCTGTAGGTCACTTTAAAAAAGCGGGAACTTCTGCTAAGAAAAAAGTCGTTGAATTCCAAGGTTTCGAAACAGAGTACAAACTTGGTGATAACATCACTGTTGATGTGTTCAGCGAAGGAGAGTTTGTGGATGTGCAGGGAGTGTCTAAAGGAAAAGGATTCCAAGGGGTTGTAAAACGTCATGGATTCGGTGGGGTAGGTCAGTCTACACACGGTCAGCACAACCGTTTAAGAGCGCCAGGTTCTGTAGGTGCATCTTCGTATCCATCACGTGTATTCAAAGGAATGCGTATGGCTGGAAGAATGGGTGGTCAAAATGTTAAAGTACAAAATCTTAGAGTTTTGAAAGTCGTAGCTGACAAAAACCTATTGGTGGTTAAAGGTGCGATTCCTGGACACAAAAACTCGTATGTAATCATTCAGAAGTAATGGAAGTAAAAGTTTTAGATATTAACGGAAAAGATACAGGCAGAAAAGTACAACTTTCTGACGCTGTATTTGGTGTTGAGCCAAACAATCATGCGGTATATCTTGATGTTAAGCAATACCTTGCTAACCAAAGACAGGGAACTCACAAAGCGAAAGAGCGTAATGAGGTTGCTGGAAGTACACGCAAAATTAAAAAACAAAAAGGTACCGGTACGGCTCGTGCAGGTAGTGCTAAATCTCCAGTTTTTGTAGGTGGAGGTACTATCTTCGGACCAAGACCAAGAAGTTATTCGTTCAAATTGAACAAAGGTTTAAAAAGATTAGCTCGTAAATCAGCATTGTCTTTGAAAGCAAAAGAGTCGAATTTGATCGTTGTTGAGGATTTCAACTTTGACGCGCCAAGCACTAAAAATTTCCTTAGTGTATTGAATGCTTTAGGGTTAGAGGGTAAAAAATCCTTATTCGTGTTGGGTGATTCAAATAAAAATGTATATTTGTCGTCACGCAATTTAAAAGCCTCTAAGGTTGTAACTTCTTCAGAATTAAGCACTTACAGCATTTTAAATGCTAATAGTTTAGTGCTTACTGAGGGTTCGGTAGAGGGAATTGTAGAAAATTTAAGTAAATAACAGAGCCATGAGTATCATAATTAAACCTATTATTACCGAAAAAGTGACCAAAGATGGTGAACTTTTCAATCGTTTTGGTTTCGTTGTAGATAAGAAAGCCAACAAAGTTGAGATTAAGAAAGCTGTTGAGGCTGCTTATGGCGTTACCGTTGTTGAAGTAAATACGATGAATGTACGTCCTGATCGTTCTACTAAATATACAAAAAGTGGATTGATCCAAGGAAAAACTGCTTCTTACAAGAAAGCAATCGTTCAAGTACAGGAAGGTGAAACAATTGATTTTTATTCTAATATCTAATTAAACAATGTCAGTTAGAAAATTAAAACCTATTACCCCTGGCCAGCGTTTTAGAGTCGTGAATGGTTTTGACGCCATCACAACTGATAAGCCGGAGCGTTCGTTGATCGCACCGAAAAAAAGCTCAGGAGGTAGAAATAGTCAAGGAAAAATGACCATGCGTTATACAGGCGGTGGTCACAAGCAAAGATATCGTATTATCGATTTCAAAAGAACTAAGTTTGGTATCCCTGCAACCGTTAAGTCGATTGAGTACGATCCAAACAGAACAGCCTTTATCGCATTATTAGCTTATGCAGATGGAGAGAAAACCTACATCATTGCTCAAAATGGTCTTCAAGTAGGTCAGACAGTAACTTCAGGAGAAAATGCTGCTCCTGAAATCGGAAACACTTTACCGTTAAGCAAAATTCCATTGGGTACTGTAATTTCATGTATTGAATTACGTCCAGGTCAAGGAGCTATCATTGCTCGTTCTGCAGGTACTTTCGCTCAATTAATGGCGAGAGACGGTAAATATGCTACTATTAAAATGCCTTCTGGAGAAACACGTTTAATCTTGTTGACTTGTATGGCTACAATTGGAGCAGTTTCTAACTCTGACCACCAATTGATCGTATCTGGTAAAGCAGGTAGAAGCAGATGGTTAGGTAGAAGACCAAGAACAAGACCAGTAGCGATGAACCCAGTTGATCACCCAATGGGAGGTGGTGAAGGACGTTCTTCAGGAGGTCACCCACGTTCTAGAAAAGGTCTACCAGCTAAAGGATATAGAACACGTTCTTTAGTTAATCCAAGTAACAAGTATATTGTTGAACGCAGAAAGAAATAATTAGATAGACATGGCACGTTCATTAAAGAAAGGACCTTACGTTCACTATAAATTAGAAAAGAAAGTTTTAGAAAACGCAGAGAATGGAAATAAAAATGTGGTGAAGACTTGGTCAAGAGCCTCAATGATTACTCCAGACTTCGTTGGACAAACAATCGCAGTTCACAATGGTCGCCAATTCGTTCCCGTTTATGTAACTGAGAACATGGTAGGTCATAAGTTAGGAGAATTTTCACCAACAAGATCTTTTAGAGGTCATGCTGGAGCTAAAAATAAAGGTAAAAAATAAGAAGAAATGGGAGTTCGTAAAAGAAATACAGCAGACGCAAGAAAAGAGGCGAACAAGTCTTTGGCTTTTGCTAAGTTAAATAACTGCCCTACTTCACCTAGAAAAATGCGCTTAGTAGCAGACTTGGTAAGAGGTCAGAAAGTGGAAAGAGCACTTAGTATCCTAAGATTTAGCTCAAAAGAAGCTTCAAGAAAATTGGAAAAATTGTTATTATCTGCAATCAATAATTGGGAGCAGAAAAACAGTGAAGGCAATGTAGCTGAAGCAGGCTTATTTGTAAAAGAGATCAAAGTTGATGGTGGTGTAATGTTAAAAAGATTACGTCCAGCTCCACAAGGTCGCGCACACAGAATCAGAAAACGTTCAAATCACGTAACAATCGTGTTAGGACAAGTAGATAACACACAAAGTAATTAATAAACAGTATGGGACAAAAGACAAATCCAATTGGAAATCGCCTTGGTATCATCAGAGGATGGGATTCAAACTGGTATGGTGGAAATGATTACGGCGATAAAATCGCTGAAGATTATAAAATCAGAAAGTATATCCATGCTCGTTTATCAAAAGCTAGTGTATCAAAAGTAATCATCGAGAGAACTTTAAAGCTTGTAACCGTTACTATCACTACGGCTCGTCCAGGTATCATCATTGGTAAAGGCGGTCAAGAGGTAGACAAGTTAAAAGAAGAACTTAAGAAAATTACGGACAAAGAGGTTCAAATTAACATCTTTGAAATCAAAAGACCAGAATTAGATGCCTTTTTAGTGGCTTCTAGTATTGCTCGTCAAATTGAGAGTCGTATTTCATACCGTAGAGCGATCAAGATGGCTATTGCCGCTGCAATGCGTATGAATGCGGAAGGAATCAAAGTTATGATTTCAGGTCGTTTGAATGGTGCTGAAATGGCACGTTCTGAGAATTTCAAAGAAGGACGTATTCCTCTATCCACTTTCAGAGCCGATATTGATTATGCTTTGGCAGAATCACATACTACTTACGGTAGAATGGGTATCAAAGTATGGATCATGAAAGGTGAAGTTTACGGAAAACGCGATTTATCTCCATTAGTAGGCATGGACAAAAAACAAGCTGCTGGAGGAAAAGGTGATGCGCCAAGAAATGGTAAATCAGGTAAATCGGGAGGTGCCCGTAAAAGAAAGTAATTTTTTAAACTAAAGAAAAATGTTACAGCCTAAAAGAACAAAATACCGCAAGGTACAGAAAGGTAAAATGAAAGGGGTGTCTCAAAGAGGTCACGTACTTTCTAACGGAATGTTTGGTATCAAATCTATGGATTCAGCATTTTTAACATCCCGTCAAATCGAGGCTGCTCGTATCGCTGCTACCCGTTACATGAAGCGTGAAGGACAGTTATGGATTAAGATCTTCCCGGATAAACCAATTACCAAAAAACCACTTGAAGTACGTATGGGTAAAGGTAAAGGTGCCGTTGAATACTGGGCTGCCGTTGTAAAACCAGGCAGAATCATGTTTGAAGTAGGAGGGGTGCCTCTGTCAGTAGCCAAAGAAGCTTTACGTTTAGCTGCTCAGAAACTTCCTGTGAAAACTAAGTTTGTTGTTGCAAGAGATTTCGAAGCATAATCAAGTAATTTTATTATGAAACAATCAGAAATTATCAATCTGTCTACAGCTGAGTTGCAAGCAAAACTTAGTGAATTGAAAAAGTCTTATGCTGATTTAAGAATAGCACATGCTATTTCTCCAATCCAAAACCCGCTACAAATCCGTTCGATGAGAAGAGCAGTGGCACGATTGGCAACTGAATTAAGCAAAAGAGAGTTACAATAATTGTAATATCCGCTGAACGATGGAAAAAAGAAATTTAAGAAAAGAAAGAGTTGGTGTGGTTACTAGTAACAAAATGGCGAAATCCATTGTTGTTGCTGAAACTAAAAAAGTAAAACACCCTTTATATGGTAAGTTCGTGTTAAAAACAAAGAAATATGTTGCACACGACGAGAAAAATGACTGTAACATTGGTGATACAGTAAGAATTATGGAGACTCGTCCATTAAGTAAAACCAAATGTTGGAGATTAGTTGAAATCATTGAAAGAGCGAAGTAATCATGGTACAACAGGAAAGTAGATTAAAAGTTGCGGATAACACAGGTGCTAAAGAAGTACTAACTATCCGCGTGTTAGGAGGAACGAAACGTCGTTATGCCTCTGTTGGAGATAAAATTGTAGTTTCTATTAAAGACGCCACACCAAACGGAAACGTGAAAAAAGGTGCGGTTTCTACTGCAGTTGTTGTACGTACCAAAAAAGAAGTACGCAGAGCCGATGGTTCTTACATCAGATTTGACGATAACGCATGTGTATTGTTAAATGCTGCTGGAGAAATGAGAGGTACGCGTGTTTTTGGTCCGGTTGCCAGAGAGCTTCGTGAGAAGCAATTCATGAAAATTGTATCATTGGCACCTGAAGTGCTTTAATTCGATTGATGATGACAAAGATTAAAATTAAATCAGGAGACGTAGTAAAAGTTATCGCAGGTGACCATAAAGGTGCTGAAGGTAAAGTGGTACGTGTTATCCGTGAAGATAATAAAGCAATCGTTGAAGGTGTGAACATGGTTTCCAAACACACTAAACCAAGTGCTAAAAATCCTCAAGGCGGAATTGTTAAGAAAGAAGCTCCTATTCACATTTCTAACTTAGCTTTAGTTGATCCAAAATCAAAAGAAGCTACTAAAGTTGGATTCAAAGCTGAAGGAGATAAGAAAGTAAGATTTTCAAAAAAATCTAATCAAGTATTATAGTTATGGCATATATTCCAAGACTAAAGCAAGAATATAAGAGTCGCGTAGTCGCTGCTCTTAAAGAAGAATTCGGATACAAAAATGTAATGCAAGTTCCTAAACTTGAAAAAATTGTTGTAAGCCGTGGAGTAGGTGCAGCTGTATCTGATAAAAAATTAGTAGATCACGCTGTTGAAGAGTTAACTAAAATCACAGGTCAAAAGGCATTAGCAACTTTGTCTAAAAAAGACGTTGCTTCTTTTAAATTAAGAAAAGGAATGCCAATTGGTGCTAAAGTAACTTTACGTGGTGAAAAAATGTATGAGTTTTTAGATCGTTTGATCACTTCTGCATTACCACGTGTACGTGACTTTGGTGGAATCAAAGCTAACGGATTCGACGGTAGAGGTAATTACAATTTAGGTGTTACTGAACAAATCATTTTCCCAGAAATTGATATTGATAAAGTAAATAAAATTGCCGGAATGGATATTACTTTTGTAACATCTGCTGCTACAGATAAAGAAGCAAAATCATTATTAGCTGAATTAGGTTTACCTTTTAAAAAGAATTAAGATATGGCTAAAGAATCAATGAAAGCCCGCGAGGTTAAAAGACAAAAAACCGTTGCGAAATATGCTGAGAAAAGAAAAGCTCTTTTGGAAGCTGGCGATTATGAAGGATTGCAAAAGTTACCTAAAAATGCATCTCCTGTTCGTTTACACAACCGTTGTAAATTAACTGGACGTCCAAGAGGGTACATGCGTCAATTCGGTATTTCACGTGTAACTTTCCGTGAAATGGCCAACCAAGGATTAATTCCAGGGGTGAAAAAAGCTAGTTGGTAAAAAATAGTTTAATGGGTTAAAGGTTCGCAGAACTGAGGGTTCTGCGAAAACCATAACCACAAATAAATCAATATGTATACAGATCCAATTGCCGATTTTCTTACGAGAATTAGAAATGCAGCAAAGGCCAACCACAAAGTGGTTGAAATTCCTGCTTCTAATATGAAGAAAGAAATCACAAAAATTTTATTTGATCAAGGATATATCCTTAGTTACAAATTTGAGGACAATACCGTTCAGGGTACCATCAAGATCGCTCTTAAGTATGACAAAGACACTAAAGAGTCCGTAATTAGAGATATCCAAAGAATTAGTAAACCAGGTTTACGTAAATATGCCGGTGCTGCTAAATTACCTCGAATCTTAAACGGTTTAGGTATTGCTATTGTTTCTACATCAAAAGGTTTGATGACTGGAAAACAAGCAAGACAGCTTAATGTTGGTGGTGAAGTTATTTGTTACGTATACTAATAAAAAGGGGAAACGATGTCAAGAATAGGTAAAAGCCCAATTACAATCCCAGCGGGTGTAGAGGTAACTCTAGGCGAAGGTGTGATTACAGTAAAAGGAAAATTAGGTCAACTTACACAGGAGTTTTCGGACGTAACTGTAAAAGTTGAAGGTGATCAAATCACAGTTGAAAGATCATCTGACTACAAAGATCAAAGATCAAAACACGGTTTATACCGCGCGTTAATCAGTAACATGGTTACAGGTGTATCTACCGGTTTTACCAATGAATTGGAACTTGTAGGGGTTGGATACAGAGCTTCTAACGCGGGTCAAAAATTAGACTTAGCTTTAGGTTACTCTCATAATATTGTTTTAGAAATTGCTCCTGAAGTAGTTGTTGAAACAATCTCTGAAAAAGGTAAAAACCCTATCGTAAAACTTACTTCTTTTGATAAACAACTTTTAGGTCAGGTAACTGCGAAAATCCGAGGATTCCGTAAGCCTGAACCATACAAAGGAAAAGGTATCAAGTTTGTAGGTGAAGTATTAAGAAGAAAAGCAGGTAAATCAGCTTAAAAATAAAGGTTATGTCATTATCAAAATCTGAAAGAAGACAAAGAATTCAGTTCAGAATCAGAAAGATTGTGAAAGGTACTGCTACCCAACCAAGACTTTCTGTATTCAGAAGTAATAAAGAAATCTATGCACAGCTCATAGACGATGTAAATGGTGTTACTTTATTAGCTGCTTCATCTAGAGATAAGGGAGTAGATTTTAAAGGTACTAACGTTGAAATCGCAGAACAAGTTGGAAAACTTGTTGGTGAAAAAGCGTTGAAAGCCGGAATCGATACGATAACTTTCGATCGTGGAGGTTATTTATACCATGGACGTGTTAAATCATTGGCAGAAGGCGCTAGAGCTGCTGGACTAAAATTCTAATTTATGTACAAGTACAAAAATATCGAACTAGTAAAACCCAGCGGACTAGAGTTGAAAGACCGTTTGGTAAGTGTTAATCGTGTAACTAAAGTTACTAAAGGAGGTAGAGCATTCGGTTTCTCTGCTATCGTAGTAGTTGGTGACGAAAACGGCGTGGTAGGACACGGATTAGGAAAATCTAAAGATGTTTCTGAAGCGATTGCGAAAGCAGTTGAAGATGCAAAGAAAAACTTAGTTAGAATTCCTTTGAGTGGTCAATCTGTACCACACGAACAAAAAGGTAAATTTGGTGGAGCTCGCGTTTATTTAATGCCTGCTTCTCATGGTACCGGAGTAATTGCCGGTGGTGCCGTTCGTGCCGTATTAGAATCAGTAGGAATTCACGATGTATTGTCTAAGTCCCAAGGATCATCCAATCCTCATAACGTAGTAAAAGCAACTTTTGATGCTTTATTACAAATGAGAAGCGCGGCTACTGTAGCTAAGCAAAGAGGAGTATCTTTGGATAAAGTTTTTAAAGGATAATTCGCTATGGCAAAGTTATTAGTAAAACAAGTAAGAAGTCAGATCAACTGCCCTCAATCTCAAAAAAGAGGTTTAGTTGCTTTAGGTCTTCGTAGAATAGGACAAGTTGTGGAGCATGAGTCTAACCCAGCTATCCTTGGAATGATAAATAAAGTTAAACACTTAGTTTCCGTTGAGGAAGTTAAATAACACGATACGTTATGAATTTAAGTAACTTACAACCTGCTGCAGGTTCTACGCATAACCAAAACAAAAGAGTTGGTCGTGGTGAAGGTTCCGGAAAAGGAGGTACTTCTACAAGAGGTCACAAAGGAGCTAAGTCACGTTCAGGTTACTCTAAGAAAATTGGTTTTGAAGGAGGTCAGATGCCGCTTCAAAGACGTGTTCCTAAGTTTGGTTTCAAAAACATCAATAGAGTAGAATATCAAGGTGTAAATCTTGATACACTTCAAGCTTTAGTAGACAACGGACTTGTAACTGACACTGTAGATTTCACAGTTTTGGTGGAAAACCGTTTAGCTACTAAAAACGAACTTGTAAAAGTTTTAGGTAGAGGTGAATTGAAAGCAAAATTAAAAGTAACTGCACACAAATTTACTGCAACTGCAAAAGCGGCTATTGAAGCAGCTGGTGGAGAAGCGGTAACTTTATAATATTCTGACTTTATGAAGAATTTTATTGAATCAATTAAGAGTGTTTGGAGAATCGAAGAGTTGAAAAACCGAATCGTTTTCACTTTAGGTTTACTATTGGTGTATCGTTTTGGCGCTCACGTAACTCTTCCCGGTATCGACGCAAATCAATTAGCTAGTTTAGCAGGTCAAACTGATAAAGGTTTAGGTTCAATCCTTGACATGTTTACAGGTGGAGCCTTCTCAAAAGCTTCTGTATTTGCTTTGGGTATCATGCCTTACATTTCTGCTTCGATTGTAGTTCAATTAATGGGGATTGCAATTCCTTATCTTCAAAAGTTACAGAAGGATGGAGAAAGCGGGAGAAAGAAATTAAATCAGATCACCCGCTGGTTAACCATCGGTATCACCTTGTTACAAGGTCCTGGTTACATTTATAACCTATACCAAACCATTCCTTCAAGTGCCTTTTTATTAGGTTTTGATTCGTTTGCATTCTTATTTTCATCTGTTTTAATTTTAACTACAGGTACCATTTTTGCCATGTGGTTAGGAGAAAAAATTACGGATAAAGGTATTGGAAACGGGATCTCCCTGTTAATCATGGTCGGAATTTTAGCCCGATTACCTCAAGCTCTTTTCCAAGAGTTCTCATCTCGTGTGACAAACAACAACGGTGGACCAATGCTTTTGGTTTTCGAAATTGTTGTTTGGTTATTGGTAATCATTGCATGTGTACTGTTAGTAATGGCTGTTAGAAAAATTCCTGTACAATACGCTCGCAGAACTACTGCCGGTGAATTTGAACAGGATGCTACAGGTGGCAATAGACAATGGATTCCTTTAAAATTAAATGCTTCTGGAGTTATGCCAATCATCTTTGCTCAGGCAATTATGTTCATTCCTGGTGTTGTGGCAGGTTTGTCAAAATCAGATACGTCACAATCCATTGCTGGTGCTTTCAGTAACATTTTTGGTTTGTGGTATAATGTTGTTTTTGCATTACTAATCATCATTTTTACTTATTTCTATACTGCAATTACAGTTCCAACAAACAAAATGGCAGACGATTTAAAACGTAGTGGTGGATTCATTCCCGGAATTAAACCCGGAGTTGAAACTTCAGATTACCTTGATAAAATCATGTCATTAATAACTTTCCCAGGTTCGTTATTCTTAGCACTTATTGCTATTTTTCCTGCGATTGTTGTTAGTGTGGATGTACAACAATCATGGGCGATGTTTTACGGAGGTACTTCGTTGATCATCATGGTGGGTGTTGCAATTGATACGATTCAACAAATCAATACGTATTTATTGAATCAACATTATGACAGTTTGATGAAAAGTGGTAAAAATAGAAAAGCAGTAGCTTAATTTTTATGGCAAAACAATCAGCAATAGAACAAGACGGTTCCATCATTGAAGCATTATCCAATGCGATGTTCCGTGTGGAATTAGAAAACGGGCATGTAGTAATTGCTCATATCTCTGGAAAAATGCGTATGCATTACATCAAGTTGTTGCCTGGCGACAAAGTGAAACTGGAAATGAGCCCTTACGATTTGTCTAAAGCAAGAATCACTTACAGATACTAAAGTTATTAAAAAATGAAAGTAAGAGCATCAGTTAAAAAAAGAAGCGCAGAATGTATCATTGTGCGTCGTAAAGGAAGATTATACGTTATTAACAAAAAGAATCCTAGATTTAAACAAAGACAAGGATAATTATGGCAAGAATAGCAGGGGTAGATATACCTAAAAATAAAAGAGGGGTAATTGCTTTAACTTACATCTACGGTGTAGGTAAAAGCAGAGCTAGCGAAATCTTAGCGAAAGCAAACGTTAGCGAAGATAAAAAAGTTCAAGAGTGGAATGACGCTGAAATCGGAGCGATCCGTGATGCAGTATCTTACTACAAAATTGAAGGGGAATTACGTTCTGAAACTTCTTTGAACATTAAACGTTTAATGGACATCGGTTGTTACCGTGGTATCCGTCACAGAGCGGGTCTTCCATTACGTGGTCAAAGAACAAAAAACAACTCAAGAACTAGAAAAGGTAAGAGAAAAACTGTTGCTAACAAGAAAAAAGCAACTAAATAATAAGTAGTATGGCTAAAGCAAATACAAAAAAACGTAAAGTTATTGTTGAATCTTCTGGTGAGGCTCATATTAATGCTACTTTTAACAACATCATCATTTCTTTGACTAACAAGAAAGGTGAAGTAATCTCTTGGTCTTCTGCAGGTAAAATGGGATTCAGAGGTTCTAAAAAGAACACTCCTTATGCTGCGCAGATGGCTGCTGAAGATTGTTCAAAAGTGGCTTTGGAAGCCGGACTTAAGAAAGTAAAGGTGTATGTTAAAGGTCCAGGTAACGGTAGAGAATCTGCCATCCGTTCAATTCACAACGGTGGTATCGAAGTTACTGAAATCATTGATGTAACTCCAATGCCTCACAATGGTTGTCGTCCTCCAAAAAGACGTCGCGTATAATTTAAAGTATAACTCGGATAGATTCCAGATTATCGGAGGATTTGACCTGAATTCATAATCTCTATCCCAAATTAAAACAAAAATGGCAAGATATACTGGTCCAAAAACAAAAATCGCCCGTAAATTCGGCGAAGCAATCTTCGGAGACGATAAAGCCTTCGAAAAAAGAAATTACCCTCCAGGACAACATGGTTTGGCAAAAAAGAGAGGTAAAAAATCAGAATACGCAGTACAATTAATGGAAAAGCAAAAAGCGAAGTACACGTACGGTATCCTAGAAAAACAATTTAGAAATCTTTACGAAAAAGCATCTGCTGCTTCTGGAGTAACGGGTGAGATCCTTTTACAATTGTGTGAAGCACGTTTAGATAACGTGGTTTACCGTATGGGTATCGCTTCTTCAAGAAGAGCCGCTAGACAAATCGTATCTCACCGTCATATTACCGTTAATGGTGAAGTGGTAAATGTCCCTTCTTACCATTTGAAACCAGGCGATAAAATTGCCGTTCGTGAGAAATCAAAATCTCTAGAATCAATTGAGCGTTCTTTAGCTAATTCATCATCAGTTTATGAGTGGATTACTTGGAACAATGATACAAAAGAAGGAACTTTTGTTTCTGTCCCTGCAAGAATTCAAATTCCTGAAAATATCAAAGAACAATTGATCGTAGAGTTGTACAACAAATAATAACTGACACCTGTCGAAATTATGGCATTATTTAATTTTCAAAAACCAGACAAAGTAATCATGATCGATTCAACCGATTTTGAAGGTAAGTTTGAATTCAGACCTTTAGAACCCGGATATGGATTGACCGTTGGTAACGCGTTACGTCGAGTAATGTTATCAGCTTTAGAAGGTTACGCAATTACTTCTGTAAGAATCGAGGGTGTTGAGCATGAGTTTTCAACTATCTCTGGTGTTGTAGAAGACGTAACTGAAATCGTTTTGAATTTGAAACAAGTGCGTTTCAAACGTCAAATCGAAGAAATTGATAACGAATCAGTAACCGTTTCTTTATCCGGTAAAGATCAGATTACTGCGGGTGACTTCCAAAAGTTCATCTCAGGTTTTCAAGTATTGAACCCTGAATTGGTAATTTGTAACCTTGATTCAAAAGTGAACTTCAATATTGAATTAACTATTGAAAAAGGTAGAGGTTACGTTCCCGCTGAAGAGAATAAAAAACAAAATGCTCCATTCGGTACGATCTACATTGATTCCATCTTTACTCCGGTAATCAATGTGAAATATGCCATCGAAAACTTCCGTGTGGAACAGAAAACTGACTATGAAAAGTTGGTATTCGAAATCAAAACCGACGGCTCTATCAATCCTAAAGATGCTCTGACTGAAGCAGCTAAAGTTTTGATCCACCACTTTATGCTTTTCTCTGACGAAAGAATCACACTTGAAGCAGACGAAATTGCACAAACGGATACCTACGATGAAGAATCACTTCATATGCGACAGTTGCTAAAAACCAAATTGGTTGACATGGATTTATCTGTGAGAGCCTTGAACTGCTTAAAAGCAGCTGAAGTGGAAACACTTGGCGATTTGGTTTCTTTTAACAAACACGATTTGATGAAATTCCGCAACTTCGGTAAAAAATCATTAACCGAATTGGACGAATTGGTTGCTAACAAAAACCTTACGTTCGGAATGGATTTGTCAAAGTATAAATTAGATAAAGACTAGTTTCTTTATTGAATAAAAAGATTTTAAAATGAGACACGGTAAAAAAGTAAATCACTTAAGCAGACAGAGCGGACACAGAAAGTCAATGTTAGCAAATATGGCTTGTTCTCTTATTGAGCACAAACGTATTAACACTACTGTTGCTAAAGCTAAAGCTCTAAAAGTATTTGTAGAGCCTCTTATCACTAAATCAAAAGAAGATTCTACGCATAACAGACGTATCGTTTTCGCTTACTTAAGAAATAAATACGCAGTTTCTGAATTGTTCAGAGAAGTAGCTGCTAAAGTAGGTGATCGTCCAGGTGGATATACTCGTATTATTAAATTGGGTAATCGTTTGGGAGATAACGCTGATATGGCAATGATCGAGTTAGTAGACTTCAACGAACTATACAACGGTGGTAAGAAAGAAGAGAAAAAAGCAAAAAGCCGTCGTGGTGGTAAAGCTAAAAAAGCGGAAACTGCTGCTCCAGCTGCTGAGGCTGCTCCTGAAGCACCTGAAACTTCTTCTGAAGAAACTTCTGAAAGTGCAGAATAATGAATTCATCACTTTAAATATAAAGGATAAGCTTTCGAGTTTATCCTTTTTTTTGTTTATAAAGTTTTACAAAAGAATTTTTGAGTCCAAATTCTAAAACCTAATTTTGCAACCAACAACACAACATTCATGAAATATACTACACGTCCTCAGGCACTTTTATTATTGGCCGATGGAACCATTTTTTATGGCAAATCCATTGGTATTTCAGGAACTACTTTTGGTGAAGTTTGCTTCAATACCGGAATGACCGGTTACCAAGAAGTCTTCACCGACCCTTCTTATTTTGGTCAAATTATGGTGACCACCAATGCACATATTGGTAATTATGGGGTCAATAACCAAGAAACGGAGTCGGATCAAATTAGAATTGCTGGATTGGTGTGTAAAAATTTTAGTTTTACGCATTCTCGTCCCGATTCAGAAGGCGATTTGTTGTCTTATTTTATCCAACAAAATCGTGTAGCTATTGCCGATGTTGATACCCGAGCTTTAGTAAGCTATATTAGAGATCACGGTGCGCAAAATGCGGTAATTTGTTCTGATGGCACCCCAATTGAAGAATTGAAAAAGCAATTGGCTCTAATTCCAGACATGAAAGGATTGGAATTAGCTTCTAAAGTCTCTACTCAAGAAATGTATTCGTTCGGAGATGAAAAGGCTTCGTATAAAATTGCTGCACTGGATTTAGGAATCAAAAAGAATATTCTGCGCAATTTGGCAAAACGTGATTGTTATATTCAAGTATTTCCCTACGATACTCCTTTTGAAAAACTAGCTGCTATTAATCCCGATGGTTATTTTTTATCCAATGGTCCAGGCGATCCCGATCCGTTAACGCAAGTCCAAGAGACCGCACGTCAAATGATTGCTTCAGACAAACCCGTATTCGGTATTTGTCTTGGTCACCAAATTATAGCTTTAGCCAATGGTATTAGCACCTACAAAATGTTTAACGGTCACCGCGGTATTAATCATCCAGTAATGAATATTAAAACGGGTAAGGGTGAGATTACTTCTCAAAATCATGGATTTGCGGTAAATCGTGAAGAATTGGAACAACATCCCGATTTGGAAATCACCCATTATCATTTGAATGATCAAACTGTAGCCGGTATGCGAATGAAATCAAAATCTTGTTTTTCAGTGCAATACCATCCTGAAGCAAGTCCGGGACCACACGATTCATCGTATTTGTTTGACGAGTTTGTAGCCGCTATGCACGAGACAAAAACAATAAACGTTTAATCGACGTTGGTGAATTTCTCGTACAGATCTTCAAACTCGATATTGTTTTTTAAGAATTGACTGTTGGTAATGTACCAACGTTTTATCAAATCACTTTTTTTGACCTGATTTACATAAAGCGCGTCAAAAAAAGTGTTTTTTATTTCATTATATCGGCGTACTTCCGCATTGTAATCTTCTACTTTAATCGGAGTATTACTTTCTAAAAATTGCTTTTTTATTTTTTGAAAATCTTCATAAACCGTAACGTATTTTTGAAATAAAGGCAGCAGTGTTTCGTTTTGTTGAATGATATAATTGACAAATTCAATATTGGCTTCTACCATGGATTGATCTTCGTAATCGTCTTTAAGCAGGTCGGTTTTTACTAAGGATTCTTGAGCTATTCCACTCATGAAATTGATACATTCCATGACTTTATCGGTGTCACGGTATTTCAGTAATTGGACCAATTTGTCATCCAAAACATTTATTTTGTAGAAAATTAAGTTCTGGTAGGCATTGTATTCAAAAACATTACGTTTGTTAAAACTGCGAATAATGATTTTATGCTTTAATCCAAATTCTTTTTTCGCCGTTTCATAGGCTAAGATTTCGGCATAGTATTTTGAAATTTCTATTTCTTTGTGCGCGAAATTTTTAAAAATTTCGGAGTAGTCTAGGCCACTTTGAATCTGATAATCGTTCAGTTTTAATGATTTGTTTTTAAGTAATTCAATGGTCTTGTTGTTCAAACGAATAAAAGCATCGCGTAAGGTCATATCGCCATCAACACCTTTGTCATTGCGAAGTAAGTTTTCATTAATGTCCTCCAACTTTAAATAAATCCGTTCCAAAGTAGTATTTACACGTGAGTCGGGTGTAAAATCGATAATCGATTTTGAATATTCCATTAACGACTCTTTGACAAACAATTCATTCTTGCCAAAATCATTTATGTAGGCTTTGGCATTGCGGTAATTTTGGGCAAAAAGGATGGAACTGCAAAAGAGAATCCATGTAAAAACGATGATTTTTAGTAGGTTTTTCATTCCTTGAATTGTTTGATTTTGATTTGGTTGAGTAAAAATACATCATTTTCAATCAATCTACCAAATATAATATCGATAAAATGTCTAAAAATATCGGTGTAAATGTTAAAGTTTGTTTTAAAGTAAGAAAATACATATAAAAAATGAAGTAGATTGTTTTTCCTTTCTTGCAACATTTTACTGTCAAATTTTAGCTAAAACGTTTGAGTTTATAAGTTTTTAATGAATTGATAAATTAGTCACTTACGATTAATTAAATTTGTGAAATAAACAACGAATAACTATTAAATTCATACATAATGAGTATTATTATTAAAGTACATGCGCGTCAAATCTTGGATTCCCGTGGAAATCCTACTGTTGAAGTTGATGTTATCACAGAAAATGGTGTGTTAGGACGTGCTGCAGTTCCGAGTGGCGCCTCAACTGGCGAACATGAAGCTGTTGAATTGCGTGATGGCGGCAAAAGTTATATGGGTAAAGGGGTGTTAAATGCGGTTGAAAACGTAAATACTAAAATTGCTCCAGAAATTATTGGAACTTCAGTGTTTGAACAAAACGCTATCGATAAAGCAATGATTGAATTGGACGGTACAGCCAACAAGTCCAATTTAGGTGCTAACGCTATTTTAGGTGTTTCTTTAGCTGTAGCAAAAGCGGCTGCCAATGAATTAGGATTGCCTTTATATCGCTATGTAGGTGGTGTTTCAGCCAATACATTACCGGTTCCGATGATGAATATTATCAACGGGGGATCACATTCTGATGCGCCTATTGCTTTTCAAGAATTCATGATTATGCCCGTAAAAGCAAAATCTTTTACGCATGCTATGCAAATGGGAACTGAGATTTTCCATAACCTGAAAAAAGTATTACACGATCGAAATTTATCCACTGCTGTAGGTGATGAAGGAGGTTTTGCTCCCAATCTTGCAGGAGGAACAGAAGACGCTTTGGATTCCATTAAGTTGGCTGTTGAAAAAGCGGGCTATACCTTTGGAGAGGATGTGAAAGTTGCATTAGATTGTGCGGCATCAGAATTTTATGTAGACGGTAAATACGATTATACAAAATTTGAAGGGGCTCAAGGAAAAGTGCGCACTTCAGCAGAGCAAGCTGATTATTTAGCTGAATTAGCCACAAAATATCCTATCGTGTCTATCGAAGATGGTATGTACGAAGACGATTGGGAAGGTTGGAAATTGTTAACCGATAAAATTGGCGATCGCGTTCAATTAGTGGGTGACGATTTGTTTGTAACGAACGTGAGTCGTTTGTCTACAGGGATCGAAAAAGGAATCGCTAATTCAATCTTGGTTAAAGTAAACCAAATTGGAACCTTGACGGAAACCATTGCTGCCGTTTCTATGGCGCACAATGCGGGTTATACTTCAGTAATGTCACACCGTTCTGGAGAGACTGAAGATACGACCATCGCTGATTTGGCTGTTGCATTGAATTGTGGTCAAATAAAAACCGGTTCGGCTTCTCGCTCTGACCGTATGGCTAAATACAATCAGTTACTTCGTATTGAAGAGGAACTGGCTGATACGGCATATTTCCCAGCTGAAAAAGCGTTCAAACAGAAATAATTTAGTTTCTAATTTATAGCAAAAACCCTGCTTTTCAACAAGTAGGGTTTTTTTATGCGTCAAATTCTCGGTTTTCGACCGCAAATGCTCATTAACTCGTGGCTGATTAAAGGATTTATTTATCTTTGATTCTCCAGATTTTTTTCATGATGCGAACCTACTTATGGATACTCTTGTTTTTTGGACTCGGAAGTGCATTTGCACAAAACCGAGCAGCAGATAGTATTCAGAAAATTTTGAAGTCCGAACACAATGAAGTGAATCGGGTTCATCTTTTAAACGCCCTAAGTGATGCTTATAAGCCCAGCATGCCCGAAAAGATGCGGCAATTTGGCCAACAAGCGTTAGAATTGTCTCAAAAGATTGATGATCGAAAAGGGCAAGGTGATGCCTACATTAACCTGGGGAATTCTTTTGTTTTGCAATCCGATTACAGAAAAGCTTTAGCCTTATTTCAAAAAGCAAAAGAAATTTTCGAAACTGAAAATCAGTCTGATCCCGAGGTGAAAATTGGTTTAGCCAAATCTTTGGGGAGTTTAGGGATTATTTTTTCGGAACAAAGTAATTATACCAAAGCCCTCGAATTCTATCTGAAATCGGTAACGATTTATGAAGCTATTGGCGATCAAGATCGTTGTGCTAAGCTTTTCAATAATATTGGTGTTTTATACCAATCCCAAAAATCCTATTACAAGGCCTTGTCTTATTTTGCCAAGACAGAGAAAATTTTAAAGAAAAAGCAAGATCCCATACTCGGTGTCACGTATACCAATATTGGAAATTCTTACATGGGGATAGGACAGCTTGAAAAAGCACAAGGCTATTATACCAAAGCTAAAGCGATTTTAGAGAAAAATGAAGATAAGCGAGGATTGGGCGAACTCTACAACAACCTTGGTTTACTCCATCAAAAGTTGCATAACGATACCGCCGCTTTACAAGCTTGGCGAGATGCGGAACAAGAGTTTACGACATTTGGTGAAACATTTGGTTTGTCCGATACCTATTATTATTTGGCGGAATATTGGAAAACAAAAGGGAATACCGCGAATTCTCGTTCCTTTGCTCAAAAAACCATGTCGCTTGCGAAAACCAATCAAGTGTTGGAACAACAAATGTTGGTAGAGAAGTTGCTGAGCGAATTGGCCGAAAAAGAGGGCAATGTAGACGAGTCGTATCGGCATTATAAAGCCTACACCCAACTCAAAGACAGTATTCAAAATGAAGCGTCCATTCGACGAGGAGTAGAAGCCGAATTGAATTTTGAATTTGATAAACGCAATTTGTTGCAAAAAGAAGCCTTGTTGAAAAAGGACTTATTGCTACAAGAATCAGCGAAGAGAAATCGCTTGCAATTAATATATTCGGTGTTGATTGCCGTGTTGTTGTTCGGACTCGGATTCCTGTGGTACAATCGTTTACAGATTAAAAAAACGCTCACTTTGCAAAAAGAACTCGCAGAATATGAACAAAAGGCCTTACATTTACAGATGAATCCGCATTTTGTATTCAATTGTTTGGGTTCGATTTCAAGTTTTATTGTAAATAATGGAAAAGAATCGGCCGTTAAATACTTGGCTAAGTTTTCCAAATTAATGCGTCTCACACTTGAGTTCTCGAAGGAATCCCTGATTTCAATTGACAAAGAAATCGATGCATTACAAAATTATTTGGAATTAGAACAATTGCGTTTTAATGCAGTTTTTACGTTCACAATAGAAAAATCTGAGGAGATTGAAGACAATATGGGATTGCCTCCTTTATTGATTCAACCCTTTGTAGAAAATGCGATTTTACATGGAATTGTCCCCAAAAAACATTCGGGTGTAATTTCCATTCAATTTGATGTCGTCGATGACCAATTAAAATGTTATGTGACAGATAATGGAATAGGAATCACTGCCTCTCAAAAAATTAAGGAAAAATCGGTTTCTGTACATAAATCCATGGCCATCGAAATTATTCGAATGCGTTTGGAAAAAATCGCCTCAACTACGGGGAAATCCGCTGGAATAGCTATTAATGAATTAACACAAAACGGAGAAGTTTTAGGAACGGAAGTTGTTCTTTCTATTCCGTTGCAATTTTTAGAGCAATAAGATGAGAATATCCGCACTTTTAATCGACGACGACCCAATTCTACGCAGTGGAATGAAAGGGCTTTTATCCATGGTTGCTCCTGAAGTTGAAATTGTGGCCGAAGCCGAAGATGTGCAATCCGGAATTGCTGCTATTGAAAAGTGGAAACCGCAGCTTATCTTTTTGGATATTCAATTGAATGACGGTACTGGCTTTGATGTGCTCGAACATTTTACCCAAAGTACTACCCGATTGGAAAGTCAGGTTGTTTTCATTACCGCTCACGAGCAGTATGCCGTGAAAGCCTTCCGTTTTAGTGCGTTGGATTATTTACTAAAACCTGTTGATCCGGATGATTTACGATCGGTCATAGAAAAAGTAAAAAAATCACAAGATGATGCTACGGGTATTTCCCATGTAGAATTGTTGTTGGAAAATATTAAACGACAAACCAACAGCTTCAAACGAATTGCGTTGACTAATTCTGACGGAATCCATTTGTTTGAAATTGCCGATATTATTCGTTGTGAAAGTGAAGATAATTATACAACCTTTTATATTCGAAATAACAAACCTGTTTTAGTGTCTCGTACATTAAAAGAATTTGAAGAATTACTCCGTGATCATGGTTTTGTGCGTATTCACCAGTCGCATTTGATTAACCTAACTTTTTTGAAGAGTTATGTCAAAAAAAACGGAGGCTATGTGATTATGGCGGATCAAACGCATTTGCCCATTTCACAACGCAATAAAGAAAGGTTACAAGAATTGATAACAAAAACATTATAAATCCAGGCGTATGAAGCAACTTTTACTTTTCTGGGTTCTATGGGGGGGACTTTCGGCAACGGCACAAAATGTGGTGATTCCGGATGCTATTTTTAAAAATAAATTGACCAGTACATTGTGTGCTGACTTTAATAATGACGGGATTTATGACGGTGATGCAGATACAAATGATGACGGAGAAATCCAAGTCGTAGAAGCACAAGCTGTTCTACGTTTAAAAATCAACAATACATCCTTTCCCAATGCGACTTCGATTGCCGATTTAACCGGGATTGAAGCTTTTGATAATTTGAGAGAAATGCAGGTGGGTTATAATGCTTTGACTAGTTTTAACTTTTCACTTCCCAATCTTGAGCTGTTAAAAGTTAATCAAAATTCAATTGCTAGTTTAAATTTATCAGGAGTACCATTATTAAAAGATTTGGATTGTTCTAATAATCAAATGACTGCAATAGACTTGCAACCGGTAGGTTTGTTAGAATCACTAAAAGCCGACTTCAATCCGTTGCAAAATGTGAATTTGGAGTTTGTTTCCAATTTATCGACATTATCGCTACAAAGTTGTCAGTTGACGGGATTGGATTTTAATCAAGTGCCTGATTTGATTTATTTGAAAATATCCGATAATGCGTTTGTCCCCAATTTAAATCCTTTAGTGAATTTAAAAACACTATTAGCCAAAGGAATGGGGTTGACCACTATTAATTTGTCAACCAATAGCAACTTATTGTTGGTAGATTTGAGTGAAAATAACTTTCAACAATTGGTGTTGCCTGCCTTGCCTAGTTTAAATACATTGACTTTAAACAATTGTAATGTGTTGCAAAGTGTTAATGTCGATGATTTGCCAGCGCTCAGTTATCTGGAAATTAGTAATGCACCGCAATTACAATTTATCAATGCTAAAAATGGTAGAACATTCTATCAAATGCTATCATTACAAAGTCTTTCGTCGCTGCAATATGTTTGTACCGACCAAGCGACCATTGCTGAATTCCAACAAGCCGTAAGCCTAGGAGGGAGCAATGCGCAAGTAAACGATTATTGTACGTTATATCCGGGAGGAAATTACAACACCGTCACTGGAGTATTCCGTTACGATGGAGATCAAAATGGTTGCGATAGTGCTGATAGTTTGGCTTCGTTGGTGAAAATTAATTTTCAAAATACTAGCGAAAATGGAACAACATTCAGCGCTGTTGGTAATGGATATACTTTTTATCCCACAGTAACAAATACTCCAATTCAATTACTCCCACAATTAGAAAATCCTTCCTATTTTTCGATTAATCCGAATGCAGCCATTTTGAGTTTTTCACAGCCCAATGGACAAGTGAGTACGCAAGATTTTTGCATTAGTGCCAATGGGAATTTTCCCGACGGTGAAATTACTATTGCGCCCGAATTACGGTTACGCCCCGGATATACTTCTACGATGCGGTTATTAATTCGCAATAAAGGGAATCAAATACTTAACGGACTTTTTTATTTAAATTATGAATGGGGTAAAGTAACCCTTTTATCATCAACAGTTCCGCCTACTAATCAAACCCAAGGGCAATGGGTTTGGGTTTACACCGATTTACAACCCTTTGAGTCCCGACTAGTGGAATTAGAAGTATACGTCAATTCTCCAAATCAAGTTCCTGCGGTTAATGTGGGGGATTCTTTACAATTTGAAGTGGGGATGACACCTAGTGCAGATGCACAACCACAGGATAATGCCTTAGTTTTTACAGAAACTGCGGTAGCAACCTACGAGCCAAATAATATTATCTGTCTGGAAGGGAATCAGTTGCCGTTAAGTGCAGTCGGTTCTTATTTACATTACATGGTTAATTTTGAAAATACAGGATCACAAACAGCGCAACAGGTTGTCGTTCGATTAAATATTAATCCTGCCGAGTATGCTGTGGATTCTGTTCAGCTTTTAGAAACATCCGCCACGAGTTATACCCGTCAAAAGGATAATATTGTAGAAATATTTTTTCCCAACTTACAAGTTGATACGGGCGGTCATGGAAATGTATTGATGAAAGTGCGCTCTAAGGACAATCTGAATAATGGAGATTTTGTAAATGGAAGAGCTGATATCTTTTTCGATTATAGTAATCCAGTGGATACTGGAATATCACAGACGGTTTATCAAGATTTGCAGGTGGAAAATCCAGAATCTATAACTTGTACTGTAAGTCCGAATCCAATTGTAAATAGTTTAACTATTGTTGCTTCTCAAGTTATTGATAAAGTAGCGGTTTTTGATGTGCAAGGGCGATTAATTCAGATTCATTTTGATTCTATGCCAACAGTTCAATTGGATTTCTCAACGTATAAAGTGGGGACGTACTTCTTAAAAATATATACAGCTGAAGGCATGGTTGTGAAAAAAGTAGTAAAAGAATAAAGAGTAGGTTGCTAAACACCTTGATTCAATATTGACTTTCGAGGTGTTTAGACAATCTTTAATTTTTAACTATAGCAATCTTGCAAAATTTATTGTTTTTTTAACGAAATCGTTAGAATCTTTCTTTTTTAATTCGATGTTAATTCTCTAAATTTGTTAAAATATTATTTATCAGATTTAATTTCCTATTTATATCATGTCAAAAACTGCAATATTAGAGTTGGATGGCCAAAAGTATGAGTTCCCTGTAATTGTTGGGAGTGAAAATGAAACAGCCATCGACATTGAAAAGTTACGTGCCTTAACAGGAGCGATTACTATTGATCCAGGATACAAAAATTCAGGTTCCTGCGAAAGTAAAATTACCTTTTTGGATGGTGAAGAAGGAATTCTTCGTTACCGTGGGTATTCCATTGAAGAACTAGCCGAAAAAGCGAGCTTCTTGGAAGTATCCTATTTGTTAATTTTTGGAGAATTGCCAACACAGGCTCAGTTAAATCAATTTGAAGAAGATATTCGCAAATATACTTTGGTGAATGAAGAGATGAAAAATATCATCGATGGTTTTCCAAAAACAGCGCACCCAATGGGGGTACTTGCGTCATTGACCAGTGCATTAACGGCATTTAATCCAAAATCGGTTGATCCACACAATGAAAAAGAAATGTACATTGCTGTATGTAAAACAATGGCGAAATTCATTGTAATTGCTACATGGACCTATCGTAAATCAATGGGTTATCCTTTAAATTATTACGATAATACAAAAGGATATGTAGAAAACTTTATGCGATTGATGTTTGAATTGCCAACTGGACCGTATGTAACGGATCCTGTAATCGTTGATGCTTTGGATAAACTGTTTATTCTTCATGCCGATCACGAGCAAAACTGTTCAACTTCTACAGTGCGTATAGTAGGTTCATCTCATGCCGGTTTATTTGCTTCAGTTTCTGCCGGAGTTTCGGCATTATGGGGACCTCTTCATGGTGGAGCTAACCAGGCAGTTTTAGAAATGCTTGAAGAAATAAACAATAATGGTGGTGATGTAGCCAAATATGTTTTAAAAGCAAAAGACAAAGATGATCCATTCCGTTTGATGGGATTCGGTCACCGTGTATATAAAAACTTTGATCCACGTGCAAAAATCATAAAAAAAGCGGCTGATGAAGTGTTGACAAAATTGGGTGTTAATGACCCTTTATTGTCTATTGCAAAACAATTAGAGCAAGTTGCCTTGGAAGATGACTATTTTAAATCACGTAACCTATATCCAAACGTTGATTTTTATTCAGGGATTATATACCGTGCATTAGGAATTCCAACAGAAATGTTTACGGTAATGTTTGCCATAGGTCGTTTACCAGGCTGGATTGCGCAATGGAAAGAAATGCGTGTGAATAAAGAACCAATTGGACGTCCTCGTCAAGTTTATACAGGGTACCCGTTGCGCTCATTTGTTGAGATAAATAAACGATAAAAAATAAGTTATTTTTTACAGAAAGCTCCCTTCGGGGAGTTTTTTTTTGCATATGCTCATATTTGTAAGAAAAATAATATAAAAAATTAAAAACAGTGTAATATATCGATTTTAACGTGTATTTAATCTTGATAGGTAGGGTTTTTTTATGTTCCTTTGTTATAATCAAAACACACACATTATAAGTCAAACTCAATTAATAAATTAAGATGTAAAAATTACAAAAACTTAATTCGTCCCAAATCTAAACTATCGCCTATGAAAACGAAAAAAACTACTTTAGTATGGTTGTGCCTGACCTTAGGTGCTCCTTTTATGTTTTTCGCACAAACAACAACGACTACACAAACTTTCAACAACACGTTTTATGGACAAAATTCTGGGATTAATAATTCTGGGAATTTTAGTTGTGGATTTGGTGTAAACACCTTAATGAATAATGGGGGTAATAGTAATACTGGTTTCGGTATTCAAGCTTTAATGAGTCCGAAAGGTGGTTTTAATGCTGCTTTTGGTGCAAGTTCAATGAAGAGTAATGATACCGGTTCGCTCAATTCAGCATTTGGAACACGTACATTAGAAAACAATTTATCAGGTAGTTTCAATGTAGCTATTGGACACAGAACCATGGGAGATTTGTCTGAGCCTGGGAATATGAACACAGCCATAGGATATTCAGCATTAAAAATCAATGCTGGTGATGGTAATATTGCATTGGGATATTTTTCACCCAGACATTTGGCTTCAGGAAATAATAATATATTTATTGGAACAGAAACGGCTGTTAACCTTGAAAGAGGAAACGGTAATGTTTTTTTAGGAAAAGTGATTGTAAATCCTTTTGCATCTTCGCAAGTTCTAATTGGGAACGATGCGGACAAAACGATCATTTTTGCAGATGGTTATGGAGCACAACGCATGACAATCTCTAATACAGGGAATGTGGGTATTGGATTAGGGAATAATGTTTTATCGTCCAACCGACTTGAAGTAAATGGAGGAGTAGTCATTGGAAAAAGTTTTGTTTCAAATGCTAGTCCGATGGCTGGTTTAACTGCACCAGCAAATGGTCTACTCGTTGAAGGAAGAGTTGGAATTGGCACTTCAACTCCCAATAATAAAGTAGAAATCACCCAAGGTACAAATGGGTTTTCAGGGTTGCGTTTTACCAATCTAACGAATGCTTTTGTTCCAGCTACTACAAGTGTTAGTCGTAAATTTCTAACTGTAAACGCATCAGGAGATGTAGTTTTAGAGAATGTAGGAACAACAAATTCCTTATTGTCCGATCAAAATACATTGACCAGTACTGTAAACGGGGTGTCTTCTAATGCACCTATCGTGAATTCAGTAGCCACTATTTTTGCAGAAAATAATCAATTAACTACTATTGTTAATGGAGTTGCCAGTGCGCCTGTTACGATTCCAATCCCTACTGATACCGATGAACAAACCTTAGCTTTAGCGGGTAATGTCTTGTCCATTTCAAATGGAAACTCAGTAACATTACCAGCCGACGGAGATTCTAATCCGACTAATGAATTACAAACATTGACGCAAAACGGTAATGTTGTTATTCTTTCCAACGGTGGTGGGACCATAACTTTACCAACAGATACCGATACTGACGCACAAACCTTAGCTTTAGCGGGTAATGTCTTGTCCATTTCAAATGGAAACTCAGTAACATTACCAGCCGACGGAGATTCTAATCCGACTAATGAATTACAAACATTGACGCAAAACGGTAATGTTGTTACTCTTTCCAACGGTGGTGGGTCTTTTACTTTGCCAACCGATACGGATACCGATGCACAAACTCTTTCTTTAACTGGAAATGTATTGGCAATATCGAATGGTAATACTGTGACTTTGCCGCAAACGGTAATTCAAGGCGGATCCAATATCTCCGTGTCAGGAAATGGTTCTGCAGCAACACCGTATTTGATTTCATCAATCGATACAAGTTTGTATGCTGCTAATGGAAGCATCAACCAAGCAACAACTACAGGTACAAATCGTGTAGTGAATTTGAACAGTAGAAATATTTGGTTCAATACTTCGACTAGTACAGTTAATGGAAAAATTTATATTGGAAATACGACGGCTTATCCAACTACAACTGGAAATTATAGATTGTATGTAGAAGGAGGTATTTTGACTGAAAAAGTGAAAGTGGCATTACGTAGCTCAAACAACTGGGCGGATTATGTTTTCGCAAAAGATTATAAATTAATGCCTTTAAAAGAAGTTGCTACATTTATTGAAAAAAACAAACATTTACCCGGTGTAGCTTCTGCAGATCAATTAGCTGCTGAAGGTTTGGATCTTGCTGCTATGCAAGCAAAACACATGGAAAAAATTGAAGAGTTGACACTTTATATCATCGATCAAGATAAAAAAATTGAAACACAACAAGCTACTTTAAGCCAACAACAAAAAGAAATTGAGACCTTAAAAGCTCAAGTGGAATTGCTAATCCAAAAAATGAAGTAAGATGAAAAAGGTACTGTATCTCCTTGGGATAGGTGCCCTGCTGCTGAAATCTTCATACGGACGGGCACAAGTTCAAGAATACTTGGACGATGAAAATAAAAGAATACAAATGGCTACTAGCATTGAACGTGAGGTAGAACAATTTGTAGAAGCCAATTTTACCAAATATCGGTTGTCAAAAATCACTTCTGAGCAAACCATCCAAGAGCTCAGAACGCACGAGGATTTTACCGATGCTGAAATTGAAAAAGCATTAATTGCAGCTAAACGCAACGAATTACGCAAGTTGTTTTTTACTAAATTTCCAGAAAAAACAGCGTATTTCCGAGCGGGAAGTATTCCGGTAAGCGCGCAACAAACCTGTGTAAACGGGGATTTTGAAGTCGGCACAGCAGGGTATACTTTTTGGACGGATTTGCATCCACAGCCGCAATCGGGAACTGCTTTCTTCCAATCGTGTGCTACACCTACAGCTTTAACCACAACCAATGTGTTGACGCCAACGGTAAATAATTTTAATTCACGCGCGACATTAATTGATAGTAATGCAGCCAATTACCAACAGTTCGATCCCGTTTTAGCAGGATTTGGTGTTAATGTGCCCACTTTAAATAATAATGGAGGCACGCGCTGTATCAAATTAAACAACACAGGCGGTATGGGCTCGTCCGATTTATCGACTGTTTCACGCTATTTTCCGGTCATTAACGAAGCTACACTGGATTTTAATTTTTCGTTGATTATGGACAATAAACCTGATCACGAACAAGATATTCAGCCCTATTTTCGCGCACGTGTGAAGGATGTAAATGGAAATGTGGTGGATGAATTTTGTATTATCGCGAATCCCAATAACTGTTTGTTTAATCGAATTAATGTAAATAATAATCGTCGAATATTATACACAGGTTGGGTATGTGCTCGATTAAATGTAGGTGAGTTGATTGGTCAACCTGGTATTTTAGAATTGTCGGTGAGTGATTGTCAACCTTCGGCACACTTTGGTACGGTTTATATCGATAATGTATGTGGTATTATTTGTGGTGCGCCAACCTTAGGTGCTTTAAACATTAATCCACTACAATTGAATTGCCCAACGAGCACTCCAACTGATCCTATTCAAGTTTGTGGAACGTATAGTCCGCCGATGAACGCTACTTTAAGTACTTTGGTATTGCAAGTAATGCAAGGGAATACCGTAGTAGGAACGGTTAATGCACCTACAACACAATCAGGAGGGAATTTCTGTTTTACCTTGCCGCCCAATATTTTTGGAACCAATCCACAAGGCAATTTTGAGTTTCATATTGAAGCGACGTTTAGCGTGAATTGTCCCGCCGGCACGTTTTATTATACGATTGCCGATGAATCAGCAGCTGTCGGACCCGATGTTACTTTTCAAAACTGTTGTTTACCCACTTTAACCTTGGTTTCTCCCGCTGATGATACCAGCAATAACGGACCTTTAGCTAATAAACAAAAAGAGCGTTCGGATTGGATTCGGGCTTCCAATGTAATTTTTCAAGGGAATAATGGTGTTGGAAATGGTGTGGTTTACCATGCCGGTAACTTTGTGGAATTGTTGCCCGGTTTTGAAGCCATGACCGGTTCGCATTTTGCAGCGTATCCCGAAGGGTGTAGTGGTAATTATTTGTATAAAACATCACCCTATGAAACCAAACCAGAAGAAGAAACAACTGCTGTAGATCTGATTCCTGAAGAGATCAATTTAGTGCGTATTGGCAACGGATTCACCTTGGTGCCTAATCCTGCTCACAATGAAGTTGAGATTGCAGTAGATGAAGGGGAATTTAATGGATTTACAATTACAACTATAGACGGAAAAATTGTGATGCAACAATATGTAACAGCATCTGCACGTCACAAAGTAGATGTAAGCGCTTATGTTAATGGTGTATACATCATCACGATAAGCCTTGCCAACGGCGATGTGATTTCCGAGAAGTTAATAAAAAATTAAACCTATACGTTACTTACTAACAAAGCTTCGCCGTTCGGCGGAGCTTTTTTATATTTGTCCAAAGCCAACAACCAATTTATGCTACAATTAAATATTAAAAATGAAA
Source organism: Flavobacterium sp. N1719 (assembly GCF_025947045.1). Classification (NCBI taxonomy): domain Bacteria; kingdom Pseudomonadati; phylum Bacteroidota; class Flavobacteriia; order Flavobacteriales; family Flavobacteriaceae; genus Flavobacterium; species Flavobacterium sp. N1719. The sequence goes on from NZ_CP109993.1 coordinate 1,443,802, forward strand.
CGTCACGCTTGAGGGCCGTGGTGTTGGGAACCGCAAAAAGTAACGGACCAACACCGACAGCCGAAGAAGCCTATGATCCCAAATCGTTGGAACATATTTTAGCCGGAACCTATCCTGTAGAGGCTGATATGGTCAATGAAATGGAAGCGTTTCATGCCGTATTTCAAAAGTATGGCGTTCAAGTATACCGTCCTGAAATCATAGAAAATTACAACCAAATTTTTTCCCGTGACATCGGTTTTGTGATTGAAGATACCTTTATCAAAGCGAATATTTTACCCGATCGCGAACGCGAATTGGAGGCTATTCAATACATTATTGATCAAATGGATCCCAATAAAGTGCAACGTCCACCCGAAGAAGTACATATTGAAGGTGGTGATGTGATGCCTTGGAACGATTATATTTTTATTGGAACCTACAAAGGCTCTGATTACAAAGATTATATTACGGCCCGTACCAACTTACAAGGTGTCGAGTATATTCAAAGTCTGTTTCCCCATAAAAAAGTGAGAGCTTTTGACTTGGTGAAATCCAAATTAGAAGCCCGCGACAATGCCTTGCATTTGGATTGCTGTTTTCAACCGGTGGGGAAAGACAAAGGCATCATTTACAAAAGTGGGTTTCGCGAAGAAGCCGATTATGTCTTTTTGTTGAAAATGTTTGGGAAAGAAAATTTATTCCACATCACGCGGGATGAAATGTACCACATGAATTCCAATGTGTTTTCTATTGCAGAAGATGTTGTGGTATCCGAACGCAATTTCACCCGATTGAATACCTGGTTGCGTAGCAAAGGATTTACTGTAGAAGAAATCCCGTATGCAGAAATCGCTAAGCAAGAAGGCTTGTTGCGTTGTTCGACCCTGCCTTTAATCCGGGATTAAGTTGCGGTGCACCTTTGCGTGAGGGATAGAAGCAAGGTGCCGTGCACCGCGGATAGCCCGGCCCGAAGGGCACGCCCGAGAGAAATTTTAAATTACAATATTTTAAATTCCTCCCAAAGTTTCGGGGCTAAATTCTAAATTCTAAATTCTAAAATCTAAACTCTAAAATCTAAATTTAAATCCGGGGAAGCCCTAAAATATACACTATGAATCAAACGACTAACTCCATTGTAATGATTCGTCCCGTGGCGTTTCGAATGAACGAACAAACGGCGGTGAACAATTATTACCAAAAAGTTTTGGACGGCTTATCGCCCGAAACGGTGAATGCAAAAGCGCAGGAAGAATTTGATGCTTTTGTGCAAAAATTGCGGATGGCTGGGGTTGATGTGATTGTGGTTGAGGATACCCTAGAGCCCAATACGCCCGACAGTATTTTTCCGAACAATTGGATTTCTTTTCATGAAACGGGAGATGTAGTATTGTATCCGATGTTTGCCGAAAACCGTCGTGCCGAGCGCCGCGAAGATATTTTGGATATCTTGGAAGAAAAAGGATTCGTGGTGAACGACATCATGGATTATACTTCGGCAGAAGAAGACAATATTTTTCTGGAAGGAACCGGAAGTTTGTTACTCGATCGCCAAAACGGCAAAGCCTATTGTGCATTGTCTCCGCGTGCCGACGAAGAATTAATGATTGAATTCTGTGAAGATTTCGAATACACTCCAGTGATTTTTGAGGCATTTCAAACGGTGGGTGGTGAGCGAAAACTCATTTACCATACCAATGTGATGATGTGTATTGGCGATACATTTGCCGTAATTTGCCCGGATTGTATTGATGATAAAAAAGAACGAAAAATGGTCTTGGACTCGTTGCGCAGTGATGAAAAAGACATCATTTTAATTACCGAAGAGCAAGTGAATAATTTTGCCGGAAACATGCTCGAAGTGAAAGGGGCAGATGGCAAACGCTATTTGGTAATGAGTTCGTCGGCCTATCAAGCTTTGACCAAAAAGCAGATTGCACAAATCGAACAGCACGTTACCATTCTGCATTCAAGTTTGGATACGATTGAAGCTTGTGGGGGTGGAAGTGCCCGCTGTATGATGGCGGAAGTCTTTTTACCGAAAAACTAAAGGACAAAACCAACAATAAAAAAATCCCAATTTCATTTGAAATTGGGATTTTTTATTTAGCGTTTGATGAATTCATACCCACCTTTTGTGGCGCCCCAAACTTGTTTGCCGTCTTTATCAAATCCTTGATCCCAGGATAAAATACTATTTTCCGTGACGGTTACCTTTGAATTCGCCCAACTCGCGCCTCGTAATTCGCTAGGACAAGTTTTGTCCCCCGTTGCTCCTTGGAATTGGTTTTTGCCTGATCGGGTGAGCATAACTTCACAACCCGATTTTAATTCGAGATCATTTTCTGTTAATTGATCATAGGCTTCTGGAGTGGCCCATTTTCCAATCCATGCTTTTTCGTCTTTAAGGGTGTAGATTTGACTGATAAATTGGTCGCCTTGTTGGGTTAGTTTGTAAATACGAACACGATACGGTTTGTCTTGTTTGTCATACAGCGCTTGTTCTACAAATAAATAGTTTCCTTTATTTTTCCAAATGGGTGTCATGCGCAACGAAATATTGAAATAATCTTTGTCAGCTGCGGCCTGCTTTTCAGAAGTGTAGTGCCCTTGCATGATGGTCACTAATTCTTCCATTTCCCGACTATTTTTTAAATGGGACTTTAGGGATGAAGAACAATTCACAAGTCCGAGAGCAACAAAAAGCATGAAAATAAAATTTCGCATAGGTTAAAAATTAAAATCTTTGATAATACTGGAAATCGCACTGATGATATATTGAATACCGATGGCAATGGTTAAAAAACCGACAATTCGGGAAATCGCCACAATTCCTGAAGCCCCTAAATATTTGGCCAGATAGTGTGCACTGCGTAAAATAATAAAAATCAACAAGGCAACCGCCAGAATAGCTAGACATGATGCAATAATATCGTTGGTACTGTGGTGTTCTTGGTAATACGCAATTAAAAGTGAAATGGAACCGGGTCCGGCCAACATGGGCATCGCCAAGGGTGTGAGTGCAATGCTGTCGCGTTGTTGCGCCTCTTCTTCGGCTTTTTTGTCCAATCCTTTGTTGCGGCTGAATTTTCCGTTGAGTAAACCAAATCCCGAACTTGCTATGATAATTCCGCCTGCAATACGTAAAGCCGGAATCGTAATACCAAAGAAGGTAAGCACATATTGTCCTACAAAAAAGGAGATGATTAAAATTAAAAAGACATTGATGGCGGTCCACATGGATACTGTAGAACGCTCGCCCTTGGTATAATCTTGGGTCAAAGCCACAAAAATAGGAACAGTGCCGATGGGGTTGAGTACCGAAAATAAGGCCGCTAGTAAGAAAATGAATTCGCTCATGGGACAAAGGTAAGGGAACGATCTTTTAGTTGTATTTTTGTATGGAAAAATTAACCGTTACTTATGAAAACCTTAATTCTAGGCGCGTCATCCAATCCCGGTCGATACAGTTACCAAGCCTTACTGCGTTTGCAAAAACACCAGCATGAAGTAGTTGCTATTGGGCGTAAAGAAGAGGTTGTTCCTGGAGTTTCTATTCAAACGGGTTTGCCCGAGTTGACGGATATCGACACGGTGACCTTATATTTGAATCCGACGCATCAGCAAGCCTATTACGACTACATTATTGGGTTGCAACCACGCCGTGTTATTTTCAATCCAGGAACAGAGAATCCGGCTTTTTATGCTCAGTTAATCCACCATCAAATTCAGGTTGAGGTAGCCTGTACCTTAGTGCTTTTGGCTACGAACCAATATTAAAATCGGGTTTCTGTAACCGCAGGTTTGCTGATCATTAATAATCCTAGGAAGGTCAATAAACCATTGACAAGGATAAGTTCGTTGTCAAATTGATAGTCGCCAAACCAATCTTTCGAGTACGTGGTCATTATCCAGCACAATAATGGCGCAAGGATACAAACCACGGGAACCCACTGGTCGCGAACGGTTTTTGTTTTCATAAATAATCCAAATCCGTACAAGCCTAAAAGTGGGCCGTAGGTATAACTAGCTACTTTAAAGATCATTTTCACTACCGAATCATCATTAAGTGCATTAAACAACAAGATCACAAGGAACAATAAAAAGGAAAACCCCAAATGTACTTTATGGCGCAATTTCACCATTTCTTCAGGTGTTCTTTTGTTGTTTTCTACTTTGTCCATTTGCAAGAAATCCACACAATACGAAGTGGTTAAAGCCGTTAGAGCACTGTCAGTAGTGGCAAAAGTCGCTGCGGTGAGTCCGAGCAAAAACGTTACCGCCGGAATGATTTCGAGATGATGAAACGCGATTTCTGGGAATAACAAATCGGTTCGTGCTACATCGTTTACTTTTGGTACTTCGATGCCATTTTGATCCGCGTACAAATACAATAAAGCGCCCACACTCAAGAAAAATAAATTGATGATGACGAATATTCCGGTGAAGGTGAACATGTTTTTTTGCGCTTCTTTAATGTTAGCACAACTCAAGTTTTTTTGCATCAAATCTTGATCCAAGCCTACCATGGCAATGGTTACAAAGATGCCGCCTACAATTTGTTTCCAAACGAAATTGCCTTTAAGGTAATCTTCGAAGAAAAAGATTTTCGAATAACTGCTGTTTTTTACGGCTTCAAAAGCTTGGATCGGACTGAAATTCAGGCTGCTGCAAATGAAGTAAATGGTAAGAAAAACAGAGGTTACTAGGAAAAATGTCTGTAGCGTATCGGTAATAATAATTGTTTTCAATCCGCCGCGGTAAGTGTAGGCGAAAATGAGTCCGAGCGAAATCAAAACCGTCGCTGCAAACGGCACTTGAAACGCGTCGAACACATACCGTTGCAGCACCAAAACCACCAAATAAAGTCGGAACGCCGACCCAATGGTACGACTAATCAAAAAGATGGAAGCGGCCGTTTTGTAGCTGATGGTTCCCAAACGTTGTTCGATATAGCTGTATATTGAGGTCAGGTTCATGCGGTAGTACAACGGAAGAAGTACAGTAGCAATGATTAAAAATCCGATCGCATTTCCAAGCACAAATTGAAAGTAGGAAAACTGTGTTTCCGGATTTCCAACGGCACCGGGAACGGAGATAAAGGTCACACCTGAAAGTGCGGTTCCAATCATTCCAAAGGCTACGAGATACCATTTGGAGTTCTTGTTGGCTTTGAAAAAGGTGTCGTTGTCAGTACCTTTTTTGCTCACCACATTGGAGATAAAGATGAGAATTCCAAAGTAAACGAGAATGATGGAAAGAATCAGGATCGGACTCATAATAGAATTTTTTAGTGTCGAAATGTACAAAAATAATGATGCGTTTTTCAAATTATGTACTTTTGTGGCATGGAATTTTCGTCAAAATTATTAGAAAAAGCGGTAAATGAAATGGCGCAATTGCCGGGAATTGGGAAGCGAACCGCTTTGCGATTGGTATTGCATTTATTGAAACAGCCTGCGGAGCACACCCATTTTTTAGCTGGGGCATTGACCGAAATGCGCGACGAGATTAAATTCTGTCAAAGTTGCCATAATATTGCTGATGTTGCCGTATGTGAAATTTGCAGTAATCCGGCCCGGAATCATCAAATTATTTGTGTAGTCGAAGATGTGCGCGATGTAATGGCGATTGAAAATACTAACCAATTCAAAGGCATTTACCATGTGTTGGGCGGCAAAATTTCACCCATTGATGGGGTAGGGCCGAGTCAGTTGAATATCGCTTCATTAGTGCAAAAAGTGCAAGCGGGAGCAGTGGAAGAATTGATCTTTGCGTTGAGTTCGACCATGGAAGGCGATACCACCAATTTTTACATCTACAAACAAATCAAAGATTTTAGTGTTAAAACCTCCACCATTGCTCGCGGAATTGCGGTGGGCGATGAGTTGGAATACGCTGATGAGGTCACGCTTGGACGTAGTATTTTACACCGAATTCCTTTTGAAAATTCCCTTAAAAATAATTAGATAAAACTAGGGCTTCACTTTTGATTTTACGTTTGAAAAACTATCTTTGTTGGCTAAAACAAATTTGATGAAAACCAAACTGCTGACGTTTTCCGTCTTCTTGTTATTGATGTTGACTTCCTGTGTATCAACGCAAGATTTAACGTATCTACAAAATAAATCCCCAAAAATTGAAAATCAAGTTATAGAAGCGGCCAAGCCCTATCGTCTTCAGGTGAATGATGTCGTTACTGTGAATATAAAAACGGTTGATGAAAAATTGGTAGAAATATTCAATTCCAACAAATCGACTGTTTCCCCAACAGTTGAAAATGTGTATTTCAATGGCTATACCGTAGATGATCATGGAAACATTCGCTTGCCCGTTTTGGGAGAAATCAATGTGCTAGGAAATACGGTAGAAGAAGCACGAATTAAAGTAGAGACTAAATTGTTGAGTGATTATTTCAAAAAAGAAGCTCAATTATTTGTTAGTGTAAAATTAGCTGGTTTTCGTTATGCAGCCAATGGCGAAGTGAACAGCCCGGGCTCTAAGGTTTTATACCAAGATCGCGTTAATATTTTAGAAGCGCTGGCCAATGTCGGGGACGTTACAATTACGGGTGATCGCAAAGATGTCAAGGTTTTGCGTCAATTTCCGGGAGGTATTAAAACGTACAGTATTGATTTAACGGACGCGAATGCCATTTACTCCCCCGTATTTTTCTTGCAACCCAATGACTTAATTTATGTGAAGCCATTGAAACAAAAATCATGGGGAACTGGCGGGACAGGAAAAGAATCTTTGGCTACCATTATCACTGCCTTGTCTTTGGTTACGACCATTTTTTTAATTCTAAAAAACTAAGCTAAGATGTTAGATATTAAAGATTTTGCTTTTTTTGAAAAACAGAACAGCTTTGATTTTAAGGCTTTTTTGATTAAAACGGGAAGTTATTGGCGTTGGTTTGTACTGGGGTTAGCCCTTTCACTTTTCGTGGCTTATCAGGTGAATATTCGCAAGCAAAAGATTTATTCGTTAGAAACGACTTTAGCCGTAAAAGAACAAGAGAATCCACTTTTTACCAACAATACCAGTTTGATTTTCAATTGGGGTGGCACATCCGATCAGGTGCAGACTATCGCCACCACTTTGAAATCAAGGTCCCACAATGAATTGGTGATTGATAAATTATCATTCTATGTGGATTATCTTAAAGAAGAAAAGTATTTTACAGAGGATGTTTACGGTTATACGCCATTTTTAGTTCATTTAGATAAAACCAAAGATCAGATGTTAGGAAATCCCATGAACATCCGATTTGTGAGTCCGAACGAATACGAATTAACTACTCATTTTAGCTCCAACTCAGTTCCGTTAATTAATTACAGTACCAATGTGAAATCAACGCAATCGGTGGTTTCGGGAGATTATAAAAAACGATTCAAAGTAGGGCAAAAAGTTAACCTTCCTTTTTTGAGTTGGACGCTGGATATCAAAGATTTGCCTGGAAATTATGTGGGTCAAAAATATATTGTGAAGCTCAATAATTTTGATGATGTCGTCACGCAATATCGAAATGTAAAAGTTTCGATTGATGAAAAGGCAGGGTCGATAATCAAATTGTCATTGCAGGGAACGAATAAGGCACGTATCGTTGATTATTTGAACGAGACGGTTCGTATGTTGATGAAAAAACAATTGGAGAGTAAAAATTTATTTGCTGAAAATACCATTAAATATATCGATACGACGCTTACGCTAATGGAGCAAAATTTAAAGGAAGCGAATAATGATTTAAAAGATTTTAGTAAAGGCAGAAATGTATTAGAAATTGAAAAGCGAGGCGAAACCTATCAGTTACAAATTCAGGAATTGGATTTGGCTCGGGATGCTGTTACGCGCAAAATCAATTATTTCAATGCGTTAAATTCCTATTTGAAAAATAGTAAAGATTATTCCAAGCTACCAGCTCCATCGGTAGCAGGAATTGATGAACCCAATATTATCAATAATGTAGCACAGTTAATTGCTTTATCAGTACGTCGTTCCGAAATGGCCTATTCGGTAAAAAGCGAATTGATGTTTAACAACATTGATAATGAAATTGCGGCTGTAAAGCGTGTTTTACTGGAAAATGTAGCCGCGGCCAAAGTAGCGATAGAAACTGAATCCAATCAGATTAACCGTAAAATTCAACAATCCGAAGGGAAGATTGAAAAATTACCCGAAGAGAGTCAGGATTATTTACGAATTACCCGAAAATTTAATTTAAGTAATAGTGTTATTGATGCCTATTTGCAGAAAAGAAACGAAGCGCAAATTGTAAAAGCGGCAAATCTTTCCGACGTTCAATTTATTGATCCCGCCAAAGATATTGGCGGTGGTTTGATTGGTCCTCGTACTGGGGTGAATTATGTGATTGCCTTGTTTGTGGGATTATTGATTCCGTTGCTCATTGTATTTTTAATTTTCTTTATCAATAATGCCATTCAAAACGCGGAAGATATTAGTTCGTTAACCAATATTCCATTGATAGGTGTTATTGGTGTTAAACATACATCGTCCAATTTGGCTGTTTTTGAAAAGCCCAAGTCCGCATTATCAGAGTCTTTTAGAGCTTTACGTTCCTCGTTGCAGTTTTTATACAAAAAGCAAAATAAGGAAGGCAGTAAAACATTGATGTTGACTTCTACGGTATCGGGTGAAGGAAAAACGTTTTGTTCTATCAACATTGCTACAGTATTTGCAATCAGTGAGAAAAAGACGGTAATTGTTGGTTTGGATTTACGAAAGCCTAAGATTTTTGATGATTTTAATCTAAAAAATAAGGTAGGAATTGTCAATTACCTAATTGGTGAAAATTCGTTGGATGAGATTGTTCAAAAGACCAAAATTCCTTATTTAGATGTCATTACTTCTGGTCCGATACCGCCCAATCCCTCGGAGTTGATTATGGGAGAAACAATGCGCGAGTTTATTGAGGAATTAAAATTACGATACGATTACATTATTTTAGATACTCCACCGGTGGGACTAGTAACCGATGCGATTGAGTTAGCACCTTTTGCGGATGTAACGTTGTATATTATGCGACAAAATTTCACAAAAAAGGAAATGGTGAGTTTGATCAACAACCGGGTTCAACGTGATGAATTGTCCAATGTGAGTATCGTATTGAATGGTTTTGAAAATAAAGCCAAATACGGTACAGGTTATGGCTATGGCTATGGTTACGGTTATGGCTATGGAAATTATTCCAATGGCTATCATGAAGAAGATGCACCGATTACATTTTGGGATAAAATTAGAGATTTCATAAAGAAAGGTTTACAAAAGAAATAGTTTCATGCAAAACAAAACCACTACAACTATTGTTGTAACCGGTGTAGCCGGATTTATCGGTTCCAATTTAGCAGAATATTTCTTGGCTAATGGATTTCATGTGGTCGGTCTTGATAATTTTGCTACCGGACATAAGAAAAACATGGATGCCTTTATCACGCATGAAAAATTCAAGTTCGTTGAAGGGGATATCCGAAATTTAGCTACATGTCAGGAAGTGGTGCAAGGGGCAACGTATGTGTTGCATCAAGCAGCCTTGGGTTCGGTGCCGCGTTCCATTAACGATCCGATTACTTCTAATGATGTGAATGTATCCGGATTTTTAAATATGTTGGTGGCTGCACGTGATGCCGGTGTAAAACGATTTGTTTATGCCGCAAGTTCTTCAACCTATGGCGATTCTAAAGTACTACCCAAAGTTGAAGAAGAAATTGGGAAACCTTTGTCACCTTATGCCATCACAAAATATGTGAACGAATTGTATGCGGAAATTTTTTCAAAAACATACGGTATAGAAACCATTGGGTTACGCTATTTCAATGTTTTTGGGAAACGACAAGATCCGCAAGGAGCATACGCGGCAGTTATTCCAAAATTTGTCATGCAATTGATGCACAAGGAATCGCCAGTAATTAATGGTGACGGAAGTTATTCACGAGATTTCACCTATATTGACAATGTGGTTCAAATGAATGAATTGGCCATGTTTACAGAAAATAGTGAAGCCATCAATACCGTTTTTAATACGGCTGTTGGGGATCAAATTACATTAAATGAAATGGTAGATTTACTGAAACAATACCTCAGTAAATACAATCCAGAAATTCAGCATGTGGAAATTACCTACGGTCCCAATCGCAATGGAGATATTCCACATTCAAAAGCAAGTATTGAAAAAGCAAAACGCTTATTAAATTATAATCCCAAATACCCCTTTGCTGACGGATTAAAAGAAGCAGTAGATTGGTATTGGAACAACTTAACCAAATAAATAATGAGTATTACATCTATTTGTTGTATTGGCGCAGGGTATGTTGGCGGACCTACAATGGCAGTCATCGCTCATAAATGTCCACATATTAAAGTCACAGTGGTGGATCTAAATGAAGAACGTATTGCACGTTGGAATGATCCAAACGTTGAAAACATTCCCGTTTATGAACCCGGATTAAGTGAAATTGTAGCACAAGCTAGAGGGAAGAATTTATTTTTTTCTACCCAAGTAGATGAGGCAATTGATGAGGCACAAATGATTTTTATTTCTGTAAATACACCTACCAAAACCTATGGAGCTGGTAAGGGGATGGCTGCAGATTTAAAATATATTGAATTGTGTGCACGTCAGATTGCTCGTGTGGCTACCACAGATAAGATTGTCGTTGAAAAATCGACATTGCCAGTTCGTACCGCTGAAGCCATAAAAAATATTCTTGACAATACGGGTAATGGGGTTCAATTTCAAATTTTATCCAACCCTGAATTTTTAGCTGAGGGTACAGCAGTGGAAGATCTTTTAGCGCCAGACCGCGTGTTAATTGGCGGTGGAACGGATGAAGCCGGACAAATTGCGATTCAGAAATTAGTTGAAGTGTATGCGAATTGGGTACCTTCCCAACAAATTTTAACGACCAATTTGTGGTCTTCGGAGTTGTCAAAGTTAACAGCGAACGCCTTCTTAGCGCAACGTGTTTCTTCCATCAATGCCATTTCAGAATTGTGTGAAAAAACAGGTGCCAATGTCAATGAAGTAGCCAAAGCGATCGGTATGGACAGTCGTATTGGTCCAAAATTTTTAAAAGCCTCTGTTGGATTTGGAGGATCTTGTTTCCAAAAAGACATTCTTAATTTAGTGTATATCGCTAAATCGTTTGGCTTGCAAGAAGTGGCCGATTACTGGGAGCAGGTTATCATCATGAACGACCACCAAAAGAATCGTTTTGCGCGTAAAATAGTGGCAACGCTTTACAATACCGTTTCAGGAAAGAAAATAACATTCTTAGGTTGGGCTTTCAAAAAAGATACCAACGATACCCGTGAATCAGCAGCCATTTACGTAGCTGACGATTTGCTCAATGAACAAGCGCAAATAGCGGTTTATGATCCAAAAGTATCGGCACGACAAATACAAAGTGATTTAAATTATCTAGAAACGCGTTTGCCTGAAGAAAATGATAAAGCAATTGAGTCTTGCAATGACCCCTATGAAGCCTGTAAAAATGCGCATGCTATTGCAATTTTGACGGAATGGGACGAGTTCAAATCGTATGATTGGCAACGAATTTACGATGCGATGTTAAAGCCAGCATTTGTTTTTGATGGAAGAAATTTATTAGATGCAGATAAAATGAAAGAAATTGGATTCCTCTACCAAGGAATCGGTTCTTAATAGTCAAGGTATGGAAAAAAAAATAGGAGTTATTGGACTAGGTTACGTGGGTTTACCATTAGCACGTTTGTTTGCTACAAAGTATCCCGTTATTGGTTTTGATATCAACCAAAAAAGGGTAGATGAATTAAATAAAGGGACTGATTTTACCCTAGAAATTAATTCTGAGCTGTTACAAGAAGTACTGGTGAGTCAACCCGGTGAACAAGGATTGTTTTGTTCTACTTCACTGGATGATTTGGCATTGTGTAATTATTATATTGTGACGGTTCCTACACCCGTTGATAAAAATAACCGCCCTGATTTAACTCCTTTGTACAAATCCAGTGAAACAGTTGGGAAAGTCCTAAAGAAAGGGGATATTGTGATTTATGAATCCACAGTATATCCCGGACTCACAGAAGAAGAATGTGTGCCTGTTTTGGAACGCGTGAGCGGATTAAAATTCAATGAAGATTTTTATGCAGGCTATTCACCCGAGCGTATTAACCCTGGAGACAAAGAACATACCGTTGAAAAAATATTAAAAATCACATCGGGTTCTACACCCGAAATTGGTCAGAAAGTCGATGAATTATACAAATCCGTAATTATTGCGGGAACGCATTTAGCACCATCCATCAAAGTAGCAGAGGCCGCTAAAGTAATTGAAAATGCACAACGTGATATCAATATTGCTTTTGTCAATGAATTGGCTAAAATCTTTAATTTATTAGATATTGATACGCAAGCTGTATTAGCGGCTGCGGGAACCAAATGGAATTTCTTGAATTTTAAACCGGGATTGGTGGGCGGACATTGTATCGGTGTCGATCCGTATTATTTGGCGCAAAAAGCACAAGAAACCGGATATCATCCTGAAATTATTTTAGCCGGAAGACGCTTAAATGATAGTATGGGAGAATATGTGGCTTCTCGAATTATTAAATTGTTAATTAAGAAACGAATTCCGGTTGTCAATTCTAAATTATTGATGTTAGGAATAACGTTTAAAGAAAATTGTCCCGATGTTCGTAATACCAAAATTGTAGACGTAGTAAATGCATTAATGGATTACGGCATTCAAGTGACCATTTATGATCCTTGGGCCAATCCAGCGGAAGTGATGCACGAATACGGTTTAGAAACCATCAACCAAATCCCCAATGAAAAATTTGATTCCGTTGTATTAGCGGTAGCACATAAAGAATTTTTAGATCTCAATTTGGATATTTTCAAAAATGAAAAATCGGTGGTTTACGATGTTAAAGGAGTATTAACTTGCCCCATTGATGGGAAATTATAAGATGAAGAAGATACTAATCACTGGAGGTGCAGGTTTTATTGGCTCACACGTAGTTCGTCGCATGGTGACACAATATCCCAATTACCATATTTTTAATTTGGACGCACTTACCTATGCGGGAAATCTAGAAAATATAAAAGATATAGAAAAGGCCCCCAATTATTCCTTTGTAAAAGGCGATATTACGGATGCACATTTTATTCAAAATCTATTTACCGAACACCAATTTGACGGAGTAATCCACTTAGCCGCCGAATCCCATGTGGATCGTTCTATTGCCGATCCTTTGGCTTTTGTTCGAACAAATGTAATCGGAACTATGACCTTGTTGAATGCAGCAAAAGCGAGTTGGAGCGGAAATTTTGAGGGCAAACGATTTTATCATGTGTCCACAGACGAAGTGTATGGTTCTTTAGGAGAAACGGGATTTTTTACCGAGTCTACTGCGTATGATCCCAATTCACCGTATTCTGCCTCTAAAGCAAGTTCTGATCATTTTGTGCGTGCCTATGGTGAAACCTATGGCTTGCCCTACGTTATAACCAATTGTTCCAACAACTACGGACCGAATCATTTTCCTGAGAAATTGATTCCGTTGTGTATTCATAATATTATTGAAAATAAACCTTTGCCTATATATGGTGATGGTAAATATACACGGGATTGGTTGTATGTTATCGATCATGCCCGAGCCATTGATTTAGTTTTTCATGAAGGTAAAAATCATGAAACGTATAATATTGGCGGATTTAATGAATGGCAAAACATCGACTTAGTTCGCTTACTTTGCCGCATTATGGATCGTAAATTAAATCGCACTGAAGGAGAATCGGAACAATTGATCACTTTTGTAAAAGATCGTCCGGGACATGATTTGCGCTATGCTATTGATGCGACAAAAATTAATACCGAATTGGGATGGAAACCCTCCGTTACTTTTGAAGAAGGATTGGAACAAACCGTAGAATGGTTTTTGGCCAATGGCGAATGGTTACAGAATGTAACTTCAGGCGCCTACCAAAAGTACTATTCACAACAATATCAATAATTTATTTAATTGGTGAGTAAACCAAATTAAATGATTAATTTGAACCCTGAATTGCAATGAGGCTTTCAAAAGGATTGAAATTCCCAATTCACATAACACTGTCTTAATACATCACCCGACTATTTTTTATAGTTTTGTTCGAACAAAAAAAATCGTATTTTGCAGATAATGTCAACTCTAAACAATAATTGAAATAGGTACAATGCAACAAACTAAGCAACCATGGACCGAAATAATTCAATCTAAAAGTTCTTTGTTTTCCGTTAATTTAGCGGAAGTTTGGAGGTACCGCGATTTGTTATTTCTTCTGGTAAAAAGGGATTTTATTACTTTTTACAAACAAACCATTTTGGGGCCTATTTGGTTTTTTATTCAACCATTGTTAACGATGTTGGTATACATCATCCTCTTTGGTCAAATCGCAAAGATTGATATCAATAACGTACCACAAATCGCATTTTTCCTTTCAGGTATCACGATTTGGAATTACTTTTCTGAAAGTCTTACTAAAATTTCAACCGTGTTTAAAGACAATGCAAGCGTATTCGGGAAAGTCTATTTTCCACGATTAATTATGCCTTTATCCATTGTTTTTTCTGGATTAATGAAGTTTTTAGTGCAGTTCACACTCTTTATCATCGTTGTTTTATATTACACGTATGTTGAAGAGTCAATCCACCCTACGATTTGGATATTAGCCACGCCGTTTCTAATCCTTTTAATGGCTTTGTTTGCACTTGGTATTGGGATGATTTTTTCATCATTAACCACAAAATACAAAGATCTTACTTTTTTATTGACGTTTGGTATACAGCTATTTATGTATGCAACACCTGTAGTTTATCCCATTTCAGCTATGCCCGAACGACTAAAATGGATTATAAAGCTCAATCCGCTGAGTGGAATTTTTGAATGTTTTCGATACGGGTATTTGGGCTCTGGAACTTTTGAAACCAGTGATATTCTGACCAGTACAGCATTAATCAGTGTATTATTTATAATAGGGGTTATTATATTTAATAAGGTTGAAAAAGATTTTATGGATACGGTTTAATGGATGGGAGTATGAAAAACATTGCAATTTTAGCGGAAAATATTTCAAAGCAATACCGTTTAGGTGAAGTCGGAACAGGTACCTTGTCCCATGACTTGAATCGAATGATTAGTAAACTTCGAGGAAAAGGAGATCCTTATTTAAAAATCGGAGATACCAATGACCGAACAACGTCGGGAAACAGTCAGTATGTATGGTCATTAAAAGATATCAATTTTGAGATTGAACAAGGTGATGCCGTAGGTATTATTGGTCGAAATGGAGCCGGAAAAAGTACGTTGCTCAAACTATTAAGTAAAGTTACCAAACCCACCACAGGAAGTTTTAAAGTGAACGGTCGTATCGCCTCACTATTAGAAGTGGGAACAGGATTTAATCCCGAAATGACCGGTCGAGAAAACATCTACCTTAATGGAGCAATTCTGGGGATGCGTAAAACTGAAATTGACCGTAAATTTGATGAAATTGTCGCTTTTTCGGGCGTGGAACGCTACATTGATACGCCTGTAAAACGGTACTCTTCAGGAATGTATGTGCGTTTGGCCTTTGCTGTAGCTGCTCATTTAGAATCAGAAATTCTAATTGTCGATGAAGTATTAGCGGTTGGAGATGCTGAATTTCAGAAAAAGTGTCTCGGTAAAATGGGTGACGTAAGTAAGGAGGAGGGAAGAACCGTACTTTTTGTGAGTCATAACATGTCAGCCGTTCAAAATCTATGTAATAAAGGAATCGTACTTTCCAATGGAACTACTGAATTTGTTGGGAATGTGGAAGAATCCATTCAGCATTATTTGAAACGCAATACCGATTCTATTAATTTATTAGAGACTAAAGAACGTAAAGGTTCTGGTGTCGTGAAATTTGCCGAAATCAATGTTTTTGGCGCAACTCGTGAAACAAAACCACAGTCGGGACAACCCTTTACCATGGAATTTGTTTTGGCGAATAACCAACAAGTAAATTTTGCAGATATCGAATTTGATGTTCGCATCGACGATCAAATCGGACAGCGCATCTTATGGATGAGTACGACTTTAATGAAAGAAACGCCCAATCGCGTGGGAAATGTAGTAACGTTCTCAATGGATCGATTGGTTCTAAATGAAGGTATCTATTTTATTACAGTGTACATGACGGTCAATAAAGATTTGTCCGATTGGGTGCAAAACGCCATCACTTTTGAAGTGTCAGAAGGCGATTTTTACAATACCGGAAAACGAGTTCCCGCATTGCATAGTAAAGTGCTTGTGGATTATCAAGTACAGTATTCATAATCTCTAAACATGCGGATAGATCAACTCACATTTACACGTTTTTTAGCCGCAGTTGCTATTGTAATCTATCATTTTGGAAAACGCATTTTTCCATTCAATGCCGATGAAGTCAGTTTTTTGGTAAAACATGCCAACATCGGAGTGAGTTATTTTTACATCCTTTCGGGTTTTATCATGATTATCTCCTACGGAAGAAGTCAAAAGGTGGCTCCCTTGGATTATTATAAAAATCGTATAGCCCGAATTTATCCGGTATATCTTCTCGGATTTTTGTTTTATTTCCCCATTTGCATTATGATCAATTATCCGATTGATTATACGCTCATTGCCAATGCAACCATGCTGCAATCGTGGATGCCGGGATGGGTTATGCGGTATAATTTTCCGGGTTGGTCGGTTTCCGTAGAAATGTTGTTTTACTTTCTATTTCCACTGTTATTCAATTACGGCTATTCCAAACCGAATTATCGAAAAGCAATTTTTATCGGAATAGTATTGTTCTGGGTGTTTTCTCAATTGTTTTTCCATTATATGATTCAGCATCCATATTATAAAGGCGAATTTACTCCCAGTCATGAATTGCTGTTCTATCATCCCTTATTTCATTTAAATGAGTTTTTAGTCGGGAATTTAGCAGGGTTATGGTTCCTAAGACAAGGGGATTCTTCTCGTAAAAATTACGATTGGATCGTTTTAAGTTTGGTGGTTCTCATCGCTTTGGCTTTGAAATATCCTATGGGAATGAATTATCACAATGGATTATTTGCCGTTTTGTTAGTGCCGTTAATTCTTTTTATTTCCTTAAATACGGGTCGGATTACACAGTGGTTTTTACACCCCAAGTTGGTGTATTTGGGCGAAATCAGTTATGGTGTTTACATTTACCAACTACCGGTGTTTTATTATTTGAAACCTATGCCCATCGACAATCAATTGCTGGCATTCGGAATAAAACTAGCCGTACTTTTACTTCTATCGATGGTCAGTTATCGATTTATCGAAATTCCGCTTCGAAATAAGATAAAAAAAATAGACTTGCGGTTTTTGCAAAAAGAGCGACAACTTTAAAAAGGAAAAGTAATGAATGCATTGGTTCGAGAATTCTATTATTATTACTGGTTGCTGCGTACTTGGAATGTTCGTCGGAAATTTCCAAAATACCAAATTATGACCCTCGAGCAAACATTGGCCGCCATTGTGAAGGAACGAAAGTCGGTCAGTCGTTTGGGGGATGCCGATTTTTTATTACTTATCGAAGAACGTGATGTGTCGTACCAACGCTTGTCCAATGAAATTGCACAGCGATTGCAAGCCGTATTGGATTGTAGAGATCCCCGATTTTTAGCTTGTTTGCCCGATACATTAGTGGATCAATCCGAGTGTAGACGCTCTACTGAGGTGCATTGGAAATCTTTTGTATACAAATACGGACAGCGATTGGCACGCTGTTTTGACACCAATTATACCTATGGAAATTCGAACATGACGCGTATTTACATGAATTTCCACGATAAAACTAAATCACCGGAGCTTTTTCAACAAATCAAAACGATTTGGAATCAAAAACATGTGGTTGTTGTTGAAGGAAAATTTACGCGCTTTGGTATCGCTAATGATTTGTTAGATAATGCATTGTCAGTGAAGCGAATCATCGGACCCCACATGAATGCTTTTGAAAGTATCGATACCATTAAAAATGCACTGTTGAATTTTTCAAAAGACGAGGTGTTGTTTTTGTTCTCATTGGGTCCGACAGCCACGATATTGTGCCATGAATTAGCAATAGAAGGTTACTGGGCCGTGGATATTGGTAACTTGGATTTGGAATACATGTGGATGAAAGCAAACGCAACCGAAAAAGTCTCCATCAAAGGACGATTCAGTGTGGAAACATCAACTTCTGTGATGGATTTAACACTTGATCCTGTCGATGCAAAAGTGTACCAAGAGAGTATAGTGTTGGATTTGTCAATTGCTGAATAACGATGTCAAAAGTGCTTTTATCCATCATCATTCCTGTTTATAAAGTGGAAGAATACCTGGCCAAATGTTTGGATAGTGTATTGGAACAAGGTATGGATGTGGCGACTTATGAGGTGATTGTAATTAATGACGGTTCTCCCGATAATTCCAAAGAAATTATTGAATCGTATCTTCCCAATCATCCGAATCTCATTTTTATTGATCAGGAAAATCAAGGAGTTTCTGTGGCACGCAATAAAGGGCTCGATCGAGCTAAGGGCGAATTTATTCTTTTTGTCGATCCCGATGATGCCGTTTTTGAATATTCTATTCCGCCCTTACTCCAAATCGCTCAAGAAAAGCAATTGGATATTCTTTACTTGAGCTTGGATTTGTATGATGAAGCTGGGAATTTCCTCAGTCATTATGAAAATTGTGGTGAAGAAGGCGTGGTCAGTAGCGGATTAATACACCCAAGACGCACTTTTCCAGCGACCTTGTACCGACGTGATTTAATCGGTTCCATTCGTTTTGTAAAAGGAATCACCCGAGGACAAGATACCGTGTTCAATGCCATGGTGCAATCTTTGGCACAACGCTGTAGTTATAGCAATTTGAAGTATTACAAATACCTTCAACGGGAAACTTCGTCTCGGAGTTTAGTTGGAAATGAAAATGCATTTAAAGGTTGTATGTTGGCTATCGAAGCCTTTATCGAATTTGAACAAAAGCATTTTACAATAGCTTCTCCAGCAAGCATTTCCTACTTTTTTAACTTGAAAGTTCTCTTTTTACAACGCCAAGTAGAATGGGGATTATTGGACACGTTGGACAAAAACCGCTACTATCGTGTAAAACAATTTATTCGTGATCATCAATTAGAGAAGGTGGCTAAAGAAGTGGCCAAAATTTACTCCTACTTCGGTGCGTCCTACAGCGTGTTTGCAAGTTATCATACGGTTTTGCAATTCAAACACCATTTGTTTCGAAAACTAAGCGCTTGGAAACAAAAAGCACTTCGTTAATTTTTTGAAGTGGAGATTTGTTAAAAAATATATAAAAACTCGCTAAAGTATTCTCGTTTATGCGGTGTGAAATTGGGGAGTATTTCCTATTTTTACGACGAATAACACACTATAAAAACATTGCAAAAGTGACACAGTCACAGGATGTGATGTGGAGTACGATTTGCATGAATCAATCAATATCAGTATCGGTAATTATTCCGCTTTACAATGTAAAACCCTTTGTCAATCAGTGTTTAGATTCACTATTAGCACAGACTTTGACTGCATTTGAATTGCTAGTAGTCAATGATGGTTCTACCGATGGAAGTGAAATGATTGTGGAGGAATATGGTAAAAAAGACCCACGAATTCACTTGTTTCACCAAACCAATCAAGGGGTAGCCGTTGCAAGAAATACCGGTATTCTTCATGCCAAAGGGGAGTATATCACTTTTGTAGATGCCGATGATTTTGTTGAAAAGGATTATTTGGAACATTTATATCAAAGTGCAATTCAGTATAAAACATCAATTGTTGTCGCCAATTTTAAATCTGAAATTGAAGGAAAATGGGTCGAAAATGAGTCCGTTTACGTTACGAACAGGTTGGTTTTAAAAGAGGAAATACAACAAAATATTCTCCCTATTTTTCTCACAAACGATTCCCTTAATTCCTGTTGTGTCAAATTGTTTGACAAACAGTTAATTCAGGACAATCGGATTCAATTTCCGGCAGGAATGACCAATGGTGAAGATGCTTTGTTTTGTCTAAAGGCTTTTTCTTTGACAAATACAGTTGTGTTTACGAAGCATACAGGGTATTGCTATCGCGCCGTGATTGGTAGCGCTTCTCGGAATTTTTTGTCTAAAGATTATTTGAAAATTGCTTTGGATAATTACGAGTTTGACCATCAAAATTATGCCCAGTTGCCTTTGGATAGCCGTTTAATTCAGCGCTACAAATCGCACCGTTTGATAAATACGCTATACGATTTAATTCATATTTATTTACGTCCTAATGCCGCGGTTTCTTGGTTGAAGCGTGTGCAAAAAGTGCGAGCAATTATGAAGCATTCGCGCGTTAAAGAAGTATTCAAAGTCTATGGAGTTGAACTAGAACAAGAAACTTTTGGATATCGAAAACAATTGTTGCAAAGTATCCGTAAGAATCGCTTATTCGTAGTTTTGGGATTAACCTTTTACAGTAATTTTAGAAACCACTATTATTTTACAAAATAAAAATACATGAAAATATTGCTATTTTTTCACGGAGGAAGTTTGAATCGCGGATGCGAAGCTATAGTGCGTTCAACAGTTGCCTTAATTAAAAAAAGTCATCCTGACGCAAGAGTTGATTTATCCTCTTTGAATCCCAATTCGGATAAAGTAATTCCACTTTTAGATGCCATTCATCAAGAGCGTTATTATACCATAAAAAAGTTTTCATGGCATGGTTTGATGAATTTAATTTCACTAAAATTATTTCGCAATGAAAATTACGCTTACCGCGTCGTGCACCGTGATGTTATTTCAAAAGCGCCGCACTATGATGTTGTATTGTCAATCGGCGGAGATAACTATTGTTATGGGGAACAACCTGGGATTTATGAAACGGATCGTTGTATAAAAGCGGCCAATAAAAAACTCATTTTGTGGGGAGCCTCTATTGGTCAAGAAGATTTATCGCCAGCAAAAATTGAAGATCTCAAACAATTCGATTTACTGTTGGTTCGTGAGTCACTCACTTTTGAAACCTTGCAAAAAAATGGTATTCCCAATGTGAAACTTTGTGCAGACAGCGCTTTTACTATGGACAAGGAAGAATTACCCTTGCCAGAAGGTTGGCTTGAAGGAAATACCATCGGTTTCAATACGAGTCCGTTGGTGATTCGTAAAAATCCAGCATCCAAACAAGCCGCTTTGGATTTGGTCCAACATATTTTGGATACTACAACTATGACCGTTGCTTTAACTCCGCATGTGATCGAGCCTGGGAATGATGACTACGAATGTTTATCCGAGTTTTATGAAATTTTCAAATCCACTGGACGGGTTTTGTTGTTGCCCAATGATTTGAATGCCATTCAATACAAAGGATATATTTCCCGAATGCGTTTCTTTATTGGAGCACGAACCCATGCGACAATCGCGGCCTATTCTACTCAAGTCCCAACGATGGTGCTCGGTTACAGTGTGAAGTCCAAAGGAATTGCTAAAGACATTTTTGGTGAAGAGCGTTTGGTATTGAATCTGGAAGAGATTTCGGATCGGGATAAATTGGTGGCCAAGTTTGAAGAAATGAAACGCGACGAACAGGATTTGAAATCCCTTTTAGCCGTAAGAATTCCGGAAATTAAAAAAATGTCGCAAAAAGCAGTCGATTATTTATTTGAACTTTTAGGGAAATAATGAAAAAAAATCTAGTATTCATCATTCCGTCTTTGGAGGCTGGTGGCGCTGAAAAGAGCCTCGTCAACCTGTTGAATACAATAGATTATCAAAAGTATTCAGTGGATTTGGTACTGTTTAAATCAGGCGGTGTTTTTGCAGCCTTAGTGCCGAAACAAGTGAATTTTGTTACATTAAATCCCAACTTTCAGCAATTTAGTCGCGGACTTTTTTCTTCCTGTCTTTATTTCGCTTTGCGGTTCCAATTTCGTTTAGTGTTTCATCGTATCGCTTTCTTTTTAACCAGTCGGATCGAGAAAAATGAAGCGGTTGCTGAACAAAAAAACTGGAAACACATGCGGGCATTCATCACAATATTGCCCAAAAAATATGATGCTGCCATTGGGTTTTTAGAAAAAACGTCCAATTATTTTGCTGTGGATTGTGTTCAAGCAACGACTAAAATTGGATGGATTCATACCACGTATTCCAATTCGGGAATGGACGCGACATGGGATGCACCTTATTTTGAACAGTTTAAGGCTGTGATTGGCGTTTCGCCTGAGTGTGTAGCAGATTTGCAAAACAATTTCCCCCATTTGAAAGATCGTTTTCAATTGATTTACAATATTGTTTCCCCAAGTTTGATTGGGCAACTCGCTGCTCAAGAATGTGAAGATGATTCACTTTTTGCTACTCCAACTACTTTTGTAACCATTGCGCGATTAAGTCCGGAAAAAGGTTTGGACCTCGCCATTGAAGCAGCAAAGCTACTTGTCGAAAAAGGACTGACTTTTAAATGGCTTATTTTAGGTGATGGTGTAGAACGCGAACGTTTAAAGATGCAAATAAAAACCCATCAATTAGAAGATTATGTGTTTTTGTTAGGGGTTCGACAAAATCCCTATCCGTATGTTAAACGCGCCACGGTATATGTACAACCTTCCCGTTATGAAGGCAAATCTATGGCTATAGAAGAAGCTAAAATTCTACAGAAGCCCGTTGTGGTTACCGCTTTTTCCTCTGCTTTAGATCAAATCGAACCCAATGTTACGGGTTTTATTGCGGACATGGAGGGTGAAAGTATTGCCCATTTACTCCTAAAAGTGAGTCAGGATGCCTCCCTTTGTGAACAGGTTCAAAATCAATTGAAAACGCTATCTTTAGGAACTGAGTCAGAAATTGACCATTTATACCAACTTATTGAAGCCCATGGATAAAAAACGACTTCTTTTTGTGATGAATAATTTGCACTGTGGTGGTGCAGAAAAAGCATTAGTGTCGTTGCTTCAAACCTTGGATTATGCACAGTTTGAGGTTGATTTGTTGCTGTTTCGAAAAGAAGGGTTGTTTTTAAAACAAGTTCCGAAAACAGTCAACCTTTTGGAAGCTCCCTCCGCATATAGTTATTTTGACATGTCTTTTTTAAAGGCAATATTAAAGGCATTTGTCTCTTTAAAATGGCCAATAATTTGGAATCGTATTGCTTTTACAAAGGTCTATAAAAGTGAAAGTCATCCCGGAATTCGCGAGCAAAAAACGTGGAAATACATCAGTGCTTCGTTGCCTAAATTAAAAGGGCACTATGATTTGGCAGTGGGATTTTTAGAAAATGCTCCTAACAATTATTGTATTGAAAAAGTCAGTGCCCACTATAAATTGGGCATGATTCATAGTGATTATGAAGCTTTGGGATTAGATCCCCATAGGGATTTGCATTACTTTGAAAAGTTTACGTATATAGCCACCATTTCAGAACAATGTGTTGCCGTTTTACAGCGTAACTTTACTTCAATTTCCAACAAGTTTATTTTGCTCAAAAATATTACAGCTGTTCAATTAATCCATCAGTTAGCCAAAGAACCCATAGCATTTACAAAAAGTGCTTTGGATTTAGTAACCATTGGACGCTTAGTTCCTTTAAAAGGCTTTGATTTGCTATTGGATGCTGCAGCACAATTGAAAGATAGCGGCTTGGCATTTAAATGGTATATTATTGGGGACGGCCCGATGCGAGAGGAATTGCGGCAACAAATTTTGCATTTACAATTGACAGAACAGGTCTTCCTTTTGGGGTTATTGGAAAATCCGTATCCGTATTTAGAACAATGTGATTTTTATGTACATACTTCAAAATACGAAGGAAAATCGGTCGCCATTGATGAAGCTAAAATTTTAGGCAAACCCATTATTGTGACCAATTTTTCCACAGTAAAAGATCAAATTATTCACCAACAAACCGGTTGGATTGTTGAAATGGACGGTAAAGCGATTGCCAATGCTATTCAATTTTTTGTAGAAAATAAAGCGATTACAACAACACTAAGGCAACAGTTGGCATTGGAAGAAATGACTACCGAGGGTGAAGTTGAGAAAATAGTTCAAATTGCTCACAAAGGAACATTACTTACTTTGGATCATAAACAAAATGAAAATTAATTAAGGTATGTGGTTGGGTTTGTTTTTAGCATTACTTGGTTTTGTCTTGCTCTTTGTGGGTGTAGATGCTTGGGTACACTTCAATATTTGGCAAAGTCGGATAAAAATAGGGAGGTATTCCAATGATCAACGATGGCAGCAAGCGATTCAAATCCGAGCGCAATCCTGGTTGAAAAATATGCCGGTAACGAAATTAACGGATAATTCGCGATTGTTACTTTGGGATATGCTTCGTGGAAACTACAAACGCAGTACGATTCAAATTTGGCAAAAAGCGGCTTTATACATCGGTTTAATCGATCTAGCTGAAGCTACTAAGAATAACGAATTACGTGTTGAGGTTCGAAATTCCATACAGGGAATGTTTAATGCAGACGGAACATGGAAAATCAAACCCAAAGAAATGGATTGGGTAATGATGTCGCATGCCGTTATCCGTATCCATGGGAGAGAATTTCCCGAAAAATTCCTACCCGCATTTGAGGAAACCTATGCCTTGATTCAAACTTTAAAAGGAGCGGATGGTTTGATAGCCTATAAAAAGCACATGCCAAATTATCGGTATGTTGATACTTTAGGATTCATTTGTCCTTTTTTGACCCATTATGGATTGAAATTTAACAAACCAGAAGCCATTGAATTGGCCTACCAACAAATTGAAAGTTTCCATCAACACGGCATGATGGCTCAAGAGTTCTTACCTTGTCATACTTACCAAACGACGACTCAATTACCGGTTGGGTTGTTCGGTTGGGGCAGAGGATTAGCTTGGTATGCCTACGGACTCATGGATATGTATTTGGCACTGCCTCAAAACCATCCTTGCCATTCTAAACTGGAAGAGAAAATACAACGTTTTGTGGATTCAGTGCTTAAATTTCAAAATGCAGATGGGAGTTGGGGATGGCTCATTTTTGATGAAAGTTCCCGAAAAGATTCTTCTACGACAGCCGTTTTGGGGTGGGTACTTAGCGCTTTACCGTATGTTTTACAAAATCAAAAAACAAACGAAGCTTTACAAAAAGCAAAAAAATATTTACAATCCGTAACGCTTCGCAACGGCGCTATTGATTTTTCACAAGGGGACACCAAAGCGATTGGGATACATGCTCAAACCTTTGAATTGCTCCCATTTACCCAAGGTTTTGCTTTGCGAATGCAGGCCCACATTAAGTATCAAACAAAAGAATAACCCCTAAAGAGCTATGTTATTTAATTCTTTAAGTTTTGCGGTCTTTTTACCCATTGTTTTTGTCCTGTATTGGTTTGTTTTTCACAAACAATTAAAAGGTCAGAATATATTGCTGTTGGTTGTGAGTTACTTCTTCTATGCCTGCTGGGACTACCGTTTTTTGTTTTTATTAATGTTCTCAACTTTTCTCGATTACAGTACGGGATTAGCCATGTTTGATGCAAAGACTAAATCGTGGAAGCGCTTTTGGTTTTGGTTGAGTATCGGCGTGAATTTAGGGTTTTTGGGATTTTTTAAATACTATAATTTTTTCATTTCCTCATTTGCAGATGCTATTGGTTTGTGGGGAATCCATGTCGATTATTGGACGTTGAATATCATTTTACCCGTCGGGATTTCTTTTTATACCTTTCACGGATTGTCCTATGTAATTGATATTTATTACGACCGAATCCAACCGGAACGCAATTTTATCGATTA
The DNA here is from genome assembly GCF_025947045.1 of Flavobacterium sp. N1719. Classification (NCBI taxonomy): domain Bacteria; kingdom Pseudomonadati; phylum Bacteroidota; class Flavobacteriia; order Flavobacteriales; family Flavobacteriaceae; genus Flavobacterium; species Flavobacterium sp. N1719. The sequence continues at coordinate 1,469,589 of NZ_CP109993.1, forward strand.
TTCGGTATTCGTAAGTTTCTTCCCTTTATTAGTGGCAGGACCCATCGAACGGGCAACGCATTTGTTGCCCCAAATACAACGTGTACGGGTTTTTGAGTATGGCAATGCGGTGCTCGGACTCCGACAGATACTCTGGGGATTGTTCAAAAAAATGGTCATCGCAGATAATTGTGCTACTCTAGCTAATCTCATGTTTAACGATGCTGCCCATCAAGAGGGATTAAAATTAGTCATGGGAGCGGTGTTTTTCTCGTTGCAGATTTACGGCGATTTTTCAGGATATTCGGATATTGCTCTCGGTGTTGCCCGATTATTTGGATTTGATTTGTTGCGCAATTTTGCATTCCCCTATTTTTCGAGAGATATCGCTGAATTTTGGCGCAGATGGCATATTTCATTATCCACTTGGTTTCGCGATTATTTGTACATCCCGTTAGGGGGAAGTAAAGGCGGTATGTCCAAAAAAGTTAGAAATACCTTTATCATTTTTTTGGTCAGCGGTTTTTGGCATGGCGCCAATTGGACGTTCATCATTTGGGGATTGCTCAATGCACTTTATATTATGCCTTCCATTGTATTTGAAACCAATAGATCCAATCTGAATACCGTAGCGCAAGGGAAACTTTTTCCGACTATTCGGGAGTTTTTTGCTGTTTTAATTACGTATGGATTGACCGTTTTTGCATGGATTTTTTTCAGAGCAGAATCGGTTACTGCGGCATGGATTTATGTGCAAAATATGGTCAAAGGCTTGTTGTCTAAAGCCGCTTACATTCAAGCCCTTGATTTTACCTTATCCACTGTAGGGTGGGCCTTACCGGTACTTATTTTGTTTTTTATAAGTATTGAATGGTTGGGAAGAGAACAGCAGTTTGCCCTTCAACGATTGGGGGAACGCTGGAAACAACCGGTGCGATGGGTGTTTTATGCCACCCTAATTTTCTTAATCGGAATGTTTATGAAGACGGAAGAAACACCATTTATCTATTTTCAATTTTAATTTAGGTCACTATGAGATTATTTTTAATAAAAATAGGTTGGTTTTCGGTGCTGTGTAGTGGTGTGTATTTGTTGTTGTTGTTTACAGTAGGAACTTTTGCACCTCAATCCTTTAAACCCAATTTAAAATATACCAAAGGAACCTATGGATTTACCAATACCCGCTTGCAAGACATAAAAAAACAATCGAATTTAGATGTATTGGTCGTAGGTTCGTCCCATGCTTACCGCGGATTTGATCCCCGAATATTCAAGGCGAATGGTTACCAAATGTTCAATCTCGGTTCGAGTGCTCAAACGCCAACCCAGACTTTACTCTTGTTAAAACGGTATTTGAAAAATAAAAAAGTGGGCACATTACTTTATGAAGTGTATCCCACAACATTTTCAATTGATGGCGTTGAATCTTCACTTGACATTATAGCCAATGATCAAAATGACATGCTTTCCTTTGCAATGGCTTGCCAAATGAAACATGCTAAAGTAGCCAATACGTTAGTGTATGCCTACATGGATCAACTCTTGCATCCCGTGGCTATCACAGAACCAAAGCATAAAAAAGAAGATACTTATGTTGAGGGTGGATATGTGCAACGCATACAAGGAACTTATACGGCGAACCAATTGCCGAAAAATACCCTAAAAATTGATCCCAAGCAATGGGCGGCTTTTCAAGAAATCATTCAATTGGTGAAACAAAAGAAAATACGTTTGCTACTTGTTTTCGCCCCAGTCACAAAAGCGCTTTATCAGTCGTATACCAATTTGCCCTACTTTGAAAATAAAATCAAAGCGCAAGGGGAATACTATAACTTTAATGGACGAGTAGCGTTGGAAGATCATTTGCATTTTTATGATTCCAATCATATGAACCAAGCGGGTGTCACGTTGTTTAATGCAAAAGTAATGCAGCAATTATTTCCCCCACGAGCAATTGCTCAACCGTAAAAAAAATAAAAACAATGAAACTGTTATACATCACCAATGGTATAAATGGAGCGGGAGGTCTTGAGCGTATTTTGGCTTTAAAGACCAATTTCTTCATTGAAAATTTTGGTCATGAAGTGCATATTTTAGTTTTAAATGATGGTCATTTGGATCCGTTTTATGATTTTAATACTGCTGTTCAGTTTCATTCCATTACCGTTTCGGGTAATCCAGTGACCTATTTTTTACATTACAAAAAACAGATTCAGCAGCTTGTGGGACAAATTAATCCCCAGGTGATTTTGGTTTGTGATGATGGGTTAAAAGGATTTGCGATTCCGCAATTTATTTCCAAAACTATTCCAATTATTTACGAACGCCATGTTTCCAAAGAAATCGAATTTCATGCGAACATGTCGTTTTTGCAACGCACATTGGTCAAAATAAAACACCAAGTCATGAATCGATTGGGTGCCTCTTTTGATCGCTTTGTGGTATTGACCGCTGGGAATTTGGAAGAATGGGATTTAAAAAATACCGTTGTGATTCCAAATTGTCTCACTTTTTATCCCGAAAATACTGCTGATTTATCAGCAAAACGTTGTATCGCTGTAGGCAAACACGGCTATCAAAAAGGATTTGATCGCCTTTTGGACTCGTGGAAAACAGTGCAAGCACAATACTCCGATTGGGAACTCCATATTTATGGAAAATACGAAGAAGACCAATCGTTAATCCGTTTGGCACAACAATTAAAAATAAGTGATTCCGTCTTTTTTCATCAACCTACAAAATCCATTCAAGAAGAATATTTAAAAGCGTCCATCTTTTTATTTTCTTCGCGTTTTGAAGGATTTGGAATGGTGTTGACCGAAGCTATGGCTTGTGGTGTGCCTTGTATTTCCTACGATTGCCATTACGGCCCTTCCGATATAATCCAACAAGGTCAAGATGGACTGTTGATTCCCAATGGCGATACACAAGCTTTTTCCACAGCGATTTGTTCGTTAATTCAAGACGAAAGCATGCGGAAGCAAATGGGAGCATTGGCGAGAGAAAATGTAAAACGGTATCAACCGGAAATCGTTATGGCACAATGGAACGAACTATTTAATACGGTACAACGATGAAAAATATTCTCTTGTTTATGCCCTACGGTAGTGTAGGTGGGATGGAGCGTTTGGCCGCGTATCAGTATGAGGCGTACCGTAAAATGGGATACCGGGTTATCGCCGTAAAAATTATTGGATTACCATCGGATATTATTCATTTTGGTCCCGATGAAATCGTGTTGTCTACCAAAGATTTTTACGAATATTCCACGGCTGCTCGTTTTTGGTTTTACCTAAGAATCCCTTTTATGCTTCGTAAGTTGATCAAAAAACATAAAATCGACTATACCCTTTCCTATGGCGATATGGCCAATGTGTTTAGTGCCGTTTCGTTTACCGATGAATATAAAATTGCAGGCATCCACGCTTTAAAGAGTGTTGAGTTTACGGCCACTTCATTTTTAAATAAAGTATTTAAACAAGCATTTAAATCCATTTACCGTCGGTTCCAAAAAGTAGTTTGTATCAGCGAAGCCATCAAAAAAGATTTATTGGAAAATTGCGAATACCGTTTTCCTGAAAATTTGCAAGTCATCTACAATCCCCACGATATCCCCAAAATTCAAGCGTTAATGCAAGAGGAGTTGCAAATTCAGGACGAGCATGTTCTCTTTCAACACCGAACGATTGTCTTTGTGGGTCGGATGTCGGTTCAAAAAGCTCCTTGGCATTTGATTAAAGCGTTTGCATTATTACGTCAAAACGAAGCCTTTGCCGATGTGAAATTGGTTTTTATTGGTGATGGAAATGAGACTGTTGTAGCCAAGTGTGAAGCGTTGATTCAGAAATATGCATGCCAAGATGCAGTTGTATTTTTGGGTCGAAAAAGCAATCCGTTTCAATACGTGCATCGAGCGACAGTACTGGCTTTATCATCCTATTATGAAGGAACTCCCAATGTCATAGTGGAAGCCATCGCTACGCAAACCCCGATTGTTTCGTCTAATTGTACTGCGGGTATCATTGAATTGATGGCGATTGAACCACCGCTTGAGGCGTCTCATTGGATTGCTACGGAGTCCGGACTCATCACTCCCAATTTCTTTAAAGGTACATTGGATATCCCGCAAGAAGACGCATATACTAAAGAAGAATCCGATTTTGCATTAGCTTTAGCGGAAGTGTTGCAACATCATTCGGATTACCGGGAACAACTGAAATTGCATCAAGCGGAATTGTTGTCCAAATTTGATTTGGAAACGGTGGCATTAGCTTATATTAACGAAGATTGGCAATAAATAGACTATGGGGAAGAAACTAGAAAAATTAGAGGCTATACGCGGTTTTGCAGCTTTATATGTGGTGTTTCATCATCTTTTTGCGTCGGGTTTAGTGATTGGCGGAATCAATTTTTCCTTTTTGTTTCGCTTCGGACAAGAAGCGGTAATTCTTTTCTTTATTTTATCGGGTTTTGTCATTTCGTATTCTTTTGAAAAGGCAAAAGACAAACGATTCAGCTTGTTTTTTACCAAACGATTCATCCGAATTTATTTCCCACTACTTATTGTTTTTATCCTGCATTATTTGATGTTGTCTTACCAAAAAGGGCAATGGGTATTTGTTCAATGGAAACATTTATGGGGTAATTTAGCCATGCTTCAGGACAATTACCACACCAAACCTAATGTGATTACCGGGCCCTTTTTAGACAATGATCCCTTATGGTCGTTGTCCTACGAGTGGTGGTTTTATATGATTTATTTTGTGCTATACCGTTTTCAACCCAAAATTCGCAATACCGTCGTTTATGGTTTAGGAATAGTGGGAGCGCTTACCTATATCTATTACCCCAATTTTCTCAATCGTGAAGTGATGTATTTGACGATTTGGTGGATGGGTGTCGAAATGTCAATGTTGTATCTAAAAGGGCAACCCCTTTCATTTCAAACCCTAAAATCTTTGTTTTTAGTCTTAACTTGCATTGCGGTTATTCTTACTTTTCCTATTGTAAATCAATGGGCAACATTAAAAGTAAATTTGGGAGTCGTATTGGGGAAACATCCTATTTTAGAGTGGCGGCATTTTGTATTTACAATTGGGATTACGGGAGTAGCATTACTTTGGAAAAAGTTGAAATGGATCGGCTTCCAGTATACTTTTGCCCCGTTTCAGTCCATTGCCTCAATCTCTTTTGTGTTGTACATTTCCCATTATTTTTTAATTACACAGGCCCATTATTTAGATTCCTTTGGGTGGCCATATGGATTACAACTCCTTATTTATTTTGGGGGTTGTTTGGGATTTTCATTCGTTTTAGAGCGAAAAATTTATCCTGCATTTTACAAATTTGTCATGAAAAAATGCTTTCCACCCAAGTAAAAAAGGTATTTTTACACCAAATTGCAAACGATTGGGAACACTCATACCAATACAAAATTATGTCTCGGTTTACTACAATGTACTGTTAGTTCTAACGGTATTTTTTGCAATTTATGCAAGTATGTCAACCCTTGAAACCAAATCTTCATTGCGTCCAGGGAGTGCATTTGGATTTGTTTTCTTGGTTTATGTTTTACTTTTCATGGGGTTGCGCCCAATTTCCTACCGATTTGGGGACATGTTAATTTACAACATCCAATTTCAAAATTTGAAAAATGGTTTTGGAATGACATTTAAAAAGGACGTTGTATTTGAGTATTTCATGTATTTCATGTCAAGGATTGGAGATGTTTACCTGTTTTTCTTCGCCTGTTGCGTGTTGTATGTCTTGCCGTTATATGCCTTTTCTAAGAAAATATTTCAGGAATATTGGGCTTTTGCCTTTGTGATGTTAATGATCTCTTTTTCGTTTTGGTCCTATGGAACAAACGGTATTCGCAACGGTATTGCCACCAGTATATTTTTATACGGTTGTTCAAGATCCAATCGGTTTCTAGCGATTTTCATTGTGATTCTTTCTATGTACATTCATAAATCATTAATCATACCCGTAGCGGCTTATTTTATTGTGATGATGTACAACAATCCCAAAGCGTATTTTTACTTTTGGTTGGCTTGTATTCCTTTGTCCTTATTGTTGGGCGGATTTTTCACCAATTTGTTTTTAAGTTTGGGTATCGTTGAACAGGATAGGGTTACCGTTTATTTGGATGATTTTAACCAAGCTTCAGAAGGGGTGAAATTAAAAGTAGGTTTCCGTTGGGACTTCCTTTTATACAGTGCTGTGGGCGTGTTTGTTGGATGGTATTTTGTATTCAAGAAAAAATTTGAAGATAAATTTTACCACCGTATTTTAAGTATGTATTTGATTGCCAATGCCTTTTGGGTGATTGTAATTAAAGCGAATTATTCCAATCGTTTTGCTTATTTATCGTGGTTCATGTTGGGGGTCGTAATCATTTATCCTTTTTTAAAGGTGAAATATTTTGACAATCAAAACCGAATAATTGCCGCAGTATGTATTGCTTATTTTACCTTTACCTATTTGTTGGAAATCGTACTTATAAGCTGAAATAATTGATACATGGAAGCCATCACCATAATCGTCGCTTGTTACAATGTTGAAGCCTTTTTAGAAGAGTGTCTTCAGAGTATCGCCAATCAAACGTATACCCATTTTAAAGTTTTAGCGATCAATGATGGCGCAACTGACGCTACTCCTAAAATCATCGATCAATTTGCCGCGAAAGATGCCCGATTTCAGGCCATTCACCAATCCAATAAAGGACTTTCAGAAACCCGAAATGTGGGAATTGCTGAAGTAAGAACGCCATGGGTAACTTTTATCGACGGCGATGATTATTTAGCTCCCAATTATTTGCAACAATTACTACTTAATGCCAACCACCACGATGCCGTGCTTTGTAGTTATAACCGGGTGTATAAAACAACACAGTTACCCCGTAAGTTTGGGATGTCGGGATCATGGGAAGCGTCTCAACTACAACGCCGCATTATTGGTTTAGTCAATGAAGAACTTAGCGATCCAAGTCAGGCAGACAGCATGGTTACCGCTTGGGGGAAATTGTACCGCTCTGAAATTATAACGGAACATCACTTGCAATTTACCAGTACCAAATTGATTGGAACAGAAGATGCCTTATTTAATATTCAATATTTAGAACAGGCAAAATCCGTATTTATTTTGGACGAACCCTTGTACCAATACCGTAAGTACAATTTGCATTCGCTGACCAATACGTACAAAGCCCACTTAAAAATGCAGTGGAGTACGTTGTATGAAAAAATACGACCCTACACCCAAAATAAAAACCAAATTTTTGAAACGGCTTTTTATAATCGTGTAGCACTCAGTCTAATTGGATTGGGGTTAAACGAACAACTCAATCCCAACGGATTTACAGCGCGCTATGCTGCAATAAAAGCATTACTCAATGAACCGCTTTACAGAAAAGCCTACGCTGATTTGAAGTACTCCTTTTTGCCCTTGCATTGGAAAGTATTTTTTATTTTGGCCAAATGGCGCTGCGTAATTGGCGTACTCTTGATGTTGGCCGCAATTCAAAACATCCTTAAAAAGAATCAATAATGAAAACATTGACCCTTTTTACTCCAACGTATAATCGTGCCTATTGTCTTAAAGATATTTATGACAGTTTGTTGCGTCAAACGTCTTCCGATTTTCATTGGCTTATAGTTGATGACGGTTCGACCGATACTACCCAAGAATTGGTTGAGGAATGGATGGAAGAGAATCGGATTTCCATGGATTATATTTATAAAGAAAATGGAGGATTGCATACCGCTTACAATTCGGCTATCGCCCTTTTGGAAACAGAATTAGCCGTTTGCATTGATTCCGATGATTACCCACCCGATAATGCCGTGGAACTCATCATTGATTTTTGGAAATCAGAAGGGAGTGATGAATATGCAGGAATTATAGGTTTGGATTTTTACAAAGGGGGAGGTGCCATTGGCGGAGATTTGCCTCCTGTGAAAAGTGTGCATATCATCGAACTTACCGATAAATACGGCTATGTGGGAGATACTAAAATGGTACATCGCACGGAGTTGTTAAAGGCGATTCCACCCATGCCAACATTTAATGGGGAGAAAAATTTTAATCCCATTTATTTGTATTTGCAAATTGATATACACTATCCATTACTTGTATTAAATGAAAATTTGTGCTTTGTTGAATATGCCGACACAGGCATGTCAAGGAATATTTTTCATCAGTATGTCAATAGTCCGAATAGCTTTGCAGCCATGCGGAAACTCAATATGACCTTGCCCAAAGCATCCTATGGGTTTGTGTTTAAAAATGCAATTCATTATGTCAGCAGTTGTTTGTTTGCCAAAAATTGGAAAGCAATTGCTGCCTCACCGCGGAAATTAACCACCTTTTTCGCTATACCGTTCGGAATACTGTTGTATTTTTATATCCAATTCAAAACACGCTAAAGTGCCTTTTTTTTCCATAATCATTCCGGTTTATAATGTTGAGGATTATCTTCCAAAGTGTGTGGAGTCGATTCAACAACAGTCGTTTACCGATTTTGAAATAATCTTGGTTGATGATGGATCACCCGATGCTTCACCCCAACTTTGTGATACGTTGGCTCAAAATGATGCGCGAATTGTAGCGATTCATAAAACCAACGGCGGTGCATCCGATGCCCGTAATGTAGGGGTTCAACTGGCCAAAGGCGACTATATTCTTTTTGTCGATAGTGATGATTATTGGGAAGGAACTACCGGTTTGGCCGCAGTTCATGATAAAATTCTTCAAACACAAGCCGATGTGGTAGTATATGGAACCCATGATTTTTATGAATCCACACAAACCAAAGTGATGACCCGCGGGAATTATCCCCAATGGTCGGCTACACAAACGAAAGCGGAACGGTTAGATTCGCTTATGGCAACACATAATTTTCCGGGAGCTGCATGGATCATGGCAACACGAAGAAGGCTACTGGTAGATAATGCCATCAATTTTAAAATAGGAATTAAAGCAGAAGATATCGACTGGATTATCCATGTTTTAGTGCATGCGAAATCCGTTGAAACCGTGAATGATGCATTCTATATTTACAGAAAAAATAGACCCGGTTCGGTAACAACTACTGCGGATTATAAAAATGTAGAAGGGATTTTGTACGCCATTGAAACATGGCAAGCAAATTTGGAATCGTCAAATCTCCCTGAAAAGCAAGCGTTATTGCAGTATCTCGCTACCCAATATTTTACAGCTTTTGTGTCATTTGCTCCTTTGGAAGCTTCAAAAAAAGCTCTATTACTTCCGCGACTTCAAAATGCTCGTTCCATTTTAAATTATGACCCAACTGGAAGAGCTAAAATGGCTAAAGTATTGCTCTCCATTGTTGGAGTGCGCGGTTTCGCTTTTATTGTATATCAAATGTATCATTGGAAAAAAACAAAATAGTAAATCGTGAAAATCATACGAACAGCAACCGTAGCTTTGTCTTTGGATCTTTTACTGAAAGGGCAGTTGTCTTTTTTGGCCAAAAAACATGAAGTGATTGCTATTGCTGGGGAAGACGACCATTTAAAAACAGTTGCTGCTCGCGAACAAGTTCGTGTCATTCCAGTGACTATGCAAAGGGCGATCCGACCCTTTCACGATTTTGTTTCTTTGATTACATTGTTTTTTGTTTTACGAAAAGAAAAACCAACGTTGGTGCATTCTATTACACCGAAAGCTGGTTTGTTAACCATGACGGCTGCTTGGTTGGCCGGTGTTCCCATTCGTATTCATACGTTTACCGGACTCATTTTCCCCTACCGAAGCGGATTCATGTTCACGTTGTTGAAGATGATGGATGCGTTTATTTGTCGATTTGCTACACACATTATCGCAGAAGGAAATGGGGTGAAAGAGTTGTTGGTGCAGCATTCTGTTACAACTAAACCAATTACAATTCTAGCGCACGGTAATGTAAACGGTATCGATGTTGACTTTTTTAGTAGTTCAGCGATTAAAGAAGATAAAGTAAGCCTACGAGAAAAATATGGAATAGCGTCATCTGCGACGGTATTTGTTTTTGTGGGCCGTTTGGTAAAGGATAAAGGGATTGTTGAATTGGTGGAAGCATTTGAGGAACTTTATGCCAATAACAAAACGATACAATTGGTTTTGGTAGGGCCTTTAGAATCTGACTTGGACCCGTTGCCCGTGGCGCTATTAGATGTAATCCAAAACCATCCCAATATTCACCAGATGGGTTACCAATCGGATGTGCGCCCTTTTTTAAAAATGGCGGATTGTTTAGTGTTGCCGAGCTATCGCGAAGGATTTCCCAATGTAGTATTGCAAGCTGGTGCTATGGAATTGCCGTGTATTGTTACGGATATTCCAGGTTGTAATGAAGTGATTATACCGGATGAAAATGGATGGATAGTGCCTTCAAAAAATGGAAAAGCCTTATCTTTGGCCATGGCAAAATTTTGTGAAGTACACGAAATGCAACCAGCTATGGCACAAAAGGCTCGAAAAGAGATTGTATCAAAATTCACCCATGAATTGGTTTGGAATGCAACAGCAGCCTTTTACGAACAATGTGAAAAAGAAAGAAATGTATAAATCAGTAGTCAAACCTTTACTTGATTTTTGTTGTGCAATATTTGGTTTGTTGCTTGCCTCACCCCTATTGCTTTTGGTCACTTTGTTTTTGACCATTGCCAACCAAGGTAAACCCTTTTTTAAGCAACGTAGACCGGGAAAAAACGGGAAAATTTTTACCATCATTAAATTTAAAACAATGAATGATAAAAAAGATGCGCATGGAAATTTATTACCGGATGCCGATCGTCTAACACGCATTGGGGCTTTTGTCCGTAAAACGTCTTTAGACGAAATCCCACAATTAATCAATGTTCTCAAGGGTGACATGAGTTTAATAGGTCCAAGACCTTTATTGACCCATTATTTGCATTTGTATAATGATTTTCAAAATCGAAGACATGAGGTCAAACCCGGTATCACTGGTTGGGCGCAAGTTAACGGACGAAATGCCATTTCATGGGATAAAAAGTTTGAATATGATGTGTGGTACGTTGACCATATTTCATTTCTTGTAGATTTAAAAATACTTTTCAAAACACTATTAAAAGTGGTGAAAAGTGAAGGGATTAACGCTGCCGATTCCAGCACAATAGAACCGTTCAATGGAAACTAAAGTTATACTTTTTGGCGCAAGCGGGCACGGAAGAGTGGTACTCGATATTTTAAAAACGAATGGAATTTCGGTTGCCGTAATTTGTGATGATCATCCCAAGGTGGATGAAATTGCTGGCGTACCTGTTCGACCAACTCCAGAAGTTGATTTCCAACATAGCCAATTGATTTTATCCATAGGAAATAACAAAGTAAGAGCCCTTTTAGCCCAAAAATACCAACTTCCATTTCAACAAGCGGTGCATCCCAAGGCAGTACTTGCTCATTCGGTTCAAATTGGAGAAGGTTCTGTAATTATGGCGGGTGCGGTATTAAATCCGGATGTAATAGTTGGAAAACACAGTATTATTAATACAGGAGCATTAATTGACCATGAATCACAAATTGGAGATTTTGTGCATATCTCTCCAGGGGTAGCATTAGCCGGAAATGTAACGGTTGGTGAAGGTACACATGTGGGTATTGGAGCTTGTGTCATTCAAGGTATAAAAATTGGAAAATGGTGTACAATAGGCGCCGGCGCTGTAATCATTAAAGATATCCCCGATTATGCAGTGGTCGTTGGGAATCCAGGAAAAATAATAAAATACAATCAACCTCATGAATAAATCTAAAATTTGGTTGTCTTCCCCACATATGGGCGGCAATGAACAAAAGTATGTACAAGAAGCATTTGATACCAATTGGGTTGCACCCTTGGGTCCAAATGTGACCGGATTTGAATCGGATTTAGAGCAGTATTTAGGAGGTGAAAAATATGTTGCGGCCTTGAGTTCGGGGACAGCTGCTTTGCACTTGGCTTTAATTCAATTAGGGGTAGGGCCAGGCGATGAGGTAATTTGCCAATCCATGACTTTTTCAGCTTCTGCCAATCCGATAGTTTATCAAGGTGCGACACCAATTTTTGTGGATTCAGAACCTGAGACATGGAATATTTGCCCGAATGCACTCGAAGAAGCAGTTAAAGACCGAATTGCCAAAGGTAAAAAACCGAAAGCGATTATTGCAGTTCATTTGTACGGTATGCCGTTTCAAGTCGATGCGGTTATGGCCATTGCCAATAAATATGAAATTTCGCTTATTGAAGACAGTGCAGAAGCATTGGGAAGTCATTATAAAGGCCAAAAATGTGGAACAATTGGAGCCTTTGGTGTTTTATCATTCAATGGGAATAAAATAATAACTACTTCTGGCGGAGGAGCATTGGTTACGGGTAATCAGGCAACAAAAGAGAAAATCGTTTTCCTAGCCACTCAAGCACGTGATGCTGCTCCTCATTACCAACACAGTGCCATTGGATACAATTATCGATTAAGTAATATTTGTGCAGGAATCGGGCGTGGACAAATGGAAGTTTTGGATAAACACATTCAACTACGCCGAGAAATGCATGCATTTTATAATGAATTGTTTAAAGAAAATGATGGAATAACTTTGTTTACGGAACCCAATTCTGAATATTTTTCCAACCATTGGTTGTCAGCAATTACTGTAAATTCAGAGGTGCGAAACGGAATCACAAGTGAACAATTACGACTGCGTTTTGAAGCAGAGAATATTGAAAGTCGGCCCCTATGGAAACCCATGCATTTACAGCCCGTTTTTGAGGGTTTGCCTTATTATGGTGGAAATGTAGCAGAAAATTTATTTTTAAACGGATTGTGTTTACCCTCAGGGTCTAATCTATCTGATAGTGATAGAGAACGCATTGCCGCGGTAATAAATTCGATTTAAGTTTTTTTTAAGAAATAAAAATACCTAAATTTACCTCAAGTAATTCTACTGAATTGAAGGGACAGGATAGACATAATTTTATTTCCGTTTTATTAAGCGCGTTTAGCGATATTAATACGGGATTCAGCTTTCGAAATTTGGGTTATTTGCCCCGTTGGCTCATCTTGTTGTTTGATGTTTGTATTGTTTTAATTTCAGGAATTTTTACTTATTTTCTGTTCAAAGGTTTGCGATTATCGTATGTCCCTGACGAACATTTGTGGTTTGCCTCATTGTTTTACGTAACCATCAATGTGTTTTTCTTTTGGTTATACCGTACCTACTCCGGAATCATTCGTCATTCCTCTCTCATTGACGCATTAAAATTATTTTTCTCTCAGTTTTCCACTTTTGTGGCTATATTGGTTTTTAACTTTATTGTTATTGTTTTTACCAAGTCAAAAGTATATTTGACAACTGGAGCGTTTATCAATGCGGTACTCTCGTTTAGTTTTTTGTTTTTCTTCCGATTGGTTGTAAAGCAGGTCTTTGATAAACTTTTTAGTTCCAATTCTGATGAAAACAAAACTACCGCAATCATTTATGGGACAGATGCCAACGCTACGGCTGTAGCTAGTGCTCTCATGTCTGAAAATCCAGGACGCTTTAAAGTACTTGGATTTATAGACAAGGATAATCAAAATTTCACCAAGCGAATTTTGAATTTACCCATTTTCCAAATCAAAAAGAGTATTCCTGTTTTATTGCGTTCAAAATCCGCTACTGCTTTAATCATAGCTGACCGATCGTTGACCAAAGAAGAACGGTCGATTATCGTAGATGAGTGCATTGAATACGGGTTTAAAGTGTATACATTGCCCGTCGTTTCAGATTGGGACGACCAAAAAGAAATTTCGAAAAAAATCAAAAATTTTGAAATTCATGATTTGTTAGAACGCAAACCCATTTCCTTAGATACCCGTTTGATTTCTGAAAATTTACATGGCAAAACCATATTGGTAACGGGTGCTGCAGGATCGATTGGTAGCGAGATTGTTCGCCAAGTCATTCACTTTAAGCCCCAACGTATTCTTTTATTGGATCAAGCAGAAACTCCTTTACATGCTTTATCCTTAGAAATTGCACAATATAACGATGTAGAAATCGTGGATATCATCGGAGATGTTCGTGATATTCAGTACATGGAGTACTTATTTAATATTTACAAACCCAATGTGGTGTACCATGCAGCTGCCTACAAGCATGTTCCTTTAATGGAAATTAATCCATCACAAGCGGTTTTTACGAATGTCTTGGGTACTAAAAACGTAGCCGATTTGTCCAATAAATATCATGTGGAGCGATTTGTCATGATTTCTACGGATAAGGCAGTTAATCCAAGTAGCGTGATGGGCGCTAGTAAGCGAATCGCCGAAATGTATGTGCAGTCCAAACATTTTAAACACAAACGATTAAAATCGGAGCGATTTACGCGATTTATCACTACGCGTTTTGGTAATGTTTTGGGTTCCAATGGGTCGGTAGTGCCTTTGTTTACTAAACAAATTCAAGAAGGAGGTCCGATTACCATTACCCATCCTGAAATCATCCGTTATTTCATGACAATACCCGAAGCATGTCAATTGGTGTTGGAAGCCGGATCGATGGGGCAAGGAGGCGAGATTTTTATTTTCGACATGGGGAAACCGGTCAAGATTATCGACTTAGCGCGTAAAATGATTCGGTTAGCCGGTTATGTTCCCGAAAAAGATATTGCTATAAAAATTGTCGGATTGCGCCCAGGTGAAAAATTGTATGAGGAATTATTGAATGATTCTGCCAAGAATCTTCCTACGTATCATGAAAAAATCATGATTGCGATGGAAACGAGTGCCGACTTTGAAGAAATCTCTTTGAAAGTAGCTAGCTTAATTGATGCCGCTAAAAATGGAGAAGTTAACCAAACGGTTGCCTTAATGAAGGATTTGGTTCCCGATTTTAAAAGCATGAATTCCATCTATGAAAAGTTAGATAGCACAGTGAGTTAAACCTTTTTTTATAGCATTAATTAGTATATTTGCACCTCACAATTTAATTTCATGAAAAAATTATCATTTCTTCTTTTGCTTAGTGTCGTTCTGACTCAAGTGTCCTGTATCTCATCAAAAAAATATTATTATTTGCAAGGGGAATATGATATGAAAAACTCCTCAGCAAATTATGAGCCGATCATTCAAAAAGATGATCGTATTTCAATTATGGTTACGTCAGTGCAAAAAGAAATGGCTGAACCTTTTAATATGTCCAATTTTAATAATTCAAATACAAATAATATTAATATTGGCTATCTTGTTGATAGTAATGGAAATATTGATTTTCCAGTATTGGGTAAAATATCGGTCGCAGGTTACACTGTTGAACAGTTAAAATTGATGTTGAAAGACAAATTGTCCAATTATTTAAACGATGCTGTAGTCAATGTTCGGATTTTAAATTTTAAAGTAACAGTTTTGGGTGCAGTTAGCAATCCAGGCGTTAAAAATTTTGAAACCAATCGTGTTACACTATTAGATGCTTTAGGCGAAGCGGGTGATTTGACTGTATTTGGAAAAAGAGAAAACATATTAATTATTAGGGATTATCAAGGTGTAAAATCCTTTCATAGAGTAGATATTTCAGATGCAAATTTTGTAAATTCTCCTTTTTATTACTTAGATCAAAATGACATGATTTATGTCCAAGAGCGCAAAGCGAAAGTGGATGCCACATCCTTCCCAAGTTTGCCTTTAATTGTATCAATTTTGTCCTTGGTCACTACAGTTCTTATTTTAATAAATCGATAAAAGCTAATGCAAAATCAACTTTCAAACCAAGAAACAACTTCCGTTAAATCCGAAGAATTTAATTTGAAAGATACCCTCTTTCGCTATTTATTTTTCTGGAAATGGTTTGTAGTTTCGGTATTAATTTGTTTAACTATTGCATTTATATTTTTACGCTACAAAGAGATTCATTACGGAGTAAACTCTACTATACTCATTAAAGATGAGAAAAAAGGGGGTACGAGTGAGTTCTCTGCATTCAGTGATTTGAATATTTTTTCTGCAAAAAATAATATCGAAAATGAGATTGTTATTTTAAAATCGCGTGGAATTTCGCAAAGCGTTGTTAAAAAATTAGACCTGGATATTAGCTATTTCAGTCAGGGAAGAGTTGTCACTAAAGAACTTTATAATGAGTCTCCCATAAAAATAGTTTTCACTAGAAAGAACGATAATTATTACACAAAACCCTTGTCTCTTCTAGTGCGCGTTTTGAATAAAGAGGAATTCGAAATTAGTACTGCCGATCGTAACAATGTAAAAAAATACCGTTTTGGTCAAAAAATAGCTTGCCCCATTGGTGAATATCTGTTACAATTAGAATATCCGCTGCCTTCTGGGGTAACCAATGATATTTTAATTGTAAAAAATAATTTGGAATCGGTTTCCAATGCTTTGATGGCGAATTTAGTAGTTGTTGGGCAAGAAAAAACCAATATTATTTACTTATCGGTCAATGATTTAATTCAACAGCGCGGTATTGATTATCTCAACGCAGTCATTGATCAATATAATGAAGATGCAGTTCGCGACCGTAATCAAGTCGCGGAGTTTACCAAAGAGTTCATTAATAAACGATTAGAAATTATCACCAAAGAATTAGGAGGTGTTGAAAGCAACGCTGAGCAATTTAAAAAACAACGTGGACTAACGTATTTAGAGGCCGATGCGGAAGTGAGTTTAAGTTCGAAACTCGAGTACAATAAATCCGTTTTGGATATTGAAACCGAACTTAAAGTCAGTGATTATTTATTGCAAGAAGTCAAAAAATTAAAAAAAGGCGGATTAATTCCGACCAACGTTATTACGGCTTCTCCCACGTTAGTGGCCAACATCAACCGTTTTAATGAGGTTGAATTGTTACGCAAAGGGATGCTTACTTCAGCAACAGAAAACAACCCTAAGGTTCGTGTGCTTGATAAAGAATTGGATGAGTTGAAAATGAATATTATCAGTAGTATCATCAGCCATCAAAAAGATTTGAATATCAAGAAAAATGATTTGGCGGGGCAACGGAATTTATACCAAGGAAAAGTCTATGATTTCCCTACCAATGATCGTTTTTACAATGAAATTGCACGTCAACAAAAAATTAAAGAAACATTGTATCTCTATTTGTTGCAAAAGCGTGAAGAAACCGAAATTTCATTAGCTGTAACTTCACCCAAGGCCAAAATTATTGACAGGGCTTTTGCAACAGGGCCTATCTCGATCAAAGCTTCTTTAGTTTATGTTATTGGTTTTATTCTTGGATTGTTAATTCCAATATTAGTATTGTTCATCCGATTTGTTTTAGATACCAAAGTAAAAACCCGCATGGATGTTGAACGTAATGTGTCCATTCCATTCTTAGGAGATTTACCTAAGGCACAAAACAATGAAGAAATTATTAGTTCCAATAGCCGTTCTAGTTCTGCCGAAGCGATACGAATTATCCGAACTAATTTGGAATTTATGCTTTCGGAAGTTGCCGAAAAAACGTGTAAAACAATTTTTGTAACTTCTTCTGTGCCCAAAGAGGGGAAAACATTTATTGCTATAAATTTAGCGACAACAATTGCTTTATCCGGTAAAAAAGTATTGGTAGTGGGTATGGATATTCGAAATCCTAAGTTGGACGTTTATGTAAATCTTCCCAACAAAGGAATCACCAATTACTTATCAAAGTCGGGAGAAAACATCAAAGATTATTTAGCTAAAATAAATGGTTATGACAACTTTTTTGCATTGCCATCCGGTGTGATTCCACCCAATCCGGTTGAGTTATTGATGCATAAAAAGGTAGAAGATATGTTTGCCGAATTAAAGCAGGAATTTGATTATATCATTGTAGATACAGCTCCTGTGAGTGTAGTAACCGATACCTTCTTGATTTCAAAATATGCTGATGCATTTATCTATGTGATTCGTGCCAACTACCTTGATAAACGTATGCTGCGATTTGCAGAATCGATATACAAAGAAGGAAAACTTCCCAATATGTCGGTGGTGTTAAATGATACAGAGGTACAACGCACCTATGGTTACGGCTACGGATATGGCTACGGCTACGGTTATGGCTATGGCTATGGCTATGGGTACGGCTACGGTTATGGCTATGGTGTTGAAGAGAAAAAAATAACCTTTACCGATAAGGTTTTACAATTTTTCAAAGGCGGAAAAAAATAAATTATTTTTTTAAAAGCATATTATTAGTAAGCAGGGGTTGTAACAACTCCTGTTTTTTTATGCGAATCGGATTCGAAAAGGCATCCAAGTGGCGATCATGATGAATGTCCGTTCCTGAGAAATCGTACAGGCCGGCACTTAATAGCAATTCAGCGGTTTTTGCAACAGGAAAACCATAATATCCCGTAACGGAGAGTAAATTAAGTTGAAATAAACACCCCGCTTTTTTTAGTTTTTTATAATCCTCCATGCGTCCGTGATAGAAATTATAGCGTTCAGGATGTGCTAAAATAGGACGATAGCCCTCAACTTGTATCTCAAAAAGAAAATCAAAGAGTTGGAGTGGCGGATGATGATACGACATTTCAATTAATACAAAATCATCTTTTATAGTTAACAAAGGTCCTTGCTGTAAATGATTTCTAAATTGGTCGTCCAGCATATATTCTGCCCCCAAATGAATGTTTTTCCCTTCAAAAAAGGAATCTTTTTTTAAGGAATTAAACGTTTCTGTTAACCCAGTATTTGTATTTTCCCATACTTGGGACATGATATGTGGGGTCATCACACAAGATGTAATGCCCAATTGCTTCATTTTTTCAAACAAATTCTTCGTAGTCGTAATGTCAGCAGCACCATCATCTACACCCGGTAACAAATGATTGTGAATGTCGTGGTATCCGTTTTCAAACAAGGATGACAATTGAAGTTTATTTTTCTTAAAAAAAAACATATTTGAAATTTGATGTAAATGTAATTAAATTACAATTCGAATAAGACTATCAAAATATGTTTCCTAAATTTGACGCGTAATAAACTAGGATGGGAAACAAACTCAAAGCATTACTAAAATCGCAATTTAAGTATCTGCATTTCTTTTATCAAATTTTAAAGATACGGATGTTGTTGATTCTTATGATTAGCATTTGCTACAGTCTTGTGGACGCACTGAGTTTATCCGTATTTATTCCACTTTTTCAAATTGCATCGGGTGAAGAGACGGGAAATGTAGGGCAAAAATCGTCCTATTTCATTCAGTTTTTTGATTGGATTGGGGTGCAACCTACCGTAAACGCGGTATTGATCATCATGATTATCTTCTTTAGTTTAAAAGCGGTTTTCCGTTACATTGATATCTTTTATCGTGTTTTGGCTACCTCTTATTTTGTGAAAAGAATTCGCTATAAATTACTAGAAGCCATCTCTCAAGTTGAATACGCGAAGTTTGTAACAGTCAATTACGGTACGATTCAAAATAGTGTAACAGGGGAAATATTAAATATTAATAACGCCTTCGCCCAATACATCTCTCTAATTCAAAGCTTAACTTTTGTTTTTGTCTATCTGTTTTTATCCTTCCTGACCAATCCAAAGTTTAGTTTAATTGTGATTATTGGAGGCTGGTTATCCCGATTGGTTTTTAAATCCTTATACAAAAGTTCGGAAGCTTTGTCTTTAAAGATTACCCATCAAAACAACGAACTCTCGGGATTGGTACTTCAAAAAACGGCCAATTATAAATACTTAAAATCAACGGCCTTACTTTCCCGTTATTTGACAAAAATCAATGATAAAGTACTGGCTATCGAAAAACAAGTCGTTGTATTAGGAAGGACATCGGCAAAAGTGATGGCTTTTCGCGAACCGATAATTATCCTTTTTCTTGCATTGGCGATATTTATACAAATGAATGTACTTAATGGAAAATTCAATGCCATTATTATCATTCTCCTTTTCTTTTACCGCGCCTTTGGTAGTTTGATGAGTGTACAGCAAAGTTGGACGGCCTTTCTAAAATACGTTGGTTCTGTCAATCATTATGAAACGTTTTTGAACGAATTAAAATCCAATTCAGAAAAGTCGGGCAAAGAAGTTTTTCAATCGTTAGAAAAGGAAATCTCTTTTGAAAAGGTCTCTTTCACGTATTCTTCGGGTAAACCAATATTGGATGCAATTGACTTAAAAATCCCCAAAAACAATTCAGTAGCTATAGTCGGTAAAAGTGGTTCGGGAAAAACAACCTTAGTCAATTTGGTTTGTGGTTTGTTGAAGCCCTCTTCAGGGACAGTTGCTGTGGATGGTCAATCTTTGAGCGAAATGCAACTGGCTTCTTTCCGGAAAAAAATCGGATTCATTGCACAAGAAACCGTTGTGTTTAACGACACCCTTTTCAATAATGTGACTTTTTGGGATGAGAAAAATGAGGCCAATCTGCTCCGTTTTTTCGAAGCAATAAAAAAAGTGGATTTGGAAGAATTCCTTCAAAAAAGTGATGGCGGCGAAGATACGTTATTGGGCGATAGCGGCGTGGTCATGTCGGGTGGACAACGTCAACGCTTGTCCATTGCCCGTGAATTGTATAAAAACATTGAAATTTTAATATTGGATGAAGCCACTTCTGCCTTGGATTCTCAAACGGAAAAATTCATTCAAGAAAGTATAGAAAATTTAAAGGGACAACTCACCATCATCATTATTGCGCACCGTTTGTCGACCATTAAACATGCGGATACGATTGTACTTTTGAAAGATGGTAAAGTGGATGCGACAGGAAATTACCAAGAGCTTATTCAAAATTCGCCTTCTTTTGCGCAAATGGTAGCCCTTCAGGAATTGTAAAATGAAAAAGTTTGCACTGCTTTTTACGACTAAAAACCGTAAGGAAGATCTGGATTTTACCCTAAAAAAAATTGGGTATTTATTGGAACGCCCTGATGTGGAGTGTCTAGTTTGTGATGATGCTTCTGAAGACGGGACTACTGATTTTTTAGCCCAACAGTATCCCAACATTCAACGGTTACGCAACGAAACGACCCAAGGTTTGATTTACAGTCGTAACCGACTCATGGCTGCCACCCAAGCGGAATACGCGATTTCTTTGGACGATGATTTGCATTTTATAACGCAAAATCCATTGGAAAAAATAGAAACGTATTTTCAAAATCATCCCGAGTGCAGTGTCCTTAGTTTCCGAATATTTTGGGCGAAATATGAGCCTGAATCCACTGCAACGCAGCAACAACCCCATCGTGTAAAAAGTTTTGCCGGCGGTGCCCATGTATGGCGCGTTTCTGATTGGCATAAAATTCCGCCCTATCCTGAATGGTTTTTCTTTTATGGGGAAGAAGATTTTGCGTCTTACCACCTTTATAAAATCAACAAACAAGTCCATTATTTCCCCGAAATATTGGTCAACCACCGCGTCGACTTGTTGGCACGTAAAAAAAATGCCGATTATCAAGTGCGAATTCGTAGAAGTCTTCGCTCAGGTTGGTATTTGTATTTTTTGTTTTATCCCAAACGGATTATTCCTAATCGATTGGCCTATACGTTCTGGGTGCAATTTTCAAAACGAACGCTCAAAGGCGATTGGAAAGCAACCCTCGCAATTTTTCAGGCACTAAGCGATGTAATCCGTAACTTTGGGAAATTGATGAAACATAGTAATCGGTTTTCACGTGAAGAATACCGAAACTATTTTAATTTACCTGAAACCAAACTCTATTGGAAACCCAGTGACGAAAACCATGACAAATAAGGCCGTTTATATTATTGCCGAAATTGGACAAGCCCATGAAGGAAGTCTCGGCTTACTTTATTCCTATATTGATGCATTGGCTACAACCGGAGTGGATGCCGTTAAGTTTCAAATGCATATTGCCGAAGCCGAGAGTAGTGCGCACGAACCTTTTCGGGTTCAATTCTCTAAAGAAGATGTTACCCGTTACGACTATTGGCAACGAATGGGTTTTACTTTTGAACAGTGGCAAGGAATCAAAGCACACTGTGAAGCAAAAGGCTTGGAATTTTTATGTTCGCCTTTTAGTAACCAAGCCGTTGATTGGTTGGAATCCCTGGGAGTAAATCGCTACAAAATTGGTTCGGGCGAAGTTTTAAATCATTTGCTATTAGAAAAAATTGTGCAAACCGGAAAGCCGTTAATTGTCTCTTCGGGGATGAGCAGTTATGCCGATTTGGATGCTACCGTTGCTTTTTTGCGAGAACGTGAAGCCGAATTTGCTTTAATGCAATGCACAACATCCTATCCTACGCCACCGGAACGGTTCGGACTCAACGTGATTCAAGAATTGAAAGAGCGCTACAATGTACCAGTCGGGTATTCCGATCATTCGGCGCAAAAAGCAACTTCTATCGCTGCCGTGAGTTTGGGGGCGACATTGGTCGAATTTCATGTGGTATTCGATCGCCGACAATTTGGCCCCGACTCGGGTTCGTCTCTCACCATCGACGAAACCCAAGAATTGGTGCACGCCATTCGACAAATCGAAGTCGCTTTGGCCCATCCTGTAGACAAAAATGATACAACACCTTACAATGATTTGAAGAAAATGTTTGGAAAATCATTAGCCATTAATAAAAATTTACCCGCAGGTCATATCCTAACTTTTGCCGATTTGGAAGCAAAAAAACCCATGGGTTATGGCATTAATGCACAAGATTTCCACAAGGTTTTAGGTAAAAAACTTACTTTTGATAAACCGCAATGGGATTTCTTAAACGAAGAAGATTTGCAATGAATACACGAAAAATAGCGGTAGTAATTACCGCCCGTCCTTCATATAGTCGCGTAAAATCCTTACTACAAGCGATTAAAGAACATCCCCAGTTGGAATTGCAACTCATTATTGCTGCTTCCGCTCTGTTGGATCGTTATGGTTCTGCCGTGAATTTTATCGAAAAAGACGGATTTACCATTGCTGCAAAAGTCTTTAATGTTTTGGAAGGGGAAAATTTAACCGCTGCCGCGAAAACAACGGGCATCGGAATTCTTGAATTATCTTCCGTATTTGACAATATGCGTCCCGATATAGTGGTTACCGTTGCCGATCGTTTTGAAACCATGGCTACAGCGGTCTCTGCATCGTACATGAATATTCCATTGGCGCATATTCAAGGCGGTGAAGTGACGGGTAATATTGATGAAAAAGTTCGCCATTCCATCACTAAATTATCCGATTACCATTTTGTGGCCTCAGAAAGTGCTCGTGAACGTGTCATTAAATTGGGAGAAAATCCGGAAATGGTTTTCAATACGGGCTGTCCGTCAATTGATTTGGCCAATGAAGTAATACAATACAAAGGACTCACTTTTGATCCTTATCAAAAATACGGTGGAGTAGGGCGTCAACCCGATTTGTCCAACGGGTATTTGGTGGTGATGCAGCATCCTGTGACCAATGAATATCAAGATTCACGTCGACATATCGAAGAAACCCTGAAAGCCGTGGCACAATTGGATATTCCTTGTTTGTGGTTTTGGCCGAATGTCGATGCGGGTGCTGACGGAACTTCAACAGGGATTCGTAGTTTCCGTGAGAAAAATCAGTTGGATAATGTCCATTTTTTCAAAAATATGGACGGCATGGATTTTCTCAATTTGTTGCAAAATTCTAAAGGATTGATCGGAAATTCCAGTGTGGGTATTCGCGAATGCGCCTTCATGGGTGTTCCGGTCATCAATATTGGTTCCCGTCAAAATAAACGCGACCGTGGCCACAACGTCATCGATGTTCGTTATGATCAACAAGAAATTACACAGGCTATTCAAACCATTATTTCACAACCACGACCCGCTTCATCAGCGGTTTATGGTGGAGGTGATGCCGGTAAGAAAATAGCCGATGCCTTAGCTACGGTACCTTTACAATTCCATAAAACAATCATGTACTAATGAACATTTTGGCCCTTATACCGGCACGAAGTGGTTCCAAAGGTGTACCCGGAAAAAATACCAAATTATTAGGTGGCAAACCCTTGTTGGCGTATACAATCGAACAGGCTTTAGAAGTTTCCCTTTTTTCAAGAGTAATTTTGTCTACCGATTGCGAACAAATCGCTGCTGTGGGGAAAGAATGGGGAGCAGAAATTCCCTTTATTCGTCCGGCTTCATTAGCTACAGATTCGGCTTCCAGTATAGGTGTTGTGCAACATGCGTTGGATTTTTATAAAGAAAAAGGTGAAACCTTTGACGCCGTTTGTTTGTTGCAACCCACGACGCCATTTCGAGCGCCCCATTTGATTTCGGAATGCATTCAAAAACTAAAATCGGAAAATTGGGATGCCGTTGTGAGTATGCTCCCTGTTCCACACGAATTTAATCCCCATTGGGTTTTTGAAGCCGATGAAAAGGGTGCGTTACACATTGCCACTGGCGAAAAAGAAATCATCAAAAGACGCCAAGAGTTACCCAATGCCTATTTTCGAGATGGTGCGGTATATTTAACCCGAACCGAATGGCTTGAAAAAGGATCATTTTTTGGTGAAAAATTAGGCTTTGTTTTGTCCAATCCAACTACCTTTGTCAACATTGATACCCTGTCCGATTGGGATAAAGCGGAACAATTAATACAACAATTGAAAGAAAACAGCTAATGTGCGGAATTGCCGGTGTGTTAGGAGCTGCAGCTTCAGAGAATACGATTACCCAATTACTTGAAAAACAACGCCATCGCGGTCCAGATGCAGAACAATTTTGGGTGCAACCCCAAATAGCACTAGGACATAATCGACTAAGCATAATCGATTTATCAACGGCGGCCAACCAACCCATGTATAGCCACGATAAACGGTATGTCATGGTGTTTAATGGTGAAATATATAATTACAAAGAACTCCAAAAAGAACTTTCTGAGTTTCGATTTACCACAACCTCCGATTCAGAAGTCTTATTAGCGGCCTACCAAAAATGGGGACAAGCCATGCTTCCCAAATTGAACGGGATGTTCAGTATCGCCATTTGGGATACGGTAAAACAAGAATTGTTTTTGGCTCGAGACCGATTTGGGGTCAAACCACTTTACTATAGTTTTCACGAAGGAAGTTTCTATTTTGCCAGTGAAATAAAATCTTTGTTTCATGTGGGAATTCCCAAAGTAATGCATACGCCGGTTTGGGCCGCTTACTTTTTAAAAGGTTCCTACGGGATGCCCGATGAAACGTTTTGGGACGGAATTCAACAATTACGGGGTGGACATTATACGGTGATTTCCCTTGCCAATTTTAAAATCGAGCCTAAGTCATGGTATGATTTTATAAAAAATATTCAGACTACTCCACAATTATCAGAAGGTGAATTACGAGAATCCTACGAAGCTTTGTTGCACGATGCCATTCGTTTGCGCTTTAGAGCCGATGTTCCCATTGGGATGAATATCAGTGGCGGTTTGGATTCTTCTATTTTACTAGCCATGGTGAATGCGCATTTGCCATCGGAACAAAAAATAGATGCGTTTACTTTTTACAGTAATGATGCCCGTTATGACGAATTGGAGTGGGTAGAAAATTTGGTTGCCAATACAGGCTACGATTTAAATAAAGTCCTCTTTACTCCGGGGGCTGTTCCCGAATTAATTGAAAAAATTAGTTATTTCCAAGACGAACCTTTTGGTGGTTTTCCCACCTTAGCCTACAGTTTACTTTTTGAACAGGCGCGAAATAAAAATATCCCTGTAATTTTGGATGGCCAAGGCATGGATGAAGCTTGGGCAGGATATGATTATTATTTTTCGGGGAACAACTCGTTAATTCAAGGCGTGACTACGAGTCCGGTGCATCCTGAAATCATTCATAAAGACTTTTTGCGCCAAAAACGCACTGAAAATTATGGAACTCCATTTGATAATGCGCTCCAAAATCTTCAATACCGCGATTTGTTTTATACAAAAATCCCAAGAGCTTTACGCTTTAACGACCGAATCAGTATGATGTATGGTATTGAATTACGGGAACCCTTTTTGGATTACCGTTTGGTCGAATTGGCATTTGCTCAAAAAGCATCCATGAAACACAATGGCACCGATTCCAAATGGATGCTGCGTGAAATTGTTAAAGATAAATTTGATAATACCATCGTATTTGCTCCCAAAAAAGCGCTACAAACGCCCCAACGAGAATGGATTGGTAAAACTTTGCAAGCTGAATTTAAGGAGTATGTGCACGAATTTTCAAAATTTGACTTTGTCAATTGTGAACAAGTTTTGGCGATTTGGGACCAATATTGTAAAGGAAATAATGATAATAGTTTCTATATTTGGCAATGGGTAAACAGTCTGTTTTTACTCCATAAATCACTTTAGAATTTCGGTCAAATGATTCAAGCAATAAAGAAAAATATTCATTTTAGAACCAAGCAAAAAATCAAGAACAAATGGAAAGCCTTTTTAGGTTTTTTTGCTTTTGGGAATTTGACCCGACGGGCGATTATATTTAAAACCGATAAATGGGGCGGACATTTTTATACCCCACATTATCAGACGCATTTTAAGCCTTATCGTTTTAAACGTATAAAATTGCTTGAAATTGGTGTAGGCGGTTATGAGTCACCCTATTCGGGTGGGAATTCATTGCGAATGTGGAAG
Organism: Flavobacterium sp. N1719; assembly: GCF_025947045.1. NCBI lineage: Bacteria > Pseudomonadati > Bacteroidota > Flavobacteriia > Flavobacteriales > Flavobacteriaceae > Flavobacterium > Flavobacterium sp. N1719. The sequence goes on from NZ_CP109993.1 coordinate 1,496,092, forward strand.
TCCTATTTTCCGTTTGGTAAAATATTTTCCTTGGATATTTATGACAAATCACCCCAGCAAGAATCTCGTATAAAAATCTTTCAAGGAAGTCAGGTAGACTTTGATTTTCTGCAAAAAGTAATTGCTACTACCGGCGAACTTGATTTAATAATTGACGATGGGAGTCATATCAACGAACACGTGATTCAGTCGTTTGAGTTTTTATTTCCCAAATTGAAAAAAGGTGGGATTTACGTGATTGAAGATACACAAACTTCCTATTGGGAACATTATGGGGGGACATCTCAAAATTTTAATCAAGAAGGAACGATTTATCAGTATTTTAAATCTTTGATTGACGGATTGAATCATGCCGAGTTCATGATACCCGATTACCAACGCAGTTATTATGATGCGCATATTACCTCCATGCATTTTTATCACAATATGATTTTTATTTACAAAGGGGATAATAATGAAGCGTCCAATTATTTGACAAACAATACGGTGAAGAATGGATAAGTCGAAGATTGCACTCCTTTCTACGGTAATCAATTTTGAGTTGTATGAAAAATCAGCTCCTTTGTTTCCACAAGGGATTCAAAAGTATATAATTGATGGCCGTAATGGAATGCACGGAATTCACAGTTTGCATTATCTTTTTCAAAAATTAAAAGGGAAAGGGATCGAATGGCTGATTATGGCGGATGAAGATGTACTTTTCACCCAACCCGATGCTGTTTTTTCATTGATTGAAATCATGGAAAAGCAAAATTACTCCGTATGCGGTGTTCGTGATGGTGGCGTCATTGCGCACAGAAATTACAATCCCTATGCGATTAATACCTTCTTTTCAATCCTAAATTTTAAGGCTATTGAAAAGATTTATCATAAAGCCACCATTCAAAACAACCAATTTTGTCGTGCAGGGGAGTTCTCCGATGATCTTTCCCAATTGCCGTATGCTTATGATGCTGAAAGTACGTTTGAACAATACTATTGTTTCTATTTTTGGTTGCGTCGGCAAGGACATCGTTTTTTGTTTTTAGAATCTACAACAGAACCCGACGGTATTGCTAATTCGGTTTATGTAAACGGAGAAAAAATCTTAACCCATACCTGGTATGCGCGGAGTTATGGAATTAACACCAAACATACCGATCGAATCAATGCTTTTTTAAAAGAAGTACCAGAGCATAAATCCCAACCTATGGATTCGCCCATTATTTTCAAAAAAAGTACTTTTGCTATGGAACAGCGATGCAAAAAGTTGCTCGCAAAAATTCGCCATAAATTAAAATCATGAAAAAACTGGGAATCGTCATCACAGATGGAGTTGGGTACCGTAATTTCATCATGAGTAATTTCATGCAAGAAGCGGTTCAGCAATTTGATCAAATCATTATCTATTCAGGATTGCCCGCCTCCATTTATGCCCTTGAACAATATCCACAAGTTACCGTGCATGAATTGGAAGTGTATCATGAAGGTCATGTTTCTTTTATTTTTAGAAAATGGAAGGAAATTGCCCACATGGAAAAAAGCAAAAGTAATTTTGGGATGAGCGATAACAATCGCACCAATTATCCCAAAACCAACAGCTTGAAGAATTTGGTGGTCAAGTTTTTCTATATTTTATCCCGAATTTACAGTTCGAACGGAACCATTCTCTTTGCAGAGAAACTACAGTTTTTGGCTTTTTCTAAAAATAAAATCACGCAGTCGTATATCCAACTTTTAAAGAAAGACCAACCGGATTTGGTGTTTTTTACCCACCAACGGCCTTCGTATTTGGCGCCTTTTTTATATGCAGCACAGCGCGTGAAAATCCCGACGTGTTCCTTTATTTTCAGTTGGGATAATTTGGCGTCGAAAGGGAGAATGTTGGGGACTTTCGACTATTTTCTAGTATGGAGTCAGTTGATGAAAGATGAATTGCTTCAATTTTATCCCAATACCAATCCTGAAGGCGTTAAAATTGTAGGAACTCCGCAATTTGAACCCTATTTTTTACCCCATTACCAAACCGAACGCGAGGCGTTTTTGAAGCGGTTCCAATTGGATCCAGCCAAAAAAATCATTTGTTTTAGTTGTGCCGATAAATCCATTGGAGGTAACGATCCTTTGGTAATTAAAACCATTGCAGAAGCAATTCGTAACGGGAAACTAGAACAGGAAGCCCAATTATTAGTGCGAACTTCACCTGCAGAAGAACCGTCGCGATTTGAAGCGATTCGTTCGGCTTATCCTGAAATTATTTGGAACAATCCCAAGTGGATTCAAACCCGTTCCAGTCATGACCAAATGTGGTCGCAACGCATTCCTTCGGAAGAAGATATTTTTGATTTGCGCGCTATTATTGAACATTCCGATATCAATGTTAATATGTTGTCTACCATGAGTTTGGATTTTATGTTGTTCGGAAAACCCGTGATCAACACGGTTTTTGGAACCGAAACCAATGGGTTGTACAACGATAGTCGATTCCTGAAATACGCTCATATTAAAACGGTATTGGATTGTAAAGCAACCCGAATTGCTACACAAGAATCAGAGTTAATCGCGGCTTTGAATACCTATTTAGTCCACCCACAAACCGATGCCAAAGAACGACAACAACTAATTGAAATCGAAGTGTGTACACCGTTAGCCGGAATCAGTAACCGTATGGCGCAACAATTGTATGAGTGGTGCTAAGCAAATACCGTCGAAAATAGCAGTCCTCTGTGATTATGCGCTTTTACCCGAACGCGTAGGAGGGATGGACTATTTTTTCTGGCAGTTTGACGCCTATTGCAAACAACATCAAATTGCAGTTGATTGGTTTTTCCCAAATGACAGTTCCCACCAAGGTTATGCAAATTTGACCCGGTTTTTCAGTGGGAATACCAATGTCGAAAACTATTTTTTGCATCACGCAGCTCCACAATACGAAGTAATCATTACCCATTTCATCGAATTGTGTACGCCAACATTAAAAGCAATTAAGAAAAAGTTTGGTGCCCAACTCATTGTTGTGGATCACAATCCACGTCCCGTTGGAGGATATCCATTGAAAAAACGCTTGCAAAAACGTTTAAAAGGAGCCTTATATTCTTCATTTATCGATCGATTTATTGGAGTTTCTGAATATTCGCGCCAACAAATGATTGCCGAATTTGGGTCACAAATTCGATCCCGAACTCAAGTAATCTTTAATGGATTGCATACGGAAAAGTTTGTGAAACGAACACAAGTTGACTTTCATGGCAAATTTATTATCGCCTCCCATTTGAGAAAAGATAAAGGAATCCAAGATGTGATTGAAGCAGTGCGCTTAGTTGTGCAACGTCAATCTGATTTGCAATTTTCAATTGATGTTTTTGGTGAAGGCTATTACGAACAAGAATTGAAAACCTTGGTCACAAACTATCACTTGGAATCCTATTTTAATTTCAAAGGCAGCGTGTCCAATCTTCATGGACGGTATGCCGATTATGATTATTTGATTCATCCTTCGCATGGGGAAACGTTTTGTTACGCTGTTGTCGAGGCCTTGTTATGCCGACTTCCCGTAATTACAACCAAAAATCAAGGGAATATTTTGGGATTGGTTGAAGAATCGGTCAACGGATTTTTGTTTCAAGAACAAGCGGTTCAACAGTTGGCTTCGCATTTAGAAAAAATACTGACCGAACAATTACTACTGGATAATTCCGTACATTACAACTCGAAAATTGAGCAATTGACCTTGGCTAATATGGTGCAAAATTATTTCCAGTTACTCGCATGAAAATAGGTTTTCTGACCATCGAATATCCCCACCCAAATATTGGTAATTCAGGGGGAATTGGAACGGCCATTTACAGTTTGGTTCGTGGTCTTCAAGCGCAAGGCCACCAAATTACGGTCATAGTTTACGGTCAGCCCCATGACAGCACGTTTAAAGAAAATGGAATTCAATTTTATACAGTTGAAAATAAAGCCGTCAAGGGTTTGTCCATGTATTTGACCCAAAAAAAGATACAACGACTCATCAATTCGCTTTATGCATCCCAACAAATAGAAGTTTTGGAAGTGCCCGATTGGCAAGGCGTTACCGCTTATGTGAATACCCCTTGTCCTTTGATGATGCGTTTGCACGGTAGTGACACCTATTTTTGTCATCTTGAAAACCGGAAGTTGAAATGGCGCAACCGTTTGTATGAAAAACGCGCTTACCATCAGGCTACAGGAATAATTCCGGTGAGTGATTACACCGGGAAAATGTCCAATTTAGTTTTTGGTAGTTCTCGTAATTATAGTGTGGTCCCCAACGGAGTCGATTTGACAAATTTTAAACCCGTTGCTCAAGCGGAGCCTAATATTATCCTCTATTTTGGCACCTTAATTCGCAAAAAGGGATTACTCGAATTGCCGCATATTTTTAATGCCATTCATGAGAAAAATCCCGAAGCCCAACTCGTATTGGTGGGTAAAGACGCCGCAGATGTCATTACAGGTTCGACTTCGGTATGGGCCATGATGCAGCCGTTGTTTACTGCGCAAGCACTCCAAAAAGTGAATTATGTAGGGCCTGTTCCCTATGCAGAAATGCAACAATGGATTGGCAAAGCAACTGTTTGTGTTTTTCCCACATTTGCAGAAGCCTTACCCGTTTCATGGTTGGAAGCCATGGCCATGCAGAAACCAATTGTCGCATCAAATATCGGTTGGGCGCCAGAAATTGTGACGCATGAAAAAGACGGATTTTTAGTAGCACCCACAGCACATCAAGACTACGCGGCATGTGTTTTAGAAATTTTAGAAAACCCTACATTGGCTGCATCCATAGCACAAGCGGCTCGACTAAAAATTGAATCCCAATTCAGTATTGAAAAAGTAGCCCAACAATTGGTGGAAACTTATCAAAAATTGTTGCCGAAAGGAAATTAATCAGTTGCCATTTTCCCATTTATTTCGCTGTCAAAAATTAGCTTTTCTGTTGGTTTTATAGTTCGCAAAATTTATCTTTGTGACGGTTACAAAAGGGCTATTTCCTTGGTATTGCCAAATTTAAATCTATTATTTTGAACTTTAGAGAACACCAAACGCCTTCCGGAGAGCTAATTTTGTATTTGGGAGCACCCAATTTAGATCAACTCAACACATTAGCTGAAGGCTATGGGGATATTTGGCACTCTTCTTTTGAGCAAGGCTATAAAAATGCGTTCAAGGATATCGTCTATCAAGTATTTGTGTTTTTTTGGTACGTGAATGATTTTGAAGGATTGGACGAATGTGTGAGTTGGCGTATCAATCCCAACCTGTTTGCGGTTCGAAAATCGGTTTGGGAAACTTTGGGTGGATTTGACCCTGATTTTTCCAATCCTCAATTGGCAGCACTCGATTTTGGTTTTAATGCGCTACGTAATCAAGGTGCAATTCCACTCTATTCCAAAGGATTGTATTCGGATACCCAAAAAGAAACAATTACTATTTCGCGGCAAGATCGGTATGATTTTTATATCAAAAATTTTAAAATCGATCACGCCTTATTTATGCTTTATCGCAAAGGCTTATGGAATCCGTTGGAATGGATTGCCTTATGGAAAGCCAAGTCGCGTTTTCAAAAACGAAACCAACTGCCTGTTGTAGCGCCACGGAAATTGGAACCCATTCAAGGGCAGCCTACAGTGAGTTATATTATTCCGACGATGTTGCGTCAAGACTTTACGCTCACTTTGTTGGATGATTTGCGAAAGCAATCCTATCCGCCAACGCAAGTTGTAGTGGTGGATGCTACTCCACCTGAATCTCGCGATGAATCGCTATACAATCCCGCAGATTTTCCTTTTGAAGTCATTTTTCAATGGCAAACCACCAAAGGAAGTTGCCGTGCCCGTAACGAAGCGATAGAAAAATGTACGGGAGAATTTATTGTTTTTGGAGATGATGATATTCGTATTCCCGCTGATTTTATCGAGAACCATATTCGTTTGTTGCAAACCTATAAAGCGGGGGCAGCCAACGGTTTGGATATTCGTGCCGATCACCAACAACAAACTTTGGCTGATCTGACCCAAAAACTGGAACAGTACGAAGGCAATCGTTGGATAGTCGGGTTGTCAAGTAATTTTAGTAACGCCAATTCCTGTGTGCGTCGCGAATATGTAATGCAATTGGAAGGGAATGATATTAATTACGATGGTGGTTATGGCGAGGATAGTGACTTCGGAATTTCCTTAACCAAAATTGGCGTTCCTGTTTTGTTTAATCCGTTTTCGGCCAATTTGCATTTGAAACCACCACAAGGTGGGTATCGTTTTTGGGGAACACAGGCCAAAATCATGGGTAAAAAACGTAAAAAACAACCGTGGGAATTGGACACGCCGGTAAAGTGGATCCGACCTGTTCCGAGTCCGACAATCATGTATCAAATCGTCAAACAATTTACTCCTGAGCAACACACTGAATACAAGCATAAATATTTTTCCATGTACTTGTTTAAAAAAGGAAGCAAGTGGGAAATTCCATTGAAATTATTGAAGTTACCGTATCGCATCATTCAATTTAATAAATCGGTTTTCTATGCCAAAAAATTGAATGCTTTGGGAAAACGCACAAAATAAACACGGGTGATTGCTTCAGCATACATACAACAGGAACAGCAGCGAATAGCGGTAAAACATACGCTTTCGAGCCAGCATAAATGTATTTTGGAAGCGGCTACGATTCCCCATCGGTTTGTTCTGGTGCTGATTTTTGACCAACCCATTCTTCAATTTCGGAATCACGATTATCAGTGGATTTCAGCGAAAGATTCCGTTTTGATTCCTGAATTTTCGAATAAAATTTTACAATTACAAAACGGTAGCTACGTTCAAGGTTCGACAACCCAAGGGATTTGGGAATGGCATCCACAACGTCCCAAGGAATTGCTCTGGCATTTTCATCCGGAAGCGGCAGAGTCCTTGACGGTTTACAGTGGTGCATCCAACATAAAAACCCGAATTGGTGCCCAGTCACCTGCGTTACTAGAATTACCTTCTCTTTTATTTTCAAATGCAGGAGCTTTGGAAGTGAGTCGAACCCCAATTCCCTTTGTAGGAACTGTTTGTTTTACAGATCATTGCGATTATGATACACCCCAAAATTTAAAAACCCAACGGGAGTTTTTACAATCGGTAGGAGTGAAAGTGACCAAAGGCTTTTTCTTGCAGCATTATTCCAAGCGAGAGACGAATGCCTCTTGGCAAAACCAATCCGAAGAATTACAATTGTGGGCGAAAGACGGTCATGAATTGGCCTACCATTCCTTATCTCAATCCATTAAAAGTGAAGCAGAGAGTCGGAACGACTTTTTAAATTTCAAAGCGCCGTTGCCAGACATTCCCGTTTGGATTGATCATGGGTTCCAACCCTATAATTGGTCGTTGTATCAAAACAGTGGTTATCGTGAAGACGAATTGCAAACGGTAATGCAACGCAATGGTATTGCTGTATTTTGGAATTATATGGATACCGGAAGAGCAGCAAAAGGGATCATCAATATGTTGAACCGTCAACAGTTTACTTTACAAGCTTTTCGCCAGTCTATTCAACATTTACCTTTTTTAAAAAGAATTGAAAATACAGTAAAAGCCATTGTTTTTTATGCCGATAATCACGCCCATCGCATTCGAAATTACATCGATGCATTGAGTCATTTGCGGTTGTTAAAAAAGACAAAGCATCCCAAACATGCCCTTGCTTTTTTGCAAAATGTATTGCCTGTTTCATGGAAAGTTATTTCGTTTTTAGGCAGTTCCAAAAAGCAAAAAAATCCTTACCCATTAGCGGAATTTTCGCCTATTTTTTTTCGACACCAATTTGGAAACCAAATATATACGGTGTTTCAATCGGTTGAATTGGTTGACTTTGTATCGGGGTTAAGCAAAGAAAACATCGATATGCTGAGGGATGAATCGGGTGTACTTATTGCACACACTTATTTTGCTGTCGATATGACGCATCATCAAGGGCGTTTACTGGAAAGTGAAACCCAAATTGCCCATCAACCGGGTTTGAATTTTAGGTATTTGGGAGAGCAAATAGCTGCAAAGAAATTGTGGAATCCAACGTTAAGTCAGTTGATACAGGCTTGGGAACAATTTTCGAATATCACTTTTGATGTGGATGCTCAAGGTGAAATAATTGTTAGTAACGGCAATGATTTGCCTAAACGATTAATCCGATGAGAGAATTTGTCTTTTCCAATACGCCCGAAGAAATTGCGGAATGGGATCAGTTGCTGTATACGCATTCACGTGGGCTGTATAATCAATATTCGGATTGGGTTAAAGCCTATGAATCGTATGGTTTTACAACCGGATTTTTACTAGTGAAAGACAAAGGGCAAGTGGTTGGAGGCGCAGGGTATGTACTCGCTAAGTTTCTATTTTTCAAATTTATGGTTGTTCCGTGTGGCCCAGTTTTGCTCCCGGAATATTCTGATGCAGTAGACCAATGCATTCGTTTATTGCATCAAGAAGCCCAAAAGAAGGGGTGTTGTTATTTTCAATTGAGTGTGCCTTCAGTACCCAATTCAGGTTCTGATTTTCGATTTTATCTTGATAAATTACCTGAAACTAGTTTTTATTTTCAAGGGCAACAGGGTACGCGATTTAAGTTTGTCATCCCGTTGTATGGCATGCGTCCCATTGCACTCGAGGGAAAGTCTTTTGAGGAGGTGCAAAAAGGGTATTCAAAAAACCATTGGCGTAATGTCAATAAAGGAATAAAAAATGGATTGAAATTTCGTTGGCTTCAGTTTGATGAACACGATAAATTGCAGGAAGCCTATCGTTGTTTTGAGCAAAATGCAAAGGAGAAAGGTTATCCCATTCGCAGTTATGATTCGGTAAAATCAACGTTTGCAAATTACTTGGAAAAAGGATTTGCAAAAGTGGGAATTTGTACGCATAATAATGAAATTGTAGGGGCGCTTTATGTGATGGTTTGCGGGCAACGGTACATTTATATCAATGGGGGTGTAGTCTTGGCACATCAAGACAAAGGGGTGTCCCATTTTATGCACGATTGGGTAATGCGTGAAGCTCATCAATTGGGTCATGCCCATTATGATATTTCTGTGGGGGGCAGTGCAGGCGTATTGCGTTTCAAAGAAGGGTTTGGAAGTACCTTGATTGATTTTGAATCACCCCGGTATTGGATTTTAAATCGGCCTGTTTTTGGCTTATACCAACTCTTTGAAACGGGATTAAAACGACAAAAAAGCAAAGTGGCAAAAATCCTTTTTTTGTTAAAAAAGAAAAAATAATTCCTTTTTATCTCTAGTAGAATTGGGTTATATTTGCTTCCTTGATAACCTAATACCCTCGGAATGAAAACTAAAGAACAAATTCTGGAAACGAATGTAAAGCAGAAAGAATTCTATAATCACAAAAAGAAAAACCTTGCCACCCGAATTTGGTCTTCTATTCGAGAAAAAACCCTAAAAAAAATCCGTAAAAACATTGGTATTTTGGACGAATCGTACGATTTGCACAAAAAATGGTTTGGCGATTTATCCCAGAAAAAAGTAATGGATTTGGGGTGTTATGCAGGAAATAGTTTGTCCATGCATTTGGCTCGTAATTCCAAACAATACATTGGAGTTGACTTGAGTGATGTGGCCATTGATAAATTAAACCAGCGCTTGGCTGAAATTCCGACGGCAAAAGCTTTGGCGGTAGATTTTCTTTCCGACGAATTTGCGGAGAAAGATTTTGATATCATTTACGCTTACGGTGTATTGCATCATTTTCCGAATGTGGACGTATTGATTGCAAAATTGCAAGAAAAATTAGCTCCCGGAGGTGTCGTAATCAGTTACGATCCGCTAGAAACCAGTTTGCCAATCAAATTCATTCGTATGTTGTATCGTCCTTTTCAGTCGGATGCCGCTTGGGAATGGCCTTTTACACGGAAAACATTTTACAAATACGATAAAGCTTTTCAAATTGAAGAACGTCGCGGCTTGTTAGGAAAATCGAAATGGTTCTTTTTACTAGGTTTCCTTCCTATGTCTGAGGAAAAACGATTAGCGATTGGTAAGCGTTGGCACCGAAATGACTGGGAATTGTCGGCTACTTCGACTTCTCGATTGTTTTCTTGTATGCATGTAACCATGTTGATGCGTAAACGAAGCTAAATGAAAATAGATAATAAATCTTTTTGGGAAAAAAGCGACATCATCGCAACACAAGAGGTACTTCAGAAAGCCTCAGATTTTGAGCTTTATTTGATGGAAGAAGCCAAAGTGCGTGCTTCACATCCCATCCAAAAAATCAAAATTTTTGGTTGTGGAACGGGGCGTGAGATCGAACCTGTGGCTGAGTTTTTTAAACCCGAAAGCATTGTAGCTACCGACATTTCAGAAAATATGATTTTGAAATGTCGTGAAAATCTTCAAAAATGGGGAATCGATTCCATCACAGAAACGATGGTGATGGATGCAGTACAGTTTAATCAACCTGCGCAATCTTTTCATTTGGTGACCCTTTTCAACAGTATGATGACCTATGTTCCTGAACATTCGGCGCGTTTGCAAATCTTTAAAAATGCGAACCAATTGCTCGTGTCTGGGGGTCAATTAATAGGAACCGTTCACAATCAAGTGGGAACTCCAAAGAAAACAGTGTATTTTCAATTACGGTCGCTTTTACGACCATTTATTGGGGTAAAAGTGGGGAACCGCATGACGGGATTCAACGGGTTTCAAGTGCCAGGGTATTATTACAATGCCTCTGATTTGCACAACGATTTAAGCATAGCCGGTTTTTCACAGATAAAAATTATGTCTTTAGAAGCTTTTTATCAAACCAAAGGAATCGCTTATAACCGTAAAACAGGTTATAATAATTTGATTTTCATTGCAACTAAATAATTGAAAATTAACCGAATTCCAATTCGGTATTTTAATAAATAAGTTTTCAAGTTCGACGGAGTATGGCCACACAAAAGCCCGTTTTTTCATTAATCATTTGTACCTACATGCGACCTATACCGTTGCAAACCTTGTTGGATTCGGTACAAAACCAAACGTGGTATCCCGATGAAATATTAATTATTGACGGTTCGTTGAATTCAGAAACAGAAAAGGCTTTAGCTACAAAACAATACCCTAATTTACAGTATTATCGCGTTGAACCTGCACATCGGGGTTTGACTAAACAACGAAATTTCGGAATCAATCGTGTAATGGCTGCTGCTGAGGTAGTTTGTTTTTTGGACGATGACACGGTTTTGGAACCTGATTATTTTGAGCAATTGGTAGGAACCTATGCCCTTTTCCCAGACGCAATGGGAGTAGGGGGATTCATCATCAATGTTGGACCCTGGACTGAAGTTGGACAAAAGTATACTCCCAAAGCCAATGAATATTACTATGACGGATGGAAACGCAGTGACAGCAACCGTTTTGTGATTCGTAAAAAATTGGGTTTGATGACCACCAATTCTCCTTGTTTTATGCCGCCAGAATCCCACGGTCGCAGTGTAGCTTTTTTACCGCCTTCCGGTAAAATTTACGAAGTACAACAGTTTATGGGTGGGGTTTCATCGTTTAAAAAATCGGTGTTGGACGAACATAAATTCTCTACCTATTTTGAAGGGTATGGATTATATGAAGATGCTGAATATACGTTGCGTTTGTCCAATTTAGGGAAATTGTATTTGAATACCAATGCCGGACTCTATCACTACCACGATAGTTCGGGGCGTCCCGATTTTTATCATTACGGTAAGATGGTAATTCGTAACGGATGGTTTGTATGGCGCACCAAGTATCCAAAGCCCACGTTAAAAGCGCGTTTAAAGTGGAATACCATTGCCTTTTTGTTGACCGCTATTCGATTTACGAATGTTTTAACCGCCACCGACAAGCGGGATGCATTTCGTGAAACAATGGGAAGAATTGCGGGATGGTGGAGTTTATTGTACAACCAGCCTAAAGCCTCTTAACCATGACTTTTTGTATTATCTCGCATGTGATTCATACCGCCAAAGACGGAAAGTACTTTGGCTATGGTCCGTACATCAAAGAGATGAATATTTGGTTGCAATATGCAGATAAAGTCATTGTGGTTGCGCCTTTAAAAGAGCGAAAATTGGATGCTATTCATTTAGCCTACCAACATCCCAATATTGAATTTATTCCCGTTCCCCATTTTTCATTTACATCGTTCTCAAACATGCTAAAAGCATTGTGGGTGATTCCGTTTATATTTTTTAAAATTCTAAAAGCCTATCGAAAATCCGATCATTTGCATTTGCGTTGCCCCGGAAATATGGGTTTGTTAGGCGCTTGGGCACAAGTTTTTTTTCCAAAAAAAATAAAAACGGCTAAATATGCTGGCAATTGGGATCCGAAAGCCAAACAACCCTTAACTTATAAATGGCAACGTGCCTTGTTGTCGAATACCTTTTGGACCAAGAATATCCATGTTTTGGTGTATGGGGAATGGCCCAATCAAACTAAAAATATCAAGGCTTTTTTTACGGCGAGTTACGCAGTAGGCGAACCCATGCCGAGTTCGAGTAAAATACTCAACACGCCGCTTCAATTTGTATTTGTGGGGAGTTTGGCGCCTGGTAAACAGCCGTTTTATGCCATTGAATTGGTAAGAGCATTAAATGAACACGGTATTTCAGCGGAATTAGCAGTGTATGGAAAAGGAGCGTTGGAATCTTCATTATCCAATTTTATACAAGAGAATAAGCTGCAAAACAACGTAGTTTTAAAAGGAAATTTAGAAGCAGAAGCGCTGAAAGCAGTATATTTGGACGCACATTTTCTAATTCTTCCTTCAAAAAGTGAAGGGTGGCCCAAAGTAGTTGCTGAAGCCATGTTTTGGGGATGTGTGCCCGTGGCTACTCCAGTTTCTTGTGTTTCCAATATGTTGGATCAAGGTAATCGTGGAATCCTGTTAAGTATGGACTTGCAAAACGATTGTCGTCAAGTGATGGATGTAATTCAATCGGAATCCAAGTATGCATTCCTTCGGAACAATGGGATAGTTTGGTCGCGAAAATATACAACAACCGCTTTTGATGAAGCGATAAAACAATTAATGGAATCATAATGCGAATTGCACAAATCATTGACTCTTTAGAAATTGGGGGTGCCGAAAAAATGGCAGTCAATTATGCTAATGCAATGGTCACTGCTGCGGCTTTTTCTGCATTAATTACAACGCGAAAAGAAGGGCCGTTAAAAGCGCAATTGCACAAAGAAGTAGCCTATTTCCATATGCAGCGCACTTCAAAAATTGATGTTAGTGCCATTTTGCGTTTGCGTAAATTTTGCAAAGCCCATCAAATCAATTATGTACAAGCGCATAGCAGTTCTTTTTTTACGGCTTTTTTATTGAAAATAGTGATGCCTTCCATTCAAATCATTTGGCATGATCATAATGGGTTGAGCGAGTTTATCAGTTCTCAGAAGACACGTGTCTTGCAATTGTGTTCCTTTTTTTTTAAAGGCATTGTAGTTGTCAATTACAAGTTGAAAGCATGGGCTGAAAAAACATTGCACTGTCCATCAGTACTGTATTTACCCAATTTCACCTTGCTGGATACTACTGTGCCCTTGCAAACGGATTTAAAGGGAATTGCAGGGAAACGTATTGTTTGTTTGGCCAATCTACGTTTTCAAAAAAACCATCATTTATTATTAGAAGTAGCCGAAAAAGTGAAACAATCGCATCCCGATTGGACGTTTCATTTGGTTGGAAAAGATTTTGAAGATGATTATTCTAAAGCGATTAATGCTGCATGGAGAGCAAAAGATCTGACCCATACCGTCTTTTTTTACGGAACCTGTCAGGATATTGCCGCGATTTTACAGCAATCGGATGTAGCGATTATTACCTCTCAATCGGAAGGGTTGCCGGTTGCTATGTTGGAATATGGTTTGTCCAAATTACCGGTAGTATCTACAGAAGTGGGTGAGATTCCATTAATCATTAAAGAGGGTGAAAATGGAATGTTGGTGCCCAATTACAATCACGATATTTTTTATACTAAATTAGTGCAGTTGCTGGATAATCCTGAATTAAGATTTACCTTGGGCAAAGGATTGTATTCGACCATTGATCAAAAACATTCCGAGAAAGCAATTGTAGCACAATTTAAAAATTGGGTAGCCACGTTATAATGGAAACTAAAGTTAAAAATTATTTATTCCTTATTCTTGTCCATGTACTGCTAGGCGTGGTCATTTTTTTGGCGCCCTTATTGGCCAAAGTTTATGGGATTTTAATTTTTGTCGTCAGTATCTACTTTATAATCAAGACCAGAAATGCCAATAATGAAGTGCTCTATGCCGCTGCTTATGTGGTGGGGAGTGAGGTGTTTTTACGAATGACCAACGGAAATCCCAATCACGAATTTTCTAAGTATTCCGTAATCATTTTCATGATTATGGGAATGATATATTCAGGGTTTTCTAAAAATGCTGTGCCCTATTGGATCTTTTTAATATTGTTGGCACCAGGAATCATAATAGCCACACAATCTTTAGGATATGAAGTAGCGAATATTAGGAAAACAATACTGTTCAATATTTCAGGACCAATTACTTTAGGGATTGCTTCGCTCTATTGTTATATGCGGAAAATAACCATCTTTGAACTCAATAATATTTTGTTATTAATGGCATTGCCCATCTTGTCATGTTCTATCTACCTGATTTTATACACACCCGATTTAAAAGAAGTAATTACCTCTACCGTATCCAATTCTGAAACGTCTGGTGGATTTGGACCTAATCAAGTTTCTACTGCCTTGGGATTGGGCATGTTTATTTTTTTTACGCGTGTTTTTATTGCTTCAAAAAATAAAATATTCTTTGTGGTTAATTTGCTTATTGCAATTAATTTAGGATACCGAGGGTTAATTACATTTTCCCGTGGAGGAATGATTACAGGTGCAATCATGATTTTTGTTTTCATGCTTATTGCCTATTCCCGTTCTAATAAAATTATACGAACGCAATTGGTTCAACTCGTCGCTATATTTTTAGTGGTTTTTTCTTTGATATGGGTGTATGCCGAATCCGAGACGAGTGGATTAATTGGAAAGCGATATGCCAATAAAGACTCTTTTGGGCGGGATAAAGAAAGTAAGTTTACAGGACGAGAAGCTTTAGCCGCTGGGGAAATAGAAATTTTCTTAGATAATCCGTTCTTTGGTGCTGGAGCTGGGAAAGGAACTGAAATTCGTACCGAACAGATGGGCTATTTGGTTGCCTCCCATGACGAATTAACGCGTATGCTTGCAGAACATGGTTCGTTGGGAATACTTGGATTGGCTATATTGATGTTAACGCCCTTATTTTTATACTTAGACAACAAACAGCATTTGTATATGTTTTGCTTTGTTGGTTTTTGGTTCTTTACAATTAATCATGCGGCAATGCGAACGGCGGCGCCCTCATTTGTATACGCATTATCGGTGCTGAAAATTCGATTTAATGATGAAGAAGAAATTACTGTACGTAGGAAATAAACTCTCAAAACACGGGAATACGGCTACTTCAGTAGAAACCTTAGGGGCTTTTCTGGAATTAGAAGGTTACGAAATGTACTATGCTTCTTCTTTCAAGAATAAAGTCTTGCGCTTACTCCACATGATTGCTGCTACGTTTTATTACGGCAAAAAAGTCAATTATGTGTTGATAGATACCTACAGTACCCAAAATTTTTGGTTCGCCTATATCGTTGCACGAATCTGTATATTTTTAAGAGTGCCTTACATTGCCAAACTGCATGGTGGCGAGTTGCCAAGAAGATTGGAGAAAAGTCCGAAAGCCTGTGATTTATTGTTTAAAAACGCCTACTTTATAACAGCTCCATCCGATTATTTATACGAAGCTTTCTTGCCAAAATATGCCGATAACTTACTATTAATTCCCAACACAATCAATATTGGACTCTATGATTATCAACCTAGAGAAGTGAAAGGTCCGTACATGCTTTGGGTACGATCCTTTTCAAAAATATACAATCCCAAAATGGCTATTGATGTTTATGCTATGTTAAAAAGGGAATATCCTACAGCTGAATTGTGTATGGTAGGTCCCGATAAAGAAAACATCATGGATAAATATATTGAATACGCCCAAGATCTCGATTTGGATGTTACATTTACCGGAAAATTGGCTAAAGAAGAATGGATCGAATTGTCTAAAGAGTTTGATGTTTTTATTAATACTACCCATTATGATAATACACCTGTGAGTGTTATCGAATCGATGGCATTAGGTATTCCTGTGGTTTCCACAAACGTTGGTGGTGTTCCCTACTTGATTGAAGATGGTAGTGACGCATTATTGGTCGACGATTCCGATGTTGTTGGCATGGTGAATGCGGTTAAAAATTTATTGACGAAACCAGACTTAGTCGCTCAAATTCAGTCCAATGCCCGTAAAAAAGTAGAACGATTTGATTGGCAGAATGTCAAAAATTATTGGTTTGCACTTTTGAAATAATTGTGTCTTAATTTTTGTTAAATTGCATCGGATTTGATAGGACGATGAACAGTAACAAGAAAATACATTTTGAGGTTTCAGAACGCAAGATTCTATTGCGCCTTTTTGATGTATTGTTGGTGCTGCTGGCACTGTACAGTGTGAGTTCTATTTTTGATTTTAAATACTTTACCTTATCAGAGGACAATCTTTATTGGGTAGTCGTTTTAGGTATTTATATCAATATTTTCGGATCAGTTTTTGAAATGTATAATCTACAAGTCGCGAGTAATCAATTTCAAATTACTAAAAGTATTGTACTGACCACATTTACAACAGTTTTGGTGTATTTATTAACCCCAATCTATACTCCTGAACTGCCTTCCAATCGAATCCAAATCATTATTTTCTTTCTGACTTTATTTTTCACTTTAGTGGTTTGGCGCTTCTTTTATGTTTCTTTTTTGGCCTCCCATCGTTTTATCAAAAAAGCCATATTAGTTTGTGATCAAGATCAATTAACAGAATTGGTGTCGGGAATTGAAAATGCAGATCCTCACTATAAATTTATCGCCTTTGTTAATTCAGATGGCACAGCGAATGTCAGTCAAAAGTCAAATCCTATTCGTTCCATTCCCATTGATGAATTGGAAAAATTTGTACGCCGTAATCCCATTTCTGAATTGGTGATTGCTTCGCAAAAAACAGACGGTATCACAGTAAATCTGTACAACCAACTCATCCATATGTTGGAAAACGGAATCACCATTCGGGAGTATACCCAAGTGTATGAAGAAAGTACCAAACGGATTCCAGTTCAATACGTTTCCCGTGATTTTTACCGCTATTTCCCTTTCAGTCGAAGCAATCAAAATCATTTGTATCTTTTGTTTTCAAGATTGTTTGATGTTTTGTTTTCGGTGTTCGGACTCATGTTAGGATTCGTTTTTTTTCCTATCATCTTGCTCGGAAATCTGATAGGTAACCGCGGGCCACTATTTTATACCCAAGATCGTGTAGGAAAGAATGGAGAAGTTTTCCGCATCTATAAATTTCGAACCATGGTAAAAAATGCGGAAGCCAATGGTGCCGTTTTTACCACAGCAAATGATACACGAATTACCCTGTTTGGGAAGTTCATGCGCAAAACCCGTTTGGACGAATTTCCACAGTTTATCAATATTCTAAAAGGCGACATGGCGATTATTGGTCCACGTCCAGAACGCCCCGTTTTTGTCCAACAAATTGCTGAAAACATGCCGTTCTATGAAACCCGTCATGTGGTAAAACCCGGATTAACCGGTTGGGCTCAAGTGAATTATACCTACGGCGATTCTATCGATGATAGTTTGGTGAAATTGCAATACGACTTGTATTACATCAAACACCGCAGTATTTTTATGGATATCAATATTGTGATCAAAACGGCGAGTACCGTTTTATTCTACAGAGGACAATAATTGATTGCGCTCGTTGCGAATCATGTAGCGCAACATGAACAAGTGCGTGCCAATAAACGGTAACATCAGCAATAAATGGGGCTTATTAAACATAAAAGCACCATAAAGCAACAAAGAAACCAATCCGGCAATGATCAGTTTACTACGTAAAGCTCCTTTTTTAATAAAAGGTAAAAGAAGAAATAACGGATTAAACAATAACGCATTGTAGTTCCATAACACTTCTTCATGTTGGGAATACAAGCCTACAATACACAAAAAAGTACCTAATAATCCGCTTACGATCCAATAGGTATTGTACACAAAGCTTTTTCGGGATAAAGCAATCAACAATAACACCACTACTACCAACCAAATACTATTGAAAAATGAACTGACCATAGGTAAAGGTTGCCCTTTTACCCATGTTTTTTGGGCCGACACTAAGGATTTTCCTTGCCATTGGTTTTGGTTCAAACTGTGGAGTAATTCAATAGGTAAAAACATCTTCTCTGCTTTGGCGTCCGTTTTTGCTCCAAAAATGATGTTGATGCCCAATTTGAAATAAAAATGATTGTCAAAATAGGGATACAACAATTGGCGGTAGGAAATCGAAGTGTCGTCTACCTTTTTTAAGAGCGGTTTCCCTAGGATGGCATTGATTTTTTCATAAACCATCGTTGTGCAATTTCGGTCAATGAATTTATAAGTATAATACCGATCTTCAGAGTACAATGAAGCGTTCAATGTTTCAAACAGTTCTTGCACTTTGGGTTGGGGGAGTGCCAATGTTTGTTCGATAACTTCCCGTTCTGTCATTTGGTATTCCATCAAAAAATCGGGGAACGAGCATGCGGCCACGAAATATTGCAAATCCCCTTTGACAAACTTGGCGTAAAAATTGGGCGTACTAAAATCAAACATGCCATAGTTGTACACAATGTCTAAATGATTGATAGTATCTTGTACTCGAATCGCCGTATGACCGAAAGTAGTATACAATTCGTCCCCACGGCCACACGTTAAAATACTCACTTTGGCCTGTTCCGAAAGCGGTGTCATTTGGGACCAACAAAGAATAGGGAAGAGAAAAAAGAGTAGTTTTTTTACCATATTATCGGAAGATACTAAAGTCAACTTTTACAGAAAATATATTGGAATACAACGCCGCACTTTGGTCGCCTAAATCGGTCAACGCATAATCCACCTGGATGCCTTTGTATTTGAAACCAATACCAATGTTCGGTTGAAAACCAATTTTTTTACTGCCGTCAATTTGGGTAACATTCTGGAAATTGCCTAAACCTGCACGAACAAAAATCAAGTCGGTATAATTGTATTCCGCGCCAATCGCCGGATCAATACTCACAATGTCTGTCGCCAACAAATCATTCGTTTTGGTAAACTGCATATTCAAATTACCCGAAACGCGCAAGTAGGTTTCGTTATGCAAATCAAATTCTCGAGAAACGCCAAACTGGGCTTTGGGAGCCGTGATTTCCGTACTTTCGGGCAAATCTTGATTCTGACCCGCAACTGCTCCTTTGATTTTGTTGTATTCTTCTTCGTTGATAGCCCAAACATTATACGTAGTGGTAATGTCCCGTACCATCAACCCGAAATTCCAATTATCGCGATCCCATTGCAAACCGGCGTCAAATCCAAAACCCCAAGAATTGGCAAAATTACCGATGATTCTTCGAATGACCTTGGCATTTACGCCGTATTGAAATCCGGGGATTTTTAACTTTCGACCGTAAGAAAGAGTCAGCGCATAATCCGCTGTTGAAAATTTACTAATGCGGTTGTAATCAATATTACCTTCACTATCAATTAATTGGGTTGTATTAAGAATGTCGTCAACCCCAAATCGCATCATCGAGATTCCCCAAGCACTTTCCGTATCAATGGGTTGGGCATAGGCCGCAAAGTCATATTGGGCAATGTTGGCAAAATAATTAGCGTGCATAAACGAGGCTTGTCCGTCTTCTAAATGCACTAATCCCGCCGGATTCCAGTACACCGAATTGACATCTTGGGTTTGTGCGACCATCGCATTGGCCATACCAAAAGCAGCCGCATCGACACCAATGTTCATGAATTCATTGGAATACTTGCGCACCGATTGCGCCGTGAGAAATGCTGTCGGCAACAAAAGTAGGAATAGCAATACTTTTTTCAAGGTCAATTTTTTTTCAAAAATAGCAATTTAGGAGGGTAATCCAAGCACAAGGCTGTCGAAAACTCTGTTTCTAAACGTGTTTGTACATTCACTTATTGTACTACCTTTGTGTTTTAAATTTAATTTCATGTCGGTGAAAAAGCATATTCCGAATCTACTCACACTGTTAAACCTTTTCTGCGGTTGTATTGCCATCGTTTTGGTGTCTGATTTTAATTTTGAATATGCCTTTTATTTTGTGTGCCTCGGTATCTTTTTCGACTTTTTCGACGGATTTTTCGCTCGGAAATTTGGCGTAGCTGGTCCGTTGGGTGTGCAATTGGATTCCCTCGCTGATATGGTGACTAGCGGTGTCGCACCCGGTTATACCATGGTGTATTTGTTGAGCGGAATGACCTTTCACATGCCGTTAGCCGATTACTTACCGTATCTCGGTTTTATCATTACACTAGGCGCTTGTTATCGCTTGGCCAATTTCAATATCGATACCCGTCAAAGCGATTCGTTTATCGGATTACCAACACCTGCCAATACCTTGTTTATCATGAGTTTGCCCCTAGTATTGCAGTACCAAGGCGATACATTTTGGGGCGATTTGTTGGTCAATAAATATGTGTTGTTAGCCATTACGGTGCTGAGTGCTTTCGTGATGAATGCTGAAATTCCGTTATTTTCCCTAAAAATCAAAAATTTTAGCATAGCCAAATACAAACTCCAAATCGGATTTGTGTTGTTTTCAGTAGCCTTAATTGTCTTGTTAAAAGTCGTAGCCGTACCCTTGATTATCGTGTCTTACGTGTTACTTTCAGTATTGAATACTATTTTTTCAAAAAAAGAGTTAGCTTAAAAACACCTCTTGCATGGCGACCCGAGCCCGAAAAAAAGCTTCCCCAAAACGCAAAACAGCTACCCGATTTTCATGGGGAAAACTCTTGTTGATTGGTCTAATCAGTCTCGTGATTTTAGCGACTGCCGTGCATTATAAAAATGCTATTCTCTACTATTTTAGTTTCAAATCCCGCCACACACTCAAAGAAGATAAAGTCGCGCAAGCCCGTATTTACCAGATTTTTCAAAACCACCCCAACTTGTCCGCGGGCATCGATGTGTCCGAATACCAGGGGGAAATCGATTGGGAAGCGGTGGATTCGATTGAAAGCCGACCCATTCGTTTTGTGTTTGTACGGGCTACTTGTGGCAACGACCGCGAGGATAACCGATTCGACGCCAACTGGAAAGGAGCCAAAAAGTTTATTCGCGGTGCCTATCATTATTACCGCCCCGATGAAAATTCATTGGAACAAGCAAGACGCTTTATTAAAACGGTGCACTTAAAAGATGGGGATTTGCCTCCTGTTTTGGATATTGAACAACTTCCCTCCAACCAATCCATGACGCGATTGAAAGTTGGGTTGAAAAAATGGCTCGATGCCGTGGAAAAGCATTACGGCGTCAAACCCATACTGTATTCGGGTCAAAAATATTACGAAGATTTTTTAAAAGAAGAATTTTCGGCCTACACTTTTTGGGTCGCGAATTACAATTTCTTTGCTGAAGAAATGCAATCGGATTGGCTGTTTTGGCAGTTTTCAGAAAAAGGGCTGGTCAACGGAATCCCAGAAAAAGTCGATGTCAATCTCTACAACGGAACGCCGAAAATGTTGGGGTACCTCACCAAAAATTAATTAAATCAAAGCGATTAGTCCGAGCACAATTCCTACAATCACCACAAAAGCAATCACCGATTTCGGATTGGCAAAATTAATTGTCCAGCCCATCCATTCTATTGGTTTCGGCGGGAATAGGCGTGGATCCTCAGGATTGTAGTAAAATAAGCCGCCGCATTTCCAGTGGTTGGGGTCTTCTTTCCAACGTTTTAAAGTCGCGTCATCCCATTTTTTCATATAAAAATATTTTGGGCGTGCCCCCGTTAGTAATTCTCTATATTTTTTCTTGTATGTATAAACGGGGTCAGGCTTTCCGCAGTACGCACCTCCCTAACGTCCGGTGGGTACTTGCTGCAATCCTTCACGCAAAACTGCTATATTCGAGAGAATTTAAAATTCCAATTTCTTTTTACGAAGTTCGAAGTTTTGTCCCAAATACACTTTTCGAACCATTTCATCAGCGGCCAATTCCTCGGGAATACCTGCTTTCAAAATACCGCCTTCAAACATCAAATAGGTTTTGTCGGTAATCGCCAAGGTTTCTTGTACGTTATGGTCGGTGATTAAAATCCCAATATTTTTATTGCGCAACTGCGCTACAATGCGTTGGATATCTTCTACAGCTACAGGGTCAACTCCCGCAAATGGTTCGTCCAATAAGATGAATTTAGGGTCAGTTGCCAATGCACGTGCAATTTCAGTTCTACGACGCTCACCACCCGACAACAAGTCGCCTCGGTTCGTACGGATGTGCTGCAAACTGAATTCGTCCAACAAGCTCTCCATTTTGGCTTCCTGTTGTTCTTTGGTCAAATTGGTTAATTGCAATACACTCATGATGTTGTCTTCCACACTCAATTTGCGAAAAACAGAAGCTTCTTGTGCCAAATACCCAATTCCGTGTTGGGCGCGTTTGTACATAGGATAATCCGTGATGTTCAAATCATCCAAATAGATATTCCCCGAATTGGGTTTGACCAATCCCACAATCATGTAGAACGATGTAGTTTTTCCGGCGCCATTCGGACCCAGTAAGCCCACAATTTCACCTTGGTTCACTTCCACAGAAATCCCCTTTACAACGGTTCTTTTTTTATAGGTTTTGATTAAATGATCGGCACGTAATTTCATGGTACGTTCAGTTTGAGAGGCAAAATACTACATTTTTTCAATGCATAACTGCCAATACGCTGTTAAATGATTATTTTCCCGTTTCTTCAAGCGCTTCCCAAAACTCGTAAGCTCTTCGCAAATGCGGAATGACAATAGTACCGCCCACTAAAGTAGCAATACCCATCGCTTCCATCATTTCTTCCCGCGTGATGCCTTCTTTGTATGAAGTTTCCAAATGGTATTTGATGCAATCGTCACAACGTAAAACCGCTGAAGCAACAAGACCCAAAAGTTCTTTGGTTTTCACATCCAAAGCACCCGCACTGTAGGCGTTGGTATCCAAATTAAAAATACGTTTAATGACCAAATTGTTATCGGCCAATAATTTTTCGTTCATGCGCGAACGGTAATCGTTGAATTCTTCGACTAAATTACTCATGCTTTTTTCCTTTTTTCAACCAAAGCCGCTATGATTACACTGGCTTCAAACACTAATAACATTGGGATAGCTACAGTCACTTGACTCACCACATCAGGTGGCGTGACAATAGCCGCTATAATTAATACGATAACAATCGCATACTTTCGGTATTTACGCAAGAATCCAGCAGTAACAATTCCTAATTTGGTAAGGAAATAGATAATGACAGGCAATTCAAAAAACAATCCGCTGACAATCACTGAAGTTTTGATCATGCTTATGTAGGATTCCAAATTGAACTCGTTTTTGACCACATCACTAATTGAGAAGGTCGCCAAGAAATTGAGTGTCATAGGAACAATCACAAAATAGCCAAATAAAACGCCTATGAAAAAGAGTAAAGAAGAGATAAAAATGAAGACCTTGACATTTTTTCGTTCTTTTTCGTACAACGCTGGCGCAATAAAATTCCAAAACTGCAGTAAAATATAGGGGAAAGCCAAGATAAAACCGGCCGTAATACAGATCCAGATAAAGACATTGACCTGCCCTTCCATGACCGTGTTTTGAATCACAAAATTGAGTTCGGTGATACAAATACTTTCTGCAAATCCCACATAATGCGAGGCTTCACAAAATAGTCGGTAGGTGATAAAGTTGGGGTCTGTAGGTCCGAAGATCAATGTGTCAAATACAAAATCTTCAAAGAAGTACACTACTATGGCCATGATAATAACGGCCAAGGTACTCCGCACCAAAACCCAACGCAACTCCTCCAAATGTTCCATGAAGGACATGTCTTTTTTTGCTTTTGATGCCATTATACGACTCCTTCTTTTAAAATGTCATGCAAATGGATTACGCCTTTGTATTCTCCTTCATCTACGACAATTAATTGGGTAATGGCATAATTTTCCATTGTATTTAAGGCATCCACAACCAAAGTGTCAGATTGAATATGTTTAGGGTTGACCGACATGATGTCTTGTGCCGTCAATCCGGTGATTGTTTCTGTTTTATTCAACATTCTACGAATATCACCGTCGGTGATAATGCCTACAACTTTTTGATTTTCAACCACAGTTGTTACGCCAAGACGTCCTTCCGAAATGGAGACAATGACGTTTTTGATGCTGGTGTCGGGGCGAACCTCAGGTCGGCGACTCGCCTCAAGTAGGTCATTGACTTTCAATAATAATTTTTTTCCCAAAGCACCACCGGGATGGTACATAGCAAAATCTTCCGCAGAAAAATTCCGCATTTCGATCAAACAAACGGCCAAAGCATCTCCCATCGCCAATTGTGCTGTCGTACTATTGGTTGGCGCCAAATTATTCGGATCGGATTCAGCGGCCACCCACGTATTGAGAATGTAATGCGACTCTTTTCCTAAATACGATTCAGGATTACCCGTCATGCCAATTAATGTATTGCCATTGCGTTTGAGTAATGGAGCCAAGACTTTGATTTCTGGACTGTTGCCACTTTTAGAAATGCAAATGATGGGATCGCCCGGTTGCACCATGCCCAAATCGCCATGAATCGCTTCCGAAGCATGTAAAAATAAAGCGGGTGTACCGGTTGAATTTAAAGTGGCTACTATTTTTTGTGCGATAATGGCACTTTTTCCAATTCCGGTCACCACCAATCGTCCGTTGGATTGGTAGATGAGTTCGGCTATCGTGGCAAAGGTATCGTCAATAAAATCAGTCAGTTTCGCGATGGATGCACTTTCAGATAAAAGTGTCCGTTTTGCGCTAGTAAGGATGGCTTCTTTCGTTATCAAAATGAAATGTTATAAAATTTGTACGTACAGAAGTTTGTTGTATATTTATGGTTGCAAATTTAGATAAAAATACCCTTAACTAAAGAATGAATTCAAACGAAATTGATATCCACGAAGCGTTAAAGAAGTATTTCGGTTTCTCGCAGTTTAAAGGATTGCAGGAGAAAGTGATACGCAGTGTGATCGATAAACAGAATACATTTGTGATTATGCCCACCGGTGGCGGGAAGTCCTTATGCTACCAATTACCGGCCTTGATTCAAGAGGGGACGGCTATTGTTGTTTCTCCATTAATTGCTTTGATGAAGAACCAAGTAGATGCTATTCGCAGTTTATCTTCGGCTGAAGGTGTGGCTCACGTCTTAAATTCTTCGTTGAATAAAACGGAAATCAATCAGGTTAAAAAAGATATTACTACAGGTGTCACCAAGTTGTTGTATGTGGCTCCAGAGTCGCTCACCAAAGAGGAATATGTGGAGTTTTTACAATCCGTTCCCATTTCTTTTGTGGCCATCGATGAAGCCCACTGTATTTCGGAGTGGGGTCATGATTTCCGACCTGAATACCGAAACTTACGATCGATTATTAAACAATTAGGAAATATTCCAGTAATTGGTTTGACCGCTACGGCAACTCCCAAAGTACAGGAAGATATATTAAAAAATCTGGACATGACGGATGCGTTGGTGTACAAGGCTTCGTTTAATCGTCCGAATTTGTTTTATGAAGTTCGAACCAAAACAAAAAACGTTGAGGCCGACATCATTCGATTCATCAAACAAAACAAAGGAAAATCGGGAATTGTCTATTGTTTGAGTCGCAAAAAAGTAGAAGAAATCGCCCAAGTCTTACAGGTGAATGGCATTAGTGCAGTTCCCTATCATGCCGGTTTGGATGCTAAAACCCGTGCCAAACACCAAGACATGTTCTTGATGGAAGATGTTGAGGTTGTGGTGGCTACTATCGCTTTCGGAATGGGCATTGACAAGCCCGATGTGCGCTTTGTTATTCACCACGATATTCCGAAATCCTTAGAAAGTTATTACCAAGAAACCGGTCGTGCCGGTCGTGATGGAGGCGAAGGACATTGTATTGCCTACTATTCCTATAAAGATGTAGAAAAGTTAGAAAAATTCATGGCGGGTAAACCCGTAGCCGAACAAGAAATCGGCTATGCATTGCTCCAAGAAGTAGTGGCGTATGCCGAAACTTCGATGTCCCGCCGTAAATTTTTACTCCATTATTTCGGGGAAGAGTTTGATTCAGAAACCGGTGAAGGTGCCGACATGGATGATAATGTTCGCAATCCCAAATCGAAAGTCGAAGCCAAAGATCAAGTTAAACAACTGTTGGAAGTGGTGCGCGACACCAAACATTTATACAAATCCAAAGAAATTGTATTTACCTTAATTGGTCGTGTCAATGCTACCATAAAGGCGCATCGAACCGATACTCAACCGTTTTTTGGATGTGGTAGTGATTTTGATGAACGCTATTGGATGGCGTTAATTCGCCAAGTGTTGGTCGATGGTTTATTAAACAAAGACATCGAAACCTATGGCATTTTAAAAGTATCCGAAGCCGGTCATGCTTACATTGAAAAGCCATCATCATTCCTCATGTCGGAAGACCATGAGTACAGTGAAGCCGAAGACGATACTATCGTTGCCGCAGCCAAATCCACGGGGACTGCTGATGAAGCGTTGATGGGCATGTTGAAAGAATTGCGAAAAAAAGTAGCCAAAAAATTGGGCGTACCGCCATTTGTGGTGTTCCAAGATCCTTCTTTGGAAGACATGGCGTTGAAATATCCAATCACGATTGACGAACTCACCAATATTCATGGAGTAGGGGAAGGAAAAGCCAAAAAATACGGAAAAGAATTTGTGGAATTGATTGCCCGTTATGTAGAAGACAACGACATCATTCGTCCCGACGATTTGGTGGTAAAATCAACGGGAGCCAATTCTTCCAACAAGTTATACATCATACAAAATATCGACCGTAAACTTTCCTTAGACGATATTGCTTCGGCCAAGGGAATGAATATGGATGCTTTATTGAAAGAAATGGAGCAAATCGTGTACTCGGGGACCAAATTAAATATTGGCTATTGGATTGACGAAATTCTAGACGAAGACCAGCAAGAAGAAATTCACGAGTATTTTATGGATTCAGAAACCGATCGTATCGAAGATGCCCTGCGCGAATTTGATGGCGATTACGATATTGAAGAGCTTCGGTTGATGCGCATCAAATTCATCAGCGAAGTGGCCAATTAGGCACAAACTACGCACATGGTTTGGAACCGCAATTCAAGCAATTGAGTTGCGGTTTTTTTTAATTTTTAATTTAAAATTCACAATTCAAAATAATTTTTGGGCGTGCCCCTACGGGTCGGGCCATTTGTTACAAGTCCTCGCTTCGGTACCCTACGCTGTGGGCTTTCCACGACTGTCCCTCACGCGAATTGTGCTCGGTTCAACCCTAAATTAAAACCTGCCAATGTTGAATAATAAAACCTGCCAAACGACAGGTTCTACGTATAATTCATAATTCATAATTTAAAATTCATAATTTTTCATTCATACACTTCGCCCCGATGCGGTTTCAAGGCGTCTCGCACCGCTATCATTTGGGCTTCTTCCACTACCATAAATGCGATGGCATGCATTTCATTTAGGATGTTAAATCCAGTAATGTTCAAAGGGAGTTTTTCAAGGATGATATATTCTTTCAAATGAATTTCGTGATGTTCCGCTGTTTTTGCAGCAACGGGACCCCGAAAATCCCAAATGAGTTTTATTTTTCGATTCATTAAACAGCTAATTATCAGAGTTTATGATTTTTTTTGTATGTTTGATTAAACAAACTAAAATTATGAAGCAAAATTACATTTTAATTGCATTGTTTATGTTGTTAGGCGTAAATAATGGAAATGCACAAGGGAATTACGCAGTGAATTCCATTCCTTATGTGCCGTATCAAGGTTCGATGACCAACTTGAATACCAGTGATGATATGTGTTCAGGTCTTATTACATTGCCTTTTTCGTTTGATTATTATGGAGCAACCTACAATCAAGTGGTTATAAGTACTAATGGTTATGTGGATTTGAGAAGTTCAAGTGCCAACATGTATTCACCATTTTCTTTTTCTACAACTATCCCGAATACCGCTTTTCCAGTTAAAAATTCCATTTTAGGTGCGTATCAAGATTTGTACAACACCACAGGCGGATTTATTGGGTATACGGTATATGGAACAGCTCCCTATCGCAAATTTGTAGTGTATTATTATCAAAATGCACTATTTGCTTGTTCATCCATGCGCAGTACTTTTCAGATTGTATTGCATGAAACGTCCAATATTATTGATGTTATCTTAATCGATAAACAAGCTTGTGCCAATGCTAATGCAGGTCGTACCGTGACGGGTTTGATTGACATTTCTGGAGCTAACGGAATCTCACCTGCGGGAAGAAATACCGGTTTTTGGTCCGCATATCATGAAGCCTGGCGCTTTAGTCGTCCTGGTTATTATGCCAATTATAGTTATGTTTTGTGTGACCCCAACAATGATGGAATTGGCGATTTCAATGTCGCTGTCATTCAAAATGATTTATTTCCCTCCAATCCATCTTCAGTAAATCTATATCCCACTATGGCAGATGCAGGAGCACAGACAAATGCGATTACAGGACCGTTTTATACTTCTTTATCCCAAAACCAAGTGATTTATGCAGTTTATAATGGACAGATAAAAGCTGTTACACTTCAAGCTATTGATTGTACAATTGATGTGGATAATGATTCAGTGCCCACTGATTTAGAAGATTTAAATGCTGATACTAATTTGGCCAATGACGATACCGATGCCGATGGTATTCCAAATTACAGTGACAATGACGATGACGGGGATATGATTTTAACCAATTTAGAATATGTGTTCCCCAAAACTAATTCGGCTACAACTTCAGTAAATGTGGCGTTAGATACGGATAATGATGGAACGCCCAATTATTTGGATAATGATGATGATGGAGATGGTGTTCTAACTTATTTAGAAGACTACAATGGGAATGGAAATCCTGCAGATGATGATACCAATGCCAACGGAACTCCTGATTATATGGAAAGTGCTGTAGCGTTGGGTGTAAATCAAAATGAAAATGCAGATTTTGCAATTTATCCCAATCCTGTAAATGATCAATTATTTATTCAAAATCCCAATCAACTCGACATCCAATCCATTTTGATTTATAATACAAATGGGGTATTGGTTAGACAAGTAAAAACAGCTATGGAATCCGTACCTGTAAATGATTTGGCCGCTGGATTGTATTTAGTTCAAGTGAAAACTACAACGGGGACTTCAACGATGAAATTTATCAAACGATAAATCTATAAATCAATTTTCTTAGGAAAGGTCGGATAATCTCCGACC
Source organism: Flavobacterium sp. N1719 (assembly GCF_025947045.1). NCBI lineage: Bacteria > Pseudomonadati > Bacteroidota > Flavobacteriia > Flavobacteriales > Flavobacteriaceae > Flavobacterium > Flavobacterium sp. N1719. The sequence goes on from NZ_CP109993.1 coordinate 1,525,596, forward strand.
TTTTTTATGGAATACAGTATCTTTACTTTAAATTCTGATCGATGAAAAAAGCAATTTTATTCCTAATTCTATTTAATTTAGTCACACTTAAGGCACAGGAATTAACACTGGATCGCGCTAATGGATTGGCGCGTTTGCCCTTGAAATGTCTTCAACAAGAGTTTCCCAATAAGTTGAGTCAGATGTTGATTGATGCTTCAGAATTAGGCTCGCCCAAACAATTGCATCCTGCCTTTTATGGCTGTTTTGATTGGCATTCTTCCGTTCATGGGCATTGGAGTTTGGTGTACTTGCTCAATCATTTTTCAACTTTAGAGAATAGAAATCTCATTCTTGAAAAATTGCAAACTAATTTAAGCAAAGCCAACATTGATGCCGAGATTGCCTATTTATCCAAAAAACATGAAAAATCCTACGAGCGCACTTACGGTTGGGCATGGGAATTAAAATTGCAAATGGAATTGGAACTAAGTAAGGATCCTGTTTTATTGGAATTAGCCAAAAATCTAAAACCCTTAACCCAATTGTTGTGTGAACGCTATATCGAGTTTTTGCCCAAATTAAACTATGCCTTACGTGTAGGAACCCACACCAATACGGCTTTCGGGATGGCATTGGCTTGGGATTATGCTGTCTATTCCAACAATCTTGAATTACAGCAATGTCTTCACAATACTGCTTTACGGTTATTTTTAAATGATCAAAATTGTCCATTCGCTTGGGAACCCAGTGGAACCGATTTCCTCTCGCCGTGTATGGAAGAAATCGGGTTGATGCAACGCATTTTGGAGCCGAAAACTTTTTTGAAGTGGTTGAAGGCTTTTGCTCCCGATTTATTTCGTAAAAATTATACTTGGGCACCTGGTGAAGTGAGTGATCGCACCGACGGTCATTTGGTTCATTTGGATGGGTTAAATTTTAGTCGGGCCTGGAATTTATACCGTTTAGCTCATGCTTTCCCCAAAGAACTTGGTCATTTGAGAGCATTAGCCCAAAGTCATCTAAATTTTTCATTACCCGCCATAGTTGACGGCAATTATGAAGGCGAACATTGGTTGGCATCCTTTGCATTATTGGCTTTTGATACAGCTCAGAATTAAGTTTTTCAAAAAAAATAAAAGAACTACTTTTGCGCCATGCCCAGAGAACTTCAATTTCAAGTCACGCCCGAAGTAGCCGCTCAACCCGATTTGTTGAAAAAACAGGTTGCTCAAATGATGCATGTATCTTTAGCGGAGATTCAATTTGTCCATGTTTTGAAACGAAGTATTGATGCGCGTCAACGTGCTATCAAAATCAACCTCAAAGCTATTGTATATTTTGAAGGCGAAGTGATCGAAAACACAGAAGTTCACTTGCCCGACTATCCCAACGTAACCCACAAAACCCCAGTGATTGTGGTAGGTGCGGGACCTGCGGGATTGTTTGCTGCTTTACAATTAATCGAATTGGGACTGAAACCCATTGTTATTGAACGGGGCAAAGATGTGCGCGGTCGTCGACGCGACTTGAAAGCCATCAACAGAGATCATATTGTCGATGAGGATTCCAATTATTGTTTTGGCGAAGGCGGTGCCGGAACCTATTCGGATGGTAAATTATATACCCGCTCCAAAAAACGGGGCGATGTAGATCGCATTCTTCGTCTTTTAGTTGGATTTGGTGCTTCTCCCGAAATTTTAGTGGAAGCGCATCCGCATATTGGCACGAATAAACTCCCCCAAATTATTCAAGATATTCGCGAAGCCATTATCCATTTTGGAGGTGAAGTGTTGTTTGAATCCCGGGTAACTGATATTTTGATTTCGAGTAATGAAGTGCAAGGGGTCGAACTCCAGAATGGACAACGCATTGAAGCGAAAAAAATAATTCTAGCAACGGGACATTCGGCACGGGATATTTTTGAGTTGTTGGATCGAAAACAAATTCTAATCGAAGCCAAACCTTTTGCACTAGGTGTGCGCGCCGAGCATCCACAAACCTTGATTGATCAAATACAATATTCCTGTGATTTCCGCGGTGATTACCTTCCACCCGCGCCGTATTCCATTGTGAAGCAAGTCAACGGCCGCGGCATGTATTCGTTTTGCATGTGTCCGGGAGGCGTTATTGCACCTTGTGCCACGAGTCCGGGAGAAGTAGTAACCAACGGTTGGTCGCCTTCCAAACGCGATCAAGCTACCGCCAATTCAGGGATTGTAGTCGAATTGCGGTTAGAAGATTTTAAACCTTATGCCAAGTTTGGCCCTTTAGCCGGAATGGAATTTCAAAAAGATATTGAACAACGTGCTTTTCGTTTGGCGGGTCAAACCCAAAAAGTGCCTGCTCAACGAATGGTGGATTTTTCCCAAAAGAAAGTATCGGCCGAAATTCCAAAAACGTCTTATGTTCCAGGAACGACATCGGTTGAATTGGGCGAAGTTTTCCCTTCGTTTCTAACCCAAATCATGCGCGAAGGGTTTGTGCAATTTGAAAAATCTATGAAGGGCTATTTTACCAATGATGCCATTTTGCATGCACCTGAGAGTCGGACATCCTCACCCGTTCGTATCCCGCGTGATCCTTATACGTTAGAACATTTGCAAATCAAAGGATTGTATCCCTGTGGGGAAGGAGCAGGGTATGCAGGCGGTATCATTTCTGCCGCCATTGATGGAGAAAAATGTGCGTTAAAAATTGCGGAATCGTTAGCATAAAAAAAGCCCAAATTAATGGGCTTCTTTATTTTTCTTCCAATCCTTAAATACTTTTTCGAATTTTTCAACTTTTGGACGAACAACCAACTGACAATACGGTTTGTCTTTGTTGTTTTTAAAATATCCTTGATGATAATCTTCAGCAGGCCAGAATTTTTTTAAGGGTTCCAGCGTAGTGACAATTTTATTGGGATAAACATGTTTGTAATTCAGTTCGTCAATCAACGATTGCGCTTCTTTTTTTTCATCTTCATTTTGATAAAAAATAACCGAACGATATTGAGTACCTACATCGGCACCTTGGCGATTGAGCGTAGTTGGATCATGTAGGGTGAAAAAGACTTGATACAATTCGTCCAAATTGGTTTCATTCGGATTATAAACAATCTCGATTACTTCAGCAGCACCGGTTCGTCCCGTGCAAACTTCCTCATACGACGGATTTTCAACAGTACCTCCAGCATATCCTGAAGTGACTTTTGTAACCCCATGCATCTCACTAAATACGGCTTCCATACACCAGAAACAACCGCCTCCAAAAACTAACGTTTTTTGTTGTGCAGCAATTTCAGCAGCATCGGGAACAAAATCCAACGATACGGCATTCATGCAATAACGCTTGCCAGTTGGCTCGGGACCGTCGTCAAATAAATGACCTAAATGACTATCACAACGGCTGCATAACGCCTCAACACGTTGCATGCCGTAAGAGTTATCAGGGCGAAACCAAATGCTTTTTGGGTTGTCTTGTTCAAAAAAACTGGGCCAGCCACAGCTGCTTACAAATTTTTGATTGGAACGAAATAATTTATTACCACAGGCAGCACAATAATAAGTACCCTTGGTTTCACTTTTCCACATCGAACCTGTAAATGCGCGTTCCGTGTCCGCGTGTCGCGCCACTTCATACAAATCCGGTGGTAAAACTTTTTTCCATTCAGCATCTGTTAAGGTCAATTTGGCCGTATCAGTGTTTGAATAGTAGGGATTTTCCGGTTTTTGAATTACATTTTCCATGGTTGAATTTTTGAATGCTTTCGACTTTTTGGGTTGGGACTGACCACAAGCTGTTAGTGTGAAAAGCATACACAATGTTACAAAATAATACAGTGATTTCATAGATTGTCGTTCTTAGTGCTACAAAGTTAAATAGGATTTACGTTTTAAAATGTAGTTTAGTTTACTTGCGGATTGGGTTTAAGGAAAGTTTAACGGTTGTTCTTTTTTGTTTCCCTCATATCCCCAATAATTATTGTATTTTTGAACACGACCATACATTATGAAAGAGGAACAAGTAATATTAGTCAATACCAACGACGAGCCGATTGGCCTTATGAATAAGTTGGAAGCCCATGAGAAAGCCGTTTTGCATCGCGCATTTTCGGTTTTTGTTTTAAATGATAAAAATGAAGTCATGCTCCAACAACGGGCCCATCATAAATACCATTCTCCATTGTTATGGACCAATACGTGTTGTAGCCATCAGCGGGCTGGTGAAACCAATTTGGAAGCCGGAAAGCGAAGATTGGAAGAAGAAATGGGGTTTGTCACCGACTTAAAAGAACTGTTTCATTTTATTTATAAAGCGCCTTTTGATAATGGCTTGACTGAACATGAATTGGATCATGTGATGATAGGGTATTACAATGGCGAACCCAATATTAATCCGGATGAGGTGGAAAGTTGGAAATGGATGGATATTGAAACAATTAGAGAAGACATGAAAAACCAACCGGAGCTTTATACCGTATGGTTTAAAATCATATTTGACGAATTTTATCATTATTTAGAAGATCACAAATTATAATCATGCGCGTCACCGTTTCTCGTAAAGCACATTTTAATGCCGCCCACCGTTTGTATCGAAAAGATTGGACGATGGAACAAAATGATTTGGTTTTTGGCAAATGCAATAACCCTAATTTCCACGGGCACAATTATGAATTGATCGTTTCGGTTACGGGTGAAATCGATCCCGAAACGGGTTATGTGATTGATGTGAAAATCATTTCTGATCTAGTGAAATCCTTGGTGGAAGACGCTTTTGATCATAAAAATCTTAATTTGGATGTGCCTGAATTTCAAGAACTGAATCCAACAGCAGAAAATATAGCGGTTGTGATTTGGAATAAATTGCGACCACATATTGCTATTGATAAGGATTTAGGAATTGTACTTTATGAAACGCCTCGCAATTTTGTAACCTATAAAGGCGAATAATATGGCATTAAAAGTCGGCGATACGGTTCCTCATTTTTCAGGCATTGATTCCAATGGGAATGCATTTGATACCCAAGATTATTTTGGTAAAAAATGGTTGGTCGTGTATTTCTATCCCAAAGACGACACGCCCGGTTGTACTACCCAAGCCTGTTCCTTTCGCGATGCCTATCAAGATTTTACGGATCTCGGTGCTGAAGTAATTGGCGTGAGTTCGGATGGGGTAACTTCCCATGTCAAATTTCAATCCAAATTTCAATTGCCCTTTATTCTTTTAGCCGATACCAAAAAAACAATTCGCCGACTTTTTGGTGTGCCCAATGATTTGCTAGGATTTGTTGAGGGTCGTGCTACCTACGTGATTGGTTTGGATCAAAAAGTACATTATATCTTTGACTCTATCAGCGGAAGCGGCCATATGGAACGCGCTTTGGCTTTTTTGAAAAAGAAGGTTTAACCTCTTTTTTTAGGGGGAATGCAATAAACCCTTTATTTTTGCCCATTATATTTTATCTATGAATTGGTATCCTTTGTTATTCGAACCCATTATCAAAGAACGCATTTGGGGCGGAACAAAATTGCGCGACCTTTTACACAAACCTATAGTTTCAGAAATCTCAGGAGAAAGTTGGGAGCTCTCAACCGTGCCGGGTGATGTAAGCGTGGTGGCCAATGGCGTTTTAGCCGGAAACGATTTGAATGCTGTAGTGGCATCCAACCCAGAAGCGGTTTTAGGAAAGAAAGTGGTCGCCCAATTTGGAACGCAATTTCCGTTATTATTTAAATTTCTTGATGCGCGCGAGGATTTATCCATTCAAGTTCACCCCAATGATGCTTTAGCCAAAGAACGGCACAATTCTTTTGGTAAAACCGAAATGTGGTACGTGATGCAAGCGGATTCGGGCACGGAATTAATCGTAGGTTTTAAAGAAGATTCCAATTTGCAAGCCTATCAAGCAGCAGTAGATAATCATCAAGTGGTTGATTTGTTGGAAAAACATCCCGTACAAAAAGGCGATGTTTTCTTTCTGGAAACGGGAACAGTTCATGCCATCGGTGCGGGTGCGTTAATTGCTGAAATTCAACAAACTTCGGATATTACGTACCGTATCTACGATTTTGATCGACGCGATGACCAAGGTAATTTGCGGGAATTGCATACAGAATTGGCATTGGATGCCATCAATTATCAAAAAACGGCAAGTAAAAAAACCTACAGTCAAGTAACCAATACTTCCAATGTCATGGTCGATTGTCCCTACTTTACTACAGCACTTTTGCCTCTTCAAGGTAATGCAGTGGTAAACCAATCCGATGAAACCTTTACCGTTCTGATGGTGGTTGAAGGAGTTGCGGAACTAAAGTATGCTGAGGGAACAATGGAAATCAAAAAGGGAATGACGGTCTTACTCCCCGCAGGTCTCGGACCAGTTCAGTTAGAGGGAAATGCCGAATTGTTAGAAATCACAATTTCCTAACTCCAATCCGAAGATAATCCTTAACTTTGCACAAAATTTAAAAATACAACGCGTTATGGCAAGTGTAAGAAACTTAAAAAAAGACATTAACTACGTATTGGGTGATATCATCGAAGCGGTTTATTTATTGGAAATGACAACTGCAGGTAAACCTACCGAACCGACTCAAATGATTATTACTGAGGCGTTAGTGGCTTTTGACGACTTAATGACCCAAGTAAATGCTAAAAATGTGGAAAATAAAAAAGCACATTTCAAGCAAATTAATACAGCATTGGAAGCAACTGCTAATCAATTGGTTGATAAAATCAACGCATTATAAGCAAATTTTTTTCCAAAAAAGTGGTCAAATAATTTTGGAGAATTAAATTTCACTTTTATATTTGCACCACTGAATACCGCCGGTGTAGCTCAGCTGGCTAGAGCAGCTGATTTGTAATCAGCAGGTCGTGGGTTCGAGTCCCTCCATCGGCTCAGTTTAAAAGGAACACAATTGTGTTCCTTTTTTTATTTCATCTAGGACGAGAAGTTTATCCCGAGGAACGCAGTGGATTCGGGAAGTCCCTCCATCGGCTCAGTTTAAAGGAACACATTAGTGTTCCTTTTTTTTTGCACGTTGGATATGTAGAGAAACATACTAGTCTTTCTCTACATACCCAAAGTGACAATCAATAAAAAAGGCTCCGCATAGGGAGCCTTTTTTGTATACCTGTCATCGAATTATTTTCGAGTCATTACTTTTTCACAAGCGGCCACAATTGAAGCGCTGTTCAAGCCATATTTCTCCATCAATTGTTCAGGAGTACCACTTTCGCCAAACGAATCCTGTACCGCAACAAATTCTTGGGGAGCAGGATGGTTCAAACTCAAGGTACGGGCTACACTTTCGCCCAAACCGCCCAACATATTGTGTTCTTCTGCCGTAACCACACAACCGGTTTTGGCCACCGATTTCAAAATCGCTTCTTCATCCAACGGTTTGATGGTGTGAATGTTGATCACTTCGGCCGAAATTCCTTTCGCCTCCAAAGTTTCTGCTGCCACTAAAGCTTCCCAAACCAAATGGCCAGTAGCAATAATGGTTACATCCGTTCCTTCATTCAACAAAATCGCTTTTCCAATAATGAAAGGTTCGTCGCTAGGAGTGAAATTCGGCACTACCGGACGACCAAAACGCAAATAGGCCGGACCGTGGTGATCTGCCAAGGCGATGGTTGCCGCTTTTGTTTGGTTATAATCGCATGTATTGATTACCGTCATGCCCGGAAGCATTTTCATCAACCCAATATCTTCTAAAATCTGGTGAGTTGCACCGTCTTCGCCCAACGTTAATCCCGCATGCGAAGCACAGATTTTTACATTTTTATCCGAGTACGCTACCGATTGACGAATTTGATCGTACACACGTCCGGTGGAGAAATTGGCAAACGTTCCCGTAAATGGAATCTTTCCACCAATGGTCATTCCCGCCGCAATACCAATCATGTTGGCTTCAGCAATTCCAATTTGGAAAAAGCGCTCCGGGTGATTTTTTTTGAAATCATCAAACTTTAGCGAGCCAATTAAATCGGCACATAAAGCGACTACATTTTCGTTTGTCTGACCCAATTCGGTCATCCCAGCTCCAAATCCGGAGCGGGTATCTTTACTTCCTGTATTTTCGTATTTTTTCATGAGATTCTGCCGATTAATAGTCACCTAAAGTTGCTGGGTTTTGTGCCAAACCGCTTTCCAATTGTGCGTCGTTGGGTGCTTTACCATGCCAAGCATGCGTGTGCATCATAAAGTCAACTCCATTCCCCATTTCAGTATACAATAAAACGGCTACGGGTTTGCCTTTACCTGTCTTGGCTTTGGCTTCTTTCATCCCCGCTAAAATCGCTTCAATGTTGTTTCCTTCTTTGATTTCCAAAACGTCCCAGTCGAACGCTTCAAACTTTGCACGTAAATTACCCAAAGACATAACATCGTTGGTCGAACCGTCAATTTGTTGACCGTTGTAATCTACCGTAGCAATTAAATTATCCACTTTTTTGGCAGAAGCATACATGATGGCTTCCCAATTTTGTCCCTCTTGTAACTCACCGTCACCGGTTAAGATATAGACGAGTTTGTTGTCTTTGTTAAGTTTTTTAGCTTCCGCCGCACCAATAGCCACGGATAAACCTTGACCTAGCGAACCCGAGGCCATGCGGATACCCGGTAAGCCTTCATGCGTTGTCGGGTGACCTTGTAAACGTGAATTGAGTTTGCGGAATGTCGCCAATTCCGATACTGGGAAATAGCCACTGCGCGCTAAAACGCTGTAAAAAACCGGAGAGATATGACCGTTGGATAAAAAGAAAATATCTTCCCCAATTCCGTTCATATCAAATCCTTCTTTGCGCTCCATCAATTCTTGGTAAAGACAAACTAAAAATTCGGCACAGCCCAAAGAACCTCCCGGGTGACCCGAATTTACAGCATGTACCATGCGAAGGATGTCGCGACGAACTTGTGTTGTAAAATCGTGTAGTTGTTGAATGTTAGACATTGTAAATGAATTATTGTGTGGCACAAAAGTACACCGATTCTGCGGGTTATACAAATCTTAAAACGCACTAATTCCTCAATAAAAATTCATAATTCATAATTTTTTTGGCGTGCCCCCGCCACGAGCTCTTATTCTCAATTCAGTCTACCTGCAGCGGGGTCGGGCTGTCCGTTGCAAGTCCGCGCTTGTCGTGCCTCCGCGCTGTGGGCTTTCCACTTTCATCCCTCACGCAATCCTTCTAAAAACATCCTTTGGTGCATTCTATCAATTTTCACATTGCCACATTGCCACATTGTCTCATTGCCACATCGACTCATTGTCTAATTAAGGAAATCATAATCCCTACCGCACTTCTCCAAAAAAAAGTATCTTTGTCGGCTGAAATACGATTCCATGAAATTTGATCTCTTACATACCGATCCACAATCCCAAGCCCGTGCTGGGAAAATTACCACAGATCATGGTGTGATTGAAACGCCCATCTTTATGCCCGTAGGAACGGTAGCCTCTGTAAAAGGAGTACATCAACGCGAACTCCGAGACGATATCAATCCCGATATTATTTTAGGAAATACCTATCATTTGTACTTGCGTCCGCAGTTGGATATCTTGGAAAAAGCAGGAGGGTTGCACAAATTCATGAATTGGGACCGCAACATCTTAACCGATAGCGGCGGGTACCAAGTGTATTCGCTTTCAGCCAATCGTAAAATCAAGGAAGAAGGCGTGAAGTTCAAGTCGCACATCGACGGTTCTTACCACTTTTTCTCTCCCGAAAATGTCATGGAAATCCAACGTACTATTGGTGCCGATATCATTATGGCATTTGACGAATGTACGCCCTATCCTTGTGATTACCGCTACGCCAAACGCAGTATGCACATGACCCACCGATGGTTGGATCGTTGTGTGGCACATTTGAAAACCCTTCCACCAAAATATGGGTATGAGCAAACTTTATTCCCTATTGTGCAAGGAAGTACGTACAAAGATTTACGCCAAATGTCGGCCGAATACATTGCAAATGTTGGTGCTGAAGGAAACGCCATTGGTGGATTATCTGTAGGCGAACCCGCAGAGGAAATGTACGCGATGACTGAAGTAGTTACCGCTGTTTTACCCAAAGACAAACCTCGCTATTTAATGGGCGTGGGAACACCGATCAATATTTTGGAAAATATAGCGTTAGGGATTGATATGTTTGATTGTGTAATGCCCACCCGTAATGCCCGCAACGGAATGTTGTTTACGGCTAACGGTGTCATCAATATCAAGAATAAAAAATGGGAAGATGATTTTTCTCCGATTGACGAAATGGGAATTACCTTTGTGGATATTGAATATTCCAAAGCGTACCTTCGTCACTTGTTTGCAGCCAATGAATATTTGGGCAAGCAAATCGCAACCATTCACAATTTAGGATTCTATATGTGGTTGGTGCGTGAAGCGCGAAAACATATTATCGCAGGTGATTTCCGCGTGTGGAAAGATAAAATGGTCCAACAAATGAGTCAGCGTCTCTGATGAAAATTATCGACAAATACATATTGAAGCGGTACTTGATGACGTTTGTCACCATGTTGTTGTTGTTTATTCCAATCGGAATCACCATCGACGTGGCTGAGAAAGTGAACAAGATGATTGAAAATCGGGTGCCTTTCTCCGCTATTGCGCAGTATTATGTCGATTTCACGATTTACTTTGCCAATTTATTATTCCCGATATTTCTGTTTTTATCCATCATTTGGTTTACGTCAAAGTTGGCCAACAACACCGAAGTGGTCGCGATTTTAAGTTCGGGAATTTCCTTTCAACGTTTCCTCAAACCCTACATTATTGGGGCAACTATAGTGTCTATTTTTGCTTTATTGATGGGGTTTTTCTTGGTGCCCAAAGCCAGTGAAGGATTTAAAACTTTCCGTTATACCTATTTAATTGGTAACGGACAAAACGAAATGCGGGATAACTCCGATGTCTTTCGCCAAATTAGTGAAAATGAATACGTGTATGTAAGCACCTACAATCCCGATTCCAAAATGGGTTTTAAATTTGCCATAGAGCGCTTTGAAGGCGATCGATTGAAATATAAAATCACAGCGGAGCGAATTAAATTCAATGAAAAAGATAGCACCTATTCCTTATTTGATTACAAAAAAAGAAAGGTGGGAGCCTTTGGGGATGAAATCGAAATCGGGATGAAAAAAGACACCGTTTTTCCTTTTGAGGTGGACGAACTTACTCCGGTAGTCTATATCGCTGAAACGCTGAATTATTTTGATTTGGTAAAATTTATTGATAAAGAGAAACAACGCGGGTCAAGCAACATCAATGTGTATTTGGTAGTGTTGTATAAAAAATACAGTGTGCCCTTGTCAGCCTTTATTCTTACTGTGATTGCCGTTGCAGTATCTTCGATGAAACGACGTGGCGGAATGGGAATTAATTTGGTAATCGGAATTGTGATTGCCTTTGGTTTTATCTTCATGGACAAAGTATTTGGGGTAATGGCAGAAAAAGCCAGTGCGCCACCCATTATTTTAGTGTGGTTACCCAATGTGATTTTTGGTATCTTAGCGATCTATTTACTTCGGAATGCCAAACGATAAACTACGCAGTCAGTTACTTTTACATTTTATAGTCTTTATTTGGGGCTTTACCGCGATTATTGGCAAATTGATTTCCTTGGAAGCTTTGTCGTTGGTTTGGTTTCGAATGCTGTTCGCCGTATTTTTCATTTGGGGCTATATCGTCTACAAAAAAATGGATTGGCGCCATTCAATCCAGCAAATCCCCATGTTTTTATTGGCGGGAGTAGTCATTGCGCTGCATTGGTTTGCCTTTTTTAAAGCGATTAAAGTATCCAATGTTTCGGTTACTTTGGCCTGTTTGTCCACCGGTGCTTTTTTCACCTCGTTGATCGAACCCTTGGTCAGTAAAAAGAAAATTGTAGGCTATGAAATCGTATTTGGATTGATAGTAGTGGCGGGTTTAGCCTTAATATTTAATGTGGAAACCCGATTTGTTGAAGGTATCGTTTTGGCTTTAGTATCGGCATTTTTATCGGCTTCTTTTGCCATTATCAATACAAAATTTGTGATCCATCACGAACCTGTGGTCATTTCATTATTTGAATTGATTGGCGGCGTATTGTTTTTCTCTCTTTTATTAGGCTTTTCTGGAAGTTTCACTTCATCATTTTTTCAAATTTCCTTATCAGACTTGGGTTATTTGTTGATTCTAAGTTCGATCTGTACCGCTTTTGCTATGATTGCCTCAACCGCATTATTGCGTGTTTTGGATGCGTACACGGTTATGTTGACCATAAATCTTGAGCCGGTGTACGGTATCATTTTGGCCATGCTATTGTTTGAACAAACCGAAACCATGAGCGGCACCTTTTATTTGGGCGCTATAATCATCTTGCTCACCGTTATCGCAAACGGTTGGTTAAAGTCCCGAAAGTCAGTCAACTAACTTTTTTGTTTAAAACTTATCCCTATTTTTTATTTTCCTAGAAAAAGGAAAGCTATATCTTTGTAGTTCGAACTATTACTAAACCTCGTATTCTATGGAATATTTAGATTTTGAGCTTCCCATTAAAGAGTTGGAAGACCAACTTGAAAAATGTGAGCTAATCGGTCAGGAATCCAATGTGGATGTCACCAATACCTGCAAGCAGATCGAGAAAAAATTAGAAGAAACCAAGAAGAAAATTTATAAAAACTTAACGGCTTGGCAACGTGTGCAACTATCACGTCATCCCAATCGTCCGTATACGTTAGAGTACATTACCAATTTAACCGACGGAACATTTCTTGAATTATTTGGAGATCGTAACTTCAAAGATGACAAAGCGATGATTGGTGGTTTAGGTAAAATTGGTGGTCAATCGTTTATGTTGATTGGGCAACAAAAAGGAATCAACACCAAAATGCGTCAATACCGTAATTTTGGTATGGCCAATCCAGAAGGCTACCGCAAAGCATTGCGCTTGATGAAAATGGCTGAGAAGTTTGGCGTACCTGTAATTACCTTTATTGACACACCAGGAGCTTACCCCGGAATGGAAGCAGAAGAACGCGGACAAGGGGAAGCGATTGCTCGAAACATTTTTGAAATGTCCCGTTTACAAGTGCCTGTAATCTGTATAATTATTGGAGAAGGGGCTTCGGGTGGAGCGTTAGGAATTGGTGTAGGTGATCGTGTATTCATGTTGGAAAACACGTGGTACTCGGTAATTTCTCCGGAATCGTGTTCTTCGATTTTATGGAAAAGTTGGGACTTCAAAGAAAAAGCGGCTGAAGCCTTGAAGTTGACTTCTACCGATATGAAAAAACAAAAATTGGTAGATGATGTGATTCCTGAGCCACTAGGTGGAGCGCATTACGATAAAGAAACGACATTCAAAACGGTTAAAGAATATATTTTAAAATCGTTTAACGAGTTAAAAGACTTATCAACAACTGAGCTTGTCGCCAAGAGAATGGACAAGTACAGCAAGATGGGCGAATATAAAGAGTAAAAATCTGATTTTTCAGGTGTAAATCCGAAGCCCTATGGTTTCGGATTTTTTTTTGGTTTTCAACAAAATTTTACAATTTATAAACACGTTCTGGTAATAAGTCGTCACGCGATTTTTAGTAGAATTCGTTACTTTCGCTTTATGGAAAATTTAAGAAATATTAACCCGGTCAAAGTCGACAAAACGACCATCATCAACCTTGAGAAAGGGAAGTTGCCACCACAGGCGGTAGACCTAGAAGAGGCGGTATTGGGCGCCATGATGATTGATAAAAAAGGGGTTGATGAGGTAATCGATATCCTTCAACCTGAAGCTTTTTACAAAGACGCACACAAGTTTATTTTTGAAGCGATTTTCCAATTATTCACCGATTCACAACCCATCGACTTATTAACCGTTTCGGCTCAGTTGAAAAAGAACGGTAAATTGGATATTGCGGGCGGTGATTTTTATTTGATTCAACTTACCCAAAAGATTTCGTCTTCGGCACATATCGAGTTTCACTCGCGCATCATTCTGCAAAAACACATTCAACGTTCGTTAATTAAAATTTCTTCGGATATTATTGAAGAAGCCTACGATGAATCAACCGATGTATTTGATTTATTGGACATGGCCGAATCGAAATTGTATGAGGTTACTCAAGGCAACATCAAACGCAGTTCGGAAACCGCACAAAGTTTGGTGATGCAAGCCAAAAAACGCATCGAAGAAATTTCCAATAAAGAAGGTTTAAGCGGAATTCCAACTGGTTTTCATAAACTCGATCAAGTCACTTCGGGATGGCAACCTTCCGATTTGATTATCATCGCAGCACGTCCAGGTATGGGGAAAACCGCCTTTGTATTATCCATGGCCCGAAATATGGCCATCGATTCCCAGAGTCCAGTAGCCGTATTCTCCCTAGAGATGTCTTCTGTACAGTTGATAACCCGTTTGATTTCCTCGGAAACCGGTTTGTCTTCTGAAAAATTGCGTACTGGAAAATTGGAAAAACACGAATGGGAACAATTGAGTGTGAAAGTTCGCGATCTTGAAAAAGCGCCACTTTACATTGACGATACACCTTCGTTATCGATTTTCGATTTACGCGCCAAAGCCCGACGCTTGGCTTCCCAACACGGTATCAAATTAATCATTATCGATTATTTGCAATTGATGACTGCCGGTGGAGCTGGTAAGGGCGGTGGAAACCGTGAACAAGAAATTTCGACCATCTCGCGTAACTTAAAAGCATTAGCAAAGGAATTGGAAGTTCCCGTAATTGCATTGTCTCAGTTGTCCCGTGCCGTAGAAACGCGTGGTTCCAGTAAGCGGCCTTTACTTTCCGACCTTCGTGAATCGGGTGCGATTGAGCAAGATGCGGATATTGTATCGTTTATTTATCGTCCCGAATATTATAAAATTGAAGAATGGGATGATGATGAACAATCACCAACTCAAGGGCAAGCGGAGTTTATCATTGCGAAACACCGTAACGGTTCGCTGGAGAATATCCGTTTGAAGTTCATCGGAAGTTTGGGTAAATTTGACAACCTCGACGATTTTGGAAATGGTTTTGGGGATTTACCGTCAAAAATGAATTTGGATGACAATCCGTTCTTTACCAAAAATTTACCTTCCGCCAATGAAGCTTTTGGAAGCAGTAGTCCGCCAATCGATGACGACAGCGATGTTCCTTTCTAAGAAAATGAATACAAAAACAGGTAGAAATACCTGTTTTTTTTTGCTTAAAAAGTTATATTTATGCGATAAACCTTAACAACAATTTTTTATGAAAGAAGCAATCAACACGGTAACCTTAGAACAAGCACAAACTTGGGTAGCGGCTTGGGGTGTAAAAAGTAATATTGACATCAAAGCATTCTTGATTCCCGAAATTGATATCACCCAAGTTCTCAATGAAGACGGCGTTGAAAATGTGCGTGCCTACCTCGGTATTGATGAAAATGGCACACCCAAAATGATGGTTGTTGGCGTCGATAAGAACGGTCAAGATATGATCAACGATGACCAAGGTTTCTACATTTATGATTTCACAAAACCTTGTCCCGAGAATTGTGATTTTACAAGTCCGTTAATGAAATAAAGAATGTATCAAATATTAGATCTTTTTCACTATGTCATTCATTTGATCAATATAGTATTGCTATTTCGTGTCTATCGGAGTCAAGGATATAGTGTAAAGGTATTTACCTGGTACATTTTTGCCATGGGCATTACCCAGTTATGGGCTACTATTTTGTCCAAGATGCATAGTAATAACTTGTATTTGTCCCATGTTTATTTTATCACTCAATTTGTATTCTTGAGTAACTATTTTTATACTGTTTTAAGTGGTTCAAAAATCAAAAAAGGGATTCGATTTACAACGTTCATACTTTTGGGTATCATTGGTTTTCAATATGTACGCTTTCCAGATATGTTCTGGGAATTTAATTTGGTCGAAATTTACCTTATGTCAATGCCGATTATTGTGTATGCTACAATGCATTTGTATCAAATGTTGGATCAACCTAAAGTCAATTACAATTTTACATTGGGCCCCCTAATCTATTTAATTGGGAGTATGTCGTTGTTTCTCTTTAATTTTTTGATGACTCAATTGCACATAAAATACCCTGCAGATGTCATCATGTGGTTTAACATTATATTATTCCTAGGATATCATTTGATTTTGTTTATTCAAATTATCCGACTCAAAAAGACCAACACATGCAACTAGGAACTGAAGAAATTAAAATAGCACAAACCATCATTGCCGTTGCTTTGGCTTTCCTGTCGATTGCTTTGGTCATGATTTTGTTTTTTTATTTTTCACGTAAAAAGATTGTCCAGAAAGAAATTGAAAAACGCGAATTGGAAGTCAATCATCAAAAAGAACTGCTACATTCCGTTTTGGTTACACAAGAAGCCGAACGCAAACGCATTGCACAAGATTTACACGATGACATCAGTTCGAAACTCAATGTAGTGGCCCTGCATACTCATTTATTATCCACACCTGATATAACTGATTTGGAACGAACAGAAATTATGCAGCAAATTTCGGATCTTACAGGAAAAGCCTTGGAAAATTCCCGACGTATAGCACATGATTTATTGCCACCCGTTTTTGAACGGTTTGGGTTGCATGCGGGTATCGAAGAACTGGTTTTAGAATTTAATTCTAGTAAAACCATGCAGGTTACTTATACCAATTCCGTTAAGTTTGATGAAGCAAAAAATGACAAACTGTTGCATGTATTCCGTATTTTACAAGAACTACTCAATAACTCGTTGCGCCACGGGAAAGCCACACAAGTTCAAATTACTATGGCACAGTATAACGACCAAATTCAGCTACAGTATACGGATAACGGTATCGGATTTGAAGTGCACGATTCTTTAAAACATCGTGGATTGGGCTTAAAAAATATCGAAAGTAGGGTGGGTATCTTAAACGGTACTTTTCAAGTTGCAAGTCAGCCCAATCATGGAGTTAACTATATTTTTCTTTTCACTAAATTATAAATTATGCCCATTCAAATTCTTTTAGCAGACGATGAGGAATTATTTCGTAAAGGAATTTATTTTCTATTGCAACGCGAACCCGATATTGATGTCATTTATGAAGCTTCAAACGGGCAAGAAGTGGTTGATTATCTTCGCAATACTGAAAACTATCCCGATATCATTCTTATGGATTTAAAAATGCCTGATCTCAATGGAGTAGAGGCCACTCGAATTATTCATAAAGAATTTCCCATCGTTAAAATCATAGCCTTAACAAGTTATAATACCCAAGCTTTCATTGCCAATATGCTGCACGTGGGAGCTTCTTCTTATCTCGTGAAAAATGCCTCACCCAAAGTTATGTTGGAAACCATCCGACAAGTGGATGAAAAAGGGTTTTATTACACACCAGAAGTACTCGATGTCATTCAAAATGATATTGTTTCCGATACCCCTAAAAACCGTTTTGATGACGACTATCTTACCAACAGAGAACAAGAAGTCTTGCAGTTAATTTGCCAACAATTAAATACCAATGAAATAGCAGAAAAGTTGTTTATCAGTCCGAGAACCGTCGAAGGCCACCGCAATAATCTGTTGTTAAAAACCGAATCCAAGAATATTGCGGGATTGGTTGTCTATGCCATTCAAAACAAAATTGTAGAAATCGATACGATTTAAAAATAAAAGCACCGACTTGGATAACGAAGTCGGTGCCAATTCTATCGGTTAATAAGGCGTAAATAAATTCATGGTTGTTTCAAAGACTCTTAACTTAATATGAATTTGACCGATAAAACAAAATAAATCAGCAACAGCGCCAACACACAACTTAGCCCCAATTTGGCCAAGGCGCTCATGTTCTTAAGTGATTTTCTCATAGTAAGCGTTGAGGGTTGGTTTGTCATTTTTCAAAAATAAGGTGTTAGTAAATTTTATGCTACACGTATTTTTACGTGTTTTTTGTTTTTAACAATTAACAAATCGTTGATTCGGTATTTCTGTGATAAATTGTACCTTCGAAGCAAATATAGTTTGGACCTTATGAAAAATCGCTTTTCAGTTTGTGTACTGTTGTTTTTAGTTTGTATACTGCCAATTCGGGCGAATTTTATCCTTTTGCCCATGGATGATGTATCGCAAAAAAATCATTTGAAAGCGTACGGGATTACCTATTGGGTACTTACTAAAGAATACAAAGCCAGTTGGTTGTTGAATTACCGTGGCGGTTCTTTTCTATTACCTGATGCGGCAGAAATTCGCAAAGAATGCCAAATTCGTGGCGTCAGTTTCGAAATCCTTTCCGATAGTGAAGCTAATCAAATTTTGGATGAAATCGCGAGTCCGTCCCAAAATATGGAAACAGTGGTGTTGGAAAAAGCGCCCAAAATTGCAGTATATACGCCCAAAGGTAAACAACCTTGGGATGACGCTGTGACGATGGTATTAACCTACGCCGAAATTCCGTTTACACCCATTTACGATGAAGAGGTATTAACCGATCAATTGCTTTTATATGATTGGTTGCATTTACACCATGAGGATTTTACCGGACAATATGGAAAATTCTATGGTGCCTACCGCAATGCACCTTGGTATATTGAACAAAAACGCGAAGCAGAAGCTTTGGCTACAAAATTAGGCTATCCCAAAGTTTCTCTAGAAAAATTAGCTGTAGCCAAAAAAATTCGTGATTTTGTGATTGGAGGCGGATTCATGTTTGCCATGTGCTCGGCGACCGATAGTTTTGATATCGCCCTGACCGCTGAAGGTGTAGATATTTGCGAACCCATGTTTGATGGTGACGGCAGTGACCCCAATTACCAAGCCCAAATCGACTATACCAAATCGTTTGCTTTCAAAGATTTTATTCTTGAACGCCGCCCCGATAAATACGAGTTTTCCGATATTGACATGACCGAAAAACGCCGCGTTCCCTTTGAAAAAGACTATTTTACACTCATGGAATATTCGGCCAAATGGGATGTGATTCCGAGCATGTTATGCCAAAATCATACGCAATTGGTGAAAGGATTTATGGGGCAAACCACGGCTTTTGATCGATCCACTATTAAATCCAATGTCTTGGTTTTAGGCGAATGCCAAATCAATGAAGAAGCCCGCTACATTCACGGTCAAAAAGGAAAAGGATTCTTTACCTTTTTCGGTGGACACGATCCCGAAGATTACCGCCATCAAGTAGGTGACGAACCAACCGTATTGGATTTACACCCCAATTCACCTGGATTTCGCCTAATATTAAATAACGTATTATTCCCTGCCGCCAAAAAGAAGAAACAAAAAACGTAAGGATTAAATTTCAATAAAAAAATCCCAAATTCCAATAGTATAACAGTTGGAATTTGGGATTTATATTTTGGTATTTTTTTAATTTAGGCCCGAAATTTCGGGAGGAATTTGGATATTGGAATTTGGGATTTTTTTATTGGAATTTAATTATTTATTATTCTCCATCACATAATCCAACACCTTTTTCATAAGATGTACCCGGTCTTTCCCAGTTACATTATGTTTGTGCATCGGATACGGAAAATAATCCGCTTGTTTACCCGCTTCGATTAATTTTTTGACCAACGATAAATTGTGTTGTTCTACCACCACATCATCCGAAGTACCGTGAATTAGCAATAATTTTCCTTTCAAATCTTTGGCATAATTGGAAACACAAGCCGTTTCAAATCCTTGTGGATTTTCTTCTGGCGTATCCATATAGCGTTCGCCATACATCACTTCATACCATTTCCAATCAATTACAGGTCCGCCCGCAACGCCCACTTTAAAGACATCGGGTTTGCGTAATAATAGCGAAGTCGTCATGAATCCGCCAAAGCTCCATCCGTGAACCGCCAAACGATTGCCGTCGACATACGGTAACGATTTTAAATATTCTACGCCTTTTAATTGATCGTCAATTTCATTATTACCCAAATTGCGGTGAATCACACTTTCAAACGCAAATCCACGATTGTCAGAACCGCGATTGTCTACCGTAAAGACCAAATAGCCTTGTTCTGCCATCCAATACATCCACAAATTAGCGCCATCCAAATAGGAGTTGGTAATCATTTGCGCATGCGGTCCGCCGTAAACGTACACCAAAACAGGATACTTCTTGGTAGGATCAAAATTACTCGGTTTAATCAAACGCGTATATAAGTCGGTTACCCCATCAGCGGCTTTAATCGTTTTGATTTCAGCAGTTCCTAAAGCATAACCTTCGTATTTATTTTTACTGGTAAGCACCACATCCGCGTTCCCTTTTTTATCAATAATCACGGATTTTGACGGAGTGCTGTGATTGGAATATTCATCAAATAGATAAGATCCATCCGTTGATAAAAACGCAGTATGAACGCCTTGGTCTTTGGTTACTAAGGTTTGTTTACCTTTTAAATCCACTTTGTAAACCAACATGTTCGTACCATTTTCTCCCGTAGCTTTAAAATAGATTTCCGTTCCTTCGGGATTAGCGCCAATGATTTCACGGGTTGGGAATTTATTCTGGGTCAATTGTTTGATCAATTTCCCGTTAAAATCATAGTAATACAAGTTTTGAAAGCCATCTTTCTCACTAAACCAAACAAAATTATTGGATTTAGCAGATGGGAAAAACGCTTCGTGTTCGGGTTCGACCCAACGCTCGTTGGTTTCATTCAATAAAGTGCGAACGAAGTTACCCGTTGCCGCGTCATACACATTCAAGTTCATGTTGTTTTGCCCGCGGTTGAGTTCGGCAACCACAATATACTTGGAATCGGGGGTCCAACATAAATTGGTCATATAATCATCTGCGGCTCCGCTCTTCGGACTGATAAAAGCAGTCTTTCCAGTAGCGAGGTGGTAGATGCCAACGCGTACCTTCTCCGATGGTTGTCCAGCCATCGGGTATTTAATGTTCACTAATTGCCCAGGTGTTTTAGTAATGTCCAATAAGGGATAATCAGCTACTTGCGATTCATCTTTTTGGTAGAAAGCCAAATAGGTTGAATTGGGTGCCCAAAAAATTCCGCCACTGATTCCAAATTCATTCCGCGATATGGATTGTCCGGAAACAATCCCTTTATTGGATTCTTGTGTAATGGCGATTTCTTGTTCGCCTTTTTTTAAGTATAAATTGTTGTCTTTGGTATAGGCCAGAAGTGATTTGGAGTCATTAAAAGTGGCATTATCCGCCGATTCTGGAATACTTAAAAGTATGGTTCCTGTTTTGGAATTGACATCAAAGCTGTAATATTTTCCACCTTCAGTGAGTAATAAATGGGTGCCGTCAATCCATTGCACCCCAAAAAAGTTGGTCAATTTGGTGCCCAACGTTTTGTTGATATCCGCTAAAGTGATCCACTCTTTTGCTTCTGGATTGGCTGCTGAAGCTTTCATCATTTTTGACCACGTATTGGCATAATACACATAATCCGTTGTGCCGGGAATCCATTGAAATCCGGTAAGGCGATCGGCGCCAAATTTGCGGTTTTGTTGTAAAACTCCGTCTTCTAAAGTTATCGATTTTAATTGTGCTTGTGCAAAACCGAAGGCGAGTAAAAATCCGCCAATTGCAATCCATTTTTTATTCATTGTTGCCTTAATTTGTTTGAAGTAAAAATAGCTATTTCCCACTAATAGTCGGTAGAAAGTCTCCTTTTGTTACAAAAAAAAGGACAACTTTTACGTTGTCCCATTTCTGTTTTATTTACACGATTGGTATTCTTGTGCGATGGTTTTTAAATTGTCTTCGATTTTGAGATCAAATTCTTTTTTCCGAATATCCTCTGCAACCGATTTACAAGCTTTTAAGTAATCGGCAACTACAGGAATCAAATCGTCGTTACTTCTTCGGTCGATCATTTGACCTTTGTTTTCTTCTTTAATTTTGAAAACATAACGATCAGTTTCAACTGGATCCTGAAGTAATAATATTTTTTCTTCTTTGTGAATTAAGCGATAGAAGTACGAATTGTCAAAACTCAAATTGCTCATGTTTTGAAATTTTTTCATCGAATCTCCTTTCACCGCCATACCGTAATAAAAGGTCTCGGTACCGTTTTCTTGAATACAGAAGTAAGCACCTGAATTAGCTTTGAATGTCTTGGTACGTTCTTGGTTTTTTTCATTGCGGTAGACAATGGCAACCGTTTTTCCGAATTTGTCTGCCGTTTCCTCAGGCAAAACTTGACCGGTTTGGTTGACATCCAACATTTGGAAATTGATGCTGATGATTCCGGTGTATTTTTTTCCATCTTCATCAATTAAATAGCCGGGTTTTTGGTATACATTGACACTGCGGTCTTTGGCCAAATCAATTTTTGCTTGATATAATTTTTGTTGTTCTACTTTGGCTTGGTGTCCCAAAACGTAACCGCGACTCACTAAGTCACAAACAAATTCATACAAGAAGGTGGTGTTGGTGTTGTTGTACTGACTTTTAATAAAGAAGTCATAATTTTTACCGTCAAAGGTTTCCACTTTGTATTTGTAAAATTCATTGGCCACATTGGATAAGGAAGCGACTTCAATGCCGTCCAAATCGATGACAGAAACATATTTGTTTACGCCAGAACCAATGGCATAAGGACGTGCGCTTATACTTCCAACAATCGACAACTTCCCATTAACGTTCATAGTAATGCTGTT
Source organism: Flavobacterium sp. N1719 (assembly GCF_025947045.1). NCBI lineage: Bacteria > Pseudomonadati > Bacteroidota > Flavobacteriia > Flavobacteriales > Flavobacteriaceae > Flavobacterium > Flavobacterium sp. N1719. Next base: position 1,548,189 of record NZ_CP109993.1, read on the forward strand.
GTCTGCTTTGATTTGAGGATTCCACGTACTTTTAACTTGCTGTAATTTACGTTTGCGCTCGTCTTCTTCAAATTTTGCAGCCGCAATGATTTTACCGTACTTGTCACTCAAACTTTCTCGTGGCGTGTCAAAGAATGTTTTCAAAGCCTCTTCATTGATTCCTTTGTCGGTAATCAAGTTGTATTTCACGGCCAATAAATGCACAATAATGCGATCAGAATTGAAAGCGGTAATCAACACTTCATAGGGGATTTCCGTTTTTTGCTTTCCATCGGCCGAGGTTACTTCCAACCAATTGTACATTTGCATTTCATTGGCGCTTAAACCTTTGTATTCTACAGAGAAACGTTTTTCTCCCGCTAAGGTGCCAATGTCTAAATGGTTTCTGAAGGCTTCTTTTACCGTAGCAACTTCCGCCTTGTCGAAAATAATTTTATCTTTTTTTACTTGAATTTTTTGAGCAAATGATGAGGTAAATGCCAAAATGCTCAACCATAACAGGATACTTTTTTTCATATTTTTTGAATTTCGACAAATATAGTAAAGTATTTGAAAGTCAGTGTTAAAATAAAAAAACCCGGATAAACCGGGTTTCTACTTTATTCTTCTTGTTCTTTATCCAAATATTCTTGAACGATCTCAATCGCATTGGTGACAACATCACTCAGAGCCGTAATGAAACTACCTTCTTGAGCGGTATCAATAGCGTGTTTTATGGCTTCGGTCTCTTTGGTAATAATTTCATGGGTGACCGTTGAGCCGCTGTCATGAATTCCTTCCATGATGAGTCCGATGATTTCCTCTTCAGTGCGTCCCCGCAGGTGTTTTTCTTGACGAATGATAATGTGATCAAACATACGGGCGGCAATTTTTGCACACTCTTTTATATCTTCATCACGTCGATCGCCAACTCCGGCAATGATTCCAATTTTTTTGGTAGCATCCACACTCGATAAGAACTCTTCAACTCCGCGATAACCCGCCGGATTGTGGGCAAAGTCGATCATTACTTTGAATTTTTTGAATTCAAAAATATTCATACGACCCGGTGTTTGCGCTGCCCCTGGAATAAATGTTTGTAGTGACAAACTGATGTCTTCCGTTTTGAATCCATGAAGATAACCGGCTAGGGTAGCTGCCAAAACATTGGCAATCATAAATTTCGCTTTGCCTCCCATGGTCAAAGGAATGTGTGTGGCACGTTCGACACGAATTTTCCATTCGCCCCGTTTGATGGTAATGAAACCATTTTCATAAACCGCCACAATTTTTCCTTCTTTAGAGAGTTCGCGCACTTTTGCACTGTTTTCATCCATAGAGAAATAGGCAATGTTACAGCTTAAGTCTTTGGCAATTTTCATGCATTGTTCATCATCTGCATTCAAAATCGCCCAACCGTCTTTTTTCACACTACGAACGACCACACTTTTTACACGGGCTAAATCATCTAAAGTGTGAATATCTTGTAAGCCCAAATGGTCTTCTTGAATATTGGTAATTATCGCGATGTCGCAACGACTAAATCCTAAACCGGAACGTAAAATTCCGCCACGAGCCGTTTCCAAAACGGCAAACTCAACGGTGGGGTCTTTTAATATATATTCTGCAGAAATAGGTCCGGTAGTATCGCCCTTTTCCATCATGTGGTTTTGTACATAAATACCGTCTGAAGTAGTAAAACCAACACGGAAACCGTTGTTTTTCACAATGTGTGCCATTAAACGGGTCGTAGTGGTTTTCCCATTGGTACCCGTAACTGCTATAATTGGTATACGCGAAGGTTTTCCAGGAGGATACAACATGTCAATTACAGGAGCAGCCACGTTGCGTGGTAGTCCTTCCGAAGGAGCCAAGTGCATACGAAAGCCGGGTGCTGCATTTACTTCCAAGATACAACCACCATTTTCTTTTAAAGGTTGGGTTAAGTTGGAAGCCATAATATCAATACCACAAACGTCCAAACCGATCACACGAGAAATGCGTTCACACAAGAAAATATTTTCCGGGTGCATCATATCCGTAACATCGACCGAAGTTCCACCCGTACTTAAATTTGCTGTCGATTTCAAATACACAATTTCATCCTTGGCAGGAACGGTATTCAAATCGTAGCCCAATTTGGTTAGCAAGTCGGTCGTATCGCGATCCACCGTAATTTCGGTCAATACATTTTCATGGCCATACCCACGTCGTGGATCTTTATTGGTTTCATCAATCAATTGTTGAATGGTATTCACACCATTACCTTTGACATGAGCTGGCTCACGCAAAGCAGCCGCCACCAATTTATTGTCAATCACCAGCACACGGAAATCAAATCCGGTGATGAATTTTTCAACGATTACCCTGCGGCTGTAGTTTTTAGCGTGTGCTAATCCCGCTTTGGCATCTTCTAAATTTTTGACATTGATAGAGGCGCCTTTACCATGATTTCCATCCAAAGGTTTAATCACAATCGGGAAACCTATTTTTTTGATTACATTTTCTAAATCTTCTTCATCGACACAAATGCCGCCACTGGCTACAGGAATCGAAGCCATATCGAGCATGCGTTTGGTTTCTTCTTTATTACAAGCAATGTCTACAGCAATATTGCTGGTTTTGCATGTGATGGTTGCTTGAAAACGCATTTGGTTTACACCATAACCCAACTGTACAAGGGAGTTGGTTCCTAAGCGAATCCAAGGAATATCGCGCGCTACCGCTTCATCTACGATACTTCCCGTAGAAGGACCAAGGCGAACGCGTTCCCGAATTTCGCGCATTTTTTGGATGTCGGCTTGTACATCATAGTCGGTTCCAGCAATTAACGCTTCGGCGATGCGCACCGAAGATTCTGCAGCGTACATACCTACGCTTTCTTCAACATAACTAAATACAACATTATATACACCCGGAGTTTTGGTTTCTCGGGTGCGACCAAAACCAGTTTCCATTCCGGCGAGGGTCTGAATTTCAAGTGCAATATGTTCAATGACATGGCCCATCCATGTTCCACGATCGATACGGGAAAAGAATCCGCCGCGCACGCCTTCTGAACAACGGTGCTCAATCATAGTAGGAAACATGGCTTCAATACGTTCGCGGAAACCCGGAATTTTGTTAGTGGGTTTTTCCTCCATGTCTTCTAAGTCGAGACGCATTTGGATTAATTTTTTACGTTGTACGCTCCAAATGTTGGGTCCGCGAAGGGCCTGAATCTTTTCAATTTTCATAAAACGAGTGTCTTGTGGTTGATTTTATCTAACGAATTTGTTAAAAATAAGGAATTATTTTTTTGAATGTATGGAATACTTGTGAAAAAATAAATTTTAAGAACTATTAATCTGAAATTCAACAAAATGATTACTTGTCGTATTCTAGCTTCGTGGAAAACTTGGGGAAAACTCATGGGCTATTTGTGAAGAAAACGTTTGCGAAATGTGTTGAAATGGTTATTTTTACCGCCATGAAAATACTTGGAAAATTGATCATTATCGGGGGGGCAGTAGACAAAGGAAGTTTTACCGAAACCGATTTGGATACGACAGCTCCTCAAAATTTGAACTTCTTTGAGGAAGGTATTTTAAAACGCATCATCAAAGAATCATTATACAAAGAGAATTCACGTATTGAAGTCATTACTACGGCTTCAAAGATTCCGCGTCAAATCGGACCCGAATATGTGAAAGCCTTCAATTATTTAGGCGCGCACAATGTCGATGTATTGTATATCGAAAAACGGGAGCAAGCGATGGATCCTGAAATTATTCAACGTTTGCGCGATGCCGATGTGGTCATGTTTACGGGGGGCGACCAATTGCGTTTAACGTCTATTTTGGGAGGAACACCGTTTCATGATTTGTTATTGGATAAATACCGCAACGAGCATTTTATTTATGCAGGAACATCAGCGGGTGCAGCGGCAGCTTCTAACAATATGATTTACCAAGGTAGTAGCAGCGAAGCTTTGTTGAAAGGAGAAGTGAAAATTACTTCGGGATTGGGATTGATTGACGATGTCGTGATTGATACCCATTTTGTACAACGCGGTCGCATCGGGCGTTTGTTTCAAGCGGTTGTTGGGAATCCTAAAGTATTGGGGGTCGGACTCGGAGAAGATACCGGTTTGTTTATTGCCAATGGCAAACAGATGGAAGCGATTGGGTCTGGACTGGTTATTTTGGTGGATGGTAGAGAAATTAAGGATACCAATTTGACTCAAGTCGAATTGGGACAACCGATTTCCATCAACCATTTGGTGACTCATGTGTTGAGCAAGAACGATACTTTTGATTTGGACACGTTTAAAATGACCATCAAATCCTCACAATACGTTTAATTTTTTTACATAGTAGAGGTTTTAATTTTACTCGAGGCTTTAGCCGACTGATGTAGCAAAATAAACCTGAAACTTGACACGAGGCTTTAGCCGACTGATGTAGCGAAGCGAAATAAACCTGAAACTTCTAATGAATCCCACACGAATCATCATCCACGGCGGATTTTTTTCAGAATCTTCCACCAGTTTGGAAACGAAAGTCGCCAAGCAGCAAGCCCTTTTGCGCATTGTCAAAGAAAGCTATGCTTATTTGCAAACCCATTCGGCCCTGGAAGCTGTGGTGTTTGCCGTTTCGTTATTGGAAGACGATGCCTTGTTTAATGCGGGAATTGGATCCCAGATTCAGAGCGATGGTAAGATTCGCATGAGTGCCTCGTTGATGGACAGCGTAACGATGAAAATGAGCGGTGTAATCAACATTGAAGAAGTGAAAAATCCGATTCAAGTGGCGCAGCATTTACTAGCGGTGGACGACCGAATTTTAAGTGGGGAAGGGGCAACGGCCTATGCGCGAGCTAACGGTTTTGAAGCTTTTTCAACGGAAATTCCGCAGCGTCGTACTGAGTATGAAGCCAAAGTGGCTGCTACCCGTTTAGGAACGGTAGGTTGTGTGGCTTTGGATGCAGAAGGACGCATTGCGGTTGCAACGTCTACGGGTGGTAAAGGATTTGAGTTAGTGGGTCGGGTTTCCGATTCAGCGACGGTGGCGGGGAATTATTGCAATGCCGACTGCGGAGTGAGTTTGACAGGAGTAGGCGAAGACATTGTTTCAGGAGCCGTTGCGGCTAAGATTGTAACCCGCGTGACCGATGGTTTTACCTTGGAAAAAGCATTTGAAAAAACCTTTACTGAGTTAACACCGTTTGACGGATTTGCGGGGGCGATTGCGATTACTAAAGACGGAAAAATGTTTCACCAGGATTCGCATCCAAGTATGGTTTTTGCGAGTTTTGATGGAGAGCAGGAAGACGTTTTTCAATAAGAAGAAAGAGCAAAGAAGCAAGATAAAAGAAACCCCGATTGAACATCGGGGTTTCTTTTTTATTCGGATTTGCGTGAAGGATCGCAGCGGCAGCCCGAAGGTGGAGCGGCAGCGGAACCGTACGGCTACAGCGGAGAGCCTGACAGCGGCGTAAGCATGGAGCCGGTGGCACGCCCCAAAAAAAAATCCCAACCTTACGATTGGGATTTGATATAGTGAGTAAATTGAATCTGGTTGTACAAACGTTTTTATTTTACTTTATTCACGATAGCTTTGAAAGCTTCTGGGTGATTCATCGCTAAATCAGCCAATACTTTACGGTTCAATTCGATACCGTTTTTCTTCACTAATCCGATGAATTGTGAGTAACTCATTCCTTCTAAACGAGCTCCAGCGTTGATACGCTGAATCCATAAAGCGCGGAAGTTTCTCTTTTTCTGCTTTCTATCACGGTATGCATATAGCATTGCTTTTTCTACCGCGTTTTTCGCAACTGTCCAAACGTTTTTACGACGGCCAAAGAAACCTTTAGCCTGCTTCATCATTTTTTTTCTACGTGCTCTTTTAGCAACTGAATTTACTGATCTTGGCATAATTTTTTAAATTTTTTTGAAGTAGGCGCACAATTCAATGTGCTTGATGGGCCCAGCTCCAGGGTTATGAAATAATTTTAACCGTAAAGGCAATTATACAATACGTAATTGCTCTTTTACACTACGCTCGTCACTTGGGTGAACCAATGCAGCGTGCGTTAACGCTAATTTGCGTTTTTTAGACTTTTTAGTCAAAATGTGACTTTTAAAAGCGTGCTTTCTTTTAATCTTACCAGAACCAGTCACTTTAAAGCGCTTTTTGGCACTGGATTTCGTTTTCATTTTAGGCATAATTTCCCAAATTTATTGCGATTCAATTTACTCAATTTTGTATAGCGATAACCGTTCGCTTCGGTAGCCAACCGAAGTACATAACGCGGTAACGACTATTATTTTTTCTTTTTAGGAGCGATGAACATAATCATACGCTTTCCTTCTAACACCGGCATGGCTTCTACTTTTCCATGCTCTTCCAAATCTTGCGCTAAACGCAACAACAAGATTTGACCTTGCTCTTTGTAGATGATGGAACGACCTTTGAAAAATACAAAAGCTTTCAATTTCGAACCTTCTTTTAAGAACTTTTCAGCGTTCTTTTTCTTGAACTCGTAATCGTGCTCATCTGTTTGGGGTCCGAAACGAATTTCTTTTACGGTTATTTGTGTCGATTTTGCTTTTAATTCTTTGTCCCTTTTCTTTTGTTGGTACAAGAATTTGCCGTAGTCCATCAACTTACATACTGGCGGATCTGCATTAGGAGAAATTTCTACTAAGTCAACTTCTAATTCTTCAGCTAAACGTAGCGCGTCCATTATTTTGTAAACGCCGGGTTCTACATTGTCACCTACTAAACGAACTTCAGGCACACGAATACCGTTATTGGTGCGGTGTGCATCCTTCTTTTCTTCGCGAGGTTTATAACTACCTCTGTTGTTTCTAATTGCTATGGCTAATTTATTTTATCCTGTTTCCAGGGGTTATACTTCAAATGATTTTAACGACTTTCCAATTTCTTCTTGTACCAAAGCCACAAAATCTTCAATCGACATCGTGCTATTGCCTTTGCCTTCTTGGCCGTGGCGGCGTACAGAAACAGTTCCGTTTTTCTCTTCTTCTTCTCCCACAATCAACATAAACGGCATTTTTTGCATCTCCGCTTCACGGATTTTCTTGCCAATTGTTTCGTTGCGGTTGTCAATTAGGGCGCGAATTTCGCTATTTTCTAGCAAACTTAAAACTTTTTGCGCATAATTTTCATATTTCTCACTCAAAGACAGGATGATAGCTTGTTCGGGCATCAACCACAATGGGAAGTTTCCAGCCGTATGTTCGAGCAAAATCGCAATAAAACGTTCCATCGAACCGAATGGCGCACGGTGAATCATCACAGGGCGGTGTAACTTATCGTCTGACCCTTTGTAAGTTAGTTCGAAACGCTCCGGTAAATTGTAATCTACTTGGATTGTTCCCAACTGCCAGCTGCGACCCAAGGCGTCTTTTACCATGAAGTCAAGTTTCGGACCGTAGAAGGCTGCTTCGCCACTTTCAATGACATAATTCAATCCTTTATCGCGGGCTGCATTGATGATCGCATTTTCTGCTTTTTCCCAATTTTCAACACTTCCGATGTATTTGTCAGGGTTGTCCAAGTCGCGAACAGAAACTTGTGCGGTGAAATTTTCAAAGCCTAATGAACCGAATACATAAAGCACCAAGTCGATTACTTTTTTAAACTCCGTATCCAATTGTTCTGGTGTACAGAAAATATGTGCATCGTCTTGTGTAAAACCGCGTACACGGGTCAAACCATGCAATTCGCCCGATTGCTCGTAACGGTAAACGGTACCAAATTCAGCATAACGCTTGGGTAAATCTTTATATGACCAGGGTTTGGTGTTGTAAATTTCACAGTGGTGCGGACAATTCATGGGTTTTAACAAAAACTCTTCGCCCTCTGCTGGAGTATGAATGGGTTGGAAACTATCGGCACCGTATTTTGCATAGTGACCTGAAGTCACATACAATTCTTTTTGACCAATATGTGGAGTGACCACTTGTTCGTAGCCCGCTTTTTTCTGCGCACGTTTTAAAAACTGCTCCAAACGATCGCGTAAAGCGGCTCCTTTGGGTAGCCATAACGGTAGGCCCTGACCCACTTTTTGTGAAAAAGCAAACAATTCCAACTCTTTCCCTAATTTGCGGTGGTCACGACGTTTGGCTTCTTCCAACAACTCCAAGTACTCGGTCAAGTCTTTTTGTTTCGGGAACGAAATACCGTACACACGAGTTAATTGCTTGTTCTTTTCATCGCCACGCCAATACGCACCCGCTACACTCATGATTTTCATCGCTTTGATTAAGCCGGTATTCGGAATATGACCGCCGCGACACAAGTCAAAGAAGTTTGAGTGGTCACAAAACGTAATTGTGCCGTCTTCCAAATTGGAAATCAATTCGGTTTTGTATTCGTTGTCTTTATATACGGCTAAAGCCTCTGCTTTTGAAACGGAACGCATTTTGAATTCGTGTTTCTCACGCGCAATCTCCAAAACACGATCTTCGATTTTCTTGAAATCCGCATCTGTTATTTTGTGCTCCATGAAATCCACGTCATAATAGAAGCCATTATCAATCGCAGGTCCTAATGTCAATTTAATACCCGGATAGATTTCTTGTAACGCTTGCGCCATAACGTGTGAGGTTGAATGCCAAAAGGCTTTTTTGCCTTCTAAGTCATTCCAGGTGTACAATACCAATCCGCCGTCCTTGGTTAATGGGGTTTCGGTTTCCACCGTGGTGCCATTAAAGGAAGCCGAAATCACATTTCGCGCCAATCCTTCACTTATACTTTTAGCAACATCCATCGGAGTCACGCCCGAGGAAAACTCTTTAATCGAACCGTCTGGTAAAGTAATCTTAATCATTCCTTAGTTTTTAATGGACTGCAAATATAACAGATTGCGGTTGCACCACAAAAAATACACCTATTATATATAGGTTCGCCCAAACGATTTTCTACATATATATAATAGGTAGTGTTTTTTCTTTTCTTGGAGCCCCCATTTATTGTACTAATGAATTACCTTCCCGCTCTTCGCTGTATCTGCCCATGGCTTGAGGCCATGGTCAGGATGCCGCTTCGATCGGGGCTAAAGTGGGAAATGCCAATTTATAAAGCCGTTTTTTAGGCAACCGAGTGAAGAAGTTCGCTTTTTTTTCAGATTTAATTTCTCGAAAAAATCAGGGTTATGAACAAAAGGCACTTTTTCCAAGTGAATTTTTCCAAGGAATTGCAGGCTAAAAGCAGCGAATAAGCCCATAGAAGGGTTGTTTTGCGGTATTGGGTAGAAAAAAGTGGCGGTGTAAGTAGTTGGAAACAAGCCGATAGAAAAAAAGATAAAAAAAAGGTGATTTTAAATTTGGAATAAGAGGGAATAGGTTTCTATATTTGCACTCCCAAAACGGAAGAATTGGGGTTCGGGATTGAGGTAAAAGATTTCGAAAAAAAATTGCGAAAGTATTTGCTAATTAAAAAAAGAGTTTTACTTTTGCACCCGCTAACCGAGAGAGGTTGGTTGAATAAGAGAAGACAAGTTCATAGACATATTGGATTGACAGCAAAATAAGAGAGAGTAAGGCTAATTGAATCGATTAGAATTAAGCTAGAACCCGAGTCAAAAAAAATCAAAAATCTACGATGAAGAGTTTGATCCTGGCTCAGGATGAACGCTAGCGGCAGGCCTAACACATGCAAGTCGAGGGGTAGAAGGAGCTTGCTCCTTTGAGACCGGCGCACGGGTGCGTAACGCGTATGCAATCTACCTTTTACAGAGGGATAGCCCAGAGAAATTTGGATTAATACCTCATAGTATATATCATTCGCATGTTTGGTATATTAAAGTTCCAACGGTAAAAGATGAGCATGCGTCCCATTAGTTAGTTGGTAAGGTAACGGCTTACCAAGACGATGATGGGTAGGGGTCCTGAGAGGGAGATCCCCCACACTGGTACTGAGACACGGACCAGACTCCTACGGGAGGCAGCAGTGAGGAATATTGGTCAATGGACGCAAGTCTGAACCAGCCATGCCGCGTGCAGGAAGACGGTCCTATGGATTGTAAACTGCTTTTGTACGGGAAGAAACACTCCTACGTGTAGGAGCCTGACGGTACCGTAAGAATAAGGATCGGCTAACTCCGTGCCAGCAGCCGCGGTAATACGGAGGATCCAAGCGTTATCCGGAATCATTGGGTTTAAAGGGTCCGTAGGCGGTTTAATAAGTCAGTGGTGAAATCTGGTCGCTCAACGATCAAACTGCCATTGATACTGTTAGACTTGAATTACTGTGAAGTAACTAGAATATGTAGTGTAGCGGTGAAATGCTTAGATATTACATGGAATACCAATTGCGAAGGCAGGTTACTAACAGTTGATTGACGCTGATGGACGAAAGCGTGGGGAGCGAACAGGATTAGATACCCTGGTAGTCCACGCCGTAAACGATGGATACTAGTTGTTTGGAGCAATCTGAGTGACTAAGCGAAAGTGATAAGTATCCCACCTGGGGAGTACGAACGCAAGTTTGAAACTCAAAGGAATTGACGGGGGCCCGCACAAGCGGTGGAGCATGTGGTTTAATTCGATGATACGCGAGGAACCTTACCAAGGCTTAAATGGGAAACGACGTATTTGGAAACAGATATTTCTTCGGACGTTTTTCAAGGTGCTGCATGGTTGTCGTCAGCTCGTGCCGTGAGGTGTCAGGTTAAGTCCTATAACGAGCGCAACCCCTGTTGTTAGTTGCCAGCGAGTCATGTCGGGAACTCTAACAAGACTGCCAGTGTAAACTGTGAGGAAGGTGGGGATGACGTCAAATCATCACGGCCCTTACGCCTTGGGCTACACACGTGCTACAATGGACGGTACAGAGAGCAGCCACTACGCAAGTAGGAGCGAATCTATAAAACCGTTCTCAGTTCGGATCGGAGTCTGCAACTCGACTCCGTGAAGCTGGAATCGCTAGTAATCGGATATCAGCCATGATCCGGTGAATACGTTCCCGGGCCTTGTACACACCGCCCGTCAAGCCATGGAAGCTGGGGGTACCTGAAGTCGGTGACCGTAAGGAGCTGCCTAGGGTAAAACTAGTGACTGGGGCTAAGTCGTAACAAGGTAGCCGTACCGGAAGGTGCGGCTGGAACACCTCCTTTCTAGAGACGTTAAAGGGGAATTGATTTTAGGAAAAGAGATTAGTATTACTCTCGCTGTTAGTTCAAAAAAAAAGATAAGCATAATTACAGAGTCTCGTAGCTCAGCTGGTTAGAGTACTACACTGATAATGTAGGGGTCGGCAGTTCGAGTCTGCCCGGGACTACTGAAATGCTTAAAAAGGAAATTCTAGAGGTTGAGTAACCGTTTGAAGTACTGTTAACTGAAAACTGTTAACTGAACACTGGAAAACGGGGGATTAGCTCAGCTGGCTAGAGCGCCTGCCTTGCACGCAGGAGGTCATCGGTTCGACTCCGATATTCTCCACGAATTGATTTGAAGATTAATCAATTTGAAGATTTGAAGATTCATTTTCAAATTCTCAAATCATTAAATTTTCAAATTAATAAAAGTTCATTGACATATTGGGATAAGATAAAATACAAACAAAGTAGAAAGCACAGGCGCTTGCTAATTATAGTAAGCACCAACATACATAAGCAAAATAAGGGCGTATGGGGGATGCCTAGGCTCTCAGAGGCGATGAAGGACGTGATAAGCTGCGAAAAGCTGCGGGGATTGGCACACACGAGTTGATCCGCAGATATCCGAATGGGGCAACCCAATACATTGAAGATGTATTACTCCGATAGGAGGGCGAACCCGCTGAACTGAAACATCTAAGTAGGCGGAGGAGAAGAAAACAATAGTGATTGCGTGAGTAGTGGCGAGCGAAAGCGTAGGAGCCCAAACCAAAGTTGTTACGGCAATTTTGGGGTTGTAGGACCACGAGATTTGATGCTAACTGAACTGGAACTACCTGGAAAGGTAGACGATACAAGGTGATAGTCCTGTACAGGTAAGGGAAGTTATTGATAGTGGTATCCTGAGTAGGGCGGGGCACGTGAAACCCTGTCTGAATTTGCCGGGACCATCCGGTAAGGCTAAATACTCCTGAGAGACCGATAGTGAACCAGTACTGTGAAGGAAAGGTGAAAAGAACCGTGAATAACGGAGTGAAATAGAACCTGAAACCATACGCTTACAAGCGGTCGGAGCCCTTTAGAGGGGTGACGGCGTGCCTTTTGCATAATGAGCCTACGAGTTACCGTTGCTGGCAAGGATAAGTACTTCAGGTATGGATCCGTAGCGAAAGCGAGTCTGAATAGGGCGCTTGAGTCAGTAGTGGTAGACGCGAAACCGTGTGATCTACCCATGGGCAGGATGAAGCTGTGGTAACACATAGTGGAGGTCCGAACCGGTTGACGTTGAAAAGTCTTCGGATGACCTGTGGGTAGGGGTGAAAGGCCAATCAAACTCGGAAATAGCTCGTACTCCCCGAAATGCATTTAGGTGCAGCGCTGATGTTGAGTTATATAGAGGTAGAGCTACTGATTGGATGCGGGGGCTTCACCGCCTACCAATTCCTGACAAACTCCGAATGCTATATAATATAATCAGCAGTGAGGGCATGGGTGCTAAGGTCCATGTCCGAGAGGGAAAGAACCCAGACCATCAGCTAAGGTCCCCAAATGTATGCTAAGTTGAACAAACGCGGTTTGTCTGCATTGACAGCTAGGATGTTGGCTTGGAAGCAGCCATTCATTTAAAGAGTGCGTAACAGCTCACTAGTCGAGCGGACGAGCATGGATAATAATCGGGCATAAGTATACTACCGAAGCTATGGACAGAATATTCTGTGGTAGGGGAGCATTCTAACAGGGCCGAAGGTGTAGCGTGAGCTATGCTGGACTGGTTAGAAAAGAAAATGTAGGCATAAGTAACGATAATGCGGGCGAGAAACCCGCACACCGTAAGACTAAGGTTTCCTCAGCTATGCTAATCAGCTGAGGGTTAGTCGGGGCCTAAGGCGAATCCGAAAGGAGTAGTCGATGGATAACGGGTTAATATTCCCGTACTACTTATAATTGTGATGGGGTGACGGAGTGATGAAAGTACCGCCAACTGACGGAATAGTTGGTTAAAGTACGTAACTAAAGGCCTTGTAGTTAAATGCGCAGGGACTGGTGAAATACGATAGTACACGGCGTCTTCGGACAAAGTGATAGTGTACCTAAGGGCTTCCAAGAAAAACCTCTAAACTTAGATTATAAGTACCCGTACCGTAAACCGACACAGGTAGTCGAGGAGAGAATCCTAAGGTGCTCGAGAGATTCATGGCTAAGGAATTAGGCAAAATAGACCTGTAACTTCGGGAGAAAGGTCGCCAGCAGCAATGCTGGCCGCAGTAAAAAGGTCCAGGCGACTGTTTATCAAAAACACAGGGCTCTGCAAAATCGTAAGATGAAGTATAGGGCCTGACACCTGCCCGGTGCTGGAAGGTTAAGAGGAGATGTTATCTTCGGAGAAGCATTGAATTGAAGCCCCAGTAAACGGCGGCCGTAACTATAACGGTCCTAAGGTAGCGAAATTCCTTGTCGGGTAAGTTCCGACCTGCACGAATGGTGTAACGATCTGGACACTGTCTCAGCCATGAGCTCGGTGAAATTGTAGTATCGGTGAAGATGCCGATTACCCGCAGTGGGACGAAAAGACCCTGTGCACCTTTACTATAGCTTAGTATTGACCTTGGATAAGTGATGTGTAGGATAGGTGGGAGACTATGAACCGGGTTCGCCAGGATTCGGGGAGTCATTGTTGAAATACCACCCTTTGCTTATCTGAGGCCTAACCCCGTATTGCGGGGGACATTGCTTGGTGGGTAGTTTGACTGGGGTGGTCGCCTCCAAAAGAGTAACGGAGGCTTCTAAAGGTTCCCTCAGCACGCTTGGTAACCGTGCGTAGAGTGCAATGGCATAAGGGAGCTTGACTGAGAGACATACAGGTCGATCAGGTACGAAAGTAGAGCATAGTGATCCGGTGGTTCCGCATGGAAGGGCCATCGCTCAAAGGATAAAAGGTACGCCGGGGATAACAGGCTGATCTCCCCCAAGAGCTCATATCGACGGGGGGGTTTGGCACCTCGATGTCGGCTCGTCACATCCTGGGGCTGGAGAAGGTCCCAAGGGTTGGGCTGTTCGCCCATTAAAGTGGCACGCGAGCTGGGTTCAGAACGTCGTGAGACAGTTCGGTCTCTATCTACTGCGGGCGTTAGAAATTTGAGTGGATCTGATTCTAGTACGAGAGGACCGAATTGGACTGACCTCTAGTGTATCTGTTGTCTCGCCAGGGGCACCGCAGAGTAGCTACGTCGGGAAGGGATAAGCGCTGAAAGCATATAAGCGCGAAACCCACCACAAGATGAGATTTCTTTTAAGGGTCGTGGAAGATGACCACGTTGATAGGCTATAGGTGTAAAGGCAGTAATGTCATAGCCGAGTAGTACTAATAACCCGTAAGCTTATGTATCGATACCGTCCCGAGCAATCGGGACGGGTCAGCTTTGTTCTTTTATCTTATCTTAGTATGTTAAAATATAAGCGTAGCAATACGCGCTTTAGCTAATCCGATTAGCTCAAAGCCACAACTTAAGGTGGTTATTGCGTCGGGGCTCACCTCTTCCCATTCCGAACAGAGAAGTTAAGCCCGACTGCGCAGATGGTACTGCATAACTGTGGGAGAGTATGTCGCCGCCTTCTTTTAGTGAGGCCCTTCAATTTGAAGGGCCTCATTTTTTTTATCCGTGCGGCGGAATGAATTATGAATTATAAATGATAAATGATTCGTAGTGCCTGTTCATTAGCAGGTAAAAAAAATGTTGATAAACGCACTCACCCGCGTGAGGGATATTAGTGAAAAGCCCACAGCGCAGTGCAACGGAGCGCGGACTTGCAACGGATAGCCCGACCCGGAGGGGCACGCTAAAAAAATTAGGAATTTTAAATTATGAATGTTAGATTCTAAACTCTAAACTCTGAAATCTAAACTCTGAAATCTAAACTCTGAAATCTAAATTCTAAAATCTAAATTCTAAGTTTATTTAGGTGTTTAAGTCAAGATCGCGAATGTAATCTTCGTATTCCATAAAGAACTCTTCAAAAGCAGCCATTTTTATCGCAAAAAAAGCATGAATTCGTGGCCAATCTTCACGACGGTTCATGTTCACACCCTCCATTTCAACCCAAATCCGACTAATTGTTTTTCCATTTTCTAAGTCCAAATGTCGTGCAAATTGAGCATCCGCAACATGCTCCTCATGTAATAAGGTGCGCAACGATTCTATCTTTTCGTAGTAAATTTTACGCTTTTCCTCATCTTTAGGTTCGATATCCAATTGAACCCGCGCACTTTTTGTATCCACAAAGAATTTAAAAGCAACATCTTTAATTTGCGTGTCGTACAATAGCCACTTTCTCGGATAATTTTCCGAAAATTGGGACCAAAATTCACGTTTCAATTGTTGTTTTTCTTCTTTGCTGTACATGCAGTTTTTTTTTGGTAAATTTAGAAATTATTACGCAGCTATGGAATTTCAACGTTTTCTTTCTTTATTACCTCAATTGCAGCACGATGACTTACCAGCGACTGCTGCCCATGAGAAAATAGTACCTGAAATTCGCAAATTAGAACTGCAAGCGGGTTATGATGTCAAAAATGCCCGCAAAGCCGCTGTCCTCATGCTGTGCTATCCCCATAAAGAGACTACTTATTTTGTTTTGATTCAGCGCAACAGTTACCCCGGTGTGCATTCTTCGCAAATGGCATTTCCGGGAGGGAAGGTCGAACAAGAAGACGCCACATTATTGCAAACCGCTTTGCGAGAAGCTTGGGAGGAGGTGGGTGTACATCCTTCGGGAGTGGAATTTATTAAAGCTTATACCGAAGTCTTTATTCCGCCCAGTAATTTTTTAGTGGCACCGTTTTTAGCCTATACCACAGAGCGACCCAAATTTGTCTTGCAAATTGAAGAAGTTTCGGATATTTTAGAAGTTCCCTTGGCCCAATTACTCGATGACTCCAACGTAACGCAAACCACCTTGACCACTTCGTATGCCACGGATATCCTTGTTCCTGCTTTTGAATTGGAAGGGAAAATTGTGTGGGGTGCCACGGCAATGATGTTAAGCGAACTGAAAGAGAGTCTTAAAAAATTGGTGTAATCTTCAATTTTTGGTATCTTTAGACCCCTTGGAAAAATGATATGGGACTATTGAAACGCAATCCTTTTGGACATATTTTATTTTTAAAAAAATGGTTAATCCGGATCGCCGGTACATTGACGCATCGCCGCTATCGGGGGTTCAACGAACTCCAAATCGAGGGCTCTGAAATCATTCGTCAATTGCCCGATACTAACGTACTTTTTATTTCCAATCACCAAACTTATTTTGCCGATGTGGTGGCCATGTTTCACGTATTCAATGCGAGTCTGAGTGGGCGACAGGATAACATCAAGAATGTGGGCTATCTATGGCAACCCAAATTGAATATTTATTATGTGGCGGCAAGTGAGACAATGAAATCGGGTTTGCTTCCTAAAATTTTAGCTTATGCCGGAGCGATAACTGTTGAACGAACTTGGCGAGCTGGCGGTAAAGACATTTGTGAAAAAAAAGCCGTTAATCCCAACGATACGGAAAACATCATGAAAGCCTTGGAAGATGGGTGGGTGATTACCTTTCCACAAGGTACCACGAAATCGTTCAAACCTGTACGTAAAGGGACAGCTCATATTATTAAAACACACAAACCCATTGTTGTGCCCATTGTGATTGATGGTTTCCGACGCTCGTTTGATAAAAAAGGGCTTCGTATCAAGAAAAAGAATATTCTTCAATCGTTTATTATCAAAGAACCATTGGAAATTGATTACGATAACGAGTCCATTGACTCTATTGTGGAAAAAATCGAATATGCCATTGAACAACATCCTTCGTTTCTAAAAGTGATTCCGACCGCTGTATTGGAAGAGCAAGAAAAATTAAATGAATTGCGCCGTTGGTAACTTACAGTACGGGTTCGACTTTGTATCCCAGCTCTTTTAATAATTGAATCACCCCATTTTTACCACCCAAATGCGCTGCGCCAACTCCGATGAAAGTAGTTTTGGCCTGAATTATTTTGGGAATGCGCTCTTGCCAGTTTTTGTTGCGTTTGACCAATAAATCGTCTTCAAATTTGGCATAGGTTTTATTTTCAACCTCATTCATATAGTGGTAAAGTCCCTCAATGTCTTCTTCCTGGTATAACTTCGTTAGTTTGTCGGTTTCCGCTTTGTCAAGTTCTGTATTTTTCTGACTCATAGCATATAAATCCTTCACTTGATCTTTGTAAGGAATCGCATTAAAGGCATTCATTTGCTCCTCTACCGATTCCAGTCCAATCACCTCTTCACTTTGTGCTTTACTCACTTGCATCAAAGCCGATTCTATAGATTGTGATGTACAGGCTAAAAGTTTTGGATACAACATGGATGTTATAAATAACGGCTGCACACGATTCAACATTTTAGCCGACATTCCCAAATTCTTTTTCAAATAAACATCCAAACTTTTAAACTCATCCGGAGTTAATAAGGAATCCAAACGAACATTGTTTTTCATGTACATGTGCTTCAATACCTCCAATTGCATTTGGGAATCATCCATATCCAATTCAAGACACAATTGCTCCGTATTGTCCAACGCCTGAAGCACTTTGGATTTCAATGTGGCATCACAAGTCATGTGTATCGTGCCAAAAAGATAAGAAGGCGCTTGTAAACCGTTTCCCGAAATTTTCCACAAAAGCGTTTTGGGCGTTTGCGCTCCCGCGATTACTCCCAAAAGAATACCGACAACTGCAAAAACTTTTTTCATTACAAATCAATTTTTTTAAGTTCGTTGTAATTGCGATACAAACGCTTCATCAACGTACCATAAATCAAGTAGTAAAACAAGGCAGCGACCCCAAAAAAGATCAACAAGAAAACAATCATAATGATCACTGCAATCACCATCGCTTTGGTATTGTGTGACAATTCTTGAATTTTTGGATTCACCATAATGGCCATGACAAAACCAGAAATGGCACTCAACACCATCATCCCCAAATTGTAACCCACATAGTATTTTACAGTGCGACGCGTACGCACAATATCGGCCATCAATTTTTTGGTGGCGTTAGTGGCGGAAATCGTTCGGTAATTTTTATAAAACAAATAGATAAAAACGGCAGTCACGATAAAGTTGACAACCGTCAATACTTTGAAATACGGAATCATAAATTCCGAGTGATTCTTAATCAAATACTCATCGGTATTAAAACAAAAGCTAATAGCCGTCCACAAGGTAACTTCCAAAATACTAATAATCAAAATCCACTTCACAATAGAGGACGATTTCTTATGGAGCATTTTATAGATATCCATTTCCTGCAACTGCGGAAACGGGTTGTTTTTATTCCAATCTTTTTTCAGTAAATCCAATTCTTCCATGGCTACTTACGGGTTTAATATTTTTTTTAATTTTCCTTTGATTCGGTTCATTTTCACACGGGCATTGACTTCACTAATCCCCAAAGTTTCCGAGATTTCAGTGTAGTCTTTGTCCTCCAAATACATAAAGATCAAGGCTTTTTCAATGTCGTTCAGCTGGTGAATGGCCTGGTACATGAGCTTGAGTTGTTCTTCTTCTTCCGGATTGTAATCCTCTTGTTTGATAAAATAACTCGCTTTTTCAAAATCAACCGTTGCCACCGTTCGCGTGTTTTTGCGATACAACGTAATCGCAGTATTCAACGCCACCCGATAGGCCCAGGTAGAAAATTTGGCTTCACCCCTGAATTTTGGAAAGGCTTTCCAAAGCTGAATCGTGATTTCTTGAAACAAATCATTGTGCGCATCCTCGTTGTTGGTATACAAACGACAAATTTTGTGGACAATGTTTTGATTGTCCGTCAACTGCTTTACAAAGGATTTTTCTAATGAATCACTCATGCCGTGTTAGTCCGAGTCGGTCTAATTTTGTTACAAGATACTTCTTTTTTTATTGGGAGCAGCCGTTTTTTCTTCAATCAATTGCCTTCCCGTCGTCCGCGCTACACGCCTGCCTAACGGCTACGGCGGGGTAGCTTGCTTCCACCGGGTCTAATCATCAAGTGCCAATTTTTTAAGTCCGATTTAACGACAACTCCCTGCGATTCTTCGTAAATTTGAGTATAATTTTTCAACCCTATGAATATTCCCAATTCCACAAAGCAACGCGTCGTCATTATCGGTGGCGGTTTCGCCGGAATAACACTTGCCAAACAACTCAACCGACAAAATCTACAAGTCGTTTTAATCGATAAACACAATTACCATACGTTCCAACCCTTGCTGTATCAAGTAGCGACGGGCGGACTCGAAGCCGGTTCCATTGCGTACCCTTTACGGAAAGTCATTCAAGGGTTTCCCGACTTTTATTTCCGACTCACAACGGTGAAAGAAATCGATACCCAAAACCAAAAAATCATTTCCGAGATTGGCGATTTACACTACGATTACCTCGTTATCGCCACAGGTTCGAAAACCAATTATTTTGGTAATAAAGAAATCGAGCGCAACGCCATGTCCATGAAAACCATACCGCAATCGCTCAATATCCGCAGTTTGATTTTGGAAAATTTTGAACAAGCCGTTTTGTCCAATGACACGAGTGAGCGCAATGCACTCATGAATTTTGTATTGGTTGGTGCCGGACCCACAGGCGTAGAATTAGCGGGTGCGTTAGCCGAAATGAAACGCGCTATTTTACAAAAAGACTATCCCGATTTGGACATCCAAAAAATGCAAATTCATTTGATTCAAAGTGGTGATCGCGTATTGAATACCATGAGCGAGAAATCTTCAGCTGCATCTGAAGCTTTTTTAAAAAGCTTGGGTGTAAATGTCTGGAAAAACATGCGGGTACAAAGTTATGATGGGCGCACAGTGACTACCAATGTCGGTACCCAATTTGAAACAGCAACCGTAATTTGGACCGCGGGCGTTCAAGGGGCTTGTCCTGCTGGTTTACCCGCTTCAAGTTTGGTGAGTCAGGTCAATCGCATTCGGGTGAATGCCTACAATCAAGTAATTGGTTTCGAAAATATATTTGCTATTGGCGACATTGCTTCCATGGAAACTCCCGATTTTCCGCAAGGACATCCCATGATGGCGCAACCGGCCATGCAACAGGGTGCACTTCTTGGTAAAAATCTACCCAAGATCCTACAAGGGAAAATGCCTGAGCCTTTCGTGTACAACGACAAAGGTTCGATGGCCACTATTGGGCGTAATTTGGCCGTAGTCGACTTACCCAAATACCATTTCAACGGGTTCTTCGCTTGGGTGGTGTGGATGTTGGTGCATTTATTCTCACTCATCGGATTTAAGAATAAAGCCGTTGTCTTTATGAATTGGGTATACAATTACATTCGCTTTGATCGCGAAGGAAGATTAATTGTAAGGCCGTTTAAAAAGAAAAGTTTTAGTACATTTACCACAGATGAATTGTAATTTATAAACCAAATTATTTTATTTTTATGAAACACTTTTTTTTATTCAATGCTCTTTTACTTTTTTTTACTGTATCAGCACAAAATTTTAAGCAAGGATATTTTATTGATAAATCAGGGAATAAAACCGAATGCTTAATTACTACAGACATTATCAATGAAAGTCCGGACGGAAATTTAACTTATCGATTGCAGGATAAAGGGACTATAAATACTATTGATTGTTATGGTCTTTCAGAAATTGCAATAACTAATGTAATTGTTTACAAAAAGTATAATGTTAAAGTTGAAACCTCTTCAAAAAGGCAAAGTGAATTAACGGCTTATAAAAATTTAGATTTAGTCAATAAAGATGTTTTCCTAGAAGTGATGGAGAAAGGAAAATTAACATTATTAGGTTTAGTTGATAATAATAATCTCCAATTTTATTATTTAAAAGAAGGAATGGAAACTCCAGAACTTCTAGATTATAAAGAATATATGGGAGGTGAATCTAAATCATATATCCTAAAAAATGAATTTTATAAACAAGAGTTGTTAAATATTATGGTGGATGCTGGATTTTCAGATCAAGATGTGTTTAAAGTGGCTTACACCAAAAATGAAATGGTTGATTTGTTTAAAAAATACAATTTAGTTTTTGGAGGTCGAGTTGAAATGAATACCACCGAAAGAAAATCAACTTCTCCAATAAAATTTTTTATAAAACCGAGGATTGGATTTAGTATGATTAGTGCAAGTAGTCTTTATTCTGATAAAAGTGCTGTCCAAAACCCTTATAGTAAGTCTGAATTTTCTTCTAAGTTTGTTCCAGAAATTGGATTTGAAGCAGAGTTAAAGGTGAAAAATGCGCTTAGCTTTTTTTTAGTTACATCTTATCATTCGGTTAAAATGAATTCAGATCAAATTATTTACGGAAATTTTTCACCTATCCAAACAATTGAAACAGAATTAAAATGTTCAAGTGTTCGATTTATTTTAGGAATTAGAAAATATTTTGAAATACACAAGAATTATAATATTTATGTAAACGGTTTAGGTGTTTTTGAAATGGTTAGTAAAGATAGCTACTCTAAAACTATGCCTTCAAAATTTAATTTAAATAATGAAATTGGTTTAGGATTAGGTTTAGGATTGCAATTTTTTAAGCGAACATTTGTAGAAGTCAATTATGAATTTAAAAGAAATTTAACTTCAGATTATCAGTTTTTAAATACTCCATTCTCTACATTATCACTTTCTTTCATGTATAGTTTAAATAAATAATCATTTGTTCTATAGTTTGTAGGATATCAACAACCCCACAAACTTACTATATCCTTCCATGCCGTCTTTTTGTTGATTGATTTTGAGAAAACGATCATAGAAACTGTGAAACCCTTTGTCTATAAAGGTGTCGTATTGGTTCCAGAATTGCTCACTTTCTTTAAAATTGTCCAAAACGCCGGCATGGATTTTTACTTTTAATTGATCAAATGCCTCTGGGTCTTGTTGCGCCAACGCATTCATGCAATATTTCAAAGCAGCCGTACAAGCACTGTATTGGAAATACAAATCAGGATGGTGGTAACCCGCTAAGAATCCAATAAAATTGCATTCACTTTCACTGGCTAATCCGGTTTGATGGGCCATTTCATGACAAATCACATTGCTTTGGGTGTACTTGGGCATCAAGGTATTGACTTGTGCTTCATGGGTAAACGGATTCAAATAGCCGGAGAAACCCATATATGACAACGGACTTTTCCATAAACTCGACTTCACCGAGCGAACGCCGTAGCGGATTTCAGGATGAATTTGTGCCAACGCTTTATACCCTTCAGTTCCTTTGGATAAAAGTTCGGTCTCCGAATACGGAACCACCACTTTCTGTTTCGGATTTTTGGTAATCAGAAGTTGAATAGCATTGGTTTTTTCAACCAATTTTTCTGTGAATTCCCGCAATTCAACAGCGGTGTATTGGGGTTCCAAATGCCATTTTTCAGCCAAGGGTAAGCGGTAGTAATTCAATCCCCAACTGACTTGAAAGAAAAAATAAAAGCCCGCGAGAAAAGTCCCCAACCGACGCATTTTTTCTTTACCTGTTGTTTTTTTCCAACGTAAAAGCGAAACGATTCCTGAGAGTAAAAGAATCCCATAGCAAACATCACCAATAGAAAAAGTAAAGTATGCGGAAAATCCGCGAATAACAGCATCCCACCAACGGTAAAAACCAGTGCTATAAAGTCGCTCAACGGTTTCAGGATACAACGCAATCCATTGCACCAACAGAATTTGTATGCCCAAACTGATCCAACCGCAATATGGATTTTTCTTCACCTTTATTATTTTTAGGTAAATGTACGGGAAAGCCTTTTTGCACCCAACATTCTTTGTAACTTTGACCTTCGTTTTTCGACCAACTAAAACGACACGAATTAAATACATTACCATGAGTCAAGAAGTAAGAAATCTGGAGCCGAAAGCGCTTTGGAATAAATTTTCCGATTTAAATGCGGTGCCGCGTCCTTCCAAAAAAGAAGAGCGTGTAATCGAATTCATGAAAAATTTCGGAAACAGTTTAGGATTAGAAACGTTTGAAGATGAAATTCGTAATGTCTTCATCCGAAAACCAGCCACTCCGGGCATGGAAAACCGTAAGCCGATTGTGATGCAAGCACATTTGGATATGGTGCACCAAAAAAATAATGACACCGATTTTGATTTTGATACCCAAGGCATTCAAATGTATGTGGACGGCGATTGGGTGCGTGCTAAAGGAACTACTTTAGGAGCCGACAACGGTTTAGGAGTAGCAGCTATCATGGCTATTTTAGAAAGTAAAGATATTCCGCATCCTGCAATTGAAGCCCTTTTTACCATCGATGAAGAAACCGGTATGACCGGAGCTTTAAATTTGAAAGGCGGCATTCTTCAGGGTGAGATTTTGTTAAATCTCGATACCGAAGAAGACGATGAGATCGATATTGGTTGTGCCGGTGGAGTTGATGTAACAGCTACTCGTGTTTACAATGAAGACGAAGTGCCCGATGGTTCGACTGGATATACCATAACTGTAAAAGGGTTAAACGGTGGCCACTCCGGAATGGATATTCATAAAGGATTAGGTAATGCCAACAAAATTATGAACCGTTTGTTGTTTGACGGATTTGAAAACTTCGGGTTGCAAATCGCAGAAATTAACGGGGGAAGTTTGCGCAATGCCATTCCACGTGAAAGTGTTGCCAAAGTAATCATTGCTTCAATGTATGACGAAGTTTTCGAATTTGAAATGCAAGAAGTCATCAACGACATTAAAGCCGAGTTCAAAACGACTGAACCCAACTTACAAATAATCATTGAAAAATCGGAATTGCCTACAAAAATTATGGATTTGGGTGTGCAAGAAGGCTTACTACGCGCTATTTATGCCGCGCATAACGGCGTATATCGCATGAGTGCAGACATGGCAGATTTAGTGGAAACTTCAAACAATATTGCTCGTGTTATAGTGAAAGAAGGTCAAATCACGATTCAATGTTTGACCCGCTCTTCAGTAGAAACATCAAAATTTGATTTGGCAAATGCTTTGCGTTCCGCTTTTGAATTAATTGGCTGTGAAGTGAATTTCGGAGGAAGTTATCCAGGTTGGACACCCAATGTCAATTCAGAGATTTTGAAAGTATTGGTTGATATCTACGAAAAACAAAATGGGGCAAAACCCAATGTTGTAGCGTGTCACGCCGGGTTAGAATGTGGGATTTTAGGAACCAATTATCCTAAAATGGATATGATATCTTTCGGACCTACAATTCACGGTGCGCACAGTCCGGATGAGCGTGCGAGCATTTCTTCGTCACAAAAATTCTGGAAGTATTTACTAGAAATTTTAGCGAATATTCCGGTGAAATAATAAAAAAGCTCCCTTGTAATTTACAAGGGAGCTTCTTTTTTTAACCTAAAACAATAAGGAACAATAAAGGGAAAAGTAATCCAGCGAGGGCGAGTTTCCAACCTCTGCGCTTGAATGTAAATTTACCAGCCGGAATCATAATGGCACCGGTAATGGCTATAGTAATCAATGACAATCCAAAAATATCACTGTAGTAAATCCAAAAATTGGAGGTGCTTTTGTGTAATTTCATCACATGACTGATGATGGGGGTTTTTTCAAAAGCTTCGAGTTCGCCTTTGCCCGACTTTAAATCCACCTCCAATTCATGCTTTTCAAAGGCAACGCGGAGTTTTCCTTCTTTCACTTTGTGGCGTCTAACTTCATCTTCAATCCCCAGTTTTTTGCCGAGATTTTTGACAAAATCTTCTGAAATTTCGTCTTCATTTTGAGGTAGAATCACCGTTAAAGGTGTGGATGTAGTCGTGTATTTTTCAGGATGCCAATGTTCGCGATGGTTCATCATAATACCCGAAAAAGCAAAGGAAATAATTAAACCAATGTAGAAATACCCCAAATCCCGGTGTAATCCTCTAATTTTTGTTTGATTCATAGTTAACGTATTAAATTTTGTATTTCAAGGTGGCCATCACTTGTCGTGGCGCAATCGGATTGACACTGTAATTTTCGTGTACGGTATAATTCAACGCGTTGGTAATGTTGGATACTTTTACCAAAAGAGAAAACTTTTTCCAATCATAACCCGCAGATAAATCTACTGTGGTATAGTCGCTTAACGGAATAACCCGATCGCGAACTACCAAATTGCCGCTTTGTAAGATGTAATCGTTATTCCAACCGCCTAGACGACTTCCCATATAGAAAGCCATAGCTCCAAAAGTGACTCCTTTTAATTTTCCATTCGGAATTTTATAGAAAGTACTGAAATTGGCGGTTTGGTAAGGTGTTCGGGTTAAACGATCGCCTTCCACAAAATTACCTACTCCTGCTTCAGTTTTGGTAAAGCGCATGTCGTTATAACTAAATCCGGCCATCATTGTCCAACCCTTTAACGGGTAAGCAGAAAAGTCAAATTCAAATCCTTTACTTACAGTTTCACCACTCTGAATTTTGTAGTTTGTATTGGTGTTGGGAAGTCCGTTGACAAATGGAGCTGTTTGTACAAAATTATCATTAACAATGCTATAAATGGCAAAGTTCATGTTCAGTTTTTCCTTAATGAATTCCCGTTTGAATCCGGCTTCATATTGCGTAATTATGGAAGGTTTTACCACATTTCCTTCGGGTGTCAAACCTGTATTGGGTGTGAAGGAATTGGAGTAGCTCGCAAAAAATGACGTCTTGTTGTCGGGTTGAAAAATCAAACCTACTTTGGGTGAAAAGGCTTTGTCAATTCGCACAGGATCTTTGATTTGCGCATTTGGATCTGTTGCATACGAATTGTGGTTCCAAATGTTGGCTTCTTGCCATGACCAGCGTACTCCTAAAAATACTTTGAAATATTTAGGTAAGGAAATTAAATCTTGGGCATAGATGCCGAAACGATTGGTCGTGTTTTCTACCAAACGAGTTGCGGTGGCTGAAGGGATCGGACCCGTTCCTTGATTGAAATTGGCAAAATCATAAATATTACCTGAACCATAGGTGGTAGCACCCGTTGGAAAAGTAAACGTAAAAGTTTCGGTAAATGCATTTTCAAAATCGGCACCCGAAGTCAATTGATGTTTCAATTTTCCTGTGGTAAATTCTCCATTGATAAAGAATTGCTCCCCGTAAATACGTTCACTGTTTTCTTGTTGGCCAAGTGGACGCGACCAATCGCCGTTAGCAGCGGGTTGGATGCGGTCGGTACCGGTCCAAAAACGATAGTATTTCTGGTACGAACTGTTCGCGTTTAACGTCCATTTCTCTCGGATTTGGTATTTGAAAAATACTGAAGCTGTCGTTTGTTTGGTGGTTCCATTGGACCATTTTCCACCCAAATAAAGATTTCTAGGTAAATCAACAATCGTTTTTCCGATGATCGCCGTACCAAAATCGGGTGTCCAATCGTCTGCTAGATAATCAGCATTAACGTTGAGTTCCATTTTGGAATTGATTTTGTAAAGAAGTGACGGATTCACATAAATACGTTCGCGTTGCACCACATCACGGAAACTCTTCGAATTTTCATAGGAAGTGTTCAGTCGGTAGGCAAGGGATTTGGAAATTGGTCCATAAATATCCAATGAGGGTTTGTAAAAATCATAACTTCCTGCTTGAAAACTAGCTTCGCCGCCAAATTTGAATTGGGGTGTTTTAGTAACCAAATTGACCACACCGCCTGGAATCACATTTCCAAACAATAAGGCAGAATTCCCTTTTAAGAATTCGACCCGTTCCAAGGAAATTACTTCGGGAATTGATCCACTGCTTACGCGAAACCCATTTTTAAAAATATTGTTCGCACTCAAGTCGTAGCCTCTAGACCAAAACGATTCTTGTGCTCCACCGCGGGCCGAACCCACATACGCGCCGTTGACGTTTTTAATGACATCACTTAATCGAACAGCTTGTTGTTGGTAGATAACCGATTTGTCAATAGTTTGTACGTTTTGGGGTAAATCCATGACTTTAATCGTACTACGGGTAAGGGTTGGCTGAATTTTAAACGGATTTTTTTGAACCAACACTTCATCCAATTGAATGGCTGTTTTGTTTTTGATGGTATCTTTTTCTTTCCCTTTAGGAGTATCGCTATATTGTGCATGACAAAAGCTAAAAGTAAAAAGTGTAACGAGTAGTTTTGGGAGATATGTTTTCATTTATTTAGAATAATTAAAAATAAGACGATGCAAATGTAAAGTCTCGTTTTTAATTTTCAAAACTTATTTAGACTAAATTTAAATAATAATTTTAAAGTGAAGAAAATGAATGTATTGTGCAAAGAAAAAGGGACTCATACGGTCCCTTTTTAGTATTAATTTTCTGATTTGGTATTGGATTTCGTCCAAAGATATTGTTGAGTTTTTGGTTTTTTTAGAACCGTTCCACTTTCCGTTTGTTTGATTTTGCCGTCTTTTTGAAGTCGGAATTCAATTTTGGAGGGATAATCATTTTTAGGATTTTCGAACACAGCCAAACTGTCTGCATCTTTGGTTAGTTGAAAGGTGATGGGCGTATCTCCTTTTTCTCCTTGAACTGAAGTGGTATAAAACAAATGTTCGTCGCGTTGTTGTAATTCGATAGTTTCGCGATGCAAAGTGTCTTTTTTCTCTCCTTGAATAAAATAAGAAGTTCCTGAAAACGTACTGTCATTCTCCGTTTTCCATTGCAGCTGGAGCACACCCAACGAATCTTGAACTTCCCAATTGCCTTCTAAAAAAGCTGCTTTGTTCAATTCTACAAACCGAATTTCGTTACCAAAAGTGTCGTATTTTTTACAAGAAATAGCGATAAAGCCAAGTGCAAGTATCGATAAAATTATTTTTTTCATGGTTGCATTTTTTTCATAGGGAAAACTTCAGAAATTGGTTTTCCTTTTTGTGTTCCAAAGATAGTGGCTACAAGACTGTCTTCCGTGATTTTTTTATACTCAATCCGATTGGGGAAATCATGTTGTTTATTTTCAAAAATAAGAAGGCCATCGCTCAAGAGTGTAGAAGCAAATGTAACGGGTAATTCTTTGTTTTGATCGCGAACCGAAACGGTGTAATCCCAACCTTGGGTCGTTTTTGTTAAAATGATTCGCTCATAAAAAACCGTATCTTTTTTGACTAAAATAAAACTTTCAGCCGTCAAATGTTCGTCATCCAGCCGCTTCCAATTTTCGTTAAAATCCATCGATTTTGATGTGTTTCTCCAAGAGCCTTCCAACCATGCCATGTTAGGTTCCTTATGGGAACAACTTGAAATGGCCAGTGCAATTATGAATATAACTAGAAAACGACGCATATTTTTTACAATACTACAAATTTTATACGAAAAGGGAAACGTAGTCGGAATGATGGGCCTAAAATAATTACTAGAAAAATCACATTTTATTGTATTTTTGCAGTCCAAAAAAAGGAGTATCAAACTATGTTAGAGCGTTTACAATATGTAAAACAACGATTTGACGAGGTGTCCGACTTGATTATTCAGCCGGATGTTATCGCCGATCAAAAACGGTATGTGCAGCTAAATCAGGAGTACAAAAACCTGAAGGCATTGGTGGAAAAACGTGACGAGTACGTTCGTTTAACTGATAATCTCAATGAAGCCAATGAAATTTTAGCCGACGGTTCCGATGCAGAAATGGTCGAAATGGCCAAAATGCAATTGGAAGAAGCCAAAGAACGTTTACCACAATTGGAAGAGGAAATCAAATTTATGTTGATTCCTAAAGATCCTGAAGATGCGAAAAACGTGATGGTCGAAATTCGTGCTGGAACGGGAGGTGATGAAGCTTCTTTGTTTGCTGGAGATTTGTACCGAATGTATACGAAATATTGTGAAAATAAAGGATGGCGAACCTCTACCGTAGATTTCAATGAAGGAACTTCGGGTGGTTTTAAAGAAGTTATTTTTGAAGTTTCAGGTGAAGATGTATATGGTACGCTAAAATTTGAAGCCGGTGTTCATCGTGTACAGCGCGTACCGAAAACGGAAACCCAAGGTCGCGTGCATACTTCAGCGGCTACCGTAATGGTGTTGCCTGAAGCTGAAGAGTTTGATGTACAAATCGATATGAATGATGTGCGAATTGACTTTTTCTGTTCCTCGGGTCCTGGAGGTCAGTCGGTAAATACGACCAAGTCGGCTGTACGTATGACCCACATTCCAACCGGATTGGTAGCTCAATGTCAAGATGAAAAGTCGCAACATAAAAATAAAGACAAAGCCTTAACGGTATTGCGTTCGCGTTTGTATGAAATGGAATTAGCCAAAAAACAAGAGGAAGATGCGAAGAAGCGAAATTCTCAAGTAAGTTCAGGTGACCGTTCTGCAAAAATCCGAACCTATAATTTTCCACAAGGACGTGTAACCGATCACCGCATTGGGATGGATGTTTTTGATATGGATGGGGTATTGAATGGCAATATTCAAAAGTTCATTGACGAACTTCAGTTGGTGGCTAATACCGAAAAATTAAAAGAAAGCGAAGTTTTTTAATATGCTAACCCGGACAACAGTTCGGGTTTTTTGTAAAAAAATCAAACCGTCATGAATGACAAGTTTTCTTTTTACAACGTTTACATTTCCTATTGATTCCTTAAACTGAAAGATTATAAACACTCCGTTGGAAAGGAGTGAGTAATTTTTCGAATCCTGTTCTGTATTTTAAGGTAAACCCATGGAAAAATCAATTTGTGGATTCGCGCTGGAAAAAGTACCTTTACCCACACAACAAAACTACATGACCACAACACAATTAATTCAGCAAATTCAAACCAAAAAATCGTTCTTATGCATTGGTTTGGATGTCGATTTGGAAAAAATTCCGGTCCATTTATTAACTTCCGAAGATCCTATTTTTGAATTTAATAAAGCAATTATTGATGCTACACACGATTTATGTGTGTCGTATAAACCCAATACGGCCTTTTATGAAGCCTATGGGGTAAAAGGCTGGATGGCCCTCCAAAAAACTATCGACTATTTGAATCAAAACTATCCTGAACAATTTACGATCGCCGATGCCAAACGTGGGGATATCGGAAATACATCTGGACGCTATGCTAAAGCTTTTTTTGAAGATATGGCGTTTGATTCGGTGACCGTTGCGCCTTATATGGGAAAAGATTCGGTGGAGCCGTTTTTAGAATTCGAGGGAAAGCATACTATTTTATTGGCACTAACTTCCAATGAAGGGGCTTTTGATTTCCAAACACTGACTTACGACAATCAAGAATTATATAAAAAGGTAATCGCAACTTCGAAAGGTTGGAAAAATAGTCAACAACTGATGTATGTGGTTGGTGCTACCAAAGCCGAATATCTTGCGGAAATTCGCCAAATAATTCCCGATTCATTTTTATTGGTGCCTGGTGTGGGTGCCCAAGGCGGAAGCTTGGAAGAAGTTTGGCATTACGGTAAAAACGATTCAGTAGGCTTATTAGTGAATTCATCACGCGGTATTATATATGCCGCATCGGAAGTGGATTTTGCCGAAAAGGCGCGAGAAGAAGCCCTGAAATTACAACAAGAAATGGCAAAATTATTAGCATAAAAAAAGGCCGGTGATCACAAAGACTACCGGCTTTTTTTTCTAACTAACCTAAACCAAACAAAATAATAAATCATTATTTCGATACAAATATCCGACATAAATCGGTAGGTCTTTGTTAATAGATTGTTATTTCTATGTTATTGATTTTTAAAATTTTAAATCAATTTTAACAGTTAGCGACGATCTTGTAACGCAAACACTTGTTGGAGTAGGGTTGAGGTGCGCGAACCCAAATTGGTACGAATGTTTTTTTCCTCCACAGCAATCATTTTGAATACACCGTCCATGGCTTTGTTGGTGGTGTAATCGGTTAAATCGGGATTCACCTTTTTGACCAATGGTAAACTGTTGTATTTGGTAATGATTTGGGTCCAAATTTTATCCGCACCAACTTTTGCAAACGAAGTTTTAATAACCGGATTAAATTTGGCATACAAAGCCGTTGAAGTTGAGGATTGCAAATAGGTGGTTGCCGCACTTTCGTTGCCCATTAAAATGTTTTTAGCATCAGTAATGGTCATTTTTTTTACCGCATCCACAAATATGGGCGTCGCTTCTTTTACCGCATCTTCAGCCGCACGATTCAACATTTTAATCCCATCATCGGCGAGACTGGAGAGTCCGACCTTTCGCAGCGTTTGGTCCACTTTCTGCAATTCTTCGGGCATTAGAATTTTGACCATCTCATTTTTATAAAACCCGTCCAAAGCGGTTAATTTCACTACCTGTTTGGAAATTCCATTATTCAAAGCTTCTTTCAATCCGCCGGCAATATCCAACTGATTTTGGTTAGCGACTTGGGGTAAACTGTTGGCAATTTGTTGCATTTCGGCACAGGAACTTAAGGTGTAAACAGCCGTTGCGAGTAAGAGGATACGTTTCATGGTTTTCTTTTTGTGAATAACTTCAAAAATAATGCCTTAAATGTTAATATTAATTCAATTAACACCATGCGGTAAAAATTTATAATATTCGTAAATTGCGCACTCAAAATCCTTTTAATTTTAAAAATGGAACAAGTTCAACCCTATATTCCTAAAAATAAAGTAAGAATTGTTACGGCTGCGTCATTGTTTGACGGTCACGATGCTTCAATCAATATTATGCGTCGAATCATTCAAGCCACTGGTTGTGAAGTGATTCATCTTGGTCATGACCGAAGTGTTGAAGAAGTAGTAAATACGGCCATTCAAGAAGATGCGAATGCCATTGCGATGACTTCCTATCAAGGGGGACACAATGAGTATTTCAAATACATGTACGATTTGTTGCAAGAAAAAGGGGCCGGTCATATCAAAATTTTTGGTGGCGGTGGCGGAGTAATTTTACCCGAAGAAATTGCCGAATTGCAAGCCTACGGAATTACACGCATTTATTCACCTGATGACGGTCGTGCTTTAGGTTTGCAAGGGATGATTAATGATTTGGTACAGCGTTCCGATTTTCCAGTGGGCGATACCTTAAATGGTGAAATCAATCATTTGGAAGTCAAAAATCCGCGCGCCATTGCTCGAGTGATTTCTGCAGCCGAAAATTATCCGGAAGTGGCAAAAGCAGCTTTGGATACGATTCACGATAAAAATAAAGAAATTGCGATTCCGGTGCTTGGGATTACCGGAACTGGAGGGGCAGGGAAGTCGTCACTAGTGGACGAACTCGTGCGTCGTTTTCTGATTGACTTTCCTGAAAAAACAATTGGATTGATTTCAGTTGACCCGTCCAAACGTAAAACGGGTGGCGCACTTTTGGGTGACCGTATTCGTATGAATGCGATCAATAACCCTCGAGTTTATATGCGTTCCCTAGCAACTCGTCAATCGAATTTGGCCTTGTCCAAATATGTGGCTGAAGCGATCGAAGTACTGAAAGCGGCACGTTATGATTTGATTATTTTAGAAACTTCGGGTATTGGACAAAGTGATACTGAAATTTTAGACCATTCCGATGTTTCTTTGTATGTAATGACACCTGAATTCGGAGCGGCCACACAATTGGAGAAAATCGATATGTTGGATTTTGCCGACTTAGTAGCTCTTAATAAATTTGACAAACGCGGGGCTTTGGACGCCATTCGCGATGTCAAAAAACAATACCAACGCAACCACAATTTATGGGATGTCGATCCTGAAACCATGCCTGTTTTTGGTACCATTGCTTCTCAATTCAACGATCCTGGAATGAACGCGTTGTACAAGTCCATAATGGATAAAATAGTGGAGAAAACGGGATCCGATTTGCATTCAACCTTTGCGATTACGCGTGAAATGAGTGAGAAAGTCTATGTGATTCCACCACACCGTACGCGTTATCTATCTGAAATTGCAGAGAACAACCGCGGTTACGATCAGACCGTTTCAGTTCAAGTTGAAGTTGCCCAAAAATTATATGGGATCTACAAAACCATTGAATCGGTAAGTGGTAAAGCACCAGTGATGACCAAGTCGGGTCTTGACATCACTGTTCCTACAGCTGATGACGCGCAACAATTGGTCAATTTATTGGTCAAAGAATTTGATCGTGTAAAAATGAACTTAGATCCCTACAACTGGGAAGTTTTGTTGTCATGGGAAGAAAAAGTCAATAAATATAAAAATCCAGTGTACAGCTTTATGGTGCGTGATAAGGAAATTAAAATCCAAACGCATACCGAAAGTTTGTCCCATTCGCAAATCCCAAAAGTAGCGTTGCCCAAATACCAAGCATGGGGTGACTTACTACGTTGGTGTTTGCAGGAAAATGTTCCAGGTGAATTCCCATTTGCTTCTGGATTGTATCCGTTCAAACGCGAGGGCGAGGATCCAACCCGTATGTTTGCGGGTGAAGGCGGACCTGAGCGTACCAACCGTCGTTTTCATTATGTGAGTTTGGGTATGCCTGCAAAACGCTTGTCTACTGCTTTCGACTCGGTTACTTTATACGGAAATGATCCTGATCACCGACCTGATATTTATGGAAAAATCGGAAATGCTGGAGTTTCGATTTGCTGTTTGGACGATGCTAAAAAATTATATTCCGGCTTTGATTTGAGTCATCCTGCAACTTCGGTATCGATGACGATTAACGGTCCGGCACCGATGTTATTGGGATTCTTTTTGAATGCTGCCATCGACCAAAATTGTGAAAAATACATTCGTGAAAACGGATTGGAACATTTGGTAGAAGCCCGTTTAAAAGAATTGTATGATGCCAAAGGTGTAGGTCGTCCACAATATATCTGTGCAGATGGGAAAGCCTATAATCCTTTTCATCCTGAAAAAGGAAGTGCTTTACCGGAAGGAAATAATGGCTTGGGCTTATTGATGTTGGGCGTTACAGGCGACCAAATTTTGGATGCCGAAGTTTATGCAACCATCAAGGCACAAACGTTATCGCAAGTTCGAGGTACCGTTCAAGCCGATATTTTAAAAGAAGACCAAGCGCAAAACACCTGTATTTTCTCTACCGAGTTTGCCTTGCGTTTGATGGGAGATGTTCAAGAATATTTCATTCAGAAAAACGTGCGTAATTTCTATTCGGTATCCATTTCGGGTTATCATATTGCTGAAGCAGGTGCGAATCCTATCACGCAATTGGCCTTTACGTTGGCGAATGGATTTACGTATGTAGAATACTACTTGAGCCGTGGTATGAATATCAACGACTTCGGTCCGAACCTGTCGTTTTTCTTCTCCAACGGTATCGATCCAGAATATGCAGTGATTGGACGTGTAGCGCGTAAAATTTGGGCGAAAGCCTTAAAATTCAAATACGGTGCCAACGAACGCGCACAAATGTTGAAGTACCATATTCAAACATCAGGGCGTTCATTACACGCACAGGAAATTGACTTTAATGATATCCGTACGACCTTACAAGCTTTGTATGCGATTTACGACAACTGTAACTCCTTGCATACCAATGCTTATGATGAAGCGATTACGACACCAACCGAAGAATCGGTTCGTCGTGCCATGGCGATTCAGTTGATTATCAATAAAGAATTGGGATTGGCGAAAAACGAAAATCCGATTCAAGGTTCGTTTATCATTGAAGAATTAACCGATTTGGTTGAAGAAGCCGTATTGGCAGAATTTGATCGCATTACCGAACGTGGTGGAGTGTTGGGTGCTATGGAAACCATGTACCAACGCAGTAAAATTCAAGAAGAGAGTTTGTATTACGAAACCTTGAAACATACAGGTGAATATCCAATTATTGGGGTGAATACGTTTTTGAGTTCGAAAGGTTCGCCAACGGTTTTACCTGCTGAGGTCATTCGTGCTACAGAAGAAGAAAAGCAGTTGCAAATACAAACCTTAGAAAATTTACATGGCGCACATGGAGTCAAAGTAACCGAATTGATTGCTCAAGTTCAGGAAGCTGCTGTGAATAACCGTAATATGTTTGATTTATTAATGGAAGCTGCCAAATATTGTTCGTTAGGGCAAATTACTTCAGGGTTGTTTGAAGTAGGTGGGCAGTACCGACGTAATATGTAAAACAGCTGTTAAATACCAAAAGACAGGTAAATTGCCTGTCTGTTTTTTTATAATTTTACAAAATGCAAAAGGATTTACACCAAGAAGTAGCACATTATCTTTCCAAAAATTATACCTACACCAACACGATTCGGTTTTTGGTACGGGATGGTTTTTCAGAGGAGGAAGTGCGTGTTGCGATTAAAGCGTACTTAAAAGAAAACCGACCCATGGGCATGGATGTGTTGTCTTTTGCATACTTAATGGTGCATACGATGCTGTTGGTGCCGTTGGTAGCTTTTTATGTTTTACCAATAGAAGCCGATTTACCCAAATTAGCTATACTGGTTATGATGGTTGTGGTCGGTTATATTGCTTACCATGGGAAAAATGAAAAACTTTGGGCCATGCGTTTGATGTTGGGAATTGCAATTCTTGGAACCGCTTACCTTTTTTATTTAGGAATTACCTATTTTAATTATTTAGAATCAAAAGGATCATCCAATGGCCATTATGTGGTCATCGCAGGTTTGGTTTTATATGCTTTATTTGCTTTCAGTGCTTTTCGCGGAGTAAAAGTTTTTTTCGATAAACGAAAATAATGCAACCTGAGATCATACAACTGCCCGAAAAGAAATTGGTTGGTATTTCACGTTCCATGTCTTTTTTGGATTATCAAGTGAGCGAACTTTGGCAATCGTTTATGCCACGGCGAAACGAAATTGAAAATTCAGAATCTACCGATTTATTTCATGTGCAAGTGAATCCGTTGCACTATAATTTTTCATCCGAAGCGGTTTTTGAGAAATGGGCGGCTTTAGAAGTAAATGCCTTTACATCTATTCCTGAAGGTATGCAGAAATTGATTATTCCTGGTGGGCGTTATGCTGTATTTACGTATCGTGGTGATGGTTCAGATGCAGCTGATTTTTTTAATTCCATTTTCACCGAATTTCTTCCAAAAGCCAATTTACAATGGGAAAACCGTCCGCAGTTCGAGGTGTTAGGGGAAAAGTATAAAAAAAGCTCCCCTGATTCAGAAGAGCTTATTTATATCCCAATTAAGGATCTTTAATTACATTATGGATATTATTTTATAATAATGTTCACCTAACTCCAACGTATCTCCTGGTTTTTTACCGTGCATTGCCAAATAAGCGGGTGCTTTTTCACTAATTGTGAGTACTGTTTTATCTTCCAACTGAAATGAAGGTACTGAAATCCCTATATAAATATAGTGTGAATCGGTTTCGATCAAAGCTCCTGGAACAATTGAATCATGATTTTCATCATCGTGATCCATGATGAAAAACTCTTGTTCTTTAGCTTGTAATAAAAGTTGCTCAAAGCGCAATTGCATTTCACTGGCTTCTGCTTGCCGCGATAAGTCTTCTGGATCCATTGTGTCATCGTCATCGATGTCTGAGGCCAGCTTGTACCGAGTAACTGAGGCCTCAATGTGGCGGATATGTTCTTGTAATGCCGCCGCAATTTCTGTTAAAATTTTTGATTTGTCCATTTTTTTGCTACCTAATGTTAATAGGGTAAAATTAGAAAGTAGCCGCTAGGTATAAAATGATAATTATCATACGAACTAGTAGGAAATGATTTACTTTCAATGAGTTATGTAGAATTACTACTATTCCAAAAGGTTTTTTATCTTTGGGCAAAGTTTTGGTTTTATGAAGAAAATTATACCAGTGTTATTAAGTCTTGGTTTCGTTATCAATGTATTTGGTCAAGCTACTTACACGGCTTCAAATTTTGCAGCTGTAGGCGATTCCTTTTTTATTACAACGCCAACACCAGCAGCTTTGCAATTGGATTATTCCGTAACGGGTTCCAACTATTCTTGGGATTACAGTGCGTTAGTGCCCGATACACAGGAATCAAGAGCTTGGAGTAATCCGAATAATAGTGGGTATAAGACTACTTGGTGCTTGTTGAATTTTTATTTGTTCAATTGTAATACGCAGTTTAACAACAATTTTAATTTAGCTACCCAATTGACAGAAGGATTGGTAATTCAAGGAATGGGGTTGACCAATGTAGTCGATCATTTGAATAAAACAACTTCCGGGTTGCAAAATAAAATGATTGGCGCACAAGTTACCGTGAATGGTTCAACATTGCCTTTAGTTGTTTCGTATTCAGATCCGGATGATATTTATCAATTTCCGATGACATTCGGTTCAACAGCAACTAATCCTTATGCTATCAATACCGATTTAACTTCATTGGGAGTGCCCGTACAAATTGTTTCAACAGGTCAGCGCACCAATCTTGTTGAAGGATGGGGAACATTAGTTACACCCTTTGGGACATTTTCAAATGTTTTAAAGTTAAAATCCACATTGGTTCAAAATACAACCATTACGTACAACGGTACACCACAAACGACAAGTCAGACCACGGTATCCTACCAATGGTTTGATCCTGCGTATAAAATTCCAGTTTTAGATGTCACTGGTAATTTGGTTAATTCAGTTTGGACGCCCACTGCTGTAACCTTTATGGATTATCAACGTTGTTTAACACCACAAGCTGCATTTGCGTATTTTCCACTACAACCCGATTATAATCCTGCGACACCAGGGGCTGTTGTGAATTTTATCAATGGTAGTTCCAATTATGATGTATCCGATTGGGATTTTGGTGATGGGTCACCCCACAGTAGCGTTAAAAGTCCGGCGCACACCTACACTTGCCCCGGTGTAAAAATGGTCACTTTAACGATTACCAACCAATTCTGCGATCCCGATCAAGTCGACACGATAACTATTCCGGTAAATGTAACCGATTCTCAAAATATATTCACCAACGAAGTTACAGTGACGTCAACTGATTTAACTGCGGTTCGAAATGCTCCAGGAACAACTTACCAATGGGTAGATTGTGATGCGAACAATGCTCCAGTACCGGGTGCAAATAATCAAGTCTTTACTCCGCAAATGCCCGGGAATTATGCCGTACAATTAACCACCAACGGTTGTGTTTCTCTTTCGGATTGTTATCCTTTTGCGATGTTAAATCTGGGTGAATTTGATGCGGTGCAAATACGTTTAGTACCCAATCCAACTTCAGGATCATTTTCAATTCAAGGCATATCGCAAGAAACTGTTCAATCTATTGAAGTTTTTGATTTAGTCGGAAAACGAGTGGCCCAGTCCAATGATATTTCGGGATTGGCTACAGGAGTTTATGTGGTTAAAATTAAAACCGACTACGGTATACTTCAAAAGAAAATAAGTAAACAATAATTGAAAGCTCCAAATTTATGGAGCTTTTTTTTATTCTATGCTATTGGTTTTCAGCGATTTTTGATTTTAAATTTTGACGAGTGATTTTTTTGGCACGACTATTGGTTACTGGAAATTATCATCAATCGTTTAATTTTAAATTGAAATCCTATGAAAAAAATTACATTATTGTTTGCCTTTATCGGGATGATAAGCTTACAAAGTTGCACGGTCAACGAAGTTAGAGACAATACCGTCGATAATGATACGATCAGTGAAGTCTATGAAGTAACACGTTCTTTTAGCACAGGTAATAATTTTAGTTCTTTGGTGACATTACCGCATGTGATTTACAGTTCAGATATGGTTTTAGTCTACCGATTATCTGGAGTGGTTTCAGGAACAGATGTGTGGAAATTGCAACCCGAAACCTATTATTTTCCTGATGGAACATTAGACTTTGGATACGATTTTGATTTCACGCAATACGATGTCAATCTATTTATGCACGGATTTGATTTGGCAGGTGTATCTCCAAATTATAGAACCAATCAAGTATTCAGAATTGTAATTGTACCGGGTTATTTTGCAAAGCATGCACCCTCCAAAGATAAAAGTGCTTATGAAGATTATGAACATGTGGTGGCCACTTTTGGAAAACCCACCGTTCAAAAAATATTATAAAAATAGAGGTTAATTAATAGTCTATAGTTTGTTTTGGTTAGTTTAAGGTCATCTGTGAAGATGGCCTTTTTTTATTCCTCATCACGTGATGGAAGTGATTGTTCCTCCTTTTTGGCAAGCCATAGCGAAAAAATCACACCGCCCGCAAGGCATGCCACTATAAAACATAGAGAAGCCCATTCTGGAATATGAATATAATCATGAGCAATCATTTTAACACCCACAAAGGTGAGGATGATTATTAAACTGTATTCCAAATGACTGAATTTTTCCAACATATTTGCCAAGAAAAAGTACATGGAACGTAAACCAAGAATGGCAAAAATATTCGAACTAAAGACCAAAAATGGATCAGAAGTAATCGACAAAATAGCAGGTACACTATCTACAGCAAATAAAACATCCATGACTTCAATAATCATTAATGCCACGAATAAAGGTGTTGCTGCTTTTTTACCATTATGGGCAGTGATAAAAAAGCGTTCTTTATCATGTTCAGAAGTAATCGGGATGATTTTACCAATCAATTTATAGACCGTAGAATGTTTGGGGTCAAATTCATCTTCTTCTTTAGAAAATAACATTTTGAAAGCCGTAAAAATCAAGAAGCCTCCAAAAAGATACGTAGTCCAAGCAAATTGATGGATAATGGTTACTCCAAATCCAATCATCAAACCACGAAATACAATTGCACCCAAAATTCCCCAAAACAAAACACGGTGTTGGTATTTTTGCGGAATTTTAAAGGAAGCAAAAATTACCGCAATCACAAAAATGTTATCGATACTTAGTGAAACTTCAATCAGATAACCTGTAATGAACTTCATAGCGGCAGTCGACTGCGAAAGGGACGTCGGATTACCTATATAATCGGTACCATAAAGCCAATAAATAACCCCTGAAAAAGCAAAAGCAAGAGAAGCCCAAAGCGCCGTCCATTTTCCCGCTTCTTTCGAACTAATGATATGGGGCGTTTTATTAAACACACCCAAATCCAAAGCTAGAATTCCAATGACTAATGCAAAAAAAAGTATCCAGACGGTCATGCTTGTTTTTTTTACAAAGATAATTCTTTCCCAATCCCCCCAAAACAACGTCAATTTTTATTTCAATATTAAATAATCGTAAAATGACCCCTAAAAAAATAGGGTATGTTTAAAATTAATGTCAAATATTATTATATTTGCATCATAAAATTTAGGGTATAACTATTTTAAAACACATTTTTATGTCAACATTGCGTTTTCAAGCATTACAAGCAGCCGGTAATCGTAAACCGGTAAAAGTGGACGAGCTCGATAAAAAGTCGGCTATTTTCGGTTCCAATGTATTCAACGATAAAGCGATGCGCCAGTTCTTGACGCCTGAAGCTTATAAAGCCGTAAAAGGTGCTGTCCAGTACGGAACGAAAATCGACCGTAAGTTGGCTGATTATATCGCCATGGGCATGAAAGAATGGGCGTTGACAAAAGGTGTTACCCACTACACCCACTGGTTTCAGCCTTTAACAGGGACAACTGCTGAAAAACACGATGCGTTCTTTGAAACCTCTTTTGACGGGAGCGATCCTGTAGAAAAATTTGGTGGCAGTCAATTGGTGCAACAAGAACCGGATGCCTCTTCATTTCCGAATGGTGGAATTCGAAATACCTTTGAAGCACGTGGTTATACCGCTTGGGATCCCACTTCACCGGCTTTCATCTACGGAACAACATTGTGTATTCCTACCGTTTTTGTGTCGTATACAGGTGAAGCGTTAGATAATAAAACGCCTTTGTTACGTGCGTTGAATGCGATTGATGAAGCCGCTACCGATGTGGCAAAATATTTTGATAAAAATGTAAAAAAAGTAACCCCAACATTGGGTTGGGAACAAGAATATTTCTTAGTAGATGCCGCTTTAGCTGCTTCACGTCCAGACATTACGCTGACGGGAAGAACGTTGTTAGGACATGCTTCTGCCAAAGGACAACAATTGGAAGACCACTATTTTGGTTCGATTCCTACGCGAGTATTGAACTACATGCGTGATTTGGAAAACGAATGTATGTTATTAGGAATTCCTGTAAAAACCCGTCATAACGAAGTTGCTCCGAATCAGTTTGAGTTGGCACCAATTTTTGAAGAAACCAACTTGGCGGTGGACCACAACTCATTGTTGATGGATGTGATGTATAAAGTGGCGGAACGTCACGACTTCAAAGTGTTGATGCACGAAAAACCTTTTAAAGGTGTCAACGGTTCAGGAAAGCACAACAACTGGTCCATGGCAACGGATACGGGTATCAATTTGTTAGC
Organism: Flavobacterium sp. N1719; assembly: GCF_025947045.1. NCBI lineage: Bacteria > Pseudomonadati > Bacteroidota > Flavobacteriia > Flavobacteriales > Flavobacteriaceae > Flavobacterium > Flavobacterium sp. N1719. The sequence continues at coordinate 1,589,470 of NZ_CP109993.1, forward strand.
ACCTGGTAAAACGCCAATGAGCAACTTACAGTTCTTGACATTTTTCATCAATACAATCAAAGCGGTATACCGTTATGAAGAGTTGTTGCGTGCTTCAATTGCTTCAGCGAGCAATGATCACCGTTTGGGAGCCAATGAAGCGCCACCCGCTATTATTTCCGTATTCATTGGACAACAATTGACCAAAGTTTTGGCAGAATTAGAAGGGGTTACTAATGGAAAACTTTCTCCTGAAGAAAAAACCGATTTAAAATTGAATGTGGTAGGTAAAATTCCAGATGTATTGTTAGACAACACCGATCGTAACCGTACATCGCCTTTTGCTTTTACTGGAAATAAATTTGAGTTCCGTGCAGTAGGTTCGTCAGCTAACTGTGCCAATGCGATGACAACATTAAATTCAATTGTAGCGAAACAATTGAAAGATTTCAAAGTTGAAGTGGATGCTTTGATTGAGAAAAAAGGATTGAAAAAAGACGAAGCTATTTTCAATGTGTTGCGGGAATACATCAAAGAAACCAAAAACATTCTTTTCGAAGGAGATGGTTACAGCGAAGCTTGGGAAAAAGAAGCAAAAAAACGCGGTTTGAGCAATCATAAAACGACTCCGAAAGCATTGAAAGCGAAAGTTTCTAAAGAGGCGGTGAAGTTGTTTGAAGAATTAAGCATCATGAACCATGTTGAGGTTGAAGCGCGCTACGAAATCGAATTGGAAGAATACACGAAAAAAATCCAAATTGAAGGTCGTGTGTTGGGGGACATTGCTCGTAATCACGTGATTCCAACGGCGATTCGTTACCAAAATACATTGATTGAAAACGTACGCGGTTTGAAAGAAATCTTTGGAAAAGACTTCGAAAAAATTGCCAAAGAGCAAATTTCCTTAATCAAAGAAATTTCGTCACATATCGAAGCCATCAACAGTAATGTGGATGCAATGATTGAAGAACGCAAAAAAGCCAATAACTTGGCAACTGCTGAAAAACAAGCGGAAGCGTATTGCGATAAAGTAAAACCGTATTTCGATATCATTCGTGAACATTGCGATAAATTAGAGTTGCTTGTTGATGACGAAATGTGGACGTTGACCAAATACCGTGAATTGTTGTTTACACGCTAATACTTCAACGTATCAATAAACAAAACCCGCTAGAAATAGTGGGTTTTTTCATTTTAAAACACTAAAATTTACCTATTTTCGTTACATGAATATGCGAAAACTTTTACTCTTCCTCGGATTACTTTTGGGATGTACCCTTCAAGCACAAGAACAATTTGTCGTTTTTTTTGATAGTGGGAAATTTGAAACCAATCCCAAAGAAACCCAAAAACTGAACGAATGGATTCAAACCCATAAAGAAGTTAAAATATTAGCCATTCAAGGCTATACCGATGAAGACGGTTCGAGCGGTTACAACGATACCCTTTCGCGTAAGCGCGTTGATTTTATTTTTAAACAAGTGCAAGGAAAAGTCGCCACTCGAGAAGATTACAAAGCCCATAGTTTTGGTGAAAATTTTACCCAATCCAAAAACAAAGCAGAAAATCGCAGAGCGACTATTTTGTTTATTCAGCCCAAAGATTTTGCCCGTGAAAATGAAATTTTAGGCATACAACCTGCCGAGCCAGTTAAACCCGCCGAACCTGAAATTATTGAAGAAGAAGCCATGCATTTCCCTGAAAATGCAACGTTAGAGCAAAAAATTCAGTTGGCACGCGTAGGCACTTTAATTCGGTTAAAGGACATCAATTTTTATGTCAATACTTTTGCAGTGATGCCTTCGTCTAAAAATTCTGTGGATCAATTGGTGAATGTGTTGTTCAATAATCCAAAGTTGCATATCGAAATTCAAGGCCACATTTGTTGTGTGAGTAAGGATTATAAAAACCTTTCGTTGGATCGAGCGCGCCAAATCAAACGCATTTTGGTTTCAGAAGGTATAAATCCCGAACGAATTACTGTCAAAGGCTTTGGCGTTTCAAAACCCAAATTCCCCATTCCCGAAAAATCGGAAGAAGAAGCCGCTCAAAACCGCCGTGTAGAAATCTTAATCACTCAAAAATAAATGCGCAAAATTCTTTTTCTTTTTTTACTCCTTTTCAATTTTGTATCCGCCCAAAGAACAATTTCTGTCTATTTTGAAGTGGACCAAAGTTCGATTTCCTTCGAGGATACAAAGAAATTGGTGATTAATTTCCAATTAGCACATTACAAAGTAATCGAAGTTCGGGGCTATTGCGATGCCCGTGGAAGTGTAGCTTACAATGATGCTTTGGCGCAACGACGCATCAATGCGGTACTTCAAAAATTGGATGATTTATCAATTTCGCATGAAAGTGCGACACAAAAAGTCATCGGTAAACGGCAATTGGAATTTCCTTTACACGCTCAAAATCGCAGGGTCGAGCTACTAGTCGAAATACTTCCCAAAGTTATCGAACTTGAGGTGAAACCATCTCTTCTAAAACGAGAAGAAACTGCCACCCCAATTCAGGAAACACTCACGCCAGAGGAGCAAATCGCCGAAGAAGCCGATCAACTGGAAAACCAACTTACGCAATCCAAAGTCGGGACAATTTTCAAAATAAAAAATCTTAACTTTGTGTTCAACAGTGACGAAATTGAACCATTGTCACAACCTTTATTGGACAAATTGCTCGAAGTGATGCTAAATTTTCCAAAATTGGAAATCGAAATTCACGGGTACATTTGTTGCAATCCCGATCCCAGCGACACGAAATTATCAATTCGCAGAGCGCATAAAATATACAAATACCTCACACAGAACGGTGTTGATTCAAAACGATTGGGCTATAAAGGATTTGGGAGTTCGAACCCCGTATTTCCCTTACCCGAAAAATCAGAAGCTGAAAAGGCGGCTAATCGTCGTGTGGAAATTTTAATTAAACATGCCATTTGATGAAAAAAACAGTTAATTTATGGGTTATATTGTTTTCACTTGTGATGCAGGGTCAGCAAAAAGTGGAACTTTATTTTGATTTCGATAAATACGATTTAAATCCGCAGGCGATTCAAACGTTGAATACATGGATGGCTTCTGGGAAGAATTACAAGGTCACCAAACTTTTTGGCTTTTGTGATTGGAAAGGGACCAATGTTTATAATGATACTTTAGCCCTTCGCCGTGTGAATACGGTGTATCGCTTTCTCCAAAAGCAAAATATTTTGGTGAAAAAAAACATTGAGATTCGCGGATTTGGCGAGGACTTCAAGCAATCCCCCAAGCAAGAGGAAAACAGAAGAGTGACATTAATTTATGAAGAAATTATTCCTCAGAAAATAGTCGAAACTCCGCTGCCAAAAACGGTAGGCCCTACATTCAAGCAACAAATGAATTTGGCAAAAAAAGGGGATATCATCAAATTAGAACATATCAATTTTTTAAATCATTCGGCTAAATTCGTGCCCAATAGCGAACCCATTTTGTTGGAATTACTCTGTGTAATGGAGGAAAATCCGACCCTAAAAATTGAAATTCAAGGTCATATTTGTTGTGATACAGAAAATAAATACGGGTACATTGCTGAAGCCCGTGCCAAAGCGGTTTACAGTTATTTAATCACCCATAAGATAGATCGCAAACGTCTTTCTTTTAAAGGATATGGTGCAACGCGTCCCATCTATAAAATTCCGGAGCGCAATGCCCAAGAAGAAGACGGTAACCGCCGTGTCGAAATCATGGTTGTTGAACGGTAAACTAAGCACAAATCAATTATTCTTTTTATGGCGTCATTTCGTTGGATACAAAACAATGACAATCCCAATGTTGGATTTACCGAAGTGGAGATTCGCCTTTTGGAAACGGAGTTACAGAAGCAATTTAATCCGACACTAATTCAATTTCTTCAAACTGCAGGTGCTTATGCAAATGTATTGGATGGAAATAGGATAAATATAAATACCCTTCTTGTTTGGAATCAGCAGATAAATCATTTGAAAAATTTTCCTTTCAATATTGTACAACAACCGTTCTGCTTTTTTTCATTGGAAAAGAAAAATGAAGACACAACACGTGGTTATTTTCCAACCAATGCGGATGAAACGTTTCTGTACTATTATTTTGTGGATTTATCCAAAAAGGAACTTCCCGTGTATTCGTTCAGTGAATCGGAACATTTTATCGAACCCCAGCCGGGTTATGTAACTGTTGCTCCAATTGGTTTACAATACGTTTCACCTTCTTTAATCCAATTTATCAACCGTGAAACAGAAAAGAAATACGGTGAAACTACAGGAAAGAAAATAGTCAATATTATAGGGTTACTCGTTTTTTCACCTTTGCTCATTCTTCTTATTCTTTATTTAATTATACAACCCAATTCCAGTTGGCGCTCTACCTTGTTTTTTTGGAAAAAGAACATTTAATTGTTTATAATTTTAAATAAATGGAGATTCTGAAACTTGGGGATTGACTTGAAACTTGAAACAGAAATAGTATCTTTGTGCCACAACAACACGACTATGCAATCAAATCATTCGCAACGCTACAATCAGCGTGGTGTATCTGCTTCCAAAGAGGAAGTTCACCAAGCCATTCAGAACATCGACAAAGGATTATTCCCCAAAGCATTTTGTAAAATTGTCCCCGATTATTTAACCGGTGATGAAGATTATTGCCTCATCATGCATGCTGACGGCGCAGGAACAAAATCCTCGCTGGCTTACATGTATTGGAAAACAACAGGCGATATTTCGGTTTGGAAAGGAATTGCCCAAGATGCCTTAATTATGAATATTGATGATTTGTTATGTGTAGGTGCCGTGGATAATATCATGTTGTCTTCGACGATTGGCCGTAATAAAAACTTGATTCCTGGCGAAGTAATTGCAGCTATTATAAACGGAACGGAGGAATTAATTGCTGATCTCCGTCAACACGGCGTTACCATTCATTCTACAGGTGGTGAAACCGCTGATGTAGGGGATTTGGTGCGAACAATCATTGTAGATTCAACCGTTACCGCTCGAATGAAACGTTCTGAGGTTATTGATAATGCCAATATTAAACCAGGGAATGTCATCATCGGATTGGCGAGTTATGGCCAAGCGACTTATGAAAAAGAATACAATGGCGGTATGGGGAGTAACGGACTAACTTCCGCGCGTCATGATGTGTTTGCCCATGACTTGGCTGCGCAATTTCCAGAAAGTTTTGATGCGGCGGTTCCCAATGAATTAGTCTACTCAGGAAATGTACAGTTGACCGACGCTGTCGAAGGTTCGCCACTTGATGCTGGCAAATTGGTGCTTTCACCTACACGCACATATGCCCCTGTTATTAAAGAAATTTTAGCTACTTTAGGTTCAGAAAATATTAACGGAATGGTGCATTGCAGTGGTGGAGCACAAACCAAAGTGTTGCATTTTGTAGACGAAGTCCACGTAATTAAAGACAATCTATTTCCAGTACCTCCGTTGTTCCAATTAATTCAAGAACAGTCAGGAACGGATTGGAAAGAAATGTATCAAGTTTTCAACTGTGGCCACCGTATGGAATTGTACGTTCAACCAGAACACGCTGAAACCATTATTGCAATTGCCAACCGATTTGGAATTGAAGCGCAACAAGTGGGTCGAATAGAGGCAGCCCCAACTAAAAAGTTAACCATTCATTCGCCTTATGGCACTTTTAATTATTAAGTCATGAAAATAGATCCTAAAAACGGTATTGCCGATTTGATTTTCGGCATGAAAATGACTCATGTGGAGCATCTGTTGGGCGAACCCGATCGTCAGTTCCATGATGAAGACGACAATATGATTTATTTGTACAACAAACAAAAATTGCGATTGACGTTTTATGCCGATGAAGACCTTCGTTTTGGTTATGCGATTACCTCACATCCCAATGCTACCTTATTGGGTCAAGCGATAATTGGTAAACCTATTGGGGAGGTGATTGAATCGTTGCCCTTTACTACTTGGGAAACCGAAGATTTTGATTCCGTTACCAATCATTTTAATGAATCCAATTGGTTGACACTTCAATCTGAGTTTGGGGCCATTATTCGTGTTGAAATAGGAGCATTAATCGATGACGCCACGGATTCTTTTATCTGGCGCTTTAAAGGATAAATGATAAAACAAAAAAGGCTGTCTTCAATAGACAGCCTTTTGTATTATTTGGAATTAATTTTCAGTAATTCTACTTCGAAGATTAAATCTGCTTTTGGAGGAATCACACCGCCTGCACCGCGATCGCCGTAGGCCAATTGGTAGGGAATATAAAATTTATATTTTGATCCTTCGGGCATTAACTGTACGCCTTCTGTCCAACCTTTAATTACTTGGTTCAAACCAAAGTCAATTGGTTGACCGCGTTGTACGCTACTGTCAAATATTTTACCATCGGTCAACATTCCGGTGTAGTGAACTTTTACATTACTAGTCGCTAAAGGTTTTTCACCAGTTCCTTCTTGGATTACGATATAGCGTAAACCGCTTGCCGTTACTTGACCTTTGTCCATAAATTCTTTCAATGCAGCTTCATTGGCAGCTTTGCGAGCGGCTTCTGCTTTTTGCTCTTCCATAGCAATCGCTCCGTAGTAGTCACTGAATACTTTTACTGCGTCAAATGCTTTAGCAGCAGCACCTTTTCGAATAATCGTTACTTTGGTCATCGGGTCATTTTGAGCAATGGCATTTACCACATCTTGACCGGTTATGATTTTTCCAAAAATGGTATGTTTGCCATTTAACCATGGAGTTTCTTTGTGGGTAATGAAAAATTGCGAACCGTTTGTTTTGGGTCCGGCATTAGCCATCGCTAAAATACCTGGTCCTGTAAACTTATCCTCTGTAATTTCATCTTTAAACGCATAACCGGGTCCGCCGGATCCATTACCAGCAGGGTCGCCACCTTGAATCATAAAGTCTTTGATGACGCGGTGAAAGGTTAAACCATCAAAGAATTTTTTTCCTTTTAAATTTTCGGAAACATAAGGATGGGTTCCTTCGGCCAAAGCAATAAAGTTAGCAACAGTTACCGGTGTTTTTTGGTAATACAATTCCAAAAGCATTTTTCCTTTTGGGGTTTCGATTTCAGTATAAATTCCGTCGGCTAATTTAGGTCCGGCTTGCTGAGTAGCTGCAGTTGTTGCTTTTGCTTTTGGTTTTTGAGCCGCTGCTTTTTTCGGAGTTTGCGCTTGAAGCATCACCGAACAAAAGAGGAAAATTCCCAGCCATTTCATTGTCATTTTCATAGTATTTTGCGTATTAATGTTATGGTTTTTTTATTTCTAATTCAAATATTAAATCGGTATTGGGCGGAATGTCACTTCCCATACCATTTTCTCCATACCCTAATTTGGATGGGATAAAGATTATGGCTTTGTCCCCATATTGCAGCAAATTCATCCCTTCTGCAAAGCCGGGAATCATACCTTCTTTTTCGCCGTGTTTCAACGGTAATGCGTTATAACCGCCCATTTGTTCTCGATCCGCTTTATAAATACCAAAGCGTTGTGCAATTGCTTTTTCGCTCGTATCAAATAATTTGCCATTTTCAAAAAATCCAGCATAATGTACAGCAATGGGGTCGCCTAAATTGGGTTTTCCGCCTTTACCTTTTTCTGTAATAAAATAGGCCAAACCGCTTTTGGTCACGGTCGCTTTCGCTTTTAAACTCGCATAATAGGCTTGTTTTTCAGCTTGGTATTTTGACAAATTAGCCGCATCAATTTTCGCTTGTTTGGCTTGGTGTTCCGATTCTGCTTTGAAATAATCGGAAAATACTTTTACGGCATCAAACTTTTTTGCCTCTTCACCTTTGCGGATGATGGTTACCGAAATAACTTGGTCGAATTGTTTAATGGCGTGGGCAACTTCCATTCCGTCGCCAATCACATAACCAAAAATAGTATGGCGTTGATCCAAATTTGGAGTAGGTGCCAACGTGATAAAAAACTGACTGCTGTTGGTACCAGGACCCGAGTTTGCCATGGCTAATTTTCCTTCTTGATCAAATCTCAAGTCTGAAAATTCATCTTTGAATTTGTATCCCACATCACCAGAACCGGTTCCAGTAGGATCTCCGCCTTGAATTACAAAATCATCGGCATCGCCATTTGATTTAGAAATTACACGGTGCCAACGGGTTCCGTCAAAAATAGTCTTGTCTTTTAAATCTTCCCGAACAAAGGGATTGGTTCCTTCAGCTAGCGTGATGAAGTTGGCAACAGTAATGGGAGATTTTTTATATTCTAAAGCTACAAGAATCGAACCTTTGTCGGTTTCGAATTCGGCATAAAGACCATCTTTTAAATCGGCGTGATCATCTTTACAACTTTGTAAAAACAAACTCGTTAAAATGGTGAAAATTAATGTTATTTTCTTCATTATTAATTGTTTAATTTATTTTCTGGACGGAAATCGGTTAACGTTACCCGACAAATAATGGGTTCGTTGGTACCAATTCTGCGATCATCACCGTGGTATCCATAGGCTAAATGGGAAGGAAACAAGAATGTCACCGTTTCATTTTTACGCATCAATTTCAAACCGTGTTGTAATCCTGTGATGATGGTTTGCTTGTCAACCCGATAGGTTTGCCCTTTTAATTCGAGATCCGAATAAATTACCTTTCCGTTCAAATCTTTGATTTCATAATCAAAATAGGCAATGTCTCCTTTTTTTGGGCGTAAGGTATCCGTAGTATTTTTATTTTCATAATAGTACCAGTAGCCTTTTTTGGAAGCAATATATTGAATGCCTTTATTTTTTTGAATAATGGAATCAATCTTCGTTTCTTCATTCTTGATTAACTTCTTGTTGCGTTCCACCGAAGCATTCATAAATTCACCAGAAGAATGGGAAACAGGTCGACGTGCTTGCTGTTGTTGGCAACTTATCGTTAAGATGCTCACCAACATGATGATAAACAGGGGAAAAAAGTTCTTTTTCATAACCAATAAATTACGGTTGTATTTCTTTAACTATTTGTTCAAAACGCAAAATCGTGTTTTCAAGTGTGTCGGTTGACTTTCCACCGGCAGCATTGATATGTCCGCCACCGTTAAAATAAGTCCGAGCAAACTGATTCACGTCAAATTGACCTTGTGAACGAAACGATATTTTGATAATTCCTTCGTCTTTATGTTCGATAAAAATGGCTGTAAAATGTATGCCTTTGATGGTTAAACCATAATTGACAATTCCTTCCGTATCGCCTTTGACATAATGGAATTGGTTGAGTTCATCCTGACTCAAAGTCGTATACGAAGTATGTAATTCGGGTAACACTTTCAAATTCTGAAGGGCGCGACCCATTAATTGCAAACGGTCGTAAGAATTATTGTCAAACAACAAGGTCGGGATTTCAGTATTGGGCACACCCAAATCAATGAATTCCGCGACAATACGGTGGGTGGTTCCTGTCGTTTTTGGAAAACGGAATTGCCCTGAATCCGTCATAATTCCAGTATATAAACAAGTCGCAATGGTTTTATCAATTAAAGCACCTTGCTGTAAATCTTGAATAAAATGATACACCATTTCACAGGTGGAGCCATAAGCCGTATCCGAAAACACAAACTGCGCATAGTTACCTGGTAATTCATGATGATCAATCATGACCATGGGTTGCTTTAAGGTTTGTAAGGCTTGTTCCATTTCACCTGTTCGGTGTAAGGCATTAAAATCTAGCGTGAATAGTAGGTCTTGGGATTGTAAAAAAGCAGTGCATTTTTGGCGGTCTTTTTCATAGATCATCACTTCCTCGGCACCAGGTAACCAAGCCAAAAAATCAGGAAATTCATTGGGTGAAATAACTTGAGTAGTGTGGCCTAATTTTCGTAAAAAATGGGACAAACCTAATGTAGACCCCATAGCATCACCATCGGGATTACGATGAGGGATAATGGCAATTTTTCTGGGTTGTTCCAAAAAAACAAGTAAATCCTGCAATTCTTTTTCATTCATAGGTTGCGAAGGTAGTAAATTTTACCAAACAATTTTCTGGAAAGAAACCTAGTTTGTGTTCATTAACGGGTGAACCACAATCCTAGAAATACAGCGGTAATTCCGACACAAACACTGACCAACGTGTAGGTTAAAGCCAAGAGATATTGTTGTTGTTGCACTAATTGAATGTTTTCATAACCGAAAGTTGAAAATGTAGTAAATCCGCCGCAGAAACCAGTGACTAAAAACCATTTGAGTTGGGAATCTACGAGATTGTTTTTTGTCAAATACCCCATAAAAAGTCCGATGAGTAAACAGCCTATCGCATTTGCAATAAACGTTGCCAAAGGGAAATTACCCGAATCCATTTTTTGAAAATAAATACCTGTAAGATAGCGAAGGATACTGCCTATTGCTCCACCAATGCCAACAAAAATAAGGGTCTTCACAAAGAATATTGTTAAGATTACTAATCAAATTTTAATACTGCAATTTAGGAATAAAACCGGAAGTGTGTTTGTTAAAGTATTTGTTAAGTGTTTATTTTTTTTAGAAATAAAATTAGGTTTTTAAAATAGTTAACATAATTATTTTGATATTTGAAAACAAACTAAACCTATACACACTACTTATGCAAAATTGGACTTTGAAAAATCGATGGAAGTGGTTTCGAAAGCGGCTTACCTGGAACTATAAATACGCCATTGGAAAATGGAATAAAATGGGAACCGAAGCCGATCGTTATCAAGCCATCGTAACTTACATTCAAAAGAGTTCAGTAACACCTCCGCGCATTCTAGACTTGGGTTGTGGTTATGGTGCCTTATTGGATTATTTGCCCAAGGATGCCTATGCAGCGTATTTAGGAGTCGATTTGTCGGATACGGCAATATTAAAAGCCCGAAAAAAGAAATACCCCAATGCTATTTTTAAAGTAGCTGATTTGCATCAATTTAAAACCGAAGAAAAGTTTGATTTATTGGTGTTCAATGAAGTGCTCTACTATTTGGACAATCGGTTGGAAGTTGTAAAACAATTGTCTTTATTTACTACTCCCCATGCAAAAATGATTGTTTCCTTGTATGATGTTAAGGAGAGTATCGTTGATGAGTTAGCAAAAAATTATCCATTTCTGGATAGTACGCTTGTATATGAAAATGAAGGAAAAACCAAATGGGGAATCAATTGGTTTGATCTTGAAGTGAAACCAACAAATTAAATGATCACTATTATTTTTTTTAGTAATTAAGTTTGTACAAAAAGAGCATAAAAAAGACTAATTTTGCAACCGTTCCAAATATCATTTGATACCCGCGGAACAAGCACAACACAACTTTTATGCAACACAACGTACTTATTTTAGATTTTGGATCGCAATACACTCAGTTGATTGCGAGAAGGGTTCGCGAACTCAATATCTTCTGCGAAATTTTCCCTTACAATCAGATTCCAGCGGATCTGTCGAGTTTTAAAGCTGTAATTTTATCAGGTAGTCCTTACTCTGTTCGCGCAGAAGATGCTCCCCATCCCGATTTGTCGCAAATTCGGGGCAAAATGCCCTTATTGGCGGTTTGTTATGGAGCCCAATATTTGGCGCATTTCAATGGAGGCGAAGTGGCGCCGAGTAATATCCGTGAATACGGTCGGGCCAACTTGACTTTCATCAAAGATGATGAGGATTTCTTTGAAGAAATTGCCCTGAATTCGCAAGTGTGGATGAGTCATAGCGATACAATCAAGCAATTACCGTCCAACGGTGTGCGTTTGGCCAGTACCAAAGATGTCGAAAATGCCGCTTACCGAATTGAAGGTGAAACTACCTATGCCATCCAATTTCATCCGGAAGTCTATCACTCCACAGATGGCAAACAATTGTTGGAGAATTTTTTAGTAAAAATCGCTGAAGTTCCCCAAAGCTTTACACCCAACGCCTTTGTAGAAGACTGCGTGGCCGAAATCCAAGAAAAAGTAAAATCGGATAAAGTCGTTTTGGGCTTGTCTGGAGGTGTTGATTCTACGGTGGCTGCCGTTTTATTGCACAAAGCTATTGGAGCAAACTTGTATTGTATCTTCGTGAATAACGGATTATTACGGAAAAATGAATTCGAAAACGTTTTGAACCAATATAAAGGAATGGGATTAAACGTGAAAGGCGTAGATGCTTCGGCACGTTTTTTGTCAGCCCTCGAAGGCATCAGTGATCCTGAAACCAAACGAAAAACAATTGGTCGGGTATTCATCGAAGTATTTGATGATGAAGCCAATCAATTAACCGACGTAAAATGGTTAGCACAAGGAACCATCTATCCCGATGTTATTGAGTCGGTATCGGTGAAAGGACCTTCGGCTACCATCAAATCGCATCATAACGTGGGTGGTTTACCCGATTACATGAAATTGCAAATTGTCGAACCGCTTCGCATGTTGTTTAAAGATGAAGTGCGTCGCGTTGGGGCTACTTTAGGAATTGATCCTGAATTACTAGGACGTCATCCTTTCCCAGGTCCCGGATTGTCGATTCGTATTTTAGGGGATATTACACCAGAAAAAGTACGCATCTTGCAAGAGGTTGACGCTATCTTTATTGACGGATTAAAATCACACGGTTTATACAATAAAGTGTGGCAAGCCGGCGCTATTTTACTTCCAGTGAATAGTGTAGGGGTAATGGGTGATGAGCGAACCTATGAAAAAGTAGTAGCGTTGCGTGCGGTAGAATCCACCGATGGAATGACAGCGGATTGGGTGCATTTGCCCTATGATTTTTTAATGAAAATTTCGAATGAAATCATCAATAAGGTCAAAGGGGTAAACCGAGTGGTGTATGATATCAGTTCGAAACCACCCGCCACTATTGAATGGGAATAATAGGAGAAATCCTTTAAAAATAGGAGTATGTTGAAAAGAGTTGTTTTCGGTTTTTTGGTTTTGGCCACCGTTACGGTAATGGCCCAAACGAAAAAGCATACGGTTGCAAAAGGCGAAACAGTAGTGTCTATCGCCCAAAAATATCAGGTAACACCTTACGATATTTATAAAGTGAATCCCGATGCAAAAAGTGGAATCCAGCCCAATATGGTTTTGGTGATTCCGCCGAATGCGGTGTTGCCTAAAACAACAACTAAACCAACTTCAACAATTCCAGCAGTTGCTGTGGCTAAACCAACAGTGCCGAATACGCACACCGTTTTAGCAAAAGAAACCATTTACAGTATTTCCAAAAAATACGGATTAGAGAAAGGTGTACTGGAAGCTTTAAATCCCAGTTTGTCGACCAACGGATTGCAAGTCGGACAAGTGTTAGCCTTAAAAAAAGGAGTGACGGTTCCAAAGTCAAATGCTACTCCAACTGCTCCAATGCCCGCCCCCTCAACCACTGAAATAACACATGTGGTAAGAGCGCAAGAAACCAAATACGGTATTGCCAATTTATATGGGGTTTCCATTGAAGAATTGGAAGCTCAAAATCCCCAAACCAAAGATGGATTGTCGATTGGGGATGTGTTGAAAATCAAAAAAGCGGTAACGAAATCCAATGATAATTTGCCTAAAGTTAAACCCATTGAAACTTCGGATTATGAAGTGAAAGTGGGTGAAACCTTGTACAGTTTGACCAAACATTTCAATTTATCAGAGTCCGCATTAATTCGTATGAATCCCGAACTAAAAGACGGTTTAAAACAAGGGATGGTGATCAAAGTACCGGCACAAATTGCTTTTGCGAAAGAACGAACGGGTTCGGGAATCAAAGATTTTTCCCGTTCATTGTCCAATCAGAAACGAAAAGAATTGGTGCTATTCTTACCTTTTAATGCTTCCCGCATTCAGAATGATACAGTGACTGGTGTAGTAGAGCGTTTGAAGAAAGATAAATTTTTGAATATGACATTGGACTTTTATTCAGGGGCTTTAATGGCGATTGATTCCGCAAAGGCACTTGGGATGAATTTCAATATTCGTATTTATGATTCCCAAGAATCGCGCAATTCAACAGCTGCTTTAGACATTATAAAAAATGAAGATTTTTCAACTACAAATGCGGTAATCGGACCCTTTTATCAAGTCAATGTAGAGCGCGTAGCCATGGCCTTGGAATCCAAAAATATTCCTGTTATCTCACCTTTATCGCGTGAAGAAGGGAAAGGCTATACCAATTTATACCAATCTACTCCATTACCGGATGCTACAAAAGCAGCGATGTTGGATTATTTGCAGTCCAAAAATGGCAACATTATCGCCGTGGTTTCTCCCAAAAAACAATCCATGCGCCAATATCTGAAAGATTTTTATGAGAAAGTAAAAATTGTAGGCGTAGCGGATAACGGTTCCGTGGTAGCAGACAGTATCAAAAAACATTTTGTCAAGGACCGCACAAATTATGTGATTTTAGCCACTGAAAAAACAGGTGCTGTAATGACGACAACCGCTTCTATGGTGGCAGCTCAAAAAGAGTATCCAGTACAATTGGTGATTTTAGAAGCCAATGAAACCTTGGATTATGAAGAAATTCCGATCGCCCGTTTGACCAAATTAAAATTGATGTATCCATCGGTTACTCGTGAAAATGATTCGGATAAAGCCCGTCAATTTGATGTTGCATACCGCAAAAAAAACAAAGTATTTCCCAACCAATATGCCGTGCGTGGGTTTGATTTGACCTTTGATACCTTGATTCGATTGGCGCAAGACAAAGATTTTGAAGATACTTTGGAGGATGCTTCCGAGCAAATTGAAAATAGATTTGATTACGCCAAAAAAGTATCAGGTGGTTATACCAACAACGGAATTTACATCCTTTACTACGATGAGGATTTAACCATAAAACAAGCAAATTAATATGGCGACTTCAAAAGTGACGTATTTAGGTGATTTACGAACTTCTTCGGAACATCTTCAATCGGGAAGTGTAATCATTTCCGATGCTCCCACCGACAACAACGGAAAAGGGGAAGCTTTTTCTCCCACAGATACAGTAGCCAACGGATTGGCGAGTTGTATGTTTACCGTTATGGGCATCAAAGCCCGTGATTTGGGTGTGGATTTTTCGGGATCAACCGCTGAGGTTACCAAAATAATGGGCACCGAACCCCGTCGTATTACTGAAATTCATGTGACGTTTTCGATGGAATTGGAAGTGGATGAAAAAACCAAAACTATCCTTGAACGAACTGCAATGACATGTCCCGTTCATTATAGTTTGCATCCCGATATTAAAAAAGAAATTGTTTTTCATTGGAAATAAGAAATGAACAACACGCTTTTTTAATTGAATTAGCGCATACCAAAATGCCTTATGGGAAATACGAAGGCCGCTATTTGATTGACTTGCCCGAATATTATATGGTGTGGTTGCACAACAATCGCTTGCCCAAAGGAAAGTTGGGCGAACAATTGAAGTTGGTCCACGAATTAAAACTCAACGGTTTGGAACCACTCATTCGAAATATTCAAAAAACGCATCCCAAAAAAGGTTAATAAATACTGATAATTCGGTTCCAACCGATTTTTATAATGGCAGATTAGTTTGTAATTTTGCCCCGATTTATACAACAACACAACTAACACATAATGAATACTACAAAGTACATCTTTGTCACTGGCGGTGTAACTTCATCGTTGGGAAAAGGAATTATTGCGGCTTCTTTGGCTAAACTACTCCAAGCCAGAGGCTACCGCACCACCATCCAAAAATTTGACCCCTACATTAATGTCGATCCCGGAACTTTAAATCCGTATGAACATGGGGAATGCTTTGTTACCGATGACGGTGCCGAAACGGATTTGGATTTGGGTCACTACGAACGTTTTCTTAATGTACCTACTTCGCAAGCAAATAATGTCACTACGGGTCGGGTGTATCTTTCAGTAATTGAAAAAGAACGCCGTGGCGAATTTTTAGGAAAAACGGTACAAGTCGTTCCGCACATCACCAACGAAATCAAAGAACGCATGCAATTACTCGGACAATCGGGTGATTTTGATATTGTGATTACAGAAATTGGCGGAACCGTTGGGGACATTGAGTCATTACCCTATATCGAATCTGTACGTCAATTGGTATGGGAGTTGGGCGAACATAATAGTATCGTGATTCACCTTACACTGGTGCCGTATTTGGCAGCGGCGGGCGAATTAAAAACCAAACCGACACAGCACTCCGTGAAAACCTTGATGGAAAGCGGAATTAAAGCGGATATCTTGGTTTGTCGTACCGAACATGAGTTGTCAGCCGACTTGCGTCAAAAATTGGCCTTGTTCTGTAACGTGACCAAGGAAGCGGTTATTCAGTCCATTGATGCCAAAACGATTTATGAGGTGCCGAACTTAATGTTGGAAGAAGGTTTGGATGTAGTTGCATTGAAAAAATTAGACTTGCCCGAAAAATCAGCACCGGATTTAAAGCAGTGGAATGAGTTTTTAAGTCGGCACAAAAATCCGAAACAAACCATCAATATTGGTTTGGTTGGAAAATATGTAGAATTACAAGATTCCTATAAATCCATTTTAGAAGCCTTTATTCATGCGGGTGCCGCCAATGAGACCAAAGTAAATGTGGTAAGTATCCACTCCGAATATATCGATGCTTCAAATGTAGCTGAGAAATTAAATGGGATTGACGGTATTCTCGTAGCTCCTGGTTTTGGAGAACGCGGTATCGAAGGAAAAATTGAAACCGTACGGTATGCCCGAGAAAACAACTTGCCGTTCTTCGGAATTTGTTTGGGAATGCAAATGGCCGTCATCGAATATGCGCGCAATGTGTTGCATTTGGAGCATGCCAACTCAACGGAAATGAATGTCGATACGCCCCATCCAGTAATTGATTTAATGGAAAGTCAGAAGACGGTCACCGAAAAAGGAGGGACCATGCGTTTAGGCGCTTGGAAATGCGACTTGAAACCGGGGACATTGGCACACAAAATCTACGGCAAAGATCAAATTGCGGAACGTCACCGTCACCGTTATGAATACAACAACACCTATGCAGAAGCATTACAAAATGCGGGTTTGGTGAGTTCAGGAATCAATCCCGATACCGGTTTGGTCGAAATTGTCGAGTTGGAAAACCATCCGTTTTTTATCGGAGTACAATATCATCCGGAATATAAAAGTACAGTTGCAAATCCACAGCCAATTTTTGTTAGCTTTGTAGCCGCAATTGTAAAAAATAAAAAGTAAGCTGCGGTTAGTTGCTGCAGCTCAATTTTCAAATCAATGGAAGAAAAGAAATTTGACAAGAATTCGATTATCGGATTTGCACTGATTTTCATCTTAGTGATGTGGATGATGTTCAATTCCAAACAAAACGAAGCAAAAGAAGCGGCAGCCAAAGCCAAACAAGAACAGATTGACAAAAAGCAAAAAGCCAAGCAAGCCAAAACGGCGCAAACTGTTCAAGCTGTAGATACCACAGCCAGCGATTCAACCAAAATCAAACAATTATCTAGTACGTTAGGAAAATTTGCCTACTCTGCTACGTTGCCTGCTGCCAAAGGAGGAACAACCGTAATTGAGAATGAAGTGGTAAAATTGGAAATTGCCAACAAAGGAGGTTATGTTTCCAATGTAGTGTTAAAAAACTATACCAAATTCAAACGCGATTCAGGGAAATTGGTGGAATTGGTGAAAAACAACAACTCCAACTTTAACTTGGAATTACAAACGTCGGATAACCGAGTTTTAAATACGAAGGATTTGTATTTCGAACCCCAAGTTTCCAAAGTGGGTGATGCTCAAGTTTTATCGATGAAGTTAAAAGCCGGACCCAACGAGTTTTTGGAATACAAATACGTTTTGAAAAACGACTATATGTTGGATTTCGATATCCGTTCTCAAGGATTGAGTCGTGTATTGAATACTTCAAAACCCGTAAATTTAGATTGGGATATCAAAACCTACCGCAACGAAATCAGTATTCCTTATGAAAATCGTTATACTGAAACGATATTTGAATACGAAGACGGAAAAGACGATTACGTAGGGCAAGGAAACGGTAAAGAAGAAAACCCGGAAGCTGTAACTTATGTAGCGTATCGCCAACATTTCTTTGCTTCTATTTTAATGACCAAAACGCCCTTTAAGTCGGCAAAACTGACTTCTGATAATTTGGTGCATGACGATAAAAAGGATACCGTTTTTACTAAGAAATTAACGACGAAAGCACCTTTAGCCTTAACCAACGGCGAATTGGATTATAAAATGAATTGGTACTTCGGTCCGGCTGATTATAAATTGTTAAACAGTTACGATCGTAATTTAGACGAAGTGGTACCCATGGGTTGGGGAATTTTCGGATGGATCAATAAATTCATTTTTGTTCCATTATTTGGTTTATTAGGCGGATGGATGTCGTTAGGTTTAGCGATTATCGTGTTTACCTTCTTGATCAAATTAGCGATGTCGCCGATTACGTTCAAGTCGTTCTTGTCGCAAGCTAAAATGAAAGTATTGCGTCCTGAGATTGCAGAATTGAATGAAAAATTCAAGGATCCTGTGAAACGCCAACAAGAAATGATGAAGTTATACAATAAAGCAGGTGTGAATCCGATGGCAGGTTGTATTCCAGCCCTGATTCAGTTGCCATTCGTTTATGCTTCGTTCCAATTCTTCCCTGCTGCCATTGAGTTGCGTCAGAAAAGTTTCTTGTGGGCCGATGACTTATCATCATTTGACCAAGTTTTAAAATTACCGTTCAATATTCCAATGTACGGTGATCACGTAAGTTTGTTCCCTATTTTGGCAGCGATTGCCATTTTCTTCTATATGAAAATGACATCGGGTGATAATGCTGCAATGGCGCAACCCCAACAGGAAGGAATGCCCGATATGGCTAAAATGATGAAAATCATGATTTACGTTTCGCCGATTATGATGTTAATTTTCTTCAACAGCTACGGTTCCGGTTTGAGTTTGTACAACTTTATGTCGAATGTGGTAACGATTGGTGTAATGTTGGTCATTAAAAAGTATTTCATTGACAGTGACAAAATCCACGCTCAAATTCAAGAAAACAAACAAAAGCCAACCAAAGAAAGCAAGTTCCAAAAACGCATGCGCGAAATGATGGAACAAGCAGAAGAGCAAAAACGTTTGAATAAGAAATAATAAGGTTATTAGGAATTAGTGACTAGTAAATCTTAACCAAAAAAAAGGGCTGTCCGAATTACTTCGGTACAGCCCTTCTTCCATTTATAGGAAGCGCAAGAATGTACTATAATTGAGGTTGTAACACACGTTGTACGCCGTGAATTACTCCGTTCGAACATTGAATATCTGCTTGGAAAACACGTGATAAATTGTTCGCCGTATCTTTGATGTCTACTGTTCCAGAACCTAACACAACAGTAGTGTTTTGAGCTGGTGAAGTAATCATTGGCACAGATTGATTATTGGTTAATTGATTGGAACGAACGTTTCCAGCTCCCGTAACATGGTATTGCAATACTTTAGTTACTTGGGCAGCAGTAGCACCCACAGCAAAACCCGATCCTGTAGTTGCTGCAGTGAATGCGGCATTGTTTGGAGCAAAAAGAGTTGCAGGAGCCGCTGCAGTGATTCCGTTTAACGCACTCAACACAGCCGATTGGTCACCAAAAGCACCTGATGTACTTGTTACAACCGCTTGTAAAGTGTCAAAATCAGGGTTGGCCACCACATGATTTACCAAGGTCGGAATCGCAATTACATCATTAACTACGTGAATCACTCCATTTGTAGCATCGATGTCTGCTGTAGCCACGGTAGTTCCTTTGTTAGCAGGTCCGCCATTGATAGTCACAACATTTCCTGATTTCTGTACAAACATACTGATCGTTGGTGCATTTGCCGTTGTGTTGATTGGCGAAAGCGTTGAAGCATACGTCGCTGCAGGTAGCGCCGAACTCGGAATCTCTGTTCCAATCACGTGATTTAATAAAATGTTTTTCAACACAGGCACAGGAACAGCATCCAAATTTGCGAAGCCATTTGCTGTTAAAAACGCATTAAAAGCGTCATTGGTGGGTGCAAAAACAGTAAAAGTACCAGAACCGCTTAAAGTAGCCGTCAAGCCAGTTTTGTTTAAAGCGCTTACTAATGTGGAAAGATTGGAAGTACGTGAAGCAATTCCGGCAATACTGTTGTCTGTAGTCGTGTTGTTGTCATCACTACTACAAGCCGCTAATCCTACGCTGAGAAAAGCCGCTAAGGCAATCTGTTTTAATGTGTTTGTTTTCATATAACAATTTTTTTAAGTTATGATTCGAATTTACAAGATGGTTTGTTTAACAAAAAACATAAAACCATAAACAAAATTTATTTAGATTATTTTTAACGATTTTGTTGAGTGGGATTTTACGAAATACTTCAATTCTTGCATTGAATGACTTTTCCTTCATTAAACAAAAATTAAATAAAAAATGTAAGAAAAGTATTAAATATAATCAACTTAATACGTTTTATATTCGCACAATAATTATGTACATTCGCTGTTATTAAAAATAAAAAACATGAAGTACCTTTTTCTTTTCTTACTCGTTTGTTCCCAAGTAGTTGCCCAGGAAATCAAT
The DNA here is from genome assembly GCF_025947045.1 of Flavobacterium sp. N1719. Taxonomy (NCBI): domain Bacteria; kingdom Pseudomonadati; phylum Bacteroidota; class Flavobacteriia; order Flavobacteriales; family Flavobacteriaceae; genus Flavobacterium; species Flavobacterium sp. N1719. The sequence goes on from NZ_CP109993.1 coordinate 1,609,939, forward strand.
GCCGTAGACGGTCAAGGTAAAAAGCACGGTCTTTGGAAAGGAACGTATGCTGACACGGGTCGCCCGCGCTATGAAGGCACATTTGAGCATGGAAAAGAAACGGGCGTTTTTAAATTTTATGACAATACCAAAGACGGAAAAGTGATTGCTACCCGCGAATTCAATCCCAAAGACAACTCCTGTTATACCATTGTGTACAATCAAAATGGCAATAAAGTCAGTGAAGGGAAACTCGTCAACCGCATCGAAGAAGGGGAATGGAAGTTTTTCCACGAAGATTCGCCCCAAATCATGACCCAAGAATTTTACACTAAAGGTAAACTCAATGGTATTCGCAAAGTCTATTACAAAAGCGGTAAACTCGCCGAAGAATGTGGGTATAAAAACGGAAAACGCGACGGGAATTACCGCAAGTTAACCGAAGAAGGATTGGTCTTGGAAGAAAGTGTTTATAAAAATGGGGAATACGACGGACTCGCGATTTTCCGAACTGCCGATAACAAAATTGCCGCCAAAGGGAATTTCGTCAAAGGAAAAAAAGAAGGCATTTGGGAAGTGTTGGAAAAAGGGAAATTGGTCAAAAAGGACATGAGCAAACTCAAAGTGCGAAAATTTAAAAAAATACCTATCACCCACGAGGAAGACAGGGATTAAAAATCTCAAAAATCCAAACTACTTTATTACAATTACTTCTATTTTACAGGATCGCACAACTCATAACTCATAATTCATAATTCAAAACTGTTAACCCTTTCTTATTGTATTCGCCACTCTCATTTTTTCCTGTACCTTTGCACCAAAATTAAACTATGAAACGTGTCGTTGTCGGATTATCCGGGGGTGTAGATTCCAGTGTAGCAGCCTACTTACTCAAAGAACAAGGGTATGAAGTCATTGGATTGTTTATGAAAAACTGGCACGATGACTCGGTGACTATTTCCAACGAATGCCCCTGGCTAGAAGATAGCAATGACGCTTTATTGGTTGCCGAAAAATTGGGAATCCCTTTTCAAACCGTCGATTTAAGCGAACAATACAAAGAACGTATCGTGAACTATATGTTTAACGAATACGAAAACGGTCGCACACCCAATCCCGATGTTTTATGCAATCGCGAAATCAAGTTTGATGTTTTCATGAAAATTGCGCTTTCACTTGGAGCCGATTATGTGGCTACCGGCCATTATTGCCGAAAAGCAACTCTGGAAAAAGACGGTACAGCCGTTCACCAACTTTTAGCAGGTGTCGATGGCAACAAAGATCAGTCGTATTTTTTGTGCCAGCTTTCCCAAGAACAATTAGCCAAAGCTCTTTTTCCTATCGGGGAATTAACCAAACCGCAAGTGCGTGAAATCGCGGCAAAAATGGATTTGGTTACCGCTGAGAAAAAAGACTCACAAGGCTTATGTTTCATCGGAAAAGTGCGATTACCCGAATTCCTGCAACAACAACTCCAACCCAAAGAAGGCTTGATTGTTGAAGTGCCCGCTTCCCATGAAGTGTACCACCAATCGGTGCCCAAATTTAATTCCAAAGAATCTGAGCTACACTACCTTTCCAAACCAATTTCCTATAATGTAACCATGGGTAAAAAAGTAGGGATGCACCAAGGCGCCCACTATTTCACTATCGGTCAACGCAAAGGATTGAATGTGGGTGGTACGGTCGAACCTTTATTCATCATCGCTACCGATGTGAAAGACAATGTGATTTACACCGGACAAGGCCATCAGCATCCTGGATTATTCCGTAAAGCATTGCACATTCAACCGCATGAAGTACATTGGATTCGGGAAGATTTGCGTTTGAAAAATGGGGAATCTATGGACGTGGAAGTTCGCATTCGTTACCGCCAACCCTTACAAAAAGCCACCCTTTTCCAATTTGAATCGGGCTTGTATATCGAGTTTAGCGAACCCCAATCCGCGATTACCGAAGGTCAATTTGCCGCATGGCATCAAGGGGAAGAACTGCTCGGCTCTGGAGTAATTTCTTCGTAAATTAACACCATAACAGGGGTTTTATTTGTATTTTTGGGAGCCAATGTCCCATTGCTATGCGAAAAATTATCTTCATTTTCCTGTTTATTGTTCAATGGAGTAGTGCTCAAGAAGACGCACGCATTTATTTTACAGACAAACCCAATGCACAAGCCTATTTGGATAATCCGTTGTCTATGCTAACACAAAGAGCATTGGACCGAAGAGTCGCACAAAACATTTCCCTTTCATTTAACGATGTTCCGGTTGAAACAGCCTATATCGATGCGGTGAGTAACGCCAACGGCATTGAATACAAAGCCCAATCCAAATGGATGAATTGTGTACATGTGCGGGGTTCGGTACAAGACATACAAGCTTTAACAGCCTTACCATTTGTGGACCATATTGAATTTGCCAATCCAACATTGAATTCCAAGGCTAGCCAACCTTCACAGCCATTGGCTACTTCAAAAACCAATGAAGTGCAGGTCAGTTACAATTATGGAAACGCCACCACGCAAGTACAAATGTTGAATACCCATTTGTTGCACCAAGCGGATTATACCGGTTCAGGAAAAATCATTGCTGTTTTGGATTCCGGATTTTTAGGAGTCGATACTGCGGCGCCTTTTCAAAGACTGTTTACGCAAAATTTGATTTTAGGAGGCTATAATTACGTTTCCCAAAACACCAATGTCTATGATTTGCACCAACACGGTACGATGGTTTTATCGTCCATGGGTGGATTTGTCGACGGGCAATTGGTAGGAACAGCCCCTAACGCCCAATACTATTTGTATGTGACCGAAGATGTTTCGCAAGAAAATCCGGTTGAGGAAAGTTATTGGGTGCAAGCCGCAGAAGAAGCAGATCGTGTAGGTGCCGATATCATCACGAGTTCATTGGGCTATTTTCAATACGAAAATACCAATTACAGTTATACCTATTCCCAAATGACAGGCGATAGTGCTTTTGCTTCGAAAGGCGTAAATGTAGCTTTCAGTAAAGGAATGGTGGTTGTAATCAGTGCTGGAAATTCAGGCAATACAACCGAACCCCATGTGGGTGTTCCCGCAGAAGCCACGCATGCTCTCGCAGTTGGCGCTGTAGATGCCGCAGAAGTGAAAGCCGGTTTTAGTTCGATCGGCCCGAGTTTCGACGGACGCATCAAACCCGATGTCATGGCCTTGGGGGTAAGTGCTGCCGTTTCCAATCCGCAAGGAAATTTGGTGTATGTTAACGGAACTTCGCTATCATGTCCCATTTTATCAGGTTCGATTGCCTGTCTATGGGCTGCTGTGCCCCAGTTAACCAATCAGCAGGTAGTGGATTTGGTCAAACAATCGGCCGATCGGTATACAGCGCCCAACAATCAATACGGCTATGGAATCCCTGATTTGAATAGTGCGCTTACAAATGCATTAGGAAATACTGCTTTAACCCCTACCAATTTCCGAGTCTATCCCAATCCCGTTGCCCATGAATTTTCGATTGTCGGTCTTCAAAATTCGGGAACGATACAATTGGTCAACACACTGGGACAAGTGGTGCTTACTCAAAAAATCAATCCTTCAACTACAGCAATAGAGGTTGGCGAATTGCCTAGCGGAATCTATTGTTATCAAATAATTCAAAACCAACAAATGATAACCGGTAAAATCATTAAAAAATAACCGGAAAACTATGAATCGAATTACCCAACTTTTTAACATCCAATATCCAATTATTCAAGGTGGAATGATTTGGAATTCGGGTTATAAACTCGCAAGCGCCGTAAGTAATGCCGGCGGATTAGGCCTTATCGGCGCAGGTTCGATGTATCCTGATGTCTTGCGCGAGCACATTCAAAAATGCAAAAAAGCGACGGACAAACCTTTTGGTGTGAATGTTCCCATGTTGTATCCCAACATTGAAGAAATTATGAACATCATTGTAGAAGAAGGTGTGAAAATTGTCTTTACTTCGGCGGGGAATCCCAAAACATGGACTGCGTTTTTAAAAGAACACGGCATTACGGTTGTCCACGTGGTGAGCAGTTCCAAGTTTGCATTGAAAGCTCAAGAAGCAGGAGTAGACGCCATCGTTGCCGAAGGGTTTGAAGCCGGAGGCCACAACGGACGTGAGGAAACAACAACACTCACCTTGATTCCGATGGTGCGCGAGCAAATTCATTTGCCCTTAATTGCCGCAGGTGGAATCGCTACCGGAAAAGGAATGTTAGCCGCCATGGTGCTGGGCGCCGATGGGGTGCAAATGGGTAGTCGTTTTGTTGCTTCAGAAGAGAGTTCGGCTCACGATAATTTCAAACAAACGGTAGTCAATACCCAAGAAGGCGATACACTTCTCACGTTGAAAGAATTAGCACCCGTTCGTTTGATCAAAAATAAATTCTTCCACGATTTACAAGCATTGTACGCGCGATGTCCGAGTGTTGATGATTTAAAAACCTTATTAGGTCGGGCTCGTGCCAAACGCGGTATGTTTGAAGGTGATTTAGAAGAAGGCGAATTGGAAATTGGACAAATCGCCGGATTAATACATGAGATCAAACCCGTAGCTCAAATAATAACCGATGTTGTTTCTGAATTTGAAATGGCAAAACAACAAGCCATACACTTATAACATGAAAAAATACTTTTTTGGGATTATCGTTTTGTCCCAACTTGCATTCGCCCAAAAACGGCCCAAATTAGTGGTCGGAATCGTAGTCGATCAAATGCGTATGGAATATTTATACCGTTTCCAAAATGATTTTTCGGAGACGGGTTTTAAACGCATTATGAATAACGGTTTTACGTTCCATAATGCGCATTATAACTACATGCCCACCTATACCGCGCCGGGTCATGCGAGTATTTACACAGGAACAACGCCTTCTGTGCATGGAATAGTAAGTAACGAGTGGTTCAGTCGCACCAAAGGAAAAGAAAAATATTGCACGGAAGATAGTTCGGTAACTGCGCTTGGTGAAGTGGCTGGTACCGAAGGCTTGATGTCTCCCAAGAATTTATTGGCCACAACAATAACCGATGAATTACGCATGGGAACCAATTTTAAAGGAAAAGTCATCGGCATGAGTATCAAAGACCGGGGTGCTATTTTGCCCGCCGGACATTTTGCGAATTGGGCGTTTTGGTTCAGTAAAACGGGAAGTTTTATTTCCAGTAATTATTATGGTGAAAAACTACCCGACTGGGTAACCGAGTTCAATGCTAAAAAAGGCTATATGAATTACATCAATCAAGGGTGGAATTTGATGAAACCTTTGGCTACTTATAACGAAAGTGATCCCGATGATTCACCTTATGAAGGGAAATTATACGGCGTAGAAAAACCAGTATTTCCTTATGATTTAAAAGCGATGGTGGCCAAAAACGATCCAGGTGTGTTGCGAGCAGTGCCCTTTGGAAACGATTATTTAGCCGATTTTGCCAAATTAGCTATCGCCAAAGAACAATTGGGTAAAGATGAAAATACGGATTTCTTAGCCGTCAGTTTTTCGTCTACAGATTATGTTGGCCATATCTTGGGTCCGCGCTCCATGGAATTGCAAGATACCTATTTACGTTTGGATAAAACACTATCCGATTTTCTAGCCTATTTGGATGTAACCGTAGGGAAAGATCAGTACATGGTTTTTATCACCGCCGATCATGCGTGTTCGGAGAATGCTGCGTTTATGCACGATCATAAATACAACGTGACAAATTTGGATTACAAAGCCATAGAAGCCAGTTTGAAGAAGTTTTCTACCGACACATTTGGTGCCGATTTAGTGTTGAATTACTCCAATTTCAATGTGTATTTGGATATGGCAAAAATCAAAGAAAAGCAATTGGATTACCCAAGTGTAGTGTCCCAATTTAAATCCTTTTTGTTGGAACAAGAACATGTAAAAACCGTGTATACGCAGGAGGAAGTCGAGCATTTTTGTGCCGGTGATTATTACAAAGAAATGGTTGCACGCGGTTATGATGTTCATGAAAATGGGCAATTGGTCGTTTTGGATAAACCGGGATATATCGAGTACGGCAAAACAGGAACTTCCCACGGAACACCCTATGCCTACGATACCCACGCCCCGTTGTTATTCTACGGTTGGGGTATCCGAAAAGGGGAGAGCCATGAAAAGCGGTTCATCACGCAAATTGCACCAACCGTTTGTCAAAAAATCAATATTACCTTTCCCAACGGCTCGGAATGCGAAGTGTTGCCCGAACTGTTTCGCTAGTATTAATTTCCTGTTAAACGCATTGAAGCCCTTTCTCCAAAGGGCTTTTTTTTGTATTTTGTCTAAAAATAATAGCCTATGAAAGTATTGATTAAAACCTTATACAAAGAAAGCACCCGCATCAAAGAACTCGTTTTTGAACGCTACCTCAAAGACTTTGTCCTGATTTCTATTGGGATAACCATGGCAACCATCGGGTTAAAGCAATTTTTACTGCCCAATGATTTTCTCGATGGGGGAGCCATGGGATTGTCGTTATTGACAGAACGGGCAACGGGGGTCGACTTATCTTTATTAATTGTATTAATCAATCTGCCTTTTATTTTCATTGGCGCCAAACAAATCTCCTGGGAGTTTGCCTTAAAAAGTATGGGCGCTATTTTAGCCTTGTCATTGCTCGTCCATTTTGTCGATTTTAAAGTAATCACCAGCGATAAACTATTAATTTCCGTGTTTGGCGGATTTTTCTTAGGAGCCGGAATCGGGTTTACCATTCGGGGTGGCGCCGTGATTGACGGTACCGAAGTTTTGGCCATTTATGTGAGTAAAAAAACGAGTCTTACGGTGGGCGACTTCATTTCGGTATTCAATATTGGTGTGTTTGCTTGCGCCGCATTTTTGTTCAATGTTGAAACGGCCATGTACAGTATGTTGACCTATTTCTCCGCTTCCAAAACGGTGGATTTTATTATCAATGGTATCGAAGAATACATCGGAGTAACTATCGTTTCTCGTAATGCTGATGAAATCAAACAAGCAATCATTGATAATTTGCAACACGGTGTTACAGTTTATAATTCGGAAAGCGGCTATGGGAAACGCGGTATCGACCACAATGAAAATAAAGTTTTGTATTGTGTCGTGACCCGCTTGGAAGTCACCAAATTAGTTTTGGAAATTCAAAAAGTGGATGAAGGCGCTTTTATTGTCCAACATTCGATAAAAGATACCAAAGGCGGTATGATTAAGAAACGTCCGTTGCATTAAAAACGAAAGGCTGTCCGTTACGACAGCCTTTTTTATTAAATATCCAAAAGAATTTGATTTTGGAGTAAATCTTCAAACGTTTCCCGCTCCCGAATCAAGTGGCCTTGACCGTCTTTCCATAAAACTTCAGCCGGCTTAAAACGCGAATTGTAGTTGGACGACATCGAGAAACAATACGCTCCTGCATTCTTAAAACACAACACATCGCCTTCGTTAATTTCGGCGATACGACGGTTGTTGGCAAACGTATCCGTTTCACAAATGTAGCCCACCACAGTATAAAAACGTTCCTTGCCTTTGGGATTGGAAATGTTTTCAATCGTGTGGGACGAACCGTAAAACATGGGGCGAATCAAATGGTTAAATCCGGTATCGATACCCGCAAATACAGTCGAAGTGGTTTGTTTGACAACATTGACTTTGGCCAAGAAATACCCCGCTTCACTCACCAAGAATTTTCCCGGTTCAAAAGCCAAGGTCAACGGTTTTCCATATTCTTTTTCGAAGGCCAAAAAGCGTTTGGTCAATTTTTTTCCCAATTCTTCAATATTCGTTTCAATATCGCCTTTTTTGTAAGGGACTTTAAAGCCCGAACCAAAATCCAGGAATTCCAAGTTGTTGAATTGTTTGGCGGTATCAAAAAGAATCTCAGCGGCATACAAAAACACTTCGATATCCAAAATATCCGATCCGGTATGCATGTGGATGCCGTTGATGGTCATGCCCGTATTTTCAACGATGCGCAAAATATGCGGCACTTGATAAATTGAAATTCCAAATTTACTATCGATATGACCCACGGAAATGTTCTCGTTTCCTCCTGCCATGACATGCGGATTGATGCGAATACACACCGGCGTTTTGGGATGCTTGGTACCAAAATGTTCCAAGACCGATAAATTGTCAATGTTGATTTGTACACCCAAAGCCGCCGCTTGTTCCAGTTCTTCAAACGAAACGCCATTGGGGGTGAAAATAATTTTATCCGGCGTGAAACCCGCATGGAGTCCGAGTTGCACTTCTTGAATCGAAACGGTGTCCAGTCCAGACCCCATCTTTCGGAACAGCTTCAAAATCGAAATGTTGGATAACGCCTTCATTGCATAGTTGATGCGTAACGATTCCACTTTGGAAAAGGCGTTGGTAAGGCGTTGGTATTGGTATTCGATTTTGTGGGCATCATACACATACAGCGGACAGCCGTAGGTTTCAGCCAATGCGAGTAACTCAGTAGTTTGCATGCTGTTCAAAAAAATTAAATTTAAAATTATACGCGGCAAAGATACCGCATAGCCTGCAGGGAGTCAACCGTGTAGCCGATTTATAGGAATATTTTAACAAAGCAGGGGCGGGATTGGGAATACGGAATTTTTTTAGCCCCGATAGAGCCGATATCCTATTTTTTTGGCCTATTCGTCGGTTTTTAAGGGCCAAAAAAATAGATAAAGGCGAAAGCGGGAAATAGCTCCAAAAAACTTACTAAATTGATATACATTTCTTTTTTGTTTTGGTCGATTTACTTACATTTGTGGCACTTAATATCGGACCCGTTCCGAATACAACTAAACTTATTCTTTATTATGAACATACACGAATATCAAGGAAAAGAGATTCTCGCAAAATATGGCGTTCGCGTACAACGTGGTATTGTTGCCAATAATCCAGTGGAAGCGGTAGCAGCTGCCAAACAATTAACAGCCGATACCGGAACTTCTTGGTATGTGGTGAAAGCACAAATTCACGCAGGAGGCCGCGGAAAAGGCGGAGGTGTGAAATTGGCTAAAAACCTCGATCAAGTTACTGAGATTTCAGAACAAATCATCGGTATGATGTTGGTGACGCCACAAACACCACCAGAAGGAAAGAAAGTACACAAAGTATTGATTGCTGAAGATGTATACTATCCTGGGGAAAGCGAAGTTTCTGAATTCTACATGTCGGTATTGTTAAACCGTGCCAAAGGAAGAAACATGATTATGTATTCAACTGAAGGTGGGATGGATATTGAAGAAGTAGCTGAAAAAACACCGCATTTGATTTTCACCGAAGAAATCGATCCAAATATTGGATTGCAAGGTTTCCAAGCGCGTCGTATCGCCTTCAACTTAGGGTTGTCAGGGAACGCGTTCAAAGAAATGGTGAAATTCGTAGATTCATTATATACGGCTTACATCAACAGCGATGCGTCGTTGTTTGAAATTAACCCCGTATTAAAAACATCCGATAACAAAATCTTAGCGGTTGATGCCAAAGTAAACATCGACGATAACGCGTTGTACCGTCAAGCTGCGATTGCTGAAATGCGTGACATCCGTGAAGAAAATCCGATCGAAGTGGAAGCGAAAGAAGCGGGATTAAACTACGTGGATTTGGACGGAACTGTAGGTTGTATGGTAAATGGTGCTGGATTGGCGATGGCTACGATGGACTTGATAAAGTATGCAGGTTTTGAGCCGGCTAACTTCTTGGACGTGGGTGGAACTGCCGATGCAAAACGTGTGGAGACGGCCTTCCGTATCATCTTGAAAGATCCTAACGTGAAAGCGATTTTAATCAATATTTTTGGGGGTATCGTACGTTGTGACCGTGTGGCACAAGGTGTTGTTGATGCTTACAAAAATATGGGTGACGAAATCAAAGTGCCGATCATTGTTCGTTTACAAGGAACCAATGCTGAGGTGGCTAAAGAATTAATCGACAACTCTGGAATGCCTATTTTATCGGCAGTACAATTCCAAGAAGCAGCAGATCAAGTTAAAGCGGCTTTGTCGTAACGATAAATTAACGAAAGTGACGAAAGTCCCGATGACGCCAGTTGTCGGGATTTTTTTTGCATAAAAAAACGCCCAGCTTCAAACTGGGCGTTTTGTATTTTATAGTTTGGGCGCTCCCCGAAGGGTCAGGCTATCCGTTGCAAGTCCGTTGCCTTCGTTCCTCCGGCATCCGGGCTTTCCACTCCTATCCTTAGCGCAACCGTGCTTCTATTATAGTTTTGCTAACCAAAGGGAAGCATTCATGTGCAAACGCGAATGGGATACCAATTCGGTCCAACCCGGATACAACGTATCGCCCGGTGTTCCAGTGCCGTCATCCGCGGGCGAACTGTCGCAAATCGCAAAAACACGTCCCGTACCAAATGTTGCGCTAGCACACATTACATTCGTGGTGCCTTGCGTTGAAGTCGAACGCCAGATTAATCCTTTCACGGTGGTGTTTGCCGTGGTGTTCAAACTTAGGGTCGAACCCGCAGAGAATTTTAAATTGGAAACCACACCTTGTGAACCATTCAAAATAGGATCGGTAGTCGCACTTAAGCGATTGGTGGTCGTTTCAGAAATATTAACCGCATTGAATGTAAATCCGAATGGATTGGTTTTTACCGTATTGGTACTCATTAAATCGTTCCAAACTTTTACGGCATCGTAGCCATCGTTATTACGGTCGGCACCGTTATGGTTACCTATGATAAACAAACCGCCACCGTTTTGTACAAATCGTAAAATGGCCGTTTTTTCTGCCGCTGTAAATCGAATATTCGGTTCAGTAACCACATAAACATCATAATTTTTTAAATCTTGAACGCCGGTTCCTCCATAAGTAATCGCTGTTCCAGAAGGTAAGGTTTCTACAGTATGCCCCAATTTTGCTAAGGCAACGCCCCATGAAGACAATCCGCCACGCCAATAACTTTCAGGCGTTGTCGCAGTAATGCCTGATTGTGCCGGAGTTGGGATGCGCTGTGGATTTGTGGAATCGGCATCCAAAATCCAATCCGCATTACCCGCCGTTTCGGCTTTGGTCGCGTCAAATAAGAATTTTTTGGGTGTAGTGGCCAATGTTGTAGTGGAACCCGTGGTCACTTTTGCAGTTGTTGAAGAAGTGGATGCTTCTTCTTGTGTGCAGGCAATAGCAAATAAAGCTGCTACGGCTAAAATAGATAATGTGATTTTTTTCATTATGTACTGTTTAGAGTGGTGTAAACATAAAAAAAAATCAGCATAAACCGCTGATTTTTAAATCCTATTCTGTGAAAATTATTCACAAATTGTTAATTTTTTTTGGCCGTATTCAATCCGAGTAAAGTATAGAGCGGACAAAAACTTACCAAAGAAGTCAGTGTAAATACACCCGCAAACACAAGGCCTATAGTTCCTAAAGTACCCGAAATTACTTCTCTACTGTAAAGTAAAACCAACGCAGCTGCAATGATTAATCGAATCGCACGGTCTGCAAAACCCATATTTTTTTTCATCGTTTTTGTTTTTTTAAATTGTCACAGTAAAGGTAACCGTATAAAAAACAGGAAAACGTGACCTAGGTTACAAACCGTTGGGAAAGAAAGTGTTACTTTTCTTTCTTCTTGCCGTTTTTGTAGTTTACTTTCTCCACAACAACCGGTTTGGCATTGAATTTCTTAGCTGGTTTTTTGCCAAACGATTTGGGAGCTGTTCCTTTTGGCTTATCGCTGACTTCTTTCTTGGGCGGTGTCTTTTTGTGTGTGGCAATCACCTCCAGCGGATTCTTAGGCGCGTCTTTGGGTCCGCGCAAATGGATAATCAATCCGTTTAAGAAATTGCGTAGAATTTGGTCGCCACAATCCATATACTTCGGATGTTCCGTATCCCGGAAAAAGTTACCCAATTCGCCTTTTGAAATACGAAAATCCACCAATTCCAATATTTCTACAATTTGGTCATCGCGCAACTGTAAGGCTACTCGGAGTTTTTTAAAGATATCGTTGTTGTTCATCTTTTCAGTAATCAGTTTACAGTAATCAGTATTCAGTGTTCAGTGTTCAGTGTTCAGTATACGAACGCTAGTCCTAAAATCTCAAATTCCAAATTCCAAATTCCAAAATCTAAACTCTAAATTCTAAATTCTAAATTCTAAATTCTAAATTCTAAATTCTAAATTCTAAATTCTAAATTCTAAATTCAAAACAGCCAAAGGTACGCTTTTTCAAACTGTACACTCCACAATTTCTCGTTATGTTGGCCGCCTTTGATTATCACGCTTTTGTTCATTTTTTTACACGAACAGCGTTGGGTATTGATCCAATATTCAGTGGCTTGCATATCTTTGACCATATCCTCATCGCCTTCTTGATCGCCACACAACAAATAAATTCTCGCTTTGTACTCTTTTGTAGCTGCAAGTAGTTGGTTTAAGGGTTCGCGATTGATCCAAAAGGCAGGGGAGAAGCAACCCACTTTTCCAAAAACATCAGGATACTTTATCGAAGCGTAAAACGCCATTAATCCGCCCAGCGAACTTCCAAAAATCGCGGTGTTTTTGGCGTTGGTTTTTGTGCGGTAATGGCTATCGATATACGGTTTTAAGGTTTGTACCAAAAAGACCAAATACGCATCGCCTTTGCCTCCGCCGTATTTTGCATTGGGAAAAGGCGTCAATTCTTCCAGTCGTTTTTCTCCGCCGTGTTCGATACCTACTACAATTACTTGCGCGTTCAAACTGTCCAATGTTTCGTCAATTTTCCATTCGCCCACATACGAAGTTTTGGCATCAAATAAATTTTGACCATCGGGCATGTAGATCACAGGATAATGTTGCTTCGATTGGGTGTAATCTTTGGGAAGGTATAACCAAATTTTCTTGGTAGTTTGCAATTGTGTCGCTTCTAAGGTAAACGATTGAACTTGCGGAGAAGCCGTACTTTCTTGCCCAAAATGGGGGAGGGAAAAAACAAGGAGTAGGAAAACGACTATTTTTTGGACAGCCATAGGTATTAAGATTTTTTTATATTTTAGCTAAAAATACGGAAATCATGAACACCCAATCCGAAAAAATCAGTTTATTGTCCGATATGATTGCCTTTGCCATAGTCGATGGTGAATTGCATGAACGCGAATATGCTTTTTTGACAATCATCGCCACGGAATTGGGGATTTCCAAAGAGGAACTGCGCCAACTTTTCCACGAAGAACACCGCAGTGAAATTATCAAATCCGAGTTTGAACGTGTGCAACAATTTTACCGATTAGCCTTACTGATGCATTGTGACGGAATTCTACACGAACGCGAACAAATTAAAATTCGGGAAATCGGGATTAATATGGGACTCAACCCCCATGCGATTAAACGCGTATTGAAAGCCATGGAAGATTCGCCCACGCGCATGATTGATCCCAATTTCTTACTCGAAGTCTTTCAAGAGCAACATAACTGAAAATTAGTCAGTTAAGGTTTTCTTAAATCGGTCAAAATTTCTTTTTTCTCGTAACAAAAAATGTCAAAATGACTTTTTTTGGGTAGTGGTCTATTCTTTGTCTAGAGTGAATTATCCTTTTAAAAATGTTTAATTAAAAAAGAAAAGATATGACACTTGTAAAAAGAAATGCCGTGAGTTTTCCATCTGTTTTTGATGAATTTTTCAAACCCGATTGGATGGGAGGAATGCAAAATTTTGGGGCAAACGTTCCTGCCGTAAACATTAAAGAAACTGAAACTGCTTTTGGGATCGAATTGGCCGCTCCTGGAAAAAACAAATCCGATTTTAACATTGAAATTGATTTGAATGTATTGACGATTTCCTCAGAAACAAAAGCACAATCTCAAGAAACGCAAAACGAAGGGCGCTACACCCGCAGAGAGTTTAGTTATTCTTCCTTCAAGCGTTCCTTCACCTTACCCGAAAGCGTGAATACCGATGCCATTCAGGCTAATTATGAAAATGGGGTGTTACACATTACTTTGCCCAAACGCGAGGAAGCTTTACCCAAACCCAAACGATTGATTGAAATCGGTTAATATAAAATAGCGTACAAAAGCATCCTTCGGGGTGCTTTTTTTATTGGTAGCCCAAACTTTCATCCAACGCCAAGCCACTTTTCATAAAGTTACCCGTTCCGCGAGCGACTTCGCGACCTTTGTTATCGTATAAAATTGCATCACCAATAAATAAATTCCGCGATACAAATTGCACCGTCCCGATGGCTGTTATTACGCCTGCTTTCACCGGACGTAAAATTTGGATATGAAATGAGGTCGTGTACACAAAACTATCGGTGATCTGGGAATTGACAGCAAAATAGGCGGCATCGTCTAGCATTTTAAAGTAGACCGAACCGTGGAGCGATTGGCCCGCATGAAAATAATCGGGTTGTACCGTAAGTGAAATTTCAGCCCGACCTTCGGATACCGTAAGTTGCACATCGGGATAGCTTTTTTGGTTAATCGGCCCCGAATGGTACATGTTTTCTAGTTTGCGGTAATGGGTTTCGTTCATCTATTAGTCCGTTAATTCAACGCCTAAATTTAAGGAACGAGTGGGATATAATTTCCATTTTTCATCATAAAAACACCAAGAATCTTTAATGTCGGTTTCCTCTGAAAAATACAGTCCGGGTTCATAGAAAAAAGAAAGTGGTGTGGCATTTTTATCTTGCGAGTACATTTTATTGTCTTCAATTAATAAATGTTGGAGTCCCACATAAATACCTTCTTTAGGAAGTTCAATCGCATAGTCCACAAGATCCACCCGCGTTTCTTTTGTCCCTTTTTTTAAATTACAAACCACAGTTTCGGTGTTTAAAAGTTCGCCCGGTTCCCCTTTTTCATTTACGCTGTAAAAGATCAGCGCAATTTTACGGTTGTTCGAACTCGTTTGTGTATAAAAGGCGATCGATTTTAAAAATTTTTGTGTGGATTCTCCTTTAATAAATTTCACTACACTAACCGATTTTGCATCGTATTGAACAAATAAGGCTTGACCTTTTCGACTCGATTTCGATACAACCGTTGGATTCGTATTTTTAGGTTTACGAATAACAACTTCATCGAGAAGATACGGAACAGGTTGCAGTAGTATGGGATTTTGATTGGTTTGAAATACTTTTTCTTGATATCCAATAGCCGTAATTTTTAATGGTTTTTTGTCGGCAATGGACGCTTCAAAATTCCCCAAAGAGTCAGAATTTCGAATAATTTGTTTATCATTCCAAATGTTGGCATAGCTTACCGGTTGACGGGTAATGGAATCTAAAATTTGGAATTTAGTTTGACCAAAACTAGAAAAGGCGAGTAGAAGGATACATAGATTTTTCATGAAACAAAAACGTTTCGATTTGAAAAATATTATACTTTGGCCAATTGGGTTTCCAAGACTTTAATAGCATCCCGTAATTTGGCAGCTTGCATGAAATCCAATTCTTTAGCTGCTTTTTCCATTTCTTTTCGGGTGTCGCGAATGCGTTTTTCGATTTCCGATTTGGATAAATATTCCGTTTTGGGTTCGGCTGCTTTTTGAATGACTTCCTCGTAATTGTAAGTGCCGCCCAGTTGATTTTTGGTCAATGGATTGCTTAGTTTTTTATTGAGTGCTTGTGGCGTGATGTTGTGTTTACTATTGTAATTCATTTGTTTTTCCCGACGGTAGTTGGTTTCATCGATGGTTTTCTGCATCGAATCGGTAATCTTGTCGGCATACATAATGGCTTTACCGTTTACGTTACGTGCAGCCCGACCCACGGTTTGGGTTAGCGAACGGTGACTGCGCAAGAAGCCTTCTTTGTCGGCATCCAAAATGGCCACTAAAGAAACTTCGGGCAAGTCCAATCCCTCACGGAGTAAGTTCACCCCAATCAACACATCAAACATACCTTTGCGCAAATCTTGCATGATTTCTACCCGTTCCAAGGTATCGACATCACTGTGAATATAACGGCAACGAATGGATACTTTCGTCAAGTATTTCGTTAATTCTTCAGCCATACGTTTGGTCAACGTAGTAACCAAGGTGCGTTCATCCAATTCGCAGCGTTGTTGGATTTCTTCGATCAAGTCGTCGATTTGGTTGAGACTCGGACGAATTTCGATAATGGGATCTAGCAAACCTGTTGGGCGGATAATTTGCTCCACATAAACGCCTTCCGATTTTTGCAATTCATAATCTGCGGGTGTTGCCGACACATAAATGACTTGGTTTTGCAAGGATTCGAATTCCTCAAATTTCAGCGGACGGTTGTCCATGGCTGCGGGGAGTCGAAAACCGTATTCGACCAAGTTTTCTTTACGGCTGCGGTCGCCACCGTACATGGCGTGGACTTGCGAAATTGTCACGTGACTTTCGTCGACGACCATTAAAAAGTCTTCTGGAAAATAATCGAGCAAACAGAACGGACGCGTTCCGGGTTGGCGGCGATCCAAATAGCGCGAATAATTTTCAATACCGGAGCAATAGCCCAATTCGCGTATCATTTCCAAATCGAAATTGGTGCGTTCTTCCAAGCGTTTGGCTTCGAGGTGTTTCCCAATTTCTTTAAAATAATCGACCTGTTTAACCAAGTCTTGTTGGATATCCCAAATCGCAGATTGCAACACATCAGGAGAGGTCACAAACATATTCGCGGGATAGATATTCAATTTGTCGTAGCGTTCAATGACTTTCGAACTTTGGACATCAAAACATTCAATTTCTTCAATCTCGTCTCCAAAGAAATGGATGCGAAAGGGATCGTCGGCGTAGCTGGGGAAAATTTCTACCGTATCGCCTTTGATGCGGAAGGTTCCTGGCGTAAAGTCGGCTTCCGTGCGCGCATACAAACTTTGCACCAAGCGATGCAGTAATTTGGTTCGGGAAATCGTTTGGTCGCGGTGAATGGAAATCACATTTTTTTGAAACTCGACCGGATTTCCGATACCGTATAAGCAAGAAACCGAGGCGACTACCAACACATCGCGTCGACCCGAGAGTAAAGCGGATGTAGTGCTCAAGCGCAGTTTCTCCAGTTCTTCATTGATGGATAAATCCTTTTCAATGTAAGTTCCTGTGACGGGAATATAGGCTTCGGGTTGGTAGTAGTCGTAATAGGAAACGAAATACTGCACCGAATTGTTGGGGAAAAATTGCTTGAATTCCGAGTACAATTGCGCGGCCAAGGTTTTGTTGTGTGCTAAAACCAAAGTTGGACGCTGCACTTCTTGCACCACATTAGCGATGGTGAATGTTTTTCCCGAACCCGTCACTCCGAGGAGGGTTTGGTACTTTTCCTCGGCTTCAATTCCGGCGGCTAATTTTTTAATCGCCTGGGGTTGGTCGCCTGTGGGTTGGTATTCGGAAATAACTTGGAATCTCATAGCCGTAGTCACTTAATTTTGATGGAAAGGAAGAACAAAAATAACGAATAATTCGCGTGAAAATGGGGGAATCAAGAAACGATTTTTAGAAAAAGGCACTTGATATTTAGCCCCGATGGGAAGCGGTATCCCCGTAACGCAGTGAAGGGATAAAGCGGACAGCGGGAAGGCAGGTGATAAGGACTTGAAAGGGCTGCTCCTTATTCAAAAAAAAGACTTTTCGCCCGTTAGTCCATGGACTCCACCAACAGCAAATCGCCCGTTTCGTGGGTAATGGTCACGATGCCGTCTTCGGCGACATGGTTGCTACTCCCTGTGCGGTAACCCAACTGCAGGTTTTCCTGCTCCAAAGGATAAAATAAATTGGTAGTGCTAATGTTTTCAACAGTTCCAATGGGTAATAATGACAGGATAGTGTTTTTGGGGTACCATTTTTGGTAGTGGCTCGGAATGATGAATGCTTTGGAATGATCATCCAAAACCACAATTTTGAGTCGGTCACGGTAATGGGCCAAAATCGTCAAATTGTGCAAGGTATGATCGATGCGACGTCCGGTTGCCCAAATGACGTTGACGGCTTTGTGGCCGCGTGCAATCAAATAATCGAAGGCTTTTTCCAAATCCGTTTTGTCTTGATCGGGGGTAGGAACGATTTCCAACGGGTATTGTTTTTCTTTGTACGAATTGGGGTCAAAGTCGCGGTCGAAGTCGCCCAACAACACATCGACTTTAATTTCGAGTTCGACCACCCGCTCCATCGCCGAATCGAGTACGATCACCAGCGGTTGCCATTCCAGCAATTGATTCATGAGTTCGATAGAACAAGCCGCGCCGTTGGCGATGATTAAGGCTGGTTCTTGGTCGTCACGAACGATGTGGTGGGAAGACATGATGAATAATTATGAGTTATAAATTATGAATTATGAATTTGGGATTAGCTCAAAATTAAAAATTAAATTCAAATAACTTCTCAATATATTGGTTATTCCACGGTATAATCCACTTCATCAATTTCAGACAAATGGAAATAGCCAAGGGGATAATTGTTTTCGTCGGTTTGGTTGATGATGTTACCGCGCAGGGTAGCCGGGGGTGTAGAAAACGGACTCCCGCCTTGGTTTCCGGCGATATTCAACAGTTTGTTCATGTAATTGTAATACCGTTCTGTGATGCCCATGAGTTTGAAATGCAGTTGCACATTGGCTTCCAGGTTTTCGTTGGTGTAGAATCCGAACATTTGGTTGCCTTGGAAAAACTCATCGGAGATCACGCCGTATTCGGGAATGGCGAGCAATGAATTTTTGGCACCAACCAAATAGAAATTGTCTTCGGCACCATTGTCTTGGTAAAAGAATTTTACCTGAATTTCGTCTCCACCAAAACCTTGAACGGTGGTTTGTTGCACGTTGTCAATCGTAGGCGTTGCCAATAACGGGGCAGTGGCGCGATAGGTCATGCCGTTGTATTGCACAGTTAAGGTGTAATTTTCATTGATAACGGGTACGAAGGTCGAGCATTTGTATTCACCTGAATTGGGTACTGTTTCCACAAACGGGAAGATGGTATTCGTTGAATTGGTGATGTAAACGGTAGCGCCTGACACTTTTGGCGTTTCGGTGTTGTAATAACCTGTTGTAGTGGAGAGTTTGATGGTTTGTTCGTTCCCAACGGTGCCTTTATTCCAAAGAATATTGGCATCAATTACCAATTTAGGGGCAGCCGTTTCTAAGTCGACGTTGACCACATCTTCACAACTAATGAACATTAAAGCTAAAACGAAAAGTGAAATATATTTTTTCATGGAATTAAAATTTAAAGTTATAGGTTACCGAAGGCACAAGTCCGAAAATGGATAAGCGAACCGCTTCATTTTGTCCGCTATCTTGATTTTGACGAAAACTGATGCTGGCAGCATTTTTACGTCCGTACAAATTATAAATACTGAATACCCATTCACCCGACCATTTTTTACGGGTTTGTTTCGGTGTTAACGTGGCAGAAACGTCCAAGTGGTGGTACAATGGCAATGTGTTTTCATTTCGGGTTCCGTAGCTTGGAACGGTGATTCCTAAATAAGTATATTGCCCGTTGGGATAGGTTACCGGCTGTCCGGTTTGCAGGACAAAGTTGGCACCAAAGCTCCATTTTTTGGAATATTTATAGGTAGAAGTAAGGGCTAGATTGTGACGTTTGTCATAGCCCGAGCGGTACCATTGACCATTGTTGATGCCGGTTTCACCTGGCGCTCTACCGGGAGTGCGTTGTTCGGATTTGGATAAGGTGTAAGCGATCCATCCGGTCCAGTTTCCGGTGTTTTTTCGGAAAAGCACCTCAAGACCGTACGAGCGCATTTCTCCATTGAGAATCACTTGCTCAATCGCTTCGTTCGCAATCAAGTCGGCACCATCAATATAATCCATGCGGTTTTTGACTTTTTTATAAAAGGTTTCCACTTCGAGGGAGTAGTTATCGTCGTTTAAATTGGAAAAATACCCCAAGGCAATTTGATCGGCAATTTGAGGTTTGATGTATTGATCGCTGGGCGTCCAAACGTCTAAGGGTGTGGGCGATGCGGTATTGGAAACCAATTGCAGGTATTGAACCATGCGGTTGTAGCCAAGTTTTATCGAACTCTTCGATGTCAATTCATAGGACAAAGCTAAACGCGGTTCGAGATTGTTATAGTCAGCCATGATTTTATTGGAGCCGTAGTATTTCGTACCAATAGGCGTGGCTTTTTCATAAATTTTTAACTCGTTGTCGAAGGTCACTGGATTGTTGTTGGCATAAAGATTTAGCGTTGAGCTTCCCAAACGGTAGAACCAACTGTAACGGAAACCGTATTCAATATTCAAACGGTCGCCTATCTTTTGTTCGGCACTGAGATATACGGCAGGTTCGAAAGCAAACTTCTTTTCCAACTGGCGGTAATTGATTCCTGAATCACTGCGTGAGGGTTCGATAGTCCCCGGATTAAAGTCGTAATACATCCCATTCACCCCATAAAACAATTTGATTTTGTCGGTGAGGTAATGGCGGAAATCGTATTTCAGATTATAATTTTTAATTCCCGAGTCCCAATTGAATCCGACAAAATCCAAGTTTAACCCGTAGTAATAATCGCTGTAGATTAGGGATAAATTGGAAAATAGTTTATCGGAATACAAGTGGTTCCATCGCAAATTAAGGGTAGCATTTCCGTAGGTATTGGTAAAACTTTGGTTGATATCAAATACATCGCGGCCAAAATAGCCCGAAACAAAAACCGTATTGTTTTTATTGAATTTGTAATTGATTTTGGTGTTTAAATCATAGAAGTAAGCCGAATTGTCGTTGTTGGATAATTTTAAAAACAAATGGGCGTACGAACCGCGACCGGCAACGATGAATGACCCTTTTCCTTTTTGAATCGGCCCCTCCGCCATCAAGCGGGAAGAAATGAGTCCGATCCCCCCATTCATGTGAAACCCTTTACTGTTTCCTTCTTTTTGGTAGATGTCCAAAACGGAAGATGCGCGACCACCAAAGCGGGACGGAATTCCGCCTTTGTATAATTTCAAATCTTTAATGGCGTCGGGATTAAATACAGAGAAAAAGCCAAAAAGGTGAGAGGAATTGTAGATGGTAGCTTCATCGAGGAGAATTAAATTTTGGTCGGCGCCACCACCGCGCACGTTGAATCCCGATTGCCCTTCACCTGCATTGGTTACTCCGGGGAGGAATAAAAGCGATTTGATGATATCAACTTCTCCTAAAACAACAGGCATTTGTTTGATGGTTGCGGTAGTGAGCTTGTTGACACTAATTTCGGGTTTTCGAATATTGCTTTTGGTGTCATTGGAAGTGACTACTACTTCTTCTAGGAGTTCGCCCTTTTCTTTTAATTGAATATTCAGTTTTTGATTTTGCGTTAAATCAATTTTTTGTACTTGTGTTTCATAGCCGAGGTAACTGAATTCGATGTCATAAGTTGCCGCTGGAAGTGTGAGCGAATAAAATCCGTATTCATTGGTTACGGCAAATGATTTGGTTCCTTTGACAAGGATATTGACACCAATTAAAGTTTCATTGTTTTTCTCGTCGGTAAGGGTTCCGCTCAAGGTAAATTTTTCTTGCGCGTGGATTCCATAGGTGAAAAGGCAAAAAATGAAGGCGAATCGTAAATAGTTAGGCATGGTCTTTGTGAAATTTTTTGCAAATTTGACGAATCTAGTGACAGGTTGTTACAAGACGAATGTTAACATAGGGTTAAACTCGTAAGGTGCAACTGATTTACTTCTAATTTTACTCAAAATTCTCGCATGAAAAGCCGCTTATTGCTAATTGCTTTACTAATCACTTTTTCCGGATGGTCCCAATTGGAATCCCGTCGGAAGAAGATTCAGATTAAAGCGGTTCCCGATAAATTAGCCAAAAAGAAAGCTGACGTGGCTACCACGCCAACGGTTGTACCAGCTTTTAAATTGAATACTCCCAAAGCGAAGACTTCGGATGATATTATCTTTCAAAGTATGCCACAGATTCCAAAAATTGGTGACATACCCGATAAACAATACGAAGCGCCTCGAAATCCATCTGAGCTCTATACAGACCGTTTTAACAATCAATTGAAAGAAGAAGGGGTTAGTCCGGAACTATTCAACCGCGACATGGATTTGGGAAAGGCGATAGTGTTTACCAAAACCATTGAATTAGCCAATCGCGATTATGGATTGATTGATGGCGATAATATTCGGGTGTGGTTGAATGGCGTTTTGGTGAATCCCTCCATTATTCTTAGAGATGATTTTCAAAAATTCACCGTGGAATTGAATCCAGGGATGAACATTATTGAAATTGAAGCGTTGAATTACGGCGAACTCTCACCCAACACCGGACAGTATAATTTCTATGATGCCAATGGAACTTTGTTTTCGCAGAAATATTGGAATTTAGGAATCGGGTACAAGGCCCGATTGCAAGTTGAATACGTAGAAAAAATGGATCAGTCGAATGCTACTCCAAAAAAATAAAAAAGGCAGTTAACTACTAACTGCCTTTTTTTATGTAATTAAAATGAAATTTACGCTAGTTTAGCATCCAAATTCACTTTCAAGGTCTGTAAGAAATCTTCAGTTGTTAAGTAATCGGCATCGGTAAGTCCTTCAGGTTTTACCAACATCGCCAAGTCTTTTGTCATTTTACCACTTTCTACCGTTTCGATACATACGGCTTCCAAAGCATGACAGAAGTTGATTAATTCTTGGTTGTTGTCTAACTTACCACGGTGCTCCAAACCACGTGTCCATGCAAAAATCGATGCGATAGGGTTGGTTGAAGTTTTTCTGCCTTGTTGGTGTTGTCTATAGTGACGTGTAACTGTACCGTGAGCCGCTTCTGCTTCTACAGTTTTTCCGTCAGGAGTAACCAAAACCGAAGTCATCAATCCTAACGAACCGAATCCTTGAGCTACTGTATCTGATTGAACGTCGCCGTCGTAGTTTTTACATGCCCAAACGAAACCTCCGTTCCATTTCATTGCTGAAGCCACCATGTCGTCAATTAGACGGTGTTCGTAAACAATACCTAATGCTTCAAATTGTGCTTTGTAATGTTGTTGGTAAACTTCTTCAAAAATATCTTTGAAACGTCCATCGTATGCTTTTAAGATGGTATTTTTAGTAGAAAGGTATAACGGCCATTTTTTAGTTAACGCCATTTGGAAGGAAGAGTGCGCAAAACCGTAGATCGATTCATCGGTATTGTACATACACATCGCCACACCGTCATTTTTAAAGTTGAAAACTTCCCAAGAAGTTGTTTCACCGTTTTCATCGGTAAACGACATGGTTAATTTCCCTTTTCCTTTGATTACTTTATCGGTAGCTTTGTATTGATCCCCAAAGGCGTGACGTCCAATAACTATAGGTTGGGTCCAACCTTGAACATAACGCGGTACGTTACTCATGATAATTGGTTCGCGGAAAACTGTTCCTCCCACGATATTACGAATCGTGCCGTTGGGTGATTTCCACATTTCTTTTAACTTGAATTCTTCCACACGTGCTTCATCCGGAGTGATGGTTGCACATTTAATACCAACATTGTATTGTTTGATGGCTTCTGCTGCATCAATTGTCACTTGGTCATTGGTCGCATCTCGGTGTTCGATGCCTAAATCATAATATTTGATGTCTAGATCAAGGTAAGGTAAAATCAGTTGTTCTTTAATAAAACTCCAGATAATTCGTGTCATTTCATCGCCATCCAATTCGACAACTGGATTAGCCACTTTAATTTTTGCCATATTAAAAGTTTTAGTTTGCGTAATTAAACAAAATCCCACAAATATAAGAAGATACGCCCGAAGGAGCATGAATTTTGCTAGCGAAAACGATTGAATTACGAATTTGTGATTTAAAGGTTTGAAAAATAGAAAATTGATAATTTGAAGCGTAATTTTTTTTCAAAAAAAAAGTCCCGATGTAAAAATCGGGACCCTTTTATAGCTTCAGAATGAAGATTATCTTCTTCTTTCTTTGATTTTAGCTTTTTTACCTGTAAGCTCACGGAAGTAGAAGATACGTGCTCTACGAACTTTACCTCTTTGGTTTACTTCAATTTTTTGTAAAGCAGGCATGTTTAAAGGGAAGATACGCTCAACACCTACAGCACCTGACATTTTACGGATAGTAAAAGTTTCAGTAACACCAGCACCTTTGCGTTGGATTACTACACCTTTAAAGAACTGTGTTCTTGTTTTTTCACCCTCTTTAATTTCGTAGTACACAGTGATGGTATCACCTGCTCCGAACTCAGGGAAATCTTTTTTTGCAACGAATTCGTCTTGAACGAATTTTAATAAATCTGCCATTGTAAAACGTTTTATGGTTTAGTCAGAGCAACATTCACGATTCTCGTCAGAGGTTGGTCCAATGCGGGTGCAAATGTAATTAATTATTTTAAATTAAATAACGGAGTATTGTAAATTTTTTGGGCACTCGTGTATTTTTTTAATCCAAGTGCTAATTGCTTAGCGATCAAGTAAATCGGGTCGGCGGTTTTTGGTGTGTTCGAACGCTTTTTCCTCCCGCCATTCATCAATTTTTGCAGCATGGCCACTTAATAAAACCTCCGGAACTTTCCAACCGTTATAATCGGCAGGACGCGTATAAATGGGAGGAGAGAGTAAATTGTCTTGAAAACTATCGGTCAATGCTGAAGTTTCATCACTCAGAACACCTGGAATCAAACGAATCAGCGCATCCGAGAGAATGATGGCTCCCAATTCGCCCCCCGACAACACATAATCGCCAATGGAAATTTCTTTGGTGATAAAATGGTCGCGTACCCTTTGATCGACTCCTTTATAATGCCCACAAAGAATGATGATGTTCTCATACAACGACATTGCATTGGCCATACCTTGGTTTAAGGTTTCTCCGTCGGGGGTCATGTAAATGATTTCGTCGTAGTTGCGCTCACTTTTTAATTGGGTGATGCATTTATCGATGGGTTCGATCATCATCACCATTCCGGCCCCGCCTCCATACGGATAATCGTCCACACTTTTGTATTTATTGGTGGTATAATCGCGAAGGTTGTGAAAATGGACTTCCACTAATCCTTTGTCAATAGCACGTTTCATGATAGACGCTTCAAACGGACTGCGGAGTAATTCGGGTAAAACGGTAACGATATCAATGCGCATAACTCAATTTTGGGGCAAAGGTACACAACCTGAACGTGACGAAGCAATGTTTTTTTTACACGCCAAATTGTTCCAAATGGTGATTCAAATGTTTCCACATCAACATATCCCATTCGTCGATAGTAAGTGGGCCCCAAAAAGGGTGATTGTGGAGCTGTATGCAGGTCGGACCCTCATTTGCAAATCGTTGAATTCTCGAAATCAATGCCGTTTGGGCTTCTTGGAAATCGGAATGTTCGGTGATGACAAATTCTTTGGCTGTCGGACTGTTTTTGGATAATTCCCCTTTCACAATGACTTTGTTTTTTAAAAGTCGTCCCAACAGTTTGAATATGAAATTCACCTTTAAAAGGATTGTATTAAAGGCCACATCAATGGCTTTGGAGCAATGCACAAACATTTGGTCCACGCTCATTTTTCCCCAAAGGGCTTTCGATTCAGGGGTGAGTTGTTGAATACGCGCAACCATTTGTTGGTTGTCATCGGGATTAAAAATAGAAGGCATGGTGTTTTGGTTTGGTGTTTCAAAGTTAAAAGAATAAGTTTACCTTTGCCCCGCAATTCAAATAAAAAACACAATGGAAAACGGAATATATGCTAAATTCAACACCTCTCGCGGTGCTATTTTAGTGAAATTAACCCACGATTTAACACCGGGTACGGTGGGGAACTTCGTAGGTTTAGCAGAAGGTCAATTGGAAAATGACGCACGTCCGATGGGCAAGCCCTATTATGATGGATTAAAATTTCACCGTGTGATTCCTGACTTTATGGTACAAGGAGGTTGTCCACAAGGAATTGGTTCGGGCGGACCGGGATATAAATTTGATGATGAGTTTCATCCCGATTTAGTGCACAGCGGTCCGGGCGTATTGTCTATGGCGAATGCAGGTCCTGGAACCAATGGCTCCCAATTTTTTATCACACACGTTGCAACACCATGGTTGGACGGTAAACATACTGTATTCGGACATGTGGTAGAAGGACAGGATGTGGTTGATGCGATTCAACAAAACGATTTGATTGATAGTATTGAAATCATTCGCGAAGGCGAGGAAGCCCAAAAATGGAATGCGATTGAAGCCTTTCGTGTGTTTGAAGGTTCGCGCGTGAAGCGTTTGGAAGAAGCCAAACAAAAAGCAGAAGCGGCAATTGAAAAATTAGCGGCTGGTTTCCAAAAAACGGAAAGCGGTTTACGTTACCAAATTATCCAAAAAGGAAATGGCAAACAAGCTGAAAAAGGAAGAACTGTTTCGGTTCATTATACCGGCGCTTTGGATAATGGGAAGGTATTCGATAGTTCGTATGGACGTAAAAAACCCATCGAATTCCCATTAGGAAAAGGTTATGTAATTGAAGGTTGGGATGAAGGCATTGCTTTATTGCAAGTAGGGGATAAAGCCCGTTTTGTGATTCCACCACATATTGGATACGGTTCTGCTGGCGCAGGAGGGGTAATTCCACCGGATGCCATCTTGGTTTTTGATGTCGAATTGATGGATGTTAAATAAATGAAAAAGCGGTCTTCGGACTGCTTTTTTTGTGTAGTTTTACTTACCAAAACTAATAAATATGAAAACAAAAGTACTTGCTTTGGCTGTAGTTGCAGGTTTCGTCTATGCCTGCGGTTCGAGCAAATCAGCGCCAGAAGCAGCTAAGCCCGCTCCTAAAAAAGAATTAACGCCAGAATTGGCTGAAGGAAAAAGTTTATACGAAGGCAGTTGTGCCCGTTGTCACCAATTGTACAAACCGACGGATTACAATGCTGAGGCTTGGAAACCGATTGTGTCTAGAATGCAAAAGAAAGCCCGTTTGAGTGATGAACAAGGCATGAAAATATACAATTACCTGACCTCAGGAGCTGAATAATAAGTAGCATAAAAAAATCCGAAAGTAATGGCTTTCGGATTTTTTGTTTTTTAAATATCGTCGAAGTCTATATCGGTAAAACTTCTTTCGTTGTTTCCTGACTCTTCTGCAGGATATTCTTTCTTAAAGTCTTTTTGGTGACGTTCAGAGATTACTTCTTCTCCTTTGGACGACAAAACGAAATGGGTCATTTCTTCTAAAATTTCATGGAAGGCAGCAAAATCTTCTTTGTACAAATAGATTTTGTGTTTTTTGAAATGAAACGATCCGTCTTCTTCGGTAAACTTTTTACTTTCTGTAATCGTGATATAGTAGTCGTCTGCTTTTGTCGAACGAACATCAAAAAAATAAGTTCTTCTACCGGCTCTTAAAACTTTGGAAAAGATTTCGTCTTTTTCCAACATATCATTTTCTCTCATAATTCATTCAGTCAATTACTAATTTTCTATCTACGAAAATGAAAAAAAAATGAATATAATGCAAGTATTATTGTACTTCTTTTTCAGAAAGTTGTTTCTCATAAAGTTCCTTATAATAGCCGTCTTGGTTTACTAATTGATTATGAGAACCTTGTTGAATAATCCTTCCTTCTTCCAAAATTATAATTTGATCCGCATTTTTGGCTGATGATACCCGATGGCTTACAATGATGGTGGTTTTGTCTGCCGAAATTCGATTCAAATGACCTAAAATCTTTTCTTCCGTTTCTGTATCGACAGCCGATAGACAGTCGTCCAATAATAATATTTTAGGGTCTTTGATAATGGCACGAGCAATGGAAACCCGCTGCTTTTGACCACCCGACAACGTAATTCCTCGTTCGCCCAAAATAGTTTCATATTGCTGGTTGAATTGAATGATGTTGTCGTGTACAACCGCTAGTTTAGCCGCACTTTCCACTTCTTCTTGGGAAGCGTTTTCTTTTCCAAATTTGATGTTGTTACTAATCGTGTCCGAGAATAAAAAGGCATCTTGCGGAACAATACCAATGGCGTCGCGTAAACTAACTAAGTTTACTTGATCAATCGGCTGTCCATCGATTAAAATCGCTCCTTGTTCGATGTCGTGCAAACGAGTGAGTAGTGTTAAAATGCTCGATTTTCCAGCGCCTGTTTTTCCGAGAATGGCTAATGTTTGTCCTTTTTCAACGGTAAAAGATACGTTTTTCAAGGCTTCAATTTGGGTGTCCTCATACGTGTAGCTCACATTCTTGAATTCAATCCGTCCTTGAATAGGCGTTATTTCTGTTGCCTTGTTTTGAATCTCAGGCTGGGTTTTTAAAAACTCATTGATGCGTTTTTGAGATGCTGCTGCTTCTTGAACTAACGAGGAAACCCAACCAATAGAAGCTACAGGCCAAGTGAGCATATTGACATACAATATAAATTCTGCGATGACACCGATACTCTGTATATGCGGGTCGCCATTGATGTACATCATTCCTCCAAAATAAATAACCGCCAAGTTACTAATCCCAATCAGGGTGATCATCAACGGACCAAATAAGGATTGTACTCCCGCCAATTGCAAACTCTTGGCTTTGCTTTCCTCAGCGAGAGCCGACATTTCTTTTTGGTTTTTATTTTCTAAAGCATAGGCTTTAATGACCCGTACGCCGGAGAACACTTCCTGACTGTAACTGGAAACTTTGGATAAAAATTGTTGAAATAAGGTACTTCGTTTGTTGATTTCCACACTCAATTTAAAAATAACATAGGAAAGCAGAGGCAATGGAAGTAGCGTATACAGCGTCAATCGTGGTGAAACATTATACATATAAATAATAACCACGCCAAATCGAATCAAGGTGTTGATGGTGTACATTACGGCTGGGCCAACGTACATGCGCACTTTAGCCACATCTTCGGTAATGCGATTCATTAAGTCGCCCGTACGATTGCGTTTGTAAAAGCCTTGATCCAATTGTTCGTAATGACGAAAGACTTCGTTTTTTAAATCAAATTCGACATGGCGCGACATTACGATTAAGGTTTGGCGCATTAGAAAGGTGAGAAACCCTGCAATCAATGAAGTCCCAATGGCTAAGGAGATGTTTTTAATAAGCAATTTCAAGACCTCCGACTTTTGTAAACCATTTTGAGGATAATTTTGAATGATTTTAAAAGAAGCGCTTATCAATTTTGGGGTATAGGAAAAGAAGATTTGGGCAATGATAGTAATGAAAATACCCGCTAAAAAGTGGTATTTGTATTTTATAAAATATTTATTTAAATATTGAAGTTCTTTCATGAGTTATAGGCGACTCGTTGTTATTTTTTAGAAATAATGTTAAAAAATGTGTTATAATGTAATTTAAAAATTTTCAGCATATCCTGATTTTATTAACAATATGCTAATTAAACCATAATTCGATGAAATATCTTGAATAAAACGTTAAATTTGTCTCGACTTATTGATAAAGTCGCAACACAAAATTAATTTTATGACTGCAGAAATCACTACAGCACAGGAGCTTCAGAAAATGGACCCTGTATTTGGCCAACTTTCGTTTGACAACCACGAACAAATCGTTTTTTGTCACGACAAAGATACAGGTTTAAAAGCAATAATCGGAATTCACAATACCGTTTTGGGTCCGGCTTTGGGCGGTACGCGTATGTGGAAATACAATAATGAGTGGGAAGCCTTGAATGACGTTTTGCGTTTGTCGCGTGGAATGACTTACAAGTCGGCCATTTCTGGATTGAACTTGGGTGGGGGTAAAGCCGTAATTATCGGGGATGCCAAAACCGACAAGAATCCGGAGTTGATGCGCAAGTTTGGTGAATTCGTAAATTCCCTTTCAGGAAAATACATCACTGCAGAAGACGTAGGAATGGTTACCGCCGATATGGATACTGTACGCGATGTAACGCCATACGTAACAGGTATTTCAGAAGCCCGTGGTGGATCAGGTAATCCTTCTCCTGTTACCGCTTATGGGGTGTACATGGGGATGAAAGCCGCTGCCAAATACCAATTTGGTTCGGACAATTTAGCCGGAAAAAAAGTATTGGTTCAAGGTATCGGTCACGTGGGTGAAACCTTAGTAAGTCACTTGTGTAACGAAGGTGCTTTGGTTCAAATCGTGGATTTGAGTGAGCAACGTTTGGAGGAAGTCAGTAAAAAATACGGTGCTTCTATCTTTACAGGTGAGGATTTATACAGCGCTGATGTAGATATCTATGCACCATGTGCTTTGGGAGCAACTATCAATGATGATACCGTTTACCGTATTAAAGCGAAAGTAATCGCAGGTGCGGCCAACAACCAATTGGCTAACGAAAATGTACACGGACCTATCTTGCAAGAGCGTGGAATCGTGTATGCGCCTGACTTCTTAATCAATGCAGGTGGCATCATCAATGTATATGGTGAAATTGCCAACTACGGTAAAGAAGAAGCGATGCGTCGTACCGAAAATATCTACAATACAACCTTAGAAATTTTCGACTATGCAGTGAAAAACAACTTGACCACGCAAAAAGCAGCGATGGCCATTGCTGAAAACCGTATCGAACAACGTAGAAAAGAAAACGCGAAATAAACGCGTTTCCCAAAAAATAATTTTATTTTTGCAAAGCGAAAGAGCACTTCTTTCGCTTTGTTATTTTTAACCCAAAAGTTCTTATTCCGTGTTAAACAGAAGACATATCCGAATTAAAGTGATGCAAACCATTTACGCTATGCATCAAAGTGGAAGCGATGACCTCACCAAACAAGAGAAATTTCTCAAAGCCAGTTTGGACAACATCCTCGACCTTTATCTCATCCTTTTGTCTTCGTTGGTCGAACTCCGTAAAAAAGAGGCAACTTACATCGAATTGGCCAAGAACAAACACTTAGCTACCCCAGAAGAACGCAATCCCAATACCCGATTTATCAATAATACCGTGTTGCTCGCTTTGGAAAATAATCCGTCCTTGCAACAAGCTTTGGAATACAACCACATCAACAACTGGCAAAATAACGATGATACCATCATCTATATGTTGCAAGATGTGAAGAACAGCGCGTTGTACCAAAAGTACATGGGTAAGCCCACGGTGACTTTTGAAGAAGAGCGGTTCTTTGTGATGGATTTATTCACTGAAATCATTGCGCCCAATGAAAAGTTGTATGCCTATTTAGAAGACTTCAAACTGACGTGGGTGGATGATATTCCTGTGGTGAACACTTTGATTCAAAAGCAATTGCGTCATTTTACAAGCGAAGAGTTTCGCGTGCCGAAAATCTTTAAAGATGCGGAAGATGCCGATTTTGCTGTCGATCTATTGCGCAAGACCTTATTAAACGAAAAAGAATTCGGGAAAGAATTTGAAAATAAAACCCCCAATTGGGATTTAGAACGGATCGCTGAATTGGATACCATTATTTTAAAAATGGCCATTTGCGAATTCATTAAGTTCCCGTCCATTCCAGCCAAAGTAACCATCAACGAGTACTTGGAATTGGCCAAAGAATATTCAACCCCGAAGAGTAGCCTCTTCATCAACGGAATCTTAGACAACTTGGTCAAAGAATTCCAAGCTAATGGAAAAATGAAAAAAGCCGGTCGCGGTTTATTATAACAAACAAATAATTCAATTATGGGTCAATTAACACAAATGTTGCCGTTTTTATTGATGTTCGTAGTCATCTATTTCTTTATGATTCGTCCACAACAAAACCGCATGAAAAAAGAAAAAGAATTTGAAAGTGCCTTGAAAGTCGGGGACCGCATTATTACCAAAAGTGGGATTCACGGTAAAATTGTCGAGCTGGCCGAAACCACAGTAATCATCGAAACCATGTCCGGGAAATTAAAAATGGAACGTACCGCTATTTCGATGGAATTGAGTGCTGCCTTGAACAAAAAAGCATAACTAAAAATCCCGATCGCCTCGGGATTTTTTTATTTCCGGTACCGATCGTTCAAACCGCGTCCTTCCAAGATGAGCGGTTTTATTTTTTCCATCCTACTCACTTGCGTTTTTTCCTGTTTCGCTGTGGCGATGTATTCCAAAAATTCATTTTGCTTCGAAAGCGTAAACCCCTCAAAAGCCGTGCGTAAGGCAGCATCCTTAGCGAGTTCGGCATCGAGAAAAGCACATTCGATGCGTACTTTCTTCTCGGGTTTGATCGCAAGTCCGGCGCGTTCATTGGCGATAGCTTCATTCACGTAATGCAACACGTTTTTTTCGTTAACATCCTCCCAACGGGTAAACCGCCATTGCCGAAGGCCTTTCGTGACTCCTTCGTTGGCATTCACCAGCACACCCAATTCGTCCTTCAAAAAAACACCGTTAAAAAACCAAATGGTAAAGTAATTTTTGAACCCGCCCAAGCCCAGCACATTCTTCCCGTTGAGCGTATACACAATCCCGCCCCATTTGGTCGTTTCCACCAATTCAGTCGTTGCAAGAATAGCCTTTAAACCCTCAAGTTCCTGTTGCCAATAGGCATTGCGATTCCACGTTTTTTGTTCACTCATAACTCATAATTCATAACTCATAATTTCTTTAGCCCCCGGCAAGCCGCCGCGCTTTCCGCTGTATCCCCGATAGCTATCGGGGGATGCCGCTACAATCGCTGGTGCTGGTTACTGCTAAAATACAGGTTTTTACATTATAATTTCGATTGATTTAATTTTAGGGATAGGGAAGTGAATTTAGTTCACATATAAATTACTTTATTGCAGTGTTTTTCTCTTTTTCAAATACGATATAACTGCCAACACCACCAGCGTAATAAACACCATATAAAAACCCCACTTCAATTGCTGCAATTCCTCCAAGGTTTTGTCATAAACCCATAGCCCAACGGCGGTTACAAGCAAGGCAATGTTGATCAACGAAATCCAGAAAACACTTGCAAAACGTTGCCGAACAGCATGATAACAAAGCAATACGGTAAACAATACAACGCCCGTAATGCAAAGAAACGGATAGATGCCCCGCTCTTTTAAATCGGCTACAGTATCTATTTGAAAGCTTTTCAGGGCTAGTTCATACGTCGTAAAAGTCCATTCGGCTCGTGCCGCAACCCAGCCAACTTGTGCAGCATTCCCCTTTTCTTTCCATAAATGAATAGGTTTGGTTTGTTCTGTTTTGGTTGGTGTTTCGGGTTCCAACTGGCCTGTTTCCTGATGCTTCCTTTTCAATAACGAAGCATCCGAACACATTTGAAAACAGGGAAAAGTAAAGCTTATAAATAACGAAAACGAAAGAATTTGGATGGCTTTTTTCATGGCGTGTCAATTTAATTTTCATTTGAGGATTAGTATTTTTCTTTTCCAATTATGATGCCAACGCTTTTTCAATTTTTGACATAGTGGATCTTTCTAGTCGGAGTAAATACTTTTAAATAATTTCCACAAAAAAACGGCGCACTATCGTACGCCGTTTCGTGTAAGTATGTTCTTTGATTTATTCAAATTTCGTCGTTGCCGTCAACTCCGCAATCTTCACAATCACGTCCACTGCTTTTTGCATGCTTTCTACGGGTACGTATTCGTATTTGCCGTGGAAATTATGGCCGCCCGCAAAGATGTTCGGGCAGGGTAGTCCCATGTACGACAAACGCGATCCGTCCGTGCCGCCACGAATGGGTTTAATCAAGGGTACGATCCCCAACTCGCGCATCGCCTGCTCGGCCAAGTCCACAATAAAATACATCGGTTCGACTTTCTCCCGCATGTTGTAGTACTGGTCTTTCACCTCGGCGATGCAAATGTCCTCGCCAAACTGTGCCGCAAAACGCGCGTTGATGTCGGCTGCAATTTGTAGTACCATGGCCTTGCGCGCTTCAAACTTCGCCCGGTCGTGGTCGCGGATAATCAGCTCCAAATGGGTTTCTTCCAAACTGCCGGTCAAACCCGTCACGTGGAAAAAGCCTTCGTAACCTTCGGTTTCTTGTGGGATTTCGTGTTGCGGTAAGGCATTGATAAAATCGTTAGCAATCAACATGGAGTTGATCATCTTGCCTTTGGCATAGCCCGGGTGTACGCTTTTCCCTTTGAAGGTAATTTTTGCACCCGCCGCGTTGAAGTTCTCGTACTCCAATTCGCCCAACTGACTTCCGTCCATCGTATAGGCCCATTGCGCGCCAAATTGCTCCACGTCAAAAAAGTCGGCACCACGGCCAATTTCTTCATCCGGCGTAAAACCCACGCGAATTTTCCCGTGTTTGATTTCGGGGTGTTGTACCAAGTATTCCATCGCGGTTACAATCTCTGTAAGTCCGGCTTTGTCGTCGGCACCCAACAAGGTGAGTCCGTTGGTGGTAATCAAGGTTTGTCCTTTGTACAACAACAAATCTTCAAAATAGGAAGGCGAAAGCACAATGTTTTTTTCAGCATTCAACACAATGTCACCGCCGTCGTAATTGTGCACAATTTGTGGCGTTACGCCTTTTCCTGTAAAATCGGGCGAAGTATCGTAATGCGACACAAAGCCGATGGTTGGTACGTCATGCTCCACATTCGAAGGAAGGGTGCCCATCACATAGCCCTTTTCATCGATGGTGACTTCGGTGAGTCCGATGTTTTGTAATTCTTGCACCAGTAAGTTGGCCAAGTCAAATTGTTTGGCGGTACTGGGTGTTGTCGGTGAGTTGGCATCCGACTCGGTATCGATCGTGACGTAGCTGATAAAGCGGTCAATAATATGTTGCATAGTTGGAAATTTTGAGTCACAAATATAACAAATCGGGGAGGAGCTGCGGTGGATTTTGGGCAAAAAAAATCCCCGCATCGGTGGATACGGGGAAGATTTTTTAAGTGGGAATGTATTATTCGTTTACAATAACCCATTCGCCTGTAGCAATCATCGATTCGGCTTTTTTGTACTTCATCGATTCGGTTTTGCCACTTAAAATATGTTTGATGGTAACGGTATCGTTACGGTTAATTTTTGGCATTTCGCGCACCACCGTTTCTGTGCGTTGCGGTTGGGCTTCTTGCTGCGCTTGAGCATTGCTTTCCGCCACTTCATTTTCGTTACGCGATTCAGTGTACTGCTCGCGTGGACGGTCTTCGATGCGCGCTTCGTGAATTTCTTGCGACACTTGTTGTTGGGGTAAATCGCCTTTGAACAAGAACGAAATCACTTCTTTATTTACAGCATTCAACATCGTACGGAACAAGTTGAAGGCTTCCAATTTATAAATCAACAACGGGTCTTTTTGTTCGTGAACCGCCAACTGCACCGACGTTTTCAATTCGTCCATTTTGCGCAAGTGTTTTTTCCAGGCTTCGTCCACAATGGCTAAGGTGATGTTCTTTTCGAAATCAGCCACCAATTGTGCACCTTGCGTTTCGTAGGCCTTTTTCAAGTCGGTTACCACATTCAAGGATTTGATACCATCGGTAAACGGTACCACGATACGCTCAAATTGGTTCCCCGGATTTTCGTACACATTCGCGATAATCGGGAAGGCTTCACGGGCAGAACGTTCGCATTTCTCTGTATAATATTGGTACGCCGCTTTGTAGAGACGACCTGTAATTTCCATTTCGTTTAATTTTTCAAATTCACTTTGCGTAATCGGCGAGGTGATGGAGAAGTAGCGAATAATTTCAAATTCGAAGTTTTTAAAATCGTTCACCCCTTTGTTGTCGGCTACAATCACTTCACAGGTATCGTACAACATATTCACGATATCCAGTTTCAAAC
This sequence comes from Flavobacterium sp. N1719, assembly GCF_025947045.1. NCBI lineage: Bacteria > Pseudomonadati > Bacteroidota > Flavobacteriia > Flavobacteriales > Flavobacteriaceae > Flavobacterium > Flavobacterium sp. N1719. The sequence continues at coordinate 1,645,447 of NZ_CP109993.1, forward strand.
GTTCTCCGTGTAAGGCGTGACGGCGGCGTTTGTACACCACTTCACGTTGCGCATTCATAACATCATCGTATTCCAACAAACGTTTACGAACCCCAAAGTTGTTTTCTTCTACTTTTTTCTGGGCACGTTCGATCGACTTCGTCATCATCGAGTGTTGGATCACTTCCCCTTCTTTCAAGCCCATACGGTCCATGATTTTGGCTACACGCTCCGAACCGAAAAGACGCATCAAGTTATCTTCCAACGATACATAGAACTGCGAACTTCCTGGATCTCCTTGACGACCAGAACGACCGCGTAACTGACGGTCTACACGACGTGAATCGTGACGCTCTGTACCGATGATGGCCAAACCACCTGCAGCTTTTACTTCAGGCGTCAACTTAATGTCGGTTCCACGACCGGCCATGTTGGTGGCGATGGTTACGACCCCTGGTTTACCTGCTTCGGCAACGATATCGGCTTCTTTTTTGTGCAATTTCGCATTCAAGACGTTGTGCGCAATATTGCGAATTTTCAACATACGACTCAACAATTCCGAGATTTCAACCGAAGTGGTACCGATCAAAACAGGGCGACCTTCTTGCGAAATTTTCACCACATCTTCAATGATGGCATTGTATTTTTCACGTACAGAACGGTAGATCAAATCGTCTTTATCGATACGTGAAATTCCACGGTTCGTCGGAATCTCAACAACGTCTAACTTGTAGATTTCCCAGAACTCGCCAGCTTCCGTCACTGCGGTACCGGTCATCCCCGCCAACTTGTTGTACATACGGAAGTAGTTCTGTAACGTAATCGTAGCAAAGGTTTGCGTAGCCGCTTCAATGGTCACGTTTTCTTTCGCTTCAATCGCTTGGTGTAAACCATCGGAGTAGCGACGACCGTCCATGATACGACCGGTTTGTTCGTCTACGATTAAAATTTTATTGTCCATGATCACGTATTCCACGTCTTTTTCAAACAAGGTATACGCTTTCAATAATTGGGTTAAGGTATGAATACGCTCGCTTTTTACACCGAAATCTTGGAACAAACGCTCGCGGGCTTCCGCTTCTTGGTCTTTGTCCAAATTCATTTTTTCGATGTTGGCGATTTCAGTTCCGATATCCGGTAATACGAAGAAATCGTCAGAGGTATCTTGGGAAAGGAATTTGATACCGTTATCGGTCAATTCCACTTGGTTATTTTTTTCTTCAATCACGAAATACAACGCTTCATCCACTTTGTGCATTTCGCGGTTGTTGTCTTGCATGTATTGGTTTTCCGTTTTTTGCAACAATTGTTTTACACCTTCTTCACTCAAGAATTTGATCAACGCTTTGTTTTTTGGAAGCGCACGGTAAGCACGCAACAATTGGAAACCGCCGTCTTTGGCATTGCCTTCTTTGATTAATTTTTTAGCTTCCGCTAAGAAACCATTCGCCAATTGACGTTGTAGGTTATATAAGTTTTCGATTTTTGGTTTTAATTCGTTGAACTCGTGACGATCGCCATCAGGAACCGGTCCCGAGATGATCAACGGTGTACGTGCGTCATCGATTAATACCGAGTCCACCTCGTCGACAATCGCATAATTGTGTTTGCGTTGTACCAAATCTTCGGGCGAGTGTGCCATGTTATCACGAAGGTAGTCGAAACCAAACTCGTTGTTGGTTCCATAAGTGATGTCGGCATTATACGCTTTACGACGGGCAGCGGTGTTGGGCGAGTGGTTGTCGATACAATCTACTGTCAATCCGTGGAATTCGAATAAAGGCGCTTTCCACGTGCTGTCACGTTTGGCAAGGTAGTCGTTCACGGTCACCAAGTGTACGCCATTTCCGGTCAAGGCATTCAAGTACAACGGAAGGGTAGCTACTAAGGTTTTTCCTTCCCCGGTTTGCATTTCTGAAATTTTCCCTTGGTGCAATACGATACCCCCGATCAACTGTACATCGTAGTGGATCATGTCCCAAGTAATTTCTTTTCCAGCCGCATTCCAGGAATTGGCCCAAACGGCTTGGTCACCTTCTAGGGTAACATACGCTTTGGTCGCGGAAAATTCACGGTCCATTGGCGTAGCGGTTACGGTAATGGATGTGTTTTCTTTGAAACGTTTTGCCGTTTCTTTCACCACAGCAAAAGCTTCGGGTAAAATATCGTTAAGTGTTTTTTCAGAAGCTTCGTAGGCTTCTTTTTCTAACGCATCGATTTTGTTGTATAAGTCTTCACGAGCATCGATATCCTGTGTAGCTTCGGCATCAGCTTTAAGTTTGCTGATTTCTTCATCAAATTTAGCGCGGGCGTCTTTGATTTTGGCTTTGAATTCAGCGGTTTTCGCACGCAATTGATCGTGGGAGAGTCCGGTCAACGAACCTTCCATCGCTTTGATTTTCGCTACAATAGGTTGGATTGCTTTAATATCTTTTTCGGATTTATCTCCGACAAACATTTTAAGTATGCTGTTAATGATACTCATGGTATAATAATTTAGTTTTTGCCCCTTTCGGGGTGTGCAAATTTAAACAAAAAAAAAGCCCCAAATGAGACTTTTTTTCAGTTGTGAATGTTTTTATTTCTTAGTATTCGTCCTCGTTCCACAGATAATCTTCATCCGTAGGGTAATCTGGCCAAATTTCTTCCATAGACTCGTAAATTTCGCCTTCGTCTTCGATGGATTGAAGGTTTTCAACCACCTCAAGAGGCGCTCCGGTTCTGATGGCAAAATCGATTAATTCATCTTTAGTAGCAGGCCACGGTGCATCACTTAAATACGATGCTAATTCTAATGTCCAATACATCTTCTTTCGATTTTTAGATTTACTGCAAAAATAAATTTTTAACTGAAAAAGTCAAGTAAAAATTGATTTATTTTAATTTAAAAGTTAAGAACGTAAAAAAGTGGGTTTTCACGGGACTTGCGACTTGATTTTTATTCAAAACAAAAGTTGAAAACTACTTTCTCGGTATCCAAGGCGTTTCCTCGGCGTTCAAGTCGAGGGACAACTTCCGTGCCAACACAAAAAGGTAGTCAGAAAGTCGGTTCAAGTACTTAATTACAAGCGAATCTGTCGGTTCGATGTCATTCAAATGCACCGCTAAACGCTCGGCTCTACGGCATACACAGCGCGCTACATGACAATATGACACCGTAGTATGTCCACCCGGTAACACAAAGTGTGTCATAGGCGGTAATTCAGCATCCATTTTATCCATTTCCATCTCCAAATAGTCGATATCCGCTTCGGTGATGCCTAAGTTTTGCAAGCGTTTTTCGCCGTTTTTCAACACTTCTTTCGCGGGTGGTGTAGCCAAAATAGCTCCTACCGTAAACAAACGGTCTTGCACTTCGACCAAAACGGCTTTGTACAAGGGATTCATTTCTTGATCGCGCACGAGTCCGATGTAACTATTGAGTTCGTCTACCGTACCATAACTTTCAATACGAATATGGTGTTTGGGAACGCGGTCTCCACCAAATAGGGAAGTAGTTCCAGCATCCCCTGTTTTTGTATATACTTTCATAGCTGCTTTCGCTTTTTTCAATCGTTTTCAAAAGTAACAAAAAGACGTACTAAAAACTAAAAAAGCTGTCTTTTTAGGGACAGCTTTATGATTAGGAAGGTTCGGAATTAATACCCAAACAATTCTTCTAAGGTGATTTTTTTCACTTCACCCAGTTTTTTCAAATCCTCCAAGTTGATTCGCTTTTCTGAACCAACAATGGCGTAAGTATACGCTTTATTGGCCAAATGACTTTGGTGGTAGGCTTTCACATCTTTCATTTGGATGCTGTCCACCTGATTGTACATTTGTTTACGCGGGTCAGCAGTTAATCCCAATTGTTTGGCATTTAAATAATTGAAAATGATACCGTCTTGGGTAATGCGTTCGGTTTGAATGTCTTTTTTGATTTGTGTTTTTGCCAATTCCAAATTCGCCGGTAATTCAGGCATCACGTTCAATAACTCATTCATGGCCACGGTCGCTTCGTTAAATTTGTCGGCCTGACTTCCCACATAGGCTAAGATTTGGAAGTGATCCTCGGCTTTTTGTGGTTCCATGATGTATCCGTAGGTGCTGTAAGCTAGGGCTTTACTCTCGCGAATGGTTTGGAAAACTAGCGAACCCATTCCGCCGCCAAAATAATTGTTGAATACATTCACGATTGTTTTTTGATTAGGGTCAAACGCTTCTAAGTTACGCACCCAACGTGTTTCCGCTTGTACCATATCGTAGTCGGTAAACAAGACTTGGTTGGAATTTTGCGTGGTTAACGTAAACTCTTTTGCCGGAGCAGGTTTTGAAAATTGAGCCGGTACTTTGTGTACTCCTTTTAATTTTTCAGTTAAAGAAGCTAAAGAAGCGGGACCGTAATAAATCACCGTTTGTTCGTAATTGTTTAAATTCTTTATACGATCGACCAATTCTTGCGCTGTAAGGGCTTCCAATTCGGCATTGCTGAACGTATTGTTGAATTTGTTCACCGGACCGTAGGTGGCATAACTCGTTAATCCTTGTAGGATAGCGCCTTTGTTGGCTTTGGCATCTTTTCTCGATTTGTTAATGCGCGCTTTTAAGGCTTTTAAAGCAGTTTCATCGGCTTGAATGTTAGCGATAACCTCTTCATATAGTTTCACTGCGGCTTCAAAATTATCTTGCAAACCTTCAATGGTCACTGTGGTATAATTTTCATTGGCATTGATGTTGAAACTACATGCGATTTTGTAAAACTCTTTCGTGATTTGTTCCGCAGATTTTTTATCCGTACCCAAAAATTGTACAAACTGTGTAGCAATACTTTGTTTGTTATCGTTCAATGTTCCGATGTTGTAACGGTAACGCAAACGGAAAATCGAATTGTCTTTGTTCGGGACATACAGCACTTCCGCATTTCCTAATTTTGCTTTTTGAATGGCGGTGTTGTAATCTAAAAATACGGGCGTAGCGGCAGTGGCTGGTAGATCATCCACCATTTTCACAAAAGCCGATTGTTTGTCGGCATTGGTTTCCACTGGCGTAATTTGTGGTTTTTCAATTTTTTGCGATTGGGGTGCATCCCCTTTGCGTTTGAAAATACACACATAATTAGAGCCTAAATATTTATTCGCGAAAGCGACAATATCTTCTTTTTTAATTTTAGAAAGATTGTTCACGTACGCCACTTGATCTTTCCAATCCAATTCAGACGTAAAGGCATCCATCAAAACGCTTGCACGTTCGCCATAACTTTCGGATTCGGTAATTTTATTTTTCTTGATGTTATTAATGATTGAAGCAATCAAATCATTGTCGAAATTTCCTTTTTTCAAATTGTCGATTTCGCCCAACACCAAGGCTTTCACGTCTTCCAATGATTGTCCGTTGGTTGGAGATGCTGAAAAATACAAAACGCCATAGTCAATCAAACTGTAGGTGAAGGCATTGGCGCGGAGTAGTTTTTGTTTTTTGACCAAATTCAAATCCAATAAACCGGCTTTTCCGTTGGTTAAAATTTGTCCCACCAAATCAGCTAATAAAGCATCTTTGTCTTTATTTCCGGGTAGGCGGTAACCTAGAGTCAAACTTTCAGCATCGGGACCTACGATTTCTTTTTGAATCGGAGCGGTGATGGGCGCTTCGGGTTCGAATTTATATTTGTCAAACGGTTTGGCTTGCATGTATCCAAACATTTTGTCAATGGTGGCAATTACTTTATCCGCATCAAAGTCACCGGATAAAATGATACCCATATTATTAGGAACATAATATTTGTTGAAATATTTTCGGATTTCTACCAAAGACGGGTTTTTCAAATGTTCAACCGTTCCAATGGTGGTCTGTAAACCGTAATTGTGTTTTAAAAATAAATTGGAAAATAAGGTTTCAAACACCTTGCGTCCGTCGTTGTCTAGCGAACGGTTTTTTTCTTCATAAACCGCTTCTAATTCAGTATGGAAAATACGCAAAATAGGGTTGCGGAAACGCTCGGCTTGCACCGTTAAATACTTGTCGATGGCACTCGCAGGAACATCATCTGTATACACCGTTTGCTCAAATGAAGTGAAGGCATTCGTGCCTTGCGCTCCCATCGAAGTCATCATTTTGTCGTATTCATTGGCAATGGCATATTTACTAGCCACTCCCGAAATGGAGTCGATTTGGTGGTAAATGGCTTTGCGTTGCGCTGCATCGGTCGATTTGTTGTATTTCTCGTAAAGGGCATCGATTTTGTCCAATTCCACTTTTTCTTTGGCCCAATCCAAACTTCCATATTTGTCGGTTCCTTTGAACAACATGTGCTCAAGATAATGCGCCAATCCGGTATTGGTAGCCGGGTCGGTTTTACTTCCTGCTTTCACCGCCACATAAGCTTGAATGCGCGGGTCTTTGTTGGTCGGACTCAAAATAACCGTCAAGCCATTTTTTAAGGTGTAAAAACGGGCTTTCATCGGGTCGTTGGTCACGTATTTGTACTTGTAGCCACCCGATTCAGCTTCTTTCCATTGGAATCCCGATTGCTGGCCAAATACTACAGCCGAAACGGCTAAGAAAAATAAGGTAAGGTTTAGTTTGTTTTTCATAAAAATAGAATTGGTGTGTAATTAACTAAAAAAGGAAACCCCAACTTATCGGTTTGGGGTGTCGCTTTCAATGATTCCGTCTCTCAAACGGATAATACGGTGGGCATATTGTGCAATATCTTCTTCGTGGGTAACCAAAATTACGGTGTTGCCATTGGCATGAATATCGTCAAACAACTTCATAATCTCAACGGAAGTTTTACTGTCTAAGTTTCCTGTGGGTTCGTCGGCCAAGATGATAGAAGGCTTGTTGACCAATGCTCGAGCAACGGCTACCCGTTGACGTTGTCCGCCCGAAAGTTGGTTGGGTTGATGGTCCATACGATCAGCCAATCCCACTTGGGCTAACACTTCTTTGGCGCGTTCGTGACGATCGGATTTAGAATAACCGGCATAAACCATTGGTAACGCCACATTATCCAAGGCGGTGGTACGCGGTAACAAATTAAAGGTTTGAAAAACGAAACCAATTTCTTTGTTGCGCACTTCGGCTAAATCGTCATCGTGCATTTTGGAAACATCTTTACCATTAAGAATATAGGTTCCAGACGTTGGCGTATCCAAACATCCCAAAAGATTCATCAGGGTGGATTTTCCCGAACCCGAAGGTCCCATCAAGGCTACATATTCTCCTTTGTTGATGTTTAAATCAATTCCTTTGAGTACATTAATGGTTTCACTTCCCAGTTGGAAATCCCTTTTGATATTGGTAATTCTAATTAATGATTCGGCCATGAGTATGAGTATTCTTTGAAATGCCTAATTGCAAGTCGAAAGATAAGTAATCGTTGCCCGGATTTTGTTACAAGAAACCTAAAATTTTAGGTACGTAGGATAAAATGTTCTTTGGCGAATTGTTGTTCTTGGCGAAAAAAAACCAATCCCCATTGAAAGGTGTCGATGGTTACAGTTACCGCGGGATGGTTTTTGATACTTTCCCAGGCTTCTTCCATGTCGGTTGACCAATGAATGTCATCAAAAATCCACACGGAATCGTTAGTGGCTGTGGGCAATAACTGTTCGAAATACGCTAAGGTGGCCGCTTTTGAATGGTTGCCGTCAAAGTAAATACAGTCAAATTGTGTAGTGGCCTCCAAGGCATTCAAGTATGTCGAAAATTCGGTAGTGATCCACGCAACGGAATGGGCAGAGGGGAACAACTTTTGGAATTCAGATTGAGCGATACGTTGCGTATTCGGGCAGCCTTCGAGGGTAATCAATTGGGCGTTGGGCTGCCCCAAATGTAGGGCTGCAGTTGCTAGTCCGAGGGAAGTGCCAATTTCCAAAACCGATACCGGTTGGAAATACTGCACAAGTCGGAATAACAATTGTGCTCTTTTGGGCGAAATTCCTGCGTTTTTCGCAATGGCTTTTATCGCTCGCGTATTGGATTTGAACACCCGCGAACCCGCTCCGAAGTCGGTTACTTCAATGGTATTGGAGTTTGCTAAAAGTTGGTTTCGGTAGCTAGCGAGTTTTTCATACGCGGGGTATTTTTTTTTATCGTAAAAACATTGGGTCACCAAATCAAATACAAACGGCGAATGGACTCCATGTTCATTTTTGGAGTGCCATAAGAATTGGATAAAAGCCCTAATTTGTTGCATAGCTAAAGACTGAAATGTTTTAAAGTTCGAAAACTGCGACTGTAAACTGCGACTGTAAACTTAAATTACCCCTCTATCTTCGCAGAAAGTTCAAACCAGCGTTCTTCTTTCTCCTCCAAGGATTTGATGATTTTTTGCAATTCCAAGGCTTTGGATTCAATCGCGTCAGGGGCGAGCGAACCTTCGGTGAATTGCTGTTCGATTTGTTTTTTGGTGTATTCTAAATCTTTGATTTCGCGTTCAATTTTCTGGAATTCCTTTTGTTCGTTAAAGGTCAAGCCTTGTTTTACTTGTTTTTCTTTCCAATTTTTGGCCGTGTTGCCGTCTGTTTTCTCCTCTTTCTCAGGCGCAGCACTGTCTTCATAAGCCCGAAAATCGGAGTAGTTACCCGGAAAATCTTCAATTTCACCTTGTCCTCGGAACACAAAAAGGTGGTCGACAATTTTATCCATGAAATAGCGGTCGTGGGAAACGACCAATAGACAGCCGGGATAATCCAATAAGAAATTTTCCAACACATTCAAGGTCACAATATCCAAGTCGTTGGTGGGTTCGTCCAGAATCAAAAAGTTAGGGTTCTGAATCAACACAGTACATAAATACAAGCGTTTGAGTTCGCCACCACTTAATTTCTCTACATAATCGTGTTGCTTTTTACGGTCAAATAAAAAGCGTTCGAGTAAGCCTCCAGCAGAGATGGTCCGACCTTTGGTCAGCGGAATGTATTCGCCGTATTCTTTAATGATATCGATGACTTTTTGTTCCGGTTTGGGGTTGATGCCACTTTGGGTGTAGTACCCAATTTTAATGGTGTCACCAATTACCACTTTTCCGCCATCGGGTTGCAGTGTTTGGGTTAAAATATTTAAAAAGGTCGACTTGCCGGTTCCATTTTTTCCAATGATTCCGATGCGTTCGCCGCGATTAAACGTGTAATCGAAACCGTCCATGATGATTTTATCTTGGAACTTTTTGGATACTTTATGCAATTCGACCACTTTGCTTCCCATGCGTTCCATGTTGATTTCCAGTTCCATCACGTGTTCCTTCCGACGGGAATGTGCTTTTTCTTTAATCACATAAAAGTCGTCGATACGCGATTTGGACTTGGTTGTTCGGGCTTTGGGTTGACGGCGCATCCAATCCAATTCTTTGACAAAAAGGTTTTTTGCTTTTTCAACCGAAGCATTTTCACTGGCGATGCGTTCTTCTTTTTTCTGTAAATAATAGGAGTAATTCCCTTTGTATTGGTAGAGTTTGCCGTTGTCGAGTTCGATGATTTCATTACATACCCGTTCCAAGAAGAAACGGTCGTGCGTCACCATGAACAGCGTCATATTTTCTTTGGCAAAATAATTTTCCAACCATTCGATCATTTCCAAATCCAAATGGTTGGTGGGTTCGTCCAAAATCAATAAATCGGGACGGTTGATCAAAATGATGGCGAGTGCCAAGCGTTTCTTTTGTCCTCCCGAAAGATTTTTGACTTTCAATTTCAAATCGTCGAGTTTGAGTTTGAACAAAATCTGCTTGTATTGCGTTTCGAAGTCCCATGCATTATGGCGCTCCATGTTTTCAAAAGCCTTTTGGTAGGCTTCTTCGTCTTCTGGATTTTCGAGCGCTTTTTCGTATTGTTCGATGATTTTTAGCGTATCGTTATCGCTGGCGAAAATACTTTCCTCGATGGTGAGTTCGGGTTGCAAATTGGGTTCTTGCGACAAAAACGCCATTTTAATGTCTTTGCGCATCACGATTTGGCCTGCATCAGGGGTATCTTCACCGGTGATCATTTTGAGTAAAGACGTTTTCCCCGTTCCGTTTTTAGCGACAAAAGCAATCTTTTGGTCTTTGTTGATCCCAAAGGATAAGTTTTCAAAAAGGGTGCGTTCACCGTAGGATTTGGCAATATTTTCTACCGATAAGTAATTCAAAATTCGAGGATTTTAGTTGGCAATTTTGCGGTACAAAAGTAACGGATTGATGGGCAATCACCAATTTTATTTCAGCGGTTAATTATTACGGGCAATCTGTATCTTTGTGGCATGCAACTCTCCGTCGTCATTTTAAACTACAAGGTGCGGTACTTTTTGGAACAATGTTTATACAGTGTTCAAAAAGCTACGGCGGGATTGGAAGCAGAAATCATTGTGGTGGATAATGCATCGTCTGATGACAGTTGTGCGATGGTTCGGGAACGTTTTCCAGAGGTCAAGTTAATCGCCAATTTAGAGAATTACGGTTTTCCGAAAGGCAATAATATAGGTGTGGCCGAAGCCAAAGGAAAGTACTTGTGCATTTTGAATCCCGATACCGTGGTGGCAGAAGATACCTTTACCAAAATCTTTTCACATTTGGCATCCCATCCCGAATTGGAAGCAAATTTAGGGATTTTGGGATGCAAGTTAATTGACGGAACGGGACATTTTTTACCCGAATCCAAACGCGGCGTACCCACACCTTGGGTGGCTTTTACGAAGATTTTTGGGTTGTATAAAGCTTTTTCAAAAATTCCCGTATTTACGAAATATTACGCCGAACATCTTACCGAAAATGAATCGGGTCACGTCGATATTCTAGTTGGTGCTTTTATGGTGATGCCTCGCGAAGTGTATTTGGAGTTGGGCGGATTTGATGAAAATTGCTTTATGTACTCCGATGACATTGACTTGAGTTATCTGAGTTTGAAGTCGGGTCGCACCAATTACTACTTTCACGATACTACGGTGATTCATTATAAAGGAGAGAGTACCGTTCGCGATGGTCAATACATGAAGCGTTTCCGTGAAGCGATGCAGTTTTTTTACCAAAAGCATTTTAATCGGTCCTTGTTTTTTGATCTGATGATGCGAATAGGGGCGTTCTTGTTTTCGCTTATCAAATCAAAACAGCAAAAAAATCGATCGGTTGCTCCCGACTCATTGCTTGTTTTTACAAAAGATAAACTTGAAATAAAAAGTACTGTTCCGGTTCGCTATGAAACCCAATTAGAAGTAGGAATCCCCGAAAATAAAGGAATTACCCGGGTTATTTTTGATACCCGTTATTATACGTATCAATCCATTATGGCCTTAATGCAAAAGCACAAAAATGAAGGCGTGCAGTATCGCAATTACCTTGCAACCTTTGATGGAATCATCGGAAGTGACCACGCAAACGATGTAGGAGGTGTCGAATTTTTATGAAAAATTACGAAATTCTTTATATAGGCTCAGAAGAATTAGTATTTTTGCAATCCAAATTATAGAACACAACGTCACACTAATAATATGGCAAAGTTTGAATTGAAATTACCCAAAATGGGGGAAAGTGTTGCGGAAGCAACGATTACCAATTGGTTGAAAAATGTGGGTGATACCATTGCTGCGGATGAAGCGGTTTTGGAAATCGCTACGGATAAAGTAGACAGCGAGGTACCGAGTGAAGTTTCGGGAACGTTGACTGAAATCCTTTTTCAAGTAAACGATGTGGTAAAAGTAGGTCAGACGATCGCCATTATTGAAACCGAAGGTGGCGCACCTGCTGCTGAAGCACCTAAAGCGGAAACGGCTCCTGTGGTTGCTGCTGTTGCTGCTACCATTGAAGTTGCTAAAGAAGTAGCTGCACCTGCCGATTTTTCGGGTTCGGATAAATTTTATTCTCCTTTGGTAAAAAACATTGCCAAAGAAGAGGGAATTTCTGTAGCCGAGTTGGATACCATTACGGGTTCAGGAAAAGAAGGACGTGTGACCAAAGAGGACATTTTAGATTATATTAAAAATAAAGGAAATCAACCCGTTGCAGCGGTGGCAGCTCCAGCTCCAGCGGTGGCAGCTCCAGTAACACTAGCACCAGCGGCACAAGCTGTTCCTGTTTCGGTTAACGGTGGCGATGAGATTGTGGAAATGGACCGCATGCGCAAGTTGATTTCGAAATATATGGTAGAATCCGTGCAAACTTCGGCACACGTGCAGTCGTTTATTGAAGTGGATGTGACCAATATCGTGAAATGGCGTGATAAAGTGAAAAATGCGTTTGAAAAGCGTGAAGGCGAGAAATTGACCTTTACACCAATTTTCATGGAAGCCGTAGCCAAAGCGTTGAAAGATTTTCCGATGATGAATATTTCCGTAGAAGGGGAGTATATCGTGAAAAAGAAAAATATCAATTTGGGAATGGCCGCTGCTTTACCGAATGGGAACTTAATCGTACCCGTAATTAAAAATGCCGATCAATTGAACTTGGTAGGTATGGCCAAAGCGGTAAATGATTTAGGAAACCGTGCAAAAGCCGGTAAATTAAAACCAGACGATACCCAAGGCGGTACCTATACGGTTACGAATGTGGGTACGTTCGGTTCTGTTTTTGGAACACCTATTATTAATCAGCCGCAAGTGGGAATTTTGGCACTAGGTGCGATTCGTAAAGTGCCGGCGGTTATTGAAACACCAGAAGGAGACTTTATCGGAATCCGTCAAAAGATGTTTTTATCCCACAGTTATGACCACCGTGTAGTCGATGGTGCATTGGGTGGTAGCTTTGTAAAACGCGTTGCGGATTACTTAGAAGCTTGGGATCTTAATAGAGAAATTTAGTACAACTTCATAATCAACCCTTTCCACTTTTAGGAAAGGGTTTTTTTTATAGGAAATGTTTAAAAAAATAAAGGTATCGATGAACGGTACATGCAATGCCTTATATTTGTCCGCTTGAATACTAGAGAATGGAATTAAAATTAAACCGTCCGATTTGTTTTTTCGACTTAGAAACAACGGGAATTGATGTGGCTAGAGACCGCATAGTAGAAATATCCATCGTAAAAGTATACCCTAACGGGAACAAAGAAAGTCGGACCTGGTTGGTAAACCCCACCATTCCGATTCCAGCACAAGCTACAGCCGTACATGGAATTTCCAATGAGAAAGTTGCCCACGAACCCACTTTTAAAGAACTCGCTCCCCAAATTCATGCTATGATTAAAGATGCCGATTTGGCGGGATTCAATTCCGATCGTTTTGATATTCCCTTATTAGCTGAAGAATTATTGCGTGCAGAGGTTGATTTTGATATGAAGAATCGGGTCTCTGTTGATGTGCAGACCATTTTTCATAAAAAAGAAGAGCGAACGTTGAGTGCGGCCTACAAGTTTTATTGCAATCAAACGTTGGAGAATGCTCACAGTGCCGAGGCAGATACCTTGGCAACTTATGAAATCTTGAAGGCGCAGCTGGAGCGTTATCCGGATTTACCCAATGATATGAAGGCGTTATCGGAATTTACCACCCGTAAAAAAGCTGTTGACTTTGCTGGTTTTATTGCGTTGGATGAACAGGGTAGAGAGATTTTCACGTTTGGAAAACACAAAGGAGCTTTAGTAGAAGAAGTTTTTGACAAAGAACCTGGCTATTTTGGTTGGATTCAAGGAGCAGAATTTCCATTGTACACGAAGAAAGTACTGACAGGAATCAAGTTACGCAAGTTAAATACCAAATTATAAATCGAAAGTAAGAAAGTCTTAAGCGAATTTTGACTTAGGGAATTTATTTTTAGAACTGTTATTATGAAAATCATTTGTATCGGTAGAAATTATACCCAGCATATTGCGGAGCTGCATAACGAGCGTCCGGATGCGCCTGTGGTTTTTTTAAAACCCGATTCATCGATATTGTTAAAACAACACCCTTTTGTGATTCCTGAATTTACCAATGATGTGCATCACGAAGTTGAGGTATTGGTGAAAATTAATAAAGTAGGGAAATACATTGATCAAAAATTTGCTCCTAGTTATTATGACGAAATAGGATTGGGAATCGATTTTACGGCACGTGATGTGCAAGACGAACTCAAAAAAAAGGGTTTGCCTTGGGAAAAAGCGAAAGCATTTGACGGTTCTGCGGTTATCGGTGAATTTTTTCCGAAATCTGATTTTCAATCTATGGAAAACATTAACTTTGAGTTGCAACGCAATGGGGAAGTGGTTCAAAAGGGAAATACCTCTCACATGTTATGGACCATAGACGCATTAATTTCGTATGTATCACAATATTTCACTTTGAAAAAAGGGGATGTGATATTTACGGGAACACCGGCTGGCGTAGCCAAAGTCCAACCCAATGATATTTTGGAAGGCTATTTAGAAGGTAAAAAAACATTTAGAATACAAGTAAAATAATAAGGCAATAAATACGAATATTACGAATAATGGCAATTAATTATAACCTCGCAAAAGTTTACGCATTATCGGACAATGATCCTGAATTTGTAATGCAAATTATCACGTTGTTTGTGACTGAAGTTCCCCAAGATCTTCAACAAATTGATTTAGGGATTAAAGCAAAAGATCACAAATTAGCCTACTCTTTCGCTCACAAAATAAAACCAACGCTAGATTTGCTAGGAATGTCTATGGCACATGAAGAGATTCTTCAGGTAGAAGCGTGGACCAAAGCAGAAGGAAAGCGTAAAGAAATTGAAGCTACTTTTGAAAGTATTAAAGATCAAGTTGATCGAGCAGTAAAAGAAATTAAGAAAGATTTCGATTTATAATTCACTTATTATTTAATTATGAAAGCTGCCATTGTTACCATTGGAGATGAGATTCTAATTGGTCAAATTATAGATACCAATTCAGCTTACATTGCCAAGGCATTGGATCGTATTGGCGTGCAAACGTATGAAATGCGATCAATTAGTGATCAACGCGAACATATACTGCAGACTTTCCAGGAATTGCAAAATCAATTTGATATTGTGATTCTAACGGGAGGTTTAGGTCCGACAAAAGACGATATCACCAAAAAAACCTTGTGTGATTATTTTGAAGATACGTTTGTTCGCAATGCCAAAGTTGAAGCCCATGTGGTGGCTTTGATTGAAAATGTACTCAAGCGACCAGCTTCACAAATTAACAAAGATCAAGCCTTAGTGCCCTCCAAAGCCGAAGTGCTCTTTAATCAAGTGGGTACCGCTCCCGGCATGTGGATTCAAAAAGAAAATACCGTTTTTATTTCCATGCCCGGTGTTCCGTATGAAATGAAATACATTATGGAACATGGAGTGTTGCCAAAAATTGTGTCAACGTATCAACGCCCCTACATTCTCCATAAAACATTAATGACTTACGGACAAGGGGAAAGTGTCGTGGCTGAGCGCATTGAAGCATGGGAAAATGCCTTGCCTGATTTTATCAAGTTGGCCTATTTACCGGCCCCTGGACGCGTTCGATTGCGTTTAACAGCCCGAGGGATCGATCAGCAACAACTTGAAAGCGAAATTCAGCGCCAAGTGGAATTGGTTTCAGCGATTATAGGCGATATCATTGTGGGCTATGACGAAGACGAAACTTTAGAAGTTGTAGTTGGTAGGTTGTTGAAACAAAAGGGTACAACGTTGGCAACGGCTGAGAGTTGTACCGGCGGTAAAATAGCGCAAACAATTACTTCGGTGGCAGGATCTTCGGCCTATTTTAAAGGAAGTGTTGTGAGTTATGCTACAGAAGCCAAAGTGGATCTTTTAGGTGTCGATCCGCAACTAATTGCAACCCACAGTGTGGTGAGTGCAGAAGTAGCAATGGCTATGGCAAAAGGAGCACAGCGTCAATTAAAATCGGACTATGTTTTGGCGACTACGGGCAATGCCGGACCTGAAAAAGGCGATTCGGATGCTGAAGTGGGTACGGTGTTCATTGCATTGGCAACGCCGGAAAATGTTGTGGTTGAGGGGTTTAATTTTGGTCAGCCCCGAGAAAAAGTAATTGATCGAACCGTGAATAAAGCCTTGGAAATACTGCAAAAAGAAATTTTAAAAAATCTATAATATTTTTTTGTGTATAAGGTTTCTTTTTTGTTTCTTTGCACCCTGATTTTGAATAACGATAAAAGAAAAGCATAATGTCAAGAGTTTGTGACCTTACAGGTAAGAGAGCGATGGTAGGAAACAATGTTTCTCACGCGATGAACAAAACGAAGAGAAAGTTTTCTGTGAACTTGGTTAAAAAACGTTTCTACCTTGCTGAAGAAGACAGATGGGTTACTTTGAGAGTAGCTGCATCTACGATTAAAACAATCAATAAAAAAGGAATTGCTGCTGTATTGAAAGATGCTAAAGCAAACGGATTTATTTAATCTGTAACCTATAAAAATAAAGAACAATGGCAAAGAAAGGTAATAGAATCCAAGTAATCTTAGAATGTACTGAGCACAAAGAGTCTGGTATGCCAGGTACTTCACGTTATATCACTAAGAAAAATAAGAAAAATACTCCAGATCGTATGGAATTGAAAAAATTCAATCCGATCTTGAAGAGAATGACTGTTCACAAAGAAATTAAATAATACGAGATTTTTATTGTTTTAAAAATTTCAAAATACCCTTTTGAATCATGGCAAAGAAAACCGTAGCAACGTTACAAACCGCTTCAAAGAGATTGACAAAAGCCATTAAAATGGTAAAATCTCCAAAAACAGGTGCTTATACTTTCGTGGAATCTATTATGACTCCAGAAGAAGTTGATGAGTATTTGAAAAAGAAATAATTGTAAGTGCACAACAAACATATCAAAGCTACTTTCTCTTGAAAGTAGCTTTTTTATTTATATTTGTATCCAGCAAAACAGCATACTTTAGTAGAAACAGATGAGTTTTTTCAAACGATTATTTTCCTCTGAAAAAAAGGAAACCTTAGATAAAGGACTAGAGAAGTCAAAAACATCATTTTTATCCAAATTAACCAAAGCCATCGCGGGTAAATCCAAAGTCGATGATGAGGTTTTGGATAATTTAGAAGAAATTTTAGTAACCTCCGATGTTGGGGTGAATACGACCTTAAAAATTATTGAACGCATTGAATCCCGTGTTTCTGAAGATAAATACATGGGAACCGACGAATTAAATCACATTTTACGTGAAGAAATTGCAGGTTTACTTTCAGAAACCAAGTCGGGTGAAGAAACGGAATTTACGATTCCTAGTAACACAAAACCGTATGTGATTATGGTGGTTGGTGTGAATGGCGTGGGTAAAACAACAACGATTGGAAAATTAGCCTTCCAATTTAAAAAGGCTGGATATAAAGTTGTTTTGGGTGCTGCGGATACATTTCGGGCCGCTGCCATTGATCAATTACAAATTTGGGCGGATCGTGTTGGGGTTCCAATTGTAAAACAACAAATGGGTTCTGATCCGGCTTCGGTTGCTTTTGATACCCTACAATCAGCAGTGGCTCAAAATGCCGATGTGGTGATTATCGATACGGCGGGTCGTTTACACAACAAAGTAGGTTTGATGAATGAATTATCCAAAGTGAAAAAAGTAATGCAGAAAGTGGTAGGTGATGCGCCTCATGATGTATTATTAGTTTTGGATGGATCAACTGGACAGAATGCTTTCGAACAAGCCAAACAATTTACTGCAGCTACTGAAGTGAGTTGTTTAGCGGTAACCAAATTGGATGGAACAGCCAAAGGTGGTGTTGTAATTGGTATCTCGGATCAATTCCAAATTCCGGTAAAATACATCGGAGTTGGAGAAGGAATTGAGGATTTACAAGTTTTTAATAAATACGAATTTGTGGATAGTTTTTTTAAATAGCCTATGAAAAAAGTATGGAATTGGTACCGTTCTGTTTCTGCAATGCTTTTAATTGTATTGAGTTTTGGAATCGGTTTACTTTCAAAATTAGTTGAGATTAAATTTGAAGATTTAGCGATGGGGCTTCAACTTATTGCCTTTTTCTTTTTGATTTCAGGCTTGATTCGATTTTTTGATAAAACAGTTTTTAAATAAAAAATGCGCTTAAAAAAGCGCATTTATTTTTCCCCATAATTCATTGTCAAATCCTGATAATGCAAAAGTTGGATTGTTCGGGTCTGAAACTTCCCCCATCCGAATCACAACCATTTTTTTACTCGGAATGACATATATTTTTTGGTCATTTTTACCCAAGGCACAAAACATATCTGCAGGGCCATTCGGAATTAAAGTACCATTAAACTGCAATTGTAAACCTGGCAATCGATAGGTTGATTTTCCATTGAGCCACCACAAATAGCCATACGCTTGATTTAGATTTTGAGAAGTTGATGTAGCTTCATTATAATACGCTTCATTAACGATTTGCGTACCGTTCCATTTTCCTTTATTTAAAGACAATAATCCAAAACGTGCCATATTGCGGGTTGTACTCCAATATACACTTAAACCACTGCCATCTTCAATCCAAGCGCCTCCCGTCATTCCAATGCGATCACGTAATTTGGTGTTAAAATAACTAGACCACGTTTGACCACTCGCTGCGGCAACCACATCTTGCATTTTTACATAGACATTGTGATAGGCCCAACGGGTTCCGGCATCGGCTACGTATTGTAGATTGCCCGGACTCACATCATCGCCTAATGCATCGTTTAAGCCCGATGTCATAGTCAAAAGATGTTTGCAGGTAATCATATTTTCTTTGGCTAAAGGAGCGCTGGTCCAACCCGTACCCAAATAATCGGATACTTTATTGTTGATGTTGATTAAGCCTTCTTGTTGGGCAATCCCAGAGGTCATTGCTGTTAATGTTTTGCCCGCACTCGCCCAATACCAGGGAGTAGTAGCTGTATGTCCGTTCAAATAGTATTCCATTACGATTCGTCCGTTGACTAAAATCATGAACGATTTGGTGTTTTTTAGTGTCAAATAATCGACTAAAGGTTGAACAGCCGCTTGATTCCATCCTAAAGAAGCTATAGATTTTGTTTCCCAAGTATTCGTGCCATCGCTGGGAGGGAAATACATCGATTCTTCGGGAGTGGTGGGTGTACTTGCTGAATCATCTTTTGAACAACTACTCAAGGCAATAAGGCCAAGACATGTGAAAAGGTAGGTTTTAAACTGCATAGGGTTATGTTTTTGGGTAAGACCACCGAATTAAAAAAAGGTTTAATCAAAAGTAGGTTTTAATCCTGAATTTTCGGTACCTTTAGTTTTTATTTTGGTATGAAAAAAACGGTTATTTTATTTGTAGTTACGAGCTTTTTTGTCGCTTGTAAACCCACTGTTCAAGAAGCTGATTTGACAAAGTTAAACGGCTATTGGGAAATTCAAAAAGTCGAAATGAAAGAAGGTGAGGATAAAGATTATAAAGTCAATCCCACTGTAGATTATATTGAAATTAAGAATAATGCAGGTTTTCGACAAAAGGTAATGCCGCAATTGGATGGTTCATTTCGCACCAATAATTTGCAAGAAACAATTACCCTTAAAAACCAAGATGGCACCTGGAATATCTACTATAAAACGCCTTATGGTTCATGGAGTGAGGAATTGATCGAACTCACCGATTCCATTTTGGTAGTAAAAAATCAAGCCGATTTAGAATACCATTATAAAAAATTTAAACCCTTTTCAAAGAAATAATGAAACGTCAAAGCAATGAAAACTCCATTTCTGAAGTCTTAAAAGCCTTTATTCAAACGAATAAATTAGAGGCAGGATTGGAGCGTGTGGATGCAGAGAAAGTTTGGCGAACAATTTTAGGGAATGGCGTCAATAGCTACACGCGGGAAGTAAAGTTGAAAGGAACTACGCTTTATGTCTCGTTATCTTCTTCCGTTTTGCGTGAAGAATTGAGTCATGGAAAATCCAAAATTATTGGGATGTTAAACGAAGAATTGGGAAAAGAAGTAATCAAAGAACTTATATTGCGTTAATTGAACAGCCATTTAAATTGAACTTTTTTTTCAACAATTGAAAATGGGTCATTTATAAAGAAAAACGCCCCCGGCAAAAGGAGCGTCTTTACAAACTAAAACTATAAAAACTTAGAATTGTGCAACTTCAGTCGAGTCTTTCATAGCAACTGTTGATGCTAAACCTAAAGTGACAGTATCTTGAACGGCATCAAAGTAAGATGTCCCTACAAAATTTTGATGCTTAACGGCTTTAAATCCTTCTTTTTGTAATGCAAATTCGCGTTCTTGTAACTCAGAATACCCTGCCATACCTCTTTTTTTATACGCCAATGCCAATTCGAACATTGATGTATTTAAAGCATGGAACCCTGCCAAGGTGATAAACTGGAATTTGTATCCCATTGCGGCTAAATCTTCACGGAAAGTTTCCATTTCTGATACGGATAATTTTGCCGCCCAATTAAACGATGGGGAGCAGTTATAAGCCAGTAATTTTCCTGGAAATTCGGCATGAATTGCTTCAGCAAATTGGCGGGCTTGATTCAAATCGGGAGTAGATGTTTCCAGCCAAATTAAATCCGCATAGGGAGCATACGATAAACCGCGATCAATTCCTTGCGCAATTCCAGCATTGACATAATAGAAGCCTTCCGCAGTGCGCTCCCCAGTGACGAATTTTTGGTCACGTTCGTCAATATCGCTAGTTAATAAGTTGGCTGCATCCGCATCAGTGCGAGCGATAATTAATGTTGGGACGCCCATTGTATCCGCTGCAAGGCGAGCTGCAATGAGTTTGTTGATCGCTTCTTGGGTTGGGACTAACACCTTTCCTCCTAAGTGCCCACATTTTTTGGCCGACGACAATTGATCTTCAAAGTGAACTCCTGAAGCACCTGCTTCAATCATGCTTTTCATCAGTTCAAAAGCATTTAAATTACCGCCAAAGCCTGCTTCTGCATCCGCTATTATCGGAACTAAATAGTCTTTCTTTTCACTAACTTTGTTTACGGACTGTATTTGATCTGCACGTAAAAGTGCGTTGTTGATGCGTTTTACGACCAACGGAACACTGTTTGCGGGGTAAAGTGATTGATCAGGGTACATTTCACCAGCTACATTGGCATCAGCAGCCACTTGCCAGCCACTCAAATAGATGGCTTCTAATCCGGCTTCCACTTCTTGTATTGCTTGGTTGCCTGTTAATGCGCCTAAACCAGCTACCCAACTTTGATGGTTTAATTTATGCCATAATACCTCAGCACCACGGCGGGAAATACTGTATTCAATTTGATAGGAACCTTGAAGTTCTACTACTTTTTCAGCACTGTAGGGTCGAACTATTCCGTTCCATCTTGGATTTGTTGACCAATCGTGTTGTAATGCTTGAATTCGTTCTGATGTTTTCATACTTTTGAAAAGTTTTTGATAGTGATTCATATTTATTATTGAAAATGTGTACCGGATGTTGCCGCATCCGGTTTTTTTATTCTAAAAATTCGTAAGCTTCTAGGGTTAAGAATTCTGCAAGTTCGTCTGCAGTAATCATTTTGAAAAAGAGTGCTGAAGCCAAAGCAAAACGCCCCGACTCATAGCGAGAGTTACCAATACTGATTTTGATTTTTTCGAGTTCTTCTTGCATTAATTTTTGATAATAAGATGTCGAGCATATTTCATTGTTTTCCAATACGACTTCTTTATTGCGCCAATGCCAGAGTTGAACTCGAGAGATTTCTGCTGTTGCCGCATCTTCCATCAAATGATATAAGGCTGCAGCCCCCGTACCCATTAACCAAGATTCTAAATACAAAACACCGACATGGATGTTTTTGCGAACTCCATTTTCTGTGATGGTTCCCTGAGGCAGTTCAACCAACATTCCCTCTGTAATTTGTAGTTCATTCCGTTTAATATGAAGGTGGTTTTTGGTAGGCATATGGGTATTGAAAACTTTCAATACAGGGGCGACTAAACCCGGATGTGCGACCCATGTTCCATCATGACCATTTCGAACTTCCCGTTCCTTATCAGTTATGACTTTTTGAATGGCAATCGTATTGGCATCTGTATCATTTTTAATTGGAATTTGAGCAGCCATACCACCTATTGCTAGGATATTGCGTTTGTGACAAACTTGTATCACTCGCAACGCATAGGCTTGCATGAACGGACTTGTCATGGTCACTTGATCACGATCGGGGACGAGAAATTGGTCGTGCGTTTTTAATTTTTTGATATAAGAAAAAATATAATCCCATCTACCACAGTTTAATCCAGCAATGTGATCCCTTAATTCATAAATGATTTCATCCAATTGAAAGCTTGCTGTTATGGTTTCAATCAAAACAGTAGCTTTAAATGTTCCCGTTGGGATTTTTAAATACTGTTGAGCAAATACGAAGACTTCATTCCACCAGCGTGCTTCTAAGTAATGTTCCAATTTAGGGATATAGAAAAATGGCCCTTCTTCGTGTTGGTAGGCGTATTGTGCATTATGAAATACAAATAATCCAAAATCGACCAAAGAAGCCGATAGCCGCTCATCTCCATAATAAAGATTTTTCTCTTCCAGATGTAAACCTCGGGGTCGAACCAATAATGTAGCGGTTTTAGGGCCGAGTTCGTAGGTTTTGGTAGGGGTTTCTAAGTGTAAGGTTTTACGAAGAGCCGCGTGTAAGTTGAGTTGTCCATCCATGAGATTTTTCCAAGTAGGTGAACAACTGTCCTCAAAGTCAGCCATGAACATGGAGGCACCAGAATTTAACGCATTAATAATCATTTTTGCATCTACGGGTCCTGTAATTTCAACTCTTCGGTCTTGTAATTTTTCAGGAATTGGAGCAGCTGTCCACGTTCCTGTTCGAATAGCACTTGTTTCTGTTGGGAATTTTGGTGTAGCGCCTCGATCAAATTCCAATTGCTGTTGCTTTCTTTTTTCTATTAGCACTTTGCGTGAAGTATTGAATTTTTGGTGAAGTTGTTCGAGAAAAGTAAGTGCCTCAGGTGTCAAAAGGGAAGCATAGTGCTCGGCATCTTTTCGAATTGAAATAGTTGTAGTTACAGTTTCCATGGTAGCTGATTTTTAATTTACAGCAATATTATAAAATTAAAAAACACAAAACAAGCGAACGTTCGCAAAAATGTAAAAAAAATTATTTTTGTGATTTTCCGCAAAAAAAATTAAATTTGGAAATTAAATGGAATCAGTAAGAATGATAGAAGAAGAATATATTCGTTTGATATTTGGGTTGAAGATGCGACAAATAAGGAATGAGAAAGATTTGTCTTTATTTGGATTAGCTAAAAAAACAGGATTGTCAAAATCCTATCTTAATGAAATTGAAAAAGGGAAAAAGTATCCAAAACGGGATAAAATTCTCTTATTAGCCGAAGCATTGGATACCAATTATGATGATTTAGTTTCATTAAAATTGGATAAAAACTTAGCTCCCATTGGTGAGATTTTGCAATCCAAAATTTTAAAAGAGATTCCTCTAGATATTTTTGGTATCCGTGAAAGCGATTTGATTGATATTATTGCGGATGCTCCTTTGAAAGTCAATGCTTTCATAACCACCTTGTTTGAGATTGCCAAGAATTACAACCTCACACGTGAAAGTTTCTTTCTAGCCGCACTTCGTTCCTATCAAGAAGCTCATGATAATTACTTTGAAGTGTATGAACAACAAGTGGAACAATTTGCAAAAGCCTATTCAATTGATCTAAATCAAAAATTAGCGGTGAATGATTTGGAAGAAATATTGATCGAAGAATATGGTTATACAATCAATAATGAAGAATTGACACAGCATCGGGAATTGGATAAATTACGTTCTGTATTTGTACCAAGTTCAAAAACCTTATTGGTTTCTTCCGAGTCGGATACATCTCAACGGATGTTTATTTATGCGAAAGAAATTGCATACAATTATTTACAAATCACGGATCGGTTATATACCTTTTCATGGATACAGTTTGAACGGTTTGACCAAGTGTTCAATAATTTTGTAGCCTCTTATTTTGCTGGGGCTTTATTGATTCCAAAAAAACGATTAGTACAATCCCTGAAGTCCTTTTTCAATCAACCCCATTTTCAAGCGGATGCATTTGAAGCCTTGGTGGCAAATTTTACGGATTCACCCGAGACTTTTTATCAACGCCTGACGAATATACTTCCGCATGATTTTAATTTAAAAAACTTATTCTTTTTGCGTTTTCGGTATAAACCTGAACGAGGAGCGATACAGTTAACCAAAGAATTGCATATTACAAATTCCTTGGATCCCCATGGGAACGAACATAATGAACACTATTGCCGCAGATGGGTTTCTATACGCAATTTACAAGTATTGCCTGAGTCTGAACTTACCCAATTGTCTGATGCTCAAATTTCATCCTATACCCATACCGAAAATGAATATTTAGTATTGTCAACGGCTACAAAAGATCCATTTCGTAGTGGTTATTATCGAAGTATCGCTTTAGGGATAATGGTCTCTCCTTTGGCAGTACAAACCATCAAGTTTTTGAAATCCGAACACTTAGTAAGGCGCACAGTAGGAGTCACATGTGAATCTTGTTCTCTTCAAGCGTGTGAAGAACGGGTAGCACCCGCCTATAAAATTGAGCGTGATGAACGGTATGCTCGAACCGGTCAAGTAGTTCAATCTTTGTTTGAAAAGTATAAATAAAAAAAAGCCGGTGCATGTGTACCGGCTTTTTTTGATTGTTTTCTTAGCTTAGAATTGCTCTCTTCCAGCAAAGTGGAAAGCACCTTCAATTGCAGCATTTTCATCAGAGTCAGAACCGTGAACGGCATTCTCTCCAATAGAAGTAGCATATTTTTTACGGATAGTACCTTCAGCTGCATCAGCTGGATTGGTAGCTCCGATTAATGTTCTGAAATCTTCCACTGCATTTTCTTTTTCTAAAATTGCAGCAACGATTGGACCGCGTGTCATGAATTCTACCAATTCTCCAAAGAAAGGTCTTTCTTTGTGAATCGCATAAAATTGTTGTGCGTCAGCAACGGTTAATTGCGTTAATTTCATGGCTACGATTCTGAAACCGCCTTCAGCAATCATATTTAAAATACCACCGATGTGTCCTTTTTCAACCGCATCCGGTTTAATCATTGTAAAAGTTCTATTCCCTGACATTGTGTAAAATATTATTTTTCGGGTGCAAAAGTAGTGTTTTGATTCAGATTAGCGAAATCATTTTAGTATAAAATAAAAAATCCTCAACATTTTCATGTTGAGGACTTCATAGGACTAACTCTTGAATTAATTTTTGATCAGCTTGATGGTTTGTATAACAGTTGCCGTGTGGATTCGGGCCAAGTAAATACCCGGACTCAAATTGTTATTTTGTAAAGTGTATGAAGTACTAATAGGTAAAACCGAATCCAAAATTTTCCCACTTACATCCAATAACTCAATTTTTTCCATAGATGCATTTCCTTCAAATGTCCATGTGGTTGTAGATGGATTTGGGTATGCTGAAAATTTTACTTTTTCGAAAGAAGTTGTACTCAATAAATCTGTGAAGGTATAATTGCCTGTCAACGGTTCGAAGGTTACATAATAGGTGCTTGCCGTTGGAATAGTAATATCGGGTCCGCCTTGCGTTCCTGTTCCACTTGGAAAACTTGTTCCTCCCCAATCAATACCCCAAGCGTTGTTCTTGCGGAATTTTACAGCGCCAGTGGTTAGACTAACTTGTACATTATAATTGAACCCGTCATTGGTTTGCAAATCGGTGTCGGTTGTCCAACCGTTCAAAGCCGAGCCTAAGATTCCAATTTGAGGGTAATCAAAATTGTATACTCCTGTTACACGATTGAAGGTTACATACCATTCACCACCATTTATTGGAATGGAAGGGCCAGACGCTACAGCAGTTCCAGCGGGAAAAGCGGTACTTCCGTAAGTAAGATTGTTGTTTCCATTTTGACGGAAATAGGCATTCCCAGAAGTAAATATAAAATTAGCTAACGAATAGTTCACGTCATCACTGGTAGTCATAGATACACCAGGTCCGCCGTACCCCAATTGTGCATCGACTGCAGGTCCCCAAAGATCAATGGTTGCTCCCGTAGCCGTACCCGCAAAGGAATAGGCTCCAGTCAATCGATTAAATGTTACATTATAAGTGCCTGATATTGTTGGGATATCGGCTCCCCCTTGAGTTCCTGTACCGTTTGGAAAGGTAGTTGAGCCCCAGTTTACGGCCCAATCCAAATTTTGTCTGAATTTCACATAACCTGTTGAAACAGCTAAATTTGAAATGGTATACACAATGTTATCTGTTGTAGCCAATGTAATTTCTGGACCATTGGTCGGTGGCCATCCGTTAACACCCGTTCCTACAATAGAAATGGTCTGTGCATTTGAAAAATAAAACGAGATTAGGGCAATGAAAGTGAGTAGTTTTTTTGTCATGGTTTAGTTGATTTTATACTAAAATAATGTAAATGAATGATTTACAAAACAAAAAAATAGATTTGCAACCACTAAAACGTTATAGTGTTAATAAATTAATCGAAAATGAATACCGAAAAACAACTTTTCAACGGATTTAGTTCTTGATGTAATCGTTCCATCCAATCAGGGCCAAATTCCATGTAAAAAGTACTAAAATTGGCACTTCTTTCTTGTAATCCTTGATTTGGAAATAATTCATTTTGTAAAGCAATGATGCGTTCCAATTGTTCGCTATGAACCCTTTTTTCAGCACGAATCATTCTTTTTTGGAGGTTTTCTAATCCTTTAATTTGTTTTTGTTCTTGTGCTTTGACTGCACCCACAAAGGATTTGTCGGTTTGTGAAGCCAATTGGTATAACGATTCAAATTGGTCTTTTAAAAATTGTTTTTGGGATTCAAAATCGAAGTTCAGCGAACTTAAACGTTGGGTGCTGCTGATTTTTAATTGTTCTTGAGTCTTGAATAATTCTCCATACGAAACGGCTAACTTTTGTCGTTTCTGCTCCTGTTTTTGACTCACATTTACTACAGAATTGCGTAACATCAATAGCGGGAATGGTACTTTAAACTGTGAAAACATTGTTTTCAATTCCAACCAATAGGCAATTTCGCCTCCACCGCCAATGTAAGCTAAATTAGGTAGAATAATTTCTTGATACAATGGACGAAGAAGCACATTTGGGCTAATGCACTGCGGATTGTTTTGGATAATTGATTCAAATTCAGCAAGACTATATTGCAGTGCTGTATTAAGAATGGAAACGGTATTTTTTTCAACAACGATGCGTTCGCGAATTCCTTCAGCCAGATAAAACAAATTTGTTTCGCGCGGATTTACTTGAACCTTATAAGGAGGAAATTCTTGAATAGTTTTTTGAACAGCATTATAAGATGTTTGTTCCCTTAATTCTTGTAAAACAAAAGGGATAAAGGCTTTTTTCAAGGAATGGGCATCTCCATCTATGATAACTAAACCGTGTTCATCAAACAAAGAATGAACCAATTGCCGGGTTGCCTCTGCTAATGTTCGACCTTTTTGATACGCTGCATTGAAAAGTTCGCGTAAAAAATCACCGCGTTCACCCGAAGGAATTTGTGTGTAAAATGCTTTCCGAGTAGAATCAAACGAATCGTCGATTATAAAACGGCCAACGGCTCCGGTTTGTGTCGAGTTCCATGTGATTTTGGAATTTTGAAAACGAAACGACTGAATCTCTTCAAAATCATGATCTTCCGTAGCCATCCAATATACCGGGACAAAATCATGTTCGGGATACGTTTTCTTTAATTCTTTACATAAATTGATTACTGAAACAATCTTGTAAATAAAGTAAACGGGACCTGTGAACAGGTTTAATTGATGTCCGGTTGTGACGGTGAAAGTCGTTGACGAATGTAAGGAATCAAGATTGACTTTTGTTTTCTCAGAAATTTCAAATCCACGGTACTGGTCTTTTAATTCTACTACAAGAGTTGATCTAAAATCAGATGGGTAGTTAGCTGATTTCTCATCCAATTGAGCTTTGAAATTTTCCAAATTAGGATACCGATTATACCACGATTGCACCTTCGGATTTTGATCCAGGTAATCTTTAATTAAGGAAGAAAATTGGTGCAAACTGCGGTAATCGATACAGTCGGTGTCCATGCTAGAAATTTTAAGCAAAAATACAACTTAAAATTATCTTTTCAGGGTAAAATGTCCTTTGTGAATGATTCCATCAGCCCGTTTCACTACAAACCAATAATCGTCAGAAGGACAGAGTGCACCATTATAGGTTCCATCCCAAGCATACCCGTTTTTCATTTGGCGAATAAGCTTTCCTTGTCGGTCATAAATTTCTATAATTAACCCTTCTTCATAAATGGAATAATTGATACTCCATCGGTCATTGTCGCCGTCGCCATTTGGGGTGAAAAATTTAGAATAATGCAACAGGAGGGCATTCCCTTTCACGACACCACATCCTTTTTTATCCCGAATATGAATGGTGTAATACCCCGTTTCTAAATGATCGAATACATTACTAGCTTGATAGTTACTGCCATCTAAAGAATATTCATAATCGCCAATGCCATCGACAATAACCGTTATCACATTCTCTTCCAAAGTCCAATCAACGGTGTCAATAGATGTAATGGTCGCTTTTTCAGATTCGGTTACCGTGAAATTCTTTGTTGAGGTACACACGAGTCCGTTATGATTTTCACCCACCGTAACCCAGTAATTCCCGGGTTGATTCACTAAAATATAATTTCCTGTTTGACCCGTTGACCACAAATAGGAATAATAGCCGTAACCCGCATGAATAAAAGTCAAGGTGTTTTCACATACCGTATAATCATCTTGCATGGTAATGTAGGGGGAATCCAAGAAATTAAGAGTGATGGATACTATGGAATAGCAACTGTTTCCATCTGTTACACGAACAAATACAACGTTGTTTGCATTGGACATTGTATAAGTAGTTGGGTTGTTTATTGCAGGACCATTATTTTGGGCAGCAGCGAGTGTGGCAAAAAAGCTAAAACTATAGTTGGTAGCATTGGTAATCAGGTTGGATTGGTATTGCGTCAAATCTATAATTTCACTCCCATCATTCAAATCATCACAATAATCGGTTGCATAATCATGGGCATCCGGATTGGGTATAAACATATTGTAAACATAGGCCGTACTTGTCAAACTATAACAAGAAGGTAAGCGCATAACCTTAATTTGATAAGACGTTCCACCATTGACTGGATAGCGTATATTGGATGTTCCCCAAGTCGCTCCACCGTCAAAACTATACAAATCGCCCGTTGTTTTTATGGTTATAGTACCGTATTTATTACAACCCGGTTCATCGACGATGTAATCGGGATAGTTGGTTTCGAGATTATCGAGATACACATAAACATTTGGAGAAGTACACCCCAATGCATCTTTAATTTTTATGATATAACTATCCGCCACTAAATTGGTTAACGTATTTGATGTTTGCCATGTTTGTCCACCATCAAAACTGTAGGCTGTGGCTGGAGTTGTAATGGTGATACTTCCTAAATTCCCACAATAGGGATCGATTTTATCAAATGTAGGTGGGTCTAAAAATTCGCCATCCAATTCAACCGCATAGTAATTGGAAAAACACCCATTACTATCTTTTGTTCGGATATTGTATGTCCCAGAAGGTAAGCCTGTCGCAGTTGGATTCGTTACCCAAGTCACCCCATCGTCAAAACTATAGAAATCGGCTACAGAGGTAATAGTAATGGTACCCGTATCGCCACAAAAATCAGGTTGATCTACTGTAAAATTGGGAAAAGGAGCTTGAAATTGCGAAATTTGTACCCCTGAATTGTAAGAAGTACAACCCGCAACCGTTTGAATTTTTACTTCATAGTAGCCCGGCAATAAACCACTAATTGTATTTGAAGTTCCCCATGTCACCCCCCCATCAAAACTATAAAGACTCGCTGGTGATGTAACCGTTATACTTCCTGTTGTAGTTGCACATCCCGGTTGAATAATCGTCAAATCGGGTAGGGGTGCTGTTGCAGAATTGGTGATGGTCACCATTGCATTGGATATACAACCGTTGGAATCTGTTACTTGAACGGAATACGTTCCAACAGCAGTCACCACAATGGAGGAAGTTGTAGCACCTGTACTCCAAAGGTAGGATACGCCCGGACTAGCCGTCAAGGTTGTACTGCCGTAACAAACATTGAGAATACCTGAAATGTAAGCAAATGGATTGCGAACGGTAAGTTTTAAGGTCGTTATTTTATAACAGTTGGCGTCTACTGTAACACGAACAAATACAGTGGACGTATAACTTTCAAAAGCGTTCGGTGTCGCAATCGGATTCGTGTTGGCGGTAGCATCAGCGAGGGTGGTGAAAAAAGCAAATGTTACTCCTGGTGAGGAGGTTATTTGATTTTGTGCCAATGTTAGATTGAAAAACTCTTTCCCATCATCATTTCCATCACAAAGTGATAAATTTCCTGGAGTAACGGACAATGGGCAGTTCGTACAATTTAAAAACCAAATGTCCCATCCCGCATTGGCATCATTGTCAGTAACCGA
Source organism: Flavobacterium sp. N1719 (assembly GCF_025947045.1). NCBI lineage: Bacteria > Pseudomonadati > Bacteroidota > Flavobacteriia > Flavobacteriales > Flavobacteriaceae > Flavobacterium > Flavobacterium sp. N1719. The sequence continues at coordinate 1,675,809 of NZ_CP109993.1, forward strand.
ATTAAAAGTGGTCCCCGAACAATTGGTTTGTGCTACACCAAAGTTGATGGAGACCCCTACATTATAGGCCCCTGAGGTTATGTTGGGTAAATTGGCAGCCGCCAAACTAAAACAGAATTGTTGATTGGTTATATCTAATGTGGTTGGCGAAGAAGAAGAATACACCGTATTGTTATTTTCATCGCGAACTGTTAATTGAATGCTTGCAATTGTAGCTTGAATGCCACCTGATGAAGGAAGCGAGAACGTTCCACAAACGTTTAATGGTAAGGTGGGACAAATCGCATTCAACGGATTTAAAGTGACCAAACCTTGTAAAGATTCGTTGGAGTGCAAAAGACAAATGTCATCAATATAGGCATAGCCAAAGTGTGCTCCTAAACCACATCTTGTAGCAATAAATTGTACGGTAAATGGCGTGTTATTCGGAATAGAAGAGATGTCTAAGAGTCCGGCCTGCCAATTGGGTGTATATAAAATCATACTGCCCGATTCCATGTAGGGGGCAATCGTAAAAATACAATTGTTTGGATCGCCAATTAAGCACATTTCACTGACCACTTGTCCTGAATTCAAAACAATTCTAACTTTGAAATAGGGCTGTTCGTTGACATGGGCATCACCATCCACACTTTGCAATACTGCTTTATAATTGAATTTAAAAAAATCTTCGTTGTCGGTTTTAAAACGATGGGCTTCCATTAAGGTCGCCGTAGTGCTGCTCTCACGGTAATTTAATTTGACTGCAAATTGATCAAAAGCTTGAATATCGCCAATGTAAGGGTCAATATAATTGGAAGGTACACTTGTAGCCATCACCGAAAAAGTGTTCGGATTGTAGTCGGCAATACGCAAATTGGCCGGACTATCAACATTCAAACATTGAATAGGATTGATAAGGTCAGATTCCGTGTATTCAAAATTGCGTAAAACCGATGTTCCTCCAACTGTTTCAAACTCTTCAAAGTTTCCATTGGAACATAATTGTACAGCAGGTAAGGCATTCGGACTCACCACAAGAGTAGTTTGAACCGATTTTTCTTGTTGGGATTTTCGCTTTAAAAAAGCTAGTTTTTCGGGATGAATGTTCTTGTTTTCGATTTGATCAGAAGTTTGCTGAGCAAATACAAAATGAGATACAATAAGGATTGTAAGCGTAATTATCTTTTTCATGGCTTAGATTTACGTGCAAATCTATAAAATAAGCCTTATTTTTGAAAAAAATAATCGTTAAAAAGCAAGCTTTGAAAGATATACTGCTTATCACGCCTCCATTTACTCAATTAAACACTCCCTATCCCGCCACGGCCTATTTAAAAGGGTTTTTGAATACGCGAAATATTGCGAGCTATCAAATGGATTTAGGACTCGAAGTGATCTTGGCTTTGTTTTCAAAAAAAGGGTTACAACAACTATTCAAAGTTGCAGTTCCTGAATCACTTTCTGAAAATGCATTCCGTATCCAACAATTGCAATATGACTATATTCAAACCATAGACTCCGTAATCGCTTTTTTACAAGGCAAACAACCCAATCTTGCCCGTCAAATTTGCGCAGGTCAGTTCTTGCCCGAAGCTTCTCGATTCAATCAACTCGATCATTTAGAGGAAGCCTTCGGTGCTATGGGATTGCAAGACAAAGCCAAGCATTTGGCTACATTATATTTGGAGGATATTTCCGATTATATCGTTGAATGTGTAGATGAAAATTTTGGATTTTCACGGTATGCAGAGCGATTGGGTCGGAGTGCCAACAGTTTTGACGAACTGCATGCGAGCTTGCAACAGTCCCCAACGTTTATTGATGAATTCACTTTAACCCTCTTGGAAACAAAGCTGCAGGAAATACAACCCAAGTTGGTCTGTTTTTCAGTTCCCTTTCCTGGAAATTTATACAGTGCTTTTCGTTGTGCACAATGGATTAAATCCAATTATCCCAACGTAAAAACAGCCATGGGCGGTGGGTTTTCCAATACCGAATTACGGGAACTCAAAGAACCCAGAGTGTTTGATTATTTTGATTTTATTACGCTTGATGATGGGGAATTGCCAGTAGAATTGTTGCATACCAATTTTAATGTGCCCAAAGAGCAACAGGTTTGGAAACGAACTTACATGAAGGAGGACGGTCAAGTGGTTTATAAAAACGATGCAACACAATCCGATTACAAACAAAATCAAGTCGGAACACCCGATTACTCTGATTTTTTACTGCAAGACTATATTTCGGTCATTGAAATGGCTAACCCCATGCATAGTTTATGGAGCGATGGACGTTGGAACAAATTGACTATGGCCCACGGCTGTTACTGGGGAAAATGCACTTTTTGTGATATTTCGCTTGACTACATCAAGGTGTATGAACCGGTACACGCCAAAATAATTGTCGACCGAATGGAAACGTTAATTACCCAAACGGGTGAAAGCGGTTTTCATTTTGTAGACGAAGCGGCACCACCAGCCTTGATGCGGGAAGTGGCTTTGGAAATTATCCGAAGAAATTTAGTGGTGACTTGGTGGACCAATATTCGGTTTGAGAAAAGTTTCACGTACGACTTATGTCTGTTACTTAAAGCTTCGGGGTGTATTGCGGTTTCGGGGGGATTGGAAGTTGCCTCAGATCGTTTGTTGGACTTAATTCAAAAAGGGGTGACGGTAGCACAAGTTGCTCGCGTGACCCGAAATTTCACAGAAAGTGGCATTATGGTTCACGCCTATTTAATGTATGGGTATCCTACACAAACGGTTCAAGAAACTGTAGATAGTCTGGAAATGGTGCGGCAGCTATTCGAACTCGGTATTTTGCAATCCGGTTTTTGGCACCAATTTGCCATGACCGCCCACAGTCCGGTGGGTTTACATCCCGAGGATTATGGCGTAGTTCCCGAAATTCCAAAAATTGAATTCGCTCACAATGATATTCAGTATGTTGATCAAACTGGGATAGATCATGGCCGGTTTAGTTTTGGATTGCGCAAATCCTTATTGAATTATATGCACGGTATAGGGTTTGACTTTGATCTGCAGGAATGGTTTGATTTCAAGATACCTCGAACCAAAATACCCGCAAATTATATAGAAAAATGCTTGGAAAGTGAAATTGAACTGATCCCAAAACCCAATGCCAAAGTAGTTTGGTTAGGTAATTCACCCCATGTTGACTATTATACCAAATCCAAAAAAGGGAAAACTTGGCCTATGGTTCAACTTACTTTTTTTCAAAAAATGGATACGCTGACCATTCATTTGCCTGAAGAAGAGGGAAAATGGTTGATAAAAACTTTGGAAGAATTAAAACCAAATGCCCCACAAAAAACGTTTATTGTTCTACAAAAGTCCTACGAATCAACCTTTGAAAATTTTGAATTGTTTTGGAATTCCAAATCAATACAAGTACTTAAAAATCAGCTACTTGTTATTTAAATTCCAATTTAAGAAAATTTTAAGGTTGAATGGGGTAGGGGAATCGTTTTATAAATTGTTTAACAGTTAAATAACCTCGTCGATGAATACAACTAAAGTTTTAAAAATCCTTACAATCTTGGCCTTTCTGGTCGTAGCAGGGTATTTTGGAGGTCGTTATTACGCCTACAATATGGGCAAACGCGATGTTCAAAATGAAGAAGCAGCTTTTGTTTTGAAAGCCAAAGATATTGTTAAAGAATTCCAAACCAATGCCGATGCTGCCAATAAGAAGTACTTAGAGAAAGCTGTGGAATTTACAGGAAAAGTATCTTCCATTGATGGTCAGAATGTGATCATTGATGAAGTAGTTACCTGTAATTTTACAAAAGTTCCAGCAGAAGTAAAAGTAGGAACTGAATTAAAAATTAAAGGTCGCGTTATGGGATTTGACGATATGTTCGGAGAATTAAAAGTAGACCAAAGTAGTTTGAGTAAGTAATATCACAAGATCAATATGAAAATTAGTAAAGTAATTGTAAGCTTATCTGTTTTGTTTGCCTTCCAAATGGGACATGCACAAGACGATTTAATGAAAGAATTGGATGGAGACAATGCCAAAAAAGAAGTGGTTTCTGCTGCTTTTAAAGGTGTTCAAATTGCCCAAATGCAATCCACTAAACTGCCTGCCAAGAAAGAATGGTATTTTGTAGTCTCACACCGTTTTGGAGATTTGAACAACGGGATTAACAACTTCTTCGGATTGGATGGTGCCCAAACAGAAATTGGGGGTATCTATGGTATTACCGATTGGTTATCGATTCAGGCTTCTAGAAATTCAAATAATGAAAAAACCTATGAAATGGGTGTGAAATATCGTTTTGCTTCGCAACAAGTTGACGGATTTCCATTCACAATTGTAGGCTACAATACGGCAAATATTGATAGTTATAAAATTACGCAATTTTTTCCCAAAGCTAAATTCAATCACCGTATGGCTTTCGCATCACAGTTATTGATTTCTAGAAAATTTAACGAACGTTTTTCTGCCCAGTTGGCGCCCACATTTGTACACAGAAATATGTATGATGGTTTAAGAGATCAAGAAAATGTGTATTTAGTAGGAGCTGGAGCTCGTTTAAAATTATCAAAACGTATCAGTTTGACAGCCGATTATTCTGCCCGAGTTTCGTTACCGGATGAATTTAATTCGCCTTACCGAAACCCTTTCACAGTAGGGATGGATATTGATACGGGAGGCCATATTTTTCAATTGGTTTTCTCGAACACTCAAAATATGGATGATGTAAACTATTACACTCATGCTGGTGAAACTAAAAAAGGAATTTATTTCGGATTTAACCTATATCGCGTATTCTAATACCCCAATTACTATGAAAAATTTACACATCACATTTTTAATTTTAGCATCTGTTGTCGGTTTTTGGGCCTGTAGTTCAGATACCACACAAGATTTATCCGACTTAGTTACGGATCCAACTTATACTCGTGACATTCAACCTGTAATGAGTGCGGCTTGTACAAGTTGTCATTCTAATGGGGATCAGTTTCCCGATTTAGATAGCTACACAGCTGTAAAAGAAGCGGCTGAATTGGGCGAATTAGTTTGTCGCGTTCAAGGTGCTTGTAATGATATTATGCCACCCGACGGAGCTTTACCAACCAATACGGTGACAATGATTGGACTATGGAAAGACCATGGTTGCCCTGAAAATTAATACCCTATTAAAATGAAAAAGATTGGAATTGTAGTTTTGTTACTGACCTCAATGGTTGGTTTTTCACAGAAGATGATGACGCGTTCTGGTGAAATAAAGTTTGACGCTACTGTAGGTAGTTCGGTAGATGAAGTGAAAGCAACCAGCAATACCGTATCGTGTATTTTTGATAAAGCAACGGGAGATATTGCCGTTCAAGCGATGGTGAAGTCGTTCAAATTTAAGTCACCACTCATGGAAGAGCATTTCAATGAAAACTACATGGAAAGTGATAAATTACCCAAAACTACTTTTAAAGGAAAAGTTGTGGGATTTGAAGGCAAGTCAGGGAGCTATGATGTAGAAGGTGACTTAACCATTCACGGTGTGACTCAAAAAGTGAAGACAAAAATGACGGTGACGGTAGCCTCAGGCAAAGTAAGTATCGCCGGTAATTTTACAGTGAAATTGAAAGATTATAACATCGATGTGCCAGCTCTGGCAAAAAAGACTTTAGCAGAAACTGCGAAACTTTCTGTTAATTTAGATTTAGAACCCAAACCTTAATTTCTTAAACAATGAAAAAACTAATCATAACCTTATTGGCAGTTGTAGGTTTTGTAGCCAATGCGCAAACTGCAGGTAATTTAACGTTTACATTTACTTGCCCAAAACATACCACTGGTAACTACACCACCGACGGTCGTTATGTAATCGCTGTATGGATCGAAAGTTGTACGCCTTGTGGAACAACAGCAGGAACGTCAACTTTCGTGAAAACCAAATTAAGACGATGGGGATCGGGTACGAATGACCATTTACCAACATGGGTAACTAAATCAGCTCAAAATGTAACCGATGCAACCACTGGTGCGACAACAACAACCTTTACCTCTCAAACGGTAACCTGGAATGGAACCAATACTGCTGGTACAGTCGTTGCCGATGGATCCTACCGTGTATGTGTTCAAGAAACATGGGGACATGGAACGGCCAACACGCAAACCCGTTATTTTCCATTTACAAAAGGAACAGCAGTTGATTCGCAAACGCCCACTGCTGATACGAGTATGACGGGAATGACATTGGTGTGGCAACCGACTTTAGCGAATGAAACTTTCGTAGCTGTACCTGAAACCGTTGTATATCCGAATCCATCAACAGGAATTTTTAATGTAGAAGTGGCCAATGACCAACCCATTAAGAAAGTACAAGTTTTGAATGTATTGGGAGAAGTTGTTTATAGTAAAGAAATTACGGGTGTTTTGGAAAACAATATTTTACCTATCAATCTTTCCGAAATGAGTGAAGGAATGTATATCGTAAATGTTTCCAACGATAATGGTACCGCAACCCACAAATTATATTTGAAAAAATAGTTCTCAGAGTTAGTTAGTTCTTTAGAAAAAAAAAGCATCCTAAGTCGATTAGGATGCTTTTTTTATGGTTGTACTTCAGTAAGAATTGCATTTAATCCCGGTGTTTCAAATACTCGAAACCGTCCTTGCTCATCGGAGTAAATTAAATAGGCCTCAATTTCACGGTGCTTTGCTAAATAGTCTTTTGCCTTATCCAATCCCATTACTAATAACCCTGTAGCAGTAGCGTCAGAGGTAATGCATTCTTTGGAAAATACCGAAGCACTCAATAAATTGTTCTTCGTGGGATACCCCGTTTTAGGGTCAATATGATGGGCCAATTTTACCCCATTTTCAACCGTAAATTTTCGGTAGTTTCCCGAAGTAGCAATCGCTAAGTTCTCCAATCGTACAATCGCTTTGTTCGGATTGGCTTCCGTTTTATTATCGATAGGTTGTTCTATACCCACCGTCCAAAATGAACCGTCGGGTTTTCTGCCCTGTGCGTAGACTTCACCCCCAATTTCCACCAAATAGGAAGTAATCCCCATTTGTTCCAAATAGCGGGCAATAACATCTACGGAATAGCCTTGCGCAAAAGCATTAAAGTCCAATTTCACCCGCGGATCTTTTTTAATCACTTGATCCCCTTTCAATTTGATTTTTTCAAAACCCGTAAAAACCAAAATACTGTCAATCTTCTGTTGATCCAATTTTTGTTTCTTACCCGGCCCGAAACCCCAGCCGTTCACTAAGGAATAGACCGTAGGGTCAAATGCGCCTTTCGTTGCTTTCCAAATCGATTTACCTTTGGCAAAACAAACTTTGAAATACGCATCCACAGCAGTCGCTTCATTGCGGTTTATTTTAGATATAACCGACTTCGGATTATACGTGGAAACCGATAAATCAAAATCGCTTAGTATCGAATCAACCTGCCGCTGTAAAAAACGATCTTGGGCATCGAAATAGGTAATGTGGTAGGTTGTCCCTTGAGCAAATCCTTCAAAGTATACGGGTTCGTTTTGCTGACTCCATCCCCATTGAGATAGAAATAGTAGTAGGGCTAAGGGAATATTTTTTCCTTTCATTTTTTCTTTTTTGGGGTCTGTAATTTTTTTAAAGCTTCTTGATAAATCGTGTTGTCGGGTTGAACAAGCAAAGCTTTTTGTAAGCCTAACTTCGCTTTTTCAGGATAATCCTTTTTAAACAATTGGGCATAATTGAAATGCACATCTACCGCTTCAGGATGTTGTTTCATGTAGTTTTGATACATCGCTTCGGCTTCTTTTTTAAAGTTCAAATGATAATTTGCTTGCGCCAATGCATCGATTTGTGGCCAAGTTCCCGTTTCCTTTTGGAAATAGGATTCCAGGTGTTTTTTGGCGGCAGCATAGTCTTTGAGATAAACAGCGATTAGTCCCAAATTCGGATTCATTGGCTGTTGTTCCATTTTTTGATGTAACAATTGTAATAGGGAGTGAGGGACCGTTTTTTTAAACGAACCCCAATAACAAAAACCGTCTTGATAGGGATTGAGTGATAAGCATTTTTCAAAATAAGCCAACGCTTTTTCGGGTTGACCAGTATGAGCATAATACCATCCCAAATACAATTGCGTTTTGGCATTGCCCTCAAAATACGTCTCCGAAAGTTTTAAAAACTGCTCCGCTTTTTTATAGTTTTTGCTTTCCAATGCCAATAATCCTTTTTCAGCATAGGCTTCATCATGATTGGACCGTTCTTTTATCGCACGATTGAAATCCGCTTCGGCTTCTTTCAATTTTCCCATGCGTTTATAAATCACTCCCCGAAAACAATACGCATCGGCATTGGAAGGTTCGCAACGAACGGTTTGGGTGTAATTGCGCAAAGCTTGTGGGTACCAACCTAATTTGTCTTCCAATAAAGCACTCAAGAAATACCCATCGGGTGCATCGGGTTCCAATTGAACCACTTTTTTGTAATCGTTGATGGCACCTCGGTAGTCATAATACATTTCTTCGGTAACCGCGCGATCCAACCAAGTCATCGCATCATCAGGGTGTTTCACCAAAAAGCTGTCCAAAACTTTAATCGCATCGCGATAGCGGCCTTCGTGGTATACCTTCACATACCGTGCCTGCATTAACTCTTTTTCATCTTGCGCGAAAGTTGTAAGTCCGATACAACAAACTACTACAACTAGGATTTTTGTTCTCATGGTATTCAATTCAGTTCTAAAACAAGTAAAAGGCGATTTTCCCTATCAACTATTAAATTTTTTTATAACTATAGTAAATTGCCAAATTAATTGATTTTTGTCATGGCTCAATCGATTTCGTTTCCCTAAATTTACATTCCTAAAAAACGAATTGTATGCAAAAAACGTATAAACTTTCGGTCAACTCCGGAGCTACTTTCGAAGTAAATGAAAGTGAGGTTCACCACCTCGATGCTGTGGCAACTGGGGCTCATTCCTTTCATGTCTTGAAGGATAACCTGCCGTACAAAGCTGAAATTGTAGCCGCTGATTTTATCGCCAAAAAATACACGGTACAAGTTAATAACAATACTTACGAAGTTGCTATTGCTGATGAATTGGACCAACTCATTACCAGTATGGGAATCCAGCGTGGACGTCACAAAGTGGTCAATGCCATCAAAGCACCCATGCCCGGTTTGATTTTGGAAATCAACGTAGAAGTAGGGCAAGAGGTAGTTGAAAATGATCCCCTTTTGATTCTCGAAGCCATGAAAATGGAAAACAGTTTCGTATCCCCTCGCGACGGTAAAATCAAGTCGATTACCGTGGTCAAAGGACAAGCGGTGGATAAGGGCCAACTTTTAATCGAATTTGAATAATGAAGAAAATCACCAAAATATTAGTCGCCAACCGCGGAGAAATTGCCATCCGTGTGATGAAAACGGCGAAAAAAATGGGAATTAAAACGGTAGCGGTTTTCTCAGAAGCCGACCGTAATGCCCTGCATGTAAAATTTGCCGACGAAGCGGTTTGTATCGGACCCGCACCTTCAGCCCAATCCTATTTAAAAGGAGACACTATATTGGAAGTCGCCAAATCACTCGGTGTCGATGCCATCCACCCAGGTTATGGTTTCTTGAGTGAAAATGCATCGTTTTCGGCACTTTGTGAGGAAAATGGAATTATTTTCATCGGACCCAAACCGAAAGCCATCGAAATGATGGGAAGTAAGTTGGCCGCCAAAGAAGCCGTGATGCATTATGATATTCCGATGGTGCCCGGTGTTGACCATGCCATCGTCGATGTAGAAGAAGCGAAAAAAACTGCCAAAAAAGTGGGCTTTCCGATATTAATCAAAGCCTCTGCCGGAGGTGGAGGAAAAGGGATGCGTGTGGTAGAACGCGAAGAAGATTTTGAAGCACAAATGGAACGCGCGATCAGTGAGGCGACTTCGGCTTTTGGTGATGGTTCGGTTTTCATTGAAAAATATGTATCCAAACCCCGCCATATCGAAATCCAAGTGATGGCCGATAGTCATGGGAATGTGGTTTATGTATTCGAACGAGAATGTTCGGTGCAACGCCGCCACCAAAAAGTAGTGGAAGAAGCACCTTCTGCAATTCTTACTCCTGAAAAACGTAAAGAAATGGGAGAAGCGGCGGTGAAAGTGGCCAAAGCCTGTGATTATTTAGGGGCTGGAACCGTAGAGTTTTTGATGGACGAACATTTGAATTTCTATTTCCTAGAAATGAATACCCGTTTGCAAGTGGAACATCCGGTGACCGAATTGATTTCGGGATTGGATTTGGTCGAATTGCAAATTCGTGTCGCACGCGGAGAAGCGCTACCTATGAAACAAGACGATTTGCAAATTCACGGTCACGCCATGGAGTTGCGTGTCTATGCCGAAGATCCGATGAATGATTTCTTACCCAATGTGGGGAATCTCGAAGTCTATCGCTTACCCGAGGGCGAAGGAATTCGCGTGGATAACGGTATTGCCGAAGGAATGGATGTGCCAATTTATTACGACCCGATGTTGTCGAAGTTGGTAACGTATGGTAAAACACGTGAGGAATCCATTGAAAAAATGATTGAGGCTATCGATAATTATATAGTAAAAGGGGTAGCTACCACTTTACCGTTTGGAAAATTTGTGATGCAACACGAAGCGTTCCGTTCGGGCGAATTTGATACCGGCTTTGTGAAAAAATATTACGATGCTGAAAAATTGAAAGCACAATTGGATACTGAAGCCGAAATTGCGGCCTATTTGGCCTTGCAAAATTATTTAAACGATAAAAAAATCTTACGCGTACCCAACGCTTAGTTACGAAATCATGGAAGATAAAATACAAGTATTGAATGAGAAAATCGCCTTGGCCAAATTGGGTGGAGGCGCTAATCGAATCGCGAAACAACACGAAAAGAAACGGTTAACGGCTCGGGAACGGGTAGAATATTTACTCGACGAAGGTTCGTTTGAAGAAATCGGAATGTTGGTGACCCACCGTACCACAGAGTTCGGTATGGACAAAGAAGTCTATTACGGTGATGGTGTGGTTACCGGTTATGGAACCATCAACGGCCGATTGGTGTATGTGTTTGCCCAAGATTTTACCGTTTTCGGGGGATCACTTTCAGAAACCCATGCAGAGAAAATTTGTAAAGTCATGGATTTGGCCATGCGTAACGGTGCACCGATGATCGGTTTGAACGATTCGGGTGGGGCGCGTATCCAAGAAGGTGTTCGCTCTTTGGGTGGTTATGCCGATATTTTTCACCGTAATGTGCAAGCAAGTGGCGTGATTCCACAAATCTCAGCGATTATGGGACCTTGTGCCGGTGGAGCCGTATATTCTCCAGCGATTACCGATTTTACCATTATGGTGGAAAACAACAGTTATATGTTTGTTACAGGTCCGAATGTGGTAAAAACCGTAACCAATGAAGAAGTTTCTTCGGAAGAATTGGGGGGAGCAAGTACCCATTCTACCAAATCGGGTGTTGCGCATTTAACGTCTCCCAACGGAATTGAATGTTTGGAAGATATCAAGCGCATGTTGAGTTATATGCCGCAAAACCATAAAGAAAAAACGCCAAAATTGCCGTATACCTTAGGCGAGGAGTTGCGCGAACAATTGGATACCATTGTGCCCGATAATGCCAACAAACCCTACGACATACACGATGTGATCAACGGAATTATCGATGAGGATTCGTTTTTTGAAATTCATAAAGATTATGCCGAGAATATTGTGGTGGGATTTGCCCGATTGGCAGGTCGCAGTATTGGTATTGTGGCAAACAACCCCATGTATTTGGCCGGTTGTTTGGATGTGAAGAGTTCGATCAAAGCCGCACGTTTCACCCGTTTTTGCGATTGTTTCAATATTCCTTTGTTGGTGTTGGAAGACGTTCCCGGATTCTTACCCGGTACCGATCAAGAATGGAACGGAATTATCGTTCATGGGGCTAAATTATTGTACGCATTGAGTGAAGCAACCGTTCCGAAAGTGACGGTGATTACCCGTAAAGCTTACGGTGGAGCCTATGACGTAATGAACTCAAAACACATTGGTGCCGATATGAATTTTGCGTGGCCAAGTGCAGAAATTGCAGTTATGGGAGCTAAAGGTGCATCAGAAATTATCTTCAAAAAAGAAATTAGCGAAGCCGCTGATCCTGCTGCCAAACTTTTAGAAAAAGAGGCCGAATACGCGGAATTGTTTGCGAATCCGTACACGGCAGCACAGCGCGGTTTTGTGGATGAGGTAATCTTACCGCGTGACACGCGAAGAAAGCTGATCAAAGCCTTTGCCATGTTGGAGAACAAAGAAGTTCCCGTACCTAACAGAAAACACGGAAACATCCCGTTATAAAAAAGAAACCTGCTACTACAGCAGGTTTTTTTTATGCAATGGAGCATGAAAAGGGTTGACGGTTGTAGTTCGCTAACATTTTATCCAACTTCTCCCACAATATTGACAAACGTAAATATTTCCAACTACAATTAGCATTCTCTCAGAGTTGTAGCGAAATTTAACTACTAATTCATTTCATACAAATACTCATTTACAAGATTTTACTTCTGATTAAATGGTTATTTTTAACAAAAATCAAACGACCATGAAAAAAAGCTACTTTAATATTTGCCTTATGTTCTCGTTTATTGTGAGCGGACAATTTCCGAATCCCATGACGGAAACCTTTGAATCGGCAACCAATCCTTTGGTGACAACCAATCCTACATCATGGTCGTTGCCTACGGGAACCAATGGAAATCAGTGGGGGATATTGGATAACGGCGTTGGGACGACCTCGAGTTGGGGATTGATTACACAAACCACTCAAGCTGGACTTGCAAATTCCGGGCTGAAAGCAGCTTACTGTACAACAGAGAATATCGGTGCAGGAAACACTTCACAAGATTATTTGACGACGCCTATTTTTACAGTTCCCAATGGTGGTGCCATTAAATTTTTTGTGCGCACACAACAAGCCGGAGATCAAGGGTCAGAATTGAGAGTAAAAATTTGCGTAGGTCCTACAAGTGCCAACGTAGGATTGCCTTCCAGTTATACAACCACTTTAACCACTTTTTCAGAAGTAAATTTGCCCTCTGGTTTTATCTATGAAGAAAAAACAGTCGATTTGACTGCTTTCAGTGGATCATCCGTAAGTATTGCTTTTGAATGGAAAACAACCCAGCCAACAGCCGCAATTGCTGGCGATGCTGTTTTTTTAGATGATATTCGCATCTCCAGTAATGCATGTTTACCCCCTTCGAATCTAAACATCTTGAATGTAACACCAACCACACTTACGTTAAATTGGTCTGAGAATGGAAATTCACAAGCTTGGGAAGTTTATGTAGCCCCTTGCGGTTCACCTGCTCCTTTGGTTACTACTGGAGGTATCTTAACTGCTTCAACCACTTATCATATTTCAAATTTAATTCCGTCGACCTGTTATGATTTTTATGTTCGTTCTATATGTAATTTCGGTACTGGATTTACTGCTTGGGTGCCCTTTACTTCTAGTACTATGACACAACCCAATGGAGCTTGTGGAACCGATATTTATGATAATGGTGGAAGCACCGGGAATTATCAAGATAATAGCAATTATGTAATTACTATTTGTCCTAATAGTATTGATGATTTAATGGGGGTCCTTTTTAGTCAGTTCAATACCGAAACAGGAGTTGATGTGCTCACCATCTATGACGGCACCTCCACATCAGACCCAATTTTAGGTCAATATTCAGGGAGTACATTGCCTCCAACTACTTTTTCGACCTCTCAAAATGGTTGTATTACTTTACAGTTTCAGTCCAACGGCTCAATCAACTATGAAGGATTTAAAGCAACAATAGTTTGTGCACAAAGAGAAAGTATTAAGATGGAACCGTTTTTGGATACCAATAATGATGGGGTCAAAAATAATGGCGAATTGGAATTCCCCTTTTTGAACTTTCAAATTAGTCAGAACGCAGGGGCACCACAAACCATGCAGTTTGGAGCCTTTACCAATGCCATCTACGATGCCAATAGCACGAATACCTATTCGATAAATGCTACTGTAAACCCTAATTATAGTACTTATTTTACGTATTCAGGAACAGGGTTTGCCAACCAACAAACGGCATCACCTCCCACAGTATTGCCATTCCCGATTACCCAAACCCAACCGTATTCTGATGTAGCGGTCAATATTGTTCCGATTTTATTTCCACGACCAGGATTTCAATTTATGGTTAATTTATCCGTTATCAATAATGGTTTTAATACCGCTTCGGGTGCTGTGAACTTTGAAAAGGGAGCAGGGGTAGTGAGTCTTACTTCGAATTATCCCGGCGTTGTTATTACCCCTCAGGGACTGAGTTACACCTTTTCAGGATTAGCTCCATTATCACAAATTGTCATACAAATAGTGATGACTTTGGATGTATTACCCAATGTAAGTTTGGGTCAGTTAATTACCCATCAGGCAACGTTAACATTAAATCCAATGGATGTTATTACGGCCAATAATACCACTTCTTTGAGTCAGATCATTGTTGGGGCGTATGACCCGAATTTTGTGATAGAACGTCACGGACCTCAAATTCTGTATAGCACTTTTGGACCTAATGATACCTTAGAATACACGATTCATTTCCAAAATGAGGGGAACTTTTATGCGGAAAATGTTCGCATAGATAATCTATTAGACAGTCAACTCAATGCAGGCAGTATACAATTGTTGGAAGCGAGTCACCCGTGTCGTTTGGTGCGTGACGGTTCACAACTCAAATTTTATTTTGACGATATCTTTTTACAACCAAAATCGGTGAGTGAGGCGGCGAGTCAGGGATATGTTACATTCAAGATCAAACCCAATCCGGGTTATCAAGTGGGAACAATAATCCCCAATAGTGCAGAAATCTATTTTGATTACAATCCGCCAATCTACACCAATACTTTTCAAACGAAGTTTGTCAATAGCTTAGCCAATACTGCTTTTGATAGTACTGATTTTGTATTGTATCCCAATCCGACGCACGATAGCATAACGTTAAATTTCTCTTCCCAACTAGAAGGCGCTTCTGTTGAGGTTTATGATTATACTGGAAAACGAATGTATCGTAATCGTATAGAAGGAACGCCAATTCATATCACTTTACAGGATTATGCACCAGGCATGTATTTTGTTCGGGTGTTTAATGCGCAAGGCAGTACCGTGAAAAAAGTGGTGAAATGGTAAAGTAAAACAAGAATTAAGAATCAAGAGGGAGCAAAGGTCATTTGAATGAACTTTTGCTCCTTTTTTATTACACTTCTTTGGAGTAGACCATAATGGCTCCGGATAATTTGTCATGAATCATCCGTCCTTCTTTATTGGTAAAATAACTAATAACGGAAATCCAGCCCAATGTTATTTTGAGTAAAAAACGCCAAAGGGCGGCAAAAAAGTTGATTTTTTCAGTGGTGTAATGGAATCTTCGAATCGATATACCAGCTAACGCATGACCAATAGTTCCCCCACGGATACTGACCAATAACGGTTCGTACAATACAAAATATAAAAAAAATAAGGTGGCTTTTAAGGTTGGACTAGGATTAGGCATCCATTGTAATAGGTCGCCAGTGACAATAATTAAACTGATCAGTAGTACACTGTCAATCATGGCTGCTTTTGTTCGTTCTTGTAGTTGAGGATACATGGTTATGAAGTACAGTTAAATTTAAATCCGATGCCGTGTAAGTTTTCAATGGTGATTCCGTCTTGATTGGCGAATATTTTGCGAAGTCGGGAAATGAATACATCCAAGCTTCGCCCCATAAAATAATCATCTTCACCCCACAGCGCTTTCAAAATATCTTCCCGTTTAAGAACTTGATTTTTATGATCCAAGAAAAGTTTAAGTAAGTCGGATTCCCGTTGGGTTAACGAAATGGTTTCCGTCTCATTAAATACCCGATAATTGGCCGCATCAAATTGATAGTTACCAATGGAGTAGAAGGGCGAAGGCGTTGCGATTTTCTTTTGCGAGCGTTTTAAGAAGATTTCAATTTTAAGCATCAATTCCTCAATACTAAAGGGCTTCACGAGATAATCATCTGCGCCAATTTTAAGTCCGCGAATACGATCTTCTTTCAAGGTTTTGGCTGAAAGAAAAAGGATGGGTACTTCTTGATCTTTCGCACGAATGGCTTCTGCCAATTCAAAACCATCCATTTTAGGCATCATGATATCCAAAATACACAAATCAAAATCACCTTTGGGAAAGGCATGAAGGGCACTTTCGCCATCGGGGAAATGATGCACATCATAATAGCTTTCTAAGTGATCTTTGGTGAGAAACGCGATGGTTTCATCGTCTTCGGCATACAAGATTTTATATTTGCTCATAGCTTTTTTTGGGTATTTGTATTGAAATAGTTAAACCTTGTTCTTTATTGTTTTGCGCACTGATTTTCCATTGGTGTTGGGTACATATTTTTTTGACATAAAAAAGGCCTAATCCAAATCCGTTGACTTCATTACTCTTTTTATCGGCAACGCGGTAGAATTTATCAAAGATCAAATTTAAATTTTTTGGAGCGACTCCGATACCGTTATCCGAAAAATCCAGTCGGAGGCCATTTCGGTCCTCGTTAACCGTGATTTGAATATTGGGTGTAATATCGCAATATTTGACCGAGTTGTCGATAAGGTTGTAAATGATGTTTGAAAAATGAAAGCGGTCGGCTTCTATGGTATAGTCGCGATTCGCATTAATGGATACTACGAGCTGATCATTTTTCAACCGAATGGAGTCAGCGGCTTCTTCAAGTAGGGGCAACAATTGTAGTTTTTCGGGTTGAAGAGCGAGTGGAGATTCATCACTTTTGGCAATATTCAACACTTTTTCAATATGATGATTGAGTTTTTTACTTTGGTTGATGATGATTTCGGTGTAATCGTGTAGTTTTTTATTATCGCGAATAGCATCTTGTTTGTTGAGATAACTTGAAGCTAATAGGATAGAGGACAAGGGGGTTTTAAATTCATGAGTCATGTTATTGATAAAGTCCCGTTGGAGTTCTGAATATTTTTTTTGTTGGATGATAGTATAAATCGAGTAGACGTAGACAAATAAGACAATCATTAAAGCAAAGGAGAGTATAAACCAAAAGCGTAGCGAACTTAACAAATAGGTCGTTTCATTGGGGAATCGTACGGCAAAATAGTACACTAAGTTTTTATGTTTTGGAAAATAGACGGTATGGGAAGTAGGTTTTCTATCTGTAAAAGAGACATAATTTCCATAGACCATTTCATCACTTTGGCAATTGTACATGGCGTATTCAAAGTCGGTCGTGATATTCATTTTGGCAAATTCGGATTTCAGATAGAATTCCAAAATGTCAGGTTGAAAGTCATTTTCGACATTGACAATATAATAATCGTTGGCTACTTTTTCAACGGGATTGTTAGAGGGAAGTTCACTGCCTTTTCCTTCATATAATTTTTTTACAACTTCAAGTAAAGCAATATGGGTTTTTTGGGTGAATTTTTTTTCTTCTAGGTTAAAAGCTTGGTTGGTCCATAGGAGTTGGGCCACAAGGATACCTAGGGTGGCAATCATCCCGAGTACAATAATACTATTTAGGTTTTTTGTTTTCAATTTTCTACTTCTTGGTACTCAAAATTAGCTAAAAAATAGCGGTTTTATTGCTGTTAACAAGTCATTAACAAAGATTTGAAACCGCTTAACAACAATAGAAAAAGAAGCGCTTTACATTTGTTTCATCAAGTTAAGCATTCTACTTATTTAATTATAAATTCAAAACACAAAAAGAATATGAAAACATTAAAATTATCTTTAGCAGCTGTAGCCTTTGGGTTGATGTCGTTTACATCGGTTTCTGTGGTTGAATCAGCAACAGTGAAAATGGCTAATGCTTCTTCAATTGTATGGAAATCAGAAACCATTGATGTAGGTGAAATTCCACAAGGAACTCCGAAACCAATCGAGTTTTCGTTTAAAAATACAGGAACGAAGTCGGTATTGATCACCAATGTAAAACCTTCATGTGGTTGTACAACTTCAGATTATACCAAAGAAGCTATTGCACCCGGTAAAATGGGGTATGTAAAAGCATCGTACAATGCAGCAGCAGCTGGTGCTTTCACCAAAACGATTACAGTGACAACAAACGCTGAAGAAACTCCAAAAGTGTTGACTTTTAAAGGAACTGTGGTTGCAAAATCATAAGTTTTCGATATAAAGGTGATTAAGAAGAACGGAAAACTCCTGATGAAAGTCAGGAGTTTTTTTTTATTTAGGACCGTGATTTAATCATTTCCATTCGTTTTTGACGATCGGCGATCATCTCTTTAAATTTCTTTTTTTGTTCTTCGTTTAGGAAGTTCATGATGTTACGTTCCGCAGTTTCATTGATGGCTTGGACTTCTTTCATTTTTTCATCCTGTGACAAGCCTTCTTTTTTGATTACGGCATTTATTTTTTTAGAACTAGCATCAAATTCTTTACGTACGATAACGACTTGTAATTCATCCAGCGTGAGATCGGTTTTAAGTTTTTCGACGGTTTTATTTACAGTCTCCACCCGTTCTTTTTCAATTTCATCCGCTGTTTTTTCACGGGGTTGTGCGGGTTGCATTCCCATCGATGAACGTCCGTAAGGATTACCATATCCATTGCCATATCCACCACCATAGCCGTTTCCATACATTTGAGCAAAACAACCCGAACTTAAAACAAGGAATGCTGCAAGAATAGAATTTTTCATTTCCAAAAAATTAGTAAAGTAAAGGTAATCAAAAATTAAGCAGGTTCGCCATACAAATCAAACTCAGTAGCATCTGTAATTTTAATATTTACAAATTCACCTGTTTTTAAATAATATTGTGTCGCGTCAATGAGCACTTCATTATCTACATCCGGACTGTCAAATTCTGTTCGACCCACAAAGTATTGGCCTTCTTTACGATCGATTACGCATTTGAAGGATTGGCCAATTTTTTCCTGATTCAAATCCCAAGAAATTTGAGATTGAATGTCCATAATTTCTTGTTGACGGGCATATTTGACTTCTTCTGGAACATCATCTTCAAGAGCAAAAGCACCGGTGTTTTCTTCGTGGGAGTAGGTAAAACAACCCAATCGCTCAAAGCGCATTTCTTGTACCCAATCTTTTAAGATTTGGAAGTCTTCTTCCGTTTCACCAGGATACCCAACAATCAATGTAGTGCGAATAGTCATTCCAGGAACACGTTCGCGGAAATCTTTTAATAATCGCGTGGTTTTTTCTTGTGTGGTTCCGCGTTTCATCGATTTCAAAATTGAATCGGAGATATGTTGTAAAGGGATGTCGATGTAATTACAGATTTTGGGTTCTTTTTTCATAAGATCCAAAACGTCCATAGGAAATCCGGAAGGGAAGGCATAATGCAAGCGAATCCATTCAATGCCGTCTACTTTTGCAAGCGCCTCTAGTAATTCGGCTAGATTTCTTTTTTTGTACAAATCCAATCCGTAATAGGTAAGGTCTTGCGCGATTAAAATCAATTCTTTTACACCATTTCGGGCTAAACCTTCGGCTTCTTTAACCAATTTTTCAATGGGTTGTGAAACGTGTTTGCCGCGCATCAAAGGAATCGCACAAAAACTACAAGGGCGATCGCAACCTTCAGCGATTTTTAAATAGGCATAATTTTTAGGGGTTGTTGTTAATCGTTCTCCTAATAATTCATGTTTATAATCCGCACCTAAAGCTTTTAAAAGTAGAGGAAGTTCTGTTGTGCCAAAATATTGATCGATATTCGGTATTTCTTTTTCAAGATCAGGGCGATAGCGCTCGGATAAACAGCCTGTAACAAATACTTTGTCTACTATGCCACGTTCTTTTTTGTCGGCATATTCTAGAATCGTGTTGACCGATTCTTCTTTTGCATTGTCAATGAATCCACACGTATTAATGACAACAATATTACCTTCTTGTTCATGAACGACATCTTTACCACTGGCTTTCAATTGCCCCATTAACACTTCACTATCATAGGTATTTTTGGAACAACCTAAAGTGATTACGTTTATTTTATTTTTTTTTACCGATTTGGTTCTCATAGTCTTACTAAAAAATGGACTGCAAAATTAGGCTATTTATTTGAGTCTCGAAATAAAAAAGCCGCTCAAAAATGAACGGCTTGTGACTATTTTTTGTGATTTATTACAATTCAAACAGTACAGTGACACTCACGTTATCATAAACGGCTTTGGTCCGTGCACTATCGGTTAATCCACGATTAAACATTTGTTGGTTGTAATTTCTAAAACCATGACTGTATGATATATCCAATTTGGTATCACCAAAACTGTAGCCAATTCCGCCAGAATACGTGGTTAAGTGTCCAATGGTGTAGTGGTTTTTGTACGGACTTTGGTCCCAACGATATCCACCACGTAAACTCCATTGTTTGGCTTTGATTTCAGCACCTAGTCGAACTTCTGTAGCACTTTGAAGTACGTTATCTATGTTCGCATTTTCTTCGGTGAAATCGCGGCGTGGAGAAAACGTATTTCCGGCATAAAATTTTCGGGAAACGTCGGCACTAATCAAGCCTCTTTTGCCAAAAATATACACACCACTTGCTGTTACTTTATCAGCTGTACGTAAGCGATACGGTTCGTATAACATGGTAATTTGTGGGTCAACAACCACTGTGTTGTATTGAGTGTTGTTCTGATTGGCATTAAGACCATAACCAGAAGTAATCATGTTTTGACGTAATTCGTCATTCAATTTTAACCAAGTTGGCGTTTCATAGGCCAATCCAAAACGAAGGTTTTTATTGGCCTTAATAATGGCACCCAATTGCATCGAAAATCCATTTCCATACGTGTAAAGTTCGTTATTAAAACGAATTTGGTCTACAGTAGTACCTGTGGAGTAGATTGGATTGTTGTTAGTTTCATAGAAACTTGTAGTTTGTCTGAAATCCACAAAATGGAAATTCATATTAAGTCCCAATAATAACCAATCTTGGTATTGCATGGCCAAATTGAATTCTAATTTACTACTGTACCCTTTGGAATTCAATGAATAAGTATGGTAGTAATTTCCTCCTGGTGCTACATTGGTGTAGTAATTGGTGTTATTTGGGTCACTAGGATTGAAAGGGTCAATTAAGTAAGAGTTATAACCAAAATAGGCCTGTTGTTCATTGAAATACAATTGATCATAAGTGTATCCTGTAATATTGCCAAAGGGTACCGCTTCACTGGGAGTTCTTCCATTGGCATAGCTCAAAAAGTATTGATCAACCGAATTGTAGGGATTAGTACCTGCAAAGTAAACGGAATTGTTTAAGTTTTTTGTGTTTTCGTAATTCAAGGAGATAGCAAATTTTTTCCAATCCCCTTTTTTACTATTGTTGTTAAACACGAAAACGGCTCCCGCTTGATTGAAATCAAGATGGTTGTCGTTTTCATTGCGTTGGGTTCCAAAGTAATTGGATTTATTAGCGATGTTATAGTCACTTAAGGTAACTCCCGCTTGGTTGTTGTTGAATATTAATGATCCGGCAGGATTTACGCTGATGGCACTCAAATCACCACCTACAGCGCCAAAAGCTCCACCCATCGCTCTGAAACGGGCGGTTCCATTTAAATCTTGGATAGAATATCGAAGTGCATCATTGATGTCTTGACTGGAAGCGGTATAAAAACTCAATCCCGTCAAACAAATGGCAAATATCTTTTTCATAGTAAAATATATTGAATAGGTAAATTAAAATTAACGTCTTCCGCCACCGCCAGATCGACCGCCTCCTCCGCTGAAGCCACCGCCTCCTCCGCCATAGCTTCCACCACCATAGCTACTGCTGCTTGGGGAATAGGAACGTGTGGGGGTATAACTTCTAGGTGTGCTTTCAGTGCGTGTAGGAGTAACATTTTGAACCGAATTATTGCGAACGTTTCCAACAGAGTTTGGATTTGTTACCGCTCTTGGACTACCATTGTTCACAACAGTTGTACTTCGAACGCCTCCATTATTTGGGCGTACTCCTAAGTTGGTGGGACGAACATCAGAGTTTCGGGGATTAACAGTGTTCGAACGAGTAAATCCATTGGCCACTCGACTTCCATTTATTCCGCCTAAATTATTTCTGTAAATCGTATTTCTTCTTCCACCGTTATAACCATAGTTGGAAGCCCAACCGTAATTTCCGTAGTAGGGACTGTACCAGCCTCCCCAGCCCCAGCCTGCGCCGTACCAAGAATTCCATCCCCAGCCTGTGTTCCAACCCCAACCTGGGCCGTACCATGAGTTCCAACCCCAGCCAGTATTCCAACCCCAGCCAGTATTCCAACCCCAGCCTGGTCCGTACCATGAATTCCAACCCCAGCCATTGTTCCAACCCCAGCCAGATCCATACCAACCATTCCAACCAGCACCGTATGCATCAAAATAATTAACGGTTACATTGGTGGAATTTTGTCCCCATCCATTGTAACCGTCAGTGTTTACTTGTTTTGCAGTTGAAGTTGTGTCAACTGGCGTGGTATAATTATCTACATTGGTAAAAATTTCTTCATTCTCTTGGTTGATGTTGCTGAAATAATTTTTGTAGTATTCACTATTCGCGTTGTCATTTTGTACGACACGATTTTGTGTGTTGTCTGAACTTCCATATACACCATCATTATCATAATACGATGAATTTTGATAGGTTCCACATGAAGTGACCAAGATTCCTAAGCCTATTGTAAATAGCCATCGGAAATTCTCGAATTGTTTTAGAGAAATTGTTTTCATATCTATAGCATTTTTATTGTTGGTCATTACAAAAATAGTTAGTTTTGCCGAACTATTAAGTTAAAATTTGATTAAACAATATTTGTGCCAAACTGTTCACTATGAGTAAGAATTTGACAAAAAGAGCGGAAGATTATTCCAAATGGTATAATGAATTAGTAGTGAAGGCTGACTTGGCTGAAAACTCGGGAGTACGAGGCTGTATGGTGATAAAACCTTATGGTTACGCTATATGGGAAAAAATGCAAGCGGAGCTGGATCGTATGTTCAAAGAAACGGGACATAGCAACGCCTATTTCCCTCTTTTTGTGCCGAAAAGCATGTTTGAAGCGGAAGAGAAAAATGCAGAAGGTTTTGCTAAAGAATGTGCTGTAGTGACGCACTACCGCCTTAAAAACGATGAAGAAAATAAAGGAAAACTCATCGTAGATCCCAATGCAAAGTTGGATGAAGAATTGGTGGTTCGCCCTACAAGTGAAGCCATTATTTGGTCAACCTATAAAAACTGGATTCAGTCCTACCGAGATTTACCCTTGTTAATTAATCAGTGGGCCAATGTAGTGCGCTGGGAAATGCGTACGCGTTTGTTTCTTCGTACGGCCGAGTTTTTATGGCAAGAAGGACACACTGCTCATGCCACAAAAGCGGAAGCGATTCAAGAAACCGAGCAAATGATGAATGTGTATGCTGACTTCGTGGAAAATTTTATGGCGATCCCAGTCATCAAAGGGGTGAAGACAGCTAACGAGCGGTTTGCTGGAGCTGAAGAAACTTATTGTATTGAAGCCTTAATGCAAGATGGTAAAGCTTTGCAAGCGGGAACCTCCCACTTTTTAGGTCAAAATTTTGCCAAAGCCTTTGATGTGAAGTTTGCCAATAACGAAGGAAAGCAAGAATACGTATGGGGAACTTCTTGGGGAGTTTCAACCCGATTGATGGGGGCGTTAGTAATGACGCATTCGGATGATAACGGACTTGTATTGCCTCCCAATTTAGCGCCAATTCAAGTGGTTATCGTTCCTATATATAAAAGTGAAGAGGAATTTGCCGCAATCTCAGAAGCTGCTAATACATTAACTGCTGCGTTACGAAAATTGCGTATTTCTGTGAAATTCGACAACCGTACTACGCAAAAACCTGGATTCAAGTTTGCAGAATGGGAGTTGAAAGGCGTGCCTGTTCGTGTGGCCATTGGACCTAAAGATCTTGAAAACGGAACCTTCGAAATTGCTCGTCGTGATACCTTGACTAAAGAAGTAGTTTCAAAAGACGGCATTGAATTATACATTGAATCCTTATTGACCCAGATTCAAGAAAGCATGTACAACCGCGCTTTTGAATACCGCGATACCCACATTACTAAAGTTGAAAACTTTGACGAATTCAAAGAAGTTTTGGCGACGAAAGGTGGATTTGTGGCAGCGCACTGGGATGGGACTTCAGAAACCGAGGAAAAAATCAAAGAATTGACCAAAGCGACCATTCGTTGTATCCCTTTAGATCAAGTGAAAGAGGACGGAAAATGTGTGCTTACCGGTGCAAAATCCTCAGGTAGAGTGCTGTTTGCCAAAGCCTATTAAAAAAATAGAAAAAAGTTTAAATGCAGGCTTGCGTGAATAAAAAATAGTTGTATTTTTGCATCCGCATTTGAGCAGTAGGCCCGTTCGTCTATCGGTTAGGACTCAAGATTTTCATTCTTGCAAGAGGGGTTCGATTCCCCTACGGGCTACTAAAATGTTCTGAAGGTTTATTGTTTATCGAAAAAGGTTCAGAAAATGGCCCGTTCGTCTATCGGTTAGGACTCAAGATTTTCATTCTTGCAAGAGGGGTTCGATTCCCCTACGGGCTACAAATTAGTTGTAAATTAGTTTTATAAAATAAGTGTTTAGTGTCTCAAACGTTTGTTTTATTAGTTAAAACCAAAGTGATAATTTATTATTGTGGGAGGTTTTTCTTTTTTAACTAATAGTTTAAAAAAATTATTACAACAATTAAATTAAAAAGACAATGGCAAATCACAAGTCAGCTTTAAAAAGAATTAGAAGTAACGAGAAAAAAAGAGTGCTTAACAGATACCAGCACAAAACTACGCGTAATGCTATCAAAGCTTTACGTTTGTCAACTGTTAAGTCAGAAGCTGCTGCTAAATTGGCTAGTGTAATTTCAATGATTGATAAGTTAGCAAAGAAAAATATCATCCATGATAATAAAGCTTCTAACTTGAAATCGAAATTAACGAAACACGTTAACAAGCTATAATTTCACGTTATACGAAATCAAAAAGCCCTGATGTAAATCGGGGCTTTTTTTATGGAGTAATTTTTATTTTTTCAAGGATTCTAGCATTTCTCGAGTAATCGGTTTTGATAAAAAGTCCAAAACCATTGGGTAGGATTTCGACTTTTCAATGTCTTTTGGGTCAATGGTGGAGGACAAAACAATTACTTTTAGATTGGGAAAATGGGTAATATAATTGTTTTCCGTCATTTCATCCAAAAATTCCCAACCGCCCATTACTGGCATATTTAAGTCTAGAAACATTAATTCAGGTAAAATAAAGTCAGGATCACTAACATGTCCGTTTTTAATGGCATCTAAATACTTTAGAGCATCTTCACCATTATTGGCAATATCAATTATTTCAGAGAATTCACTTTTCTGAATCACTTTTTTACAAAGCATTAATGTAATCGGGTCATCATCGACACAAAGTATTTTTTTATACATATATACTAGTCGTTTTTAAAGGTAATGGTAAACGTGGTACCAACGCCCACTTCGCTTTCGATACTTATGGTTCCACCCATCGATTCAACTTGCGATTTCACAAGATATAAACCCAATCCTTTGCTATCTGGGTTATCATGAAAGCGTTGATAAAGTCCAAATACTTTTTCTTTATGGCGTTTCAAATCAATGCCTAAGCCATTGTCTTTAAATGATAATTGGATGTCTTTATCTTTATTTTTGGCTGTCACGTCAATTTTTAATTGACGGGAAGGATCATGATAGCGGAGTGCATTGGTAGTCAAATTTAATAAAATACTTTCAAAATACGATTTATTTACGTGTAATGAAGTTACTTTATCGACATCCAATTTGATAATTGGATTTAAATTTTGAATCAGAAAATTAAGTTGATTGAAGATGTTTTCAAAGACATCGCGGATCACAATAGGTTCCTTTTCAATAGAAGGTTTGTCTTTAATAATAATGACATTCACCAAGTCATTAACGGTTTCATTTAACTGTTGGGTAGAGCGCTCAAAACCTGAAATGATTTCTTTCAATTCTTCATCTTCAATTTCAAGATCTTCTAAAAGTGTCAATAGTCCGGTAAGATTTGATAGTGGTGCACGTAAATTATGTGATGTAATGTAGGAGAACTGTTTTAAATCCGAGTTGTTTAACGTTAACTCTTTAATTAATTGTTCGCGTTCTTTTTCCTTGAGTTTTTCTTCTGTGATATCCCTTTGTATAGAAATCCAATGCGTATGTTGGTTGTCTTTATTCGTGATCGGAATAATGGTTAAATTAACCCAATACTCTTCATTGTTTTTACGCTTATTAAGGGTTTCAAATTTAAAAGCCTCTTTTTTCTTAAGGGCATCAGAAATTAGTTTGACATCGCGTTTGTTTTTAAACCGATTGATAAAAATCGAAGCTGATTTACCAATTACTTCTTCTTGCGTATATCCAGTCATGCTTTCAAAGGCTGGATTGACATAAACAATTCGATCTTCTGGATGGTCAGCATTTGCTAATTCTGCAATGATTACGGTTTCCCTATTTTGCGTGATTACAGTTCCTAGTAATTGTAAACGTTGCTCTTCTTCTTTGGATTTGGTTATGTCTTGCATCGCACCAATCATCCGAATAACTTGATCATTCTCATCCTTTACCAAAAAGCCCCGGTCAAAAACATAGCGATAGGAACCGTCTGCCGCCATGAAACGGTATTCATCTTGCCATTTTTCAGATTTTTGGGCAATGTAAGAATACAGTTTGACGGACATTTTTAAACTGTCTTCTGGGTGAATTTTATCAAACCACCATTGTAAATTATCACCTACCTCTTCTTTTTTGTAACCAAAAACACCTTGAATGCCTTTGTTCCAAATAAATCGGTTGGTTTTTATATCCCAGTCCCAAATGGTATCACTGGTTGCTTTGGATACAATTTCAAATCGTTCGTTGGAAACAGATAATTCGGCAAATTCTTTTTCGAATTGATGGATGTATGTTTCGTTGGTTGTTTCTTTTTTTGAAATCCAAAAAGTAAGTAAACCCGCAACAGTCAGGCCAATTATGATTCCTATTAAAATGAAATACTGAGAAGAAAAAAATGAGACCAATACAACACCTCCAAAAACCATCGCAAAAACGAGGAGGAAAAAGGATAAATGTGAAGTATGGGTCAATTTTTTCATTACTCCAAAAATAGCAAAAAAAACGAAACAGGGTGTTTTAAGATAAATTAAATCCATATTAAATCGAGTATCAAAACTATTGATAACGAGGTTCTTTTTTCGAAAAATAAAGTGTACCTTTGCACCTTCAAAATTTTCACATGGAATCGATTAGAAACATCGCAATTATTGCACACGTTGACCACGGTAAAACCACTTTGGTTGACAAAATTATGTACCATTGTCAACTATTTCGTGAAAACGAAAACACAGGTGATTTGATTTTAGATAACAACGATTTGGAGCGTGAACGCGGAATTACCATTACTTCCAAAAACGTTTCAGTTGTTTATAAAGGAACTAAAATCAACATTATTGATACTCCGGGCCACGCCGATTTTGGTGGAGAAGTAGAACGTGTATTGAATATGGCAGATGGAGTTTGTCTTTTGGTTGATGCCTTTGAAGGTCCGATGCCTCAAACGCGTTTCGTGTTGCAAAAAGCGATTGACTTGGGATTAAAACCATGTGTGGTTATCAATAAAGTAGATAAAGAAAACTGTACGCCTGAAGAAGTTCACGAAAAAGTTTTCGACTTAATGTTTGAATTAGGTGCAGAAGAGTGGCAGTTGGATTTCCCAACCGTATATGGTTCTGCTAAAAATAATTGGATGTCGGAAGATTGGAAAAATGTAACTACAAATATCGAACCTTTGTTGGATATGGTAGTGAACAATGTTCCTGCTCCCAAAGTATCTGAAGGAACCCCACAAATGTTGGTGACTTCTTTAGACTTCTCATCGTTTACAGGTCGTATTGCAATCGGTCGTTTAGAGCGTGGTTCTTTACGTGAAAATATGCCTGTTTCATTAGTAAAACGCGACGGTTCGATTACCAAATCAAAAATCAAAGAATTGCATACTTTTGAAGGATTAGGTCGTAAGAAAGTAGCCGAAGTGCACGCGGGTGATATTTGTGCATTGGTAGGTATCGAAGGATTTGAAATTGGGGATACTATTGCTGATTTCGAGAATCCAGAAGCGTTAAAAAGTATCGCGATTGATGAACCAACAATGAGTATGTTGTTTACCATTAACGATTCGCCTTTCTTTGGAAAAGAAGGTAAATTTGTGACTTCCCGTCACATTAAAGATCGTTTGACCAAGGAGTTGGAGAAAAACTTAGCTCTTCGTGTAAGTGAAACCGATTCAGCGGATAAATTCATGGTGTTCGGTCGTGGGGTATTGCACTTATCGGTATTAATCGAAACCATGCGTCGTGAAGGATACGAATTACAAATCGGTCAGCCACAAGTTATTATCAAAGAAATTGACGGTCAAAAATGCGAACCTATTGAAGAGTTAACGATTGACTTACCTGAAAATGTTTCGGGGAAAGCGGTTGAATTCGTAACTGTTCGAAAAGGAGAGATGTTGAGCATGGAGCCAAGAGGAGAGCGTATGATTATCAAATTTAATATTCCTTCTCGTGGAATCATTGGATTGCGTAATCAATTGTTGACGGCTACTGCTGGTGAGGCGATCATGGCTCACCGTTTTATCGGTTATGAACCCTTAAAAGGTGACATCTCTGGTCGTATCAATGGATCATTAATCTCCATGGAAAATGGAAAAGCAATTCCTTATTCAATCAATAAATTGCAAGATCGCGGTAAATTCTTCGTAGATCCGAATGAAGATATCTATGAAGGTCAAGTAGTAGGTGAGAATTCACGTGCAGATGATTTAGTAATCAATATTACGAAAACGAAGCAGTTGACCAACTTCCGTTCGGCGGGTGCTGATGACAAAACACGTATTGTGCCAGCTATCAAATTCACGCTTGAGGAAGCTTTAGAATACATTCAAAAAGACGAATACGTAGAGGTGACACCTAAATCGATTCGTTTACGTAAAATCTTATTGAATGAAAACGATCGTAAACGTTTTAAGAATTCGATTGCTTAATTTTAAGTAAGCTATAAAATTGAAAAGCCATCTCATTGAGGTGGCTTTTTTCATAAAAATAAAATTAATTTTATCGTTTAATCGCAAAATGGCCTTTGGCAATTCGTCCATCATCCACTTTGATATAATACCAGTAATCATCCGCATTGACAGGATAACCATTGTAGGTTCCGTCCCAACCTGCTCCTAAAGGAGAAATTTGTTTGATCAATTTGCCATAACGGTCAAAAATCAAAATTTCTGTATTGGCATGGAAAGTTGCATTTACTCCTTTAATGTTCCAAGTGTCATTAAACCCATCTCCGTTAGGTGTAAAATAGGCCGGAACGCCTAATACAGAAACGGTATATTCAGCAATTCCACATCCATTCAAATCTTTTACATAAACGGTATGGATACCCATGGGTACACCAGTAAAGGTATTCGAACTCTGATACGGACCATAGGATTCATCCAAACTATATACATAATCCCCATTTCCAGTTACATTCACTGTAATCGTATTGATTTCACTTAAATCTACAACGGTAACGGAGTCAATAGTTGCAATTACTGAGGAGTTTACCTTAATGTTTCGTGTCACTGGACAATTGGCACTATTGGAAACTTCCACACTATAATCCCCTTCTTGATTGACGGTCAAGGTATATTGATTGGCTCCTGGAATGGCTGTTCCATTGAAATACCATTGGTAGGTGTAGGTCGGGATTAAAGAGACCGGACTTACAGCTGCATTCAATGTTACTGTAAAATTGGGCAAGTTGGTACAAACCAAGGTATCATCCCATCCTTGTGCATTAATATTCACATAAGGAAGCGGTTTAACTTCAAATGCTAAGGTCGTAGTCACAGGACAACTCGTGTTAATTGGATTCACCGCAGTGACGACAACATTTTGTGTTCCGGATGTAAACGGATTGGGTAGGTTATTGGTATATACGGTTCCATTAGCCAATGTATAAGTAAGATCAATGCCTGTCTGACCTTGTAATAATTGACTTGAAATAGTTGAAGTGTCAAAATTAATCAATCCATCTTGTTGCATCGGATCAATTTCATCATCACAACGAATGAAATCCGTTGCGTTTACCGCAAACAATTCAGGTAAATCATCCACAATAAAAGTAATGGTGCCCGTGCGGTAACAGGGTCCGTCAGCGGCTAACGTTCCTGTATTTTCTATACGAACCGTAATAGTTTCCGTGCCATTCACTGTAAAAGTTGGAGGGAATGGAGACGAAATCGGTGTTCCAGCACTAGTAGTATACGATATGTTCACATTGGTTTGTCCTTGTAAAATAGTACTCTCCAAATTTGAAGTATTGAAGGAATAACTGCCATCTTGATCATCATCACAATGGCGAATCACATTGTTGGTGCCAACGGGATGAAGTGTAGGCAAAGCCTGAACTGTAAGTGTTATGTAAGGCCCCAAACCAAAACAAGCATTGTCCACATTACTATCCACACGAACCCAAATTTGTTGTACATTGGGATAGCCTACATTCATGTAGTTGGCGTTATTGGTTATAGCTAAAGAGTTGCCGTTAGTATCTACTTCAGCTAAGGCATCGGCTTCGTTTTTATAATAGGTAATGGTGTAAGCAGCAGTAGTAGGAAGTAAACCTTGGATTTGCGTAGTCACCGAACTGAAATTAAAAGTGGCAATACCGTCTGTATCGGTGTTGGTCGGACTCACATAATAGTCACATTGGATGAAATCCCAATGCGTTCCTGCGGGTATTTGAGTCGCCGAAACAATCAAATTCAAACGTGCAATTCGGTAACATTGATTCGCATTTTCAACGCGAACCCAAACCGTTGTATTGGAAGTAGTATATGCTGTTATATTAGTTATTTGAACACTCGTATCATTCGTGTCTGCTCCGGTTTGTGTAGTAAAATAGGTGAATGTTTCAAAAGCAGCATTAGCAGAAATTAAACTGTTTTTTTGCGTCAAATTGAAACTGGAAATCCCGTCTGTATCATCATCACATTGCACTAAGGTGAGAGGCGAATTCACTACAGGTAATGCATAAGTAGTGAGTGTTGCCGGATCTGAATTCAATCCACAACTATTGCCGTTGCGATTCAAAACAACGCGATACAAGTAACCCACCATGGTTGGTGTCACACTAGTTACCGTTAGTGTTGCCGTTGTTGTACCACTATAAGGAGCCGTATTGGTAAGCGAACTCCATGTAACTCCATTATCTGTTGATAATTGCCATTGGTAAGCATCTATGGGAACCGAAGGTGTGATGGTAAATACCGCATTTTGTAATTCACAAACCGTTACATCTTGTGGCTGTGTGGTTATACTAATCGGTGCTGCAATAGTATAATTGGTATTTGGGTTTATGTAGCCTCCAGCGCCTGTAACGAGTCCATTAGCATTCACTGTTGGTGGACTAGTAGCGCCCAAAATACCATCTCCATTGGCATCTGTATAACCGGCTTCAATGACATCGTTACAAGTATCATTATCCGAATCTAAAGCAACATAATTAAATATACCATTGCCATCAGTATCTGCCAGGGTGTAATTGATTGAACCACTGTCCGGACTGGTTTCCAAACTGTTTTGTAAACCATTTCCGCCTGTAGCAATTGCATCGATACTACCATTCGCATCAATATCAGGAATATTGCTGCCCGATTCATTTAGGTCATAAATTCCGTCATTATCAGAATCCAAATCCAAATAATTCGGGATACCGTCACCATCAAAATCATTCACAACAAAAGTACTTCCAAACAAATCGTCCATTCCATCGCTGTTGGTATCAGTACCCGTTAAAGCAGAAAAAATATTTCCTTGTGATTCATAAAAATCGGGAATTCCATCATTATCACTGTCTAAATCCAATTGATCAGCTATACCATCATTATCCGAATCTTTCGGAACACAAGTTGCATAAAAACGGAAAGTAGCTCGGTTCGCACTATCATCCACTAAATTTTTATGGAGTAGAGTAAGACTTGTCGTTAAGTTGGATTGAAACTTAAATGTTCCCGTTCCTGCCGCCAATGGTGTACTGCTGTTTACACGGAAACGAATTTCAAAAGAGGAAAATCGCGTCACACCACTTTCATAAAAACCGTCATAATTCGTGTCAATCAATAATTGATCGTTCGGATTGTCTACAGTAATTGTTTGATTGATAGGGCAACTGATGTAATATTCGCCTTTGTCATTGATCAAGTCGGCTGTATTTGCCGTTGCTGCATATTCCATGCCCACTGAAATGGGTTGCGCAAAATTCAATTGGTATTTTACCCAATTTATTTTACCCGCCGGAATGTCGGTTACTACAGTACCATCATTGGTTGAAGTTAAAGGATTCGTACTCGCTGTACTTGAAGTAGTCACGGTACCTGTAAACGAATTGGAATAGGTACCCACCACAATAGTTCCCGCCGCAGCATTGGTCAAATTTAGATATTGAGTACCATACGATTCCTCACAATTGGTAATTCCATCGTTATCCATGTCAATATCCACATTGTCTGGAACATAATCGTTGTCCAAATCCGTGGGACAAGTACTCACTGGAAATTCATCGGAATAGAGTTCGATACCACAACTCGCCAACCCCGCTTTTACTTTATAATAACCAGGTTGTGTTGGTGTATAACTGTTGCTGATGGCACCTGGAATTGGAACATTATTAAAATACCACTGGTAGGTATCAAAGCCATTTTGTGCATTCACGTTTAACTCAACGTTTGGGATACAGTTGGTTAAACTAGCATTCACTTCTTGAAAAACCACTTCGGGTTTAAAGACAAAGCCCGAATAATACCCACCAAATGTTGCCGCACCATCACTGCCATAAGCTGCTAAATACAACTCGGATGTAGAATACACCGATACATTTCCTTGTAAACCACTTATTGTATAACATTCATAGTTGGAATTTCCAATGACGGGGGTCGGACCCACAACTGTGTATTGTGCACTCAATCCTGCCAACGTAAACGGAACAGTATTTATGATGAAATTCAAGGTCGAACCTACTTTCGTTGTTATGGTCACCCGCCCCGTAAAGGATCGACTACCCACCAACTCAATAAAAGGGATATTATCCAAAGATTTTGGAGTTTGACAACTCAATGGCGGGACAAAAAACAATTCTTGATTGGCTTGATTGGCCATCGATCCATCGCCGACCGATTGATACGCAAAAATATTTTTATTCGAATGAACATATAAATTACCATTTGCGGTATAATCAGCTCCTGTTAAAGAAACATATTCTCCTGCATTTAAAGTATAGCTAGGTGTAGTAGCACCACTCAAGAAAATTTCTGTATTGTTTTCATGAGCAATTAATAGTACACGCTCCACATTGTTCATTCCCGTACTTTTAATAAAAATATAGTCGGTACCGGTTCGTTCTGCGGATACTATTTGATCAAACCCCGTATCAATATTACTCATTTCACCATTGGTTCCCCCGATGGAACCACAATTCACCGCAATGGGTTTGTCAGCAGTGACAAGCGATCCAATTAAGGCATCTCGATTAGCGTTTGTCGGACCCTGAACTGCAATAATAAACGATTGACCACTATTGAGTAATACAGGAGCTGGTGCATTTCCAGCTGTTGTATTATTCACCAAAACAGCCCCTGTCTTAATGCCACTAAAAGTGACTGTTGTATTGTTTTCTGTGGCTAAAACGGAAATGAAAGTGTAATGTCGTGCAGCATAGCTTGTCACTAACGTGTTGGTCATCCCACCAATACGAAATTGTGTACCCAAAGCGGCCATTCCCTTAGAAACCACACAACCCGCTTGGTTTCCCGTTTGATCAATAATCCGACCTGAGACAGAAATCAAGTCCTCTGCTTCAATGATATAGCCTGCATCTTGAAGAATCATATTAGCATCTATTTGATCCACAACAAACTGACTCGGATTACCACTCGTAGTCGTGTCAAAGACATAAGGCGTGTCACGAGATACCGTTCCCGTAATGTTTGTACTCCCCAATTGTTTGATCGTAAATTGAATGGGAGTAATGCTCGGAGTAGATATATAAAGGTACTTAGGTCCAATAGGCATATCTTGCGAACTGGACAATGGGGGTAGGTAATGGGTCTTACTGAATTGCGCTAAACAAAGCGCTGGTAATAAGAAAAGTAACAGTAAGGAGGCAACGGTATTCTTCATGTTCCAAAAATAAGAAATACGCACCGTTTGACTGATGCGTATTTAACTATTTTTGGACTATTTTAACACTAAAAGGTTTAAAGATCTCTTTTGCGTATCAAGGCATACGAACCCCAAATAAAAATAGCTGTCCAACAAAGAACCGTAAATACCATAGTGTAATCCACACTGTAAATCTTGGGTTCGCTAACACCTACTTGATTTCCAATAGCTTGAATAAGTTCAAGTCGGGTAAACGGCTCGATAATTAAATTGGACATTGATTCCAAAGGAAGGTATTTGAAAAAATAATCATACGTGGTATCAAAATCACCCACCACAAATTTTCCAATAATTCCGTAGCCTATTTTCTCCGTCATAAACCAAACAAATAAAAAACCAATCGCAAAGGCCGAACGCTTAATCAACACCCCCAAAAACAAACAGAAACTGAAGAAACCCACCAATTTGACAAAGAAAGCCAACAGATAATCCATTTGCGAAAAAATAATACCCACTTCGTCATAGGTTGAATAAAGTAGCCCTAAGAGTAAGGAAATCACAAAGATGAAAACCGTTGAAACTAAAGCAAATACAATCACGGTCAAAAACTTTGAAAGTACAAACTCTTTCTTGCTCATCCCGTCAATTAAATTCTGTTTCAACGTGCCATACGTATATTCATTGGCCATCATCGATACAATCACCAAAGCCAAAAAGATTTTCGGCAGTGCCCCAATAAAACTGTTTAAATGCCAGATGTACGGGAAGTTGAAAATGCCTTGCTGCGATGCATCAAAGTGAAACGGACCAAAGTCAAATTCAATCGAAGCAATCAACGCAATCAAACTCAACACAATGAAATAGGTTAAGGTCAGCACCCGACTCGCGCGATTCAACCAAATTTTCTGTAATTCTATAGCTAATAATCGTTTCATAAAGGCTTATTTTGATGCGGTGATTTTTAAGAATTCTTGTTCCAAACTGTTTTTGCGTTCACTCAAATGATCCAAATAAATCGAGCGCTCCGCCAAATACCGATTCAACGCCGCACCATCGATGGGCGAACTCCCTTGAATCCATAAACGACCGTTCTCAATCTTCATCGAAGATAGGTCGGGGTAATCCTTCAAACTTGCTTGCAAAGCATCCAAATCGGAAGCCCCCAATTCCCAAGCCGTCGTTTGTTGCGCCATGCCAGCCACCGTTCCTGAATACAACATTTTTCCATATTGCAACACCAACACATGCGAACATACTTTTTCTACTTCATCCAACAAGTGCGAAGCCAACAATATCGTTGTGCCCTGTGCAGCAATCAATTTGATAATGTCCCGAATTTGGTGAATTCCCTGTGGATCCAATCCATTCGTAGGTTCGTCCAAAATCAAAATCTCCGGGTCATTCAGCAAGGCCGAAGCAATCGCCAAACGCTGCTTCATCCCCAACGAATAGGTGCGAAATTTATGGTCTTTTCGATCCCATAAACCCACTAATTCTAGTTTTTCCTGTACTTTATGGTACCCAATACCTTTGATTTTGCACACCAATTCAAGATTCTGTTGTGCCGACATGTACGGGTAAAAATTCGGACGCTCAATGATAGCGCCCACTTTTTTCAACGCTTCATGCGTCGGTAAGTTGCCACCAAACCAGCTGTACTCGCCCGATGTGCGGTTCACTACATTCAAAACAATGCCCAAGGTGGTCGATTTTCCGGAGCCGTTCGGACCCAATATTCCGTACACATTGCCTTTTTGGATTTCCAGCGATAAGTCGTTTACAGCATGCACACGCCCGTAACGCTTGTGTAAATTGCGGATAGATAAAATAGTTTCCAAGTTCTTATAGTTAGGTTATAGTTTTTAGACGAACCAATTCCCACTTTGTTACGGACGAAAATAATTTTTTGGGCGCTCCCCCCGAATCCCGCCAATTACTTCGATACGCGTTTTGCGTCGGGGGTCCGGCTTTCGGCCGTCGCTGCCCTCATGCTAACGCATCGGGCGAGCTCCGCAAGGCCTCAATCCGTAGCGCAAAAAAAACTCCCGATGTTTTATCGGGAGTTTTTTTTAGAAGCCCTAAAGCTCAGCATCTCAGCGGCTCAGTATCTCAGGAGCTTTTTCAGGGGACTAAATCGCACTCGCAATCGCCACAAAATCGGACGCCTTTAACGCCGCACCACCAATCAATCCACCGTCCACATCGGGTTTCGAGAAGATTTCTTTGGCATTTTCGGGTTTCACACTTCCGCCATATAAAATCGAAACATCCTCGGCCACTTTAGGGTAACGGGAACGAATCGTATTGCGAATAAATTCATGCATTTCTTGAGCTTGCTCCGGACTCGCGGTTTCGCCTGTACCAATCGCCCAAACGGGTTCATAAGCCAATACGATTTGCGCCCAGTCTTTATCCTCGATATGAAACAAACCATCGCGCAATTGGTTTTCTACTACATTGAAATGTTGCCCGTTTTGACGGTCTTTCAATTCTTCACCAAAACAGAAAATTACCGTCATGTCGTGTTTTAAAGCCGTGTCCACTTTATTAGCCAAGGCCGCATCGGTTTCATTGAAATACGCTCTACGCTCAGAATGTCCCAAAATAACTGTCGAGACTCCAATGCTTTTCAACATGTCCGCCGAAATTTCACCCGTATAGGCGCCACTTTCCGCTTGGTGCATGTTTTGAGCGGCTACCGTAATCGGCGTAAACTCCACATGATCTGCTGCCGAAGCCAAATTCACAAAGGTAGGCGCCACCACAATTTCAGCCTCCAAATCCTCAGGAAGTTGGGCAATCAATTCATTCAATAAGTCTTCCGTTTCTTCGGCATTCTTGTGCATTTTCCAGTTGCCGGCAACAATTTTTCGTCTCATTATTCTAAAGATTTTAAAGTAGCATTCAATTTGTCAAAGTCGGTTTCAATCGCACGATAAATCGTGATTTTACCTTCTTTATCAATAATCATATAACGGGGAATCCAGTCCAAATCAACCGATTTTCCAAAACTCCCTTTCATTCCTTTTTCATCATTTACCCAATAGTGGTCACCCACTAATTGGTGTTTTTCAATGCCCGCTTTCCATTTATCAAAAGCTTTGTCCATGGAGATAAAGACATAATCCACTTTCGGATTCGCGGCTTGCATTTCTTTGACTTTAGGCATGGCTTTCACACAATCACTGCACCATGATGCCCAAATTTCAATTACCGTCAGTTTACCTTCGTGTTTTTTCAAAACGTCAGCAAACTTCAATTCGTTACCGTCAACATCCGTCATTTTTTCTTTCAAACTCGCTTTGGAAAGGGCGGTTGGAGCTTCTGTTTGTGCACACGAAAACAGGGAGAACAGTACCAAGGATAGGGAAACAATCTTTTTCATAGCCTTATAATTTTGGATTTGTTTTTTTCAATTCGTCATAACTCTTTTTCAAAACCGACTTTAATTCGCCCGCATTGAATTTTTCATTGTTGATACCCCACCAGTATTTGATTTCGTTACCGTTCCAGTAGTACTTCACACCCGGTGTATCTTTACCTTTGCCAATGGTATTCCAAAAGGGTATAATCTCAATAATTTGGTAGGGATAGGTCGCCCCCGCTTCTTTAAAGAACTCCGGAATCAAGTCGGCTTCCTCATTCATAAAAATAACCGACAACGGTGGCATCGCCGGATTCCCTTTGCGCATTTCGGTCAATTCCTTTGCCGCATCCCGACAATGGTCGCAACCCGGAACAAAGTAGCACAGTATTTTTTTACCGTTATCGATGGTTGGGAATAAATTCGCATAACCCGAAACGGCTTTTTTAGGTTCTTTAGGCGCTTCAGTAATTTTTGCAGTCGCTACGGTATCCACCTTGGCTTTCGCTACGGGTGCAGCAATAGAATCGGGCGTTTCGATCGCAACTGAGGTTGTATCTTGCGGCACAATTGTGGGCTGACTCACGGTGAACTCAGCCGCTGGGGGTTGAATGGGTGCCAACATGAAAATGCCCAATATGGACGCAAATAAAACGGTCGTGAGTACCCAGAAATTGGGTGCATCCGAGCCTTTGGGTAGTAATTTTTGGAGGTAAATAAGGAGTCCAACCGCAATCACATTTTTGATAATCGCTTCTACGGGTGTCATTGGTAACAATTCCCCAAAACAACCGCAATTACCGCTGTTTCCGCTTACAAAAGTTTCATAACTCAAATGCCCGATAAATACCACCAAAAGTGCAATTGTAGCCGGAATGATAAAGCGTTTTAACCAATGGTTTTGCAATAACAACAATCCCAACGCCATTTCAATTCCGATTAAAGTACGCGAGAAGAATACCGCTACTTCAGGTGAAAATCCCATCGGGTACAATTGCTTCACTTCAAAAGTCGAAATCGCAAAATAGGGGGAAGGATATAATTTGGCTATTGCCGAAATGATAAATAAGAAGGAAACGAGGATACGCAATCCCCAAGCAATGGTCGATTTATTTTTTTCCATGCATCATTGTTTTTGACAAAGATAACCACCCCAAACATGAGCTGGTGTTAACGATTTGTTATTGCCCGAATTCCATTAAAATTAAAGCAAATACCGAGTAATTAATCATGTCTTGGTAGTTGGCGTCAATACCTTCTGAAACTAAGGTCTTGCCTTTGTTGTCCTCAATTTGTTTCACGCGCAATAGTTTTTGCAAAATCAAATCGGTTAAACTACTCACACGCATTTCGCGCCAAGCTTCACCATAATCGTGGTTTTTGGCTTCCATCAAGGCTTTGGTAAGGGCTACTTTTTCGTCATACAATTTCGAAGCGGCTGCCGTGTCTAAGTCGGGTTGATCCACTACGCCGAGTTCCAACTGAATCAAAGCCATAATGCAATAATTGATGATGCCAATGAATTCTCCGGTTTCATCTTCATCTACTTTTCGCACCTCATTTTCTTGCAAGCTGCGAATGCGTTGCGCTTTGATAAAGATTTGATCGGTGAGGGAAGGTAATCGTAAAATGCGCCAAGCGCTACCGTAATCGGTCATTTTTTTGACAAATAAATCACGGCAAATTCCGATGACCTTGTCGTATTCTTGAGCAGTATTTCGCATTAACTCGTATCTTTGTTTGAAATTTTTTCAAATGTAACGAATTCGGGTAAAACAACCCAAGTGAAAAGTGGTTTTTCACCGAAAACGTTTTCCTATTTTTTGACGTATGACCCTCAACTGCCGCGGTACATTAATCGACCTATCTATCCCAAAAATCATGGGGATTGTCAACCTCACGCCCGACTCGTTCTACGACGGCGGAAAGTTGCAAGATCCAACGCAAGTCATTGCTCAAGTCCAACAAATGCTGGACGAAGGCGCTACTTTTATTGATGTGGGCGGGTATTCGAGTCGGCCCAACGCAGCCCCCGTTTCTGAGGAAGAAGAACGCCAACGGGTTGTGCCCATTATCGAATTATTGGTCAATCATTTTCCCGATATATTGATTTCTATCGATACCTTCCGCAGCAGTGTGGCTGAAGCAGCTGTTCAAGCGGGAGCCTGTTTGATCAACGATATTTCAGCGGGATTATTAGATAAAGAAATGCTACCCACCGTGGCCCGTTTGCAAGTACCTTACATCATAATGCACATGCGCGGAACGCCGCAAACCATGACCACTTTGACCAACTATGAAGATATTGTCAAGGAAATGCAGTATTATTTTTCTGAACGCATTGCAGCAGCACGCGCCTTGGGCATCAATGATGTGGTCATCGATCCCGGTTTCGGATTTGCCAAAACCCTCGAACAAAATTATGAAGTATTGCAAAAAATGGAATTATTTGCGTTTCAAAAAGTGCCTATTTTGGTTGGTGTGTCCAGAAAATCGATGATTTATAAAGTGTTAGAAACGACTCCGCAAGAAGCACTCAACGGAACAACAGTACTCCATACGGTAGCCTTGCAAAAAGGCGCTTCGATACTACGTCTGCATGATGTAAAAGCCGCTCACGAATGTGTTCAACTCCTTCAACAAGTATCCCATGCGTAAAATTATTTTCCTGAGTGTATTCGCTGTTTTTGCGGCGTGTTCCAACAAAGAAGTATTGCTACCCGAAGCCGAAATTACAGTGGTAAAAAACGTAGATAACCTTTCTCCAGTTTATATTTTTTTCGAGAAAAATGGAAACGATACACTGGCCGATTTGAATCGGAAGAACACCATTACTTCGACCAATTACATTTTTAATATTGACAAACGGTTACCGATGCGTTTGGTCGTCCCCGAAGTGAATTTTGTACTAAAGAAGAAAGAAGCGAGTCCGCACAAAAGCGAAACTGCCCAGAATTATTTTTCCTATTCCGATACCAAAGCGCGCAACTTGGCTTTTCTCAATTTGCAGCTTGTGCACCTCAAACAAGGGAAATATGAAGGGAACTTTCCGGTACATGTTGCTAAAACAGGAGCAATTCAAATTCAAGGTAAACCGTTTGCCATGGATAAAGTTATGGCTTATTTGGCACAAATTCCCTCGGATAAGCCGATTAAACCCCAATTTCAATTTGATCACAATATAACTTATGGTGATTACCTCAGGTTTCGTATTGCCGTCAGTCAATGGAAATTTCCTGCTCTAGGAGCAACCTGGTTTACAGAAGATTGGTTTGCTAAAAATTAAATTTTTATAGAAACAATACAAAGGACTTCAGAAAATGGAGGTGGTTTTTGATAGAGAGTAAAAAACTTTTACTGATGATGATACGGCTCACCTTTTAAAATCGTAAAGCCGCGGTACAATTGCTCAATAAAAAATAAACGCACCATTTGATGGGAAAACGTCATAGCCGATAAAGCAACTTTACCTTGGGCTTTTTGGTACACCGTTTCACTAAATCCATAGGGCCCACCAATTACAAAAACGAGCGTTTTGAGTCCGGCATTCATTTTTTTTTGTAAAAATTCAGAAAATCCCACACTCGTAAAGGATTTTCCGTTTTCATCCAACAAGATCAATTCCTCCCCGGGACCAATTTTCGATAAAATCAATTCGCCTTCTTTTTCTTTTTGTTGGGCTTCGGATAAGTTTTTGGCATTTTTAATGTCGGGCAAAATTTCCATTTCAAATTTGATGTAAAACGACAACCGCTTTTGATAATCATCCATCAATTGCTGCAATTGCTTATTGTCCGTTTTTCCTACCGCCAAAAGTTTGATGTTCATATCCGACCTCTTTTAAACCACAAAAATAGGGAATTTTAATACGAAGGGTCTAAATGTTCATTTCGAATTGTATCTTTGCGCCACACAACAACACAACTATGTACCGCATTCTTATTCGTCCGATTCTCTTTCGTTTCGACCCGGAAAAAATCCATCATTTTACATTTAAACTGATTAAATTTCTAGCTAAAATCCCCGGATTTTCTGGTTTGTGTCGGTCGTTGTATGAAGTCAACGATCCGCGTCTCGAGCGAGAAGTGTTTGGTTTGAAATTTAAAAATCCGGTCGGACTAGCCGCTGGTTTTGATAAAGATGCGAAGTTGTTTAATGAGTTGTCCGACTTTGGGTTTGGTTTTATCGAAATTGGAACGCTTACCCCAGTGGGACAAGAAGGCAATCCGAAAAAACGTTTGTTCCGCCTGCGTGAAGATGAGGCAATTATCAACCGTATGGGATTCAATAACGGGGGAGTGCAAGAAGCCGTTGAGCGTTTGAAGAAAAACAAAGGCGTTCTCATTGGGGGTAATATTGGGAAAAATAAAGTAACTCCAAATGAAGAGGCGGTCTCCGATTACAAAATTTGCTTCGAAGCCTTATTCCCTTTCGTAGATTATTTTGTGGTGAATGTGAGTTCGCCCAATACGCCCAACCTGCGCGAACTTCAGGATAAAAAGCCATTAACCGAACTTTTAGCCACTTTGCAAACGGAGAATCAAAAGCGTTCGTTACCCAAGCCCATTCTATTGAAAATTGCACCCGATTTAACGGAAGAACAATTGTTGGATATTATCGAAATTGTGCAAGATACCCAAATCGCAGGGGTGATTGCTACTAACACTACCTTATCCCGTGAAGGATTGTATTCACCCAATAAATCGGAGATGGGCGGACTCTCAGGTAAGCCATTAACCCAGCGTTCGACGGACGTCATTCGATTTTTACACGAAAAAAGTAACGGCTCCTTTCCCATTATTGGAGTAGGAGGTATACATTCTGCGCAAGATGCTTTGGATAAATTGGACGCGGGTGCGTCTTTGGTCCAACTCTATACGGGTTTCATTTATGAAGGGCCACAATTGGTCAAAGCGATTAATCATGAATTACTCAAGCGAATGGGTTAAATTTCCTTGCGAAATCGTTTTCTTTAGTATATTTGAAGCCAATGGAAGCAGTTAAAATTATCGAATGTCCACGTGATGCCATGCAAGGTATTAAAACGTTTATTCCTACCGAAGTTAAGGTCAATTATTTACAGGCATTGCTTCGGGTGGGGTTTGATACGTTGGACTTCGGAAGCTTCGTGTCGCCCAAAGCGATTCCCCAAATGCAAGATACCGCTGAGGTTTTAGCCCAACTGGATTTGAGTCAGACCCGCAGTAAATTACTCGCCATTATCGCCAACACCCAAGGCGCAGTAAGTGCGGCTTCCCACAAAGAAATACAGTACCTCGGTTTTCCATTTTCGATATCGGAAAACTTTCAAATGCGAAATACCCACAAAACGATTGCCGAGAGTTTAGTGACGTTACAAGAGATTTTGGATATTGCACACGGTGCCAATAAAGAAGTGGTGGCCTATTTATCCATGGGTTTTGGAAATCCTTATGGTGATCCTTGGAATGTAGAGATTGTAGGTGAGTGGACAGAGCGGTTGGCACAAATGGGCGTGACGATTTTGTCTTTATCGGATACCATTGGGAGTTCGACACCCGAAGTCATTGATTATCTTTTTAGCAATTTAATACCCCAATACCCCACAGTTGAATTTGGGGCGCATTTGCATACCACACCCGATAAATGGTTTGAGAAAGTGGATGCCGCCTACAAAGCAGGTTGCCGTCGTTTTGATGGTGCCATTCAAGGATTTGGCGGTTGCCCCATGGCTAAAGACGACTTAACAGGCAACATGCCCACTGAGAAAATGCTTTCCTATTTCACTACCGTCAAAGCCCAAACACATTTGAGTCCGATGAGTTTTGAAAGCGCCTATAATGTTGCTTCACGCGTGTTTGGGGAGTTTCATTAATTTTTCAAGTTTCAGGTTTCAAGTCTTAAGTTCGTCCAACCTGAAACATTAAACTTTAAACCTGAAACAAATAACAAATTTTAAACATTTTCCTCAAATAAAAGCCCTACATTTGCATGCAATTTAACTACAACAACTAAATTGCAACATGAAGGCACACAACACCAAAATCGTCGGTGAAGGTTTAACCTACGACGATGTTCTCCTTATTCCTGGATACTCTGAAGTACTCCCCCGCGAAGTTAGCATTCAATCCAAATTCACCCGCAACATTACACTCAATGTACCGATTGTCTCGGCCGCAATGGATACCGTGACCGAAAGTGCTATGGCTATTGCGATGGCGCAAGAAGGTGGGATTGGTGTTTTGCATAAAAACATGACCATCGAACAGCAAGCCGCCAAAGTGCGTAAAGTGAAACGTGCAGAAAGTGGGATGATTATCGACCCGGTAACCCTGCCGCTTTCGGCAACGGTTGGTGATGCTAAATTAGCCATGAAAGAATACGGCATCGGTGGTATTCCTGTTGTAGATGGTGAAGGATTATTGAAAGGAATTGTGACCAACCGTGATTTACGCTTTGAAAAAGTGAACAGTCGTTCTATATTGGAAGTGATGACATCTGAAAATTTGGTGACGGCTGCTCAAGGAACAACACTAGTTGAAGCCGAAAGCATTTTGCAAGAAAATAAAATCGAAAAATTGCCGGTTGTTGACGGTCAAAACAAGTTGATTGGTTTAATCACCTTCCGCGATATCACCAAATTAATTCAGAAACCCAATGCCAACAAAGATGCCCTTGGACGATTACGAGTAGCGGCTGCGATTGGGGTTACAGGTGATGCTCTTGATCGTGCGACTGCTCTAGTAAACGCAGGTGTTGATGCCATTGTAATCGATACCGCTCACGGACATTCGTATGGGGTAATTGCAGTATTGAAAGCGGTAAAAACAAAATTCCCGCAATTGGATG
Organism: Flavobacterium sp. N1719; assembly: GCF_025947045.1. Lineage (NCBI taxonomy): Bacteria > Pseudomonadati > Bacteroidota > Flavobacteriia > Flavobacteriales > Flavobacteriaceae > Flavobacterium > Flavobacterium sp. N1719. The sequence continues at coordinate 1,720,293 of NZ_CP109993.1, forward strand.
TGGTAGTTGGAAATATTGCTACACCCGAAGCAGCATTGTTTTTAGTTGAAAATGGTGCAGATGCGGTGAAAGTCGGTATCGGACCCGGTTCGATTTGTACCACCCGTGTTGTAGCAGGAGTGGGATTCCCACAATTCTCAGCTGTACTAGAAGTTGCGGCTGCACTACGCGGAACAGGTGTACCAGTGATTGCCGACGGTGGAGTTCGTTATACTGGAGATATTCCGAAAGCCATTGCAGCAGGCGCTGATTGTGTGATGTTGGGCTCGTTATTAGCGGGAACTAAAGAATCACCGGGTGAAACTATTATTTTCGAGGGACGTAAATTCAAATCCTACCGCGGGATGGGTTCGGTGGAAGCCATGCAAGAAGGGTCGAAAGACCGTTATTTCCAAGACGTGGAAGACGATGTGAAAAAATTAGTCCCCGAAGGTATCGTAGGTAGAGTGCCCTACAAAGGCGAACTTAATGAAAGTATGCAACAATTTATTGGCGGACTTCGCGCTGGTATGGGTTATTGTGGAGCGAAAGACATTCCAACCCTTCAAGAAAACGGACGTTTTGTGCGAATTACCGCCAGCGGTATCGGAGAGAGTCACCCCCATAACGTAACCATTACCAAGGAAGCACCGAATTATTCCCGATAATATAAAAATAGGATAGCGTATCTTTTCAAAATAAGATGCGCTATTTTTTTCTTTCCTTGAAGGAATAAGAAAAGAAAAGTATGTCCAAAAACAAAAAAACGGCTCACCTCAGTAAGCCGTTCATTTAAAATTATAATTTAAAATAACCCTCATATTCCCAAGTAGTTGCTAGGCGTAATTGCCATCAATTCGGCTTTGATAGCCTCATTTACCTTTAAGGTTTGGATAAATGCGTGAATTGAAGCTTGGTTGATTGTAGCGTTCGTTCGCGTAAGGTCTTTTAAAGCCTCATACGGATTGGGATACCCTTCACGGCGTAAGATGGTTTGAATGGCTTCAGCCACCACAGCCCAGTTGTTTTCTAAATCTTCGGCCAATTTGGCTTCATTCAGTAGTAATTTGTTCAAGCCTTTTAATGTGGCTTCAAAAGCGATAATGGTGTGACCTAAAGGTACTCCAACATTTCGCAAAACCGTACTATCGGTTAAGTCGCGTTGCAAACGTGAAATGGGAAGTTTCGCGGCTAAATGTTCGAACAAAGCATTGGCCATCCCTAAATTTCCTTCTGAGTTTTCGAAGTCGATTGGGTTGACTTTATGCGGCATGGCAGACGAACCGATTTCGCCTTCTTTTATTTTTTGTTTAAAATAATCCATAGACACATACGTCCAAATGTCGCGATCCAAATCAATTAAAATGGTGTTGATTCGTTTTAAAGCATCAAAAAAGGCTGCAAAGTGATCGTAATGTTCGATTTGTGTTGTTGGAAAAGAATGGTGTAAGCCCAAAACGCCTTCCACGAAATTTGTTCCAAAGTTCTTCCAATCGGTATTCGGGTAGGCAACTCGGTGCGCATTATAATTTCCAGTGGCTCCTCCAAATTTAGCGGCAAAAGGCACGTTGAATAACAAACGCATTTGTTCTTCTAAACGTTCTACAAAAACCAGTATTTCTTTTCCCAAACGGGTAGGAGAAGCGGGCTGACCATGGGTGCGTGCCAACATAGGAATGTCATGCCACTCCATGGCTAATTGTTTTAAACGCGCAATCACGGCAATCAAAGAAGGGAGATAAACCTTTTCAAAGGCATGTTTCGTTGAAAGCGGAATGGCGGTATTGTTGATGTCTTGCGAGGTGAGTCCGAAGTGAATAAATTCTTTAAACGCTTCTAATCCGAGTTGGTCAAATTTATGTTTGATGAAATATTCCACCGCTTTCACATCGTGATTCGTCGTTTTCTCGGTTTCCTTGATCCACAAGGCATCTTCGGTAGTGAATTCGTTATACAATTCCCGAAGGCTTGGAAATACCGATGGATTTACCTCTTTCAATTGTGGTAAACCGGCTTCGCACAAAGCGATAAAATATTCGATTTCTACTAAAACGCGGTATTTGATTAAGGCTTCTTCCGAGAAAAAGGCGGCAAGGGGTTGGGTAACTTTACGGTAACGTCCGTCGATGGGCGAAATTGCGTTCAGTGCAGTAAGTGACATAGGTTGTGTTGTTAAGGCGCAAAATTACGGATTTGTATTTGGAAACGCCAAGTTAACTCCACACTTTTTTCAACTTTTCCCAAAGTAGGGGCACGCCAATTGACGCCGATTCGGGGATGATTTCGAGTGGATTGGCGATGTCGTATAAGGTAGCGGGTTTGGGATCAATATAAAATAGCGGCACTCCGGGACGCGCATAGTGGATGAGTCCGGCTGCCGGATACACTTGCATCGACGTTCCAATCACCACTACTGCATCGGCTTCTTGAACACGTACTACTGCTTCTTCAAGGGCAGGAACCTCTTCGCCAAACCAAACGATATGCGGACGCAATTGTCGACCGTTTGGATCACAATCACCCAAATGCAAGTCGCCTGGCCACTCTATGATGTAATGAGGGTCTTTGGTTGAGCGCACTTTCAGGAGTTCGCCATGCAAATGCAAGACATTGGAACTTCCTGCCGCTTCATGCAAATTATCGACGTTTTGAGTGACAATGTTTATCTTAAATTCCCTTTCCATCTGGGCTAACGTGGTGTGTCCTACGTTTGGTTTCACCGTATGCAATTGGCGTCGGCGTTGGTTGTAGAATTTCAATACCAAATCGGGATTTCGACGGAAACCATCGGGAGTTGCGACTTCCATTACATCATGTCCTTCCCATAATCCGTTAGCATCTCGAAAGGTGGCGATTCCACTTTCGGCAGACATTCCTGCGCCAGTTAATAGGGTGAGTGTTTTCATGGAAAAAGTAGTTTTTACTTAATGATTGTGCAAATTACGAAGAAAGAGGTGAGATGCAAGAAGAAAGTGTAAAGATGCAAACTAGAAATAGGTGCTAATTTCTATTTCCTAGTACCGACTATATTAAAATTGTATTTTTGTCTAAAAATAAAACTATAATGGTCGATTTGGAATTGTTTGCCTACCTAGAAGATTTTTTAACGGAGGAACGCAAAGAAAAATTCAAAAAAATTTTAGCCTTGCGTACCAACCACCTTACCATTGCGATGGAAGATGTGTACCAATTGCACAATACAAGTGCGGTGATGCGCAGTTGTGAGGTTTTTGGCGTGCAAGGTTTGCATGTAATCGAACAGAAGTTTGGTAAACGAATCGACCGTGAAATTGCCATGGGCGCACAGAAATGGGTGGATGTATATCGGTATAATTCCATTCCCAATTGTATCGATACCTTACGCAATCAAGGCTATCAAATCATTGCTACCACGCCCCATAACGATTCGTGTTACCTCCATGAATTTGATATCACCAAGCGTTCGGCCATATTTTTTGGCACAGAAAAAGAAGGGTTGTCGCCTGAAATATTGGAACAAGCTGATGGATTTTTGAAGATTCCGATGGTCGGATTTACGGAAAGTTTGAATATTTCTGTTTCCGCAGCGATTGTGATTCAAGATTTAACCACCCGTTTGCGCCAATCGGAAATCGACTGGCACTTAACGGAAGAAGAAGTTTTGGAACATCGTTTGCAATGGACGAAAAATTCCATCAAAGATGTAGATCGTATTATTGAACGGTTTTATTCGGATCGTCAGTTACTTTCACAAAATGAGTAAGTACAAACGTCATGAACTCTGTTTTTAATTGCGCACTGGTTTTTTTCTCATGTTCGAACAACATCGCAATTGTACCCGAGTCTTCAGTAGTACACACGCCAAAACCATTTATTTTTTGCCCTTCATGGGTGTAGGTGTAAAAAATCTGCTTGGTTCGTTCCGAAGAAGTATCTTCTTTGGTGATTTTTAATTCAGGATGGGTGGCCGCCAAGAGTTCGCTCACGGTGCCTTTTTCAGTATAATCATTGATCCAGGTGATCACATCATTCGATCCTTTAAATCCGAAACGGATAGGAGCTTGCGGACGACGAATGAACATAGTTCCTTTTTCCAATTTTAAACTGGTTGACAAGTCGAAAGGAAACAACGAATCTTTGGCTAAGCGCTCGATACCACGATTGAGTAATACAATATCTTCCGTCTCTTTTAAAGTAGCATACGCTGTATACAATTGTTTCGGAGCTTCTGCAGCTTGTGCTTCTTGGACGCGTTGCATTGTTTCCTGTTGCGTTTGCATCATATTTTGTATTTGCTGATCCGAATTGTAGTTTGGAGTGGAGTTTTGGCGGTTGCAAAACATCACAATGCGCACTAAGGCAATGATTAAAATGACGACGCTCAACACAGAACGCCATGGGCTATTATTTTCCATAATTAAAAGTCGGACGCGTTAAATTCAATAGTCGTTAATTTTTTACCTTCGGTATCTACCAATTTGTAATTCACTTTTTGAATACCCAAACCACGCATCCGCAGAATAGTAGCTTTTGTAGAAGGATCTTGAATAATGGATTCTTTGACAAGTGGAACAGCGTTCGGACTGCTAATAATGTCTTTCACATCATTGGGAACTTCCATGGTGTATTCTAGCGTATTACTACCCAACTTTTCAATTTTCATCAATCGTGTTCCGTCAGCATTGTTCATAGGAAGATTGCTGTTTAACGCATCCAAAGCCATGGTGATTGGGTCGTTTGATGTGGGCGATTTAAACGAACTTTTATTTTGTTTATCTAAGTAGGCTTTGTCAATCATCAAAGTTGTAATAATACGACCGTTGATATCGGTTATATTTACTTTAAATTTTACCGCTTCATTGATCAAGTCCATCATCGTTTCATCGTTTTGAAACATACTTGGGAGTGATTTTTCAAGAAAAGATGAGGTGGACGAACTGGAGGGGTCATTGATATCGAGCGCAGTTGCCAAATCCAATTTGATAATATCTAATCCTTCTACTTCGGCATGTGACCCCGATTGAGTAGGTGACATGGAAGCTGTTTGATTGAAGGCATTCGCAAATTCATGCATTTTTTGAGTACGCGATTTGCAACTAGTAAGGGTAATAAAAAGAATGGGGAGTAAGAGAAAGTAATACGTTTTTTTCATTGGACTGTTTGTTAATAGGCGTCCAAGATACACATTCTCAACGAAAAAATAGTGGGGGAAATGTTATTTAACCTTGGCTAAAACCTTGTATTGCTCATAGCATTGGCTAATGGCATCCATGATTTGAAGATCATTTGCCGTTTCAATAAAGGCTTCGGAGTAGCTGCAACGACTTAGGATTTCGGCGATATCTTTTTTATCGACACCTAACAAAATAGCGATAGTTTCGCGGTCGTATTTGGTTTCTAAAAGATTTTTAACCGTATCATCTTTTTTCATTTCCCGTAATTTGCGGAGTTCTTTGGGTTTTTTACCAAAGAAATTGTAGAGCATATCGGCGGGATTGAAAACCGAATTGACGACGCGGGTGAAGGCGTTGGGTGATGATTCACCCGCTTCATACGCTTGAGGTAATCCAGAAATACTATAGCGGTAATTTTCTTGTACGGGAATCAATTTAGTGTCGACTTCGAGGTAACCGGTTAATTGGTATTTCCGAATGACCACTTCTTCCAAAGCAATCGCTTTTTCAGTTAATTCCAAACGGGTTGTTCCATTTTTTATCCAGTCATTGGTAACGCGAACCCGAAGGGATTGAAAACCAATCATAGTAATGTGTAAAGTATCGTTGACTGCCGCATTTATCGTAAACTCTCCTTTATCGTTAGTTTGAGTTCCTTTAACACGATTAATGTTGATGATGTTGACGTTGGAAATGGGTAGGGCAGTTGCTGAGTTGACAATGGTACCTTGAACGGTTTTATCGCCGGTTTCTTGTGCATAAACACAACCGAAGAAAAATACTGCCCATAAGAGTATCCATTTTTTCATTACCCTACTTTCTGAGGTTAAAAGTACACATTTTAACAATAACTGCAATTTGGGTTACAAACATTATCAGAAAATTAACAAGCTAAAAGATATTTCACAGAATGAGAAAGTTTTAACTTGTGGTAATAAAAAAGCCCTCCGAAGAGGGCTTGTATTAACTTTTTCTGCGACGTTTTGCAGCTTCAAAGGCTTTGTTAGCTGGATTGCTTGGGCGACTTTCAGAGCGGCGGCCTTCGCTACGGCGACCTTCAGTGCTTCCACCTTCGGAACGGCGTCTTTCGGGGCGACTATCGCTACGACGGTCATTGCGACCTTCAAAACGGGTATCGCTACGATCACCACGGCGTTCGCTTCTGCGTTCTGAATGATCGGCAAAACGATCACGACGCTCGCGTTTTCCTCCAAAATCACCACGTCCACCGCCACCACCACGGCGATTACCACCGTCGTTTTTGGAGATTTCCACGTTGATTTTACGTCCGTCCAATTGGTAATTGGAGAATATATCCATTACTTTTTCAGCATGTTCACCATCGGTGTTGAAGAATGAAAAACCTTCTTTTACATCCACTTTGAATACGTCGTCACGGCCTAAATCCAAAGTTTCTTTTAAGAAGTCTTTTAATTTCATCCAATCAAAATCATCACGTGATCCGATGTTAATGAAATAACGTACTGCATCCCCTGCTTTGATAGAGCCTCCTGAGCTACGCTCATTGCTGCTGCGTTCTCCGGAAAGGTCTTTTTTCTTTTTATAATAATTCAAGAAACGGTTAAATTCTACCGAAACCATTTTACGGATCAATTCTTCTTTACTTAACCCTTCAAACACTTGGTTGATGGCTGGTAAATAGTTGTCGATTTCGTGATCAATTTCGGTATCGTTAATCTTGTTGGCCAAGTGTAACAACTGAATTTCACAGATTTCCATTCCGCCCGGAATTGATTTCTCTTCAAACTTCTGTTTGATGATTTTCTCAATTGTGTGGATTTTACGGATTTCAGATTTGGTAATAATTACAATGGATGTTCCTAATTTACCCGCACGTCCGGTACGACCGGAACGGTGGTTGTAGGTTTCAATTTCATCCGGTAATTGGTAATTGATTACGTGAGTAACGTTATCCACGTCAATTCCACGAGCCGCTACGTCGGTTGCAACAAGCATTTGGATTTGACGCCCACGGAACGATTTCATTACAGCATCACGTTGTGCCTGAGAAAGATCGCCATGTAACGCTGCAGCATTATAACCATCTTCAATTAATTTTTCGGCTACGGCTTGCGTATCGCGTTTGGTTCGACAGAAAATCACCGAGAAAATATCGGGATTAGCATCGGCTAAACGCTTCAATGCTTCGTAACGATCACGCGCGTTTACCACATAAAATTCGTGAGAAACGGTTGCTGTTCCTGAGTTTTTAGTTCCCACCGTGATTTCTTCGGGGTCAAACATGAATTGTTTTGCAATGCGTGCTACTTCAGCAGGCATAGTTGCAGAAAACAACCAAGTCGATTTGTCATCCGGAGTATCAGAAAGGATGGAGCAAATGTCGTCATAGAATCCCATGTTCAACATTTCATCCGCTTCGTCTAGAATGCAATAGGCAATGTTTTTAATGTTTACAAAACCACGGTTAATCATATCTTGCATACGACCTGGAGTCGCAACAATGATTTGCGCACCGCGTTTCACTTCTCGAGCTTGTTCGGTAATGCTAGCACCTCCGTACACCGCTACCACATTAAGGCCCTTGATGTATTTGGAGTATTGTTTTAATTCGTTGGTAATTTGCAAACACAGTTCGCGTGTTGGGGACAAAATCAATGCCTGCGTAGTGCGGTCATCGACATCTATTTTTTGTATTAACGGAAAGCCAAAAGCTGCAGTTTTTCCGGTTCCGGTTTGGGCCAAAGCCACAAGGTCAGTCTCCTGTTCCAAAAGCACAGGAATCGCTTTTTCTTGAATCTCCGACGGAGTTTCAAATCCCATATCGCCAATTGCTTGTAAAAGCTGGGCGTTAAGGCCTAATTGTTCAAATTTATTCATTAGATCGTATTAATTCGGGTGCAAAGGTAGACTTAATAATTGGATATAGCTAATTATTAAGTGATTAGTAATAAAGTGGATGTTGCTATTTCGATTGAAAATCAAGGAATTACTAAAAATTGAACTGCGATAAATGCAGGATTTTAGTGGAAAAAGAAGGGGATTAAAATTTTAAAATGCCGATGCGTAAAGATGTCGTAACGAATTGATTATTTATCCGATAAAAATGTAATTAGTTGTTGGACAGCCTTTCCACGGTGACTTAGCGCCGCTTTTTCAGAAGCATCCATCTCGGCAAAGGTTTGGGATTGTCCAGTGGGAACAAAAACGGGGTCGTAGCCAAATCCTTGTGTACCGCGTTTTTCACGAATAATCTCACCACTAACAATTCCAGTAAACTGGTGGGTTTCACCATTGAGATTTAAGGCGATAACCGTTTTGAATTGGGCTTTTCGTGAGGCTTTGTTGTCCAATTCAAACAACAGTTTATTCATATTGTCCAAAGCGTTTTTTTGCTCACCAGCATAGCGCGCAGAATGCACACCGGGTGCTCCATTTAACGCTTCAACTTCTAGTCCAGTATCATCGGCAAAACAAGGAAGACCATAGTATTGGGTCACATAATCGGCTTTTAATTGCGCATTGCCTTCAATTGTGTCTGCGGTTTCTGGAATGTCGACATCACAGCCAATGTCTTGTAATCCTACCAATTCGATAGACTTCGGAAGCATGGCACGGATTTCGGCTATTTTGTGAGTATTATTGGATGCAAAGACGAGTTTCATGCTAATTTTTTCACGAAAGTAAATAAATTTCTTATTCTTATTTAAATTGAATACTTAAGAATTATAAGGTTAAGAACGGATGAGTTTAATTGACTTTATTTTTTTGTGGATTAAAAATAGGAAATATATGTTTCCATAATAGCGGATATTTGGTTAAAAAAAGCCTTTTTATTGTTGATATCATCCAAAAATAACATTAGGAAGACATACACTTAATTCCTACTTTTGCTTTCTTTAATATGCACTAACATATCATGGTAAAAGATCTATTTGAAAGAATACAACAAAATAAAGGTCCGTTAGGGCGCTGGGCTTCGCAAGCAGAAGGCTATTATGTTTTTCCAAAATTGGAAGGTGAGTTAGGTCCGAGAATGCAATTCCAAGGCAAAGAGATTTTGAATTGGAGTATCAATGATTATTTAGGGTTAGCTAACCACCCTGAGATTCGCAAAGTGGATGCAGAGGCTGCGCAAACCTATGGTGCTGCTTATCCTATGGGTGCTCGTATGATGAGTGGTCATACCACTTTACACGAACAATTACAAAATGAATTAGCCACATTTGTACAAAAAGAAGCAGCTTATTTATTAAATTTTGGGTACCAAGGAATGGTGTCAATTATTGATGCTTTGGTGACGAAAAACGACGTGATTGTTTATGATGTAGACTCTCACGGCTGTATCATTGATGGCGTACGTTTGCACATGGGTAAGCGATTCACCTATAAGCACAATGATGTAGAGAGTTTAGAAAAGAATTTACAGCGTGCTACTAAAATGGCAGAAGAAAATGGTGGAGGTATCCTTGTGATTACCGAAGGTGTTTTCGGTATGCGCGGGCAACAAGGTAAATTGAAAGAAATTGTCGCCTTAAAAGAAAAATACAATTTCCGTTTATTGGTCGATGATGCGCACGGTTTTGGTACTTTGGGTAAAACAGGTGCTGGAGCAGGTGAGGAGCAAGGTTGCCAAGACGGAATTGATGTGTATTTCTCTACATTTGCTAAATCGATGGCAAGTATTGGTGCTTTTGTAGCAGCTGACCAAGATGTAATTGATTATTTGAAATACAATTTGCGTTCTCAAATGTTTGCCAAGTCATTACCTATGATTATGACAGTCGGTGCTTTAAAACGTTTGGAAATGTTGCGCACTATGCCTGAGTTAAAGCAAAAGCTTTGGGATAATGTCAATTATTTACAGAACGGTTTGACGTCACGCGGCTTTAACATTGGGGATACCAATACTTGTGTGACGCCAGTTTACTTAGAAGGTTCGATTCCGGAAGCCATGGTGATGGTGAATGATCTACGGGAAAACTACAATATTTTCTTATCGATTGTAGTGTATCCAGTAATTCCAAAAGGAATTATCTTATTACGTATGATTCCTACAGCATCGCATACCATTCAAGATGTTGATGAAACCCTAGCAGCATTTGAAGCGATTCGTGAAAAATTAGAAAACGGTACGTATAAAAAGATTGCTGAGGCGACTACAGTTGATGTATCGTAATACTTAGCAATAAACAATTATAAAAATCCACCCGAAACGGTGGATTTTTTTTATGAATATTCTTCTATAAAGTCGATAACATTTACTTTGAAAGATAACTAGTTGTGTTAAAATATGATTCCTATATCATTTATAATTTGTAAGAAAATTAGTATAAAAATAATTTAAAATTGCATTTTATCGTTTTTTGTAGTATTTTACCGATTATTTTTTTGGTAAATTTGTAAGATAATTCTAATTTTATTCTCGGATTAAGCCCTAACAATCCATTAAGACTCTAGTTAGTCTAAAGGTATTTCTGCAAATCACTGAAGTCAAACAAAATTCTGATGCCCCATCAGAGAAAAATTCTGAAGTACCATGAAAAAAACCTTACTATTAATCAGTTTTTGCCTAGTGAATGCAGCTATGGCACAAGTGGGAGTAGGAACTACTAATCCTCAAGCCGACTTAGACGTACGAACTACTAATCCTGCAGCTCCTGATGCAACAGCAGGGATTGCGATTCCGCAAATTTCAACACTGCCTGCTACCGGTAATCGTGCTGGTCAGGTGGTTTATCTCACAACCGATAACCATTATTATTACTATGGAGGTGCTTCTTGGCTACCTATTTATCAGCAAGTAAATAGTTATGGTGATGTGAAATACAGTTTTCAAACTACAGACCATGATGGTTGGATTTTGATGGATGGAAGATCAAAATCTACATTGACTACTACGCAACAAGATGCAGCAACTGCTTTAGGATTTGGAGAATCATTACCTGATTTATCCGATAAAACTATTGTAGGTACAAGTGGATCAAAACCGTTAGGTGGAACAGGAGGGAATGCTTCGATTTCTATCGCACAAAACCAACTTCCTGATGTAACTTTATCGACTTCAACTAATGGAGCACACACCCATACTGCAGGTACATCTTCTACGTATTTATTGAATTTAACCGGCTCCGTTGGTTACCAGTTATTGAATTCTACAACGAACACATCCTCTACTTCATCAAGTGGATCACACAGTCACACAACATCATCAATAAATGGTGGAGTGACGCAACAAGCTTTGAATGTGCAAAATCCGTACATGGCTATCAATGGTTTTGTTTACCTAGGAAAATAATTATAACGCTTTTGTATAGGTTCTTCGACGGCGGAAAACTTCTGAATTAAAATTTTTCCAAATGTTTTGAATGGCCACATTATCCTCTAATTCCGGAGTGCGAATACAATTTTGCACTCCGTTTTTTTTGAATGAATCATAATATTCTTCAAAAATTAAAGCGGTGACGCCTTTATTTTGATGTTCAGGGTCAACACCAATCAAATAAAATAACACTTCATCATGGTGTTTTTTTGCCCGTAACAAATGCAAAAATCCAAAGGGAAATAACCGTCCCTTTGCTTTTTTTAAGGCTTTAGAAAAACTCGGCATTACGATTCCAAAGGCGACCATTTTTCCTTCTTTATCAAAAACAAATTTGATGTATTCGGGATTAATCAGTTTGATATTCTTCTCTTTGATATAGTCGATTTGAATTTGATTGATCGCCACAAATGATGATAATCGGGCATAACTTTCATTAAATAAGGCAAACATTTCGTCGATATAGGGCAGAATTTCTTTTGTCGATTGAAAGCTCTTGGAAACATACCCATACCGTTTTCGAATCAAATCTCCTGCTTTTTTATACGGTGCTATATCGACATTGGAAAAACTGAAATGACTTTCGATGTATTCTTTTTCATTTTCATACCCTAATGCCTCAAGATGGTTTTTGTAATACGGGAAATTATACCACGTAATCATGGATGCAATGCGGTCAAAACCTTCTGTGACGACACCCACTTTGTCCAAATTGGAAAATCCCATCGGACCTTCTACATAACTTAAATTGTTTTTTTTGCCTAAAGCGTATACTTTTTCCAACAACGCTTTGGTTACTTCAAGATCATCAATCACGTCCCACCATCCAAATCGAACTTTCGATTTTTGTTGGTGTTTTACTTCCTCCCAATTGATAATTGCAGCGATTCTACCCACAATTTTACCTTCTTGATACGCCAAATAAAAATAAGCTTCTGCATTCGAGAAAGATGGATTTTTTTGGGGGTCGAAGGTGTCTAATTCATCCTGAATTAAAGGAGGAACCCAATTGGAATCATTTTTATATAATTCAAAAGGAAACATTACGAATGACTTCATCAAGGTTGGAGTATTCGCTTCTTTTATAGTGATCATGGTTTAAGGTTTTGCTGGAGGGACTTCGTCTAAACGTTTTTTAAGTTTTTGCTTATCCTTGTCTTTTTTCTTTTCTTCTTTTGATTTTTTCTTTTCCTTTTTGTCTTTGTCTTTCGGCGATCGAATCATGTAATCTTCATACATGGTATCTGTTCGCCAGGAAACACCTAATCCCGCATAGGTAATATTGGGTGTGTTTTTCATGTTCTGACTCACATACGCGTCCACTTGGAAGCTTGACCCCCACAAATAGGCGGCTCCCATCGTAAAAAAGGTATCACTGTAGTAACCACCACTCAACATTTTTCCTTCAATAAATCCGGACCAACGATTAAATCCTTTGGCAATTGTCCCAATAAAACCAATAGTTTGATTATTAGAGGCAATTTTATCCACAAATAAATTGGTGACAATGGACCAAGCTCCAGTAAATGTGTTTTGGGTGACCAACATTACTTTCGGACTTAAAGCACCATAATGTTCGCCCTTGTACATAAAGGGATAATTTCCAAATTTGATATTGGTCCCAGCATATACAGAAATCGCAGGAATCATCATGTGCCAATTGAATTTATGGTTGGCTTTCCAACTGTACACGTTGGGCTTGGTTTCGTAGTTTTTAAACGGGTCATAAATTAGGTATTTAAACCCTAAGGCAACCTTTCTAAAACCATCACGGTGGTAATTACCCGCTTGGGAAAAATACGTGTCGTTTTGATAGGTCAATTCTAAAATTCCCTCCAATTGCTCTTTCCAAAATCCGTAGCGGGTATTTAAATTGATGCTATAACCCTCGGTATTATAAAGGTTTTTATCGTATTGCTCTTTTACATAATTGAACCCCGATTCCAATTGAATCACTTGTTTACCCACCGCATAGGCATTCATGGATTCTCCTGGTCGGTTAGTGTTGATTTCGTCCGTATATTGCGCTTGCAGGAGCATCGAAAAAATCAAGAATAAGGATAAAAATAAACGTTGTTTTGTCATGTTTTTTATTCGAAGTTAGGTGTTCCAAAAATACACTTTTTATTATTTATTTATGAAGTTTCCCACGATTGGAATTAGGCTTTTTAGTATTTTTGACAAAATTTAGTACAATGCAAGAAGCAAGTCTTAATAATTTAGTGCGTACACTCTTTTATATTCTTTTGTTTTATTATATATTCAAATTTGTGGCACGCTTACTATTGCCTGTGTTAGCGCAAAAAGTAGTCGAAAAAGCCAACCAACAAATGGAAGATAAATTTCGCCAACATCAACAACAATCCCAACAACAAGCGACTTCAACTTCACCCGAAAAATCCAAAGAAGTAGTGGGAGAATATATTGATTTTGAAGAAGTAGACTAACCGTAATGACCTTTCCAATGAACCAAAAAATGCAAGATTTTTTTAAAAAAATATATCCTCATGCCTTAGTCGTATTAGGTTTTGTAATGGTGTCCTTGATTTATTTTTACCCTGTTTTACAAGGAAAAAAAATCTACCAAAGTGATATCGTGCAGTACACTGGGATGGCCAAAGAGCAAAACGATTTTAGAGCAGCGCAACATACAGAACCCTATTGGACCAACAGTGCTTTTGGCGGAATGCCTACCTATCAATTAGGGGCGCAATACCCCAATGATTTCATAGGACATATCGATGATGTCTTGCGTTTTCTTCCACGACCCGCCGATTATTTATTCCTTTATTTTCTTGGGTTTTATGTGCTCATGCTCGTCTTGAAAACCGATCCGCTTAAAGCTTTTTTCGGAGCACTCGCGTTTGGATTTTCAACCTATTTGATTGTCATTCTCGGTGTTGGGCACAATGCCAAAGCGCATGCTATCGCCTATATGCCTTTAGTTGTGGCCGGTGTGCTCATGGTTTTTAAGCGCAATTATATTTGGGGCGGAATCCTAACCATGTTTGCCGTAGCCTTAGAAATCAATGCGAACCACTTCCAAATGACCTATTATTTGTTGATTGTCTTGTTGGGAATCGGAATTTACTATGGCGTAAAAATGTTCCTCAACAAAACGTTACAAGATCTACCTAAAATCATAGGAACGTTTGCAGTTGCTTTGATTTTAGCGGTTGGCGCCAACGCCACAGCTTTACTCGCAACACAAGAATATGCAACATTCAGTACCCGTGGTAAAAGCACGTTGAAATTGGATGAAATGGGCAAACCCAAAACGTCGAATACTACCTTGGATCGCAGCTATATTACAGAATACAGCTATGGTATTGACGAAAGTTTGAACTTAATCGCACCCCGTTTATTTGGTGGCGGTAATGATGAAAAATTAAGCGACGACTCAAGTGTATACAATTACATGTTGAATTATGGCGCTACCGAAGCGGAAGCCCGTCAGTTTACCGATGCCTATGCACGAACTTATTGGGGAAGTCAGCCCATTGTTGCAGCGCCCGCCTACATTGGAGCCGTAGTGTTTTTCTTGTTTGTTTTGGCCTTGTACCACGATAAACGCAAGATTAAATGGGTTTTTCTTGTGGGTGCATTAGTTTCTTTGGTTTTATCATGGGGGAAAAACTTCCCGGCTTTGACCGACTTTTTTATTGATTACATTCCGCTCTATGACAAGTTCAGAGCTGTTTCATCTATACAAGTAGTTTTGGAATTGTGTATCCCTGTATTAGCCATCATGGGATTGCATTCGTTTATGACATTTGATGCCGATAAACGTTGGAATAGCTTGAAAAAAACCGGAATTACTTGTCTTGTTCTCATTGGAGGATTGTTTCTGTTGCGCAGTCAGTTTAGTTTTGCGGGCGGTATGGATAGCAGTTTGCTACGCATGTTTAGTGAAGGACAAGATAAAAGTTTTGGAATTGGATTTATCGACGCCTTGCAAGAAGATCGTAAAACCATGTATGCCGCAGATTTGTTGCGTTCGGGCGTACTTATGGCGCTTGCATTTGTAGTGTTATGGCGTTATGCCAAAGACAAGTTAGCCGTATCTACAGCCGTTGTTTTGGTGGGATTATTTATGGTTTTTGACTTGTTTTTTGTGGACAAAAAATACGTGAACAGTGAAGATTTTGTCTCTGCGAGAGAAGTCGAACAACCTTTTGAAATGACCCCTGCCGATCAACAAATTTTACAAGATCCGTCCTATTACAGAGTATTGGATGTTGACGGTAATATGAGCAGTGCTCGCGCTTCGTTCTTTCATAAATCCATTGGTGGTTATAGTGCGGTAAAACCTCGAGCCATTCAAGAATTGTTCGACTACCAAATTGCTAAGAATAATATGGAAGTCATTGATATGTTGAATATCAAATACATTATTCAGGTTAATGAAAAAGGGGAGCAGTTTCCAACCGTCAATCGCAATGCCAATGGAAATGCATGGTTTGTATCCAAATTAACCGCTGTCGCGAATGACGATGCGGTCATGAAAGCGTTGGATAAGTTGAATACGAAAGAGGAAGCGGTTTTCAATAGTACCGACTTTAAAGTGGCCAAGACCAATTTTGTGAAAGATACTACAGCCACAATTCAGTTGCTTTCGTATCAACCGAATCAGTTGAAATATACATCCCAATCAAAATCAGAAGGTTTTGCAGTATTCTCTGAAATGTATTACAAAAACGGTTGGAATGCCTATATCGATGGCAAATTAACCGATTATATCAAAGTGGATTTTGCTTTACGCGGCATGCCAATTCCAGCAGGGAAACATGAAATCGAATTTAAATTCGAACCCCAAGTGGTGAAAACAGGAAGTACGATTACATTAATCAGTTTCCTTTTCATGTTGGGTGTCACGGGAGCAGCGTTCTATTTTTCACGCAAAAAGGGAAAGGCATAATGGCAAACACCAACAAAGTACTCATTATTACGTATTACTGGCCACCAGCAGGCGGACCTGGAGTACAGCGTTGGTTGAAGTTTGTGAAATATTTACCCGATTTTGGGGTGCAACCCATCGTATATCTTCCGGAGAATCCGACGTATCCCATTGTTGATGAGAAATTGGTGGCTGATGTTTCGCCCCAAGCAATTATCTTGAAAAGGAAAATATGGGAACCGTATTTACTTGCCGGACTTTTTTCCAAGAAATCAACCCAAAAAATTAGTTCAGGGATTATTCCTGCCACCAAAAAACAAACGGTATTGCAACGTTTTTTGCTTTGGGTTCGCGGTAATTTATTTATTCCCGATGCGCGTGTATTCTGGGTGAATCCATCAGTTGCTTTTTTAAAAAAGTACATTGACGAACATCAAATAGAAACCATCATCACCTCGGGACCGCCGCACAGTTTGCATTTAATCGGATTAGAATTGCAAAAGCAAACCAAGGTAAAATGGATTGCAGATTTTCGGGATCCTTGGACAACCATAGGTTATCACAAAGCCTTGAAGTTATCGGCCTATGCAGAAAAAAAACACAAAGCATTAGAAAAGAAAGTGCTCAATAGCGCAGATTTAGTGTTGGTAACGAGTCCGACAACCAAAACCGAATTTCAACAACTTACTTCCCGACCCATCGAAGTCATAACGAATGGCTATGATACTGAGAATGTAGCGCCACAATCGTTGGATCAAAAATTTACGTTGGCCCATATTGGCTCTTTTTTATCCGATCGTAATCCCAGTATCTTATGGGAATCCATCAAGGAATTGATCGAAGAACATGCTGATTTTGCCCAAGATTTTGAATTAAAATTGATTGGTAAAACCAGCGAAGAAGTGTTGGCTAGCATTGCTCAAAATGGTTTGTCAACCTTTGTCAATAACCTAGGCTATGTGTCCCATGAAACAGCCGTAGCCCACCAACGAAAATCGCAAGTATTGTTATTAATCGAAATCAATTCACCGGATACACGGAGCATTATTCCGGGTAAACTTTTTGAATATATGGTTTCCGGCCGACCCATTTTAGCAATGGGACCTAGTGGATCCGACTTTGCCGCAATGGTCAAATCAACCAATACGGGCGTGTTTTATGAGTACCATGAAAAGGTTGCTTTAAAGGCGACCTTATTGGATTGGTACCGCAATTTTCAAAAGGGGGAATTGGTCGCTCATGCTGTGGGCTTACATCAGTATTCTCGCAAGAACTTAACGCAACAATTGGTGCGTGTAATCGAACAAGTATAATGGGAATCGTACAATCACAATCCATTCGGAATACCCTAATTACATTCTTCGGTTTTGGAATTGGAGCGATTAATGCCTTGTTTTTTTATACGTCCTTTTTACAAAAAGAATATTACGGTATTGTGAGTACCATATTATCCGGTGCCAATATCTTAATGCCCATTATGGCTTTTGGTGTTCAAAATACCATCATTCGTTTCTTTTCCCAATACGAAACAGAAGAAAAACGCGAACAGTTTTTGTCGTTTATCGTTTTCATGCCCTTGTTTTTGATAGTACCACTCGGAATCGGGTTTTATATCTTTTACGATGAAATAGCGGGTGTGTGGTTGCAGGAAAATCCATCCTTGAAACCCTTCTTTTGGTTGATTCCTGTGGTAGGATTGTTAATGGCGTATTTTGAAGTGTTTTATGCGTGGGTGAAAGTCCACATGCAATCGGTAATTGGTAATTTTATCAGCGAAGTTTTGGTGCGATCTTTAGTTATGGTTATGCTTTTGATGGTCCATTTTGAAGTGTTAACCAAACCGCAATTCGTTTACGGTGTCGCCTTTGCCTATTTGGCCCAAACGGTAGGAATGGTCATTTATGCGATGAAAGTCAGACGCCCCACCTTTACTTTAGTAATCCCTGAAAATATTCGCGAAGTGGTATATTATTCCACCTTCATTATTGTTTCGGGTGGGGTAGCGGTAATGTTAGTTGATTTTGACAAGGTACTTATTCCCAAATACAAAGCGATAGAAGAAAATGCAGTGTACTCGGTAGCCATCTTTTTTGCTACAGTTATTGCCGTTCCTTTTCGGGCCATGACCCAAATTGTTGCACCCATTACAGCCAAATTAATGGTGGAGAAAAAATGGGAAGAACTGAATGAATTGTACCAAAAAACATCAATCAATTTACAAGTTACCGGTGGATTCATCATGTTGCTCATTTTTGTCAACGTAAATCAAATGTATCAGATTGTGCCTGATGATTATTCGGGCGGACTCTGGGTCGTATTCATGATTGGTTTATCGAAGTACTACGATGTTTTGTTAGGAAATAACAATTCGATTATTGTCAATACCCATTATTACCGAACCGTACTTTTGTTTGGGGTGTTTACCGTTTTTTTAATGATTGTTTTGAATGCCATTTTCATCCCTCTTTATGGAATTAATGGTTCCGCTTTTGCTACGTTATTAACCATAATGATTTACAACACGATTAAGTTCTTTTTTGTGGTTAAAAAAATGAAGTTGTTTCCGTTTACTGCAAAAACGGGGGTTTCATTGGGTATTGTTTGCCTTGGATTTGGTTTATTTTATTTTTGGGATTTTCCGTTTCATCCCATTCTAAACATCGCTTTAAAATCGATAATCGTTACTTTGTTTTATGTGGGATTGCATTACTATGGGAAGGTTTCTACTGAAGTGAATCAAGTAATTCGAAACGTTGCTGCAAAATTTTCTATTCACTTATAAAAACAGAAAACCCCGATAGACGTGCTACCGGGGCCTCCGAACCTAACCAACCAATTTATTTAACTATAGCTCTTACTTTTTTTCTTCTTCTTTACGTGTTTCATTTTCTTCTGGCATCCTCGCTTTTGTACCGTCTTCTCGGTAATAGTAATGACCATTATCTTGATAAGTTGTACCGTTGTAAGCGTTTCCACCACCATAATAGGTGTTTTGGTTCCCGTAATAATTGTGTGTAAATCCGTTGCGTTTTACACTACCAATCATATCTACAATTTCACCAAAACGATTGTAAATGATTCGCAATCCACCAATTTGTGTTAAAGCAAATCGGTTATAACTCATAAACACACTACCGATGCGGTTTACACGATCACGACTGTCGTAGTTGATGAATGTGTTACCAAGACGTCGAACACGTCCGAAACTATCAAATTCTATCAGTACACCGTAGTTAACAGGACGGCTGCCTCTTGCGGTTTCTTTGGTATTCGCTTTGCGGAAATAATAACTTCCTGCAACATCATCTGGACGGGTATTGAAATCAAAATCACCATTTGGAAATACGAAAAATTCAATGCCTCTTTCCATGAACGTAATAGGTTCTTCCATACTAAAACAGTTGTTGTATGTTTCAGTAAATTGGGTTGAAGTTGTAGGAGTTGCTAAAGCTGTTCCAGTCATCAATACCATGCTTGCTAAAAGGGTAATTGTTTTCATAATTCAAAAATTTAATCGTTGGTGCTTACTCTTTCGATTTTCAGCGTCTTCGATCAGTTGTTTTCTGATGTTAGGGTATTTTCAATTGCTGTGCCAAGTGATTTAAATAAGATGTCAACGATTTGTTAATGATATTTAACCGCTTGAAAAACAATTTAATTGCTGTTGAAAAGTAGGGTTTTTCCATGCGGATTTTTTTTATACATTTGAAACGGATAACAAACCAACTCTAGATTTCAATCGAATAATGAAAAAATACCTACTAGTACTGACTGTACTTTTTGTTTGCCCAATGGCCTCAAAGGCGCAAACGTATATTCAAGCGTATGCCGATATTGTCAACCAATGTTCGCAAACCAACATTACCAATAGTCTAACCGAATTTGAAGCACTCGGTGTAAAACGTCGAGGAACGACTGCCCTTCAAAATACCTTGGATTGGTTAAAAAACAAATATTTGAGCTACGGCTATACTGCTAGTCAGCTTCAAGAGTTTTCATATACCTATTCCGGTTCTACAGCTGCTTGTAAAAATTTAGTGGTTACTAAAATTGGAACAACCTATCCCAATACCTATGTCATTATTTGCGGACATTATGATTCGATTGTTGGAACGGGTACGAATGATAACGGAAGTGGAGTAGCATCTATCTTGGAAGTGGCCCGATTGTTACGCAATGTCCCCACTGAATATTCCATCAAATTCATTAATTTTTCGGGGGAAGAAGATGGGTTAAAGGGAAGTCAGAATTATGTAACCACCGTAGTCAACGGGACATCCCCCAAAATGAATATTCGTCTGCTTTTTAATTTGGATGAAGTAGGGGGAGTGGCCGGCCTCACCAATGATACCATTACTTGTGAACGCGATACGTCGACACCTACAACTAATAATGCGGCTTCGAATACTTTTACCAATGAATTGATCGCTTGTACGGAATTGTATTCTCCGTTAAATACATTTTTGTCGTATGCCTATGCTTCGGATTATATGCCGTTTCAAAGTAATAATGAAGTCATTACTGGTTTTTTTGAAACAAATGAAACCACCCATAAGCATACAGCTACGGACTTATTAGTCAATATGGATCCTGTTTATAATTATAATGTAGCAAAAGCGGCCATTGGAGCCATGTTGCATTTTGCTGTAGCGAGTACAACACCATTGAATACCATTGAGCAAAATGACTATATGGTTAGCGTTTTTCCGAATCCAGCGACCAATGAAATTTATTTGAATCTTGGGTCATTACCGCAAACCCATTATACTTTTTCGTTGTATGATATTCATGGAAAAAGCGTTTTTTCACAAGTCGTAGATAATGCACCGCTGTTGCAAGGATTCTCAGTGGCACATTTAGCACGGGGAATGTATCTCGGTGTATTAGAAACCGAAGGCCAACGCATCGCAAAGAAAATAGTCTTAGAATAAATAAAAAACCCTTCTTACAATGAGAAGGGTTTTTTGTTAGAGTTTATCTTTTAAATACTTGCCCGTGATGGAATTGGGGTTTTTAGCCACTTCTTCAGGAGTACCTACAGCCAATAATTGTCCGCCGTTTTCACCACCTTCCGGACCTAAATCAATCAGCCAGTCGGCACATTTGATTAAATCCAAATTGTGCTCAATAACCACTATGGAATGTCCTTTTTCAATCAGGGCATCGAATGACGCTAATAATTTTTTAATATCATGAAAATGCAAGCCCGTGGTGGGTTCGTCAAACACAAACAAAGCTTTTTCTTTGGAAGTCCCTTTGACTAAAAAAGACGCTAATTTAATTCGTTGGGCTTCACCACCCGAAAGTGTTGATGACGATTGGCCCAATTGCACATAGCCCAATCCAACATCTTGAAGTGGTTGTAATTTCTGGATGATTTTAGTTTGGTTATGCACTTTGAAAAAGGCCACTGCATCATCGATCGTCATGCAAAGGATGTCATCGATATTTTTTCCATTGAAATTAACTTCCAAAATTTCCTTTTTAAAGCGCTTGCCACCACAGGTTTCACACGGCAACTCCACATCGGCCATGAAAACCATTTCAACATTGATGGTCCCATCTCCTTTACAGGTTTCACAACGGCCACCGTCCACATTAAAAGAAAAATGTTTGGGTTGATAGCCACGAATTTTGGATAATTTTTCTTTGGCAAACAAATCCCGGATATCGTCATACGCTTTGATATAGGTAACTGGATTGGAACGCGAACTGCGGCCAATCGGATTTTGATCCACGTACTCAATATGATGAATGCGGTGATAATGCCCTTGCATATCGGAGAATTGCCCGGCTTTTTCACCGATACCTTCAATTTTCTTTTGCAAAGCTGGGAAAAGGATTTTTTTGACCAGGGTACTTTTTCCACTTCCTGAAACTCCCGTAATCACGGTTAAACATTCTAATGGAAAACGAACATCCAGATTTTGAAGGTTATTTTCTCGAGCCCCTAAAATATCAATATAGGCATTCCAAGAACGTCGGGTTTTTGGGATTTCAATTTTTAATGCTCCATTTAAGTAGTGCGCGGTTAAGGAATTCGATTGTAGAATTTCATCAAAAGTCCCTTGCGCCACTAATTCGCCCCCATAACTCCCAGCTTCCGGTCCGATATCGATAATCATGTCAGCTTGACGCATAATATCCTCATCATGTTCGACCACAATTACTGTATTCCCCAAATCGCGTAGGTTTTTCAAAACCTCAATCAACAATTCGGTGTCCTTTGGATGCAAGCCAATACTGGGTTCGTCGAGAATGTACATCGAACCCACAAGGCTACTTCCCAGCGAAGTGGCAAGATTGATGCGCTGCGATTCTCCACCTGAAAGTGAGGCAGAATTACGGTTTAAAGTAAGATAATCCAATCCCACATTGTTCAAGAAACGCAGACGGTTTTTTATTTCGATCAACAATCGTTTGGCGACCGCAAAATCGTGTTCGGAGAGTTGGAGTTCCTCAAAAAACGGTGTCAAACGACGAATCGGTAAGTCGACCAATTCGGACAATGTTTTTCCGCCCACTTGCACATAATTGGCTTCAGGACGGAGTCGTTTTCCTTTGCATTCCGGACAACGCGTTTTACCACGGTATCGGGATAACAGTACACGATTCTGAATCTTGTAATTTTTCTCTTCCAATTCACGGAAAAAGGCATGCAATCCAATGAAGTAACGGTTCCCGGTCCAAAGTAATTCTTTTTGTTCAAGGGTAAGTTGGAAAAAGGGTTTATGAATAGGGAAATCATATTTGTAGGCAGAATTTACCAATTGGTCGCGGTACCAACTCATGCTTTCGCCGCGCCAAGGATAAATGGCGTTTTCAAAAATGGAAAGCGCAGTATTTGGAATAACCAAATCTTCATCAATTCCGATGACATTGCCGTAGCCTTCGCATTTAGGACAAGCACCATACGGATTGTTAAAGCTAAACAAATGAATATTGGGTTCCAAGAATTGCAATCCGTCCAATTCAAAATTGGCACTAAACTCCTTCCGTTCTTCGATTGCCAATTCTTGCAAATAGCAAACTCCTTTGCCTTCATAAAAAGCCGTTTGTACGGCATCCGCTAATCGGTTATAAAATTCTTCTTCCTCTTTGACTACAATTCGGTCAATAATTAAGAGAATATCTTTATGATCCAGCGAATGTTGATCAATTTCGTCCAATCGAACGGTTTCATTTTTTACTAAAATTCGCGCAAAACCTTGTTGGAGCAATACATTGAGTTTGTCTTCCAATTTTCGTCCCTCTTCCAAATGAATGGGAGCGAGTAATAACCATTTGGAATCGATGGACAGTGTTTTGACAAAATCAATGACATCAGAAACGCTGTCCTTTTTTACTTCTTGACCAGAGATTGGTGAAATTGTTTTTCCGATTCGGGCAAAAAGCAATTTTAAATAATCATAAATCTCAGTGGAGGTTCCAACGGTTGAACGCGCATTAGTTGTATTTACTTTTTGTTCGATGGCAATAGCCGGCGCAATGCCTTTGATATATTCCACTTTGGGTTTGTCCAAACGACCCAAGAATTGGCGTGCGTAAGACGATAAACTTTCCACATAACGGCGTTGCCCTTCGGCATACAGCGTGTCAAAGGCAATGGAGGATTTTCCTGACCCTGACAAACCGGTAATTACCACCAGTTGATTACGCGGAATGGCTACATCTATATTTTTTAAATTGTGGATGCCAGCCCCTTTGATAAGTATGTTTTTCTTGGGTTCGAGTTGTGAAATATCTTTGGAAATCATAGCAAAAAGATAAACTCCAAAGATAAGAAATTGAACCCGGAATTACTAGCTAAACAATTGATGGTGTTTTGCAATTTTTATTGCATAAACGGAGGTGTTTCGTAGGATTAAATGTTAAATTTTTTGATTTTGTTTGGTTTTTGTTAAAATTATGTTTTATATTTGACCATACAATAATCCACAAAAAGCATTAAGCCTATTGATAAAAATTACTTTTTAGAAAAATTTTAGATTGTTAACCCAAAACTAAAAGGTAATTTTATGGCTACTAATCAGACCCCCGACGCTTTATTGGTAAAGAAGTACATTGCCGGCGATGAGAACGCTTTGGCACTTCTAATTCACAGACATCAGGCCAAAATTTATGGGTTTATTTACTCTAAATTATCGGATCGTGATGTAGCAGATGATGTTTTTCAAGACACTTTTATCAAGGTGATTAAAACATTGAAGTCCAATTCATACAATGAAGAAGGTAAGTTTCTACCATGGGTGATGCGTATTGCGCACAATCTAATCATTGATCACTTCCGTAAAAATAAAAAGATGCCCATGTTGCGGGAAACGGACGAGTTCTCTATTTTTTCGATTATCAAAGATGAAACGAAAAATGTAGAGGGCCAATTGATCACCGAAGTGATTGAAAACGATTTGCGTCGTATCATTGACGAACTTCCTGCCGATCAAAAAGAAGTGTTGGTGATGCGTATTTACCAAGACTTAAGTTTCAATGAAATCGCTGAAATTACTGGGGTAAGCATCAATACCGCCTTAGGGAGAATGCGTTATGCGCTCATGAATTTGCGTAAAGTAATTGACAAGAATAAAATTATTTTAACCAATTAACAATATTTGGAGTACGAAGACGTTATAGTAGAGAATAACACGCAAATTAAAACAATATGGCGAAACTTTACTCTACAAAAACTAAGTCTCCAAAAATGTTACCAAAAAAAGAAACCGTGAATTTTTTGCTTCACTATTCGAAAGCATTAAAAATTGTAAAAGCCGGTACTTTAAACTTCGAACTCATTTCAAATTAATGAACTTCCCGATAGAAACCCTATCGGGATTTTTTTTGTGCTTCTTTAATCACTGATGCTCGTCCTATGGTTTTGGTGATAATGTCTTTTTCTAAATTCCATCCTCGAGCGGGTGAATATTCGCGGCCGTACCAAATGATTTGTAGGTGTAAATCGTTCCACAATTCTTTAGGGAAAATGGCCTTGGCATCTTTTTCGGTTTGGACCACATTCTTTCCATTGGTTAAACCCCAGCGGTACATCAAGCGGTGAATATGGGTGTCCACCGGAAAGGCAGGCACACTGAAGGCCTGGCTCATCACCACGCTCGCTGTTTTATGTCCGACGCCAGGTAGTTCTTCCAGTGCTTCAAAACTTTGGGGAACTTCACCTTGGTATTTTTCTATTAATATTTGGGATAAACCAAAAATGGCTTTGGATTTCATCGGGGAGAGGCCGCAAGGTTTGATAATCTCTCGGATTTCCTCCACACTTAATTGTACCATAGCAAAGGGATTATCCGCTTTGGCGAATAGATGAGGTGTGGTTAAATTCACCCGAACATCCGTACATTGCGCAGATAATAATACGGCAATCAAAAGAGTATACGGGTCTTTGTGATCCAAGGGAATGGGAATCGAGGGATAAAGGTCATTTAACGTATTTATAACAAACGTTGCGCGCTCTTTCTTCGTCATTTTTGTACTTTTAGTTTTGCGAATTTAAAGGAAACTAACTCAAATAAAAAATTAGCATGACCACATTACAAAAAGGGGATAAAGCCCCCAATTTCTCGGGTAAAGATCAAGACGGGACAACGCATACACTAGCTGATTATGCAGGTAAAAAATTAGTCGTATTCTTTTATCCGAAAGCCAATACACCGGGTTGTACCGCAGAGGCGTGTGATTTACGCGACAATTATGCCCGATTTGAAGCTCAGAATTATGCTTTATTGGGTGTCAGTGCAGATTCGGCAAAAGCCCAATCGAGCTTTAAAAATAAATATGAATTTCCTTTTCCCTTATTGGCAGATGAAGATAAATCTGTGATTCAAGCGTTTGGCGTTTGGGGTCCCAAGAAATTTATGGGAAAAGAATACGACGGTATTCATCGAACTACTTTTGTAATCAATGAAGAAGGAATTATTGAAGAAGTGATTACTGATGTGAAAACAAAAGCACATGCCGCGCAAATCTTACGATAATAAAAAATCCCCAAGCTTGGGGATTTTTTTATACTTCTTCTTCTTCTAAAATCTTATTCGGATCATAACCAAACAAATGGTGTTGTTTGATTAATTCTGGAATTCCAATGGGTAGCATGGCTTCCCAGCCTGGTATGTTGCTCGTGATCATTTTCAATACTTCACGAGAGAAAATTTTCAAGTTCGTACGATCAAAGTCGGTCACATCCACCACTTTACCATTATAAGCAAAGAATTTATACAACTCTTTCATGCGTGGATGTACTTTCAAGTTTTGGGAAGTGATAATTTCGCCATCCACTTCCATGGGGTACAGATATACTTTTAAATCGCGGTAGAATAATTTACCAAAGGCTTCCAAAATTCCTCCACTCAAATGACGGTAGTATTTTTCATCAAAGATATCGACCAAGTTGTTAACTCCCATCACCAATCCCATTCGGGCTTTGGTATAATTGGAGAAATATTCTACAACACGGTAATACTCTTGGAAATTGGAAATCATTACGGTTTGTCCCAGCGAGCATAGTAATTCAGCGCGGTCCATGAAATCACGTTCGTCAATTTCGCCCTCTGAACGTAAGTTGGATAACGTAATTTCAAAAACGACAAACGTATTTTCCTTGTCGACTTTATTTTCTTGAGAAAACATTTCCAAGGAACGTTTGTACATGTCCATATTCACGCGGGTTACTGGACGGAAACTACCACGGATAGCTAAGATATTTTTCTTGTATAATACGGCAGCCGGTAAGATGTTTTTCCCGTCAGGGCTGAACATTACGGCATCGGTCATGCCATTTCGTACCAATTGTAAACTCATCAATCGGTTGTCTACATTGGCAAAGCGTGGTCCGGAGAAATTGATGGTGTCGATTTCCAATTGGTCTTTGTCCAAATGGTCGTACAAATAACGCAACAATTTCTTGGGGTCATTGTATTTATAAAAGGCACCGTAAATTAAATTTACCCCAAGAATACCTAAAGTTTCTTGTTGTAAACGCGCATCATTTTCTTTAAATCGAATGTGAAGTGTGATTTCGTTGTAGTCTTCATCCGGCTCCACTTGGTATTTGATGCCTACCCAGCCGTGGCCTTTGAATTGTTTGGCGAAATCAATCGTCGCTACGGTATTCGCATAACTGAAAAACATTTTATTGGGGTGTTTGTCCCGTTTTAAACGTTCTTCGATTAGACGAACTTCGTGATTGAGCATTTTTTTCAACCGACTTTCTGTCACGTAACGACCATCATCTTCGTTGCCGTATATCGCATCACTAAAGTCTTTATCATAAGCAGACATCGCTTTTGCAATCGTACCTGAAGAACCCCCAGCGCGGAAAAAGTGACGCACCGTTTCTTGACCAGCGCCAATTTCAGCGAAAGTTCCGTAAATATTTTCGTTGAGGTTAATGCGTAAAGCTTTATCTTTTGTTGTAGGGATTTGTGTGATTACACGATCACCTTTTAATTTGATGTTTAATTCGTTACCTGCCATAATTCAAAAATGCCTCGCAAAGTTAATAAAACGATTGCGGTATTTAAAGCGAATTAATCCTAATTTTGTAGAAAAATTAACGCTTCTGTACCGTTTGGGTAAAAGAAGACCTCAAAAATCGTGCTACATGAAAATTTATTTTCTAGGAACAGGTACTTCACAAGGAATTCCAGTTATTGGGAGTCAGCACCCCGTATGTTTAAGTAACGACATTCGCGACAAAAGATTGCGTGTATCGGTCTGGATTTCAGATGAAAATCATTCGGTGGTGGTGGATTGTGGTCCCGACTTCCGGCAGCAGATGTTGCAGTCGGGTTGTGCACGAATCGATGCTTTGTTATTTACTCATGAACACGCCGATCATACCGCGGGTTTAGACGATATTCGTCCATTTAACTTTCAACAGGGTCCGATGCCCGTTTATGCCGAACAACGTGTATTGAACAATCTGCAAAAGCGTTTTGATTATATTTTTGAAACCGAAAATCGCTATCCCGGTGCGCCCTCGGTTAATGCACACGAAATTCAGGTTGACCAACCTTTCGCTGTTGGCAATTGGGAAATCCAACCCATTCGTGTATATCACGGCAATTTACCCGTTTTGGGATTTCGAATAGGTGATTTTGCTTATTTGACCGATGTGAAGACCATTGAATCGGATGAAATTGAAAAATTAAAAGGGGTAAAAGTGTTGGTCGTGAATGCCTTACGCGAAGAACCGCATGCTACACATTTCAATTTGCAAGAAGCGTTGGATTTTGTAACTTTGATACAACCCGAGAAAACGTATTTGACGCACATCAGTCATCATATGGGTTTTCATGCAGAACGGGAAAAACAATTGCCAGAAAATGTATTTTTGGCCTATGATAATTTAGAAATCACTCTTTAAAATGGCACGACAACTATACTTGTATTTATTCATTATTACAGCATTATTGGCTTCATTTACTTATGTGTATTACAGTAAACAATTAAAGTTTGAAAAAGATTCCAAGACCCAAATGTTGAAATCCAAATCGGATAGTATTGTGCAATTGACCAATCAATTGGACGAATCCAATGCATTTACATTGCTTAAAAATGAATATGCGCAAAACTATTTTGTAAATTTTGACGTAAAACAATTAGAGCCTTCCATCCGCGAACAACTCATTGCCTTTAATGATAGTCCGGCAGGGAATGTGTATACAGGTCAAGAAAAATTGGGCGAACAAAAATTCATCATCAACAAAATGAAAGTCTTAAATCACCGTTGGATTATTGCCAATTATAGTGATGGAACCTACTGGGGTGAAGCAATGATTAAGTATTTTGTAGACGATAAAGGAAAAGCGACTTTCCAAACCATGGATACATTTATCTATCCCAAAGAAGAATACTAAAACCAACCAACCATGAAAAAAATACTGTTTTTAAGTTTCGTTTTGGCAACTATGTTGTCTTGCAAGCATACGGAGGAAACGACTGCTGCTGATGCCAGAACCACAGTAAAAGATTCAACCATAGCGGGAGCGGATCAAGACGAACACGGTTGTTTGGCCTCTGCCGGATTTACATGGTCCAAAATGTACAAAGATTGTGTGCGTATGTTTACCGGAATGCAATTGACTCCTGTTGACCAACCCAACAATGAAGATGAGACTTTGTCGGCGTATGTTTTATTCAGTGAAGATAAAAGTCAGGCCGAAGTCTTTATACCCAATTCAGAATCCATTATTTTAAAACGCAGCAAAGAAGGTCAGCCCTGGATTAATAATGATTATCAATTGGTACCTTGGAAAGGGTATATTCTTAAAAAAGGCGAAACCAATCTTTATGCAGGCGATGGCGAAATTGGCAATAAATTTTCTGGAAGTTCCGATACGGAACAATAATTAAGGTTGCGTTTTTTCTAACCAATTCCGAAAATCAAAGAAATTTTGTGGTGCCACACCATGCCCAACTGGGTATTCTTTGTATTCGATTTGTACCCCTAAACTTTCCAAAAGTGGGGCTGCTTTTCGTGCCCATTCCACGGGAACTACTTGATCAACTGACCCGTGAGAGGCAAAAATTTGAAGTTTTTTCAAATCATTTTCTGCAAAACCATCTACTGCAATTTCGGCATTAAAATACCCACTCATGGCCACTACGCGTTGAACTTTTTCAGGATAGGAAACAGCCACGGCATAACTCAAAATACAACCCTGACTAAAACCAATAAGTGTAACTTGTTTCGGGTCTATCGGATACGTTTGAAGGATTTCGTCAATGAAATCGGCAATCAAATCCCGCGATTGTTGGGCTTGACCGATATCTGAGAACTTGTTTTCATCGGCATCAAAGTTGATGGCATACCACGCATAACTACCGTACATCAGGTCATAAGGCGCTCGTACTGAAATCACATAATAGTCACCCGGAAGTTCACTGGCAAATGAAAACAAATCCTGTTCATTACTGCCATATCCATGAAGCAGTATTAAAACAGGATTTGTTGTTTTTTTATCGTGGGGTTCTCGGACGAGGTAGTGAAGTTGCATAATTCAATTTTTTCGCCAAAGATAACAGAAATTTATCCCCCAATTCTGTTTTTCTCGTCTTCAACCCCCGTACTACGGTTTTGGACTTTTTTCACTTGATCATTTCCAAAGTTATACGCCAAACTGAAACGAACCTGGCGGCTGTCACTTCCACCGCGACCGTTGATGATTACGTTGGCAAACTCCGTTTTTCCGGTCCATGGTGAGGTGTAAAAGATATCCGAAACCGCTAATCGTAGCGTCATTTTATCTTTCAAAAACTTTTTCTGAACCGCCATATCTAGCGAACCCAAACTGGCAGTACGATACGTTCCTCCCCAAACCGATGGGGAATTGAACCAACCCGATACTTCTAAATTAATTCCTTTGGGTAATTTGAAATTGTTTTGACCATAAATGTTTAACGTTTCTTGGGTAATACCCGTAAAGGATGGGTCGGTTGGGATGTATTTACTACGAAAAGCATTCACACTCAAATACACACTCCACCAATTTTTAACCGTAAACGGATAAGAGATCCCTAAGTTGATGGTTTCTTGATTGGCTACGTTTTTGGTGGTCATCCGACTCTTGTTTTGGCCCACTGCTTCGGTTACTTGTGCAAAGAAATCGGACACATAACTATAACTCAACGACGTATTGAGTTTGTATTTGTACGTATGCGAAGCTTTGATATTGTGCACATATTGGGGTTGTAAAAATGGATTCCCTTTGCTTACCGACAATTCATCAATTTGGTATTCAAAAGGATTTAAAGAATTATAACTCGGCCTTTCAATACGTCGGCTGTAGGTTACGGCCCAGGAATTGCTTTCGTTTTGATTATAAGTGATTCCACCACTAGGGAATAAGTCAGTATAATGGCGTCTTACACGGGTATCATTGTTCTGTTGAGTACTCGTGAGATTTCCATCGGAATTGGTATTCTCCATACGCAATCCCAACTGGAAATTGAATTTTTTAATCAAGCGATTGTAATTCACATACAGCGCATTGATGTTTTCTTTGTAATTGAATCGGTTACTTAACGTCGTGTTGTATACCGGTTGCCCACTTTGGTAATTGTAGACATCAAACGTGTTTTCGGTTTCCACTAATGAAGTTTTGAAACCCGCGCCCATTTTTCCTTTCCACAAACGTTGTTCATAATCGGATTTCAACGAACCTACATCAATGGTTACAGGCGTATATTGGCTGTTGATGATCGAACTTAAAATCACCGTTTCACTAGGGTTGTAATAATAATTGGGTAAATAAGTATTCCGATCAGAATTAAAACGACCCAAATCCAAATCCGTGCTCAGCGAAACACCTGTAGTATCTTGAAAACGGTAGTTTATATTCGCGTATAAATTATAATTTTTATTGTGTGCCTTATTTTGTGCGACTAAAATACTATCAATGCTATTCGAAGTAATTTGGCGAATAGGCGTGCGTGAACGCCCGTCACCATAGGCATTGTTGAAGTTTCCGGTCAAGACCATACCAAAAGTATTGCGACGGTTTTTGGTGAAATCCAAACCAATTTTCACGTTGTTGGCATTGGAAGTGTAATCGGTTTTAGTATCTGAATTGAAGACTTTGCCATTTTGTTGGCGTTCAAATTCCATGAAATTATAGCTTTTTCCAAAACGATTACTATAATTCAAATAGCTGTTCCATTTTTTTGTACGGTTGTTTAAAGAAACAGAATTCACCGAAGTCCCATAACGGCCATAATTGTATCCCGCTGAAGCCGTTCCATTTGTACCGTAATTTTTATTGCGTTTTAATTTGATATTTACAATTCCCGCATTTCCTGCCGCATCAAATTTAGACGACGGTTGCGTAATAATCTCAATGGATTCAATATCTGCCGATTGTATCGTTTTTAAATAATTGGTTAAATCCGATCCACTTAAAAACGATTGTTTCCCATCGATATAAAACAACACACCACTTTTTCCTTCAACAATCACATTGTCATTGTTGTCGACCACTACACCAGGCGCTTTTCGCAACAATTCGAATCCGGTATTTCCTGTGGCATTGATGGTGTTTTCTACATTAAAAACCGTTTTGTCAGCCAGAACTTGAACCAAGGGTTTATCTTTTTTCACCACCACTTCATTCAACTGTACGGCACTTTCATTCAACGTTATTGTCCCCAAATTGACTAAAGAATCGGTAATTGTTATTCCGGGTACGATTTTATCTTCATAGCCCACCATGGTAATTTTTAAAGAATAAGTACCTTCGGGTAAACGCGTAATGGCAAACGCGCCTTCAGCATTGGAAAGTACCGCTTTTACCAAGGTGTTTTTTTCGTTAAATAAAGCTATAGAAGCCGAAAAAAGTTTGGGTTCTTTGATTGAACTCACCGTTCCTTTTAAACTTCCCGTTTGGGCATACGTTGAAAAAGAGAGAGTGAATAAGGCGAATAGAATAAAAAAGGGTAATTGGAGTGTGTTTTGTTTTGTTTCCATTGAAAAAATTTTCCAATGAGTCCACAAAACGAATTTATGTTACAGTCTTTTCAACCATTTTTGAAAAAAAGATCCCAATAAGGGAATAGGGCGGGTCTGACCCATCACGGCAGTAAACATGCCATAAAAGGTTAATATGGTGATAAAAATCCAAAAAGGAACCGCAATGTTTAAGGCCAAATCCGGATTTATATTTGAGCGATTAAAATAACTACTCATCGTGAGTCCGATTAAAAAGAAGGTCAATGTTAACCCTAAACCTTGACGAATATGAAATGAGGCATAAGGGTTTTTCTTTTCAGAATTGACTGATAGCGCAATCAGCGGACCCAAGATTAAGATATAACTTAAGATCGCTAGTGATTTTCCTTCTTTGATGGTTTGTTCGTCCATATTATGCTGTGGTGTAACGTTGATTGTGAAAAATACCGATAACTTTTCCTTTCATTTTTTGCCCTAATAATGCGGCATTTTTTGATTTAGAGCGAATGTTGGCTCTTTCAAATGTCCATTCGTCTTGGGTAGAGAAAGCGGTTAAATTGGCAGGAGCTCCGACTTCGATGCTCACTTTAGGTTGGCCAAATAAAAGGCGACCTGCGGTTAATTTTTGAATAATACTATCCAATGGCAATACGGTAAGCAATGCGCCAAAAGCCGATTCAAGTCCGATAGTGCCGTTTTGCGCCAAATCGAATTCCAATTTTTTATGTTCGATGTCCACCGGATGATGATCGCTAGTAATACAATCAATGGTGTTGTCTAAAATCCCAGCAATTAAGGCCAATCGGTCGGTTTCAGAGCGTAGGGGCGGACTCACTTTTAGGTTGCTGTCAAAAGTTTCTAAAACAGTATCGTTAAGTACCAAATGATGCACGGCAACACTACAACTCACTTGCAATCCTTTGGCTTTGGCTTCCCGAATCAATTCCACAGATTTTGCAGTAGAAATTGTTGGAATGTGCATTCGACCCCCAGTATATTCCAAGAGGTACAGGTTACGCGCCACCATCAATTCTTCAGCGAGGTTGGGAATCCCCTTCAAGCCTAATCGGGTAGAGGTAATTCCTTCGTTCACAACGCCATTCCCTTTGATTTTATCTTCTTGGCAAAAAGCCATCACCAATCCGTTAAAGTCTTGCACATACTGTAGTGCAATTTTCATCAAATTGGCATTGCTCATATTTTTTTTATAATCGCCAAATGCAATTGCGCCCGCTTGTTGCATGTCATACAGTTCTGCCAACGCGGTTCCTTCACTGCCCAAGGTTAATGCACCAATGGGATACACGGAAGTAGGTTGACCCACCGCTTTTTGGCGAATCAATTGAATCACGGCTTGATTGTCGGCTACAGGAAACGTATTGGGTTGCACCATCACTTCTGTAAAACCCGAAGCAGCAGCCGTTTGTAAACCGTTTGCAATTGTTTCTGCATCTTCGTAACCGGGTTCGCACAATACGACCGAACTGTCCCACCAACCGGGTGACAGGTGCAAATCGTTTTGCTCAATGCATTGGGTGTTTTCATCAACAGGAAGAGCGTTTCCAATCGCAGAAATTCGGCCATCGGTAATCGCTACATCAACCACTTGCCCGTGGTATTTCCCTTGGGGGTCGATGATTTTTGCCGATTTAAATAGTGTTGTCATAGTTGTGTTGTTGTGTTATTTCACCCATTTTTGAATGGCGATTTCTACCAAGGCAAAAAGGAGCGTGAGGAGTAAAAACCATTTCCAAATTTGGGTATCGTTGCGATCGGCTTGTAAAGTGTCAAACAAGTGATCGGTACTGTCAATTTCTTTAAATTCGTCAGCAATAGCTGTATTGCGATTGTTTAAATTACTTTCCGTTCGGGCGTAATTGAAACTTAAATTTTCTAAAAACTGACCCTTACGGTCTACTTGATAATTACCTGCCGTTTTGGGATTATCGTTAAAGGTCAATTTCACCTTTTGATTCATAATTTGTTGCACCGGAATAAACGATTCATTGGCATTGGTGATCGATACAATTTCATCTTTACCTAAAATACTATTGGTAATAAAGGGTTTTGAATCCCCTATAATCAAAGCATTAATCCCCACTTTTTGAGCACTTAACGCCATATTATAAAAAGTGGGAACAATGAGGTAAGGCGAATTGCAGAAATTACTGTAGTCTTTGTCAATGGGCGCTGCAAAATAGTAAATGTTGGCAATGCCGTTTGTGGTTGCACTTAAAAACGGACTTTGGTCATTGTATTCCAAAACCGAAGGTAACGACGACTGAACGCGGTAACTCGCTTTGGTTTTGGGATATTGAAAATTATCGGTTTTCTTTTCAAACACCTGACTGTACAACGGATGGTTGAAGTTGATTTTGGAGATGAGTTGCTCTTCGGTTTTCCAATTGCCATAAGAATAACCACCGCCCAACGCCTTTGTTAGTGCATTCATGGCAGTTGTATTGGCATTAGCCGCCGGAATAACAACCACATTCCCGCCTTTGGCCACAAAGGTTTTTAAAGTGGTTTGTAACGAAGCCGGAATATCGGGCAATTCATTCAAGATCACTGCATCTTGTTTTTCAATGGCATTATAATCCAAATTCCGTAATTCGTAGTGGGTATAATTAAATTCGTCCGTAGTGTAGATTTTTCCTAGAAAAGCAGCATTGTTGTTATCACCAATGGAGAGAACGTTATTTTTCTGGGGTTTCGACAAACTAAAATAATAGGTGTTGTCATATTCCAAGGCATTGTCATTTAAAGAAACATAGCCGTGAAAATCCTCTTTAGGGAGATTGAATTTCAATTGTTGCTTGGGTTTGTCAAAATTGACTAAGGTTTTTGCAACGAGTTTTCCTTGATTGTAAATGGCCAAAGGAATGTCTTTGAAATCATCGCCATGCGCCGTAACCGCTACCCCAATTTCATAGAATTGATCCAAGGTTTGGTGCAAATACACACTGTCAATGGCTATGTTATTGGTGTTTTCGGCTTCGGGAAGAATGAAATACACATTTTCATCGGCTTGGGGTTTTCCAAACGATTTTGATTCGAGTCCGACACCATCCGTAATAATCACAATGTCTTTTTTGAAGGCCGAAGGATGGGCTTTGACTTTGGCGAGTAAGCTTTCCGGCTGGAAAGGAGTGGCACTATAGGTCAAATTTTGAAGCTCTTTTTGAATGGACTTAATGTCGGTATTCCAAAAATTATCGGTACAGGTAATTAATGAAAATTGAGTGTTCTCTGGCGCCTGTTCCAACAAATCCTGAACGGCTCGTTTCAATAATTCCCCTTTTTTTCCTTTGGCTTGCATAGAAAACGAATTGTCCAAAATAATGTACAATTCGTTGTTTGCATTTTTATGGTCTTTGGCCTCAAAAAAAGGTTGGGCAAAAGCCAAAATTAAAAACGTAAACAACAATAAACGCGTAGCAAGTAACAGGTATTTTTTGAGTTTCGAACTCTTGCGGGTTTGCACCACCAATTCTTTAAGGAAACGAACGTTGGTGAAAAGTTCGGTTTTAAACCGACGCAACTGAAACAAATGCACCAGAATCGGGAGCAGCAACAGGAATAAAAAGTAGAGAACTTCCGGATGTTTGAAATGCATTTCGGTGGCGTTAGTTTAGTGCTTCAAAAATAACAATTTTCACCAACTTCTGAAGGCTTTTTTAACCTGAATTTAGCTTACCCGCGTTTGCGTTTTTCGTTGCGTTTGCGTTCGACTGCCCGATTGCGCGGGGCCGATTTTCGCGGTGTACGCTTGCCAGGTCCGCCTAAATTCACTTTTTTATTTTTGTCTTTTTTCTCTTGAAAAGCAGAACCGCCCGTAAGTTTGGGTCGTTTCAATAAGAATTTGACTTTCTTTTTGTCTTTTTCAAATTCTAATAATCGATTTACCACTTCAACTTCTTCAGGAAATTCCAATACCGTTATTTCCTTTTCCATAAGCATTTCAGCTTCGATTTGAATTTCTTCTTCCCGCGGACTGATAAAACTCAATGCGATACCCGATTTATCGGCACGACCGGTTCGACCAATGCGGTGAATGTATTGCTCAGGGATTTCGGTAAATTCAAAATTGATGACGTGTGTGATATCTGAAATATCCAAACCACGCGCCATCACATCGGTAGTGATGATGCCCCGGAGTTCGCCCCGTTGAAAAGCCGCCATAGTATTCAAACGGTAATTCTGGGATTTATTGGAATGAATCACTCCAAACTGCTCGGGAAAGTCGGTTTCTACTGCCGTAGCAATTAAGTCAACTGTTTTTTTATTGTTGGCAAAAACCAAAATGCGCTCCATGTTTTCGTCTTCATGTAGCAAATGTTTCAGCAAGTTGATTTTGGTCAAGAAATTGGGCACTTGATAGGCCAATTGTTCAATTTTCTCCAAAGGCGTTCCCGAAGGTGCCAAACTGACTTCTTCTGGAAAATCAAAGTATTCGTCCAACATTTCATCCACTTCATCCGTCATGGTGGCGGAGAACAAGATGTTCTGCCGTTTGTTGCGCAACATGGTCAAAATTGAAGTTACTTGTACTCGGAATCCCAAATTCAAGATTTCATCAAATTCGTCGATGATTAATTTTTGTAAGGTATCAAAGCGTACCACATTATCCAAGGCCAAGTCCATGATACGACCGGGTGTTCCCACTAAAATGTCCACACCTTCATACACTGCTTTTTTCTGAGTGTTGATGTTTACCCCACCATACACGCCCAGTGTGCGCACTGACATGTATTGGGTCAATTGGGTAACGACATCGGTAATTTGCACGACTAATTCACGGGTGGGTGCCAATATAACAACCCGTGGGGTTTCCGACTCCATGAATTTCCACTGTTTCAATACAGGAAGCAAATAGGCTAAGGTCTTTCCCGTTCCCGTTTGGGCAATTCCCATCACATCGCGTCCCGATAAAATCACCGAAAAGGCGCGTTGCTGAATAGGCGTGGGTTGGGTGAGTCCCATTTCGTCCACAGCTTTCTGCAAGGATTTGGGTAATTGAAACGGTTCAAATGAATTCATGGTATTTATTTTGGGCAAAGGTATGAAAAAGAACCGAGTTTGTGGAGGTTCCTTGGCTTGCCAGCTCCGTCAGATGGATGCATCAACCATACTATTTTACTTTTTTTGCCCGAAAGCTTCCGATGTTTTACCGAATAAAGGATATTTTTCACAGATTCACCGTGGACTTATTTCGATTTAAATACACAATAAATGAACTGTGGTTTGGGATTTTCTAAAGCTATTAATGTTGTTTATAGAGTTACCAAAAATAAAGTAACTTGCGGTAAAATTATTTATTCATTATGCAAAAAACAATCTTTACACTTCTAGCAATTGGTACATTTTCAGTAACACAAGCACAAACCATTGAATCGGGGAGTCACAGTACAACGGGGTATATTAAATCAGATGGCACGATTGAAAACAGTAGCCATTCCACTGTGGGATACATCAAAAATGACGGAACTATTGAAAACCGCAGTCACAGTACCATTGGCTATATCAAAAGCAACGGGACTATTGAAAATAGTAGCCATTCTACCGTAGGTTATGTTAAAAGTGACGGCACAGTGGAGAACAGCAGTCATTCCACGATTGGCTATATTAAAAATGATGGAACCGTTGAAAATTCGAGTCATAGTACCATTGGTTATGCCCGAGGCGTGAAAAAAGAATGGGCGGCAGTAGTGTATTTCTTTTTTAAATTTTAAAGGGAATGGTGTATTGCAACAATACTCTCAGAAATGCCCTAAGATTACTGAAACGGCAACACATACGGTTCCCCAATTTGAAAATCATTAAAATCAATGCTGTTGTTTTGAAAGGTATTGGTTTTAATAATGTTATTGCCTGCAAGGGGTAAAGTTGGATAATATGAAAAGGAGAATTGGAAACTGCTAAATACCAGATATTTATTGTTAATCAATACACCGACTCCAATTTGAGAATACATTTTGTTGGAAAAAAAGGTAGCATTGCCTTGATCTAAAAATCCGAGGGTGTAATTGAGGTACGGACTTAATGTAAAGCCATACCAATCTCTCAAACAGTAAAATTGGGATTGAAAAGTGGTTAGAAATTTCTTGGTGCCCAGTAATTGACGCGAATCAAAACCCGGAATTCCGTTGATGTCCACTAATTTCAGTCGGTCACGATCACTTTCCAATCGATTGCCACCCATTACTAGAAGCGGTCGAATAAATTGACGCATTTTCCAACTTCCCATTGGAATGAGATTGGTAAAATAGTTGGCTTCCAATTTATACGTGGTCTGTTCACTTTTTCCATTATTCACAAAAGTCCCCCATTCCACATTTCCTTGTAAATAGCCAAAATCAAAAAGGTCACCATACGAAAATCGGCTGCCCCAATAGGCACGATTCACTTGGTTTTTGTTTTCAATGCCACCCGTGATCGAAAACACTTTGCCATACGGAACGTCTTCTACAATGCCATAGCGAAACAAGTACTTTTCTTGGTAAAAGCGCTGACTCGAAATTCCGATCGTCATCAGTGCTGATTTGGTGGAATTGACAAAGCGAATGGGGTCGTATTGCTGGTCGGGGAGATTGAGGTATGCGGTATGATTAAACCCAACTGATGTGATGAGGTGCGTACCGCGAGAAAACTCATTGCCATTTCCAAAAATACTGAAGGAACGTGCGGCCCAAAGGTCGTATGACTTGGATTTAAAGTACAACAACGTAGGTACAGCAGCGGTATCGTTTAATTTTTCAGTCGTGGAACGGTAATCATGGTAAAAACCCCCAGCCCAATGGGCATAGGTGGAATAGAATTTTCGTTCGATACGAATGGCGTTTTGGGTGTTGTTGTTTAAATCATTTCGCGCCGAAAACGTTGTGCTGATGAACGTATGCTTGAAATTTGGAATTTTATAATAGGTATCATAGCCGAAGCGATTGGGAGTCGAACGCTCAAAGCTCGATAGATAATTGAAATCAAATTCGTGACCCAACCCCATAAAATTACGTTCCGTAAAATCAATGTTTCCTTTGGAAGTGGAAATGGCACCAGTAGGAATGGTACTCCAGGTGTCCAAAACGCGAATCGAAACATCCACTGAATCTTTGGAGTTTGGAACTGCGACGGGTTTGATAATGACCGTGCGGATATAGCGTTGTTGGCGCAAAAGGCGTTCGGACTCTCTTAAATTGAGTGAATCGAGCTGGTCGTTTTTTTGAAATAAAAGGAAATTTCGTACCGTCCAATTCTTTGTTTTAATGTGTAAAAAATTCCCCCAACGTTCGATACGGTGTTGAGGTTCGCGGTTTACATCTTCCGCTGAATACCCAAACGGGTCGAGGGTTTCAATGGTAATGTTGCGAATAATTTTGCATTGAAATTTGGCGTAGTCCCGTTGAACCGGAATTTGGGTTTTGCTTTTTTTCTTATTGGTAGTGGCGGATAGAACCGATTTGCGAAAAATTAACCGATGAAAGAAGCCAACGACCTTTTTGTCTTTGGCATAGGTATTAATTTTTTGGTACAACGTATCGGATTTGGTGGGGGTAACGGGTTGCTGACCGTAACACATACTTCCAATGAATACAGCGATAAGGAACCAAAACTTACTCAAGGGCTTGCAATTTTTACAAAGATAGTGATTCGTAAAATGTCATTAAACGCAATATTTAAAGACATATTTGAATTCTTACGCCTTGTTTTTTATTTAATTGGAAATGATTTAAAAAAGTAAATTCAAAAAAAATCCTAACCAATAGTATTCGGTTAGGATTTTTTTATTTGTCTGGTAGGACGATTAGCTTTTCTGTTCTTTGTTGAAGTATACCAAGTAGTAATACATTTGACGTTCTTCATCCCATCCTTTTTCTACAAACTTTTCCGCACTATCGGGATTCACAAAATCCAATTTGATTTGGATATTAGTATCTAGATTAATTACGTTTTTAATCGCACGACGGGCATCAGAAACCGCTGCGTTGGCAATCGGGAACGACGTTACATCTTCAATGCTGTATTTCTCACCACGGTCAGCTTTAAAGCTTTTGAATTCGGGAATCAAATCCGGGTTGTCCATCACTTCATTCAAAAACTTGGTTTCTTCAAACGTATCATTTTTAGCAAAGTGGTTGACTGCGCGGTTCATAAACAACACTTCTTCTTTTTTATCTTCGGCTGGGAATACGACTTCTTTGGCAAACTCTTGACAAAACTTCAAGTATTTTTTCGTCATGTAGTTTTCATCTTGGAACGCATCAACCGATAGGAAGTGCTCCAACCAGTAGCGGGCATCATAACGGTTGCTGTCTACAGTTAAGATTTTATACCCTTCTTCTTTTTTGTAATTGAAAATAAGACACCCTTTGTCCAATTTATTCAAATTAATCCCTTCCTGAAGAATCATTTCTAAGTTGGAACCACGTTCTTCAAACTGTAAAAAGTCGGTTTTCAACTCACTTTTGAATACGCCCAAAGCATCCACGGTTTGGTTGTCGATGGATATATTAGTCAAATACGCCACATACACTTCCCCGTTTTTAATGTGGGGATGATTCGATTGCTCGAATAAGTGGCGGGTGATTTTTTTGGAAACCTCATGCACATTGCCGGGATTTGTAAATACCTCGGTGGCTAGATTGAACATTTCATTATATTCCAAATCCACATCATGTGCAAATTGGAAATAGTTCTCTTCTTTCTCCCGAAACGGACGGAAGAAATACTCTTTGATCAAAGGCACAATCTCATCGGTCAAGCTATAGTTGGAATCCGATAAGAACATGTTTTCGTTACGACTTTTATTTCCAACACGATGAATGGAAAGGGAATCTATGTGGGTATTGAATAAATTTAACATTGGAAATTGTTTTTAGTAAATGATGGAAGATTGCATTAATGTTGTTTAGTCGATGGTTATTTTCAAATTGACACATTCTCAAATTGACACATTGGCTCATTAATTCCAATTTTCCTCAAACCCATAATCCTCAAAATGGTCATCACCGCCGAACATGTCCATGTCTTCCTCGTCCAATTCGTCTTCAAAATCATTGTAGGATTCATAATCACCATCGGCTTCGAATTGTTTTTCCATCGCTTCAGCAGGCATTTCACCATGCGAGAATAATAAGTCCGGGTAAGTAGCTCCAGGAACCGGTTCTTCAATAGCAGCTAATTCCACCAAAAACGTCCACATGTTGATGAAATCGTACACGTAAATGATTTTGGTTTGCTCTTCATATAAAATTTCGTGCAATTGGAAATCCGCCATGGTGCGTATTTCACCGGGAGCATCACCGGTATCAAACATCGGAATTTCATCTTCTTGATTCCACGTGTCG
The DNA here is from genome assembly GCF_025947045.1 of Flavobacterium sp. N1719. NCBI lineage: Bacteria > Pseudomonadati > Bacteroidota > Flavobacteriia > Flavobacteriales > Flavobacteriaceae > Flavobacterium > Flavobacterium sp. N1719. The sequence continues at coordinate 1,762,423 of NZ_CP109993.1, forward strand.
TCACAAGTGTAAAACGAGGCGACTTCCATACCGTCAAAGCCAAAAGCATTGACAAGAGCATTGTGTAAATCTTCTAAAGTATCGTTATCATCGATAGCAATATCTCTGAAAATATCTTCTTCGGCGTCCAGAATGGCTCTGAATTTATAGATCATACTGCGGTTGTTTTTGAGGGTTCAAAGATAAATTTTATTTTAGAATCTTACTTTCAAAAATCCCAATTGTTGATAAGATTTTCGAACTGTTGAAGGTCAGAATTTTGGGGAAACAACAGAATCTTTCTATTTTTGAAAGAATAAAATTGCACCCTATGAAAATCGTTATTTCACCGGCCAAATCGTTGGATTTTGAGCGTCCGGTACCTACTTCTCAATTTACGGAATATGGTTTTGCCAAAAAGTCGGCCACCATTGACCGTGTCCTCAAAAAGAAAAAGCCGAAGCAATTAATGGAACTGATGGAGATTTCGGAGAAGTTGGCCGAACTCAATTGGCAGCGCAATCAAGAGCGAGATGTTACGGCAATCACCCCTGAAAATGGACGTCAAGCTGTTTTTGCTTTTGATGGGGAAGTGTATGTGGGGTTAGATGCTTACAGTTTGACCGAAGCCCAATTGGCTGTGGCACAAGATAAACTGCGCATTCTTTCGGGATTGTATGGGATTTTGAAACCCTTGGACTTAATGCAACCCTATCGGTTAGAGATGGGAACAAGTTTGCCTGTGGGAACATCAAAAAACTTATATGCTTTTTGGAAAGACACCTTAACCAAAGCGATGAACGCGGAGTTGCAAAAAGGAGAATTGTTTGTGAATTTAGCCAGTACCGAATATTTCAGTGCTTTGGATGCCAAAAAATTAAAAGTGCCTGTCATCACTCCGGAGTTCAAAGATTACAAAGACGGAAAATTGAAAATGATTAGTTTTTTTGCCAAAAAAGCGCGGGGGTTGATGGTGCGGTATATTTTAGACACAGGTGCTGAGACGCTCGAAGACCTGCAAGCCTTCAATTACGAGGGGTATGCCTTTGATGCGAATCTGAGTTCGGCCACCCAATTAGTCTTTACTCGTTAAAAAAAATAGACCTCTGCTATGACTCGTACAGAGGCCGTTTTGTTTTAGAGTGAACAGCATAATAGTTATATGTGTTATACAAATAACAAGCAATAGCTGTTTTACCCTACTTTAAATTTTTATCTATTTAAAAAAAGCTCCCTAACAGGGAGCTTAAATTGTATTTATTTATTCGTAGAGAAATTCTTCATATTCACGTCTATTTTCTTGCACTGCCTTTTTGTGATCTCTAGCCAATTGTTTCATGGCGTCCACGCCTTTTCGTGCACAGCGTTTCACTTGTTTTAAATGAATTGAAAGTTGTTGTAGTCGTGATAACTCCTGCGGGTCAAGTTTGTTGGCCAATTCACTCAGCAATTGTTCGAGCTCATGATCAACCTTTTGGTTTTCTTCGTATTCTGATTTTAATTCATCTAACAATTCATCAATTTCTTGTGAAATATCCTGATGAATGGCTTCGCTTTTTTGTTGTAAAGTCGAAATCAATTGCCGTTGATGGTGTTGTCCAAAAAGTCCCATAATGGTTAGGTGTTGGTTAAATATTTGGCTAAGAGTTATTTAAAATTAAAAACTTATTGCGTTAGAATGAAATTTTGTTGATAACTTTCTGATTTTAAGCAAAGAAAAACTCCGAAGTGGGGACTCCGGAGTTTTCAACCAACATAGAATAACCTTTATTAATGCATTGCATCAGCGGGGTTAATTTTATTTTTACTGCGTTTGACAAAAAACATAATGGGGATACAACACAAGAAAACCAATCCCAAGTACCAAAAAATGTCCATATAGGCCAATACCGTACTTTGTTTGAGTACACTTAATTCCATCATGTTTTGCGCTTTCTGAAGGGCTTCATTGGCAGAAAAACCTTTGGACATAAAATTGGCTTGCATCCCCTGTAAACGCTGCTGCACTTCTGGGCGACTTGGATCCACATACGGAATGAGGTCAACGCGATGGGTCTGACTCAAACGCGTAATAAAAGTGGTAATAATCGCCACACCAAAAGAACCTCCCAATTGGCGGAACATACCCGTAAAGGCCGCACCTTCACCAATTTCTTTTCCGCGCAATGTGGATAATGAAAGGGTGGTAATAGGGACAAAAAGTAAGCCCAACCCAATTCCACGCATAATCAAAGGCCAATAGAAATGTTCGACCCCTGTATCCGGTGTCATTACATTATGCATCCAGGAGGTGAACAGAAAAAAGATGGCAAAACCCGCCGAAACCATATAGGCTTGCGGCACTCCTTTTTGAATCATTCGACCTACAAAGGGCATCATGATGGCGGTGGTAATCGAACCAGGGATTAACAATAAACCGGCATCAGTAGCGGTCCAACCTAATATCGATTGGGTGTAAATGGGAATAACCAGGGTAGAGCCATAGAGTCCGAACCCCAATATAAACCCTAGTAGTGAACCAATACGCAAATTCCCGTCTTTTAAAACTCCTAAATTGACAATAGGGTGCTTGTATACCAATTCCCGCCAAATGAATGCCAGAAGTCCTAAAAGGGATACGATGCTTAAGGTTACAATCACTTCATCGTTGAACCAATCATCTTGTTGTCCGTGTTCGAGCACAAACTGCAAGGAGCCGATAAAAGCCGCTAGGAATAAAATTCCCCACCAATCCACTTGATTGGCTTTTAATTTTTCACTGTATTTCGGACTGCGAACAAAAGTTAGTGTCAAGATAGTGGCCGCAATTCCGATAGGAATATTGATGTAAAAAATAAGCGGCCATGAAAAATTGTCCACGATGTAACCACCCAAAGGCGGACCGAGTGTAGGCCCCACAATTACTCCCATACCGTAAATGGCTTGTGCCATCCCGCGTTTTTCAATAGGATAACTCTCCGTAATGATGGTTTGTGCTGTTACCAACAACGCACCACCGCCCAATCCTTGAATAAATCGGAAGAATACGAGTTCCCAAATATTGGTCGCATTACCACACAAGAAGGAAGCAATAGTAAATACCACGATGGAAACGGCAAAGTAATTGCGACGGCCAAACTGTTGGGACAACCAACTCGTCATCGGTATTACGATTACATTGGCAATAGCATAGGCTGTAATGACCCAAGCGATGTCGTTCAAGGTTGCCCCTAAACTTCCGCGCATATTGGTCAACGCCACATTGACAATGGTCGTATCGACAATTTCCAGTAGGGCACAGAGTACGGCTGTGATGGTAATAATTACCCTGCGGTAGCCGTATTCTACCAAACTGTCTGCTTGATTCTGCATGTTTTATTATTTTAAATGAACATCCACTAAGGCATTCATCCCCGGACGTAATACTTTAATTTTATTCGGATCATTAGAAGCGTCTAACGTAATTTTTACAGGTAAACGCTGAATGGTTTTTACAAAGTTTCCAGTAGCATTATCGGGTGGTAACAATGAAAATTTAGCACCTGTAGCCGGAGAGAAACTAGCGATGGTTCCGGTGAATTCATCATCAGGGAAGGCATCTACTTTGATAGATACTTTCTGACCTTCCACCATTTTATTCAATTGTGTTTCTTTAAAATTGGCTACCACCCAAGGTTCTTTGTTGTTGACAATATAAAAAAGTGACTGACCCGGTTGTACAAATTGTCCTACTTGAAGGGCAATTTTTGAGACTTGGCCATCAATAGCAGCGGTAACTACCGTGTAGCTTAAATTTAATTCAGCAGCTTCAAGTGCCGCTTTTGCACGGTTGATGTTGGCTTGCGCTACGGCCGTTTGTTTTCCTGAAACTACTGTTCGAGACGCAGCTACTGATTTTTGATAAGCCGATGCTTTTTGTTGCTCAAGAATCACTTTCAATTGATTTTCGGCTTCTAATTTGGCCGCTTCCGCTTGTTCAAACTGTTGTTTGGTGATTGTTCGGTTTTTGTACAAATTGGCGTAACGTTCATAATCGTTGGTAGCACGGGTGAGGCGAACTTTTGCCGTTTCGATATTCCCTTTAGTCGATTGGAGATTGGCATCCGAAACCGATACATTGGCGCTGGCCGAACCTACATCAGCTTTGGAAACTTCAAACGAACTTTCAGCAGCGGCAAGGGCTGCTTTGGCATCTTCTAAACGAACACGGTAATCGCGATCATCGATGATAAACAAGGTATCGCCTTTTTTTACTTCTTGGTTATCTTTTACCAAAACTTGCGTAACATACCCACTCACGCGAGGGATGATAGGGTTCATGTTTTTTTCAATTTGCGCATCATCGGTAATTTCATGCGCTTGCGCATGTTGGTATTTGTAGATTCCATACCCGCCACCTACGATAAGTAGTGTAACAAAAATGAGAATGAATTTTTTATTGGTCTGACGTTTTTCCATGATTATTTTGAATTGGGAGTTAGCGATTGAATTAATTTTCCAGTAGCATATTGTAATTGATAGTATTTCAAAGCCACATCGGCTTGGGATAAGGCAAAATTGATTTTACTTTGCAATTGTTGCACATCGGCTTCTAGCAAGTCGTTGGTGTTGGCCAAACTGTTGTCGTATTTGTCTTTGACAATGCGGTAGTTTTCGTTGGCTTGATCAACACCAAGGGCATAAACTTGGTTTTGTTTGCGCGACAAAGCATAGTTTTCTTGGGCTTCAAGTGTTTCTGTTTCTATTTTTTCGTTCAATATTTTGACCGCTTTTTGAGCTGTTTCGGCTTTACTTCGGGCCAATTGCACTTCTTTTTTGTTTTTGAAAATTGACGCAACATCATAACTGATCCCTACGCCAAAGTTCATGGCATTGGTAACCGTCATGACGTCTTTTAAGTCAAAAGCGATGTATCCGCCAATTAACGTTAGGGAAGGGTAGTAGTTGGCTTTTGCAATTTGTATCCCTTTTTGAGCGGCTATTTCACGGGATTGTAAGGCTAATAAATCACTGCGAGTACCATCGAATTGTTGGAGTTCGCTGGCGGCCATTTCACGTTTTATGGTATCAATATCAATGTTGATTTTAGTGCCTTTGGGGTAATTCAACAATTCATTTAAACGAAAGGTAATAATGTTCACATTTTTAATAGCATTGTCTAAGGATAATTGCACGTTTGATTCTTGCAATTGGGCTTTCAAAAGATCGTTTCGCGCCATCAACCCATTATCTACCATTGCGGTAAAATCAGTACTGCGTTGGTGGGCGCTTTTTAAATTTTCTTGAAACAAAGTGACCATTTCATTGGCTTTGTATAGATCAGCAAAGAGTTCGACCACTTCCAAGGCCAATTCCTCTTTGGCGTGTTGGGTGTCCCATTTTTGTGCGTCGTACAAGCTTTTGGAAGCGGCAATACTGTTTTTTAATTTGAAACCATTGAAAACCGGCATATTCGCATTGGCCTGACCAATCATCAAGCTGGAAACTTTGACGCCACTCCCCACATTTAGAGGAGAAGAAATGTTGGCATTCGTGAGTTGCATGTATTGTCCAGATAATTTGAAACCCGGATATTGGTTGTTTTTCATACTTTCCCATTCCAACTTGGCTGTTGTTTCTTTTTGGGCAGCAAGAAGTGCTTCGTCACTTTGTTGGGTTACGAGTTCTACCGCCTGTTTGAGCGATAGGGTTTTGGTGTCTTGTGCGTAAGTGAAAGACGCAAATAAGATCAAAACAAATAAAAACTTAAACTTCATAAGTTAAGAGGGCTTTGATGGTTAATTTAATGTGTTGCTTTAATGGACCGTTGATGTAGTTTTCAAAAGCCTCATCGGAAGTAAGTCCGTATAATTTTTCATAAAAATGACGGTTCATACTAAAATTCATCAAGGTGCCAATAACGAGCGTAGGGATGAGTCCGATATTCACGGTTGGACTAAACAATCCTTTTTGTTGACCTTCATGAATCACGTTTTCCAACATTTTTAGGTTGTTGATTTTGACTTCGGTAAAATGTTGCGTATCGATATCCCTTTTCTTAGTCATGATTTCAAAATGAAGGATTTGATACATGTTTCGATTGCAATTGATGGTATCGAAATAGAGGTCGATCATTTGTTCTATTTTCTCGATCGGACTCAATTCTGTTTGGAATAGGTTTTCCATCTTGAGTTTGAGGGCGGCAGCTCTTTTTAGAATTAAGGCTTCCAAGAGTTTTTCTTTGGAGCCAAAATAATAGGAGATCATAGCGATGTTGATATTGGCTGCTTTGGCAATATCGCGAACCGAAGTGCCGTCAAATCCTTCTTCAGCGAAGAGGGTTTCGGCGACCTTCAAGATCTCCAATTGTTTGTCGTTGAATTCCATTTTTTTAATGTTCAATAATTTGACAAGACAAAATTAAACATTTGTTTAAATTAAACGTTTGTTTAAATTGATTTTAACAGAATATTAATGGAGTAGGGTAGTATAAGAAAAATCTATATTAGACTTTTAAAAAATTAAATACCAATTAGATGAAGTGTTTTTTTATAAAGTTATTGTTTAAAGTAAAAATGTTGTAACCAATTGTCGAGTAGTGTTTTTCCAAAAGGAGTTAGAATGCTTTCTGGATGGTATTGTACGCCATAAAGGTTGTAGTTTTGGTGGCGAATGGACATGATTTCTCCCTGTAAAGTTTGGGCAGTAATCACTAAATCAATTGGAAAATTTTCAGGGCTAATGGTCCAGGAATGGTAGCGCCCTACTTCTATAGTTGAAGGTAAATTTTGGTATAAAATATCAGACGGTTCGGTTATTGTAATTGGAGTGGCGATGCCATGATACACGGAGTTGAGGTTGGCTAATTTTCCGCCAAAAACTTCTCCAATAGCTTGCATCCCCAAACAGATGCCGAGGATATTTTTTGTGGCAGCATATTTCGTAAGAAGGGGGATTAGTATTCCAGCTTCACTTGGTAAACCGGGGCCGGGCGAAAGAACGATACAATCAAAATCTTCCACGTCATCGAGTTCGATTTCATCATTGCGATACACAATCACTTTCGCCCCAAGCGCTTCCAAATAATGTACAAGATTGAAGGTAAAGCTATCGTAATTGTCGAGTAATAGAATCGGTTTCATGGGGTCAAATATAACGAGAAAAAAAAAGCCTCGGACTTACCGAGGCTTTCTATAGCAATATTTCCCTTGAATTAGAATTGTAACGAAACGGTTACATCAAATTCGTCACTAATAGTAGCATCACCTAAGTTGTCAAAGAAGCTTCCTGATTTGTATTTGATCCCGTATTTTGTACGGTCAATTTTGAAAGATGTTGTAGCAGTATTGTCTTTAACAGTGATTTCAAATTGTACTGGAGCTGTTACATCTTTGATGGTTAAATCAGCAGATACACCAAATACACCATTTCCTTTGTCAACGATTTTTTTGAAAACCAATTTAGAGGTTGGGAATTTATCCGTACCAAAGAAATCATCTGCTTTTAAGTGACCGTTAAGTTTTCCTTGGTATTCTCCTTGTAAATCGGTTGCTGTTAACGAAGTCATGTCCACTACAAATGAACCTCCTGTTAATTTTTTACCTTTGAAAACTAAGGTTCCCCCTTTGAAGTTAACTGTACCATTGTGTTGTCCAGTTACTTTTTTACCTACCCATTCGATTTTGCTTTTCGCCACATCGATTTTTTTATTTTGAGCGGTTACGATAGTTGAAGCGGCTACGAATAAAGCCAACGCAATTGATTTGAAATTTTTCATTTTTTCTTGTTTTTGAATTAGTGTTATAGAGTTACAAATAAGTCGTTTTCAGCTTTACGCACTTTAGCGTAATGTTGGGTGTCATCCTCAGCATGACGGTATCCAATTGCACAAACCACAGCTGCATTTAAGTTTTTATCGTTTAAACCTAAAATTTCGTTGTATTGTTGTGGGTCAAAACCTTCCATCGGAGTAGTGTCGATTTTTAATTCGGCAGCCGCATTCATTAAGTTACTTAACGCGATATAGGTTTGTTTTGCGGTCCATACGTTGCGAATTTCCATCGGAATGTTGTTGATTGCACCTTTCATGAAATCCACATACCCTTGTACGTTTTCAAGTGCAATTCCGCGAGTTTGGGTTAAATTTTCGAAGTATGCATCGATTTGATCGTTACCTAGATTTAATTCGTTGGCAAAAACAACCAAATGCGAGGCGTCAACAACTTGTGACTGACCCCATGAAGCGGGTTGTAATTTGGCACGTAATTCTGGATTTTCAACAAAAATAACTTTGTAAGGTTGTAAACCATAGGAAGAAGCCGATAGGTTGATCGCTTCTCTAAGAGTGGCTAAATCAGCAGCACTTACTTTACGTGTTGCATCATATTTTTTGGTCGCATAACGCCATTTGGCATTTTCATTAAATTGACTCATAGTAGTTATTAATTATTAATGGTTCTAAATTTTTCTAGTAATTGAATTAAATTTTGTATTTCCTCCGAAGTAAGATTTTGCGTAAAAAGCTGTTCATGTTCAACAACAATGGGGTCCAATTCTTTTAACAAATCCAATCCCTTTTCTGTTATAAAAATTTCCATTTTACGACGGTTTTCGGGACAAACATTACGCGTTACCAAACCTTTTAAAAGCAATTTATCAATCAAACGCGTGGTATTGCTGTTTTTGGTAATCATGCGCTCTTGAATCACACACATGTTCGCCGGATTCCCTTTTTGTCCCCTTAAAATGCGCAAGACATTGTATTGCTCACCCGAGAGTTCGAAAGGCTTTAGCGTTTCATAAAATTTTTCAGCGACCACATTTTGGGTATACATCAAATTTAAGATGACCCGTTTGGCATCATCCAAAGAAACATTCGATTTTATAATCTCTTCAATCTTCATAATTGTAATTACAAAATTTGTAGGTACAAATGTATGATTATTTTAAATACTTGTATATACAAATGTGTGTTATTTTTTTGTTAATCTTTTAAGATGGGGTTTTGGCAAAGGAGGTAAAATGCACTATTTTTGAAAAAAAAAGATCATGCAACATTTGTCTCAAGAAGCGTGGGCAGCGCAATTAGCTGCAGATGAAAATGCCGTAATTTTAGATGTTCGAACCGAAGAAGAATGGGAAGACGGAATTATTCCGGGTGCACTATTGAACGATATATATAAAGGACAAGGATTTATTTACCGTTTGGAAGAATTGGATAAATCCAAAAATTATTACGTGTACTGTAAGGCAGGTGGGCGAAGTGCCCAGGCCTGCCAAATTATGAAGCAATTGGGGTTTGAACACATCTACAACTTGGAAGGTGGTTTTATGAATTGGCAAGGCGAAGTTACTCAGCCATAACCTTGTTTTTTCGTTTAGCATTCACTGTTTTGTGGTGAATAGAGGCATAGAATTCCTTAATGCATTTGCGGTGGAATTGTGTGGCCTTTACTTCATGTATTGCTTTGTTTTTTTCCAAAATCACCAATCGGTAGGAATGGAATTTATGTACTAATGAGTACGATGTCATAATACTCCCTATAGCTAAGGTTGACCAAAAAAGCATTGCTTCGTTGATGATGTATAAAAAATAAGCCACAGCTAAGAATAATATACCTGCAGCAAACAAAAGTAAATTTACAGAGAAAATACGCTTTTTAAACAGATTAACGGTTGAGATAGATTCTAAATCAATCGATTCTTGTTGGGTACCATTGATTAAAATTACTTGGTTAGGAGTAATCAAACCAAATTTTTTGCTAAAATGCACAAACTGATTGTTGTTTTTTAAGGTAGTCATGGCTCTCGTATTTAAAACCATTTACGAAAGCTTGTGTTGTTTGGATTTTAATTTTTAACTATTATCTGTGTATTTTTTTATGTTTATGATAAATAAAATTTATTCTTTTTGTAGTGCGCACCTTTTCATAGGGATTAAAAACCGAAAATATATTTAAAGAATAAGCCTGCATGAATTTGCAGGCTTTTTTTGTGGAGACGCCGAGAATCGAACTCGGGTCCAAACAAGCAATCGAATAGCTTTCTACACGTTTAGTTCTTGATTGGATTTTCGTCAAAGAGCAAGGCCAAGAACAGCCACTCTTTGCTTAGCTTGATCAGTGTCAGAAAGGATTTAAAGCATTACCTTTCCTAGGTTTACTTTTACGGTTCACCTTGACCAACCGCCATAAACCAAGGCTTTTGAGGTGAATCTAGCTTCTCGTCCTTGACGAGACTAGGCAAATCGTACTAAACTTCGGATTAAGCAGCTAAAGCGTAATTATTTTCGCCGTTTATAAGTGTGTACCTTTGGATTAGCGAGCAAAAAGTACAATGCTCGACGTGCTTACTATTTAATTCCACTCGCTGTCAAAACCAGTCGTCCCCTGGAATTTTCCCTAATAAGGAGGGCAAATGTAGGTAAAATCAATGAAATCAAAAAACTTATTCCCCATTGGAAACCGTGTCACCCAAAGCAAAGGGATAATCCCCAAATAAGGCGGAAAGGTTTTTTAATTGATAGGTTTTTTTGGTGTATTTATTCGATAAGGCAATGATTACCGTATTTTCATGGCGCAAAGTGATATAACTCGATGTATTGCCGTGCCACCAACCGTTGTGATAATACAATTTTTTACCGTTTTTCCACTCGCGCAAACGGATACCCAATCCGTAATTTTTCTCACCTTTGGATTCATAACTGTAGCCTTTGTACACTTGATCCAACAAGTCTTTACTGAGAAAGTCGGGCGAATTTCGGGCCAAATCAAATTTTAATAAATCCCTTGGCGTTGAATAAATATTTTTATCACCGTACACTGCATCTAAAAAGTCAAAACCGTATTTCACATAGTTGTACTTATATGAGGGAGTCGCTTTATCTTTGGGACTGTCCTCATCAAAAACATAGGTATTGGTCATGCCCAGTGGATCAAAAATAATTTCCTTCATGGCATCGCGGTATTTTTTACCGGTTACTTTTTCGATCACCAAGGCCAACATGGCGTAATTGGTGTTGTTGTAACTAAAATGCGTGTCCGTTTTGGTTTCCAACGGGATTTTTTTGGTCATAATGACATTTAATAAATCCTGGTTGGTCAAGGTTTTTTTGCGGCCCCAAATTTTTGCATCATCACAGAAGTAATTGTATTTTTTCATGCCACTACGGTGATTCAAAAGGGTGCGAACCGTCACTTCAGTGTAAGGAAATCCGGGAAAAAGCGTGGTTAGTTTTTGGTCCAATTCCAATTTCTTCGCATCAATCAATTTTAAAATGGCAGAAGCCGTCAATACTTTTGAAACCGAAGCAATATGAAGTGGAGTGTTTTCTGAATTGAGCAGGTTATGTTCTTTATCGGCATAGCCTTCGTAGCGCTCATAGATGATTTCCCCATTTTTGGCCACTAAAAAACAAATGTTTTCAAAGTTGTTGTTGAAGAATTTTTTAATGTATTTTTCAATTTCATTCTTCTTAGCATTCTTATACGATTCTTCCAATTTAGGTAATGAATCTTGAGGAGGAAGCATGGCGTATTCAGGGCCATTATACTCTTTTTTCTGTCCGCCCGATTTGTGGCAACCCACAAACATGAGTGCGGTAATGAGCGTTATATAGAAGTAATTATTTCGGGTCATGGGTTAGTCGTAAAAAAACAAATATAGAAAGTCAGTTCCCTATTTTTTTACCCAAAAAATTGAAAAAATAACAAAATTATTAACAGCGTATCCCAAGCATCTGACCCTGAGGTGACAACCATTTGGTGAATTTCGACCAAAAGTTTTGAAATCGTTTTCGTTACCCGTACTTTTGGACGCATTTTAAAATAAAAGCAAGAATTATCATGATTTTTGGAGTAGTCAAAGAACGAAAAAATCCACCCGATCGCCGTGTGGTTTTTACCCCCGAAGAATTAGTGCGTTTACAAAACGAACATCCTGAAGCCAAAGTAAAAGTGGAATCTTCCGACATTCGTGTTTTTCCGGATGAAGCGTATGCCAATTTGGGTATTGATGTCGTAACCGATATGCAGGATTGCGATGTGTTATTTGGGGTAAAAGAAATTCCGGTAGATGCTTTGATTCCCAATAAAAAATATTTTTTCTTTTCCCATACCATAAAGAAACAACCCTACAATCGTAAGTTGTTGCAAGCGGTTTTAGCCAAAAACATCGAATTGTACGATCACGAAACCATCGTGGATGCCAACAACAAACGCTTAATTGGTTTTGGTCGTTATGCCGGATTAGTTGGGGCTTACAATGGGTTCCGCGGATTTGGAATTAAATACGAATTGTTCAATTTACCTAAGGCTGAAACCTTACATTCGAAGGAAGATTTAATTGCCCGATTAAAGCGTCAGACGTTACCAAACATTAAGGTTGTATTGACGGGTCATGGTAAAGTAGGGATGGGAGCCAAGGAAATTTTGGATGGTATGAAAATGAAACAAGTTTCCCTAGAAGATTACCTCACCAAAACCTACACCCAACCGGTTTATACCCAAATCGATGTTTTGGATTATAATAAACGTATTGATGGACAAGTAAAAGATAATAAAGATTTTTACACCCATCCCGAAGCCTATACTTCCGATTTTGAACGGTTTACCAAAGTGAGTGATGTGTTTATTGCCGGACATTTTCACGGTAATGGCGCACCAGATATTTTAACACAAGACATGTTAAAAGCTCCCGATTGTAAAATTAAAGTTGTCGCTGACATCTCCTGTGATGTGGACGGCCCGGTAGCATGTACCGTTCGCGCAACCACCATTGCTGAGCCTTTCATGGGGTATTTAACCAACGAACACAAAGAAGTACCTTTTACCCATCCTGGTTCTATTATGGTCATGTCTGTGGATAATTTACCTTGTGAATTGCCCAAAGACGCTAGCGAAGGATTTGGAGAAATGTTTATGGAACATGTCATCCCGGCCTTTTTTAACGGGGATAAAGACGGTATCTTGCAACGGGCGAAGATGACCGAGGGAGGAAAACTCACTCCGCGATTTGCGTATCTTCAAGATTATGTTGATGAAAAATAAAAGGAATCCCGGCCAAGTGTCGGGATTTTTTTGTCAAAATAGTTATATTTAGACACACAATTAAGTATCATGAAACTACGTTTTTTCCTACTGGGATTCCTATTTATCGTTGCCCCGACTTTTGGGCAACAGGTTTTACCTTTTGTGGAAAATTTTAATAAATCCGATTATCAAGGTGATAATCAGGTATGGAATGTAACGCAAGGAGAAGACCATGCGTTGTATTTTGCCAATAACCACAATTTAGTGCGGTACAATGGTGTGCAATGGGATAAATATCAATTGCCGAATAAAACAATTATCCGATCGGTTTATGCAGATGGGAAGCGAATATATTCAGGTTCGTATAACGAATTTGGGTATTGGGAAAGAAAGCAAGGAAAAATGCACTACCATTCGTTGTCGGCTCGTAAAAAATTATTTTTAGGAAATTCGGTCAATGAAGAGATTTGGAAAATATTCAAGTTCAAAGGAGTAATTTACTTTCAATCGTTCAATCAATTGTATGCTTTAAATGGTAATAGTGTTCGTAAAATTGATTTGCCAGGTCAAATTTCCTATTGTTTTCCTATTGATTCTACAATGTATATTGCTACGGTGAATAAAGGCGTCTACACCTTTGATGGGGTTACTATGCAACCGCAAAAACAATGGTCTATTTTGGAAAATAAAATTATCCACGGGATAGAACAAGTTCAGCAACAATTGTATTTTTTTACCCGAAATCATGGTGTTTTTGTGGCTAATAATTCGTCTATTACACCTTGGAATCACGCTTTAAATCTACAATTACAATCGGAATTAATCAATTCCGCTAAAATGATTGACTCGTATCGATTGGCCATCGGTACAGCATTCAAAGGGGTATATATTGTTGATCTACAAAACCAAACGTTTACCAATATTAACCGAAATAATGCCTTAAAGAACAATTCGATTTTATCCATTTGTTTGGATAATGAAAAAGACCTTTGGTTGGGTATGGATAATGGAATTGCGCACATAGAGATCAACTCGCCATTTCTTACCTACAATGACACCAGTGGTGTTTTGGGAACCGTATATGCCATTGCACCTTTTGAAAACGGCTATTTATTAGGGTCTAATCATGGATTGTTTCGGTATCAAAATAACGTATTGCAATTAGTGAAAGGCTCTCAAGGGCAAGTTTGGCAAATTGATAAAATAGGGGCCAATTATGTTATTGGTCATAACGATGGGACGTTTACTTATTCAGCTGGAAATTTTGCCAAATTGAGTCCGGTCACGGGTGGATGGAAATTGTATAAAAGTCCGTTTGGAGATGGGTATTACCAAGCCAACTATTCAGGGATTGCACTATATGATTCGCGTTTACAATACCAAGGAAAACTCGATAAAATTCAAAAACCGATTCGAAACTTGATTCAAATAAGTCCTGATGAATTGTATGCGGTAGATAATTACAAAAGTCTGTATAAGATTTTATTGGAGCAGGGAAAAGTAAGCCAAGTGATCAATATCACGGCATTGAATAAGATAAAAAACGATTTTAATGTCCGACTGTTTGAATTCAAAGGATCGCCCTTTTTTTACTTAAATAATCAATGGTATACGATAAATCAAGTAACCAATAAATTGGAATCCAACGCTTTATTTAATTCTAATTTTAAGGCTATAACCTCGTGCACATCCATTGATGATGATCATTTTTTGATTGGGAAAAATGGATTGTTGTTTGTCATCACATTTGAAAATAATCAATTCAAATGGCAATTGATTCCGAAGAAATATTACCAAGGAAAAAATAGTGCAGAAGATACTCAGGTAGTGAAGCAAGGGAATAAATTGATTATCAACTTGGACGACGGATTTTTTATTTATGATTATTTGGCCCATCGAAAACCCATCCAACAATATCCCATTGAAGGATATTATAACCATTCTTTAATTGATGATGCAACAACCATTCAATTTAATCAAACGGTTGATATAAACATTTTAACACCTTATTTTGGGTTTAATCGTGAAGATCTGTTTTATAAATTAAATGAGGAAGGGGAGTATAAGTCAGCCGACGGAGGCCATATCACTTTAAATAATTTGCATTCCGGAACACAGGAAATCCGAATTTATAAACGTCAAGGAGCCAACTTTCAGCAAGTGGGGTATTATTCTTTTCAGGTGGCTAAACCTTGGTATTTTTCAGTTTGGATGGTTTTGGTCTATTTGATTTTGATTTCGGGTGGATTGTTCTTGTACTACCGATGGAACAAAGTGCGCTATATTGAAAAACTTCGTTTGAAAGAGGAGGAAATGCGCCACCAACAAGTCGTTTACCAATTGGAATTGGATGCAGACAATAAGTTAAAGATTCAAGAATACGAAAAGAGTATTTTGGAAATTCAAGTGCAGAAAAAAGCATCGGAAGTAGCAGGGAAGTCGCTTTCCATAGCCAAACAATCCGAGATGATTGATTCAATTCTAAAACTTTTGGAGAAAGAAAATGATTTGGATTCCTTAAAAAGTAACATCAAAAAAGTAATCAAGTTAAATTCCATCAATAAAAAAGAATGGGAAACTTTTGAGAATAACTTATACAAGAGCCATGAAGATTTTGTAAAACGATTAACGGCTCATTGTGAAAAACTTACCTCCAAGGACATCAAATTGTGTATTTACCTTAAAATGAGTTTATCTTCTAAAGAAATAGCCCCTTTGATGAATATTTCTTTTCGTGGAGTTGAATTACATCGGTACCGACTACGAAAGAAATTGAACTTAGCGTCAGATACAAGTTTGTCTAGTTTTATAAATACGTTATAATTGGATTGAAAAAATGAGGGGTTAGTAAATTAATCCCTATTTTTTTATCAATTAGTCACTTCAATTTACTGCATCACAACTACATCATTTGGGTTTTTATATGAGAGGTATTTTATTTTTAATTAACATTTTAAATTGTTGAAAATAAATAATTTAAAATTTATTTATCAAAAAATGATGTAGTAATGTAGTGTACTTAATCAACACAACTATAACGTTGTAATACCTAAATTCGTTGACAATTAACCTTAAAACAACAAAATAGAGTATGAAAAAATTAGTATTGCTTTTGTTGCTTATTTTTCCAGTGTTTATGCATGCACAAAACATTTCTGGAAAAGTAGTAGACAAAAATGGTGCTCCTCTGGTAGGAGTCAATGTGAAAGCAATCAATTCCAAGCTTTCCACCATCACCGATCAAGATGGTAGTTTCAAACTAAATCTTAAAGAAGTGGATGACTTACAGTTTTCCATGATTGGATTTGAAACGGTAACCCTTAAATCTAATGCCACATTAAACCCTGTAGTGTTAGCCGATGCAACTACGAAATTAGACGATGTGGTAGTAATTGGGTACGGTACCCGAAAAAAAATTGACAATACTTCAGCAGTACTTTCATTAAAAGCAGAAGAGGTAACCCGTACCAAAGTTTTGAATGCTGTACAAGGTATTCAAGGAAAGGCAGCAGGGGTTCAAGTTGTCGCATCTGATGCACCGGGTTCACAACCTTCAGTTATTATACGTGGTTTGGGGACTGCGTTAGGAGGAAGAAATCCCTTGTATATAGTGGATGGGATGCCTACTAACGGAATAGGAAATATCAATTCCAATGATATTGTTTCCTTTGAAGTGCTTAAAGATGCTTCTGCCTTGGCGGTATATGGTAACCGTGCGGCAAATGGGGTAATCATTATTACAACCAAAAAAGGAAAAGGAAAATTAAATGTTGAATTGGATTCTTTTGTAGGGTTCAGAACGCCGCAAAGTGTGGTGAAAATGGCAGGAAGTAACAAGTATGCTTTCTACAGCAATATGGCTTTAGGCTCTACCACATTTTCACAAGATCAACCGGTGAATACCGACTGGTTTAAAGCGATAACACGTACAGGAAATTATACCCAAAACAACATTGCCGTTTCTGGTGGGAATGAAGAAGCTAAATATTTTTTCAGTTTAGGTCGTTACAACGAGCAAGCGATTTTGAATGGGATGGATTTTAGCCGAATTAC
Source organism: Flavobacterium sp. N1719 (assembly GCF_025947045.1). NCBI lineage: Bacteria > Pseudomonadati > Bacteroidota > Flavobacteriia > Flavobacteriales > Flavobacteriaceae > Flavobacterium > Flavobacterium sp. N1719. The sequence continues at coordinate 1,779,441 of NZ_CP109993.1, forward strand.
TTTCCGTACGAATAACGAATTTAAAATTTCAAAACGTATTACGCTTGCCCAAAACTTGAGTATTGCTACAAACAATAACCAACCCAAACCGTATTCGGCTTTTACTACAGCTTACAAACAATCGCCAATTGTACCTGTTTACTTTCCATCAGGACAGTATGGTGTTTCTTTTGTTGGAACCAACGGATTTGCTTCAACCACAGGAAGTTCGTTCAACAATGTAGGGAATCCGGTTGCGCAATTGAATTTCTTTGACGAACAACAACGCGGGATGACCTTACAAGGCGGATTAAAATTGGATATTGAATTGGCCAAAGGATTGAAATTTTCATCCGTGTACAATACGGAATACAATACCTTCCGTAAATACAATTACTCGGATGATTTGAGTATTTGGTTAGCTGCAGATCCAACGCGAGTAGCTTCAAACTATCCTGGAGGTAGTAATTTAAACACATTAAACCGTGAAAATTCTCGAAATTACAGTTGGAACCTTTCCAATTACTTTACTTTCAACAAAGTTTTTGCTCAAAAACACGATGTTGAATTGGTAGCAGGTATGGAGGCTACAAGTACAGGAAGTGGTTTTATTACTACGACAACGTTAAAAAATGTGAGTCCGAACTCCAATTACTGGTCTACTGCTGGTAATGAATTATTGCCAAACGTTACGAGTTATAAAGAGACTATGTACAACGAGCGACGATTAAATTCCTATTTTGGTCGTTTGCAATACAAATACAACAACCGTTATTTACTATCGGCCACTGTGCGCCGTGACGGTTCTTCCCAATTTGCTAAAGATTACCGTTGGGGAACGTTCCCTTCAGTAGGTTTGGGATGGATTGCTACCAATGAAGACTTTATGAAAGACATCAAAGGATTGGATTTCTTAAAAGTTCGCGCAAGCTGGGGGAAACTAGGAAACCAAAACGTTCCATTAAATAACCAAGCTTTCGCTACAGGTGGGGATTATAATTACTACATGACCCAATATTTATCTGGTATTACCATCAATTCTCAAATCGACCCTAAATTAACTTGGGAGATTACACGAGAAACCTCTGGTGGTTTTGATTTTGAAACCTTAGGACGTCATTTGAAAGGATCATTGGATTTTTATAATAAAAAGACAGAGAATGTTATTTTAAATATTCTTCCATACAGTACTGCAGGGGTTAGCGATGCAGCACCTGGTCATGTGGGCGTAGTTTCCAATAAAGGGTATGAGTTGTCGTTGCGTTGGGATGGTAAAGTAAATGATCAATTGACCTATTTTGTTTCAGGTAACTTCAACCACAACCGTAATATGTTGGATAGCTTGAATAACCCCAATATTGCCACACAAACAGGCGGTGGATTAGGAAACGGTCAATTCACTAAAATTATGGACAAATCTTCTGTTGGCCATGCTTTAGGAAGTTTCTTCTTGTATGATTATGCAGGTTTAGATGCCAATGGGCAAATGTTATATTACAAAGCCGATGGTTCTAAAGTAACGCAAGATGCTTTGGTTTATGCTGACCGTAAATATGTAGGTTCTGTATTGCCAAATGCTACTTACGGATTGTCGTTTGGTATGAACTATAAAAACTTTGACGTGACTGTGGATACTTACGGAACATTAGGTTCAAAAGTGTACAACGGTAAAAAAGCGCAACGTTTTTCTGGAGAAAACATAGAAGATTCAATTGCTTCTGATTTTTGGACTGCTCAAAATACAGGCGCTTCCAATCCTGCTGCGTTTAACCAAGTTCCAGTAGCTTCTACATACTACTTAGAGTCCGGTAATTTCTTCCGTGTAAACAATATTACAGTAGGGTATAAGTTGCCAGAATTTACAAAATACATTTCGTATGCTCGTGTGTATTTCAATGCCATCAACCCATTCATCGTGAAAAAATTCTCTGGATTTAGTCCTGAATTATTAGGTAATGGAAATCCAACAGACACCATGGGAGTGGAATTGGATGCTTATCCAACCTTAAGTTCTTTTGTGTTTGGTGTTAACCTTAAATTTTAATTAAACTATGAAAAAGTTATATATCCCATTAGTTGTTTTGTCAGGTCTATTGTATGTAGGCTGTTCAAAAGACTTTTTAGATGTTGATCAAACCGAGAGTATTTCTACTTCCGATTTGGCATTGTACAACAATAATGAAGGTGCAAAATCCTTTGTCACTTCAATTTATGCGAAATTTTTAGATTGGAACATGACTTCTTTCTCTTGGAATGGAATGACAAGTATTGCTTCCGATGATGCCGATAAAGGGTCGTCTCCAGGTGATACCGGTACCGATAAGGATTTGATGGATGCTTTAACCTATAATGCTTCAAGTTTATCGGTTGAAGAAGTTTTTTTGGCGCAATACCAAGGAATAAATCGATGTAATCAAGCCTTGTATTATATTCCACAATTAGACAATGCTGATGCCGATTTACGTGCCCGGTTAATTGGTGAAGCCAAATATTTACGTGCTTTTATGTACTTTAATTTGGTTCGCATGTACGGTGGCGTACCTATTGTTGACCACGTTCCAAATCCTTCTTCAGACGCGGATCGCGTGATGGAATTGACCCGTCGTTCCAAAGCGGAAGTGTATGCTTTCATCGAACAAGATTTAATTGACGCCATTGCGGTTTTACCCGCAAAAAGTGCCTATGCTTCTACCGAGAAAGCTAGAGCTTCTGTTGGTGCAGCCCATGCTTTATTAGCAAAAGTATCGTTATACCAACAAAAATGGCAACAAGCTATCGATCATTGCGATGCGGTTACAGGTTATAGTTTAGCACCTACATACGCTTCACAATACCGTTTATCCGGTGAATTTGACACCGAATCTATTTTTGAAATTTCAGGGGTAGGTTCTGCTCCCGGAAAAGGGATTCAAGGCTATTCCGCTTCTCAAGGTGCCCGTGGTGCTGGAGGTTGGGGCTGGGGCTTCAATACGCCTTCGCAAAGTTTAGTGAATGCTTATGAGTCGGGTGACGCTCGTAAAGATGCGACCATCATTTTCGCAGGAACCACCTTGTATGACGGGCGCTTTGTTCCTACAACTGTAGAAAATCCACGCTACAATTATAAAGCGTATTCTTCTAGTTTTACCGATGGATGGGAAACCGACGTGAATATTAAATACTTACGTTATGCTGAAGTGCTTTTGATTAAAGCTGAAGCGATGAACGAATTAGGTCAAACATCAGGCGCGATAAGTTTGGTGAATACCATTCGTAACCGTGCAGGTTTAGGTAATACAACCGCACTTTCTCAAGGTGATGTTCGAACAGCTATTTGGAAAGAACGTCGTCTCGAATTGGCTTTTGAACACGATCGTTTCTTTGATTTAGTGCGCACAGGTCAAGCACAAGCGGCTTTTGCACTTGACGGAAAAACGTTCGTAGTGGGTAAACATGAATTGTTCCCAATTCCTCAAAAATTTATTAATGAATCAGCCGGATTATCTTCACAAAATCCTGGTTATTAATCCCTTTATAGTATCATGAAAAATAGAAATGTACTTGCGCTTTTTTGTGCTACCCTGTTCACAACAGTAGCCTTAGTGAGCTGTAATAAAGAGAGTATTGATGAAGATAATGCTCCAATTCCGTATGCTCCCATTGGAGGATATGCCAGTTCCGATGAAATTTCACCTAGTAATTTATTGGTGAAATGTAGTTTTGAAGACAACATTACCGATTCTAAAAATGGAATTAGTGGTGGTAACGGTACCGATGTTACCTATCAAACAGGTGTAAAAGGGAAAGCCTATCAAGGATCTTCCTCTGCTTTTATCGCCTATGATAATGTGTCTAATGATGTGAAGAATTTAACGAGTATAACGGTATCGGGTTGGATTAAAACAAATCCCCATACCGGTGGTGCCCAATGTTTGTTTATGTTACCCAAAACAACAGATTTCTGGGGCAACATTTTTACATTGATTGAAGGAACGGGACCGAACACGACCATGCTCGTGAAAAATCATATTCAAAAAGATGTTACACCTTCCATCCCATGGAGTGGGCAATGGATTGTGCACGATGGTTCCAATGTATTGAACAACATGTTTGGTGTATGGAAACACATGGTTTGGTCTTACAACGCTACAACATCTACTTACAGTATGTATATCGATGGACAAAAGTTGACGTTACCTGAATCCATGTCGAAACGCTATACCAATGATCCCGCTTCCGGTGGTGTGCCTTATGGAAACTTAGCCAGTTCAGATGTGTCAAAATTCGTTATCGGTGGCTACCAACAACATTTAGGTTCGCCTTGGAGTGCTCCGGATGGTTGGATGCTTCACTATACGGGTCTATTGGATGAATTCCGTATTTACAATACTGCTTTAGCCGACAATGATGTACGTGCTTTGTATTTGTTAGAAAAAGATAACAGGTAATATTTTGTTTTTTTAGTAACCACCTTTTATCTCAAAGGGTGGTTACTTTTTTGATTATGAAAAAAAATATGCTAAAAGCAATCGTATTGGCACTGACGGTTTGGGCCTGTTCTTCTTCTTCAGATAGCAGTTCGTCAGGTACGCCATTAAACACTACTCCTGAGAATCCCGTGGTTTATACGGATACCGAACTCTTGGATAAAGTGCAACAAGATGCCCTAAAATATTTTTGGGAATATGCCGAAACCAATTCAAAATTGGCGCGCGAACGTTACCATACCGACAATCCATCCTTTGAATCCAATATTGTCACTACAGGTGGCTCTGGATTTGGATTGATGACGATTGTTGCAGGTGTCAATCGCGGATTTATCAATCGTGCTGAAGCGGTAAACCGACTGACTACTGCCCTGAATTTTCTCGAAAATGCCGATCGCTTTCACGGTGCTTGGTCGCATTGGATCGATGGAAATACAGGTCATGTCATTCCGTTTGGAACGGTCGATAATGGCGGCGATTTAGTCGAAACGTCCTTCCTTTGTCAAGGATTAATTTGTATTCGCGAATATTTTAAAAATGGGAATGCCACCGAACAAGCCCTCGCTCAAAAAGCAGATAACCTTTGGAAAGGGGTAGAATGGGATTGGTATACCAAAGGTGAAAATGCACTTTACTGGCATTGGTCACCCAATTACGGTTGGCAAATGAATATGAAAATCGAAGGTTATAACGAGTGTTTAATTACCTATGTAATGGCCGCCGCTTCACCAACGCATCCTATTTCGCCAATAGTGTACCAACAAGGTTGGGCGCGAACTGGCGCAATTGTAAATTCAGGAGTCCAATTTGGCTTACCTGTCGTGCTTAATTATAATGGGGCTACAGGGAATGTCGGACCCCAATTCTGGTGTCAATATTCCTATTTAGGATTGGATCCACGCGGTTTGACGGATCAATATGCTAATTATTGGACACTTACTCAAAATCATAGTAAAATCATCAATCAATACTGTATTGCCAATCCACACGGCTATACCGGTTATTCGGATAAATGCTGGGGATTAACCGCTAGTTATACCCGCAATGCCGATGGTTCCACGGGCTATACAGCACACCAACCCAATAATGATACGGGCGTTATTACTCCTACAGCTGCACTATCCTCAATGCCCTACACACCCAACGAATCGATGAAGTTTTTACGGTATTTATACAATGAAAAAAAATCGAGTTATGTAGGTGTGGCCGGACCCTATGATGCGTTTTCACCACAATACAACTGGGTAACGCCACGGTATTTGGCTATCGACCAAGGCACTATTGCGCCCATGGTTGAAAATTACCGCACAGGATTATTGTGGAATTTATTCATGCAAGCACCCGAAGTGAAAACTGGATTGCAAAACCTCGGATTTTCATCAACCCAACACGGATTCTAATGAAAAAATTAAGTGTACTACTTTTAGTATTTTTCGGTTTCACCAGTTTTGCTCAAGAAACCAAGGCACTTTTTGAAGAAAAAATAACCAAAAAAGTCACTATGGGCTATGTCCTACAGTTACCTGAAAATACGAAAGAAAAATACCCGCTCATCGTTTTTTTACACGGTTCGGGTGAACGGGGAACTGACCTAGAACTAGTCAAAGCGCACAGTCCGTTTACGTATCAAAATCTGATCAAAGAACCCTTTGCCATCCTGGCGCCTCAATGTCCCGAAGGCATTTGGTGGGACACGGAAGTGGTTTACGAACTCATCAAAAAAACAATCGCTAAAAACAATATCGATCCCAGTCGCGTGTACTTAACCGGACTCAGCATGGGCGGGTGGGGGACCTGGAAATTGGCTCTGGAGCATCCCGAACTCTTTGCCGCAGTGGCTCCCGTTTGTGCGCCTGTTGATCGTATGATGCTTTTTACCGCTGAAAAATTAAAATCAAAACCCATTCGGATTTTTCATGGCGCACTCGATGATGTAGTCACTCCTGATAATTCGATTGAGATGTTTCAAAAATTAAAAGGAATTGGAGCCAATGTCGAATTAACCATTTTCTCCAACGACAATCACAACAGTTGGGATTCTACCTATTCAAATCCTGAATTTTATACCTGGTTATTCCAACAACACCAATAAATCGGCTTCGGCCACCATAGAAACTACAATGAAACTAAGAACTACAGTACTTACTTTTTCTCTTATTGCCCTCACCGGATTTGCGCAAAAGAAAAAGACAACCACACAAACACCCAAAGAAAAATTTGTCAACGAATTGTTGGCAAAAATGACCTTGGACGAAAAAATAGGACAACTCAATTTACCAGGCTCCGATGACTTTGTTACCGGTCAAGCCAAAAATACTAATGTGGCACAAAAAATCCGCGATGGAAAAGTCGGCGGATTATTCAACATAAAATCGCTCCAAAAAATTAAAGACGTTCAAAAAATAGCCGTTGAAAATTCACGCTTAAAAATTCCACTACTTTTCGGAATGGACGTCATTCACGGTTACGAAACCACATTCCCGATTCCTTTAGCGATGTCTTGTAGTTGGGATATGAACTTGATCGAACGCAGTGCCCGCATCGCGGCTATTGAAGCCAGTGCCGACGGTATCTGTTGGACCTTTTCTCCCATGGTCGATATTTGCCGTGACCCGCGTTGGGGTCGCATTGCCGAGGGAGTAGGGGAAGATCCGTATTTAGGAAGTTTGATTTCCAAAGCCATGGTTAAAGGATATCAAGGCAAAGATTTAACCGCAGACAATACAATCATGGCCTGTGTAAAGCACTTTGCCTTATACGGAGCACCCGAAGCCGGCCGCGATTACAATACCGTGGACATGAGTCGGATTCGCATGTACAACGATTATTTTCCACCTTACAAAGCCGCTGTTGACGCCGGGGTTGGTTCGGTAATGGCTTCTTTCAATGAAATCGATGGGGTGCCCGCAACAGGAAACCGTTGGTTGATGACCGATGTATTGCGCAAACAATGGAAATTCAACGGATTTGTAGTTACCGATTATACGGGAATCAATGAAATGACCGACCACGGCATGGGCGACCTACAAGAATGTTCGAAGCTAGCCTTAAAAGCTGGAATTGATATGGATATGGTGGGTGAAGGATTTTTAACCACATTGAAAAAATCATTAGCCGAAGGCAAAATTACTACCGCCGATATCGATGCTGCCGCCAAACGAATTTTAGAAGCCAAATACGATTTAGGACTTTTTCAAGATCCTTACAAATACCTAAACGAAACCCGTCAAAAGACTGAAATTTATACAACAGCACATCGTGCAGAAGCCCGAAATCTCGCAGCTCAATCCATCGTACTCTTAAAAAATGACAACCAAATTTTACCACTTAAAAAGTCAGGAACCATCGCTTTAATCGGACCCTTAGCCAACAATGCGGAAAACATGGCAGGAACTTGGAGCGTGGCTACCGTGCAAAAGAATTCAATTCCCGTTTTAAAAGGATTCGAAGATGCTGTGGGCACCCAAGCTAAAATTATGTATGCCAAAGGTTCCAATCTCGATGACGATCCCGTATTTGAAGACAATGCCACCATGTTCAGTAAATCGCTAAACCGCGATAACCGCACTAAAAAAGAATTGTTGGATGAAGCCATTTCGGTTGCCAAACAATCCGATGTTATCGTTTTAGCATTAGGAGAATCAGCAGAAATGAGCGGGGAATGCAGTAGTCGAACCAACTTGGAAATCCCTCAAGCCCAAAAAGATCTTTTAAAAGAGATGTTGCAATTAGGAAAGCCTGTTGTACTTCTGTTGTTCAATGGACGTCCCATGGTTATTACAGAGGAAAATGCAAAAGTTCCTGCCATCCTCGACGTTTGGTTTGGCGGTTCTGAAGCCGGACACGCCATCGCCGATGTCGTTTTTGGCGCAGTAAACCCTTCCGGAAAATTATCCACTACTTTCCCAAGAAGTGTCGGACAAATTCCAATCTTCTATGCTCATAAAAACACCGGCCGCCCACTGCACAATACGGAAGGGAAATTCGAAAAGTTCCGTTCCAACTATCTAGATGAGCGCAACGAACCCTTATACCCCTTTGGATACGGTCTTAGTTATACCACGTTTACCTACGGTAAAGCCACCCTTTCTGCTCCAAAAATGAATGCTAAAGGAAAAATCACGGTTTCGGTTCCTGTATCCAATACGGGTAATTACGACGGGAAAGAAGTCGTGCAATTGTACATCCGCGATGTGGTAGGTTCGGTAACCCGCCCCGTTCGTGAGTTGAAAGGATTTCAAAAAATTGAATTAAAAAAAGGGGAAACGCAAACCGTCACGTTTGAAATCACCGAAAACGATTTGAAGTTTTATAACAATGCCTTAGAATTTAAGGCCGAACCCGGAAAATTTGAGGTGTTCGTCGGAACGAATTCCGATACCCAAAACAAAGTTGAATTTGAGTTAATTAGATAATACCTTTCATGTTTTAAACAGAAACCCTTTAGTTGGAGTTTGGCTAAAGGGTTTTTTCTCCAAAAAGGATAATGTATCTTTAGCCAAAATTTAGTTCGAATGAAAAATCTAATAACTACAGCTTTGCTCATACTGGTAACTCTAGTTCAAGCACAAACCACAACTTCACCTAGCAAAGAAATTCAAGTGAATTTCCAACTTACCGCTCAAGGGCAACCTTCGTATACGGTGAAATACAAAAACCAAGACGTGATCTTAACCTCTACGTTGGGCATCGAATTGAAAGATATTCCCGCTTTAGAAAAAGGGTTTAGCTTGATCAATTCCTCTGAAAAAGCCATGGATGAACCCTGGACGCCCGTAATGGGCGAGTACGCGGTGATTCAAAATAAGTACAACCAACTCACCCTGAATCTGCAACAAAAAGAAACAGGTCGTTTAATGAACATCATTTTCAAAGTGTACGATGAGGGCGTGGCTTTTCGCTATGAATTCCCGAAACAACCCAATCTGAATTATTTCATCATCAAAGAAGAAAATACCCAATTCAATTTGGCGGGCAATCACAAAACCTTTTGGATTCCTGGCGACTACGATAGCCAAGAATATGTGTACAATGAAACGCCATTCTCGGATATCGATGTATCCAAATTGGATATGAACAATGGGATCGGACTCAAAACAATTCGCGATAATCACCGCATCCAGTCGCCCCTCATGATGAAATCAGCCAATGGTTTATACCTTAATATTTTTGAAGCGGCTGTGGTGAATTATCCCGTAATGCACCTGAATTCGGTTCCCGCAAAATATCAATTGACATCACACTTAGTGCCCAATGCCATTGGGGATAAAGCCTACCTACAAACGCCAGCTGTTTCACCATGGCGTACGATTTTTGTCAGCGACGATGCCCGTAAAATCGTAGCCTCAAAAATGATTTTCAACTTAAACGAACCCTGTAAAATCAAAGACGTTTCCTATATCAAACCTATGAAATATGTTGGTGTTTGGTGGGAAATGCACGTGGGTAAATCCACCTGGGACTTTGCCGGTTCGCAAAATGCACAAAACGCCGCCGACGGGTCGCTAAAACCTTCAGGCAAACACGGCGCTACTACCGAAAACGTAAAACGCTATATCGACTTTGCTGCCAAACACGGCTTTGACGGCGTATTGGTCGAAGGTTGGAACGTGGGCTGGGAAGACTGGTTCGGGAACTGGAAAGAAGACGTTTTCGATTTCGTGACTCCCTATCCTGACTTTAATCTAAAAGCAGTAAACGATTACGCCAAATCCAAAGGCGTGAAAATGATCATGCACCACGAAACCTCAGGTTCGGTAGCCAATTACGAACGCCACCTCGATCGTGCCTTCAATCTAATGAAAGAATACGGCTATCCTGCTGTGAAGTCGGGCTATGTGGGCCGAATCATTCCTCGAGGTGAATTCCATGACGGACAAACCATGGTAAACCACTTTAATTTTGTGGCACGCCGAGCAGCCGACTTTAATTTGATGGTTAACTCGCACGAGAGTTCGCGCCCTACAGGTTACAGTCGCACCTATCCCAACTACATCGCTGCCGAAGCCGCTCGTGGCAACGAATTCAACGGTTGGAGCAACGGAAATCCGCCCGCTCACGAAACCATTTTGCCGTTTACCCGCTTGTTGGGTGGCCCAATGGACTATACGCCAGGGATTTTCGAAATTAAAATGAGCTACTACGACAAAACCAAAACGGAACAAGTGCATACCACCTTAACCAAGCAATTGGCGTTGTATGTAACTTTATATTCGCCGTTGCAAATGGCAGCCGACTTACCCGAAAACTACGAGCGTTACCTCGATGCATTCCAATTCATCAAAGATGTGGCGGTAGACTGGCAAGATTCCAAGTATTTAGAGGCTGAACCGGGCGATTATTTGACCGTAGCCCGCAAAGAGAAAAACGGTGAGCGTTGGTTCCTTGGCGCTATCACTGATGAAAATGCACGTTCGAGCGAAGTCAAATTGGACTTCTTAACGCCCGGCAAAAAATACAAAGCCATCATCTACCAAGATGGAAAAGGCGCCGATTGGAAAGATAATCCCAAAGCCTACGAAATCAAAACCATGACGGTAACGTCCAAGTCCAAATTAAAAGTAAACCTTGCCAAAGGCGGCGGAACTGCAGTTAGTTTCGAGCCGATTCAATAAGTTTTTGTATGAGCTATTTCCTGCTATCCACTGCAAGCCGCGTTTGTTCTGGCCCTTTGAATACCACCGCCCGTGAGCTCCTAAAGTCGCTACGGCCAATGGGTCAAAGTACGGCCGTCACCGCACGCGGGCTTTCCGTTGCTATCAGGGCTATGGGGTTTGTGCTTCTAATTCTAGTATGTGTTAACCTTCACGCTCAAAATACCACCTATTGCAATCCCATCAACGTCGATTACGGGTATTGTCCCATTCCAAATTTTGTCCAACAAGGCAAACACCGCGCCACCGCCGATCCCGTTGTGGTCACGTTTAAAGGCAAGTATTTCTTGTTTTCTACCAACCAATGGGGCTATTGGTGGAGTGACGACATGAGTGATTGGCATTTTATTTCCCGTAAATTCTTGAAACCCGATGCCAATGTATATGACGAACTCTGTGCTCCGGCCGTGTTTGTCATGAAAGACGAAATGTATGTCATTGGCTCAACACACGGCCCCAATTTTGCCCTTTGGAAAAGTAAGAACCCCACCCAAGACGAATGGAAAATTGCGGTAGAAAACTTTAAAGTAGGCGCGTGGGATCCCGGTTTTCTCTATGATGAAGAAAAAGACAAATTGTTTTTATACTGGGGTTCGAGCAATGAATTTCCCTTACTCGGCACCGAAATCAATTTAAAAACCATGCAGTCCGATGGCTATGTAAAGCCACTTTTGTCGTTACATCCCGAAGACCACGGTTGGGAACGCTTTGGAGAATACAACGACAATACGTTTTTGCAACCCTTTATGGAAGGGGCGTGGGTGACCAAGTACAACGGAAAATATTACTTGCAATACGGCGCTCCCGCAACCGAGTTTTCGGGCTACGCCGATGGAGTTTTTGTGAGTGACCAACCCTTGGATGGTTTTGCTTATCAAGCCCATAATCCATTTTCGTATAAACCGGGCGGATTTGCAAGAGGGGCCGGACATGGCGCTACTTTTAAAGACAATTACGACCATTGGTGGCATACATCAACGATTGCCATCGGTGTAAAAAATAATTTTGAACGCCGCACCGGAATCTGGCCTGCGGGGTTTGACAAAGACGATGTGTTGTATTGCAACACCGCCTACGGCGACTATCCCACAAAGTTACCCAACAAAGCGGGGGAGCATTTAACCAACATGTTCGCGGGTTGGATGTTGTTGAATTACAACAAACCCGTACAAGTTTCATCTACTCTAGGGAGTTTCCAACCCAATTTTGCCGTGGATGAAGACATTAAAACCTATTGGTCCGCTGAAACTGGAAATAAAGGCGAATGGTTGCAAACCGATTTAGGCGCTGTTTCTACTGTGCACGCTATCCAAATCAATTACGCCGACCAAGATGTTGAATTGATGGGAAAAGTCAACGGCATTTACCACCAATACAAACTCTGGGGTTCACTAGACGGGAAAAAATGGTTTATCATTACGGATAAAAGTAAGAATACAAAGGACGTTCCCCACGATTATATCGAATTGAAAACTCCCGTAAAAGCGCGATTTGTGAAACTTGAAAATACCCACATGCCTTCGGGTAAATTTGCTTTAAGTGGCTTGCGGGTATTTGGAAAAGGAAACGGAGATGCCCCTACAGCTGTAGAAAATTTCATGGTATTGCGTGCCGATACCAAGAAATTTGGCGAGCGTCGCAGTTCGTGGATCCGATGGAAGCAACACCAAAACGCGGACGGCTATGTAATTTACTTTGGGAAAGACCCCAATAAATTGTACGGCAGTATCATGGTCTATGGAAAAAGCGACTATTTTTTCACGGGCATGGACCGCACGGATGTGTACTACTTCCAAATCGAGGCTTTCAACGCCAACGGAATCAGTCCGCGCACACCCGTAATCAAAGTCGATTGATTGCATTATTGTTATCAACAACCGCAAACGTTGTAATTTTTTTGAAAAATCCTCAAAAATTGAGTTATGAAATCGATTTCGTTGATAACTATAACGTTGTAATGCGTTCAAAAATGAGAGAAACTGTATCTTTAGAATCGATTAACCTTAAACCAAACTAACTATGAGTACAGCGCAAACAAAAACCAATTGGGGCCAATTCATCCCATTGGCGAGTGTGTTCTTCTTTTGGGGATTTGTCGCAGCAAGTAACGACATATTAATTCCTGTTTTCAAAAAAGCCTTTACCTTGGAACAATGGCAAAGTCAGCTCGTTTCTGTAGCCTTTTACATTGCCTATACCGTTGGTTCCATTTTGTATATCCTATTATCAAAAGCCACGGGAGGCGATATTATCAACCGCATTGGCTATAAAAATTCCCTAGCCTTAGGTTTAGGAATTTCAGCCCTTGGTACTTTGTTGTTTTATCCTGCAGCGAATAACGGCGGTTCCTTTCCGTTGATGTTATCAGCATTATTCATTGTAGCACTGGGTTTTTCATTGCAACAAACCGTAGCCAATCCGTTAGCCATCGCATTGGGTCCGATAAACACCGGATCGCAACGATTAACCATGGCGGGAGGAATCAATAATTTAGGGACAACCATCGGACCCTTAATCGTGAGTTTTGCGATTTTTGGTGCTGCTTCTTCTGAAAGTACTGAAATGAGTATTGAAAGTGTGAAAATCCCGTATTTGGTTTTGGGAGTGGCCTTTTTAGCCGTAGCCATTTTACTAAAAATGTCTTCTTTACCCGATAAGCCTGCAGCCGTTGTAGAAGATGAAGTCACTGCGGGAACAGTTGTGCGTCAATCGGCGTTGAACTATCCACAATTGGTGTTGGGAATGATTGGAATTTTTGTTTATGTAGGTGTCGAAGTTTCAACGGCAAGTAATTTACCGGCTTATATGGAAAAAGATTTGGGTTTTGCGACCAAAGATATCGCACCGTTCATTTCTTTATATTGGGCGAGTTTGATGATTGGTCGTTGGACAGGGGCGGTTGAAGCCTTTACGGAAGATATGAACTTGCGTCAAATTTTACGTTTTATCGCACCGTATTTAGCTTTCGGAGTTTTCTTGGGTGTGAATAAATTTATGAATCATGATTTAACGCCGTTCTATGTTTATGCGGCTGTGATTTTTGTACTCATCTTAGCGGATATCGCTAGTAAAGGGAATCCGGCACGAATGTTATTGATTTTCTCATTCTTGGGAATTGCAGCTCTCGGACTCGGGATGGCGACCAAAGGAATGGTTTCGGTCTATGCATTTACCTCAGTTGGTTTATTCTGTAGTACGTTGTGGCCTTGTATTTTTACTTTAGCCATTAGCGGTTTAGGAAAGCATACTTCACAAGGTAGTAGTTATTTAATCATGATGATTATGGGGGGCGGCCTCGTAAGTTTGCTACAAGGTTACTTAGCCGATGTTACCAGTATCCATGCCAGTTATATAGTAGGCGTTGCTTGTTTTGCCTACTTGGCTTTCTATGCGTGGAAAGTGAGTGGTATTTTAAAATCGCAAGGTATTAGTTTTGACCAAAAAGTAAGTGGTGGTCATTAATTAACATCTATTTCAATAAAAACAAAACTCCGAAGCACTTACACTTCGGAGTTTTTTTTGAAATTGGCACCCGACACTTAGCCCTGATGGGAGCAAGCTACCCCGCCGGACGCAGGGAGGCGTGTAGCGCGGACAGCAGGAAGGCAGGTGAATAGGACACCCAACTATCTGCTCCAATCAATCTTACGCGAGAAATACATCACCGCGGCAAGGATGGCGAATAACCCGATACTGCCCACCAGCAATGCGTAATCTTCAAGCTGAATGATTACAAAAAGGAACGCGTAAATAAGGGATAACGCACCACCGATGAGCATCGGGAATTTTCGGTTTTTGAGGATGGAAAGGGAATAGGTGGTGATTAGGGCGACGATGGCTGTTCCTGCAATCGCATAGGCGACGGTGAAACTGCTGTGTTCGGTAATCGAAATTAGTAAGGTGTAAAAGAGCACCAGCGCAATTCCGATCATGGTATACTGAAAAATATGGATGTTGATTTTACTAATGCTTTGGATCAAAAAGAACACTATAAAGGTGAGTCCGATGACCAAGAAACCATATTTTGACGCTCGTTCGTTTTGTTGGTATTCATCAACAGGCGTGATTAAATCGACTTGGTAGGCATATTTACTCAGATCGGGCAACGCCCCAAACTGCTGTTGGTTAAACGGACGGTTGAAATGCAAGATGTTCCATTGAGCGGAAAATCCATTTTTGTCGATTTGCTGTGTTCCGGGGAGAAAGTTTCCGGTAAAGCTGGGCGAATTCCAATCACCGGTCATCGAAGCTTTGGTGGTTTTACCTACAGGCACAAAGCGGATAGCGTGGCTCCCGTTGTAATTCAAATGCATTTTGAAACGCTGACCTGACAAGGCCGTGATGGGGAAACGGGCACTTTCTAAAGTGGCGATGGTATCGCTAGGTTTGTCACTAGTAACGGGTTCGAACGTCAAATTTTGCCCGTTCACGTGGATTTTAACTTCGCTATTGATGCTACTCAAGTTGGTGGTGCGTAAGACGACTTGGGTTTCGTTCCAACGAATATTTTCGGCCGGAATGGAGAGTCCGTTGAAATTTGGATTCGAAAATTGGCCGTCAAAAGTAATACCCGCGGTAAACACGTTGGCTTTGTAGATACTGCGTTTGAGTTCGCGCGCCATTTTCACATCGGTTGTTGTATTCAATTGGTCTGGGAAAAAATAGGCCGTCTCAAGGCTTTTGGTGGCATTGTCGTAGTAGGGGACTTTCAGTACGGGGCCGTAACAAAAGACTTCTCCACCCCATTTGGCGGTGGTTTCATCGACGACTTCTTTTTGGCGTTGACTGCGTTCGGTGATTAAATTTTGGACAAAAACTAACGGGATGAGTAGAATGAGGGTGAGAAAACCCACCATCATGATTTTGGCGGTGTTGGACTGCATGAATGTTTGCATTTCTTGATCTTGATGTTCCATAATTGTAAGTGTTATAATTAATTAAAAAGAATCTTGAGGTACACGATTGTGATGGGAATGTTGGCCAGCACAATCAATATTTTGACGAGGTAATAGTCGCGATGGTTGTGTTGGATACACAAGTGATAAACGAGATTGGCGAGTACAATCAAGTTGACGAATGTGGCCGTTAGTACAAAAAGAAATCCTCCAAAAAGAAGATTGAAATGGGGATATGTCATTTGTACAATTAGTAATACGGTCCCGATTCCAAACGAAGCGAGGGCGATACGCGTGGAGGTAATTCCGGTAGCGCTTTGGTATTGTTGACGGGTCATAAAAGTATTTTTTGATGATACAAATAGATGAAGAGGTATAGCAAAGCGATGGGGAAATTCACCCAGAGGATGAGTCCCTCTCGTACAATGGTTTTGCGTTGCAGCGGATGCTTTAAAAAGGAAAAAAACAAAAGAAGGAGGCAAATTCCGTGAATTAATCCACAGATAAGTGTGTATAGAATACAGATCGGAATAAAGATGTCTTCTCCTGTGATTAGGGCACCATAGAAAAGGAGCGTTCCACCAGAAAAGGTGACCAAAGCGATACGTTGGTAGGCGGATAATTTTTTCATGGTTTGATGTTTAACGTTTGTTGTAAATGCGCGATGGGTTGGGGAAGGAGTTGCAGAAAATCCAGATCATAAAACCGGTGCGCCCGTTTTCCTTGGCAATAGGTTTGGTAAAAGGTTTTCAATTTAAATGGATAAAAAACCAAACCTGTACCGATGACAAGGAAGAGAAACGGACTCCGTTTTCCATTTCCCAATAGATAAAATTGCATGTTGATTTCGTCCAAAACGGTGATCCCGGTGTGGGTCAAAACATGAAACACATCGTGTTCTTCCAAGGTGGCTTGGATGTCAAAATTATGTTGGCATAAAAAGCATCCCAGGTGAAATCCGAGGCTTTCTTCGGGCAAACGTAAATAATCTTGTAGCGTCACCGGCCACGCTTCTTTTTTCTTAAATACCCATTGGTAAGGTATTTTCACCGTGCGGTACATCCATTCTATAAATAAATCTTTCATAACAAAAAGTACTTTGAAATACAAAGTAATTAGATAAAAAAATAGGTTTATGATTTTTGAATCAATTTTTCGAGCGCGTCAATATGATTTTTAAAAGCGGTTTTTCCCGCAATTGTCGCCAAATAGCGGGTGTTGGGTTTCTTTCCAATGAATTGTTTTTCCACTTGGATGTAGGCTTCCGATTCAAGCGCTTTGATGTGTGACGCCAAATTCCCATCGGTAACCCCCAATAGCTCTTTCAACGTATTAAAATCCACGCTGTCATTGACCATCAACACCGACATGATTCCGAGTCGGATGCGATGATCAAAAGCTTTGTTGATATTTTCTAGTAGTGATTTCACAAGAGTGGGTTAAAAGTACAATTAATTTCGGTCGTATTTGACATACATCATGGCGCCGTAAACGATATGGCAAACACCAAAGCCCAAGGCCCAAAACAACAAATCCGAATCTTTAAAGAACGCCGCCATCAGTCCTAATATAATTTGGGTAATCCCCAAATACCGCACATCACGAAAGGTGTATTTGGAGGCATTCACACAACCCATACCGTAAAACAACAGCATCATGGGGGCAATCAATTCGTAATATCCTTTACTGAGTAAAATCAGTACCAAAATTCCGCCCGTTCCTAGTGGAATACTGAAATTTACGATTAAGCGGCGTGACGAACTATTCCAAAGCGTTTCGCCTAGTTTTTTGGCTTTAGCCGCACTCAGTACAATTCCGGTTACGATAGAGGCAAATACAATAAGTGCTGCCAATCCCACCAACTGTATCGTTAAATCATCAATCGGGAAGGGAGTTTGCATACGGTAATTCGTATAATCTTGCACGTCGTAAGTAGTTAGTAGGTAATCGGCATACCAAGCACCTGCTAATGCATACAATCCGGCTAAGATTCCCGACAAGCCACTTAACGATAATGTCTGCGACGATTTAGACATCATTTCTTTGATGTCTTTTAAGTCCTTTAAATAATCATTCGTTTCCATAAAAAGTACTTTGAGATACAAAGTAAAGTAATATTTAATTTTTGAGCAAACTTTTTTTCGATTATTTTTGAGAAAAATTCACTTCCATGAAATACGGACTCTCCCTTGCACTTTTATTGGCAATACAATCTCTAACGGCACAGACCGATGCGGAAATGTTGGATCGCATCCACAAAACCGCATTGACTCAAGGCCATTGTTACCAATGGTTGGATGATTTGTCAAATAAAGTGGGGGCCCGACTCTCAGGTTCTGAAGGGGCGGCCAAAGGAGTGAAGTATACGCAAGAGCAACTGAATCAATTGGGACTCGATAAAGTCTACCTTCAAGAAGTTTTGGTCCCCAAATGGGAGCGAGGGGAGAAGGAGGTTGCTTATTTAAACCTGGGTAAAAAACGCTTGGATCTTTCGATTTGTGCGCTAGGTATGTCAGTAGCTACGCCCAAGAACGGACTCGAAGCGCAAGCGATCGAAGTTAAATCTTTAGACGAATTGAAAGCCTTAGGAGCAGATAAAGTGAAAGGTAAAATTATCTTTTTCAATCGCCCCATGGACCCTGAACAAATTGAAACCTTTCGAGCCTATGGCGGTTGTGTAGACCAACGTTCGTCGGGTGCCCGTGAAGCCGGTAAGTTAGGCGCTGTGGGCGTAATTGTTCGTTCGATGAATCTTCGCCTCGACGATTTACCACATACGGGAATGACCAATTACGGAGATACTCCCGAAAACCAACGCATTCCTGCTGCAGCCGTGAGTACACTCGATGCCAATGCGCTTAGTGAAGCCTTAAAATCCAATCCCAATGCCACCTTGTTTTTTCGCCAAAGTTGTGTGAATAAGGGCGAGGTACTTTCCTATAATGTGATTGGCGAAATTACGGGCACTGAATATCCCAACCAAATCATGGTAGTTGGCGGCCATTTGGATTCATGGGATTTGGGTGACGGCTCCCACGATGACGGTGCCGGTTGTGTGCAAAGTATGGAAGTATTGGAACTCTTTAAAAAAATTGGCTACAAACCCAAACATACCATTCGCGCGGTATTATTTATGAACGAGGAAAATGGGGTAAAGGGCGGACTCCAATACGAAGCCGAAGCGCAACGCAAAGGGGAGCACCATATTTTTGCTTTGGAAAGCGATGCGGGCGGATTTGCACCGCGCGGGTTTTCCTTTGAAATTGATGACGCCAATTTTGGTCAAGTGGGTTTGTGGAAACCGTTGTTCGAACCCTATTTGATTCACTTGTTCCGAAAAGGCCATTCCGGCGTGGATATCGGTCCGTTGAAATCACCAAAGATTGTGAAAGCCGGACTCCAACCGGATTCCCAGCGCTATTTCGATCACCACCATGCGGCCAACGATACCTTTGATGCCGTCAACAAACGCGAATTGGAGTTAGGCGCCGCAGCCATGACTTCCTTAATTTATTTATTCGACAAATACGGAATCTTATAGTGCATCCTGCCTTAGTTTACACACTTAACCAACCGGAGCCCTACCAATCCATCATGATGCATTGTATGGCGACTATTGAAGCGTGTATTCCCGAGATCGAACTCCGATTTAGCTACAAAATACCGTTTTATTATTTCCGCGGAAAACCTTTTTGTTATTTAGCTCCCAACCACAAAGGCCAATTTATGGACCTCGGTTTGACCAAAGGTTATCAACTCACTTTGCATCAAGATGCCTTGAATGGGGACAATCGCAATACGGTGAAATCCTTACGCTATTACCAGTTGGAAACCATTGATCAAGCAATACTTGTGGCTGTTCTTGAAGAAGCCATTTCTTTGTGCTAAAATTGGGGCGTGCCCCTTTTGCGCACCAATCAAAGTATTAATCTAGTTCTCTTTAGCGCAACGGGTCGGGCTATCCGTTGCAAGTCCGTTACCTCGTAACCTCGGTATCCGGGCTTTTCACTACTATCCCTCACGCAAGATAAGTGCAAAAAAAAAGGAGGTTCAGTAAAGAACCTCCTTTTGTTTATAGAATTTTGTGATTATTTAATTTCACGGTTGATGTAAACCCAACCTGATTTGTCACTTACGCCATCACGCTCGATTACGTAGTAATACGTTCCATCAGGAAGTTCGTTATCATCATTCGATTGTCCATACCATTGGTCGGTATAATTTCCTTTTGAATACACTTTTGTACCGTAACGGTTGTAAATGCTCAATTGACGAACATTCATTCCGGTTAAGTCAAAATTATCATTCAAACCATCTCCATTTGGAGAAATACCTTTAGGAATCGAACACGTTACATCATTCGCTGTAAAGCTTTGTGTATCGGTACAGAATCCAGTTCCATTTGGAATAGTAACCGTTACATTGTAAACACCCGCTCCAGAAACATTCAAGGTAGCGCCTGTTCCAACAGTGGCACCTGAACTATTCGTCCATAAGTAAGAAGCGTTTGTACTTGTAAAGTTAGAAGGAATAACTTCCAAAACATATACCGATCCTACACAACCTCCATCAATTGTAAATGCTGGAGAAGGAGTGATGGTAATATCAAAACTTTCTTGATCCGTACAGTTAGGTGTAGTACCACTTTGTGCGTAAACATACAAGGTAGTGGATGCCGAAATTACAGCACCGGCACTCAACTGTGTACCTGTTCCATTTTGACCTGTATAGTAATTACCAACAGTTAAAGCAGGTAATGTATAGCTATTACAAGCTTCAACATCTAAAATAGGTAATACATCTGGAGTTGGATGAACCGTAATACTGATAGTAGTACCTGTTGCACATTGTCCAGCATCTGGAGTAAACGTTGAAGTAAACGTACCTGCAGTTGCTGTGGTAAAGGTGGCTGGAGACCAAGTACCCGTAACTCCATTAGTAGAAGTTGTCGGAATGGTCACAGCAGTGCTTCCTTGACAAACAGCAGCTAAAGCATTAAATGTTGGTGTAGTAGGTGGATTGATAGTCACACTAATTGAAGTAGCCACAGCACATTGACCCGCATCCGGTGTAAAGTTGATGGTTTGTGTTCCAACCGTTGTCGTGTCAACTGTTCCTGACCAAGTACCCGTAATTCCATTGTTAGAAGTAGTTGGTAAAGTAGGAGCAGTGCCATTTTGACAAATTGGAGCAATAGCGGTGAATGTAGGTGTAATGTTTGGAGCTGTAATTGTAACATCTAAAGTTGCTACAACAGCACATTGTCCTGCATCCGGTGTAAATGTATACGTAGTTATTCCAACCGTAGCGGTACTAATTGTATTTGGATTCCAAGTACCTGTAATACCTTCGATAGAAGACGGTAGAGCAGGAGCTGGTAAACCTTGACAAATTGGAGTAACAGCATTAAAGGTTGGTGTAATGTTCGGTGCATAAATGGTGATATCCATTGTGGCTGTATTCGCACATTGACCTGGACCTGGTGTAAATGTATAGGTAGTAGTTCCAACTGTTGTCGTACTAATTACACTTGGAGACCAAGTTCCTGATATACCTTCACCAGATGTTGTTGGTAAAGAAGGAGCGGATTGATCTTGACAAATAGGTGCAATTTGTGTGAAAGTTGGCGTACCTGTTGGCGTTGTAATAGTTACCGTTAAGGTAACCGCTACTGCACAGTTTCCAGAACTTGGTGTAAATACATAATCAAAGTTACCGATAGTTGATGTATCAATAGTTGCAGGATTCCATGTTCCAGAAACTCCATTAGTTGAAGTAGTTGGAAGCGCAGGAGCTGTCTGACCTTGACAAACCGTGATAGGATCAAATGTAGGTGTTAATGGCGTTGTAATTAAAATACTTACCGTTAATGGATTTCCACATTCTCCTGAATTAGGTGTAAATACATAATCGGTCGAACCTAAAATACTAGTATCAATGACACTTGGTGACCATGTACCGTCTATATTATTATCGGAAGTTGTCGGTAATACAGGTGCAGTAGCATTTTGACAAATACTATTGATAACAGGGAATGTTGGATCTACCGGCTGAGTGATAGTTACTGTAAAGCTACGTTCACTTGTACAGTCTGGGGTAGTACCCGAGCTAGCATAAATATAAATTGTTTGTGATGTACTAATTAAATCATTTGCATTTAATTGCGTTCCCGTTCCACCAGGACCTGTAAAGTAGTTTCCAACAGTCAAGGCAGGTAAGGTGTAATCACCACATTGTACAACGTTAGCCATAAATGGAATAACTGGTGTTGCATTGATAGTTACGGTTGTAGTAGCTGCAAAAGCGGCACAGCCACCGATTGCTGGAATTGAGTAGGAAACAGTATAAACACCAGGTAAACTAGCGCCAGGAATAATGGTTCCTGTGACGGTGTTGATATTCAAGCCTGCAGGAGAAGCACTGTAAGTACCACCTGTTGTACCTGTTACTGTTGCCGTTTGAGGTGTAAAGTCATTATTACAATACGCAGGTTGGCTATAGGCAATTGTAGCATTAGCAGGTGCAGTAATAATTACTGTGCGTGATGTAGTGATAAATGGAATGGTATTACAAGTACCTCCAATAGTAGTAGCCGTTGTAGCTGTAATTACATAAGCTCCAGGAGCACTTGCTGACAAATCAATAGTACCCGTTACAGAATCAATTACTAAACCAGCTGGTGTAGCGGTATAAGTTCCTGCTGTAGCACCAGGTGCTAATACCGGAGTTGGATCTGTACCATTTTGACAATAAAACGTTGAATCGTAATTGAAAATATTAATTGGGAAACAAGCAGTTGTACCTCCTGTTGTATTGGTTTGCGTGAATGTTACTGTACCCGCTTGGTTGGAGAAGTTGGTAATCATAATTACATAAACTTCACACAATTGAGCATTTGGAATACACATAATCTCTTGAGGTGCTGCAGAATAACTACAAGCATGTAACGTTCCATTACATCCTTGAGCCGGAGTTAATGCTGGAATTTGACCCGCCATTGGGTTAGCTGGAACTCCAATACATGCTGTATTCAAATCGGTAAATGGTCCCCAAGCCACATAGTCAACGTCACGAGGAGTTCCATTGTTGTCAACTTGAGAAATCAAATAACTCAAAGGCCCTGCCTGATTTACTTGCAAGAAGAAGAAAGCAGGGTTAGGAGAAGTAAATAAACAACCAATCTGACCTAAACTGGGTACGTTTGTGGAATTCGCATAAGTCACTGTTTGACCTGTACAGAAAGCGGGAGCTTCAGTACAAGGTAATGTTCCAATACACAAATTAAAGTTTACATATTGTGTAGCAGCAGATGCTGAGTAAATACGAATGTAATACGTAGTACCTGGTATTAAGTTATCAGCTGAGTTACAGTTAACTTGAGTAAAGTTACCACAAGCTGTTCCCGTAAAAATGGCATAATCTAAATCGGCGTTACCAGTAACATTGTTAAAAGATACAATGTGAGTTGGTGCTGTAGCGGTAAATGTATACCATACGTCATCATTGGCAACACCTGGAGGACAGTTAACTACAGGGTTAGACTGTGTTGCACCTATTAAAGTACCGGGTGTTGTTTGTACACAGTTCAAGTTCTGATTTACAATGGCAAAAGATGCATTACTACATTCGTCATTCACAGGTAAAGTTCCAAAAGTGAATGGTTGTGACCATGTACTCGTTTCACCTAAAGCATTACAAATTGAACGTACATAGAACGTGTAAGCTGTTCCAGCAGGTAAATTAGTTAAAGTGTAAGGCATTTGTGTTGTTAGAATACCAATACTTGTTCCATTAGGTGGTAATCCTCCCAATGGTACAATGAAAATTTCCCATTGTGTCGCAGTACCTTGTTCTGTCCAATATAATTGAGCAGATGATTGTGTTACCTGTTGAACATTTAATGCCACAGGTTTTGGACAAGCTGGGGCAGGCTCACAAGTTACATTTGCAATCCATCCAGGATTATTAACAGAACCATCACTTCTAAAACGGAATGTTAAACAACCACCCACAGATGAAGCGGTAAATGGACCAGGTAAGTTAGCTCCAGTTAAGTTACCCCAGTAGGAACCAGGTAATCCTCCAGGTACATTGCCAGCACCATTTGTGCTTGCAATTTGGGGTGCATTAATATCACTACCATCAAACACATAAAGTCCGTCCCAGTTTTGTTCAGTATTAAATTCTGTGAAAGTAACTGTTACAACTTCATTAGGTGAGTTCGGACAAATAGTTACCGTATAATCGGTACTGTTTGCATAGTTAGCATTTGGACCTGCAGGGTCAGTAAACACACCACCACAAGCTGGAGGCGCTATTTGAGTGGTAGCACTTCTTGGGCCAATCCACCAACCTGTTGATCCGTCAGGACAAACAGATTGTACATAGAAATCATAACAAGTATCAGGTAATAATGTAGTAAATGTATATGATGTTGTATTTGTCGTAAAGAAGCCAGTTGAAGTAGCTGTTGGCACAGGTGAACCACAAGGTAATGCAATTACATTCCACGATGTAGGAGTGGTTGAGGCTGATGTCCAAGCAAATACCGCTGTATTGTGTGTTACTCCTGTTACTGTTAAAGCCGAAGGGCTAGGACAAGCAGGTGGTGCTTGACAAACAACATTTGCTGTCCAACCAGCAGCATTGATGATTACATCACTAATAAACTGGAAAGTCAAACATCCGCCTGGAGCAGAAGAGGTAAATGAAGGTAAATTTGCTCCAGTCAATGTTCCCCAATAAGATCCAGCCAAACCACCAGGAACGTTACCTGGACCGTTTGCACTAGGAATTTGAGGAGCAGAAGTAGATGTCCCGTCAAAAACATACATACCATCCCAGTTGGCTTCTGTCGCAAAACTTGTAAAAGTTACCGTTACAACATTGGTTGGAACATCTGGACAGATTGTAACCGTTTGGTTGGTATTGTTGTTATAATTACCCGTTAATCCTCCTTCATCAACATAAATACCACCACATACAGGTGGTGCAACTTGTGTTGTGATGGATACTGGTCCGGTCCATGTGCTCACATCAGGTGAAGTACAGATGGCACGAACATAGACATCATAACAAGTTAAACCGTTTAGGTTTTGAATTGTATAAGTATTTGTGTTTACTACAGTTCCCACAGTAGTAGCCGTAGGTGCCGCATTTCCACAAGGTTGTGCAATGATTTCCCATTGAGTTTCTGTTCCACCTGCTGTCCATGTAAAGGTAGCTGATGTTCCCAATACAACCGTTGGTGTTAAAGAAAATGGAGCTGGACATGGAGGAGGAGCCGCACACGTTACATTGGCTACCCATCCAGCAGCTGTAGTAGTCGCATTACTACGGAAACGGAATGTCAAACATCCATCAGGGCTTGAAGAAGTGAACGAACCTGGATTCGTAGTTCCCCAATAAGCACCTGCTAAACCACCAGGAACTGCCCCTGCGCCATTAGCACTAGCAATCTGTGGTGCTGCTGTTGAGTTTCCGTTGAAAATATATAAACCATCGTTCGTCGCTTCTACATTGAAACTAGTGAACGTTACAGTTACTACATCTCCAACTGTTTGTGGACAAATGGTTACTGTTTGGTCAGCATTGTTGGCATAGTTTGCCGCTGCACCACCACCATCAGTATACGTTCCGCCACATGCTGGAGGAGGAACTAAGGTGTTGAATACATACGGACCTGCCCATGCACTGAAGGTACCGTTACCACAATCGGCACGAACCCAGTATTGATAGGCTGTGTCTGGGTTCAATCCAGTTACAGGAGTCCCCGTATTTGCTGCTACTGTCGTTCCTGAACCTGAAGGAATAGCTGAACCTGAAGTTTGCACTACATATTCCCATGAAGTAGCACCTCCTGGGTTACCCCATGAAAGTGTAGCTCCGTTTAATCCAATATTGGTTGCAGTTAATGCATCCGGTTGCGCACAGTTCAATTGTTGAATAATTAAACTATACGAATAACTCTGCGTTGCTGCAGAGGATGATAATACAATAATATAGGTCTGACCCGCTGTTACATTCAAACTCGGAATGTTACGTACACCAGAAGTAGCATCTGCCACACCGGCCACACAGTTCACCCCCACATTCGCACACCCTTGGTAAACAAAGATACCCGAGTTGGTTGCGCCTGGCGTCATCGTGATGCTGATAGCACCTGTAGTAGTAGGTGTATACGAATAATACACTTCATTACCAATCATATAATTGGTTGTCGAACCACACGATCCCCCTTGATTGGTGTCGTTGGTGTCGGCATATGTAGCTGTATTGTCATTGGTACTGTACGGTAAGGTCGGAATCGCAATGGCTGAGTTACATGTTAACCCTGGAGTGGCCGTAGTGAAGTTAAACGGTCCCACCCACGCACTGTTACTTTGCGAACACAACGCTCGAACGTAATATACATAAGGTGTAGCAGGTGTTAATCCCGTAGCTGAATATGAATTTGTACTTACAGTTACTCCCGAACCGGTTGGAATACCAGTAGCCGGTACCACTTCCACTTCGTATTGAGGCGCTGTACCCGTCCATCCTAAAAGTGCAGAAGTCTGCGTAATACTTGTTGCTGATAAATTGGTTGGAACCAAACAACGTTCTACTAAACTCACCGAATCAATTAACCAACGGTCTCCACCTAAAGCAGTAGTAGGCTGCGTGAAACGCATCATGAAGGCAATGTATACTTGCTGACCCGCATACGCTGATAAGTCCACCACTTTTTCTTCATACACATTAAAGGTAGTTGAAAGCGTTGCTTCAGTGTAGGTAGCGGCAGTTACTGTATAACTCGCAATATTGGTTTGCGTACCTGCAGTAGCTGTAGGGTTTACCAAAACGCGGTATTCTGTACCCTGCGGACCGGTTAAAGTTGAACGGGTCCAAAAGTGTAATTCACCGTTGGCAGGTACTGTAACTTTTGGTGTAGCCAAGTAATCCTCGGAAGTGTTTCCTTGACCAATGTTTTCATTATTCATGAACGCCGAATTGGTACCGGCATAAACATTGGCAGCAGATGTGGTAATTGTCCAACGACGGGCGGTACCCACACCGTTGTCAAAAACTGCCCACTGGTTACCTGTGGCTCCTGTTCCTAAAGTCCATGGTGAAGGATTCGTCGCTACGTCCGGATTGGTCGTATTCTCAAAACCTTCAACCCCAGGAGTAGGAAACTGGGAGTATCCTGTTAAATGCATGAAAGCAAACAGGATCAATAAAGTAATTTTTTTCATAAAAATTAATAATTGATGGGTTTGTTTGTATTTATGTTGTTAGCTATCAAAAATATAAAAAAATACTAATTTAGGCTGTTAAATTCTAAAAATTCCTCCTAAAGCAATAATTCGTTGTAAGAAAAAGAAATGTTGACTGGCTTTATCTGTTGAACTGTGAGTTGTTCTAATGTCTTGCATATCAATATATCCTCCTTTTAATTCAGTTTGAATAAAGAAGTGTTTGAAAAAGGTAAAATTTAATCCCACTTTAGCCGAAACACCAAAACCTGCAATGTGAAAGTCATCATGTCTTGGTTTCCCTAAAACACGGGCATTGGTTTTGGGATACAAAACGCCAAGTCCAATCCCTTCGGTAATATTAATTTGGAATTTATCCGTATTAGGCAAATGAAATAATTCGGACAAATCATCAACTCTACAAATTTCTGTATTCACATAATTGAGGCCGTCGGTATGTTCAAAGGTGAGAAAAGGTGGCGGTGTCGTATCATCAAAACCTGTAAAATTGGTTCCAAAATTAACGGGTGCATTTTGGTAAATGCCATTGTACATCGAACCAACTTCATTAGCTGGTAAATTGATATAACCGTTAACAATAGCGGTTTGGTCTTGGGTCATGACATATTTCATGTGGTCCAAACCAACCGAAATATTGTAATGATCAGAAATGAAATAACCCATCCTAAAATTGGTTTGCGGAATGGTCATATTCCCCGGATTGATGTAATCACAATGCCAACCTTTTGGTTTATCATGGGCCGTTACATCGTGAACGGTAAAATTATAATTGGCTCCTTCGAAATGGATATCCGATTTTGTATATGATTCCCGATTCCCTCCCCAAAAAATATAGAATTTTCCTTTATTGTGTTTGGTGTAGCGTTCAGGCTTTACTTGGTCTTGATTTTGAGCAATGCTTGTAAAAGAACTTAAGGCAATATATGAGGTGATTAAACCTCGTACTAAAAATTTCATTTTAAAATTGATTAATCGTTTTTCGAATCAGTGTAAGTTTTTGCATTAGACTTTCAAAATAATCCAAGTGCAACATATTGGCACCATCACTTTTGGCATTAGCCGGGTCAAAATGGGTTTCGATAAAAATGCCATCGACACCTACTGCAATACCTGCTTTGGCTATGGTTTCAATCATATCCGGTCGGCCACCCGTTACACCCGACATTTGATTGGGTTGTTGTAAGGAGTGCGTTACATCCAAAACAGTAGTCGCAAATTGTTTCATAGTAGGAATACCGCGAAAATCTACAATTAAGTCTTGGTATCCAAACATGCTTCCTCTATCGGTAACCATCACATTTTCATTGTGGCAATCCAATACTTTTTGTGTGGCGTGCTTCATGCTTTCCGGACTCATGAATTGTCCTTTTTTGAGATTCACGGTTTTTCCTGTCTCAGCAGCGGCAACCACTAAATCGGTTTGACGAACTAAAAAAGCCGGAATTTGTAAAACATCCACATATTCCGCCGCTTTGATAGCATCTTCATTGGTATGAATATCCGTTACTGTGGGAACATGAAAAGTTTCCGAAACTTTACGTAATATTTTTAAAGCTTTTTCATCACCGATTCCAGTGAAACTGTCAATACGCGAACGGTTAGCTTTTTTAAACGAACCCTTAAAAACAAATGGGATTTGGTATTGGTCTGAAATTTTTGAAAGATGTTCGGCAATTCGCATCGCCATTTCTTCCCCTTCAATGGCACAAGGCCCAGCCAAAATAAAGAAGTTACCGCTATCGGTATGTTTGATTTGCGGTAGATTATTTAAATTCATGAAATTAATTTTTGATGTACAAATATATGAAATAAAAAACCTTCTTCGGTGGGGAAGAAGGTGAGTGTGAGTTAATCTTTTTTAATAGTTAATCCAATTGGACAAACAATTTTACTTCGTTCGAATAAATTGACATAAAAGGTGAGCTTTTGGTTGCCAAAAGTAACTTCGTAAATTTCTAGTGTGCCTGCCCCTGTACTACTTTTTGCACTCGGGAATGGACAACAAGTGTCTATTTTTTTCCACTGAATTTCTTCTCCATTCGGTCCTGCCAAAGCTTTGAAAAAATAATCCACATTTCTTGGATTGTTGCGTTCATTGTCAAAACCTAAATTGATGGGATAATCCATAGTATACCCGTATTTAGGTTCTGCTGTATATTCTGTCATTTCGAAATGACCATTTTTGGTCTGTAACTTTCGTGCCGTATTGTCAATATTTCGGATGACAAGTTGGGTACCCCCACAACTTATCGAAAGCGCAATTAATAAAACGAAGGCAAGTTTTTTTTCCATGTCGATTAAATATTAGCCAAATTTCTCAAATTCTATGCAATAATCAAACCACGATTTTTATTTTTGTCTCAAATGTGGAAATTATGGATGTAATCATGGGTACGTGGCATTGGTCCATCTCCGGATTTTTAATCGGGATGGTCATGCTACTATTAATTTATTTTGGAAAAGGATTTGGAATGTCTTCCAATCTTCGCAGTCTTTGCTCTATGACAGGGGTAGGAAAAAAAATTGCATTCTTTGATTGGGATTGGAAAAGTCAGCGCTGGAATTTAGTCGTTGTATTAGGGGCCATGATCGGCGGATTTGTCGCTAAAAATTACCTGTCTAATGACACCATCGTTCAAATTAATCCTGTAACCATTGAGAAATTAGAAAAGTTACATATCGAAGCTCCTCAGGCAAAATTATTGCCCGATGCTTTGTTTGGGAATACGGTTTTTACCGAACCCAAGATGATAGTGGTACTTATTCTTGGCGGATTTTTAATCGGTTTCGGTTCCCGCTATGCCGGAGGATGTACTTCCGGTCATGCCATCACTGGGTTGAGCGCCTTTCAAGGACAATCCCTTAAAGCGGTAATTGGTTTTTTTGTGGGCGGACTTTTAATGGCGCATTTTATTTTACCCTTACTTTTCTAAATTATGAGATATATAAAATTCTTACTCGTCGGGTTTGTTTTTGGTATTGTGCTCACTAAAGCCGAAGCTGTTTCTTGGTACCGTATCTATGAAATGTTCCAATTTGATTCCTTTCACATGTATGGAATCATTGGTGTTGCCGTAATGACGGGAGTTGTTGGCGTACAAATCATAAAAAGAAAGCAGCTAAAAGACATCAATGGCGCAACCATTACTATTCCTGATAAAGAAAAAGGAACCTTTCGTTATTGGATTGGTGGCTTGATTTTCGGACTCGGATGGGCCATGGTAGGCGCTTGTCCGGGGCCCATTTTTATCTTATTAGGAACTGGATTTATGTCGGTCGGATTGGTTTTGATCGGTGCTTTACTCGGAACCTTTATTTACGGTTGTATTAAAGATTATTTACCCCATTAAGTGACAAAAGTCACAAAACGTTGCATGCCGTCGTTGTAATTTTGTCAAAAATTTAAACGATGAAAACGACGGTATATATTCAAAACTTAAAATGTGGTGGCTGTGCCAGAACCATAACCAAAAAATTATCCGAACTCGAGGATATTGGCGAAGTGCACGTAGATGTAGAAGAAAGTGCCGTATCCTTTGACTATTTGGATGAAATGGCGCTACAACATGCCCAAGAAGTATTAAAGTTTAACGGTTATCCCGTTCTAGGTGATCAAAATACAATTGGCGATAAAGCCAAATCCCTAGTGAGTTGCGCTATTGGCAAAATGCATTTATGAAAAAAGTCCCAATTTGTTTGGGACTTTTTTATTGTATTTCGGCGCTCAATCCAGCATCCAGCAAAGCGGTACACAACGGCTTAAGGTCTTCAAAAGAACCCGATTTTACGCCACATTGTCCTTTGTAATGTACTAAAATTGCACATTGTTCAGCCTGTATAGGCGTATGATCGCATACCCGAATCAAGGTGTCAATAACATGATCAAAGGTGTTCACATCATCATTGAATAAAATAATCTCATTCTCAAAATCCAAAGCTTCGGCAAGTTCTACCGATTCTTTTACTTTTTCAATGGTACTCATATTCATTTATTTATTTACTATAACGCAATGAAGCCCAATTATTGCGGTCCAATTTCGATTCAAATTTCAATCCTTTTTCTGTACAAGCTGTATCCAAATACGGAATGTCATCGATGTAAAATCCACTCAATAACAACGTGCCACCCGGACGCAAACAATCTACATAGGTTGGCATATCATTGAGTAAAATGTTACGGTTGATATTCGCTATTATTAAATCGTAGGAACGACCAGGTAAAAGTCCGGCATCGCCCTCTTCAACCGTAATGTACTGGCAACCGTTACGTTCAGCATTTTCTATCGAATTCAAATAACACCAATTGTCAATATCGATAGCATCAATCGGTTGTGCACCTTTCATTTCGGCTAAAATCGCCAACAAAGCGGTTCCGCACCCCATGTCTAAGGTTTTCATACCCTTTACATCCATCGCCAACAAATGTTGAATCATCATGTGCGTCGTTTCATGATGCCCTGTACCAAAACTCATTTTGGGTTCGATCACTATATCATACTCCGCACCCGTTTTTTCATGAAAAGGTGCACGTACATGACAAACGCCATCCACGTCAATAGGGTCAAAATTTTTCTCCCATTCCTCGTTCCAATTCACTTGATCAATTTCCTCAATAGTATAATTGATAGTAAATTCTTCCGATTGTAAAATGTAAACCTCTTGAAGCGATCCTTCTTCATATAAGTCTTTCTGAATATAAGCAGATACACCATTTTCGTTTTCAACAAAACTTTCAAAAGGCAATTCCGCTAATTCAGCAATCAAGATTTCTGTAGCAGGCTCTTTTGGTTCCACGGTAAAATGAAACCCGAGATAAACATTTGACATAAAAATTATTTTTGCAAAAGTACGGCAGGAAATTGGATTAAAAAAAGAACCCGACACATGGTCGGGTTAAATTTTTATTTTGTTGGATGTTCACATTCTTTTTCAATCTTGTGGAATACATCGTGAACATTCTGGAAAGTTCGAAGGATTTCTACATCCGGAGCTTTATTAGTAATCAACTCGCTTAGCTTTTTAGTCAATTTTTTCAAAACTGCTACATTCTCAACCACTACGGGTGTTTTTAAGTCAGCAGGCATTGTAGCTACATCCAACGCTTCCGCTTTTTGAACTAAATAATCGTGTGAATTTTTAATCGCAGTAAAATTACCATTTTCTGCAGGGTGAAAGGTTTTCGATAATAATTCATGGTACTCATGCAACTGAGTCCATTTAGAAGTAACCGACTGAGCGGAAATGGTTTGTACAGCTAAAAAAGCAACTGCAGCAATAATAAATTTTACGAATTTCATAACTTTACTTTTAGACGATTAACGTTTTCTAAGCCAAATATAGAAAAGTATTTTGATTTACCTTCAACAATTCATCCCGTTTTTTCTACAGTTCGGTCATTCCTTTTTTTTTATCCCCAAAAAAACAAACAACTTTGCTCCAGAAATTGAAACACATGAAAACCTTAACCACCTTCGTACTTTTTATCCTAACCACCATCGGATTTGCACAAACAACACTAACGGGTACCGTCACCGATGCAAAAAATAAACCGTTAGTGGGTGCCAACGTTTATATTGACGGTACTTATGATGGCGCCATTACCGATGCAAACGGTAAATTTTCATTTGAAACTACCGAAAAAGGAACCAAAAATTTGGTCATCACAATGTTAACCTATGATACCGTTACCCTTGCGATTACCCTCGAACAATACACGCCCCAAATAATAAAATTACGGGAGAGTGTGAACACATTAGATACTGTAGTCATTACTGCAGGAACCTATGATGCTGGGGAACGGGCGCGTGTCTCTGTACTTAAACCTTTGGATATTGTAACTACCGCAGGTTCCAACGGAAATATTGTCGCTGCTTTGCAAACTTTACCCGGAACACAAACCGTAGCGGAAGATGGCCGACTCTTTGTCCGTGGGGGAGAAGCCGACGAAACCCAAACATACATTGACGGTATTCGGGTGGCACAACCCTATGGCGCCACCACGCAAAATGTCCCCACACGCGGTCGTTTTTCACCGTTTTTGTTTAGTGGGATGTCTTTTTCAACCGGCGGTTATTCTGCTGAATATGGGGAAGCACTTTCCAGTGTTTTGTTATTAAATTCAAAAGAAGAAGAAGTGAAAGAACGTACCGATATTTCGTTCATGACCGTGGGTCTAGGATTGGCCAATACGCAAGTTTGGGGTAAAAATTCGCTCACCTTTAACACTGCCTATCTTAATCTCGAACCTTATCAAAAATTGGTACCTCAAAATGTGCAATGGAATAAACCGTTCCAATCTTTTTCGGGAGAATCGGTGTTTCGTCATAAGTTTGAAGTCGGTATGTTTAAGCTCTATGCTGCCTTTGATCATTCCAATTTTGACCTTACACAAGAAACCATCAATGCGCCTTACAAAACGCAAGTTGATTTAACCAACAATAATTTTTATCTAAACTCTTCATACAAAGGAAATTTTGGCGATGGCTGGCTCATCACCACCGGAATGGGGTATGGTCATGGACAAAATCAAATTCATTTGGATTCGGGTAATGCGTTTAATCAAGAAAATGCGGTACACTTGAAATTGAAATTGCGCAAATCTTTCTCTGATCGCGTGAAGGTGAGTTTTGGAGGGGATCAGTTTGTGACCGACTTTAACGAAGACTTTTCCAATGCTTCGATCCAATCCAAAAGTGGCTATGCAACCCGTATTTCGGCCCTTTATACAGAAGCCGATATTATTTTCACCAAACAATTTGCTGCCAAAGTGGGTGCCCGCTATTCTTACAATAGTTTGTTAGTAGAATCCAATGTAACGCCGCGTGTTTCTTTAGCATACAAGACCGCCAAAAACCATCAATTCTCTTTGGCGTATGGAACTTTTGTGCAAGCGCCTAATGCCAACTATTTGAAATACGATAGCCAATTGGATAGCGAACGGGCCGCTCATTATATTTTGAATTATTTGTTCAATCGGGACCGTCAAACCTTTCGTGTCGAAGTTTATGATAAAGAATATTCAAGTTTGATCAAATACGATACGCCTGCTGCCCAATTCAACAGTCAGTTTAACAATGCCGGAACCGGCTATGCTCGTGGCTTGGATATCTTTTGGCGCGATGGAAAGTCAGTTAAAAATCTAGAATATTGGATTTCCTATTCCTACATTGATAGCCAACGCGATTACCGCAATTTCACGGCAACGGTAACCCCCAATTTTATTGCCAAACATAGTTTGTCAGTGGTTGGAAAATACTGGATCAACGATTGGAAATCGCAGTTGAGTGTTACCCATAGTTTTACGACGGGTCGCCCATTCAACAATCCCAACGAGACGGCTTTTATGAATGGAAAAACGAAACCGTACAACAATTTAAGTTTGAGTTGGGCTTATTTGATTTCTTCCCAAAAAATTCTGTATTTTTCGATGACCAACTTATTAGGAACACAAAATGTATTTGGGTACGAATATGCCAATTCACCCGATGCCAACGGAATCTATAATCGAAGAACCATCCAACCCACCGCTGATCGCTTTTTCTTTATCGGCTTCTTTTGGACTATTAGTGACAACAAAAAAGAGAGTCAGCTGAATAATTTATAGGCAGCACAAGTCGATTTTTTCACTCAATTATAACCCGCTCTCCACTGTATCCCCGATAGAAATCGGGGGATGCCGTTACGATCGGGGCTGAAAATCATGAGTTGTTTTCAAATCAAAAGGGGATGTTCCAAAACGAAACATCCCCTTTGCTACTTTAGAGTGCAGCAATTATTTTTTGTATTGTATATCAAAACGGTCCAAGTTCATTACTTTGTTCCAAGCGGCCACAAAGTCTTTTACCATTTTTTCTTTGGCATCATTGCTCGCATACACTTCTGCCAATGCACGTAATTCCGAGTGGGAACCAAAAATCAAATCGGCACGAGTCGCTGTCCATTTTACCGCATCGGTTTTACGATCGCGACCTTCAAATACTTCTTTGTCGGCATCTTTAGCTTTCCAAAGGGTATTCATATCCAATAAATTCACAAAGAAATCATTCGTCAAAGCTCCTGTTTTTGTAGTGAAAACGCCTGTGTTTGTGCCGTTGTAGTTGGCACCAATCGCACGCATTCCACCCACTAATACAGTCATTTCGGGTGCAGTTAAGGTTAACAATTGCGCTTTATCAACCAATAATTCTTCAGTGGTAAATGTATATTGTGTTTTCTTGTAATTGCGAAATCCATCCGCCATCGGTTCCAAAACTGCAAACGAATTCACATCGGTTTGTTCTTGCGTGGCATCCATACGACCCGGAGTAAAGGGAACGTTTACGGGGTATCCCGCCGCTTTGGCCGCTTTTTCAACACCTACATTTCCAGCCAAAACAATCAAATCGGCCATGGAGATTTTTTTCGCACCCGAACTAGCTTGAAACTTCTTTTGAATGCCTTCCAAAGTCTCCAATACTTTATTCAATTGCTGTGGATTATTGCATTCCCAATTGCGTTGCGGTAACAAACGAATACGTGCGCCATTGGCTCCACCACGTTTGTCAGAACCGCGGAATGTCGATGCTGAAGCCCAAGCAGTACTCACCAATTCTTGAGTAGATAATCCTGAATTGGCAATGGCTGTTTTCAAATTAGTAATGTCTTTTGCATCTACCAAGGGGTGATTCACCATCGGAATAGGATCCTGCCAAATCAAATCTTCTTTAGGAACTTCTGGTCCAAAATGACGGGTTTTTGGTCCCATATCACGGTGGGTTAATTTGTACCAAGCACGTGCAAAGGCATCTTCAAATGCTTTTGGGTTGTCTAAGAAATTGCGTGATATTTTTTCATAAACGGGATCAAAACGCAACGACAAGTCAGTAGTCAACATCGTCGCTTTGTGCTTTTTAGTAGCATCAAAAGCATCAGGAACTATATTCGCACCGTTTTTAGCCACCCATTGGTGCGCACCGGCCGGACTCTTCGTTAATTCCCATTCGTTACCAAAGAGCAACATGAAATAGTCATGTCCCCATTTGGCGGGAGTTGTGGTCCAGGTTACTTCCAATCCCGAAGTGATGGCGTCGGCACCTTTTCCGCTTTTGTAGCTGCTGCTCCAACCCAAGCCTTGTTGTTCAATACTCGCTGCTTCGGGTTCTGGACCTACGTGACTCGCCGGACCTGCACCGTGGGTTTTTCCGAATGTATGTCCGCCCGCAATTAAGGCCACGGTTTCTTCATCATTCATTCCCATACGGCCAAAAGTTTCGCGGATATCTTTTGCGGCTAAAACTGGATCGGGATTGCCATTCGGTCCTTCTGGATTTACATAGATTAATCCCATTTGAACCGCCGCCAGTGGATTTTCTAGTTTTCCATCTTGGTACCGTTTGCTGTTGTCGAGCCATTTGGACTCCGAACCCCAATACACATTCGATTCGGGTTCCCAAACATCAGCACGGCCTCCCGAAAATCCAAATGTTTTAAATCCCATAGATTCTAAGGCAACATTACCCGTTAAAATCATTAAATCCGCCCATGAAATTTTGTTGCCGTATTTCTGTTTTATTGGCCAAAGCAATCGGCGGGCTTTGTCTAAGTTGGCGTTGTCGGGCCAACTGTTTTGTGGGGCAAAGCGTTGTTGACCCGAACTCGATCCACCACGACCATCACCGGTACGGTACGTTCCCGCACTGTGCCAAGCCATTCGGATAAATAAAGGTCCGTAGTTGCCAAAGTCAGCGGGCCACCAGTCTTGAGATTGGGTTAAAACCGCTTGAATGTCTTTTTTTAACGCCAAATAATCCAAGGACTGAAAGGCCTTGATGTAATCAAAATTCGGATCCATCGGGTTAGTCAAATTGGAATTTTGACGTAAGACGGATAAGTTCAACTGACTCGGCCACCAATCACTATTTTTTGTAGTAGTTGCCTTAATTTCAGTTTTGGCCGCATCCATTGTACCGTTGTGGAACGGACATTGCGACAAATCTTTTTTTGCCGAATCTTGGGCAAATCCGCTACTTGAAAAAGCAGCAAATAGGAGTATGGGTATTTTTTTCATCGTAAAAAGGTTTGTGTTAGCATTTGTTTGAGATGTAAATTTATGATGTATATTTGATTGATAAAAACGATATTTTCAAACCTAATATTGATAAAATCGATGAACATACGTCAGTTTGAGTATATACTAGCGGTCGCAGAAATTCGCCATTTTGAATTGGCCGCCGAAAAATGTTTTGCAACCCAATCGACGTTGAGTACGATGGTTTCAAAATTTGAAGAAGAATTGGGCATTACCATTTTCAACCGCAAAAAGAAACCGGTTGAGATCACGGCAGAGGGCGAAGTAATAATCGAACAACTTAAAGCCATTCAATCCCAAATTGGAGTATTGAATGAATTGGCCAAAGAATTCAAAGGAGAAGTTAATGGCAATTTGACCATCTCAGTGATTCCCACAGTGGCACCTCCATTATTACCGCTGTTTTTGCAATCGTTTGCTGAAAAATTTCCCCAATTGCATATCGAGATACGGGAGCAAACCACTGCTGAAATTACCCGATTACTCAAATCCCGTGAATTGGATATCGGTATTTTATCCGTACCTATCAACGACCCCGATTTGATTGAAATTCCGTTATATAACGAACCTTTTCAATTGTTGGATTATCGGGAAAAATACACCAATTCGTTGAGCGTTGAAGCACTGGATCCCGCTGATATTTGGTTGATGGAAGAAGGCCATTGTATGCGCACCCAAATTTTGAAGTTCTGTGATTTGGATAAAAACTATTGCAATACTCACCTCAATTTTAATTTCAAAGCGGGTTCTATTGATAGTTTGTTGCGATTTGTTCGTGCCAATCAAGCCACGACGCTTGTTCCGTATTTGGCCGCATTATCTTTATCGGAATCCGATCAATCGTATTTGCGAAATTTTCAAAATCCGGTACCGGTTCGTTCCATAGGATTGGTGGTACACCGGCATTTTGTAAAACGACGGGTTTTGTATTTTTTGGAACAAGAAATCAATAAGCAGGTTCATCCCTTGTTGCCCATAATTACACAGACTAAAGCACTAAATCCATTATAAAAAGTATAAATTTACAATTCGTCCCCCTTTTTCGACAATTCAGTATCTTTCAATTTTTATGTTGGTACTTTCTACCGAATTTTGATTCAGAATTAAAAACAAAAAGCAAATAATTACGAATCAAAAACCTTAAAAAATAGAAATCATGAAAACAATCATCACCGCATTCACTTTCTTTTTAGCACAACTCATCACAGCACAAGCGCCATTTGAACAAGGAATGGGAAAAGCCATGCAACTTTGGGGCGAGAACAAACCTACTGAAGCTGCTGCTTTATTAGAACGCATTGCTGCTGCCGAAAAAAACAGTTGGTTGCCCAATTATTACATTGCTTTAATCAACACGACGGAAGCATTCAACCCGAAAAATCGCGAGAATGTAAATGCCTTGTTGACCAAAGCACAAGCTGTTTTGGATATTGAAACTGCAAAAGCTCCAGACAATGTAGAGTTAATCGTAATGCAAGCACTAATTCATACCGCTTGGATAGCTTACGACCCGATGACCAACGGTATGCGACTTTCAGCAACGGTGATCGGACTCTATAACAAAGCCATTGCCTTAGACCCTAAAAATCCGCGTGCTGTTTTTGGTAAAGCCGAATTTGAAATTGGTGGCGCACAATGGACGGGTGCCGATGTAAAAGCCTTGTGTA
Source organism: Flavobacterium sp. N1719 (assembly GCF_025947045.1). Classification (NCBI taxonomy): domain Bacteria; kingdom Pseudomonadati; phylum Bacteroidota; class Flavobacteriia; order Flavobacteriales; family Flavobacteriaceae; genus Flavobacterium; species Flavobacterium sp. N1719. Next base: position 1,818,425 of record NZ_CP109993.1, read on the forward strand.
AAGACGTAGAACGCGCTACCGTTTTGTTTGCCGCTGAAAAACCGACGATGCCTTTTGCGCCTTCTTGGGGTGCCGATCGTGCCCAAGAACAATTGGCAAAGTGTAAATAATCTCACCGAATACAGAAACAGTACGCCATGAAACTGCTTAAAGAATTCCCGCGCGCCCTTTGGATTTCCCTTACCATATTTTTGGTGTTGCTAGGTATCAATCTTTTGTTGGGTGCTAAAATGGACTTTTGGAACGATATCCGTCCGATGTTCCTCTATACCATGACTTACGGCTTAACGCTGTATTATGCCAATGCTGTGGTGTTTATGGGCTTGGATAAAATGTTTGCCAACAATCGATTTACGCCAAAACGCTTGGTGTTCGGATTTCTAGCTTCGTTTTCAGTGACCATCGGAGTTTTGTTTCTCCTACATTTGGGGCAAGTTGTAGTCATCGAAGGTAAACCTTTGGAACTCTTTTTAGCCAAAGAATCTCCCGCCAATTACCTGGTTTCAATCATCATCACCCTCATCGTTTCCTTGGCCATCCATGCGTTTTATTTCTATAAAGCCTTGAGCGAACGGAAAATCAAAGAACAACAATTCATTGCAGGAGCTGCCAATGCCCGCTTTGAAAGTTTGAAAAACCAAATCGACCCGCATTTTCTTTTCAACAGTTTGAACGTATTGAGTTCGCTCATCGAGGAAAATCCGGATACCGCCCAAAAGTTCACTACTTCCTTATCCAAAATCTACCGTTATGTTTTGGAACAAAAAGACAAAGAAGTGGTAACCGTTCATGAAGAATTGGCCTTCGCCAAAACCTATATGAACTTACTCAAAATGCGATTTGAAAACAGTATTACATTCACTTTGCCCGAACTAACAACAGTTCCCGAAGAAGCCAAAGTGGTGCCACTATCGCTACAATTGTTGCTTGAAAATTGCATCAAACACAATGTAGTGAGCGAACAAAAGCCCTTACATATTTCTATTACCTTGGAAAACGATTATTTAGTCGTGTCAAATAATTTGCAGAAAAAGGAAACTTTGGACGATCGGCAAGGGGTCGGACTCCAGAATATCTTCAGTCGGTACGCGTTATTGACCGACCGAAAAGTTCGCATCGACAGTTCGGTTACCACTTTTTCGGTTCATTTGCCGGTATTGACCAAAACGATTGAAACTGTGACTTTGGTAGAGGAGTTCAATGAAAAGTCGGCCTACCTCAGAGCCCGTGAAAAAGTGAAAAAAGTAAAAGATTTTTACGCCAATTTGATTTCTTACTGTACCGTGATTCCGTTACTCGTGATCATCAATTTGTGGACGGGCGGTTACCAATGGTTTTGGTTTCCGATGATGGGATGGGGGTTCGGACTCACCATGCATGCCCTTGGAACTTTTGGGTATGGCCAAAAATGGGAAGAGCGTAAAATACAAGAATTCATGCAAAAAAATAAAAACAACTCCAGTAAATGGAATTAAAAATAGTACCTATGGAAACACCAATGGATCAAGAAAATTACAAACGTGCCAAAGAACAAGTGAAAGAAATACGCGGATTTTACTCCCACCTGATGGTATTTATCTTAGTCAATCTCTTTTTCTTGTATATCAACTTAAAACATTCACCCGAACATTTATGGTTCTTTTGGCCCACAGTGGGTTGGGGAATCGGCGTGTTCTTCCACGGTATTCGGGTTTTTAATCACCATCCCTTTTTTGGGAAAGGTTGGGAAGAACGCAAAATTCGACAGTTTATGGAAGAAGAACAACGCAGACGCAAAAAATACGAATAGTTATGACACCAGAAGATCAATTTGCTTACGAAGCAGCGCAAGAGCGCGTGAAGAAAATTAAAGGATTGTATACCCATACCTTCGTTTATGCGATAGTCAATGCACTCATCATTTTTTCTATCGCTCGGGAATTGCCCGACAACGAAACCCTCTTTCAACCCGGTGTTTTCAGTACGGCTTTCTTTTGGGGTATCGGACTCCTGGGTCACGCTTTATCAGTGATTATTCCTGAATTTATTTTGGGAAAAGACTGGGAAGAACGCAAAATCCAACAGTATATGGAGGAAGAGAAAAAGAAGTGATTTTTAGAAGAAAGAAGCAAGAAGCAAGAAGCAAGAAACTTGAGTTTAAAACCGGTTACAACTTGAAACCTGAAACTTGAAACTTTAAACCTGAAACCTGAAACCCTATCCCATGACACTACTCATCATCGAAGACGAAAAACCAGCCGCGCGCTTACTTCAACGCAAAGTGGAGAAACTCGGGTATACTGTAACCCATTTGTTGCACTCTGTGGAAGAATCCATTGCCTGGTTTCAAAACAATCCGCATCCCGATTTGATATTTTTGGATATCCAATTGTCCGACGGTTTATCCTTTGAAATCTTTGAAGCCATCGAAATTAAGAGTGCCATCATTTTCACAACCGCTTATGACGAGTATGCGCTCAAGGCTTTTAAATTAAATAGTATTGATTATTTGCTTAAACCGATTGATGAAGACGAATTGGAGTCGGCTATTGCCAAGTTTAAAGCACGAACGGCCACCGTATCGCCTTCCGCGGCATTGGATTTTGAAACCATTCGCAAGTTATTGGTGAATCCGTTGGATCGAACCTTCAAGAAGCGTTTCACCATCAAAGTAGGCCAACAACTGAAAATGATTGCGGTTGAAGAAATTGAATGCATCTACAGCGAAAACAAAGGAACCTACATTCATACGTTGGACAATCGGGATTATCTGTTGGATCAAACAGTCGAACAAGTCGAAAGCGAACTCGATCCCAAAGCCTTTTTCCGTGTTTCTCGTAAATTCATTATTCCGCTGGCTGCGATTCGCGAAATTCAGTTACACAGCAATTCCCGTCTCAAAGTACTACTTTCCACTTACAAAGCAGACGAAGTCATTGTTGCCCGAGAGCGAGTAGGGGAGTTTAAAGAATGGCTAGGATAGGTTTTGTTGTTTTGAATTTGATTATTATAAATTCTAAAATCTAAACTCTAAATTCAAAATAATTACTTACTCACCCGATGCACCACAAACGTAATGGCCGCCATTAAAAAGAACGCCACCGCTTGATGCGTCACACCCAACCACAAGGGCACACTGTAAAGTAAGGTGAAAATCCCTAATCCAACTTGTATAAAAACCACAACAAGTAATGCGTTCAAACCGCGTTGTTGAGTAGTAGACAAAGCATATTTTTTACTGCGGAAATAAAGTGTAAGGATTAAGGCCACCACAATATAAGCCAATGTTCGGTGCATAAACTGAACGCCGCTTTTGCCTTCTGTAAAACGCAACAGCCAATTGGGTTTTTCCAAAGCAATACTTTCATGGAAAAACTGTCCGTCGCTCATCATCGGCCAATGGTTGTGCACATGGCCTGCATCCAAGCCAGCCACAAAGCCACCCCAGATGATTTGAATGACCACTAAAATCCATGTTAAGCGCGCCAACTTTTTCAAAGGCGCAATTATCTCTTGGCGTCCCGCATAAATCAAATCCAACGCCACCCAAAACGTATAAGCAAACGTCAAAAACGCAAAGGTCAAATGGATGGATAAACGAAAATGACTCACATCAGGTTGGTTGAAATCCACCAAGCCGCTTTTCACCATAAACCATCCCAAAAAGCCTTGAAATGCCCCCATTCCTAGGAGCGTCAAACATTTCAAAACCGTGTCTTGCGTCAGTCTTTTTTTAATTAAAAAATAAAAGAAGGGAATCAAGAAAACAAACCCTAATATCCTTGCGATAAAACGGTGAAACCACTCCCAGAAATAGATGAATTTATAATCGGAAAGCGTGAAGTGACTGTTGATTTTTTGGTACTCCGGGAACTTCTTATATTCGTCAAAGGCCGCTTGCCATGCCGCTTCACTCATGGGGGGGAAGGTATCGGTAACCAAATGCCAATCCGTCATCGATAACCCCGATCCGGTCAAGCGAGTGATACCACCCACAACGACCATGACAAATACCATTACACATCCCGTTAACAACCAATAAATAACGCCTTTGTCGGTTTTCATAGTGCCAAAATTTTAAGCCCCACAAAGGTACATCACAGGAGCGAATTCGAACAATTAAACAGGGGTTAATTTTTTGTTTTTTTCTAACGAGTGTAAGTAAAAAGTTCCAAAATTTAATAAAGTCTTGAGTTTTAAAAGTACGATACTCAGCAGCTCAGTAGCTCAGCAGCTACACCAAACCCATTCCTTTCGCCTTAGCCAACACAAAGTCATAGGCCGCTTGGTATTCATTCGGAATCTCACCTTCTAAAATCGCTTCTTTCACCGCGTCTTTCAATATCCCCACTTCCCGCGAAGGCTTAAGCTTAAAAACCTCCATAATCTCTTCTCCCGAAATGGGCGGTTGGAAATTCCGCACCTGATCGCGTGCTTCAACTTCTACGATTTTTTGGCGTACCAACTCAAAGTTCTTGTGGTACTTTTCAAATTTCTTGGGATTCTTCGTTGTAATATCAGCTTCGCAAAGGGTCATCAAACTTTCCACATCTTCACCAGCATCAAAAATCAAACGGCGCACCGCACTGTCGGTCACAATATCTTGGGCCAATACAATCGGGCGCGAACTCATCATCACCATTTTCTGCACAAATTTCATCTTCTGATTCAGTGGCATGTGCAAACGTGCAAAGAGTTTCTTCACCATTTTACCGCCTAAAAATTCATGCCCATGAAACGTCCATCCTTGTTTTTTGTGAAAACGCTTGGTCGGCGCTTTTCCAATATCATGCAACAATGCCGCCCAACGCAACCATAAGTCGTCGCTGTTCGGACAAATATTATCCACCACTTCTAAGGTGTGGTAAAAATTGTTTTTATGGGTATGACCTTCCACTTCCTCCACATTGTTCAAGGCGGTCAGTTCGGGAAGAATTCGTTCCAATAAGCCCGTTTGATGCAAGAGTAAAAATCCGGTCGAAGGCTTGGGAGTCGCCAATATTTTATGCAATTCATCCACAATGCGCTCACCCGAAATGATGTCAATGCGGTAGGCATTGCGCGTGATGGATTCCAACGATTCGGGTACTATCGTAAATTGTAATTGGGTCGCAAAACGAATCGCTCGCAACATGCGCAACGGATCATCAGAATAGGTAATGTCGGGATCCAATGGCGTACGTATCAACTTCGCTTCCAAGTCGGCCACCCCGTTAAACGGATCGACCAATGTGCCAAAATTGTCCGAATTCAAAGAAAACGCCAAGGCATTGATAGTGAAATCGCGACGGTTTTGATCGTCTTGAAGCGAACCGGAGGCCACAAGGGGGTTCCGACTCTCTTCTGTATAACTTTCTTTTCGGGCGCCAACAAATTCGATATCCATGTCTTTGTACCGCAACATCGCCGTGCCGTAATTCTTGAAAACTTGCACTTTGGGCTGGTGGGGAAGGAGGCTGCTGACTTTTAACGCCAACTCAATTCCCGAACCCACAGCGACAATGTCAATATCTTTTTTGTGGTTGCGCTCCAACAAAATATCCCGCACAAAGCCGCCAATCACATAGCACTCAAGGCCTAATTCTTGAGCCGCTTGTGTCACCACTTTAAATATCTTTTGATCTAAAACGTCAGCGTATTGGGTTTTCAACGGAATATTTTTTTTGCAAAAGTACAAATTCACTTTGGTTATTTGGGCACCCTGGCGCGTCATCCGCTGTATCTTTTATTCCGCTGACGCTTCATAAAAGGATGCCGCTACTACCGCTGGTGCAATCAGTGCAGCAATCTAGATTTTCGAAACTTCAAATCCTCAAATTTTCAAATCTTCAAATTTTCAAATTATCTTATTTCCGAATCACCGTCACCTGCGCATCTTGCGTCAATTTTATAATGGTCGAGGGTTTTCCATTTACCTTATCGTGCTGCAATTGCACCACATAATCCACACCGTTCAAAATAGCAGGACTGATTTCTTTAAACGATTGTGGTGTGGGTTCACCCGAAATATTCGCCGAAGTCGATACCAACGGTCGCTTCATGCGTTCCATCAATTTAAAACAAAAGGGTTCTTTCACCAAACGCATACCGAGTGTATTGTCACTGGCAATAATATTTTGGGCTACATTTTTGGGTTGGTCCAAAATCAATGTGGTCGGTTTTTCTGAAAGATCCAAGATTTGCCAAGCCACTTCGGGAATGGAATGAAAAACCGAATGCAACATGCGGTCGCCATTCATCAGCACAATCATGCTCTTGGTTTCTTCGCGTTGCTTTAACGCATAGATCTTTTTCACGGCTTCTTCATTGGTCGCATCACAACCAATGCCCCAAACGGTATCTGTGGGATATAAAATAATGCCGCCTTTCGCAATGACTTCGTAGGCGTTGTGTACTTCTGTTGCTATTAACTTCGGATCCATAACTTAAGCACGCTTCATGCGTTGTAAACGTTTCTTTCTTCGTCTAAAATTTTTTAAAACATACCGGAACGAATTCCATTTCACCTGCAGTGCCATCCAAAAGTCATTGCTGTTTTTTTGCACACAATACGCATCGTACAAGGCTTCCCATTGGGTGAAACTGTATAAGGTAGGATTGTCCAATTCAATGTCCATTTTCTCGGGTAAGCGCAATCCCAATTGGTCCAATTCCAAAAAAACAAAGTTGTCTATCAACGTTTTTTCAGAAAGGGCAATTTTTGAAAACGGCAATTCGGTATAATAATTCAACTGCAAGTCAATTCCTTTTTTGGACGTACAAGCATACCAAATGTACTGCTCACAGGCGTAGCGCATTTTATAGGCTTCGTAAGGATAGGCTTCGTTGTAAATAATGTGATTTTCAGGAAAACGACGGGTCGTCTCGGGTTCGGGTTGCAAGGGAATATCCCACAGCAACTGCATATCCGTAGTCAATCCCACTTGAAAAATATCACTCACATGATAGAGAATCGGCACCCGACGTGGGTCTTTGGTAAACGCCACTGAAGTCAGCACACGTTCTTCAAAAACCTTGTAATCATTGTAGGCCGAGTATTTGCCCATATAATCCAAAAACCCGTTATGAATCAAACGGCAATCGCTGCGCAATTTCATTGTGTACTTTCGCGTGGCTTTCAATACGCCATTGCGCGTCGATACAATCTGTCGGTTGTTGTTATTGTATTTGGAGGTGTTGCTATCGTAATAAGAGGTGCCACCCGGATCTTCATTTTCCAACAAAACATCAAAGTCCAAATGCGAGACATCACTGCCTTTCCAGGTAGATAAAATGATTTCCGCTCCCGGTAAAAAGGCACGGGCACTTTCGAGACAACGTTTTGTCAGTTGTAAGCTCGCTTCATCAGTGGGTTTCCCGTGAACCGGACCCTGAACGACAACCGAAAAATCCGAGGGATTAGGCATGTTTTTCCAAATAGAGGGTCAAATCTTCGGGCGTACCTAAACCGTGCATGGCTTCAAAATCGATGTTGTAGATTTTGATTTTTTGTCCTTCAGCAATACAATAATTGTACACAGGACAGGTATAAAATTCATTATTCACACGGTCGTTGTTGGCAATCATATCAATCGCACCATCCACAAAATAATGCCCTTTGGTAAAGAAATAAATGCCCACTGTAGCAAATTCTGAAATGGCTTTTTTCTCTTTTACTTCAGTTACATTGCCGTTGTCATCGATTTTGGCAAACGACCACTTCGGATTGCGTTCGGCATCGACAAACGTCAAAATACTGCCATCTGCTTTTTGATCCAAACAATCGTTGATATACGCTTCAATCGACATATCCACCAATTGATCCGAGTTGGCAATCAATAACGGATAGTCGTTGTTGATGTATTTTCGAGCGAACAAAACTGTACATGCTGTTCCTTCGGTCAATTGATCCAATTCAATGAATTTGGCATTGTAATTTTTTTCCAATTCGGCCACCAACTCTCGTTCTTGTTCCAAATGCTCTTTTCGGGCAATCAAAATATAATTGGCGTTCGGATAATATAAATTCTCCATCACACGCGCAATCATGGGTTTGCCATTGACATCGATAAAAGGTTTGGGTTTTTCGTAACCGGCTTGGGCAAAACGACTGCCTTGGCCAGCCATGGGGATAACGATATTGATCATAAGGTATCTACGTATTTATCATTGGAAGCGCCAGGTACTTTCACCACGACGGTGGTAGTGTCAGTTAACGCTCTAAAATCAGTGGAAGTATTGGGTTCAATTTTTATAATGGCACCCGGACCGTATTGCACACCGCTCATTTCCACTTCTCCCGAAATAATTACGGTAAATTCAGTGGCAATTTTATGGTGATGGGCTGCTTCGTATTCGCCAGCGGTATAGGATTTCACGCCTACTTCAACATCATTGGTTTTATACAACGAAGGTTCGAAGTTGCCAATGAACCAGCCTTTGAACATGTCCGCTAAATCGTGTTTTTCGATCGCCATTATTTTTGTGCTTTTAGGTATTCTTGTAAATTTTGTGGGGCGTAAAACGAATGGTAATCCGTTTTGCTAATGCCAAAATCCACTACTTTTTGATTCTTTAAAATGTATTCGTTAATTACCGAAGAGGTAAAAAAGTTTCCGTTGATTTGCACATCATCCAGGATGCATTGGAACGCATTGGTAAAGAAATCTTGGGCTTTGGCAAAAAAGTAAAAACCGGCAATAGCGGCATTACTAATCGGATTTTTCTCTGCCGTTTGCACCACTTCACCATTTTCAATGCGGGCATACGACCAGCGGGGATGAACGGATGGGAAAGTCACTATCCCCACATCGGCTTTGCGCTCGTCGAAAGAAGAAAGAATCGCTTGAAAATTATGGTTGATGATTTGGTCGCCGTTCAATACTAAAATGCGATCATCATCCGATAACGAATCAATCGTCATTAAAATACTGCACAAGGCACCTTTAGTATCGCTTTTCAATTTGACAATTTCGCTGTTGGGTGCCAACAAACGAATGGTGTTGTCCAAGTGAAATTTACGTACATCTTCATCTTTTAAAATGAAAACCGCTTGAAACGGTTCGGTAATCGATTGGAATTGCTCGATTACCACTTGAATCATGGGTTTGCCATCAATTTCGACCAACGGTTTGGGATACGAGAATCCGGCATTGGTATACAATTCAGAACTACCGGCTAAAGGAATGATGATTTTAAGCATGTTCGATTTCGTTTATACGGTTCATAATAGCGGTAAATTGAACATCATCCACCGTTTCTACTTTGAATAAATGCGCTCCCGAAGCGAGGGCCGCTTTGATTCCGTTTTCATTGTCTTCCACAATCAAACATTCTTCCGGTTGTAAACCCAAGCGCTGAATCGCTTTTTGGTAAATCTCCGGATCGGGTTTGCCGTGCGTAACGTCTTGATTGGAAATAAAGAAATCCAAATATTGCGTCAAGTTGGCTTTTTGCATCATGATTTCGATGGTATTACGCACCGAATTTGAACAGACTGCAATGTGGTAGCCTTCTTCTTTTAATTTTGATAAAGTATACTGGTGATTGAACGACGGTTTGCATTTGGCATACACCATTTCCATCGTATACACTTGTTTTAAGTCGTTGATAAAACCATGGAGTTTGCGAGGGAATCCACCTTCCAGACTCAACATTTCCAATTTCTTTTTGGTGGGTAGTCCGTCAAACGTGACCAAATGATCGTAGCGACTAATTTCGGTTCCAAATAAGCGCAAGGCTTTGTTTAAGGCTTCATAATGCCAATCTTTTGCATCGATGAGTACGCCGTCCATATCAAACAATACGGCTTTGATTTTGGCCATGGGTTTCGGTTTTAAACTTGCACAAAAATAGTATAAATGCGCTAAAAATATGGTTTATAATGGGTTTATATTTCAAAAAATGCCGAAGCGTCTTCGGGGATATCTGTGCACAAAATCACATTCGGATTGTGGTGTAATCCCGCAGCTTTCAACATCGTCCACAAGGGTTGGTGGTCTCTGCGGTGCAAATCACAGGAGACAATCGCCACTTTTTTACCGTCTTGAATGAATTGCTCAATATCGCCCGCCGTATACCAAACTGAAAGAAAGGCATCCAACCAAATGCCGTGGCAGTCGGCGTATTTGCTTACAGTTTCCTCGTATTCGCTGCGACGGGAATAGTAAATAAAACCTTGACGATCATAGTGCAATAAATCGGGAACCGACATGTCAAACACAAAATAATTGGTGATGTTGTGGGCTTTTAGCAAGTCCATTAACGGCGCTTGAAGTCCGTCCGCTTTGATATTAAGGGCTAACGTTCCCGAGCATTGGTGTTGGTTATAGATCTCAAAAAAAGTAGCCGCCGGCATACAATTAGCATCAGCCATATCGTGTGAAATCACCAATTGCCCCTCGTAATCCCGAAAGTCGGTTTCTGTTCCGTAATTTTTGGAAAAGGAGCGCACAAACGCAGCTTCGGTATTTTTTTCTTGTGGATCAATCCAATATCCACGGTGGCTGATGATTTCCATGTTTTTCAAATTTCTACAAAGATAAAAATGATAAATTAGCCCACAAGGTTAGCCGAAGTCTTGTCGAAAAAAAGTACTTTTGGCCCATAATTGCTATCGAACAATGTTTCAATCACTCAAAATTTATTTCAAAAACCAACAATTAAAAGGAAAGCTCAAGCAGTCGCAAACCGCATTTACAGTGGTTTTGCCTGATGTGCAAAAAGGGGCTTCCGTATTGATTGTCGACGATAAATTACCGGAATACGACAAAGATTCGGGTTCGAGACGCTTGAATTTAATCATTGATATTCTGTTAGAACAAGGCATTCAAGTCTATTTGATGGCCGATAAAAAAGAATACAAATACGATACAAGTTATTGCACATACTACCAAAATAAAGGCGTTCAAGTCTATTTTCCCAGTATAGATGCCGAAGGCAATTTGGTGACTCGGGAAGGATTTCTAGAACGAATTGTGCCGCAGGTTTCGGCCGTTTGGTTGCACCGCCCGTTGGTATTTGCGAAGTATATTGACCTGGTTCGTTCACTGAATCCCAATGCCAAAGCCTTGTACGATATGGTGGATTTCCACTATTTACGCATGAAACGGGAAGCCGAATTGAAGTCCAATGATTCCAAATTATTGGCAGAAGCCGAACGTTTTTTGAAAATTGAACAAGCCAATTGCGAAGCGGCTGATACAATTATTGTCATTTCTTCTTTGGATAAACAAAATCTAATGCCGTATTACGCCCAAACCCAAAAAATGACGGTAGTGGGTAATATCCATGATTTTATTACGGATACCCGTGGACAATTGTCGTTTTCTGACCGCAAAGACTTGTTGTTTGTAGGGAGTTTTGAGCATGTGCCCAATGTTGATGCCGTACAGTATTTGCGCAAGCACATCATGCCGTTGGTATGGGAGCGTTTGCCTGAGGTAAAAGTCACCGTAATCGGGAGCAATCCCAAACCGGAAGTATTGGCCTTACACGAAAAACGATTCGAAATTCTGGGCTATGTCAACGATTTGTCGGAGGCGTTTTGTACCCACCGATTATTCATTGCGCCGTTGCGTTATGGCGCCGGAATCAAAGGGAAAATTGGGCAGAGTCTTGAGTTCGGACTCCCACTTGTGACGACACCCATTGGAGCAGAAGGTTTTGATTTTGGTAAAGTAGCTGACGCGATGATTGCGGATAGTCCGTCGGAGTTTGCTGAAAAAATCATGGCAGCCTATACCAATGCAACGTTATGGGAATCCATTCGCGAGCAATCCGAAACTACGTTACAACCGTTCTCGCGTAAGGTTTTAACTGACAATATCGTTAAGGCGGTACGTTAGAGTTCGAACACCGTATCCACCCAATTGGAAACTGTGTAGTGGTGGTACATTTCTTCCGTTAAGGGTTCGAACGGCCGTTCCATAAAAGTTTTTATATCAGAAATAGTAGATTCGTTGAGCACCAAAATATTGTTGGGATTATAAAACGGATAGCGCGTCACCGAAGCATTCGAAGTGATGATTTTCCGTTGGTATGCCATGGCTTCAAAAATTCGGAAACTCAATCCGTTTTGTTCCGTGCGGATCAAATCCAAAAACGCTTTCGATTGGAACATCCTGTTTTCAATGGCTTCTAAAAATAAATTGTTTTTAGAATAGACAATTCCCGCATCCAATTCGGCCGGTTCTCTTTTGCCCACACAAATAAAATCCGTCTGAATTCCCTTTTCACGGCAATAAGCCGACACTTGATTCCATAGCGGTAAGCGTTCATCGATAGAGGCAATCATGAAGATGTCTGTGGGGAGTTCGTTAGCTGGAACCAACGGTTTTTTGTTGATATAAATGTAATTGCTTATGAATCGAAACCCGTATTTGTCGGCATCGTCCAGATCAAACGTATAAATCGTGTCGTACAAACCTTTCAACAGGTGGTCGACCGGAAAACGGTTGGTGCTATCGTACAAATAGGCAATGTATTTTTGGGTGTAGCCTTTTATTTTTTCATGGGTTTTCCGACTGATGCGATCGGGGCGGATGACCAAAATTTGATCTTGGGGTCCCAAAGATTCCAAACGGGAAAGCACATATTCTTCCATTTTTACCCGTTTGACATTCACCCCAAAAAAGGCTTTGGAGAAGAAGTTTTTGATTTTTTCAAAACTCGATTTGTAGCGGTAACGAAATTTAGAAATGTCGATATGTTGGGCTTCAATCCCTTTTTGATGCAACGTATCGATGATGTTTTTGTCAAAATCGAAATAGTCAAAACTGATGAGCGTTACTTTCATAATCTAGGATTTTAATACCGCTTCCAACTCTTTGAACATCGCCTCGGCAATCACTTGACGGGTGAAGTTTTTCAGCAAATGCTGGTAACCGTTTTGTACTAATTGTTCTTGCAAGGCCTTATCTTGAAGTAAACGAATGGTCTTTTCTGCAAAGTCGGATGCATTTTCTTTTTCACACAACAATCCTGTTTCGTTTTCCACCACCACTTCTGGGATACCACCGGCGCGAGTCGCTACAATTGGCACATGGCTGGCATAGGCTTCTAAGAGTACACCGCCTGTGGGTTCGAGCTTCGACGTAAACAGAAACAAATCAAATTCTGGAAACAATTCCGGAATATCTGTACGGAAGCCCAAAAAGGCAAAGTAATCGGTTAAATTTTTCTCCCCAACCAAGGCTTTGATATCGGCTTCCAATTCCCCTTTTCCTGCCAAAACAAACTTGACATTGGGCACTTCTTTCACAATCTGTTCCGCGGCATTGACCAAAGTAACGTGATCTTTAAATCCGACAAAAGCGGCAATGTTGCCAATGATGATGGTGTCGTCTGCGAGTCCGAGTTCCCGACGTAAATTTCCGTTGGGTTGGGTACGATGAAATTCGTTCAGGTCGGTCGCGCTGCCCACAATGGACAACCGACTTTTATCTTTTATTGCAGGATTCAAGACATCAATTACGGCTTGGGAAACGCACACGATTTTCTTCAATCCTTTATAATTGTATTTCCATTTGCGGAAGAAATTGGTGTCGACTTTTTTGATCAACGTTCGGAAGAAGACCATGGGCGTTTTCCAACCGTACAACAACGAAGAGAGCACACAAAGCGTGTGGGCCGTACTGTTGTGAATCAAAATCAGGTCGATTTTTTCTTCTTTGATGATTTGGTGAATTTTTTTCATCCACTTTCTGTCGTATTCCGAATGAAAGGGCAGGGTGTGGACATTGTACTGGCGTTCTACCGCTATTTCGTGTAAACGCGTATCGGGTGTGCAGAGCAAGACTTGGTGTTCGACCTTAGCGGCAAACTCTTCATAATAATAAACGATTTGCTGTTCGTGACCGCGCCAAACATTCGAAGCGGTAATTTGTAATAAACGCATAACTAGTCGATTTTACGGTACATCATCCACAATTGCAGGTAACGTTTGAATACGGAAAAGGAGTGGACATACGCCAAGATAAATCCTTCTTTTCCGTCGAATATGCCCAAGCGGAACAAGTACTGCCACAGAAAACGATATAAGGGCCGAATGAAAAAGTGGTAGGCATTCGGACGCTTTTTCTTTTGGTACAAATTCAGCGCTTGCAATTTGCTGTATAAGTTGAGTTTGTCGTTATAATTGTCAAAACTCTTGTAACTGTAATGGTTCAATCGGTTTTTTAAGATGCCCACTTTCCCGTCGCTTTTCACTTCTTCATGGACTAAATTTCCATTGTAGGTTCCGTGGTTTTTGTTGAAAAGACGAATGGCTTTGTCGTTTTGCCAACCCCCGAAACGAATGCGTTTTCCCATAAAATGGAAGGTACGTTTGACGAAGAAGGCATTTTTTTCGCCCGGATTTTGAACGGTGGCCCGAATCTCTTGTTCGAGTTCTGGCGTGATGATTTCGTCCAAATCGAAAAAGACAATCCAATCGTGACTAGCTTGTTCGATGGCAAAATTGCGTTGTTCCGAAAAGTTGGTAAAGGGACGATTGATCACTTTGACTCCCATGGATTGGGCGATGGCTAAGGTTTGGTCCGTACTTTCAGAATCCACAAAAATGATTTCATCTGCGAAATGCAAACTTTCCACATACCGTTTTACATTCGCCTCCTCATTAAAAGAGATTGCCAGGGCGGTAATTTTGGGCGAATGGGTAGTTTCGGACATGAATGCTTAATCTATGTGCGACAAATATACTATTTTTACTGAATTACAATTTTCAAAATTTACGAATGGTGGCCCGACTTCCCATTTTAATGTACCATAATGTAACCCCTTATTTAGCCCAATCCAAAGGCTTAACCATTGCCGCTGAGCGGTTTGAGTCGCAATTAAATTATTTGAAGTCAGCAGGTTATGAAGCTGTGTTTTTGTCTGAATTGGCTCAAACCACTTCATTAAAGGGAAAAAAAGTACTTATTACTTTTGATGATGTCACGGTAAACCAATTAGAATTTGCCGTTCCTCTTTTAGAAAAATACGGCATGAAAGCCCTGTTTTTTGTCCCTTTTGCCTATTTGGGGAAATCGGATTCGTGGAATTATGGCGGTGAAGATCGAGGCGAACCCATCATGACGGCAGAGCAATTGCGTCAATTGAATCCGAAAGTCATCGAACTTGCCCACCATTCTTATAAACACCAACATTTTGCAAAGATGGATGAGGCGGCAATTGCATCCGACTTCAACGCTGCTTTTGAAGTGATTGAAAAAGAAAACCTGAAGGTGTTCCCCGCGATTGCCTATCCTTATGGTAATTATCCCAAAAAGAATCCCGAAAAACAACGTTTCTTTGCGCAAATCGCCGCTCTAGGCATGCAATACGGCCTACGTATAGGAAATAAAGTGAGTCGGTTTCCCTTCACCCAACCTTTCGAAATCAAACGCATTGACATCAAAGGCGAAGATGCCTTGTGGAAGTTTAAGTGGAAATTACGGTTCGGGAAGGTTTTCTAGTGACTAGTGACTAGTGATTAGTAATCAGTTATCAGTACTCAGTAGCTCAGCCTCTCAGAAGCTCAAAAAAAATTATTTCATTTCCCGTTCAAGCAACAGCAACTTCACATACCGTGAAAAAACCCCATAGGCATTGACGCTGGCCAAAGCAAGGCCGGGGATGCCGTCTAAGAAGCCTTTTTTAAGAATGTACGAAGAGAAAAAGCGGTACAAGGGTTTGAACAACAAATGCCAAATCGTGGCTTTTTTTCCTTTTTCTTTGGACATGCCCGCTTGAAACCACGCATAGGAATTCTTTTTGCTGAGGGCATGGAACAAACCTTTGTAGGTGTAATGAATCATGAAGTGTTGCAACTGCCCAATGGTGCCGTTGACTTGGAGTTTTTCATGAACATCGCCGGTGAAATGTACACCGTCATTTTTCACCAAACGGGTCACGCGGTCGACTTTATGGTACAAGAACCGGTTCATGAAATAATGCGGGAAGTTGATTTTGTAGCCCGCATGTTTCGGATTTTCTAGGGTCGAAAGGATTTCCAATTTCAGTTTTGGAGTCACCCGTTCATCCGCATCGACGAATAGAATCCAATCGCCTGTTGCCAAAGCAATCGCGGCGTTTTTTTGGTTGGAAAAATTATCAAATTGACGTTGCAAAACGGTACATCCCAACGATTGGGCGAGTTCGAATGTCCCATCCGTGCTAAACGAATCAATCACAATGATTTGTTGGGCAAAAGCCACTGATCGAACAGCGTCTTCCAAATAGTGAATTTCATTATAAGCGGGGATGATAACAGTAAGCGTTTGCATTCTTTCGGATTAGAAAACAAATTTAATAAAATTAGGTTACCTTTGCACCCATGCAAAAGAATGTTACGGTAGTCTTAACGAATGGCGTCGGCACACGCCCAATTTCCTCCACACTTTGGGGCTATGCGGCCCAAAATTACCGCAATTTTGAAGTTGTTGTATTGCAAGAAAATCCATTCACATTGCCGGATTTGCCTTTGTTTTTTTCTGCAAAAGCATTGGCTTCTGCTGATTTACAAGATTATTTGCAATCATCCACTACCGATTATGTGGTTTTTGCCGATGCCTATGCGATTCCGCGTGTTGATTTTATTGAGAACCACATCAAGAATCGGGAAGAAGGCTTTTACCTCACGGGTTCGCTCTTTTTCATCCAACAAACGGTTTGGGAACAGTTGGAATCCACCGCTATTGAATCGGGGAACTGTTTTGAAAAGCCCTTTTTGGAACAATACGGTACGAATACAGGCATCTCGGTATTTCGTCCGTTGGAGTCGGGGAGTTGGGCCGGTATTTTAGACCAAACCTTGCCCGAATTACCGTTTAATTTTTGCAATAGTTCGCTGTGGAAATCGGATTTTTTGCAATTGGCTACCCAAGGTCAGTGGGATTACCGTTTTCCCCGTGACCGATTTTATACTAACTTAGGGACGTTGAAAAACAAGTCCGTTAAAAATAGCACCTTACTCATGGCACCTGAAAATGATAACAAATTGAAAATTTCAGTCGTGGTTAGTACCTACAACGCTGAAGAATGGTTGGAAAAAGTGCTTATTGGCTACCAATACCAAACCTATCCGCATTTTGAATTGATTATCGCAGACGACGGTTCGCGCCCTTCCACCAAGGAATTGATTGATCGCTACGCCGCGAATTATCCCGTTCCCGTGCGTCATTTGTGGCATGAAGACCAAGGCTACCGCCGTCAGGAGATTTTGAATGTGGCCATTATGGAGGCGGCTTACGAGTACATTATCATGACGGACGGCGATTGCATACCCCGTAAAGATTTTATCGAAATCCATGCGAATGAAGCTGAACGCGGTCGTTTTCTATCCGGTGGTTATTGCAAACTACCCATGAAAACAAGCAAGCACATTTCGGAACAAGACATAATTAACCAAGATTGCTTTAAAGTGAGTTGGTTGAAATCCATTGACAAACTCGGTTTTTCCAATACGTTGAAGTTGGGTGCCAACCCGCTTTTAGCCAAATTATTAGACTTTATTTCTCCCACCACACCGTCATTTAACAACTGCAATTCTTCGGGCTATCGTGAAGACATGATTGCCATTAACGGGTATGACGAGCGCATGAAATACGGCGGACCCGATCGTGAGTTTGGGGAGCGTCTTGAAAATTTTGGTGTGAAAGGAAAACAAATTCGCCACAAAGCCGTAGTATTGCATTTGGATCATCCACGGGGTTACAAAACGCCAGAATCTTTAGCCGCCAACTTGGCAATACGCAAGGAAGTGCGGGACAAAAAAATCAAGTGGACGCCGTTTGGAATAAAAAAATAAACACAGTATGCGCATTTTAGTCACCGGAGCCGCCGGATTTATTGCTTCCCATTTATGTGAACAGCTACACGCTTTAGGGCATGAAGTGTTCGGAGTCGATAACTTCAACGATTACTACAGTCCGGAACTGAAAGCACTGAATGCGGCCGACTTGCAAGCCAAGGGAATCACTATTTTTAAAACTGATTTGAATGGTGATTTGTCGGCGGTTTTTGCACAACCTTACGACTATGTCTATCATTTAGCGGCACAGCCGGGTATTTCGGCAGACACGACCTTAGACGAATACATTATCAATAATATCAAAGCAACGCAAAACCTGTTGGATGCGGTGCTCACTTATGCTCCATCGCTCAAATCTTTTGTCAATATAGCCACGTCATCTGTTTATGGATTGGAAGCTACGGTGGATGAAACTGTCCCGCCACAGCCCGTTTCTTTTTATGGGGTGACCAAATTGGCGGGGGAGCAATTGGTGCTCGGACTCCAACGTACGGGGAAGTTAAATGCTTGTTCGATCCGATTGTACTCGGTTTACGGTCCGCGCGAACGGCCTGAGAAATTGTATACTAAATTGATTGAAAACCTGATTAACGACCAACCGTTTCCACTGTTTGAAGGCAGTTTACGCCACGAGCGCAGTTTTACCTATGTTGGGGATATTGTAGCTGGTTTGGCCGCGATTATTGGTCGGGAAGCCTTGGTCAATGGAGAAATCATCAACTTAGGTACCGATGAGGTCAACACCACTGAAGAAGGTATCAAGGCAGTTGAAGCCATTCTTGGTAAAACTTTAATTGTAGACCACCGTCCTGCCCGCAAAGGCGACCAACAACGTACCGCCGCTGTCATTGACAAAGCCCAACGCTTATTGGAGTATTCGCCTAAAACTTCCTTACGCCAAGGATTAGAAGCGCAAGTAGCGTGGTATAAAGAGAAGTTTGGGGGGTAAACATCGCTACTTTTTATTTTTCAATTGAACAGTTTTCAGGACGTTTTAAGGCGAACTGTTTCATTTTTTGTCGTGGTATTCGATTGGTTATTTTGAAATTTTCTTTTTCAAATACAGTATTATTATTTTTTTTAGTTCATTGAATACAAGGTAGATTTTTTATTGATTAGTTTATTCGTTCTGCCCAGTTTAATTCTTTGGGTAAATCTTGATTTGAAAATTCAATATGAATGACGCGTCGCTTTTTTTGGTTTGTTGTTCTACTCGAACTGTGTAACAGTAAAGGTTTCATGACCATTATACCCCCTTTTTTTACCGGACAAATAGTTTCTGTTTCTTGCGACCAATCAATTGTTTCAGGACGGTATATTTTCTTTGCGTGCGATTTAGGAATAACTTTTAAAGCGCCATTATTTTCATCGGTGTCGTCAAGATGAATACGAATAGTAAAAATGTTTTCTAATAGAGCTATTGGCGGTTGAACAGCATATTGGTTTTGCTTCACGGTCCAAGGTCCAAAGTCGTCTAATTCCACTTTTTTATCTACTGAAATAGTCAAGTCTTGGTGGTAGGAAACGTACCAATTTGAAGTTTCAGGTTTATCAAAATAAATGCTCTTAACCACGAAATAATCCTCACCAAAGAGTTGTCGTACAACATTCTTTAAATTCGCATTAAAAACCAAAGGTTCAATTGCGGGGATTTCTTTTAAAAATTGCCGAATAGCAAATAAGTCCGCTGATTTTCGGAAAGTCGCTTTGTTGCTATCCGCTTGTTCGATAGTTTGTATTAATCGATCTATTTCCGCATCAGAATAGATTGATACAACGGTTGTAAAACCATTTGCTGTAAGGTCGTTTTTATGTTTATCGGAGACAATCATTTCTTAGTTAGATAAAGTTTTTTACTTCGCTAAGTTCATGTAAAGAATACCATTTTTAGAGTTCTCCAAGTAACCAGTTTATGAAGTAGTACTTAAGCGATACTATTTATAAATTCTTCTGCGGACATAACTGGAAGTAAGGCGTTTTTGAAATCTTTTGCATTTCGTGTTAATATGACTGTACATTCAGCATCAACAGCGCAAAAATATTGTAGGGAGTCTTCAAAATCATCAAAGTTTGCGTTGAGCCCTTTTTCAATTATGGTTTCATTAATAGTTGCGATTTCACAGAGCACTTTAAATTTTCTCAACTTATCTTTTGCAACTGAACTTCCTTCAAACTTTGAAATAAAATAGTTAACTGTAGCAAATGAAATGGGAGAAACAACGATTTGAAGCTTTTTTTGATCAGCTAATGTTGCAATTTGAGCAATTGATTGATAAAAAGGTTCTCTTTCACCAAGCAAATCAAGCATTACGTTAGTATCTAAATAAACCCGCTGAATCATTTGTATTTATTCATTAGATAATCGGAATATTCTTTTTTATAATCCAAGTCAGCAGGCATTTTTTTACCCGAACTCAAACTTTTTACAAATGGAGAGATTTCTATTGAATTATCTTTCTTAGAATCGTTTGTTATTGCGTTTAAATAATTTTCTATGATTCTTGATAAACTAACATTTTTTTGAGCAGCATAAATTTTCGCTTTCTCAATTATCTCTTGGTTTAGCTTCAATGTTAATTTAGTATCCATAATAAATATATTATACGTACAAAAATAAAAAATAAATCCGTACAATTTCTATTTTATCGGAATTTAAGTTTTAGCACGAAACCTTTATTAATTGTTTTCTTAAATAGTCAATATGTATCTACCCCACATACCGAGCCAAAAACGCCTGTAATCGCGCGAGATACAAGTCCGGGTGGAGTTCGCGGTACATCGCACTCGGGTCGGCTTCAATCTTTTTTCGCTCTTCATAGGTGAAGGCTGTGTACAATTCGGGTTTCTCTTCCCGCAAATGCACCGAAGTATGTTGAATGCCGTCTTCAAAACTGGCCCAATGTTCTTTGTTGACATAAGGCGAAAAGATCGTAAACGTGGGTTTGTCCAGCGCTTTGGCGATATGCACCGTACCGCCTTCGTTGGCCACCAATCCGTCACACTGCGCCATGAGTTTGATAAAGTCGCGTATCGAAGGCGCATAGATGTCCAAAATGATGCGGTCTTTGTGCTGGCATAACTCGTAAATTTTCATCGCCTCTGCCTTTTGATGGGGCGAATAATTGAAGAGCAAGTACACATCAAACTGGGACGCAATAAAATCACAGACTTGTGCGACATAATCATAGGGCATGGACTTTTGCGGCGTACTGCCCAACACACCCATCACAATCACTTTTTTATCCTTGTATTTGCCCAGCCAATCTTCTTGTTTTTCGGCCTCGGAAAGAAACAATTTAGGTGCATAATCAATCGGCGTGAAGTCGCCCGCATATTCAATCAAATGCACCCGATCTTCGATGGCTTTGCCACAGAACTTGTCCGAAGATTGCAGCGCTTCGGTAGGGTGGGTGTAGTAGTTCCAGTTCCCGAATTTCTTACGTGATTTATGGCCAATGGTCATTTTGGCTCCCGAAAACTTACAGATCAACCGACTCTGGGTTTTGGAATAGGGGTCAAAGATGATGTCGTATTTTTGCTGTCGCACCCAACGGATAAACCGGATGAGGTTGGGTACTTTTTTCAGTTCTTTTTCTTGTATCGGAATGATTTTATCGATATTCGGATTCTGTTCCAAAACGCCTGTGGTAAAGTCGTAAGCCATAAAATGCACTTCGCTATCGGGGTACTTGCGTTTGAAGTTGTTGGCAATCACTGAAGCGATTAAGACATCGCCAATTCGTTTGTTTTGGATGATAAGAATTTTTTGCATAGGATAAAATCTTGGTGCAAAGTACAATTTTTTTATACATTTACCCAACTTAAAACTTGCCTGTGCCAACGATATTGCATCCCGATTACGCCCACCAACAAACTGCTTTGGAAGACTTGGCCGCTCACTTTGAGCAATCGGGTACGTTAATCGTTAAAGGTGCGCGCAATTCGATTAAAACTAACAGGTTAGCCGACGAAACGGTGAGCATTAAATTTTTTAAAACCCCCGGTTTTGTCAAATCCATCATCTATTCGTGGTTCCGTCAGAGTAAGGCAAAACGCTCCTATGATTATGCGTTGTATTTGCAACAGCACGGCATCTTAACTCCGTTTCCTATCGGCTACATCGAAGAACGAAAGGCTTTGGGGTTGTTGGGCGACAGCTATTATTTCTGTCGACATATTGACTACGATTTTACGATTCGCGAACTCATTCACGATCCCTTGTTTCCCAATCGGGTGGCGATTTTGGAGCAGTTCACAGCGTTTACCTATGCCATGCATGAAGCGCAAGTGAACTTTCTCGATCATTCCCCGGGCAATACGTTGATTAAAGATTTGGGTAATGGGCGTTACGACTTCTACTTGATCGACTTGAATCGGATGCGGTTCGAACCCCTGAGTATGCACCAACGCATGGACAATTTCAAGAAAATGTGGTTGTCCAAAACCATGTTGAAAACGGTGGCACAAACCTATGCCCAACTCAGTGGCATTCCTGAGAGCGAACTCTGGCCGGTGTTATGGCAAACGTCCCAAGATTTCAAGCGCAAGATCAATAAGAAGAAGTGGTTGAAGCGGAAGCTGAAAAAGTAGTTTTCAGTCGCAGTCGCAGTGAGCAGAGGTTAGACATTAGTCTTTAGTCTTTAGTCTTTAGTCGTTAGCCATTAGAAGGCATTCAATCAAAACTGTCTTTTCAGTCTGTCGATTTCTCAGAAGCTTAGGAGCTCAGCCTCTCAGAAGCTCAACATATAAAGGTTGAACAGTGGAAAGGTGTAAAAGTGTATTGCGTTCCGTAATGGTAACCCGTATTTCTTTTCTCTTGCCTCTTGCTTCTTTCTTCTTTCTTCTTTCTTCTCACAGTTGCTCAAAATTAAATATCTTTGATACACTTTCACATTTTAAAAGCCACAAAAATTATGAAGTTAGCTTTAGTAACACAAGAACGCCTAATTGGAATTTTTTACTTAGCATTCAGTCTATTTTTCTTGACGATACAAGTAAATGCTACAATTCAATTATCGAAAGAATATATTTCTATGGGTTTTTATCAAGTGAATTCAGCTACTGAAGTTCGTATTTATATTCATGAATTGTTAAAAGGTTTGGTTAACCTCGGAATTTGTGTGGGTAGTTTAGGTTTGCTTTTCAAAAAGCGTTGGGGGTGGCAATTACTTGTTGGGGCTGTAATTTATATGTGTTTTAAAAGTGGATTCCATTTTGTGAAAACGGTGTTTTTAGGAACGGAACCCTTTCAATTCATTCAATTATTTGCGGCCATTTTGTTATTCATTCATTTATTGTTGTTGTTTCGACTAATACAATCGGATTTTCAAGAGCGCTATGCTTTGTCAAAACGACATCTTCTGGGTCCGGTACTTGTAATTGTATTCATCTATCTTTTTCCGCTTGGAATAGAATGGATGCTGTAGTAGTGATCAGTGGGCACTGATCAGTTTTCAGTCGCAGAGAGCAGTACGTATGAGGTGTAAAAGTGGAATAGGTGTAAAAGTGTATTGCGTGCCGAGAAGGTAACCCGCATTTCTTTCTTCTTTTTACCGCAAAGAAGCAAAGTTTACGCAAAGTTCGCGACGTTTTAAGTTTTAAAAGAATTGCGGCCTAAGGCCGACTTAAAAATCTTAATATAAGCGGTAATGATGAAATTTCTTAATCCCTTAATGTTTTTAAAAGTCGGAGTTTTCAGTCGCAGTCGCAGTGGGCAGAAGATAGACATTAGTCTTTAGTCGTTGGACGTTAGAAGTTAATCAATCACCTCTTTCTTTTCAATCCGTCGATTGCTCAGAAGCTCAGGAGCTCAGCCTCTCAGAAGCTCAATTTATATCGGTGTAAAAGTGGAATGGGTGTAAAAGTGTATTGCGTGCCTTGAAGTTGCACCTATTTCTTTTCTCTTTCTTCTTTTCTCTTTTTTCTTTTCTCTTGCCTCTTTCTACTTTTCTCTCAAAGCTTCTCAGCAGCTCAGTCACTCAGCCTCTCAGCAGCTCCTTACCCTAAAACCAGCCTCCCATACGCTTCAGCCGCTTTATGCACTTGTTCGGTCCAGTCGGTGGCGGCATTGTCGTCGGCGCCGTCGGAGATGTATTTGAGGCATAAAAACGGAATCTTTTCTTGTTGGGCGATGTAGGCAAGGGCATAGGCTTCCATGTCGACAATGGTATATAGCGATTCGGCATGCTCCATTTCAAAACTATCTCCTGTACCACACACTGCATGCGGGAGTCCGGCAAAAGGTTCGCCATACTCCAAAACCACAGGCACCCCCGCCAACGGCGTTTCATATAAGGCAAACCCGAGTCCGCGCACATCCATGTCTCTTTGTACAAATTGGGTACAGTGCACCACCGTTCCTTTTGGGAAATGGGTACTACCTACGGTTCCTAAATTGATAATGAGCTTGGGTCGTTGGGTCGCCAAGGCTTTGGTCAGCGCATAGGCCGCTTGCACCTTACCGATACCTGTAAACAATACGTTCTGACCCTCAAAGACATCCGCCGCTTCAGATTCTAACGCAAAACAAAAAAGGATTTCCTGAGGGGAAAAGGAGCGAATCATTGTGGTTATTGTAAATTTTGAATTTTAAATGTTAAATGGTCCCTTGAAAAAGTACATTATTCCTTTAATGGTACTAACCTGAAACCTGAAACTTCTACATAGCTGCTGAGATTCTGAGCCGCTAAGCTTCTAAGCAATTACTAACATGAGTTTTCAAGAATTCAACTAAATCTATAAATTTCTTTTTTTAAACGGTTCTAACTGGAAACATTAAACTTGAAACCTGAAACTTTTATATAGCTGCTGAGATTCTGAGCCGCTAAGCTTCTGAGTATTTCCTAACATGTGTTTTCAAGAATCCAACCCGATCTATAAATTTCTTTTTTAAACGGTTCTAACTTGAAACCTGAAACTTGAAACCTGAAACTTGAAACCTGAAACGCTTTTACACCGCTACATCATACTCGCGCAACGCATCATTCAACGACGTTTTTAAGTCGGTTGAAGGTTTGCGCTTGCCGATGATTAAAGCACAAGGGACTTGGTAACTTCCCGCACCGAATTCTTTAGTATAGCTGCCGGGAATAACCACCGAGCGCGCTGGAACAACACCTTTGTATTCTACAGGTTCGGTTCCCGTAACGTCAATAATTTTTGTAGAAGCGGTCAAACAAACATTAGCACCCAAAACAGCTTCTTTTTCTACACGTACGCCTTCAACTACGATGCAACGCGAACCGATAAAGGCACCGTCTTCGATGATAACAGGAGCGGCTTGCAAGGGTTCTAAAACCCCACCGATACCCACGCCACCACTCAAGTGAACGTCTTTACCGATTTGTGCACAACTCCCTACAGTCGCCCACGTATCGACCATCGTACCTTCATCCACGTAGGCACCGATGTTGACATAACTCGGCATTAAAATCACACCTTTTGAAATGTAAGCTCCGTGACGGGCTACAGCATGCGGTACCACACGAATTCCTTTTTCAGCATAACCACGTTTCAACGGCATTTTGTCGTGGTATTCAAAAATACCCACTTCAAAGGTTTCCATCTTTTGAATCGGGAAGTAGAGCACTACCGCTTTTTTCACCCATTCGTTCACTTGCCAGCCGCCATCAACGGGTTGCGCTACACGTAAGGTACCTGCATCCACTAAGTTGATTACTTCGCGAATGGCGTTTTGCGTTGCTTCCTCTTTTAATAATTCGCGGTTTTCCCACGCGTTTTCTATGGTTTGTTGTAATGCTGTCATGTCTATAAAATTGAATCGCAAAGATAACGGTTTGTTTGTTTTTTAAGGAAGGAAGACCGGATTTTTCCAACGGTAACCGTAGCGTATTTTTTGGTAGGTCCGACCCCAAAACCCTTTTCGTTTGTACTGTCGTTTGCCGACCGACAATTCCCACGGATCCCAGGAATGCAGATGCTGCAAACGGGCTTCCCAAGTTGGATAATGTTTTAAATAATCGCGAATTACCGGACGAAACTCCTTAAAGTACCAGTAATGGTGCAAATAGGATTTCGTTTCATGCAGTTCGCTGGTTTGCAAAGCTTCGGTTACGGCTATTTGTTCCATACTAAACAACGGATAGGCCGCATATAGCACATCCATCAATGCCTCAGCCTTTTGCAATTGGGATAATTGCCGGTTGGTGATTCCAATGCAACCGGAATTCCACACTTCAAATTGGGTATCCAAATGCACGTTTTCGCCACTGGGTAATCGAAACTGCTGTTGGTTCCGCAACAGTTTTTTCATTTTACGGGCAATGCCGCCTTTGTTGGCGTGGAGCGGCCCCTCATTGGCATCCATATAAACGCTGCCTTGGGCAATGGAAGCAAACAAGGGGGAAAGCGATTGCCGTACAATAACATCGGTGTCGAGATAAAGAAAATTTCCGGTATGGGTTTCCAGCATCTGTTGGAGTACCTTAATCTTGACACGGTAGGGATAATTTTGCGGACCTTTCCACCAATGAATTTGGTCGGGAGTGAGTTCGTGAATCACCACCGAATGGGGCAACTGCGCTTTCATCTCCGAAACGGCATCGGTAAAAATATGGATATTGAAATCGGGTTCGGGATGCTGCAGGTAAAGCGAAAGCAGGGACCACACGACTTCGTTGTGATAGTCACTACCGCCAAAAGCGACATAAATCAGGTGATTTTGGTGCATCATAAAACAAAGATAGGATTTCGATCCCGGAAAACAATTGTTAAATTTTTAGTCTTTCGTTAAGGAATATTTTAGAGAGTTCCGTGTATTTTTGGAACAAAATCAACCGTATGAAAACCACCCTTGTTTCTATTGTCTTGTCTGGATTACTGCTTGTTTCTTGTGGAAATAAAGAAGAGCATCCCGCTGCTGAAGCGGCCAAAAATACTCCAGATGTCTCCCATTCACCCAAACGAACGTTGGATTACCAAGGCTATTACAAAGGCGTTTTGCCTTGTGCCGATTGTGAAGGGATTGAAACCGAATTGGCATTGAACGATACGGTGCACTATGTATTGACTACCCGGTATTTAGGGAAGTCAGATGCGCCTTTTGTCACGAAAGGAACTTATGTATGGAATGCAGATGAAACGCACATTCGTCTTAACAACAACGGCGACGGACCCAATGAATATGCGGTTTCTGAAAATCAGCTGACCCAGTTGGATCGTGAGGGAAAACCCATTACCGGGCAATTGGCAACGCGTTATATTTTACAAAAAATGAAAATCGATCAAGCCACAGGCGAAAAGTTGGTGCAATCCACTTCCCACGTGATTGCGTCGGAAGCCCCCGTAAAAGCAGTTACTTATAGCTTGGCGGGTACCACTTGGGTATTGGAATCCTTAGGTGGCAAAGCCGTTGGGAAAACCGCCAAGCCGTATACTTTACAACTCAATTCAAAAGATGGTCGTTTCAGTGCTTATGTGGGATGCAACCGAATTGGGGGCAATTATGTCATGCCCTCAGCGACGGGATTGGCTTTTGTGAATGTAATGGCGACCAAAATGGCGTGTCCGAATAGGAATTCGGAGCAGCAATTTCTTGAAGTGTTAGAAACCGTGGATGCCTATGAAATTAAGCAAAACAAGCTCTTGGTATTCAATAAAACAAAAACTACAGTAGCGGTCTTTTACGGGCAATAATTCGTACTTTTGGCCCATGCCACGACTTTTAGCTATCGATTACGGAATAAAACGCACGGGAATTGCCGTGACGGACGAACTGCAAATTATCGCTTCAGGATTAACCACGGTGGATTCCAAAGAATTGCTCGTGTTTCTCAAGAATTATTTTGCAAAAGAACAGGTAGCAAAAGTGTTGGTAGGCGAACCCAAGCAAATGAATGGGCAACCTTCAGAGAGTGCCCCTTTGGTAGATGCTTTTGTGCTCGCCTTTCAGCAGCAGTTTCCTGAAATTCCTGTTGAGCGGGTTGACGAACGCTTTACGTCTAAAATGGCCTTTAAAACCATGATTGATAGCGGATTAAAAAAGAAACAACGGCAGAACAAAGGCTTGATTGACGAGATCGCCGCTACGATATTGTTGCAGGATTACCTTTCCCGCAAAATGATATAAATCCTTCCAAAAAGGAGAAAAAAGTGCTACTTTTGCCCCGTAAATAAAAAACAAACGCATGATTTTACCCATTGTAGGTTACGGCGATCCGGTATTGCGCAAAGTAGGTGAGGACATCACCCCGGAATATCCCCAGTTAAAGGAATTGATTGACAACATGTACGATACCATGTACAATGCGTACGGAGTCGGATTGGCGGCACCGCAAATTGGCTTGGCGATTCGCTTGTTTGTGATTGATACCGAACCGTTTTCGGATGGTGATGACATCAGCGCGGAGGAAAAGGCGCAATTGAAAGTATTCAAGAAAACCTTTATCAATGCGAAGATTTTGAAAGAAGAAGGTGAAGAATGGGGTTTTAACGAAGGTTGCTTGAGTATCCCGGATGTGCGTGAAGACGTGTACCGCAACGAACGCGTTACCATTGAATATTGCGACGAAAACTTTGTGAAGCATACGGAAGTGTACGACGGATTGATTGCCCGTGTGATTCAGCACGAGTACGATCATATCGAAGGGATTTTGTTTACAGACAAGATTTCTACCTTAAAACGTACCCTCATCAAGAAAAAGCTACAGAACATCATGGATGGCAAAGCCCGTCCGGATTATCGTATGAGATTTTATAACAAAAAAGGTCGTTAATTCGAACAAATAAATATATTTGCGACCGAAAAATACAATTCCAAATGAAAATTGACAGAATATTAGCCATTTCGGGAAAACCCGGATTGTTTGAATTGAAAATGCAAACCCGTACAGGCTTTGTAGCAGAATCCTTGTTAGATGGTAAAAAAATCACGGTAGGATTGCGCAGTAACGTAAGTTTATTGTCGGAAATCTCCATGTACACCTACACTGAGGAAAAACCGTTGGTCGAAGTAATGCGTGCTATCGCTATAAAAGAAAACGAAGGTCCTGCTTTATCCCACAAAGAAGACAATGCAAAATTAGTGGCGTATTTTGAAGAGGTTTTACCGGATTACGATCAAGACCGTGTGTATGCTTCGGATATCAAAAAAGTATTGAACTGGTACAATATTTTGCAAGCAAAAGGTATGGTTTCTAAGGAAGAGCCAACTGTTGAAAACGCAGAAGAAATCAAAGAACAAGTGGTAGAAGAGGTGAAAGCCAAAAAGAAAACCACCAAGAAAAGCGAATAAAAATTCACTAAACTAACCAAATATCTGGAGTCCCGATCGTATTTACGGTCGGGATTTCTTATTTTTACCCAAAACGATTACGATGAATACCCGCGAAGCACAACTGCAAGCCTTCAACCGATTGCTCGATATTATGGACGATTTACGGGAAAAATGCCCGTGGGATAAAAAGCAAACGCTGCAATCCCTGCGGCATTTGACTATTGAAGAGACCTACGAACTCGGAGATGCCATTTTGGACAACAACCTCGAAGAAGTGAAGAAAGAGTTGGGCGACCTACTCTTGCATATTGTTTTTTATGCGAAAATTGGCAGCGAAACCCAATCGTTTGATATAGCGGATGTGGCCAACGAAATCTGTGACAAGCTCATCCACCGTCATCCGCATATTTACGGCGATGTGGAAGTCGCCGATGAAGAGGAAGTCAAACGCAATTGGGAAAAGTTGAAGTTGAAAGAAGGCAAGAAATCCGTGCTGGAAGGTGTGCCCAAAGGATTGCCCGCTATGGTTAAAGCAAGCAGGATACAGGACAAGGCCAAAGGTGTAGGCTTCGATTGGGAACAACCCGAACAAGTTTGGGAGAAAGTCCAAGAGGAATTGCAAGAATTGCAGGAGGAAGTCGCAACAGGCGATCAGGACCGCATCGAATCGGAGTTTGGGGATGTACTTTTCTCCATGATTAATTACGCCCGCTTTTTAAATGTAAATCTCGAAGACGCCTTGGAGCGCACGAATAAAAAATTCATTCACCGTTTTCAATACCTCGAGTCCAAAGTCAACGCCATGGGAAAATCCCTTGCCGATATGACCTTGGCGGAAATGGATGTGTATTGGAATGAGGCGAAGAAGATTTGATGATTTGATGATTTGAAAATTTGATGATTTGAAAATTTGATGATTTGAAAATTTGAAATTGAAACTAAATAACAACTAACGACTAAAGTCTAACGACTAACGTCTAACGTCTAACGTCTACTATGGAAAAACACGAATTAAAACGTTCTCTCGGACTCATTGACGCGACCAGTTTGGTGGCGGGATCGATGATTGGTTCGGGTATCTTTTTGGTAACTTCAGCCATGGCCCGGGATGTGGGTTCGGCGGCTTGGATATTGGTGTTGTGGTTCATCACCGGACTCCTTACGATGTCGGCAGCGCTGAGTTATGGCGAGTTGGCCGGAATGATGCCGAATGCCGGTGGGCAGTTTGTGTACATCCAACGGGCGTATGGAAAACTCGTGTCATTTCTCTACGGATGGACGGTTTTTACGGTCATTCAAACGGGCGTAATTGCAGCGGTTGCCGTGGCGTTTGCCAATTACACGGCGGTTTTCTTTCCGGTGTTGGAACAAAAGATTTTTACCTATGAAAGTTTTGTGTTTACCAACAAACAAATTTTGGCGATACTCAGTATTTTTTTACTGACCTATATCAATACCCGCGGCGTACAAAACGGGAAAATCATTCAGTTGGTGTTTACCTCGGCCAAGTTGATTGCTTTGTTTTCGCTCATCATTTTGGGCTTGTACGTCGGATTACAGTCGGATGTGCTGTCACAAAACTTCGCCAACCTTTGGGAAGCCAAGAAAACGGTGAATCATGAGGGGACGTTGGAAATCTCATTCCTAAGTGGCGTGGCCTTATTGGGCGTCATGGGGGCAACCATTATCAATCCATTGTTTTCGAGTGATGCCTGGAATAATGTGACCTTTATTGCAGGGGAAATCAAAGACCCGAAACGCAACATTCCACGCAGTTTGTTTCTGGGAACCTTAATTGTAACCATTATTTATTTGTTGGCGAATGTGGCGTATTTATCTCTGTTGCCGCTCAACGGTTCGCCCGATGGAGCAACAGTTATGGAGCGCGGTATCATGTTTGCGTCCGAAGATCGGGTAGGTGCGGCAGCAGCCAGTGTGATTATGGGGAATGTAGGCGTGTTGGTCATGGCCGGATTAATTATGGTGTCGACGTTTGGATGCAATAGCGGACTCATCTTGAGTGGCGGACGTTTGTTTTATGCGATGGCTCAAGACGGTTTGTTCTTTAAAAAGGCGGGCGAACTCAACGATAAAGAAGTGCCTGCACGCGCTTTGTGGGTGCAAGGTATTTGGGCGTCGTTGTTGTGTGTGACCGGGAAATACGGCGATTTATTGACCTATGCGACATTTGCGTCGTTGTTGTTTTATATGCTCACGATTGGCGGACTCTTTATTTTACGCAAGCGCGAACCCGATGCGGAACGTCCGTATAAGGCTTTGGGCTATCCGTTTATTCCGTTGTTGTATATTTTGATTACGGCTTCGATTTGTACAGCACTTTTGATCTACGACACCCGCAACACGGGATTGGGCTTGGGTATTGTGGCCTTGGGTGTTCCGGTGTATTATTTGTTTTTGAAAAAAAAGTCGTAAGTCTATTAGTCGTAAGTCGAAAAAGTCATAAGTCGTAAGTCGAAAAGTCATAAGTCGAAAAAGTCGTAATTCGGCAGTCATGATTTAAAACTCACAAGAATTTACACGGGTTTAACTTTAAACTTTAAACCTGAAACTTGAAACCCCTAAAACCCAAAAACCCCGCATTGCTGCAGGGTTTAGGTCGTTAATTCACATTATATACGCACGCCCGATTACTCGGCCATTCGTTTTAATTTCTGCCTTTCTTTCAAGGCTATTTTCTTTCCTATCAATTCGATATATCCGCTTTTGTTGAGCTCAGAGAGCAGGCGGATGCAACTTTCGGTAGCCGTACCAATCATACCGGCGAGTTCTTCTCGGGAGAGTTGGATGTGCAATGTACCGTCTTCGTTTTTACCGAAATTATCTTCCAAATATAATAAAGTTTCTGCTAATCTTTCCTTTACTGTTTTTTGTGCCATGTTTACCATGTGATCGTCGGCTTCGCGAAGGTCGCCGCAAATCGTGCGCATCATGTTCATCGAGAAATTGTTGTTCTTGTTGAAGAAACTCATGATTTCCGACTTGGGAATAAAGCATACTTGCATGTCTTCAAGGG
Source organism: Flavobacterium sp. N1719 (assembly GCF_025947045.1). Taxonomy (NCBI): domain Bacteria; kingdom Pseudomonadati; phylum Bacteroidota; class Flavobacteriia; order Flavobacteriales; family Flavobacteriaceae; genus Flavobacterium; species Flavobacterium sp. N1719. The sequence continues at coordinate 1,850,444 of NZ_CP109993.1, forward strand.
CCACTGCACTCAAGTTGGTCGGTTCTTCACTAATCAACGAACGCTGTCCCAATAGCTCGCCCGGCTTGACTAGCTTGACGATTTGGTCTTTGCCATTCGAACTTAATTTCGACAATTTACAAACGCCATCTTTCACACAAAAGACCCCATTAATACTTTCGCCTTCCTCAAAAATAGGTTCGCCCTTTTTGATGGTATAGGAAGTTTTGCATTCGGCCATGTGGAGCAGTTCGTCCTTAGTAAGTGCCTTCAGGGAACTAAATTCCCTTACAATACACTGTTCACATTTGCTCATGGGAGTAAGATTTTTGTTACACCAAAGTTAGGTAATTATTCGCATGACAAATATCATATTTTAAAAAAAGTAGGTGTGTGACCTTTGTTACAGGTAAAATGAGCAAAATTATGGACACATCAACATGTTTCCATTGTGGTACGGAAGTAAGTCGGCAAGACGTCATCCGCTTTGATGAAAAAGATTTTTGTTGCACGGGATGTAAAACCGTGTACGAGATTTTCAGTCAGAACGATTTGACGTGTTATTACGACTTTCAAAGTGCCCCCGGAGCAACGCCTTCGGACATCAATGGAAAATACGACTTTTTAACAGACGACAAGATCGTCACAAAATTATTGGAATTTGAAGAAGCTTCCACCCATATTGTTTCACTGTACATACCGCATATTCACTGTAGCTCGTGTATTTGGATTTTGGAAAATCTACACAAGTTGCAACCGGGTATTGGCAGCTCGCAAGTAAACTTCCCCGCGAAAACCGTTCGCATCACCTTTAACCCCGAACAGATTTCCCTCAAAACCATCGTGGAATTGTTGAGTTCGATTGGGTATGAACCTTACATTAGTTTAGAAAATTACGAAGGCGACAAACACAAAATCGACCGTTCGCTCATTTACAAGATTGGAGTAGCGTTCTTCTCGTTTGGGAACATCATGTTATTATCCTTTCCCGAATACTTTGAAGTCGAAGAATTCTGGATCAATCAATACCGCGGATTCTTCCGTTGGTTGATTTTCTTTTTGTCACTACCGCCCTTGGTGTATTCCGCTAGTGGGTATTATGTATCGGCATGGAAAAGCATTCGGGCCAAAATGTTGAATATCGAAATTCCGATTGCCCTAGGTATCATCATCATGTTTGTACGTTCGACCGTCGACATTGTAATGAACTACGGACAGGGATTTTTCGACAGTATGTGCGGGTTGATATTCTTTATGTTGTTAGGGAAATTGTTCCAACAAAAAACCTACAACTTCCTATCCTTTGAGCGGGATTATAAATCCTATTTCCCGATTGCGATTACCAAAATCTTACCGAATGGGGAAGAAGAACCGGTGCAAGTTTACGACATTGAAAAAGGCGATCGCTTGTTAATTCGCAACCAAGAACTCATTCCTGTTGACGGCATATTAATTTCGGAAAAAGCTTCGATCGACTATAGTTTCGTAACCGGAGAAGCCGTAGCCATTGAGAAAAAGTCGGGCGACAAAATATACGCCGGAGGAAAACAAATCGGGAAAGTGATCGAAATGGAAGTCTTGTTTTCGGTTTCCCAAAGTTATTTGACGCAACTGTGGAGCAATGATGTGTTCCAAAAGAAACTGGAGTCCCAACACAAAAACATTACCGACCGCATTAGCCATTATTTCACACCGGCTTTACTACTGTTGGCTTTTGTCTCTTTTGCTTTTTGGATTTTCATCAATGTCGATACCGCTTTTAATGTCTTTACAGCGATTTTGATTGTGGCCTGTCCATGTGCGTTGGCGTTAACCGCTCCTTTTACTTTGGGTAATGTGTTGCGCATCATGGGGAATCGCAAATTGTATTTGAAAAATGCTTTGGTGATCGAACAAATGGCCAAAGTAGATACGATTGTTTTTGATAAAACGGGAACGATTACCACCAACAAAAAAACGGCCATTACGTATGAAGGCAACGAACTCAATAGCGAGGAATTGTATTTGTTAAAAAATACACTTCGGGGTTCGAACCACCCTTTAAGTCGCCGCCTGTACGATTATTTGCCTCCCCAAGAAAAAGCGACCGTCACCCATTTTGAGGAAATCACTGGGAAAGGTGTTTTTGCCACGGTGGAAGGTCATGACATAAAATTAGGTTCGTCCCAATTCTTAAAACACCTCAGTGAAAACACCCACAAGAAAACCAAAGTTCACGTGGAGATTGATGGCGTGTACAAGGGCAGTTATGTGTTCAATAATCAGTACCGCGAAGGCTTGGAGCAGTTGTTTGACCAACTCAGCGCACAGTACCAATTGGTTGTTTTGTCGGGGGATAATGATGGGGAACGCAAGATTTTAGAAAAAATGTTGCCCACAGGAACCACATTGGTTTTTAATCAAAAACCCGAGGAGAAATTGGCCTACATCGAATCACTCCAAAACCAAGGCAAAAATGTGATGATGGTAGGCGATGGTTTGAACGATGCAGGGGCCTTGGCACAGAGTAATATTGGGATTTCGATTTCAGAGAATGTGAATGTGTTTTCACCCGCCTGTGATGGGATATTGGATGCGACCCAGTTTTCCAAAATTGCCTTTTTTATGCAGTATTCCCGCAACGCGATGAAAACGATCTACATGAGTTTTGGCGTGTCGTTGTTGTACAATGTGGTCGGACTCAGTTTTGCCGTTACGGGTAAACTTCTACCGATTGTTGCAGCGATTATTATGCCGTTGAGTACGATTACTATTGTGAGTTTCGTGACGCTCATGAGCAATTGGTATGCACGTCGGAACTACCGTTAGTACACGGATTTTAAGATTTTTTTAGGGAATGATAAATGTCATGTTTTATCCCGTAGTGTGGGGGTAACTTTGTTTCAAATTAATAGGGTATGAGCGTAATCTATTTTTTAATCAGCATCAGTATCGTTGTGGCTGTTTTCTTCCTGGTAGCCTTTATCAAGGCCGTAAAATCAGGTCAGTATGACGATGACTATACACCGTCAGTACGCATGTTATTTGACGATGAGTTAATCAAAAAAACAAAAAACAACAATCAAATTAGTATAACCGAAGAAAAACAATAATTATGGAAATGCAACAATTTCATTACGACAACAAAGTTGTTCGAAATTTCATCTACGCCAGTATCGTTTTCGGGGTTGTAGGGATGTTAGTCGGCTTGCTTCTGGCTTTCATGTTCTTGTTCCCCAACGTGACGAGTGGAATTTCGTTCTTAAGTTTTGGTAGACTTCGCCCTTTGCATACCAATGCGGTGATTTTTGCCTTCGTGGGTAACGCCATGTTTGCCGGAGTATATTACTCCATGCAACGTTTGCTAAAAGCCCGTATGTTCAGTGATTTATTGAGTAAAATCCACTTTTGGGGATGGCAATTAATCATCGTAGCAGCGGCAATTACGTTACCTTTAGGATACACCACATCAAAAGAATATGCCGAATTAGAATGGCCTATTGATATTGCGATTGCTTTGATTTGGGTGGTATTTGGGATCAACATGATTGGTACCATTATCAAACGTAGAGAGCGTCACATTTATGTAGCCATTTGGTTCTACATTGCGACCTTCGTTACGGTAGCGGTATTGCATATTTTCAACAGTTTAGAATTACCTGTAGCAGGATTAAAATCCTATTCTGTATATGCTGGGGTTCAAGATGCCTTGGTACAATGGTGGTACGGACACAATGCAGTAGCCTTCTTCTTAACGACTCCGTTCTTGGGGATGATGTACTACTTCGTACCGAAAGCGGCCAATCGTCCAGTATATTCCTATCGTTTATCTATCATCCACTTCTGGTCATTGATTTTCATCTATATCTGGGCTGGACCTCACCACTTGTTGTACTCTGCCTTACCGGACTGGGCACAAAATCTTGGTGTAGTATTCTCAGTGATGTTAATTGCACCCTCTTGGGGAGGTATGATCAACGGTTTATTAACGCTTCGCGGTGTTTGGGATAAAGTACGTACGGATTCTGTATTGAAATTCTTCGTCGTAGCGATTACCGGTTATGGTATGGCCACCTTCGAAGGTCCGATGCTTTCCTTGAAAAACGTAAATGCCATTGCCCACTTTACCGATTGGATTATTGCCCACGTACACGTTGGAGCTTTAGCATGGAACGGTTTCTTATCGTTTGGTATGTTCTATTGGTTGGTTCCTCGTTTGACCAAAACCAAATTATACTCTGAAAAATTGGCCAACTTCCACTTTTGGATTGGTACTTTAGGGATTGTATTCTACGCCTTACCGATGTACGTTTCTGGATTTACCCAAGCGTCATTATGGAAACAATTCAAACCCGATGGAAGTGCGTTACAATACGGTAACTTCTTAGAAACCGTTACCCAAATTATTCCGATGTACTGGATTCGTGCTATCGGTGGTACCTTATACTTAGTTGGGGTATTGGTATTGGTTTACAACATCATCATGACCGTACGTCAAGGGGCGGCTGTTGAAGATGATTTCGCGGAAGCACCTGCTTTAGCACCTATCAGTGAAAACCGTTTGAAAGGTGAAACATGGCATGCTTGGTTAGAGCGTAAACCCGTGAAATTTGCTTTATACACTACATTGGCCATTCTAGTGGGTGGTGTGGTACAAATCTTACCGACGATTTTTGTGAAATCGAATATTCCAACCATCACTGCGGTGAAACCGTATACACCGCTTGAATTACAAGGTCGTGATCTTTACATCCGCGAAGGTTGTGTGAGCTGTCACTCGCAATTAATTCGTCCGTTCCGTTCAGAAGTAGAACGTTATGGGGATTACTCCAAATCTGGAGAATATGTGTACGATCACCCATTCTTATGGGGTTCTAAACGTACTGGTCCCGACTTACACCGTGAAGGGGTAACCGGAAAACCATTCAACGGTGGACGTCCTGATGTATGGCATTTCAACCACATGTATGACCCACAAAGTATTTCTGCAGGTTCGTTGATGCCACGTTACCAATGGTTAATCCACGACAAATTGGATAACTCGTTGTTACAGAAAAAAATGCAAGCGATGGTGACCTTGGGTGTACCCTATACTCCTGAAGAAATTGCAAATGCACCACAAACCTTGGAAGCACAAGCGAAAAAGATTGAAGCGAGCTTGATGAAAGACAGCGATATTCAAAAATCGTTTGGTACTGAAACGGCCAATCCGTTGAAAGACCGTGAGATCATCGCGTTGATCGCTTACTTACAACGTCTAGGAACCGATACTGCTGCAAAACCTAAACAATAAGTAACATGTTGAAGTTTGTAAAACATAATTTGGAAACCATTGCTGGGGTTGAAATATACCCCATCATTTCCTTGACCATCTTCTTTGCTGCCTTTGTGTTGTTTACCGTTTGGGCAATGACCTACAGCAAAGAGACCTTGAAGGAAATCAGTGATCTCCCTTTAAACGACGAAGAATAATTAACCGTAAAACAAGTAACAATGAAAAAATTATTTCCATCATATGTTCGTGTCCCTGTAATCTTCGCCTTTGTGTTGGTTGCATTAGAATACTTTATCGATTCTGGGGATAAACCGGCATTCGTGAAATACCCAATGGTAGCGTTGTTTTTAGGAGTGTTTCTGTTCCTATTGGTCGCTATCGAAATTGTGGTAAGCGCTGTGGATAAAGTGACCTATCACTTATTAACAGACGAACAAAAACAAAAATTAGAAGAAGCCCAATCGGTTTCGTTTACAGAAAGTAAGTTCTACCAAACGTGGATGAGCAAATTAACCCGTTCTACAGCCATCGAACAAGAAGCCGATGTGATGCTTGACCATGATTATGACGGCATCCGTGAGTTGGATAACGTATTACCACCGTGGTGGGTGAAATTGTTCTATATCACCATCATCTTTGGGGTAATTTACTTGGTACGCTTCCACATGTTTGGCGGCGACAACCAAGAACAAGAGTTCAAACATGAGGTTGAATTGGCAGAAGCCGAATTATTAAACAGCAAATCCGCTTCTCCAAAAGAAGTGATTACGGCTGATCAAGTGACTTTACTTAACGACAAAGAAAGTTTGGCCAAAGGACAAGAAATCTTCAAAAACGTTTGTGTGGCCTGTCACGGTCCACAAGGAGGTGGAGTTGTAGGTCCGAACCTTACCGACGAGTTCTGGTTGAACGGTGGTGGTATTAAAAATGTATTTAAAGTCATCCACGACGGTAGTCCACGTAACCCAACGATGGCCGCCTGGGGTAAAACCTTAGATTCTAAAGATGTTCAAAAAGTAGCCAGTTATGTACTGAGTTTACAAGGTACTAAACCTGCCGGTGGTAAACCTGCCGAAGGGGATAAATGGACAGAAGAAGCTGCTCCCACAGCCGATGCTGCAAAACCTGCCGACTCTACAGCAACTGCTAAATAACAGTTAACGGGTCCCGATACCCTCGGGACCCTATTACTAAACCCAAAAAAATAAAAAAACCATGGCCAGTCAGTTACATGACGACAGTTTCCGCGATACGATAGCTACTATCGATCAAAAAGGAAAACGTGCCTTCATTTTCCCCAAAAAACCTTCGGGACCACTTTACGACCGAAGAAAAATTGTTAGTTATTTCTTGTTGGTGTTTCTCTTCGGAGCGCCGTTTGTGAAAATCAACGGCCACCAATTTTTGCTCTTTAACGTTCTTGAACGTCGCTTTAATATCTTCGGATTTCCCTTTTGGCCTCAAGATTTCCACCTCTTTGTAATCTCCATGATTATTGGAGTCGTAGGGTTGGCACTCTTTACCGTAGCCTTCGGACGTATTTTCTGCGGGTGGTTTTGTCCGCAAACCATTTTTATGGAAATGGTGTTTCGCCGCATCGAATACTGGATTGAAGGCGATCGCAACCAACAAATTCGTCTCGAAAAACAAGAATGGGACGCCGAGAAAATTCGCAAACGCGTCACCAAATGGATTGTGTTTTATGTGATTTCTTTTGGGATTGCCAACGTATTCTTAGCCTATTTAAAAGGCAGTGATACGGTGATCGAATTTGTAAAAGAAGGACCAATGCACAATACCTCTACGCTCATTGCCGTATTGATTTTTTCTGCTGTTTTCTACTTTATCTATGCCTGGTTCCGTGAGCAAGTGTGTATCATCGCTTGTCCTTACGGGCGATTGCAAGGCGTGTTGTTGGACAATAAAACCATCAACGTTTCCTATGACCATGTGCGCGGCGAAGGCGAAAACGGTCGTGCCAAATTGACTAAAGGCGAAGACCGCGTTGCCGCTGGAAAAGGCGATTGTATCGATTGCAAAGCCTGTATTCATGTGTGCCCAACCGGAATTGATATCCGTAACGGGGTGCAATTGGAATGTGTAAACTGTACGGCATGTATCGACGAGTGCGATACCATCATGGACAAAGTGGGATTCCCAAAAGGATTGATACGCTATGCGAGTGAGGACGAAATTGTCAAAAAAGAAAAGTTCAAATTCACCAACCGTATGAAAGGCTATTCGGCCGTGTTGTTGATTTTGACCGGCATCTTTGTAGGCATGTTGTTCTTGCGCAGTCAGGTGGAAGCCACGATATTGAAAGTCCCCGGACAAATGTTCTTGAAAGAAGGCAACCGCATTGTGAATGTGTACAATTTCAAAGTCGTCAACAAAACCAACGAAGCGTTTCAACACGTGACGTTTAAATTGGTTGATGCCGAAGGCGGTGAAATTAAATTAGTGGGCGCCAATGCCATTACGGTCCCCGGCGACAGTCTAGGCGAAGGAACGCTTTTCATCAAATTGCCTGAATCCTTACTCAACGATGAGAAAAAGGTCTTGCATATTGAAGTGTACGACGGTAACCGTAGAATTGAATCGACTACGACGAACTTCAACGGACCGAGGAGGTTTAATTAGTAGGCAGTCGCAGTCGCAGTTGCAGTCGCAGTGTACAGTTACTTCTAAATTCTAACTTCTAAATTCTAACTTCTAAAAAAAACACCATGAAAATAAATTGGGGAACAGGGATTGTCATCGCATTTGCACTGTTCATGAGCTTTATACTCTTCTTTGTGTTTCGGGTACAATCCAACTCGAAATACGACAACGAATTGGTCGTTGAAAAATATTATTTAAAAGAACAAACCTTTGAACGGGATTTGGAACAACAAAACAATGCCTTGAATCTGAAAGAGAAAGTGCAGTTTGCCCAAACCCGTGAAGGGGTAACGATAACTTTTCCGAAGTCGTTTGACTTTGCGAAAATAAACGGTAAAGTGTCCCTTTACAGACCGTCTAGTCAGCAGCTTGATTTCGAAATTCCGATTTCGTTATCCAGTCCACATTTGCTCATACCTAAAAGCTCCCTGGCAGACGGTCGCTGGGACATTATCATCAACTGGAATTGCGACGGCGTAGGCTATATTTCAAAAGAAACCATCATCTATTAAATCATGTTGTACACGGCATTACTTCTCGGAATCATCAGCAGTCTGCATTGCGTAGGCATGTGCGGTCCGATTGCACTGATGCTCCCCGTAGACCGAACCAATCCAAGCCGTAAAGCATTGCAAATCCTGGTCTATCACTTGGGTCGGTTAACTGCCTATGGATTGCTGGGTTTGGTGTTCGGACTCCTAGGACGGGGATTTTACCTTGCCGGAATGCAGCAACACTTGTCCATTACGGTGGGCGTGTTGATGATTGTGGTGGCGGTACTGCCAGAAAAAGTTTTGGCCCGGTACAACTTTTCCAAACCCGTGTATAAAGCCATTGCCGCGATCAAAAGTCACTTGGGACAGCAGTTCAAAAGAAAGTCGGTGGATGCCTTGTTCACGATCGGACTCCTCAACGGGTTTTTACCCTGTGGAATGGTGTATGCCGCTTTATTTGGCGCGCTGGCCATGCCCAATTTGATGAGCAGTATGAGCTATATGTTCTTGTACGGTATAGGAACCGTGCCGTTGCTAAGTGCGGTGGTCTATGCGAGTCAGTGGATCAGTAGGCCCGTGCGACAACGCATTCAAAAATTAATTCCCGTGGTGGCCGTGTGTATCGGACTCCTCTTTATCGTTCGGGGGTTGGGATTGGGAATCCCGTATGTATCGCCTTCGACCATGAATCTGTATGTACAGGCGCAAGCCAATTGTCATTAATTAAGTAACCAAAAAACAAACGAATATGGAACGTCACGATTTATTACACGAGTTTCCTGAATTGACTGATAAAATTCACGAATTAAAAACACAAGATGCGCATTTCAAAAAACTCTTTGACAGCTACCACGAGTTGGAGCACCAAATCCACCGCATCAATACCGAAGAAGAAGTGGTAATTGATGAGTATGCGCATGAGTTGAAAGCAAAATTACTGCACTTGAAAGACGAGATTTATACCCGTCTCCAAGAGTAATTTTTTTGGGTTTAGAAGAAAAGCACGCTGGGAGGCGTGCTTTTTTAATTATGAATTTTTAATTATGAATTATGAGTTGGAAGTCGTAAGTCGTAAGTCAGAAAGTCGTAAGTCGAGAAGTCATAAGTCATAAGTCATCAGCTTTAAACTCCAATTGATTATTTAATCACTAGTCACTAATTACTAATCACTAATCACTAGTCACTAATCAAAAAATAGGAAAAACCCTAGTGGGATTTGTAGAATAATTTTTATTTTGCAGGGGATTTGAAATTAGAGAAACGTTATGCACAATTATAAAATCACGAAATATGACAGATAAAACAAAGATCAATGGTCAGCAAAGTAAAACAATGAAATGCGGTATTATTATGCCAATCGCTCAACATAGCGATTATCCTCAGGATCATTGGAAAGACGTTTTGAACATTCTCATAGAAGCAATAAATGAAACAGATTTTGAGCCGTCATTAGTAAGTGACGACCCTGCGATTGGATTAATACACGACAGAATTGTTACAAACTTGTATACAAATGAAATTGTAATCTGTGACGTAAGTTCCAAAAATCCTAATGTAATGTTTGAATTAGGACTACGCTTGGCTTTTGACAAACCTACAATTATAATAAAAGATGAGTTAACCGGTTTTTCTTTTGATACTGGTATTATTGAACATATACCATATCCATCATCATTGAGATTTTCACAAATAGTTAATTTCAAATCTGAGTTAATTAAGCGAATTAAGGCAACATATGAAACTTCAAAGGCCGACACAAATTATTCACCATTCCTGAAAAGCTTTGGCAAAAGAATTGTTCCTGCAAAAATTGATGGACAAGAAATTAGCGAGTCAAAATATATAATTGAGTCTCTCAATGGATTGCAATCAGAATTTAGATATCTAAGAAATAGGGTCTTAAATAGTGATAATGACTTGCGTCATAATGAAATAATGGAAAAGAACATTTACACCATAATTCGCAATGAACTTGAAAATTATGTAAAAGTGAAAGGTTTAATAAAGTCCGAAAAAGAAATAGAAATGATTGCTATGGATGTGGCAAATAAATATGGTTTAAATGTCTCAAGAAATATGATTTCAAAAGTGATTCGTGAATTTGACTATATTGACTTGAATAAAAAATAACTGTGCATAACAGCACTTACCCAAAAGTGGCGGTTTAGTGGTTAAATCAAGCTTTGTGCTTCTATCAAAGTCTCTGCTTGGTTAAAAGTGAAGTGCTTCGAAATAGACACCTTCGGGTAGCTGCAATACGTTAGCAGCAATAATTGACACCAATGAGTAGAAATAGAAATCTGGAAAATCTCATTAATCTTAGTGCTAAATATCTAATATTACAGCAACAAGACTCATTTGAAAATAAAGAGACTGTAATGGAAATGAGAAAACTCCCATTACACATTTACTTGATTTGTAGGTCTCCAAAAATTTTACTTGATGTGACAAAATCAGAAATTGGTCAAAAAAAAATAACACTAAATTTCTACACCAATTCAAATGGTATTAGAAAAGATATTATTGTATCAACCATTAATAGACCGGATCAACACATCAAAGAATTAGAATGTCCATATCCATATAACACTTTTAAAGCCTTTTCTGAAAAGAAAAAGTTCCATTCTGAAGGAAAAACAAATTTACTTTTTAGGTATCTAACAGGTCAAAATGAAACATACTATGATGAATTAAATCTTGAAGTCTTATATGTTGGTCAAGCATTTGGGAAAAATGGAAAGCGAATTACTATAGATCGGTTAAAAGTTCATGAGAAAGCTCAAAAAATTTACTTTGACACCCAAGACAAGTTTCCAGACTATGAAGTTTGGTTTTTAAGTCTGACTTTTGAACCAAGTTTAATGACAGTTTTTGATCCACGCACATTTTATAATCCAGATTTAATGGATGAAGATTTAGAACATCAATTAAAAATAGAATCTACTCCAATATCATTTGATCAGCAGATAACGATATTAGAAGCCGCATTAATAAATTATTTTGATACTTCTGAATTTAATAAAGAGTATTTAGATTTTCCATCAAAAAGTCATACATCATATGATGAAGTTTATAATCTTGATTTTAATTCTGTAGGATTTGAGCTTTCAACAATTAGCTTACACACAAAATTATTCAGCAAAAATGTAGAACCAAACTTTCTGCATTATAAAAAATTCTTTCTTCATAGTGAGAGTGAAAGAAAGGCAATGTTACATTGGTTAGAAAAAGATTAACCAGCTCCACAAATGTTTTTAGTAGCACACGGCTCCGCAACAGTCTCCCGACTTTGTGGTTCCGTAAATCCAATTAGTCATCTATACCATACGTTTTTCCAAAAACCGTTATCTTAGTTCAAAATTCACTGTTATCGTCAATACCAAACAAACCATGAATAGAAAAGACCTGTTTACTTTAGTTGCATTGGTACTCCTTTACTTTTTTGTAAGTTTCTTTCACATAGAAAGTACGGCCCAAAAGGAGTTTGGATTACTGTATACGATTCTACCAATTGTTATTTTTTGTTGCCTATTGGGTGTTATTTATTTTACGAAAACCGTTAAAAAAATTATAGTCCCAATTGTTGTATTCACTTGTCTGATTCTATTCGTGCTTGATCTAGTTTATGCGACTTCAATTTCCTTTAAATTACCGGGTATTGGTTTTTACTTGGTTTCGGCGGCACTCTTGTTTGTCTATTATCCTAGAATTAAAAAAGCAATAAAGAAGAACTGAAATAAGTTACTAGATTGAAGTGATTTTCATTCTATTTTCAATCTGAAACGAATGAAAGCTGCTGAGTAGCTAAGCTCCTGAGATTCTGAGAAGGTGTGCTGTTGATGAGTCAGGAAACTTGCAGATACTCTTACACTTTTAAATACACTTTTACACTCCTTTCAACCAATCTACAAATTCCCCGGCGACAAAACTTTAAACTTTAAACCTGAAACTTGAAACCAACCCCGCTCCAACAGTCTCCCGACTTCGTAGCCATTATCCCTAATCCTTTGCCCTACACTTCCCGTTGCGCTGGTAACCTGACACCTACATCCTAAATCTTTTTCCCTTCGCTGTTCATAGTGTACACTTCACTTCCCCGGTTATTACTTAGGTTGTATTGGCTTTAAGCAGCGACAGGGTTGTGTTTGGGTGCGTTACCCCACTAAAAAGGTAGGGTTGGGTACGCTTTTTACCTACTGCACCCACTAAAAAGGTACGAAGGGGTACGTAAATCACGTACCTCCCGTACGCCTTATGCGTACTTCGGGGAGGGGGGGTACCCCCGTCGGGGTCGGTATTTGGCATACCTAGGGTACGCACATTACGTACTGGAAGTACGCTTTTTGCCGCATTGACGCAGCATTAGGCGTACTCTTTAGGGTATTTTGCATTAGGGGTTTCGATTAGTCGGAACGGGAAGTGACTGAGTTCCTGAGCTGCTAAGCTCCTGAGCCTTCGTAAACAACAACTCTTCCTTAGAATCCAACATTAAACACCACGCAACAGCTATGTTAACTATGTTACTATGCGGTTTAACAAAAAAAGCCTATCGAATTTTTAAGTTTACTATGCGGTAACACCGAGTAGTAAATAAATTTAACCACATAGGGACATAGTTTTCATAGGATTGAAGCTGCTGAGAAGCTAAGCCACTGAGCAATCGTTGTGTGAAGAATGGAATGGGATTTCTCCTTGCGTCGAAATGACAAGATTGTGTTTAAAGCTGCTGAGCCGCTGAGAAGCTAAGCCACTGAGCAAACGTTGCGTGAAGAATGGAATGGGATTTCTCCTATCGTCGAAATGACAAGATTGTGTTTAAAGCTGCTGAGCCGCTGAGCCGCTGAGCTCCTGAGCAAACGTTGCGTGAAGAATGGGATGGGATTTCTCCTTGCGTCGAAATGACAAGATTGAGTTTAAAGCTGCTGAGCCACTGAGAAGCTAAGCTCCTGAGCAAACGTTGCGTGAAAAATGGAATGGGATTTCTCCTTGCGTCAAAATGACAAGATTGTGTTTAAAGTTGCTGAGCTGCTGAGAAGCTAAGCCTCTGAGCAAACGTTGCGTGAAGAATGGAATGGGATTTCTCCAATCGTCGAAATGACAAGATTGTGTTTAAAGCTGCTGAGACACTGAGCTGCTAAGCTCCTGAGTAGGTGTGCTGTTAGTGTATTCGTGAATCGAGCAGTTACCCTTACACTTTGATTAAAGCCGCTGAGCTTCTGAGCTACTGAGCAGGTGTACTGTTGATGAGACAGGAAACTTGCAGATACTCTTACACTTTTTACACTCTTTAATACACTTTTAAACCCCAATCCACCCAGCGGCCAACTTTAAACCTGAAACCTGAAACCTGAAACTAAATCAACCCCCTTACACCTTCACCCGGCGTTGCTCTGTTTCAGAAGCGCCCGTTTGACGTTGTTTGGCTGTTTCTCCTTTGCTAAAACGGTAACTGAAGGATAAGGTGACCACTCGGGAATCAAAGTAGCTGTACCAGCCGGCTTGTGCGTTGGCGATATTACGGATGTCTCCGCGGACTTGGTTGGAATACAAAATGTCGGAAACATTCAGTTTTAAAGTTCCTTTGTTTTTTAAAATTTTTGCAGCTAATCCCGCGCGATACGTTGTGATGGGATAAATAATAAATTGTCCCGATAAGGCCTTGCTTTGGGACTGTCCCGACAATTCGGCGGTGAAACGTTTGCTCAAAGTAAATTGAAAGGTAGGCGCAAGGGCCCAACTCCATTTTGAGTCGTTTAAGGTTTCGGTGTAGACCGAACTCTCAAACACGTTATTCATTAATTCGGCATAACATTGTACCGTCCACCATGGGGTGAAGTTGAAACCCGCATTGAAACTTAGACCATACGAAACTTGTTTGGCAAAATTTCCGGGGCGACTGTAATACGTTGTGCCGCGTTGTTCGTTGGTTTCTGAAATGACATTGTCGATATAACTGTACAGTAAAGTGGTGGTGTATTTCTTACGAAAGGTATACGACAATTCAGCATTGTACGAAAACGTTGGTTGCAAAAACGGATTCCCGCCGTAGTAGGTAAATCGGTCCATGGGATAGGTAAACGGATTCAAATCCTTGTAATCAGGACGGTCGATTCTACGTCCCAACGATAAGCCCACCACATGATTTTGTAGGGTGTCGATGCGGTGTTGGACATACAGTGTCGGAAATAAACTGGTATATTTTTTTACAAATGACGAATCCCGAACCACTGGATTCCCTGATTGGTAGCCGTCAATATGGGTGTATTCCAAACGCAATCCGGCTTGTACGGTCCATTTTTTATAGTCTTTGGCATAATTGACATAGCCGGCATGAATGCGTTCTTGGTAGGTGAAATCATTGGAAAAATCATAATTGGGCGTCACTGTAGCACCTACCACATCATAAAAGGCAGCGATGTTGTTGGTTTTTACATAACTACTTTTCGCTCCAAGGTCCAGCGAACCTTTGGCAACCGCTATTCCCGAATAATCGGCTTTCGCCGTCGCAATTTTGATGGTCGAGGGTAAGTTGGATTGCAATAACGATTGATTAAGTACACTACCATCAGGAGCCGATTGGGTGTTGTACAACTCTTGGTTGATTTTGGAGTCGTACCCAATATAATCAGTATTGACCGTGAGTTCTTGTCCCTTATCGTTGAATTTATGGTTGAGGTTGAGGTTCAAACTACCATTTTTGAAAACCACATCCATTGGATTGTAGGCCTTGACGGTACTGGTGGTTTGGCCATTGCCGTCGGTGATTAAGGCATTGTTGGTGGTTGACCGATGGGAGGGATTATAAAAACCGCTGACCAAAACCCCAATCGTTGTTTTTTTACTCGCATAATAATCGGCACCCAAGCGGGCAGATTGATTGCGGTTATTGGGTTTGATGTACGAGCGTTGGGAAAAGGTAGAGGCTAAATTACCCGAATTGTCAAAGTATTTACGGGTAATCGTAAGGTCTTGGTAGGTGTTGTTTTCAGAAAAAGCGACATTGGAAAAGAAATTCCATTTGTTCAAATGATAATTGAAATTGAGCGAGTTGTTGGTACGCGCATAGGTGCCTTGTCCGTAGGCCAAATTCACGCCGCCATTAAACCCTTTGGACTTGCTTTTTTTTGTGCGAATATTGATGATCCCTGAATTCCCCGCGGCTTCATACCGAGCCGGTGGATTGCTGATGACTTCAATCGACTCAATTGAAGATGAGGGCAACGATCGTAAGTAGGAGGCCAAGTCGGCTGCCGCCAGATAGGTAGGTTTATCATCGACATAAACGATTACGCCTTGTTTGCCTTTGAGGGAAATGGTACCGTTCATATCTACCCGAACACCCGGTGCTTTCTCCAACACTTCCAATGCGGTGAGTCCGGCGTTGCTAATCAATACCTCGGGATTGACGACAATGCGATCAATTTTTTGTTCGACAAAGGCTTTTTTCTTTCCGACAACCGCTACTTCCTGTAAAGTTTCGGTCGCTTTTTGTAACGTAATCGTCGGAATTTGGAGGGGCGAAGCTTCAAAATGATAGACGGGCGAAAGGTATTTTTCATACCCTAAGGCTTGCACTAGGATACGAAAATCTAGCGGTTGAGTGCGTTCGAACTCAAAACGCCCTTGTTCATCGGTAACCGTCGTTTTGAGTGGATCTTCGTTTTCAATTCCGATTAAATAGATGGAAGTTGCGGAGAGCGGTTCGTTGGCAGTTCCCAGAAGTTGACCTTCTATTTTTTGGGCATGAAGGGAGAGTGTTCCTATCAGGAAACTCAAGAAAGCAAATACTGATTTCATGGTTAGGGTTGATTTGATTGCAACCACTGTCCGAAAGCATAGCCTTCATGGAACAAATAAATACTCAAATAAACAATGGAAACCCCAATGAAAAGACGTTTTGCATTCGGTATTGAAATGGTTTTTGATCGCATGTGATTGATGATTTAGCTAGCGGAAATATCCAAGCATTTCATCATTGGACAAGCATACGCTCACATTGTTACAATCTGAAGTTGTTAAATTTTGGATGTACAGCGGTAGTTGAATTTTTTAAACAACTAAATGGCGACTTTTGCTTGAAACAAATTAAAGCTGCTGAGCCGCTGAGCTTCTAAGCTACTGAGTAGTTGTTCTGTTGATCAGTCAGGAAACTTGCTGTTACATTAAAGCTGCTGAGATACTGAGTTCCTAAGCTCCTGAGGTGGTGTACTGTTGATGAGTCAGGACACATGCAGTTACCCTTACACTTTTTACACTCCTCTAAACTTTTACACTCCTTATCAACCAAACTTCAAATTCCCCAGCACCCATAACTTGAAACCTGAAACCTGAAACTTTACCTCACACCGTCATCGAAAACAATTGGGTCTGTGGCGCAGCGCGTTGCAAATGCAGGTCAAATGCCATACAAATGTTGCGTACATAGGGTTTGCCTTTTTCGGTAATTTGGAGTCCGTTGAGGTGGAACTCCAACAAGCCATCGTGTTCCATTTCTTGCAAATGGGCAATGACTTCGGGAATTTCATTAAAATACAAGGTGTCGTCTTCCCATTGCGTTTGGAAAGTACACATTAAATTTAAGATATGGCGACGGATCACTAAGTCTTCTTCCGTCAAGAGATGACCGCGAAGTATCGGAATTTCGTTTAGTTCCAAGCGGTCGTAGTAGTCTTCTAAATTCTTTTCATTTTGGGCAAAACTGTACCAACTGTCCCCAATCGAGGAAACGCCCAAGCCAATCATGACTTTGGTTTTGGTCACGGTATAGCCCATAAAATTGCGGTGGAGTGTTCCGTTTTGAAACGCCTCATACATGGAGTCGGAGGAGAGTGCAAAATGGTCCATCCCAATTTCGTGGTAATGGTGGGTAGCGAGGCGTTTTTTGCCTTCTTCGTACAATTGGCGTTTTACGTCGTCTTGTGGCAAATCCTCGTCTTTAAATCCGCGTTGGCCGTTGCCTTTGATCCAAGGCACGTGCGCATAGCTATAAAACGCCAAGCGGTCGGGGAGGAGCGACTTGGTTTTGTCGATCGTGTCCATCACATCTTCCAGGGTTTGGAAGGGGAGTCCGAACACCAAATCATGGCCAATCGAAGTGTACCCAATTTCGCGCGCCCAAAACGTCACTTTCGCCACATTATGAAAGGGTTGGATGCGGTGAATAGCGGTTTGTACGGTAGTTGAATAATCTTGTACGCCAAAACTCACCCGACGAAAGCCCAAATCATACAGCGTTTGCAAATGCTCGCGCGTGGTATTGTTGGGATGTCCCTCAAAACTAAATTCGTGATCACGAGCCACATTCGCTTCTTTCAAGATTCCGGTAATCAACCGACGGAGGTTTTCAGGGGAAAAGAAGGTAGGTGTACCGCCCCCCAAGTGGATTTCGCGGATATTTGGTTTTTTGGGTAATAACTCGCAGTATAAATTCCATTCCTTCAACACCGCAGCAATGTAGGGGTGTTCGACCTCATGTCGTTTGGTAATCCGTTTGTTGCAACCGCAGAAGGTACATAAACTTTCACAAAAAGGGAGGTGAATATAGAGGCTGATGCCCTCCGAACTATTCGTTTCCTTGAAGGCTTGAATCAAGGTCTTTTCCCATGCTGGTTTGGAGAAATCCGCTTCATTCCAGTAGGGAACGGTGGGATAACTCGTGTATCGTGGACCGGGTACATTGTATTTCTGGATGAGTGAAGGAGTCATGGGTTTATGCAATTTTGTACCAAAGGTAGGCGCAAACCACTCCTTATAAAATGATAATTGTCATGCATAAAAAAAGTCCGCTATTCGGCGGACTCTTTATTTTGTTTAATTAACGCATTGATATGTTTCAATTTGTCTTTCCAGGTGAGCAATTCCTCTTTGTGACGTTCGATGCTTTTCTTCACCTCATTCACGATCGGATTGTTTTTGCTGTTTTGGAAGAACTGAATGTTGTTTTCCAATTGGAAGATTTCATGTTGTACTTCGTCAATTTTGCGCATGATGAATAATTTTTCGTTATCCAACTTACGGCTGTCATCCCCAGCGAAGGCATCCAATTTGCTCGTGAAACGATTCATTTCGCCTTCTTTTTTGCTGGCGCTTAATTTTTCGAATAAGGCATCCAAAATCTTGTTGAATTTCCCTTCGATATGACGACGGTTGAACGGTACTTTGCCCAATCCTTTCCACGCTTCAATATGCGCTTTGATCGCATCTAAGTCAGTTTTGTGGTCACCTACCAATTCGAAACTACGCAATTGTTCCAAATAGGCTTTCTTCTTGTTGAAGGCTTCCATTTCCACCGCATTTTCTTCTTTTTTGCTGTCTTTTAAACGCTCAAAGTACGAATTACAAGCTTCTTTGAATTCTTTCCACAACGCATCCGAGAATTTACGTGGCACATGACCAATGGTTTTCCATTCGTCCTGAATTTGTTTCATCACGGCCGTTGTGCCTTCAAAATCTTCCGAGTCTTTCAAGGCTTTGGCTTTTTCAACCAAGGCTTGCTTGCGACTTAAATTATCGCTTTGATCGCGTTTGATTTCTTTATAGAAGGAATTTTTAAGCGAATTAAAATTGCGAACTGCATTTTTAAAAGCAGCCCAAGTCGCTTCATTCACTTCGGCAGGCACCTTACCAGTGGCAAAGAACGCATTGCGTAAGGCTTCTACTTTGGCAATTTGATTTACCCACAATTGGTGCGCGTCTACTTTTTCCGTAGCCAATTGCTCCAATTGAGCGATGATTTCTTGTTTTTTCTGTAAGTTTTCCGTTTCACGGTGACGGAAGCTTTCGGCAAGCGATTCGCGTTTGTCGTGCATTTTTTTGGTCAACTCACTAAATTTCTCCCACAATTCCTCACGAACGTCTTTGGAAACGGGTCCGATGTCTTCTTTCCAAATGCGGTGTAAATCTTGCAATTCACGGAAAGCTTTGTTGATGTCGGCTTCGTCCAACAATTCTTCAACACGCGCAATGATGCGTTGTTTCTGTTCGAGATTGTGTTTGAATTCCAAATCACGGGCTTCACGGTCCAAGTGCAACACATCGTAGAAATTTTCTAGATGGAAGTGGTAGTTGTTCCACACGTGATTGTATTTATCTTTCGGTATCGGTCCCGCATTTTTCCAGCGTTCGCGGATATCGTTCAATTGTTTTAAAGCTTGCGCAATGTTGCCCGTCGAGTTTGCGACAACATTTTTCAATTCCTCTACTAACGCCTCGCGTTTTTCAAGGTTGGATTTAAGCGCATTTTGAAGTGATTTGAAATGGTTGTTTTTCAAATCACGGTATTTAGTATATAAAGAATCGAATCGTTTTTTTAACGGGAAATCGTAATGGAAATCTTCAGTAGTATCGGGGTTTTCCGCATGGAATTCGTCGCGTTTCTCATCGATGAAATGGTGGAATTTCGACATAAACGATTTGCGCAATTCTTCCACATGTTCGCGAACCGACATCACATGGTCAACATTGACCAATTCTTCCAAGGCGTTCACCAATTGCTCCATCGATAAGGTATCGTAATCCTGCATCGGAATGTCGTGACGGCCTTTTAAAGTTTCGTCTTCGCTTTCCTCTGCATTGACATCTGCGATGGCATTTACAGCAGCTTCTTGTTCGGTAATTGCCGCAGAAGGCGTATCAGCTTCTTCACCCGAAAGCACTTCTGTTTCTACCGGAGTTTCTTCGGCTAAGGGTGCTTCGACTTCGGTATCGGGTACCGGACTTTCAGTTACCGCTTCTTCAACAGTCGCTTCAACTGTTTCAGCAACCGTTTCTTCTACCGTTTCGGCAACACTTTCCTCCTGAACTGCAGGTGTTTCTGTAGCAGCGGTTTCTTGATTTTCCATTCCATCTGATCCGTTTTGCTCCGGAATCAGGTTATCATTCAATTCTTCTGACATTCGATTACGTTGTGGGGTTATACACTTATTTAGGGCGAAAGATAGTAAAGAAGTGCCAAAATACAAAGAAAATCAGCGGTTTCTGAAGTTATTATTCGATTAAAAAAAGAAGGATTGTGAGGAGTGCCTAGGAACGGTTCCAAATTTTCCAAGCTTTTTCGGCCTGAAAAACCAACATGGGATAGCCGTTTTCAATCAAAGCACCTTGGGCTTCAGCCTGTTGGAGAAAAAGTGTTTTTTCGGGATTATAAATCAAATCAAAAGCGATATGGCGGGAAGTAAAATAGGTATAGGGAATGGGCGGACATTGGTCTACGTTGGGAAAAGTACCCAACGGGGTGCAATTGATGATGATGGAGTAGGTGTCGAAAATCGTTTCGTTCAAATGTTCGTACCGAATCGCATTGGGGTAATCATTTCGAGAAACGAAGGCATACAAAATTCCCATTTTTTCGAGGGCAAAGGCCACCGCTTTGGCAGCGCCACCCGTACCTAGAATTAGGGCTTTTTTATGGTGGGGAAGGAGAAGCGGCGTCAAGGCTTTTTTGAACCCAAACCAATCCGAATTATAGCCTTTAATTTTTCCATTTTTTTTGAATCGAATGACGTTGACAGCGCCAATCTTTTTAGCATTTTCTGAAAGTTCGTCCAAATACGGAAGTATCGCTTCTTTATAGGGAATGGTCACATTCAATCCCTTGATGTCGAGATGATTGGCTCGTAGTTCAGGGAAATCGGAAATCGATGGGAGATCAAAATTCTCATAGGTATATCCTTGATACTGTTCGGCACTGAATTTCTTGCCAAAATACGTTCGGGAAAAAGAATAGTCGATGTTGCGGCCTATTAATCCGTAGCGTTTTTTGGGGGAATCGGACATTATTTTTGGAATTTTGCGATGTAATGTTGTACCGTTGGACGTTCCCAAATCGAGGGGAACAATTCTTCAATGAGCGTATGGTGTGCGTAATTTTGACGCAAGCCATTCGCTAAATGGTACAAACCTTTTTCATCCAAATGTTGCATAAAATACAAGCCAGCCAAGCGGTATTCAATTTCGAATTCTTCGGTATAATATTCAGAAGCTTGCAATAAAGTAAGCACCGCATTATCGTATTCGCCCAAATAATTCAAAATATCTACCCAAAACAACCAAGTGTCCAATTCGAAATCTCCGAATTCTACTGCTTTACGATAGCCGTATTCGGCCTCTTCGTAAAAATTCATGGCTTTGTTAATGGTGGCATAGCGCTTCCAATAACCGCGGTTTTGATCGTCAATCGCCAAGGCTTTATTCACGTAGAACAAGGCTTTTTGGTAGTTTTTTTCTCGAATATAAAAATCGGTGATGGCAATCCAACCTTTGTCTAAAAGCGGATCTTCGTGTACCGTTTGGTTAAAATATTTCATCGCTTCGGCGCGATTGCCTAATTTTTCATGGCATTTTCCGATACGCAATAAGGCGTAGGAGGTAGGATCATCAAGGTTGATGGTTTGTTCGTAGCATTCTATCGCTTCTTCATAGCGCATCAAACGTTCCAAGGCCTTACCTTTTTCCATGTAAGCCCCCACAAACGTATCATCGATGTAGGTGGCGTATTCAAAAGCACGAACGGCATTTTCGTAATCTTTCAATCCGTAATACAAACGACCGGATTGGTGCCAAGCGATTTCACTGTAGGGATTGCGATCGATATACGTTTTTAGGTACTCAACCGCTTCTTTGTTTTGGTCTAAAAACTCAAAACAATACACCACATTATATAATGCCGATTGATCCATGATATCTTCTTCTAGACATTTGATGAAGCTTTCTTTGGCCGCTTCCAAATTGTCCATAAAAAGATATTCCATGCCCATTAAGTTATAGACATCAGCATAATCATCGGTAAATTCTAAGGCTTGTTGCAAACACTCCACCGCTTTTTCGTGGTTGTCGCGTTTGGAATAAATACTGGCACGTTGAATGAAGATTTCTTCGTTGTGCGGTTCAATCGCATAGAGTTCGTTTAGTAACCGCTCAGCAGCATCGAGTTTGTCTTCGTAGACCAACATTTCGACTTGAACCAATTTAAGCCCTGTCGATTTCGGATGTTGTTCCAATCCTAATTTCAGTGCTTTTTTGGCTAAGTTGGTTTTCC
Organism: Flavobacterium sp. N1719; assembly: GCF_025947045.1. Taxonomy (NCBI): domain Bacteria; kingdom Pseudomonadati; phylum Bacteroidota; class Flavobacteriia; order Flavobacteriales; family Flavobacteriaceae; genus Flavobacterium; species Flavobacterium sp. N1719. The sequence continues at coordinate 1,872,867 of NZ_CP109993.1, forward strand.
CCATGTCGAGGTAGTGCAAAATAATCTCCTCAAACTCTTCCGAATCGAAGAAGAATACTTTGTTCGTTTTCAGCATCGACTCAAAACGGTTGAGCGATAAGTTGTAGTCGTCTTCTTCGTGATCCAGATACATAGCAATTGGGGTTAACGTTATGCATACTAAAGGTACACAACCCTTTTCGGAAAACGTAAATTTTAACGAATTGTTTTAAACAATTTAATTAACAGGTTTAGCGGTTAACTGCTTTATCCTCAGCTAAAATCTCATCCAATACAGCCAATAGTATGGCACAACCTTCCCGAATTTCGTCTTCAGAAACCGTAAGGGGCGGTGTAATTCGGATGGCTTTTCCTTCAAATAATAACCAAAAAAGAATGAGTCCCCGGTCATGGGCTTTCAAAATCGCGCGGTTGGTTATTTCCGGATCGGCCGTCATGGCAGCCAACATGAGTCCGCGGCCCCGAACTTCTTCAATTAGCGGGTGAACCAATAAAGAGCGGAACAAAGCTTCTTTTTCCAATGATTGACGGGCATAATCTTGGTCTAACACTTCTTGTAAGGTGGCCAAACTCGCCGCCGCAATCACTGGATGACCGCCAAATGTAGTAATGTGTCCCAATTTGGGATCGTGACTCAACAAATCCATGTGTTTTTCGTTGGCGATGAAGCCGCCCACAGGCATACCGCCTGCCATTCCTTTGCCAATAATCACTACGTCAGGTACCACATTGTAATTTTCGTAGCCAAAAAGTTTACCTGTGCGTCCAAATCCGGGTTGGATTTCGTCAACTATCATCAAGGCGCCAACTTCTTCACAGCGTTGTTTGACTTTAGTCAAGAATCCGTTCTTTGGTTCGATAAAACCCGCGCCACCTTGGATACTCTCCAAGATAATTCCTGCTGTTTTGGTCGTGATTTTTTCTAAATCGGCTTCGTTATTAAAGGTAATAAAATCCACATCGGGAACGAGGGGACGGAAGATTTGTTTGCGTTCTTCAAAGCCCATAACACTCATCGAACCCATCGTATTGCCATGATAAGCATTGTGACAGGAAATCAATTGTGAGCGACCCGTAACGCGGCGCACCAACTTCAACGCGCCTTCTGTGGCTTCGGTACCTGAATTGACCAAATAGACTTTATTCAGGGACGGATGCATATGTTGGACCAATAACTTACAGTACTCCGTGGCCGGATGTTGGGCATATTCCCCATACACCATGACGTGGGAATATTTGTGGAGTTGGTCAATAATCGCTTGATTGACGCGTGGATGTTGGTGACCCAACGAACAGGCTGAAACGCCCGCTACAAAATCCAAGTATTTTTTATTTTGGGTATCGTAAATATAACTTCCCACGGCATGGGAAACTTCCATAGCGAGGGGATAGGGCGAAGTTTGCGCCTGGTATTTAAAAAAGTCCGCTTTACTACTCATGGTAACTCGGTATTATTTTTTGGGTTTGGGGGTATTCTTTTTGTCGTAATTCAAGGTTTCCTTCCGAATGGGCATCGGTAGGTTGGGTTTGGCGTTGTCTTTAGCGGTTGCCGCCTGGATTTTTACCTCGTCTTCGTTTTCTTCAGGCGGGAAAATATCCTCTTTGGACTTTATTTTTTCGTCAATGCGCCACACAAAACCTCTCAGTTTTCGGGCGTTTTCTGGGAAATCTTCTTCGGGGTAAATGGTGCCGCTGACTTTGTCAAAAAAAGTAATCGTTTCGATTTTTCCTTCGTTCATGAGCATGTTGATCCGACTGCACACATTCTTATTGATTCCGATTAACTCGTTTTCGTCGTTGCGCATGAAGTACACCACTTCGTTGTTTTTCACCACATCGACTTCATACAATTTGTTGTCCCGAAATTTCCCGTACAAATTGATGCCCTTGACCTGATTAAATCCGGCGTCGAGCGTATCTTTCGAAATGATAAAAGCATTGTTGAGTACTTTGAGCGAGTCGAGCTTTTCGGTATTATTATTGCCTATCAAATGCATGACATCGCCCGTGAGCTGTTTTTCGTTATTCCATAAAATCGGTTTCCCAATCAATTTCGTCAAGGCATTTTTTTGATCCGAATGAATCGAATCACATTTTCCACTCATGTCGGTTTTGAAGAAACGAACATTTTTTTGCCCGCGTATGATGCGTTCCCCGGCTTTACCTGTCATGTAAATTTTCTTCGCATGCACAAACATGGAGTCTTTTTCAACTTGATAGCGCACACTAGCGCGTTTGGTGATGTAGACCGAATCTTGTTTTTTATACACTTCGGCATAATGACCGCGAACAATCGCTTTGTTGATGGAATCGGTGATTTTGACATTGCGGGTACCCGAAGAAAATTCTTTGGTGCGGTCAAAATACAAACTGTCTCCTTCAATCAAGCGGTCTTTATATTTGATGTAGGATTTTTTTAGAAAATGGCCCACATTCTTTTTGGTGTTGTAAAAGCCATTTTCGGTGTAAATAAAATTGTCTTTACCAGTGATGGTAGAAGGGCCAAACAAATAGGAATGTCCCGAATTGGTATAATAATCCAAATGGTTGGATTTGATGGTGTATTGTGGATTTTTGAGTTCAACCTCTGTCAAAAAACGGTATTTCTTTTCTTTGACATAATAGGTCCCCGAATTACTTTTTAAGGTATTCTCCCGATTCGTGATCACACCTTTCGTTTTGTAAAAGGCTTCTTGTTGCACGCGGTCAAAATGGATCGTGTCGGTCACCAAGCTCGATTCTGGGGAACGCATGACGACATCTCCGGTAGCATAGGCTTTTTTGACATTTCCGTTGTATTCGGCATATTTACTATTCAAATACAAAGTGTCACCTTGTACCATTTGTACTTCGCCAAACGCTTTAATGTAATTTTCCTTTTGAAAAAAATAGGCTTTATTACAGGTCAGGACCACACCTTCGTGGCGCACCCGAACATTACCTGTTAATAAAACGGCATCTGGAATTTCGAATTGGTTGATGTCTTGAAAGTCGGCATTCTCCACCATAATTCTACCCGGTTGGCGTTGGGCAAAAGCGGGTGAAATCAAACTGATTAGACTAATAAGGAGAAAACAAAAGTGTTTCAAGGAAATTAAATTTTGAGGCAAATTTATGAAAATCAGCACAAGGTATTTCGGTATTAAGTTTTTTTTATCAGGTTCAGTATTCGAATTCTAATTTCTATATTTGCTCTTGGTCATTAAAACACCAAAATCATGAAAAAAATACTGCTCTTTGCGGCCTTGGGGATAACGCTTCAAGCCACTGCCCAAGCAAAGAAATCCGACGTACAATTCAAAAAGAAAACAACTAACGTGGAACATAAAAAAGTCGTTTATCAAGTTTTTACGCGCCTTTTCGGCAATACCAATACTACCAACAAACCCTGGGGAACCAAAGAAGAAAATGGGGTTGGGAAGTTTAATGATTTTACCGATAAAGCCTTGCAAGAAATTAAATATTTAGGCGTGACCCACATTTGGTTTACGGGTGTGCCGCATCATGCGTTGGTGGGCGATTATACAAAATATGGTATTTCAAATGACGATCCGGATGTCGTGAAAGGACGCGCGGGTTCGCCCTATGCCGTGAAAGATTATTACAATGTGAATCCTGATTTGGCGGTTGACCCCGCTCGTCGTTTGGAGGAATTTCAAGCCTTGATTGATCGGGCGCACAAACACGGATTGAAGGTGATTATTGACATTGTTCCCAATCATATTGCGCGTAAATATGTGAGTACGTCCAAACCCGATTATGTAAAAGAATTTGGAACAGACGACGATGTGACGCAAGAATACAACCGCAACAACAATTTCTATTACATTCCGGGGCAAGCTTTTGAAGTGCCTACCTCACCGGATTATAAACCCTTAAATGGGGAAGCCCATCCGATGATCGATGGAAAGTTTGATGAAAATCCGGCCAAATGGACCGGTAACGGTTCGCGATTAGCCAAACCCGATATCAACGATTGGTACGAAACGGTCAAAGTGAACTACGGTATTCGTCCCGACGGCACCAAGGATTTTGCCGAATTGCCCGAGGGCTTCGAAAAGAAATCCTATGCCGAGCATTATGATTTTTGGAAAACCCAGGATGTACCCAATTCATGGTGGAAGTTCCGTGAAATCGCCGAATATTGGTTGGCGAAAGGCGTCGACGGTTTCCGTTATGACATGGCGGAAATGGTGCCGTATGAATTTTGGAGCTTTATGAATTCGGCTATAAAAATGAAAAATCCGAAAGCCTTTTTATTGGCGGAAGTATATAATCCCAACGAATACCGCAATTATATCCACAAAGGAAAAATGGATTATTTGTACGATAAAGTAGAAACCTATGATCATTTAAAAGCGGTAATTCAAGGGCGCACCACGACAGATGGTTTAACCGATATTCGCCAACGCAATAAAGATATCGAGCACCACATGTTGCATTTCTTGGACAACCACGACGAACAGCGTTTAGCGAGTCCTGAGTTTGCCGGTTCGGGTGAACGAGGCAAACCCTTGATGGTGGTCTCTACTACTTTGAGTACGGCGCCAACGATGGTGTATTTTGGTCAAGAAGTGGGCGAACCGGGTAATGAAGATGCCGGATTTGGAAAGCGTTCACGCACCAGTATATTTGATTATATCGGTGTACCCAACCACCAACGTTGGATGAACCAAGGCAAGTTTGATGGAGGGCAATTGACCGAAAAAGAAAAGGCACTTCGTGATTTCTACAAACGCTTATTGAATTTTAGTATCAAGAGTTCGGCCCTAATGGGGAACTATTTGGATTTGCATGCAGTCAATGCACAAACGGCAGGATACAACGGACAGCAATACGCCTTTGCGCGTTGGTCGGATACGGAAAAGTTGATGGTAGTTTCCAATTTTGATTCAGAGCATGCCCACCAATACAAATTGAAAATCTCCAATGAATTGATCAACCTTTGGCATTTAAAAGACGGTTCTTATCCCGTGAAAGATGTGTTGTACGGGAAAACGTTTACGCTACAAGTGAAACAAGGTCTAGGATTCATTGACCTGCAGTTGGCAGGTAGTGAATCGTTTATTTTAAAATTATAAAAAACAAAACCCGCTCGTTTAAAGCGGGTTTTTTATTATCTCAAAATCGTTTGTTTTCGATCGGGTCCGACAGAAATAACCTTAATCGGCACTTCCACTTCTTGCTCGATAAACGCGATATAATCTTTTAATTCTTGCGGTAAACTGTCATAAGTAGTTAAGCCCGTTAAATCGGCGTTCCAACCCTTAAATTCTGTATAAATCGGTGTCACATTTTCCTCTTCAATATTGTACGGCAAATGGTGAATGGTTTTCCCTTTGTATTGGTAGGCGGTGCATACTTTCAAAGTTTCAAAGCCCGAAAGTACGTCCCCTTTCATCATCATCAATTGGGTCACACCATTGATTTGAATGGCGTATTTTAATGCTACTAAGTCCAACCAACCACAACGGCGTTGGCGGCCCGTTACCGAACCAAATTCGTTACCCACTTTGGCCATGGTAGCTCCCACTTCGTCAAACAATTCAGTTGGGAAAGGTCCGCTACCTACACGCGTGGTATAGGCTTTGAAAATTCCGAAAACGTCTTTGATTTTATTGGGGGCAATGCCCAATCCTGTACAAGCTCCCGCGGCTGTGGTATTTGATGACGTTACAAAAGGATAGGTTCCAAAATCAACATCAAGCAGCGAACCCTGAGCGCCTTCACATAAAATGGATTTTCCGGCTTTTTGTGCTTGCGCCAAATATTCTTCACTATCAATAAAGGTCAATTTTTTCAATTCTTCGATGGAGGCAAAAAACTCAGCTTCCATTTCGGCCAAATTGTATTGGATGGAAACGTCGTAAAATTTGATCATCTCCTCGTGTTTGTTGGCTAAATTTCGGTAGCGTTCCTGGAAGTCGGCCAACTCGATATCTCCCACACGAATACCATTGCGTCCCGTTTTGTCCATATAGGTCGGACCAATTCCTTTGAGGGTCGAACCGATTTTTGCTTTTCCTTTGGCGGTTTCCGAAGCGGCATCCAACAAACGGTGTGTCGGTAAAATTAAATGCGCTTTACGCGAAATGAACAGTTTGGAAGTCACATCCATGTTGAATTGTGCCAAACCTTCAATTTCTTTTTGGAACACCACCGGGTCAATTACGACGCCATTTCCGATGATGTTGATGGAGTTGGCATGAAAAATTCCGGAAGGGATGGTTCGTAAAACGTGTTTGATACCATCAAATTCTAGAGTATGTCCCGCATTGGGTCCGCCCTGAAAACGGGCAATTATGTCATACTTTGAGGTGAGTACGTCGACAATTTTTCCTTTGCCTTCGTCGCCCCATTGTAATCCTAACAGTAAGTCTACAGTCATTGTTGTGTTGTTTGTGTTGTGTAGTATTATGATTTTTTGCTGGCGTAGAAATAGAGGGAATGGTTGTGAATTTCAATTCCGAAAATTTCTTCCATGGTTTTTTTAATGGTTTGGATGCGCGGATCACAAAACTCAATCACTTCACCCGTATCGGTCATGATGATGTGATCGTGTTGTTTGTCGAAATAGGATTTTTCGTAATGCGCCTGATTTTGACCAAATTGGTGTTTGCGCACCAATCCACAGTCGAGTAGGAGTTCGATGGTATTGTATAACGTCGCCCGACTCACCCGATAGTTTTTGTTTTTCATTTTGATGTACAAATTTTCAATATCAAAATGTTCTTCACTATCGTAAATCTCCTGAAGAATCGCATAGCGCTCAGGGGTTTTACGGTGTCCGTTCGATTCAAGATAGGCCGTAAAAACGTTTTTCACGGTCTCTTGATTTTTAGCGTTATCCGTAGCGATTTGTGTCATAGGCTACAAAGATACTTTTTTGTTTAAAGGAGGCAAAACTTGTGGTTGTTTTTTTAATGGGGCAATGCAACAATGTGTCGATGAGACAATGAGACAATGTGCCTATGAGTCAATGAGGTGAATTGAAAATGGATTTCAAATAAACTGTTAAACCCCATCCACATTTAAATTTAGAATTTAAAATAATTAGCTATAGACGCGCGTGACTTTTTCAATACCATCAATTTTCTTAATGTTATCGATCATGCGTTTTAAGATTTGGTTGTTTTGCACAACTACTGTGACCTGACCGTTGAAAATTCCTGCTTCACCACTCAGGGAAATACTTTGAATATTCACATGCATTTGGTTGGAGATGACTTTCGTGAGTTCGTTGGTCAATCCTAAAGTGTCCATTCCTGTGATGTTCAAGATCACTTTGAACTCTTGTTTGGTCGAGTCGATCCAGCGCGCTTGCATGATGCGGTAGGCATAATTGGATTGTAAGCTAATGGCATTCGGACAGTCTTTTTTGTGGACTTTAATCCCTTCATTAATGGTCACAAAACCAAATACATCATCACCTGGAATGGGATTACAACACGACGCCAATTTATAATCCAAGCGGTCTTGTTCTTTTCCAAATACCAAAAGATCATAGTTGCTCGTCAGCTCTTGACGGTTGATTTCATCCGGGTTGGACGAATGCGAGCGTTTGATTTTATTTTTGAAGAAATTAATCAGCGTATTACTTTTCTGCGCCGCATAATCTTTCAATTGCTGATTCTCGATGGCGCCAATTCCTACACGATAAAACAAGTCCAAACTCGTTTTAAGTTTGAAGTAGTTCACCAATTCGTTGACCACCCCTTCATTCAGGGTGATTTTGAGGTGTTTTAATTTACGTGTCAGTAATTCTTTTCCTTCTTCGGCAATTTTTTTGGTGTCTTCGTTAAGTACACTTCGAATTTTATTTTTCGCGCGAGAAGTTGTCACATAATCCAACCAGTTAATCGTTGGTTTTTGATGGGAAGAAGTGATAATTTCAACCTGATCCCCGCTTTTCAATTCGTGATTCAAGGGAACTAAACGTCCGTTAACTCTTGTCCCTCGCGTTTTAATTCCGATTTCGGAGTGAATGCTAAAGGCAAAGTCCAACGAAGTCGCGCCTTTGGGTAAGGATTTGATTTCTCCTTTGGGTGTAAAGACGAAGATTTCCTTAGCATACAAATTCATTTTGAAATCTTCGACAAAGTCGACCGCATTGGATTCTGAGTTTTCCAACGCTTCTTTCAACAAGTTTAGCCATTTTTCAAGTCCAGATTCTTCCGTAGCGCCTTGTTTGTATTTGTAATGCGCCGCGTATCCTTTTTCCGCGATTTCGTCCATGCGTTCGCTTCGAACTTGTATTTCGACCCAACGGCCTTTCGGACCCATGACGGTGATGTGCAAGGCTTCATAACCAGTTGATTTTGGTGATGAAATCCAGTCGCGCAAACGGCTCGGACTCGGACGATAGTGGTCGGTTACGACGGAATAAATTTTCCATGCAAGGAATTTTTCGTCGTGGGTATTGGATTTATAAATAATGCGTAATGCAAATTTGTCGTATACTTCATCAAAGGTCACGCGCTGCACCATCATTTTACGACGAATCGAATAAATGGATTTGGGTCGGCCCTTGATGATATACTCAATCCCTTCTTCGTCCAAAGATTTTCGCAACACATCCGACACCATTTTGATGTAAGCATCTTGCTCTTCTTTGGTCTCTTTGATTTTACTGACAATGTCGTTGTAAATGGTCGGTTCTGTATATTTCAACCCCAAATCTTCCAATTGGGTTTTGATGTTGTACAATCCCAAACGGTGGGCGAGAGGCGCATAGATGTATAAGGTTTCCGAAGCAATTTTCTCTTGCTTGTATTGCGGCATCGAATCCATCGTTTGCATGTTGTGCAAGCGGTCGGCGATTTTGATGAGAATTACCCGAACATCATCGTTTAACGTAAGCAGCATTTTTCGGAAATTCTCCGCCTGCATCGAGATGTTCATGTCTTTTTTTACCTGTGCAATTTTGGTCAATCCACCCACCAATTGGGCAATTTTTGGATTGAATTGCTTTTCGATGTCTTCAACAGTGATTGGCGTATCTTCTACCACATCGTGCAACAGTGCTGCCGCGATACCCGTGGCACCCAAACCAATTTCAGAAGCCACGATTTTAGCCACCCCAATAGGATGAAAAATATAAGCTTCACCGGATTTACGGCGTTGGTCTTTGTGTGCATCTACGGCCACATCAAACGCTTTGCGAATCAGTTTTTTATCGTCCACACTTAAGGTTTGGTAACTGATGCGCAAAAGTTCTTTGTATTCTCTAGCGAGTGCTTTTTTCTCTTCTTCTAAATCTATCTCGTGCATAAGAAATCGTTGGGTTGGCTAAATATACAACATTTTCAGCCAATCCTGCAAGATGGAAAGATAGGTTTTGTCTATTCGACCTTCGAAAAATTCAAATCTTGAAAATCGTAACTGAAATCGGTCAACGGCGAAATCGCTTCCATTGTAAAACCGATGATTTTCCCGCTGGAATCGCGTTTAAAGTACACGTGGGCATCGGCCAATAAACTGCGGTTGTACCATTTCACAGCATAATGATCGCCTTCCACCCAATGTAAGGTTCCCGTGAGTCGGGGCGAACGATGGGAAGTGAAAATGGTTTTGCCTTTGGTCGAACTAATCGTAACTTCCCCAAACCACGGGTCTTTGAATTCGCCAGCCACTTTTGAATAATCGACTTTTATTTTATTCGTTTCGTTTTGCGTGACTTGCGCCCATATTTTATCAGTGATTTCATCGGCATTGTTTTCTTTCGCTTTGCGCTCTGTACTTAAAGCCGTAACGTGATCGGGATAGTTGAATCCCAAATAGGCATCTTTAATAGAGTTTGAAATCGCATTGAAAGCCGAACCGCTTTGTTGGTTAGTGAACACAATAATCCCCAATTGATCTTCGGGAAAAAGAATGGTTTGTGTTACAATTCCGTCCAAACCACCGGTATGAGAAACCTGTAGATGGCCGTTAATATCGGTCAATTGCCATCCCAATCCATAGGTCTTAAAATGGCAGGTGTAAGGCGCCACATTCGTAATCGGCATAATGGTTTGAGGGGTCCACATTTCACTATGAGTAGCTAAACTGAATAATTGCTTTTCGAGATTCGGTCCGTATTTGCCGCGATTCATTTGGGCAATTACCCATTTGCTCCAATCATTCACCGAGGTTTGAACGCCCGCCGCCGCATCAAAAATGGGGTTTTTATACCGTTTGATGACTTCCAATTTGCCATTAGTAGGCACATGCGGCACGATGGCATTGGTGGTATCTTTGAGTCGGTTCCATGAAGTCGCACTGCGCTTCATTTCCAACGGTTCCATCAGGTTTTTCTCTACAAATTCATTCCAAGACATTCCAGATACTTTGGCCACAACTTCACCTGCTATGATGTACAATAAATTGTCGTAATCGTATTCCGTACGAAAGCCGGAAACGGGTTTTAAATATTGAATGTTTTGGATAATGTCTTTGGGGGTAAAATTATGTCCGTCGGGCCAAATCATCAAATCCCCAGCGCCCAATCCCAGTCCGCTCTTATGAATCAACAAATCCCGAATGGTGAATTCTTTTGTAACATAGTCGTTATACATTTTAAACTCGGGTAAATATTGAATGACTTTATCGTCCCATTGTATTTTCTTTTGATCGACCAAAATTCCCAACGCGGCTGCAGTCATCGCTTTGCTGTTGGAAGCTACCGCAAATAAAGTATTGGCATCGACCTTTTCTTGCGTTTTAATATTGGTAACTCCATAGCCTTTTGCCATTACTAATTTTCCGTCTTTGATAATTCCGACTGCTATACCGGGCACGTTAAAGGCTTTACGCGTACGTTCTACCACATCGTCCAATTGGGCTTCGGTCATTTGGGCGAAAGTTGTGAGTGAAAAGATGAGGAACAGGGTAGCTACAAGTGTTTTTTTCATGGGAAGAATAGTTAAATTAAAAACCACGTTGGCGTTTGGCTTCAAAAAGTAAGATCGCTGCCGCCACGGACACATTCATGGAATCGATGGTGCCCGACATGGGGATGATGATATTTTGGGTGGCCGCTTCCCGCCACGTAGCGGTGAGTCCGGTGGCTTCTGTGCCTACTACAAGGGCGGTCGGACCCGTATAATCGTTTTCGTGATAGGCGTTTGAATTTTGTAAAGTGGCGCTATAAATGGCGATATTTTTTTGTTGTAAAAAGGTAATGACTTCTTCAGAGCTTCCTGTGGCAATGGGATTGGTAAATAAACAACCTACGCTGGAGCGCACGATATTGGGATTGTAAAGATCTGTTTTAGGGTTGGCAATCAAAACGGCATCGGCACCTACGGCATCGGCTGTGCGTAACAATGCACCCAGATTCCCGGGTTTTTCAATCGCTTCAGCTACTAAAACCAATGGGTTTTTGGGTAAATCTAAACGAGCAATTTCGTGATTTTTCATTTTTGCTACCGCAACAATTCCCTCTGTGGTATCGCGATAGGCCAGTTTTTGATAGACTTCTTTATGAATTTCAATCCATTCACAAGAATCGGGTAGTTGTTTTTGCAGTTCAGAATAATCGATGAGTTCAGGAACAAACAATACGGTTTCCAATTCGTATCCACCTTTCAAGGCCAGTTCAATTTCCCGTTGGCCTTCAATCAAAAATGTGCCGGATTGTTTTCGGGCTTTGGCTTTTTCTTGCAAAAGGACAAGGGATTTGATGAACGGATTTTGGGTCGAACTGATTTGTTTCAAAACAATAAATTTAGAAGGCTAAAATACGAGAAATCGGCGAAACCTTAAAATGTGAAATAGAGCCAACCCACATAGGGTTCAGGATAGCCATCGTCGTTTAATTTCAGAACATAATAATAGGTTCCTTTGGGCGAAATATAATCACTAATGGTGTTTTTATCGATCGAAAATCCGTCCCATTCAGGTAAGTTGTTATTACCTGTCCATACCAAATGGCCCCAACGGTTGTAGATTTCAAGGGTGAAGTGGGTGAAAATATTATATAACCCGTCAATATGAAAAGTGTCATTTGCTCCATCTCCATTACCCGATACATAGTTGTAAATCGTGGGCGGACAGTTTTTGGTTTGCAATTCAAACGAACCAATGGTATAACAATGGGTATTATCAATGCGGAAGTAAATGGTTTTGGGTGTGGCATTTGCCCAGTAATTTTCGGGAGTAAGGATGGCATTGACCTGATTCGTCGCATCACTCACAGATTCATAGTAGCCTGAAAATTGCGCTGATGACGCATCAAATGCGGTATTCGCATAGTCGAAAAAGTCAAATTGACCGGAAGTGATCCCTTGGTTACAACTGACCAATGGCGCTAAGGCTTGAACTACCGGACTCGTCCATAATGAGATGGAAAACGATGCCGCGTTATTGTTTTCAATGAGTTCGATCACCGTACTCTGACCCAATCCGTTGTCGTCCACTTGTGCGTCCAACGTAAAAGTATCCGGAACAGTTGATGGAATAGTAAGGGTAATTTGTCCCGTTTCACTTCCATTAATAGGAAGGATGGTTTGGGTTTGGGCTTGCCCCACAAGCGTTCCTCCAATATAAAATGCAATTGGCGTTTGTGCGGGGAGTGGGTCGGTGGCATTCGGGTTGGAAACCGTATAATGCACTGTAATATCCCGTGAATCGCAACTTTGATCGACCGAATCGATTTGAATGACGGCATCAGGGAGCTGACTGTTAAATGTCGTAACTATGACATTCATTAAGACCATATCCTGTCCCGAAGTGAGTTGGATCAAAGCTGAGGTATCCCCAATTTGGATGTTGTTTTGAATGGAGTAAATGTCCAAATCCATGTTGTACATGGTCGAACTCCCTGTAATGGAATTGGTGCCGTTAAACGCATTCGTCGCCGGATTTAAAGGCGGATTACTCAATAGATTTCCGTTGATGCGCAAACTTTCATTTACGGCTAAATTGGAGTCACCTTCCCATGCCACAAATCCAATTTTGGCCCCAATATTATCGACCACATTCAAGTTGGTTAAATTGATATTTATTGACGATGGAATGCTTTGTAAACCGTCATAAATATTCACTTGATTGATGGGTAATGTAGGATCAGAATACACAATTACCAAGGCCCAACCCGCAAAATTGGTTCGGTTTAAACAATAGCCGGGCTGAGTTATAAGTTCATTACTAATGTCTAAGTCAGCTAAAGTGTAGATTCCGTTGCCTGTGGATTGGAGTAGGGCAGTGACATCAGCAAAGGCACTAAAATAGGGAAGTCCGGAGGAGCTGTTAATGTTTGAAAATAATCGAGTTGCGGTTACAGTTTGGTTGTTTAAAGAAACCGAAGTGTCGCCGGTACCCGAACCTGCCCAATATAGAAAGGCTTGGTGCAATTGTTGTGTTCCCGAAAGTGTAAGTGTCGCCGAAGAAGCGGCTGCAATCAAATTTTCACAACCAGCGGTGGTGTTATTTTCTCCCAAATTCAGGGTGTTGCCCACAAAAGTAAAATCGTAACGACCATTATATTGTTGGTACAAGCCTACATTTTGCCCATACATTTTTCCCAATAGGAAAAAAATCAACAATAATCTTGTGTAACAGACGTTTGGCATTGAAATTGTTTTATTGCATCTAAAAATAGTAATTTATTTTTTAATTATCGTTAAATTTGAATTGGTCTAACTAAAACGGACCAATCGAAATCACAGAGAATCAACAGATTTGTACCAAATAATCCCATACCAACCTTCCGATTATGAGCGATGGAATGCCTTTGTAGCGCAATCCCGTAACGGTACTTTTTTATTTCATCGCGATTTTATGGAATACCACCAAGATCGATTTCATGATTTTTCAATGTTGGTGGTTAAAGAGGAAAAAGTTGTTGCCCTTTTGCCCGCCCATCGTGTTGATAATGCGGTGTTTTCCCATTGGGGTCTCACGTATGGCGGCTTGGTATTGCCCGTTTATACCCATGTTTCCGAAGTAATTGGCATTTTACAATCCATTTTAAACTATTTGTATCAAAATAAAATTGAATCGTTGCATCTAAAAGAAATCCCTTCTTTTTATTGCCAAGGTTTCAATGGGGATTTAGCGTATATACTGTACCAATGTCAGGCACAAATTACCCGAGCTGATTTGCTCTCTACCCTCGATTTGACACTTCCATTGGCGATTTCAAAATCCCGAAAAGAAAGCATTCGTCGGGGTCAAAAGAAGGGTTTGATCGTACGGGAAGAAACGGATTTAACCGCTTTTTGGAACGAATTGTTGATTCCGAATCTCGCCCAACGGCATGCCGCAAAGCCGGTGCATACGCTGGAAGAAATGACACTTTTGCAAAGCCGTTTTCCTCAAAACATTCGCCATTTCAATGTCTATGAAGGCGAAAATTTAATTGCGGGAACCACAGTATTTTGTACAGGTCGGGTAGCCCATCCACAATATATTGCGGGCGATGACCGTCGTTCAGAAACGGGTGCGTTGGATTTTTTATACCATTATTTGATCACAAAAGTGTATTCCGATTGTGCTGTTTTCGATTTTGGAATTTCGAATGAAAACCAGGGGAAAAATATCAATAGTGGCTTGCAGTTTTGGAAAGAATCCTATGGTGCCCAACCCGTTGTTCAACATTTTTATCAACTGGCCACTGCCTCTTATGTTCAATTAGATTCGATACTCCTATGATTCCATTTTTAAACTTACAAGCGCTCCATGCTCCGCATCACGAAGCCTATCATTTGCGTTTGCAACATATCTTGGATCAGGGCCAATTTATATTGGGTGAGGAAGTAGCTCGTTTTGAAAAATCCTTTGCCGAGTTTTGTGGCGCTCCGTATGCCATCGGAGTTGGAAATGGTTTGGACGCGATAACTCTCACGTTACGCGGGTATCAACAATTAGGAAAATTGCAACCCGGGGATCATGTGTTGGTGCCCGCCAATACATTTATCGCTTCGATAATCGGAATTCGGGAAGCAGGAATGGTACCTGTTTTGGTAGAACCCGATCCGGAAACCTATAATCTCTCCACAAAAGATTTAGAAAAGTATTTAAGTTCCAAAGTCAGAGCAATCATGGTCGTTCATTTGTACGGTCAATTAGCTCCCATGGAGGAATTGATCGCCTTTGCCGAGAAACACCAATTGCTACTCCTTGAAGATGCGGCCCAAGGTCATGGTTTGCCCAAAGTGGGGAATCATACCCAAACTTACAGTTTTTATCCTGGGAAAAATTTAGGAGCACTTGGTGATGCAGGGGCGGTGATTACGCATGATGACAACCTTTATACTGTACTTAAACAGCTCCGAAATTACGGTTCTGACCAAAAATACCACAACGAATTGCCCGGTGTGAATTCGCGACTTGATCCCTTGCAAGCGGCTTTTTTGTCGGTGCGACTCCCATTTGTCAAACCTGAAAATGAACAGCGTCGCGCCATTGCCAAACGGTATACTGCCGAAATTAATCATCCTTTGATAAAAACCCCAAGCATTGCGGATTACAACCGTCATGTGTTTCATTTGTATGTTGTTCGTTGTGCACAACGCGATGCCTTGCAAAAATATTTATTAGAAAAAGGGATTGAAACGTTGATTCATTATCCCATACCGCCTCACAAACAAGGTGCGTTTCCCGAGTTATATCATTTGCAATTACCCCTTACTGAACAATTGCACCGCGAAGTGTTGAGTTTGCCCATGAGTCCGCTCCTCACCGATGAAGAAGTATCGTACATCATCCAAACTTTAAACGCGTTTTAATGGCCGGACTACGTTCAATATGGAAAGAAGATTTATGGAAAATTGCG
The DNA here is from genome assembly GCF_025947045.1 of Flavobacterium sp. N1719. Lineage (NCBI taxonomy): Bacteria > Pseudomonadati > Bacteroidota > Flavobacteriia > Flavobacteriales > Flavobacteriaceae > Flavobacterium > Flavobacterium sp. N1719. The sequence continues at coordinate 1,888,624 of NZ_CP109993.1, forward strand.
TCCCTGAACAGTCTTTCCATTGGGTTAAAGTTGGTCACCGGATTTATCACGTCCAAGCTATTGGCGGTTTACATCGGACCTGCCGGATTGGCATTGGTGGGAAATTTGCGAAATTTTCTCACTTCTGTAGAGAATATCGCAACCTTCGGGTTCACCAACGGCATTGTGAAATATACCGCTTCGTACCAAGACCAACCCAAACGGCAACAAGAGTTTATCAATTCGGTGCTTACGTTTCTGCCTATCATGGCGCTGCTGTGTTCACTCGGAATAGGCGGCTTTGCTTCGTATTGGAATGCATGGCTTTTAGAAGGCGATTCCGCTTATAACTCCGTGTTTTTTTATGTAGCGTTAGCCTTGCCATGGTATTTGGTGAGTGTGGTGCTAACCTCCATTCTCAACGGTTTAGAAGCCTACAAAAAAGTGGTGTACACCCAAATTTTTGGCATGTTGGCAGGTTTGGCACTTACCGTTGGATTGGTACTAACCACGCAAACCTATGGCGCATTAATAGCAGTAGTGGCCGCTCCAGCACTTCAATTTTTTGCGGTTGTCTTTTATTTAAAAAAACAAATACAAGGTTTCCGTTTCCAAATTCATAACAGTGATTTACAAAATTTATCCCATTATTCATTGATGGCCATTGCCTCCTCAGTGATTGGTCCGTTGGTATTTATTGCCATTCGAAACCGACTTATCCTTTCGTCGGGGATGGATGCCGCAGGGTATTGGGAAGCGTTGAGTCGAATCTCCAGTTATTATTTTTTGTTTTTATCCACGTTAATCGGCTTGTATTTTTTACCGCGATTGGCTAAAGTCACTACAATAGCTGAAGAAAAGTCCATTTTGAAATCGTATTTTTATCAACTCATGCCCGTATTTACCGTAGGCTTAATTGGAATTTATCTATTCAGAGTATGGGTAGTGCGTTTGTTTTTTACCAGTGCGTTCGAACCCGTAAATGACCTATTGCTATGGCAGTTACTAGGTGATTTTGGAAAAGGAATGGCGTTGATTTTAGGCTATCGTTTTTTTGCTTATCGCCAAACCCAATTGTTCCTTTTTACCGAATTGTTTTCGTTGGCCAGCTTGTATTTTTTAGCCCAATACGGCATACAAACCGAAGGTGTTGTCGGACTTATGAAAGCCTATGCGCTGAATTACGGAATTTATTTCGTCTTACTCGCCTTGCTTTACCGATTTGGAAAGCCCGTGCATCGCTAGATCGCCGCGACCATAGCCGTGCACTTCGATGCAATCGTATTGAGCTAAATCATATACGGCTTGAATGCGTCTGACTTTCTCTACAGCATTGCAATTTTTTCCGTGTAAATTCCCGGTAAGTCGGTTGTTTTTGTATTCCAAATGAGTCGCAATAAGGTCGAATTGTTGTTGTTCTGTCCAAGCTTCTAGCCATTCTTTCGCGGAAGCGGTCACAACACAAATTGTGGCATGCTCTTGTTCTTTTTTTAAAGAATCAAAAAGCGTACGATTCAATGCTTTATCAATTTCATGCAAAGCAAACTGCCGACCGATGGATGCCAATTTATCTTTTGGCATGCCCCCAAAAAAGAAACGTAACCAAGAGGTTTTGGCTTTAGTAGGTGAAACTAATCGAAGCAAATAACCGAGTAAAATTGGACTTAAACACAACATTCCGAAGAAATAACGAAAACGGCCAAAATAAATCCGTGTAAATACCAACATGCTATCTTTGCGGTACAAGGTTTCGTCAAAATCTACAAATACGATTTTTTTCATGCTTGTCCGTATAAAAGTAAGCCCATAAAGAGTAGCCAACCCAAAAGGGTGAATTGTAAATAACGGTCTTTTAAAACCAAGGTATTCGGAGCCAAAGGTGTTTGATCGACTATGGCCAATTTCAAGTACCGCAGTAATCCGTTCAAAACAAAAAAGGCAGAGATATAAATGTAATCGGAATGGTATTGGTTTTGGATGTCCGGACTCATGCAATACATCAAATACGCCACCGTGATTAACGCACTTAGTATTCCTAAACAAGTATCGATGAAGGCTAAATTATAATGTTCGATGTTTTTCCGAGTGGTCACGCCTTCCAAATGTAAGATGAAATCGGTTCGGCGTTTGGCTAAAGCCAGAAATAAAGCTAAAAGATAGGTTTCCAGAATAATCCAAATCGAAAGATGGGTCGATGAGGCTATACTTCCCACCCATAACCGCAACAAAAATCCGATCGCGATAATCGACACATCCACCAAGGCAATTTGTTTGAGTCGGATACTATAAAGAATATTAATAAAAAGGTAAAGTGCCAAAACCCCCACGATTTTGGGTTGGCAATAATAGGCAAGGGCGAATCCAATTCCGAGTAATATGCCGGCCAATTGATAGGCTGCACTCAACGATACATCACCAGCGGCCAACGGTCGGTTTTTCTTTACCGGATGCGCTTGATCTTCTACGATGTCCCGACTGTCATTAAAAATATAAACACTACTGGCAATCGCACAAAAAGCAATAAAGCCCAAACAGGTGTTGCCCATTTGTTCCCAAGTGATTCCACCCGAAAAGAACAACGGCGCCGCAATAAAGGCGTTCTTAATGTACTGTTCCGGTCTTAGAAGTTTGAGGTAAGGGTGCATTGAGCGATGATCCGTTATAAACAATGAAATGTTGCGTTTCCTTGATGGGGTGAAAATGGCGAACGATATAATCGGTGACCACACTGAAATCCGCTCGGTCTTTGGGCATGAATAATTCGTTCCCTTTGATGAAGGATTTCTCTACGAAAATAAGGTTTTCTTTTTGACTAGCAATTTTTAGAAGTGTTTTCGGGTCGCGGTGAATTTCCCAATTCAATAACCAGTCGGCAGGCAATGGATTACGTAGGGAAAACGCATAATAACCCATGGGAATATTGGGAGCGAAAATGTATTTTTTATGGGGGTAAGTGGCTTGCAGTGTTTTGAGTTCTTTCATTTTTTCAAAATGCCCTTTGCTGGTTTGTATCCCTTCCAATTTTGCACTGACCACACCGAGATTGTAATGCAATTCGGATAACGGACGTTCCGCATAGGGTTGGTAGTGATATACAGTCCCTGTAATGAGAAAACAAGCGGTGGTCCATTGGAACAAAGGCATATAATTTTTGGGCATCCCTTCGAAAACAAAAAAATAGAACACGAGTAGGAGTCCGAGTCCCATAAAAATCGGAAAAGGATAGCCCAAACTAATGCTCGAACACCAAGCGATTCCGAGAATAATCCCTAAAGGTGTTGACTTCATCCAATCCTTTTTTTGGAGGGATAAAAAGGATATCATGCCAATTAATAACACACACCATAGCAAACGAGCACCTTCTTGAAAAGTGGTGAGCAATCCGTAGACCAAAGCCCATAAGCTACCGGCAATGGCGATTTGAAGCAGCATTTGACGGAAGGTTAGTTTTTGATAAAGCGCATAAATAATAATGAGTAAGGCCATTACTCCCACAGGAATCCAAGCCAAGCCCAGGTTTTTGTATCCTAAAATATAATTCTGAATTCCGGAAAGCCACAAGTCGGATAAAGTTGTTTCTCCCGTGGTATGTGCTATAAAAGCAGGGAGTAAATGATTGAGGTACAGGGCTAAAACGCCAATTCCAAGAAAGAAAAGTTGCCACAAAAACAACCAAAGTCCTTTTTTACTATCAAAATACACTACCGTTGCTACAAGAAATAATAGGGGAACGGGATAAAACGATTGTTTGGTTAAGGCCGATAGAATCGTCATTAAAGCGATGATGGGCCATAGAAAAGCATTTTTTTTATGGGCATATGCACCCAACAAATAAAAAGCGATGGACGCGAATAAGAGTCCGTCCGTGGTTGGCCAAGGATACATGGGGAAAAATTGAACGGAAAAACAAATTCCGCCCAAGGCAAGTACGCTTACCGTAGTTTTTTCCCAACGATAAAAGAATTTAAACCCTTTGACCCAGAAGCGGATTTGCAAAAAGAAGAGGCACCAATTGATCAATTTTAAAATATAAAATTGCCCGACTAAAGGTGTGATTTTCATCAAGCCAGCCCAAAGGTACAAGGTGGCGGGCGGACCTTTATAATAAAAGTCGCGGTAGGGAATTTCGCCGTTTAGGATGCGCCAACTGTACCCTACGATATAACCACTGTCCCAAAGGTCCATTCCTTGGGTGGCGAGAAAGACTGCCGCAGCAACACAGAGTAGCGGTACTATTAATTTACGGAATTCCATGTTTGTAAATACTGTTGTGCTACAGCAATGTAATCATGGTGTTGGCGAATAAAAGCTTGTGCATTTGCACTAATGCGTTCAATCTTTTCGGGATGTTGAATAAGGTCACCCAGTTGTTGCGCTAAATATTCGGCATCGGGGAGGGCATTAATAGCTACTTCATTTTCTTGTAATCCGTATTGATTCAAAAATTCAGTTTCAGCTCCCGTGAAAACCACTTTACCTTGGGCCATTGCCTCTAACGCATTATAACCTTGGTCAAAAGCAAAAACTTGATCTAAGAGGATATGTGCTTTTTCAAAATAGGTATGGTATTCGCAATAGGGGATATCGGTAGTTGTGATTATTTCGGCTCGATCTCCCCAACGTTCTTTTACTATAGTGAGGGCTTCTTCAAAAAAACGAATCCCTTTGGTGTGGTAATTTCCTGAATTGATACCTAAAAAAATAACCACTTTATCGTGAACAGGATTGGGTTGGAAGGTATTCTTTTCGGTATTGACAGGATTCGGAATGAGTCCCATGAACTTCGGATGATTGCGTAAAGGCGCCACATAATCCAAATCAGAAGCGATGATACCTTTACAATGTTCCATTAAAAACGCATGAATTTTTTGATGTTCCGGCGTTTGGTATTCCCACATAAAAAGGTATTCTGCGGACGTAGTTTGTTGGTTTTCAAAATACGGATTCATGATTGAGTACCGTTCTTTTTTGGCCAACATATGTTCGAGGTTAAGCGTATCTACGCCACAACTCAATAGAAAACAATTCGCGTTTTGTGCGACAATTGTTTGAATTAAATTAAATTCCCAGTTGGGTGTTGTTTGTATCGGCTTTTCATTGATGAATTGCACAACGTCAAAATCTTTCAATTGCGGCAAGTGTTTCCAAAAGCGAAAGCCGTGTTCGTAAATCACCAAGTCTTTTTTGAAGAGTCGGAACCAAATTCGACGAATAAGTGATCCGGGCACGGATTTAAAAAAGCGACCTCTAATGGAAATGTCTGCGGGATAATTTTTAAAGCCGTCGCCGTTATTCACTAACACAACCTCATGGCCCAAAGCCTGAAGTCCTTCTTTTAAGGTGTTGTGCAGCCGACTAAATTCGCCCAACAGTAGTATTCTCACTTTCGTTATATTTGTTGTGGCTAAAATAGGAAATTTTGAACGTACCCTCAAAAAACTTAACAGTATGTTTGGTGTCAGATCAATTGGCAGGCGGTGGCGCTGAGCGTTTTTCGGCACAACTTTCTGTTTTTTTGAACCAACAACAAGTCGATGTGCATCATGTCTTGGTGTTGGATGCTATTGAATACGATTATGCGGGGACGATTTTTAATTTAGGCTTAATAAAAAACAAGCATACCGGTTTTTGGGGGAGAATTCAACGATTCAAAGCTCTGTGGTCGTATTTTCGCACCCATCGTTTTGACGTGATTATTGACACCCGTGTGAAAAAGAAATTTTGGCAAGAAGGGTTGATTCATCGTTGGGTTTACAACGCTCCGTATGTATTAATGGTGCATAGTGCGCGAACCGAATGGTACCTTCCCAAAGGGAAATGGGGGGCGCGTTGGATTTATCAAAAAGCCGCTGCTGTTGTGGCTGTTTCCCAAGGAATTTCGACCCAACTCCGAGAGGTTTACCAACTCCAAAACGTTCAGACGATTCCGGTAGCGGTGACCACATTTCCCCAGGAACCCCAGCATTTTTTACCTCCTTTTATTTTAGCCGTGGGTCGGATGAACGATGCCATCAAACAATACGATCGTTTGCTTGCGATGTATGCCCAATCCACGTTGCCTTCCCAAGGTATTCGATTGGTGATATTGGGTGAAGGAGACAAGTTGGCTGAATATAAAGCCCTAGCATCAGCATTAAACATTGAAAATACCGTGCATTTTCCGGGTAGAGTTTCCAATCCGGGATTGTATTACGAAAAAGCCCTATTTACCGTACTGACGAGTAAGAATGAAGGATTTCCTTCTGTACTTTTGGAATCACTGGCTTGTGGAACCCCTGTTATTGCTTATGATTGTCCCACAGGTCCGTCAGAAATTATTCAGCACGAAATCAATGGCTTACTGGTTCCTGACCAAGATGAAACTGCATTTATTACGGCGATGGAACGCATGATTTCCGAGAAAGCCTTATATTTACAATGTAAAGACCAAGCTTCTGCTTCAATCGCCTCCTTTACTTGGGAGGTAATTGGCGCAAAATGGTTAGAAATGCTAGCGAAAATCCGATGAATTTAGAATTTATTGATATCCCCAAAATTAAAAACCCCAAAGGCAACATTGCTGTACTTGAGGGAGAGGTGGTTCCCTTTGAAATCAAAAGAGTATACTATTTGTTTGACGTTCCCTCGGGAGCGCGACGTGGTGGGCATGCGCATAAGAATTTGATGCAAATTTTAATTGCCGTTTCAGGGAGTTTTGATGTGATTTTAAAAGACGGTAGAACGACACATAAAGTGACATTGAACCGTCCCGATCGCGGCCTTTTGATACGGAACAATATTTGGCGGGAAATGGAAAGTTTCTCCGCGGGTGCTGTTGGTTTAGTTTTGGCTTCGGATGTCTATGAGGAATCCGATTATATTCGCACCTTTAAGGAATATCTGGCTCATGTAAAATGAGAATCGTCTATGTCATACCCCGCATGTCGGGCGAGGGAGGTGTTCAACGTGTGATCGCGATGAAAGCCAACTATTGGGTACAACAGCATCAGGCTGAAGTGCATTTGGTGACACACGATCCCACTCCTTCTTTTTATACCTTACATTCTCATGTGCGATTGCATTACATGAAACTTCAAGGCAATCGGTTGGGATATTTTATCCAATATATCAAGCAAGTCAAAGGATTAATCCAACAAATTCAGCCCGATGTGGTCATGGTTTGTGATGGATTCAAAGGTTTTTTTCTACCGTATTTCATTCGCAAAATCCCTTGTGTTTTTGAATCACATGGTTCCTATTATAACCGCGTCTTTCAACCCAATCAATCTTGGGTGAAAGATATGCAGTACCGCATAGAATTGGCCGTAAAGCGCCATATAGCCAAACGATTTTCCCGATTTGTGGTCTTGTCTGAAGCAAGTGCCTCCGAATGGAATTTGCCCAATTCTACGGTTATTCCCAATCCCAATTGGGTGACTAAAGAAGCGGTTCAATCCTATCAACCCACTCCCATTGCGCTTGTGGTGGCCCGTCACAGTTATGAAAAAGGAATCGATCGTGTTTTAGCGATTTGGAAACAATTTACCGGGCAACATCCCGATTGGCAATTGCATATTTATGGATCGGGAGATGCTACAGATCACCAATTATTGGCATCGAAATTAGGGATTACCCCCTCGGTCCGATTTTTTGAACCGGTTCATCAAATGGAAGCGGTATACCAAAAAGCCGGAATGTTTTTAATGACTTCCCGATTTGAAGGGCTGCCCATGTCCATGATTGAGGCGTTAGCATTCGGAATTCCCTGTGTGGCCTACGATTGTCCTGTGGGCCCCCGTTCGTTATTACAGGGCAAAAATGGATTTCTTGTTCAAGATAAAGACGATGCTACTTTTTTAGCGAGAATGAATGCTATTGCTTCGAACAACTATGCTAAAGCGGAGATGTCGAATGCCGCTCGAGAATCGGTGCAGCAGTTTGAATTATCCATTGTGATGCGACGTTGGTTCGATTTGTTATCCGAACTTAGAGTTCGTTAATTGCGCATCAAATAGTATAATTTATACAAGTCGAAAATCCGAATATTGGGTTTGCTGGAACGTAAATTGCGTTTCATTTGTGGGGCAAGTAGCAGTAGAATAGGGTAGAGTATCGGTTTAAGTCGCCATTGCAAAATGCGTTTATGCCATTTCAAGGCCTTAATGTCTTTAGAAGTTATCCATCCTTTTTGTACCATTTTTTTGGCATTTTCCAAGGCTTGTTTTGTTTTTCCTAAAAACACATCGTTCTCTTCCAGTCCGAGGTGAATTGCCGGATTATCAATGTGTGTAATGGTTTGCCCTGTGCTAGCAATTCCTTTTACAAATAGCAAATCTTCGTACCCATAAGAGGCAATCGTCGGATTGAATTGCACGGCTTCAAATACCTTCCTCTCGATGCATAAGTTGGAGGTTAGGCAAGTGGCATACGGATTGATTTGACGTTTTTCAACCGGAATTTCTTCCCTTTTTTTGCCATAAATCCAACGCAGACGAAAGTTAGCCGTCGGTTTTTCAGTTTGGTAAGCAATGCCGCCAAATACAATGTGATGTTCTTGAATCGCCTTCAAATACCGTAGTATAAAATCAGCGTGTTGCGGCATCATATCGCCATCCAAAAACAAAAAGTGGGTTCCTTTTGCCGCTGTTGCCAAAGCGTTTCGATTGGCTGCACGACCTTTGTTTTCCGTATGAGAAATAAATTGACATTGGGGCCAACTGTTGATTTTTTCATTGGATGGGTTCCAATGGGAATGCGATGCATCATCAAAAACCAATATTTCAAAGGGATAGGCTGCTTCGATACACTGTTGGTGTAGTACTTCCACGAGCGGAAGCATATCCCTATCGTATGTTGGCAGCAGGATGGAAAGCATTATACGGTTTTCTGAACCACTTCAAAAATGGCTCCGTCTTCACATTTTAAAGTTTTGGAAGGGTATTTTAACAACAAGGCATAATCGTGCGTTGCCATGATGATGGTTTTTCCGTTGGCATTAATTTTCTTCAACAATTCCAATACTTCGGCACTGGTTTGCGGGTCAAGATTACCTGTGGGTTCGTCGGCCAAAATTAATTCGGGGTCGTTTAATAACGCACGAGCAATGGCCACTCGTTGTTGTTCACCACCCGACAATTGGTGTGGCATTTTGGAAGCAAATCCTTTCATACCAACGTGATCCAACACTTCGTCAATTTTGTCTTGCATTTCCCCTTTGTCGGTCCATCCCGTTGCTTTTAAAACAAACAACATGTTTTCGTTGACCGAACGATCGGGAAGCAATTTAAAATCTTGGAAAACGACGCCTAATTTACGACGTAAAAACGGAATGTCTTTTTCCTTCAAAGATGGTAAATCATAGTCCACCACATATCCTTCACCCACCGTAAGTGATAAATCACCATACAATGTTTTCATCAAACTACTTTTTCCTGTACCACTTTTTCCAATGATGTAAAGGAAATCACCAGGATTCACTTCGAGATTCACTTGGGATAAAATGACACGGTTTTCTTGATAAATCGTTGCATTTTGTAACGATACGACGGGTTGCGACATAAGAGTATTTTGTTAGTGGGGTAAAAGTACTAAAGTTAACGTAGGTTTTCAAAATAAATTTTAGGGAATAGGTGATAGTCGTTAGACGTTGGACTTTAGATGTTAGTTGTTGGAGGAAGTAAGTTTTTGGAAGGGATGTAGAAGTGTATGGGTGTAAATGCGGAAGGGGTTTAAAAATGTAAATGGGAATAAAAGGTAATAATCATAGTTGCCTCGGCTCAATGAAGGCTTAGAAGCTTAGCTTCTCAGAATCTCAGGAGCTTTCATGCACTTTCCTTCGTGTTTTGTTCGATTTTGAAGCAACGCGAGTTATTTTTCCCCAATCGATTAGGGGCACAACTGTGGCACAACTGTGGCACAACCCTGAAGGAAACTAGAAGAAAAGTAAACAGTGTACAGTATTCAGTATTTAGTGTTCAGGTTAACTTAACATGTCATATAGGTTGGAAGTACAATTTGGTTAAATTAAAAATTAGGATACCTTGTGTTAGCTGATATGGGTTAAAATGAAGTTGTTTTTATTTTGAAAAAGCTACAGTTCAGTTTGAAAAGTCAGCGCATTAAAGGCATCGGGATTTCCTACTCGGTCCATCAAAAGGCTGCGATGGATTGGGTTTAAATGAACGAATTGCTGTATAACTTTTGTTAAGAAAAATGTTTATAATAAAACCCGTTAACCTCCCGTTATACTAGGGATACACGTATTTTTGAATACGTACCAAAATTGGATAAACATGCGAAAATTAGAATTGTTTTTAGTGCTTAACGGCTTGGCAATCACCTCTGTGGCTACGGCGCAACAAACCGCGGTATACACCCATCAATTGAGTGATTTTGACCGTGCTGTAGCCTTGTATAAAGACCAACAATATTTGGCGGCTCAGTTACTATTTGATAAAGTCAGTCAGCAAAATAAAGAAGTAGAAGTACAAGCCGATTGTGCTTTTTACATGGCCAGTTGTGCGGTACATTTAAACCAACCCAATGCGGCGACCATGGTACAGGATTTTGCTGCGCAGTACCCCACAAGTACGAAGTTAAACCAGACTTACATTGAAGTCGCCCACTATTACTTCGAGCAAGGCGATTATCCCCACGCGTTGGAGTATTTCGACAAAGTGGATGAAAGTGCGCTCACCTATGAAGAATTGGACCAATTCAATTTCCAAAAAGGCTACGCGTATTTCAGTGCGAAAAAAGCCAAAGAAGCTACGGCCTACTTCAACAAGGTTGCCAATTCCAAAAAATACGGTTCACAAGCCCGTTATTATTTGGGGGTAATGGCCTACGATAATGATAATTTTAAAGATGCCTCCAAGTATTTTGAACAGGTGGCTGGCGATGAAAAGTTCAAAGAAAAATTGTCCTACTTTCAAGCCGACATGAGTTTCCGTCAGGGGAATTTTGACAAAGCCATCGAACAAGGAAAGGCGGCCATGGCGAAGTCCTCTGCGGCTGAAAAATCAGAATTGAATAAGATCATTGGTGAAAGTTATTTTAACCAAAAAAATTACGCCGAAGCCTTGCCGTATTTGAAAGAATACCGCGGTAAAAAAGGCAAATGGAGCAATACCGATTACTACCAATTGGGGTACACCTATTACCAACAAAAAGATTACGAAAACGCCATTTTGCAATTCAATAAAATTATTGACGGGAACGACCATGTTGCGCAAAACGCCTACTATCATTTGGGTGAAAGTTATATGCGTACCGATCGTAAACCCCAAGCGTTAACGGCGTTTAAGAGTGCAGCCGATATGAATTTTGAGGTGAAAATTCAGGAAGATGCGGCTTATAATTATGCGAAGTTGAGTTATGATATTGGGAACTCGTACCAAAGTGTGCCCGATATTCTATCCGGATTTATAAAAAAATACCCCAACAATCCCAACAAAAAAGAAATCGAAGGCTTGTTGATCAATTCTTATATTACTTCCAAAAATTACAAAGAAGCCTTGTATTTGTTGGAGATGAACAAATCACCCGAAAACCGTGGTGCTTACCAAAAAGTGGCTTTTTACCGCGGTTTGGAATTGTATACCGACGGCGATTACAAAGAAGCACAAGTGCTGTTTAAAGCGTCGTTGCGCGAACCCAAAGACGCGCGATTTACAGCCCGTGCTACGTTTTGGAAAGGCGAAACCGAATACCTGTTTGATAATTTTCAAGAAGCCTTGCTCAGTTTCAAACAGTTTGAAGGCATGGCAGAAGCCAAGGGTACTCCCGAGTACAAAAACATCAATTACAACATCGCTTATTGTTATTTTAAACAAAAAGAATACGATCAGGCGGGGAATTATTTCCAAAAGCAAATCGATGCAGTCAAAGACGACCGAATTCGTTTAAACGATTCCTATTTGCGTTTGGGGGATAGCCGATTTGTAACCTCCAAATACTGGCCGGCTATGGATGCCTATAATAAGGCAATTGACATGAAAGTGGTGGATGCCGATTATGCCGCCTATCAAAAAGCCATTAGTTATGGTTTTGTGGCAAAAAATGACCGAAAGATTGAAGATTTTGTGAAGTTTTTACAAACCTTCAAATCTTCGCAATACCGCGATGATGCTTTGTTCGAATTGGCAAATACGTATGTAGCCGAGCGAAAAATTGATCAGGCGATTAAAACCTATGATGATTTATTGAAAGAGTTTCCAGGTGGAACTTATGCTGCCAAAGCGGTTTTACGCCAAGGCTTGGTATATTACAACGATAACAAGGATGAATTGGCTTTAACCAAATTTAAAAAGGTGGCTGCCGATTTTCCTGGAACACCTGAATCCATTGAGGCGGTGACAACTGCCCGATTGATTTATGTGGAAAATGGTCGTGTAGATGAATATGCCACTTGGGTACGTTCGTTAAGTTTTGTCGAAGTGTCCGATAAAGAACTCGATGACGATACATATGAAGCGGCAGAGAAACAGTATTTACAAAACAATGTGAAGTTAGCCATTTCTTCTTTAAACGGCTATATCGCGAAATTCCCTCATGGATTGCATGCATTGAAAGCGAATTTCTATTTGGCCCAATCCTATTATGCGGATGGATTAGAACAAAATGCAGTTCCCAAGTACGAATTTGTGATTGACCAACCCAAAAATGAGTTCACGGAACAATCCTTGGCGCGTTTGTGTGAAATTCATTTGAAGAAAAACGATTATGCCAAAGCTACTCCGGTATTGCAACGTTTGGAAGCCGAAGCGGATTTTCCACAAAATAAAACCTTTGCACAAGCCAATTTGATGCGTGCGTATTACGAAACCAAAGATTACCCGAATGCAGTAGTTTATGCGGATAAAGTGTTGAACAATCCCAAGACGGATAATAAGGTAAAAAGTGATGCACAAATTATCATCGCCCGTTCGGCCATCAAAGCCAATGATGAAGCCAAAGCCCGTGTGGCGTATGCGAATTTGTTGAAAATTGCCAAAGGGGAACTCGCCGCGGAAGCATTGTATTATGACGCCTATTTTAAAAACAAAGACGGCAAATTTGCCGATTCTAATAAAATCGTTCAAAAATTGGCCAAAGACTATTCCGGGTACAAATATTTTGGTGCCAAAGGATTGGTCGTAATGGCTAAAAATTATTATGGAATGAAAGATAGTTTCCAAGCCACCGCCATTTTAGGCAGTGTGATTGACAACTTCGCCGAATACCAAGATGTGGTGGATGAAGCCAAAGCGGAATTGGACCGCATCAAAGGAGAGGAGTCGAAAACCAATTCTTCCATTGAAAACAACGGCAAATAATTAGGGACAACATGAGAAAGCAAAATCTATATATCGCAGTTACGTTAGGGGTACTTTTGGGAAGTTCAACCCTAAGGGCACAAAAACAAGATGAAAACATCGGAACCGAAGTGGTGAATGTGGTCAAGCCGTACACACCCACGATTTCAGATGCTTTTAAAGTAAAAGAAACACCCTCTTTGGAAGATGAAGAAACGACCAAAAGAGAAACCATTCAATACAATATTTTTTCTTTTCCTGTGGCATCCACATTTACCCCAGCCAAAGGAAAAGCGGCCGGAGTAGATCAGGAGCCGAAAGCGAAATTGTATAATAATTATGCCACTTTAGCGGCAGGGAATTACGGCAATATTAACGGCGAATTGTTTCTAACGCATACCTTGGAAAATAGTGATTATGTGGGCGTCATGTTGCGTCACTTATCTTCGCAAGGCGGCATTAAAGATGTTAAGTTGGATGATAATTTTTCCAATACGGGTTTGGACCTAACCTACGGCAGTAAATCCCAAAAAATGGCTTGGAATGCCGATTTAGGCTATCAACGCCAAGTTTACAATTGGTATGGATTGGATTCCAATTTGTATTCGGGAATGACTCCTGAAGCACAGGATGCTTTTTTCAATTCTTTAGAAACCAAGAATGCCTACCAAACCATTTATGCGGGTGGTCGCTTGCAGTTGAGTGAAAGTGCATTCAAAGAAGCCAGTTTGCGATTTACCCATTTTTCGGATAGTTATTCCTCTGCAGAAAACCGTTTTGTTGCCAAACCTTCTTTCGAATTTCGTGTGATGGACGAGAAAGTGAAATTGGATATGGTGTTGGACTATTTGGGCGGTTCGTTTGATAAAGATTATTTCAACACAACCGGAATTAAATACGGGTTTGCCAACTTTGGGGCGCAGCCTTCGTTCCAAATCAATCGCGATGATTTTACGGTGAATTTAGGAGCGGCGTTTTTCTACAGTTCGGCCACAGAGGGCGGCGACAGTAAGTTTTTTGTGTATCCAAAAATTACAGCGAGTTATAAAGTTGTGGGCGATATTATGGTGGCCTATGCTGGGGCAGAAGGAAATTTAAAACAAAACACGTATCGCGATTTTGTGCAAGAGAATTTCTTTTTGTCGCCAACACAAGTGGTGGCTCCCACCGATCAAAAATACGATATCTATTTTGGGTTAAAAGGAAAACTCGCCAATGCCATTGGGTATAATGTTCGGGCCTCTTATTTGACCGAAGATAACCGTGCGTTGTTCCGTAACAATATATATGATGCGGGAGTTGTAGATCCTAAAGATTATGCTTTAGGCAATACATTTGGAGTGGTCTATGATAAGTTGAATACATTAAGCCTCTTTGGGGAATTGAAAGCCGACTTGTCGAAAAATGTGCAGTTTGGCGCCAATGCCACGATCAACAGTTACAAAACTTCTGCCGAGCAAGAAGCCTGGAATTTACCGAGTATCCGCGTAGCCTCTACGTTAGATATTGCCATCACTCAAAAATGGTATACGGGAGGTTCGGTATTTTTTGTAGGTGATCGTAAAGAATACAAATTCCAATACAATTCAGCGGTATTGCCATTAGTTCCCTACACACCAGAAATCATCACGTTAAAGAGTTATTTTGACTTAAATGCTCATTTGGGGTACAAGCATAACGAGCGCATGACCTTTTTCTTAAAAGGCAATAATTTAGCCAATCAGAATTACCAAAAATGGTTGAATTATCCCGTGCAAGGGATTCAGGTGTTATTGGGTGCCAACTTCAAGTTTGATTTCTAATTTCAGAAAAACTATATTTACCAACCTGTAAGCGCTTGTTTACAGGTTTTTTTTTATGCGTATGAAAGACCAGATAAAAGTTCGCTACCAACAATTGTTACAAGACCGCATTGACGTCTTCAAAGACATGATTGCGCAGTTAACCGAAGGGGCACAAAACGATGCTAAAGGTTCGGCAGGCGATAAACATGAAACCGCCTTGTCCATGATGCATTTGGAACAGGAAAAACTGAACAGTAAGCTGAAAGAAGTCCTCGATCAAAAAGCCATCATCGATCGTTTGGATCCCAGTCTAGTAACTACTAAAGTTGCCTTGGGGAGTTTGGTAGCAGTGAATGGAATGTGGTTATTTATTGCTGCAGCCTTACCCAAAATCACCTTCGACGGAAAAACCATCATTGCAGTGTCTCCCCAAGCGCCATTAGGAAGTGCTTTGATGGGGCAGGAGGTGGGGTTTACCACACAAATTAATGGAAATCAATATACTATTGCGGCGATTTTTTAGTTATCTACTAAAGATCAACCGCCATGAAGTATTACGTAACCCTTATTGCCTTGTGCATCGCACCTTTTGTTTGTTCACAGTCTTACGGTGAATTTAAAGTACATGATAACGGCCTTATTTATTCGGAAACAGCCGTTGGAAAATTGAAACATATTGTTGACTCCTTGAATCTCAAATTTAAAGTCTGCGATCTTTCTAAAAATTTTCAAAGTTTACCCCAAGCTCAAGGGTATTATGTTGAATTAGAAGGACCTCGCTGTAAAGAAGCTGTGGCTGATTTAAAGTCAGGGATGTCTGCTGATGTTTTTATTCAAAAGTATCAACCCGAACACAGTTCACTTTTGTCAATTCTTCAACAAGAATACATCAATTACGAAAAACGGACAATGATTAGTTGGCGGATGTTGGATGTTTTGCAACAAAAGGATTATGAAGTAGAACTTCTTAAAGACGAATACAAAACTCAGTTTTCGGGTCCCTTAAAGCAAAAATGGGTATATCATTACAAGGTATATGAATATGATAAAAGTGAGCATTTATCGGCGATGTATTTTTTGTCCTCGCCCGAATCGAATCCCATTCCGTCCCATTATTCTCGAGCCATTCAATATGCTTTGTGCATGATTGATACTACGCAAACGGTGATGTTAACCGAGAAAGTTAATTATGAACGATTTGATCGCAAGCACACCAAAGCTTTTTTGAAGTTTTGGAATTATTTGGAAAAAAAGTATCCCCGTGTAAAACCGCGGCCTTACGATTACGAGTTAGGATTTACCTTATCTCAGTTGAATGAATATGAGATGCCAGATAGTACAGCGACTTCTCCCTATGATTCAATCACGGATATCGATTTTGTCACGGTAGATTCCACAGCTGTCGATACTGCAATCGTCGATACTACAGTTGTTGATACCACTGCGGCCGCATTTCCTTATGTACCCCCCAGACCCTCCCGATTATATCGGCGTTTACAACGAATGACTAAAGAAGAGCGACAACAATTAAGGGCTGAAAATGATGCGAATTACCAGTATAATTATGAGCAGGATAGTATTTGGGATTCCCATTTAGCCGAGCAGGTTCAAAAGCTCTATACATCCGACAAAAAATTTAGCAGTCTATTACGAGCTGCCTATGAAGATGCGATACATAACTCGCGTTCTGACGCCGACTTAGAAAGGGTGGTTGCTTGGACACTTGGTGGACGAGAAGCTTTAGAAATGAAACGTCGACGTCGGGTGATTGGCGGTTGCAGTATGGACCAAGGACCGCGCATTCATGCTCAAGAAATTGCTGTTTTAGCCGCAGAAACGACCAAATGGGAAATTTTCCTTAGAAGTCATTTGGATATTATGAACGATCGCTTTGATCGTGTCAGCGATGGAAGTTATGCCTATGCGGGACGTAAAACCTATATCCGTGAGTTGGAGGTGCTTGATATTAATCTGATTGATTTGATTGTCGGCATAACTTTGCGAATCGACAATCCCTCACCAAACCACTATTACAGTTCGATCAGTCGCATGGGCCGTGCTTTGGCGGAATCCCAAGATCGGGAGCGTATAGAACGAACAATCTTAGAAGCCGTTTCGGCATCCGACTTAGATGTGTACAACCGACAATTGTTTTACTATTTATATATGAATTACGTATATAATTTACCCGATAAGACACAACGAGAGGTTGCTGGAATGCGGCTCAATGCACTACTGCCTACTTTACCTTTCTCTGCAAAAGGGTATGTAGAGGAAAAGTAAGCAACTTTCAAATTCTAAAAAGAACCGTTCAGAAATGAGCGGTTTTCTTTTATATTGTATGGTATTTCTTGATTATTGTTTTAATAATAAACTAAATTTAGATTTATAGTTTTAAAAATATAATCTAAACCACAATTTTGCTTTCACAATAAAACAATAATAAAAGAATACGAGTATGTGTGGATTTTTAGCCATTATAGGAAAAGGAAAAGACGAGCAATTGGTGAAAGCACTTTCAAAGCGTATGGCCCATCGCGGTCCCGATGAAAGTGATATCCATGTTACTGAAAATGGACATATCTTAAGCCATGAGCGTTTATCAATTATCGATTTGCACTCGGGCAAACAACCCATTCAAGGTTCGAAGTCGGCTTGGATGGTACATAATGGCGAAATCTACAACCATCAAGCATTGCGTGAAGGCGTATTGAAAGGACATGCATTCCGCACCAAATCCGATTCGGAAGTGATTGTGCATTTGTATGAAGAATTTGGATACGACTTTGTCGACCAATTGGATGGGGACTTCGCTTTTGTGGTGGTTGATGGCGATGATTACATTGCAGGTCGCGATCCACTTGGAGTGAAACCTTTATATTATGGTATGGACGAACGTGGACGCATGTATTTTGCGTCTGAGATGAAACCGTTGGCGGATCAATGCAAAACGTTTTCCACTTTTCCTCCCGGACATTATTACACCCCTGAAACGGGTTTTGTGAAATACTACAAACCCCAATACGAAGATTATACGGCTTGTGTAGAAGAAGCCGATTTGGCCTTGCTTCGCGAAAAATTGACCGAAGCCACGCGTAAACGATTGATGAGTGATGTGCCAATTGGGGTATTACTTTCTGGAGGATTGGATTCTTCATTAACGTCATCTATCGCTTCGCGTTTGTTGAAAGAACAAGGCAAATCCTTGCATTCGTTTTCAATTGGTTTAGATCCCCATGCGCCCGATGCGGTAGCGGCACGTAAAGTAGCTGAGTTTTTGGGTACTGAACACCATGAGATTCACTTTACTATCGAACAAGGGATTGAAATTTTAGAAAAATTAGTGTGGCATTTGGAAACCTATGATGTGACGTCCATTCGAGCGAGTACACCGATGTATTTCTTGGCCAAAGCCATTACCGAAAAAGGCATTAAGGTGGTGTTATCAGGTGAAGGTGCCGATGAGGTGTTTGGCGGCTATTTGTATTTTAGAAATGCGCCCAGCACGGTTGATTTTACCAAAGAAACCATCGAACGCGTTCAGAAGTTATTTACGGCCGATTTATTACGCGCTGACAAGTCGACCATGGCGCACGGATTGGAGGCACGCGTACCGTTTTTGGACAAAGCCTTTTTGGACTATGCGATGTTGATTAAGGGCGAAGAAAAATTGCCCAAAACCTATGATGGGGTTGAAAAATACATTTTGCGCAAAGCCTTCGATACCCCGGAGCAACCCTATTTACCACAAGAAGTATTGTGGCGTCAGAAGGAACAGTTCTCGGATGGAGTGGGCTATAACTGGATTGACACCTTAATCGACTACTGTTCGGCGCAAGTTACCGATGCACAAATGGAGCAAGCAGCGGACTTGTTCCCGTACAATACACCAGCGACGAAGGAAGCCTATTTCTACCGCACCTTATTCCATAAACATTTCCCACAAATGAGTGCGGCACAAACCGTACGCAAGTGGATACCCAAATGGCAAGAAAACCAGGACCCGAGCGGACGTGCCAATGCGGCTCACGTTCAGGCCGATACCGAAATTGCAAAAAATCCGATCTCCGCATAATCGTCAGATTATATATTGAAGTTTAGTTTGTTTGTTTGAAAAATGCCCGTAATGCAAGTTGCGGGTGTTTTCTTTTTTAACCCAAAAGGTAAGGAGTAAAAACATCCTTAGGAATTGTTTAAAACCCGGTTTGAAAATGAGGTATAGAATTGTGGAAATTAGTACCTTAAAAATCAATAGTTTAGAAAAGCGATTGAAAATAGGTGTTTTTATAGCTTTATTTTGGATTTAAAAAGCAAAAAGGATATTAAACATAAATGTTGATAACTTACCCTATAAAATGCCTTAAATCACTTTAAAATCGTCTTTGATTTTTTATATTTGCGTGTTATACAAAATTCCGAGATTTTTTTATGAGCGAAGAAGTAAAAAAGAACGCGTATTCCGCCGATAGTATTCAGGCGTTAGAAGGAATGGAGCACGTACGGATGCGTCCGTCCATGTACATCGGAGATACCGGAGTGCGAGGTTTACACCATTTGGTTTACGAAGTTGTCGATAATTCCATTGATGAGGCGTTGGCGGGTCACTGTGACACCATCAGCGTAACCATCAACACTGATAATTCCATTACTGTTGAAGACAACGGTCGTGGTATCCCTGTGGACCTACACAAAAAAGAAGGTGTATCTGCCCTTGAGGTGGTTATGACCAAAATTGGTGCTGGGGGTAAATTTGACAAAGATTCCTATAAAGTTTCCGGTGGTTTGCACGGGGTAGGGGTTTCCTGTGTGAATGCCCTTTCTGATCATTTGCGTGCTACGGTTTTCCGTGAAGGAAAAGTGTGGGAACAAGAATACGAGCGCGGAAAAGCGTTGTATCCCGTAAAACAAATTGGTACTACAGAAAAGCGCGGAACTACGGTAACATTCAAACCCGATGGAACCATTTTCACCCAAACTTTAGAATATTCGTACGATACCTTAGCCGCACGTATGCGTGAGTTGTCGTTTTTGAATAAAGGCATTTCGATTACCTTGACCGATATGCGTCATACCGACGATAAAGGCAATCCGGTAGGAGAAACCTTCCATTCGAAAGAAGGGTTGAAAGAATTCGTTAAATTCTTAGACGGTAACCGTGTGCCGATTATTGCTAGCGTCATCAATATGGAGAATGACAAAGGCGAGATTCCGGTAGAAGTAGCCTTAGTCTACAACGACAGTTACTCCGAGAACATCTTTTCGTATGTAAACAACATCAATACGCACGAAGGAGGTACGCACCTTCAAGGATTCCGTATGGGATTAACGCGTACGTTGAAAAAATATGCCGATGCTTCGGGAATGTTGGACAAACTGAAATTTGAGATTTCAGGGGACGACTTCCGTGAAGGATTGACAGCCATTATTTCGGTGAAAGTGGCCGAACCGCAATTTGAAGGGCAAACCAAAACCAAATTGGGGAACCGTGAAGTAGTTTCACCGGTATCACAAGCGGTTTCGGAAATGTTGGAGAATTATTTGGAAGAAAATCCGAATGACGCCCGCACCATTGTTCAGAAAGTAATTTTAGCGGCACAAGCCCGTCACGCAGCGAAGAAAGCGCGCGAGATGGTGCAACGCAAAACCGTTTTAGGCGGTGGCGGATTACCGGGTAAATTATCCGATTGTTCTGAACAAGATCCGGCAAAATGTGAGATTTACTTGGTCGAGGGGGACTCGGCGGGTGGAACGGCTAAACAAGGTCGCGACCGTAACTTCCAGGCGATTTTACCGTTACGTGGTAAGATTTTGAATGTGGAAAAAGCGATGCATCACAAAGTTTTTGAAAACGAAGAGATACGCAACATCTTTACCGCACTCGGAATCACCATTGGTACTGAAGAAGACAGTAAGGCCTTGAACTTGGAGAAATTGCGTTACCACAAAGTTATCATCATGACGGATGCTGACGTGGACGGTAGCCACATTTCGACGTTGATTTTGACCTTCTTCTTCCGATTCATGCGTGAGTTGATTGAAGCGGGACACGTATATATTGCGTCACCACCGTTGTATATGGTGAAAAAAGGAAATAAAAAAGAGTATGCTTGGAACGACGACCAACGCGATTTGATTTCGCAGCAAATGGGAGGAAGCACCAGTGTACAACGTTATAAAGGTTTGGGAGAAATGAACGCGGAGCAGTTGTGGGAAACTACGATGGATCCAAGTATGCGTACGCTACGCCAGGTGACGATTGATAACCTCACCGAAGCCGACCGCATCTTTTCGATGTTGATGGGGGATGAGGTACCACCGCGTCGCGACTTCATCGAGAAAAATGCAGTATACGCGAAAATTGATGCCTAACGAAATTTGAAAAAGGATGTCCTAGCCCCGATGGTAGTGGAAATCCTTTTTTGTTTTATCCGGTTACGGTAAAACAAAAAAGATTGAAACGGACAGCGGGAATAGCTTCAAAAAATAAAAAAATAATACAAACTTATTAATTACATTTTACAATGAAAGTTACGATAGTAGGAGCAGGAAACGTAGGCGCAACATGCGTAGACGCGATTGCTCACCGAAGAATTGCCAGTGAAATTGTGGTCGTAGATATCAAAGAAGGCTTTGCAGAAGGGAAAGCGATGGATATCATGCAAACGCAAACGACTTTAGGATTCAATACTAAAGTGGTTGGAAGCACCAATGATTACAGCAAAACAGCTGGAAGTGATGTGGTGGTAATTACTTCGGGAATTCCGAGAAAACCGGGGATGACCCGTGAAGAGTTGATTGGTATCAACGCGGGCATCGTTAAAGGAGTGGCAGAACAATTGTTGGCGCATTCTCCCAATGCGATTGTAGTGGTGGTTTCCAACCCGATGGACACAATGACCTATTTAACGTTAAAAGCTACGGGCTTACCGAAAAACCGTATCATCGGTATGGGTGGTGCATTGGATAGCTCACGTTTCAAATATTTCTTGTCGCAAGCGATGGACAAGCCAGCCAATGACATTCAAGGGATGGTGATTGGCGGACACGGCGATACGACCATGATTCCGTTGACGCGTTTGGCTTCGTACAATGGTGTGCCTGTTTCACAATTCTTATCGGAAGAGGCTTTGGCAAAAGTAGCGGCTGATACGATGGTTGGTGGCGCTACCTTAACGGGATTATTAGGAACTTCCGCTTGGTATGCACCGGGCGCTTCAGTGGCGTATTTGGTGGATGCTATTTTGAACGACCAGAAAAAAATGATTCCTTGTTCGGTACTTTTAGAAGGGGAATACGGTCAAGACGACATCTGTATGGGTGTGCCTTGTATTATTGGTAAAAACGGGGTAGAACAAATTGTGGATGTTGCCTTAAACGATGCGGAAAAAGCCTTGTTTGCGAAAAGTGCCGATGCGGTGCGCGCGATGAATGGCGATTTGAAATCGATTTTGGGTTAATAATCCTTGAAATATTTAGAAGAGACCGCATTTTTGCGGTCTTTTTTTTAATAATAAGTGTCTAAATAATTTGTTAATCATTCGGTTAATTTTATATTTGCACGTTTCAAAAAATCTGTCTGTGGGATAGGGTGTTGGTTTTTTCTGAGAATCAACGGGTTAGCCTACGGCAGTTGTTTTTGGTGAAGAGTTAACAAAAATTAATTAATTTTTAGTAGTAATGCAGAATAAGGGACTCGTTAAGTTTTTTGCAATTTTATTTGCTTTGGTAAGTATTTACCAGCTTTCATTCACTTTCGTAGCGAATGGAATTAAGAAAGACGCCAAGGCATTTGCCGAGCAAAAATTGGCCGAAATCAAGAAAAAAGCTGCTCCAGGTCAGCCACTTCCGGAAGTATCCGAATTGGAAGTACAATACTTGGATTCTTTGAAAAAAGTAGATGTTTTTAGTCTTGGTTTTGCCGACTACAACTATGAAGATGTAAGCAACAAACAAATCAACAAAGGTTTGGACTTAGAGGGGGGGATCAACGTGATTCTTCAAATCTCTGTGAAAGACGTATTGAAAGGGTTGTCAAGCGACTCTAAAAATGCGGTTTTCAACAAAGCTTTGGATAATGCTGCTAAAATTCAACAAGGTAATGAGTCGTATTTGGACGCGTTCTTCCGTGCTTTTGATGAAGCTGCGGCAGGAACAGGGACAAAATTAGCTTCTCCTGATGTTTTCGCTAACAAAAACCTATCGGACGAGATCAACTTCAAAATGTCGGATGACCAAGTGAAGAAAGTGATCCGTCGTAAAGTGGACGAATCGGTAGATTCTGCTTTTGGGGTATTGCGCAAACGTATCGATAAATTTGGGGTTGTTCAACCGAACATCGCAAAATTGGGTCAGACCGGTCGTATTTTGGTAGAATTACCAGGAGCGAAAGATGTTGACCGTATTAAAAAATTATTACAATCTACTGCACAATTGGAGTTTTGGGAAACCTACCGTTTGGAAGAAATGGGAACGTTTTTTGAAACGGCTAACCAAGCGTTACGCACTTCGGATGTAGCAGCAAAAACAACAGAAGACAAAACGGTTG
Organism: Flavobacterium sp. N1719; assembly: GCF_025947045.1. Taxonomy (NCBI): domain Bacteria; kingdom Pseudomonadati; phylum Bacteroidota; class Flavobacteriia; order Flavobacteriales; family Flavobacteriaceae; genus Flavobacterium; species Flavobacterium sp. N1719. Next base: position 1,912,206 of record NZ_CP109993.1, read on the forward strand.
TAAACGACTCGTTAAAAGCGATGTTGGGTAACAAATCGAAAGATTCAGTATCAAAAAACACCGCTGATTTAGGTCCGTTGAAAAGTCGTATGACTTACGGTGGTGGTCCTGTATTAGGTGTTGTTGCTGCAAAAGATACGGCTAAAGTGGGAGAATATTTGCGTCGTGCAGACATTCGTAACTTAATCCCAGCAGACAAGCGTTTCGCGAAATTTGTATGGAGTAAAGCCAATGTATCGGTTGATCCAAAAACAAAAAAAGAATCACAAACTTTTGAATTGTATGCTTTAAAAGGAAACAAAGATAATGTAGCTCCTTTAAGTGGTGGTGTGATTGTAGATGCTCGTGACACGTTTGACCAATTGGGTAAACCAGCGGTTTCTATGCAAATGAACGGTCAAGGTGCTAAAACATGGGAAGAATTAACAGGTAAGGCTTATACAGACAAAGGATTTATCGCTATTGTATTGGATAACGTAGTGTATTCTGCACCGGGTGTATCAACAGGTCCAATTGCGGGTGGTCGTTCTGAAATTTCAGGAAACTTTGATGTGGCTGAAACCAAAGACTTAGCAAACGTATTGCGTGCGGGTAAATTACCGGCTGCAGCTGAAATCGTTCAGTCAGAAGTTGTAGGTCCGTCTTTAGGACAAAAAGCGATTGATGCGGGTACTACTTCATCTATTGTTGGTTTGGTATTGGTATGTTTATGGATGATGTTCTACTACGGTAGAGCAGGTCTATACGCTAACATTGCCTTATTAGTAAACTTATTGTTCTTGTTTGGTATCTTAGCTAGTTTAGGTGCGGTATTGACGTTACCAGGTATTGCAGGTATCGTATTGACCTTGGGTACGGCGGTTGATGCTAACATCATTATTTATGAAAGAGCGAAAGAAGAATTGCGCGATGGAAAATCGTTAGGAGAAGCTGTGGTGACTTCTTACGGTTGGAAAGGGGCAATGCGTTCGATTATTGATGCCAACGTTACCCACGTTTTAACAGGAGCAATTCTTTACATTTTCGGTACAGGACCCATTCAAGGTTTCGCAACTACATTGTTGATTGGTATTTTCACGTCGTTGTTTACGTCCATCTTTATTGCGCGTATCTTCATCGACAGAGATGTGGCCAACAATAAACCGTTAGCATTTACAACCAACTTAACAAAGAACTGGTTTACAGGATTTAACTTTGACTTCATCGGCATTAAGAAATATTCGTATATCTTCTCGACGTTAGTTGTCATTGTAAGCTGTGTATCCTTCTATTTTAATGGATTGGATGAAGGCGTTGACTTTGTGGGTGGACGTACATTCCAAATTAAATTTGAAAAGACTGTGGATGCTTCAGTTATTTCTGAAGAGTTAACCAAAGAATTTGGAACAACTGTAGAAGCCAAAGTATTTGGTGATGATGACCAATTGAAAATCACAACCAAATACAAAATCAAGGAAGAATCAGAAAACACTGATAAAGAAGTTAACGAGAAGTTATATAACGCCTTGTCTAAATACTTCCCAGGTACAAAATATGAGCAATTCATCAATACTTACGACGGTAAAAAAGTTGGGGTGTTGCAAGCTTCTAAAGTAGGAGCAGCCATTTCAGCAGATATCAAAACCAACTCGTTCTGGGCGGTTATTGGTGCGATGTTGATTGTAGGTTTGTACTTGGTAGTTTCATTCCGCAAATGGCAGTATTCCTTAGGAGCGTTAGCAGCCGTATTCCACGACGTAATCTTCGTATTGGGTGTTTACTCTTTAGGATACAAATATGCACCTTTCCACATGGAAATGGATCAACACTTCATCGCGGCGATTTTGACCGTAATTGGTTACTCAATGAACGATACCGTAATTGTATTTGACCGTATTCGTGAGTTCTTGGCAGGTAACCGTAAGGGTCACTTCAAAGATGTGGTAAATGCTTCGATTAATACAACGTTATCCCGTACATTGAATACTTCATTAACGATGATCATGGTATTGTTAATCATGTTTATCTTCGGTGGGGAATCGATTCGCGGATTCGTATTTGCGATGCTTATTGGTATCGTAATCGGTACGTATTCATCGTTATTTATTGCAACACCGGTATTGGTAGATACCATGAAACAAAGCGATATCGATGATATTGAAAAACGTCACTTTACAGATCAAGAATAATTGATTGTAGACATACATTGAAAACCACTCTTCGAGTGGTTTTTTTTTGGAGTAGCAGGGAAGGATAGTGCTTTGTAGAGTGTAGAAAGTGTAAAGGGTGTAGAAAGTGTAAAGGGTGTAGAAAGTGTAAAGGGTGTAGTAAGTGTAAAGGTGTAAAGGGTGAAAAGAGGAGTGTATTAAAGTATGAATTTACAGTGTGCTAAGTGTAATGAGGCATTAAGTTTAATTAGTTTAATAGATGTTAAGGTTTAAAGGAGTAAAAGGGCAATCCAAGGAATTCAAGTTACGTGAGGGTTTTTTGTTTAGTTGAATAAGGGTAACAAAAGGCATAAAAAAAACCTCCTGAAGGAGGTTGTATCACTTTAAATATCGATGTCATCGGGTAGAGGTCGTTCCGCCATGAAGAGGAAATAGAGTCCAACCAGGATAAAAGGAATACTCAGCCATTGACCGGTTGAGAACTGATTGAATCCGTCGATTTTCTCTAGACCTCCTTGGGATTCTTTTACAAATTCGACCACAAAGCGAACGGTCCACAATAAAATCAGGAAAACTCCAAAAATGAGTCCGTGTTTTTCGGCTGCTTTCGTCCTCCAATACAAGTAAAACAAGATAAAGAAAACAAAGATATAGCAGAAGGATTCATACAATTGTGCAGGGTAACGATAAGGTACTTGCGCCAAGAGATCAGCAAATTTGGGATCGTGAACTAAAGCATGATAAGCGGCTTCTGGAGTAGCCTGGCCTGTTTTTTCCATGATGATTTGTGCAGGAAAGGTATCGTGAACAAATCGAGTAGCGAGAAAGCTGTTGGCATTGGTTACTTTTCCAATGATTTCTGAATTGAAGAAGTTGCCAATACGCACGAATATAGCGCCACAAGCTACAGGAATAACGACTCTATCCAAAACCCACAATAGCGGTCGGTTAATGACTTTTTTGCTGTAAAAATACATAGTAATGATTATGGCAATCGCTGCACCATGGCTAGCCAAACCTGCAAAACCCGTAAATTGGAATTCGGGTTCAAATTGGAAAGGCAATAAAATCTCAGCAGGATGATTGCGGAAGTATTCCCATTCGTAGAAAAATACATGTCCCAAGCGCGCACCCAAGAGTGTAGCTAATACAGTCCAAATGAAAAGCGTGTCGAGTTTATCCAGCGACTCTTTTTCATTTTCGTAAATGCGTTTCATAATGTACCAACCCAACGCAAAGGCGATGACGAACATTAAGCTGTAAATACGAATGTTTAAAGGGCCGAGGTGAAAGCCTTCTGCGGGATTCCAAATCATAGTTTTTGGGGATGTTTGATTATAACCAAAAATAAGTATTTATTTTTTGGATGTATTTAAAATTATGTTATTTATCGGTATTTTTTTTAGGTGGCACAGGGTCATAACCGGTTTTTCCCCAAGGGTGACAGGAAAGAATTCGTTTTATACCTAAATAACTTCCTTTAAGTGGTCCGTGGATTTGCACTGCTTCTATAAAATAATGGGAGCAGGTAGGATGAAAGCGACAAGTTGAAGGTGTGAAAGGCGAAATAGCCGTTTGATAAAAGCGGATGAGTGCAATTATCGGGTAGGCTATTATTTTCTTTATCATAATTACAACGTAAAGGTGGTGCCTTCTTTTCCGTCTTTCAATTGAATACCTAATTCACTGAGTCGGTCGCGAATTTCATCAGATAACGCCCAGTTTTTGTTGGCGCGGGCATTGTTTCGCATCGCAATCAACATTTCAACTACACCGCTTAATTTATCGGTGTTTGAAGCCGTTTTCTTACTGTTTTTTATACCCAATACCTCATGGATAAATGCATGAAGCGTAGTTTTGAGTAATTGTATATCTTCCGCAGTTAATTGCTCTTTTTGGTCGTTCACCAAATTGATGTAACGAATGCCTTCAAAAAGGTGTGCGATGAGAATAGGAGTGTTGAAGTCATCGTTCATGGCTTCATAACACTGGTCAACCCATGCAGCAATGGATAACGTTGATGTAGGCGCCGGACTTAATTTTTCAAGTAAATCCAAGGCTTCCATCATACGGTTATAGCCTTTTTCACTGGCCAACATGGCTTCGTTGGAAATATCCAAAACGCTTCTGTAGTGGGCTTGCAAAAAGCAAAAACGGACCACAGCAGGATCAAAAGCCTTATCGAAAAAGTCGTTTTTACCTTCGAGGAGTTCCATTGGGAGGATATAATTTCCGGTAGATTTACTCATGCGCAGGCCGTTCATGGTCAGCATGTTCGCATGCATCCAGTAGTTGACCGGACTTTTTTCATTGCACCCTTTTCCTTGTGCGACTTCACATTCGTGGTGTGGAAATTTTAAGTCTAATCCGCCGCCATGAATGTCAAATGTTTCGCCCAAATATTTCGTACTCATAGCGGTACATTCAAGGTGCCAACCCGGGAAACCTTCTCCCCAAGGTGAGTTCCAACGCATGATATGTGCGGGTGAGGCATTTTTCCACAAGGCAAAGTCTTGCGGATTTTTCTTCTCGTTTTGTCCGTCCAAATCACGTGTGTTGGCTAATAGTTCTTCCACATTACGGTTACTAAGTTCGCCGTAATTGAGTCCGCGTTTATTGTATTCTAACACATCAAAATACACAGAACCGTTACTCACATAAGCCAGACCTTTATCAATTAACTTTTGGGTGAGTTCGATTTGTTCGATAATATGTCCGGTAGCCGTGGGTTCAATACTCGGTGGAAGGAAATTGAAAAGTTCCAACACCCGATGAAAATCCACTGTATACTTCTGAACCACTTCCATCGGTTCTAATTTTTCCAATCGCGATTGTTTCACAAAGCGATCGTTGTCTACATTCCCGTCATCGGTAAGGTGACCCGCATCGGTGATGTTTCGAACATAGCGAACATTGTACCCTAAATGCATGAGGTAGCGGTAAATCATATCAAAACTCATGAAGGTACGTAAATTTCCCATATGTACATTGCTATACACGGTTGGTCCACAAACATACATTCCTACATTTCCTTCGGTGATGGGTTGGAATGTTTCCTTCGTTCCGGTTAGTGAATTGTAAATTTTGAGCGTATGGTTTTGATATAATTTAGTCATGATAATCGATTAGAAACGCGTATCTAGTTTAATATATTCTAAAAATTCTTGGCGAACGGCATCTTCTTTGAATTTACCACCAAATTCAGCGGTTACCGTACTGCTTTCAATATCGCGGATACCACGAGAATTCACACAAAGGTGTTTGGCATCAATGATACATGCCACATCGTCTGTTTTTAGAACTTGTTGTAATTCACGGACAATTTGAATGGTCAAACGTTCTTGTACTTGAGGACGTTTCGCATAAAAATCGACAATACGATTCATTTTTGAAAGTCCGACAACGTTTCCATTAGAGATATAGGCCACGTGTGCTCTCCCTACGATGGGGAGTAAATGATGCTCACAGGTTGAATAAACGGTGATGTTTTTTTCAACCAACATTTCATTGTATTTGTATTTGTTTTCAAATGTTGAAGAGCCTGGTTTCTTGTTGGGATTTAATCCTCCAAATATTTCTTTGACAAACATTTTGGCCACTCGGTTGGGTGTGCCTTTCAAACTGTCGTCGGTAAGGTCCATTCCTAAGGTGTTAAGAATGTTTTCAACATCTTTTTTTATTGATTCAATTTTTTGTTCGTCTGATAGCTGAAATGCGTCAGCGCGAAGGGGAGTATTTTCGTTGGTAGCAATGTGATTATTGCCCATTTCATCCTGTAAATTGTCCTCAGAAATCATTGATATTTGTTAAAGTTATAAAGCAATTTTTGATTCGCAAAGATAACCATAAATGGGTAAGATGTTGCAGATTCTCATTCAAAATTAAAATTTACGTATTTTAAGATAATGTTACTTTAAATTTAATTATTTTTAGCCCTTTAAAAATTACGCGCGAATGAGAATTTTTACCCTAAAATTGCTATTTATTGTTCTGTTTGTTAATGTGTTACAGGCTCAAAATCTGTTGAATAATGGAGATTTTGAATCGGGTGGAGTAGGAGTAGGATTTAACATTAATGGAACGGGATATAACTATGTAGCTACCGCTTCAGGTACGACTGCTGCTGGGGATTATAGTTTTACTACAAATCCACAACCCTTTAATACCACTAATTTTATTACTACGGGTGATCATACATCTGGAAGTGGTAAAATGATGATCATTGATGGAAGTAATGATGGTGGTAATCCTAGTTTTTGGAAAGCTGGGAATAGTGGCGGAGGTGTTTGTGGATTGACGGTGGGTGCGACTTACACCTTTCGTTATTGGGTTCGATCCATTTCTACAACTGTAACCAATCCCGCAACGCAAGCCGATATTCGTGTCGTATTTAACAATGCGACGGTGGTTACAAGTCCGGCAAGTACGTTAGCTCCTGTTACAACTGCAGGTTGGGAACAACGCGTGTATACGTTTACTCCTACAAATGCTTGTGTCAATATTGAATTGCGTAATTTCAATACAAGTTTTGTAGGTAATGATTTTGCTATAGATGACTTGGCGGTGATTCCACCTCCTCAACCCTTAACGGTACGTTATTCAGTGGTAACACCTTATTGTGCAACGCCTGCCACGGGTTCAATTTCCGTTTATGGTAATGGAGGTACAGCACCGTATACAAATTATACCATCGCTGGTCCGGTGAACTTAAACAATACCACCGGAGTTTTTACCAATTTACCTGTCGGAAATTACACGGTGAGTGTTACAGATACAGCGGGTAATACGGTTTCTCAGAATAATGTTCAATTAACGGGTGCTCCAAATCCATTAACAGTTTCTCCAAATTCAACTATTTGTGCAGGAGGAAATACAACATTGTCGGTTGCGGGTGGTACTTCATATACGTGGACGGCTTCTCCGGCCGATCCCTCGTTAACTACACCAACGAGTGCGACACCCACTGTGAGTCCGACAACCACCACGACATATACGGTTTCATCGGTAGCGAATTTTAATAAGAATTTAGTATATAATGGTGATTTTAGTTTAGGAAATATTGGGTTTGCAACGGATTATGTGTATGTAACTCCGATCAACACTTCGGGAGCACAACAGTTATATGGTGTTGTCAATAACCCAAATGCTTGGTACACTTCTTTTGTAAACTGCCCTGATCATACCAATGGTTCTGGTAATATGATGGTTGTTGATGCTTCGGTATCAAATTCAGGAAATGATGTAGTGTGGAGTCAAACGATTCCGGTTACCAACAATACCAATTATACCTTTTCGTATTGGGTACAAACTTTATCACCTAATAATTATGCTACATTACAGGTAAAAATTAACGGTACTGCTTTAGGTACGGCACAAGCTCCAACCACTACTGTTTGTGGCAACTGGACACAAGTGACGTATAACTGGAATTCAGGAGCAAGTACTACTGCACAAATTGCTATTAACGACACCAATACGGCGGCTTCAGGAAATGATTTTGCATTAGATGATATTTCTTTTACAACAGCAATTACTTGTAATGCTACAAGCTCTGTTACTGTAACTGTGAATACATTATCGATAAGTGTACCTAGTAATCAAACCTATTGTGATGGCGCAACAGTTCCTGTGCAAACATTTACTAGTTCGTTACCAGGTACAACTTTTACATGGACCAATTCTAATTCTAGCATTACTATAGGTAGTTCAGGATTGGGGAATATCAATTCGTTTTTAGCTACGAACAATACAACTGTTCCTCAAACAACCACAATCACTGTTACAGGTGCTTTCAATGGATGTGCCAATGATGTAAAAAGTTATACGATTACCGTTAATCCGCCTCCTGCAGTTTTGGTGAATAACATCGTGAAATGTACGGGGGATACATCACCTGGAGTCATAACAGCTACACCATCATTTCCGGGCACCTATAATTATGCTTGGACAGTACCGGTTGGTGTACCAGCACCTGGGAATGTGGCCAGTTTCCCTACGACTATCGCAGGAAATTATTCTGTGACGATTACCAATACTACAACAGGTTGTACAGCTACATCTTTAGTGCCAGGGGTATTTAGTTTTGATTTGGATTGTTGTGTACAAGATGCAATGACAGTTTCTGCTGAAGATTATACGTTATGTGAAAATACAAATTGTACAGTACTTAGTTCTAGCTTTATTGATATTAAAAACACAACGAACTACACAGTAGCTTCAATTCCGTATGCACCAGAGCAAGCATTGGGTAATTTCCCAACTGCACTTTGTGCTATTGATGATGCGTATACATCCGTTGTAAACATACCATTTCAATTCAGTTTTTACGGTCAATGTTATAACCAGTTTCAATTAAGTACGAATACCTATTTAACATTTATTGCTAATAATGCTGCATGTACAGGAGGAACTAGTCCTTGGGCGTTTACACAATCTATTCCAGCATTAGCGAATGCAATTGCTGAATTTAGAGCATCTATTTATTTTCCAATGCAGGATACGAATCCTGCAGTACCTTCTACGCCTGCAGTTTCCATTAATTATATCGTTGATGGGGTTGCCCCTTGTCGTAAGTTGATTGTAAATGTTAAAAACATGCCGTTGTTTTCATGTGGAACAGGTCAGGGCTTACAAGAAAGTCAGTTGGTTTTACATGAAAGCACTAACATCATTGATATTCACGTAAAAAGAAGATCTGTATGTGCAGGATGGAATAGTGGAAGTGGTGTTATCGGAATTCAAAATGAACTTGGCAATCTAGGTTTAGCAGCACCCGGTAGAAATACTGGAACATGGACGACAACCAATGAATCTTGGCGATTTACACCATCAGGTCCGTCATTGACTTCTATCGAATGGTTGAACGGAACTACAGTAATTGGTACAACTCCTTCCATTTCTGTTTGTCCTACTACAACAACAACCTATACCGCCAATGTGAAATACAATCTTTGTGGTGGTGTACGCACAGTGACACGGCCTATTACGATTGAAGTGAGTTCGGATGATACTTCTAACGCACCATCATTAACAAATTGTATCCCCAATAATACATTTGATTTGACTCAGAATGAAGCTCCTGTATTAGGGCCATTATTAGGGACAGGAGAATATGAAGTGTATTATTATTTGAATCAATCGGATGCTGAAAATTTAGCATCAAATAATATTGCAAATCCTTCTTCTTATTTATTGACCTCAGGAAATAGTCAAATCATTTACATGAGTTTGTATAATGTGAATACAGGTTGTATTCGTATCAAACCTTTTAGTGTTTCTATGATTGACTGTAGTACTTGTCCAACAATAACGAGTCCGTCACCTGCACAAACCTTATGTCTAGGCGCAGATATGGATCCTTTATCAGTGAGCACAACGTTTGCTGGGACTAATGCTATTTCTTATGTTTATTTTACCACACCACAAGTGGGTTCAAATATGTATACTGGTGGAACTTTACTCGGAAATGCAACGCCAAATGCCTCTAGTATTGCAACGTATAATCCAGGTGTTTTAGGAACTGTTGGTTCACTTCCTAATGCCACGGGAACCTATTATATTTATGCCATTGCAAATCCAACGCCTTCTTTATTAACTTGTAGACCTTATCAGGAAATAATAGTGACGATTACTTCTTTAAATGGATTGTCATTAACTTCAGCACCTGCTACAACGAATCAAACGCTGTGTTTAGGAACTGCAATTACACCGATAACGTATACTTATGACCCAACAGCTACCGCAACAGTAACCGGTTTGCCAGCAGGTGTAACTGCGGCCATTTCAGCAGGTAATATATCCATTACAGGTACACCCACTGCTACAACCGCTACACCCCTAACATATACCGTTTCTGTAACGGGTAGTGCATGTGGTTCACCTACTGCGACAGGTACGATTATGGTTCAGCCAATAGCTACTTTAGTGCTTACTTCTGCTGCAGCAACTTCTAATCAAACAATTTGTGATAATGTTGCCATTACCAATATTGAATATACTTTTGGAGGATCAGCAACAGGGGCCAATATTTCAGGCCTACCTGCAGGAGTTACTGCAGCCGTTTCGGGGAACACTTTAGTAATTTCAGGAACTCCTACAACAAGTACAGGATCGCCTTTTAATTATACAGTTACCACTACAGGTGGAAGTTGTGGAACTCCGTCACTAACGGGAACCATAACCGTTAATCCTACAACTACTTTGGTATTAACTTCAGCTACTGGAACTGATAGTCAAACGGTTTGTGTAAACAGTCCTATAACACCATTAATATATACTTATGGAGGATCTGCTACTGGAGCCAATGTTACAGGTTTACCTGCAGGTGTTACATCAACTATTTCTGGTAATACGATAACAATTTCAGGTAGTCCAACAACTACAGTTGGATCACCATCTACCATCACAATTACAACAACAGGTGGTAGTTGCGGTACACCTTCTATGTCAGCCAACTTAACTGTTCAACCTCAGGTTACTTTAACACTTACCTCAGTGGCGGCTACAACTAATCAATCGGTATGTCTTAATTCACCCATTACAAATATCATATATACCTTGGGTAATGGAGCTACTGGAGCTACTGTAACTGGATTGCCTGCAGGTGTTACTGCTTCAGTAACGGGAACTACAGTGACCATTTCAGGTTCACCTACGACAGCAGTTGGTTCTCCTTTTTCATATACAGTTACAACTACTGGTGGTTGTGGAACGCAAACACTAACGGGAAGTATTACAATTAGTCAAAACGTTTCATTAGCATTGGCTTCGGGAGCAGGGACCACTTCGCAAACCGTTTGTATCAATTCTCCCATTACAAATATTGATTATACCTTTGGAAATGGTGCAACGGGAGCAACGGTGACAGGTTTGCCTGCTGGTGTTACTGCAACAGTAACTGGAAATACAGTAACCATTTCCGGATCACCCACAACAAATGTAGGTTCGCCATTTAATTATACTGTTACTTCGACAGGAGGTTGTGGTACTCAATCATTGACAGGAACAATTACTGTGAATGTTGGAGCTACTTTAGTACTTAGTTCAACAGCCTTTTTAGCAAACCAAACTGTTTGTGTAAATAGTCCGATTACGAATATTGTTTACACTTTTGGAGGATCAGCTACTGGTGCAACAGTGACTGGATTACCGGCAGGTGTGACTTTTTCAGTTTCGGGTAATTCGGTAATTATTTCAGGGTCACCTTCAACGCTTGTCGCTTCACCTTATACATTTACAGTAAGTACTACTGGTGGAACATGTGGTGCTCCTTCATTAACAGGAACAATTACAGTTGAACCTATAGCCACTTTGGTATTAACATCAAATGCATCAACTACAAATCAAACAGTTTGTGAAAATAGTGCAATTACGAATATCGTATATACTTTTGGAGGTACAGCAACAGGAGCCACCGTTACGGGTTTACCAGCAGGAGTTACCGCTACAGTAACAGGAAATACGGTTACTATTTCAGGTGCACCAACTTCAGCAACAGGTTCGCCTTTTACTTATACAGTAACAACTACCGGTGGTGCATGTGGTTCACCTTCATTAACAGGAACCATTACTGTGAAACCTACCGATACATTAGTATTAACCTCTGGGGCAACAACTAATGCGCAAACGGTTTGTTTGAACAGTGCTTTAACAGCGATTGAATATACATTTGGTGGTACTGTAACAGGTGCCACAGTTACTGGATTACCAGCAGGAGTTACTTATGCTGTTTCTGGAAGTACAGTTACAATAACAGGAGCACCTACGACATTAACCGGTTCGCCATTCACATATACCGTAAATACAACGGGAGGAACATGTGGTTCACCCTCTTTAACAGGAACTATCACTGTTCAACCACTAGCAACAATGGTTTTAACTTCTAATGCGGCTACTGCCAACCAAACGGTTTGTGAAAATTCAAGTATTGTAAATATCATTTATACTTTTGGAGGAACCGCAACAGGAGCAACTGTTACGGGCTTACCAGTTGGGGTTACCGCTTCAGTATCAGGTACTACGGTTACTATTTCAGGTACACCAACTACAGCAACGGGTTCACCTTTTACTTATACAGTAACAACTACCGGTGGTGCTTGTGGTTCACCTTCATTAACAGGAACCATCACAGTGAAACCTACCGATACATTAGTATTAACCTCTGGGGCAACAACGAATGCGCAAACAGTTTGTTTGAACAGTGCCATAACAGCGATAGAATATACATTTGGTGGTACTGTAACAGGCGCTACAGTCTCTGGATTACCGGCAGGAGTTACTTATGCTGTTTCTGGAAGTACAGTTACAATAACAGGAGCACCTACGACATTAACCGGTTCGCCATTCACATATACCGTAAATACAACTGGAGGAACATGTGGTTCACCCTCTTTAACGGGAACTATTACAGTTCAGCCGCTTGCAACAATGGTTTTAACGTCTAATGCGGCTACTGCCAACCAAACGGTTTGTGTGAATAGTCCAATTACGAATATTGTATATGCTTTTGGAGGAACCGCAACAGGAGCAACTGTTACGGGCTTACCAGTTGGGGTTACCGCTTCAGTAACAGGTACTACGGTTACTATTTCAGGTACACCAACTACAGCAACGGGTTCACCTTTTACTTATACAGTAACAACTACCGGTGGTGCTTGTGGTTCACCTTCATTAACAGGAACCATCACAGTGAAACCTACCGATACATTAGTATTAACCTCTGGGGCAACAACGAATGCGCAAACAGTTTGTTTGAACAGTGCCATAACAGCGATTGAATATACATTTGGTGGTACTGTAACAGGCGCTACAGTCTCTGGATTACCGGCAGGAGTTACCGCTTCAGTTACAGGAAATACAGTTACAATAATAGGCGCACCTACGACTTTAACCGGTTCGCCATTCACATATACCGTAAATACAACGGGAGGTACGTGTGGTTCACCCTCTTTAACGGGAACTATTACAGTTCAGCCGCTTGCAACTTTGTTGTTAACTTCTAATGCGGCTACTGCCAATCAAACAGTTTGTGTAAATAGCGCAATTACAAATATTGTATATACTTTTGGAGGTACAGCAACAGGTGCAACTGTTACAGGCTTACCTGTTGGTGTTACTGCCTCAGTAACAGGGAATGCGGTTACCATTTCAGGTACACCCACTACAACAGTTGGTTCTCCATTTAGTTATACGGTGACAACTACAGGTGGAGCTTGTGGTTCACCTTCATTAACAGGAACGATTACTGTTCGACCTTTAGCTACTATAACTTTATCATCTCCTGTCGGTTCAGATAATCAATCCGTTTGTGCATTCTCATCGATAGCAGTAATTCGTTATACGAATGGAGGTACGGCAACTGGAACTTCTGTAACCGGTTTACCAACTGGTGTTACTGCTTCATTCAGTGGAGGAGTAACTACGATTTCTGGTGTACCAACAGTGCCTGGTATTTATAATTATACAATTACAACTACAGGCGGTGCTTGTGGTACAGCAACTTTATCGGGTTCAATTACAGTAATCCAAGCGCCTATCGCGACACAACCAACACCATATGTTCAGTGTGATGACAATAATGACGGCGTAGCTTGTACATTTATTTTGGATACAAAGATTCCTGAAGTGACTAGTAGTTCAACGGTAAGTGTAACCTTCCATTTGACCTTAACGGACTCACAAACAGGATTCAATCCTATTCCTTCTAATGTGCCTTTCTGTAACAACGATTACGACCAACAGACGATTTATATCCGAGTATTTGATCCTGCAGCTCCAGCTTGTCCAACTTTGACAACCTTGAGTTTGGTTGTAGTTCCAAAACCAGTAGCGACACCTCCAGCGGATTACCACAAATGTGACGATAACACGGATGGTATTGCGGTGTTCAATTTGAATACGGTAGTGAATCCACAAGTATTGGGTAGTTTAGCCGCTTCACAGCATACCGTGACCTATTATGCCTCACAAGCCGATGCTTTGGTTCCTCAAAATGCCTTAACAGGTACGAATGCATATACTTCGGCCTCGACGACATTGTGGATTCGGGTGCAGAACAATACTACAGGCTGTTTTGATGTAGTGTCCGTAAATTTGGTCGTTGACCCACTACCGCTGTTACCTGCAGCAGGGTACTTCCCGCAATATGAATTGTGTGAGACTACGGCTCCAGTGGGCTATGAAATCTTTAATTTGAATTCGCAATTACCGACTATATTAAACGGACAAACGGGTATTCAAGTGAAGTTTTATCCAACCTTGGCCAATGCCAATGCCAATACCAATGCGATTGCGAATCCGGCAGCCTATCAAAACGGAGCGCCGTACAACCAAACTATTGGTATTCGTTTAACCAATACCACGACGGGATGTTATGTCGTGTCTACCATGGACTTGATTGTGAATCCGAAGCCAGCACCACACGTACCAACGGCTCCGTATGTGGTGTGTGATGACAACCAAGACGGCGTGGGTCAGTTTGATTTAAATACGTTAACTCCTGTCTTGTTAATGGGTACCCCAGCTTTGTATACCATCAGCTACCATCTTACGCAAGTAGATGCACAAACGCCCGTTAACGCAATTCCGTTAACCCAACCGTTTATCAATAACGATCCGTTTGTACAGATAATTTGGGTGCGCGCCGAAGATCCTACCACTGGTTGTTACACGGTAGTTCCTGTAACCTTACAAGTGAATGTTTCGCCGATAGCGCCAACCAACTTACCGACGATTAACAACTGTGATGTGGATAGTAACCCACAAGACGGTTGTACAACGTTCAACTTGGCGGCACAAACCCCTGCGGTCTTGGCCCAACAAACCACAGCAGCCAATAACTATACGGTAACCTATTACACTTCACAGGCCGATGCGTCAGCTTCACCAGCGGGTATCAACCCGATTGTGAATACGACCAACTATACCGCTTGTGGTACGACGACCATTTGGGTGCGTGTGGAGCACAAATCCTCGCATTGTTTTGCAGTGGGTTCGTTTGACTTACAAGTGAACACTTCTTTGGTGTTGACCACGCCTACGCTGTATGCGCTGTGTGATGATGATGCCACACCAAATAATCAGTTTACGAGTTTTGATTTGGTTAGCTTTGTGGGTACGGTTCCTGGGCATGCCCTTGCATTCTATTTGAATGCGGCGCATACCCAACCGATCAATAACCCAAGTGCGTTTGTCAACACAGTAGCGGCTAACCAGACCATTTTCGTGGTGGCTACGGATAATACGACAGGTTGTAAAAGCTACCGTACTTTAACCGTACGTGTATTGCCAGTTCCTACACCGCGCACCAACCCACCCGCTTTGGCAGCGAAGTGTGACGATACCAACCCTGGCGATGGGTATGAGATTTTTGACTTGACGGTGAATGCGGGGTATATCTTAAACGGGCAAGCCAATGTGAGTTTGCATTATTACCCGAGTTATAACGATGCGGTGGCAAATACCAATGAGATTCTTACCCCAACAGCGGCCAACGTGAATCAGAATGTATGGATTCGTGTAGAGAGCAACTTGAACATTGACTCGTTCAACGAACACTGTTATATACTGGTTGAACAAGCCTTAACGGTGAATCCGTTGCCGACTTTGGTACAGCCTGTGGCCGATTACCAAGAGTGTGACGATGATACCGATAATATCACCGCGTTTAATTTAACCGCTTGGGGTCAGGCCAATTTGCTTACAGGGAATCCCCTTCCGCTGAGCAACTACAGCTTGAGTTTCTACGAAGATGCAGCACATACGGTATTGATTCCGAATCCAAGTAATTATTTAAACACCAGTTCGCCACAGCAATTGTGGGTGATTGCTACCAATACTACTACAGGTTGTCGCTCGGTAGTGGGTACATTCAACATCTTGGTGAATCCCAAACCATTGGCTACAGCACCGGGTCCATTCGACACGTGCGATACCGACGGAACCAATGATGGACAATTCAACTTGGATTTGAGTCAGTATGTCACAACAATTTTAACGGGACAGTCGGCAACCGACTTTACGGTAACTTTCTACAACACCCAATTGGATGCAGAGAATGAGACCAATGCCATTGCCGATTTAGTGAATTATATGGCGTATACCCATGCTATTTGGATTCGGGTAGAGGACAACTTGACGGGTTGTGCGCGTTTGGTTTCCTTTAATGCAACCGTTGCGCCGTTACCCGAGCCTGTGATTGAAACAGCGAATAACTCCCATGTGATTTGTGTGGACTTCCTTACGGATCAAGTGGTGCGTCCGTTGTTGTTGACCGCGAGCAACCTAATCCCAGGAACGTTTACCTACGAGTGGTATGAGGCATCCAACCCGACTACTGTCATTGGAACGGGATCGACCTATTTGGTAGACACTGCGGCTACGGGTGGAGCTACACGCACTTACACGGTAGTGATGACCAGCACGAATCCGACGCTACCATGTAACCAAGCTTCGGCGAGTTTTGATGTGATTCAATCGGGTCAAGCTGTGGTACCTGCAGGTACGGTGGGTTATGTGGTGACCAATGCGTTCTCCGACTTACAAACCATCACGGTGAATGTAGACGGTCATGGAACGTATGCGTACAGCTTAGACGACGGTCCGAGACAAACCTTAAATGTCTTTGAAAATGTATCACTAGGTGAACACACCATCACGGTTTGGGATACCGAAGGAGGCATGGACAACAGCTGTGATCCTTTAGTGATTAGTGGTGTTTCGATTATCGATTATCCGCATTACTTCACTCCGAATGGAGACGGTATTCACGATACGTGGAATATAGTGGGCTTACAAAACCAAGTGGATGCAAAGATTTACATCTTTGACCGTATGGGTAAATTGATTAAGCAAATCAGTCCGGCTTCACCGGGTTGGGACGGAACGTATAATGGGTACTTGATGCCGGGAACGGATTATTGGTTTAAGGTGGAGTATACTGAAGGAACTGAGAGGAAAGAGTTTAAGGCGCATTTCTCGTTGAAACGTTAGTGACTAGTGATTAGTGATTAGTGATTAGTGACTAGTGATTAGTGATTAGATATAGAAGCTGCTCGTAAAAGGGCGGCTTTTTTTATTATTATAAATTTTATATTTTAAATTATAAATTATTGGTTTTGGAGCACAAGGTAATACAAGGTTTTCACGATGTTTCACAAGGTGTTGCCATGAACTCGCACCCACTCTTTTTTCTTGCTTCTTTCTTCTTTCTTCTAAAAAATCATAATTCCTTTCGCGCTAGGGGTGGAAGTGGAAATCCTTGACGGAGCGAAGCGGAGGCAAGATTGTAACGGACGACCCGACCCCGAGGTGCAATTACTTTTTCTTTTGCATTAAAGTGTGCGAGGGGGAGCGCCCTAATTAATGAGACTATTTGTCAATGAGTCGATGTGTCAATGAGGTAATGAGGCAATGGGGTAAAATAAAAAAACCTGCACCGGAAAGATGCAGGTTTGAACTTTTATAGATTCAAATTTACTTTGCGTTATAAGCGATTAAAGCGGCTTCCAAAACTTCGATGGCACGTTTTAAATCTTCTTTTTTCAAGACATAGGCGATGCGAACTTCGTTGAGTCCGACCCCAGGAGTAGAGTAGAAACCGGCCGCAGGCGCCACCATTACGGTTTCGCCCTTATGGTCGAAAGACTCCAATAACCATTGTGCAAAATCATCAGCATTGGCAACAGGAAGTTGGGCGATACAATAAAAGGCACCTTTTGGAGTGGCTACTTTTACGCCCTCAATTTTTTCTAATCCAGCTACTAAAATATCGCGACGCTCTTTATATTCTTCGATCACTTCATCAAAATACGATTGGGGCGTTTCCAAAGCGGCTTCACTAGCGATTTGTGCGTAGGTGGGCGGACTCAGACGCGCTTGGGCGAATTTCATCGCGGTGCTCATTACTTCCTTATTTTTTGAAACGATACAACCGATACGGGCGCCACACATGCTATAGCGTTTGGAAACCGAGTCAATCATGATCGCATTCTCTTCGATTCCGGCTACATTCAAAACGGAATGATGCTGCACACCTTCATCATAAATGAACTCGCGGTATACTTCATCAGCAATTAAGAACAAATCGTGTTTTTTTACGATTTCGGCCAATTGTTGAATTTCTTCTTTGGAATAGAGATAACCAGTTGGGTTTCCTGGATTACAGATTAAGATGGCTTTTGTTTTGGGCGTAATCAATTTTTCAAAAGCAGTAATAGGAGGAAGGGCAAAACCTTCTTCCAAGGTCGAAATTACGGGTACAACCGTAACTCCAGAAGCGGTAGCAAATCCGTTGTAATTCGCATAAAACGGTTCGGGAATAATGATTTCATCACCGGCATCCATGGTACTACCAATAGCAAACAGCAACGCTTCCGAACCTCCAGTAGTAATAATAATATCTTGCGATTCTACGGGTAAACCGTGGTTTTTATAGTACTGCGATAATTTCGTGCGGTAACTTTCAAATCCGGCCGAATGACTGTATTCCAAAACACGAATATCCGCGTTTTTCACTGCATTGAGCGCAACATCAGGCGTTTTGATATCGGGTTGACCAATATTTAAATGGTATACTTTTACCCCTTTTTTCTTTGCAATTTCCGCGTAAGGAACTAATTTACGAATAGGTGATTCCGGCATGGATTTGCCTTTATGCGATACGTGTGGCATGGTTTCTTTTATTTAGCGTTGCAAATTTGCAAATTTTTCAGCGTTAATTTTACTATTCCATGGATAAAATAGTCCTTCATTTTGTAATTTTAAAGAAAAAATAGATGATTCGCTGCCTGAAGTATTTTTTCATTCTCTTCTTCCTGCCCAACTTACTTTTGGCACAGCAAGGTTTTACGATACAAAATACACGTCAGAAGACCACCCTCGATTTCAAATGGATCAATAATTTAATTATTATTCCTGTAGAAATGAATGGGGTCAAACTCAATTTTGTATTGGATTCGGGAGTTGATGGAACCGTGCTTTTCAGTTTGGAAGATGCCGAAAATTTAGAGTTTAAGGAGTTGGCCAAAATCAAAATCAGAGGCATAGGTAATAAAGAAGCTATTGATGCTTTTTGGTCAAAACACAATGAAATGCGTATAGGGGATTATGTCGATTTGAATCATTCCATTTATTTGGTTTTGGACCAAGAAATCAATATTTCAACGTCAATTGGCGTTCCTATTCACGGGATAATAGGGTATGATTTTTTTAAGAATTATAGTATTCGCATCAATTATGTCAAACAAACCATAAGTATTGCAAAAGATATCCAAAAGTTGCGGCGACGCAAAGAACAATTTCAAGCGATTCCATTATCCCTCATTCAGAACAAGCCTTATATGAATATTCAGGTGCAATTTGGAAACACAAAAGCGTCGGCTTTTCAATTGTTAGATACCGGCAACACTGATGCAGCTTGGTTTTTTCAAGAAACTTTTCCCAATATTAAATGTTTATCCGAGCAACATATCGTGGATTATTTGGGTAAAGGAATGAGTGGTGATATTTACGGAAAACGAGGTCGATTACAAGCAGTATCTATCGGTGATTTTGAAGTAAAACGTCCGATTGTTTCATTTCCCGATTCTACTTATGTTCGCTTGCTTCTTGGCATTGAAAAGCGCAACGGTTCAATAGGGAATGAGGTGTTGAAACGTTTTCACATGATTTGGGATTACCCGAATCAACGGGTATTGATGCGACCCAACAGTCTGTTTGCCACACCATTTCAATACAATATGTCGGGTATCGAAATCCAGCACCAAGGCATGCAATGGATTGCCGAGGAATACGATGAAGATTTAAAAAAATCGATTAATTCTCAAAACCAATTTAACAATAGTGGCCAGCGGGTGAGTACGAATATCAAAGTGAATTTCGAACTCAAGCCCATTTATTACGTGATGAGCGTGCGTACAGATTCCCCTGCAGCGCAACAAGGGATAAAAAGTGGGGACCGACTTTTAAAAGTAGAAGGGAAGGAATGTCAAAACATGACCTTAGATCAAATCAACAGCCTCTTCAAAATGCAAGACGGGAAATCCATTGATTTGGAACTTGAACGTAGTGGCAAGCCGTATCGGGTCACCTTGGTACTCAAAGATTTATTGCCATAAAAAAAGCCCGAAGATTCGGGCTCACTATTACGATTTGTTCATCAACAGATTCGTTTTCTTTTCCAGCGGATTGGGTTCGTTTTTCACAATTACCTCTCCTTTAATTTTCAAGGCTACCATACCGCCTTCCACATTCACCGCATTGGTTTCAACGGTGATGGTTTTGCGAATGGGACCGGGATTCATGTTGTATTTCACTTTGATTTCCCCCGTTTTTCCAGGCATAATCGGTTGTTCCGGCTTACTCGGTACGGTACATCCACAGGTCGATTGCACATTTTTAATGATGAGTGGTTGATCCCCCGTATTTGTAAATTCGAAAACACGTTCGCCACTGTCGGTATCTTTTGACACCGTTCCATAATCAACGGTGTTATCCTTGTCTTTAAACACAATTTTTGGTCCGGTTTGCGCACTTACAATTCCTGTAAGCAAAAGCACAACTGCAAGTAAAATTCGTTTCATAATTCGCATTTTGTGTAAAGTTACTACTTTCATTTAGGGTACAAAATTTTAAATCTTAAATTTTTCGTAACGTACTATTTTCAGTACTTTTGCAGGCACAGAAACAAAAAGCGTACCAAAATTTTGGGATGTTTTGGAGCAGATCTACCGTGTTCTTTTCCAGTATCCTCCCGCTTTCGCCTTTATCTCTCCGCTACGCTTCGAGGATATCGGCTCTATCGGGGCTAATAGCGACGCTTTTGTTTTTAATTCATATAAATAATTAACCCTTGACTCATGATTCCAGCTCAGTACAACGCCAAAGACGTCGAACAAAAGTGGTACAACTATTGGATGAAGAACGATTATTTCACTTCCAAACCGGACCATCGTAAGCCGTACACCATCGTAATTCCGCCACCCAACGTCACCGGAATTTTGCACATGGGTCATATGCTCAACAATACCATTCAAGATGTACTCATTCGCAGAGCGCGTTTAAAAGGATTCAATGCCTGTTGGGTGCCCGGTACCGATCACGCCTCTATTGCAACGGAAGCTAAAGTTGTAGCAAAGTTGAAGAGTGAAGGAATTAATAAGAATGATTTGTCTCGTGAGGAGTTCTTAAAACATGCCTGGGATTGGACCGAAAAATACGGCGGTACCATCTTGGAACAATTAAAGCAATTGGGCTGTTCTTGCGACTGGAGTCGGACAAAATTTACCATGGATCCCGACATGTCGGCGTCTGTGATTCATTCGTTTGTGGATTTGTACAACAAAGGAATGATTTACCGCGGTTACCGCATGGTGAATTGGGATCCCGAA
The DNA here is from genome assembly GCF_025947045.1 of Flavobacterium sp. N1719. Taxonomy (NCBI): domain Bacteria; kingdom Pseudomonadati; phylum Bacteroidota; class Flavobacteriia; order Flavobacteriales; family Flavobacteriaceae; genus Flavobacterium; species Flavobacterium sp. N1719. Next base: position 1,933,738 of record NZ_CP109993.1, read on the forward strand.
GCCAAAACAACCCTTTCTGACGAAGAAGTAATCTACGAAGAACGCAACGGGAAATTGTACCATTTGCGCTATCAAATAGAAGGTTCTAACGAGTATGTAACCATCGCAACTACGCGTCCGGAAACCATTTTGGGCGACACCGCGATTTGTATTCATCCCGAAGATGAACGCTACCAGCATTTGCGCGGTAAAAAAGCCATTGTGCCCATTTGTAACCGCGTCATTCCAATCATTTTTGACGACTATGTCGATCCTGAGTTTGGAACAGGTTGCTTGAAAGTCACGCCCGCACACGATGTTAACGATAAAGAATTAGGCGAGCGCCATCAATTAGAAATCATCGATATCTTCAACGAAGATGCGAGTTTGAATAGTTTCGGATTGCATTATGCCGGCAAAGACCGTTTTGTCGTTCGTGACGAAATTGCCGTGGAGTTGGAATCTATTGGTGCCTTAGTGAAAACCGAAAACCACATCAATAAAGTGGGAACTTCAGAGCGTACCAAAGCGGTAATCGAACCCCGACTTTCTGATCAATGGTTTTTGCGCATGGACGAGTTGGTAAAACCGGCCATCAAAGCGGTATTGGAAACCGAAGAAGTAAAATTATATCCTAGTCGTTTTAACAATACCTACCGCCATTGGTTAGAGAACATCCGGGATTGGAATATATCGCGTCAATTGTGGTGGGGCCAACAGATTCCAGCGTACTACTACGGCGATGGAAAAGAAGATTTCGTAGTGGCAGAAACGGCAGAAAAAGCGCTAGAATTGGCCAAAGTTAAAACTGGAGATGCGAATTTAACGGCATCCGATTTACGTCAAGACGATGATGCATTGGATACGTGGTTCTCTTCGTGGTTATGGCCTATTGCCGTTTTCGGCGGCATATTAGATCCTAATAACGAAGATTATAAATACTATTATCCAACCAATGACTTGGTGACAGGCCCCGATATTTTGTTTTTCTGGGTGGCACGTATGATCATTGCGGGCTATGAATATGCCGAGGCAAAACCGTTTACCAACGTGTATTTAACCGGATTGGTTCGCGATAAATTGGGTCGTAAAATGTCAAAATCATTAGGGAATTCACCCGATCCCTTGGATTTAATTGAACGTTTCGGAGCCGATGGTGTTCGTGTCGGATTGTTGTTGAGTGCTTCGGCAGGAAATGATATTCTTTTTGATGAGGAGTTGTGTCAACAAGGGAAAGCGTTTGCCAATAAAATTTGGAATGCGTTCCGACTCATCAAAGGATGGGAAGTGGCGGATATTCCGCAACCGGAAGCCTCAAAAGTGGCGATTGAATGGTACGAAGCCAAATTGCAACATACCTTAGTCGAAATTGAAGACAACTTTGATAAATACCGTATCTCCGATGCGTTGATGGCCATTTATAAATTGTTCTGGGACGATTTCTGTTCCTGGTTCTTGGAAATGATTAAACCGGGTTACCAACAGCCGATAGATCGCACTACATTTGACAAAGCCATTGCTATTTTGGAAGCCAATTTAAAATTGTTGCATCCGTTTATGCCGTTTTTGACTGAAGAGATTTGGCAACACATCAAAGAACGCTCTGCTGAAGATGCGTTGATTATTGCACAGTGGCCAAAGGCAGCTGCGTATGATGCAAAAATGGTAGCCGACTTTGATTTTGCTACAGAAGTTATTTCAGGAATTCGTACCATTCGAAAAGACAAAAACATTCCGTTTAAAGACAGTATCGATTTGAAGGTAGTCAACAAAGAAAAGGCTTCTACTGTTTTTGACGCTATTGTGGCGAAATTAGGAAATGTAGGTGCTATTGAATATGTTAATGACAAAGTAGACGGCGCCTTATCGTATCGCGTGAAATCCAACGAATATTTTATCCCAATTACCGGAAATATTGATGTAGCGGCTGAAATTGAAAAGTTGGCGACAGAGTTGGAATACACCAAAGGCTTTTTGAAATCGGTTCAAGCCAAATTATCCAATGAGAAGTTTGTAGCTGGTGCGCCTGAGAAAGTAATCGAAATGGAACGCAAAAAAGAAGCCGATGCGTTGGCTAAAATTGCAACCCTAGAAGCCAGTTTGTCCGGTTTGAAATAAGAATAGAATATTTATACTATAAAAAAAGGAGCTAATCAGCTCCTTTTTTGTTTTATTCAAATTTTACTTTCACCGTTTGAGCAGCACCATTTCGGGTATAAACCACTTCAACTTCATCACCGGGATTGATTTTGGCTAAGGCTTCCATATAGCCGTAAACATCTTTGATGACGAGAGTTCCAATTTTGGTGATCACATCGCCTTCTTGAATACCTGCTTTTTGAGCGGGACGGTTGTCGGTTACACCATCCACGTGTAAACCATCGGGATGTTCGGTATAATCCGGCATAATGCCCATGGTTACTTTATATTTCGGACGTGTTTTGCCGGCATTGGCTTTGGTTTTGGTGAATTCGATTTTTTCTAAATTCGAAAGATCATGCACACAACGCGCCACATATTCGATGACATTTTTAACCCCATAATAATTGATTTTATCTTCATCATCGGTAGGTTTGTGGTAATCGTTATGGGTACCGGTAAAAAAGTTTAAAACGGCCATATCCTTTAGATAAAACGACGTGTGATCGGTCGGACCCGTACCACTTTCATCCTGGGTTACATGGAAACCGGCGGGTTTGTTGCGTTCAATCATTTTTGGAAATTCGGGACAGGTTCCAGTGCCACCCACCACCAAATCTTTGGAGTCGTTTAAGCGACCAATCATATCCATATTTATCATGGCAACGGTATTGGGCGATTGGGTTTTGATAATTTCAGCCAAAGCTTTCGAACCGATGAGTCCGTCTTCTTCTCCTGAAAATAAAGCAAAAATATAATTGGCTTTTTCGGTGGATTTGTTTTGTGAAAGCATGCGTGCTAATTCCAATACGCCGGCAACTCCCGAAGCATTATCATCTGCCCCATTGTGGATTTCACCTTTTGAATTCATTTTGGTCGAATTCCCATGTTCGTTGACGCCTAAATGATCATAATGCGCACCGATTACGATGGTTTTAGCCGCTTTGTTATCCAAAAACGCGACAACATTATTTGCTTTTATAGATACTTCCTGTTGATTCAACGAATCTTTTGGGTTGAGTTTGTATTTGTATTCAAAAGGAATGGAATACGATTTCCCTTGATAGGATTTTAGTCCCAACTTCTTAAATTCATCATTTAAATACTTTGCGGCTTTTTGTTCTTCTTTTGAACCGGCAAGTCGGCCCTTCAATTCATCAGATGCCAAATAGCTGATGTGTTTTTTGGCAGCCACTTCGTCTACGTATTCTGCGGGGTCAATATCCACCCAATCGGCAATGAACACATTGGTTTCCCGCGCGGCTTGTTGTTGGCGGTTACTGGAAAAAACTAATTTTTTTCCATCGGGTGAAAACATGGGGAAGGCGTTGAATTCACTTTCAAACGTGATTTGTTTCAGGTGAGCACCATTCACATCAATCATGTATAATTGAAAATCATAACCCCGCGTAGCATGATGATTGGAGGAAAAGATAATTTTTTGATCGGAAGGATGAAAAAACGGAGCCCAATTGGCTTTACCCAAGTGGGTGATTTGTTTTAAATCGGAGCCATCTACATTGCAGGTATAGATTTCCATTTCGGTGGGAGCCACTACATTTTCTTGCAGTAATGATTTATACTCGGCTATTGCTTCTTCCGTTTTAGGGCGAGAAGCTCTAAAAACTAATTTTTTGCTATCGTGTGAGAAAAAGCTGCCACCATCATAGCCTAAGCCAAAAGTTACCTGTTTTAAATTGGATCCATCAATATCCATGGTCCACAATTCTAGGTCGCCTGAGCGGGTAGACGTGAAGGCAATTTTCTTACCATCGGGAGACACTACCGCCTCAGCATCATAACCGGGTGAATTCGTTAATTGTTTGACGATATTTCCGTTTAAGTCGGCGATATACAAATCAAATTCGGGATAAATAGCCCAAAGGTATTTTCCATCACGCGGTTTGGGTGGGGGAGGACATTCATTTTGTGATCCATGTGTAGAGGCAAAAATGATATGTTGACCATCGGGCATAAAATAAGAGCAAGTGGTGCGTCCTTTACCATTGGAAATCCGCTTCAAACTTTGGGGCGAATAGGTTTTTTCGTTTAGATTTAAGGTATAAATCTGGTCACAAATAGCGCCGAGTTCTTTATTGGTGACTTGGAGGGTAAGCATAGAGCCGTTCGGACTGAAATACGCTTCTGCATTATCGCCCCCAAAGGTTAATTTGGTTATGTTCTTTAGATGTGTTTCTTGAGAAAACGCTGTTAATGATAGAAGGACAATAGCCCAACTCATGTATACTTTTTGCATGGTATATTTTTTTTCAAATATACTAGCTTTTCAAAAAAGGATTTGGGCTATTTATTTAAAATTTCAGCCAATTGTTCACGATTTAACGGTTTTTCTAAATAGCCTTTAAGGGCAGGATATAAAGTGGCTTTCTTCTTATCTTTTTCGTTTAAAGAAGAAGTCAATATGAATATATTATTATTATCCATGTAGTCGGGAGCTCTATTTTGTAGTTTATCTAAAAATTCGAAGCCATTGAATTCGGGCATGTTGATATCTAAAAACATCCAAGCTTTTTGATTGGGGTTTTCGATAGCATTTTGAACGACAAATTCCAAAGCTTGTCGACTGGACAAGAACGATTTTACGATACATTCAGGACAAAGTGTACGAATCGTCTTTTCATGAATGTAGTTAAAAATCGCGTCATCATCTATCAAAATACAAAACATAGGTTTTTTCTTATAAAGTTAGTTATTTTTTGGAAAGTGTAATCATAAATTTTGAACCTTTTCCAAATTCGGATACTACTTCTAGGCTTCCGCCTAATTTTTCGACTATTTCTTTACAGATGTAAAGTCCTAATCCTGTGCCAATTCCGGTATTGGAACCTCGATAAAACATTTTGAAAATTTTTCCAATATTTTCTTCGGCAATGCCTTCACCATTGTCCTCAACGGTGATGATGTATTTTTGATCTGTTTCAGCCAATTTGAATTGGACAAAAGAGTCATTTTGCCCAATTTTTCTATATTTCACAGCATTTCCAATGATATTTTTTAAGAGTGTAGATAAACGGTATTTATCAGAGATTATAAAATCACCGCATGAACTTTCATAGGTCATAGTCATTTGATCTTCAGAAGCAAAACGTAAATCATCGAATATACTTTGAACCATTTCACGAACATTGAACGTTTCTCGGTGAATTTCTAATCGAGCATTTCTAGAAAATTCTAATATTTCTTGAATAGTTCCATCCAAACGTGTGGTACTAGTGTCAATTAAATGGATATATTCAAGCAAGTTGTCATCCAGTTCTTCTACACTTAAAATCAAATTTACCAAACCTTTAATGGAAAGAAGCGGCCCACGTAAATCATGGGAAACACGGTATACAAAATTGTCCAATTCATTGTTGAGTTTTTGTAATTCTTGATTTTTGCCTACGATGGTTTTTTGTGTTTTTTTCAATTCCGTAATATCTACACCATTGATGATAACGTACTGTAATTCAGAACCAATGTAATAGGGGAATACATTGACTAATCGATACATTTGTTTGTTTAAAGGTGTTATGAGTGTATCACTGAAATGGATCAGTTTTTTAAAATCGATGGCATCCGAGACTTTTTGAACCAAGCGTCTCAGGTTTTTCATTTGTTGACGTCCCATCGATTGTTGGGTTAAGTCTAACAAATTTTTTCCAATGAAATCTTCCCATTCGGGTTGTTGTTTTAAAAACGAATTGTTGATAAAGGAAATATTCAATTGATTATCTAATACAATTTTTTGAGAAGGCGAATGATGGAATAGGCTTTCATAGTATTGTTTTAATTGCTCTACTTTTACTTCAGCTTCATGTTTTTCAGTAATATCTAAATTACTTCCTATCAATTTAATAATTTCTCCTTTTGCATTGCGTTCAGCTATTACTAAGGAATTGATGAATCGAATTTTAAAGTCGTTTTTACGAATGATTCGGTATTCATATTCCAGCAACGTTTCATTGGAATTGATAAACTCATGCAATTTTTCAAAAACACCATTTTTATCTTCTTGATGCAAGCAACTTTTCCAATAAGTATAGAAATCTTCAGGTAAAATTTTTCGAGTAATACCCAATTGATCTTCTAGAATTGAATTCCAAATAGTTTGTTGGGTTGATGTTTCCCATTCCCAAATCCCAATTTGTGATTTTTCGGCAATAGTTTCAAATCGTTTATTGATTTTTAAAATTTCATTGCGGGCTTTGACTTCATGGGTTACGTCTTTCTGAACCGAAATGAAATTGATATGATTTCCTTCATTATCAAAAACAGGAATGATTTCAATATGATTGTAGTAAGGGACTCCTGATTTTGTATAGTTGACAAGTTCAACGGTTACATTTTGTTTTTCTTGTAGTGCTTTGATGAGCCGTGCATGTTCCTCTTCAGATTGCTCGTCTCTTTTAAGAAAATCTTTGGGTTTTTTTCCACGGATTTCATCCAATTCATATCCTGTAGTTTTGATAAAGGAATCATTTACCCATTCTACTTCACCATGCGCATTAGCAATTACAACATTATTGTTGGTATTGCGTGCGATTAAGGAAAGTTTGGTTAATTCAATTTTAGAAATATTAATTTCATTCAATTGATTTTGAATTTTTGTACTTTGGATATGACTGCTAGAAAGGGATAAAAATTGTTGCCCAAAAATTTGAAAAATGGTTTCTTGATTACTGCAAAAAGTTCTGAATAACGGCGCTTTTTGTTTACTAATCAGTCCTAAAAGTCCGATTTCAATAGCCGCTTTTTCGTCAGACAAAATGAGTAAGACTCCTTTTGCATAAGCCTTTAATTCAGGGATCTGACTAAAAAATGTTTCATCTACAAACTTTACTTTGGATGGATTTTCTAAGATGTCTACAAATTGTGTAATCGAGTAAAATTCAAATTTTGTAATGTCAGCATTGGGAATTCCTTCTGTATGTACTGATTTGCTACCAGTGCTACAATCTTTAACACATAAGATAGCGGCTTCCACTTCTAAAATATCAACAATTGTTTCTACAGCTAATTGATTAATGGCATTGGCATTATTTAATTGTAAAGCTGTAGAGTTGAAATGGGATAATCGTTTATACAAGTTCAATTCATGATCCAATTGATCTTGTGTATCCTTTAGTTTTTGTTCCACAGCAGAAAAGCGCGTCACTCGTTGTTGGAGTTCGTCATAAGCGCTTTGCAAAAGTTGTTGATTCTTGTGGTTCATGGTACTTTGGGGCAATTAGGAGCGGTAGATTACATATAATGCAGTGGTGTAATTGTGATACGTGTTTTTTCCATTCAGTCGGGCAAATTCGCCAAATCCATACATTCCTAACCAAGGAGGACATACATTATCGGAATAGAATGGCGTTTGCATTTGATGTACCAGTTCCTCTTTTAATACTCGATTGGTTAAGTAACGACCGCGGGCCAAACAATCCGCATGAAATACAGCAATAGGTTTTTTCCCTTGGGCTCTTTCTATCATTGCATTCACCATTCGATCCATTTCGGTAAAAATTCGCTCTTCATCTCGAACAGTCAACCATAGCTGTGTGCCTACCGGACAAGAAGTCGCATAAAAAATAGCATCACCTTCGTGTTTAGTAACTACCCGAAGGATATGTCGGTTACCATATTCTTTTGCATCACTTTTGGATAAAACTTCAGCTAATGCACCTACAGGAATGGAATTGCCACATTCTGCGGTTTCTGGTAGACCCAAACGGGCTAAAAAGGTTGGCCAAGCGGGTTTTCCATCTAACTCTTCTATAATGTTATCATGCGATTTGGTTACGGTTAAGGGTTCGCCGATTGCTAAAAAGCCATGGGTAGCTTGTGTATCAATTGATAATGTTGGGTCACAGAAGGCTAAGGCAAAAGCACCGTGTTCCATTACTTCATTTCCAAAAGATTGGTAGCTCACATAGCCTTTCATATTATCCGATGATGTAGCCCCAAAGATGGTAACCTCTGCGCCAAGAATTTCTTCAAATGCTCGAATACATTCCGTATTATTAATATCAATTCCCGAAGCTAAAAAGTAAAGCATGTTGATTCCTTCTTTTTGTTCTTTCAATTGAATCGCCATTTTGCGACACTCTTCATAAGAGTTATATCCAAAGATTTGAGAACTACCTGCGATAGCAAAATCATCACCGGTAATGGCCATTAAAGCCATGTCTTTCATAGATTCACTAACGCCTTCACGACCAACTACCCCACAACAAGAGGCGGCAAGGATTTGCGCATTAGGCTGCAGTGATTTTGCATATTCAATCATTTCATTGAAATCATGCCCAACGGAAGCATTAAAGAGCAGAACAGAAGGGGATTCAGTGACACCTTGAAGTGCGACTTCAAGACATTCACTTACACTTCTTTTGGTGTTGACGATACGGGTGGAGGCTGAGTAAAATTGTAGCATAGTGCGAACTTTTTAGTAGTAAATAATCAGTGCGCATCTAAACAATTTCTTTAAAGATAATGTATTGTCAAGTTGTTTATTGCGTTTAGTCTGATTTCTATATTTTAAAAGTACGGACTAAGCTGTAGAATTTTTTTTTTAATCGTTTAACACGAAATAGCTGTCGGTAAAAGTTGAATACCTTTCGATGAAATAAAGTTTATTTTAATAAGACTTCTTCATACTTTTCAGCTACTTTATCCCAATTCACGCAATTGAAAAAGTTATCGATATATTTTTTGCGTTTGTATTGGTATTCCAAGTAATAGGCGTGTTCCCATACATCAATTCCTAAAATTGGTGTTCCTGGAACCACTGCTTTTGGCATTAAGGGATTGTCTTGATTGGGGGTAGAAGTGATTTGAAGTTTTCCAGCGCGATCGACAATTAACCACGTCCAACCAGAACCATATTGTTTGTTTGCCGAATCTTCAAATTGTGTTTTGAAAGCATCAAATGATCCAAAATCTTTATCAATGGCTTGTGCCAAGGTGTCTTTGGGCTGACCTTGTGATTTGGGCGTCAAAATTTCAAAATACAAACTATGGTTGTAATAGCCACCTAAGTTAAAGCGTAGTTCCTCATTGGATAGGTCAGCTTTCTTTATAATATCAACAATAGGCAAAGATTCCAATTCAGTTCCAGCCAATAATTGATTGAGGTTGTTGGTATGGGATAAATAGTGTTTGGAATAATGCATTTCAAGCGTAAACGCATCGATATTGGGTTGTAAAGCATCGTATTTGAAAGGTAGTTTGATCAATTCAAAAGCACCTTCGTTAGCCTTTACATCATCGGGATCTCCTAAAATAACCTTTTGTTCTTTGGTGGGAAGCGGTACTTCAACCACTTCGTTGTATTTTTTTTGTTTGCACGAACTCAGTACTAATAGTGCAATCAGTGTTATTCCAAGTTCTATCTTTTTCATGGTCTATTATTTCTTTTTAGCGAGACTTAAAATGGCTTCAATATATTGTTCTTTGGCTTCGTCTTGGGTCAGATGATTGATTTGGATCCAAGCATTCATTTTAAAGGCATTCCGCAGATCTTGAGGAAAGACAAAACGATGGTTGGCCCTTCCCAAGGTAGATTGTTTATACAAGGCATAGAGACGCAATTGCACATCCTGAGGGAGCTCAGCCTGTGACATGGTATTGGCAATATCAACTGCCTCATCAAAACGTTCGTCTATGCTTCGATTATCCATTATTTTTTAATTGCAATAATTGTTTGGTTACCGATAGCTTTTTGTCCTAACTTGACATTTACTTCTGTACCTAAGGGTAAATAAATGTCAACGCGCGAACCAAATTTGATAAAACCTGCATCTGCACCTTGTCGAACCACCATGCCTTCTTCGGCATAATTCACAATGCGTTTGGCAAGTGCACCCGCAATTTGACGGTATAAGATTTCGCCAAAAATGCGATTTTCAATCACTACCGTTGTACGTTCATTTTCTGTACTGGATTTAGGATCCCAAGCCACTAAATATTTTCCAGGGTGGTATTTGCTAAATTTCACTTTACCACTGGTACAATACCGTGTAACGTGAACATTGATGGGCGACATAAATATAGAAACTTGTAAGCGCTTATCTTTAAAATATTCTGCTTCATAGACTTCTTCAATTACCACTACTTTTCCATCGACAGGAGCCGTAATTTGGTAATCATTGACTTCTAAATGGCGCTTGGGATTGCGGAAGAATTGCAAAACCATAATAAGCAAAAACAGCAGTAGAATTTGAACGGTTTTTAAAATCCAAAAATTGCTGATAAAATGCGAGGATGCTAGCAATAACACTGTAAAGCTAAACGTAGAAATCAGGATGATTTTAGCTCCTTCTTTATGAAACATAATATAAAATTTGATAAAACAAAAATACAAAAGGTGCTACAAATATAACACTATCTAAGCGATCCAAAATACCTCCGTGACCGGGCATTATTTTTCCGCTGTCTTTCACTCCAGCAATTCGCTTGAATTTGGATTCGATTAAATCCCCAATAGTGCCCATAACTCCCACGATTAGTGCGATACTACACCAAATCATAATCGATTTTTGACTGAACTTTGGTGAAGCTTGAATAAAGAATTTAGAAATTAAAAATCCGGCGAAAATCGCAAATACAATACCGCCTAAAAATCCTTCAATGGTCTTTTTGGGAGAAATGCGTTCCAATAATTTGTGTTTCCCGATAGATTTTCCAACGATATATGCAAAGGTATCGTTGGTCCAAATGAGAATAAAAAGTCCGATGATAATTTTCGGATTGTATTCTTTTACCCCAAACGAAATCTTAGTTATAAAAATAAAAGGTAAAATAATATAACCCAAAAGGTAGATGTACTTGGAGGAAGTACTCACAGATTGAATGGAATCATAGAATAAAAAAAGGATGCATTTGATGGAAACTACGAGTGTCACGACTAATAAAACCCAATCTAATGTTGTACTGTTTATAGTAATTGCGACTTCTTTTTGTGTTATCGAACTCAAAAATGCAGTAGTTTCTTTGCGGTAATGGCTGATCAAAGTAATTCCGCCATATATCAGTAATCCTGAAATCAAAGGGATGATTTTACGGACCTGAATTAAATTAGAAAACTCAAAAATGGCAATCAGAAGGAAAATTCCAAACAAAAGGAAAAAGCTTTCAGTTGAATACAGAATAGAGGCCAATAAAAGCACGATATAAACTGTACCCGAAAGGGCCCGTTTTACTGTTTCATTCATTATTACAAATCTTCTAAAAGAAGTAGGTAGAGATTCTTATAACAACTTCCGTAGGTTAAAAAATCTTCTTCTTTAGCTTTTTCAAAGTATTTTATGGTCGTAATGTTTGTGGGGAATTCTTTGACGTATTTCTTTTTAATCATGCGCAACCCATCGCTTTTAGACTCTAAAATCTGGCTAGTAGTAGCTAATATTACAATGTTATCGGGTAATTGTTCGGCGCGATTTTGACGAATTTGATTGGAAGAAAACAAAACGGAACCTTCGTCCGCGATTAAATTTTCACAACTGGCAAACAAAAAAGTGGGTTGGGTAACCGATTGATAGGGAAGTCGGTTTTCATCAAGTAGATGAAATAGTTTGGATTCATAACACAAAACTTCTTTTTCAAACCAATCGTTTTCTTCTAATATATTTTCAAATTGTTCTTTGACTTCGTTTAAGTTTTCACAATAGATAAATTTTCCTCCATTTTTTTTGAAATTGAAGGTGAACTGTTCATCTACAGGTAGGTTAGAAGGTTTTGGGGAATTATATTCACTTTGGCTTTCCTCATCGGAATCATCGTGGCCGGAACCAAATATTTTTCTAAAAAGACTCATATATTGGGTATAATTCTTTAAAAAGGTTGGAATATTTCAAAGATAAAAAAATCTTAATTCAAAAAACGATTCGAATTAAGATTTTTAAAATTTTGTTAATAAGATTTTATTCAGCGATAACGCTTTCGGAATCTTGATTGGATTCGAAAGGACGTTTACCGAAAATGGTTTCCAAATCGTCTTTGAAAATCACTTCTTTTTCAATCAGAATATCAGCGAGTTGCAATAGCTTTTCTTTGTTTTCTTGAAGTAATAGAATTGCTCGTTGGTATTGACCTTCTACCAATTCTGAAATTTCCTTATCAATTAAAACAGCTGTTTCTTCAGAATAGGGTTTGTTGAAATTGTACTCGGATTGTCCACTGGAGTCGTAATAGGTGATATTTCCAATCTTCTCGTTCAATCCGTAAATGGTCACCATTGCTCTCGCTTGACGGGTTACTTTTTCCAAATCGGATAAAGCGCCTGTAGAAATCGTATCAAAAACGACTTTCTCTGCCGCACGTCCGCCCATGGTGGCACACATTTCATCCAGCATTTGGTTGGGGCGAACAATCAAGCGTTCTTCGGGTAAATACCAAGCAGCACCCAAACTTTGTCCTCGTGGTACAATCGTTACTTTAATCAATGGAGCCGCGTGTTCAAGCATCCAACTCACCGTAGCATGACCGGCTTCGTGAACGGCAATTGCTCGTTTTTCTTCAGCAGTAACAATTTTATTTTTCTTTTCTAATCCGCCTACAATACGATCCACCGCATCCAAGAAGTCTTGTTTGTCGACTGATGTTTTGTTGTTACGAGCCGCAATTAAAGCCGCTTCATTACAAACATTAGCAATATCAGCCCCTGAGAATCCAGGTGTTTGTTTAGCTAAAAATTCAGTATCCAAACCTTCGGCTTTTTTCAACGGACCCAAATGCACTTCAAAAATTTCTTTACGTTCGCGAATGTCCGGTAAGTCCACATAAATTTGGCGGTCGAAACGACCTGCACGCATTAAGGCTTTGTCCAAAATATCGGCACGGTTGGTCGCCGCAAGTACAATGACATGGGTATTCGTGCCAAAACCATCCATTTCTGTCAATAGTTGGTTGAGGGTATTTTCCCGTTCGTCGTTGGATCCTGAAAAATTATTTTTACCACGAGCTCGACCCACAGCATCAATTTCATCAATGAAAATAATAGCTGGAGATTTGTCTTTTGCTTGTTTGAATAAGTCGCGAACGCGAGACGCTCCAACACCCACAAACATTTCCACAAAATCAGATCCTGATAAAGAGAAGAAGGGAACTTGTGCTTCACCAGCTACCGCTTTCGCTAATAAGGTTTTACCGGTTCCTGGAGGTCCGACCAATAAAGCACCTTTTGGGATTTTTCCTCCTAAAGAAGTATATTTTTCGGGATTTTTCAAGAATTCTACAATTTCTTGCACTTCTTCTTTTGCGCCTTCTAGTCCGGCAACATCTTTAAAGGTTACTTTTACATCATTTTTCTCGTCAAATAAACGGGCGCGGGATTTTCCAATATTAAAAATCTGACCACCGCCACCGCCGGCACCGCCGCCAGACATGCGACGCATAAAGTACAACCAAACTCCAATCAGTAAAATGAAAGGCAATAAATTGACTAAAAAGCTTGACCAATCACTGCGTTGTTCAAATTGGTAATTCACTAATTTTTTATGTGCTACGGCATCAGCTAATTCTTTTTCAAAAAGTTCGTCATTTCCAATGTCAAAAACATAATGGGGTCCTTTGTTTTTGGATCCAAAAACATCTTTGACAACTTTTTCATGTTGTTTGCTATTTTGTGCTTTTTCAGTCAAATACGCTTCGGCTTTTGACTTGTTATACACTACCACTTTTTGAATTTCTCCTTTGTTTAATAAGGCATCAAATTGAGATACGCTTATCGAAGTTGGATCTTCTAAGGCTGTTCCACCCATAATGTTGAGTGCAATAAGCAAGAAAAGAACCGCTCCTGTTACCCACCATGGGCTGAAACGCATCCCGTTATTCGGTTTTTTATCTTCTGACATAATATGTAGCGTGCTTTTTTAGTAATTGGTTTCTATTCGGGTAATTTTGGCATCACCCCATAATCCTTCAATATTGTAATAGTCTCGGGGTTCTTTTTGGAATACATGGACAACAATACTCACATAATCCATCAATACCCATTCTCCGTTGTCAGTTCCTTCAACATGCCAAGGTTTTTCTTTAAATTCTTTGGAGACTACTTTCTGAACAGAGTTCACAATAGCATTTACTTGTGTATTGGAAGTACCGGTGCAAATCACAAAATAATCACACACAGCCGTATCTATTTCTCTTAAATCCAGAATATCAAGTTCATTTCCTTTAACTTCTTCAATTCCTTTAATGATGCCTGCTAAGAGGACATCGGTACTAACTTCTTTTTTCGTCATTTAAAATAGCGTCTAATTTTGCAAAGGTATTATTTTTTGTCATTATTTTTGAGGCTTAACAGAAGTTTAAATTTCATTTTTTTATCCGTTATCCCATGCAATTTATCAAACTCGATGCCATAGGTTCGACCAATGATTATTTAAAAGAAATTTCACGGCAAAATCGGCTTGAAAATTTCACTACAGTCACTGCACAAATGCAAACCAACGGGCGTGGTCAAATGGGTGCAACATGGGAAACAGAATCAGGTAAAAATTTGATAATGAGTATTTTGGTTAAAAATATTATCCAATCGCCAGCATCTATTTTTCACTTAAATATTGCCATAGCGTGCAGCGTTTTTACCGTTTTGGAAGCCCATAAAATTCCTAAGTTAAGCATCAAATGGCCCAACGACATTCTGTCAGCCCAAAAGAAGGTCGCCGGTATTTTAATAGAGAATTTATTCAAGTCGGACACAGAAATTGAGGCTGTGATTGGTGTCGGACTCAATGTGAATCAGCAAAAATTTGATCATCTGCCACAGGCAACCTCACTTTTGAACGTGTCAGGTCAGGAGTTTGATCCTGATTCACTTTGTCATGAAATTGTAAACCAGTTGATTGAATATACCACCTTGATTGTTGAAGGAAGAACGGATGTTTTATGGGATTTTTATAAAGCGCATCTTTTCAAAAAAGGAATTCCCATGCCTTTTGAATTACCTGATGGGACCCGATTTATGGGGATTATTCAAGATGTCGATACAAACGGACGTTTGCACGTCATGCAGGAAGATGATACAATTCAACATTTTGGGGTTAAAGAAATTCGCTTATTGTATTAGATGTATGACGAATGTCATGATTCATTTCCTATTAGCTTCGGAACTTTGAAGGGATAAACTTTAAATTCGAAGTACAATGGCAAATTTTGATATTCAACACATAAAAAATATTGTTTTAGTGGGCCATACCGGTAGTGGTAAAACTACATTAGCTGAAGCAATGGCTTATAATGCCGGATTTCTAAGTAGAAGAGGAACTATCGAAGAAAAAAACACCTTAGCAGACTATACCGATTTAGAACAAGAAAAGGGAAAATCCTTTTTTTCGAAATTAATTGCTACACAATGGGAAGGCTTTAAAATCAATGTTTTAGATACTCCAGGTAGTGATGATTTTTCAGGTGAAATTATTGGCGCCATGCGTGTTGCCGATTGTGGTGTAATGCTATTGAATGCGGTAACCGGGGTGGAAGTCGGAACGGATATTATATGGGAATATACCGATAACTACAAATTACCGATGCTTTTGGCAGTGAATCAAATCGATCATGAATCGGCTGATTTTGACGCTACAGTTCAAGAAGCCATTCAACATTTTGGGCGAAAAGTAGTGATTGTGCAATATCCTATTCACTCGGGAGCTTCATTTGATGCCGTAATTGATGTATTGCACATGAAATTGTACCGGTATTCGGATACTGATGGAACGGTTGCAGTTGAAGAAATTCCTGATATTCACTTAGAAAAAGCCAATCAGTTGCATCAAGAATTAGTAGAAGCCATTGCTGGTTATGATGAAACTTTGATGGTACGATTTTTTGAACAGGGTTCGTTGACAGAAGTTGAAATGAAAGAAGGCTTGCATCAAGCGTTAATTCACCATGAATTATTTCCTGTATTCTGTTTGTCGGGTTTAAAAAATAGAGGTGTCAATCGATTAATGGAATTTATTGATCATGTTTGTCCTTCCGCAAATGAAATGCCCAACGAAATTACCATTGAAGGAAAAGCGATTTCATGTAATGAAAACGAACCAACTGCAATTTACATCTACAAAACGCTGACAGAACCCCATGTAGGGGATTTGTCATTTTTCAAAGTGCTTTCTGGAAAAATACGAGTTGGAGACGAGTTGACCAATGAGAATACAGGTCAGGTTGAACGTATTCATCAAATTTTCGAAATGGTTGCTAACAAACGCAATTCAGTTAATGAGATGGTAGCAGGTGATATTGGTGCGACATTAAAACTTAAAAATACCCATACCCACAATACATTACATGCGAAAGGATTTCCTGTAGAATTACCTCCAATTCCTTATCCTGAATCCGTTTTAACTCGAGCCGTAGAAAGCACAATTAAAGGAGAAGAAGAAAAGTTATCTCAAGCGTTACATCAATTAATTGAAGAAGATCCTACCATAAAAATTGAAGTGTCTCCCGAATTGAAACAAACCTTAATTCATTGTCAAGGTGAATTGCATTTATATGTGATTCGTTGGAAATTAGAACAATCAGCTAAGTTGCACGTGCAATTTGTTGCTCCAAAAATTCCCTACCGTGAAACGATTCGAAAAGCAGCTGAAACTGTTTACCGTCATAAAAAACAAACCGGAGGTGCCGGTCAGTTTGCTGAAATTGCCATGAAAATCGAACCTTGGTATGACGGAATCGAAGAGCCCAAAGGATATCCAATTCGAAGTTCAGAATCGATTGATTTGCCTTGGGGTGGTAAATTGATGTATTATAATTGTATCGTAGGCGGTGCTATTGACACCCGATTTCACGCTTCAATTCTAAAAGGAATTATGGAGAAAATGCAGGAGGGACCATTAACAGGCTCTTATGTTCGGGATGTACGCGTCCTTGTTTTTGATGGAAAAATGCACAGTGTAGATAGTAATGATTTGGCCTTTAAAACGGCAGGGATGATGGCCTTTAAAACCTGTTTTTATCAAGCCGATCCTTTGCTTTTAGAGCCTTATTATCACATTTTAATTCATACTCCAGAAAATTTAACTGGATCACTTATGAGTGCGATACAAACAAACCGAGGTGTCGTTGAAGGAATGGATGCAGAAGGCCATTTCACAAAAATACATGCCCATGTTCCTTATGAAGCTATGGATGATTTGGGTAAAGAAATACGCGCTTTATCCCAAGGAAGAGCTAGATTTACATTAGAAACGGGAGGCTATCAACCATTACCTTTAGAAATTCAAAAGCAATTGGTAAAGGATCAGGTTCATGAGATCGCCGAAGTGTAAAAAAAAATCCCGATGATAATCGGGATTTTTTTATTTTATAATTTGCCCATATTGGATGAAAGGGTTTCGAGAAATTTGGTGATCGGGCCTTTAACCATCATCGCCATCATGGCATTGAATTCGCCTTCAAATTGCAATTGTACATTTGCACTTTCGGGTCCTGTATTTTCAATATTGGCGATGAGCGTAAAAGGAACTTTATCACTGGCAGCACCTAATTTGATGTAGCTGTGTGGCGTTTGTTCTTTCAAGCGTAATTTGATTTCGGGCATCCCACTTAAACCAAATAAAAAGGTGTTTTCATCCGTAACTTCAAACTTTGCAATGTTTTCAGGCATTAATTTTTCAAAATTTTTGACATCTGTTAATGCGTTGAATAGATATTCAGCTGACTTGGATACGGAGACTTTCGGACTTTCTAATTGCATATTATATTATTTTACAGCGACATTCCAAGTGTCTGGATGCATACGCCAGTCTTTTAATGTGCTTAATTCGTTTTCGTTGATGTATTGTTTTTCTACCGCTAAAGGAAGTAAATGTTCGTAATCACTTAAGGTATTTAAATTCACATTCGCGTTTTCAAAATTCGCTTTGGCAATTTCAAAACCATAGGAAAATATGGCGGCCATACCTTTTACATTGGCGCCTGCTTCACGAAGGGCTTCAACCGCAAGTAAACTACTATTTCCCGTGCTGATTAAATCTTCAACGACAACCACATTTTGCCCTTTTTGAAGGAAACCTTCCACCTGATTTTTACGTCCGTGTTTTTTGGGTTCGGGTCGAACATAGACAAACGGAAGTCCCATTTCTTCAGCCACTAAAATTCCGATACCAATTGCACCAGTGGCTACACCAGCAATAACATCGGGTTTGCCGTATTTTTCTTCAATATTTTTGGCAAATTCATCGCGAATGAAATTTCGAATCGCTGGAAATGAAAGGGTTAGGCGGTTGTCACAATAAATAGGGGAGTGCCATCCGGAAGCCCATAAAAAAGGATTTGACGGATTTAATTTAATTGCGTTTATTTGTAAGAGCAATTCGGCAGTTTTCTCGGCAGTTGCAGTATTAAAAATCATAGTACAAATGTATAAAGTTTTTGTAAACGATAAGCCACTTTTTTTGACAAACGAGGTCGCCAAGGAAACCGACTTTCAGTTGTTTTTGTTGGAAAGCGTTGACATCGAGCAGCTTATTGTAAAGATGTTCAATAACAAGATTAAGAAAGCCTATTTGTACTATCCGGATGAAAAAGAAATTTTAAAAAAGGTAAAAGAGAAAATTCCTGTGAAAAAGGCCGGCGGTGGTTTAGTTTACAATGCAGAAGGCAAGGTTCTTTTTATCTATCGCAATGGAAAATGGGATTTACCCAAAGGCGGCATTGAAAAAAATGAAGACATAGAGGATACCGCTTTACGTGAAGTGGAAGAAGAAACAGGTGTCAATCAATTAAAAATTACCCGTAAACTTCA
This sequence comes from Flavobacterium sp. N1719, assembly GCF_025947045.1. Classification (NCBI taxonomy): domain Bacteria; kingdom Pseudomonadati; phylum Bacteroidota; class Flavobacteriia; order Flavobacteriales; family Flavobacteriaceae; genus Flavobacterium; species Flavobacterium sp. N1719. Next base: position 1,952,594 of record NZ_CP109993.1, read on the forward strand.
AAAAACGTATCATATCTTCAAACGTGGTGGCAAATACCGATTGAAAATTACCCATTGGTTCGAAATGAAAACCAATTTTCAAGGGACACCAACACCTCAAGCGAATGAAGGCATTGAAAAAGTAGCCTGGTTATCTCCTGAAGAAGTTCGCGATGCACTGGGTAATTCGTATGAAAATATCAAATTACTTTTTGAAGAAGAAAATAGTTTGATTTAATTATTTTTTCACCCGAACAGAATCCGGCACTAAAACGGTGTAATCTCCACCATTTCGCAATACATCCCGAACAATACTGGAAGAAATATAAGAGGTTCGCGAAGCAGTCAATAAAAAGACGGTTTCAATTTGGGACAATTTACGGTTGGTATGGGCAATCGCTTTTTCAAACTCAAAATCAGCGGGATTTCGTAAACCTCTGAGAATAAAATCTGCTTTTTCTTTTTTACACAAATCAATAGTTAACCCTTCATACGTGATCACTCTCACTTTGGGTTCGTCCCGAAAAGCTTCTTCAATGAAACGTTTGCGTTCTTCCAATGAGAACATGTATTTTTTTTCGGCATTCACCCCAATGGCAACAATGATTTCATCAAACAAGGAAGCTCCTCGCTGAATGATATCAAAGTGTCCTAACGTTATGGGGTCAAATGAACCTGGAAAAATTGCTCGTTTCATAATTGTTGGAATAAGTAATGTAAAGTTAGCGATTTAATATGAATTCAAATTCGATTTTTCAATCCCTTCAATACGTCCATTTTCTTCCATCGCATTTAAGTCTTCCAATGTCAACGATTCCTTTTGTTTACTGTAGTTAGAAGGTACATCCAAATCCTCTAAATCGAAATAGGTGTCTTGGACATATTCATTGACCAACACTTGAAATGTGGTTCCTTTTCGTTCCAAAATTTTAAATGTCGAATAATAACCATTTTCCGTTTCATAGAAAACGACATCGCCTTTTTGAAGTTGCTCGAGCGGGTAATCGGTATGCGATTTTACATACCAATTTTTTAAAAATAAGCAAATCACTACTAGTAGAACTGCCGAGCCTGTAAAAGTCCAAACAGGGAATAATCTTTTTTGATGGGCAATAGCATCTACTTTTGATTTGCTCAATTGGGGTAAATCAGCATATTCAATATAAGCATTGCAGTGGGTACAATGAATTTCCCCGTGACGCTTAACGGGAAATAGCGGAATAAACGTCAAATGTGTATAATCGCAATACAATTGGAGTTCGAAATCCACTTGGTTCAAATGACAATGGGGGCAATTTCCTTGAAACGTTGCCGCATGACGCAAGTGCGTTTTTGTGCCTAAGATGACAATCATAATTTAGCCCAGATTGTTTTTCTTCCTAAAGCTAATCGAATTTCATTGTCCAATAAATCACTGAAAGCAATTTGTGCATGAGCCGCTTGTTGCGGAAAAATACTTTGTGGGGATAACCCTGGATTGGTATTCATCTCTATAAAATGCGGAATTCCATCCATGATGATAAAATCGGTTCTCGAAAAGCCCGTCATTCCCAAAGCCTCATAAGCCTTTTTAGCAGTGGTTTTTACTAAAGCTTCAGTGGCGGCATCCAATCGGGCAGGTGTTATTTCTTCGGATTTACCTTGGTATTTGGCTTCGTAATCAAAAAAAGCATTTTGAGAAACAATTTCGGTTATCCCCAAAACCATTACTTCTCCGCGATAGCGCAAAACACCCACGGAGACTTCAGTTCCTTTTAGATACGATTCAATTAAAATATCATGATCTTCTGCAAAGGCAAAGGCAAGAGCTTTATCCAATTCGTCGATTGACTGAACCATGGAAACGCCCAGCGAACTTCCCGACTGATTCGGTTTTACGAAAAAAGGCAAACCTAATTCCGCCACCAATGCTTCCGCATGAATGGGGTCGCCGTATCGTAAATACACCGATTTGGCCTTTGGTATATCAAATTTCGAAAGTACCGATAACGTATCTCTTTTATTGAAAGTGAGTGCCGATTGGTAAAAATTACAACCCGTATACGGTACATCAATTAACTCCCAATACGCTTGCAAATGGCCGTCTTCTCCCGGTGTGCCGTGAACGGTATTTACAGCCACATCAAATTTGATTTTTTTTCCTTCGAATTGAAATGAAAAATCACTTTTGTCTACTGCGATTTTTTCCCCATCGATGAGAACAGACCATCCTTCTTTGAGAATATGTACTTCATACGGCTTGTATTTTGAACGGTCTAATTGGTTTAAAATTAACTGACCACTTCGAAGCGAAATTACCGATTCATCGGAGTATCCGCCCATTACAACTGCAACGTTCATCGGGGATATTTTTTAATTGTACCTCGCAAAAATAACATAATTGTTGCAACTAAAATCCTATCTTTGCGAGAAATTGAATCGTATGAGTTTACGGAATTATTTGACCAGTAAAGTCTTTTTTGCCCAAGCAGCGGCGGCCTTGTTAATTGTAGCCGTGTTGGGTTTTTTGTTTTTTCATTGGATAACCTTTGTGACCAATCACGGAGAGGAAATTACCGTTCCTAATCTCAGTAAAATGACTCCCGAACAAGCCGAGGAGAAATTAGACGAATTGGATTTGGAATATGAAATTATTGATACGGTCGATTATATTGCTGATTTTCCGAAGTTAACCATCGTTCAACAAGAACCTACTGCAGGTAGTAAGGTAAAAGGGGGACGAACCATTTATGTGAAAATCAATGCGTCAACCTATACGATGGTTGCTGTTCCTGATTTGGTTGAAAAAACCTATCGTCAGGCGGTTCCAACTCTAAAAGCCGTCGGTTTACAAGAAGGTGAGATTACCTATAAACCCTACATCGGAAAAGACATGGTCTTGGAGATGTGGATGAATGGGAAAAAAATAAAACCGGGCACCAAAGTATTGAAGTCCTCCAAAATTGATCTCGTTTTAGGTGATGGAAAAGTGGTTTTTGAAGAAACAGAAACGGATTCTATTCCGGATACCGAACCCCAAGATAGTTTAACGGATGGATTCTAATACCCCATGGTTAGAACCCGAGGACGAACTTTTTGAGCATTTTCGATTTGAAGTGCCCAAAGGGCAGGGTTTGATGCGAATTGACAAGTACTTGCAATTGCAAATCCCCAATATTTCACGAAATAAATTGCAAAATGCGGCTGACAGCGGTAATGTGTTGGTCAATGAAGTGGGAGTAAAGTCAAATTACAAAGTCAAACCGGGCGATATTATTCGTATCGTGTTGACCCATCCACCGTTCGAACATAAAATTATCCCCGAAGACATTCCTTTGGATATTGTATATGAAGATGAAGCTTTGGTGGTCATTAACAAACCACCAGGATTGGTGGTGCATCCGGGGCATGGAAACTACACAGGAACGTTGGTCAATGCTTTAGCGTATCATTATGGCAACCGTTTGCCATTAAATAGTTCAGAACGTCCGGGTTTGGTTCATCGCATTGATAAAGATACTTCAGGTTTGTTAGTAGTTGCCAAAACCGAACATGCGATGACCCATCTGGCCAAGCAATTTGAAGAAAAAACATCTGAGCGTGAATATGTGGCTTTGGTTTGGGGAAATGTTGAAGATGATGCAGGAACGATTGAAGGTAATATTGCCCGACATGTTCGCGATCGCATGCAAATGGCCGTTTTTGAGGATCCTGAAATTGGAAAACATGCGGTTACCCATTATAAAGTTTTGGAACGATTGGGCTATGTGACCTTGGTTTCTTGTAAATTAGAAACGGGTCGCACGCACCAAATCCGTGTGCACATGAAGCACATCGGACATACATTATTCAATGATGAACGTTACGGAGGTAATGCCATACTTAAAGGAACAACCTTTACCAAGTACAAGCAATTTGTGGAGAACTGTTTTAAAGTATTACCGCGTCAGGCGCTTCATGCCAAGACATTAGGGTTTGTACATCCTGTAACGGGAGAAATGATGCGATTTGACTCAGAAATCCCGAATGATTTAGTGGAATGTGTGGAGAAATGGCGCACCTATTCCAAATCCCATACGTTAGAAGAAGAATAAAAAAAAGCCTCTGAACTATCAGAGGCTTTTTTTTAGTTGACGATTACTTTTTGGGTAACCGATTCCATACCAGATTCTAATTTAAAGAAATAGAAACCACTCGGTATATTTTCAATTTGTAATTGTTCATTGGCAAAAGTAGGGTGTTCGAAGTGCATCACTTCTTGTCCATTTAAATTATACACAGCAATGCGATCAATACTTGTATTCGTTTGTACATACACCGCATGATTGTTGGATGGATTTGGGAAAATACCCACATCAGTTGTATCAAAATGATCATTGGCCAAAAATATATTCGGCCAACGGTTCTGTGCCACAGGTCCGCCCCAAATACGTGTCGCTAAATACGGATTATCAATGAAAGGATTACGATTGCCTTGTGCATACGTATTACTCGTATTGTTCATGTAAGTGTTTCGGTTATCCTCGTTTTGAGTAACCGGATCATCGGCGTTCCATTGCAATAGTAAGTCAATCATATTGCTGTCCGATGCGACAGGAGAACCCACCACAACAGCTGTAGGCAAACACTGTGAACCATAACGTAAGTACATATACATTAAAATTCGAGCAATATCACCTTTCCATTCGTCGCCAGGATACCAATTGTTAGCTCCAATTGTATATGATGCTGCGCCAGAACCAGTAGCATACAAACGATTTCCGCGTGAAGCATTACGTTGTACATCACAAGCACGAAGCATGTGTGCATCGGCTCCGGGTCCGATTTGACCTAAATCGGGTGTTCCTAATGATTGTGCATAAATATGTTCGCGATTCCAGTCGCCATTGTTTCCACTATTGGCATTTTTATCACGGGTGCGGTCATTGGTTACGTCGGCATCACTTCCAGATTCCCAACCATATACCAATAATACATTGGCTGTATTTGTTGGATCTAAATCTACTGCTTTAATTGCGTTCCAAACACCCGGGGTGTAAGTTAATTCATTGGTATGTGTAGTTGTAATTTTAGTAGCTAAAGCATCTTTGAGACTCATTCCGGTTAATGTCCAGTTGAATCCGTTGTAATATGGATTTGCTGGGGCTCCGTTTTGAGCCGACAAAATCCCGATGGCAAAGGTTGCCAATACTGTAAAAATTTTATTCATTCGTTAAGTTTATTTTCGTTCTAATAAGGCCATGTAGAAGCCGTCGAATCCAGATTCGTGGGCAAGGACTTTTACATCCTTGACAAAGGTAAAGGATTTCCCAGTTTCAGTGCTTAAAAAATGCTTAATTTGTTCCTGATTTTCAGATGGTAAGATAGAACAAGTAGCATAGACTAATTTGCCGCCTGGCTTGACCATTTTGGAATAGTTTTCCAAAACTTCAGCTTGTACTTTTCGGATGCTGTCCAAAAATTCGGGTTGCAATTTCCATTTTGAATCGGGATTGCGTTTTAATACGCCCAATCCACTACAAGGCGCGTCAATCAAGACACGGTCTGCTTTTTCATGAAGTTTTTTGATGACTTTTGTGGAGTCAATCACGCGGTAATCAATATTGTGAGCGCCATTTCTACGGGCACGTAATTTGGATTCTTTTAATTTGCTTTCGTACAAATCCATGGCAATGATTTGCCCTTTGTTTTCCATTAATGAAGCCAAATGCAAGGTTTTTCCTCCCGCACCTGCGCAAGCATCTACCACTTTCATTCCGGGTTTAACATCCAATAAAGGAGCAACCAACTGGGATGAACCATCTTGTACTTCAAACCAACCGTCTTTAAAGACATCGGTTAAGAATACATTGGCACGTTCAGGTAAAATCAACCCGTCAGGTAAATTGGGTATGGGTTCGGTGACAATGTTCAAGTCCATTAAACGGGCTCTTACTTTCTCACGCGTAGTTTTTAAAGTGTTGACGCGAAGCACCACATCAGCCATTCGGTTTTGAGCTGCAATCTCTTTGGTCCAAATTTCTTCACCCAATTCTTGAACTCCAATTTCGTCCATCCAATCCGGAATGGACTCGCGCAGTTTACGCACTTTGGATAATTCGTCAAAACGACCTTTGATTTTTCGTTGTGGGGTATCTTCAAAATATTTCCAATCGGGTAGAGGATAACCACGTAATACGGCCCAAACGGCAAACATTCGCCATAGTTTATCCCGATCAAATGGAGCTTTTACTTCCGCAATTTCTGCATACAATCGTTTCCAACGAACCAGGTCGTAAATGGTTTCTGCTACAAATTTTCGATCGTGACTTCCCCAGCGTTTGTCTTTTTTAAGTGAACGGGCAACCACTTTGTCGGCATATTCGCCTTCATTGAAAATGGCATGAAGGGCATCTATCGTAGTAAAAACTAAATTACGGTGTAATCTCATTGTAAAAAAAGTAAGCCCGCAAATGTAGGGCATTTTTTCATTTTGATAAACAGGAATTTTAAAATACTTCGAAGCGAATTATTTGGATAAAAAAAGCAGTTCAAATCGAACTGCTTTTCCTTATTTTTAATTTTTTTCTAATTCACAATTTTGATGGTCCAATCGGCGCATCTCGATGCGTTCTGGCGCATGCAATACCATCGGGAATTGTTCGACTTTCACTGAACTCGAATCCAAACCAAATCCTTTTTCTTCGGAAAGGGAATATTTTTTCAAAACGAAATAAGAATTCATTACGATGTTTTCAAAGAAAGTAATGTCACTGTCATTGGACAAAAATTTCTCAGACAATACAAATTTGAAATCTCCAATAATGTTGTTTTTATTTAAAGATTCATAACGACTTGTGATGTCCACTTCACCATTTTGAACCATGTCTTTGATTACTTCTTTAAACATCAAGTTGATTTTTGTCGCTTCACGGAAACCTAAATAGAAGTCGATACGGTATAAATCATCTTTAATAATCTCGGTAACTTTATACTCTTTACGATACGGTTCGTTCAATACATTCACATGAATAAACCAGTACATATCGGCGCGTTTCGGACGTTTTTGAAGAATGGAATACATCACTTTTTCTTCAATCTCATCGGTTCGGTTGGAGTTGGTCATGTACACCAAATGGGTCGCATACTTTGGGATGGATAAGTCCAAACTCAATTCAGCCAAAACCTTTTTATAATTGTCAATTTTTACAATTTTGGTGTAGTTTTTACTGATCTTTTTCGCTAAATACCAAGTAGACATGATGCCAATCAAAAGTAAGGCGATGAAAAGCGTTACAAAACCTCCGTCCATGAATTTGACAATGTTTGCTGCTAAGAAACTAAATTCGATGGCTAAATAAGTGATGATTAATGGGGCAATAAAATACCATTTTACCCTTTTCATGATCAAATAATAGTTCAACAATATGGTAGTCATGATCATGCATAGAATGATGGCCAAACCATACGCATGCTCCATATTGCTGGATTCTTTGAAGTACAACACGATTCCAACACAACCTAAAAAAAGTAGCCAGTTGATGGACGGAATGTATAACTGACCTTTTTGATCGGTGGGGAATTTGATACGAACTTTTGGCCAGAAATTAAGGCGCATCGCCTCATTAATCAAGGTAAATGAACCGCTAATTAAAGCTTGTGATGCAATTACTGCCGCTAAAGTTGCCACTACGATTCCGATAGGTTGAAACCATTTAGCCATGATTAAATAAAACGGATTCGGGTTCGAACTCCCTAAATCCATCAAGGTTAGCCCTTCATGAGAAAGTAAATAAGCCCCTTGTCCGAAGTAATTTAAGATCAACGTAGTTTTGACAAACATCCAACTCACTCGAATGTTTTTACGTCCACAGTGTCCCATATCCGAATACAAGGCTTCAGCCCCGGTAGTACATAAAAATACAGCTCCTAGAATAAAGAACCCCTGATCGCTTATATCGCTGGTTAAAAGGTGATAGGCATAGTACGGATTTAAGGCTTTAAAAACATTTAAATTCTGTGTCATCTGAATAACACCCAAAACGCCCAACATGGTAAACCAAATCAACATCATTGGCGCAAAGAATTTACCAACCAATTTGGAACCAAACTGTTGTATCGTAAACAATACAAATAAAATACTGATAACAATAGGAATGGTAGGGATATCGGGATTAAAGTTGCGTAATCCTTCAACCGCAGAAGAAACCGATACGGGTGGTGTAATAATACCGTCGGCTAAAAGGGCACTACCACCAATAATCGCAGGAACGATTAACCACTGAATTTTCGTGCGTTTCACCAAGGCATATAAGGCAAAAATACCGCCTTCACCATGATTATCTGCTCCCAAGGTCAGAATAACGTACTTTAATGTAGTTTGTAATGTTAGGGTCCAAAAAATACAGGATAGACCACCTAAAATTAAATCTTGTGATATCGGACTGTCGCCGATAATGGCTTTCATTACATACAATGGGGAAGTACCAATGTCTCCATAGATTATCCCCAGGGTTACCAATAATCCCGCAGCAGAAAGTTTGCCATGGAGATTTTGATGCGAATGCGAACTCATAAAAAAATATTAAAAAAGTGTACAAAGGTATTACTTTTCAATATTCTAAAATAAAAAAGCACCGAAATAATTCGATGCTTATTTTATGGATTATTAGCGACGACCTCCACCTGATGATCGACCTCCACCACCTCCATTGTAGGAGGGCGAACTTCCCATAGAACGACCTCCTCCTGAGGGAGCTGAATAATCTTGTCGACCACCACCATAACTACGGGGTGTTTCTACGCGTGGCGTGGGTACTGCATAATCTTGACGTATAGGTCTTGGACTACTTGTTGTCGAGCTTGAATAGTCTTGACGGATGGGTCTTGGACTACTTGTTGTCGAGCTTGAATAGTCTTGACGGATGGGTCTTGGACTACTTGTTGTCGAGCTTGAATAGTCTTGACGGATGGGGCTTGGACTACTTGTTGTCGAACTTGAATAATCTTGACGAATGGGTCTCGGACTACTTGTTGTCGAACTAGAATAATCTTGACGGATAGGTCTAGGCGTTTCTGTGGTAATAGAATAATCTTGACGAATAGGTCGTGGATTACTTGTTGTCGTATTTGAATAGTCTTGACGAATGGGTCTTGGCGTTTCATTGGTCACAGAATAGTCTTGACGAATAGGTCGCGGACTGTTTGTTGACGAACTTGTATAGTCTTGACGAATAGGACGAGGTGATTCTGTCGTAGTGGAATAATCTTGTCGAATAGGTCGTGGACTGTTTGTTGTTGAATTGGAATAGTCTTGACGAACAGGTCGTGGATTTGCTGCATTTGTCCAATTTCCACGAACATTTCCTTCGTTTGTCGGACGTACATTATCATTTCCACGCACATTGGAATTTCCTCTAGGATTATTGACATCCCTTGTTCCTGCTAAAGCATCGCGGGTATCTGGATAAGCAACATTTCTTGTAGGACGGGTGCGGTCCAATTCATAACGATTAGCTATGCCTTGGTTACGATAAGCAAAAGAGCGATTTGGATATTGACGTTCGTAATAGTTGCAACGACGTCCATAATAATGGTTGTATGCTACATGACAACGACGATAATTCACATAATTGTAATAGTAATTAAAATTGATGCATAAGCCGATGTGGTGACGGTATCTAAAAATAGGGAAGGGATTCCAAGCATAATAATAAGTTGGATAATATCCCCAGTACCAGGAGGAACAATAAGGACGGTAGTAGGGAGTCCAAAAATAGTTATAGATAATAGGTGTACTCACATAAACCGGCTCATAAATATAATTTGGGCCATACATATAAACATCACCGACTACTTGAACTTGAACTTGTTTTGTTCTCGGATTGGTTTCCACTTCAACGGTAGCAACATCTTGATATTGGTCTCTGGCGAGCACGGCTTGCAAGACAATAATATGTTGGTTGCCTTCAATAGATTCCACCACGCGCAAATAATCCACTTGATTATCATTGTTTAAATCTAAATTTGAAATGGGAGTCTTTGGGTCATTCAAACGGCGTTCAAAGTCTTCTAAATCTCGTGAATCTCCAAAAATGGATGCCACAGCTCGTAAATCTAAATTGTCACTTATTTCCGAATTGGTGGCACTTACCGTTGTTCGGTCTTGGGACCAACCCAATGAGCAAAGTCCGCTCATCATTATGCTAAAAAGTAAATTTGCTTTCATAACTATATCTGTTTATGATTTGAATTGGGAAAACCAAACACTGTGCCAAAAAAGTGAGTACAAGGTAAAGATTGGTGATGAATTTCCTATTTTCGTAGAAAAATCAGGGGTTTATGCGTAGTATTATTTTTTCAATATTGACGGTTATCGTTTTTCAATCGTGTAGTTCAATCCAAAATAGGGTACAATCCGTACAAAAAGAAGTTGTACTCAAAGACACCATAAGTATTCGGGCATTAGCAGTATCCAAAAAGCAGCTTTGGTATGCCGGAAGTCTGTCCAAAGCGGGAACGCTATTTTTGGAAACCAAAGAACACAAACAAGTACACTTGCCTACCCCAAAAAAAGTTGAGTTTCGATCGTTAGCTTATAATAATGGCGATGTGTTTTGCTTATCCATTGGTAATCCTGCACAATTGTTTGCTGGTACGGATCAGTTGCATCATCTTCACGAAGTCTATAACGAGTCCCATGAAAAAGTCTTTTACGATGCCATCGCTTTTAGTGATGCCCAACACGGTATTGCAATTGGTGACCCAACAGATAAAGCGTTAGCAGTGCTTTTAACCTCAGATGGTGGTAAAAATTGGCACAGAATTCCCGAAAGCGATGCGCCCTTACTTGCCGAAGGTGAAGCAGCCTTTGCGGCAAGTAATACCAATATTATTACCCAAAAAAATACCATTTGGGTGATTACCGGTGGAAAGAAATCGCGAATATGGAAATCCATTGATTTTGGAAATCATTGGCAATGTATCGAGATTCCTATTAAACAAGGTGGAGAAATGACCGGAGCCTTCAGTGCGGCTTTCTACAATTCTAAAATTGGAGTGGTAGCTGGAGGTGATTACAGCCAACAAAATGCAAAGGATAGCAATCTTGTACTAACCTTAGACGGGGGAATTACTTGGAAAAAAATAACGTATGCAGAAGGGCCTGGTTATATTTCTTGTATTCAATTTGTTCCGGGAAGTCAAGGGAATGATCTAGTAACCACAGGAGCGGGAGGAACATACTATTCGGCCGATCAAGGCGCGCATTGGATACAACTGGATGCCGATGCTACATTTTATACCTTGCGATTTTTAGATAAGAATACCTATTTTGCTGCGGGTAAAAATCAAATAGTGAAGTTTTCATTAGTAAGAGGAAAATGAAAAAAGCAGTTTATCTAGGACAAACTGCTTTCATATTGTAACGAGTAATCGTTACAGGTTTCACACTCTTATGTTTAATTTCTTGCACGACGGTCGCGCAATTGTTCTACTAATTTACGGTTAAATTCTTCTTCAGCACGTTTTAGCTTTAATATTTTTACAGCAGGGAGCACATTTTTTAGATCGGCAACAAACTTTTTACGCAATTTATAGAGTTCGTCTTCGGTGCTTTCCATTTGATTTAGGGCTGCTTGCGCTTCTTTTTCACTCATTTTATCCAATTGTTCATCGTCTTGACGATCCATGTAGGATTTTACTTTTTGTTTTCGAATTTCAGCTTGCTTTTCTTCAAAAGCATTGTAGATGGGCCAAAATTTTGCGGCTTCATCCGGTGTCAAATTGAGTTCTTGCGTAATGAAGGCTACCTTTTGCGATTTCACTTGTTCTTTTTTCTCTTTGATGCGTTCCTTTAAACGTGCTCCAGGTTGTGCTTGTACTTGAAATAGAGCAAAGAATAGTAAAAGTAAAGTTGTGTAAATCGTTTTGTTTGTGTTTGTTTTCATAAGTATTCTTAAATTTATTCGGTGATGTATTGTTCTAAATCACCATTTTCAATTAAAACTTCTTCTAAAATTTTAGCTTCTGTAGTGTTTTGATGTAAACTATCCAAAGCCGTTGCATTGAGGTAATCGATGTAGGCCTCATCCGTTAAATCCGTATGTTCTGCTACATAGGATTCCACAGCTGCCCAATGCGCTTCCTCATCTTTTTGAACTTGTATTTTCCAATAAAATCCAATTCCCAATCCTATAACAAGAATGGCAGCAATCGACATCAGGGGTTTTTTATACCGATCCCATAAAGAAATAGGAGCAGGCGTGTCATCAATTAGATTCAATAGGTTCTGAGCATTGGCTTCAAAAAAGCCCTCTGGGACAGTAAACCCCGATTTGATTTTGTTTTGCTCATCTATTTGAAATGGTTTCATACTACTTTGACTTTATCCTTTTTATAAGGTTTAATGGGTATTAATATAATCTTCAATTTTTTTTACAGCATGGTGATAAGATGCTTTCAATGCACCCACCGAAGTGCCGAGTATTTCCGATATTTCTTCGTACTTCAACTCTTGAAAGTATTTCATTTTAAAAACCAATTGTTGCTTTTCGGGTAGCGTAGCAATCGCATTTTGCAATTGAATTTGAAAAGCATCCCCTTCAAAATACACATCACTTTCCAATTGTTGAATTGCTTTTTCCTGAAATTCTGCAGATGTAAAACCTTGTCGTTTTGCTTTTTGATTCAGATGCGTAATCGCTTCATTGGTAGCAATGCGGTACATCCAAGAAAAAAGTTTGCTTTCTCCTTTGAAATCTTTCAAATATTGAAAAACTTTGACAAAAGTATTTTGCAATACATCATCCGCATCATCATGATTTAAAACAATATTCCGAATATGATAGTACAACGGTTTTTGATACGTATGCAAAAGCACCCCAAACGCTTGTTGTTGCGTTTTTGGATCGAGCAATTCCCGTATGAATGCTTTTTCATCTTTCAAAATGCCGTATTTGTATTTAAGATGACAAAAAACGAAAAAGGTTTAATCGTTTTTATTCTACTACCGGAGGTTTGGATACTTGGGTTCGACTCGTATCCGAAATAATAGGTGCTGCTACTCGTGCAGTGGTGGGTTGCACCGGAATATAAACTTCCGTCACCCATTCCGACGGATGCGGCGTATCTTCCATGCTTTTTTGGTAGACTTCAGTAATGTTTAAATGCGTGAGGCGCAACCATTTTTTTTGATTGATAAAATGCAATCCTTTCTTCCAAGCCTTTTGGCTGTGGGAATAATCCCCTTTGAGTGTTGTTTTCAACGCTTTGAATGGAGGATACACCATAAAAGTGATGTCACTTCCTTCTTCAATTCGAATGCTGTCCCGAACTGGCATACACACAGAAAGGGCGACTTGATGGGTAGCTCGATCGTATTGGTGGTATACAATAAAAGGTTTGCCGTTACGTGTGATTTTATTTTTATCAAAAAAATACTGCATGCGCGGAAGCAAGGTCTTTATTGTGCGGGTAACGTCTTTATCAGAACATCGCGCATATTGCTTTAAGCACATGATTCGTGGTCGATCCACCGCTTTATCCACTTTAATTGAATAGGTATTAATTTCTTTTTGAATGGCGTTTTTTAAATTGAGTAAAGTGCGTTCATATACATTTCCCATAGTCGATTGAACGCCACCTTTGAAAAAAGCTTTGGCTTTGGAATTGAAATCCAAATGACCTTTGATTGTATAGGTGATTTTTGTTCCTCCTGCCGAGTCTTTAAACTGCCATTGAATTGTAGTAATTCGACCTTCTTCATTCATTTCGTTGAAGAGGTACTTTTGATCTACCGCGTTTTTGGTTAAAAGTGTTCCTTCGCGATTGCCTGACCATTTTGCTGTTGCTCCTTTACCTGCGGCATTTCCGGGGTAAGTATAGTTGACCCCTGAGTCGTCAAGAATCCATGAGGCAAAGGTTTCCCAATTACGGATGTTATCCACATAATCAAAAACGACTTGTCTCGGATTTTTAATGAAGATACTACGAGTTACAGTATACGTGGGCTTTTGGGTGGCTACAAATACAGCCGTACCAAAAGCAAAAAGCACCAAAAGGAGTAAAAGGTATTGTAAAATCTTCATTTTAGGAGCATTCGCTGTAAAAGTAAGAAAATAACCGAACGATGATCAATGTTTTGTCACAAATTTTATGACAAAAAGAAACAAGACAAAAGCAAAAAACGCTAATAAAATTTTATAATTTCCTCTGTAAAATAATTGATGTAATGCTTTATCTTTTCGATAAGCAATTACCATTGCCGTTACAAATGCTATAATGAAAATGACCGCAAAAATAAGTTGACCTTTAGTAAACATGGGTTTTCAATAGTTTTTAACAAAGGTAGCGAAACATCACGATTCTTTGTATTTTCGAGTACAAATTTAAAGGTATGCAAAAACAATTAAACGCAGTTAAAGAATTTCATACTGCATTTGGACTAGGGGTGAGTGAATCTCCAAAAGCCGACTTAGGAGCACAAACCAATTTACTTCGTTTTAATCTGATGAAAGAAGAAAATGAAGAGTATTTGGAGGCTGTTCAAAATAATGATTTGGTCGAAATCGCCGATGCTTTAGGGGATATGTTGTATATATTATGTGGCACCATTCTCGAACACGGATTGCAACACAAGATTGAAGCGGTTTTTGACGAAATTCAACGCAGCAACATGAGTAAATTGGGTGAAGATGGAAAACCTATTTACCGCGAAGACGGAAAAGTGATGAAAGGCCCCAATTATTTTAAACCTAATTTTGATGCAATTTTAAATAAGTGATGATTAGATTTTTTTCTCTTTTTGTACTCTACGCCATTTCGATTTCTTCGCTTCCTGCTCAAACAACGAAGTCATTTATTTATGGGAATTGGGTGAAATATAAAATACGAATGGAAGATGGTAGTAAACCCATAAAACCAGAATTCCACGATTCAACCTATGTAGCTTTTCGATTGACCAAAACAGGAGATTCTATTTCAGTATGTAAAAATTTTATTCCTATTGCAAAACAAAATAAAGCCAATTGTATGGCAGCAGTGCTGAATGACAGCATCCTGAAAATCTCAAATCTCGCCCATTACCAATTGGATTATGTTTCCATAGACACATTAGTGTTTACCTTTAAAGTAGAAGGTTGGACTCCCGCTGAAACACCACAATTTTTTATGGTTAATGAACGCCTGTTAATTGAAAAAAATCGTATTAAATACAAAGATTCGAAAAGTGTTACGGCAAATCCCTATTTTTCACCAAAAATAGATTTACAACCACTTTATCAAGATATAAGACATTCATTATATTCCTACCAAGGAAGATTTGATTGTATCGGTAAACTAAAGATAAATACGCATACAAAAACTGTTTCTTGTGATTTAACGGATGCTACAATTGCTGATTCTACCACATTAAGACGTTTTAAAAAATGTCTAGAAAAATCGTATAAGTATTGGAATTGGGAATTTATGGATAACTATGATGAAATTCAAATACCTTTTATATATCAACATTTAAAGCATCCCAACTATAATATTATTTATCATCAATTTCATTTTTTTGAATCTACGTATGCCGCCATTGAAAAGGTAAATTTCGTGTCGTTTAAATCCAAACAAAAAGCGGATGAAGCTTTTAAAAAGGGAATTGATGCCTATAAATTGAAAGACTTTGTCAGCGCCATTTCTTATTTTAAAGAAGCTTATGAAGAAAATGAAACCAATATCGAACCTTTGTATAATGTGGCAGCCATCTATTTGGAAATGGGGAAAAATGATAAGGCTTGTGAAGTTTGGCAACAATTAATTGATTTGGGTCAAGTGGAAGCGGAAAAACTTAAAAAGGAGTATTGTAAAACCTAAATGTGATGCATTTACCGAATTATATCATTATTTTGATCGTACTATTTATTGGGATACGCCTCAATTATGTTCACCGTGGCTATCAACTATATAAAAGGACTTCTAATTTTTCATTTCTTCGAAACGAATTAATTTACACGGCTATTTATTTAGGCCTTATATATGGTTTCATCATTTTTGTTCAATCGGATGGACTGCATTTCTAAATTTAAATTAGGATTCCTAATTGTATTGGGACTTTCAATGGGCTGTAAACATGAAGCGCACGAACCCGTTCGTTCCCAAAAAAAAGTATGGTTTAAAGCGCTGCATCAATCTGGAGATTTGGTGGAATACCGTCATGAATTAACCCTATATACCGACAGTACATTTGTTTATGATTCCAAAGAAAAAGACCATGGACATTCCAAATATGAAAAATTTGAGGGCATAGCTTTTATTCAAAACGACACCCTACATTTCAGTCGGAACGATATGAATGGCGCAGGTAGTAAAGCGGTTTTGAAAAACGGAATGCTGGAGTTTGCCGATGGGACAGATAGCTTTCGATTGGAAGTTGTCGAAAATCATACGCCTTTGAAATCGGTTATTAGTCTCCATAATCACCCCGATTATGCCCTTTTTACGTATTATCCCAGTAAAAAAAGAGACCGCAATACCCCCTATGATTTGAGTCCGGCCGAATTTGAAACAGTACGTGAGCTCATCCATTGTGTTTTTGAAGAGCAAAAAGCGAATCTCAAATTCGATCAAGACTACATCAAGCAATTGATTCCATACCGCAACAAAAAAGGAGAATTGGAAGTTCGAGTCAATATGTTCTGCAAAGACAAACTAGATCCCAACGGATTCAAGTACCGCACCATTCTTATGAATGATGGCGGGAAATGCAATGTCACATTTGTGATCATTTTTAAATCCAATTATTATGTGGATTTTTCGGTAGCCGGTGAGGCTTAAGTGCATTGAAATTACACGTTTAGATTTTCTGTTAAGAACTTTTGAGCCTCTTGTTGACCTTTTTCATCCCAAATAATATGTTCGATATGGTGGGTGATGCCATCTTGCGTGTGTATTATAATGGCATCTTCTTCGATTTCAAAATGAGTAATGCTTCCATGGGGAAGTGTATTTGAAAATTTTTCGCCCAAAATCAATAAACCATCGTTTTCCCAGCGCAATTCTGTTGCCGCTGGTTTTTCAAACGCCTGTGTAATAAAAACAAGACTGAAAAAGACCGTGATGGTTTCAACATGATAGGTGTTCTCAAAAAATAAGCGTCCAAAGCCTGTAAAAAATAACAAAGCCATACCCGCTACCAAACTTAATGATACAACTGAATGATGCGTTTGTCGTTGAATGGGTAACGTATTGGGTTTTGGTTTTTCAGGAAATAAAATGGGGGCCATGAATGCCGCAACACTATACAATAAGCTTAGCACATAACTCACTGTAAACAGCAAAGATATTCCATAATAATAGCCACAAAAAAGAACGATTCCTTGGAGTAAAAAGGCTCCAGTTTTAATATAATACGTGATTGGGTAATGCATGTTTATTAGGTGTTATTTTAAAATTCGCTGCACAAATACACTGTGCAACCAACGGTTAAATTTAAATCCTGTCTCCTGTAAAGTGCCTTTAACTTCAAATCCCATGCGTTGGTGAAAAGCTATACTGCCTTCGTTTTCAGCATCAATGACACCAATTAATGTATGGATGTTTTGTTTTTTGGCCGATGTTATTAATTCGTCTAATAGTAGTTTACCAATACCTTTTCCTTGCCAGTCGGGATGGGCATAGACCGAATGTTCAACCGTAAATTTATAGGCTTCCCGAAACCGAAATTCGCTATAATACCCAAAACCCACCACATGTGACTCACAAACTGCTACAAAAATGGGAAACCCTTTGTCTATTTTATCTTGAAAAATAGCCGCTTGTTGCTCCAAAGAACGCACCGTATAATCATACAAGGCCGTGGAATGGAGAATGTTATGATTGATTATCTCCAAAATAGGAGGTAAGTCCTGTGCTTTATAAGGTCGAATCGAAATTTCCATGTTCAAAAATACAAATAAATCAGGTGTTTTTACGTAGTGTTGTTTTGACCCTAGGTCGTAATTTCGTCCTGTATGAAACCACTAGACACACTGATAGCTTGGATCATGCCAAAGGCGATACTTTGGGTATCAATTTTGTTGGAGGGGCAGTATCTGGGACCGGCTTTACTGACTTTTGGCTTGGTTCTAGTACTCTCTCTAAGTTATTACGCATGGAAAAAATGCGACGGTACACATGCCGAACGTTGCCGAATCTTGGCACGTTTATTTTATGTTCTTATACTGCTTATTATTTTTCATTGGTTTTTTTCGGATATTACCCGCTAAGTAATCCTTATTAATATTTTCAAAAAATAGTTTTCGTTCGAAGTGGGCTTCGTACCTTTGTACTCCATTAGTAATACACATGGTCTATCCTAAAATTCCTTTGGCCCAGTCGGTTATTGAACTTTTCCGACACAAAGGCATTCAACATATCGTGATTTCTCCGGGTTCGCGTAATGCGCCGTTAACCATCGGATTTGCTCAGCATCCCGATTTTCAATGTTACAGCATTGCAGACGAACGCTCTGCGGCTTTTTTCGCCTTGGGACTCGCGCAACAACTGCGTAAACCCGTGGCGGTGGTTTGTACATCCGGTTCGGCAGTATTGAATTATTATCCCGCTGTGGCAGAAGCTTTTTACAGTCAGATTCCATTAATTGTAGTCTCAGCCGACCGACCTTTAGCAAAAATTGATATCGGCGACGGACAAACCATTCGTCAACAAAATGTTTTGGCCAATCATACCGTATTCAATGCCAATTTAACTGAGGATGCTAACGCTGATAACGACTTGTTAATTCACGAAGCTATTGAATCGGCAATTCGTCAAAAAGGTCCGGTGCACATCAACGTACCCTTTGAAGAACCTTTGTATGAAACAGTCAGTGAGTTATCTGTTGAGGTGCAAATCATTTCTTCTACAGTAAAAGATACCGTGGTTAACGAACCTTTTGCGGATTTGGCCCAAATTTGGAATGCCGCTACCAAGAAATTAGTACTTGTTGGCGTAAACGACCCCCATCAACTGGACCAAGAAATCGTGAATCGTTTAGCCCAAGACCCATCGGTGGTGGTGATGATTGAAACTACGTCCAACTTGCACCATCCGGATCTTATTAATACCATCGATACCATCATCACTCCCTTTACGGAAGCCGACTTTAAAGCCTTTCAACCGGATATTTTGATTACGTTTGGCGGCATGATTGTGTCCAAACGCATCAAAGCGTTTTTGCGAAAATACCAACCCCAACACCATTGGCATATTGATCCGCTTCGGGCCTACGATACATTTGGCTGTTTGTCCTATCATGGAAAAGTGCATCCCAATACTTGGTTTCAATCGTTTTTCAATTTTACGACGACAATTGAAAGTTCGTACCGCCAACACGCATTGACGATTCGCGAACACCGTCGTGAAAAGACAACGGCTTATTTAGCATCCATTCCCTTTTGTGATTTTAAAGTGTTTGAAAAGGTATTACCCGCCTTACCCGAACATTCGCAATTGCAAATCAGTAACAGTTCGGCCATTCGCTATGCTCAACTCTTTGATATTGATCCCAGTATCGAAGTGTATTGTAATCGCGGAACCAGCGGTATTGATGGAAGTACATCAACTGCCATTGGTGCAGCTGTCGCAAGCGGGAAACCCACCATTTTAATCACTGGCGATATCAGTTTTTTATACGATAGTAACGCACTTTGGAACGCCTATATTCCTAAAAATTTTAAAATCCTACTTTTGAATAATGGTGGTGGCGGCATCTTTCGTATTTTGCCCGGGCACGAGGAAACACCAGTATTCAATACCTTTTTTGAAACCTCACATTGCTTTACGGCCCAACATTTGGCCGCGATGTTCGGATTCGAATACCATACCGCTTCAAATGAAGAAAGTTTAGAAGCAGCACTAATAACTGTATTCACAAATTCAGCACAACCCCAATTGTTGGAAGTTTTTACACCTACACTCGAAAACGATCATTATTTACTTCAATTTTTTAAATCACTGGTTTAAAAGTAATAACCATACCTCATGAACATCGGAAAGACCAATACCCTAACCATTGCCCGCGAAACCACAGTGGGACTATTTTTAACTGACGGAACTACAGACGTTTTATTGCCGCGAAAATACATGCCCAAAGTGTATGAAGTAGGGGAGGAAATCGACGTGTTTCTCTATCTGGACCACGAAGAACGTCCCGTTGCGACTACCTTGCGGCCGTACGTGCAGTTAAACGAATTTGCCCACTTGAAGGTGAATTACATGAACGAATACGGAGCATTTTTGGATTGGGGATTGGAAAAAGATTTGTTTGTCCCTTTTCGGGAACAAGCCCAACGGATGGAAACCGGGAAACGCTATTTGGTCTATGTCTTTTTAGATGAAAAAACCAACCGACTCGTGGCTTCCAGTCGCATTCACCGCTTTATTCAAGAGGAAAATGTCACGCTCGAACCCGGACAGGAAGTTCAGGTCATGATTACCCATTTCTCAGATGCGGGCGTCAATGTGATTATCGAACATCAATTTCGCGGACTTGCGTTTCAAAATCAAGTGTTTGATGAAACGCTGAAATTTGGAAAAACCTACAAAGCCTATGTGAAACAAGTGCGCCCCGATGGAAAGGTCGACATTTCATTTCAAAAACAAGGCTTGGAACAAATTGATGCCGCAGTGCAGAAAATTTTAGCCGAACTCAATGCCAATCGCGGCTTTTTGGGCTTACACGACAATTCGCATCCCGAAGACATTAAAACAGTCTTGAAGATGAGTAAAAAAACGTTTAAAAAAGCGGTGGGCCAACTCTATAAAGACCGCCGCATCGAAATCCGGGAGAACGGAATTTATTTGAAATAAAGAAGAAATATATGGGGTTCTAATGGAATCCCTTTTTTTATTTCAAGATTTTTTAGTTATTTTATTTTTGATAAAAGGAGCACAAGCTAGTGCCTCGCTCTCATTTCCTCCCGCTATCCGCTTTATCCCTTCACTGCGTTACGGGGATACCGCTCCTATCGGGGCTAAAAAACACGATTTTATTTTCAATCGTATTTTAACTTCATTTTAAACTGAAATAAAAAAAAATAAACTTACATTTGTATATACAAATATTGTAGTATGCAACGCAAGCAATTTATCAAATTAGCCGCAGGAGGAGTTGTTATGTCAGCATTAGGTCCATTATACAGTTGGTCACAAGATTTAAAAGAAAATGGGGTAGTGATGCCTGTATTGTTTATAGGCCACGGTTCGCCCATGAACGGCATAGAAGACAATGATTTTTCAAAAAGTTGGGCCGCCATGGGACAAAGTATACCCAAACCCTCAGCTGTACTCGTGGTATCGGCGCATTGGTTAACCCGCGGCACGCACATTACGGCTATGGAACAACCCAAAACCATACACGACTTTGGTGGCTTTCCCGATGAATTGTTTCGGGTGCAATATCCCGCCCCTGGTTCCCCTGAACTCGCTATAGAAACACAGAAAATAATTACTTCAGTTCCGGTCGAATTGGATCACGAATGGGGTTTAGACCATGGTACTTGGACCGTGGTACGCCATATGTACCCCAAAGCGGATATTCCGGTGTTGCAATTGAGTATCGATTACAGTAAGTCGCCGCAATTCCATTATGATTTAGCCAAAGAATTGAGTGCTTTACGCAAAAAAGGCGTGTTGATTATCGGTAGTGGAAATATGGTACACAATTTAGGAAAAGTCGCTTGGGATAAGTTAAACGAACCCGAATACGGTTACGATTGGGCTTTGGAAATCAACCAAACGTTTAAAGATAAAATTGTAGGGAAAGACCACAAGTCCTTGATTGAGTATCAAAAATTAGGTTCCGCTGCTCTATTGGCCATTCCAACTCCCGATCATTACTATCCCTTATTGTATACCTTGGGTTTGCAAACAGAAAAAGATGCCATTCAATTCTTCAATGATAGAACAGTAGGCGGTTCATTGACGATGACTTCCGTGAAAATTGGCTAATTGTTCGTTTAATTCACCTCGATTTCAGGATTCATTTTCTGTAAAGTAGCGAGAAATTCTTCTGCGTTTTTTGGCGAAATAAAAATATCGTCAAAATGGTTGTATGTGATAATAAATCCTTTCACATCCAAAGCGGGTTTCAACGTAACGGGAACGAAAAGTCCGGAATGCTTGCGAATCTTTTTGATGTGATCAATCGCTATTTTACCACGAATGGGTCCGGAACGATACAACAAAACATTATTACGAAGTACATAGCGCGTATCTAACAAAACCCAAAGTATAAACAACGTTACCAATCCCATAACTATTCCAGCAGGCCAGGTAAGCGTGTTTTCGCGGTAAGCGTTGATAAGTAAAAAGGTCATTCCTACTACCAATCCCCAGAGAATTAGCGTAGTAAAACGGTTTTGAGAAGAGAAATAACGGTTCATGGCAACTAATGTAGGTTAGTAACTAAAATTTGGTGGGTATAAATGTAGACAATTAGTTTGAATGTGCCAATGAAAATTAGCGAACAAAAGGGGCACATTTTTGCAGCTTTTTGAACATATCAAAGTCAAAACAAAAAGAATTTATTGTATTCTAAAGTTAATAAACACTGTATTATTGTGAAAAAATAGGTTCAACATTCTGCAAATATGGCCTAAATTTACACTACTTTAGAATTTATTCTTATCGATTAATAACATACTTATAAACTACTAAAAATGAGCGAGATCAATTGGAAAACCGTTCGTGAATTCGAAGATATCACTTATAAAAAATGCAACGGCGTGGCCCGAATCGCGTTTAATCGCCCCGATGTGCGTAATGCGTTCCGACCCAAAACGACCTCCGAATTGTTGATGGCGTTTCACGATGCCCAAGAAGATACGTCGATAGGCGTGGTGTTGTTGTCTGCGGAAGGTCCGTCTTCCAAAGACGGGGTTTGGTCCTTTTGTTCAGGAGGCGATCAAAAAGCACGCGGACATCAAGGCTATGTAGGCGATGACGGGTACCACAGATTGAATATTTTGGATGTGCAACGCCTTATTCGTTTCATGCCCAAAGCGGTAATTGCCGTTGTTCCTGGATGGGCCGTGGGTGGCGGTCACAGTCTTCATGTTGTTTGTGATTTGACATTAGCCAGTAAAGAACACGCCATTTTTAAACAAACCGATGCCGATGTTACCAGTTTTGACGGCGGTTACGGTTCGGCCTATTTGGCTAAAATGGTCGGACAGAAAAAAGCCCGTGAAATTTTCTTCTTAGGTCGCAATTATTCTGCGCAAGAAGCTTTTGAAATGGGTATGGTGAATGAAGTCGTTCCGCATGACGAATTGGAAAGTACGGCTTACCAGTGGGCACAAGAGATTTTAGCCAAATCACCAACTTCCATCAAAATGTTGAAATTTGCCATGAACCTCACCGATGATGGTATGGTTGGCCAACAAGTATTTGCCGGGGAAGCTACGCGATTGGCATATATGACGGACGAAGCCAAAGAAGGTCGTGATGCCTTCTTGGAAAAACGCAAACCGAATTTTGATAAAAAGTGGTTGCCGTAAGAATGATTAGTGACTAGTAATTAGTGACTAGTGATTAGTGACTAGTGATTCGTTGTCATTCTAAGGATTTTAATAGCAATTAACCCAAAAAGCCAAACATCATCTTTCCCATGGAAAATTTTACCAATAACGAACTCAATATTGTCGACTTACCTCAATTTGAATCGGTTACTTTACACCGTTTGCATTCGAAATACCGACGAGTTTTGGCGGTGAATATTGGCATTGTGCTTTTAATCGAACTCATTATTTTACTCATTCTTACGTTCAAGCCCGAAGAACTGTCTGCTAGGGATATACTCTTCTTTTGGTTAGGCGGAGGATTTATTGGCTTTTGTGTTATATGGCTTACGTTTTTGGGTTTTCGAAAAAAGGGCTACGCCTTTCGGGAACACGATTTGATTTTCCAATACGGGGTGATTGCGACCAACACGAAAATCATTCCCTACAACCGGGTACAACATGTGGCGTTGCATGAAGGTTTGATTTCACGCTACTTAGGATTGGCTCAGGTTGAAATCTACACGGCTGGGGTGCAAGGAGGCGATATTAAGATTCCAGGGTTATTGAAAGACGATGCCGAACGAATCAAACAATTGTTGATGGGTAAAATTCAAAAAGAATTGTAATGGCAGTCAATTTTCACGAACCCCAAAGACAATCCAAAATTGGAGTTCTCGTCCTGTTTTTGGATACCTTGTATAAGATACTCCGCGGATTTGCGCCGCTGCTTTTGGTTGTCTTTATCAATGGGGGAAAAATCAGTATGTTCTTATTATTCATGGGGTTAGTGGGAACCTTATTAATTGTGAGTTGTGTGGCTTATTTGCGGTATACCAACTTTACCTTTCATATCGATCCCAATACCGATGAATTTATTGTATACGACGGCATTTTATCCAAAACAAAAACAGTCGTTCAGTTGCAAAAAATTCAGCAGGTGAATATCACTCAAAATCTTATCCAACGTATTATTCGGGTTTATGGGGTCCAAGTGGATACCGCAGGATCGGATAAACACGAGTCGGAGATCAAAGCGATTTCTCACGAATTGGCCTTGGAACTGAAAGCCAAATTGTTGGATGCACACAAAGTGGGGACCGCATCTTCAACTACAGAAGTAGATGAACAAAATTCAGAAATAAAGTCGTCTACTTTTCTAAAAATCAATTTGATAAGTTTGTTTAAAGTAGGGATTACGTCGAATTATATCAAAAGTGTGGGTTTGATCCTAACCTTCTTTTTTTCTGTTTGGGGGAAATTGCACGAAATTGGAAAAGAAGAATGGTTGGAAGATAAAATCAGTGAACAAGATTGGAGGGTAAATTCCATTGCCTATTCCATTTTATTCGGATTCTTGGTGCTTTTTACGGTGGTTTTTTTAATGAATGTGGTGCGAACAGTCATTCGTTATTTTAACTATACCATGACCGAACAAAAAGGGTCACTACTGATCTCTTTTGGTTTAATCAATACAAAAAATACAATACTCAGACCCTCACGCGTTCAGTTTGTTACCTTTTCTCAAAATTATTTTCAAAAGAAATTGGATGTACTCGAATTGAAAATTAAACAAGCGGTAACCGACGAAAAGAACCATCATAAAGACCGCATTGAAGTACCCGGTTGTAATCAACAAGAAAAGCAAGCGATTTTGAAATTGATCTACGGGAAACAACCTGAACAAGGCTTGCTGCTGAAATCCAATTGGCGCCGGTTGGTTTTTGCCCTATTCTTGACCATCGTTATTCCACTTTGTATTCTTATTCCGATTGTGATTAATTCCCCTGAATTGCAAGTGTCGGAAGTCTATGGTGTCATTATGGGCTATGTTTTGTTAATGGCGACTTATCAATTTTTTGCTTACAAAACCTACCGATTTTTTGTAGGCGAAAACTACATCATGCGTCAAACCGGAGCGTGGGATATCGCGAATGATATTTTGGAAACCGATAAAATTCAAGCCATTACAACCTCACAACTGTTTTGGCACAAATCCCTGAATATAGGCTCGGTAACTTTACACACCGCCGCTGGAAATATCAGTTTTTATTTAGCTAACTTTGAAACACTAAAACACTATGTGAACGGATGGCTTTATCAAGTAGAAAGTCAGGATCACAATTGGATGTAATTTAAAATAAAACACTATGAAACAATGGATTGAAGCCGCTCGCGTACGAACCTTACCACTTTCTGTATCGGGAATTTTGGTGGGAAGTTTTTTTGCTATGTCCCAATCCCATTTTAATTGGAAAATTGTCTTTTTGGCGTTGTCTACGACTATCGGACTCCAAGTGTTGTCCAATTTTGCCAACGATTACGGCGACGGCGTTAAAGGTACAGATAACGACGATCGTGTTGGACCACAACGCGCCATTCAATCGGGTGCCATTACACCAGGTGCTATGCGGTACGCCATTTTTGTAACCGCATTTTTAACGTTGGTATCGGCCATGTTACTCATCTACAAAGCTTTTGGAGTTTCCAATTTTCTGTATTCCATGATTTATTTTGTACTCGGAATACTAGCCATCGCTTCTGCTATACGTTATACCGTGGGTAAAAATCCTTACGGTTATCGCGGATTAGGAGACGTTTTTGTTTTTATTTTCTTTGGATGGGTCAGTACAGTAGGAATTTCTTTTATGATTTTAAAAGAATTAGATCCCGTACTATTTCTTCCTGCAACAGCCATCGGTTTTTTAAGTGTAGCCGTGCTGAATTTAAACAATATGCGGGACGAAGAATCGGATAGAAAAGTGGGGAAAAATACGTTGATTGTTAAAAATGGCGGTGCTTGGGGTAAAAAGTACCATTATTTCTTAATTGTAACGGCCATGGTGTTGTTTCTTGTTTTTGCTTACATTTTTGACATGAATTACGATTCCAACCCCGATCATTTCAATATTGATAATTACTTTTATATGGTGTTTTATTTGCCTTTAATCTTGCATTTAAAACGAGTAAATGCCAATACAGAACCCCGATTATTGGATCCGGAATTGAAAAAAGTAGCCTTGAGTACGTTTTTCATTTCGTTGGTAATGGCGTTGCAATTGATTTTCTTCTTTTCAGATGAAACGCTTTATCTTTTGAGTTCATTATTTTCAAATTAAACGAAACACTCTAAACGCAATTATATGAAAATTACATTTTACGGACATGCTTGTCTATCCCTAGAAACAGGAGGAAAAACCATTTTAGTTGATCCTTTTATTTCTGGGAATCCTAATGCCGCTCATTTGGATATCAATTCCTTTAAAGCGGATTATATTTTGCTAACGCATGCCCATCAGGATCATATTTTGGATGCTGAAGCGATTGCTAAAAATACAGGCGCTACCATCGTTTCCAATTATGAAATTGCATCCCATTACGGTGCAAAAGGAATTGCTTATCATCCTATGAATCATGGAGGAAGCTGGAAGTTTGATTTCGGTACGGTGAAATATGTAAATGCGCTGCACACCAGTTCCTTTCCTGACGGTAGTTATGGGGGTCAACCCGGCGGATTTGTGATTGAAGCCGATAAAAATGTGTACATCGCTGGCGACACGGCGCTGACTATGGATATGAAACTCATCCCGATGCGAACAACACTTGATTTAGCCATTTTACCCATTGGAAGTAACTTTACCATGGATGTTGAAGATGCCGTAATTGCCGCCGATTTTCTAGCATGTAACCGCGTTTTAGGTTACCACTACGATACCTTTGGATACATTGAAATAGACCATGCCGCAGCAAAAAATACATTTGCCAAAGCAGGAAAAGAGCTACTGTTATTAGATATTGCTCAAAGTATAGACGTTTAATGGCCTAATTATTGCCCGTTTAAAGTCCCATTCAAAGGGACTTTTTTATGAAATTAACAATGAAAAAAAATGCTTATTTGTGGCTAGCCGCTTTATTGGTAACGCCACTTCTTGCCCAAACTAAGAAATCCGGGTATTGGGATACCATGCGCACTACAACGGAAACGATTGAATTGCGTGCGGGTGAAAAAAAAGTAATCAAAACCAATGCTTTACCCGAAGGGACAACCGAATTGGTGTACCGCATCACGTTGTTGGACGACAATCAAAAATTGTCTGGTAGTTTGGTTTCTGTATTAAAAGCCATTCCTGATCCCACGGGAATTTCGCAAGGCGCAGCAGGTGCCGTGTTTTTGGCGTCTACAATCAGTGGGGATGATAAAGCTACATTTGCCATATTTTCTTCAGAAAGTGAGGCAAATTCATATTTAACGACAGGTAAAACAACAGCTGCTTGTTATGTGCAAAATACGCCCGTCAATAAAGAAGCCCGATTGTTAGCTTCGGATCATTTGTGTGTGAAAAACCCGCAGTCGGCCTTGTGGTTCGGATTCCAAAGTGACAATTGGTTGATGAAACAGAAGATTGTCGTGGAAGTGGTGCCGTGGGTAGATAGTCAAGCGAGTACAGGATGGACTGATGTAGCCCGTAAAGAAATTGTAGAATTGGGCAAAAAGCGAGGTGTATATGCTTTGTTAGCCAAAAAAGAAGCTTACCTTGTTGCTTTGACGAAGAATTTGATGGGTGCAACTACCTATTCTAATTTCAAGAAAATTAGTGAATTAGAACGTAATCAATTGGTTGAAACGGCTGAAAAAGCAGCTTTGAAAGAAACAGGGGAAAGCAATTTAAGAAGTCAGTTTATTGCCAAAAAAGCCATGACCGATTTCCAAAAAGGGAAAACCGAATTGGGCATGGGCGCTTTACAAGCCGAAATCAATGCAGGTGCTACCGATGCTGTTTTGTTTGCTTCGCTCATTCATTGTTTTCTTCAAACCCGTCAGTTTTCCAAAGCGGAAATCTGCTTAAAGGATGCCTTAAAATTCAATCCAGAAGATCTTCAACTTAAACTAGAAGAAGCACACGTTTATTTATTCACCGATAAAGTGAGTGAGGCAAAAGCATTATATAAAAAATACAACGATCAAAACTTACCCGGCGGAAAATCGTGGAAAGCACAAGTTTTAGCTGACTTACAACTTTTTGAAAAGTCGGGTTTACCCAATGGGGATTTTAAAAAAATAAGACGCATACTTGAATAATGGAAGCCAATTTTGTTCGATACCTGATGAATTTTTACAATACCGTGGGAACTTCCCGGGGTACGATGGAAGTGCGTGAAACCTGGTTTTTATTTATCAAAGATAACGGCCGTTTGGGTATGGGGGAATGTGGGATGTTAAAGGGCTTGAGTTGTGACGATCTTCCTGATTTTGAAGAAAAGTTGCAATGGGTTTGTGATCATATTCATTTAGGCGAAACCCAATTGTATCAAGCCATGCGTGAATATCCAGCCATTCAATTCGGAATTGAACAGGCTTTTCTTTCGTTTCACAGTCCGCACCCGGGCTTATTATTCCCATCTGAATTTACAACAGGAAAAAAATCCATTCCCATCAATGGATTATTATGGATGGGAAAACCCACCGAAATCCGACAACAATTTGAAGTTAAAGTCGGACATTTTCCCTGTGTAAAAATGAAAGTTGGCGCCTTGAATTTTCAAACTGAATTGGATTTGCTGTCGGAATTCCGTGCACAATATCCGCCGGACCAACTGGAAATTCGTTTGGATGCGAACGGTGCTTTTACACCAGAAAATGTAGAAGAACGGTTGGCGCAATTGACCGAATTTTCGATTCATAGTATCGAACAGCCGATTCGACCCAAGCAAATTGATTTAATGCGTGATTTGTGTCAAACGAGTCCGATTCCCATTGCTTTGGATGAAGAATTGATTGGTGTTTTTGATCGGGAAGACAAAGTAAAATTGCTGGATACCATCCAACCCCAATACATCATCTTAAAACCCAGTTTTGTTGGCGGTTTTCGAGGTAGCCAAGAATGGATTGATCTAGCCAACGAACGCAATATTGGCTGGTGGATTACTTCGGCTCTAGAAAGCAATGTGGGCTTGAATGCGATTGCGCAGTATACCTTTACATTAGGAAGTTCGATGCCCCAAGGATTAGGAACGGGCAGTCTTTATCGTAATAATTTTCAATCGCCTTTAACGATAAAAGAAGGGCATCTTTGGCACCAAGATTTAGAACAGTGGGACACCTTTGTTTGGAATGAAAAAAGTAACTAATGTTACGCTATTCACTAGGGTATTTCGTACCTTTGATAGGTAATACCGAAGTTTATGATTCGTAAACACTTTGTCACGCTATCGGTTTTCACGATGGCGTTTTTTGTTTCTTGTCAAAAGGAACAGAATGAATCAATAGTTGTCCAAAAAGGAACCGTTACTGAAGGGGTTTATGCCTCAGGTGTCATTAAAGCCACAGGACAATATACCGTTTATCCTACCGTTAGCGGCACTTTAAAATCTATTGACGTGCAAGCTGGGCAGGCCGTAAAATTGGGACAGTTGTTGTTTGTTTTGGATCAAGAAAAGGCCGCGTTAGCCACGCAGAGTGCATTGCTTGCCCAACAGTTGAGCGCCGACAACAGTCGGTTTGTTCAAGACAAAATCAGTGAACTGGAATGGAAAGTACAATCAGCCAAAGACCGATTAGCCTTGGATGAATCCATTTACCAACGCAGTCAACGCGTGCATTCTCAAAATATTTTATCCGAAGTCGATTTTGAAAAAACACAACAAGCGTACAAAAGTTCGAAAGCCAACTATGAAATGGCAATTAAACAATTAGCACAATACCGTGCTCAATTAAAAAATGAATCCCAACGCAATGCCAATGCGGTGGCTTTAAGTCAAAAGTCCCAACGCGATTATTCCATTCAAAGTGAAGTATCGGGGACAGTTTATGATATTTTAGTGAAAGAAGGAACCGTAGTTAATCCGCAAGTTCCATTGGCTATCATTGGACAAAAAAATCAATTTTATCTCGAATTGGAAGTCGATGAAAACGATATGGTCAAAGTCGCCTTAGGCCAAAAATTGGTAGTCACTTTAGACAGTTACAAAGGCAAGTCATTTACCGCAGTAGTTGACCGAATTTATCCGATGATGGACGAACGATCGCGAACCTTCCGCATTGAGGCTCATTTTATACAATTGCCATCCCGTTTGTATCCCAACCTAACTGCAGAAGCGACGATTATTATTCAATCCAAATCGAATGTAATCAGCATTCCTAGAAATTATTTGGTGGATGGTGCGTATGTTTTGGTGAATACTGACGAAAAACGTAAAGTCACGGTGGGAATTGGCGATTATCAACATGTCGAAATTACCGCAGGGTTACAAGCGGGCGAAACCATTTATTTGCCCAAATAATGAACGTTAAACTCCTTTTCAATATCGCTTTGCATTTATTGCGGGCGCGCTTCAAACAGTCGCTTGTGGCTGCTGTGGGGGTGACGTTTGGAATTGCGATGTTCATTTCATTAGTTAGTTTCATGAACGGATTAAACGACTTATTGGATGGATTAATGTTGAATCGAACGCCCCATGTACGCTTGTATAACGAAATTCAACCTTCCAAACACCAACCTGTCGATTTTGATCCCCAGTATCGCAATCAAACGGTAATTATTAATTCCGTAAAACCCAAAGATCGCGGCAAGTCGATTTACAATGGAAAAGCCATCATCCATGATTTAAAACAAGACAAACGCGTGGTCGATGTCGCGCCCAAAATTACTGCTCCTGTTTTTTTTAATTCGGGAACCATCGAAATTTCTGGTGTTGTCTATGGCGTTGATGTGGCCGCTGAAGAAAAGCTATTTCGGTTAAGTGATTATGTGATTGCGGGGAAAGTAGCTGATTTAAACCAAAGCAACAGTATTATTATCGGTAAAGGTTTGGCGGATAAAATGCTGATGAAAATAGGGGATGTGGTTAAAGTCACCACTGCCAAAGGCAATCTTTCCACGTTTAAAATTGTAGGTATTTTGCAAATCGGTATCGCTGAATTGGACAATACCATGAGTTATACCTCCTTGAGTTCGGCCCAAAAATTATTGGGTGCACCCACCAACTACATCACCGATATTCAAGTCAAATTATTTGACATTCAACAAGCCCCTGCCTTGACCAAAGAATTTAGTAAAAAATACGAGGTAGACGGTATGGATTACCAAACCACCAATTCGCAGTTTGAAACCGGAAGTACCATTCGAAGTATTATATCCTATGCTGTTGGAATCGTACTCTTGATTGTGGCAGGATTCGGAATTTACAACATCTTAAACATGATGATTTTTGAGAAAATGGACAGCATTGCCATTTTAAAGGCCACCGGATTTTCAGGACGCGATGTGCAATGGATTTTTATTATACTATCCATGATTATTGGATTTACGGGGGGTATTTGCGGATTGTTATTCGGTTATATTTTTACCTCAATTATTGATGTGATTCCGTTTAATACGCCCGCTTTACCTACGATTACGACTTATCCCATCAGTTTTCGACCGTTGTTTTATGGTATCGGAATCACTTTTGCATTAACCACAACCTTCATCGCTGGTTGGTTCCCTGCACGGAAAGCGGGAAAAGTAGACCCCGTTGAAATCATTAGAGGGAAATAAGATATGGCAGCACTTGTATTAGAAACCCGTCAGTTAACCAAATCATTTTATGATCCAGCTCCATTTGAAGTCTTGAAAAAAATTGATTTGCAAATCCATCAGGGTGAGTTTGTATCCATTGTCGGGAAATCCGGTTGTGGAAAATCCACGTTACTGTATTTGTTGTCAACCATGGATACCGATTATCAAGGGGAAATTTATATTGATAACGAGTTGGTTACTGGAAAGTCGGATGCTTCATTGGCCCTCATCCGTAATTCACAAATCGGATTCGTCTTTCAATTTCATTATTTGTTGACGGAATACAATGTGGTGCAAAATGTCATGTTACCCGGAATGAAATTAGGGAAATACACCAAAGATGAAATTGAATTCCGCGCCATGGAGCATTTGCGAACACTCGGTATGCACGAACAAGCTTTAAAAATGCCCAATCAATTAAGTGGCGGACAAAAACAACGGGTAGCAATTGCACGGGCCTTAATTAATGATCCATTGATTATTATGGGGGACGAACCTACGGGAAATCTCGATAAGAAAAACAGCGACTTGGTATTTGCAATTTTCAATGAATTGGTACAAGAACGCCAACAAACCTTATTGATTGTTACCCATGATCCCGACTTTGCCGCTCGAACCCATCGTATTGTGACCATGGAAGATGGGCGGATAGTTTGATGTCAAATAGATGTCTTAAGGACAAGTGGTCTCATACGTATGCATCATTTCCAAATAGCCTTTGAGCATGTAGTTCATTTGGTATTCGTTCGCAATGGCTTCACGATCCTCTTTCGTTTTTCCTTTTTTGGAGGCCTCTGCAATTTCTTTTTGGGTAGTTGCGTAATCTGCTAACATTTTTTTGCGCTCTTCTTTGGAATTCATTTTTTCCATCTCCAATTTCATTTTTTCAACAAACGCTGGACAATCACGACCAACTGTTTCAATTGCTCTTGAAAATCCTTCTTGTGCGGCTTCTTGCCCACTGAAAAGTGTCAAATTTTCAAAATCAACTGGAGCATAGCCAAATTCATCACCCGGCTTTTTGATGTAGGTCATAACCATCACCACCTGACTTTGTCCACCCTGACTCACCGAAATGAAAGCACCATACAAATTGAGTTTACCTTCACGAATTAACGGCACAAATACATCCCGGTAATCATCCATGATTTTTCCTTTTTTGATGGATTTTATTTTGAGGTGTTCAAAGACTTCATTGTCCATTTCACCTTTAAATTCAATGCGCTTAATGGTTGAAACATCTACTTTTTCAACCGAACCTTTTTCCTCTTTTTTAAATGAAATTTTATTGTTTTTTACCGTCAAATTGTCTTCTAATTTGCCAAACGAGCCCATAGGAGAGACCATAAATCCGCGCGGTTGTTTAAAATCCTTGACAAAACCTTCCATTTTTTCACCCGAATTTAATTCGATAAGTGCGGGTAGGAATTCGTTGTTGTTAAAATAAATGGTTTGTGCATTTACAGTGAAAAAGAAAAGTACAAATACGAAAGTGCATAAAGATTTCATAAAGGAAAGGATTTAGATAAATGATTACATCCAAATATAGTTCAAAAAGTTAATTCTTCACCACCAACTGATATTTTTCCAACAAGCCCCGCAAACCGTTTTCATGAAAAATAGCTTTTTTGACTTTGTTTTTTTCAGGGTCGATGATAAAGTCGTAACTCGTATAAAAATCCGCTTTTTCTAAATTGGTTTCACTAAATACGGCCCGACGCAAATTACAGGAATCAAATAAAGCGCCGGATAAGTCGGATGCCATAAAATCCACCGCTATCATACTGCAATGGATGAACTGGATGTTTTTTAATTTGAGTTTGTAAAATTGACTGTAATCCAACAAACAGTCTTTGAAATGAAACTCATAAATCACTTGGTCCGTCATTGCAAAATTGACCGAAGTGAGGTTACATCCCGTAAACCAAACGCCCCGCAACGAAGTATGATTGATCTTCGTTTCTTTAAAATTGCATTGGATAAAATTGCAATCCACAAACGTCACATTGCGAAAGAAACACTGCGTGAAATCACAGTCTTTGAAGGTGCAATGTTCAAACTCGGTATCCTGAATGTCTTCTTGGGTGAGTACTTTATCCGTTATTGTTTGGTCGTGGACGAAATGATAACTCATGGCGTATTTTTGGTCACAAGGTACAGAATCTAGCCTACATTTTTTATATTTGAGCAAACAAGCCGTATGATTTTTAACTTTTGTCCGCGCTGTACTTCAGCCAAATTGTATACCGAAAACAACTACCGAGTGGAATGCCGCCATTGCGGATTTACCTATTTTCACAATGTCGCCGCGGCTGTCGCTGTAGTTTTAAAATTTGAAAACAAAGTACTGTTCACGGTGCGCAATATGGAACCCGATAAAGGCAAATTGGATTTACCCGGCGGATTTGTGGATCCGGGTGAACGGGGAGAAGTGGCAGCATGTCGGGAGTTGAAAGAGGAGCTCGGACTCCAACTTGATGTGCGGAAAATGAAATACGTGACTTCGGCAGCCAATAATTATTTGTACAAAACAGTTCCTTATAAAACCTTGGATTTGTTTTTTGAATACGAATTGGATTCCGCTGAAATCGCCATCGTTGCGCCCGATGAAATTCAAGACATTCAATGGATTGATCCCAAAACCATGGATTTGGAGGCTATAGGTTTTATTTCAATTCGAACCGTGATTGGAGAGCGGTATTGTAAATAAGCGATTTGATATGAAGTGTTTTGTGCAGCGGTTATGGATCGGACTATTTTTATTCGCGAAGGCGGTGCTTTCTGCCCAACCCATCGCGGTGGTTGACAAACGAAACTTTACAATAGCCCCAGTGTATGTGGGCGAAACGGCACAAACTTTTATTCCCATTCGCAATTCGGGCAACCAACCCTTATTAATTACGGCTGTTCAAGGAAGTGGAACGCCAACTTTCGATTGGACCAAAGAGCCGATTCTTGCTACAGGAAATGGGGTTGTTATTTTTAAATGGCCTACAAGCGTTCCCACAACGACTTCTCAGATGGTATCCATTACCACCAATGCATCAGAAGTGCCCATTCGCGTTAAGGTGAATCTCATTGTTTTGGCAAAAGAAGAGCGCGATGCCGTGGTCAAAGGAACAGTTGTTGATTCATTACACCAACCGATTCCGTTTGTATTGGTCGTGAATCGACACCAAAAACAAGTGCTACAATCCGACGCAGATGGGCACTTTGCCATCAAGGCCCGATCCATTGATACACTCGAATTTCAAAGTATGGGTTATCTCACAAAAAATGTTGCAGTAAAAACTATAAAGGATACCCTGCAATTGCAACCCGCAAAACCTTTGGAAGAAAGCTACGGACCTCAAAGAATACCCAAAAAAATTCCCGTTCCTAAACCCGTTGCAAAGCAAGAGGTAAAAGCAGTGAAGCGGAGGGTGAAAAAGTAAAGGATGAATTTGCTAAGCAATAGCCTTCAAAACTCCGCTTTGAAAATGGTGTGCAAGTTTGTACTGGTCACGAAAGGATTTTGCTGCGCAACATCCTTCAAAGCTCCGCTTTGAAAATGATGTACAAGTTTGTGCTGGTCACGAACGGATTTTGCTGCGCAATATCCTTCAAAGGGTTGTTTTTGAAAATGGTGTTCAAATTTGTGCTGGTCTCGACAGGATTTTGCTGCGCAACATCCTTCAAAGCTCCGCTTTGAAAATCATATAAAACAAAAAAAACGCTCAAGTAAACTTGGCGTTTTTTTTGTTTTATACGATTTATTCGTGACCTCGACAGGATTCAAACCTGTAACCTTCTGAGCCGTAATCAGATGCGCTATTCAGTTGCGCCACGAGGCCGTTTGCGTAAAGCATTCGTCTGAACTAGTGCTTTATTGCGGGTGCAAATATAGACATAAATGTGTAAATTGCAAGCGTATATTTGTAAAAATCATTAAAAAAATGCAACTCGAAAACTATATTCGTGATATTCAGGATTTTCCAAAAGAGGGAATTCTATTTAAAGATATCACGCCGCTTTTATTACACCCCGAAGCGCGCGCAAAATGTTTGGATGCGTTAGTTGATTTATTGGACCAGCAGCCCATTGATAAAGTTGTCGGCGTGGAAAGTCGGGGCTTCTTTTTTGGTACTTTGTTGGCCGATCGATTGGGTGCCGGATTCATTCCCGTGCGGAAACCTAACAAATTGCCGTATGCCACGATTTCAGCCTCGTATGCGCTTGAATACGGTACGGATAGTCTAGAGATCCATACCGATGCTATTCAGCCCGGCGATCGTATTCTTATTCACGATGATGTGTTGGCAACGGGTGGAACGGCCAAAGCGGTTTGTGAATTGGTCGAGCGGCTAGGAGGAACGATTGTACAGTGTTCGTTCCTGATGGAACTTTCTTTTTTAAACGGTAGCGAAAAATTGAAGCCGCATCCCGTGGCTGCCGTGCTCACTTATTAATCGAGCGCGCGTGTCGTCACATAATACCGCCAAGCTAAAATTGCCAATTGCCATTTTTTGGCTTTCGCTGGATCCAATTGCTGCTTGGTAAAACTGGGTAAGCACCATTTATTAACTTTAGCCAAAACTTTAAACATGCGGTTTGATTTTAGGCAAAAATAAAAAAGACCACGTAATTCGTGGTCTTTTCATTTATCCTTTTTTCGTTTTCGCAGGTGCTTTTTCTTTTTCCAGCGCTTTTTTCGCTTTTTCCAATTCTTCGCGGGCCTTTACCATTTCTTCTTTGGCTTTCACCATATCGGCTTTTGCTTTTTCCAAATCGTCTTCGTCGCTTTGATTTTTTTGGAGGTCACCTTTCAATGCTTTCATTTTTTCTTTGAACTGTTCCAAGCCTTCTTCGTTGCGGAAGTCGAATTCTAAATTTTCCATATTACCAAGTCCTTTGAACTCCATTTTATTGTTTTTCAAAATTTCGTCCAACTCTTCTTTCGTGTAATCATCACCGCCTTCAACCACTTTTCCATCTTCAATAACCAACGGTTTCTTTCCGTTTTCTTGGATTATCATTTTTGATTTTCCCGAAAAACCCTCACCGTCACCAAAGCTGAAATTGTATTGTTTCATATCAGGGAGTTGATCCAATTGGAATCCTTTGCCAAAAGGCGAGAGGTTGTCTCCACCAAAAGAACGTCCAAAGATGTCATTCATGGCAAAGATGTCGTTGCCTTGATTCGGTTTCCCAAATCCGATTTCGCCATTTTGTTGGAACAAAACAATATCGGCAATCGGCTGTTCATTGCTGTATTCCAATGCACCTTTATTGCCTTTGCGGTCTTTGTATTCAATTTTAATGGCCGTAATCTCTTGGTTGGCATTGCGTTTTACTCCCGAATACTTAACCGTAACACCGTGTTCTGCTAAAGCTTTCACGTCGTCTTTCATTTCTTGATCTGGAGTTGTTTTTTTCCAGGTCATCACAATATCATCCTGACGGTCTTGCATCAATTTGGGTTGGTTTTGTGCCCCCAAAACATGCGATAACAATGTCGCGGCAATCACCGCAATCAAATTAAAAAATCGAACAATTACTGACATACTTCTTTAATTTTTTGGTTGTTTATTATGGTACTACAAACTTAAGAGAAAGTGCAATTTCGATGGAGCGTATTTTACAGTATTTTAACGCTTATCCCTTTTTTAAGTTAGCTTTCGCTTTCTCAAATTCGGCTTTGGCTTTTTCCATTTCGGCTTTTGCCTTTAGCATTTCCTCTTTGGCCTTCAACATTTCCTGACGTGCTTTTTCTAGTTCCGGTTGTTGGGCATCCATTTCAGCACGGGCTTTACGCATTTCCTCTTTCGCACGCTTCATTTCTACACGCATTTCTTCGCGTCCTTCTTCCATGGCTTTGCGTCCTTCTTCCATCGCTTCAGCACGAATGGCCTTGATTTTTTTAGTATTAATTTTTACCACTCCATTTTTTGCTTCTGCGCCATAGGTTTTAACTACATCTCCGTCTTTAAAGACTTCAACGGTGACAATATCTTCAGGATTGATGGCATTTACATCATATCCCAATTCCATCACTTTGCCATCAACTATAATCATCGGTTTGTCAGAATTAGTCGCTCGAACCACAATTTTATGTTCGTTTACTGAAGCATCAATGTCTTCCGGTCCATTCAGGGTGATGATTTCACTGCCGTCATCAGAACGGATAATGCGTTTTTCTATGCGAACATCACCTGGTTCGTCTTGGGAAAAAGTTTTGGTTACCGTTATGGTTTTCATTTT
Source organism: Flavobacterium sp. N1719 (assembly GCF_025947045.1). Classification (NCBI taxonomy): domain Bacteria; kingdom Pseudomonadati; phylum Bacteroidota; class Flavobacteriia; order Flavobacteriales; family Flavobacteriaceae; genus Flavobacterium; species Flavobacterium sp. N1719. Next base: position 1,990,851 of record NZ_CP109993.1, read on the forward strand.
TGGAGTGCCAAAACCAATGTGATCGTCCGATTTGAAAAACACGATTGGAGCGATGGGTTCGTCACCACTTACTTGGGTTTGCCCTTTTTTTCCTTTATTATCTTCGTAGCTCACTTTGATACCTGTGATTTCCCCTTTTTCGTTGCGTTTAACTTTGGAATATTTAACCGTTACGCCCTGTTCCTTCATGGCTTTCACATCACTTTCCATTTCTGAGTCGGGGGTGTTTTTGTCCCAACGCATTTGAATGATGTTTTGATTGTCATTTCGCTCAATAATTTGAGTCTCTTTTTCTTGGGCAACTGTTTTAATTTGGAACAAGAAAATAAATGCAACTAGGGCTGGAATCATCAATGTGTATTTCCAAGAATTGCGTTGGTGGGATTGATTTTGATGTAACATAAGAATTCGTTTTTTGATTAATGATTGATAAAAGGGATTCGTAATGGCCAATTGATGGGTGGGAATCGCCACTTTCAATAAAGCTTTTTGATACGCTTTTGGATTGCCAGATAACGCCATAGCTTCGCGATCGGCAATGTATTCTAAATTTTGTAAAAGCACTTTTTTGTAGGCCCAAACAAAGGGATTGAACCAAAATAAACCACAAATAATGTGGGCAATAAGTACGTCAATGGAATGGCGCTGTTGGCTGTGAATTTGCTCATGAAGTAAAATACTCTGACGTTCTTCTTCGGTATACAATTGGGAGTTAATCACAATATAATTAAAGAAGGAAAACGGAGCTACCGATTCATTGACATCCACCAATTTAACAGCATCTTGTTGGGCACTATTTCTTCGTTTTAAAAAAGAGAAAACAGAAAAGAGTTGGAACACCAAACGACCAATAAATACCATAGCGATGCCTATGTAAATGACTAATACAACCGAACTCCAATCCATAGTAGGTGGGGGAGTCGTTTTTGCTACACCCGGCGCTGCCATAGCCATGAGTTGGTCTATTGTCAGTTTAGGTCGGGTAATCCAAACCGTTTTGGTAATGGTCAATAAAGGAAGGAGCATTGATAGCGCATAACCTGACAACAAAAACCAACGGTTGCTTTTGAAAAAGGTCTCTTTTCGCAAAAACAAATAATAAAACAGGAAAAAGGTAGCCAAGAGTCCGCCCGATTTCAATAAGTAAATGAAAAGCGCTTCCATACTATTTCTTTTTTTCGATTAAAGCTAAAATCTCCCGTAACTCTTCCGCTGAAATTTTTTCCTCTTCTGCAAAAAAGGAAACCATTTGTTTGTACGAATTGTCAAAGTAATTCGCTAAAGCCGTTTTCATAAACGTCTTGCGGTATTCTTCCAAAGAAATGATCGGATGGTACTGGTGCGTGTTCCCAAAGGCTGTATGTCCCACATACCCTTTGTCTTCCAAGTTACGGATGATTGTCGATAAGGTATTGTAATGCGGTTGGTCTTCGGTAATTTCCGCCATCACTTCTTTTACGAAAGCTTTTTTAAGCTTCCATAAAATGTGCATGATCTCTTCTTCCTTGTTGGTTAACTTTTGCATGGATTTCGTTTTTTAATTGATGAATCAAACTTACAACTATTTTTTTAGTTGACAAACTAATTTTATAGTTATTTAACTATTTTTTTAGAAATAGGGGTTTGAACGGATTGTGTATCTTTGCGCCATGACCCGTAAAACCTATACCCGACATAATTTTCACAAACATACCTATTGCGTGTTTCAGGAAGTGGATGCCACTGTTTTGGAGTCGCTCCAGCTCCAATACACCAGCAAGTCGGGGAGTCGGTATTATTTTACAGAAGAGGGTGTTTATCGTGTGGCCAACCATTGGGGAAGGGCAGCCAATTGCAAATGGCGTTTAGAAACCCAAGGTCCCAAACGCTATTCGGGCAACGTAGTCGGCTACGCACCTTGGACCGCTTTTTTACCCGATAATGATACCGATTGTTTGTATGCTATCGAAATTGATTTTGATCTCCGCACCGCTCATTATTACCATAAAGACAGCAAAGTGTTTCCTGAGTCAACGGTTTTCCGTACCGCGCCAGAAACCCTCAAACGACTCAAAATCGTGCGCCAGCATTTAGGAGAAGACAATTGGTTGCGCTACTATGCAGGCAACCCAGCCACCCTCCGCCAACAAATCTTAACGGAATGGAATACTAGCCATGCATCCTTGGAGGGTATAAAAAGGAAATACTTGTGATAAGTGGGAGTTTACTCAAGTTTTAAATTCCAATAGTTAAAATCCCAAATTCCAATTAGGAAATTCCAATTGTTAAAATCTCAAATTCCAATTAGGAAATTCCAATAATAAAATCCCAAATTCTAAATTCTAAACTCTAAATTCTAAATTCTAAACTCTAAACTCTAAATTCTAAACTCTAAATTCTAAAATTTATATCTCCCGCTCGCCACCTTCCGCAGGATGTTCAAAATTTGCCGGGATATCACGAACCTGCTCTGGATGACTCGCTTTCTCTTGCTGTACCATGCGGTAGACTATATAGCCAGAGGCCGTACCAACCAATCCTAAAATACCCATGACTAACCAGTTTGTGGCATAGCCGTAATGGTCCACAACGGTCATTCCAATTTTGGCACTGAGTATGTGGGCCGCCGAATAACTCATCGTAAATATCGCCATATAGCGGCCTTCGTGTCCTTTGGGGGCCCGACTTATCGCAAACGAATTGGAGAAGGGGAAAGCAAACATTTCCGCAAAAGTCATAAACACCATCATGACGAGTAAGATGCCCGCCCATTGGTGAATTAAAAGTAAAAACAGACTTATACTCATAAAGAAACAACCCCAAGTGACAATCTTAACTTTATCCAGTTTTTTGCGCTCCACCGCACTAACAATGGGCATTTCCAAAAAGAAAACAAGCACACCGTTAAAGGTGAGTAGCAATCCCGTTTGCAATTCGGTAAGTCCAAATTGGATGCGATGGTACAGCGGAATCGTGGTAAACAATTGAAAGAATAAAATACCCGTAATCACACAGCAGAACAAGAACAACCAAAACGGTCCGTCCGTAAACACCGATTTGCGCTCCGCTTCCAAGGCAGCCTTTTCATCGGGGTGGAGTTTGATCGCTTTTTTCTCTTTGACCAATACAGCAAAAATTCCGATAGCAAGAATACACGTAGCGCCATCAACCCAAAACAAACCTTGGTAGCCCATCCCCATAATGATGAGTCCGCCCAGTGCCGGACCCGCAGCAAAGCCCAAGTTAATGGCCAAACGTACCAAGGTCAGTGCCCGTGTGCGATTCTCAGGTTTGGCATACGTACCGATCGATACAAACATGGCCGGACGAAACATGTCCGCAATCACCATGATGCCAAAAATAGCCACACATAAAGCGTTGAAGGTTTTGACGTATTGCAACACAAAAAAGGCCAAGCCACTGGTGAATAAACTAAACACCATAATCTTATAAAACCCGATTTTGTCAGAGAGTTTGCCGCCTAACCAAGAGCCGGCCATCGAACCCACACCGAACCAAAATAAAATCCATCCAACTTGCTCGTAATTGAAATGCAAGTCTTCTTTCAAGTATTTGGATAAAAACGGTAAGACCATGGTACCCGCGCGATTGATAAAGGTAATCAGCGTCAGGATCCATATTTCTCGGGAAAATCCTTTAAAGTTAGCAAGGTATTTTTGAAGGGCTTTTTGCAACATGAGGCAAAGGTAGTGAATAGCAATTAGTCTTTAGACGTTAGACCGTAGTCTTTAGTAATGTATGCATAGATTAAAAAAATGCCATACATCGTGAAATAAAATAGAGATCTCCATACTACTATATAAAAAAACCACCCGTGTAGGTGGTAGTATTTTTATAGACAGTACAAAAGCTCAGTAGCTTAGCAGCTCAGTAGCTCAGCAGCTCTTAATCACCAATCGGTTCAACTGCTTTCTCAAAACGTTGGGTTTTGGAATTCCAAACAATGTTCCAATAGCCACCTGTACGGCCGTATTGGTTGGCTACGGTAAAATTTTTAGCCTTGGGCGAAGTCACCTCAATTTGATCATAAATCACCGTCATTAAATTCCCGGTTGGAACCGTAGCATCGGTAAATGAAATTTCTTGAAAAAGGCGGTGGTCTCTTTTACGCATGATTTTCAGGGATGTCATTTCAGCCTGAGTGGCTCCCACTTTTTTAGTATAAACACCCACGAAATAATAGTCGGGAAGCGAATCAAATTGCGGGATTTCGGTTGCGTTCGTTGCAGTGTCGTTGAGTGAAGTTGTCAATTGCAAGTGCACGGGTAGGGAAGTGGTAGTTCCAACTTTAGTCCACGTACCACTAATTTTTTGATCTTGTAAGGAAAGAATAAATGTGGCAGTGCGTTGTTCCTTGTTCATTTCATACAAGGTTACCGTTTGTTGGTTTGCATCCAGTATGCCCTCCAAACGGATAGGAGTATTGTATTGGGTATAACTGTATACACCGTTAATGTTAAAGTTCTTTTTTGCCGCTTCACCAAAATAATCGGGTGTGATTTGGTACGATAAGTTGATGGAAGCTTTGCCTACAGTACCGGTGTAATTATAACATTGGTACCCGTTGGCTTGGCAAGTAAACCAACCGGAAATAAAGAAGGCGATGGATAAAGTAAAGGTTTTCATAAAGATTGGTTTTCAGTGGTTTAGTGTAATTTTTAATTGCAAAACCAAACACAATTTCCGTGCCAGAAATTTAATGAGAAAAGGAGTGAAGAAATTATCCCGTCCTTTTCATTTTGATGCAAGTGAAATGCGCGCCATCGGGACTAGGGGAATGAATTTAAAAAAGACGAGTATTGCCTCCCGTCTCCTATACATCTTTACAACATTGATTGATTATTTTGTTTGAAAACTTTCATAAAACAATTCAACATTTTCAAAGTTAATCTCTTTTAAATTTGGGATTAACTTTTGCAGTTGTAATAATTGTGCTTTGTTTATAGCATAAACCATATAAACATTTGGGTCTTTATCGGTATCTACATCTAAAATATTTATTAGTTTTTCAACTGATAAATCAATTTCGAAACTTTCAATATGCTTATCACCTTCTTTTTGATATATTGCTATTTCTCTAACTACCATATTTAATTTTTTTTTAGACATAAGCCAAGCTAAACCCCGATAATGCGGACTGAAACCGCTGCGCATCCCGATAGCTATCATCTCCAGACATTAAGTCAATCCCCCGCTTAATCCTCCCTCGCTTTTTGTGTTACCCATCCTGCAACCCTACGTGAATTGCTGAGTACCCATAAAGCAAGACCACTTTTTATGAATTGAAATACCAACCAATGGGCGTTGGGATAGTCTTTAAACAGTATTTTTTGTTGTGTAAATTCAAACAAGTTGCGGCAAAAGTCGGGAATACTGTCAAGCAAGGCCATGCCGCTCATGACAATCAGCGCGATACGGAGTACGGTCACTTCTGAAAGCGTTAGGCTAAAGGTGGTTTCTTGAAAGTTGTGATCCAATCGAAAATAACGAATTAGGCTGTCCGTTTTAAACAAAAACAACCGAATGACGGCGATAAAAATCACCACGATGAGTAAATTGACGGCCAAAAGTAACTTCAAATCCTCGAAATCGTAACCACTGTGGCCATACAAAAAGGGACCAACGAATTGGGGTAAAAAGAATAAACCGTTTACAATCATCCAAATGCCGATGATTTTTAATACTAGGGTCCAAAAGGAGTGGGGTGTCATCTTGTAAAAATTGATTTTAGTTAAAATACAAATAGGCAAACATACCCAAATATACAAAAGTCACGGCAATGCCTAAAAAAGCAGTATTTCTATTGTTGGGTCGCACCCGGTAGGCAAAACTAATACCCAAAAAGAGAGCCATCACGAAAAGACAAGCGGGATGGGTGAGGAAAGAAACCGAATAGTCGGTAGTAGCAATACGAATCGTTTTTAGTTTGCCCAACCATGCTGTTTTTACCAGTGCAATAGGGGCTTGTGGATTGATTTCAGGCAAATCGGGTGGAAAGAAAAAGCGGTATTTTTCTCCACTTGCTGTCGTCACGAGATAAACATTTTCATAACTTCTGTGCGAACGGTAACTTGCTCCACTAATTTGGTATTCATAATACTGAATCGATTGTTCAGGTAGGACGGTTGCCTCAGGATGAAAAAAATCAAAATACAGCAACAGTATGCATCCAAAAGTGATGTAGACTATGGCATTCAACGAACGGGAATGGCGTAAAGGTGTTTCCAAACTAAAAGCGGGTATATGTGAATGTGTTTACTCTCCCTGTTTCACCAAACGAAAGCCCAACAGCGTTCCCGGAATAAATAACACCAAACCACATACAATAAACCAAGTGGGATGGGGCAATAGCACAAAATTCAGCACCGCCGAAAGCGTTAATACAATGCCCGCAATCAAAGGTGAGCGTAATGAAGTGGTGCGACCGATGATCCGAATTAAAAGGCCGCAAACGATCGAACCCACAAGCCAGCCACCCAAAACCAATAACCAAAAGTCGATGGGCTGGGCTTCCATAAAAGCGCCAACGGCTTTCGTATCCTTTAGATCTAATGTTTTAGGAAAGGGATGGAGCGAATTATTAATGGATTCCGCGACCATAAATAAGAGTACTGCCGCTATTATTCCGGAGAGTACGGCACCGATTCGTCGTATCATAGGTGTTTGTTTTATTTCAAATTTAACTTTTTTTATATTTAAAAACAATTTTCAAATTTGAAATGGTACTATCCAACAACAAACAAGATTATCTACTTTGTTTAAATTCATCTCCTAAAAGCAATAAAAGGAGGATAAAATAAAAAAGAGCACCACCTGAAAGTAAAAAGACTTTCCGTTTGCTGTGTATTGAAGTATTTCTTTTCTCATAAAATATCGAATTTCCCGTCAACGCCACAATAAATAAATACAACAACGGTCCGATGAAAAAGAGAAACAATGCATTATCCCAAAGTGAGGTATTCTTTTTGTTAGGTCGTTTGGGTGGGGTATTCATGAAAGGTGTATGCTAAAGAAGTAGCTCTTTTTTAATTATGAATCAACATTATTTTACTCTATCATGAGAAATAACAAATGCTGTACAAGGAATTAAACAGGGGTATTTCCATAAGTTTTTCGGACTATCGTTCAAGCCCTCAAACATACATTTAAAATTGATCTCACTATTTTGACATTCATCCAAGTCAGCAATTACATTTTTGTAACTTTTTCCACTACTTTGTTTAAGTTTAAATAGAAGTTGCAATAAATCATTTCCTTTAAACCCACCAATTCGATAATATGTTTTGGTAATATGATCAATCACCAGTGCATATTTTGTACAACTGTTTTTTACATAAAATAAGGTGTTGGAATTGGAAATGACAGTATCTTTTTCAACATCTAATAAATAAAGGGAATAGCGGTTTAAATAGTCATCTTTAACACACGAATTTAATTCTTTAATATCCAGTTGAATGTTATCATCCAATACCAAATCCAAGCACTTTTTAAGTGTATAATCAGATTTCATTCCAATAGAACCATCAATGACCAGTAGGGATTTAAATACACTTTGGACATTTAATTGAGCGTATCCTGAATTAAATACTATTAAAAGTAAGATGAAGACTTGTATATTTTTCATTAGAGTTTTTTTATAATTACTCACTGCGCATCCCGATAGCTATCGGGAGCTGACTTTGAGCAACATTATTTACTATATTCTTCAAAAGAAGAAGGTTTTAGCGTATTTACTTTTGTATTTCAATTAATTCAACTTTCACAATCCCCGCTATCGTCTGTGAATTAAATCCGCGCCACCGTGGGTGTCAGAATAAAAAGGTTTTAAGTTTTGGAAAATTGAAGATAACTCTATAAGATATTCTTTTGATTTCTCTAATTTACTTAAATCAATTTTTTTTAATTCTAAATTTAAAGTATTCATTATTTCTCTTAAATCGTAAATTGAATTTAATGAAAACAATAATTGTAAAAAAACATCATCATCATTTTTATAAATTTCAAAAAGCTTTAAAAAATCTGATAAAATGTCTTTATCATGAAATTTACCAAGGCACCATGCTAATGAAACAGCGTTTTTATTAACGTGATGAAATAATTCGAATAACACAGTTTCTAAGATAGAATTAATATCATTTTCACTAAGTTTAAGATTATAGATTTGAATATCATTATGGAATAGATGTAGATAATCTATATCGCTATATCTATCTTGAATGTGTCTTTCAACTAACAAACCTAAATAGGTAATTGCAGACTTAGATTTGTCTTCATTTTCAGAACGCATTATGTAAATTAAATCTTCTACAATATTCTTCATTATCGTCTTAAATTATGTCCCCTCTCTGTGCATCTCAATTACAATCGAAATGCTGAACATCGTGCATAAAATAAACACTTTGCAGAGTGGTAGGTTAATCCACAACTTCAAAAGGGATTTTGAAATAAACCCTACGTTCCTGAAAGTAATCTTTCCCTTTTTTCTTTTTCATTGTACGACTGATCTCTAAAATATAGCCTCCAACATTACGTTTTCCAGGTTTTGCAAAACTATGCACATATTCAAGTCTATTATTTTTAAAATATAGGGTGTCAAATTTTTTACATGTGGTTATTTCACAATAATTGTCAATTTTTTTCTGACATAATAACAATACACGAATGCTATTTTTTATAATCGGCTTAAAATAAAATTTAACTAAAGTTGTATCCTTTACTTTAAGTTTGGTTTTCCCAATAGTAGTTTTAAAGAAATTACTTTTTTCAAGGACTAATTCCTTTTTCTCATTGTAATACCAGCCCTGATTTAGATACAACTTATTACATAAATTAATGTATTCTAATTTTTTCTCTAAATCATCATCTTTGTAATATTCAAATACTTTTTTTCCTTCTTTTTTTTCACTAGCTGAAGTCACTTCAATCTCTGATTGACTAGTTTCTTTACAGGAAATAAAGCAAAAAATAAGAAGTAAGATACAATTTTTCATAATTGGATTATATTCACGATTTATGTTTGAATTGGCATTCAAACGCTCAGTAGCTCAGTAGCTCAGCAACTCAGCAGCTCATCTCTCCAATTGATGATACGAGCGATACGAAAGCAGCAATATCCCCAAAACCACCAATGGGAAAAACGTTTGCCCGTTCATGCCGTCAACTGCACCGTGGCTGATGGCTGCAAATAGAAAGTTGAATGTGAATCCGGCATAGGCCCATTCTTTCAAACGTTTGGGGACTTGCGGAATGACCAAAACAAGTACGCCCAAGATTTTAAAAACCACCAAGGCATTTCCGAAATACTCGGGATAGCCCAAATGGCGAATCCCTTCCTTGGCCAGTTCCGTTTGTGAAGTCAGTGCCGGCATCACACCTTCAAATAGGGCGATAAGTGTAGTGGTAGTCCAGTAAATTAGTTTGTTTTTTTTCATGGGAAGTTGGTTTAGGGTTTGTTTAACTGACATAAATATACAAAACCGACAAGACAAATAGCAGAAATCCGTTAAACAAAATCGAATTCCACAGAATATTCTCGTTGGCCTTTTTGTACCCCAACAGCAGTCCCGCACAAATATTCAGCGACAACGCAAGTATCCCCAGAAAATATAATTTTAATCCGTTGAAGCCTGAGATCAATCCCTCCGAATAATCTTCGTTAATCGTTTTAACTCCGGTAATATTGTGAAATAAAAAGGTTTCTTCTACTTCAACAAAAGGTGTGTCAATATTGCCTCGTTCCAAGCTAAACGTTTGCCCTAGATCCGTAAAATACATTTCCCCAATAAAGGTGCGTGAATGTCCACCATAGCGCGACTCATGTTCGTATTCCAACATCATGGTTGCTTCCACAATCGCGGGCACAAACTTGCGGGGAAGCACCAACCGATCCAATAACAATATGTTGAGGCATACGGCGAGTCCCACAATGAGATAGGTGATTGGCTTTTTGTATTGTACCATGAAGGGAAGGTAGTGAATAGTTTTGATTTTTTTTACACTATGCGATTTATCAAATTAATACAGCAAACACATTGAATCGTTTCATACCTGTTTAGGTCTCAAATGTTGGAGATGGTACAGCGGTTTAGGAGTATGGTTTGAAGCTATTCCAGCTCTACATTTCATGTCCTCAGCCTTTACCGTGTTTTTGTAAGCCATACGATAGCTTCCGTTGGTCGCTTTCGTTAGGCAACAAAAAACTACGGTACCGTCTTCCGGGCTTTACATTTCGATCTGGGCTAGGGTGCCGACTTTCATTCAATCCTTCTTTATAAAAGCAAAAACCACCCGTGAAGGTGGTTTATTTACAATTGTTACTTAATTAACTGTGTGGGCACGGATTGCACTCGAGGCTTTAGCCGAACAGACGAAGTAAATCCGCGCCATCGGGGTTTTGTTTCTTCACTTTGTGGGCACGGATTGAAAATCCGCGCTATCGTGTGTGCATTAAATCCGCACTATCTTCCGTGCAATAAATCCGCGCCATCTGGGCGATCTTCCGTGCAATAAATCCGCGCCATCGGGGGTAGCGCAGACTTAGTCAATATTTTTTATATCCTAATCAATTATTGTAACTTTATAATTATCAATCAGGTATACTTCTTCATTGGTGTCTAAAAATTTTATGTTGTTAAATTTTAAATTACAATAAGTGATTTCTATACATTTTAAATCGTTGAAACCACTTATTTCCGATACCATTTCTGTTTTTATTCTAGTGTTATACAATACTAAGTATTCCAATCCTTGTGAAGTCGATAAACTATATGGAAAACACTCTAATTTACATCCTTGAATAATTACATTTTTGACGCTTTTGATGAATAAATTACTTAGGTCAAGTGTTTTCTTTGTATTTAAAATTGAAAATTCATCCAAGTTCAATAAAATAGTGCCATAATGTTTCAAATTACAATTTTCAAAAGATAACACCTTTAATTTAACTAACGGATTAACATCGAGTTTCCAATCTTTAAAATTCAAATTTTTAAAATGTAATTGTACAAGTTTTTCAGCTGTTACCAAGTTAGCTATTAACTTTTCGGGGTCAATATTTTTACAATTGTTTATCTTGATAGCTTTTAAGTTTATCAATTTTTTGAATACTGGAAATTCTATTTTTTTGAAATCAATTTGATCTAAATAAACTATTCGAATAGTATCATATATATTGACATTTTGCAAAAACTTCTGATAATCATCATTCCCTACAATCAGTAAAAAATAGGGCTGATCATCTTTTGTTAAATTACGATAGTTGATGATTGGTATATTTTTTACACCTACTTCTTTACGTATTTCACTTTGTAATTTTGCAAAATCGCTAGAATATATTTGTGTGATATTTTGTGAAATAGCAGAAGCACTCATCAACATTATCAAAGAAAAAAAATAGAACCTTGTCATGTAAATAATTTTAATATTTTTTGAAATAAACATCTGTACTAATGGTTATGTAATTGCCGTAAGAATTTAAAACATGTACTTCATTTTGTCTCCTATTTATTACTGAATATTTAATATCTGGATTATCTTTAGCTTTTTGAATGTCGTTTGGATAACTAGGAGTTCCTTCTCCATTCATTGAGGAGTCGCCATTGATTTTTACAAAATCAACATTATGTGTATGAACTATGGAGGTTACATATGCATTTGTATTATATTTTTTTATTATTTCTCGTAAGCGAGGTCCATAACGAGGTTCAACTGTTGCTTCGGTATCTCCTTGATTAACCACGTCACCTTCATTTTTAATAATTTCAGGATCTTCTTTACCTTCAACTTTTATATTTACTTGTGCAAATTCTCTATCATTTACTCCTTCTGAATCTTTAAAAATACCTTCATATTGTGATTGTCTATCTTCATTAGATGCTAATTCATAAACATTTTTTCCATTTAATTCAGAAGTTTCAATTGTTTTTCCTTGTTCAGTACTTCTTACTACTTCTCTTTTAGCACTTCCATCTACAACATATACCCTTCCGTCAGAAATACCATTAGAATCTTCTCCTATTTTTTCACCCTTTTTATCAATATATATACCATCTGAGATTTGCATCCCATCAGGGTCGATGAAGTAAATAGGATTGTTCATACAATAATTATAAGGCGACCACCTTCTATACTTCTCCGCCAACGGGTCAATATTCATCCATCTCCCCAACGCCGCATCATAATTTCTCGCTCCATAGTCGTATAGGTTAAGCCCCAACTCATCCTGCCACTCTTTCCCATTGTACTTATACTTATACGTCAAAAACTCTTCCGTAGCTGGTGCCATGCGTTTGAGTTCTTCGTCTTTAACCATAACCATGCGGCCGCCGCTGTAGTTGGTGTGGCGCATCCCGAAGGGGTAGTAATGGTTTTGCTCCACAATTTTCAACTGTTGGGTATCAGGGTCGAGGCTGTAACTCAATCGGATGTTGCCTAAATGATCGGTGTAGTTGTACACATAGCTAAACTGGTCTTCGGGTAATTCTTCGATTGGGATTTTAATTAATTGTCCACTTTGTTCGATTTTTGTCGTTAAGCGTGAGGCATAGCCTTCAGCCGTTGGAAAAAACTGAAGGATGTTGTTTTCATACTGAAATCCATCGGCATAATCCACTTGCTTGTTTTGTGTAAGAACGTCATCTTGCACGAGCTTGCGCACTTTGCGCCCCGTAGCGTCGTAAATGTACGAAATATTCCCTTTGCCGCCAAGGTCAATGTAGGTGGGTAAATTCAAATGGTTGTATTTAATTTCTTGAATTCCCTTGTTTTCATCACTTGTCATATTTCCCATACTATCATAGGCATAATCATCGGTGGTGTCGGTGGCTAAAGTCCCGTCAGTACTATCGTCTTCAAATCCCGAAGGGTGTAAGGTCGCATCGGTGACTTTGAGCAGTTGGTTACTGTCCTGCGGGTAGGTGTACGTTAGGTCGTCAATCTCGATTTCTTGAATGCCGTTGTCCAAGTTCCCGTTGCGTTTTAGGGTTAGGATATTCCCGTTTTCATCATAGGTAAGTTTCTCCCGGTAGTTGTTGATGTTGGCCGCGGTGAGTCCGGGTTTTTGGTAAAACGCCTCGTCCATGCGGTTCAAATCATCATAGGTATACCCGTAGGCGCGTTTCACATTGTCGTTGTACGAGCGCCAAAAGGTTTCACTTATGTTGCCGTTGTACAAGGGTTGCACCCCGTTCATGCCGCTTACCTCAACATCGGTATAATTGATTTTAAAAGCAAAGAGGTCATTCGGGTCATTCGGTTGGGCTAATGCATCTACATCATTAATCCCCGTCATCCATCCGCGGATGTTGTGTTTTTTTGAAGCTATTCCAGCTCTACATTTCAAGTCCTCAGCCTTTACCGTGTTTTTGTAAGCCATACGATAGCTTCCGTTGGTCGCTTTCGTTAGGCAACAAAAAACTACGGTACCGTCTTCCGGGCTTTACATTTCGATCTGGGCTAGGGTGCCGACTTTCATTCAATCCTTCTTTATAAAAACAAAAACCACCCGTGAAGGTGGTTTTGTATTATTTGTTCCGCAAAGTCGGGTCCCGATAGCTATCGGGATGCAGAGCATTGTGCATCAAATGAACACTTTGCGGAGCGGGGTGTTATTTCCAACCCAATATCGAAACTATTTCAGATTCTTTAATCAATGTCCATTTTCCAGTACTTTTACTCCAAATTTTTAAATTATTTGATTTAGTTAAATTAACATCGTTATTATTGGTAGTTACTTTTAAAGCAATATAGTTTTTATCGGATTTATAATCATTGTTAAATAATTCAAATTTTTCATTTTTTGTTTCAGAATAAATTTTTTCGTTATCGAAATAGATGCATTTAAGACCATCTTTAACATTGACATAAAAATTATCACCTAAGTTAAATTTAATTTTTTGAGACAAATTATTATTAATAAAATCTACTTGAAAAACCCCTTTCTGACTAAAGAAAAACAAGTTCCCATAAACATCAAATTCAAAAATAGAGTTTGATGTTGAAAAAGGAATGGAATCAATTTTTCCAATATTCGTAATTTGATTATTTGAAATATTGAACTTCAATATATAACACATAGCTGAATTTCCATTTCTTTTAAAATTTGAAAAAATAAACTCATTTTCATTTAGCCATTTTACAGAAGGCATTGAAATTGTACTTGAAGCAGTTGACATTAAAGTTCCATTAACAGAATTAACGATTTTATTTTCTTCACCTGTAGAGAGATTTTTTAGAAGAATATTAAAAGAGGAGTTCTGCATTTTTTTTGCACCGAAATTTCCTGTTGGGATAACTTTAATCAAGTGCTTTAAATCAGTAGAAATATAATCAATACAGGGAAAAGAATTGAAATATTGAAGTTCAAACTTCTTCACATTTACATCAAAAAGTAATTTATTAGATTCCAAATCATATCTAACAATATTTTTTGAAATGAAATTGTAGAAATATATAACGTTTTTGTCTCTTTTTAAAAGAAGTCCTTTGTTAGCAATCTTATAGCCTAATGAATCTACTAAAGATAGTTTTCTTTCATTCAAATCTAGAATAGCTCCGAATGATGAAAAAATTTTGTTTTCAGTCAATAAGCTTTTTAAATTAGATTTGAATTTAAACTCATTTTTTGAATCATTAAAGTTTATGCTATCAATGTCTTTTATAGTACCGTCAATAAAATTATATTTATAAATTTTTTTCTCAGAATTATAGCCTGAAGCAATCAGTAATGCTTTATCTTCACTGATGCTTTTTTGTTTGTTACATCCTATTAGTAACAAACTAAGACTTAGGATGAAAGTATTTAGCTTCTCCATATTGTTTTATTAATTCGTTTTCTTTTACAATTGACGGTGGACCCGCTCCACCATTTTTGGAATAATAATAATTAGTACCATCTTTACTAGTACCATAATATACTGCTGAATGTGCTGAGTCTCCAAAAACAGTTATTGATTTACCAAATACAGCACCAGTAGAAGAATCACTTTGACTGTATCCACTTGCGAAATCACTTGCAGTTTTACCACTTAAACCTTCAACAATACTATCTAAAGAGTTATGTACTTTAGCATTTTTCTCGTCAATTTCTAATCCTTTAACAGCTGGATAAACTGCTTCATGGCATTGTAAATTCTCAACATTCCCTGTCTCTTGATATTGTTTAATATCATCTGTCATATTATTATCAAGAACTACGACATCTCCTTCTTTATAGTCATGATCTTTACCCATCTCCTTATCGGTAGTTTTGCCATTTTTTATCTCTTTGAACTTAGCAGCTTTATCAACAGTTGTATCAAGATATGTAGCTAACGTTTTAGTATTATCTCCTTTTTCAGCAATCAAATTACCATTTTTGTCTGGTTTCCATGTGGCTTGCATCCCATCAGGGTCAACAAAACGCAAAGGATTATTATAACAATAGGTATATGGATTCCATCGTCTTGATGTTTCTGCTTTCGGGTCAATATTCATCCATCTCCCCAACGCTGCATCATAATTCCGTGCGCCGTAATCGTAGAAGTTAAGCCCCAGTTCGTCTTGGAACTCCTTGCCATTATACTTATACTTATACGTCAAAAACTCTTCGGTAGCCGGTGCCATGCGTTTGAGTTCTTCGTCTTTGACCATGACCATGCGGCCGCCGCTGTAGTTGGTGTGGCGCATCCCGAAGGGGTAGTAATGGTTTTGCTCCACAATTTTCAACTGTTGGGTATCAGGATCTAAGCTATAACTCAATCGGATGTTGCCTAAATGATCGGTATAGTTATATACATAACTAAACTGGTCTTCGGGTAACTCTTCGATCGGGATTTTAATAAGTACGCCACTTTGCTCAATTTTAGTTGTTAAGCGTGAGGCATAGCCTTCAGCCGTTGGAAAAAACTGAAGGATGTTGTTTTCATACTGAAAGCCATCGGCATAATCCACTTGCTTGTTTTGTGTAAGAACGTCATCTTGCACGAGCTTGCGCACTTTGCGCCCCGTAGCGTCGTAAATGTACAAAATATTCCCTTTGCCGCCAAGGTCAATGTAGGTAGGTAAATTCAAGTGGTTGTATTTAATTTCTTGAATCCCTTTGTTTTCATCACTGACCATATTCCCCATACTATCATAGGCATAATCATCGGTGGTGTCGGTAGCCAACGTCCCGTCGGTGCTATCGTCTTCAAATCCCGAAGGGTGCAACGTCTCATCGGTGACTTTGAGGAGTTGGTTACTGTCCTGCGGGTAGGTATAGGTTAGATCATCTATCTCAATTTCTTGAATACCATTGTCCAAGTTCCCGTTGCGTTTTAGGGTTAGGATATTCCCGTTTTCATCATACGTAAGCTTTTCCCGGTAGTTGTTGATGTTGGCAGCGGTGAGTCCGGGTTTTTGGTAAAACGCCTCGTCCATGCGGTTCAAATCATCGTAGGTATACCCGTAGGCGCGCTTCACATTGTCGTTGTACGAGCGCCAAAAAGTTTCACTTATGTTGCCGTTGTACAAGGGTTGTACCCCGTTCATACCGCTTACCTCTACATCGGTATAATTGATTTTAAAAGCAAAGAGGTCATTCGGGTCATTCGGTTGGGCTAATGCATCCACATCATTAATCCCCGTCATCCATCCGAGGATATTATAGCTAAAATCTACCACTTGTAAACCGTTGTAGTTGACTAAGTCGGTACCTCCCACATTTTTCTGAATTAACTTCCCTAGCGCATCGTATTTGTTGGCTACCAACATTTCGGTGGGTTGGTTGTTGATAGTATGGGTGTGGTTTTTGAGACGGCCTTCGGGGGTATATTCAAATTTTTCTTGCACATTAACGGGGTTTTGTATCGACGACAAGCGGTGCCAGGTTTTGGTTTCCAGTGGCTGTCCGATAAAATCAATTTGATTTTCCGTAATGGTATACCCGCCTAGGTAATTTGTGCGGTGGGTTTTCAACACTTTTCCTTGGTAGTTGTAAAGCGTATGGGAAGTTTCTCCAATGGTTGACCCGGGGTCAAGCAATACGCGCACCCATGACCCTGTTTGGAGTCCTTTGCAATTGGTGAGTACTGTATTGCCTCCAACCTGTGCGGGTAATGACCCAGGCGCACCAGGGAAGGTATAGGTATCATAGAAATTAACCGTAAGTAAGAGGTAATCGGATTGTGGAAAGACCGAACTTGAATAGGGATTGGCATAGCTGTCTACGTTGGAACCCGTGAGCGATTCAAAGAGTGTTGTCGAACTATCGTATTGGTCTTGTAAAGTATGCCGTTTATCTTCATTAATTACATTCTCTGCTTCTCTCCAAAGCGTATACGCCACGCGACCAAAGGCATCGTATTTGGTGTGCATCCAACCCAGATGTCCGGTACCAAAAGGATTGTAGGCAGGACCTGTTGCGACTACCCGACTGAGTTTGTCGTATACGATGAACTCCCATGTTTTACCCGGTAGTTTTTTGGCCACCATACGGTTTTGGTCGTCGTATTGGTATTGGTAGCACAAGTTTTCCATTTGTGTCGCACTGATGGCGGGACTTATACTCGCTTTGGGTGGAATCACATAGGTGAGGTTGCCATAGACATCGTACACATAATAAGTGTCGTGGGCGGTGTTTGCATTGTAGGTGCGTTTTAGCACCACTTGCCCTTCTGTATTTTTGAATTCCACGGTAGAATGGTTGTCTCCCGAAGTCCAGTTTTCATCCCGTGTGATGGTTTTGTATAGACTCCCTGCACGGTAATATCCATCTTCATTGAGCGTGGGGACATACAGTTTGTGATTGGAATCATAGGTGAGTTCTACTTTAAAAAAGCGCACTTCATTATCCTCATTGGCGCGGTACACAAATTTGATGGTATGGTCGTTATCATCGTTGTCATGACCTTCCCAAACGTTTCCTGGAGCCGATTGTTTTAAGACCCGATTTAGCGGAGAGGGTTCATAAAACTTGCGACTGTATACGATTTCACCGTTGTACAAAGCTTCAGATTCCGTCTCTTGTTTGGCTGTAGCACCATCCACATATTCCAGGGTATTACGATTGGATGCATAGGGCAAATACTCATACTGTGGTCGACCGTAGGCATCGTATTCGATGTGGGTGACAATGTCTTTACCTGATTCACTTTGACGCCCGTCTACTTTTTGAATAGCTCGTCCGAGTCCGTCAAAATAGGTGACTTGTTCGACCACTTCTGTAGGCCCCGGGTTGGGCACTAGGGTAGTGGGTTTTTTATAGGTTTTGGTCTTTACATAGTTCTCTGAAGGGGTTTGCCCTAGGGCAGTTACCGAGCACAATAGACCGAATAACGCAATGCTTAGGGTACGCATTGTAGAAGGTTTTGGATGTTGACTGTATTTTTTCATGGCGTTTAGGATTAAGGTCTATAGTTATAACTGTTTTCGGTAACAATATTACCCTCATGATCGGTGACTTTCTCCAAGCGGTTCATGCTGTCGTAATGGTATTTTATGCGAATACCGTTTGGGGTAGTCATGGTACTCACGCCTACTAGTGGGATATGCGTTACTGTGGTCACCATACTATTGGCTAGCGCACTATCGTTGCGCAAGGCATCTAAAGCACTAAGTACAGCACTTTCTGAATAGGTAGCAGCATCGGTCGCATTTTGAATGGCGGTAATCAAGTTGGCCGGAATACTCGTATAAGCTAAATTCTCAATTTTAGCGACCACTTGGGTGTTGTGGTAGCCGTAGATATAGGAAATCAGCATGCCGTTTTCTTGTTGCACCTCCAACGGATTGCCATAGGTATCGTATCGGTTGTACCGAATTTTATTCTCCAGGGCGAGACCTCCTTTGGCCGTTTGAATCACAGAGGGTAGGTGAACATTGGGGTTGCCAGCAAAGGTGTTGCTGTAAACAATTTTACTTTGACTAACGGGAGCCCCTTCTTTTTCCACCTGAATTTCTTCAATCTCTGCAATTCGGTTTTGGGCTAAGGCAACAGGATCAGTAAGGTAGTTGTAGGTAGTTTTGGTTTCTTCGCCCAGACTATTGATGACTTTATGCTCGGCAATCATTTTGTTTAGTGGATTGTACTGAAAAGACTCACGAGTAACCACCTCACTTTGTGTATTGTTGGCATCGTAGAAGTAGTTTTTGGTTTCTTTGGACTCGAGTTTTGCCCAGCCGTAGGTTTCATAAATTGGGAAAGGTAGAATCTTAGGCTTGTTTAAATCTAAAGGTAATCCACAAAGTGAAAGTGTGCTGGTGAATATATTATTTGCACATTTAACACAAGTATTAGGACTTTCGACATAGGCTTTATAATTTCCATAATTAGCGGTAAGTGCAGGTAATTTCCCAGTGTAACATTCACCAACTGGTTTTTTAAATCGGATGCCAGTTATCTCTTCGTGATAGTCAAAAGTATAATTGTTGACAGTTGAAGTTAATTTTAAATTGTTGTTTGTAAAAACTTCTTCTTTTAATAACAAACCTCTTTTGAAGTCTATATTTTTAGTCGGTAAAAATGGAACTCCCGTAGGTACTTCTTGTTCAGGAAAATCTATGGGTGAGGTATAAGTAAACTCAGTTTTCCCATTTGCAGACTCAAATACTGTTACATTTTTATACCCTACCTCAGAGCCTTGTGTTTTCACAGTTGCTCTATTGTTAAAATCGGTGTAAACATCAAAAAAATGTTCCATTTTATTCTCCCCACAATAAGTAGGTAAACTTGAGTATGGAAAAACATTTATACTTGTCATAAATTTATCTGAATAATGATATAAAGGATATGGAAATGCTAAAGCCCCACTGGTTTGGGAAGAATTTTCAAAAAAATTATAATTAAATTTTTTCTCTTTTGTAGGTAATGGTGAAGTCAATTGATCTTCATAATAAACTTCAGTAATGTCAGTATCAAAGTATCCAATTTGTTTGATACGAATACCTCCACCATATAAAAAATTAACTGGATTAATTTTGTAAAATTTAATTGCGACAGCATCTGTAAAATTGTAATTCGTATTTAGATTATTCCAACGTATTCCATACATTACATTAGCATCTAGGTAAAAATCAATACAGCAACTTTGATTGGTTTCTGAACAATTAATCATTTCTAGGGGTATAAATGAATTGTTGATGATTTTTCCAATTGAAAAATTGGTATTTCCGTAATCACCAAAAGTCATTAAAAGTTGAATTCTTCTTGGATAAGGAGCAGATTCAATTTTTCTTGTTGTAGCATTAAATTGATTATTTCCTGCATTTGCCGAAGTGATAGGAAAAATATAATTTTCAATATCCAAATATACATGAGTTGATAAATTCGAGCTAAAATCAGTGATGGGTTCATCTCCGATATGACTAAATTGATGTGATTCATAGTCAAACAATACAGACCCGCCAGTTGGATACTTAATTTTAAAAAGCACGTCGGAAGTCACAAATTCAGGACTAGGATTTTTATAGGAATCAGTTGTCAAAGAACAGGTGTTTATTAAATTAAAATAGCCCCAATAGTCTTTTGCAATTTCTTTTCCTTGGGAGTCATTAATTTTATAACTGAATGCAGTTGTTTTAGGGTTACTATTGAGTTTGCCATATTCATGATAGGCACCCAATTGCATTCGGGTATCCAAAACAGTCGTGTAGGTATAATCAAATGTAAATCGGTTGATGATAGTATTTTGTAAATCTTTCACCACTATCTCATCTAATTTTTCCGTGGTATTAGCAAAACGAATATTGGTATCTTGTCTTTCTGCGGAACGATTTAATGTCACGGATGCTTTTCCTTTAATATCAATTGTTTTTAATTTTCGAACATTTACATTGGTAGAAGAGTTTGAGATTAGTTTTAATGGAGGTAAATCTAAACAACCTCCAAATAAAGCATTAAATGTAAAAATATCAGATTCAGCGTAATAATTATTGGTAATTGTGACTTGATTAAATCCTTCTAATTTAGGTTCATCATAAAATAATTCAACAAGTAAATTGTTATTCACATCATAAACTTTTGATAAATGAAAAGCACTAGAAAAAGGCCTTTCAACACTTAATGATGAACTGTCAACTAAACTTAATGATGAGATATCGGTGAAAATTCCTGATATAATAGTTTGTTGTGTAGCATTAAAATTAGTAGAGGTCTCAATAACATCAAATTCATATTTATAACCACTTTCATCATAAATGGTAAAACTCAAGGGTTGAAATCTAGAATTAGAGTCGGTAGAATATGTATTTACTATTTTTACTCTGTAGTCATCTAGAGGTACAATTTCTAGTTGATTTTGAGCATTCTTTTTAATGTAAAATCTACCAGATTTCCCCATAAAATTAAATTGCCATAAATCATATTCCGTATCAAATTTTCCTTTATTAGTTACCATCCATAAAAATTCATTACCAATGTCAATATTTGCTTGCGTCATTGATGTTAAAGGTTTATAATAGTTTTTATATTCATTCAATACATTGTCGAAAAAATAAGTAAATTGATTGCGATGCCCATTGGTCAAATCATCATGATAAATCCCTATCGAACCATCTGTACTCATTCCCGGTAAAACATAGATTTCATCAGGTAATCCTCTGGAAGTTCTGGATATAGTTCCTCCAGCAAAAAGACTCCATCCCAATCCCATTTCACCTGCTTTTTCATCAGCTAATATCCCTCCAGTGTGGTACTTAATTGATATGGAAATAGGTAGTTTATTGTCTTTTGCCGTTGTACTATATATTGGGAATGAAATATCGGGTACCCCTGTATAATTACTCACGGGCACTTCTTCAAATTTCATTAATGCAGCAACTGTAGGTGAAGGAGGTACAATATTCGGTAATTCTGTTTTTATTTCTGGATTCTGTGCTATACCCCAGAACGGGAAGGCACAGCAAAGGGTAACGATGAATTTTCTCATGGCTCTTAGTTAGTTTTGGAAGTTCGTTTAATAATTTTTACGCCGTCGCTCTGTTTATCGGTTTTGATGTTAACGACATAGATTCCTTCGGGTAGGCTGCTTAAATCCACAGGAACGGTTCGGGAATTAACGGCAAATTGCTGCAAGACACGACCCGATAAATCCACTACTGTGGCGGTTCCCGATTCAAATTCGTAGCCAATTACCACAGTAGTAAACCCATAGGTTGGGTTGGGAGAGGCTTCAATAGTGAGTTTGGGTGTATCGGGTTTTTGTTCGTCTTTGAGTTTGACTACCCAAAAATCGTTGCGTCCTACCGAGCTGGTTTTGTCGCCTGTGGCTTTTGAAAATGAAGTTCCAGCCATGAGGTAGCCGCCATCGCGGGTTTCAACCACTTTGCGCAATACTTCTTTACCGTTACTACCCACTGTGCGAGACCAGATTTCCTCTCCTTTTTCGTTTACTTTTAACGCAATAAAATCATCGGTTCCTTTCTTGGCTTTGGGTTCGCCTTTGCCCAATCCTAACTTTCCTTTTCCTTTGGACAACAGACTGTATTCCCCTTGAGCAAATCCGCCCAGCAGTAAGCTATGGTCTTTGTTTTCTACCAATGTGGTTAGAACATCTGTCTTTCCAAAATTGTAGGTTTGTTGCCAGAGTAGGTTTCCAGCAGTATCCAATTTAACCAACCAAAAGTCGGTTCCTTCTTGGTTCGAACTTGTTTTCTCGTCACTACTGCCCGAATTGGAGTTGCCTCCCAAGAGGATGTTTTGATCGTGGGTTACTAATACGGTATATAATTGATCGTCTTGGTCGCCCCCTAGGGTGCGTTGCCACAAGACTGTTCCTTTTTCATCAATGCGAATCACCCAATAATCTCCGATACCGCGGTTGCGTTCGGTTTTGGTTCCTGAAACGGGTGAGTTGGAATACCCGCCAAGGATAAAACCACCGTCGGCAGTGGTGGCTACACTGCGTAATTCGTCTACATACTGACCGCCATAGGTTTGTTGCCATTCCACTTCTCCTTTGGAATTCAATTGGATTACCCAATAATCCAAATCCCCGTACAAGGCACCGGATTTTAATCGAGAAGGGGCTTTGGGATCCATCGGACTGCGGTCTTGACGGGGCTCGGATGCCGAAGAGCCTGCCACAAGAAAACCACCATTGCGTGTGGGAATGACTTGGGCAATTTTTTCTTGGTCCATTCCCCCTAGGGTCAGTTGCCATTCTTCTTCTCCCCGAGGGTTGAGTTTGATGAGCCAAATATCGTCCCCTCCGAGGGAGGCTGTTTTTTTATCAAAGCTTTTGGGTGAATTGGAGGTGCCTGCAATGAGGTAACCGCCATCGGGTGATGCGGTGATGCTATAGAGGAGGTCACTCCCGCTACCGCCAAAGTTTTTTTGCCATTCTTGGTCGCCTTTTTCGTCCATTTTCCAGAGCCAAAAGTCCAAATCACCTTGAGTGGTTTGTTGTTTGTTTCCGGATTTAATCGACAGGGACGAACCGGCGAGAAGGAATCCATAATCGGGAGTCGGTAAGGCATCCATAAGGTAATCGGATTGTTTGCCACCTAGACTTTTATCCCATAAAATTTTTTGAGCCTTCAGGGAAGCAGAAAAGCTCCAGCTGAGTGCTGTTGCAAGAAGAATTGTTGCCGAACGCATATATTACGAGTTGTTAGGGTTTTACTCTTTTTGTAGGGAAATCGTTTCGGCTGTCAACGGCATGTATTCCGGTACTTGTAAAAGTAATTTCTTACTTTTTGATAATGGTACACAAAAAGTGTACATTTTGTTAAAGTTGTTTTTCACTAATAATACCTTATGTCTGCAGCAGTACAAAAGCATTTTATTTGAGTAAAAACCAACTTTAGGCCATAAAAATAGTTTTTGGTCTGTTGGTAAAAAAATTATTTCAATAGGAAAAACCCTATTTTACGAAAGTATTTTTCCTATTTCTTATTTTTTCAAACGATTTATCTTAGTAAAATGCAGGTCGGAATCCAACAATTTTTAGCTGATTAGAATGGTAAAACACCAATAAAATCAAGCCTTTTTATTTTTTATCCAGCAAAAAGTAGATTAGTAAGGCGCTGGTAGTTATTGTTTTGGGTTTGAAATAGGGATAAGTATGCCAAAAAAAATGGAATGATTTTTGAAAAAAAGTCAATACACTATTTTGAGAACCAAAACCGAAAACAAAAATGAAAACAACGCTTATTTTTTTAATCTTCTATGGACCCCTATGATGCCCGATTGAATAGCTTACAACAGCAAATCAATGAACTCGCCGCCACCTTACTCCAAATCATCCGTCAAATTCCAAACGAAGAAGTCTGGCTAGACAGTGCTCAAGTCAAACGCCAGTTTAACATCAGTGAAAGTACACTGTACCGCTTGCGGAAAAACAAGAAAATTCCCTACACGCAAATCGGCGGATTATGTTATTATCCCAAACATTACATTACCCAACTTATCGCCGAAGATTCCCGAAAACGACTTGAATAATCAGTTGGCAGTGTACAGTGATCAGTTGGCACTGTACACTGAATACTGTACACTGAATACTGTATACTGATTACTGAACACTGCATAGGGTTTTCGTGCAGTCATCGTGCAGTTTTCTTCGGTATTTCTTGCGGGAACCTCAGTATTTTCGCGGGTGGTACCGAAGCATTACCGAACAAATACCGAACAAAACCCCTAGTTGTTCGGTAAAATTACGTCAGATGACATCAAATTACGTCACAATACGTCAATGTACGTCAACTAACGTCATAGGTAAACAATCGACCTTTTTTTCTACTAGTTTTGACTCATGGATGTTCGAACGCCACGACAATTTTAATCAGTATTAATCTTTAAATTTAAAAACTATGGCCACCTATCAAAAAGGAATTTTAGGTCCATTCAATGGAAAAGTAGGAACAGTAATTGGTGCCAATTGGCGCGGTAAAGAAATCCTACGCAGTTTACCTCGTAAATCAGGTAAAAAACCTTCTCTATTGCAAATGCAACAACGCATGAAGTTTACAACCGTAATTGATTTTTTAACACCCTTTAATCCAATCCTCAGCCGCTACTTTGGGGGTGATCTTGGCGAAAAAACAAGAGGAAATAAAGCCTTTGCATACCACATCAAAGAGGCAGTAGAATTCGTGGATCCCGATTTTGTGATGCAATACAATAAAGTGATTTTGAGCAAAGGGACACTTCCAGGACTTGAAAACGCTTCCGTAACCGCAGAGGCTAACAATACTGTGGTGTTGAATTGGACCGACAACAGTGTGCAAGTTTTAGCGCAGGCTACCGATCGATTGTTCATCGGAATTTATGAACCCGAATTGGGCAATACCCTTTGTAATTTGAATCTAGCTACACGTAGTGCTACTACAGCCAGTTTCGTTTTACCTTCCGTTTATAATGGAAAAACCATTCACATTTGGGTTGGATTCGCTATGACCACCGACGAAGATTGTTCGACCAGTATTTACTTAGGAAGTGTAACCGTGCAGTAACTATCACCACAATTGCTTTTAAAGACCCGACTGCGTTTAGTGGTTGGGTTTTTTATTGTTTGCAGAAAGGTTTTTTAGCACGCTAAAAAATCCCCCCCCGTCTTATTGTCATTTCGACGCAAGGAGAAATCCCATGCAGTTTTCACGGTGCTGTGGGTTAAAAATTAAAGTGTTTTTCGCTAAGCGAAAAAAAGGGGACTATCCTATGGGATTTCTCCCGTTGGTCGAAATGACAAGATTGGGTGTATAGGTTTTTTAACAATCAAATAAACACCCCGTCCTGTTGTCATTTCGACGCAAGGAGAAATCCCATACAGTTTTCACGGTGCTGAAGTTTAAAATAAAAATGTGTTTTTCGCTAAGCGAAAAAAAGGGGACTATCCTATGGGATTTCTCCCGCTGGTCGAAATGACAAGATTGGGTGTAAAGGTTTATTATCAATCAAATAAATACATCGTCTTGTTGTCATTTCGACGTAAGGAGAAATCCCATACCGTTTTCACGGTGTTGTGGGTAAAAAAATAAGTGTGTTTTTCGCTAAGCGAAAAAAACACCCCGTCCTATTGTCATTTCGACGCAAGGAGAAATCCCATGCAGTTTTCACGGTGCTGTGGGTTAAAATAAAAATGTATTTTTCGCTAAGCGAAAAAAAAAACCGTCCTTTTGTCATTTCGACGTAAGGAGAAATCCCATGCAGTTTTCACGGTGTTATAGGTTAAAAATAAAAGTGTGTTTTTCGCTAAGCGAAAAAAAGGAGCCAATCTTATGGGATTTCTCCCGATGGTCGTAATGACAAGATTGGGTGTGAAGGTTTTTTAGCAAGCTTTGAGTTCAGTGATCAGTCATCAGTATTCAGTGATCAGTGATTAGTCATCAGTAGTTTCACGCTCAAACCCATCACATAATTTGTTTTTCTCCCTAAATTTCCTATTTTTAATCGACCAACTCATAATTCACAACTCATAATTCATAACTTTTTAAAATGTTCAACCTCCATACCCACCATTACACCGCCACACCGAATGGTATCGAACTCGTGAATCAATACCCCTGGGAGTTTGATCCAGCGCCGCCTGTCTATTCCATTGGGATACATCCGTGGTTTATCGACGCGACGGTTTGGCCACTACACATGGAAATTGTGGAGCAACATTTGATTAAGTCGGGTTGCCTCGCCATCGGGGAATGTGGGTTGGATAAACGGATAGAGGTGCCGTTCGAACTCCAACTGCAAGTCTTTGAAGCGCATCTGATTTTGGCCGAACAGTACCAAAAACCCGTAGTGCTGCACCTCGTGGGCGCCTTTCAAGAATTGATTGCCCTCAAAAAGCAACACCGCCTCTCCGTGCCTCTCATCGTACACGGCTTTTCCAAAAATGCCCAACTCGCCCAAGAACTCGTCAACCACGGGTTTTACCTGTCCTTCGGGAAATACTTACTCCGCAATCCCGAACTCAAAACAGCTTTCCTTGCCGTACCCGAAAACCGCATCTTCCTCGAAACCGATACGATCGAAGAATCCATCGCCGACATCTATGCCAAAGCCGCCGAATACCGCAACCTGGATGTCAGCGAATTGGAACGACGCATTGAACGAAATAGAGTAGAGGTGTTTGGGGGAGAAGAAAGACCGCTACGCTGAAAGAGGAAAGACCGCTACGCTGCAAGAAGCAAGACCACTTCGTTGCAAGAAAAAAGACCGCTACGCTGCAAGAAAAAAGACCGCTACGCTGCAAGAAGCAAGACCGCTGCGCTGAAAGAAACAAGACCGCTACGCTGCAAGAAGCGTGAGTTTAAAACGAAATATGACTTACGACTCAAATCACTTACGACTTACGACTAATTCACTTACGACTAAAACCATTGTGTTACATTGTGCCTTACTTTGTGGGACATAGTGTTACTAGAAACAAGACCACTTCGTTGCAAGAAGCAAGACCGCTACGCTGCAAGAAGCAAGAGTTTAAAACGAAATATGACTTGCGACTAATTCACTTACGACTTACGACTAAATCCAAGACCGTGTTTCAGTCATCAGTAGTCAGTTATCAGTCATCTTTCATAACTCATCATTCATAATTCATCACTCCTTAGATATCCTTACTTGTTTTTAACAAGCACCTTCTTTTCTCTTTTCTCTTTCTTCTTTTCTCTTTTCTCTTTTCTCTAATCCCAATTCCTTATTTTTGCACTCAATATTCTAAAATCTAAATTCTAAAATCTAAAATCAAAATTCCCATGGCTGTTTGGCAAGAACGTGCAGAACTTTTATTTAAAACGGAAGGATTAGAAAAATTACGAAATGCCAATGTATTGGTGGTCGGACTCGGGGGCGTGGGTTCTTTTGCGGCTGAGTTTTTGGCTCGAGCGGGCGTAGGGAAGATGACCATCGTCGATGGAGACGTGGTGGATATTACCAACATCAACCGTCAGTTGCCGGCCTTACATTCTACCGTGGGGTTGCCCAAAGTGGAATTGATGGGCGCGCGTTTGCTGGATATCAATCCCGAACTCGAACTCACAATGCTCAAAGAATTCTTATCACCGGAACGTGCATTTGAATTAGTTTCGCCTGAATTTGATTATGTTTTGGACTGTATTGATAGTGTGACACCCAAACTCAATCTATTGATTGCTGCCAAACGCAAAGGCGTTAAAGTGATCAGTAATATGGGCGCCGGAGGGAAGTTTTTGGCCTCCAAAGTAAAAGTTACCGACATTAGCAAAACCGATTACTGTCCCCTCGCCAAACACGTGCGCAAGCGCTTAAAGAAAGAAGGTATTTCGGGAGGCGTAAAAGTGGTGTACTCCAGCGAACGCCCCGATTATGATAGTGTCAAACATACCGACGGCAGCAATTTCAAAAAGTCGTTTTACGGCACCAATTCATGGATGCCCTGTTTGTTCGGACTACATGCTGCCGAAACCGTAGTGCGTTATCTTATCAAAAAATAATGGAAACGAATCGTCCCCAACTCACTGTACCGCGAACCGCTTTTGACAATGGGGTAGAAGCCATAGCCTTGTTGGGATTGATCAGTTCGTGGATATATGTAAGTGTACACTACGCGCAGTTACCCGATGTAATTCCTACCCATTTCAACGGTCAAGGTCAGGTCGATGGCTATGGCGACAAATGGACGATTTTTTTGGGGTCGGGAATTGCTACGGCCATGTACATCGGACTCACTTATATAGGGCGGCATCCCCACTGGTTTAATTTTCCGGTGGCCGTTACCGAAGCCAATGCCCCGCGTTTGTACCAGATAGCTGTTCGTATGTTGCGGACGCTGAAATTGGTTCTTGTGGGCGTTTTCTTTGCCATTGAATGGCAAACGGTGCAAGTTGCCCACAATGCCGCATTTGACGGCGGCCGATGGATACTCTTGGGCGTGATGGGCGCTGTATTTGTCCCTTTATTCTATTTTTTAATCCAACTCTTTAAAAACAGCTAATGCTAAAAACCGTCATTTTTGATATGGATGGGGTAATCGTGGATACCGAACCCGTACACCATTATGCCTACCACCAACAGTTTGAACAACTCGGAATCACCGTTACACCTGAAATGTATGCCTCGTTTACAGGGAATTCGACTAAGAATATCTTTCAAAAATTAAAAGACCAATTTGATTTACCCCAAACCGTAGAAGAATTGGTGGATACCAAACGCATGTTGTTTAATGACGCCTTTGATCAGAAAGAAGACCTCACTTTGTTGGAAGGCGTCCATGAATTAATACTGGATTTGAGAGCCCACAACATCCAATTGGTGTTGGCTTCGTCTTCAGCACGAGTTACCATTCACCGTATTTTCAAACGTTTTGAATTGTTCCCACATTTCAGTCATATCGTTTCCGGAGAAGAGTTTCCACAATCCAAACCGCATCCGGCGATCTTTGAACATGCCGTACGTTTATCGGGCGATCAAGCAACCGAATGTATCGTAATCGAAGACAGTACCAACGGGATTCTTGCCGCCAAAGCAGCGGGTGTATTTTGTGTAGGGTACGACAGTTTCCATTCCAAAGGACAAGATTATACCCAAGCCGATGTAGTAGTACAACATTTTAACGAATTATCGTATACTAAATTGGCTGCAATGGTTTAGTCGCGGTCGGGGAACGTATGTTTGGCGAGAATGCGTTTACTGTCGCTGCGCACTTCCTGTTGTTTTCTAAAATTCCACCAAAAGTCGGTAGCCGCTTTCTGCGCTTCTTCCAAAGGCACAATCGGAAAGGGATAGTCATAACCGGGTTCGAACCCATACAACATTTGTTCGATGGGCGTCAGTTTCCACGGTTCGTGGATAAACGCTTCAGGGATGTTGCGCAATTCGGGTACCCATTTGCGGATAAAATCCCCGTGGGCATCGTGTTCGATGGAGTTCTTCACCGGATTATAAATACGAATCATATTCACGCCTGTAACGCCCGCCTGCATTTGAATTTGGGGGTAATGAATTCCGGGTTCGAAGTCCAAAAACTGTTGGGCGAGGTGCGGACTGCAATTTTGCCACGGTTGCATTAAGTGGTGGGTGTAGAACGAAACGACCAGGGCACGCATGCGAAAGTTGAGGTAACCTGTGGTATTCAAACAACGCATACATGCATCCACAATAGGCACTCCTGTTTTTCCTGAGCACCAAGCCTCGTGATAGCTTGTATTAACGGGTAACTTTAAGTGCAAATAGCCTTTGTTGACGGGGTAAAATTCCATCGAACATTCCATTTCAAACTTTTGGATAAAATGGGCTTGCCAGCGTAAACGCGACGCGAAGTTGTCGATTTGGCGTTTGAATTTTCCTTTTTGGCGCACTTCCCACGTCCATTGATAGACTTCCCGTACGGAGAGATTGCCCCAAGCGATATAGGGTGAAAGCCGACTGCATCCTTTGCGTCCCAATTCGGGTTTGGAAATGTGGCGGCTGTAGTTTTCTACGCGTTCGGTGAGAAAGGATTTCAGGTATCGCAAGCCCATTGAACGGCCACCTTTTTGGAAAGGCGCGTCCTTAGGCGTATCGAGGGACGGAATTTTAAAGTGAATTTCGAGTTTCTCGATTTCGGTATATTTCACAAAGGTCCGACCATTGGCTTCAAACGGAAAGCGGGGTTTCTCCATAAAGTCGTACCAATCTTCTTTCCAAGTTTGGCGGTTGCGTAGGCCACGGATAACGCCATTGGTGATGTATTCAAACCACGGAATGCCGTTGGCACGAAGGAGTTCGCTCACCTCAATATCCCGATGAAAGGTGCGTTGAATACCGGTTTCTTGGTGGGAATACACGCCAGTAATCGAGGCTATTTCAATTAATTTTTCAAAGACAAAAGTCGCTTCTTCCTCCACAATAAGGATTTGTGTGTGAAAGGGCAAAAGATCGTGTTGGAGTTCGGCCAACGATTCTTTGATAAAATTAAAATGCCGCGCACTGTAATGGATATCCTGTTGGAGTGAGGGCTCAAGAATATAGAGCAAGAGCACTTTTTCTTTGGTTGCGATAGCGCGAAACAAAGCTTCGTGGTCGTGCAGGCGTAAATCGCGTTTGAGCCATACTACTTTCATGGGGCAAAAAGGGGTTTATCCCACGGCGGTTTTGTATACAGTTAAGCAACGCTCGCGGGCTTCTTTATGGTCAACTATGGGGTTGGGATAGGCTGAGGTTTCCACTTCAGGCACCCATTTTTTAATATAATACCAGTCTTTATCAAACTTCTTGATTTGTTCACTCGGATTGAAAATGCGGAAATACGGCGCTGCATCGACACCACTACCGGCCGCCCATTGCCAATTGCCGACATTACTCGCTTGTTCATAATCGAGGAGTTTTAGGGCAAAATACGTTTCACCCCAACGCCAATCAATGAGCAAGTGTTTGCAAAGGAAACTCGCCACAATCATGCGCACGCGGTTGTGCATGTGTCCGGTAGCGTTGAGTTCGCGCATTCCAGCATCCACAATCGGATAGCCTGTGGTTCCGGAACACCATTTTTGGAATAAATCCACATCATTGTTCCATTGAATTTCGTCGTATTTGGGTTTGAAACTTTGATGCACTGTATGCGGAAAATGCCAAAGGATTTGCATGAAAAACTCCCGCCAAATCAATTCATTCCAGAAGGTTTCGTTTTTCTCGGCAATTGCTTTGGTCATCATCTTTCGGATGGAAACGGCTCCAAAACGCAAATAGATGCCGAGGAAAGACGTTTTATTCAGGGCTGGAAAATTACGAGTCGCTTCGTAGTTCCGTATCAAGGTTTCGGATACATCGTAGGGACGAACTTTTATTTTGGAAGGTTTGAATCCGATGTCTTCCAAAGACAAAAAAGGATACGAATGATCGGTTATTTGATTCAATAAAGTTTCCGACGGATAATGTTGTAACGTAATGGAACGAAAGCGTTCTTTCCAACGGCGGCTGTAGGGGGTATAGACCACATAAGGTGTACCGTCATCCTTGACAACTTCACTCTTTTCAAAAACCACCTGATCCTTTGAGGTTTTGAAATCTATCCCTTTGGATTTAAACAATTGATTTAAGGCTTTGTCCCGTTTACGGGCATAAGGCTCATAATCGTGGTTGGTGTAAATAGTGTCAATTTTTTGTTCCGAAAGAAGTTGGGTAAACACTTCTTCTGGGGTGCCGTGAAAAACCGCTAAGGATTTACCTACGGCTTGAAGTGCCTGCTGTATCGACTCCAATTGCTGGTGGATAAAAGTCACACGAGCATCATCGGGCGGCAGTTGCGAAAGAATCGACGTGTCAAAAATAAAAATAGGCAATACGGGTTGGCCACTGCTTAATGCGTGGTACAATCCCACATTGTCGTCAACCCTCAGGTCTCTTCGGAACCAGAATATATTCATCTTAACTATTTACGATTAATGTGGACATTCCGCCGTCTACAGCAAACACTTGACCGGTGATCCAGTTGCTTTGTTCACTCAATAAAAAGGCCGTCATTTGTGCGATATCTTGCGGTGTGCCCACTTTTTTCATGGGGTTACGTAAAGCCGCTTTTTCTTTTTTCTCTTCCGAGTTTAAAAATTTATCTGCAAGAGGCGTATCGGTGAGCG
Source organism: Flavobacterium sp. N1719 (assembly GCF_025947045.1). NCBI lineage: Bacteria > Pseudomonadati > Bacteroidota > Flavobacteriia > Flavobacteriales > Flavobacteriaceae > Flavobacterium > Flavobacterium sp. N1719. The sequence continues at coordinate 2,023,329 of NZ_CP109993.1, forward strand.
AAGGCGCGATGACATTCATGCGCACTTTAGGAGCATATTCTGCGGCAAATGCTTTAGCAAAACCTTCAATAGCGCCTTTGGCTGCAGCCACAGAAGTGTGAAAAGGCATACCCATCGAAGCGGCAACCGAACTGTAGGCCACCACACTCGACTGGGGAGCAGCGGTGAGTTGGGGCAATACAGTTTGTACTACTTTCACGAGTCCGATAAAGTTCAATTGCAAATCACTTTCAAACGCTTCTGGCTTTAAACCTTTAAACGGACGTAGATTTATACTTCCTGGAAGATATACCAATCCGTGGATTTCAGCAGGAAGGGCAGAAGTATCCAAGGTATCTTGTGTCGCATCAAACGGAATGTGGGTTAGTTTTAAGTCGGCCAAATCTTCCACCGAGCGTGAAGCTACAAAAAGGTTGGACTCAAACTGTAATTGTTGAGCGAGGGCACGACCGATTCCTTTGGAACCACCAATCAATAGGATATTTTTCATGTTATTCAGGTTTAAATTCGCCAAAGAGTTCGATTAACTTCTTTCTTCGGTAGTCAAAAATTTGGTGCAAGCGCGGTTTGACAAGAATTGGGTGCATGAGTTGACCCAAAATTCCCATGGGAAGTTTGTAGTCGACGATGTCTTCCATTTCTACACCGCCGGGTACTTCTTTAAAGAAATGTTTGTGGTGCCATAAAGCGTACGGACCAAAACGTTGTTCGTCTACAAAAAACTTTTTGTGGTCAACGTGTGTGATTTCGGTTACCCATTTCATGGGAATGTTTAATAAGGGAGTAACAATATACTGAATGATTTGTCCCGGGTACATTTTCCGATCCGCACCAGAAAGTGTTTTAAACCCCATATCATCAGGTGTGATGGTATTTAGGTTCATCGGATCGGAAAAGAAATCCCAGGCTTCATCAAGAGTTATGGGAAGAAACTGTTTAGCGTGCAGTGTATAGATCTTCATCGTTTTTTTTGGTAAAGATATAGTTTGTTTAACAAACAGAAAAATAAGTTAAACAAAATTTATTCCCTTTTAAGTTTAAATTAACAGTTTGACCCCATCGCTTTTAGTAATTTTGGCAGAACTAAAACAATGAACCATGAAAAAACTAATCTATGCAATTGCCTTTTTTATTGCATCGTATGCGATCGAAGCGCAAGTAAAAACCCCTCAATCGAGTCCGAAAGCCACTGTAAATCAAGTTGTGGGTTTGACCGATGTAGCTATTGAATATTCCCGTCCCAGTGCCAAAGGCCGTACTATTTTTGGCGATTTAGTGCCTTTTGGTAAATTATGGAGAACGGGTGCGAATGCAAATACCCTTGTGTCATTCAGTGAAGATGTGGTAATTGACGGAAAAACCTTAGCAAAAGGAAAGTATGCCTTGTATACGTTACCAAAAGCGGATAACTGGGAAGTAATTTTCTACAAAACTACCGACAACTGGGGAACACCAGAAGAATTCAAAGAAGCGGATGTGGCGTTGCGTGCCAATGCAAAACCTGTGATGACGGATCGTCGCGTGGAAACCTTTACTATGGGTATTGGTAATGTAACCAATGACTCGGCTGAATTAGAAATTGCTTGGGAAAAAACGTTTGTAGCGGTAAAGTTTGAGGTACCTACGCAAAAAGCGGCCATGGCAAGTATTAATAAAACGCTAGCCGGACCTTCAGCTAACGATTATTACAGTGCAGCCCAATATTACTACCAAGCGAACATTGAAATGGCAAAAGCTTTGGAATATGTAAACAAAGCGGTAGGAGCTGTAAAAGCGGGTGAAGAAGCACCATTTTGGCAATTGCGTTTAAAATCGTTAATCCAAGCGAAATTAGGCGACAAAAAAGGAGCGATTGAAACCGCTAAGTTATCGTTAGCCGGCGCACAAAAAGCGAAAAACGATGATTATGTAAAAATGAATAACGATTCCATCAAAGAATGGAGCAAATAATAAATAGCAAGCCCCTGAATTTCAGGGGCTTTTTTTTGCTTACTTTTAAACTATGAAACGGAAGAACCGCAAGCAAGAGGAATTTTGGAATGTGCTCACCCATGGGTTGGGTGCCGTATTGTCGTTGGTGGCGTTGGTCCTTTTGGTTGGATATACCGCCTGGAAAGGCACATTGCTGGAATTGGGGGCGAGTTTGGTGTTCGGACTCAGTTTGGTGCTTTTATACTCCGCTTCAACAATTTATCATGCGGTCGTGCAATTGCGTCACAAACGTTTTTGGCAACGTGTCGACCATTTGAGTATCTACATTCTTATCGCTGGAACCTATACACCAGTAATGTTGGTAGGTTTAAAAGGCGTTTGGGGATGGACACTCTTTAGTTTGATTTGGGTATTGGTGGTCGTCGGATTTGTATTCAAGTTCTCCAAATACCGCTACAACGAGAAATTATCCTTGACGTTATATGCCGTCATGGGTTGGTTGTGCATCATTGGTATACAACCCATCATTCATGCCCTTTCTTCATCGGCGCTGTTATTGATAGCGTTAGGCGGTGCTTGTTATACGGGTGGAATTTATTTTTATGCCAAAGACCGCAACCGTTTTTACCATCCCATTTGGCATGTCTTTGTATTGGGCGGCAGTGCTTTTCACTTTTTTGCCATTTTCCATTACATCTTACCGTAAAAAAAACCACCCGAAGGTGGCTCTATTTAAATTTCGTTTTCATGGACAAGTTGGAGTTCCTCAGGAGATTCTTTGGGCTGCGTGCGTTGGATCAACCATGCAATTACGATGGTCAGTAGAGCACCAATAAAATTGAGCCACAAGAAACTCACCACATCCAGATAATAGATATAGAAGATTAAAAGTTGGGAAATCACGGCACTGTAGAAAATGGCAGTTGCTTTGATGTGTTTAATGTAAAATCCGACAAGGAATATCCCGAGCACTGTACCGTAGAAAATCGACCCGACAATATTCACGAGCTGAATGAGGTTTTCAAACAACGTCCCTACACAAGCGAATAAAATAGCAATGACACCCCACAAAAGCGTAAAATAGCGCGTAGCCATGACATAATGCTTATCGGATTTCTCTTCTTTTAAATTGCGTTTATAGATATCGATAGCCGTTGTAGACGCCAGTGCATTGAGTCCGGATGCCGAGGACGACATGGCGGCACTGAGGATTACGGCGAGTAACAATCCAATCAATCCTTTGGGAAGGTAATTGAGAATGAAATACAAAAACACATAATCTTTATCGTTGGTCTCCGCTTTGGGATCGGCTTTCGCGATTAGTTCTTTGGCTTGATCGCGTAAATCCCGTTCTTTTCCAGACAAAGCCGTCAAGCGATTCCGTAAAATCGGATTGTCGTAATTCTGATTTAAGTGATCGATATACAAGAGGTTGTATTCTTTTTTCTCTTCGGTCAATGCCTTTAATTGGTCTTCTAATTTGTGGTAATCATTGGCATAGGCCGACTTTTCAATAATAGCCTTGTTTACGGGATTAAAGTTCAACGGCACTTCATTGAATTGGAAGAAAACAAACACCAAAACTCCGATGAGGAGAATAAAGAACTGCATCGGAACTTTTAGAAAGCCGTTCATGATGAGTCCCATCTGACTCTCGCGATCGGATTTTCCGGAGAGGTAGCGTCCTACTTGGGATTGGTCGGTTCCAAAATAGGCCAAACTAAGAAAGAACCCCCCAGCGATACCGCTCCAAATGGTATAGCGGGTTTCAGGGTCAAATGAAAAGTCGACTACATTCATTTTCTCATTGGCGCCCGCGATATGCATGGCATTGGAAAGCGTCATGTCGTTGGGTAAGAGCGATAATATGAGGAAGAAGGTAATCAACATCCCGCTCATGATGACAAACATTTGTTGTTTTTGGGTAACGTTTACGGCTTTGGTACCTCCCGAAAAGGTATACACAATCACCAAAATACCAATGATGACATTGAGCATGGTGAGGTTCCAACCCAAAAGGGTAGACAACACAATGGATGGCGCATAAATGGTGAGTCCGGTTCCAAGTCCGCGCTGAATCAAGAATAGGATAGAAGCCAGCGAGCGGGTTTTTAGATCGAACCGTTGCTCTAGGTATTCATAGGCCGTGTAGACTTTTAATTTGTGGTAAATGGGAATAAACGTCAGGGAAATCACCACCATGGCAATCGGGAGTCCGAAATAGAACTGTACAAATCCCATTCCGTCGTGGTAGGCCTGTCCTGGGGTAGAAAGAAAAGTAATGGCACTCGCTTGGGTGGCCATGACTGAAATCCCCACGGTAAACCAATTGGTTTGCTTGTTTCCTAAAATATATTCTTCTACGTTGCGGCTCCCTTTGGTTTTGTACACCCCATAGATGACAATGGAGAGCAGGGTTACCGATAAAATAATCCAGTCCAGTTGTTGCATACTAGGAGTAGTTTTCCATGAGTAAATAAAAAATCAAAATATACAAGGCGTTGATGACTAACAGCCAAGTATAGTTATTGCTCCATCGGTTTTCCTTGTTGGTTTTCATATTGGTTTAGTTTTTTGCCGAAATTAGATTTGCCATGAGTCGGAAAGCGCCAGGAACGCCTTCGGGCAATTCGCGGAAAAAGCTCAATCCGGTATAAATATACGTTCCTTTTCCATAGGGAGCGACGAGTAGCGCACCGTCTTTGGGTTTTTCTCCTTGATCATTAGCTGAAATCAAGGCCGTGTACTGCGCATCCCATTCACTGGGGTAGTACAAGCCTTGCTCTTGTTTCCAGCCGGTAAAGTCGGCACTCGTAATTTTATTGGGATAGTTTAAAATGCGGTGATTGGGTTGGAGAAAGCGTACTTCGGCATTCTCTTCCGTAACGCGGTCACGGGAAATTTTGAGTGGGTAGGGCGCATACTCCTTGGTCACCATATCATCCAACGTGTTGTATTGCACGATCATCGTTTTCCCACTTTTTACAAAATCCAACAAAACCTGTTGTTTATAAGCCAATTGATTCACCACGTTATAGGCTCTAATTCCAGTCATCACCACATCAAATGATTGTAGCAACTCAGGAGTAAGCGATTCGGGTTTCACTACAGTGACTTCATACCCCATTTGGGTGAGACTGTTGGGCACTTCATCACCGGCTCCCATGATGTAAGCGATTTTTTCCTCGTTGGTTTTAATGTTGAGTTTGATGGCTTTGGCTGCAGCCGACTTCAATACCATTTGTTTGTAGATGTGCGGGTAGTTGATGTCTATTTTATCTTGTTTGAAGGTTTGGTTGTCCACTGTGACCACACTTTGAATGACAGCTTCAGCGGCTTCTTTGGGAGGGGTTAGGGTAAAAACAAACTCGGCGGTTTCGCCTTTGCGTTGGAGGGTAACTGTTTGTTGTTCCGGACTTACTTTCCAGTCGGAGGGGACCTGCAATTGCACCGATCCACTGAGGTTTTCTTTGCCGGCTTTCACAATTACACGCACTTCGCGACTGCGGTTTTTGGGGAAGATGTAGACTTTTTCTTTGATGGACGAAGTAGCTGCAGGGACAATGTCTAGTGGTTGGTACACTTCACCTTTCACGTCATCGTTGTATTTGTAGACAATTTTGCGGGTAAACGGAATTTCCACACCTTGAATGGAAAGGAAAAAAGTAACTTGGGTAGCGCGTTGTACATCGGGTTTACCAATGAGTAGGCGATCGTTTACGGTGTACATGCCTACGGATCCTTCCTCTTTGAGGTAGTAGGGCGCCGTGTAGTCATAATCAGTTGGCAAGGTAAGATCAAAACTAGTTGTCAGGTCTTTGTTATTAGTTAAAACCTGATTATTCCAATTCACTGCAGTTTTAGGATAGGTTTCTACACGGTTTAAAGTCCAAGCATTGGCACTGCGGTTGATGGCTTCGAGTTTGACTTTTATTGTACTACCGGGTGTTGTTTCTTGCACATCGGAAACGGCTTCAAGGTAGAGACCGGAACAAGCGGCGATTATCTTTTTGATTTCCTCCGATTTTTGGTTGCGCCAAAAAGGGTCTTGCAATTGTTGAATGAGCGAGTAGGCCTTTATCAAATCGGGTACACTGGCACCAGGATTCGTATAATTGAATTCTTTTTGCACTTTAGCGAGCAGTTCGCTCACTGCTTTTCCATCCGCTAGACGGTTCCATGTAGTATCAATCCCATCGAATAGATTGTTTTTGTTGGCGGGTGCCGTGCCTTTTAAGAATTCTAAATATTCGTCTTCTTCACCGCGGGTTCCTGTATTTCCGAAGCCTTGGGATTGGTGGCAGCTCCGACTCAAGGCTGCAATTTCTTGGTTGGATTTTCCGGCAAAGGGATAGTAAACGCCAATTTGGAGTTGGGCTTGTTTGCTCTTATCGGCTTTTTCAAATTTCTCTTTGCTGCCATAAAACCACCAAGAGGTATTGAAATATATACGCTGGGGTTGCCAGGGTTGGGTGTAAGCTAATTGATCCGCAAATTGGTTGGGTTGGTTGGCCAAATCAAAGGCTTCCATGGAAAGCATGGCCGATGCCGTGTGATGACCGTGGGTGGTGCCGGGTGAGCGGTGGTCAAAACGGTTGATAATAATATCAGGTCGAAAAGTTCGAATAGCCCATACCACATCACTTAAGACTTGATTTTTGTCCCATATTTGCAGGGTTTCCGTAGGGTTTTTAGAGAAGCCAAAGTCGTTAGCACGCGAAAAAAACTGTTCGCCTCCATCAATTTTACGGGCTTCGATGAGTTCTTGGGTTCGAATTACCCCTAACAATTCCCGCAATTCAGGTCCGATTAAGTTTTGTCCACCATCACCGCGGGTGAGGGACAAATAGCCAGTTCGGGCATGTACTTCATTGGATAAAAAGGAAATCAATCGGGTATTTTCATCATCGGGATGGGCGGCGATATAGAGTACGTTGCCCAAAAAATTCAGTTTTTCAATTTGGTGGTAAATGTCGGCAGCATTCGGTTTTTCAGGTCGTTGCCCCCATGTAGGAAGTGCAACGATACAAGCAGCCAGTAACAAAAACGATTGACGCATTAGTAGTTAATTTGAATTCCTTCAAAAATACGGATTTCTATGGGCTACCCTTTTTTTATTTGAATTTCTTTAACAAAAAAAAGGAGTACAGCATTGTACTCCTTTTCCCCCTAAACTAACTAAATTAACCCTAACGATTATGAATTAGTGTTATCTTCTGCCTCGTCCATGGCCACGTCCTTCGTGGTGTCCGTGGTGTCTTCCACGATCATGATCATCGTCGTGATCGCGGTACACCACTACGGTTCGTTGAGGAACAGTGACATAACGAGCGCGATGTCTTTTGTGATAATAGTACGGTGTTTTGCCGTAGTAGTCGGTGAGGTATACGACACGTCCGCGACGCATATCGTAGTGATTGCAACGGGCGGGTAAATAGGCATTACGAATCCAACGCCCATTGGAGAAATACAAGAACAAGCCGTTGGGGACATCGTAATACACATCAATTTCAGGCAAGTAGTAGTACTGTACTTCCACACGGTCGGCAGGTGCCCAAACCGGTGGTGTTCCAAAATTGATATTGACATTTACTTGAGCTACTGCAGCGCTACTTCCCAGTAACAAGGCTGCAATTATTAGTCGTATACTTTTCATAAACTTTTGTTTTTAGCTTATGATACAAAGTTGCGACAGATGCAGTGACTAGGTGTTATAACAATTTCAGGAATCGTTACAGTATTTCCATTTTAACACCTTAGTCCATGAATTCGGGAGAATCATTACGGGGATTGAGTACGGTTATCCCTTTCTGTAACAGTAGGTTATTCGGATAGGTGCTTAACTCGCCATCACTGGAACGAAGGTTAATATGAAAGGCATTGATGTCTTCGATTTCTCCTTGAACTGGAAAATCTTTATCGTTGATGCGAATGATGTCGCCAATTTTAAAAGGGAAAAAGAAAAAGAGGATAATTCCTGAAGTGATGTTACTGAGAATCGACCATTGGGCAAACATGGCTACTCCAATAACGGTAGTAATGGAGGAAACGGTCACTAAAATATCTTCTTTTTTTACACCCCAAATGACAATGAGGGCAATTACCGCAATGATGTTAATCAACAAGTCAATGTATTTGATGACTAAATTGGCGCGGTGTTCGATGTTGTGGTTGGTTTTGGCAAAGCGCCGAACCACCTTGGCAACCAGCATGCGCAGCACGATGACAAGGAAAAGCACACTAGTAGTAGCGATGATTTCTGTTGTAAATTGATTGAATCCCATTTACAAATGCCCTTCTTGATTGCGTTGGTTAATATAATTCAGTTGGTGTTCGGCCACATAATTTCGAAATATAGCGACCAATGACTCGTAGTATTTTTTGAGGTGTTGGACATTGATCTCCGGATTGCTATCGATGGGGATGGTGACCGGCATTTCGTTTAAGTACTGGTGCAATTCGGGGAAATTATCGCGAATGACCATGGTTACTTTCAATATTTTGGCATTGATTTCCTGCTCCGTTTCCATTACTGAAAAGGTATTATTTGTTGTGCCCTATAAAAGTACGACTATTTTAAAAAGTGAGTTGTTAAATAGTGATAAACTTTTTCAGTCGGTAATCCCACAACATTGGTATACGAGCCTTCAATTCGAGAAATACCCGTGAGGCCAATCCAATCTTGAATACCATACGACCCTGCTTTGTCAAAAGGTTGGTGTTTGTCGAGATAATAATGAATGGCATCAAGCGATAAAGGAGCAAAGGTGACTTTTGTTTTATCAAAAATAACAGCCTCAGTAGTTTGGGTTTTAAAGCAAACTGAAGTGATGACTTCATGGGTATTTCCTGAAAGCTCCTGTAACATGGCAACGGCATGATCATAATCGGTTGGTTTGCCCAAAGCTTTTCCGTGCAACCAAACGAGGGTGTCGCTGGTGATGAGAAGTTCATTTTCAGTAAGCGACCCTTCAAAAGCAGCAGCCTTGAGTTGGGCCAAATAATTGGTAATTGCTTCGGCTTGCAAATGATCGGGATAGACTTCGTCAATTTCTTTGATTCGAATTTCAAAATCCAAATCCAAGTCCTTGAAGAATTGTTGGCGGCGGGGCGAACCCGAGGCCAAGATGATTTTATAATTAACCGGCATGGTGTTTTAAATTAAAAGTCAGGACAGCCAAAGCCAAAATTCCTAACAGCGTAATGAATTTCATCAATTTGCTGAGTTGTGCATAATCCGCTTTGGTTTGGGCTTGCAGCACGCGGATGGCGATAAACAACAATGGAGCAACGGTGAAAAAGAGTAAGTATCCAATAATTAAGAAATAGGAATTATTGAAAAGGTCAGTGAAACAATAATACAGGGCCAAAACCGCACTGATTACAGCGATTGCCGCCACAAGGATATTGGTTTTTTGTGTACCCAAAACAAGAGGTAAAGTTTGCATTCCAAGTGCATCATCGCCTTCACGGTCTTCGGCATCTTTGATAATTTCACGAATTACCGTGAGTAGTACGGCAAAAAGGGCGTAATATTTCAACATGCCAAACAAGGCTGACATGGCTACATTATTACTGGCATTCGTAATGGGATACAAATCAAAAATGGCTTCCAAAATAATGGTCGCGCCCGTCAACAATCCGATAACTAAATTCCCAACAAAAGGCATTTGTTTGAGGGAAGAAGAATACACATACAAAAGGGCAACCACCAAAACAAAGAAAACGCCAAATCCGGGGCGGCCAATGCAATTGGACAAATACATTCCGATACCCACACCCGTAATAGAGAGTCCGCCGTACCAATAATACGCATTGGCTTCGGAAATTGCGGATCCAATGAGCACTCGGTTGGGACGATTAATAGCATCAACTTCTTGGTCAAAAACATCATTGATGATATATCCACCCGCAGCAATACAGGCAACTGCAGTAACAAAAAGTAGGAATTCCAGTGGGGTTAATGCCAAATAAAGACTTAATTGTTCCAAAAAACCGTAACGAATGACAAAGAGCATTCCGATTAAGGCTAAAATATTTGGGTAGCGAATTAATTGTAAAAATTTCATGTTGTAATGATTCTAATAGAGCGTTTAATCGTGTTTTCCGTTGTAATAGGTATGCCATTTGCCTTGGACTTTCATCACTTGTTCGATGACATCCCGAACGGCACCTTTCCCGCCATTTTTGTGGGAGATATAGGTAGAAATGGCTTTGATTTCCGGACTTGCATCTTGGGGACAAGTGGGAAGGCCAACTTTTTGCATCACGTGATAATCGGGAATATCGTCACCCATATACAAAACTTGATCCGGTTGGATGCCATAAATATCACAATATTCTTTGAAGGTTTCCACTTTATCGGGTGAACCCAAATAAATGTCGGTGATGCCCAGGTTACGCAAACGGATGCGCACGCCTTCATTGCTTCCTCCCGAAATAATGCATACATTATAACCACTTTCGAGTGCGGCTTTCATCGCAAATCCGTCGCGGATATGCATTTCGCGTAACATTTCTCCGGTAGGTGAAACGTGTACGGTACCGTCGGTGAGTACGCCGTCAACATCCAACACAAAAGTGGTGATGTCGTTCATGAGTTCTTTATAGCTTTTTGCCATGATCAATAATGGATTTTGTCAAGAGTTGGTAAACTTCTTTTTGGGTGGCATCGGTCAATGCCGCCAAGTGCCGATTGAGTGTTTCGGTATCGCCACGAAGGGCAGGACCGGTTTGTGCTTGTTGTGGGGTAAGGGTTTGAATTTTATCTGCAGTTTCAGCAATCAACGGTTGGAGAATGGCAAAGGGAACCTGATGTTCTTCGCACAAATCGTGGCCTATTTGATACAAATGATTGGTGAAATTACACACAAAAACAGCCGCGACATGTAAGGCTTTGCGTTGGTCTTCCGAGATGCGGTACACCGATTCCGAAACCGAATGGGCCAATTCGTGAAGAATGGCAAAGTCCGACTCGTGTTCGGTTTCCAAGCAAAACGGAATGTGGTGATAGGCGAGTCGTTTTCCTTTGGTAAAGGTTTGTAACGGATAAAAAACACCCCGACGATTTTTGGGATCTAAAACAGCAAGTGGTGTAGTCCCTGAGGTGTGTACCACCAATTTATTGTTCAGTGGGAGTTGGGATGACACTGCGCCAATAGCGTTATCTGAAACGGCAATTACATATACGTCGGCTTCAGCAAGAGAGGCCGCATCAGTGATTATGTCCAAGTCGGGAAATTGCTGTTCCAAAGTTTTTGGATGGCGGGCTAGAACTTGGACAAGGTGAACATTTCCGCTTTCGCGAAAGGCCGTAATGAGATGTTGGGCCACATTTCCAGAACCAATAATCACCGTTTTTATCATGGCTGTAAAAGTATAAAAAAAGGGGCAAAATGCAATTTTATTCTAGGGAACAGACAATTCCTAATATTCCATTAAAATCCATGAGTTGAAATGATAAAAACGTTTTTTTGGTGTATTTTTGCGTAAATTTTTTTGAAAATGGCTGATAAATTAGCTTCCTTCTTATATTCCACCCGATTAATGGCGGTATTGTTTATTGTGTACGCAGCAGCTATGGCGGCGGGAACTTTTATTGAGAGTGATTTCAATACGGATACGGCTCGAATCTGGATTTACAACACCAAATGGTTTGAGTTGATTTTGATTTTCTTTTTGATCAATTTCATTGGGAATATCAAACGCTATCAATTGCATTTGCGCAAGAATTGGGCGACCTTATTGTTGCACTTGGCGTTTATTTTAATCATTATTGGGGCAGGAATCACACGGTACATCAGTTTTGAAGGGGTAATGCCGATTCGGGAAGGTGAAAGTGCTAAACAATTTTATTCCGATAAAAATTATTTAACGGTTTGGATTGACGGGCAATACCAAGGGGCATTGAAGCGACGCATCATTGAGAAGCCCTTATTGTTATCTGAAGCGGTTTATCCTCCATTTGCCTCCAATAATTTTACTATCGATGAAAAATTTGATCAAACTCCTTTCCAAATTTCGTATAAAAAATTCATGATGGATGCCAAGCAAACGATTGCTGCCGATGCCAACGGAAAGTTTTTTATCAAAATGGTTGAAGCGGGTGGCGGTCAACGTCATGAGCATTTTCTAGAAGAAGGTGTTGTGCAAAGCATACACGGATTGTTATTTTCACTCAATAAACCCATGGAGGGCGCGATTAACATCACGACAGATGGGACAAAGACAACGATAAAATCGCCTTTTGCAGGGAATTTCATGCGTATGGCGGATCAATTTAAAGGGGAAATTGCCGCAGCTACTGAACAAGATTTGATGTTTCGCTCTTTATATAATGTAGGCGGTTCGCAATTTGTTTTTCCAGAGCAACCCATTAAAGGGAAAAAAGAATGGACATCGGGGACCAACTACAAAGCCAAAAATACCGATGATGCTTTGATTGTTACTGTAACTTCGGGTGGTAAATCGCAAGATATTACATTGGTAGGTTCCAAAGGTAAAACGGGTGAGCCTCAAGTGGTAAAATTGGGCGGACTGGAGTTCACGTTACTGTTTGGTAGTAAAGTCTATGAGTTGCCATTTTCCATGCGATTGAATGATTTTATTGCTGATAAATATCCGGGAACCGAGAAAAGTTATTCGGCTTTTAAAAGTAAGGTTACGGTCATGGATAATGGGAAAAACACCGATGCCGATATTTACATGAACCATATTTTGGATTACGGCGGTTATCGTTTCTTCCAATCGTCGTTTGATCCCGATGAAAAAGGAACGGTTTTATCAGTGAACCACGATTATTGGGGAACGATGATTACTTATATTGGCTACTTTTTATTGTTTTTTGGCATGTTAGCCATTTTATTTGATAAGAATACGCGCTTTGCCGATTTGAAAAAGAAATTGGAAAAAGTAAAAGAAAAGAAGAATGCTTTAGCAACGATTCTTTTGTTCTTTATCAGTTTTGCCATACAAGCGCAACACTCGGAGCATGATGGTCACCAGCATTCCAATCCTATGGCGATGCCCACGAATATCAACTATTTGGATTCGGTGAAGAAATATGCAGTTCCTGAAGTACAAGCGGAGAAATTTGGACGTTTGGTCATTCAAGATGATGGCGGACGTATGAAACCGGTGAATACATTTTCTTCGGAATTGTTACGGAAAGTGAGTAAAAGCGATACTTACGAAGGATTAAACGCCGATCAAGTATTTTTATCCATGGTGATGTATCCCAGAGCTTGGGAGAATTTGCCTGTGATTTATTTGAAAAAAGGAAACGACAGTATTCGCAAAATCATTGGCGTTGGAAAAGACGTTAAGTATGTGAAATTTAAAGATTTCATTACGGATAATGGAATGTATAAATTATCACCCTATTTGGATGATGCCTATAAAACCACCAATCCGAATAATTTTCAAAAGGATTTTGTGGAAGCCGACAAAAAAATCAATTTGTTGTACAGTGCGATGTACGGCGGCATTTTAAAGATATTCCCTGTTCCAAATGACAAGAGTAACAAATGGGTTTCTTTCATGGAATTGAACCAAGCGACGGGAACCGATTTGGATAAAATCAAGAATGCTTTTCCGTATTATTTGAATGAGTTGGGAAGAGGTACAAAGACCAAAAACTACACCATGGCCAATACCTTATTAAAAGGTTTGGAAGATTACCAAAAGAAATACGGTAAAGCTGTTCGCCCTTCAGACCAGCAAATTGATTCGGAAATTTTATTGAATAAATACGATGTGTTCCGCAGCTTATTTTGGTTGTACATGTTGGCGGGAAGTATCATGTTGATTCTAACGATCATTCGCATCTTTACCAACAGTCGTTTGTTGCGCATTTCCATCAATGCCTTTCATCTATTCATCGGTATTTTGTTTGCCACCCACACCGCAGGTTTGATTGCCCGTTGGTATGTGTCTGGACATGCACCCTGGAGTGATGCCTATGAAAGTATGATTTATGTGGCGTGGGCGACCATGTTTTTCAGTTTGGCTTTTGACCGTAAGTCGAAATTGACCGTTGCGGCAGGTACGTTTGTGACTTCCATGATTTTGATGGTGGCGCACATGAGTTGGATGGATCCACAAATTGCCAATTTGCAACCCGTATTGAATTCCTATTGGTTAATGATCCACGTGGCGGTAATTGTGATGAGTTACGGTCCGTTTACATTGGGAATGATTTTAGGTGTTGTAGCGATGATTTTAATGTTGGCCACCAACGAAAAGAACAAAGAAGTCATGCAGTTGAACATCAAAGAGATTACTTATATCAACGAAATGGCACTAACGTTAGGGTTGGTGTTATTAACGATAGGAAACTTTTTAGGGGGGCAATGGGCGAATGAAAGTTGGGGCCGTTATTGGGGTTGGGACCCAAAAGAAACATGGGCGTTGATCAGTATTATGGTTTATGCGTTTGTAATTCATGCCCGCTTAGTTCCGGGATTACGCGGATTGTTTGCGTTCAACTTCATGAGTGTTTTGGCGTTTGCTTCCATATTAATGACCTATTTTGGAGTAAATTTCCACTTAACCGGAATGCACTCGTATGCTACGGGAGAAAAGCAAAACGTAGATATTTACATTCGCATATTTGTAATTTTCATGGTATTTGCCGGATTTGTTTACTGGCGGTACCGTAAGGTTTCGAAGTAACTAGAAAACGATAAGAAATAAAAAAGGTTCGATATACATTGTCGAACCTTTTTCTGTTTGTATGAAAGTTAATTAAAGACTTATACTTTGCCCAAGGTGTACAATTGTTCCATGGTTGGCGATTTACTACCACCAGCAGGTTCAAGGGTAATTCCGAAGGCTTGTGCATCTCCCGTTCCTTCTACAGCAAATACTTTACCCGGATTTTTCGTGAAATCATTTAAAAGACCAATACTAGTAGGAGTAAGGGCAGGAACTAATTTCAACGACCAAATTTGGTACACTTTGCCTTTTGGAGGTTCCGGTAAGCCTGAAGCATCGACATAGACTTTTTGGGTTTTTTGGTTCCAATAAATCTTGGCAGTAGCGTTGGGTGCAGCGGCTTGACCGGCTAGGCTTACTACTGTATTTTGACTATCGCGAATGACATCGAGCGCTACAACGGTTTGTTGTTTTTCCAATTCCAATTCGACAACCGATTTCTGCAAGGTAGATTTTTCATTTTGAAGAGTGCCAATTTCCGATTGTGCATCGGCCACTTTATTGTACTGAAGTGCAACACCCACTAATAGCGCGACAGAAGCGGCCCAACCAAGGTTAGGCGTAATGCTACGACGCGAGTTCATTTGTACCACGTTGCCACCACCCATATCGAGGCGTTCCTTTATGGATTGGAACACACCTGCTGACAGCGCTGGGGCAATGCTGGAGGACAGATTGATGACCGATTTTTCAATCGATACGATTTCGTTGAGAACCGTACTGTCTTTCTTGGACAGTGCAGCAATCTCGGCAGATTCGTTTTTGGGTAAAGCCCCGTAAACGTATAATTCGAGATCACCGGATTCGATTATTTCTTTTGAATTCATGATACGTTCAAATAAGTTCTTAAATCATTGATACACGTGCGATTTTGTGTTTTCACGGTTCCAATCGGAATTTCAAGTTCTTCGGAAGCTTCCTGTTGGGTATAACCCTGGAAGAACAAGAGTTCTAACAATTGGATACATTTAGGTTTCAACTTTTTAATGAAATCCTTAATACCAATAGTATCAATGCGACTGTTCATTCGACTGTTGTCTCCAACCATATATACGAAGTTGTCGACATCTAGGTTTTTCTTGCTGTTATTGTACCCCTTCGAACGAAGTTTGTCAATGGCCGTATTACGGGCAATATTCAATATCCACGTATAGAACCGACCTTTGGAGTCGTTATACGAATCGATATTTTTCCAAATTTTTACGAATGTTTCCTGAAGGACGTCTTCCGCTTCATCACTATCCTTTATCAGGTTAGCAATTACGGCATAGAGACTCTTCGAATACATGTCGTACATGGCTGTGAAAGCGCGCTCATCTTTGTTTACGAGCAGCGGAATCAATTGTTCCTGTGTCATGTGTTAACAAGTTAGTTCAACAAATTTTTTTATTCAGAGTGTCAGTATATACGGACTAATTGACTCTATGGTTTTATTTCACTCCGAAAAATTAACACATTTTTATTGAACGTAATCTATACTGTTGAATTTTTTTAGATTAATTTTAGACAAAAAAATAAACCATGAACATAAAAATTCTTGCAACAGCCCTGATACTTGGCTTATTATCATGTAAAAATACTGATAATGCTATGGCAGAAAATACCTCTAATTTTGTAGAAAACGACTCAATGGCAACACGTGAAACGATTTATCAGTTTAAAGTAGAAGATTTAGAAGGCAACACATTTGACTTTGCTACTTTAAAAGGAAAGAAAATATTGGTAGTAAATACCGCTTCCAAATGCGGATTAACGCCACAGTATAAAGAATTGGAAGCTTTATACAAACAGTACAAAGACAAAAATTTTGTGATTGTAGGTTTTCCTGCCAATAATTTTGGCCAACAAGAACCGGGAAGTAATAAAGAGATTGCCACATTCTGTCAAAAAAATTACGGCGTAACCTTCCCGATGATGGCAAAAGTATCTGTAAAAGGAGAGGATATGTGTGCGATGTATCAGTTCTTAACACAGCAATCTCGCAACGGTTTGCAAGACAATCAGGTAGAATGGAATTTCCAAAAGTATTTGATTGGAACGGACGGTCATTTGGAAAAAGTGGTCGCACCACAAGTCACCCCAATGGATGCACAAATTGTCGATTGGATTAAAAAATAAATCAATTCCCTCCTTGTGAGGGATTTTTTTTGAATAGTGTTGAATAAAAATCCGTACTTTTACCACCCAAACAGCACACTTCACTATGAGTCAAAAAGTCTTACTCAATTCGAAAGAAGTACACATCATCCTGCATCGTTTGGCTTGTCAGTTAATCGAAAAACACCTTGATTTTAGTTCGACCGTTTTAATCGGGTTGCAACCGCGCGGTAAATATTTGGCTGAGCGCATTGCCCAATTATTGCGTGACGAATACCAAGTAAAGGACATTCGTTTGGGATTTTTGGACATTACGTTTTTTCGGGATGATTTTCGACGTGGCGACAAACCCTTGGAGGCCAATAAAACCCAAATTGATTTTTTAGTAGAAGATCAAAAAGTGGTTTTTATTGACGATGTGTTGTATACTGGACGAAGTATTAATGCAGCCCTTACAGCTATTCAATCGTTTGGTCGTCCTTCTGAAGTCGAATTACTAACCCTCATAGACCGACGTTTTAGTCGCCATTTGCCCATTCAACCCGATTATCGTGGCCGTCAAGTCGACGCCATCAACCAGGAAAAGGTCAAGGTATGTTGGATGGAAAATGAAGGAGAAGATGCCGTCTATTTGGTCACACAACACTAAACTACAACACAATGTCTGAACTTTCCGTAAATCACCTGCTCGGCATCAAATATCTCAAGGAAGAAGATATCCAATTGATTTTTGAAACGGCAGATCATTTTAAAGAAGTCATCAACCGCCCGATTAAAAAAGTTCCCTCGTTACGGGATATTACAATTGCCAATATCTTTTTTGAAAACAGTACCCGAACCAAGTTATCGTTCGAGTTGGCACAAAAGCGTTTATCTGCCGATGTCATTAGTTTTTCGGCGGCCCAATCTTCTGTTAAAAAAGGGGAGACTTTAATTGATACGGTGAATAATATATTAGCGATGAAAGTGGATATGGTGGTCATGCGCCATTCCCATCCCGGTGCGGCGTATTTTTTATCACAGCATGTCAAGGCAAGTATTGTCAATGCGGGCGATGGCGCACACGAACATCCTACACAAGCGTTATTGGACAGTTATTCCATTCGGGAACGTTTGGGTGATGTAGCTGGGAAAAAAGTAGTCATTGTAGGCGATATTTTGCATTCACGGGTAGCCTTATCCAATATTTTTGCATTGCAAATGCAAGGAGCTGAAGTGCGTGTTTGCGGCCCCAAAACCTTAATACCGAAATATGTAGAAAGTTTGGGGGTAAAGGTAGAATCCAATTTGCGCCAAGCACTCGAATGGTGTGATGTTGCCAATATGCTTCGCATTCAAAACGAGCGTTTGGATGTAACCTATTTTCCATCGACTCGGGAATACGTGCAGCAATTCGGACTTACCCAAGAACTATTAAATTCGCTTAATAAAGAAATTGTAATCATGCACCCCGGACCGATTAACCGTGGAGTCGAAATCACTTCTGAAGTCGCAGACGGACCGCATTCGGTGATATTGGATCAGGTGGAGAATGGGGTAGCCGTGCGTATGGCGGTCATTTATTTATTAGCATCAAAAATAAAATAACCTATGAAAGTTGACGTCAAAGGACATACAACCATAATTAAAAACACAGCAGAAGGAATAGCCGCTTTTTGTGAAAAAGTGACGCACGAACATGCGCAATTTGCCCAACAGAATCTCATTATAGACCTCACGCATGTGACAACTACTTTGGCCGATGTGAAATTATTTTCAGCTTTGTCTAAAGTACATCGCAAAGGAAAGAAATCGTTTGTCCTTGTTGCTTTGGATTTGGATTACAATGCGGTACCAGCCCAGTTGCATGTAGTGCCTTCGCTCCAAGAGGCGCATGATATTATTGAAATGGAGGAGATTGAACGCGATTTAGGATTTTAAGATGAACAACAAGACTTTTATATATATCTATACAGTTGTACTGTTTGCACTGACCTTTTTATTGGTTCGCCGATTCTTTGGCAATTTAAAAACGGGTGATTTTGAATATTTAAAATTGGCGCTGAATTTGGGAATCGTCATTGTTCTGATTCTTAAAATTGTTCGTTTAGGAAAAATTGAAAATCAAAAAAAGGAAGAATAGTTGAAACTTACCATACTTGGTTGTTATGCCGCCACGCCGCGTACATTATCCAATCCGACTTCTCAGGTTTTGGAAATCAAGAATCATGTTTTTTTGATTGATTGTGCTGAAGGAACCCAAGTACAATTGCGCAAAAGCAAAGTAAAGTTTTCCAAAATCAATCATATTTTTATTTCCCATTTACACGGCGATCATTTTTATGGATTGGTCGGTTTGATTTCGACCTTCATGCTTTTAAATCGCGAGAGTGATTTGCACGTGTATGGTCCGAAAGGCATCAAAGAAATTATTCTATCGCAATTGCGCGCTTCGGGTTCGTATACCGGGTACAGTTTGTTTTTTCATGAATTGGAATCCAAAGCTTCCGAAGTTATTTTTGAAGACGAGAAAGTGCGTGTTTCCACAATACCCTTGAACCACCGCATTTACACCAACGGCTATTTGTTTGAAGAAAAAAATAAAGAGCGTAAATTGAATATTGCCGCGGTTGAGGAGTATGCGATTGACAAAGTCTATTATAATAAAATTAAATACGGCGGTGACATTACACTTGAAGATGGTCGGGTTATCCCAAATACTGAATTAAGTTTTGATCCGGCAGTCGCCCGAAGTTATGCCTATTGCAGCGATACTTTGTACGATGAACGCATTATTCCGCTTATTGAAGGAGTTGATTTATTGTATCACGAAAGTACATTTTTAGAAAAAGAAGCCCATTTGGCGGAAAAAACCATGCATTCCACTGCCAAGCAAGCGGCAACTATAGCCTTAAAAGCCAAGGTGCGTCAATTGGCCTTGGGCCATTATTCTACGCGATACGGTTCGATTGACGGATTTCAATCCGAAGCCGAAACCATTTTTCCTAACGTTTGGTTAGCCGATGACGGCAAAGAATTCGAAATTCCGTTGCGTTAATTTTACTTCCCATTCTTTTGCCGTAATTTAGTACGCAAATAAGTGTACGATGAAAGATTTAGGCAATTACCGAAAATCCTATGATAAAAGTGAGCTGTTGGAATCACAGCTCCCAGAAGATCCTATTAATTTATTTCACCGCTGGTTTCATGAAACCGAAGACTTTGGTGGAGTCGATGAAGTCAATGCTATGACCGTAGCTTCTATCGGACTCGATGGATATCCGAAGTCGCGCGTGGTGTTATTAAAAAAGTTCAACGAAGAAGGGTTTATTTTTTACACCAATTATAATTCTGAAAAGGGGAGAGCCTTGGAAGTCAATCCGCAGGTTTGTTTGTCCTTTTTTTGGCCAAGTATCGAACGTCAGGTTATCATTAAAGGAAAAGCAGAGAAAACATCCGAAATCGTTTCAGATAATTATTTTGACAGCCGCCCTGACGGGAGTAAGTTAGGCGCTATCGTTTCGCCCCAAAGTGAGGTCATTCCTTCCCGCAGTTTTTTAGAAGATAATTTACACCAATTGGAAAAAGAATTTGAAGGGAAAAACATTCCGCGACCTGGTCATTGGGGTGGCTATTTGGTCCGACCCGTTTCTGTTGAATTTTGGCAAGGTCGCCCCAACCGTTTACACGATCGCATTCGGTTCACACTTCTGTCAGATTATACATGGCAAATTGATCGGTTAGCACCTTAATTGTAAGAAAATATCCCTATAAAATAAATTACTTATGTAGTTCATCGATTTTATTTGTCGTTTCGACGGTATAGTAGTAAGTTTGGATAACCAAATCAAAACAACGTTCATCAATTATTAACTGACAAGATATTTGCCCCACATCTATCGGTCAAAACTTAACCTACTACTATGAAAGCAAAACTACTCAGATTGTTTTTGCCAATTGCATTGGTATTCACAATGGTATCGTGTTCTAAAGACACCGACAGCGATTCATCTCAAGAATATCGCTTAGTGACTTCGTATGATTACTCTGCTGAGGAATCAGATCTCATCCAACGTATCAACGATTACAGAGAAAGTATAGGTAAATCGCGTTTACAAATCGTAAATCACATTTCGTACAAATCGTATGAGCACAATGAGTACATGATTGACAACAATGTGGTAAATCATGATTATTTTGACGATCGCGTAAACAACATCAAACATGTTTTAGGAGCAGTTCGAGTAGGGGAAAATGTAGCCTACAATTTCTCTAGTCCAACTTCTGTTTTAAATGCATGGTTGAACAGTCCGGGTCACAAAGCCAACATTGAAGGCGATTACACCCACTTTGGAGTTTCCATCTCGGTAAACCCAACTACTGGTAAACGCTATTACACCAACATATTTATGAAGAAATAATTGATTTATAGTTTTGTTTGATTTTGAAAAAGGCCACCCTTCGGGGTGGTTTTTTGTTTGTATTTTATTTTAGGATTTGGCAGCACATGTTGGGTGGTTTACTCCATTCTCACCGGCTTTCGCCTTTATCCCCGATCGGAATCGGGGTATACCGGCTCTATCCGGGCTGAAGGTCACGTGTTGTTTTTTTACACCTATCTTTTGGATCCTTTACAAATTGCAATCAACTTTTCAAATATTCAATTCCATATTAGTAAAAATGTATGTTATCGATTTAAAATGGCTTTCAAGCAAATGAAACCAATATTTGGCATCATTACTTTGTAAGTAATCTTCTTTAATCATTCATTTCAATAGGATTACTAGCTAAAGCTGAATGATTGTACCACCCATTTCGATTTGATTAAAGTATAATTCGTAGTTGGAGAATTAAATGCGATAAAAGCGTTGTTTAACTATCCGATTTCGAAAAGGTATAAATCATTTACCCAATCCATATATATTTTGTGTTAAACCCGCTTATATCCAAGAAAAACGCCCCACTTTGCAGTGAGGCGTTCTCGGGTTTAAACAATTTATAATGTAGATTATAATTTGGTAATGATGAATTCTGAACGACGGTTCGCTTGGTGTTGCTCTTCCGTACATTCGGATTTGTTGGTGGGTTCACAAGCACAATCGTTAACCAATTGCGATTCTCCGTACCCTTTACCTGTTAAACGTTTCGGACTGATTCCTTGTTTGATTAACCAAGCTACAGTAGATTTCGCTCTACGATCTGATAAGGATAAGTTGTATTTTGCGGTTTGACGGCAATCTGTATGAGAACGAATATCCAATTCCATGGTTGGGTATTGTTCTAATACGTCTAATATTTTAGCCAATTCAACGGCTGCATCAGGACGAATATTTGATTTATCTAAATCAAAATAAATCATTTTAATTCCTAATTTATCCAATAAATCATCCGTTAAATCCAATGGTTTCTTTGTTTTCTCCATGGTAATTGGCACAAACGTTTTCCCTGTTTCGTTGGCTGTCATTACTGGAGTATCTACGGTATTGTATTCTGGTAATGTAGTTTTAAGGTAGAATTTCGTTTCACAATCTTGAGCCCCAAAATCAAATTTACCTTCTGCATCGGTTTTCATTTCTTTCAATACTTTGAAGTTTTGGTCTTGTAAAACAACCGTTACACCGGCCAATGGTTTACCGTCTGCCACATCTGTAACAATACCGTTAATGGCTTGTTCACAATCTACCAATCGGGTGTTTTCTTTGAAACGGTAGATATCATCATTTCCATTTCCACCATCACGGTTTGAAGAAACATAACCAGTACGGTCTTTTTCATTGATTAAATACGCGAAATCATCTTTTGAACTGTTGATGGGTTCACCAACATTGTGAATACGTTTGAAAGAGCCATCAGGTTGAACTTTAGCAAAGAATACATCCAATCCTCCTAATCCAGGATGACCGTCAGAAGCGAAATAAAATTCACCGTCAGAAGTAATCATTGGAAATGTTTCACGGCCTTCAGTGTTGATTACATCACCTAAATTTACAGGTGTTCCAAATGAACCGTCTCCGTTGATGCTAACTTTAAAGATATCTGACAACCCTTTTGTTCCAGGCATATCCGATACAAAGTATAAGGTTTTCTCATCGGCACTTAAGGCGGGGTGAGCGGTTTGGAAGTCATTACTGTTAAAAGGTAGTTCTTTAATATTTGACCATTTCCCGTCGTTAAAAGTAGCCGAGTAAATTTTCAATAGGGTAGAACCTTTGCTGTTTTTTTCGCGTTTATCCAAGAAACTATTTCTTGTAAAATATACGGTTTTACCATCTTTAGTGAAGGCACAAGTCGATTCGTTGAAACGAGAATTTAATCCCATATCCATTCTTTTCGGATTGGAAACTTTACCTTGTTCACCAATATCGGCCGTATACAAATTGGTAAAACTTTCACCCGTCCAGGTATGTTTACGTTTTCCTAAACTTCCAGTATCACGCGCTGATGTAAATACTAATTTTTTGTCATAATAGGCAGCACCGTAATCAGAGTATTGTGAGTTGATACCTGCATTTTCCAAGGTATAACGTCCAGAGTTTTTCTTAATTTGGACTAAATAATCTTTTTGTGTTGCTGCTAATTTAGCACGTTGATCATTACCGCTCAACTGATTAAACTTCGCCATCATTTGATCGGCTTTTGCGTAATCATTGGTTGCTTTTAATGCTTGTGCATAACGGAAATAATATTCGGCTGGATTTTCTGGTGCGAAATTGAATAATTCGTTGTACCATTTGGCAGCGCTAGTTAAATCACCTTTATAGTAATACGAATCTCCTAATTTTTGCAACATATCTTGAGATTTGTATCCTTTGGCAAAAATACGTTCGTACGTTTTAATCGCATCAACATAAGCATAGTTTTGAAACTGCTTTGTTCCTTTGGCTTCCTTGTTTTGAGCCGTAAGGCTTCCACAAGTGGCAAGAGCGATTAAAGCTATTTGTAAGAATCTGTTTTTCATGGTTGCTTATAATTATATTAGAAGAATCTTGGTGATACAATACGGTCGTCACGTTTGAACAATTCAAATCGTAAAAATACTTCGTGAGAACCTGAGTTATAGTTGGCTAATTTAGTAGTTTCTAAATCATATCCATAGCCTACAAACAAACCATCGGTAATTTGGAATCCGGCCATTGCACTCATGGCAGCACCCCATCTCCAAGCGGCTCCTAAAGTAAATTTATCATTGATTAAGAAGTTACCTGATACATCCAATTGGAAAGGAGCTCCTTCAACAACTTTTGATAAGAAGGCAGGTTTGAATTTTAAGTTCGGACTTAAATCAAAAACATAACCTCCGATTAAATAAAAGTTCATACGTTCTTTATAAACAGCTACATCATTATCATTGTAACGTTTTGTTTCAAAGAAATTGGGAACCGATAAACCTAAATACGATTTGTCTGAATGTAAATATGCTCCGGCTCCAATATTCATACTGAAGTTGTTGTTCAAATTTTGAAGTAGTGGATCATTCGCATTTTGGTATGTCAATTTAGTAACATCTAAATTAAATAAATTACCTGTTGCTTTTACACCAAAGGATAATTTATAGGTCTCAGAAGTTTGGATAGAATACGATACATCGGCAGAAATTGTATTTTCTGTCGTAGGTCCGATTCGGTCATTTACAAACGATAATCCTAATCCAAGATTAGTAAATTTAATTGGCGTATTCATTGAAAATGCATTTGTAACTGGTGCACCATCTAATCCGACCCATTGTGTTCTGTGTAGTCCAAAGAAACTCATAACACCACGCGAACCAGCATAGGCAGGGTTGACGTTAATCGTGTTATACATATATTGTGTGTATTGGGCATCTTGTTGAGCGAAACTCATCCATCCCGATAACAGCATTCCGAAAAGTAAAAATCTTGTTCTCATTTATTTGGGTGTTTAAAAAACACCCGGGGATTAAGGGTATTATCCCCGGATGATCAGATTATCTTGATAAGTACAAATATCCGTTTTTAGTTACATAATTACCTTCAGCATTTTTGTATTTCAAAATGTAGAAGTACGTACCTGTTGGTAATTCCGCCGATTGGTTAACGGTAGATCTACCTTCAGACACTCCACGGAATACTCTAGACTCATTATCATAGTTGGATGTGTCAAACACTTTCACACCCCAACGGTTGTAGATTTCAACAGTATTCTCAGGGTAACAAGTGGTATCTTCAATGTTTTCAATGATAAAGTAATCATTAGTTCCGTCACCATTAGGTGTCAATGCATTGTTGATTACTAACGCTTGACATGGTAATACAATACAAGCATTTTCATTCACATTAATAGTTACTGCATATTCCACAGGACAAGTTCCATTACTTAATGTATACTTGATAATATAGCTACCATTTGCAATTTGATAGGGATTAAAGACACCTGTTGAAGTATTTAATCCGCCTGTGTTATTCACATCTGTCCATACACCCGAAGTCATATCTGTTCCAGGGAATTGCGCTAAAATAACATTGGCAACATTAATAGTTAATGTGTTATCATTATTACAAACTACATCAGCATAAGTCATGTTGTTTGTTGCAGCTACCAAAGTAACGTTCACTGTTTGTGTATACGTATTGGTATTGTTACAAGCATCAGATACAGTCCATGTTCTCACAATTGTGTATACTCCATTTTGTGTTGGTGAAGTAGTTTCGTTGTAAGCTACAGTTACTGTTGCACTACAATTATCTGTAAACTGTAATTGAGGAACAGCAGGAATTGCATCACAATTAACATTTACAACTGCTAAGTATGGAGTAGCGATTTGTGGAGCTACAGTATCAACCACATTCACAATTTGTGTATGTGTAGTTGTATTACCACAAGCATCCGTTGCAGTCCATGTTCTTGTTATTGTGTAAGCACTTGGACAAGATCCAGCAGTAGAAGTTTCATTAAATGTTACCGTTGCAGCACCACAGCTATCAGTTGCTGTTAATGTAGCTGCTGAAGGTACATTAGCACATTGTGCAGTTGCATTTGTCGGTAAAGTTCCTACGAATACTGGTGCTGTAGTGTCTTGTACCGTAATGGTTTGTACATGTGTTGTTGTGTTACCACAATTATCAGATGCAGTCCATGTTCTTGTTATAGTATAAGCACCTGGGCAAGTTCCAGCAGTTGTAGCTTCATTGAAAGTAACGGTCGCTGTACCACAATAATCACTAGCTGTTAATGTAGCTGCAGCAGGAACATTTGCACATTCTACTGTTACATCCGTTGGTAAAGTCTCAACAAATGTTGGAGCCGTTGTATCCTGAACAGTAATGTTTTGAGAGTGTGTAACAGTGTTGCCACATTCGTCTGTACCTGTCCAAGTTCTAACTAAAGTATAGTTATTAGGACAACTTCCAGCTACTGTTGTTTGATTAAATGTTACAGTTGCTGTACCACAGTTGTCAGTTGCTGTTAATTCAACTAATTCTGGGATACTTGTACATTCAACAGTCACATCAGTTGGTAAAGCTTCTACGAAAGTAGGTGCAGTAGTATCTTGAACGGTTACTACTTGTGTAGCAGTAGTTGTGTTACCACAAGCATCCGTAGCTGTCCATGTACGCGTTAATGTATAGTTACCTGCACAGTTACCCGCAGCAGTTACTTCGTTGAAGGTTACCGTAGCTGCTCCACAGTTGTC
Organism: Flavobacterium sp. N1719; assembly: GCF_025947045.1. Lineage (NCBI taxonomy): Bacteria > Pseudomonadati > Bacteroidota > Flavobacteriia > Flavobacteriales > Flavobacteriaceae > Flavobacterium > Flavobacterium sp. N1719. The sequence goes on from NZ_CP109993.1 coordinate 2,049,703, forward strand.
TGTAGCAGTCAATGTTGCTGCCGCAGGAACGTTAGAACATTCCACTGTTACGTTAGCTGGCGTAGCTTCTACGAAAGTAGGTGCAGTAGTATCTTGAACGGTAACTACTTGCGTAGCAGTAGTTGTGTTACCACAAGCATCCGTAGCTGTCCATGTACGCGTTAATGTATAGTTACCTGCACAGTTACCCGCAGCAGTTACTTCGTTGAAAGTAACGTTAGCCGTTCCACAGTTGTCTGTAGCAGTCAATGTTGCTGCCGCAGGAACGTTAGAACATTCCACTGTTACGTTAGCTGGCGTAGCTTCTACGAAAGTTGGATCTACAGTATCTTGGATAGTGAAAGTAGCAGAAGTTGTTGCTGTATTACCACAAGCGTCAGTCGCAGTGAAAATTACAGTTATTGCTGCTGAACAGTCATTTGCCATAGCACTGAAATTATTAGTCCAAATTACATTACCACAGTTATCAGTAGCTGAAGCACCACCTTGATTAGCTAACCAAGTTTGTAAAGTATTGGTATTACCTGATCCATCACACTCAACAACTAAATTAGAAGCTTGAGCAGTAATTTGAGGCGCAGTAGTATCTTGAACGGTTACTACTTGCGTAGCAGTAGTCGTGTTACCACAAGCGTCAGTAGCTGTCCATGTACGCGTTAATGTATAGTTACCTGCACAGTTACCCGCAGCAGTTACTTCGTTGAAGGTTACTGTAGCTGCTCCACAGTTGTCTGTAGCAGTCAATGTTGCTGCCGCAGGAACGTTAGAACATTCCACGGTTACGTTAGCTGGCGTAGCTTCTACGAAAGTAGGCGCAGTAGTATCTTGAACGGTTACAACTTGTGTAGCAGTAGTTGTGTTACCACAAGCATCCGTAGCTGTCCATGTACGAGTTAATGTATAGTTACCTGCACAGTTACCTGCAGCAGTTACTTCGTTGAAGGTTACCGTAGCTGCTCCACAATTGTCTGTAGCAGTCAATGTTGCTGCCGCAGGAACGTTAGAACATTCCACTGTTACGTTAGCTGGCGTAGCTTCTACGAAAGTAGGTGCAGTAGTATCTTGAACGGTTACAACTTGTGTAGCAGTAGTTGTATTACCACAAGCATCCGTAGCTGTCCATGTACGCGTTAATGTATAGTTACCTGCACAGTTACCTGCAGCAGTTACTTCGTTGAAAGTAACGTTAGCCGTTCCACAGTTATCTGTAGCAGTCAATGTTGCTGCCGCAGGAACGTTAGAACATTCCACTGTTACGTTAGCTGGCGTAGCTTCTACGAAAGTAGGCGCAGTAGTATCTTGAACGGTTACTACTTGCGTAGCAGTAGTTGTATTACCACAAGCATCCGTAGCTGTCCATGTACGCGTTAATGTATAGTTACCTGCACAGTTACCTGCAGCAGTTACTTCGTTGAAAGTAACGTTAGCCGTTCCACAGTTGTCTGTAGCAGTCAATGTTGCTGCCGCAGGAACGTTAGAACATTCCACTGTTACGTTAGCTGGCGTAGCTTCTACGAAAGTAGGCGCAGTAGTATCTTGAACGGTTACTACTTGCGTAGCAGTAGTTGTATTACCACAAGCATCCGTAGCTGTCCATGTACGAGTTATTGTATAGTTACCTGCACAGTTACCTGCAGCAGTTACTTCGTTGAAAGTAACGTTAGCCGTTCCACAGTTGTCTGTAGCAGTCAATGTTGCTGCCGCAGGAACGTTAGAACATTCCACTGTTACGTTAGCTGGCGTAGCTTCTACGAAAGTAGGCGCAGTAGTATCTTGAACGGTTACAACTTGTGTAGCAGTAGTTGTGTTACCACAAGCATCCGTAGCTGTCCATGTACGAGTTAATGTATAGTTTCCTGCACAGTTACCCGCAGCAGTTACTTCGTTGAAGGTTACCGTAGCTGCTCCACAGTTGTCTGTAGCAGTCAATGTTGCTGCCGCAGGAACGTTAGAACATTCCACTGTTACGTTAGCTGGCGTAGCTTCTACGAAAGTAGGTGCAGTAGTATCTTGAACGGTAACTACTTGCGTAGCAGTAGTTGTGTTACCACAAGCATCCGTAGCTGTCCATGTACGAGTTAATGTATAGTTACCTGCACAGTTACCCGCAGCAGTTACTTCGTTGAAAGTAACGTTAGCCGTTCCACAGTTGTCTGTAGCAGTCAATGTTGCTGCCGCAGGAACGTTAGAACATTCCACTGTTACGTTAGCTGGCGTAGCTTCTACGAAAGTTGGATCTACAGTATCTTGGATAGTGAAAGTAGCAGAAGTTGTTGCTGTATTACCACAAGCGTCAGTCGCAGTGAAAATTACAGTTATTGCTGCTGAACAGTCATTTGCCATAGCACTGAAATTATTAGTCCAAATTACATTACCACAGTTATCAGTAGCTGAAGCACCACCTTGATTAGCTAACCAAGTTTGTAAAGTATTGGTATTACCTGATCCATCACACTCAACAACTAAATTAGAAGCTTGAGCAGTAATTTGAGGCGCAGTAGTATCTTGAACGGTTACTACTTGCGTAGCAGTAGTCGTGTTACCACAAGCGTCAGTAGCTGTCCATGTACGCGTTAATGTATAGTTACCTGCACAGTTACCCGCAGCAGTTACTTCGTTGAAGGTTACTGTAGCTGCTCCACAGTTGTCTGTAGCAGTCAATGTTGCTGCCGCAGGAACGTTAGAACATTCCACTGTTACGTTAGCTGGCGTAGCTTCTACGAAAGTAGGCGCAGTAGTATCTTGAACGGTTACAACTTGTGTAGCAGTAGTTGTGTTACCACAAGCATCCGTAGCTGTCCATGTACGAGTTAATGTATAGTTACCTGCACAGTTACCTGCAGCAGTTACTTCGTTGAAGGTTACCGTAGCTGCTCCACAATTGTCTGTAGCAGTCAATGTTGCTGCCGCAGGAACGTTAGAACATTCCACTGTTACGTTAGCTGGCGTAGCTTCTACGAAAGTAGGTGCAGTAGTATCTTGAACGGTTACAACTTGTGTAGCAGTAGTTGTATTACCACAAGCATCCGTAGCTGTCCATGTACGAGTTAATGTATAGTTACCTGCACAGTTACCTGCAGCAGTTACTTCGTTGAAAGTAACGTTAGCCGTTCCACAGTTATCTGTAGCAGTCAATGTTGCTGCCGCAGGAACGTTAGAACATTCCACTGTTACGTTAGCTGGCGTAGCTTCTACGAAAGTAGGCGCAGTAGTATCTTGAACGGTTACTACTTGCGTAGCAGTAGTTGTATTACCACAAGCATCCGTAGCTGTCCATGTACGCGTTAATGTATAGTTACCTGCACAGTTACCTGCAGCAGTTACTTCGTTGAAAGTAACGTTAGCCGTTCCACAGTTGTCTGTAGCAGTCAATGTTGCTGCCGCAGGAACGTTAGAACATTCCACTGTTACGTTAGCTGGCGTAGCTTCTACGAAAGTAGGCGCAGTAGTATCTTGAACGGTTACTACTTGCGTAGCAGTAGTTGTGTTACCACAAGCGTCCGTAGCTGTCCATGTACGCGTTAATGTATAGTTACCTGCACAGTTACCTGCAGCAGTTACTTCGTTGAAGGTTACCGTAGCTGCTCCACAGTTGTCTGTAGCAGTCAATGTTGCTGCCGCAGGAACGTTAGAACATTCCACTGTTACGTTAGCTGGCGTAGCTTCTACGAAAGTAGGTGCAGTAGTATCTTGAACGGTTACTACTTGCGTAGCAGTAGTTGTGTTACCACAAGCGTCCGTAGCTGTCCATGTACGCGTTAATGTATAGTTACCTGCACAGTTACCTGCAGCAGTTACTTCGTTGAAAGTAACGTTAGCCGTTCCACAGTTGTCTGTAGCAGTCAATGTTGCTGCCGCAGGAACGTTAGAACATTCCACTGTTACGTTAGCTGGCGTAGCTTCTACGAAAGTTGGATCTACAGTATCTTGGATAGTGAAAGTAGCAGAAGTTGTTGCTGTATTACCACAAGCGTCAGTCGCAGTGAAAATTACAGTTATTGCTGCTGAACAGTCATTTGCCATAGCACTGAAATTATTAGTCCAAATTACATTACCACAGTTATCAGTAGCTGAAGCTCCACCTTGATTAGCTAACCAAGTTTGTAAAGTATTGGTATTACCTGATCCATCACACTCAACAACTAAATTAGAAGCTTGAGCAGTAATTTGAGGTGCAGTAGTATCTTGAACGGTTACAACTTGTGTAGCAGTAGTTGTATTACCACAAGCATCCGTAGCTGTCCATGTACGCGTTAATGTATAGTTACCTGCACAGTTACCCGCAGCAGTTACTTCGTTGAAGGTTACCGTAGCTGCTCCACAGTTGTCTGTAGCAGTCAATGTTGCTGCCGCAGGAACGTTAGAACATTCCACTGTTACGTTAGCTGGCGTAGCTTCTACGAAAGTAGGCGCAGTAGTATCTTGAACGGTTACTACTTGCGTAGCAGTAGTCGTGTTACCACAAGCGTCAGTAGCTGTCCATGTACGCGTTAATGTATAGTTACCTGCACAGTTACCTGCAGCAGTTACTTCGTTGAAGGTTACCGTAGCTGCTCCACAATTGTCTGTAGCAGTCAATGTTGCTGCCGCAGGAACGTTAGAACATTCCACTGTTACGTTAGCTGGCGTAGCTTCTACGAAAGTAGGTGCAGTAGTATCTTGAACGGTTACAACTTGTGTAGCAGTAGTTGTATTACCACAAGCATCCGTAGCTGTCCATGTACGAGTTAATGTATAGTTACCTGCACAGTTACCTGCAGCAGTTACTTCGTTGAAAGTAACGTTAGCCGTTCCACAGTTATCTGTAGCAGTCAATGTTGCTGCCGCAGGAACGTTAGAACATTCCACTGTTACGTTAGCTGGCGTAGCTTCTACGAAAGTAGGCGCAGTAGTATCTTGAACGGTTACTACTTGCGTAGCAGTAGTTGTATTACCACAAGCATCCGTAGCTGTCCATGTACGAGTTATTGTATAGTTACCTGCACAGTTACCTGCAGCAGTTACTTCGTTGAAAGTAACGTTAGCCGTTCCACAGTTGTCTGTAGCAGTCAATGTTGCTGCCGCAGGAACGTTAGAACATTCCACTGTTACGTTAGCTGGCGTAGCTTCTACGAAAGTAGGCGCAGTAGTATCTTGAACGGTTACTACTTGTGTAGCAGTAGTTGTGTTACCACAAGCATCCGTAGCTGTCCATGTACGAGTTAATGTATAGTTACCTGCACAGTTACCCGCAGCAGTTACTTCGTTGAAGGTTACCGTAGCTGCTCCACAATTGTCTGTAGCAGTCAATGTTGCTGCCGCAGGAACGTTAGAACATTCCACTGTTACGTTAGCTGGCGTAGCTTCTACGAAAGTAGGTGCAGTAGTATCTTGAACGGTTACAACTTGTGTAGCAGTAGTTGTGTTACCACAAGCATCCGTAGCTGTCCATGTACGAGTTAATGTATAGTTACCTGCACAGTTACCTGCAGCAGTTACTTCGTTGAAAGTAACGTTAGCCGTTCCACAGTTGTCTGTAGCAGTCAATGTTGCTGCCGCAGGAACGTTAGAACATTCCACTGTTACGTTAGCTGGCGTAGCTTCTACGAAAGTAGGCGCAGTAGTATCTTGAACGGTTACTACTTGCGTAGCAGTAGTTGTGTTACCACAAGCGTCCGTAGCTGTCCATGTACGCGTTAATGTATAGTTACCTGCACAGTTACCTGCAGCAGTTACTTCGTTGAAGGTTACCGTAGCTGCTCCACAGTTGTCTGTAGCAGTCAATGTTGCTGCCGCAGGAACGTTAGAACATTCCACTGTTACGTTAGCTGGCGTAGCTTCTACGAAAGTAGGTGCAGTAGTATCTTGAATCGTCAAGGTAATTGTAGCTGTATCACAATTGTTAGGATTTAATGTTTCACAAATTTGGTAAGTGAAAGTATAAGTTCCACAACTTCCTGAAGCTGATAAAGAAATATTTCCATTTGAATCTATAACAACATTTGTTGCTGACCCTGAGATAACAGTAAAGTTAACTTGGCCATTAGCAATAGCTATACCGTTTAATGTGTCGTTCGAAATTGCATTAGCAAAAATTCCATTTTCAGAACAAAGAGCAGTAATCGTATCGTCGTTAGCTACGATAGGAGCAGCGTTCACAGTCACTGTTACAGTAGCTGTATCGCAATTAGTTGGATTTAAGATTTCACAGATTTGGTATACCAATGTATAGTTACCTGCAGGCGTTCCAGCAGCAACTACCACATCCGTACCTACTAAAGTTACACCAGGGTTTGTAGAAGATACAAACGTAGTGTTCACTTGAGCAGCAAGAACTGGCTGACCATTAAGTGTATCGTTTACCAATACATTAGTGAAAGAAGTTCCACCTGCAAAACCGTTTACTGGTGTTCCCGCATCGTCATTAGCAATGATAGGAGCGGTGTGTACCGTTACAGTCACAGTAGCTGTATCACAATTAGTTGAGTTTAAGATTTCACAAATTTGGTAAACAAGAGTATACGTACCTGCAGGTGTTCCAGGGGCAACATTCACCGCACCGGTTGCAGGATCTAAAGTTACATTCGGATTGGTTGTAGAAACTTGCGTTAAGTTCACTTGCGCCAAAGTAACGGGTTGACCGTTTAAGGTATCGTTTACCAACACATTAGGAACAGCAGTACCACCCGTGTAACCGTTAGCTGAACCGCTATCGTCGTTAGCTACGATAGGAGCAGCGTTCACAGTTACTGTTACAGTAGCTGTATCACAATTAGTTGGGTTTAAGATTTCACAGATTTGGTATACCAAAGTATAGTTACCTGCAGGCGTTCCAGCAGCAACTACCACATCCGTACCTACTAAAGTTACACCAGGGTTTGTAGAAGATACAAACGTAGTGTTAACTTGAGCAGCAAGAACTGGCTGACCATTAAGTGTATCGTTTACCAATACATTAGTGAAAGAAGTTCCACCTGCAAAACCGTTTACTGGTGTTCCAGCATCGTCATTAGCAATGATAGGAGCGGTGTGTACCGTTACAGTCACAGTAGCTGTATCACAATTAGTTGGGTTTAAGATTTCACAGATTTGGTAAACAAGAGTATACGTACCTGCAGGCGTTCCAGGGGCAACATTCACCGCACCGGTTGCAGGATCTAAAGTTACATTTGGATTGGTTGTAGAAACTTGCGTTAAGTTCACTTGCGCCAAAGTAACAGGTTGACCGTTTAAGGTATCGTTTACCAACACATTAGGTACAGCAGTACCACCAGTATAACCGTTAGCTGAACCGCTATCGTCGTTAGCTACGATAGGAGCAGCGTTCACAGTTACTGTTACAGTAGCTGTATCACAATTAGTTGGGTTTAAGATTTCACAGATTTGGTATACTAAAGTATAAGTACCTGCAGGCGTTCCAGCAGCAACTACCACATCCGTACCTACTAAAGTCACACCTGGGTTTGTAGAAGATACAAACGTAGTGTTCACTTGAGCAGCAAGAACTGGCTGACCGTTAAGTGTATCGTTTACCAATACATTAGTGAAAGAAGTTCCACCTGCAAAACCGTTTACTGGTGTTCCCGCATCGTCATTAGCAATGATAGGAGCGGTGTGTACCGTTACAGTCACAGTAGCTGTATCACAATTAGTTGGGTTTAAGATTTCACAGATTTGGTAAACAAGAGTATACGTACCTGCAGGCGTTCCAGGGGCAACATTCACCGCACCGGTTGCAGGATCTAAAGTTACATTTGGATTGGTTGTAGAAACTTGCGTTAAGTTCACTTGCGCCAAAGTAACAGGTTGACCGTTTAAGGTATCGTTTACCAACACATTAGGTACAGCAGTACCACCAGTATAACCGTTAGCTGAACCGCTATCGTCGTTAGCTACGATAGGAGCAGCGTTCACAGTTACTGTTACAGTAGCTGTATCACAATTAGTTGGGTTTAAGATTTCACAGATTTGGTATACTAAAGTATAAGTACCTACAGGCGTTCCAGCAGCAACTACCACATCCGTACCTACTAAAGTCACACCTGGGTTTGTAGAAGATACAAACGTAGTGTTCACTTGAGAAGCAAGAACTGGCTGACCGTTAAGTGTATCGTTTACCAATACGTTAGTGAAAGAAGTTCCACCTGCAAAACCATTCACTGGTGTTCCCGCATCGTCATTAGCAATGATAGGAGCAGCACCTACAGTAACTGTTACAGTAGCTGTATCACAGTTAGCAGGGTTTAAGATTTCACAGATTTGGTATACTAAAGTATAGGTACCTGCAGGTGTTCCAGGGGCAACATTCACCGCACCGGTTGCAGGATCTAAAGTTACATTTGGATTGGTTGTAGAAACTTGCGTTAAGTTCACTTGCGCCAAAGTAACAGGTTGACCGTTTAAGGTATCGTTTACCAACACATTAGGAACAGCAGTACCACCAGTATAACCGTTAGCTGAACCGCTATCGTCGTTAGCTACGATAGGAGCAGCGTTCACAGTTACTGTTACAGTAGCTGTATCACAATTAGTTGGGTTTAAGATTTCACAGATTTGGTATACCAAAGTATAGTTACCAACAGGCGTTCCAGCAGCAACTACCACATCCGTACCTACTAAAGTCACACCTGGGTTTGTAGAAGATACAAACGTAGTGTTCACTTGAGAAGCAAGAACTGGCTGACCGTTAAGTGTATCGTTTACCAATACGTTAGTGAAAGAAGTTCCACCTGCAAAACCATTCACTGGTGTTCCCGCATCGTCATTAGCAATGATAGGAGCAGCACCTACAGTAACTGTTACAGTAGCTGTATCACAGTTAGCAGGGTTTAAGATTTCACAAATTTGGTAAACAAGAGTATACGTACCTGCAGGCGTTCCAGGGGCAACATTCACCGCACCGGTTGCAGGGTCTAAAGTTACATTTGGATTGGTTGTAGAAACTTGTGTTAAGTTCACTTGCGCCAAAGTAACGGGTTGACCGTTTAAGGTATCGTTTACCAACACATTAGGAACAGCAGTACCACCCGTGTAACCGTTAGCTGAACCGTTATCATTTTCTGCATTAATTACTGCTGCAGTTACTGGCACTGTAACCGTTGCTGTATCACAATTTGTTGGATTGGAAACTTCACAAATTTGATATACTAATGTATAATTACCTGCAGGAGTACCTGGAGCAACTACTACATTGTTACCTACTAATGAAACCCCAGAATTTGTTGATGAAACTTGAGATACGGTAACTTGTGAAGCAACTACTGGATTTCCATTTAAAGTATCGTTGGTTAAAACATTGGTAAATGATGTTCCACCTGAAGCTCCTATAATAGAAGTTCCCGAATCGTCATTAGCAATAATTTTGTTACATCTTGAAATGGTAAATGGAATATTACATCCAGTGCTTCCAGGAGGAACTGCATAATAAGTTACCGTTGTTCCTGCATCAATTGGGAATGGATTTGAAGCATTGTATTCCACAGTATTGGAATCAACTGGATATTCGTTGTAAAAAGAAGATCCTGTTGGGAAACTTGAAGCTACATCAGATACTGGAACTGTTGTTCCAGCACCACAATAGTAGAAGTTTCGTACTGTTGGAACACCTTGACAATTGGCATTCACATAATTAGTTCCATTGATTCCAATTGAAATGGCTTGAGCGATGGGTTCTCCCACACAAGTACCATTGGTGGTATACCCTTGAATTAACGGTTTGTTGTTTAAAGCAACTCCAGTTATCGCACCGACACCAGAAATGGTTCCGTTTATTTGAATGTTATTACCACAAGAAGTATTGTTCAATATTGTACAATCTGTAGTAGCTCTTAATTTAAATGTCAATCGAGCTAATACTTGATTGGGCGAAGAAGGTAAAGGTAATGTTCCAAAATCCCAAACTATCGAACCCGTTGCACCTAGCGTAGGATTGAAGGTTATCGTGTTTGGTGAAGGTAGAGGCGTGAATAATACCGATCCCGAAGCACTGTTAGTTACATAAGTAGTATTGTACGGAATAGGAATAACAATTTTAGTATTATTTACCGCTTCTGTACCTAAGTTTTTAATTTCCACACTAAAAGTCATATCCTGACCGGGTTGAATGGAATAAGGAGGTGTCGTAACGTTTACATTGTTCAATTGAGTTACACTCAACATACCTTCTTGTTCAGGAACATAGGCGTCTACGGCCATGGCTATATTAAAAATAGCATAAACGTCACCACCACTACCGTATTGGAAGTTGGTTGACGTTTGACTGTTTCCGATAATGGTATTGTTCGTATTGTTAAGCGTGAACATTGCTATATCAATACCTGTATTGTTTGCTATGTTAGGGTTTCGCGTATTTCCACCCGTGGCTATAGAAGAATTAAAGAAATTCGACGCAGAATTACCGGTATGGGAAAGAGTTGTGTAATTATTAGTGTTTAAATTTCTAATTCTAAAGAAATCCCCAGTAAGGTTTACGTCACCCTCTGAAGCCATCATACCTAATTTGATTCCTACATTACCTGTTTGTACCGTATTAAAACCTGATACAGGTAAATTTGTTGTAGATGAACCATTCATGTAAGCATGACCATCAAAGATAGTCACATCACGGTATTTCATTTTGGAGTTTTCGTAAACTACAATGATACCCCAACCTCCGGAATATCCTGTTCCACCGCCATTACCATCACGTAAAGCTAAATCGGCTACAGTATATGAACCTAAACCGTATTGTCTAACATAGTCGGTAATTTCAGCATATCCAGAATAAATATAATCCCCATTGGAAGTAGGGTAATAAATATTTGTAGAGGAAGCTTGAAGCGTTGTATAAGCAGTTGCACCAGGACCTTTCAATAACGCTTTACGTTTGTCAAATGTCTTGGTGTATGATGTACCCCCGATGGTTTTTGTTACGCTGAACGTATTGGAAGCAGTACCCGATTGATTGGCTCGACCTGTCCAGTACAATCCGGCAAAAACAATGCGTGAACAGGAAGGAATTGCACCGTTTTCAGTTGAAAGGGTCAAATCCGCTGACGAAGAGTTGAAGGTCGGACTACCACCTAGGCCAGTGATGCTATTTCCATCAACATCCACATACACCATCGTGTTGTTATTATTGTTGGTTGTCGCACCATAATTTTGTAGGGTCAGGTTGGTATTACCAATCATGGTAAAATCCCCTTTTACATTATAAACGGTTTTCGTCGGAGTGTACGACGAAGTTCGTTGTGTAAAGGGAACATAAACCTGAGCATTTAAGCTTCCAATCATCCCAAAAAGGAATAAAAGCTGGAGAAGCAAAAATTTGGTTTTGTTAGATTTGTGAGTCATATAGTTATTTTTCATGGTATTCAACTTTGATCTAAATTTGAATGATTACGAACCCATGTCGCTTTTGTACACGACAATGTAATTGGTATTTGAAGAAGTTACAACTTGAGAGATTTGTTGTAGGGTATAGGGGAATGAAGTTAATATATAAATATACTTCAACTTGGTAAATGCACTCAAGGTTGATAGATTCAATGTACTAATGATTTGGGATGGATTGTCAATTCGTATGGTTAACAGTTCAATCGTTTCCTTTTGAAAAGTAGCCTGTGGTAGACGAATAAATCCGTTGAAATCAGTGAATAAACTAACCGGCGTGTTGCCGTAAGTTTTCACTACATTGTCATAAAAGTAAACGGACGATTGTACCTCGTACACTAATTCTTTGAGTCGAGTACGATCAGGGTCAGTACCGCCTCCAACATAGGTGTCAAGTAGTTTAATCGTTGAAACTCTGGGAGAACCTGCTTGCTGGGCAAACACTTCACTTTGCATTGAGAGGAGGAAGACGATTATCGTAATCACATTTCTCAAGACTAAATAAGAACTAATTGATTTGTTCATGTTTGATTTATTTGGGTTGATTTTGTTATTATTGTTACTGTGTATTTAGGATAAAGTTAACATTGTTCAAAATTATGTTGATAAGTTTCAAAATTTTAATTTTATCTGTGAACTACCACAAAACTCGTTGAAATTACGATTTTGACCTTTTTACGTTTATTTAAGGGCTAATTTTTGCTAGTTGACGATGCATTTTAGAACGTTTTTTCCTCATTTTTTATTAAATAAATTCTACAACTGATAAATATTATTATCGATAAAATGCATAATTTAACAAATCGAAAGTAGTCAGTATTTTCTGTCTGACCAAAAAAAACATCGATAAAATGCATAAAAAAGCGGATAAAATGCATTTGATGAAATATATAACATGAAAAATCTTACAAGAATATGAAATATCAACTTTCTCTGATTAGACATGCAAAATCCTCATGGGATCTGCCTCTTGAGGATAAACTTCGTCCTTTAAATGAAGTCGGAATTCAACGAGCAACAGTTATACGTGAACATGTTCAAAGCATAATTAAAGATGCCGATTATGTCTTTTCAAGTCCAGCTGTTCGCGCACGTTCAACAGCAAATCTTATGTTGGAGGGATTGCCAATCAAGCAAAATGCATTCGAAATTATCCCTGAACTCTACACTTTTGACGTGCGACAACTTGAAACATTTGTTAAAAAACTGCCTTCTTCGTTAACACACGTTTTTCTTTTTGGTCATAATTCTGCTATTACAGATTTTGTTAATAAATTTGGGGACCGTTATATTGAAAATGTTCCCACTTCCGGTTGGGTAACGATTGAGTTTGACTGCGAAAATTGGAGCCAAATTCAAAAAGGAAAAACCGTTCGTTTTCGAACACCCAGAGATTAATTAGCATGATAAACGATAAAAAAAACAAATTCATTGACCGCGAAAAAAGCTGGCTCACTTTCAATGCCCGTGTATTACAAGAAGCCGCTGATCCAACAGTGCCCTTACTCGATAGACTTCGCTTTCTCGGTATATTTTCTAATAATTTAGATGAGTTTTTCCGTGTGCGGTTTGCGGCCATTCGCCGACTTAGTTTGTCTGGACAAACTGGTGAAAAAATCTTAGGAGGAATTTCCGCCCAGCAATTGGTGAAAGAGATTACCGATATTGTAATCAAACAACAAACGGAGAGTTTACGCATCCTTAGTGATATTGAAAAGCAATTAGAAAAAGAGAATATTATAATTGTAAATGAGACACAATTGTGTCAGGAACATCAAAATTATATTCACGATTTTTTCATTCAAAGTGTAAGTCCCGAACTCGTTACAGTAATCTTAAATGATTTAGCAGAATTTCCTTTATTAAAGGATACTTCGGGCTATTTGGCTGTTAAATTAGTCATGCGAAAGGATGAAAATGCCAACATGTTTAGTCGTGTTCTTTCTAAGGAAGTTCGATATGCCATAGTAGAAATTCCAAAAAATATCAACCGTGTAGTCGTTTTACCATCCCTTGAAAATAAACAATACATCATGCTTTTGGATGATGTGATTCGGTATAATCTAAGTTCAATTTTTAATATTTTCGATTACGAAAGTATTTCTGCCCATATGATTAAAATTACTCGCGATGCCCAGTTGGATATCGATAGTGATTTGAATAAAAGTATGTTGCAGAAAATTGCATCTTCGGTGAAAGAGCGTCGTGTGGGCGAACCGGTGCGATTTGTCTACGATACAGCCATCGATAAAGATACCCTAAACTTTTTCTTAAACAGGATGGGTATTGATAAATCCGATAGTATCATTCCTGGCGGTCGCTACCACAACCGTCGGGATTATATGGATTTTCCCAACCTCGGTCGTTTTGATTTGTTGTACCAAAAAAAGACACCGCTACCCGTACCTGGGTTGTCTCTAGAAGGCAGTATTTTAAATAAAATTGCCAAAAAAGATTATTTGGTGTACGCTCCCTTTCAGTCGTTTGCCTACCTGATCAAATTCTTGAGAGAAGCTGCTCTAGACCCGAAAGTAACCACAATTAAAATTACCTTGTACCGCTTGGCCAAGAACTCCCAAATTATCAGTTCGCTTATCAATGCCGCGCGTAATGGTAAGCGTGTTGTGGTGCAAATTGAACTCCAAGCGCGTTTCGATGAAGAGAGTAATATCTCGTATTCAGAAACCATGCAGCAAGAAGGAATTGAATTGATTTTTGGGATCAAAGGACTAAAAGTACACAGTAAAATATGTGTGATTGAACGCTTGGAAAACCACAAAATTAAGCGTTACGGTTTCATTTCGACAGGTAATTTTAATGAGTCTTCGGCCAAAGTGTATACCGATGTAACCCTGTTCACCAGTCACCAACAAATCTTAAAAGATGTCACCAAAATCTTTGAATTTTTTGATATCAATTACCGATTACATCGCTACAAACATTTAATTGTATCGCCGCACTATTCCCGAAGCCGTATTTATAAATTAATCGATCGCGAAATTCTAAATGCTACTTTAGGAAAGCCTGCTTACATGGATTTGAAAATGAATTCGTTATCCGATTTTGAAATGGTGGAAAAGTTATATGAAGCCAGTAATGCCGGAGTTAAAATTCGTTTACAAATTCGGGGTATTTGTTCCTTAATCCCCGGTGTTAAAGGAATGAGTGAAAATATAGAAGCGATAAGTATCGTCGATAATTTATTGGAACATGCTCGTGTTTTTATCTTTGGAAACGAAGGAAATCCAGAGGTATACATTTCTTCGGCCGACTTTATGACTCGAAATTTGGACGGAAGGGTAGAAGTGACCTGCCCTATATACCAAGAGGATATCAAAAAAATCCTTATCGATACCTTTGAAATAGGTTGGAAAGGAAATGTAAAAGCCCGTTTTCACTCAGATAAGTTGGATAATAAATACCGAAAGCGAAAAGAGGATGAACCCGTTTTTCGTGCCCAATATGAAATGTATGACTACTTTAAACGACTGTTTGAAGATAAATTATTAATACCTTAATACTGCCCCAAATCGAAATGATCACCATAAAAAAATATGCAGCAATTGATATCGGTTCTAATGCCATGCGGTTGCTCATTACCAATATTGTCGAACAAGATGGAAAAGAAACTCAATTCAACAAATCTGCGTTAATCCGCGTACCTATTCGTCTCGGACAAGATGCCTTTACTTCCGGAATTATTTCTGAAGAAAATAAAATCCGAATGGTGGATGCGATGGAAGCGTTCCGACTCTTAATGAAAGTCTATAAAGTGGAACGCTATAAAGCCTGTGCTACTTCTGCTATGCGGGATTCAAAAAACGGACTAGAAATTACCCAAATAATCAAAGAAAAAGCAACCATTGATATCGAAATTATTGATGGAAAAACGGAAGCAGCTATTATCGCATCTTCCGATTTGCATACGTTCATTGCCTCAGATCGCACCTATCTTTATGTAGATGTTGGAGGTGGAAGTACGGAATTCTCCTTGTTTTCTGAAGGCAAAATGGTGACTTCGAAATCCTTTAGAAACGGAACAGTTCGTTTAATTAATGACATGGTACCCGATTCCACTTGGTCAGAAATTGAATCGTGGATTAAAGAAACGTGTGCCCCTTATGATGAAATCATCCTTATTGGTTCCGGTGGAAATATCAATAAATTGTTCAAATTATCGGGAAAATTACAAGACAAACCCTTGTCGTATTTGTATCTCAATTCACAATACCAGTATCTGAATTCGCTTACCTATGAACAACGTATTGCTGAATTAGGGTTGAATACCGACCGTGCCGATGTTATTATTCCAGCCACTCGTATCTACCTAAATGCGATGAAATGGAGCGGCGCTCGTCAACTATTTGTTCCTAAAATCGGACTCTCAGACGGCATCGTGAAAGCGATGTATTATGGAAAAATTTAATCTTATTCTTATGAAAAAGTTAGTTGGATTACTTCTTATTGTTCTTGTTTTTGTTGGTTGTCAAAAGACAGAATCATCCTTGCATTATCACCAAGATACGACAAAAGGTATGAAGAATGGTGGGGTAAAGATGGTCGAAATTACAACGCCCAAAGGAAAATTTAACGTCTGGACCAAACGAATTGGAAATAATCCTAAAATCAAATTGTTGCTTTTGAATGGTGGTCCAGGTATGTCGCACGAGTATTTTGAATGCATGGACAGTTTTCTGCCAGGCGCCGAAATTGAGTACATTTATTACGATCAATTAGGAACTGGTTTTTCTGATAATCCCAACGATACTACCTTTTGGGATTTACCGCGCTATGTGGAAGAAGTGGAACAAGTGCGAAAAGCGCTAAACCTAACCCAAGACAATTTTTATCTGTTGGGTCACTCTTGGGGAGGGATACTCGCTATGCAATATGCCTTGAAATATCAGGACAATTTGAAAGGGTTAATTGTTTCCAATATGATGGCAAGTTGCCCAAAATATGGGGAATATTCCAAAGTCTTGGAAAAACAATTGGACCCAAAAGTACTTGTACAAATTCGTGAATTGGAAGCCAAGAAAGACTACACAAATCCAAAGTATATGGAATTGCTGATGGCTAATTATTACAATCAACACATTCTTCGACTTCCTGTAAACCAATGGCCCGAACCCGTAAATCGAGCGTTCAGCCGACTGAATTCTTCTTTATATATTACCATGCAAGGACCAAGTGAATTGGGAATTTCAGGAAAATTAACCCATTGGGATGTTTCTGGTCAATTGAAAAATATTGCGATTCCGACTTTAGTCATTGGTGCAAAATATGATACCATGGATCCCAAATATATGGAATGGATGGCCCAACAATTCCCAAAAGGTTCGTATTTATATTGTGCAAAAGGAAGTCATATGGCAATGTACGATGACCAGGAAACCTACATGAATGGATTGATTACATTTTTAACGACCAAACGTTAAACATCCAAATCAAATAGCTTTCGTAACAACTCCAAGTTGGGGTTGATTTCATTCAAACGGTTGAATTTGTCTTGGGGAGTGAAGGCTACTTTACTTTTCACTTCTTCATTCACTTCAATATCCAAACTGATTTCGTGGTTGTGCAATTTGGCGCGTAAAAAAGCAACCAATTCGGGTTTTTCTTTTTCAAAATCCAACTTCGAACCTTCATTTGGAAGCGTATGAATAATACGAGTTCCTTCTAATTGAGGGTCGTTTATGCGCAATAAGGCCTCCATGATTTTATGCCCTTTGTCATTTAAACGATCAGCATATTTGTACCATTGCTCCAACATTTCCGTTTCGGTGAACTTCTCTGTCGGTAATGCTTTGGCTTCTTCACGCACTACATTACGTTGTTGTTCTTGCAATTCTTTTTTCGCTCGAATACTTGATAATGATAAGGCTGAAACTTTTCCACTACCTTCATTGCCTGGCAATTGTGTCGTTAAGGGTTTTGCCACTGTTGGCGGTGGAACAGGTGTTGTTGGAGAAACTGCAGTTGGCGCTTGTGTGGGTTGAACCGTTGCTGGTGTTGCACTTTCAGTTTTTACTTCAACTTCCTCCGTTTTCTGTGGAGTGGGTGCAGTAAATTCCGGTTGTTTGAGTTCCGTGATGGAATAATTGGAATTTCTGAAGTAGGTGGGCGGAATTATGAAATCAGCTTTTTTTTTTCTCCATCGAAAGTGATGGAGCACAATTGCATCAATGTCAATTCGACCAATAACCGCTGGTTTTGTGAAGTTTTGTATTTTAAATCACAATCATTGGCCAACTCAATGGCTTTCAATAAAAAGTCAAGCGAACACTTTTGCGCTTGTTCACCGTAGAGCTTTTGGGCATGTTCACCCGCTTCGAGTAGGGTTAGAGTCGCCGGATTTTTACAAACCATTAAATCACGGAAATGCGAAGCCATTCCAATAATGAAATGATGGCCGTCAAAACCTTTGGATAAAATCGAATTATAAGCCACCAATATTTGCGGAATATTGTTTTCCAAAATCAAATCCGTCACCATAACATAGGTTTCAAAATCCAATACATTAAGATTCTCGGTTACTGCTTGACGGGTGAGATTGTTTCCGCAATACGATACTACACGGTCAAAAATGGATAAGGCATCCCGCATGGCACCATCAGCTTTTTGCGCAATGATGTGTAAAGCATCGTCCTCGTATTGGATTCCCTGACTTTGGGCGACTTCCGCCAAATGTTCTTTCGCGTCCTTCACCGTAATGCGTTTGAAGTCAAAAATTTGACAACGCGATAAAATAGTCGGGATGATTTTGTGCTTTTCAGTAGTCGCTAAAATAAAAATAGCGTGCTTCGGTGGTTCCTCTAAAGTTTTCAAAAAAGCATTAAAAGCAGCCGTAGACAGCATGTGTACCTCGTCGATGATATACACTTTATATTGTCCGGTTTGGGGAGGGATGCGGACTTGATCAATCAAATTCCGAATGTCATCCACCGAGTTATTGGAGGCAGCATCCAATTCAAAAACATTGAAGGCAAAATCTTCATTTGGGTCATCATAACCTGGTTGGTTGATTTTACGCGCCAAAATTCGTGCACAAGTGGTTTTACCCACACCTCTCGGACCCGTAAATAGGAGGGCTTGTGCCAAGTGATTGGTTTCTATGGCATTCAACAACGTATTGGTAATAGCCTGTTGACCCACTACGTCTTTAAACGTTTGCGGGCGGTATTTACGGGCCGATACTATAAATTGTTCCATAGATTTCAATTGGAATACAAATATAGTTTTTTTGAGTTTTCAAGTATAATGATGTGACTTGAAATCCGAAAAACTTATTCACAACCGGTTACTTTTTTTGCTACTTGCTAGAGGTTGTCGTATCGAATAATATTTTAAAATTCAAATTCCGAATTCCAAACAATTAAAACTATCTTTGCCTTGCAGACCGCCTTATCGCTGTCTCGATTCGTTGAGATGGAGGAAAGTCCGGACACCAAAGAGTAGCATAGCGGGTAACGCCCGTCCTTTCGAGTAATCGAAAGAGGACCAGTGCAACAGAAAGGATGTACAGTTCGGCTGTAGTGAAATCAGGTAAACTCTATGCGGTGCAATGCCATGTATACCGACAGTTAAGGGCTACTCGTTCGTTGTCGGGGGGTAGGCAGATAGATCGTATTAGTAATAATACGGCCAGATAAATGATAAGGGTCTTATCCTAAAAGATGAGATACAGAATCCGGCTTACAGGTCTGCTTTTTTATTCTTCTTCCTCTTCTTCGGAAGGATATTCAAAAAAGGTAAAAACCGAAGCGCCATAATTTCGGTCATAGGAGAAAAACTCAAGTTGCTCCATTTTCGTGTTTTTGGAATGTTCGACCACCAAAACACCTTGTTCATCCAGTAAATCTTGTTCGAAAATCAGTTCGACCAAACGATGAAAATCCTTTTCGGCCATATCATACGGTGGGTCAGCAAAAATGACATCGTACGAACCGCGATGGCGTTCTAAGAATTTGAAGACATCACTTTTGATTGCCGTAATGTTTAAATCCAATTCAATGGCCGTCTTTTTAATGTAATTCACACAACCAAAATCGGCATCCACACTGATGATTTCGGGACAACCGCGCGAACCAAATTCATAACTGATGTTGCCCGTTCCCGAAAATAAATCGAGTACTTTCAAATCAGAAAAGTGAAAATGGTTGTTTAAAATATTGAATAACGATTCCTTACTCATGTCCGTTGTGGGACGAACCGGTAAGTTTTTGGGAGCGACCAAGCGTCGACCTTTGTATTTTCCAGAAATAATTCTCACGCGTGTACTAGTATAAAGTGTTGACGGTTTTCTGTCTCCGTTCGTCCATTCACCATAAATTTCATCGACATCAACGATACATCGCGAACATATTTATACCCCATTTGATACAAGTCATCTTCTTCTTCAACAGCTCCCAAAAGCACTAATGGAAACGACTCCGGATTCAGATGTAATTGTTCCGCTGTAAATAAAATATAATAGAGAAAGTCCTCTGGGGTTTTGAACTCAAAGGAATTGTACAATTGCAACTTCCGATTTTCAATCACCACAATTTCGAAATGACCACTACTTACATGAACATACATCGTTCGTTGGTCATTGTTTTTGGAATAATCCAATAATTTTTGAACCAATAAGGTATGGGCATGCTGGTAATCAAACGATCCGTATTGGTCAATGAAAAAATTATTCATGTTCACATACGGGATATACACATTCTCCATTTCATAGTTGGGCAAACTATCGTAGGTAAAATAATCCGTTTCAAAAACCTTGGTGTTGTATTGCAAATAACTTCCAATGAATTCGGAATCAAATAGGGCAGTGGGGACAAACGTACACAAATTATTACTGTGAATAATTTTGATTTCGTCATACGAATTTCGCAATTCGGGATATTCATGAAAAACTACGGCAAACAAATCTTCTATTTTCGAACTGCGTTGAAAGGCTGAAAAAGGTATCGATTGTAAGGTAATAATATGATCGGTAATTACATCAAAAACAGCAAAAGATAATCCGCTCAGGGAAACCTGAATGGAAAGTCGTTTGTATGTTTTGTCGATGATGCTACTCATTATATATATAGGAGTGGACAAACTTACGAAATATTGTTAATATAAGCCTTTCATGGGTTGCCCCAAATTTGCTCCGACTCGACTATCTTTGTAGGGCATGAAAAATTTTTATCAGCACTTGTACCATTCCTTTCCGTTTCAGCCTACGTTGAAACAGGAAGTCTTTTTTCAAAAAATTGCACAATTCATCACTGACCCAAGTGACGACAGTATTTTCGTCTTGAAAGGGTATGCGGGAACGGGGAAGACTACGGTCATTTCAACGCTTGTCAATTGCTTAGCTGACATTAACTATAAGTCAGTCTTATTGGCACCCACTGGGCGAGCCGCTAAAGTCATTGCCAATTATTCCCTAAAACCCGCCTTTACCATTCATAAGAAAATTTATTTTCCGAAGAAGTCGGCTGGCGGCGTCTCGTTTACCATACAACAAAACAAACACAAAAATACCATTTTCATTGTCGATGAAGCTTCCATGATTTCCGATCAAGATGGTGGGTCAGGCATGTATCAAAACGGTTCTTTGTTGGACGACCTTATTTTTTACGTGTACAACAGTCAGAATTGCAAGCTTATAGTATTAGGCGACACCGCTCAGTTGCCTCCTGTGAATCGTACCGATTCGCCTGCCTTGAATACCGATACATTAGCATTGCATTATGATAAAAAAATTGACAGTATCGAACTCGATGAAGTTATGCGACAAGAGGAAAAGTCGGGTATACTTTATAATGCAACGCAATTGCGTGAAATGCTACAGGAAGCCTTTTTTGAAGAATTCCAATTTCAACTCAGGGGATTTAAAGATATCATCCGTTTGGTGGATGGCTATGATATTCAAGATGCTATCAATAGTGCCTACAGTAATTATTCCATAGAAGATACCGCTTTCATTGTGCGCTCCAACAAACGGGCCAACCAGTACAATGAACAAATTCGGTCTCGTATCCTTTTTAAAGAAAGTGAACTGTCGGTGGGCGACTTTTTAATGGTGGTCAAGAATAATTATTTTTGGTTGAAAGAAACCGATGCTGCTGGTTTTATTGCTAATGGCGATATTATCGAAGTCTTGGAGCTATTTGGATTTAAAGAATTATACGGATTTCACTTTGCCCGTGTCAAAATTCGGATGGTGGATTATCCCGACCAGATACCTTTTGAAACCGTTTTGCTCTTGGATACTATAAAAAGCGAATCGCCGGCGTTAACCTATGAGCAATCCAATCGTTTGTATGAAGAAGTGTTGTTGGATTATGAAGACGAACCTTCGAAGTATAAAAAAATGGAGAAGTTGAAACAAAATGAATATTTCAATGCACTCCAAGTGAAGTTCTCGTATGCCATTACCTGTCACAAATCGCAAGGCGGACAATGGAATACGGTTTTTGTCGAACAACCCTATTTACCCGAAGGAATGGATGCGGATTATGTGCGTTGGCTCTACACCGCCATGACCCGTGCTAAAGATAAACTGTACTTGATTGGGTTTAAAGAGGAGTTTTTTGAAGGATAGTGATGGAAGAAAGAGAAATGAAGCAAGAAGCAAGAAAAAATCGTGTTTTGATCACGTTACCAGCTACACTTTTCAACCCTTTCCACTTTTCAACCCTATATAATTGAAACCTGCACTTATCCAAGCGCAGCGACTTTGTGTCCTTAAATACCACGGAATGGTCATCAAATCTTAGTGACTTCGTGGTTAATAAAAAAAAGTGAAAACCTTCAGCAACTTTGTGCAAACATCGTCTATCCTTGTGAACCAAATATTTGCAATGTGTCAATTTGAAGGTTTGAAATTGTAAGTTCTTAGAAAGTAACCTGAAACTTGCTACCTAAACTTATCCAAGCGCAGCGACTTTGTGTCCTTAAATACCACGGAATGGTCATCAAATCTTAGTGACTTCGTGGTTAATCAAAAATGTGAAAACCATCTGCAACTTTGTGCAAACATTGTGTAATCTTGAGAACCAAATATTTGCAATGTGTCAATTTGAAGATTTGAAATTATTAGTTCATAGAAAGTAACTTGAAACTTTAAACCTGAAACCTGAAACAAAAAAATGTTTTAATCACGTTACCCATTACACTTTTAAACCCAAACTACTTGAAACTTGAAACTTGAAACTTGAAACAAAAAAAAAGCGCCCGAAGGCGCTCACACGATTGACCAAATTCTAGTTTACTCTTTTTTCTCTTTTTTCTTTTCTTTTCTCTTTTCTTTTCTCTTTTCTTTTTTCTTCGCTTTTTTTTCTTGTTTCTTTTTAATTCCATCTTCACGATGCTCCTTCCATTGTTTCAATTGTTCAGGAGTTAAGATTTTTTTTCATCGCTTCTTCATCCGCTTTTATGCGTTCTTCATGATGTGCTTTTCGTTCTGCCGGTTGGGGACGTTCTCCATCTTTCGGTTTGAAAGCTTCGCGTTCCGCTTTTCTTTTTTTAAAATGCTCCCGAAGTTGACTCACTTGTTGATCACTTAATTTTAAATCCTTTTTCATTCGTTCCAAATGCTTTTCCGGATTTTCATTTTCATGAGGCGGACCGTCATTAAGTGGTGGACCCGCAGGTCGTTCTTGGGCGGTAAGCGATACCCCCAAGAGTAACAAAACAAAACAAATTACTTTTTTCATACGACATTAAATTTTAGATACTAAAACTATTAGAAAACATTTGGATGTAAAAGTTTAATCGGTTAACCCATTTTTTTATGCGGTAGAAGGGAGGCTTTTCCTAAAATAGTCTTAAAGTAAAGAAGCGTGGAGTGAGCAGATTCCTTAGGGATGCGTTCGACATCATTGCGTAATGGTTCCGTAGTGAGTCCGAGAAAATTATCATTTTCACGGACGCATCACGGACACACTTCGGACACACGTGCAATGAAATCAACATCTTTTTACGAAGGAACCCGTTTTGAAATTCGTTATTACTTTTGCGAAATCTGTATCTTTAACCCAAAATATACCACCATGAAAGTCATTGCTGTGATTCCCGCTCGATTTGCTTCTACGCGTTTTCCTGCCAAATTAGTTCAGGATTTGTGTGGAAAGCCCGTTATTGTTCGCACCTATGAAGCGGCATTTCAAACCCAACTCTTTGACGATGTTTTTGTAGTGACCGATGCCGATGAAATTGAAACTGCCATTCAAGCTCATGGGGGAAAGGTAATTCGCAGTCAGCGCGAACATGAAAGCGGGAGTGACCGAATTGCAGAAGCGGTGGCCCATTTGGAAGCAGATATAGTGGTCAATGTGCAAGGTGACGAACCTTTTATTGTCAAAGAACCATTAGCTCAAGTCTTGGAAGTATACCGCCAAGATGTCAACCATGAAATTGATTTGGCTTCTCTAATGTTTGAAATCACGGATGAAGCAGAAATCGCTAATCCCAACAATGTGAAGGTAGTTACCGACCAAAAAGGATTTGCACTATATTTCTCCCGTTCCGTAATTCCGTATCCCCGCGATACGCAAGCAGGCGTGCGGTACATGAAACACGTCGGAATTTATGCCTTCCGAAAACAAGCCTTGTTGGATTTTGCGCAATGGCCTATGAAACCTTTAGAAGCTTCCGAAAAATTGGAACAACTCCGTTATTTGGAATACGGCAAACGCATTCGTATGGTGGAAACCACCCATGTAGGGATTGGGATTGATACGCCTGAAGATCTTGAAAAAGCGCGAAAACTCTGGAATCAGACGCATTGATATTTGCAGTTATTCAGCCTCGTTATCAAAATAGCCTTTGCTTTTTACTTTGGTGGAGAAGAAATTCAGAAACAACAACACGAAAGATAAAAAGAACATCGCCTGAATACTTACCAAAATTTTGCCATAAGTAGTAATGGGGTGATAATCTCCAAATCCGATAGAATTGGCGCTAACGACACTAAAGTATATGGGGTCAAACCAATGGGTAAACGGTTTGTTCATATGATGGCCCAAAGTATACAAAACGGCAAAGGAAACAACAATTTCGAGGTAATTAAAAAACAACAACAGCATCGATCGTTTGTAGGATCTGGGTTGCATAAAAAGGTCTGATGCAAAAATAAGAGTTGGGATATACAATACGGTTTCCAAAAGCATATACAACATAAGGAGTACAATCCAGGATTGATCTTGTAAGTTATGGATTAGAATAAACCAAGGGAATGCCATTTTCAATAAGATATAAGTGTCCATGGAAAGGTCTTGGTATTCGGGACCGATTTTGCATGCGAGGTATTTGATATAAACCCCTGGAAAAAGCAATTGTGTCGAAGAAAGGAATAAGCGTACAATCTTTTCAATCCCATTATCGTATTGATGGTCATTATTCCAAATTGCGCGGATATTTAAAATGCGCCGTTGAATCGGATTGAATCTGGGCCTGTTTTTATAGGTAAACTTACCCACTAATAATTTTTTTAAAAATGCCATTAGTGCAATTTTTTAATGGTGAACAATTCGTTATGTTCCTCCACTTTCGGGTACATGCGCAATGAAAAATCCGCATTGAATTTTTTGCGGTAATCCAAATTGCGTGCCCGATCTTTGTCCGTGAGTACCATTGTATTGAACAAAATAAAACCCTCCGTTTTCAATAACGCATTGATTCGTTGAATAAAAAAATCCTGAAATAAGAAATTGGGCATTTGGGTATCTTGAAAAATATCAATGATAATCAAATCGTAGTGTTCTTTTGTTTTGAGTATAAATTCGAAGGCATCGTCTGCAATCAATTCCAAATTGGCAAAACGATCAATTTTGAAGTAGTCTTTGGCAATTTGTAATATGTCAGCATCAATTTCAACTCCAGTGATTTGTCCTTTAAATTGTATTTCTTCAACTAGGGTTTCAATCACACTACCACCAGCAACACCTAAAACCAAAATCGATTTGAAATTGCGGATACGTTCAAATCCGATGTATTTTAAGCCCTTGCGCAAAATACGTTGCAAACTCCCAAAGGAATAATTGGTGTTTTTGCTGTCCAAGACCAACTGCCCATTATTCCAAGTGACTTCTAACGTTTTACTAACCGTCGACTTTTTTTTGACGACATTAATTGGAATAAGATAGCTAAGGTATTTGGCTAACATGGAGTTAGGTGATTACAGGTTAATGTTCTAAATTTACGCAAAATTTACGGGATGAAAAAACGGCTTTACGAATTTATTTTTTACAAAATCATGGGGTGGAAACTCACAGGTTCATTTGATCCCAATGTAAAGAAATGTGTGATTGCTGTACTGCCACACACCTGTAACTTCGATTTTTTTATTGGTTTATTTGTGAGAGGAATTGCCAATCAACAAATGAATTTTGTAGGTAAAAAAGAATTGTTTGTTTTTCCTTTCGGCTATTATTTTCGTGCAATCGGTGGCGCACCTTTGGATCGAAGTGGCGGTAAAAATTTAGTCGATGCCATCGTCGATATTTTTAATTCTCGCGAAGTCTTCCGATTAGGAATTGCTCCAGAAGGTACCCGAAAATATGTAGAGGAATTGCGTACCGGATTTTATTTTATTGCGCACAAAGCAAAAGTACCGATCGTTCCTGTTGCTTTTGATTATGAAAAAAAAGAAGTGCGAATTGGCGCTCCTTTTTACCCGTCAGGCCAATTGGATACTGACCTTCCCGTGTTTTTATCTTTTTATAAAGGAGTGAAAGGTCGCTTCCCTGAACGACAATTTCCACAATTGTAAAACCAAACTACAAGTTCTTTCGTACGTAAAGGTGTCAAAATCAATTAACACACTTTATTATGAAAAAGAAATTAGTACTCTTAGCCTTTGCCCCAATTTTATTCTCTTGTAGTAACGATGACAATTCGTCTGCACCTTCTAATCCTGAACTTCGATTAGTGACCTCAAGCAATACTTCAGGGAAAATATCGTATACCGATTTATTGGAAACTTCACCTACAGTAAAATCGTTTACAATTGGTTCATTAGATACCGATGGTGTTTTTTATGACAGTGAGCGCGATGAAATTTTATTGGCTTCAAGGTCTTTTAATAAATTAGAGGTTTACAACGGAATCAAAAATGCAGTAGCTACCAATGCAGCGGCACTTAACTTGGCACTTGCTTCAGGTTCAGAATTTAATAATCCGCGTGAAGTTGCTGTTATGGGTGACAAAGTTGTAGTAACCCAAGATCAAAACGCAGCCAATGCAAATACCAATAAATTACTAGTTTATCAACGTACAGGAAATAGCTTAACATTATTGAATAATTATTCAGTTAATTTCAAAACGTGGGGGATTGCAATTGACGGAACAACATTGTATGCTATTGCTGACTTAACCGGTGATTTAGTCGTGTTCGAAAACTTCTTTGGAAAACCAAATGGCGCCATTACCCCTACAAAACGAATTACCATTCAAGGTTTAGTGCGCACACACGGCATTGCTTTCTCTAAAATGGATGACCGTATGGTATTGACCGATGTAGGTGCAGCTTCATCCGATTCTGATGGTGGACTAATCGTAATCAATAATTTCAGTTCCGTATTAGGAATGACTTCTAATGGAGGTACAATTGCTTTGTCCAATCAAGTGCGAATCTACGGACCGATGTCAACCATGGGGAATCCAGTTGATGTTGCCTATGACGAAGGAACGGATAAAATATATGTAGCAGAACGTCTAAATATGGGCGGTCGCTTGTTAACGTTTAATTTGCCAACAATGACAGGAGATGCTGCTCCCGCAGCTGCACGTGCAGAAGCCGGAATCAGCAGTGTTCACTTGCACCGAAAATAAATCTGTTTTAATTTGTTAGACTAAGGTGGAAAGCCTCCAAGTGCGCAGACTTGGGGGCTTTTTTAGTATATTTGTAGAAATAGAGTGCTCGATGGATTATTTTGAATGCCATAAAAATTACAAACAAAACCAACTCTTTGGTCGCTATATTACCTTATCACAAATAGAAAGTGTCTTGCAATCGCTTTCGATTCATCCCGAAAGTAAAGGGTATTCTGTTCAAAACCGACCTTTATACCAATTCGATTTAGGAAATGGCGAGTTTAAGGTCTTACTTTGGTCCCAAATGCATGGGAATGAAGGGACAACTACAAAAGCGTTGTTCGATTTCATTGCCTTTTTACAATCCGATGACTCATTGGCTGTGGCATTGCAGCAACGTTTCCAGTTTCGAATTCTCCCTATGGTCAATCCCGATGGGGCAGAAGCTTATACGCGGGTAAATGCCAATCAAGTAGATTTGAATCGGGACTCGGTCGATTTAAGCCAACCCGAAAGCCGGTTTTTACGTGCTGCATTTGATGAGTTTCAACCCAATTTGGCATACAATTTACACGATCAACGGACCATTTTTGGAGCCGGAAATACAGGCAATCCCGCCACGGTTTCTTTCTTAGCGCCAGCCTTTAATGAAGAACGGACAATTAATACTGTTCGAACACAAGCGATGAACGTCATTGTGGCGATAAATGAAGAATTACAAAAACATATCCCTAATCAAGTAGGACGATTTGATGATGGATTTAATCTGAATTGTATTGGTGATCGGTTCACGAATTTGGGTGTACCGACCGTTTTATTTGAAGCCGGTCATTATCCGAATGATTATTATCGAGAATATACCCGAAAAATGATTTTTATTGCGCTCATTTCGGGTTTGAAGCATATTTACGAAAACGATATAGTTGACAACAAAAACGAACTATATTTACAAATTCCTCAAAATAATGCCGTTTTTTATGATTTTATTTATAAAAACATTAAAATAAATTATGACGGTAAAGAAATAATTACGAATTTTGCTGCACAATACCGTGAAGAATTAATCAACGGGAATATCGAATTCAATGCCTACATCTGTGAAGTGGGTGCGTTAGAGGGAAAATTAGGTCATTTTTCTTACAATGCTCACAAAATGAGGTACTCAGATGGTAAAAATGATATTCCGAATATTGATGAAAAAGCGGATTTTTATTTAGAAAACAACATCAAATTTGTTAATGGAGTAAAAATATAACATTAAAAATTGGTTTTTCTTAAGTAAAATATAGTAATTTGTATGCATAATAAATAAACAACATAAATTCGTAGTTATGAGTAAGTTTCGTTTAGATGAAGTCGACCACCAAATCCTTGACATGTTAATTGACAACACCCGTGTTCCTTTTACGGATATCGCAAAAAAATTGTTGATTTCTGCAGGAACGGTTCACGTTCGTGTAAAGAAAATGGAAGATGCAGGAATCATTATGGGTTCTTCGCTTACTTTGGATTATGAGAAATTAGGGTATTCATTTATCGCGTATGTAGGCGTATTTTTGAATAATACTTCCCAAACCAAATTCGTTTTGGAGCGTATCAATGAAATTCCCTTTGTAACGGTAGCTCACGTGACTACTGGAAAATTTAATATTTTCTGTAAAATTCGTGCCCGTGATACCAAACATGCCAAAGATGTAATCTTTATGATTGATGATATCGAAGGCGTTTACCGAACAGAAACCATGATTTCTTTGGAAGAAAGTATCAACGACAAAAAACGTTTGATGCATACCATTTTCAAAGATATTTAAGATACAAATCGTTATTTGATTTTATGAAAACCTCAAGTGCTGCTTGGGGTTTTTTTATACCTAATCAACACAAAGCCATGTATACACTTCCCAAAATTGAACGTTTTCAGCAACAAGTTGCCGCAAAATACCATTTGTATAACAGTGTGTTTATCACATTACCCTTTGATGCAATCGACAATACGGGAGTGCTGTTGCCGCTTTTTCATGAGTTATGTGTTAAAGGGTTTCAACAAAAACTTTCTCCTGTCGAAATTGTCAATTTATTCATTGAAAAGTATGGTGATCCCACCGATGAGAAAGAAAAACTCAATTTGTTATTTCGTTTCATCCAATACGTGGAGCGTCAAATTGTACTCTTTGATGCCATCGAAGATGCCGCTTTTTCAACGGTTAACAATTTAGAAGGGAAAGGTTCGTTGCGCGAAATCAAAGAACGATGTGATACAGCCGAATTGCAAAATCAATGGCGCTCTTTCTTGCAAGAATTTAAAGTTCGAACCGTCCTTACCGCACATCCTACACAATTTTATCCTGGAGCTGTTTTAGGAATCATCACCGATTTAACCGAGGCCATTCGTCACAATGATTTGCATCAAATAGAGTTGTTATTGGCACAATTGGGTAAAACACGATTCATTAAAAAAGATAAACCCACTCCGTTTGATGAAGCCGTAAGTTTGATTTGGTATCTGGAGAATGTTTTTTATACTACCATTGGTGAAATGTTGCATTACCTGCATAAAAACAACGCCATTGATGCTCAACTTGCCAATCCATTGATTCAGTTGGGTTTTTGGCCCGGAGGGGATCGCGATGGTAATCCCTTTGTAACCCCGGAGATTTCGCTTCAAGTTGCACAACGTTTGCGCACTTCCATCTTGAAATGTTATTATTCAGATATTCGAAAACTCAAACGCAAGTTGACCTTTACGGAAGTGGATGTAATCATCGCCGAATCAGAACGTCAATTGTACCGTTCTGTGTTTTATTCCCGTGGCGAATTGTACATTTCACAAAGCGAATTATTGGAACAATTGAATCAAGTAAAATGCCTCTTAGAATCAAAACACCAATCGTTGTATCTGGACGAAGTGACACAATTAATTCATAAAGTACAAACCTTTGGGTTCCATTTCGCTTCGTTAGATATTCGTCAAAACAGTAAAATTCATAATCAAGTCGTTTCAGCCGTTGTTGGCCATTTAAACCAAGAAGAATACTTGACTTGGGATGAATCTAAGCGGCGCGAATTATTAAATACAATTGAAGGAACGGTTCAGGCTTCTGACTTTGCTGTCGAAATTGTAACTCAAACTATTGCTTCCATAGAAGTGATGAAAAATATCCAACAGCAAAACGGTGAATTAGGGGCCAATCGTTATATCATTAGTAATAATGAATCGGCGCTCAATGTACTTGAAACCTTGGCATTATTCCGTTGGACAGGATGGCACCAACCTACAGTGGATATTGTGCCCCTTTTTGAATCGGTGGAAGATTTGCAACACGCTGCACATATCATGGAACAATTGTATACCCATCCCGAATACAGTACTCACTTGACACGTCG
This sequence comes from Flavobacterium sp. N1719, assembly GCF_025947045.1. Taxonomy (NCBI): domain Bacteria; kingdom Pseudomonadati; phylum Bacteroidota; class Flavobacteriia; order Flavobacteriales; family Flavobacteriaceae; genus Flavobacterium; species Flavobacterium sp. N1719. The sequence goes on from NZ_CP109993.1 coordinate 2,080,234, forward strand.
CCAAAACAAACAAACCGTAATGCTTGGCTTTTCGGATGGTACCAAAGATGGAGGTTATTTGATGGCCAACTGGTCCATTTTTAAAGCCAAAGAAGCCATCACAGCCATGTCGCGTAAATACGGTATTGAAGTCATTTTCTTTGACGGTAGGGGCGGACCACCTGCCCGTGGCGGAGGAAAAACGCATAAATTCTATGCTTCATTGGGTTCAGGAATTGAACACAAAGAAATCCAATTGACCGTTCAGGGGCAAACCATCAGTTCAAATTTTGGCACACCCGAATCGTGTCGATTTAATCTTGAAAACTTGTTGAGTGCCGGAGTAACCAATGTGTTGTTTGCCAAAAAAGAAAACGATTTAACGTCTGAAGATAAAGCCATTATAGATGAATTGGCCGTTATCGGATTTGAAAAATATACCGCTTTTAAACAGCATCCCAAGTTCATTCCTTATCTTGAGCAGCGCAGTACCTTGAATTATTATGCGAAGACCAATATTGGAAGTCGTCCTTCCAAAAGAAAGGCCGCTGAACAATTGGATTTCGCCGATTTACGCGCCATTCCATTTGTCGGTTCATGGAGTCAGATGAAACAAAATGTACCCGGATTTTTTGGTGTGGGAACCGCATTATATGCGTTTGAAAATGCCGGTCGATGGACTGAAGTACAGGCATTGTATAAAAACTCTTTGTTTTTTCGTACACTGCTCGAAAACAGTATGATGTCATTGGCAAAGTCATTTTTTCCTTTAACCCAATATATGGAAAATGACCCTGAATTTGGTGCCTTCTGGCAAATCATTTTCGATGAGTTTACACTGACAAAAAACATGCTTTTGAAGATTGCAGGACATACCGAACTCATGGAAAATTACCCCGATGGAAAAGCGTCGATCAAAATGCGGGAAGACATCGTTTTACCCTTGCTCACCATCCAACAATACGCCCTAATGAAAATCAATGAAATTCGACAAGGAAAAGAAGATTCGACGTTATTAGAAACCTATGAAAAGTTAGTCATTCGCTCCCTTTTCGGGAATACCAATGCCAGTCGGAACTCCGCTTAATAAAAAAATATGTTTATTAATCACCTTAAAATCAAACAGATAAAAATTAATTTTTGTTAAAGTTTTAAAAAAGGCTTGTGTAATCCAAAAATCCTTTTGAAGTTTGCAGTGTCGAAAAACAACAAATCCATTCGATTAAAAAAATGAAAAACGTAATGCGCCATATGTGTTGTATGATGTGGGAATCTTCCCCGCAGAGGACGTATATGGTATAATTTGAAAAAGAAATTACAAAACTCAAGTATATATCAAGCCTCTGCCAAAGCAGGGGCTTTTTTTATGCACTAACCCTAACCTTAAACTTGAAACCTTAAACCTGAAACAAAAATAATGTCTACCACTGCAAAACATAACAACCACCGCCGTATGATGCACATGATGATGTGTTGTTGTGCTATGCTTTGTGGCCAAAGGTGATCCTTATGTTATTCCTATATAGTGTTCAGGTCCTTTTGGTTACAAATCAAAAGGACCTTTTTTTTGGAGTCGTAAGTCAAAAAAGGCGTAAGTCAAAAAGTCATAAGACTAAATTCTAAAATCTAAAATCTAAAATCTAAATTCTAAAATCTAACTTCTAAAATTCATAAAAATGAGTACAACAAAATTTGCCACCAAAGCCCTTCATGCCGGACATGATGTTCAACAAACTTCAGGAACACGCGCTGTGCCGATCTACCAAACCACTTCCTACGTGTTTAACAATGCCGAACATGCAGCCAATCTGTTTAGCTTGAGTGAAGCAGGGTACATTTATACCCGACTCAACAATCCCACCAACGATGTGTTGGAACAACGCTTGGCCCAACTCGAGGGCGGAATCGGAGCCGTGGTAACCGCCTCAGGAACCGCAGCACTCGCCACAGCCTTGTTAGTATTGCTAAAAGCAGGCGACCATATTGTGGCTTCCAACAGCCTATACGGTGGAACCTACAATTTGCTTAACGTAACCTTGCCTCGTTTGGGAATCACCACCACATTTGTCGATCCCTCTGATCCGACTAATTTTACGAAAGCCGCCCAAGAAAACACCCGCGTATTCTTCGCCGAAAGTCTCGGTAATCCCAAATTGGATGTCCTCGACCTAGAAGCCATTGCCCAACAAGCCCAAGCTTACAAAGTGCCTTTCATCGTGGACAATACCGTCGCTTCTCCCTATTTACTCAACCCCATTCAATACGGCGCTAACATTGTGATTCATTCCCTCACCAAGTACATCACCGGAAACGGAACGTCTCTGGGTGGAGTGATTATCGATGCCGGAACGTTTGACTGGAGCAATGGAAAATTCCCCGAGTTCACCGAACCCGCAGCCGGTTACCACGGTTTGAAATACTATGAAGCCCTTGGAGCCGCTGCCTTTATTGTCAAAGTACGTATCGAAGGATTGCGCGATTTTGGCGCTGCCTTGAGTCCGTTTAACGCGTTCCAAACCCTGCAAGGACTCGAAACCTTGGAAGTCCGTATCCTCAAACACAGTCAGAATGCCTTGGCTTTGGCCGAGTGGTTGAGCGCGCAAGAAGCCGTAGCTTGGGTCAACTATCCCGGGTTGAAAACCTCGAAATATTATGATTTGGCCCAAAAATATTTGCCCCAAGGGCAAAGTGGTATAGTGACGTTCGGACTCAAGGGCGGATTCGAAGCCGCGAAAAAAGTGGCCAACGAATCCCAATTATTCTCCTTGCTAGCGAATATCGGCGATACCAAATCGTTGATTATTCATCCCGCGAGCACCACACACCAACAATTAACGCCCGAGCAGCAAGAAAGCACGGGAGTAACTCCTGACCTCATTCGACTCTCAGTTGGCCTTGAGGCTATCGACGATTTAAAAGCGGATTTGGCTACCGTTTTCGCGGCTTTGCCCGTTGAAAAATCAGTCTAGGTTTTAGTTTGCATGTGGAACCCCCGGATGCGCCACATTCGGGGAGCTTTCCACAGTTTTTTAAGGAGCTATTTCCCGCTTTCGCCTTTATCACTTCGCTAGTGCTACGTGGATATCGGCTCTATCGGGGCTAGGGATAAAGTGCTTCTATGAAAAGCGATTCAACAACAAAAACTGCTATAACAACACGAGAAAAAATGAAAAAATTAGCCAAAATAGAACTTTACCAATTCCTCTTGGAAAACGGAAAAACCACTCCTTTTTTGCCCTTGTACTTCGAAACCTTTGGTCAGTCCCTCGGTTCGGCGCCCGTTGTCGTTGTCAATCATGCACTCACCGGCAACTCTACCGTAACCGGGGAAAAAGGGTGGTGGAACGAACTCATTGGGTCGGGAAAAGTAATCGATTTGGAACACTATACCGCCATTGCTTTTAATATTCCAGGCAACGGCTACGACGGTATTTTAGGAAACCTGATTTCCAATTACCAAGATTTTACCGTCCGGGATATCGCTCGTATATTTTGGCAAGGATTGCACGAACTCAAGGTTCAGGAAGTGTATGCTGTAATTGGAGGAAGTCTCGGTGGCGCAATTGCTTGGGAGATGGCTGTTTTGCAACCGAAGTTGATTCAACATTTAATTCCGATAGCGACCGACTGGAAAGCTACCGATTGGGTGTTGGCGAATGTGCAAGTGCAGGAACAAATCTTAACGAATTCCTTGCAGCCCATTAGTGATGCGCGGCAACATGCGATGCTTTTGTACCGTACACCGCAATCTATCAACGCGCGTTTCAATCGGCAACAAATACCCAGTGGCGAATTTGCGGTGGAAAATTGGTTAACCTACCACGGCCAGAAATTACGCGACCGTTTTCGATTATCGGCCTATAAACTCATGAATCATTTGCTGAAAACCCATGATATCACGCGTTTTCGCGGAACACTCGAAGAAGTGGTAACTGAGATAGAAGCCACAATTCATGTGGTTGCCGTCGATACGGATTTGTTCTTTATCGCCCAAGAAAACCGAAAGGCGGTCATGGAGTTGGCCTCTGTACATGAAAATATATATTACCATGAAATACAGTCCATTCACGGGCATGATGCCTTTTTAATCGAATTTGAACAATTAATTGCTTTTTTAAAACCGGTGTTTTGCACCCAAAAACAACTGAATTATGCCCACGCTTAGAATAAATATAGTTCTCTTTGGAATAGGGAATGTTGGGAGTACCTTGATCAACCAAGTACTCCAAGCACAAGATTTCTTTTTGCAACAAAAAAATATCGAACTCCGCTTTCCCATAATTACCAATTCTACCTTGGCATTTTTTGAAAAGGAAGGTGTAAAAAATCAATGGGAAGCCAATTTTGCCCAATCGGCTATTCCTTTTCGTATTGAAGACATCATTGAATACGTACAAGACTTGGATTTGGACAACCTAATTGCCGTTGATGCTACGGCTAGTGAAGACATTATCAAAAATTATATTCCGTTAGTTCAAGCGGGTTTTCACATTGTCGCTGCCAATAAAAAAGCGAATACTTTGCACTATGATTTTTATAAAGAATTGCGATCCAATTTGAAACGATTTGATCGTAAGTTTCTATACGAGACCAATGTAGGGGCTGGATTGCCTGTAATTAACACCATTAAAAATTTATTTGATGCGGGAGAGGAAATCACACAAATACGAGGGGTGTTCTCAGGTACGCTAAGTTATTTGTTCAATCGTTTTGGAGAGGAAGACGTTCCGTTTGCCACTTTATTAAAAGAAGCGGAACAGTTAGGGTATACCGAACCCGACTCCCGTGAAGATTTATCTGGAAATGATGTAGCGCGCAAATTGTTGATTTTAGCCCGAGAATTGGGTTCGAATGCCGAATTTTCAGCCGTGAAAATCGAATCGCTATTCATTCCAGAATTGGCTACTAATTTGACTTTGAAAGAGTACCGCAGTCAGCAACGCTTGTTTAATAAACCTTTTCAAATTGCCAAAATCACCCAAGCGGATAATCATGTTTTGCGCTATGTGGGAAATTGGAATCGCAGTACGGATACCTTAGAGGTGCAACTAATTTCGGTACCTCGCAATTCTCCCTTGGGTCAGTTGAAAGGCGCTGATAATTTGATCGAAATCTATACCGAATCGTACGGTAAGCAACCCATTATAATTCAAGGGGCAGGAGCAGGGAAGGCGGTAACCGCACGAGGCGTTTTGTCCGATATTATTCAAATTGCCGATACCTTAGTCTATAAAGAACAATTGTTACAAGATTGGGTTGCCTAAAGTTTATTATCTTTGGATAAAATAGCAAACAATGCGTATAGAACAAATACAAACGGGAGAATACGGAGATTTTTATGCACCCTATTTGGCACAAGTAGATCCACAGTATTCTTTGATTGAAGAATTGGAAATTTCCTTACACCGGTTTATTCATTTTGTACGAGAAATTCCGATGGACAAATTTGATTACCGCTATGCGGAAGGAAAATGGACGATTAAAGAAATCATCCAACATATCATCGATGCCGAACGCGTTTTTGCCTATCGCGCCATGCGTATTGCTCGCAACGATCAAACGCTCTTACCCGGTTTTGATGAGAACGATTATGTGGATCAGTCCAATGGGAATGAACGAAGTATTCAAGATTTGTTGACCGAATTCTCTACCTTACGTCATGCCACGATATACCTATTCAAATCGTTTAAGCCTGAATATTTCGAACGTATAGGTAGCGCATCCAATCATCCTATTTCGGTTAGAGCCCTAGGTTTTATAATCATTGGTCATCAAAATCACCACCACAAAGTGTTTCAACAACGCTACCTGTAGTATATTATAAATGGTGTTATTTTAAATTTTAAATGTTTTGCAATAAAAAAATCCCGAGTAATTTACCCGGGATTTCATTTATAATTTATAACTCATAATTCATCATTTGAATTATTCGTCTTCATCTTCGTCGTCATAACTTTCAGAAGGTTCGAAGTCATCTTCGTCGTCATCGTCTTCTTCATCATCAGATCCGCCTTTGTCTTTCAATAAATCAACATCTTCATCTTCGTCTTCGCTTGGCATATCGTCATCATCGATATCCATACCCTTTACAGGTGCAATTGGTTCGATTTCTGTATCCAAATCATCCTCTTCATCCTCGAATTTCTCCATACGAGTAGCTAATTTGGTACTTACTTTCACGAGATAAATAGTGTCTTCGGTTCGAACTTCAACGGCTTCAACCAATTCGTTTTGGGCATTACGGAATCGGATGATATCGGAATCATCATAACCATCGGGGAATTTTTCAACCAACAAATTCAAAATATCGCTGGTTAGTTTGGCGTAATCAACAATAACTCGTCTCATAACAGGTAGGATTTTATAAGTCTAAAAGGTAAGCAAATATAAGCGGTGCCACAATTGTAGCATCCGATTCAACAATAAATTTTGGGGTCGTGATGTCTAATTTTCCCCAAGTGATTTTCTCATTGGGGACTGCACCAGAGTAGGAACCATAACTCGTTGTAGAGTCAGAGATTTGGCAGAAATAACTCCAAAACGGTACATCATGCATTTCCATATCTTGGTACAACATTGGTACCACACAAATCGGGAAGTCTCCGGCAATACCACCTCCAATTTGGAAGAATCCCACACCTTTGCCTTCGCAGTTTTTGGTATACCAATCGGCTAACCACATCATGTATTCCACACCACTTTTCATGGTAGTGGCTTTGAACTCTCCTTTAATACAATAGGAAGCAAAGATGTTCCCCATCGTACTGTCTTCCCATCCTGGAACTACTATGGGTAAGTTTTTCTCAGCTGCGGCCACCATCCAAGAGTTCTTTGGGTCAATTTCATAATATTGCTCCAACACTCCTGAATTGATCATTTGGTACATGAATTCATGTGGAAAATAACGCTCGTCATTTTTGTCCGCTTTATTCCAAATGTCAAACAAATGCGATTGTAAACGACGGAAAGCTTCTTCTTCAGGAATACAAGTATCCGTTACACGATTATAATGGTTTTCTAACAAATCCCACTCTTCTTGTGGAGACAAATCACGGTAGTTAGGAACACGCTTGTAGGAGTTGTGTGCCACCAAGTTCATGATGTCTTCTTCTAAGTTGGCACCTGTACAAGATATGATATGTACTTTATCTTGGCGGATCATTTCAGCCAATGATTTCCCCAACTCTGCGGTACTCATTGCACCAGCTAGGGTAATCATCATTTTTCCATTTTCCAACAAATGGGCTTCATATCCTTTCGCAGCATCTACTAAAGCGGCTGCATTGAAATGTAAAAAATTGTGTTCAATAAACTGACTGATAGGTCCTTTACTCATTATTCCTCTTTTCTGTGTTTGTCTAATTCTTATGGGTCAAAGAAAAACTATTTTTTTAAAACTACAAACGAAAAAATATTATTTGTCGTAGCCCAATATTTTCAATACATCGTCCGAAGTTTGTTGCTCTGAAAACACTTCTGTGGCTAAGATGCCATTCTCATCCCGATCAATCAAAATATGTTTGGGTTGGGGAATCAAACAGTGGTGTAATCCGCCAAATCCACCAATGGTTTCTTGGTAAGCGCCGGTATTGAAGAATCCGATGTATAAGGGTTTTTCTTTGTTGTATTTGGGTAAATAAACCGCATTCATGTGTTGTTCAGAATTGTAATAATCGTCACTATCACACGTCATTCCCCCCAACAAAACGCGTTCGTAGGTGTCGTTCCAACGGTTGACAGCCAACATAACAAAGCGTTTGTTGATCGCCCACGTATCGGGTAGGGTAGTGATGAACGAACTGTCAATCATGTTCCAGTTCTCACGGTCGTTTTGTTTTTTCTGATACAATACTTGGTAGACTGCACCACCGCTTTCGCCAACGGTAAACGAACCGAATTCGGTGAAAATATGGGGAACTTCTACTTCTGCATCGTCACAAGCGATTTTGATTTGGTTCAAAATCTCATCCACCATATACTGGTAGTCGTATTCAAAGGCCAAGGAATTCTTGATGGGGAATCCACCACCGATGTTCAAACTGTCAAGTGTCGGACATTCTTTTTTCAAAGCGATGTACACCTTCATACATTTCAACAATTCGTTCCAGTAATAGGCCGTGTCCCGAATTCCGGTATTGATAAAGAAGTGCAACATTTTCAATTCCACTTTCTTGTTTTCCTGAATTTGTTTACGGTAAAACGGAACAATATCCTTGTACCCAATTCCTAATCGCGAAGTATAAAACTCAAATTTAGGTTCTTCCTCGGCAGCGATTCGGATACCAATTTTGAATTTCCCTTTGATTTGTTCTTGTAATAAATCCAACTCTTCGTAGTTGTCAATTACAGGAATGGTTTTGTTATGACCGCTATTGATCAAACGGGCAATATTCTCCACATAGGCGTCACGTTTGAAGCCGTTACACACTACATAAGTATTTTTGTTGATTTTACCTTTTGCCAAAAGGTTTTCCACAATATTGATGTCAAATGCCGACGACGTTTCAATATGAATGTTATTTTTAAATGCCTCATTCATGATGAATTCAAAATGGGAACTCTTGGTACAATAGCAATAATAATACTTGCCTTCGTAGCCAATTTTCTCCATTCCTTTACGGAACCAACTCTTGGCTTTATTGATATTATTGGAAATGGCAGGCAAATAGGTAAACTTTAACGGTGTACCGTATTGCTCTACTAATTTCATCAAATCGATGTTGTGAAATAATAAAGTGTCTTTATTAAGGCTAAACTCTTCTTGTGGAAAATAAAAAGTTTGGTTTATTAAGTCGGAATATTTCGTATTCATTTTAAAGTTTGAATGAGTGATAAAAACAAATGCAAATGCTTAGTAAACGTATGTTTTTACTTCTCAAACTCTAAGGTTCTCATACACAATCGATAAATCCATTACTGAGTCGGAGGTTTGATTGTAAACGGTGTATAGTGCTTTAGGGATAAAAAACGACGCAGGCAACACGTGAGAAAGTGCTTTGCCGTTGCTTTGCAACAAGGATTTTGTCGTTGGAATATTGTTTTTTATCATCCCCGCAAATGTAAAAAATAAAAAAATCGATTTGCAATATTTTAGGTAAAAAAATATTAGCCCAAATAGTCTTTAAATGCACGGCTAATCATTTCGTTATCAGCCTCTTGGTTAAGGCTGATATTTCCGATTCCATTCAATAGTGCAAATTGCACTTTACCGTACTCATTTTTCTTGTCGTGAATCATGTATTCAAGCAAAATTTCAATGTCATTTGGCGTGATGGAAACCGACTCAAACAAATCGGACAAGACGTATTTAATTTGATGATAGTCTTCTTTAGAAAGCAATCCTTTTTCATAGGAAAGGTAAGCCTCCAAAATCATCCCAATAGCGATGGCTTCACCGTGTAATAAGGGATTTTCAGTAGTCAAAAAATGACTTTCAATGGCATGTCCCAAAGTGTGTCCAAAATTCAAGGCTTTACGGATACCGTTCTCTGTGGGGTCTTGTGTAACAATGGTATTTTTAATTTCGACCGAACGATAGATTAGCGTGTCGAGGAGCGAACTGTCCAACTGACTCAAGTCCAGAAATTGTTCCCAATACGCTTTGTCCTGTATTAATCCGTGTTTCAGCATTTCTGCGAGTCCTGAACGCATTTCCCGTTGGGGTAAGGTGGCCAAATAAGCGGAATCAATGACTAATAATTTTGGATTGGTGATGGTTCCGACTTGGTTTTTGAGCAATCCTAAATCGACACCGTTTTTACCACCAATGGCCGCATCAACCATACCCAAAAGGGTAGTGGGAATGTGTACAAAGTCAATCCCGCGTTTAAACGTAGATGCAACAAATCCGCCCAAATCCGTAATCACACCGCCGCCTAAATTAATGAGTAACGATTTGCGATCAGCGCCCATTTCAGTCAACAACGTCCATAATTCAACACAGGTAGCCATGGTTTTCATTCCTTCTCCCGGTTCAATTTCTATAATTTCAATGGGGATATCGATTGCCAAATGGGGTAGCAAATGGGGAGCACAATGTTCGTTGCTATGACTGTCTGTCAAGATGAATAGGGAAGAATAGCGGTTGGATTGGATCAGTTGATTCAGTTTTTCATAACCGTATTCGTTGAACTCAATCGAGTAGCCGTTGGCAGAAATGGATTGCATTATAGTCAATTTTGGTTCCAAAAATACGGCATTTTTTGCTATAATTTCAGTTCACAATTAGTACATTTGTCTACTTTCAAACAAACCATGGACAAGATATTTAACAATACTGAAGTCGCGTTCAGTTTAAAAACCGATACCGAACTCGATCGCGCGTATTTTTTATTTAAAATGATTGCTAGCGAACCCTTAGTTCGAATCGGGACAGCAGTAACAAATTTTGCAATTAAAGCCCATTTACCGGTAGAAGGATTGATTCGTGCTACGGTTTTTGACCATTTTTGTGGTGGGACAACCGAGGTAGATTGTCTTTCGGTAGTGGATAAAATGTATACCAAAGGGGTTTCCTCTGTGTTGGATTATTCAGTTGAAGGCAAAGAAGAAGAAGCCCAATTTGATGCAGCTTTAAATATGACCTTAAAAACGGTTGATTTTGCCAAAGAACGACAAGCCATACCATTTGCGGTTTTCAAACCTACCGGATTAGGACGAATAGCGCTGTATGAAAAAGTAGGATTAAAACATCCACTGACAGCCAATGAACAAAGCGAATGGAATCGGGTGTGTGAACGTTTTGACATCATTTGTAAAACAGCCCATGCCAAAGATGTGGCTTTATTGATTGATGCGGAAGAAAGTTGGATGCAAGATGCTGCGGATGATTTGGTGGAAGAAATGATGCGCCGTTATAACAAAGAAAAAGCGATTGTTTTCAATACCTTGCAAATGTACCGTTGGGATCGTTTGGATTATTTAAAACAATTGCACCAACGAGCACAAGCTGACGGATTTTACATCGGAATGAAGTTAGTACGTGGCGCTTATATGGAAAAAGAAAATGACCGCGCCCAACAGATGGGACTACAATCACCTATTTGTCCGAGTAAAGTCGCCACCGACGATAATTACAATGCCGCCGTGGATTATATGATGGAACACATCGACCGTATGGCGATTTTTGCGGGAACACACAACGAAGAGAGTTCCTACAAATTAATGGAAATGATGGCTGCAAAAAGCCTAGCGAAAAGCGACTCACGCATTTGGTTTGGTCAATTATACGGAATGAGTGATAACATCAGTTATAATTTAGCCGCCCACGGCTATAATGTAGCCAAATATTTGCCCTTCGGACCCGTGCGTGATGTAATGCCCTATTTGATTCGACGAGCTGAAGAAAATACTTCGGTTGCCGGACAAACGAGTCGGGAATTGAATTTATTAAAAACCGAACGTGAACGACGTAAGTTGGATAAATAATAAAGCAAAAGCCCCTGAATTTACAGGGGCTTTTTTTTAATGGAGAATTTAAAATTTTAAATGAAATAAATTAAACTTTCATTCCAACGTCCAACGTCTAAAGTCCAACGTCTAAAGTCTAAAATCTATTCCTTTTTCTTCTTTTCCGCATCAGCATCCATCATTTCCATGAGTTTCATGCCAAGCAAACCACTGATGCCTCCTTCGGAACCGTTGTTACCATTGATTAATACATCAGGAATGATTTTCACATTTCCTTTGGCCAATTCTTCGGTGATTTTGTAACGGGTAAAGTTGTCACCACCCATTGCGCTTACTTGCAACTGATACGATTCGGCAGTTGATTTACCGATGGCCATAATTTTCTCTGCTTCCGCCAAACCGGTTTTAGAGATGCGTTCAGCTTCGGCAGTAGCATTCAATTTGGTTGCTTCGGCTTGGGCTCCTGCGCGGGCTTTGGTCGCTTCTGCTTCTGCTTGAGCGCGCATTTTGGTGGCTTCCGCTTCGGCATTTACATTCAGTTTCAAACTCGTAGCATCTCCTTCAGCTTTTTTAACGGTTGCATCAGCGGTACGTTGTGCAATCTCTACACTTTGAGCCGCACGTACGATTTCTTTTTGCATGTCCGCAATCGCCGTTTCTTTTTCCACTCCTTGACGTTGTTCTTGCGCCATCTTTTGGGTTTGATACGTTTTTTGCTCTTCTTCAGCAATTTTACGGTCCGTCAACGTTTTCATCAACGATTCAGGAGGTGTAATATCACCAATTAAGGTGTCAACGGCATTTACATTGTATTCATCCAAAACCGCTTTGATATGTACTTTAGCCGATTCTTGACGTTCCTTACGCGTACTCAAGAAGGAAATCACATCACTGTCTTGTGCCGAGTTACGGAAGTAATTCCCAATCGTTGGTTCCAAAACTTGTGAAACTAGGTTGGTCATACTACCAAAGCGCGCAATCACTTTGGGCGCTTCGTTAGCGGGCACGTGAATGATTTGTGAAACATCCAAGTTGAAGGGGAAACCGTCTTTGGAACGCACCGTGATTGTCGATAAGTTTTTATCCAAATCATGGGATTCACTGCGGGCATTGGCCCAGTTCAATACCAAGTTGGTAGTGGGCACCAATTCCAATTTAGTCGTGTATTTGTTCAATGCGTATTTCCCCGGACCCAGTGGTTCCATCCAAACCCCGCGTTGACCTTTGGAAACAATATTCCCGTGTTTAAAGGTGTCACCTGTAACATCTTGTCCGTCTTCTCCAATGTACGAGATTACAACACCCACATGGCCAATCGGCACATCAGTCATTGGCGTTTGCTCGATTTGAATCGCCCAGGTATTGATATAATAGGAACCGGCTAAGATCACTTGCGGTTGTAAACCACGGTTACCACCATTTTCTAAAAACGAATCAAAGTCCTGGAAGTTGTTGTGGGCATCCACATACTTACCAGCAATTTGTCCCAACGGAATGGGTTCACCATCCAATGCCGTCACTATACCCACCATGTTTTCAAAAATCTTGACTTGATCAATGATGACCACTTCAAACAAGTAGGTGTTAATACGGTACGAACCACTAGTAATAAAGGCCGTTTGACGTCCTTTTTGTCCGCCATTATCCAAGAACATACGTGCGTCTTGGAAATTGTCGCAATCCACTTTACGGGCTAAAATGCGACCGGTCGGAATTTCTTTACCGTCTTTACTTAACACCAATCCAATTTTTCCTTCAGGAATGATGGTAAACGGTGTCATGTCAATGCTGTACTGCCAAATCCATTTTCCCCAATATAAACCGGGAGCAAGAGCTTGGGCTTGGAAACCGGCTTCTCCTTTGGTGGCGATAATGCGACCATCAGGTAATGAACGATCGGCTCCAAAAAGCACGAATTTTTTGGTGATTAATCCAATTTTATCTTCCGGGACAATCACCATTCCGAAGAAAACACGTAACACAAATTTGTACAAAACGAGTGATAAAACTAAAAGGATCACCCACCAATACGTAAAAATAGTCATGGTATAAATTTTTTAAAGGTTTTAATTGTTGGTTTTGATTGTAAAGCATAGCAAATACTTCGAAAAAGAATAGCAATTCAATTCCAGTTAACTGTGTTCAAGAAATAGGGATTGTACTTTTCTGAAGGAACAGGAGGGTATTAGTACCTAAATTTCATCTTTTGCTGTATCGGCTGTTTTAAAAATCCTTGATTATACGTTGGGTGAAAAGAAATGTTACAAAAAAAGGAGAAAATAAAAAAAGTCAGCACAAAGCCGACTTTCATTTAAAATTTATAATTTAAAATAAATTATTCCTGCATGGTATGATAGACATTCATCACATCATCATCTTCTTCAATTTTTTCCAATAATTTCTCCACATCTGCTACTTGTTCCGGTGTCAATTCTTTGGTCACTTGCGGAATGCGTTCAAAGCCTGAGGATAAGATTTCAATACCTTCAGCTTCCAAATGTTTTTGGATTGAACCGAAGCTTTCAAAAGGCGCATACATTAAAATACCGTCTTCATCCGCGAAGATTTCTTCCACGCCAAAATCAATCATTTCCAATTCCAATTCCTCGATATCTTGTCCCGTATTCGGAATACGGAAATTACACGTATGGTCAAACATAAATTCAACCGAACCTTGTGTGCCTAAAGTACCGTTACATTTATTGAAATAACTACGGATATTTGCCACAGTACGGTTGTTGTTATCGGTAGCTGTTTCAATTAAAATGGCGATACCATGCGGTGCATAGCCTTCGAACAAAACTTCTTTATAGTTGGCCGTATCTTTATCCGATGCTTTTTTAATGGCGCGCTCCACATTCTCTTTCGGCATATTAGCCGCTTTCGCATTTTGCATCACCGCACGTAAGCGTGCATTGGATTCCGGATTCGGACCACCTTCTTTTACGGCAATAACAATATCTTTTCCAATTCGGGTAAACGTTTTAGCCATTGCTGACCAACGTTTCATTTTTCGGGCTTTTCTAAATTCAAACGCTCTTCCCATTGCTCTGGTAATTTAGCTGTTAATGATGTATTTTTCGGACGCCAAAGGTAAACTTTTCAATAGAAAAGTCAAATAGCTTATTCCGTCTTATTTTTTATAAAAAGGCATTTTCACCACCTTAGCGGCTACTTTGTTATTTCGAATTTGAATGTAAACGGTGGAGTCAACTGCTGCAAATTCTGTTTTCACATACCCCATTCCGATGCCTTTACCCAAAGAAGGTGCCATCGTTCCTGAAGTGACAATACCAATGTTATTTCCATCAGCATCCACAATTTCATAATCATGTCTCGGAATACCGCGTTCGATTAATTCAAAGCCTACTAATTTGCGTGCAACACCGGCTTCCTTTTGGGCTTTTAAATGGGCACTGTTGGTAAATTCTTTGGTGAATTTGGTAATCCAACCCAATCCGGCTTCAATAGGAGAGGTGCTGTCATTGATGTCGTTTCCGTATAAACAGAAACCCATTTCCAAACGCAAGGTATCACGCGCAGCCAATCCAATGGGTTTGATTCCAAAAGCTGCACCCGCTTCAAATACTTTGGTCCACAATTGCTCCACTTCACTGTTTTTACAGTAAATTTCAAAACCACCGGAACCCGTATAACCCGTTGCTGAAATAATCACATGTTCGATACCCGCAAAAGGACCTACTTCAAAATGATAGTAGTTGATGGCCGATAAATCGACAGAAGTTAACGATTGCATCGCCTCAATTGCTTTGGGCCCCTGAATCGCTAACAATGAATAGTCATCAGAAATATTGCGCATGTCCACATTTTCGGTATTGTGTGATGCAATCCAATTCCAATCTTTTTCAATATTAGACGCATTTACGACCAACAAATATTGCTCTTCCTTCATGCGGTACACGATTAAATCGTCTACAATTCCACCGTCATTGTTAGGCAAACAGGAATATTGCGCACGTCCGACAGTCAATACCGAAGCATCGTTTGAAGTCACTCGTTGGATCAAATCCAAAGCGCCCGGACCCGTAATTAGGAATTCACCCATGTGCGACACGTCAAAAACGCCTACACCGTTACGTACCGTTTCATGTTCGATATTCACCCCTTCGTATTGAACAGGCATATTATATCCCGCAAATGGAACCATTTTCGCTCCCAATTGCTCGTGGATGTGCGTCAAAGCAGTATTTTTCATTGTACTAAAGTTGGTTTGTGGCGCAAAAATAAGAAATAAAGGACAATCTAAGTCACTTGTGTTTTCTTAATTGCAAGGTATTTTTCAGATAATCTGTGAGCAGGTATCAGTGAACAGTAATCAGTAATCAGTGAGCAGTCTAGAGTTGCAAATTCCAAATCTCTCCCGAAATCTCGGGACCAAATTTCAAATTTCATATTTCAAATTTCAAAATCTAAGTATCAAATTCCTCCCGAAGTTTCGCGACCAAATTCCAAAATCTAATGTCCAACGTCTAACGTCTAACGTCTAACGTCTAACGTCTAAAGTCCAACGTCTAAAGTCTAATGTCTCTACAAAATCCCCAAATTTCGTATCTTCGTCCCATGAATCCACCCATCCTTTGCATTGGCGCAGCGTTACTGGACGAAGTTTACTTTAGTCAGTCATCGATGCTATTGGAAACCTCAAATCCAGCCAATGGATCAATTTCGGTGGGAGGTGTGATGACCAATGTAGCCCGTCATTTGACGGCATTGGAAATTCCCATGCAATTGATTACTGCTTTAGGTACGGATGCCGCTGGTCAAGAAATTCATTCGCAATTGGAAGCTACAGGTATCGATTTGACGCATGTGCTTTCTTCCGATAAATCCACGGGTAAATACATCGCCTTTCACCATCCCAATGGCCAACTCTTTACTGCCATTTGTCAGGATGAAATTACGGCATTGATTACCCCCGATTTTTTGAAAACTAAAATGGATATTTTAAACCAAGCTTTTTGTATTGTAGCCGACACCAATTTAGCAGTGGAAACCTTGCAATGGTTAAGTACTCAAGCGGCTCTATACCATTGGCAATTGGTTATCGAACCCGTTTCGGTACTCAAAGCTGTGAAATTAAAGGAAGTCAACTTAAACCCTGTCGCCTTACTCACTCCTAATGAAGAAGAATTGGAGGCTTTGGGCGGACTGGATTCCCTCTTCCAACGTGGTGTTCAAGCGGTTTGGGTACGAAAGGGTAGTGCGGGATCATCGCTGTATACTACTTCAGAACAGGTTGATTTGGATGTCCCCACCATTCAAATGGTAGACTCCACAGGAGCGGGAGATGCCGCATTGGCGGGTTGGTTATATGCGCAATATCATCATAAAAATAGTCAAGAGTGTTTGGAATACGGTCATGCATTGGCCTTACATATTCTTCATCAAAAAGGAGCCGTTGACAGCCAACTGCGTCCCCAACAATTAGAACTACAAAAAGAAAATTATTATCCATGAATACCTACTTACAAATCAGTCCCGAAGTGCATGAAGCTATAGCCACAGGAAAACCTGTAGTCGCTTTAGAATCCACCATCATTTCCCACGGAATGCCTTGGCCCCAAAATGCTGCTACTGCTAAAGCCGTGGAAGCCGTTGTGCGTGCCCATGGTGCGGTACCAGCCACCATTGCTATACGTGATGGTTTTTGTAAGGTGGGTTTAACCGAAAACGAAATTGATGACTTCGCGCAAGCCAAAGGGGTTTGGAAAGTAAGTTTACGCGATATGCCGTATGTGATCGCTAAGAAAATGGATGGAGCAACTACTGTCGCCACCACCATGCGTATTGCGGCTATGGCGGGAATTTCCGTTTTTGCCACGGGCGGAATTGGAGGTGTGCATCGCGGTGCTGAAACCACCATGGATATTTCAGCCGATCTCACCGAAATGAGTCAGACCAATGTAGCCATCGTCGCTGCTGGCGTGAAATCCATTTTAGATATCGGACTCACCTTAGAATATTTGGAAACACTTGGCGTACCTGTAGTTACTTACGGGCAATCGGAATTTCCTAGCTTTTATTCTTCCAAAAGTGGCTTTCAATCGCCCATGCGTGAAGATTCGGTGGAAGGTTTAGCCCAAATGTTGAAAGCGAAATGGGCATTGGGATTAAACGGTTCCGTACTCATTGCCAATCCAGTTCCCCAAGAATACGAAATGCCGATGGAAGTGGTGGAGGAACACATTCTTGCCGCTTTAGCCGCTGCTGAAAAACAAGGTATTCGCGGAAAAGAAGTAACCCCATTTATTTTAAAATGCATTGCCGACCATACCCAAGGAGAAAGTCTGGAAGCCAACATTGCCTTAATTAAAAACAATGCAAAAGTAGCTGCCCAAATTGCAGTAGCCTTTACCCAAAAATAGATTAGTTTATACTGATTCGTTTGGAGGTGGTACCCACTGTGATAATGTAAATGCCTTTTGGTAATTCATTGACTTGGAGTACTGTTTCGGGTGAAACGATATCAAAATCACGCATCTTTTGACCCAATAGATTCGTTAGTGTCCCTTTTCCAATATAATCTTGGGTTCGAAGGGTTATCGTTTCATGTGCTGGATTGGGTGAAACAGACCATGCAGTTGTGGTAAACTCGGGCTGATTCAAAAAGACTTGATCAAGACGAATAATATAAGGCGTATAGTTGGTAGTGCTTGGATTTAATGGCATACCATGCATCGAACCTGTTCCCAACGTAATTCCTGAGATGGTAGCAAAGGAACTGTTCGAGTTAATCGTAAGGCCGTCCAATTGATCGTTCCCCGTACTACTTCCTCCAATCGTGTGATGAATGATATTGCCATTTAAATCATAGGCCAAAAGCAAAATATCATCTTGATTTCCAGGATTTGTAGCGAAGTCAGGTAACCATTGCACGGAATTACGTGTTGTACCCGCTACATAAATGACGGCTGGGTAATTTTGTCCCCAACTCACGGCCACCGATTTCGATTTGGCCAGTTTAAACTGCCCCGCGCCGGGTACCTCGCGATACCAAACCAAATTGCCCTGCGGATTTAATTTGATCAAAAAGAAATCCAAACCAGCTACTGGCCCTTCGGTGGGCTGCCCCAGAAGTGGAAAGTTATCATACAATGTTGAAGTAAAATACACATTGCCCGAAGGGTCTATGGCTACATCAGGATCTGAACACGTAATGTCTTCAAAAAAATGAACCCATTGGAGTTGTTGGGAGGCATTGTAGTAGGCGATATAAGTGCTGTAAGAAAGTGAATTGGAAGCGGAAGTACCATTAAAATTAGGAATACTTTGAGAACAACCACCCGCTACGGCAATATTTCCTTGAGGGTCTACACTGATATTGCTGATCATTTTTACATTGTTTTGGGTAATGGTAAAAAGCGTATTTCCATTGGTGTCTAACTTTTTAATGTACGAATTAAAATAATTGTCATACCCTATATAAATTGAATTGTTGATGTCTAAAGTAAGCGCTCTAAATCGAAAGACATTAGTACCCGAAAGCGGAAGATGCCAGACATAATGCCCTGCACTATCCAACTTCAACAGCACTGGATGTTCTCCAGAGGTATCACTTAAATGCAACGTCTCATAATCCAGTTGGGTGATATAATTTAAAGCGATATACAAGCTATTGCCATCCGAAACAAGCGCGTAAACATGCAAATCTCCTAAAAGATTTACAGCGTATTCATTTTGTAATAAGGAATTAAATTTTTTTAACGTAAGGTTACTTTGCGCTACATTGTAATAGGAGAACGTACCTGTATTTCCACAAACATAACTATAGCCACTGGAATCGACAGTGGAAAGCGTACCCATTAGATTGGGATTACCCGTGGTACCGGGAAGATAACTTACCCAACTCGGACCCAAAACCTGTCCCGAAGTGATGGCGTATAGGGATAAACACAAAAAAAGATAAAAAGACTTCATTGGCATCGAATAAGTGAGTTGATTAATAAGATAAAGATACACATTTTTTTAAAGGGATGAATGCCATCTGTGTTGCTCTTTGAAAAATAGAGTTTTAACTAACTTATGTGTGTTTTTTTTGTTTAGTACTGTTCTTTTTCCTTATATCGAATAAAGTAAATATCTACTTCGTACTTACTACCAAACTGACTAGCAGCTGTTGTGTACAGGCATTAATTTTCGATGTGCTTAACACTATACTTAATGATTTTTGATCCTTTAAATTCAATTTCTAGATAGTTAATTTCGCAAGGATCAATTCCACAGTATGCTATAAAAATTTCGTAACTGTAAGTGTTTTTCTTTTCATCTATGTAATTTGGCTGACCTAGAAAGTCTATTATTTCTTTTTTTGAAAGACCAACATTCAAATGATTTTGAATTAAATCATTTACCATTGGTTCACGATCATTACAGAATCCATCAATACAGCTATTCTTCCATTTTGTAGAATCAAACTTCTGAAACGGATGACAAGCTGATAAGCATATTAAAAGTAATAGGATAAATTTTCGCATTTTTTACAGTTAGTTTTCTAGCTTGCGCACAACAACTAAATATGTAAAATAAACAAATTCTAATTGAAATAATTTACAAAAACGGCTCCGTTAAGCGGTATTTGTAAGAGAATAACACCAAGCCCACTTTGGATTTGATTTGGAAGCGATCAAACAAAGCCGAACGGTACGCATCAATTGATTTTTGAGAAACCCTCATCAACTTAGACATTTGCTCATAAGTCAGTTCGCGATCATCGCAAACCAAGGATAAAAACTCCAACTCTTTATCGGATAGATCAAAAACAGTAGGCGTCAAATCGGATTCACGCGTATCGTAATTCTTGACCCGCTTTAAGATTTCGGCAATATTATCATAGCCAATGTTGAGGATATTGTCGATGGCCGACTTTAAATCGGCGGCCGTGCAGTTTTTATGCAAGAAGCCGCGGGCGCCATGGTGATAGGCATCATCAATGATGTGTTCGTCAATGTGCTGGGTGAGCAACATCACTTTGTAGTCGCCGTCCATTTTTTCCAATTCTTGCAATACTTCAATCCCGTTTTTATGGGGCATCGAATAATCCAAAATATACATATCCGGGACAGGGTCCAAAGGTAAGGATTCCAAAAAATGGTCTCCGTCATCAAATTCGTGACTCACTTCGTAGTCACCTAAGCGTTTGATCAATTCTTTGAGGCCTTGCCGAACAATCTCATGATCGTCAATTAAACAGATGCGAATGGGTTCCATGGTGCTAGGGTTTTATAAGTGTTGTTTTTGTTCTAATTGCGGGACAAGACCAATTGGGTGCCTTGTCCTGGTTGGGAGGCAATCTGTAACGTACAGCCGATTAACTCGGCCCTACGTTTCATGGTGATCATTCCTAAAGATAATGATTTTTCATGCAAATCAAATCCTTTTCCGTCATCCTTGATTGACAATTTAAATTTGGGCGAAGCCAATAGTTCGACATTGATATTTTTCGCCCGTGCATGTTTCAAACAATTGTTCAGCGACTCCTGAAAAATGCGATAGATAATTAATTTTTCATCGTCTTTTAATAGGAGTGGAGCGTCACTAACGGCAATACCAAATTGGATCCGACTGTTTTTTTGCAGACGTTCGAGTTCGTTGCGAATCGCTTTCCCTAAGTCTTGTTGCATCACCAACTGACTGCTCAGCGAGTGACTGATGCTGCGCACCGATTGCGACAAATGGTTCAACGATTGCGAAAGTACACTCAACCGTTCCACTTCTTCAGGATGGTCGTGCTTGTAATTCTCAATTTGGAAATTTAACGCCGTAATCTGCTGTCCCGCATCATCGTGCAAATCCCTTGAGATGTTCTGCAACAATTGCTCCTGGGTTTCCACGATCGTTTCGGTTAACGTGGTCTGGTATTCCATGTCCTTGGCATGCATCTCCTCGGCGTGTTTTTTTACTTTGGTGATGTATAATCGGGCTAGGAGATAACTGAATAGTGTGGTCAAACTCACAAAGACCAAACAAACAAATATTCCTAAAGCGATTTTGTAATACTCAATGGGCATAATAGTTTAATTATTTTGCAGTTGTTCAATTTGTTTTGCGGATTTATACTCTTTATATGCAAATAGAAGAAAAAGACTGTAAGTAATATAATTGATATAAGTACCAACGATTATCATTAAGGTTTTTCCAAACAATTCAGTTTCTTGAACTTTATAACTCACAAAAGAGAATATCATAGAAATTCCAAAAAACATAAACAAAGGCGAACTGATTAGGATAAAATTATTGGAGAAGAAAAATTCAAAATCTTCACTTTTCAATTTCTTAATACACGTAAAAAAATACATAAATAAATAGATAATACTTCCAATGGGGAAAATAACATAGGAAATATTTTTCAGGCCCAATTTGTAAATTAATAAGGATATGATTATAATGTAACTAGCAATTATCCAAGGTATTTTTCTTTTAAAAATATTTAACTTCCCTAATTGAATAAACCACAATATAGTAGATAGTGTAATTGTAGATATCATGATAAGATTATCAATAAAATAATATTTTTTAAAATCTGTAAACCGCAAATAATAGGTGGTATATTCATTTAAAACATATAACAGAAGTATCAATAAAAATAAATAGTGTTGCCTTTTACTTTTTAAAATGAATAGGGTTACAAGTAGAGCAACTACTCCTTCATAATATACTATTAATGGTAAATGTCTTAAAAAAGCAATAAAAGTTGTACTATCGGTCATTTCAATCGTCTTGCTATAGTAATAGTAGAAATTAATGGTGGAGTATGACCTCCAGTAAAATCATAATACATCGTCTTCGTATCATACTCCAACTTAAATCCGATGCTGGTCACATTGGTCGGACTCACAATCTGGGCAAAACTAAACGTGGCATTGCGACGGTCGGTGGGGGCGATACCAAACAAGGTAAAGATAGCTTTAAATAAGGGAAAAGAAAAAGAATTTGCTTCACAATTGTAATCCGTTATTTCGGTAATTCCAGTGGGAACTCCTAAGGCATTGGTTTCCACTTGAAAATAATGGGGGTAATTACTGCGGTCAAATGAGGAAGCAAGTGCCGCTAAATCCGATCCGTTGATTTGAAAACAAAGACCCGCTGTAATCGCCGTTTCAATTTGTGTATGATAAATCAAATCGGTCAAGTCGTGGCCCAAAGCAATGAAATTATTACTGTCTTCATAACTGAAATAGGCAGCATTGGACTTTAACCAACTCGAAATCGCTTTTGGGTCGGTCGAACTCACCAAATTCAAATCAATAATGAAATAATCGGTGACATGGGGTGAGGGCAATAGATTGGAAGCGAAATACGCACTGTTGGCAGTTTTCCATGCATTGTCTACTAAATTGGCGTCAATAACAATAATGTTTTCGGGTGCTGCAACATGGCTGGTAGAGCCTAAACCTTGGTTCATAAGTGGAATGTTTTAGAGTTAATAAATTGGGGTTATTTTGTAGAACAAATATGCAGTATACTTCGAATTAATCCTATAGGAAAAACCCTATTTGTTTTAGGTATTTTTCCTATAGACTACTCGGAAGAAGGCCTAGCCTTCTCTTGAACATCAGGAAATACAAGGGTTTTCTTGCGGGCAGTCTTAAAAAACATCCCAAAAATAAAGACAACAACATAAGCCGCAAGATCATCGGCATCACTCAAAATCCCACACCCTAGAGCCGCAATGAACAAAGCAACCACCCAGCGAAAGGTAATTTTATACCGCTCTTTGTCCCAATAATCCCACTTTGTGTCGTACCATAACGCGATTAACAATCCAAACCAACCCATGGTGCCGCCCAATGCGCCCGTAAAGCAGGGAGCCGAACTCCAAGCCGCATGCAGGTAACCACTCAATAAAGCACTATAAATAAATAAGCGTAAACGGGTTTTCCAAGGAACAACGGGCTCCAATAATTGCCCTAAGTAATACCAACACAAGACCTGAAAACCAAGAGCAATGATACTCGATTCGATAAACGGAGCTGTCAACAATCGCCAATTATACGTCTCGGGAAGTAATGCCCCCATGGCAATTAATTCGTCGGTATCAAAATAGCCAAAATGCAACCCACCCGCAAATCGGAAAATAAAGAGACCAATACTGCCCACAATCAACCAAGGCGTAAGTAGGTACCGGTACCTGGGCAAGATGGCCGGAATCCATCCGCTGGCTTTATCCAAGTCCGCACAATAATCATCAAAGGCGATTCCATAACGCAAATGAGGGGCAATGGGATGTGCCGATTGCAATAAGGCAAATCCAATTGATCCAAAAAATAAGATAAAAAGAAACACACTGAAAAAAGCATCATACAGAAAATCACCTTCCGCATCAACAGCTCCTTCAAGTAGAATGAGGGGTTGAGAAGTAGTCCCTTTCAAACCCGTTGCCACTTTTTGAAACGTTTGCCGCTCGTAATGCTTATCCAAACGATGAAAGGAAGTAAACGTAAACGTTTTGGTTTTTACCTCGCGCAACCAAATCGAACATTGATGGTCCAATTTCTTTTGCTTAGCCGTATCACTGTCGTACGCATTAGCAAGGGTTTCGGAATAGGAGTGGAGCAACCATATACGGTGTTGCTTTGACGCTTTAGGATGTTCTCGATCCACCAACGGAACAATAGCCGTCATGTGTAGATTCAGATCTGTATCCAATCTTCCCGTGACGGAATAGGAGCGAACATCCGTAACCTGTGAGGTGTCTATTTTCCAATCGTTAATGAGATACGTGGCGTAGTAAGGGGAATAGGTGATCGCACTGGTTCGCGCTACCGTATGC
The DNA here is from genome assembly GCF_025947045.1 of Flavobacterium sp. N1719. Taxonomy (NCBI): domain Bacteria; kingdom Pseudomonadati; phylum Bacteroidota; class Flavobacteriia; order Flavobacteriales; family Flavobacteriaceae; genus Flavobacterium; species Flavobacterium sp. N1719. Next base: position 2,104,412 of record NZ_CP109993.1, read on the forward strand.
TTTTCGCCCGCCAGATGATGGACCAATTGTTGCACCATCATATTGCCAAAGAGCAAAAAGAAAAAGGAATAAATCACGAGCATTCGTGAGGAATAGCGACCCACCCGTTCGAAATACCGAAAGGAATTCCGCATCAAAAAGAGCCACACCAAGGCCGAAACCATCGGGATAAAAAACAATACAATATCCTCCTCCCAAATGAGTCCGATGTGCGGAATCACAAACAAAACATGGAGTATACTTAAGTATCCCGAGCAAATGACCAGCCCCATCAACAGGCGCGGAAATAGCAGGCGAATTTTGGCAATTAACGGTAGTGGGTCCAAACAGCAGTCGACTTTTTAAGTGGATTTCTTTTGGTCGTTAAAATACGAATTTTGTTGCCGAATAAACAAATCCAATTCTTCGGCACTTTGGGCAATCATCTTGATGTATTCCTGCAGCTCGGGTAAAGTTAGATTTTCTTGTTGCATTTGTTGGGTAATGCCTAAGATATTGGCAACGGGTTTACGCAAATGGTGCGAAAGTTCAAACAACACATCGCCCAACGTTTTATCATGGGTAATAATCGAAGTGATGTCTTGAATAGAACCGTACCAAATCGTCTCTTCATCATCCGATTTTTCGATACGGGCTTTCACCATATGCCAAATCTCCCGATGCGTTAAATCGGTAGTACGGTAGATAAAATGCCAATTGGTTTTTTGGGTAATGGCCAAATCCACACTTTTTTTCACATTGGCCACATCATCGGGATGAATATAAGCCAATAACGCATTGGGATTACTGTACACATGCTCATTGCGCAAATGCGGAAATAAAAGGGAAAAACCATCGCTGATGAAATCAAAATGACCCTTACCATCGGCCGTATTGCGGAATTGGAACAACACCCCCGGCGATAAATCCGTTAGGCGTTTCATCTTGTGCGATTGTTTGGCAATAGACTGGTTTTGAAGAACTATTAATTTGCGCGAATTCAAATAGTCCATCGCTTTTCGAGAAAGCAGTTTTAAGGCTTGAAGCTGACGGGCATGCAACTTTCGGGGCTTTGTATCTACCACACAGAGCGAACCCAATACATAGCCTTTTGGGGACACCAATGGGGCGCCTGCATAAAACCGAACCCCGTTTTCCTGAAGTACATAGGGATTATTGGCAAACTTTTGATCCAATAACGCATCTTCAACAATCATCAAATCCTCCGTATTGTAAAGCATATGCTGGCAAAAAGAATCCGATCGATTCACTTCTTTTAAGTCGAGACCATAATTTGATATATGCCAAGATCGAGAATCATCCACCATCGTAATTAGTGATATCGGTGTATCGCATACCAAAGAGGCTATTTCTGCAATAGCATCCAAAGCCTGCTCGGGCTTAGTGTCCAATATTTGGTAATTGAACAATTCCTGTAATCGTTTCGCTTCATGCATAGTTAGGGTATTAAAATGATATAGAGTGCAGGAATGTAAGTATAAAGTTACAAAATGTTTTTGGGATACATGAAGAAGGGAGTGTTAAAAAAGCTGCTGAGTCGCTGAGCTCCTGAGCATAGTGGAGTGAATGAAGGAATGGTGTTAAATTCCAATAGTTAAAATTCTAAATTCCAATCACTAGTCACTAGTCACTAGTCACTAGTCACTATTCACTAATCACTCAAATTCCAAATTCCAACGTCTAACGTCTAACGACTAATCTAAAATCCCAAATTCCAATCACTAGTCACTAGTCACTAATCACTCAAATTTCAAATTACAAATCCCTTTCTAGCAATCACATCAATTTTAAGAAATTCTAAATTCTAAACTCTAAATTCTAAATTCTAAATTCTAAATTCTAAACTCTAAAACCGCACAGGTGCAGAAGCCTAGGGTGGTGGTGTGCACATGGATGTATTTGTTTAAGTTACTTTTTATCAAGTATATGGATATCAACCTAGATTAATCGTATTTCTACATTTTGGATAATTGGTGCAACCTAAAAAGGAACCAAATTTCCCAGTTCTTTTTGTCATGAAACCACTTTGGCAACTGGAACAAAGAATCGTATTATCTAAGATTTCAATATCATTAAACGTTTGGTCACAAATAGGATAATGGGAGCATCCTAAGAATTTATTACCTCGAATTGTATTTTCTCTTATAACCAAATGACCTGTTTGACAATAGGGGCAATGGGTTCTACTCAACTTTTCGTTATTCGTTTGTAAAATCAAATCATTGTCAGTAATCAATTCTTCTGCAAATTGTGAAGCTTCCGTCGGAATTAATAAAACCACCTGATTTTTTGTTCGCGTTAAAGCAACGTAGAACAAACGGCGTTCCTCCGCAAAACGATATTCTTCATCATCGCTAAGTAATAACGATAACATGGGGTCGTCGGATATTTTATTAGGAAACCCCAGCAAATGATTTTTTAAATTTAAGATGATCACATTATCAGCCTCTAATCCTTTGGATTTATGAACTGTGATGTATTTAATATCCAATTCTTCAAATCCTTTTATTTTGAGTTGATCTGTACGTTCATTGTATTTTATTCTACTGTTTGGGGTTAACTTGATAAACTCATTAATATCAAAACTATGACGACCCAAAACTAAAACAGGCTTATATCCATTTTTGTCGACCAGGATTTGTAATTCATTTAAGAATTGTACTTCAGCATCATTGGTAGTGTAATACACAAACTTCACCGGATTATCAATAGGCTCTTTTTTTGATTTAGGATTCTTTTGAATCTGTTTTTTATTTTTTTGAATGTATTTGGAAGTGATGTCTATCAGTGATTGTGAGTTGCGATAGGTTTGCTCAATAAACAATTGTGCATATTTGCCAACATATTTTTCAAAGTTACTAAACAACGAAATGTCACTCCCCGCAAATCGATAGATGGATTGCCAATCATCACCCACACATATCAATCGAGCACCCGATAATTCCCGTATTTCTTTAATCAAATTAAAACGAGAATACGAAATGTCTTGATATTCATCAATGATAATGTGTTGAAAGGAATACTGTGGTTTATGGGTTTTAATCAGATGGGTAGCATGATTGATCATGTCATTGAAATCAATTTCATTGGAATCTGCCAACGTTTGATCGTATTTTTTCAAAATAGGTAAGGCAAATTTTAAGAAGATGGATTGACGTTCAAGCATAAAACTATTTGCAGCATGCTTACGAGACAAAAACAATGAAGTGATGGCTTCATAATCCAACTGTCGCGACTTACTCAAAGTGATAAATGTCGCCAATAGTTTTGAGATTTCTTTGCCAAAACTCTTGTCATTTTTGACAACTTGGGTATAAATACTTTTAACATCCCTCGGTTGGAAGATAACGCCTTCACTTTCCAATAAAGTTTTCAATTTTTCTAGCAACTTATTGTTTTTGTTGAAATACGAATACGTTTCTAGTAACTTGGTATTATGGGTTTGGTGACGCGCTCTTTTTAACTCCATTTCCTCGACATATTTCTGTTCGTTAAATAAAGAAAGATGTTTGGCGCGATTATTTTCATCGACCCCAAAATGTTCCAAATAAATATCATACTCACTCAGATAAAAATCAGGACGATACATTCCATCACCAAATGGATAGGGCTTTTCATAGGCATAGTCTATTCCGTTTAGATAGAGGAAGTTGGCAATGGTCAATTCTTCCACACTTTTAACCTTCTCACCTTGCATAGTATCCAAGGATGCTTTGGCAACTTTGTTCAATGGGGTGGGCTCACACTTATCTTTCAAGGTCTGAAAATCAATCCCTTTTTCAGTATCGATTTTTTCGCCCAATGATTCATAATTTTCATCGGCTTCAGGAATATTCATATAGCAAGCCACATATTCGATGTAGGCTTTTAAAGCATCATCTTGATTAAAAATTTCCTCATTTAGATACGATTTGATTACTCGATCAAGCGTATTTTCGTTTGTAATGGCTGGTATTGTAGTTTGATGTTGTTTTATCGTGTCATAGCCTAATTTATGAAACGTAGTGGCTTTTACACCCAAACCTAAATTTTTCAATCGCTCATTTAATTCGTCAACGGTTTTTTTGGTAAACGATAAGAGTAAAATATTCTCAGGTTTAACCTTTTTCTGTTCTACAAGATATTTTACTTTACCCATGATGGTGAGTGTTTTTCCCGAACCTGCACCCGCAATAATTAAGTTAGAATACTCATCCGTAATCACAGCCGTACGCTGCTGTTCATCGAGTTTTCTGCCTTCGATGTTATCAAAGTACTCTTCCAGTAGTTCTTTTTGGGTTTGTATATACTTTTGATTGTAAGTGGCAATAAAGGAATCAAATTCCTGATAGATTGTATTAAACTGTGCTACACGCGTTTCTTCTTTGTAATAGTTGGATTTGTTTTTAAAATACTTACCAACCTCAGTGAACTCCGCTTTAATTCGATCCCGTTCTACCCAAGTGACATAGTCATTTAATTGTTCGATTTGTTGAAAGAACAAGTTTATTTGCTCCAAATTTGTTAAATATAAGCCATCTTGGTATTTTTTCTTGGATTTAAAATTTGAGTAAACCCAAAAAAATCCAATCAGTATACCAATGATGATTAGAAAGTAGATTTTCATAAAAATGAATTTATAAGCAACTTTAATTCACAACAATCTATAATTTAAACACCTCTCCATTATGCCATTTCAACGCTTCAATAGAAGGATACCACTTTTCAGATTGGGGTAATTGTATTGGTTTTCCATCAAATTGTCGAATTGAGTAAGTGGATTCATTTTCTTTGACGATTGGGGATACACGAACAACAAAATCTTTATTGATAGTAATTAATCCTCGATCAAATGCACGATGTAGGTTCGGACATAATGATATTCCATTGGGTAGTGTATCATCTCTTGATATACTGAAAGGTACAATATGGCACGCATCAATCATTTGAATGGTACGGTCTGTAGTTGTCTCAATCTTAAGACCTGAAATACAACAAGTGTGATTGTATATTTCAGGGACTTTCTTTTTAAAAATACCGCCTCTCACAAATAACTCTTCTTGAAAATTGGTTTCTTCGAGTTTAGATTCCAATTCTTTGATTTGATGAACGTAGACTTCAGTTGATTCATTTAGAATTTGTTGTTCTATTTCAATATACAAGGATGGTGTTTCAGCATTGTATTGTTGCTTTGTCTCTGGAAAATATTTATCTAAAAGGTAATTGGTAAAATAAACATTGTCATTTGTATTTTGTAATAACTGAAAGAAACTGAGGTCAATTTCAGCATACAGTATGTTTTCAGTTAGGCTTTTAAAACTCTTAATGCTTTTTGAATTTGTGATGAAATTTTCAAATTGGGTTTTACTTTTTAAATGCCAAAAGGGTTCAGAACGTAAATGAAAAAATGGTAATGCAAAATTTTCTGTATGCCCAGAATGGACTAGTTTTTTCCAATTGTCTTTGAAGGTAATTACTAGTTCTGGTGTAATGAAAATTTTATTATTACTAATATCACCTTTACGAATTAATTCAAATAGCGATAATAGCAATATAGGCTTGTGCGGAGCAAATCCAAAACTTTTATGGAACGCTCTATTCAACTTACCTAGATGGTAGATATATTTTTCTGTATCGTTATTAAAATTCATCCTTTCCTAATTTATCACCCCCTCAAACACCCCAATCACTTTGAAATCTTGTAAGCTGTCTTTTTGAAGTAGGATAGGGGTAAAGTGAGCGTCAAACGACTTGGGTTTTAAGAGAATGGTCTCGTGTTGCCAGTTGTCTTCGCCCATTATTTTTTTACTTTCATATTCTTTCACGGTATAACTCGCTCCCGACTCAGGGTCTTGGATATCGCTCGATTGGACCAGTACAATTTTACCGTTCCGCGAACCGTAGTGGTATTTCCGGAATAAAGCGATGGAGCCGTTGGGGATAATCTTGTTCATGGATTCGCCCACTACTTTACAGGCAAACAAATCCTCTGCCACCGTTAAGTGGGGTGGGAGTTTAATCCATTCCAATACTTCGGGTTGTTGTGTATCGCTAAATCCGCCTGCTGCGGCCTCCAAATCATAAAGCGGTATGGCATTTCCAAAAGGAATCACTTCTTCCTCCGCCGTAAAATGATAGGAGGGAACTTCCTGTTGATGGGTAGCAATATGTTGCGCTAAGTATTTCCGTAAGTTGGGGTCACACGCATACACATAGGTGCCTTTGATCCCGCGCAACAAAATGGTTTTGTATATATTGAGAATGTAGTTTCGTAACACTTCTTCATCGCGAATCGTATTCTTACCCGCTTTATCTTTGTAGTTGTTGGCGATAATTTCAATTTGTTGGGTGTCGAAGTTATACGTGATTTCATGCCCGAAGATGATGCCCGCATAGTTCAAATCATAGCCTTGGGTGGTGTGGATACAACCCACCTCATACAGCGCGTTTTCGGTATTGATCCAATCAATATTCGTGCGGTTCCATTGTAATTTTGTGTTTTCTATGGTAATATCAAAAAGCGAAGAATCGTTTTTGGAAATCCACTCCCAAGAATAGCCCGCAATCATCCGCGATAAACCATGTTCTTGTTCCCGCAATTGCAATTCTTCTATAAAAGAAGCAATGGAATCAAATAAGACAAATTCATAATCCTTGGAAGCGTACTTAGGTGTGCCTACAGGTATCGAACTGTCCAACAATTCCCGTATGTAATCCACATAGCCATTACCGCCGTTAACACGAAACTGAGAACGCAAGGGTTCAATAACTGTACTGGGCAGTTGTTTCATTTCAGTAAACGCTTCTTGAGGAACATCCGAAGGTTTGATGGATTGGTTTTCATCATAAAAATAGATACACTTGGCTCGGGTGCGTTGCATCCAATCCAATTCATGGGTTTCCGTTTTATCCAAACCTAATTCTGTACAAACCTCATCGAATACTTTAAAATACGGTCCCAGATTCACCCTACGGCGTAATCGATGGGATTCATCCACAAGAAGTATATCATAATCTTCTTTAAATACATCCGACGGTCCAATTACCATTTTAGGATGTAAACCTTTGATATTTTTAAATACCTTCTGAAGAGTTTTACGAAAGGAACCCATCGGCACCACTAAAGCCACTTTGGGATTGCGGTATTTCACTTTTAAACGAACAATCAAGTCCAAGAATTGTTGCTCTTCTTCGCCAAATTCTTTAAAGTTGAAATCATCATTATCCGTACAAATCAATTTAATCAAGAACACCGCCATGATACTTTTGCCCGTTCCTGCGCCACCTTCCATCACAATATTATGTGTAGTGTCATTCAGCAAATGCTGCATGATGAGCATCAAACTCCTGCGTTGGTCTAAGGATAAGGATTTATAAGGGGAATATTTGAATAAGTCGGAGTTGTCAATGTGCTCCAAAGAATGTTGTGCAATTCCTTTAGCACGTAATTGATCCCAGATGTTTCGAAATATTTCCCAGTACTGTGGTTTTTGGTAATAGTTGTGATTGGCGAGACCTACATTGCCATTTAGCAAACGGTATTTACCATCCCCAGAGAAGTAGCGAATTAAATTCGATTCAATGTCTAGGGTTGCCGATTTATTAAAGGTATTGCTCGTTACGATGTGAACTTCGGATAATTTACTTTTATCGGAGTTTTTGAGATGTGCTGCCATACGACTAAACGTATCGGTAGTTTCTCCAATATAGGCTTCTTTGATTCTACCATCGGAGAGAATATACACCACAGGCCATAAGTCTTTGGCATAGTGTACGTTTTCCAATTCGGGTTCACGAATTAAATTAGGCGTAAAATCAAAGCGTAGAATGTCAACCTTAACGGTGTCGTTCATCATAATTCATCATATTTTTTGGCGGTACCCTTAGCTTTTTCAACCGGGTATTTCTCATTGTTTTTTTGGATTTTTTCCAGCACGATATCAAAGATATTCAGTTGGTGTTTTTCGGCTAGGAGTAACGAAAACGACAAAATATCAGCCAATTCCTCCTTCAACTTCTCCAACTTCACATCCTCACTATTGCTGTCATTTTTCCATAAAAACAACTCATTCAATTCTGCGGCTTCAATAGAAATCGCCAAGGCCAAATTTTTAGAATCATGAAATTGTTCCCAATCCCGATCATCTCTAAATTGTAGGAGTGCTTTTACTACTTGTTGATATTTATCCATGTCACTTCGTTTCCTCAAACTTACCAAAAAATCCCCAACTAGTCAAACCAATTGGGGATTTAAAAATACAAGGTTTTCGTACAGGTAATTTACGGATTTCCGCATTTACCCTTTTTTTGCTATGTATAACTAACCCATTGCAAGTGTACCACTTTCCATTCAACTAATCGCTAGGGTTTTTCCTAGTGAAGAGGAGGTTTTTTTCCTAGTTAGTTATTTTTTTCAAAGGGCAAGTCTACAACATCCCCAATTCCTTCATCTTAATATACAACATCCCCACACAACTCGACCCGTACACATCGTCGGGCCAGTACATGCCGTGGACTTTCAAATTGCTTAAGAGCAAATAATTAAACACCCCCATTTGGTCGGTTTGGATCACTTCGTAGTTAACATTATGAGGCGGGCGACTGTCCTGCAATACCCCGTATTCGGCCACGCCCGCTTCAGCCCCGTACCGGAAATTACTCGACAAGACATCATGGGTCGAATACACATTGATCCAGGCATAGCCCGGCTTCTCAATGGCTATCCCCCGATGCAGATAATAATTGGGGTAGTACGTATTGATGAAATCATACGGCGTAGCAATCGTCACCAAACCTACCGTATAATTAAGTACATTGCCCGTGGGCTCTTGCTTGAACGGATACAATACATCCAACGCAACTATAGTCCCAAAACTGTAGGCATGGATACAAATCTTCGCCTCCGGGTCGGCCGAAACAATGTGCTCGTACAAATGCCGCATATAACCCACAATCTCTCCCTTGCGTTGCGCAAACTGCAAATACAAATGGGTACTCACAAACTCAGCCGAAATCTGAGTGACCATCAACTTAGCCTTCGGAACCAACAACAGGATCAAAGTCGTAAACGGTACAAAAAACTTCGAGGCCCGAATGTAAAAGGAATGCTCGTCCAACATCGAATTCTTCAAGTGAGCCAACCACTCGCTTTTTTGTACAAATTCATCCGACAATAAGATACCCGCCGCACTAGGGATCATCAAAACGATCGAACAAGCAATCAGCAAAAACAAAAAGAAGACATACAAAGTTTGTAGCGTTGAGGTATACTGCTTGGTCGGTTTAAAAATACGCCATACCATCAGCGGGAATTTAGACAACACCACACTCAACAACGACCAATTTTTCTGCAATAAGTTCTTGGAAGTATAATTGCCAATCAACAAATCATTGTACTTGAACTCATACATCTTGTAATACGGCGTCGATAACCCCGTTTGCCGATTCCGCTGCATAATGATACTCACGTTACTCTGTCGTGTAGGCAAATACTCGACCTTTTCCATGTGCACTAAATAATCGTAAAAATCATCATGCTGATTCAACTCCTCCGCAAAACGCTGGGTATAACTGTGGCAACTTTCATCCGCCACCGATTGCCCAAGTCCGTTAATATAAATACCGGTTTTCATGTAAAAAGAGGGGTAGGGTTAAAGTTGTTTTTTAGCAATCAAAGTATTGTGAATCCAACCCAATCCTTCCGGATGATCGCCGTTGAGCTGCACTTTAAACCATCCGTTTTGGGCATCCAAAAAGGTCACCGTGGCCCCTTTTTGAAGTTGGGTAATCACTTCATAATCAAGTCCCGGACCCTTACGTACGTTAACTAACGATTTCACAACCTCATACATAGGCAAAGCCAGGTCATCACGACCCATCACATGGGCTTTAAACGAAGCCATTGGAAAAGCAGGTCCCGGATCTTCCTTGCGATCGGGGGCAATGTCATCATGACCCAAGATGTCTTTCAGGCCGTACTTTTTGACCAAAACTTTCGACACCGCAATACAAGCTTCCAATTGCGCTTCGGTATACGTATGCCAAAACGCCTTGTGAGTTTGGTTCTTATGTTGGGCTTCCAGCACATCACTCTCAGGATAGGCCTTGCCAAACCAGGCGACATACTTTCCGTTTACCTTCGTGAGCTTCCCCGGATTGTCCAATTCAATTCCAATAGAGTAGGAATTGAGTCCGTCCAAAGCCCCCCAGTGACTCACCCCAGCATGCCAAGCCTTGCGGGTGAAATCCATCATTTGATGAATCGATCCGTCCCGACCAATAACAAGATGGGCCGACTTTTTCTCGGCAGGATTCATGAAGGTGGCGACGGAACTCTCCGCACTGCGCCCCGCCGTATAATGAATGATTAAATACTCGGGCACAATGAGGCCTCCTTTATTCGGACTCTGGTACTGACTGATTTTCTCAGTGGTAGCCTCGGCTACTAAGCGATTGTTTACAATTTTCATAAGGTTAGGGTTTAGCGTGAATATTAACGAAACGGTTGGGCCATTAAACGTTTTAAATAAAATTTAGATTGCGGCCAGTCCAACGAACCCTTCAGTAACCAAGAATTCCCAAAGAACAACAAACTGGTGGTTTCAAAATAAAAAGTGGCTTTAGGAAATACATTCGAATCATTCAGGTGATTGTAAAGCGTAACACCTCCAATCGCCGCCATGCTGAGTACAATCCCCCAACCACACAAGCGATAAAATCGATTACGGCGTAATTTTTTAGCTTCAAATTGTGAATTGCTTCGGTTGTTATCGTCCAAAGTGAAAATTTTAAAACAGAACAAGGCAAAACAAACAAACAAGCAGACCGCACTTCCATAATGCAAATAGCTAAAATAAGAAGGCCAAGCATGTAAGGTCAGATAACAAGTGTCTTCTGAAATAAATCCCTCAAAACCAGTAGGGAATACAGCCACACCTAAAGCACAAATACCAGCAATATTGGATACCCGATTATCAAAGGATTCCATACCCCGATAGGTAATTAAAAAACCAGCGATCAAACACAAAACACCCACAAACAAAAAATGCATATGACTGTAGTAATAATGACTAATAGACGGTTGTACCCATGCCGCATTAAAGCATCGATTTCCAAAAACCAAAAGGAAAGGAAGTAAAATTCCTAAAGAGCCAATAAACTGGCGCAAAACAAGATAATTAACAGTATGATTTCGCATAATGGAAAAGGTTTGATTTTTATAAATTTAAAAGTTAAAAAGTGTTATTTAAACAACTTATCAATACCCACATTCAACCCCACATAGGCAGCAAAGTAAGGCTGTTGATCCGGCAACATCCCCCGGATATCCGTACCCAAAATGATTTGTGTAGCAGTCGATGTATTGTATTGAAAATACGTCCGCACCATGAAGAATCCCTGTGCTTTGGAGTAGGTTTGTAGGGTATAATTGCCATCCGCATCTTGCGTCGGAAACCGATTTACATAATTCAGCGCGACCCCAACAGTGGGTTGTAAAAACAAAGTACAATCATCTTTGAAGTTAAAGTCAATCGTGGTCCCCACACCCAAGTGCGGACTCGCCAAATGAATGGTTTTAGACGAAACCGTATCCAAGCGCTGCACCAAACTACTCGGGTCGGGTGCCGGCTGTGCCGATCCAATAGTAATCGTATCCTGCTGGAGAGTTTTCAAATAGGTGTTGACCCTATACTGCGTATACAAGAGTTCGGCATGCGCATGCAAATAAATAGTAGCCGTACCCAATTTATTCAACTTATACAGCAATTGTGCATAAAAACTCGTAGCCGTCACTTGCGTCGTCGTTGCATAGCGATTGTACATTTGGAAATACGTCTCCCCATCGTTATCGGGAACATCCAAGGGGTGTTGCAACACATTTTGAGTGGCATAATTGATAAGGCTATCGCGGGTTTGGTAATTCACTTTCAAAATACCCACATTTACACCCCAACGATTTTTCCCCACACTCGGATAGTAAATATTAAAATGCCCTACATAGTTGGTTTTGTTGTCGTTAAAGTCAAAATTTACGGCATTCAAAAACGTATACCGCGCTTCATTCGGACTTATCTTATTGATTTTTTCATTCTCGTTGAGGTCCGTTTCTTCAGGATTCGTTTTCAATTTTTCAATCTTTCGCACCAATTCATTTTTGCGTTTGGTCAATTGTTGCACCAGTTCGGTATAATTCCGAATCAAATACGTGTCAGTCAGCGAACTGCTGCTGAGTGCGGTACTCACTTCCTTGATACGGTCATTGATACCATTCAATTCAGTGGTAAGCATTTCCGCCATCGCAGCCGCACGTTTTTTCAACAATTCTTGCTGTTGTTGGGCTTCTTTCTCCTTTTGAGCCGCTTTGGCATCCGACTTAGAAAGAGTTGGAGGAGCGGAAGTAGTTGTTTTTTCCGGAGTTTGTCCATGCAAGAGCATTCCCAACAGGAAAGCCGCAAGAAAGACAAGGCGTGATAAAGTAGTCATTGTATTAGGGTTTAGTGATTACAAATTAAACCAAGCAGGCAGTAGCCATAAAGTAGAGGTAGAGGAGGGCAGTAATCCAATTCACGAATCAAGAAGGCACAGCAGGTGTAAATAAGAAATTAGCCTAACCACTTCATCCACAAGCGCCTACCGATTACAATATTCGACTATAATTTTCAATTTCCCCCTAGGATTTTACCCCCAAGATGAAAGTATTTTTCCTATTTTTTGGGTTTGCCACAAAGACACAAAGGCACAAAGCTCCTGAGTAATTCAAATCGTGAACATTCATGGTAAGTTTAACCCTTTTCACTTTTAAACCAATTCATCCTTTCCCCATCCAGTTTGTCATTTCGACGCAGGAGAAATCCCATACAGTTGGTAAGATATTTGATTCAAAAACAATACTTCAATTTAAACAACTCCAACTGAAAACTGCGACTGCGACTGCGACTTAACCTTCTCTTTCCACTTTTAAACCAATTCATCCTTTCCCCATCCAGTTTGTCATTTCGACGCCAGGAGAAATCCCATACAGTTGGTAAGATATTTGATTCAAAAACAATACTTCAATTTAAACAACTCCAACTGAAAACTGCGACTGCGACTGCGACTGCGCAAGCAACTGCGACTTAACCTTCTCTTTCCACTTTTAAACCAATTCATCCTTTCCCCATCCAGTTTGTCATTTCGACGCAGGAGAAATCCCATACAGTAGGCTAGAAACATGATTAAAAAAACAATACTTCAACTTACAAAGTACCAACTTGAAACTTTAACCTGAAACTTGAAACAAAACCAATTTCCCGTAATTCAGCACATACGTTCTTAGAAAGCCCCCGGCCTAATAGAAAAAAGCGTATCTTTTCAAGGGTTGGAGCGCTAGGAGCAACCCACATAGCGATTAGCGACTCGGGTTGCGGACGAGCGACAACCCGTAGAAAAGTAGCTTTTTTGTATTAAGCCTTGACTTTTTGGTTACTTTTTGTGTCAAGACAAAAAGTAAAAATTACTTTAGCATACAGACTTGAAACTATGAGAATGATCCTTAAATACTGTTAGTCAGGTTAATTTACTTGATTCAAAAAAACAATACTTCAATTCAAATAACCCCCACTGCAAACTGCGACTGCGACTGCGACTGCGACTGCGACTGTGACTGCGCAAGCAACTGCAAACTGCGACTGCGACTGTATACTGAAATTGCCTTGACTTTTTGGTTACTTTTTGTGTCAAGACAAAAAGTAAAAAGCCAATTAAAAGTAGTTACTTCAACATGTACAGTATTGAAAAGCTACTAAGCCCCTAAGCTCCTGAGTAATTAAAAACGTGAACTCACAAGGCGTCCAATCTTAAACCTTAAACCTGAAACTTGAAACTTGAAACTTTCATAATGTAGTTAACATACATGAATCAAAATCGATACTCCAACCCAACCAACTCAAACTGCAAACTGCGACTGCGACTGAGTACTGCAAAAGTCACCTTCGATCATTCAACAACCGCAATACCTGTTGGGAATCCAGGCGCATATAATTACAAAATTCTTCAACGGTTACAGGTTGCCGTTTTTCTTTCATTTCGGCCTTCTTGATTCGTGAAATAATCTCTCGGCCATAACGTTCGGATTTCCCTGTCAAAATCACGACGTCTTTCGGATAAATGCAAATGCGTAACATGGCATTAGCAAAGCGTAAAAGTTGTGCTCATAAAATTGGCGAATAATTTTTTTAGGTTAAAATGCCTCCAACAAATCCCGTGCCAAATTTTTAACATATCCATCAGTAAAGCGCACAACCTCAGTAAAGTAACCATACCTAAACCCAACCATTACCCACTGAAAACTGCGACTGCGACTTTGACTGCGACTGTAAACTGTGCAAGCAACTGTGGTAAAAATTTAAACTACCACATAGTAACATAGTATTCATAGTTTATGCGATTGACAATCTAGTATTGTCCATACTTGTTTCAAAAACAATACGTCAACTGCAACAGCGCTAACTTGAAACCTGAAACTTGAAACCTGAAACCTTCATTACGTGAAAATTGGGATGGGATTTCTCCTTACGTCGAAATGACAAGATTGCGCATAAATGTTTTTTTGCTAGCAAAAAAATACCCCATCCAGTTTGTCATTTCGACGTAAGGAGAAATCCCATACAGTTGGTAAGATATTTGATTCAAAAACAATACTTCAATTCAAACAACCCCCACTGCAAACTGCGACTGTGACTGTAAACTGCGCTAGCAACTGCGACTTAACCTTCTCTTTCCACTTTTAAACCAATTCATCCTTTCCCCATCCAGTTTGTCATTTCGACGCCAGGAGAAATCCCATACAGTTGGTAAGATATTTGATTCAAAAACAATACTTCAATTTAAACAACTCCAACTGAAAACTGCGACTGCGACTGTATACTGAAATTGCCTTGACTTTTTGGTTACTTTTTGTGTCAAGACAAAAAGTAAAAATTACTTTAGCATACAGACTTGATACTTTGAAAATAATCCTTAAATACTGTTAGTCTGGTTAATTTACTTGATTCAAAAACAATACTTCAATTCAAACAACCCCCACTGCAAACTGCGACTGCGACTGTAAACTGCGCAAGCAACTGTGGTAAAAATTTAACAACCACATAGTAACATAGTATTCATAGTTTATGCGATTGACAATCTAGTATTGTCTAAACTTGATTCAAAAACAATACGTCAACTGCAACAGCGCTAACTTGAAACCTGAAACTTGAAACCTGAAACCATCCTCTCTAACCCCGTACTAACTCCGCATCATCCCCGCATCATTCCCGTATCATCCCCGTGGTTACCTAATATATACCTTTAGGTAAAGGTTACTATACCTTTAGGATAACCGTACCCAACCCCTTTTTTAAGTTAGGCAAAAACGGCAAAAATGGGCAAAAGGAATACGAATTGGCAAAAACGGCACAGACGGTAGTGTTCTGTTGCACAGTGTTTTATATCGTGATTTCTTTGTCTCGACTTTAAAATTATTGTTTAACTAATTTTTTTTAAAAATGGCTAAAAGTAGCAGCATTATCAGCATCGAAGGGTCAGTAGACAACTTGACCTTTTACAAAAGAGACGGGAAAAATTTTGTACGTCGTCGTTCATCAATGACAGGAGAGCGCATCAAAAACGATCCCAGTTTTAAACGTACCCGTGAAAACATGTCCGAGTTCGGATTAAGTATGAATGCAGCCGGATTGTTGCGCAAATCCGTAGGGAGTTTGTTATTCAAAGCAAAGAACAACAAATTGAACAACCGATTGATGACGCATCTTACACAAATCAAAAAGTTGGATACCGTATCCGTAAGAGGACAACGATTGGTAGCCAATGGTCTTCAAACCCCAGAGGGAAAAGCAATCTTAAAAGGATTTGATTTCAACGAAACGGGGCAGTTATCCGAAATAGTATTTATCCCAATTCAATTGGATAATGCGACAGGGGTGGTAACCATTACCGATTTGATCACTGAGGAAAACATTCTAGCACCCAGAGGAGCCTCGCACATCAATTTTCAAACGGCTGTGCTGAATCTTGACTTTGTGACTGAAGAACACCAATTGACCTACAGCAACGTCGAATCCCGTCCTTTGGAATCAATGGTCCCCACCGATGTCACCTTGACCCCCACAGCAATGCCCGTCGGAACAGGAATTGTCTTTTACCTCCTGTTGATCACCTTCAGTCAAGAAATCAACGGCGTCTTCTATCCCCTCAAAAATGAGGAATACAGCTCGCTAAACATTCTAGAAGTGCTGTAACCACCCCAAACCCGATAGCTCCCCTGTTATCGGGTTTTTTTATTGCATCATAAATGCACAAAGCCACTAAGCTAATGAGTAATTAAAAAAAACGTGAAATCACACGGAATCAACTTGAAACCTTAAACCTGAAACTTGAAACCTTTTCCTAGCTACTAAGACGCTAAGTCACTAAGCTTCTGAGAATTCCCAAACATGAACTTACTTGGAATCAACTTGAAACCTTAAACCTGAAACCTGAAACTCATTACGTGAAAATTGGGATGGGATTTCTCCTTACGTCGAAATGACAAGATTGCGCATAAATGTTTTTTTGCTAGCAAAAAATACTCCATCCAGTTTGTCATTTCGACGCCAGGAGAAATCCCATACAGTTGGTAAGATATTTGATTCAAAAACAATACTTCAATTTAAACAACTCCAACTGAAAACTGCGACTGCGACTGCGACTTAACCTTCTCTTTCCACTTTTAAACCAATTCATCCTTTCCCCATCCAGTTTGTCATTTCGACGCCAGGAGAAATCCCATACAGTTGGTAAGATATTTGATTCAAAAACAATACTGCAATTTAAACAACTCCCACTGAAAACTGTGACTGCGACTGTGACTGCGCAAGCAACTGCGACTTAACCTTCTCTTTCCACTTTTAAACCAATTCATCCTTTCCCCATCCAGTTTGTCATTTCGACGCCAGGAGAAATCCCATACAGTTGGTAAGATATTTGATTCAAAAACAATACTTCAACTTACAAAGTTCAACCTTCAACCTGAAACTTGAAACCTGAAACAAAAAAAAAGGAAGCTTCCGCTTCCTTTTCCTCGTCTTGCCAAACACGATTTACGACTATGAAAATCGAGAATCTCGTAATGCGTGTTTTTGTTAGTACAAATATCACAGTTCCCAATCAATAAATCCCTAGGACTTCCTACCCAATTTCAAAGTATTATTCCTATCCCCAAATCGGTTTTTCTCCTAGTGATGAAGTTTGGATTTTTTAGAAGAAAGAAGCAAGAAAAAAGAGTGGGTGCGAGTTCATGGCAACACCTTGTGTAACATCGTGTAAACCTAGTGTTACCTTGTGCTCCAAAACCAATAATTTATAATTTAAAATATAAAATTTATAATAATAAAAAAAGCCGCCCTTTTACGAGCAGCTTCCATATCTAAAGTCTAACGTCTAAAGTCTAAAGTCTAAAGTCTAAAGTCTAAAGTCTAAAGTCTAACGTCTAAAGTCTAAAGTCTAACGTCTAACGTCTAACGTCTAATGTCCAACGTCTAAAGTCTAAAGTCTATCTTTTCAACGAAAAGTGCGCCTTAAACTCTTTCCTCTCAGTTCCTTCAGTATACTCCACCTTAAACCAATAATCCGTTCCCGGCATCAAGTACCCATTATACGTACCGTCCCAACCTAGTGAAGCTGGACTGATTTGCTTAATCAATTTACCCATACGGTCAAAGATGTAAATCTTCGCATCCACTTGGTTTTGTAAGCCTACTATATTCCACGTATCGTGAATACCGTCTCCATTCGGAGTGAAGTAATGCGGATAATCGATAATCGATACGCCAGAAATTACCAACGGATCACAACTGTTGTCCATGCCTCCTTCGGTATCCCAAACTGTGATGGTGTGTTCTCCTAGCGGTACGTTTTCAAACACATTCGAGGTTTGTCTCGGACCGTCGTCTAAGCTGTACGCATACGTTCCATGACCGTCTACATTCACCGTAATGGTTTGTAAGTCGGAGAAGGCATTGGTCACCACATAACCTACCGTACCTGCAGGTACCACAGCTTGACCCGATTGTATCACATCAAAGCTCGCCGAAGCTTGGTTACAAGGTAGCGTCGGATTCGTGCTGGTCATCACTACCGTGTAAGTGCGTGTAGCTCCACCCGTAGCCGCAGTGTCTACCAAATAGGTCGATCCCGTTCCAATGACAGTAGTCGGGTTGGATGCCTCATACCACTCGTAGGTAAACGTTCCTGGGATTAGGTTGCTCGCGGTCAACAACAACGGACGCACCACTTGATCCGTAAGGAAGTCCACACAAATCACATGGGAGTTATTGGCTGTTTCAATCACAGGCTCGGGTAACGGCGCAACGGTTGCATTAAAAGAAACCAAACGCGCACAACCCGTCAAGTTGTCCTCTACCCGAATCCAAATAGCATGGGTATAGGCCATATAATTCACTAAATCAGCAATGGCATTGGTCTCATTCTCTGCATCCAATTGGGTGTTGTAGAAAGTTACCGTAAAGTCGGTTGCCGACTGTCCCGTTAAAATCGTCGTTACATACTGACTCAAATCCAAGTTGAATTGTCCATCATTCGTTCCGTCGTTATCACACGTGTCGAATGGACCCGGTGCTGTAGCCAATGGTTTTGGATTCACCAAGATGTTGAATGTACCCACTACCGAGCGACAACCTGTAGTCGTGTTGGTAGCAATCACCCACAATTGCTGTGGCGAACTGGTGTTTAAATAATTACTTGGATTCGGAATCAATACCGTATGTGCCGCATCTTCGTAGAAACTCAAGCTGTAGTTGCTCAGCGGCAATGCATTCCCCGTAAGCAAGTTGGCCTGACCCCATGCTGTTAAGTTAAATGCGGTGATGTTATCGGTATCGTCGTCACATTCTTGGTAATCGGCCACAGGCTGTACCAAGGTCGGCAACGGATTCACCGTTAAGGCTTGTTCAACCAGTACATAACAGTGTTCGTTGAACGAGTCAATGTTCAAGTTGCTCTCCACACGAATCCATACGTTCTGATTCACGTTGGCCGTCGTTGGGGTAAGAATCTCATTGGTATTTGCCACCGCATCGTTATAACTCGGATAGTAATGCAAACTCACATTGGCTTGCCCGTTTAAGATATAAGCGGCATTCACCGTCAAGTCAAAAATCTCATACCCATCGCCAGGGTTGGTATCATCACACTTCGCTGCCAAAGCGGGTGGGTTGGTATTCGGCGTCGGTATGGGTAATACTTTCACCGTCAACGTGGAATAACTCTTACAGCCCGTTGCATTGGTCAATACCAAGAAAATCGTTTGGTTAGCCGCTACTGTGTTGATAAACGCACTAGGATTACTAATAGGTAGTGTATGCGCCGCATTCAAATAGTAGTTAACCGTCAAACCAGGGGTAGCCCCAATAAAACTCACCAAATCAAAAGTGGTGAATTGATTATTCGGTGTAGTATCATCATCACATAACGCATACAAGGTAGGCAAACTCACAGGAGTTGCTAAGTTCACTTGCAAGTCAAACGAACCCACCGCAAAACAATGCGAGGATTTGTGCTCCACACGCACCCAAATGGTCGTCGTACCACAAGCGGTATAGTTGGTCGTATTCACAATCGGGTTGATACCCGCTGGTGAAGCTGACGCATCGGCTTGTGAAGTGTAATAGGTTACGGTATAATTGTTAGCTGCTGTAGTTTGTTGGGCTAAGACCGCAGGAGTCTGTGACGCTAAGTTAAAAGTCGTACATCCATCTGTAGGATTACTATCCACATCACAGTTATTTATCGTTGGTAAGTTAAACGGCTCGATAGGTGCAATGTTTACTTGTAACGTAATAGGTGCAATAGTCACACAACCCGTAGTCGGGTCTTCGGCGCGAACCCAAATGATTTGCGTAAACGGATCGTTGTTCACAAAAGGAACCGACACATTGATAGGGTTCAACGGTGTCTGCGCATCAATCTGCGTTATGTGGTACGTAATGGTATAAAGTGTAGGCGATCCCGAAAGCAATTGTGGGGTCAACGTACTTAAGTCAAACTGACCCACACCGTCTTGGTTGTCGTCACACACGGTATAAGGTGCAGTCGGTACCAAAATACTCGGCTTTGGATTCACGACCAAGTCCATGGTCGTTACTACAAAACAACCCGTCGTGGTATTGGTTAAACGTATACCAATAGTTTGGTTGTACGGCGCTCCGTTTTGATAGGCCGCCGGATTCGCAATCGCACCCGTATTGGCATTGGCATTGGCCAAGGTCGGATAAAACGTCACTTGGATGCCTGTTTGCCCGTTTAATATCGTTGGAAGTTGCGAATTCAAATTAAAGATTTCAAAGCCCACTGGAGCGGTAGTCTCACACAATTCATATTGCGAGAAGTAGCCAACAGCAGGTAACAGCGGTAGTGGGTCAACTACCAAGTTCACCGATACCACATCAAAACAACCAGTCGAATTATTTTGAACACGAATCCACAAAGTCGTCGATGCTGAAGCAAAAGCATTCGTTCCTGATAAGGCATTTTGAGGAACCAAAGCATCCGCTTGTGAGGTATAATAAGTCACTGTATGCTGAGAAGCGGCTAAACTACCCAACACTTGAGGGTTTACTACCGTATTCAAATTAAACACCGCAATACCATCCGTGTTATCGTCACATTTATGGTAATCCAAAGGAGTCGTCGCTACTGGTTTTTTATTCACGATTAACAATAGGGTAGTTAAGGACGGACAGTTCGGCGCTGCTGGGTCAAACACACGTATATAAATGGTTTGTTGGTCGTAATCGTTATTACAGAACAATTGCGTGAGCGGTATCGGATTCGAACCGGTCTGCGCATCGGTATTCGTCACGTGGAAGGTAACCTGTACCGATGGATTGGTCGTAATCTCTGGAATCTTCGTTATCAAATCAAACGTACATGCCACGCCGTCATTGTTGTCATCACAAACGATATAGGGTGTTGGGGTCGAAATCACGGGAGCAGCCACAATAGTAATCGCTTGGGTCACAGTTGTAGCACATTGTCCCGCATTCGGAGTAAAAGTATAGTTGTTACTCGCATTCGGAGTGTAGGCTGGCGTCCAAACACCTGTAATTCCATTCAAAGAAGTGGTGGGTAATGGAGAAGGCAAGCCCGGACAGCGAGTCGCGGTAATATTGAACGTGGGTACAATCGAATTGTTAATCACATTCACCGTCATGGTTGTTGTGGTCGCACATTGTCCGGTATTGGGTGTAAATGTATACGTTGTAGTAGCTGTATTATTGGGTGCAGGCGACCAAGTTCCCGTTATGCCATTATTTGAGGTCGTCGGTAAAGAAGGAAAGGTCGTGTTAATACAAATCGGCGCCACTTGCGTAAACGTTGGGACAACAGGTGCAGTAATCGGCACGGATAAAGTAGCCGTATTGGCACACTGACCCGCACTTGGTGTAAACGTATAGGTTGTTGTAGCGGTATTGTTAAAGGCAGGCGACCATGTTCCTAGTATTCCATTGTTTGAAGTAGCAGGTAACGGATTAGTGGTCGTTCCTGAACACAACGCACTGATAGGGGTAAAAGTTGGCGTTACCTTAGGGGTAATGACAATCTGTAAGGTGGTAGTATTCGCACATTGAGTACCATTCGGCGTAAAGGTATAGGTTGTCGTTGCCGTGTTGTTTAAGGCAGGCGACCATGTACCGGTAATCCCGTTGTTGGATGTAGTCGGCAACGGACTCAAGGCTGTGCCTGCACATACGGCAGCAACAGGGGTAAAGGTAGGCGTCACATTAGGTGTTACTGTGATAGTAAACGAATATTGATTAGCACACTGACCGGTAGTCGGGGTAAAGGTGTAGGTGGTAACACCTGTAGTCCCCGTTTGTATCGAAGCAGGTGACCAAGTACCCGTAATTCCGTTATTCGAAGTAGTGGGTAATAAAGGTTGTGTTACGACAAAATCTTCACAAAAAGTTTGATTCCCTTGACTAAAGATAGGCGTTCCAGTGGAATTGATCACAACCGTTAATGTCGTACTCGTCGCACAAGCACTGTTAATCGGGGTAAAGGTATAGGTCGTTGTTGCAAACAAATTAGGGGCTTGATCCCATGTTCCCTGAATACCGTTATTGGAGGTAGTTGGCAACGTAAAAGACGTTCCTGCACACAACGGTCCAATCGCTGTAAAGGTTGGCGTTACTTGGGGTGTTATCGTCACAGTCAACGTTTGTGGATTCGCACATGGAAACAAAACAGAATCAGGGGTAAATGTATACGACCCTGAGGCATTCGGGTTTATAGTAGCCGGACTCCAAGTTCCACTAATTCCGTTGGGAGAAGTGGTCGCTAATGTAGGAACAGCACTGCCTTGACAGATCGAACCAATAGCAGGGAAGTTCGGGTTGGTAAATGTCGAACAAGGTGTATTACACGTCACGGTCATGGGAGAAACACAGGCCACTCCATTCGCTTGTAAAGTGAACGTCACCGAAGTCCCCGGACTCAATCCTGTCACCGTATAGTTGGATGGCGCTACCCAAGTACCCGTTACAGGAGCACCTCCGGCAACGGTATAGGTATAGGTAAAATTCGTTTGCCCTACATTACTAAAATCAAAGTTGATAGAAGTTGGTGTGGTATTCGGACTCGCCATATCACAGAATAAGTTCAATGATGGTCCGGTATTGGCAATATTCACTACAATCGGCACACGGTTGCTTTCACATCCTGCAATCGTCTGACTCACATAATAGGTAAACGTGCCTAAGGTAGCAGTTGAAGGAGTTGGAGCTACTGCTGAAGCCGTTCCACCAGTTGCATTGGTACCGTACCAGTTTAGTGTTCCACCAGTACTCGGTGTAGCTACTAATGGCGTCGCCACCGCATTCTGACAGTAATTCACAGGAGTAGTTACCGTTGGATCGGTTACAGTAGTAAAGTTAATCGTCACTGTAGAAGTAATCGCTAGACCACAAATGTTGGTAGCCGTCAAGGTTAACGTAACCGAAGTTCCCGTTGTGGGTAAAGTATAGGAAGTATTTAGACTATTGGGGTTGGTAAATGTTCCCCCAGGTGCCGTCCACTGCACCGATTGTTGGCCTTGAGCTGTACCGGTAAGGTTAATCGAAGCACCACGACAAGCGGTTTGGGTGGTACCCGCATTTACGGTAAAAGGTTGTACAGGGGCCAAACAACCATTGTTCACATAAGTTGGCACACCTGCTGGCGTAAAGTTAACAGCAGCTCCATCTTGACTGGTCAAGGGTCCGCCATAGCCGCCCGTATTGTTAATCAATAAACTGCGTTCGTAAGTAACCGTATCGGCACACGTTCCGCCAAACGACATGACCAAGGTTCGCGTACCCGGTATGGTATTGTAATTGGCAAAATGGCCACCGATATTGGCCGTATTATTTTGAAAGATCATGTACACGGTTGTCGTCAGTGTAGCAAACGAATTAAACGTCACATTCACATTCTGACTCGTCACAAGCAAAACGGTTGCATTCGCTGGCAGTACACCACCCGTAGGCTGAAGAATTTGGCCACAGTTTCCTGCAGCAGCGATACTGGCATTTAATTGAGCCACAATATTAGCTGTAGTGGCATTTTGAATAACGCCTCCCCATGCATTATTCGGCCAAGTTACTGTTAAGTTGGCGGTATTTAAGGGGTTCGGACCCACTTTGAAGCGCACCATTTCATTAAAGCCTTCTTCGTTGGTGGGATTGGTAGGGGAACAAGCGTCCACTAAAATACTCTCAATTTCAAAACATTGCCCATAGGAGGTACCCGCAAAGAGTACGGTTAGAGTAAGTACCACTAGGCGCAAATAATTTCGTAAAATCATGTGTTTCCGTTTTTTAAAGGGTCACAAAGTTACATAAAATAACGGCTTTGCCCTCGGTTGTAGATTAATTTTTCATTAGGATTTAAATTAAACAATGCTGTAACTCTTTACCCTAATTTTTGTTAGTTAATTTAACATTTTAAACCATTGATATCGTGAGTTTAACTTCAATAAATAAAATGAAAAAGGAAGCTCATTTAAAACATTACAAGGTATTCAGGAAACGCATGAAACATTTTCAATTTTATATCAAATAATGATGGTTTTGTATTAGTCCATATTACAGCTTTCCTTTATTTTTACAATTACCATTTTAATAATTTCCTGTGAAAAAAATACGAATACTATTCATGTTTGCAACTTTTGGGGGACTGACATTCGCGCAGTCTTCCCCAGAGGTTGTTAATGTACATCTTATGGGGCGAATTGATCAAAAAGCCCCTCGTCAATTCCTGCTCATTGGGGCTGCAGCCTCTGTAACTTTCGATTTTGAAGGGACTGCTGCCCAAATTCAATTGCAAAGTGTTGATCAATGGGAACACCACAATTACTTTACACTCGTCGTTGATGATCAAGTACAGGGACGATTTACTATTAATGCGGGAGCAGCGCAGCCCTTCGCAGTTGAAGCGAATACATCAGGAAAGCATCGTGTAACCTTATACAAAGCGACCGAGGCCTCCAGTGGAAATATTTTGATCGACTTAACTACGACGACCAATTTAATTCCTTCCCAAGTACCCACGCGTAAACGCATTGAATTCATTGGCGATTCCATTACCTGCGGGGCTCAAAGTGATACTTCTGGAGTTCCTTGTAACCAAGGCCAGTATTTTGACCAACACAATGCCTACTTTGCTTATGGTCCCGAATTGGCCCGAAAACTCAACTGTGATTTTGTACTGAGTTCGGTATCAGGGATTGGTATGTATCGTAATTGGAACGACGAACACCAAAGCGAGCCCATTATGCCAGAGGTCTACAATAATTTGTATTTGGACAAAAATAACGCAGTTCCCTACAACACTTCTCTTGCACCTGAAATTGTGAGTATTTGTTTGGGTACAAATGATTTATCCTACGGAGATGGCGTCAAAAAACGTTTACCGTTTAATGCGTCAACCTACACCGCGAATTATATTGCCTTCATAGAGAATATCTACCAGCGCTATCCAAATACGCAAATAGTAATTTTGGACAGTCCCATGGTTTCAGGAGCGCAAAAAGAAGCGCTGAATATAGCTTTAGAAGCAGTCCTTAAACATTTTAAAAAGGATAAGCAACACAAACGCATTCAGTTGTTTCAATTTCAAACGGTTTTTGCGCACGGGTGTACCGGACATCCCAGCGTGTCCGATCATGCACAAATGGCCCAACAATTGTACCCTTTTTTCCAAAAAATTATTCATGAAAAATAAAATCTGCCTTTTTATATTCACACTATATACTTTATCGGCCTCTGCGATTGTACTTCCGTCCCAATTCTCAGACGGCATGGTTTTGCAACGTAATTCAGATGTGAAAATCTGGGGATGGGGCACACCCAAGGAAAAGATTGAAATTACACCTGAGTGGGCAAATCAAACCTACACCGTCATTACACCCAACACAGCGCGTTGGGAAATTGTAATACCAACTTCCAAAGAAGGCGGACCCTTTACCTTGAAATTCAAAGGGTACACTGAGGTTACTTTGCACGATATTTTAATAGGTGAAGTGTGGTTGTGTTCCGGACAGTCCAATATGGAAATGACCGCAGCATGGGGTATTGACAATGGAGAAGCAGAAGTGGCAAAGGCCCAATATCCTACCATACGATTTTTTACTGTGGCCAAATGCACCGCAGATAGTCCTCAGAATACTGTAAACGGGCAATGGCAATCCTGCTCTCCCGAAGTAATGCGCTATTCCAGTGCTGTGGCTTATTTTTTTGCCCAACGTTTGCAATCCCAGTTTCCCAATGTTCCCATCGGACTCATTGTTTCAGCTTGGGGTGGAACACCCGCAGAAGTTTGGATTCCAGAAACAACTATCGCTTCAAACCCTGTTCTTGTTCAAGCTGCCGCTAAATTACAACCCAACGAATACGGTCCAGTTTTACCCGGTAAAACCTACAACGCTATGATTCATGGGTTAGCAGAATACAAGCTGAGCGGAATGCTATGGTACCAAGGGGAGTCCAATGTGGGTTCAACCGTATACGATCAAACCTTGGAAGCATTGGTGCAATCATGGCGAACTCAATGGAAACAAGATTTTCCATTTTACTATGTGCAAATCGCACAGTATGGTACGCCTACACAAACGGATTTTTCGAATCCTATACTCAGGGATTCACAACGCAAGGCACTCCGAATTCCGAATTCTCAAATGGTAGTAATCACTGATTTAGCCACTGCCGATGACATTCACCCTAAAAATAAAAAAACAGTGGGGGTTCGTTTGGCTAATTGTGCCTTAAAATACCAGTTCAAAACACTCATTGAAGAGGTTAATGGTCCTCTTATCGCCACTAAAACTATACTACCATCAGCTATCCAACTTATCTTTGATCATGGAGACGGACTTTATTTTAAAAATCCCAACGATACTCAGTTTGAAATCGCAGGAGCGGATGGGGTATATTATCCCGCAAAAGCCCAAATCAAAGGAGCTACAATCCTTTTGAAAAGTAATCAAGTGAAAGCACCCCAACGGGTTCGCTTTGCCTGGCATACGGCACATACCCCTCAATTGTTTAACAAGGCCCAACTTCCTGCCTCTGTATTTTGCTTAGAATAATATGAAAAATACAATCGGAATTTTTGTGCTGTGCAGTATAAGCTTAGTACAAGGTCAACATAAAAAATCAATGAATACGAATGCTACAATCGACCAAAAAGTCGAAGCCCTTTTACAACAAATGACCCTCGAAGAAAAAGTAGGGCAAATGAACCAATACAATGGGTTTTGGGAAGTTACCGGTCCCGCACCACAATCGGGTGATGCCCAACGCAAATACGAACACCTCAAAAAAGGGTGGGTAGGATCCATGCTTACGGTACGCGGAACCAAGGAAGTTCGCGCCGTTCAAAAGATTGCTGTAGAAGAAACCCGTTTGGGCATTCCTTTAATCATCGGATTTGATGTGATACACGGCTATAAAACCATTAGCCCCATTCCATTGGCAGAAGCAGCGAGTTGGGACATGGAAGCTATCAAACGATCGGCGCAAATGGCTGCCGATGAAGCTTCTGCTTCAGGAATCAATTGGACATTTGGTCCCAATGTCGATATTGCACGTGATGCCCGCTGGGGACGCGTCATGGAGGGAGCTGGGGAAGACCCATTTCTAGGAAGCTGTGTCGCTACAGCTCGTGTCAAAGGATTTCAAGGCGAAACGAAAGCTGATTTAGCAAAAGCCAATACATTAGCTGCCTGTGCCAAGCATTTTGCAGGATATGGGTTTGTAGAAGCGGGTAAAGAATACAATACGGTTGATATGGGGAATGCTACTTTATTCAATACAGTATTGCCTCCCTTTGAAGCCGCACAAAAAGCAGGGGTTCGTACATTTATGAATGCATTTAATATTTTAAATGGTGTTCCCGCAACAGGGAGTACATTTTTACAACGTTCTCTTTTAAAGGGCAAATGGGGATTTGACGGATTTGTCGTTACCGATTGGGCATCCATTCGTGAAATGATGAACCATGGTTTTGCACAAGACGGTGCAGAAGCTTCACAAAAAGCAGTCACAGCTGGGGCTGATATGGACATGGAGTCCCATTTATATGTGAAAGAATTAGTAGGTTTGGTCAACAATGGAAAAGTCAAAGAATCCCTTATTGATGATGCAGTACGCCGTATTCTTCGTGTGAAATTTGAATTGGGCTTGTTTGATGACCCTTACCGGTATTGTGATCCTAAAAGGGAAAAGCAAACGGTGGGAAGCGCAGCACAAAAAGCAATTGCTTTAGACATGGCCAAGAAGTCCATCGTACTATTAAAAAATGAAAATCAATTGTTGCCTTTGCCTCAATCGGGTAAAAAGATTGCTTTAATAGGGGCATTAGCCGCCGATGACAACAGTCCGCTGGGAAGTTGGCGTATTGCCGCTGACGATCATACGGCTGTGTCGGTTGTAACGGGTATGCAGCGATATAAAGGAAATACCTTGGTATATGCCAAAGGTGCCGATTTAACGGTTGGGAAAACTACCTTCATTGATGAATTGGTTTTCAATACTACCGATACTTCAGGCTTTGTAGAAGCTATTCAAGTAGCCCAAAATTCTGATATAGTTGTCATGGTATTGGGAGAGCACGGTTTCCAAACGGGTGAGGGAAGAAGTCGGACCCAATTGGATTTACCGGGTGTGCAACAAGCCTTGTTAGAAGCGGTTTATGCGGTTAATCCCAATATTGTTTTGGTGCTACAAAACGGTCGTCCATTGGCCTTACCTTGGGCTGCCGAACATATTCCTGCTATTGTAGAGGCTTGGCATTTGGGTACGACCTCGGGTGATGCCATTGCTTCGGTGTTGTACGGAGAGTATAATCCGAGTGGTAAGCTCCCGATGACTTTTCCTAGAAATGTTGGACAATGTCCGATTTATTACAACTACCATAATACCGGTCGTCCTGCCAATACGGATAATAACGTATTTTGGTCGCATTACAGTGATGTGGATAAATCCCCACAATGGCCGTTTGGATTCGGATTGAGTTATACCCAATTTACGTATTCCAAGCCTTTGATGAAAAAGAATGTTTACTCTAAAGGGGAGTCCATTGAAGTGGAGGTAACCGTCACCAATACAGGTTCGCGAGCGGGTGTAGAAATTGTACAATTGTACCTGCAAGATATTGCTGCTAGTTTATCTCGTCCTGTGAAAGAACTCAAAGGATTTGAACGTATTGAATTACAGTCTGGGGCATCCAAAACAGTTACCTTTACACTTAACGATTCTTCTTTAGGGTTTTATGATAATGAAGGTACATACCATGTAGAACCCGGATTTTTCAATGTGTTTATTGGAACTAATTCACAAGAGGTCAAAGCCGTTCAATTTGAATTACGATAATACATTTTGTTGTTTAAAAAAAGGAGCGCTCATGTAATTTACAGAGCGCTCTTTTTGATTATTGAAATTGGAGTGCAAATTTTTTAATCAGTCGTAGTGTCTTTTTTTCATTGGAAAAAACAGAATTCAAACCCTGTGGTTCTTGTGGTGGATCGGTGGTAAAGTCATCGCCCGCATTCCATTTACCCCGTTCGGGATGTTGCTTGGCTAATCCTCCATATCCCCAAAAATTTAAGGCGACAAAAGGTTCGTTATTTTTAACAGCCTCTTGCAAACGTTTAAAAACGGCTTCGTAATATTGGTCCCGATACTGTGTAGATGCAGCAGTGTCTAAACCTTCGCCATTTCTTGGGAAACCAAATTCTTCTAACACCAGTGGTTTTTGTAAACGTTGGGCTACTTCTAAATGTTGGTCTATGTATTGCAATGTTTTGGATATGGCTACTTGAGTGGAATTTGCTTCATCATTCAATTGGTACCATCCCCAGTTTTTGGGCCAAATATGTATCGTTAAATAATCAATCAGCGGATTGTTGTGGGTACGCTCGAAGGTGGCTAAGTCATCATTACTGCCCGCCATTCCTTCAGAACCTGTGGTTATCAGTTGATTTGGGGCCAAACGATTCATTTCCTCCAGAAGTTTTTGTAACCATGTTGTAAATGCAGTTTCGTTTTGAGGTGAAAAAACTCGAGGTTCATTAGCCACTTCCCAAGCCATAATGGTAGGGTCTTCCGTGTATTTTCGGTTGGTGATTGAATTGGTACGTTGCATAACGATACGTACATGCTGTAACAAATCGTCTTGGCATGGTTGGCACTGATGGAATTGTTGGGTAAATGACATGAACTCAGGCCAAGTATGGGGAGGAATATTCGGATTTGGAACGGCTCCATAACCATTCCATTCCAAGTATTTGGCTAGTCCGCCCGACCATTCCCAGTTATTGGTTAAGAAGAGTATAGCGGTCATATTGCGTTTTTCCATCTCCGCCAATAAATAATCCAAACTGCTCCAAAGTTGGGTGTTGTATTTCCCTTTTTGCGGTTGCAAAGCAGGAGTAACGGTATAATCTTGATCGCCACCCTCTGCACCTACCATAACGCGTAAGTTGGTCACACCCATGCGCTTCAGTTCATCCAACTCTTGACGTAAACGCTGTTGATTTTCGGGAGTGGTACCCAAAAGTCCGCCATACCAATAATTGGAACCAATGTAATGATACGGTTTTTGGTTACGCACGAACTGCTGGTTTTCAATTGTAACAAAATTTGATTGTGCCCAGCCCCAGTGAAGCGAACTTAAGCAAACGATTCCTATAATTTTTCTCAACATAATTAATTCGGTAAGGTATACAATTGGGGTAATTGCGGTTGTAAAATGCAACGCGCTTTGGTAGTAAACTGTAAGAAGTCAGCCGTATTTCCCGATGCTGGTGTAGGGATATAATAGGCGTTTTGGGTATTGTTCCAAAACATGACATAAGCAATCTTTGGTGAAGATTCATTCAACGCATAGTACAAATAGGTTGAAAACCAATTTGAAATCGGACTGCTTGTAGCACTCACTTGATATCCTGTTTCCGTGAGGGCTGCAATTTTATTTTTTTGTTGTGCTAAATTCGATAACATAATCAATTTCTCATTGGCACGAACTGCGCCTTGTTGCCCTTGCTGTACCGCAAAATCCGCATAGTTATCCATGCCTAATAGATCTACATAGTCATCCCCTGGATAACGGGTTAAGTAATCGTTGGCTTGGGTATAACTGGCATCGGGAGCAAATGCATACAGTACATTATGAATATTTTTTACATCCCTTAAGTAGGTAACAATAAATCGAAATACGGTTTTGTATTCTTCGGCTGTGGCATAGTTCTGTCCCCACCAAAACCAACTGCCATCCATTTCATGAAACGGTCGAAAAACAACAGGAATAGGTGTTCCATTCACTTCTAATGTTTGAAAAACACTAGCCAGTTTGTCGAGTTTGGCTTTGAACCAGTTGTGGTGTATTCCGTTGGGAAGAAGACTTTTAAAAGCCGTTGCTTTTTGTTGGTCGGTCATCGTATTGGTATAAAACTGTTCTTCCAGATAAGGTTCCCGCAAATGCCAAGAATAGGTTACCAGCATTCCTTTTTGGAAGGCTTCTTTGGCGTCAGCAATACTTTTCAATTCTTGTTGATAATACCAATTGTCGGCTTGCCCCGTATTGTTTTTATCCGTGATAAACATAAAATCCAAACCTAGTACAGCTGGATCTTTACCCGTTGTTTTTTTTAAATCTGAAAGTCCGGTTTGATTGGCATAAAAACTATTGAACGCTTCGTGTTGACCTACCAAATTTTTTGCAGACGATTGATTGACCAATTGATAGAACAAAGCTGTAGTAGCAGGAGTCGCATTATGATCCACCATGTAATCCCGAACATTTTGTGGGGTAATCACACTGGGTTGGGGTGAAGGTGTTGTTGTAATGGTTGTGCCTTGATCTTTTGAACAAGAAAAAATTATACTAGCGAGTAGAATAGCAACTATTGAAAATCGATTTTTCATGCTGTTTTATTGAAAACTAATAGTGATATCATCCGCAAATAATGTTCCCGTTGCAAATCCGAGTGCCAACATGATACGGTAGTTTTTGGTCCCATTTGGCAAAGGAAATGTTTTGGTGTAATAGGTCCAATCGGTTGTACCAGTAACAAAAACCACGCTTTGATCATCTCCCGTTTTGGTCGTTCCGTTAGCGGTAAATTCTACATTGAGTAATCCGTTATTCCAAGTGTTTTTACCTTGAACAATGGAATCGGATTTTAACCAAGCTGAAATCGTGATTTGGGTGGCATTGGCTGGAACTTCAGCATTTTGGTCTATCCCAGTCCAAACAGGAGTATTTGATGTTAAGCGACATGCATATTTTCCGGATTTAGGTTGGTTGGTTTCTTGTATAAAGTCACCACGCCAAGGTTGTTCACCCGATTCGAAGTCACCATTTTTAAATTCAATGATTTTGGTTGCATCTTCATCAGTAATCACTTCGGGTAACCGTTTTGCGTTTTCTTGCGCTACAATAGCATTATAGGCTTCTTGAGAAAGCGGAAGGATTTTGATGTCATCAAATAAGATAGTACCATTTACTTGTCCTAATGCGAGCATGAGTCGAACTTTTGTACATTTTTCTGGAAGTGCAATGACTTTTTTATACAAAGTCCAAGGCGTAGTATGCAAAACAGAAGCCACGGATTCAAACGTATTGCTTGCCGTTCCATTAAAGATTTCCAAATCCATTTTACCGGTATTCCAAGAATTAGCTCCAGGTTCGATTCCGTCACTTTTTATCCATCCACTACATTCAATAGCCACACAATTTTTAGGAAGGTTGATGGTTTGATCAATACCCTTCCATTCCTGTCCAACAAATTGCGTAATACTGCAGCTCTGTTTACCATTTTTAGCATCATAGGGATTTAAAGCGCCAACATTTCCGTTCCAAGCCTGAAAATCTGATTCAAAACTACCATTTTGGACAAGGTTTTTTTGTGCCATTCCGCTGATGCTAAGACAAAGAAAGCCTAAAAGCAATTTATTTTTCATAGTTATAATCTTTTTATGAGTTCGATACATGCGCGTACATTGTGGTACGGGCATTTCCAGAAGCCAACTTTATCTTTTTTGATGGGTGATCCATCACTATAAATTCCCCAAATCCATTCTCCATGCTTGGTATCTACAAGTTTGTTTTGGATAAATTCAAAGTTTTGATAGGCCAGTTGTAAATATTTTTCATCTTGGGTTAATTCAAAAGCATTGATCATACCAATTAACCATTCCGCTTGTGGCCACCAATGTTTTTCTTTGATCATTTCTTGGGTGGTTATTTCCCATTCGTACCATAAAGCGCCATCGGTATCGAGTCCGCGAAGTGCAGCAGTAGTTAATAGAAGCGCATTACTTTGATAGATATCAACCCAGTAATCATCTTCTATTATTTCTGCGCAACGCAACAATAACCAAGCGGCTTCAATATCGTGTCCATAGGAAATCACACTTTTGGATTCGTTCCAATTTTCGTCGAAAAACAGTCGTAAATGCCCTGAATTTTTATCAATGAAATGGGTGTCAATTATCGACAATAAATCCTTTATGCGTTGTTTTAGCTCTTTGTCTGGCCAAACTTCATACAAGTTGGCATAGGCTTCAACAATATGCAAATGAGTATTCATGGTTTTTTTCTCATTGGCATCTTTTTCGCTTAAGCGTAAATCTTCCAAGAGTTCCCAATCATCAGAAAAGGCTTCAAAGTAACCGCCATGAATTGTATCGAAACTGTAAGTTTCAATTTTGTTGTAAAGGCTTAGTGCTATTGCTAACGCCTGATTATTGGCACTAATTTTAAAATATTCACTTAAACCATAGATAGCAAAAGCAAGCGCATAGATTTGATTTTTGGTTTCTTTGGGTTTTCCTTCATAGGTTAAACTCCAATACAAACCACCATGAGTTGGATTTATAAAATTATTTTTTAGGTAGATAAAAGCCCTTTCGGCAAGATTTTTATGTACTTCATTTTGATTGATGGGATAGGCCGCTGCGAATGTCCATAAAAGTCGGGCATTGAGAACAGCACCTTTGTCAGCAAAATAATTTTTACCATTAAAATGGTCGATTTCACCTATAAATCCCCCTTGAAATTCGTCGGGTGTTTCCTGACTCCAAAAGTAAAGTAAGGCCTCCATTTCTGTGTGAATTTCGGCCTTAAACTTTTGGGTATCGATGTGTGTTGTACTATCGATTTTCATTTTTTGTAATTAATTCTAAAATGGTTTGTACCGATCCATAGGAATACAATTGATCTTCTGGCGAGTGGCAAACATAATCAACAAGGCGCTCAATACTGGAAACGGCTACATGCATACGGGTATCCGATGAAGCGTAATAGATGTAAACAGTACCTTCTTCATCCGTAATCCATCCGTTTGAAAATAAGACATTGGAAACATCTCCAACGCGCTCCTCATTTTCGGGAGCCATAAAATGTCCAGCGGGTTTGTGAATCACTTTAGAAATGTCATTCAAATCAGTCATGAACATGTACAATGTATAGCGTAATCCAGCCGCGGTATTTCGAACACCGTGTGCCAAATGTAACCATCCTTTAGAGGTTTTGATCGGCGCTGGCCCCAATCCGTTTTTCAATTCGTATACAGTATGGTAGTTTTTACCGTAAATGATTTTTTCATCTTGTACCACAGGATTTAGCATATCGTCAATATATCCCAAACCAATTCCGCCTCCACTTCCCACGTCTATGAAGCCATCTTGCGGACGTGTATAAATAGCGTATTTTCCATTGATAAACTCGGGGTGAAGTACCACATTTCGCTGTTGTCCCGTATTCGAAATCAAGTCGGGTAAACGTTCAAAATGGATTAAATCTTTGGTTCGAACAATACCGGCATTGGCCACGGCAGCACTAGTGTCTCCTGCTGGTGCGTTAGGATCCTTACGTTCGGTACAAAAAATACCGTATATCCAACCGTCTTCATGGGCTACAAGGCGCATGTCATATACATTCGTGTCGGGATTTCCAAGAATTTGAGGAATCACGCAGGGTTTGTCCCAAAATTCAAATTGGTCAATACCGTTCGGACTTTCTGCCATGGCAAAGAACGATTTACGGTCGTTACCTTCAACACGTAAACAAAGCACATATTTTCCATTCCAAAGTAGGGCACCAGCATTAAATGCGGCATTGTATCCAATACGTTCCAAACCGAGTGGATTGGTTGCTGGATTAAGATCAAATCGCCAATGAAGCGGCACATGTTTATTGGTCACGACCGGATTTTTGTAACGAACGTAAATCCCGTTGCCATTAACTGTAGGTTCATTTTTTAATTGGATC
Organism: Flavobacterium sp. N1719; assembly: GCF_025947045.1. NCBI lineage: Bacteria > Pseudomonadati > Bacteroidota > Flavobacteriia > Flavobacteriales > Flavobacteriaceae > Flavobacterium > Flavobacterium sp. N1719. The sequence continues at coordinate 2,139,236 of NZ_CP109993.1, forward strand.
AAATCCGTGTATGCTTTGAGTAAGTTATCGTAATTAGCGATAGTGTTTAATTTATCGGTAAGCATTGTAATGTTAGTTTAATTTAATAATCAGTGAGTCTTTTCCACCATGTTTTACGCATTACTACCACTATAATTAGCAATAGAGCCAAAACGATGAATAAAGATTTCCAATGGGATAAAATGAAGTACATGGGAAGCAATGTCAATAATATTTGACCTGCTATACCCAATCCCACATTCAACATGTTGATGGAAAAGTTTTTGTTGGATTCAAAATCCGGATCAGTTGCTGCAATTTCATCATGAATAGGTTTCCAAAAACCCCATGGGCGGACATCTTTGTAAAATTTGATTAGGGTTTCTTTGTTGGTTGGTGGTGCAGCGTATGAACCTAAAATACAAGCAATCAATTGAATTACAATAAATACGGGGAAGAAATAAAGCATTCTTGTGCCATCAAAATAAGTAGTGATTCCTGTAACTGAAAGGGTAGGAGGAATGGCGCTGGCTACAATTCCTGCCAACATCCCCCAGAAATAACCATTGGCATTGAATCGCCACCAATACCATTTCAAGACATTGGCGCACACGAATCCACCATAGAGTCCGGCCGTAATGATATTAAAAATCATGTTGACATCTTTAATCAATAATCCGAGACCAACACCCAATACCACCATTAATGTTCCAGATAGGTAACTAACATTAATGATTTTTTTACGGTCAGCATTGGGATTGATTGATTTTAGATAAATGTCGTTCACCAAATAAGCTTGACCTGCATTTAATGTACCCGAAAAATTACTCATAAAAGCACCTAAGAAACCAGCCAATACTAATCCAACGAGTCCGGTGGGCAAATACGTATTAATTACTGCAGGCATAATACTTTCAAAGTTTATTCCTTCTTGATGGTGGGAGAGGGTCAATTCTTTGAAGAATAAAATACCCAATACACATAGTCCCATCACCATAAAATAACGGATAGGTAACAAAATTATGGAGATAAATCCGCTCATCTTACTAGCCTCTTCAGGTGATTTCGTACTTAAAATTTTCTGACAGTCATAGTTAGGAGCAGGGCCTGCTAAACTTTTTAATACCCCCGAGAAAAACATCATACTCACTACGGCAGAAAAGAGTTTATACCCGTCACTTTCCAGTTTTTTTCCAGCAGAAGGAAGGATGGAATTCCAGTCCAGACCTAATTCTTTACCGAATAACGGATTATCCCAACCTAAAGGCATACGGTCAGAGATCAAGATTCCCGATTTGGCAAGTTCTTGCATGGCAATGGCACCCACAAATAAGGAGCATACAATCATAATCATGTATTTGATGAAATCGGCCAAAACAATACCGTGCATTCCTCCAACAATACTGTAGAAAGTCGCCACAATACAAATACTAACCCCATAGAACTGTGCAGTCGTATTTTTTGCAGCTATTAGACCCGTTTGATAAGCTGCACTGGACGGATTTAAATGTTCCAGGTGTTGGTCTAGAAAGGGAATTACATCTTTAATAGTTTCGTAGGGGATAAAGATTTCTAGAAATTCTCCAACCCCAACAAAGGCATAGGCCATATAACCGATGCACAACATTAAGGCAAAAACAACAACAATAGTATGACTCTTAACGACCCCTTTGTCATGGTAGCCAAAGCGGGTTCCCAGCCATTCTGCACCTGTTGTTGCATTGCTTCGTCGGAGCCATTTGCTGAGAAAAACCATCAAGAAAACCTGATTAAAAACAGGCCACATCCATGGAATCCACACACTTTTGAATCCGTACAAAAAAGCCATACTCACCAAAAGCATGGTACCCGATATATCAAACATATCGCTGGCATCACTAAGTCCGAGCATGTACCAAGGTAATTTTTTCCCGGCCATCAAGTAATTGTCTTTACTTTTCTTAGCGCGGTTTTTCATGATTAATCCAATGACAATCATTAGTACGAAGTACAAACCAATAATTGTTAAGTCTAAAGTAGCTAATTTCATAGCGGTAATTTATGGGTTGTACAATTTTAATTGGGTAATTTCATTTTGAAAAAGGGTTTGCGGTAAGTTGTAAAAATCCACAAAATCTTTTTCGTTCGGATGGCCTTTGAAAGGAGCATAATAATGCATTTTCTTTTCTTGTTCCTGCCATCCGTGGTTACGCCATACCAAAACAAACGATACGGGATTATTGCCCAAGCTATTCACTACGGTTTTTGTCCAATATCTATTGTAGGGTATGGTTTCATAACCGGTTTCAGCCAAAGCAATTAATTTGTGCTGTTCATTGCCAATGGCGTTCATAATCTGAATCAAATTAAGATTGTCTTCTACATAGCTATTATCCTTAACTGGATTATTATAGAGGTAGTTGTCAAAACTCAAAACATCAACATAGTCATCACCGGGATAGTAACGTAAATAGGCTTCACGTGTTTTTACCATCGAAGTATTGTATACATAGATTAGATTATGAATGTTATTCTTTTTGAAATAATCGACTGTAAAGCGCCAAAGCGTAATGTATTCTTCGGGGGTACAATTATTTTGACACCACCAAAACCAATTTCCAGTAAGTTCATGAAAAGGACGATACAATATAGGTATCGCTTTTCCGTCACTTCCCTTTAATGATTTGAAAAAAGTAACGGCATTATCCAACCATTCACAATATAACTTGTGGTGAGAACCGCCAGGTAAAATTGATGTAAATGAATGGGGGGTAGTATCCCAAGCACTTTTGCCCGTATACGGATTTTTCATGTGCCAACTTAGTGTATTTACACCACCTCGGTCATAAATTTCCCGCATCCATTTTTTCATTTTGTCAAAAGGTACACCATCAATGTCATTGACTGCTTTGTCTTCCGTACCGCCTAAATCCCAACCATAGAGGGCGGGATAGTCGCCAGTAACATCTTTAACATCACTTCGTCCTTCTTCGTATTTCCAATTGACACCATAGGCCAAAGCATCTTGATGTCCAAATAGAAATCCTTTGGATCGAAGTTGAAAAAGGTTTTTGTACAAATTTTGCGTTTCCAAAGTGGCCTCTGAATCGACAAGTTGGTTCTTTACTGGAGTTTGTGCTTTACAACTGAATAAGCTAATAAGCATCAGACTGCAAGCTGTTACTGATTTGATTGTCATAGTTTTGATGAGGATATAGCATCTTAAAGCTACTCCATGTTTTTTAAATTGTTCGGTATTTAAAGCCGAAATTATTTCAAAATCTACAAAGAATAATCTTGAAAATTACACATAATCCAAAAATAGAATGGATAAATTAATATCACTTGTATTATTTTATCATTTTTATATCATATAATTGCAACAATTATTAATCAATACTATGAAAAAAGCGCAAAAAATACAACGTGAAATCACACCCTTATCACCTGAGGATAGCTTTTTGGTGTTCGATCGTGTAAAAGATAAGTTTGATTTTCCTATCCATTTTCACCCCGAATACGAGATTAATTTCATACAAAATGGTAAGGGGGTTCGACGAGTAATTGGTGATCATATGGAGGAAATTGAAGAAATTGAATTGGTTTTAGTAGGGCCCAATTTGTATCATGGTTGGGAAATGGGTGTGTGTAAAAACAAACAAATCCATGAAATTACCATTCAATTTCACAACGATTTATTTGAGGAATCATTCTTGTCACGGCGTATTATGGCCTCAATAAAGGAGATGTTTAATCGTTCCAATCACGGGATTTTATTTTCAAAGAAAACCGCATTAGAGTTAAGAAATCGCATCACTCAACTTTCGCGATTGGATGGGATGGATTATTTTTTAGAAATTGTATCGATACTCCATGATATGGCTAACTCTCGCAATCAAAGGTTGTTATCAACTTATACAGTCGATCATGATAAGTTTGAAGAAGATGATAAAATGCGTTTAGTATACGAATTTGTTCAAAAAAACTTTTCAGAAAAAATTTCTCTAGATGATGTGTCAAAAGCAGCTTATATGAGTCCGGTTTCTTTTAATCGATTTATCAAAAAACGTACGGGTAAAACTTTTGTGAATTACCTCAATGATATAAGGGTAGGGTATGCAGCACGTTGGTTGATTGAAAAAGAAGCCAGTATTTCAGAAATTGCTTTTCGAGCTGGGTTTAATAATATCGCCAACTTCAACCGAATTTTTAAAAGTTTGAAGAAAGTAACACCCAGTCAATATCGCGATAATTTCTATGGAATCAAACGGGTGTTGTGATTTGTTATATTTATATTGTAGTATATTGTCATTTTTTTTTAAAATAGTTACGAAAACGATAGAGGAAATAATAGAAACAAATGATAAAATAATATTAACAGGAACTTAACATCTCTTATAATTTTGGTATTGTCAAAAAATATTTCGCAAAATTACACATACCGAAATTTTATTCTTTAATTTTTAAATTATTACTAACCTAACTTATCAAACAAAATTATGAGGGATTTGTTTATTTGCTTATCACGTATGAGGAAAAAGCAGTTGATCGCTTTTCTGATGCTCATGTTAAGCTGTACAGCCATAGCACAGACCAAAATTTCTGGTGTGGTGTCTGACCCAAAAGGTACGACTTTGCCAGGAGTTAATGTGACTATTAAAGGCACACAAAATGGTGTTGTTACCGACACTAATGGAAAATACGAAATTACTGTTCCACCAAAATCAACATTAGTTTTTTCATTTATTGGATTTACATCGCAAGAAGTTACAATTACTAACAAATCAGTTGTAAATGTAACCCTATCTGATCAAGCCAATAAATTGGACGAGGTTGTTGTTATTGGATATGGAACACAGTTAAAAAAGGATTTAAATGGTTCAGTATCTTCTATCAAAAGTAAGGATATAGAAAATTTACGTCAGGTTTCTGTTGACCAGATGTTACAAGGTAAAGTTGCGGGGGTTTCTGTTACCAATGGTTCAGGACAACCCGGTGCGGCAGCTTCTGTTCGTGTTCGAGGTGTAACTTCTATTAATGGAACCAACGAACCATTGTATATCATCGATGGTGTGCCTGTAAGTGGTGATGCTACTGGAAAATCAACCAGTGGACGACCTATATCTGGAAATGATTTTTCATCGAGCGGAAACAGTGGTAACAATGCTACGAGTCCGTTAAGTATGATCAATCCTTCCGATATTCTAACAATTGATGTTTTGAAAGATGCTTCTGCAACTGCAATTTACGGTTCTCGTGGGGCAAATGGTGTAATTATCATTACTACAAAATCAGGTAGCAAAGGAGGAGGAAAGATACAGTATGAAGGTTCGACCTCAGTATCGAGCATTTATAGAAAATTAGATGTATTGAATCTTCAACAATATGCAACGCATCAAAACGCATTAGCGGCAATATTTGGTGTAACACCTCGTCCTGAGTTTGCGCATCCAGAATTATTAGGTTCGGGTACCAATTGGCAAGATGAGATTTATCAAACTGCCATTATCAAAAACCACCAATTGTCGTTTGCGGGTTCAAAAGACAACACGAACTACTACATGTCGTTAGGATTTTTGGATCAACAAGGGAACATTATTGGAACAGAATATAAAAGATATACAACGCGTATCAATTTAGATACTAAAGTAAAAGATTGGTTAAAAGTAGGGACCAACATTAACGGTGGGATTTCCAATGAAAAAATTACCATTAATCAAAGTTATGGAGGTTTAATTACAAATACTTTATTGCAAGCACCGGATATGCCTGTACGCAATCTAGACGGTAGCTTTGCCTCGCCACCTTCAGGTCAAAATGTGAATTATTTTAACCCGGTAGCGGAAGCCTTAACAAAGGATAATAAGTTGATTCGTAAAAATTTCTTAGGAAATATTTATGCGGAAGCTAGCATTATCAAAGGTTTGAAATACAGAGTAGAATTGGCTGCGAATACGGAATTTTCAGAGAATACGGATTTTTCACCAGCTTTTGATCGCGGTTCACAGTTTAACTTAACAGCAGATTTAGTAGAACGTAGACAAAATTGGTATTCGACCAACTTGAAAAATTTATTAACCTATGATTTTAGTGTTAAAAAACATAGAGTAACCTTATTAGCAGGTCAAGAAGCATTGGATTCACACTGGGAGGGTATTATTGCTACAGCAAGTGGTTTCCAAACCAATGATATCTATGGATTGAACCTTTCCGATGTCGATAACCGAACTGTTACTAGTTATAAAGGAAGTCAATCATTAGCTTCATTGTTTGGTCGTGTGATTTATGATTTTGATAATCGCTACGGCTTATCTGCTTCGATTCGTCAGGACGTTTCTTCGAAATTTGACCCAGCAGCGAATAATCAAAAAGGGTACTTTCCTGCAATAGCTTTATCTTGGAAGATTTCCAACGAGGCATTTATGAAAGATTTCAAAAAATACATAGACAATATTAAGTTTCGTGTAGGTTATGGTGAGACAGGGAATCAACAAATTCCGAATAACCGATACAGTGCGATTTTAGGACAACAAAATTCAGGTTTAGGAAATGGATTTTTACCATCCAATTTCCCCAATCCTGATTTAACATGGGAATCGATGCAACAAACTGATTTGGGATTGGATTTCACCATGTTAGATTCCCGTTTTTCGGTTAATTTGGACTACTATGTTAAAAAATCTAGCGGATTTTTATACCAAATTCCATGGCCGGATTACTTAACCGGAGGGACTTCACAATATGGAGGGATTGATGCTCCATATTCTAATATCGGAGAAGTTCAGAACAAAGGAATTGATGTGACCTTGAGCTATAATACAAAGTCAATTAATCAATTTACATGGAATTCGTCATTTGTATATTCACATTATAAAAATGAAGTACTTTCATTGGTTGATGGTTTGCCATTAACACAACAGGTGAATACCAATGGATACCAACCTGTAGTAGTAACTAATACACTAGTAGGTCAGCCTATTGGAATGTTTTACGGTTACAAAACTGCTGGAATTTTTAACGATTTAACAGAGCTAAATGCAGCACCGATTCAATTTGGACAGTCGGTTGGTACAGCTCCAGGTCAGACCTATCTTGGTGATGTGCGTTATGTGGATGTAAATGGTGATGGTGTTATCGATCCTAAAGACAAAACAATTATTGGTAATCCACATCCAGACTTCACTTTTGGATTTACCAATAATTTTAAATACAAAAACTTTGACTTATCCATCTTCTTACAAGGTTCTGTAGGAAATGATATTATGAATTTAACCTATCGTAATGGTACAAGTAATGCCATGTTATACATGAATCAATTGACTGATGCATTGAATTATTGGACACCAACCAATACGAATACGGATGTGCCAAGACCTATTGGAAGTACAAGTAATTATAACTTAGAAATCTCTGACCGTTATGTAGAGGATGGTTCTTATGTTCGTCTTCAAAATCTAACTTTTGGTTATACTTTACCACAGTCGATACTTTCACGCGTTAAAATCAAAAACTTACGTGTTTATGGAAGTGCACAAAATTTATTAACGGTGACAAAGTATTCCGGGTACGATCCAGAAATCGGTTCGTTCAATCAAAATGTTTTATTGTCTGGAGTTGATAATGGTCGATATCCTACACCCAGAATTTATTCACTTGGAATTAATTTAGAATTTTAAAAAATAGCTCTATGAAAACAATACAAATAATTAGGAACGTAAAAATGTTATGCGTCGCATTACTTTTTGGAGCTTTATATTCTTGTTCAGAAGATTTTACGAATCGTCCTCCTGAAGATGCGATTAGTTTGGATAGTTATTACAGTACCAACGCTCAAGTAGAATCGGCAACGAATGGAATGTACAGTAGAACTTGGTTTCAATTTCATAACAAATTCTTTTTTGCCATTGCAGAAGTTGGATCAGGAAATATGTACACCAATTCAGGTGACGTAAACGCAATGCGTAATTTTTCTATTACAGGAAGTGATCCTGAGTTGAATAGTGGATGGCAGTCGTTATGGGCTAACATTGCGCAAGCTAATGCAATTATTAACTTTTTAGAAAGTCGTGTGGGCCCAAATGTGTCTCCTGAAGTATTGCAAAATACAATAGGAGAAGCCTATTTCATGCGAGCAACGGCCTATTTCTATTTGGTTCGTTTATGGGGAGCAGTTCCCATTATTGAAAACAATTTGGATTACGCTAGTTCTCCATTAATTAATACCAATCGTATTGAAGATGTTTATGAATTAATTCGCAGAGATTACATTCAGGCATCACAACGTTTGTATGAAAAAACAAGAGGAGCCAATTATGCAGCCAATGGACGCGTTTCAAAAGGATCAGCTAAGGCCATGTTGGCAAAAGTGTATTTATACTTAAAAGATTATGCAAATGCTAAATTATTGGCTGAAGAAGTAATTAATAGTGGTGAATTTAAATTGTACGGTGGGACTTCGTTACCAAACAAATCCTTTGCCGACTTATTTAAATATCCAAACAATAATAATGAAGAATCCATTTTCGCTTTGCAATGGAAAGGTGATGGGAACTATGGATCGGCTAGTAACTGCAATACACAGTTTGGAATTAGTAATGGAAACATTTCTACATCAAATGCTTCGTATGGTGGTGTATTTGCACCCTCTCAAGATATTATGAATTTGTATACAACAAATGACTTACGTCGTCGTGAAACGATCATGTTCCCAGGGACATCATATCCTGAAATCAAAGCAAAAATTGGTTCTGGATTCGGACCCTTGGTTGTTCCTTCTGCGGATCAAATTGGTGGACAAGGCGCGGGTTCTGCTATCAAAAAGTATTGTATTGGAATAGTAAACGGTGCTGAAACAGGTAATGCAGATAACTGGGCAATGATGGATAATAATACGTACATCATGCGTTATGCGGATTTATTACTAATCCATGCTGAAGCTGTTTTAGCAGGCGGTGGTTCAACCTCCAATGCCAATGGGCTAGCATCATTGAATGCTGTTCGTAATCGTGCAGGATTAGCTTCATTAACTTCGTATACATTTGATGATGTATTTACTGAGCGTCGTAAAGAATTAGCATTTGAGGGTGATTATTGGTTCGATTTAGGTCGTATTCCAAGAGCTCAAGCTATTTCAATCATGTCAGCTCAAAATAGAGGTGATCAATTTAATGCCCAATATTTCACGCCAACGGATAGTGATTTTACCTTACCTTATCCAACCAATGAAGTGGCGAAAAATCCAAAGTTATTAGATCCACCAGTTCCCTATGTATTTAACTAAAATTTGTCCTATGAAAACAAAATTTATACAATCAATTTGTACGGTTACTTTTGCACTTCTAGCAATCTTTAACTTTACATCTTGTAACAATGATGATGATAATGGATCATCAGCACCACCTGTAATTGACAGAGTGGCGGCATCAGTGGGTACCGATGGACAACCTATTCCGTTGACTTCAACAACGGTTGGTTATGCCAATAATACTTACATTATTCAAGGTTCTGGATTCCGAACATTGAAAAAAGTTTACTTCAATGATACGGATACAGCTTTCAATCCGAATTTGGTTACCGACACCAATATTTTTGTAACCATCAACATTAATACTCCCTATGCAAATGCGAGTAATAAGTTGCGAGTGGTGACACAATATGGAGAAGCAGAATATGATTTTGTTGTGGCTCCTCCAGCCCCTCAAATTTCAAGCTACACTTCGATTAATACGAATGATGGAGACGAGTTTACCATTTTCGGTGGTTTCTTCTTAAATCCTACGGTTACTGTTGGTACTACACAAGCCACTATTGTATCGTCTACATTGACTGAAATTCGTGCGATTATGCCCGCAGGTTCTCAATTCCAAAAGGTAAAAGTAACCACAATTTCAGGTACAGCAGAAGCAAGTCAGCCAGTAGGAACTGCAATCTATGATGATGACCGTGCTTCTTTTGTGGAAAATTGGTTAGGCCCTTGGGACGGTAGCGGATTTACAGTAGATACGGATGTAAAATCACAAGGGTTGAGTTCGATTAAAACGGTCTTCAGTGCATGGGTAGGATTTAAAATTCCGATGTATGCCTCTTCGCCCTTAACATCAAATTACAGCGGAATTCGTCTTTCAGTAAAAAGTACGAAAGAAACTGGAAAGTTTAAAGTAGTGTTGAATGGGAATTATGGTGGAGGAAAAGTAGTAGAGTTCAATAGTAATTGGACATCCATCTATGTGCCATTTTCAGATTTAGGTGGTAATCCTGGTTTTGTTAACGAAATTGTATTACAAGAATTTAACGGAGACGGTGGAGATACGATCTATATCGATGATGTTGGTTTTGTTTTAAATTAATATATCCATTAAATTTGGTATTGAGTTGTTTTTTGCAAAAGAATCCTAAGCAATTAGGATTCTTTTTTTATTAAAAATAGTATGAAAAAAATATTCGTATATATGTTTACAATGGGTTTGTCCATGGCAATGTCGGCTCAATTTGTAACAAAAAATGGAGCTCTGAATGTGAGCGGTACTCAATTGGTCAATCAATTGAATGAACCTGTAGTTTTACGAGGTATGAGTTTAGGTTGGCATTGTTTTCACCCTCGTTTTTACAATGAAGGGGTAGTGGAATGGTTAAAGAAAGATTGGAAATGTAATGTTGTTCGCGCTGCATTGGGTGTAGAACCTGGCGATAGTGCCTATATTAAACATCCCAAGGAAGGTATGCAAAAAATCGAGTGTGTTGTAGATGCTGCCATAAAAAATGACATCTATGTAATAATTGATTGGCATAGTCATTCCGTTAATACCAAAGAGGCTGTTGCTTTTTTTGATCAATGTTCAAAAAAATATGGCAAATATCCCAATGTGATTTTTGAGATATTCAATGAGCCTGACGAGGAATCTTGGGAAGATGTAAAACAATATGCAGAAGAAATAATTGCAGTTATTCGTAAAAATGCTCCTGATAACTTGATTTTGGTTGGTTGTCCGCATTGGGATCAGGACATTCATCTAGCAGCCGATAGTCCTTTAAACACCAACTATAATATAATGTATACCATGCATTTTTATGCGGGTACACATGGAAAATGGCTACGTGACCGAGTGGATTACGCAATGAATAAAGGGCTTCCGATTTTTGTTTCGGAATCAGCGGGTATGGAAGCAACCGGTGATGGCCCAATAAACGTCACTGAATGGCAAGCTTTTATCGATTGGATGGAACAAAAGAGAATCAGTTGGATAACATGGTCGGTTTCAGATAAAGATGAAACGTGTTCAGTTTTAAACACCTCAGCTCGCTCAAACGGAAAGTGGAAAACAAATGATTTGAAGAATTCAGGTAAGTTGATTCGGGAATATTTGCGAAAACTTAATGAATAAGGTACTGAGTTTGGAGAGTGTAAGATAGTTTAATAAGTTTATAAGTTTAATGAGTTTAATGAGTTTATAGTGTTTATCATTTATGAATATCTATTTTAAAAAATATAGCCTCTCAAGTTATTTATAACGTTTCAATAATCCAGGATTGGCTTCGCCCATCCTGAGCGCTACGCGCTGAAAATAAAACCAAAAAAAATCGCTCAAGTAAACTTGGTAGAATTAGTTAAATCACGATTCACGAAACCAGGATTGGCTTCGCCCATCCTTAGCGCTACGCGCTGAAAATAAAACACAAAAAAAATCGCTCAAGTAAACTTGGCGATTTTTTTTTTGTTTTTATTTATTCGTGGGGAGAGCAGGATTCGAACCTGCGAAGGTGTAACCAGCAGATTTACAGTCTGCCCTCGTTGGCCGCTTGAGTATCTCCCCAACGCTTTAAGCGGTTGCAAATATAACAACACTTTTGGGCTTTCCAAATCTATTTTTCTAAAAAAAGTAGGTCGTTTGGCTAACTCTTTGAAAAACAGTAAATCATTTGTGAAAATAAATTAGGGCAATAGGGATGACACTTTCGCGCGCAAAGCTTCTCCCGTGAGTCCGCGCGCTATAATGTTACCTTCGGCGTCCAACAAAAAAGTGGTCGGAATCTCTTCGATGCCATACAATTTTGCAATCGGATCATGCCAACCTTTTAAATTGGATACTTGGGGCCAGGTAATTTTATCTTTAGCAATGGCAGCCTTCCATTTAGCCACATCTTCATCCAAAGAAACTCCCAATATATTAAAACCTTTAGCATGATAATCAGCATACAATTTTACCACATTTGGATTCTCTTTTCGGCAAGGTGGACACCAAGATGCCCAGAAATCCAATAAAGTAATTTTACCTAGAGCCGATTGTAAGGTAACTACTTTGCCTTCGGGGGATTTTCCTTGGAACTCAGGGGCTTTTTTTTTTGCCGCCTGTTTGGAAGCTTGTGGCGCAGAAGGCGCAGGAACTGTACCTCCTTGGGCTTTTACTTTGCGAGCATTTTCAATGGCTTTTAAACGTTGCTCCAATTCTTTACCAATACGACACTCCCGAAGGGCTACTGGCATTTTTTTGAATGTGTTGTTGATTTCTACGAATGATGTATCTCCATTATAGACGCGTTGTTGTAATAACATTACCGACATAAAATGATCCGGATTTTTTACAGGATATGAATTAAGGAATTCAAACTTCTTTTTATTCAAAGCCGTTGCTTTTTCCATCAATTGATTGATAACCGTAGTATCTTTAGCCGCAACCGCTTTTTTGTAGATATCCATATTTTTTGTTTGAAAGGCAAACAAATCGTCATCAAACTTTTTGTAGGTTTCATTTAACTTTTGAAGTTGGTCGTTATAGGGCGTACCACCTACTTTTGGATAATCTTTCGGATCAGTTGCGATGTGAACCGTAATATCACCGGGTTCCATTACAAAATTTATTGAGGTATTAATGTCTTCAACAGTAATCGAAAATAGATCTAACGTTTCTACTTTTCCTTTAAATGAAAATGTACCCTCTGTAATTTTGGCAGAATCTACTTCTTTCAATACGCCTAATGCATTTTCATAGCGCAAATAGGCCATAGAGCCATCATTTTTTTTATCAATCGTTCCTTCAATTGTATAGGAATCCGACTTTCCGCAGGCTGTAAAGAGTACGGCAAGTAAACCGCATAAAAATATTTTTTTCATTGTTCAATAGAAATTTTAGGTTCCAAATTTACTCTTATTTTCCCTTGTATCCTTGCTAATTAAGGTTTATTTAAGTCGGAACTTCTAAAATTCAGTGTATCTTTGTGTTAGAATTATACGAAAATGACAAACCGAATCCTTGGAATCGTAGCCTTGTTATGGGGTTGCTTTTCCCATGCCCAAATTGTAATTAACGAACTCGATGCAGACACCCCAAGTACCGACGTTAAAGAGTTTGTGGAGTTAAAATCTACGTCTGCCAATATGCCTTTGGATGGCTATTGTTTGGTGTTTTTTAACGGTGGCTCTGGATCATCCAATGTAAGTTATTTAGCCATTGACCTTGACGGTATGGTAACTGATGTCAACGGTATTTTATTGATTGGTAATTCCCAAGTAACCCCCGCACCGGCGTATGTAATTCCTAATGCCTCCATCCAAAATGGACCTGATGTGGTGGCGATATACCAAGCCAACGCCAGTGATTTCCCTTTGAATACTGCGGCTACAACTACAGGACTTATTAATGCTTTAGCCTATTCCAATGCAGCAACAACGACGCCTTCTGCAATCATGACCGCCTTGGGATTAACCGTTTGCGTAAATGAAAACCTTACGCAAAACGCAGCCAACCAATCCATGCAACGCAACAATGATGGTACGTTTTCTGTCACAACGCCAACACCTGGTATGAATAATGATGGGAGTGGAATTATATTGAATGGCATAACCATAACAGCAGCACCGGCACCAATTACTGAAGGGCAAACATTATCCGTAACTTTTACTACAACAAGTCCTGTTTCAGGAAGTGCATTAAATTTGAGTTTTACCATGAACAATGGTAGTTTCACCTTATCCGATTACAGTGGTACTTCTTTCGTATCAATTCCTGTAGGGAGTTCGTCCGCTACTGCCAATCTTTTAATTGTAGATGATACAAATGATGAAGGTGATGAAGAATTAAAAATTAAAGTAAATTCGGTTCCCACTGGATATGTGTTGAATAACAACAGTATTGTGGTGCGTGTGCATGACAATGATTACATCGTTTCACCTTGGGGAACACCATTGAATCCTACCTATGGTATTGTTACGCCAACCATTCCTAATGGGTATTATGATAGTTTAGAAGGTTTGTCCGGTGCTGCTTTAAAACAGGCCGTGCAAGATATTATTGCGAATCCTAATGTAGTTCATGCCCACAATTACGGCGATATCGCTGATATTTTATTAGAAGCCGATCGCAATCCGTTGAATGGTAGTCAGATTTGGATGATGTATGTCGAAAGTCCGCGCTCCAAAATCGATTACCAAACCGGTAATAGTAACGTAGGAGTGTGGAATCGCGAACACATTTGGCCCCAATCTCGCGGGGGATTTGCAGATGCTACCTCTTCAATTCCGGATGGAATCAATGTTTGGCTGCCAACTGGACCCGATGATATTATTGCCGGACACGCCGATGCACATCATTTACGGGCAGAAGACGGTTCAGAAAACACTACCCGAAGCAATCGCGATTACGGTTCTGATTACAATGGGCCAGCAGGAAATAGTGGAAGTTGGAAAGGCGACGTTTCTCGCGCCTTGTTTTATATGGCTGTTCGCTACAACGGACTTAATCTCGTGAATGGAAATCCGGCCGATACAACCGTAGGGCAGATGGGTGATTTGGCATCGTTGCTCACTTGGAATCACACCGATCCCGCTGACGACTTTGAAATGCACCGCAACAATTACATTTATACGTGGCAATACAATCGTAACCCCTTTATCGATTATCCATTATTGGCCGATTATATTTTTGGAAGTCATTTTGGAGAACCCTGGTCGTTTGCGTTACAACAAAATACATTTGATTCTCAAGTTGTAAAAGTATACCCCAATCCGGCAACCGATCGTATCAACATTCAAGGAATTACCCAAACGGCTCAAATTTCAATTTGGGATATTGCTGGAAAAGAAGTGTATACGAATACGATTCAAAACGATCAAGCGATTGATATCAGCGGATTGCAGTCGGGAATTTATATAGTAAAAATACTTTCCGATTCACAAAACAAAGCCTTCAAAATTGTAAAACAGTAGTTATACAAAATACACGGTGAAAGTAGTCCCTTTGTGGGGCTCACTTTCCACAGTGATTTTACCACCCATAGCTTCGATTTGGTTTTTGGTAATGAACAAACCCAATCCTTTTGCATCGGCATTTTTATGAAAGGTTTTGTACATGCCAAACATATTGTGTCCGTGTTTCTTTAAATCGATTCCGATACCGTTGTCGCTGACACTTAATTTTTTCATCATGGCATTGTATTCGATTTTTACAATGGGAACACGATCATGGGAAGCGTATTTTATCGCATTGGAAACCAAATTCAACAATATACTCTCCAAATAGGCAGCATTATAAAGTACTGTTGCATTGGAATCCACATCAACAAACAATGTAGCGTCTTTTTGAATAATTTGTTCATTCAAAACATGCAGTGTAGAATCAATAAATACTTTTAAGTTCAACTCTTCACGTTGGAGACCGATATTCGATTGAATATTGACTACTTCGTTCAAGTTAGTCATCGTATCTTGTAAAGAAAGAGACACTTTACGCAGCATTTCCATGAGTTCCAATTTTTCCTCTTCCGTGTCGGCTTCATCCATCAAATTAGAGATGGATTTGATGTTACTTGAATGAGAACGCAAGTTATGGGAAACGATATACGAGAAATTAAGCAAGCGTTTGTTTTGCTCATTCACCAAGTCGAACGAATTGTGTAAATCTTCTTCGGTTGTTTTTTTGGCATCGATATCCTCGATGATTAAAATGTATTTTTGGGCTTCTATTTCATTACTCCAAATTGGAGCAACTAACATGTTAATCCATATACGTTTGCCGTTTTTGGTTTGCAGAAGAATTTCGGTGTTAAATTCCTCTTGCTCTTTGGAAAGTAGGCGTTGCAATGCTTGTTTAAAGGCTACATAATCTTCTGGGCTAAGTAACCGATCTAAGCTACATGATTTTAATTCATCCTCTGTATATTCTGTGATTTTTGAGAATTGCGCATTGGATTCCAGAAATGAATTCGAACTCACATCCGCTTTGGCAATACCAACTGGTGCTTGTTCAAATAAGGTTTTGAATTTGATTTCGTTTTCTACCAATATTTTGGCTTGTTCCAAAATGAGAATGTGCTGTTCAGCTGGTTTTTTCATCATGGAATATACCCATAAACCAAAGATGAGGCAAAGCAATGTTCCTAAGATTAAGGACGTATAGATTTGATAAATGGCGTTGTTGGAATGACGCGATATTAAATATAAATTCCAATTGCCTTCCGGGATGGTTACACTACGAAAGTACTTGTCTTTAAAGTTGGCTTTTTCTTTGAGATAAAAGGTTTCTTTACCAGTTTTTGGGTTCGTTTTAGAGAACTGAAAATAATATTTAGTATCGTCTATCGAACCGATACCGGAGGCTTTTAGTAGGGTATTCATGCGAATAACGACGG
This sequence comes from Flavobacterium sp. N1719, assembly GCF_025947045.1. NCBI lineage: Bacteria > Pseudomonadati > Bacteroidota > Flavobacteriia > Flavobacteriales > Flavobacteriaceae > Flavobacterium > Flavobacterium sp. N1719. The sequence continues at coordinate 2,155,814 of NZ_CP109993.1, forward strand.
CAGAAAACCCCCAAAACTTATTTTTTTTGTACACAGGTAATCGTCCTACTACGCCGATGCCGCCTTGTTTTAATTCAAGCGGACCCGCAAAATAAAAGCTTTTGGTTTTAAGGGAAACAATTGCCTCTTGTTTGGTGTTTTTGGAGGCAAGAATATTATAGTTTAACGCCGCTTCGTTGCCTTTTAAGGGATAAATATATTTAATGGTACCATTTGGAACCAATTGAACAGCATCAATAGAAGGATTGGATTCTACCAATTGTTTACCCACTTTTTCAAAATCTTCAGGTTGCCCATTATCATTAATGGTTAAAGCTAAAGTGAGGGTAGTGGTATAGCTGTTTTTATAGATTTGCGCCATGTTGCGTTGCACCACATTGAGGATATTTGACATTTCGCGGTGTTCATTTTCACGAATAATCTTATACCGTAAGGAGATGGCAAAATAGACAAAAGGCATCAAAAATAGAAAAGCCAAAATACCCGCAAGCCTCGGCTTTTGGGCAAACCAGGCTGAAAAACGTTGGGCAAAATGGGTATTGTGTGTAGTATTCATAAAAGGCATAAGGTCATGCTTATCGATAAATGTACGAAAAAAAGCGACGAATGGTGTTAATTTATTTATTTTGTACTAAAAATACAGGTTTTGTCGAAATAAACAATAGGTGAAATTACTTGATTTTTAACATTCTATTCTTTTAAATTTCACTACTCTTTTTTTTGGGAGAATTGGTATTTTTGGGTTCGAAATTACCCTTCATGGAAGCAATCAAAGTCTATTGTTTAGAAGTTATTCCTGACCTGAGTTCGGCGAACACCAGTTCGATTCCCTATTCACTCGAGCAATTGGCACTGCAAGGCGGAGTTTCCAATGTGTATGCTACTTGTGATAGTATGGAAGGTTTGGAAGCTCAATTGGAGACGTTGCTTTATGAAGACCGCCACTTTAAAGACTATACCCTATTATATTTTGTAGTGGAAGGTGCTGAAGAGTATATGGAAATCGACGGCTATACGTATGGATTGGGAGAATTGGCCGAATTGTTTGAAGGAAAATTACGCGGAAAGCACGTGCATTTTGCGAATACCAAAACCTTGGAATTGGATACGGTGGATAGTCAATATTTTTTGGATGTGACGGGAGCCCAATCCCTTTCGGGTTATACCCGTTCCATGCCTATTTTAAGTACGCCTTTGGATTGCCAGTTTTTTGCCTTAGCGGCTAAATATGACGAGGTACGGGAGTGGACCGAAGCCTTGTACCAAAAGCATTATGCCCAATGCAAGACGTTGGGGTTTACACTCTATTATTGAAGTAGAAAGTTTCAATTTACTTGGACCGGCCCGGGTGGAAGCGGCATCCCCCGATTCCTATCGGGGATACAGCGGACGACCGGAAGTTGCCGGCCAAATATTACTTGCCAATACAAAAATTCGCGAAGATATTGCCTAAGAGTTCGTCGTTGGTCACTTCACCCGTAATCTCTCCAAAATAGTACAACGCCTCCCGAATATCGATAGCGACCAAGTCGGAGGGTACCTGACTCTCCATGCCCCATTTCACTTTTTGGATGGCTTCCAAGGCTTTGAGTAAAGCGTCGTAATGGCGGCTATTGGTGACTATGGTTTCGTTTTTACGCAATGCGCCAGTATTGACTAATGCAAACAATTCGTTTTTCAATTCGTGTACCCCTTCTTGTTTTTTGGCAGATAACAAGATGCGTTTTACATCCAGTGTTTCAAGTTGGGTTTGGATATCTTGCAATTGTTGATCAGTGACCAAATCAATTTTATTTAGCACGACCACCACTTGTTTTTGGGGGTATTTGTTCTTGATTTTTTCAATTTCGGTGCGGTATTGTTGTCCGTCAGCAAGGAACTTCGCACTTTCAAACAGATAGAGCACCACTTGTGCTTGTTCAATTTTCTCGAAGGTTTTTTGAATTCCGATGCTTTCCACATAATCGGCTGTTTCACGAATTCCGGCCGTATCGATAAACCGGAAACCGATTCCGTTGATGTTCATTTCGTCTTCGATGGTATCTCGTGTGGTTCCCGCGATATCCGAAACGATGGCGCGTTCTTCGTTGAGTAAGGCGTTGAGGAGCGTTGATTTCCCTACGTTGGGTTCGCCCACAATCGCTACCGGAATTCCGTTTTTGATAACATTCCCCACCGCAAAGGAATCGATGAGTCGTTTGAGTACAAACTCGATGCGATTCAGTAAGTCGGTAAACTGACTGCGGTCGGCAAATTCGACATCCTCTTCAGCGAAATCCAGTTCGAGTTCGATCAACGAGGCAAAATTCAATAATTCTTCCCGGAGACGGTGAATTTCGCTACTAAATCCGCCTCGCATTTGTTGCATGGCAATTTGATGCGAGGCTTCATTGTCAGAAGCAATCAAATCAGCCACAGCTTCCGCTTGGGATAAATCCAATTTACCATTAAGAAAAGCGCGAAGGGTAAATTCGCCCGCCTGGGCCATGCGGCATCCTTTTCGAAGTAATAATTGAATGATTTGTTGTTGGATAAAGGTCGAACCGTGACACGAGATTTCGACTACATTTTCACCCGTATACGAATTGGGGTTTTTAAATACCGATACCAGCACTTGGTCCACTACTTTGGCTCCGTCCACGATAGTGCCAAGATGGATGGTATGCGTTTTTTGATTCCGTAAATCTTTTCCTTTTACAGATTCAAAAACAGCAGCTGCGATGTCAATGGCTTCTTTTCCCGAGATTCGTATGATGGCTACAGCTCCGGCTCCAGTGGGCGTTGCCAAGGCAACAATGGTATCGTGGTGCATGGATTTTTTTTGCAAAGATAGGGAAAAGGGGAAACTTTTTTTATAGCCGCTAAGATGCTGAGCTACTAAGTTACTGAGCCACTAAGCTACTGAGCTACTAAGCTACTGAGCCACTAAGACGTTAAGTCACTAAGCTGCTGAGTAATTCCAAAAGTAAGTTTACTTGGAATCAACTTGTAACCTTAAACTTGAAACTTGAAACTTTTTTTAGCCACTAAGACGCTAAGACACTAAGCTACTGAGAAATTCTAAAGAGGAGTTTACTTGGAATCAACTTGAAACCTTAAACTTGAAACTTGAAACTTTACGGCCACATAAATCCCTGTTATTTCTTTGTTAATATGAGCATTATCATATTTTATAAGTAAAAATGGGGCTAACTTTATAATACACATTTAATCCCGCACTCCCATGAAAAAGATTGTAGTTCCCACCGATTTTTCTGATGTCGCTCAAAACGCTTTGGTGTATGCGTTTGAGTTGGCTAAAACTTTTGAAGCTGAGATTTTCTTGGTGCATACGTATACATTACCGATTGTAGAGCATCAATTTGCTCCACAGAACTATCAAGTTTTATTCGATTCCTTGGAATGGACGAATTTTGAGCTATTTAAGCAAGAGATGCCAGCTATACATGCTCTGGCTGAAACCCATAAAGCGGGACATATCCGGATTACTCCAGTAGTGATGGATGGCGATTTGTTATATAATTTAAAAGAATTCATCGCCAATGAAAAGGCCGACTTTGTTGTGATGGGTACTTCGGGTACGAGCGGATGGAAGGAATATTTTTTAGGCAGTAATACCGCCGAAGCCATAACAAATTTAAATGTTCCTGTGATGAGTATACCTGTTACTGCTCGTTATGACGGAATAAATACCCTTGGATTTACTACGCGATTTCGAGAAAAAGATAAAGCCGCTTTGGATCAAGTCATTGCGATTGCCAAGGGTTTGCAGGCTCAGGTTCATTGTTTGTATGTAGAAACCAAAGATACCGACAATACACCGGCTACGTATGAAGATTGGAAAGACCATTATCGTCATGATCCGGTGTTGTTTCACATTATTCCTAACGAAAATATTGAGGATACAATTACCGATTTTATCATGAGTGAATCGATAGATGTAATGGCGATGTTAACCTACAAGCGCAATTTCTTTGCCCAACTATTTTTAGAGTCCGTAACTGAGAAAATGGTGAATCATGCGAGCATTCCCATTTTAGCCTTACATGAATAAAAAAAGCCGCTTTTTGAAGCGGCTTTTTAGTTTATTACAGGAAGTATTATTTTTTAGCAGCTTTGGCTAAATCTTCTGGTTTTGTAGCCACAGCAACACCGGGTAATGCAACAGGAGCACCTAATTGAGCTAGGAAACTACCTTGTACTTCTCCTGTTTTGTAGGTTGTAAATCCAATACGGTACAAGCCCATTACTAAGGATTTTGTTGGGTTACTTGGATCGCTAGTAATACGCATTAACGAATTGTATTTGCTTCCTGACGGTTGTGCAGGCATTTCGCTTGAGTCGTCATTGGATTCAATAGTTGTCCATTTTGCCGTTTTGGCTTTGGCAGCTACATCTTCCAATTTCAAAATACCTTCAGCACGTTCAAAGGTTACCCACGTATCAAAATAACTGGTACGTTCTGCATTGGCTGAAAAATCAGCTGATACATAATCTTTATCCGTTGGTTTTGCATTTTCAGGAGCGGGTGAAATCATGCGCACCCCGATTTCTGGAGCGGCAATTGGAATCCACACGTACAAATAGTACATTTTTTTTCCTCCTTTTACTTCATCCGGTTTAGAACCGGGTTTGATGTACCCGTAGTAGCTGATTAAATCGGTGTAAGGAACACGGATTTCTTTCCCCATTACTGATTTTTTGGCCAGGTCAGCGCCAAATTTGTCTAACTTTTGTGCTTGTGCGGATAAGCCAATCATCACGCAAAGTGCAAGTAATTTTTTCATGTTGGTTTGATTAGATTAGTACCTACTCTTTTATAGGTTTTCGGTTACGCCTTGTCAATCAAATATATTAATTTTTTGTATAAAAAAAAACCACCCCAATAAGGAGTGGTTGTTTTTTTATAAATAGTCGTTCTTAATTGTTCAACATAACTGGCATCACCAACATGGTTACGCTTTCCCCTTCGTCTAATCCATCAACCGGTGTTAAAATACCGGCACGGTTTGGCATTGACATTTCCAATTGGATTTCATCCGACTGTAAATTGGTTAACATCTCGGACAAAAAGCGGGAGTTGAAGCCAATTTGCATATCGTCTCCTTGGTAATCACAGGTCAAACGCTCTTCTGCTTTGTTACTGTAATCGATATCTTCAGCCGAAATATTCAATTCGGCACCAGCAATTTTTAAACGAATTTGGTGGGTCGTTTTATTCGAGAAAATAGCCACACGACGCACCGAACTAAAGAACTGCGTACGGTCAATGATCAATTTATTCGGATTTTCTTTTGGAATTACCGCTTCATAGTTGGGGTATTTCCCATCGATTAAACGACAAGTCAGGACATAATTTTCAAAAGAGAAGGTCGCATTAGAATCGTTGTATTCGATTTTCACTTCAGCATCCGAAGTACCTAAGATATTCTTTAAAATATTCAAAGGTTTTTTCGGCATGATGAAATCAGCTACTTGTGAAGCTTTTACATCCGTACGTGCATATTTTACCAATTTGTGGGCATCGGTAGCTACAAAAATCAAACCTTCAGGAGAGAATTGGAAGAAAACACCACTCATTACCGGACGTAAATCATCGTTTCCAGCGGCAAAGATTGTTTTGCTAATGGCTGTAGCTAATACTTCAGCAGGAACTAAGGTAGAAGAAGGGTCTTCCAATTGTACCGATTTAGGGAATTCTTCTCCTGGTGCATAAGCGATGGCATATTTTCCAGAATTGGAACTAATTTCGATCGTATTGTTTTCTTCTACAGTGAATGTTAGGGGTTGCTCAGGAAATGTTTTTAGGATATCCAATAACAACTTAGCAGGAACAGCGACACTTCCGTTATCTGTCGATTCAATTTCAAGCGTTGCAGACATCGTCGTTTCAAGATCCGATGCCGAAACGGTCAATGCTTTTTTATTTAATTCAAAAAGGAAATTATCTAAAATGGGCAAGGTATTGCTACTGTTGATCACACTACCTAAAACCTGAAGTTGTTTGAGTAAATACGAACTCGATACAATGAATTTCATTTCTATTTATTTTTTACAAATATATCGTAAAGATGCAGATTTCAAAAAGTTTTTTTATTAACACTAGCGGGCAAATCGGCGCTTGCGTAAGAAAGTGAACAAGAATCCAAAAACCCCTAAAATCAATAAAGGAAGGGCAACTGTAATGATTTGAGAACTCGTATAGTTTTCTTTCACTTTATTTGGGTCCAATAATGCCAAATGTACTTCTTTGGTTCGGATGTTGATAAGTCCGTTGTCATCCAACAAATAATTGACACAGTTCAGCATAAATTCTTTGTTGGCATACATTTTACCCGTCCATTTGTCGTAACCCAATTCCATCGGTTGGAAATCCTTGTCCAATTGATTTTTGACAATATCTCCATCGCCAATCACAATCATTTTCCCGGGTTTTCCTGTAGGTTTAAACGAAGGATCTTTAAAAGGCAATACCCGGTTTTCAAATACCGAATGGAAATTACCTTCCAATAATACCGCCAGCGGAATATTCCCATAGCCTTTGGGGAAATCTTTGGGTTCGGGTCGTTCAGCCACCATGTTTAGGTTGACTGGAAGCGGTGTTCCAATCGCTTTTGAATATTGTGAGGAGTGTAATAAAATGGTTTTACGAACATCATTCTGAAGGATTTCAATAGGATTACAGAAATCAAACTTGATCATGTCCAAATTATTCACAATCGGATGTTTGGAATCGGAATAGACTGCGGGAGAAAACAACCACGGATATTGATTGTACTGGGTAGCATTCCCTTCTTGACCTGTAGCCAATGTAATAGGGCAAGCCAAGACATCTTTCACTAAATCCCGTTTGAATCGCACCCCATATTTAAAGAACATATCGTCCAAATTCAAATCTCTTGGAAATGCCAAGCCTTCGCCTGTCCGCATCAAACTGTCCATTTCAATATTCACTTGATCGAGCATCCAAATGGATTTTCCACCATGAACCACAAACTGATCCAAGACTTCTTTTTCTGCATCGGTGAAGGCCTCAGTGGGTTTTGCAATAACCGCCAAATCGTATTTTTGTAATTCTTTTAATGTAGCATTAGGATTTTTGGCCACAGAATCCAACGTAAAGGGTCCGATGAAATAATTCTCTTTGATGTTGCGCAAGAAATCACCCATTTGCAATTCATGCAATTCGCCATTCCCTTTAATCACGGCAATTTTCTTCTGACGTTTGGTAGTAATCGTATTGAATCCGTTGGCAAACGCATATTCCAAGTGTTGGACCGAACTCTCGACTTTTTGTGCTGTCGAAGCACCCATCATGTTTTTCAACAAGGGAACTTTGGTGCTGCGATCGCCATAAGTTACCACCGCCCATGGAAAAACGAGTTCTTCGGTTTGTTTTCCTTTGTCATTAAGCGTCACATTGATGGGAGTTAATCCGCGTTCATAAAACTGTTGAATGGTTTTGTCGCGCGTAGCATCATCTTCCAACGGGTTAACAAATTGGAAAACAATATTCGGGTTTTGCGCTTTAAATTCCTCTAATAATTGTTGGGTTTCCGTTTGCAATTTTTTGAATTCACCCGGAAAGCTTCCTTCTAAAAAGACATCTACATACAGCGGTTTGTCAATTTTTTGTAAAATGAGATCGGAAGTCTCGGAAAGGGTATAGCGGTGATCCGAAGTAAGGTCAAAGCGTTTGAATACCAAATTTCCGGCAATGTTCAAAGCTATAATGGCAACTAAAGTGGCTCCTAAAAATTTAAAATTCAACTTTTTCATTACGATTTCAAAGCTTTAAGTTGTTGCACAGTCAGGGTCAAAAAGAAAAAGGAAACACTCACAAAATAAAGGACATCACGGGTGTCGATAACGCCGCGTCCCATACTTTTAAAATGGTATTCCATACCGATGCGGGAAACGTAATCACGACCATCTTTTAAAAAATCAAGACTGGACAATCCTTCAAATCCGTAATAAAATAAGAAGCACAAAAATACCGACACGATAAAGGCCACAATTTGATTTTCAGAGAGTGTCGAAGTGAATATTCCGATGGAGGCATAACTCGCTATTAAAAAAAGCAAGCCGAAATACGAACCGAGGGTATTGCCCAAGTCGATCGGACTGTCTTTCATGCTCAAATCGGAAATGGTGTACACGTAAATTAGTGTAGGCAGGATGGCCATCACAATTAAAACGACGGCACCTAAAAACTTTCCATTCACAATTTGCCATAAACTCAACGGTTTGGTCATCAACAATTCGATAGTTCCTTGTTTCTTTTCATCGGAAAAACTACGCATGGTCACGGCAGGAATTAAAAAGAGTAAAATCCAGGGAGCCAAAGTGAAAAAGGGCGTCATGTCAGCAAACCCGCTATTTAATATGTTGAATTCTCCTTCAAAAACCCAAAGGAAAAGTCCGTTGAGTAACAAAAAAATAGCAATCACCAAATAACCAATGGGTGAGCCAAAGAAGGATTTAATTTCTCTAAAAAGAATCGATTTCATGAATAATTAGGGAGTTTAGTTTAAAGTAAACGCCAACTTTTAATTTTATTGCAAACTTACTAATTTATCAACACTCCACGCTTGGGGTTTGTCGTTGAATAATTTTTTGGTGAATGTCCAAATTTCATCAAACAAAGCCGAATTGCGGTAGTTGTCCAAATCTGCTTCCGAATCCCAGTAACTGTAGGTAAAAAACACACACGGATTGTGCTTGTCTTGATACAATTCTAATAATTGGTTTCCGGGAGAATTGCGAATGTGTGCTTTCATCAATTCGAAATTTTCTAGAAATGCAGGGATGTTTTCTTCGTGAAACGATAATTTGACAATGCGTATTAACATGCTAAGATTTAAATTCGATTAAAATAAAGTCGCGGTAGCGCAGTCCCAAAAGGGTAGAAGCAGTTCCGGTATGTGGACTACTTTTGTAGATGCCAATTTCTAAAAAGCCCGCTTCATTGAAGATGGCAATGGTTTTACCAGTGTGATCCGATTTGGAATCCACTTGTTCAATGTCGGCATATTTGGCATAAATCGTTTTGAGTTTATCTCTTTTGATGGTCAATTCATACGGCCTTCCTTTAGCCATATCCAGAAATAACTGTTGATGAATGTTGGTCACCGCATTTCCAAAATGGTCAATGTACATGACATAGCCTTTGATGGACTGATTTTCGGGGGAGAGTACGGGTTGCAATTCGGTAACTTCATGCAACTGGGTAATTGTTTTGCCGATTACATTTAGATTTCCCCCTTTGACAAGATGAACCGCTACAGTTGCGAACACATCCATATCCGTTGCATCCGGTTGTAGCCGATCGTGGATGGTAATTTCGACCATTTTTTCGGGAACTATTTTTCGCATGAGCATACTCAAGATACCGTTATTGGCCGCAATAAAATAGTGTCCGTTCCATAAAACGGCAATGTGATTGATTTTTGGTGTCCGACTAGCATCTACACCAATAAGGTGCACGGACCCTTTTGGAAAACGAGTGTAGGCGGCGCCAACAATGTAACTGGCTTCAGCGATGTTAAATGGACTCACCTCGTGGGAAAGGTCAACAATCAATGCTTCAGGATGTTGAGAAAGCAAACTGCCTTTCAAAGCACCCACAAAGTAATCCTTGAGTCCGAAGTCGGTCGTAAGGGTAATTATTGACATAAAATTGTTTATAACTAAATTCGGAACAAACCGCCGTGTTTCTTAAATTTGAGATGATTGCAAAGCTAATCAAATATTAGGAATTTTTAACCCTAAAACCACTGCTTTTGAACGAAAGAATCATCGAACTGCATGACATCGCACCTAAAGAATTTTGGGGTGCACAAGATGCCCACTTGGAAACCATCAAAAAGTATTATCCCAAATTAAAAATTGTAGCGCGTGGCACTACGTTAAAGGCATTTGGCGAGAAAGAAGAATTGGATGAGTTTGAAACCCGTTTTAACCGATTGATGTTGCATTTTACACGCTACAATAATATTGATACCAATGTCATTGATCGTGTTATTCAGAGTAATTCATTTGAGGAACAACGAATGCCCGATCACGACAAGATTTTGGTGCATGGTTTGGGCGGAAAATTAATCAAAGCGATTACACCCAACCAACAAAAATTAGTCGAGTCTGTAATGAAAAACGACATGGTTTTTGCGGTGGGTCCGGCGGGTACGGGTAAAACGTATACCGGAGTTGCCCTGGCTGTAAAGGCATTGAAAGAAAAGCAAGTCAAGCGTATCATACTAACGCGACCAGCGGTTGAAGCCGGAGAAAACTTAGGTTTTTTGCCGGGAGATATGAAAGAAAAACTGGATCCGTACATGCAACCGTTGTACGATGCCTTACGGGACATGATTCCGCCGCAAACCTTGGAAGATTATTTGTTAAAAGGAATTATTCAAATTGCACCTTTGGCTTTTATGCGCGGTCGAACGTTGGATAATGCCTTTGTGATTTTGGATGAAGCACAAAATACGACCCATTCACAGATGAAAATGTTTTTAACGCGTATGGGGAAAAATGCCAAGTTCATTATCACGGGAGATCCAGGTCAGGTTGATTTACCGCGTCGCACCATTTCTGGATTGAAAGAAGCACTTTTGATTTTAAAAGATGTCGAAGGGGTCGGAATTCTTTATTTGGACGATAAAGACATTGTGCGCCACCGTTTGGTGAAAAAAATCATCGATGCCTACAAGCGTATCGAAAATCAAGATTAATGAAAGACTATTTTAAACATGATAAAGGCTATCTCTTAATTAATGAGGAAGCCTTTTTTTTAACATCATCGGGCAATTGGTCGGAAATTCTGAGTTTGTCTGAAAAGTCAATTAGTTCCCGTAAAGTAAATAATCGTCGAGCAGATAGAATGTATTATTTTGTCGGCCTGCTGATGGTAGCTTGCTTTTATGCATTTTATTCAAAAAAAATACTTGCTGGATTTGGCGGAATGGCATTGTTATTTTTTGTTTGGAATTATTTAAAAAATGAAACCACGGCTCGGTATAAGATTCCCTTGCAAAAAATAATCCAGTTGGAGATTACGGAATCAAGGAAATTACAAATTCGATTTTATAATGAGATGGGACAAGAGGACACAGAATACATTCATGGAGTTGAGCCAAGAGGTATCGCTTTTCTCAAAAAGAATTTTATTAAATTCATTGTTTCATAATTGGTTTTTTCGTTTTTAAAGGTACTTTTGCACCACACAACAACATAACTACATAATGCAAACGCTAACCACTACTCAGTTCCAATTCCCGGGACAAAAATCAGTATACCGCGGAAAAGTTCGCGAAGTCTATAACATCAATGACGAATTACTTGTCATGATCGCTACGGATCGCCTTTCGGCTTTTGATGTTGTTTTACCTAAAGGGATTCCTTATAAAGGTCAAATTTTAAATCAAATTGCAACTAAATTTATGCAGTTAACTCAGGACATAGTACCAAATTGGTTGATTGCTACACCCGACCCAAATGTAGCCATCGGACACTTATGTTCGCCTTTCAAAGTTGAAATGGTTATTCGTGGGTATTTATCCGGACATGCGGCACGGGAATATGCATTAGGAAAAAGAACCTTATGTGGTGTCACTTTGCCTGAAGGAATGAAAGAAAATGATCGTTTTCCAGAGCCTATTATTACGCCTACAACAAAAGCGGATTTTGGAGTGCACGACGAAGATATTTCTAGAGAGGCTATTTTAGTCAATGGGATTGTATCGGAAGAAGATTATTTGGTGTTGGAAAAATATACCCGGGCTTTGTTTCAAAGAGGAACAGAAATTGCAGCTTCGAGAGGATTGATTTTGGTGGATACCAAATACGAATTTGGAAAAACCAAAGAAGGAAAAATCGTTTTGATTGACGAAATTCATACGCCCGACTCTTCCCGCTATTTTTATGCCGATGGTTATCAAGAACGTCAAGACAAGGGTGAAGCCCAAAAACAATTATCGAAAGAATTTGTTCGCCAATGGTTAATTGCCAATAATTTCCAAGGAAAAGAAGGGCAAGTCATTCCTGAAATGTCTGAAGATTATGTTAATTCGGTTTCTGAGCGGTATATCGAACTTTACGAGAATATTCTTGGTGAAAAATTTGTGAAGGCCGATATTCAGCGTATCGAGCAACGTATAGAAACCAATGTGAACCACTATTTGGAACAACGCTAACGTTAACAAAATACTAAAATTACAAGGTCGCTCTAAAAAAGCGGCCTTTTTTTGTAACAAAGGTTTTTGAGGTTCGTCTAGTATAGTGTAACCGAGTTTGATTTTAAGTCAGCACTGACAAGGCTACTAGGTTATACATAGTAATTAATCATCATCAATCACATTAAAAAAATAACAAAAATGAAAACAGCAATTATTTATTTCGGACTTATCGTTTCTTTGTTTGGAAACACCGTATTGGCTAACAGTAAAAGTAATGATCGAATAGGATCTTTTGAATCAGTTTTGTCTTTTGACAAAGGAGTGCGATTAACTAAACCAGAAGTAGCAGTTGAATCAGATACCACACAGTTAAACGAGGTATTAGCACCGATTGCTTCTGCAGATAAAAATGAATTGGATTTGGTTGTAGCAGAAGGATACAAAATTACCGAATCCCAACCTCAGGAATATCAAGTCTTAACCATTCAACCCACCATTAAAGATACGATATTATTCAATGAATCGGTTATAGAAAGTGATACTTTACAAAACCGATTCTAAGCACAATAGAAGGTTTGACCCCCTTCAAAACTAGCGTTGTCAATTAAAAAATCCCAAACCGTAAGTTTGGGATTTTTTTTATTGGAAATACGAAAAATTATGGTTGTCCTCTATTTTCAAAAGAGATTCATAAATCAGTTTAATCACATTTTCCACATCATCACGATGCACCATTTCAACGGTGGTGTGCATATAGCGTAAGGGTAAAGAGATTAACGCGGAAGCCACGCCCCCATTACTGTAGGCAAAAGCATCGGTGTCGGTTCCAGTCACACGAGAAGTGGCATGACGTTGGAACGGTATTTTATGCGCATCCGCTGTATCAGTAATTAAATCGCGAAGTATGTTTTGAACAGCAGGTGCATAGGCAATTACGGGTCCTTTCCCCATTTGCAAGTCGCCTTCAATTTTTTTGTCAATCATGGGTGTAGTGGTGTCATGACAAACATCGGTAACAATGGCAACATTGGGTTGGATGGTTTGAGTAATCATTTCTGCACCGCGTAAACCGATTTCTTCTTGAACAGAATTTACGATGTACAATCCGAAAGGAAGTTTTTTCTTGTTTGCTTTTAACAATCGAGCGACTTCTGCAATCATGAATCCGCCCATGCGATTGTCAAGGGCACGACAAACGAATTTATCACCATTCAGAATCATAAATTCGTCAGGGTACGTAATTACACACCCAACATGAACACCAAGTTTTTCAACTTCTTCTTTAGTCGAACACCCCACATCAATAAAGATGTTATGTAAATTGGCGGTTTCCTCTTTACCACGATTGCGGGTATGGATGGCAGGCCAACCGAAGACCCCTTTTACAATGCCGTTTTTGGTGTGGATATTGACACGTTTTGAAGGTGCAATTTGATGATCAGAACCACCGTTGCGAATCACATAGATGAGTCCGTTGTCCGTAATATAATTGACATACCAGGATATTTCATCAGAGTGTCCTTCAATGACAACTTTAAAAGGAGCTTCAGGATTGATTACACCAACCGCTGTGCCATAGGTGTCGGTTATAAAAGTATCCACATAGGGTTTTAGGTAATTCATCCATATTTTTTGCCCTTCGGATTCGTAACCTGTTGGTGAGGCATTATTCAGGTACTGTTCTAAAAACTGTAGCGAATCGTTAGTAAGAATTGTTTTTTGTGCCATTTGATTATTTTTTGGCTAAAATAAAAATTTGGCATCAGACTTGTATGGGCTTTTCCATAAATTTGTATATTGTTTTATAGGTATGAGAAAGATTTTATTTATTGTCGTTTTTTTATGTTTTGGTTCGATTTGGGGACAAGAAGTAAAACCGGTCACACAAAATGATCAAACAAGGGAAGTAGAAGTGGACACCATGAAGATGGACACTATATTATTAGACGAAGTTTTAATTTCAAAAATTAAAATGAGCGAAGCGGATAAAAAAGAATTTTTATTGCTTCAAAATAGAGTGTATAAAGTATATCCCTATGCTAAGTTGACGGCAGAAAAACTAATTGCAATTAAAAAGAACATGGCGACCTTAAAAACAAATAAGGAGAAAAAACGCTATATGAAGATTGTAGAGGATTATTTGGAGAATGAATTCAAAGAACGATTGAAAAAACTTTCTCGAAAGCAAGGACAAATTTTAGTAAAACTAATCTACAGGCAAACGGGGATTTCAACCTATGACTTAATAAAGGAGTACAAAAGTGGTTGGAAAGCATTTTGGTCAAATACAACAGCCTATTTATTTGATATTAATTTAAAGACTACGTACCGTCCTTTTGATAATAATGAAGATTATTTAATAGAAACCATATTATATAGAGCATTTTTTGACGGACGGTTGGTAGAACAAAAGCCAGCAAATCCCATCGATATTGACGAATTAAACGCCCATTGGGAAGAATTAGCTAAGAAATTAAATAAAAAGAAATAAAATTTAGTTTTAATAAAACAAAGCCATTCAGTGATTTACGGATGGCTTTTTCTGTTTTTAGCACAATTGTTAATAACTACGCTAAATTTTATTTGGAATAAGAGGGAATAGGTTTCTATATTTGCACTCCCAAAACGGAAGAATTGGGGTTCGGGATTGAGGTAAAAGATTTCGAAAAAAAATTGCGAAAGTATTTGCTAATTAAAAAAAGAGTTTTACTTTTGCACCCGCTAACCGAGAGAGGTTGGTTGAATAGAGAAGACAAGTTCATAGACATATTGGATTGACAGCAAAATAAGAGAGAGTAAGGCTAATTGAATCGATTAGAATTAAGCTAGAACCCGAGTCAAAAAAAATCAAAAATCTACGATGAAGAGTTTGATCCTGGCTCAGGATGAACGCTAGCGGCAGGCCTAACACATGCAAGTCGAGGGGTAGAAGGAGCTTGCTCCTTTGAGACCGGCGCACGGGTGCGTAACGCGTATGCAATCTACCTTTTACAGAGGGATAGCCCAGAGAAATTTGGATTAATACCTCATAGTATATATCATTCGCATGTTTGGTATATTAAAGTTCCAACGGTAAAAGATGAGCATGCGTCCCATTAGTTAGTTGGTAAGGTAACGGCTTACCAAGACGATGATGGGTAGGGGTCCTGAGAGGGAGATCCCCCACACTGGTACTGAGACACGGACCAGACTCCTACGGGAGGCAGCAGTGAGGAATATTGGTCAATGGACGCAAGTCTGAACCAGCCATGCCGCGTGCAGGAAGACGGTCCTATGGATTGTAAACTGCTTTTGTACGGGAAGAAACACTCCTACGTGTAGGAGCCTGACGGTACCGTAAGAATAAGGATCGGCTAACTCCGTGCCAGCAGCCGCGGTAATACGGAGGATCCAAGCGTTATCCGGAATCATTGGGTTTAAAGGGTCCGTAGGCGGTTTAATAAGTCAGTGGTGAAATCTGGTCGCTCAACGATCAAACTGCCATTGATACTGTTAGACTTGAATTACTGTGAAGTAACTAGAATATGTAGTGTAGCGGTGAAATGCTTAGATATTACATGGAATACCAATTGCGAAGGCAGGTTACTAACAGTTGATTGACGCTGATGGACGAAAGCGTGGGGAGCGAACAGGATTAGATACCCTGGTAGTCCACGCCGTAAACGATGGATACTAGTTGTTTGGAGCAATCTGAGTGACTAAGCGAAAGTGATAAGTATCCCACCTGGGGAGTACGAACGCAAGTTTGAAACTCAAAGGAATTGACGGGGGCCCGCACAAGCGGTGGAGCATGTGGTTTAATTCGATGATACGCGAGGAACCTTACCAAGGCTTAAATGGGAAACGACGTATTTGGAAACAGATATTTCTTCGGACGTTTTTCAAGGTGCTGCATGGTTGTCGTCAGCTCGTGCCGTGAGGTGTCAGGTTAAGTCCTATAACGAGCGCAACCCCTGTTGTTAGTTGCCAGCGAGTCATGTCGGGAACTCTAACAAGACTGCCAGTGTAAACTGTGAGGAAGGTGGGGATGACGTCAAATCATCACGGCCCTTACGCCTTGGGCTACACACGTGCTACAATGGACGGTACAGAGAGCAGCCACTACGCAAGTAGGAGCGAATCTATAAAACCGTTCTCAGTTCGGATCGGAGTCTGCAACTCGACTCCGTGAAGCTGGAATCGCTAGTAATCGGATATCAGCCATGATCCGGTGAATACGTTCCCGGGCCTTGTACACACCGCCCGTCAAGCCATGGAAGCTGGGGGTACCTGAAGTCGGTGACCGTAAGGAGCTGCCTAGGGTAAAACTAGTGACTGGGGCTAAGTCGTAACAAGGTAGCCGTACCGGAAGGTGCGGCTGGAACACCTCCTTTCTAGAGACGTTAAAGGGGAATTGATTTTAGGAAAAGAGATTAGTATTACTCTCGCTGTTAGTTCAAAAAAAAAGATAAGCATAATTACAGAGTCTCGTAGCTCAGCTGGTTAGAGTACTACACTGATAATGTAGGGGTCGGCAGTTCGAGTCTGCCCGGGACTACTGAAATGCTTAAAAAGGAAATTCTAGAGGTTGAGTAACCGTTTGAAGTACTGTTAACTGAAAACTGTTAACTGAACACTGGAAAACGGGGGATTAGCTCAGCTGGCTAGAGCGCCTGCCTTGCACGCAGGAGGTCATCGGTTCGACTCCGATATTCTCCACGAATTGATTTGAAGATTAATCAATTTGAAGATTTGAAGATTCATTTTCAAATTCTCAAATCATTAAATTTTCAAATTAATAAAAGTTCATTGACATATTGGGATAAGATAAAATACAAACAAAGTAGAAAGCACAGGCGCTTGCTAATTATAGTAAGCACCAACATACATAAGCAAAATAAGGGCGTATGGGGGATGCCTAGGCTCTCAGAGGCGATGAAGGACGTGATAAGCTGCGAAAAGCTGCGGGGATTGGCACACACGAGTTGATCCGCAGATATCCGAATGGGGCAACCCAATACATTGAAGATGTATTACTCCGATAGGAGGGCGAACCCGCTGAACTGAAACATCTAAGTAGGCGGAGGAGAAGAAAACAATAGTGATTGCGTGAGTAGTGGCGAGCGAAAGCGTAGGAGCCCAAACCAAAGTTGTTACGGCAATTTTGGGGTTGTAGGACCACGAGATTTGATGCTAACTGAACTGGAACTACCTGGAAAGGTAGACGATACAAGGTGATAGTCCTGTACAGGTAAGGGAAGTTATTGATAGTGGTATCCTGAGTAGGGCGGGGCACGTGAAACCCTGTCTGAATTTGCCGGGACCATCCGGTAAGGCTAAATACTCCTGAGAGACCGATAGTGAACCAGTACTGTGAAGGAAAGGTGAAAAGAACCGTGAATAACGGAGTGAAATAGAACCTGAAACCATACGCTTACAAGCGGTCGGAGCCCTTTAGAGGGGTGACGGCGTGCCTTTTGCATAATGAGCCTACGAGTTACCGTTGCTGGCAAGGATAAGTACTTCAGGTATGGATCCGTAGCGAAAGCGAGTCTGAATAGGGCGCTTGAGTCAGTAGTGGTAGACGCGAAACCGTGTGATCTACCCATGGGCAGGATGAAGCTGTGGTAACACATAGTGGAGGTCCGAACCGGTTGACGTTGAAAAGTCTTCGGATGACCTGTGGGTAGGGGTGAAAGGCCAATCAAACTCGGAAATAGCTCGTACTCCCCGAAATGCATTTAGGTGCAGCGCTGATGTTGAGTTATATAGAGGTAGAGCTACTGATTGGATGCGGGGGCTTCACCGCCTACCAATTCCTGACAAACTCCGAATGCTATATAATATAATCAGCAGTGAGGGCATGGGTGCTAAGGTCCATGTCCGAGAGGGAAAGAACCCAGACCATCAGCTAAGGTCCCCAAATGTATGCTAAGTTGAACAAACGCGGTTTGTCTGCATTGACAGCTAGGATGTTGGCTTGGAAGCAGCCATTCATTTAAAGAGTGCGTAACAGCTCACTAGTCGAGCGGACGAGCATGGATAATAATCGGGCATAAGTATACTACCGAAGCTATGGACAGAATATTCTGTGGTAGGGGAGCATTCTAACAGGGCCGAAGGTGTAGCGTGAGCTATGCTGGACTGGTTAGAAAAGAAAATGTAGGCATAAGTAACGATAATGCGGGCGAGAAACCCGCACACCGTAAGACTAAGGTTTCCTCAGCTATGCTAATCAGCTGAGGGTTAGTCGGGGCCTAAGGCGAATCCGAAAGGAGTAGTCGATGGATAACGGGTTAATATTCCCGTACTACTTATAATTGTGATGGGGTGACGGAGTGATGAAAGTACCGCCAACTGACGGAATAGTTGGTTAAAGTACGTAACTAAAGGCCTTGTAGTTAAATGCGCAGGGACTGGTGAAATACGATAGTACACGGCGTCTTCGGACAAAGTGATAGTGTACCTAAGGGCTTCCAAGAAAAACCTCTAAACTTAGATTATAAGTACCCGTACCGTAAACCGACACAGGTAGTCGAGGAGAGAATCCTAAGGTGCTCGAGAGATTCATGGCTAAGGAATTAGGCAAAATAGACCTGTAACTTCGGGAGAAAGGTCGCCAGCAGCAATGCTGGCCGCAGTAAAAAGGTCCAGGCGACTGTTTATCAAAAACACAGGGCTCTGCAAAATCGTAAGATGAAGTATAGGGCCTGACACCTGCCCGGTGCTGGAAGGTTAAGAGGAGATGTTATCTTCGGAGAAGCATTGAATTGAAGCCCCAGTAAACGGCGGCCGTAACTATAACGGTCCTAAGGTAGCGAAATTCCTTGTCGGGTA
Organism: Flavobacterium sp. N1719; assembly: GCF_025947045.1. Taxonomy (NCBI): domain Bacteria; kingdom Pseudomonadati; phylum Bacteroidota; class Flavobacteriia; order Flavobacteriales; family Flavobacteriaceae; genus Flavobacterium; species Flavobacterium sp. N1719. The sequence goes on from NZ_CP109993.1 coordinate 2,174,806, forward strand.
AGTTCCGACCTGCACGAATGGTGTAACGATCTGGACACTGTCTCAGCCATGAGCTCGGTGAAATTGTAGTATCGGTGAAGATGCCGATTACCCGCAGTGGGACGAAAAGACCCTGTGCACCTTTACTATAGCTTAGTATTGACCTTGGATAAGTGATGTGTAGGATAGGTGGGAGACTATGAACCGGGTTCGCCAGGATTCGGGGAGTCATTGTTGAAATACCACCCTTTGCTTATCTGAGGCCTAACCCCGTATTGCGGGGGACATTGCTTGGTGGGTAGTTTGACTGGGGTGGTCGCCTCCAAAAGAGTAACGGAGGCTTCTAAAGGTTCCCTCAGCACGCTTGGTAACCGTGCGTAGAGTGCAATGGCATAAGGGAGCTTGACTGAGAGACATACAGGTCGATCAGGTACGAAAGTAGAGCATAGTGATCCGGTGGTTCCGCATGGAAGGGCCATCGCTCAAAGGATAAAAGGTACGCCGGGGATAACAGGCTGATCTCCCCCAAGAGCTCATATCGACGGGGGGGTTTGGCACCTCGATGTCGGCTCGTCACATCCTGGGGCTGGAGAAGGTCCCAAGGGTTGGGCTGTTCGCCCATTAAAGTGGCACGCGAGCTGGGTTCAGAACGTCGTGAGACAGTTCGGTCTCTATCTACTGCGGGCGTTAGAAATTTGAGTGGATCTGATTCTAGTACGAGAGGACCGAATTGGACTGACCTCTAGTGTATCTGTTGTCTCGCCAGGGGCACCGCAGAGTAGCTACGTCGGGAAGGGATAAGCGCTGAAAGCATATAAGCGCGAAACCCACCACAAGATGAGATTTCTTTTAAGGGTCGTGGAAGATGACCACGTTGATAGGCTATAGGTGTAAAGGCAGTAATGTCATAGCCGAGTAGTACTAATAACCCGTAAGCTTATGTATCGATACCGTCCCGAGCAATCGGGACGGGTCAGCTTTGTTCTTTTATCTTATCTTAGTATGTTAAAATATAAGCGTAGCAATACGCGCTTTAGCTAATCCGATTAGCTCAAAGCCACAACTTAAGGTGGTTATTGCGTCGGGGCTCACCTCTTCCCATTCCGAACAGAGAAGTTAAGCCCGACTGCGCAGATGGTACTGCATAACTGTGGGAGAGTATGTCGCCGCCTTCTTTTAGTGAGGCCCTTCAATTTGAAGGGCCTCATTTTTTTTATCCGTGCGGCGGAATGAATTATGAATTATAAATGATAAATGATTCGTAGTGCCTGCTCATTAGCAGGTAAAAAAAATGTTGATAAACGCACTCACCCGCGTGAGGGATAGTAGTGGAAAGCCCACAGCGCAGTGCAACGGAGCGCGGACTTGCAACGGATAGCCCGACCCGGAGGGGCACGCTAAAAAAATTAGGAATTTTAAATTATGAATTATGAGTTCTAAACTCTGAAATCTAAACTCTAAAATCTAAATTCTAAATTGGAAATATTCAGATTCTGATTCAATCTTGTCATTTGACCTCACTATTAGCAAGAAGAATTTAAATACACCATACTTTATTGAAATATCTGTAAAATTGCGGTGGGCTGCTTGCGTTTTCTCTTTTTTTTATAAATTTAAGAGGTCTATAAAATGTTAAAACATGTTCAATCAAAAACGCGTAATCATTGAAAATGTTACGCCTCAAGTCGATAATGGAACTTTTCCAATCAAACGAATTACAGGTCAAAAAATACAAATAACTGCCGATGTGCTTGCCGATGGACATGATGTGCTTGAAGCTACTGTACATTTCAAACACGAAAAAGAAAAAAAATGGACGGAAGTTCGATTAAATTCTGTTCCTAATGACAGCTTTGTTGGTGAATTTACTGTTGAAAAGCAAGGATTTTACAGTTATTTTGTTGAAGCTTGGGTAGACTATGCCCTTAATTGGCAATACGGAATCACCAAAAAGATCAAAGACAATCAACATGTAAAATCGGAATTACTGGAAGGAATTGAATACATCAAACCCTTATTGGATTCTGTTTCAGCCTCTGAAAAAAAATATTTGAACCAAGTTGCCGCTTGGTTTGCTGACGATAATGCGTATACTCAAGCCATTGAGGCTGCTGTTTCATCTGATTTGCAAGCTCTATTTAAAAAATATCCCACCAAATTCTTAGCCAACCAAACGCAAGAATTTAAAGCCTATGTCGATCGACAAAAAGCGTTATTTAGTACGTGGTACGAGTTTTTCCCGCGCTCTGCTTCGTCGATTCCTGGAAAACATGGGACGTTTAAAGACTGTGAAGCGCTATTACCTCGGGTCGCTAAAATGGGATTTGATACGCTCTATTTTCCTCCCGTGCACCCGATTGGAGAAGTCAACCGTAAAGGGAAAAATAATGCGACGGATGCTGCACCTGGTGATGTGGGTTCGCCCTGGGGAATTGGTTCACATCATGGTGGCCATAAGGCATTACACCCTGAACTTGGAACGCTAGATGATTTTAAATCCTTGGTGAATACCGCCAAAGATTTGGGAATCGAGATCGCGATGGACTTTGCATTACAAGCCGCTCCCGACCATCCGTGGGTGAAAGAACATCCGCAATGGTTTAAATGGCGTCCGGATGGAACCGTGCAGTACGCTGAAAATCCGCCCAAAAAATACCAAGATATTTTACCCATTTATTTTGAAACACCCGATTGGAAAAATTTGTGGAACGAACTTCTAAGTTGTGCGCTCTATTGGGTAGAGGAGTGCGGTATTCGCGTTTTTCGCGTGGATAATCCGCATACCAAGCCTTTCTATTTCTGGGGTTGGTTGATAAATGAAGTGAAAAAGAAACATCCCGATGTGTTGTTTTTATCCGAGGCCTTTACCCGCCCAAAAATTATGCATGAATTGGCCAAGCAAGGTTTTACCCAATCCTACACCTATTATACGTGGCGCAATACCAAAGCGGAGTTGCAAGAGTATTTGACCGAATTAACGCGTACCAATCAGCGGGAGTTTTTCCGACCTAATTTTTGGCCCAATACGCCCGATATCAATCCGTTTCCATTACAAGGCGCAAACGAAAGTACACATTTACAGAAATACTTTTTAGCCGCAACCTTAAGTTCATCGGTCGGAATTTACGGTCCCGTTTTCGAATTTATGGTTTCAGACGCAATTCCTGGCAAAGAGGAATATTATGACAGTGAAAAGTACCAAACACGTGATTGGGATTGGAACCATGAAAATAAAATCACGATGTTGATTAGCAAAATCAATGAAGTACGTAAACAAAACGCTTCTTTGCAACAAACCAACAACATCGAATTTTGTGATACCGATAACGAACAAGTCATCGCTTATTACAAATTTGATGACGATAAATCCAATGAAACTTTAATGATAGCCAGCTTGGATGCTTATTATACCAAACAAGCATGGGTAAAATTGCCATTGGCTTCTCTCGGAATTCAGAACGGACAAAATATTACCGTTGTCGATTTAATTACCGGAAACAGCTACCATTGGGATAAAGAATGGAATTTTGTCGAATTGCATCCCACATTGCCCTTCCATTTGTTCAAAATAATCAAATAATCGAAATCCGAAAGGTCATGAATTTAGATAATCAGGAAACATTTGCAACGCCTTTTAAATTCAAAAGTGAATGGAAAAATGCCTTCACAGATGATGAATTTATCAAAATATTTTCGTCTGATATTTTGGAAAATTATATCATCAACAAACGTTGGTACGGCGGAAAAGCAAGTACGTTAAAGTATATTGAAGTCATTGATCATTTTAAGATAACTTCCAAGAAGAACACGTATTACGGTGTTTTATTAGAAGTGAATTTTAAAGAGGCCTTCTACCAACATTACTTTATGCCGATTGCTTTTATGACCTCGGAGGAATTGGACACAAGTACCATTATTTCACCCGCCAAATTTGCCCACATCGATGGGTATTTGGTCGATGCACTACACCAAGAAGATTTTCGTAAACTCCTGTTTGAAAACATTGCTCAGAATACAATCAACAAAGAATTCAAACTGGTTTTCCATAAAGGGATGCATTTGGGTGAGAACACCTATAAGTCCTCAAAATTCATGGGTGTCGAGCAAAGTAACACCTCGATTATTTACAACGACAGTTTTGTGCTCAAAATTTTCCGTCGCATCTATGTGAGCACCAATCCCGATTATGAAATCAGTCGGTTCCTCACCGAACGTATGGAGTTTAAAAATACACCCGCTTATACCGGAAGTATTAATTTAGCGCTACCCGAAGGGAATATCACGCTCGGACTCATGCAAGAACTCGTGCCCAATCAAGGGGATGCATGGCGATTCATGCTCGATCATTTGGATACGGTATTTGATACGTTGACCCGCAAGAAAATCAAAGTAGCAAAATTGCCCCATATTCCGCTGTTCAAGCGAGTGAAAATACATGAAATTCCACCTGAGATTATTGATTGGGTCGGACTCAGTCTTTTCCTTCGTATTCAAACCCTGGCGCTACGTACCGCAGAAATGCATGTAGCACTCGGAGGGGACAGTCAAGATACCGCTTTTACACCCACACGCTACAACGGCGATTATTCCGTGTGGTTGAAAAATCGTTTGCTGTATCAATTCCAAAACCGATTGAATATCATCGAAAACAGTCTGCATAAATTGGACGGACTCGCACTCGAACTGGCGCATCAGTTTCTCGAACATAAAAAACTCATTCGTAAGCATTTCGTGGATTTCGATTGGACCAAAATGAAGTCGGAACGCATTCGCATCCACGGGGATTATCACCTTGGGCAAGTGCTCGTAAACGGCGACGATTTTTATTTGTTGGATTTTGAAGGCGAACCCGAGAGTACCATTCGGGACCGTAAGGTAAAACAACCGCCATTGAAAGATGTGGCCGGAATGTTTCGCTCGTTTCATTATGCCATTTATGCTACAATTTTCAATAATCGCGAGAAATATCCGCAAGACCAAGACGAATTGTTTGATGCGGCCGAACTCTTGTTCCGCTACCTCGTTGGCGCTTTCATGGATACCTATATCGAGAAAGTTCAGGCCGGCAATTTGAACATTGGATACAGTCAGGAAATCGAATTTCTGTTGAAATATTGCCTTTTGGAAAAAGCAGTGTACGAGTTGGGCTACGAACTCAATTCTCGTCCCCGTTGGGCCGTCATTCCCCTGCGCGGTATTCAAAGTATTATGAATTATTAGGAGCAACAACCCTAGTTTTCAATTCACAACCCACCGGCTATCCGCTGTATCTCACTCCGTAAACTCCGTGAGGATGCCGCTGCTATCCGGGCTAGAAAATAACATTAAGTAGTTCAAAACACGATAAAAAATCAGTGGATAAACACCGCTGAGCCACATAAAATGAATCCAGTACAACACTATTCCTTGTTTACCGATTTTGATATCGACTTATTTAAAGCCGGTAAACATTTTAAATTATACGAAAAATTAGGTGCACATTTACTTGAAGTCAATGGCGAAAAAGGATGCTACTTTGCCGTATGGGCGCCATCGGCCAAACATGTTTCCGTGATTGGCGACTTTAATTATTGGGTGGAAGGCCAACATCCGCTTCAAGTGCGCTGGGACAGTTCGGGTATCTGGGAAGGATTTATTCCCGGTATCGACAAAGGCACCAAATACAAATTCAAAATTCAATCCAGCTACGGCGATGTAATCACCGAAAAAGCGGATCCATTTGCCTTGTATTGTGAAACGCCTCCACATACGGCTTCTGTCGTTTGGGACTTGGACTATAAGTGGAAAGATACCACGTGGATGAAGAAACGCGCGGCCCACAATGCTTTAGACAAACCCATGTCAGTGTATGAAGTGCATTTGGGTTCGTGGAAACGCAACCTCGAACAAAACCGTTCACTTTCCTATATCGAACTCGCCGAGGAATTGGTGAACTATGTTAAAGAAACCGGATTTACGCATGTCGAATTCATGCCAATCATGGAATATCCGTTTGATCCTTCTTGGGGGTACCAGTTGGTTGGCTATTTCGCACCCACTTCGCGCTTTGGAAAACCACAAGATTTTATGCTTTTGGTGGACAAATTGCACCAAGCAGGAATTGGAGTAATTCTCGATTGGGTTCCTTCGCATTTTCCGAGTGATGCCCACGGCCTCGGATTTTTTGACGGATCCCATCTATACGAACATCCTGATATCCGAAAAGGCTATCATCCCGATTGGAAAAGTTTAATTTTTAACTACGGTCGTAATGAAGTGCGATCGTTCTTAATAAGCAACGCCATTTTCTGGTTGCAGCATTATCACGCTGACGGACTTCGGGTGGATGCTGTTGCTTCGATGTTATATCTTGATTATTCGCGCAAAGACGGGGAGTGGGAGCCCAACATTTACGGCGGTAGAGAAAATTTGGAAACCATCAGTTTCTTAAAAGATTTTAACGAAGCCGTGTACAGCATGTTCCCCGATGTGCAAACCATCGCCGAAGAGAGTACCAGTTTCCCCATGGTTTCCCGTCCAACGTTCTTGGGCGGACTCGGTTTTGGCATGAAATGGATGATGGGTTGGATGCACGATACGTTACAATACTTCAAAAAAGAGCCCGTGTACCGCAAATACCACCAAAACGACATCACGTTTTCAATGACCTATGCTTTCACCGAAAACTTCATGTTGCCTTTATCCCACGACGAAGTCGTCTACGGTAAACACTCGATTTTGGGCCGGATGACCGGTGACGAATGGCAACGTTTTGCCAACCTTCGTTTACTTTACGGCTATATGTTTACCCATCCCGGAACAAAATTGTTGTTTATGGGAGGCGAATTTGGTCAAAGTGAAGAATGGAATTTTGAAAGCAGTTTAGAATGGCATTTGTTGCAATACGATTACCACAAAGGCATCAAACAATGCATTACCGATTTGAATGCCTTGTACCGCAATTATCCTGCGATGTATGAAAAACAATTCTCAGCCGAAGGTTTTGAATGGATCAATTATTCAGATAATGAAAATTCGGTCTTAGCCTACATTCGCAAAGGAAACAAAGAAAAAGAACAATTAATTGTGGTTTGCAATATGACACCAGTGGTTCATGAGAATTACCGCATTGGCATTCCCAAATCAGGAAAATTAACCGAAATTTTTAATTCCGATAAACCAGAATATGGAGGAAGTGGTGTGACCAATGCATCCGCCATTAAAGTGGAAAAACTGCCGTGGAACGGACGTGAATTTTCAGCTGAAATCCAATTACCACCGTTAGGAATGGTCGTTTTTAAAATGTAAAAAGGGAGTCCGGTACACGCCGGACTTTTTTATTGCAACTCATGAATAACCAAGATTTTTTAAGATTTATCCTTTATTTTAAATTAAAATAAAAACTATGGGCAATCGCAAACGTTGTAGTTAAAAATAAGGGAATGAGCGTGTTAAATTATCAATTTCAACTTTGTAAATTTGGCACTTTCACAATAGGAAACGTATGATTATAAATACCGAACTCGAATACAAAGGCGACTTATTTCCCGCCACGATTACCTCCTTTACCAAAGAAGTTGATTCCATCGATTTTTATACCGATAACAATGTGATCATGCGCGTTACAGTGCTCCGTGACAGTATGATTCGATTTCGATTTACGGCAAAAGGCTACTTCAGCAATGATTTTTCTTATGCCATAGATAAACGTCAGTCGCACGGTTACAATGTACTCGAAGTCACTGAAGCCGACGATCATTTTAAAATTCAAACCAGTAAAGTCTATGTCATCGTGCAAAAACAAAGTGCGCGTGTGGGCATTTATGAACTGGACGGTTCGCCCATTTTAGAAGACGAATTGGGCTTCCATTGGGAAGAATGCTATGAGTTTGGTGGCAACATTGTGAAGATGAGTAAAATGTCGCCAGAAGGAGAAAGTTTCTACGGACTTGGTGATAAACCAACTCATTTAAATTTAAAAGGCAAACGATTGGAAAACTGGGCTACCGATCAGTATGCCTTTCATAAAGATCAAGAACCGTTGTACAAAGTTGTGCCATTTTATATTGGTTTACGCGAGAACAAAGCCTACGGGATTTTCTTTGACAATACGTTCCGTTCTTTTTTTGATTTCAGTCATGAACGCAAAGGCGTAACCAGTTTTTGGGCAGATGGTGGTGAAATGAATTATTACTTCATCTACGGTCCGAAAATGAGTGATGTGGTCACTACCTATACCCATTTGACCGGGAAACCCGAATTACCGCCACTTTGGACGTTGGGCTACCACCAATGCAAATGGAGTTATTATCCCGAAAGTAAGGTGAAAGAAATAACGTCCAAGTTTCGCGAACTCCAAATTCCGTGTGATGCTATTTACTTGGACATCGATTATATGGAAGGGTTCCGTTGCTTTACATGGAGTAAGGAATATTTTCCAGAGCCCAAAAGAATGGTGCAGGAATTGGCCAAAGACGGTTTCAAAACTGTGGTGATTATCGACCCCGGAATAAAAATCGATAATGATTATTCTGTTTATAAAGAAGCTTTAGAAAAAGATTATTTCTGTAAACGTGCCGATGGTCCGTATATGAAAGGAAAAGTTTGGCCCGGCGAATGTAATTTCCCCGACTATACCAATCCGGAAGTCCGCGAATGGTGGGCCGGTCTATTTAAAGAAATGATTGCTGAAATAGGCGTGAAAGGCGTTTGGAACGATATGAACGAACCTGCAGTGATGGAGGTGCCGACCAAAACGTTTCCATTGGATGTACGCCACAACTACGATGGCAACAATTGCAGCCACCGTAAAGCGCACAATGTCTATGGTACGCAAATGGCACGGGCTACTTATCATGGTGTAAAGCGTTTTGCCTTTCCAAAGCGTCCGTTTGTGATTACACGTTCGGCCTATTCGGGAGCACAACGGTATACGTCTTCATGGACCGGTGACAATGTGGCAACCTGGGAACATTTGTGGATTGCCAACGTACAAATGCAACGAATGTCCATCTCAGGCATGGGCTTTACAGGAAGTGATATTGGCGGATTTGCAGAACAGCCGAGTGCCGAATTGTATGCGCGTTGGATTCAATTGGGTGTTTTCCATCCGTTTTGTCGTACGCATTCCTCTGGACATCATGGCGATCAAGAACCGTGGAGTTTTGGGGAAGAAGTGATTGATATTACGCGTAAGTTTGTCGAACTCCGCTACCAATTATTACCGTATTTATATACCATGTTTTGGCAGTACATCAACGATGGTGTGCCTATGTTGAAACCGTTGGTGTATTTTGATCAAGAAGATCCACAAACCCATTACCGTACGGATGAATTTATTTTTGGTAATCAAATTTTGGTATGTCCCATTTTAGAACCCAATGCTCAGGGTCGTCGTATGTACTTACCCCAAGGCAATTGGTACAATTACTGGACGAATGAATTGGTAAAAGGGAAACGTGAATTGTGGGTGGCGACTGATTTTGATCAGATTCCTTTATTTGTCAAAGAAGGAGCCATTATCCCTAAATATCCGGTACAACAGTATGTGGGACAAATTGAACATCCTGAATTGAGCTTGGAAGTATATTTCAAATTGGGCAAAGAAAAATCATTTGTTTATGAAGATGCGCAAGACGGTTATGATTATTCCAAAGGGCGTTACAGTTATAAGACGTTTACCTTAAACGGAAAAGAAAAAGAATTGTTTATTACGCAACACAAAGAGGGATCTTTTGAAGCTAATTATTCAACGATAAAAATAAAAGTCATCGGATTACCGTTTGAAGTGAAAGGAATTGAAATTGATAATGAGAAAATTCTTTTTGACAAAAACGAAATCAATATTACAGAAGGTATTGTGATCGATAAGGATTTTTCAGAATTGCACATTATCGGCGTATAGTTTTGTAATTTTGTAAATAAAATTTGACTTTATGCGTTATAAAAAATATGTTGCCGGACTAGTAGGCTTGGCCTTTGCGGCTTCTTGTGCCACCAATCCGTTTACGGGAAAAAGTACCTTGGCTTTAGTTTCCAATAGCGAAATTTTGCCTTCAGCTTTTCAACAGTACAATCAATTTTTATTTGAGAATAAAGTGATCGCTAACACCAATGATGCTAAAAAAGTCGAAAGTGTGGGGACTAAAATAAAAGTGGCTGCGGAGCGTTGGTTAAACGCGAATGGCTATACGACGTATTTAAAAGACTATCAATGGGAATACAAATTGGTGGAAAGTAAAGAAGTCAACGCGTGGTGTATGCCGGGAGGTAAAATTGTAGTCTATTCTGGAATTCTTCCGATTACCAAAGACGATGCAGGTTTGGCGACGGTGTTAGGTCATGAAGTATCACATGCGCTCTGTAACCATGGTCAACAACGCATGAGTGCGGGTTTAATCCAACAATTGGGAGCAGCCGGTGTTGGAGTCGCGGTTGGCGGTAAATCAACCGAAGTTCAACAAATGGCAATGACGGCGTATGGTGTCACAACTGAACTTGGAGGCATGATGCCTTTCAGTCGGAAACACGAAAGCGAAGCCGACAAAATTGGGTTGTTGTTAATGGCAATTGCGGGGTATAATCCCGAGCAGGCCATTACATTTTGGGAGCGCATGGCTGCCAATTCAAACGGACAAGCTCCTCCAGAATTTTTAAGCACCCATCCATCGGATGCCACTCGTATTGCTCAAATTCGTGAGTTAATTCCGCAAGTGAAAGCCGAAGCTGCGAAATTTGGCGTAACGTTCAAATAATGAAAAAAACATTTATATTTGGAGTCATCTCAGTTTTGAGGTGACTTTTTTAATTGATAACCATTATGTCACAACTACCCAAAGGCCATCCCAAATTATTGAATGCATGGGCATTTTACGATTGGGCGAATTCTGTTTACAGTTTAGTCATTGCTTCGGCCATTTTTCCGATTTATTACGAACAACTCTTTGAATCGGCTCACCGAGAAACGGCACATTTTTTTGGCTATGAGATAAAGTCAACGGCAATGATATCTTTTGTAACGGCTTTTGCTTTCATCTGGGTGGCGATTTGTTCTCCGTTTTTATCTGGAATTGCCGATTATTTAGGAAACAAAAAATCGTTTTTGCGCTTCTTTTGTTATATGGGTGGATTGTCGTGTATCGGCTTGTACTGGTTTGATATGGATAATTTGACTACAGGTTATACCTTTTACTTTTTTGGATTGATTGGTTTTTGGTCCAGTTTGGTTTTTTACAATTCGTATCTTCCTGACATTGCATATCCGGAACAGCAAGACCGTGTAAGTGCCCGCGGATTCTCTATGGGTTATATCGGAAGTACTCTTTTACTTATCGTAAATTTAGCCATGGTTATGTTGGTACCCAATGCAGAGAAAATGGAAATGATGAAATATTCCTTTGTGATGGTGGGTGTTTGGTGGATCGGATTTAGTCATATCACCTATTATTATTTACCCAAAGGAAACCGAACCAATGTACCTTTATCCAAGGATTTTATTTTCAAAGGATTTCATGAATTGAAATTGGTTTGGAAAGACATGCAACAAAACTTACCCTTAAAACGCTATTTAAATAGTTATTTCGTTTTCATTATGGCGGTTCAAACCGTAATGTTGGTAGCCACTTATTTTGGAGCAAAGGAAGTGGAATGGGAAACACCTTCACAAAAAACCACGGGATTAATTATTAGTATTTTGCTTATTCAATTGGTGGCTGTTTTAGGTGCTTTTTTAACATCAAGAGCCTCCGAAAAATTCGGCAATATCAATACATTAATCTTCTTATGTAGTTTCTGGGCGGTGTTATGCTGCTTTGCCTATTTCATAACTTTACCGATACATTTTTATGCGACAGCAGGTTTTGTAGGTTTAGTGATGGGGGGCATTCAGTCTTTAGCGCGTTCAACTTATTCCAAACTTTTACCCGATACAGACGATACGGCTTCATATTTTAGTTTTTACGATGTTACAGAGAAAGTCGGAATCGTAATCGGAATGACCATTTATGGTGTCATCGATCAAATAACGGGATCGATACGTAATGCCATTGTATTTTTAGGATTGTTTTTTGTGATGGGAGTAATTTTATTATTCCGAGTCCCAAAAAATAATGCTGCCAATCCTTAATTTAGTATATTTGAAAAATTTTAACCACTTTATGAAAAAATTAGGCCTTTTAATTGTTACCCTTTTTACATTAGTTTCATGTAGTACAGAACCTGTTGATCCTGCCTTATTGTCCACCTTAAGTACGGGTGGAGGAAATGGTTCAGGCGGCGGAACTGGCGGTGGCGGAACAGGTGGCGGAGGTTCGTCAACGGGAGATTATTACCCTGCTGCATTGAACAACCAATGGCTCTACAAAACCAATGGTGTTTTGGATGCGAACCCTAATAAAATGGTTCAAGTAGTATCTAATAATGGGCAGACGTATTACAAATTTAATGCGATCAATGCAACAGGTACACAAGGTTCTGTGGCCAATGCGCAGTATTCTTTACGTAAAAATTCGGGGGACTATTTCTATAAATATGAACCCATGACAATTGGAGCGGGAACACCAACAGAAGCTACTTCTACAGGTTATGAAGTACTTATTTTGAAAGACTATTTAAATGTAAATCAAACATGGACGGGTAATTATTCCTATACGGTTACTTACACCAATCCGATGTTGCCAGCTCTAACACAAGATGTAAGTTATACTGGAAAAATTTTGGAAAGGGATATTAACTACTCCGTAGAAGGGCAAAATTACACCAATGTTATTCATATAAAAATTGACCAAGTATTTAGTATCATGGGTACTCCCATGCAAACCACAAGCTCTGAAATTTGGTATGCTAAAAATGTGGGAATTATTAAGTCCATACTAACCGGGAATGGTTTAGCCAATACACAAACACTATCTTCGTACACACTAAACTAATCGAAGTTTTCATTAAAAATATAAAATACCGTCATCTTGGCGGTATTTTTTTATGGCATAAAACTTGATTAAGACTAACTAAATCTCGATAAACGACCAACGCCCTTTATTTTAAGGCGTTTTCTATGTTGTATATCGATTTTTATTTTTGTTTGGATGTTACTGTCCTAACTTTGCCAATGGAATTGTTAACCTATTTAATGTCATATTGACACTAAACTATTATGTCGAATCACAAATTGATTTCATTTGACAGTTTGTCACTACAAGATTTTAACGCCGATGCGGAAATGATTCCGTTGATGACACCTGAGGATGAAGAAGAAATGGCCAATGAGGAGTTGCCTAAAAGTCTCCCAATATTACCTTTACGAAATACTGTATTATTCCCTGGAGTAGTGATTCCAATTACTGCAGGACGTGATAAATCCATAAAATTAATCAATGATGCAAACAACGGTGATAAAATCATCGGTGTGGTGGCACAAAAAAATGAAGAGATTGAAGATCCAACGATTTCGGATATCTATCATGTGGGTACAGTAGCCAAGATTCTCCGAGTATTAAAAATGCCCGATGGAAATATCACGGTTATTCTTCAAGGGAAAAAGCGTTTTGAAATCGACGCGATGACCTCTGAACGCCCTTATTTTCGTGCGGATATCAAAGAAGTTCCTGAAATTCGTCCAGGAGTCTATGATACGGAATTCAATGCTATTATTGATTCCATGCGCGAAATCGCCATCGAAATCATAAAAGAAAGTCCGAACATCCCAACAGAAGCCACTTTTGCTATTAAAAACATAGAAAGTCAGTCGTTCCTAATCAATTTTGTTTCTTCCAACATGAATTTGTCAGTTTTGGAAAAACAACATTTATTAGCCATGAATGTACTCAAAGAGCGGGCTTTAGATACGTTGAAACACATGAATATGGAGTTGCAAAAATTGGAACTCAAAAACGATATTCAGACCAAAGTTCGCATCGATCTTGACCAACAACAACGCGAATATTTCTTGCACCAACAAATGAAAACCATTCAAGAAGAATTGGGTGGGGTAACTTACGAGCAAGAATTTGAAGAAATGCGTCAGCGTGCCAAAAATAAAAAATGGGACGAAAAAACAGCCAAAAACTTCGATAAAGAATTTTCGAAATTTCAACGCATGAATCCGCAGTCGCCTGATTTCGGAATTCAACGTAACTATTTGGAATTGATCTTGGATTTACCCTGGGAACATTTTTCTCAAGATAAATTCGATTTGAAAAATGCGCAGAAAATTTTAGATCGCGATCATTTTGGTTTGGATGATGTGAAAAAACGCATTATCGAACATTTGGCAGTATTGAAATTACGCAACGACATGAAGTCGCCTATTTTGTGTTTGACCGGACCTCCGGGTGTGGGTAAAACATCGATTGGTCGTTCTATTGCCGAAGCTTTAGGAAGAGAATATGTGCGTATTTCTTTGGGCGGATTACGCGATGAAGCGGAAATTCGTGGCCATCGTAAAACCTACATCGGTGCTATGCCGGGACGTATTATTCAAAATATCAAAAAGGCGGGAACTTCAAATCCAGTATTTATTTTGGATGAAATCGATAAATTATCGGTAAGTCATAACGGCGACCCGTCTTCCGCTTTGTTGGAAGTTTTGGATCCCGAACAAAACAGTTCGTTCTACGATAATTTCCTAGAAATGGGCTATGATTTGTCCAAAGTCATGTTTATCGCAACTTCGAATACCATGTCTACCATTCAGCCTGCTTTACGCGACCGTATGGAAGTCATTCAAATGTCGGGCTATACCATCGAAGAAAAAGTAGAAATTGCCCGCCAACATTTGGTTCCAAAACAATTAAAAGAACACGGATTAACCGCTAAAGATTTGACCATTGGTAAAAAACAATTGGAAAAAATTGTAGAAGGATATACGCGTGAATCAGGTGTTCGTGGTTTGGAACAAAAAATTGCGCAAGTGATTCGAAACGCTGCCAAATCCATCGCCATGGAGGAGGAGTACAATACCAAAGTGACCGATGAAGATGTGGTGACCGTTTTGGGTTCGCCCAAACTAGAACGCGATAAAGCCGAAGGAAATGATGTAGCAGGGGTTGTCACCGGATTAGCGTGGACATCAGTTGGCGGCGATATTTTGTTTTTAGAATCTTCTATTTCAAAAGGAAAAGGAAGTTTGACACTTACCGGAAACTTGGGGAATGTAATGAAAGAATCTGCAACCATCGCCCTTGAGTACATTAAGTCGCATGCTGAGTTGTATGGATTGGATCAAGATGTCATTAGTAAATACAATATTCACTTGCACGTTCCTGAAGGAGCTACTCCCAAAGACGGACCAAGTGCGGGTATTGCCATGTTAACCTCCATGATTTCGTTGTTAACCCAACGCAAGGTGAAAAAAGGAATTGCCATGACGGGTGAAATTACCTTACGCGGAAAAGTTTTACCGGTGGGCGGAATCAAAGAGAAAATTCTTGCGGCCAAACGTGCCAATATCAAAGAAATCATTTTATGTCATGAAAATGAAAGTGATATCAAAGAAATCAAAGCGGATTATTTAAAAGGTTTGACCTTCCACTATGTAAAAGAAATGGAAGAAGTTATTGCTATCGCATTAACTGATCAAAAGGTGAAAAACGCCAAAGTAATCGACTAATTCGAATACAATATATTAAGAAGCGCAGTTTATCCACTGCGCTTTTTTATTTTCTACTTTCGTTCACCGTCAAAAAATAATATCTTCGCATTTCCGTTATACCAAGGAATAAAAACCAATTATGAAAAAACCATTTGTACTTTGTACTTTACTATTGACAACCATTTTCGGTTGGAGTCAAGTAGGAGGGAAATCGGTTTTTCAATTTTTAAATTTGGTCACTTCACCCCGACAATCCGCATTGGGAGGTAAAGTCATTACGTTATATGACTCCGATGTCAACCAAGCCTTATTTAATCCAGCGACCATAAATCCCGAAATGGACAACCATTTGGCGGTTAATTATGGGAGTTTATTTGGTGAAGTAACGTACGGTACAGCAGCGTATGCTTATACCTATGACCGCCATGTGCAAACGTTTCATGTAGGGGTAAATTACGTCAACTATGGAAATTTTGAAGGGTATGACGAATTCGGTCAAGCTACCACCTCGTTTACAGGAAGTGAAATGGCGTTGTCGTTAGGCTATTCGTACAATGTTCCCTTTACCAATTTTCATATAGGCGGAAATGCCAAATTCATCTCATCAACCTTAGAATCCTACAGCTCGTTTGGTGCGGCGGCCGACATTGGGATGTTGTATATCGATGACGATAACGACATCAATTATGCGCTTTCCGTTCGCAATATCGGAACTCAAATCACGACCTATGCGGGAACCCGGGAAAATCTCCCTTTAGAGGTGTTATTGGGAATATCCCAAGAATTGGATAATGTGCCCATTCGTTGGCACCTTACCTTTGAAAATATGCAACAATGGAAAATTGCTTTTTCCAATCCGAATCGCGCTGTGGGCAATTTGGATGGGGGTTCGACCCAAGAAAAAGTGGGATTCTTCAACAATGCCTTGCGCCACATGATTTTTGGTGTAGAACTGTTTCCGCGAAAAAGTATCAATTTACGAATTGGATACAACTTTAGAAGGGGAGAAGAGCTGCGCGTGGTAGAGCAACGCAATTTCTCCGGAATCTCAGCAGGTTTTGGATTGAAAATGGGCCGATTGAAATTCAACTATTCCTATTCAAGGTATACGTTGGCGGCCAATACGAGTTTGTTCGGACTCACAATTAATTTACAAGACGATTATTAAAAAATACAGCATTTGAAAAAAATTACTATCGCTATTGACGGATTTTCTTCCACAGGTAAAAGTACTTTAGCCAAACAATTGGCCAAGGAATTGGGCTATGTTTATGTGGACACCGGAGCCATGTATCGTGCGGTTACTTTATTTGCCATGCAAAATAATTGGGTTTCGCCCAATCATTTGGATCGCGATGGATTGATTGCCCAATTGGCACAAATTCAGTTGCATTTTGTTTTTAACCCAGAATTGGGATTTGGAGAGATGTATTTGAATGGGAATAATGTGGAAAAAGAAATTCGTACCCTTGAAGTTTCTTCCTTAGTGAGTAAAGTAGCTGAAATCTCTGAAGTGAGAGCCAAATTGGTCGAACAACAACAAGCCATGGGCAAAGAAAAAGGTATTGTTATGGACGGTCGCGACATTGGTACCGTAGTTTTTCCAGACGCTGAATTGAAATTGTATATGAACGCCAGCGCAGCTACACGCGCCCAACGCCGTTTTGACGAATTGCAAGCCAAAGGCGATTCGGTTACCTACGAAGAAGTCTTAAAAAATGTAACCGAACGCGATTATATTGATACCCATCGTGCCGATTCTCCCTTGGTTAAAGCTGAGGACGCTATAGAAATTGACAATTCCCATTTAACTCGAGAGGAACAATTGCAGGTAGTTTTAGACTTGGTAAACGAACATGCGAAATCGTTATAATTCTTTGCAAATCTCAATTATTCTCGTAGATTTACGGGCTAGATTAACCTAAACGAATAACGATTATGAGTGTAAAATACAGATTAATTTTCATGAATTTCATGCAATTTTTTGTGTGGGGTGCATGGTTGATTACAATTGCTAATTATTGGTTCGGAACGCGTCATTGGGATGGAACTCAATTTGGTTTGGTATTTGGAACAATGGGAATTGCCTCATTGTATATGCCAACTTTAACCGGTATCATGGCCGATCGATTTATTAATGCCGAACGATTATACGGAATTTTACATTTATTATATGCGGGCGTTTTGTTTTATCTGCCTCAAGTTGGAGATCCTTCAACTTTTATTTATGTGATGTTATTGGCGATGAGTTTTTACATGCCAACCATTGCGTTATCTAATTCGATTTCTTACACCGCTCTAAAAAACAGTCCGAATAGTGATGTGGTCAAAGATTTCCCGCCGATTCGTGTATTTGGGACAATAGGATTTATTGTGGCCATGTGGCTGACTAATCTGACTGGAAGTAAAGCCACAGAGTATCAGTTTTATATCGCCGGAATTGGCGCTATCGTGCTGGGATTGTATTCGTTCTCCTTACCCAAATGTCCGCCCCAACAAAACAAAGAAGAGAAGCGTTCACTTGGATTGGAGTCGTTCAAGTTGTTTGGCGATTATAAAATGGCTTTGTTCTTCATTTTCTCAATGTTCTTAGGAGGTGCACTACAATTAACAAATGCCTACGGAGACGTATTCTTGGATGAATTCAAAAATGTGGCAGAATATAAAAGCTCTTTTGTAGTGAAATATTCGACCATTATCATGTCAATTTCGCAAATTTCAGAAACACTTTTCATCTTAGCGATTCCGTTCTTCCTAAAACGATTTGGAATCAAACAAGTCATGTTGATTTCTATGTTGGCATGGGTACTCCGTTTTGGACTTTTTGCCTATGGAAATCCAACCGATGGATTATGGATGATCATTTTGTCTTGTATCGTTTACGGTATGGCTTTCGATTTTTTCAATATCTCAGGTTCTTTATTTGTAGAAACTTCAACGTCTGCTCATATTCGTTCATCCGCACAAGGATTGTTTATGATGATGACCAATGGATTTGGAGCCATATTAGGAAGTTTTACTTCCGGTTGGGCTATTGAACAGTATTTTACCCATAATGGGGTGCGTGATTGGCACAACATCTGGTTGGCATTTGCGGCCTATTCCCTAGTAATTGCCGTTTTATTTGCAATTTTCTTCAAACACAAACACAATCCCGAAGATGTCGCTCAAGTGAGTCATTAATAAAAATAAGCATTACCCTTTCTTCGGAGAGGGTTTTTTTATGTCTAAATGCTTAATTTTCTGCATAAAATGTTTTGAGGTTAAGAATAAAAACGTACTTTTGCACACCTTTTGGCGAAGAAGAGTTTCCAATTGGTATTGAATCATTTACGTAAAACACTGTTGTGTATTTTACTCGCTCATGAAACTCGAAAAGCACAGCATACAAATGGAATTATCAGCATGGCTGAATTAAACAAAGATCAAGTAGCGTTTTTAAATGAATTTAACTGGCATAACTATGCCGAAGGAATCGACGCAGTAGACGAAAACAATTTAAGAGAATTTGAAGACTTAGTAGCTAAGACTTTCATTTCTACAGACAACGAAGAAGTTGTTGAAGGAGTTGTAGTACGTATTACTGACCGTGACGCTATCGTTGATATTAATGCAAAATCGGAAGGTGTTATTTCATTGAACGAATTCCGTTACAACCCAAACTTGAAAGTTGGGGACAAAGTAGAAGTATTAATCGATGTACGTGAAGACAAAACAGGACAATTAGTACTTTCTCACCGTAAAGCTAGAACAATCAAATCATGGGATCGCGTTATCGCTGCTCACGAAACGGGAGAAATCGTTAACGGTTTTGTGAAATGTAGAACCAAAGGGGGTATGATCGTTGACGTATTCGGAATCGAGGCATTCTTACCAGGTTCTCAAATCGACGTGAAACCTATCCGTGATTACGATGTATACGTTAACAAAATGATGGAATTCAAAGTGGTGAAAATCAACCACGAATTCAAAAACGTTGTAGTATCTCACAAAGCATTGATCGAAGCAGATATCGAAGTTCAGAAAAAAGAAATCATCGGTCAATTAGAAAAAGGTCAAGTATTAGAAGGTGTGGTTAAAAACATCACTTCATACGGTGTATTCATCGATTTAGGAGGTGTTGACGGATTAATCCACATCACTGACTTATCTTGGTCACGTATCAACCACCCAAGCGAAGTATTGGAATTAGACCAAAAATTAAACGTAGTTATCTTAGACTTTGATGATGAGAAAACACGTATCCAATTAGGTTTAAAACAATTACACGCTCACCCATGGGATGCTCTTGGAGCTGAATTATCTGTAGGTGATAAAGTAAAAGGTAAAGTAGTAGTTATCGCTGACTACGGTGCTTTCATCGAAGTAGCTGAAGGTGTAGAAGGTTTGATCCACGTTTCTGAAATGTCTTGGTCTACACACTTACGTTCGGCTCAAGATTTCGTAAAAGTTGGTGATGAAGTTGAAGCTGTTATCTTAACATTAGACCGCGATGAGCGTAAAATGTCTTTAGGTATCAAACAATTATCGCAAGATCCTTGGACTGACATTACTTCTAAATACCCAGTAGGTTCGAAACACACCGGTATCGTTCGTAACTTCACTAACTTCGGTATTTTCGTAGAGTTAGAAGAAGGAATCGACGGATTAGTTTATATCTCTGATTTGTCTTGGACGAAAAAAATCAAGCACCCATCTGAGTTTGTAAACGTAGGTGATAAATTAGACGTAGTGGTTTTAGAATTAGACGTAGACGGAAGAAAACTTTCTTTAGGTCACAAACAAACTACTGAAAATCCATGGGATAAACATGAAGCAGCTTACGCTGTAGGTACTGTTCACAATGGAACAATCGCTGAAATCGTTGACAAAGGTGCAACAGTTGATTTCGGAGATGATGTAGTAGCGTTCATTCCTGCACGTCACTTAGAAAAAGAAGACGGTAAAAAATTGAAAAAAGGAGAATCTGCAGAATTTAAAGTAATTGAATTCAACAAAGAATTCAAACGTGTAGTAGCTTCTCATACCGCTATCTTCAGAGAAGAAGAAGAGAAAAACGTTAAAGCTGTAGAAACATCTTCAACTAATAACGCTCCTGCTTCTACTTTAGGGGATAACAATGACATCTTAGCTGAATTAAAAGCTAAAATGGAAAAAGGTGAAAAATAATCAGTTGATTAACACATATTTTGAAATCCCGGACTTAGGTTCGGGATTTTTTTTTTGTACGAAAAAAACCAACTTCGAATTCTTGTCGTATATGGCTAAACAAACAAGAAATTAATTCTTTAAAAAAAATTGCTATGAAAACAAGAAATCAAATGGTACAATTCGTTTTAGCCGGATTGTTATTTACAGGAGTTGCTTTTGCTCAAAATGAAAAAACAGTAAACGTAGGTGGAGCTCCGATGTATCCGTCTAAAAATATCGTACAAAATGCAGTCAACTCAAAAGACCACACTACTTTAGTTGCCGCTGTAAAAGCTGCTGGATTGGTAGATGTGTTGCAAACTGCCGGACCTTTTACCGTATTTGCTCCAACCAATGCAGCTTTCGATAAGTTGCCTGCTGGAACAGTAGAATACCTTTTAAAGCCTGAAAATTTAGAAAAATTACAAACGGTTTTGAAATACCATGTCGTTGCTGGTAAATTCTCAGCTCAGGATTTAATGGATATGGTGAAAAAGGGGAAAGGGAAAGCTGAATTGAAAACCGTTGCCGGTGGTGCTTTGACCGTAACTCAAAAAGGCGACAAGTTGATGGTGAGCGATAGTAAAGGAAACGTTGCTACCATTACTATATCCAATGTATTCCAATCCAATGGTGTAATCCATGTGGTAGACACCGTTGTACTTCCATAAAAATAATAATTTGTTTGTTAGGTTAATCGAAAAGACCGATTCAGTAGTTTGAATCGGTCTTTTTATTTTTATTAATTTTCTTTAAAAGGGCGGTCCCAAATTTCGCTATTGAAGTTTTTCCCCATCATGAAAAAATAGTAGGCAACCGTACCTACAATCGATTTAAACATAAACAGAAATACAATAAATGGCGCCCAAAGTAGGGTAGTGCCCAATTTGTTCACGGGTGTAATCCAAGTAAGTAACCCGCTCACAGCCAAACAAAAGAGCAAGAATGTAATCACATTTTTTAATGGCCAATACTTCAATCGGCGTAAAGGGGAAACATCATTGCCCCATTTATGAATCATATAATAATAGTCATTGCCCATAGGAGCAAATAATAGGGGATCATCATACGTTTTCAAATGAAAAGATTTTGAAGGCGCCGCTATCATTAAATCTTCAATTGAAGTTTGGTGTAGTTGTTCTAATTCTTCCCATGCCGATAATGCCTCTTCTGGAAGTCCGTATTTAAATAGTTTCACCGATAAAAACCGAAGTCGGTAATTCACACACAATTCTTGAATGTGTTTGCGATGAAAGATGCGGTCGCTCTCTAACAAATCGATATCAAACTGATTTTTTGTTTTTCCATTATCTTGACCAATAAGATTTTCTAAATCAGTTCCGGTTTGAACCCTAGAACAAACCGAATGAGCTATATTTTCACTTTTTAAGTCGCGATTCCGGATTTTTAAAAGGGTTTTATCTAGCGAAATGGGTTCTAATACTTTCATAGCCATGATCATAGTACAATTAGAAACACTAAATTACTTGAAAATCCCCAAGAAGTAAATTGAACTTTCGTTAATTTTTTTCATAAAAAAAACCGTCACGAAGACGGCTTTTGTATTGGTTCTATTGGTTTATCGCAATTGCGCTCCCAGTTCAGTTTCAAATTGTTGTTGCAATTTGCTCATGATTTTGTCAATTTGCGTATCGGTCAATGTTTTAGAAGTATCTTGCAATACAAAACTTACCGCATACGATTTTTTACCCTCAGGTAAATTTTTGCCCTCATACACATCAAACAAGTTGATTTGTTTCAACAAGCTCTTTTCAGATTGACGGGCCAAATTATATACCGATTCAAAACTCACCGATTGGTCGACGAGTAATGCTAAATCGCGTCGCACTTCGGGATACTTTGGTATGTCTTGGAATTTGATTTTATTCGAAATCATTTTAATAATTAAATCCCAATTAAAGTCGGCATAAAAAACGTCTTGTTTGATATCAAAGTGCTTTAAAATGTGTTTTTTAACGGTTCCAAATTCAACCAAAACATCATTCCCTAAACTCAATGCAATTCCCTCGGCAAAAACATCATTATGCACGGGTTTGTCCTGTACTTTGGTATAGCCTAAACGGTCAAAAATCGATTTGATGATTCCTTTGAATACAAAGAAATCCGTAGCCTTTTGTGGTCCCGTCCAACTCTCCGCAGAACGATTTCCCGTCATGAATACGGTCAAGTGTTTTTTCTCACTGAATCCCGACAATAACTTATGGTAGGTTTTTCCAATTTCGAATAATTTTAAATCACTATTCTTACGGTTGATATTATACGAAACCGCTTCAAGTCCGGAAAACAACATCGACTGACGCATAGTTGCCAAATCGTTACTTAACGGATTCAGCATCGTCACATTGTTGTCCTCTTTCAATTGGGGTGATAATTTCACATAATCACCTGAAGTCAACGAATTGGCCATCATTTCATGAAAACCTAGAGAATTCAATTGATTGGCTACAATATTTTGAATTTTATAATCTTCTGTTCGCGGTGAATTCGCAACCGTAGCGTTGATTTTTTTAGTGAAATTGACATTGTTATACCCGTAAACGCGTAAAATATCTTCAATCACATCGATTTCTCGTTGCACATCAACACGATACGCCGGAATAATTAATCCTAAACCGGCATCGGTTATACTGTTTACTTTAATATCCAAAGAAGCTAAGATTTTCTTGATGGTTTCTTTCGGAATTTCTTGCCCAATCAATTTGAAGGCTTTGTCAAAATTCAAAAACACCGAGAAATCTTCCACTTTTTTTGGATACAAGTCCACCACATCGGAAGTCATTTCGCCACCGGCCACTTCTAATAGTAACATCGAAGCGCGTTTCAAAGCATATTCTGTGATATTCGGATCAATTCCTCTTTCAAAACGGAAAGAAGCATCCGTACTTAAACCGTGACGTTTTGCGGTTTTACGAATGGTCACCGGATTGAAATAGGCACTTTCTAAAAAGATAGACGTTGTCGTTTCTGTCACACCCGAAGATTTTCCGCCGAAAACACCAGCCATACACAACGGCCCGTTATCATCACAAATCATCAAATCGTCTTCGTGTAACGTACGCTCCACATCGTCCAACGTCACAAACTTGGTTCCTGAAGCCACCGTTTTGACGGTTAATTTACCGTTGATTTTAGCAGCATCAAACGCGTGTAACGGTTGCCCCAATTCGTGTAATATATAATTCGTAACGTCTACTATATTGTTTTTGGGTGTTAAACCAATCGCTTTTAGTCGGTTTTGCAACCATTCAGGGGATGGTTTTACTTTAATTCCAGAAATGGTTACCCCACAATAACGAGGCGCCAATTTACTGTCTACTACGTCAACCGGGATTTTAAGTGTTCGTTTGTCTACTTTGAAAGCAGAAACCGAAGGCGTGATCAATTCAATATTTTTATTGCGTAATAATAATCCCGCACGTAAATCTCTTGCAACACCCATATGCGACATAGCGTCAGCACGGTTGGGAGTTAAGCCAATTTCAAAAACTTCGTCGTTTTCAATTTTCAACACTTCGGCTAATGGTGTGCCAGGTTTCAATTTGGCATCCAAAATCATGATGCCATCATGGTTGTCACCTAAGCCCAATTCATCTTCCGCGCAAATCATTCCGTGACTTTCTTGACCGCGAATTTTCCCTTTTTTAATTTCAAATTCGTTGCCGTCTTTATCAAATAATTTAGTCCCAACTGTTGCCACAGGAACTTTCTGACCTGCAGCAACATTCGGAGCGCCACATACAATTTGCACGGGAGGATTTCCATCGCCCAAATCAACCGTAGTTACTTTCAAACGATCAGCATCGGGATGTTTTTCACACGTTTTCACTTCACCTACAACCACGCCCAAAAGTCCGCCCTTCACCGATTGGTATTTTTCAACCACTTCCACTTCCAAACCGAGGTCGGTTAAAAGTGCAGCCGTTTCATCTGAAGGTAAATCGATTTTTAAAAATTGCTTAAGCCAATTATAGGAAATACGCATGGTGGTAATGGTTTTTTAACGGGTGCAAAGATAAGGATATCGGGACGTAAACTAAAAAATATTTTTAAGGATTACAGTTTTAATTGACGCTGTGAATCTGTTAATTATTTGATAATAAAATTGAAAGATGTGTAAATATTTTAAGTTAAAATTTCGAGGTTAACAAATTTGTGCTATAGTTTGAAATAAAAGTGCTATTCCTCAATCGATGTAGCTTCTAATTTTGATTCTGCAAACAAAAAATCTTAAAGACGATGAGTAATTTAGTACAAAGACCGCAACTGAAAGAGAAATATGATAATTACATTAATGGGAAATGGACGGCGCCTTCTACGGGACAATATTTCGATGTAATTTCACCAGTTGACGGCAAAATCATGGCCAAAGCGGCACATTCCGCTAAAATGGATATTGAAAATGCAGTGAATGCTGCCCATGCCGCTTTTGAATCGTGGAGTCAGACTTCCAAAACAGAACGCAGCATTATCTTAAATAAGGTAGCTGACCGATTAGAAGCCAACTTAGCACATCTTGCTGCTGTTGAAACTCTAGACAATGGAAAAGCCATTCGCGAAACAATGGCCGCCGATCTACCTTTGGCGATCGACCATTTCCGTTATTTTGCCAGTGTGATTCGTGCCGAAGAAGGTTCGATCAGTGAATTGGATAAAGATACGGTTTCCATTATCGTTCATGAACCGATTGGTGTAGTTGCACAAATTATCCCTTGGAATTTCCCCATTCTTATGGCGGTTTGGAAATTGGCGCCTGCACTTGCTGCTGGAAACTGTGTAGTGTTAAAACCCGCTGAAAGTACGCCAATTTCTATTATGGTGCTTATGGAACTTATTGCTGATCTAATTCCTGCCGGTGTAATTAATATCGTAAACGGATTTGGTGCAGAGTTGGGTCGTACTTTAGTAACTAATCCCAAAGTAGCCAAAGCCGCTTTCACCGGTTCTACCGCTACAGGTCGCATGGTAATGCAATATGCTACAGAAAATATCATCCCAGTAACGTTGGAACTAGGAGGGAAGTCGCCTAATATTTTCTTCCCCTCAGTGATGGATGCCGACGACGAATTCTTCGATAAAGCATTAGAAGGTGTGGTATTGTTCTGCTTGAACCAAGGAGAAGTGTGTACCTGTCCGTCCCGACTTTTGGTACATGAATCCATCTATGACAAATTCATGGAAAAAGTATTGGAACGTGTAGCGGCAGTGAAATTGGGTAATCCCTTTGATCCAACCGTAATGATGGGCGCGCAAGCATCTCAAATCCAAAAAGATAAAATCCTTTCGTACATCCAATTGGGTAAAGAAGAAGGAGCAGAGTTGTTATGTGGAGGCGAAGTGAACCATTTAGGTGGTGATTTGGAAGGTGGTTATTATATTCAACCGACCGTTTTCAAAGGCCATAACAAAATGCGTATCTTTCAAGAGGAAATCTTCGGACCGGTATTAGCTGTAACAACCTTTAAATCTACCGAAGAAGCCATCGAAATTGCCAACGATACCATGTACGGTTTAGGTGCCGGTGTTTGGACTCGCGATGCCCATGAGTTGTACCAAGTACCTCGTGCCATCAAAGCCGGTCGTGTGTGGGTGAACCAATACCATGCGTATCCCGCAGGAGCTCCGTTTGGTGGATACAAACAATCGGGAATCGGACGTGAAAACCACAAAATGATGTTGGATCACTACCGTCAAACTAAAAACATGTTGATTTCGTACAACAAAAATAAATTAGGATTCTTTTAATAGTTCGTTTAATTAGTATTCCTTTAACCGCAAATTGGTTTTTTATCAGCCAATTTGCGGTTTCTATTTAAAACAAAAAAATATGCTGTCACGTTTAGATGTTACCCCAGAAGCCCTAGAAGTAATTGTGATGCTGGAAGAAAAATTCGGTCCCTTGATGTTCTACCAAGCGGGTGGGTGTTGCGAAGGAACCCAGCCCCAATGCTTTGAAAAAGGCGGTTTTATGCTCCGTTCAGGCGATGTCTGCATCGGTCAAATTAACGGATTTGATTTTTGGTTGGATAAAGATTTATTTGAATACTGGAAACATGCCCATTTTACCTTGGATGTTACCAATGGCCATGGACCAGGCGGATTCTCATTAGAAACACCCTACGGCAAAACCTTTCAAGTAAAATACCGGTTGTTTGAGTCGGAAGAGTTGGAACAATTAGAACCCGTGCGCTACAACAGCTACGATTAAGGCATCGTGAAATTCATCAATTGGTATTGCTTGGGTGTGACGCCTTCGTATTTTTTGAATAAACGAATAAAGTAATTGCAATCTTCAAAACCGGTCGCATACGATACTTCGTTGACATTGATTTTGGGATTGCTCAATAATTTTTTGGCGTATTTGATTTTTTCGTTGAGAATAAATTCGATCGGACTCATTCCCAGCTCTCGTTTGAAGTAGCGGTAGAAACTCGTCGGACTCATGCACGCTTTATCGCTTAGGTCTTTGAGGTTGATGGTGTTGTGAATGTTGGTTTTGATGAATTCGACAACGGGTGCAATCGGACTTGAGATATTGATGAATTGATCATCCTCATAACGTTTGGCAGTCTGGGTTTGAATAATGCGAATTATCAGTTCTTGTAAGGTCAAATCGGCAATCGCATCTTTGGTTAACGAATCGCCCATACATTCTTTAATGAGCTTGTTAATCGTACCCGCCAATTCGACATTATTGTAAAAGAAATAGTTTTCATGATCCAATTTCCACAAATTATTCCGTCCTTCTTTGGGGTATTTTTCATTGAGGAAATCCAAGGTACTTTTAATAATAGGCTGATCTATAGCTAAAGCAATACATTGGGTTGGATTGTCTTGGGAAGCTTCTGGGAAATCAATTTTCATTTCAGCATTACCAGGAACGATTACCGTTTCGCCCGGAAGGTAATCAAAACTCGGATCTTCAAACAAATGCATGACTTTCTTCCCGCGCAACATGCTAGTCACCACCAAGTCGTTGAACTTCAACGGTACCAATTCCGATTTTTGATAGGTTTCAAAAATGTTCAATTCACAATGATCCAACGAGAAAATCGTTCGGTTTTCTACCAACGTTTTTAACGATTTTTCATGCGTGAGTGCAGGTTTATTGAGTAGCGCTTTAACAGCCATAAAGATTCATTTGTTTCACTAAGATACAAATAAATAAAAATAGGAATGAAAACGTTTCCTTAAAAATTGCTGAATTGCTATAGTTAGAGTATTTCCTCAATATGTTTTTTGATATTGGAGGCTATCTTTTGGGTCGGCAAATCGTTAACATCGTTCCCAAACGGGTCTTCGATTTCTTCAGCAATTAATTCCAAACTCGCCAAAACATAGAAGATAAAAATGACCACCGGAATCGTGTAATAGCCCAAACTAAAGACATAACCAAAGGGTAAAGTCATCACGTAAATAAAGATAAACTTTTTGATAAAAGCACTGTACGAATAGGGAATAGGCGTGTTTTTAATCCGTTCACAAGCCCCGCAAACATCAGTAAACGATTGCAATTCGCTGTTTATCACAATCAATTGATCGCCCGTAATTTTTCCCGAAACGTATAAATCATTCGCTTTTTGATACAAACCACGTGCAACTTGATTCGGACGGTGTTTGTGATGATCCATTTCTAAATCCAAATCATCAAATAACGTTTTGGAAGTTTCTTCATCCGCCAAATGTTTTTGCAACACCGAAGCATACACGGGAATTATACGTCGAAAATACAATTTGTCCCGGTCGTCTTTCAACATGACCGCTAGTTTCAAGGCTAGGTTCCGACTGTTATTCACCAGTGATCCCCATAATTTTCGCCCTTCCCACCAGCGATCATAAGCCGTATTCGTGCGGTAAGCAAGCAACAAAGAAATTACAAATCCTACCAAACCATGCATGATCGGAATGTTTTTGACATGACTGCTTTCCGAAAGTTGCCAAACGGCCATTTCCAAATAACATATTCCCGCCGTATACAACCCTATCAAAACCATCATGGGGAACAGTTGGCGAAAGGTATCCGATTTGTGAAAACGAAAAATAAAAATAATCCAGTCTTTGGGATTGTATTGTACCATGCTCGTGTTTTTGCCAAAAATAACTAAAACGTCAGACTTCCAGCCAATTCTTTTAAGCTGATTTCGTAAATTTTGGTTTGGTACAAAGCATTGCTGTAACGTACTTTGGCTTCAATAAATCCTTGTTGCGCGGTGCGAAATTCAACCGGAGTAATGGTGCCAATTTTGAATTTAGCCAAAGTGATGTCCAAATTTTGTTCGGCTATCGATACGTTTTTCGCTTCCATTTCCACCAATTTCTTGTTGGAAAGATAACTCGCATAAGCGCTTTGCAACTGACTTTCCAACAGTAACTCTTGCTGTTTTATAGTGATTTCAGCATTGGTTACTTGAAGTTTGGCTATCTTTTCGTTTCGACTGATTTGACTTCCTTGAAAGATAGGCACAGAAGCCGAGAAACCATACGTTAAGCCCCGACTTTGTGACTGGGTGATGAAACCCAACGAAGCTTCTGTGCGGCCTACTGTATATCCTGTATTTACTTTTACAGTAGGATAGCGCCCTGCTTTGACTTGCTTCAATTGCAATTCGGCAATGTTCTTGTTCAAGACTTGGGCCTGCAGTTGCGGATTTTGTGACTTGGCTAAGTTTTTTAAATCGTCTAAAACCAATCGATCATCCACTTCTAAAGCATCTAAAACACTAAATTCCATTGCTACATCCCGAGCCAATAAGGTGTTTAATTGAATCTGAGAAGCTTTGAATTGTTCTTTTTGTTGGATCAACAAACTCTCATCCGTATTCAAATCCACTTGCGCATTTAAAACTTCCAATTTGGCTGCTTTTCCAATACTGTAGCGGTTTTGTGCCGTTTGTAAACGTTCTTTAGAGATGACAATCGTGGTATCCAATGCCTTGATTTGTTGTTGCTGTTGCACCAAATCAAAATAGGCGAGGTACACCGCACTGATTTTGGATAAAATAGCACTCTTCAATTCGGCCTGACCCTGTTGCTCCAATTTGTTCAATTGTTCTTTACGGGCAAACATTTTTAAGCCATCAAATACAGTCCAATCTAACGAAACACCATAATTCAAATTCAAGTTTTTGGCACCATTCAATGTGCGTTCTGTACCGCCTTGAACTTGGGTCGTATTGGTTCTCGAATTGGTGTCGGTAATGTTGGCCGAAACATTGGGTAACATCCCTGCATTTCCGATATAATTATTGGTTTCGTCAATTTTTAAATTGTTCTTAGCCAATTGTATATCAAAATTGTTCTCAAGTGCTATTTTAATAGCCTCTTCTAAGGTTAATAGCTGTTGCGCCGAACTCAGTTGAAGTCCGAACAACACAAATAAAAATACCGTATAGCGTTGCATAATTAATCGACTAAGTTATCAAATTCGGGTCGGTGCTTGCGCGCTTTGGACCACATTAAATAGATGGCAGGAATTACAAAAAGGGTGAGGAGTAAAGCGAATAATGTTCCCCCTACAATGACAACTCCCATCCCGATGCGACTCGTTGACGCAGCGCCCAACGACATTGCAATCGGTAATGCTCCCAAGGCAATTGCCAAACTCGTCATCAGAATGGGACGCAATCGCGCTTCTGAAGCTTCTACAATGGCTTCGTATTTTGTGCGACCTTGTTCCCGCAACTGATTCGCAAATTCGACAATCAAAATACCATTTTTAGTCACCAATCCAATCAACATTACGGTACCAATCTGACTGAAAATATTCCAAGTTTGGCCAAATAACCAAAGCGACAATAAGGCTCCGGCTACCGCCATGGGAACGGTTAAAATGATAATGAACGGATCGATAAAACTTTCAAATTGGGCAGCTAAAATCAAATAGATGAGTAATAATGCCAAACCAAAGGCAAAAGACGTATTCGAACTACTTTCGGTAAAGTCACGGGACTCGCCACTTAAATCGGTGGTGAACGAATCGTCGAGGACTTTCTTACCAATCGCATTCATCGCTTCAATACCGTCGCCGATACTTTTACCCGGGGCTAAACCAGCCGAAACTGTTGCCGACATGTAGCGGTTGTTGTGGTACAATTGGGGCGGATTACTTTGTTCTTCCACTTGCACCAAATTGTCCATTTGAATCAGTTCCCCTTTGTTATTTTTCACAAACATCGAGGTTAAGTCCAACGGATCGTCACGATCTTTATCATCAAATTGGCCAATCACTTGGTATTGTTTGCCATTGCGCATGAAATACCCAAAACGCTGACCACTCAATGACAGTTGTAGCGTTTGCGCCACATCAATCACGGAAACGCCTAAACTCTCTGCCTTCTCTCGATCTATCGAAATATTCAATTCGGGTTTGTTGAATTTCAAATTCACATCCACAATTGAGAAGGTCGGGTCTTTAGTAGCTTCTTCCATAAACTGCGGAATCTTTTCACGCAATTTTTCAAACGATTGGGCCTGAATCACATATTGAATGGGTAGCCCACCGCGGCGGTTCACCGAAATCGTAGGTTGTTCGGATACGGTTACTTTTGCATCCGTATATTTTTTGGTCCATTTGCTTAAATTATCGGCAATTTCTTTCTGACTCTTTTGACGCTTTTCGGGATCAACCAAAGCCAAGCGTACCCTTCCCGTATTTACCGCTGAAGTAAAGAAGGAAGGTGAAGTCACAATCAATCCTACTTTTTTCTCGGGAATCGAATCGTTGATCATCTTCGAAATATCTTGCATCAATTGATCCGTGTAATCGTAGGTCGCACCCTCAGGCGTGGTAACGCCCATGATGACCAGATTGCGATCGTCATACGGAGCGGTTTCTTTTTTGAGAATTGTAAAAAATAAAACAATCAATCCAATACAAGCTGCTAAAATGGGGAAACTCAGCCATTTTTTACGCAGAAATCCTTGCAATGCCTCTGCATAGCCTTTGTTGAGGCTCACAAAATAGGGTTCGGTAAACTCGTAAAAACGACTTGGTTTATGTCCGCCTTCTTTCATTAAGTAGGCATTCAACATAGGCGTTAAGGTCAGCGATACAAAGGCCGAGACCAGAACGGCCGCACCAATGACGACCCCAAATTCCCGGAACAAACGTCCGACAAATCCTTCCAAAAAGATAATGGGTAAAAATACTGCTGCCAACGTAATGGAGATCGAGATTACCGCAAAGAAGATTTCGTTCGAACCTTTAATTGCGGCTTCAATGGGTGACATGCCTTCTTCGACTTTCTTGAAGATGTTTTCAGTAACTACAATTCCGTCGTCCACCACTAAACCTGTAGCCAATACAATCGCCAATAAGGTTAACACGTTCACTGAAAATCCACACAAATACATGATGAAAAAGGTGGCAATCAACGATACCGGAATATCCAACAACGGACGGAAAGCAATCGACCAATCACGGAAGAACAAATAAATGATCAGGATGACAAGAAGTATCGAAATCAATAGGGTTTCCGCCACTTCAGTCACTGATTTTTTAATGAATAAGGTATTGTCCAACGCTACATTCAAGTGGATGTCTTTCGGTAAATCCTTTTCAAATTGGGCGTATTGTTTGTAAAATTGATCAGCAATGTCCAAGTAATTGGTCCCCGGTTGTGGTATAATCGCCAATCCCAACATCGGTTTACCCGATTCAGTCAATTGGGACTCCAACACTTGCGGTGCTAATTCGGCCCGACCGATATCGCTAAAACGGATGGTTTTGCCTTCTCCCGCTAAAACAATGATGTTGTTGAATTCTTCTTCATCCGATAAATTCCCCATGGTACGCACCGTGAGTTCGGTGTTTTTTCCTGTAATTTTCCCGGAAGGCAATTCTACATTTTGTTTGTCCAAAGCGGTCATCACATCTTTTACGGTCAATCCGTAAGAATTCATTTTTACAGGATCCAACCACAATCGCATCGCATACCGTTTTTGCCCCCAAATTTGTACGCTACTTACCCCTGAAATGGTTTGCAAACGTTCGGCCAACACATTTTCCGCATAATCACTCAAGTCCATTACATTGCGGGTATCGCTTTGAACCGTCATAGTGATGATGGGATCCGAATCGGCATCGGCCTTTGAAACAACAGGTGGTGCATCGATATCTTGTGGCAAGGAACGAACGGCTTGGGATACTTTGTCCCGAACATCATTGGCTGCCTCTTCTAGATTTTTTTCTAATTTGAACTCGACATTAATGGTGCTCGAACCTTGGGCGGAGTTGGATGAAATATTCCGAATACCGTCAACGGAGTTAATCGCTTTCTCCAGCGGTTCAGTAATTTGTTGTTCGATAATGTCTGAATTGGCACCCGTGTAATTCGTTTGAACCGTAATCACGGCTGGGTCAATCGACGGGAATTCACGCACCCCCAAATAGGAGTAACCCAAAATTCCGAAGAGAATAATGAGCAAATTGACCACGATGGTAAACACGGGTCGCTTGATACTTAACGTAGAGAGACTCATAGTTTACTTGGTTTGTAATTTAACTGTAATATCGGCGTCGTCTTTGAGTGCCATTACGCCCGAAACTAAAAGGGTGTCGCCTGCTTTTAATCCGGATGTCACCACTACATCTTTCCCCGTACGGGTTAAGGTTTCGATCATTACCGATTTGGCTTTGCCGTTTTGGGCGATGTAAACTTTCTTCCCGTCTTTCACAGGAATTACCACTTCCGACGGAATCAAAATCGCGTCTGGTATATTCTTTAAAGGCAATTGCACATTGGCAAACGTTCCCGGTATCAAGGTGCCGTTTGCATTGTCGGCATAAGCGCGAACGCGTAAAGTGCGCGTTGTTGCTTCAATAGCGGGTTCGATCGCATAAATCTTCGCCGTGTAGGTTTTGGATTCATTCGCAACGGTAAATTGGAGTGTTCCATTTTTGGTGATTTCCGTGGCATATTTTTCAGGAAGTGAAAACGTAATTTTCAACGGATTGGTGTTCACCAAATTGGCAATTGCCGTAGCAGGTGTCACATACGTTCCAGGTGAAATAGTACGCAAACCAATCGTTCCCGAAAACGGGGCTTTGATGGAAGTTTTTCCAATTTGAACCTGAATCAATTGCTTTTGAGCTTTGGCTGTGCGGTAATCGGCACTGGCAATATCGTATTCTTCCTGACTGATGGCTTCTTTTTTCAATAAAAGTTTGGCGCGACGTTCATTTTCTGAGGCTAAATTCTCTTTGGTAATCGCTTGAAGTAACTGCGCACGCAATTCGGAGTCGTTGACTTTTACCAAAACTTGACCTTTAGTCACGCGAGCTCCTTCTGTGAATAGGATTTTCTCGGCAATACCCGAAACTTCTGGATGAATAGCCACTTCTTCATTGGCCTCTAGCGAACCCGATAAGGAAATGGTATTGGAGAAGTTTTGCGGTTCGACAATCCGTGCTTCAGCAGTAATAGGTGGTTTCTTGTCGCCTGGCGCTCCTGCTTTTGGATCCTTTTCGCTATTTTTTGAAATACGATAAACGACCAAAGCACCCAGTGCCACGGCTAAGACAAGAAAAAAAAGAGTTTTGGATTTCATCTATAAATGGTATTGTAGATTAGGAGACACAAAACTACGGCTTCCCTTGTAGATAGGCGGGAACCTTAATTTTTATTTAACACATGTAGGTACAAATGTTGGAATCACAATATGTAAAAGAATTTAATTTCAATAGATTAATTTATTTATTAATTGGAAAGGAATGGTATCAGGTTGTATTATAATCAATTTTCCCCTCAACTAATATAATTCCAGATATTCTTCTTCCTACTCAATTCAAAGAAAATCTGTTTCAACGTTTGGTGCTGGGGTTGCTCCATCGCCGGATCGCTTTTTAACAAGCGGATGGCATAACTTCGCGCCAGTTGCAAGATGTCTTTGTCTTTGACCAAATCGGCAATTTGTAGATTCAACACACCGCTTTGTTGTGTGCCCATAATGTCACCCGGACCCCGTAATTTCAAATCCACTTCTGCGATTTCAAATCCGTCGTTGGTCGCACACATCGTTTCTAAACGGGTTTTGCTCTCCTGACTCAGTTTATGTCCGGTCATTAAAATACAATAACTCTGTTCGGCACCCCGACCTACACGTCCGCGCAATTGGTGCAATTGCGACAAACCAAAACGCTCTGCACTTTCAATTACCATCACCGATGCATTCGGAACATTTACACCCACTTCAATCACCGTGGTGGCGACCATGATTTGTGTTTTACCTTCTATAAAGCGTTTCATTTCGGCCTCTTTATCCGCCGGTTTCATTTTACCATGCACGATCGAAAGCGCATACTGGGGCAGCGGAAAGTCCCGAGAAATGCTTTCATAACCGTCCATCAAATCTTTGTAATCCATTTTTTCACTTTCTTGAATCAACGGATACACAATATAGACTTGCCGTCCTTTGGCAATTTCATCTTTTAAAAACTTCCAAACCTTCAAACGATTGTTGTCATAACGATGTACCGTCTGAATCGGTTTTCGTCCCGCAGGCAATTCATCAATCACCGAAATGTCCAAATCACCATACAAACTCATCGCCAACGTTCGCGGTATCGGCGTGGCTGTCATGACCAACACATGCGGCGGAATATCGTTCTTTTTCCACAACTTACTGCGTTGCTCTACACCAAATTTATGCTGCTCGTCAATCACCGCCAGTCCGAGGTTGGCAAACTTCACTTTGTCTTCCAATAAAGCATGGGTGCCGATTAATACATCCACCTGACCTTCTTCCAATTGCTCGTGAATGATTTTTCGGTCGGCGGTTTTGGTCGAACCCGTGAGCAGTTGTATGTTCAGGTTGCTGTTTTTCGCCAATTCCATGATGCTGTTGTAGTGTTGGATGGCTAGAATTTCTGTAGGCGCCATCAAACAACTCTGGTAGCCGTTGTCTTTGGCCAATAAAATCGACATCAACGCTACAATCGTTTTTCCCGAACCCACATCGCCTTGCAGCAAGCGGTTCATTTGCGCATTACTCCCCAAGTCGTTCCGAATTTCTTTAATCACCCGCTTCTGGGCATTGGTCAGTGGAAAGGGGAGGTGTTGGGTATAAAATGTATTGAAGGTTTCGCCTACCTGCGTAAACGGCATGCCTTTGATTTTGTGCTTGCGAACCAAATTCTTGGTAATCAATTGCAATTGGATGAAAAAGAGTTCTTCAAACTTTAACCGAAATTGCGCTTTGAGTAACAGGTCCTGACTCTTTGGGAAATGGATGTTAAATAGCGCCTCGTTTTTCGGGATGAGTTTGAGTTCGTCCAACAAATAGGCGGGAAGGGTTTCCCCAAAATTAGTGCCTGTTTCTATAAACAACTGCTGCATCATTTTCACCACTGCCCGATTGGAAATGCCTTTGTTGGCAAGTTTTTCCGTGCTTGGATAGACGGGTTGCATGGCCGAACGCAGACTCGCTTTGTGCTCTTCCAACAATTCCATCTCAGGATGCGCCATCGAAAACGTCGCGCCGTATTGGTTGATTTTGCCAAAAACAACATAGGTTGTATTGAGCTTCAAACTCTCCCGAATCCATTTGTGCCCTTGGAACCACACCAATTCCATCTCGCCTGTATCATCGATAAAAGTGGCGACCAACCGACTCTTGGTTTTCCCCATTTGTACGGTTTTGATGTGGATAATGCGACCCACCACTTGTACTTCGGCGTTGCTGTTGACCAATTCGTTGATCTTGTAATAACGGGTGCGGTCGATATGGCGGTTGGGAAACAATTGCAACAAATCACCGTACTTGTGAATTTCCAATTCACTGCGAAGCAATGCGCCCCGCTGGGGACCCACACCTTTGAGGAATTCGATTGGCGTTTCAAGTACGTTGGACATGCAAATAAAAATGAAAGGCTAAGATACTTCAAAAACCCGAATTTTGAAATCTTCCGTTATCTTTGTGAAAAGCTTTTTCTCATGCGAATTCGAATCGGTTACCTCCTCTTTTTATACTCCTGCATTACTTGGGCGCAAACGCTACCAAAGGTTGATTTTATAACCTTGAACGCCACAGTACTGCCCAATTTTGAGAAAAAAGACGTGAACGGACATTGTCATTTTGTATTCAAAGTGAACGCACCTACGGACACAATTCGCATCGATGCCAAAGCCATGCGCTTTAGTGGTATGCTTATCAATGGAAAAGCCGTCGAATACAAAAACAACGGTAAGGAGTTGCTCCTGTATACCGGATTCAAAAAGGGAAAAACCAATTGGATTTTGACTATTATGCCCAACCCAAACAGGCGCTGTATTACATTGGAACGGCTCAAAATTATCAGATTTGGACCCAAGGCCAAGGGCGTTATACCAGCCATTGGTTGCCCAGTTTTGATGATGTGAATGAAAAGCTGACTTTTTCCATAAGCGTGACAACCCTTGAAAAAGAAGAAGCTGCAACAACTTCATTAACAGCTATCAGCAATGGTGAATTGGTGCAGAAAGAAACCTATAGCGCCATTCAAGCGGGTAAAATCTATACAACTTGGAACTACCAAATGAAAAAACCAATGGCGTCTTATTTGGTGATGTTGGCCATTGGGGAATTTGTTTTTCAAACCCATCACAGTGCTTCTGGGATTCCGTTGGAACGTTATATCCAACCCAAAGATGCGACCAAAATGGACTATACCTACATGCATTCCGATCGTATTTTTGATTTTTTAGAAAAAGAAATAGGAGTCAAATATCCCTGGAAAATCTACCGTCAAGTTCCGGTGCGCGACTTTTTATACGCCGGAATGGAGAACACCACGTCCACTCTATTTGATCAAGATTTTGTTGTGGATTCTATTGCGAACAACGACCGCAATTACGTCAATGTGAATGCCCACGAATTGGCCCACCATTGGTTTGGCGATTTGATTACAGCTAAGTCTGGAAAGCACCATTGGCTGCAGGAAGGATTCGCTACTTATTATGCCTTATTAGCTGAAAAAGAAATCTTTGGCGACGATTACTTCTACCAACAATTGTACAGTTATGCCAACCGAATTAAGGTGGCGGCCAAGTCGGACACCATACCCGTAATGAATGAAAAAGCCAGTTCGTTGTCCTTCTACCAAAAAGGCGCGTGGGCCTTGCATTACCTACGCGAGCAAATTGGAAAGAAGGCATTTGACAAAACCGTGAAAGCCTATTTGAAACACTACCAATATAAAAATGTAGAGACGGCTGATTTCTTAGCGTTTGTGCGAAAGTATGCCGACTTTGATACCGAAACGTTTCAAAAAACGTGGTTAGAAAGTGCGGCTTACCCCGAAAAAGAAATCAATGCCTGTTTGCAAAAAAGTGCCTTTGTACAAGAACTTATTGCCTTACAAAAGGACCGTTCCAAACCTTTACGGGATAAGTTAGATCAATTCCGCCAACTCCTACAATCCCAGAAGTTCTGGCCGTTGAAGTCGGAAGTAATCTACCAACTCAAAAACGAACCCTTTGAAGAATGTGAACCACTCTACCGCTTGGCGCTGCAACAAGGCGATAGCAAGGTAGTGAAGACGGTGAGCGAACTCTTAACCAAAGTCCCTGCTTCCTTTAAAGCGGAGTACGAACAATTGCTTTCGGTAGCCTCCTATGAAGTGCGCGCCAATGCCTTTTTAAATCTCTTACATTCCTTTCCCGAGGAAAAGGAACGTTATTTTGAAATCGTAAAAGATTGGCAAGGTGCGAATGATAAGGAAGTGCGCATCCTTGTATTAACCGCTTACCTCAATGCAATGCCTGAAACGGCGCCGTTGTATTCTACTTATAAAAACGAATTAATTGGCTACACCGGACCCAATTATGAGAGTGTAACGCGTATCCCTGCCTTTCAAAATGCCCTGACTTCCTTTCCGGAAGAGGTCCAACTCTTGAAGAATTTAGTCAATGCCACCCACCATCCCAAATGGCAAATGGTGAAATACGGACGAGACATGATTCGGAAGTATGTGAAAACCGAGAAATACCGAATATTATTCAATCAAATTTTACCCGATCTCAGCCCGGAAGAACAAGCCGAATTAAAGCGGTTGATGCAGTAGTAGTAATCACTGGACAGTGATCGTCGTGCTGTGGTCACTGATCATTTTTGGGGTGTATGAGTGGAAAAGGTTTAAGAGTGTAGCAATCCGTGTGAATGGACGTCCATCTTCAAATCTTCAAATTTTCTCATTTTCAAATCAAGTGTAAGAGTGTAACAATCCACGTGAATGGACGCCCATCTTCAAATCTTCAAATTTTCTCATTTTCAAATCAAGTGTAAGAGTGTAACAATCCACGTGAATGGACGCCCATCTTCAAATCTTCAAATTTTCTCATTTTCAAATCAAGTGTAAGAGTGTAACAATCCACGTGAATGGACGCCCATTTTCAAATCTTCAAATTTTCTCATTTTCAAATCAAGTGTATGAGTGGAAAAGGTTTAAGAGTGTAACAATCCGCGTGAATGGACGCCCATTTTCAAATCTTCAAATTTTCTCATTTTCAAATGAATTAGAAATCGTGTTCTAAAGTCCAACTCATGAGCTAATGGATTAGTACTTTACAAATTAATTATTGGCGGCGGTGGCGGCGGCGGTACTGGGGAAATGTTTCCCCAAAAAGTAACCGGAGTTGTGGATTTATGAAACGGCTTTGAAGCACAAAAGGCTTTAAGACGATCTCCAAATTGTTGCAATTCAGGGGTGAGTCGTTTTCCTCTGACACAAGCCATGTCCGTACTTTTTGCATGTCTAGCAATGAAAAAATACGTTGGGGTATCAGCGTAGATATTGATTTCTTTTGAGCGGTACCGGTGTAAGGGAAACCGATTAATCATTTGGATTAAACTATCTTTTTCCTCAGAAGAAAGAACATGAAAGTAGAGTCCGGTTGTGTCCGTAGATTGTTCAATCTTTTGATACACCGTATCCTTACCGTCATATTTTAAGGCAATACAATGCGACTCATTGAAATTCATGAAATAGAATTCCTTGAATTGGGGTTGGACCTCTGAATGAAAGGAACAAGAGGTTAGAAACCAACAAAAGAATAGACCGAAAAGGAATTTATATTGTTTCAAAAAAACACGCATTTACAAATTGTTTTTATTCGAAAGTTGGGCGGCGATTTTATCAATTTTCTTTTTGTCTCTAGGCCATAAAATGAGACTTCGACTACCGATTTTGTAAAGTTCGTCTTTCTCAAAGTTTCGTTTCAAAGCCCATTTGATCCAAAAGCGCGAACTGAATTCCCAATACGTCCAACCGATGATCAAACTAATAATCATCGTTTTAGAGCTGTCCAAAGAAGTAAACGAAATTAGGCAGACAAAACTAATTAACATCAATAGTAATATTGGAAGTTTAACTATTAAAAGTCCGGATACATAAAGTTGAAAGGTTGTTGAAGAAGTGTTTTTCATTCGTTTCGTTTTAAAATCATTTATTTTGTTAGGCTGTGCTCTAAAGCAATAGTATAGGCCTGTTTGATCCAAAGTTAGTGAAACTTAATTCCCAACAGTCCTTTCTTCGATGTAATTTGTAGTGTATCATTAACATGAAGGCTTTTCTTTCCTAGTTTTCCATACACTTCAAAAAAATCTTTATCGATGATATACGCATTCGTTTTTAACTCTTTCGCAATCAAATAGTGGGGGTCATCATGGGAAATCACATAGTTTTCCAGTATAAGTTCACAAGTATTGGTCCGATTGATGCGAAGGAGAAATGCCATAAAAATGTTTTGAAATAGAAAAGAAAAAAATAAACAGACAACGGCAAATGCGAGAGTACTTTTTACGATTTCTTTCCAAGAATTGCGGTAGATTTTTAGATAATAAAAGAAGAGTAAATAGCAGCCCACAGCCATACTGCTCATGATTTTCCAGTAATAGCTATCATGAAACGCTTTGACATCCCCAGCGAAGTAATGTTTTTTCTCATTGGGGACAAATAAAAAGAGGAGTAAAGCAATTACCAATAAGTAGATTAGGGTAAAACCATATTTTTTAAAAAAGGCGTGTAGCATATTATCGTTTTTTTGGGAAGTGTAACAGGGCTAACCATTAAAATTTATTCTTTCCTAGGGTTGTGAATGTAATTGGCAAATATTCTTTGTCTAAAATAAACAATTTTCACAAACAATTACAAGACAATGTTTCAGTTATTTATCCCTGCTTATTCCATTTTTGGTTAAAACGCAGTTCGTCAATCAAGGCATAAACCCGTTTCAAACCATAAGTGCCCACCCTGCCAAAATCTTTGATGGTCTTTACTTTTCCATTAGTGTACGTGATGGACAAGGTACATTTAGGATGATGATTGGTGACCAACCGATAATTATCTTTCAAAGTCGGGAAATCCAAATAGCACAATAAGCTGTTGAGTTGGTGGTACGCATTTTCGTCTATTGTTCCCTGAAACGCACCTTCTAAATACGTTCCTTCCCCCGCTTCCTTGCTGTAATTGTTGCTTTGAGCCGAAAATTGGGCTTTGCGATCTCCCGTAATTTCAATTGTATAGACCGGACAATTTCCGGGACATCCTTGGGACTGAAAGGTTATTTTTTCAAT
This sequence comes from Flavobacterium sp. N1719, assembly GCF_025947045.1. Taxonomy (NCBI): domain Bacteria; kingdom Pseudomonadati; phylum Bacteroidota; class Flavobacteriia; order Flavobacteriales; family Flavobacteriaceae; genus Flavobacterium; species Flavobacterium sp. N1719. Next base: position 2,216,108 of record NZ_CP109993.1, read on the forward strand.
AGCATAGGTTTTGGGCTGTGCATTGTATTCGATAAAGTTGCCAAACTTATAGGTTAATTGCAAAGAACGTGCAGCACGTAATAACTTCCCTTCCGCATTGATAATTATTGGCTTATTTATTTTTAAAAACGGCTGATCATTCACCAACATTATTTGAGGTACAATAAAGTAGAATTTATCTTCACTGATGTCAATTAATTGATAGTTTGCTTTCCCAAAATTCATCAAAACCAAAGTATTGTATTCTTTGGATAATTCAACCTTTGAATTCAGTTGATTATTTGCTAATGTTACCGTTTTATTCGTTCCAATGACAAGTAAATCCGTCAAGCCATTATTGTCAAAATCGGCTTTCGCATAATCAAAATCAATCTTTTCACGTTGTGCCACTTTTTTGATTGCTTCATTATTAAAAAAATCAGTGGTAAAATCCTGAATTCGTTGCAATTTGAATTTTTTATATAAAGTATCTGTTGCGCCAATGAGTTGTTCAATTTCTTCCCTGGTTTGCATCGAATCGATAGCCGATAAACGAAGGGGTGCTTTGACAAAATCGGGTGAGTTGTGGCAGGACACAAACAGCAATGAAAGGAGAAAGGTATATATTGATTTCATGGTGTGGAAAGTGTATTAGTGAATGCTGGATGGGTCTCTTTCATGACTGTAGTGTTAAATACTGTAGAGCGGGTATTTTATATAGAATTATTTTGCCCCAAAATGAATCTAACGGGTTCAATAGTTATTTTTTAATAAACGAATGGGACTCGCCATTTATTTTATAGATATACATTCCCGAACGGAAACCAGTAGTATCCAAGGTGATGATAGAAGTGCCTTTGGCAATCTTTTTTTCGAATACTTTCATCCCATCTGTTGTAAATACTTCAAGGGTCGTAGCTTCCCCAACAACTTTGCCATTGGATATTTGAATACTTTCCTGCGTCGGATTAGGATAAGCGATAAAGGATTTGTTCAAATGGTAGTCTTGTTGTTCCAATGATAAATAGCCACTTAATGCATAAATGTCTGTGGTGGCAATTGTGGTAATTCCTCTATTGTAAAGGATGAGTTTAAAATTGTTATTGTTATCCTTCATTATCATTGGATCCCAACGGTCGTTCCAAGTGTAGAGAAGTTGGCCATCTTCATTCATTAGCTTTGTATGAATACCATCAACATATAAAAATTCGATAAGATCGTCGTCATTGAACAATTTATCCGAGATCAATTGAAAAGTAATTAGTCCATTAAACACAAGTTCTTTATGAAATACATGGTTCTGATTATAAATTTTGACTTTGGTAGAATTCGCTATATATTCTCGGGTATAATAAAAAAGACCTTGTTGAGTAGGAAAGGGATAAGCACTGCCATATCCTTCATTATTCACATTCGCATTCACGACATAACTATGTTCTAACGAAATAGAAATTTGGGAATAGGCCACATTTCCAAGTAGGACAAATAAATAAACAAATCTTTTCATCTTTTGATTGATTTTTATGAATCGTAAAAATAACAAAATATAGTGGTTCCCACCTTGCATCACGAATTGAAATTCATAGCAATCAATTCCATCCCGAGGCATTTTAATAAAGGGAAGGGGTCAATAACTCGTCAATCCAACAAAGGGATTTTATCATAAAACGTATTGCTTTCCTGTTTTATCTAGTTTCGGTGAGGTGTGGTTTAAAGTTAGGAAATGTTTGCGCAGCGGGGGGTGTAGTACCTGCGTGAAGCAACGCCCATTTTCAATTGAAGTGTAAAAGTGGAAGGGTTTTGTTTCAGTTTTCAGTCGCAGTCGCAGTTTTCAGTGTTGGGGTGTTTAAGAGTGGAAAAGGTTTAAAAATCGAGCCCCCATTTTCAAATCTTCAAATTTTCTAATTTTCAAATTTTCTTATTTTCAAATTTTCTCATTTTCAAATCAAGTGTATGAGTGGAAAGGGTTTAAGAGTGTAATACCCAGCGTGAATCGACGACCATTTTCAAATCTTCAAATTTTCTAATTTTCAAATCTTCAAATTTTCTCATTTTCAAATCAAGTGTAACCAAATCCTCACCCCATCCCATCCATCCCAACACCCACAAACCGAATATACAACCCCGGCAGCGGACACCACGTGCCTTCTTTTTCTTGGTAGTACGCCACGAACAGCACCACCCATTGTAGCTCACCCGCCACAGCAGGCACGGGGAGTGAGATAGGCGCTGCCAAATGTTGGGCGCTAAGGGAATAATACTGTTCTGGGGTTTCGGCTACGGCTACCGGTTGTGCTAGGGAGGCGTCTAGGCCCAGGTGGCGAACCTGTACACCGACATGGGTAGCACCTTTGGGGACGCGCCCCTTGGCGTGGGGCATAGGCGTAAGGGTGAAGGTAGCGGTAGCGGCCTCCCATTGGGGTTCCCAGGGAACGACAGAAGCAAAGGGCTGCTCGGAATCAAATTCGAAGTGGGTGAGCAGGGAACGCCCCGCTGCAGTTTGCAGGCCGCGTGGCACGGTACGCGCTCCTGGAGCATTTGCAGTGTCGTGGGTAAGAATTTGTTGGAAGACCTTCACCAACTGGTTATGCGGTTTGGCGTAGAGGGTTTTGGACAGTTGCGGTTGCAAGCCCTGCCGGAGGTAGGTACTCATCCGCCCGCAATGGGCAAACTCCGCACTGGTTTGGCGGCACCGCGCATAATTGGCCCCCTCCTTCAAATTCTCCCGCGTAAAGCCCGAACTCCGCCGCACAATAATGTCCCCGTTCAACGCGTAAAACGTTAACCCCTCCAAATTGCCTTTCAAGCGCAAACCGCCCAATAACTTTGCCATGGCTGATAGAATTTAAATGTTACTTACCGTTGGGAACACACCCCACAACGACGAAAAACCAAAACCAAAAACCGTTCCAAAGATTTGGGGGTGAATAGGTTAGTAGGTAGGGTTTTAATAGTAGGGAGCGCAAAGTCAGGAGACTTTGCGCAGTAGGGTAAGATAATAGTTTTTGGTGAAAAACAGACGTAAAGCCACGAAAATCCACCAATAGCAGTTAACGGTTGTTGGTCGTAGTTATTTTTCTGAGCATTCTTTTAGTTTATTCTCTTATCCCAAATGGCTCAATTAATTTTAAAAAAGGTTCAACATATTTCTGTTGCAATATTTTACTATCTTGTAAATCTGAATAATCAATAACATTTAAGCCTTCAATTCTGAAATATTTATCTGAATCATATTCTTCTTTTTTTAGAGTTGAAGTTAATATAACCTGTTTTTTAATTCTTATAAATTCTACAATCATTTGTTCCTCCTTGGACGTAGAAAGCTCACCTTCTCTAAAAGAGTCTATAATAATAGGAAAATTATGTTTAAGAATATTGTTTAAAGCTAATAACTTACAAAAGTAATACTCTTGCCCTTCACTCCCTGAATATGTTTCTCCACTTTTTGTAAATAAATCTTCAAATTTGAGCAGGCCTTCAGGATCAATTTTCTTATAATATCTTTTCATCTCGCTAAGAATGTCGGATAATATCTTTTTTTGCAAATCTCTATTTGAAACTATTTTCTTTTCGTTAGTTTCTAATTTATTTTCAATTATTTTTAATTCTTTTTGAAGCGAAATAACTATTTTATCTATTTCTTTCGAGTCCGCGAAGTCATCTTTAAAAAGTATATAGTTTTTTGTTTCCGGTGTTGTTGAATCCAACAATTTATTTAGTTGTTCTTGCTCCTTAATTATTTCATTGTTAAACTCAAAAATCATTTCAGACTTTAAACTTATGTTTTCTTTAATTGATTGAATAATATTTTGTCTTACAAAATTGTTACTTACTTCGAATTCAAAATCTTCATTAGAAAAAATTATTTTATCACTACCGCAATCTGAACATTTAACTTTTCCCTCATTTAAACTTCTATTTAATGAATTTAATTCGCTTATTAATGCTTCAAGTTTAATTTTTCTGTTTTCCTCTCGGTTTCTGTTTTTCTTAAGTTCGGCAATTTTTTGATGAATTTCGCTTAATTGGTTTGAAGTATTCTTAAATTCTATGTTATTTGAAGCGGAGCTTATAAAAGAAGCAATTTCAGGGTTTTTTTTTATAATTGATATTTTCTTAGTTTCTGAATTTATTTTTGATTCTAAAGTTGCTTTCTCCTTCTTTAAGTTCTCTATATCATATTTATTCTCAGTTGTTATGGTAACCCCCATTAGAGAATAAATCATATTTAGAAAATCTACTTTATTATTCAACCCCTTAATGATAAGATTTGAAGTGTTTCGTCTGTCTTGTCCAAGAAAAAAAGTTTCATAAAGCAAACTTAGGTCTACAAGTTTTAATTCCCCTTCTTTATCAATTTTAGGTAACTTGAACAATTCTTTGTCAAAATAATACTTGAATTCGCTAATGCTATTGAAAACAAATAATTTTTGATTGTTTAGAACAAGTATTGAGTTTCCTTTGCGAAGGAATTCGATATCCTTATTATTCAAATAAATTTTTGAATAAAAGTAATATGATTTAGAATTAAAACCACTTGGAAATATTGATTCATATCCAATAGAGTATACAATACTTTGCATAAGTAATGTTTTCCCCCTATTATTATCATTACTAAAAATGATATTAGTATAGTCATTGAATCGACTTTCAATGAAAGCTTCATTCTTGTTCCCAAAAGCAATTTTCTTTATTATCATTCTAATCCTTCTAGTATTATGGAAATTAAGTATTTTAAAGTTGTTTCATTTAAGTAAGAAACCTTCGGAGTATAGGTGCTCAAAACGGAGTTGTACACTGATTCAACGTCTTTATTTTTGTTAATTGAAAAATAAGTAATTATTTCTTCACATATTTTCCAAAATACTTTATTATTATTTTTATTAAAAAATGCTCTAGATAAGTTTGAGTTACATTCCTGTAAAATATCTTTCTTGTCTTCAATATTTAAATGGTCTATAAATATTGAAAAATAAATAGGATAATAAAATATATTTTTGAAGATTTCAACACCAATAATCCTACTTACAATCAATAATTCTATGTCCTTAACGGATAAGTGTCTTCTGAAGGAAAGAACCTCTCTAATTTCAGAAATTGTCTTATTTTCTATGTAACTATTTTTCTTTGATGATTGAATATTACGTAATTCAACAAATACACTTTTATAAAATTCATCAGATTTGATTTCTGTTTTTTTAAACTTTGTTACAGCTTTTATATACTCATTTTCAGTATTTTCATCTTCAACAATTGTAATGATCTTTAAGAACTCTTTAATTTTTGTACTATAGTCAATAGAGTCATTTTTAACTCTAATGACTTCTTCTGTTAGACCCGCTATTATTCGTGTTTGGGTTTTTTCTTCAAAATTGGTAAACTTGAAATTCCTAAGTTTTGAATCTATTTTGTATTTTTCTTTTAAAATAGGACAGAAAAATATAAACTCTTTAAAAGAGAATGTGGATAAGAAGTTGTCAAAAAGAGTGAAGAAGTATGTTCCAATTTTTTTTGGTGAAAGTGTTGCTTCATTCTTCGATTGAATATCCCATATTTTATTATGTCTCTTGTTAATTCCGCTTACGTCATTAAAACAATCAAATGTGACATATTCAATTTCTTTGCTGTCATTTCTTTTCCCAATCAAATACAACAAAGATTTGGTTTCAAAAACTGAAGCCTTTTCATTATTGATTTCTGTATTTTTAAAAATGTATGTCAAATGAGTATGTTTTTCTGTAGGTTGTTTATTATTACCACTAAAGTTTGTTAGCGTATATTAATCTTTGCATATAATCTTTGGCAATGATGGTTGTCTTGGTCTATTTCCAGTCCTTTCTCTACAGTTTCTTTAGCTAGGTCTTCTTGGTTATTGTTAATTTGTAACCATGCAAGTCTAGAATAGTCTGTCGCCCCGCCTTCCTTGATTCGTCTTGACATAATTTCTATTACTTTGTCTAGAAGTAGTTTTTTATACTCAACAGACCTTGCTTCTGGGTGAAAGAAGAAGTAGTTGTTAATTCTATTAGATGCTTCACTAATATAACTGAAATCAATGTTTGGGATTAATACTAACTCTGATAATGAATGACTTTCACCGTCCCAGTCTTTTGTTAGCTTACAAATGTCAGCTAGTTTTAGCCACAGTCTTGCTTTATGTGTTGAAGGCATTGAAGTCTTAAGATACTCTCTCAAATAATATTTTACAGAATCATAATCCGAAAACTCTTCAAATATGTCTACTAAATATTCATAAGCTTTTGGGAATTTTGATGCGACATATTCTAAGGTCGGTAGTTCTTTTTTGAACTCTTCCAGTGAATCAATTCTTTTAGCAACTTCCGAAAATTTTCTCTCAATTTTTGAAGTCAAACCTACACTGACTGTAGAATTTGATGACGCTCCGAATTCCATAAGTAACTTTCGGTCATCATATATTTTTATTTTCTCAGGATAAACTTCCAATTCACCCTTCCCAAAAATTGAAGCTGCAAGAGGAACATTTATTAAGGCATCTTTATCTTCATTAATGATGTCAATGAATGAGCTTTTTCGAAGCTCTTCGATTGCACCCTGAACATCAATTCTTTCGTTTTCAGGTCTCCAAAGTACTGCTTCTACAGCAATTACAGGAACAATTGAATTCCAACTTGAAAGTGTTAAGAATACTCTTTTTGCTGCTGGTGATAATGTGTTAAAAGTCCTTTTAAATAATGCAGTTAGAATTTTTTCTTGTTCAGCGACTATCCTTTGAACCTTTCCAGTCTTACCTGATTTTGCTACTTCACCCAAAAGAATTTTAATGATATAAGGATGTCCGTCCGACTCTGTAATTAATTCTTCAATGAAGTTAGGATTAAGAAGCTCTGTAATGTTTAATTTTGCAGATACTATATCAATCAGACTTTTACATTCGTTTTCATTCATCCCTTGTACTTCAATAGGGTAATCTGCTTTAAAATTTCGGCTTATTCTTGAAGTAATTAGAACTTTATTAGGGTTTCTAACATAAGTGTTTATCCATTCAAAAACTTCAATTGGATTTGTGACAGTTTCAAAATTGTCAAATACATAAAGAGCATTACCATATGTATTTTTAGTAAGTTCCTTTGAGAAGAAATCAAGTTTATCCTTTATTTCTTGATTTGGGTGTACGAGTTTACAATACTCTGATGCAATATCCTTCTGATTCAAAACCTTTGTTTGAACCTGTTTGGGCCCATCCATTAATAAATCTATATCTCTTGCACTAAACCAAATAATAAGGTCAAATCTGTCTTGAGCGGCAAGATTTTTTATCACATTAAGTGCCAGAGAAGTCTTTCCAACACCACCTTTACCGAGCAGGGTAATTATTGGAAATCTTTCGGTTTCATTCAAAACTTTGACTAATTCATCTTCTAAAGTAGGTCGCTTTACATATTCATCAATTGACTCTGGTAAATTAGTAAAGCAGTTACCAATTACATCTAGTTCCTTATTTCCTTCTGTATGGCTACTAGGTAATTGAGTGATAGGGAGTAAATAATCTTTTGCAATGCAAGATTGCCTTTCATCGCTTAGATATGAAATGCATTCAAAAGTATCATTCTTTAGATTTCCATTTGTATGATAGAAATCAGTAAGTTCGGGATTGGAATACATCAGATTTATTTTTCTCGGTTTATCTAAGAAGCAATAAATTCCATTTTCTAATGAATGATATGTTTCGGATTTAAGGAAATCAAAATCATTAGTCTTTTCAGTTAAATGAGAAATTCGATATTTCCCAGAGTAGTTGCGATGTAAGTATGCCCAAGGTCTTTTGAATGCAGTAAAGTTTTCAATAATGAGATTAATAGATTTTTCCAATAAGGGACATGCTATTGAGCAAGGCTCTAAAGTTGTCGCACCATGTCCTTTGGTTTTATTTCGTAAATATGTAAAGTTTCCAAACCAATTTCTTAAGGGTGATTTAATTGCTAATTGATTGTGCTCAATATTAAAAGCACTAAGTGTTTCGTTTAGTAGCTTTTGAGAATCATATTGCCAATCACCGTCAGCTGCACGTTGAATTAATTCCTTTAATTCAAAGTCTCTAATTTCTGATGCAAGAAGTTGGGCAGGAGGCCCTGTTAAAACTTCGTCAATTGATTTTGCGAAATCACCAATTGCATTCGCTCTTACTAAGTTATACTCTTGTCTGTATTTTGTTCTGTCGTTGTCGTCATTAATAGAGGATACTAAAAACAGATTAATAGTTTTAGTCAATAGCTCACCATATAAAAGTAGATCATAAAAATATGCTAAGTCGGAATCACTCTTTGATGATTCTAACCGGTTGTTCATCTGTTCAAATGGTTTAAATGTCATATTGTGGCTTTCTTTTTTTTAATATCCGCTAATAGATTGCAGTTTGGCGAAGTGGGGAAATCAAAGCACAAATGTTCAATTTTGCACAAAAGTTCAATCGAGAAACTGAACTTGAATTTCGTACTGACCCCACTGTCGCGTGATTCCCTTCGCGTGGTTTTTGTTTACCACCCGCAAATTAAAATTAATTCTACAATTCACAATAGGGTTTTTCCTATTTGTTAAGAGTATTTTTCCTATAAAAGTCGTAAGTCGATAAAGTCGTAAGTCGAATTTCATTAATCCTATGTCTACTCACAAAGCGAGTTGAGTAGGTTGGGGTTGTGATGAATAAGGTGACGTAAAGTCAGAAGACTTCGCGCAGCGGGGGGGGGTTAAATTTGTATTGCTTGTAAAAATCTACATATTTCATAAAAATCTTTTGGATCATATTTGTTTTCAGGAATAATTATAGTTAGTTTATCACTTATTCTGCTTGATTTTGAATGAGTTGCATAGGATAAAATTATTGATTCTATGATCATAAGATTAGATAAATTTATTCCAGATAATCCTGATCCTAAAATAGGAACTGAAACTTCTTTCATTCTACCTTCAATTCTAATTTGTTTCCATAATTCATTTAAAACAATATTTAATTTATCTGGATCAGAAGAAGTTTGTTTAATATTATTTGTGAATGATAAAGTAGCTAATATTGTAATAAAAAGTTTGTTTTGTGATGTAGGAACAACTGCAATTGTACCTACTGGATAACAATACTTTTTCCCATTTTTGAATGCATTATATGTTCCCGATTTTCCTTGGTCAGTTAGGCTCTTGTCTATAAGATTGTCTAATGTTTGAATGTTTCCACTAAAGAATTTATCAATCATTTGACTTTTTAATGAGACTTTTGCTCCCTGAGGAATTGTTGTATCAAAATAATCGCTACTTGTTACTACAATGTTGTTTTGTTGGGAGAATAAATCTCCAACTTTTATACAAATTTCTGTATTTGATGCTTTGAATTTTTTACTCATTTGTGAAAATGGCCAAGCTCTTATAATACCAAAGCCAATAGAAGCTAGTAAGGTAATTATTAGAACTATCCAATTATATGTTTCAATCCAAGTTTTGACAACTGAAAAAATGGCACTTAGAAATTCAATGAAAAGCCAAATTGTTCCAAATGAAGCTAAAAAAAATGTAATGAATTCTTTAAAGTTGACCCAAAAGATATATTTGATTTTTTGCATAAAGGTTGCTTATTAATTTTTACCAACGTTTTATATCTAACTGAAAGAGGCGATTTTTATGTTCTACACTGTCAACCAAGCACAAATTTAGATGGGAGACAAAGCTTGATTTAACTACTGTTCAGCCACTTTTGGGTAAGTGCTGTTATATGCAGATTGTTTACACTTCATTTTTTACAAGGATAATGACTTCCACCTGCGTCACCTTTTGTTGCCACCATAAAATCTGTGTTTTTTAGTGCTTTTTCAATTAGTGTTTTGTCGAGAGGAATATGTAAGGTCGGAACTTTGTCCATGGAATCCCTGAAAATAGGTAAATTATCCCAAAGATTTTTTATCTTTTGCTTTATTGTCTTTGCTTCACAATTAATAATATCACTTTTTTCAGAATATTCTGGATAGATTACAATTACTGGTAAACCTTTCGTGTTAATTCCATAATCAATTTCTTCTCTTAATGCTCTTGAACTCACAGTTTCAGAACTTAAAAACAGAATGATATTTTTAGATTTACTCAATCTGTCTCTCAATCTTGGTTTTAATGTTGTTTCCCAATCACTGTTGTCACGGACATTATAATTTTTGTCATGTGAATCAACAAAAGGAAATGATGAATCTTTTCCTTTCCAAGCTCTAAGCATATTGTAATACACAAAATCTTTTGCTGCATTTGCACCTAAATTTGATTCTTTGAAAGGCGTCTTTACATAAAACGCACAGTAGTTTCCAGTTCTGTTTGCCATAATTACTCCCAGTTGTTTTTTATAATTTCTAAATCAATTTTATCAAACATATCCTCCGTCAAGACAATCCTTATTGTTGAACTCAAGTCTATTTCCTTAGCTGATTTAAGGAGTGATATCAAAGTCAACTGAAGTAACTGACTTGGAGGTAAACCAACTCTAGAAAGTCCATTGCCAATCAATGGCAAATTAATGTCAATACCATTTCCCTCGATTCTTACTTTGTTCCAAAGACCTTCAAGTGCTTTTAACATCAAAGAAGGAGTGCTGTTCGCATTGCAGTCATTGTCGGTATTTGTCAAAGCGAACAGAAAATATAGCGATTGATTGTGATTAATTGTAATTGTAGTACCGAGTTCATATTTTATTGATTTTCCATCAACTCTCTGTACTGTTTCGATTTCTTGACCTGCAAGTTGCGCATTCACCGCATCGTCAAAAATATTCGTGTGTCCGCCAAGAATTTTAGTGATGAAAATTCCTTGCAAACTTTTTGGCGAAACGGGTTTGCCAATTTTACTGTCAAAAAACTCACTTACCGAAATTACTTTGTGTCCATCTGCTGTGAACAAATCTCCAAATACAATCTCAACTTTAGTATTAGTATTTGTAAGATTGAATTTCACCATCTTTTCCGGATAAACCACAATAAATGAAATAATTAAACTTGCAATAACATAGGCAAGTAAAAACCAGCAATTATATCCAGTCGGTTTAATCTCCAAGATTGAAAAAAGAGGTTCAAAAAATGTCCAAAGAACGGTGTAGCCAAAAACTATTGCCAATAAAAACCTTTTTGGGTGTCTGCGTATTCCTGTAATTATTTTTTTTCTCATTGTCATTCTATTGTCAGGTCTTAACAATTTGCATATAACAGATTGATAAGTTTAAATAACTCACCCAATCCATCCGCAAATTAAAATTAATTCTACAATTCACAATAGGTTTTTTCCTAATTGTTAGGAGTATTTTTACTATTATTTATCAACATTGAGTTTTGGGCCACTAAGGCAGAAAGACTCGAAGGAGTTTTGAGTTATGAGTTATGGGTTATGAATTAAGGGTGCTGGGGGAAGGGGAGTAGGTGGAAAGGGTAGGTGTAAGTCGATGAAGTCGTAAGTCGAAAAAGTCGTAAGTCATAAGTCAACACGTACTCATAACTCATAATTCATAACTCATAATTCATAATTCTTTCCTTCCTATTACTTCGGACTAACCTCGCATCAACCTCGCATCATCCCCGTATCATCGTCGTGGTTACCTAATGTATACCTTTACTATACCTTTAGGATACCTTTACCATAACTCGTTCTAAAGGTTTTTAAAATTATGAGTTAGGAGTGATGAATTAGGAATGAGGGAAGCTTGTAGATGTGAAGTTTGAGGAAAGTAAAGGCGTAAGTTATAAGTCGTAAGTCATTAGTCAACACGTACTCATAATTCATAACTCATAATTCATAACTCATATTTCATAACTTCTCCCAGTCTTCTTCGGGTCTTCTTGCGGTTTGCTTCGGTATTCTGCCACGGTTGTGCCACAGTTGTGCCACTAAACCTTTTGTAAAAGGTAACAGGAATGGCTTCAAATTGGGAGGAAGCCACTGAGAAGCTGAGCCGCTGAGCTACTGAGTAATTCCTAACAGGAGTGTACAGGAATACAACCTGTAACCTTAAACTTGAAACTTGAAACCTCTTTGCGTGAAAATTGGGATGGGATTTCTCCTACCGTCGAAATGACAAGTTTGCGCATAAATGTTTTTAGCCAGCTAAAAAAATACCCCAATCCAAACCACATAAAAATACTATGTCTTACTATGTGCCTATGTGGTTAAAAAAACCAACCACATAGTGACATAGTTTTCATAGTTTTTGCTTTATGAAATCCAACCTTGTGCAACCTTGTGCCCAACCTTGTGAAACCTTGTGCTCCAATTCCACTTTTAAACCCCATACACTTCTAAACCCACCACATTTTCAAACGAAACACCACTTTACATCGAAACCAACTTGAAACCTGAAACTTGAAACTTCTACACGTGAAAATTGGGATGGGATTTCTCCTACCGTCGAAATGACAAGTTTGCGCATAAGCGTTTTTAGCTAGCTAAAAAAATACCCCAATTCAAACCACACAAGAAAACTATGTCTTACTATGTACCTATGTGGTTAAAAAAAAACAACCACATAGTGACATAGTTTTCATAGTTTTTGCTTTATGAAATTCAACCTTGAGAAACCTTGTGCCCAACCTTGTGTAACCTTGTGCTCCAATTCCACTTTTAAACCCCATACACTTCTAAACCCAACTTGAAACTTTAAACCTGCAACTTATTTTGTCAAACCTCAGATTTTCATTTTCTTTGTATCACTAAAAAATAAACCAATTACCCTATGGAAACGGAAAAGTGGATCGAACTCGCCTTATACGCTGTACCCGCGGTTATCACAGGCGGTGTGGCCTATCTCATGATGCAGAAATTTGTCAACCTCGACGAGAACCGTCGTAAGTTTCAATTGCTTCGGGAGAACCAAAAACAAGCCCTGCCCATTCGTCTCCAAGCCTACGAACGCATGGCCTTGTTCCTCGAACGCATCAATCCTATCAAACTCATGATTCGCGTGGCGCCTATCAGCGACGATAAAAGCGATTACATGAACCTGTTGATTCAAAATATCGAACAAGAATACGAACACAACGTCACCCAACAAATCTACATCTCCGATGAAGCTTGGGTCATGGTCGTGAACGCCAAAAATGCCATCATCCAAAACCTCCGTAACGTTGCCGCCGATACCGAAATCAAAGATGCCGACCAATACCGCATGAAAGTCCTCAGCGCCCTCTTTGAAACAGAATCCGCCGCACAACTCGCCCTGGAGTTTTTGAAAAGTGAAATCAAGGAGTTTATTTGATTATTCTAAATTATAAATTCTAAATTCTAAATTCTAAAATCTAAATTCTAAAATCTAAAATCTAAAATCTAAAATCTAAATTTTAACGGCTCAGAAGCTATAAAAAAAATGCTCGAACAATACATCAACCAATTGAATGAAGCCCAGCGGGCGCCGGTGTTGCAGAAGGACGGACCCATGATGGTGATCGCCGGAGCAGGGTCGGGGAAGACACGCGTACTCACCATGCGTATCGCCTACCTGATGAGCCAAGGGGTCGATGCGTTCAATATCTTGTCGCTCACCTTTACCAACAAAGCCGCCCGCGAAATGAAATCGCGTATCGCCGCTATTGTGGGAAGCAACGAGGCCAAAAACCTATGGATGGGAACCTTTCACTCAGTATTCGCTAAAATCTTGCGCATTGAAGCCGATAAGCTGGGGTATCCGTCCAACTTTACCATCTACGACACCCAAGACTCCGTGCGCCTCATCTCCGCCATTGTCAAGGAAATGCAGTTGGACAAAGACATCTACAAACCCAAACAAATCATCGGACGTATTTCGTCCTATAAAAACTCGTTGATTACGGTAAAAGCCTATTTCAACAACCCCGAACTCCAAGAGGCCGATGCCATGAGCAAACGCCCACGCATGGGGGAAATCTACCAAGCCTATGTCGACCGCTGTTTTAAAGCCGGTGCCATGGACTTTGACGATTTGCTGTTGAAAACCAACGAACTCTTGAATCTTTACCCGGATGTGTTGGCGAAGTACCAAGACCGTTTCCGCTACATCATGGTGGACGAGTACCAAGATACCAACCATTCACAATACTTGATTGTGCGCGCCTTATCCGACCGCTACCAAAACATCTGTGTGGTAGGCGACGACGCCCAAAGTATCTATGCGTTTCGGGGGGCCAACATCAACAACATCCTCAATTTCCAGAAGGATTACGACAATGTGCAAACCTTCCGTTTGGAGCAAAACTACCGTTCGACCAAGAACATCGTAGAAGCCGCCAACACCATCATTGAAAAGAATAAGACGAAGTTGGACAAAGTCGTATGGACCGCCAACGAGTTGGGTCCCAAAGTAAAGGTCCACCGCAGTCTCACCGATGGGGAAGAAGGCCGTTATGTGGCAGGGGAGATCTTCGAACTCAAGATGCGCAACCAACTCACCAATGGGAAGTTTGCGATTTTATACCGAACCAATGCCCAATCCCGGGCGATGGAGGATGCCTTGCGCAAACGCGATATTCCGTACCGTATTTATGGCGGTTTGTCGTTTTACCAACGAAAAGAGATCAAAGATGTGTTGTGCTATTTGCGCTTGATTATCAACCCAAAAGACGAAGAAGCCTTGGTGCGCGTGATCAACTATCCGCACCGCGGTATCGGCGACACTACGGTAGAGAAATTGACCATAGCCGCCAACCATTACAAGCGTTCCATCTTTGAAGTGATGGAGCATATTGACAAGATTGACTTGAAATTAAATTCGGGAACCAAGAACAAGATTCACGATTTTGTGAACATGATCAAGAGTTTCCAAATCATCAACGAGAACCAAGATGCGTTTTACGTCACCGAACACGTGACCAAGAAAACGGGCTTGATTCAAGAGTTGAAAAAAGACGGTACGCCGGAGGGAGTCGCTCGCGTGGAGAACATCGAGGAATTGATGAACGGAATCAAGGACTTTACCGAAGGGCAGAAAGAAATCGACGGCGCCCGCGGTGCCTTGACCGAGTTCTTGGAAGATGTGGCCTTGGCGACCGACCTGGATAAAGATACTGGCGACGACGATCGCGTAGCCTTAATGACCATTCACTTGGCGAAAGGTTTGGAATTCCCCTACGTATTCATCGTGGGGATGGAAGAAGACCTGTTCCCGAGTGCGCTGAGTTTGAATACCCGCAGCGAACTCGAAGAAGAACGCCGTTTGTTTTATGTGGCATTAACCCGTGCCGAGCATCAAGCCTATCTGACCTATGCACAGTCCCGCTACCGTTGGGGGAAACTCACCGATGCCGAGCCGTCGCGCTTTATTGAAGAAATTGATGCCCAATATTTAGAATACGTCAATCCGGCCGAGACTAGTGGATACCGCTACAAGCCGATGATTGATATGGATATTTTTGGCGATGTCGATAAATCGAAATTGCGTACCAGCAAACCCGTATCGGGAACGCCACCGCGCCGCTTTGACGACGATGCACCACCGGCTTCAGCCAACATTCGCCGTTTAAAACCTGTGAATACCCAACCGAGTCCGTCAGCGCCCTACAGTCCGGGCGACTCCAAACTGGCCATCGGGAATATTGTAATGCATGAACGTTTTGGCAAAGGCGAGGTGCTGAATTTAGAAGGCGTTGGGGGAGACCGTAAGGCCGAAATTAAATTTGCAGTAGGCGGTATTAAAAAACTCTTGTTGCGCTTTGCCAAACTCGATATTATTGGCTAACTTTAAGGGAGTTTAATTCCCCATGCATTATGGCACAATTTGTCAAAATCTATAACGATAATCCCAACGAAGCTGCGGTCAAAAAAGTGGTGGATGTATTGCTTAACGGCGGCATCATCATTTATCCTACCGATACGGTTTACGGTTTGGGTTGTGATATTACGAATACTAAGGCCTTAGAACGCGTGGCCAAGCTGAAGGGCATCAAGTTGGAGAAAGCCAATTTATCGTTCATTTGCTACGATTTAAGTCATATCTCCGACTATGTCAAACAAATCGACACGTCCACGTTTAAGCTGTTGAAACGCACCTTGCCGGGTCCGTATACCTTTATCTTGCCAGGGAATAACGATTTGCCGAAAGTCTTTAAAAACAAAAAAACGGTGGGGATTCGCGTACCGGATAACAACATCATTCGGGCGATAGTCAACGAATTGGGCAATCCCATCATTTCAACCTCCATTCACGATGAAGACGAAGTATTGGAATATTCTACCGATCCCGAATTGATTTTCGAGAAATGGCAGAATCTGGTTGATTTAGTCATCGATGGTGGTTATGGTGACAATACACCCTCAACTGTGATTGATTTATCGGGCTATGAACCGGTCGTCATTCGCGAAGGAAAAGGCGATATCGATATCTTTTAAATAAAAAAAAACGTCCTGAATTACTTAGGACGTTTTTTGTATAAAGGAGAGAAAACCTTATTTGCTCATGGTTTTCATTTCTTTTTCAATCATGTCATAGAATTGATCGATCTTCGGAAGAATCACGATGCGTGTTCTACGGTTGGTCGCACGGTTTTCAGCCGTTTTATTATCCACCAACGGAATGTATTCGCTACGCCCAGCAGCAATAATCTGCTTCGGATTCACACCCAAGTCTTTCGTTAACACACGAACGATAGCCGTAGCGCGTTTCACACTCAAATCCCAGTTGTCCAATAAGATGGCATTACCTGTAAAAGGCACGTTATCGGTATGCCCTTCGACCATACATTCAAAATCCGGCTTGTCGTTGATCACTTTGGCTACTTTCTCCAATACGGTTTTCGCTTTATCAGTTACGACATAGCTACCGCTTTTGAACAACATTTTATCCGAGATATTGATGAAAACCACGCCTTTATCCACGCTGATGTTTACGTCTTGGTCGTCAAGACCCACGTTTTTCTTCAAGCTAGTTACCAAGGCCAAAGTCACCGAGTCTTTTTTGGTGATAGCATCTTGTAGGCGACTGATTTTAAGGTCTTTTTCTTTCAAGCTTTCTAAGGAACGCTCTAAGTTTTCTGCGCCTTTAGTCGTCAATACCGTCAATTCTTTCGAACTGTTGATCAGGTCGCTGTTGTTTTTCTTTAAATATTCATTTTGTTGGGACAAAGCGTCTTTTTCCGTCAAGCACAAATTCAACTTCATGGTAGTCGAATTCAACAAGTCTTGACATTCTTTATTTTTTTGCTCTAATTCGGCAATTTTCTTCTTAGCTCCACACGAGGCTAAGCTCAAAGCGGCGAATGAAATTAAAAGGGCTTTTTTCATAATGTTTCTATTTTTCGGTACAAAAGTACAATATGTTAAAATGTAAATGAAAGTAAAAAGGTTAAGAATTGTTAATTAGCGTTCAAAATGCTTTTGCTTTCGAACAAAATAATTCCATACAATACTCTTTACGGTAAAGTAGTCTTTGCGTTGTGAAGTGCTGCGTTTGCTCATGGTAGGGGCGATTTGTCCATAGAACGAAAAGTGCGCTTTCAATATTGCTAGCGTATGTCTTAAATTTCCCTTAAAAAGAAATTGGACCCCAGCAATGCCATCCAAACACAAACGGATGAAGATAATGGAGAAGCGTTTTCCTTGGGGCAAGTTCTTCAACAACATCAACAAGGAATTCCGGAAGTTTAAGAACGTCTTACGTGGCGTTCCCGTTTTCAAGGTCGCACCACCCACATGGTATACCGTAGCCTCGGGCAGGTAATAACAATCGTATCCCGCATTGAAATTGCGCCAACACAAATCAATTTCTTCTTGGTGGGCAAAGAAATCACCGTCTAAACCGCCGAGTTCCCAATACACTTCCTTTCGAATAAAGAAACAGGCGCCCGTCGCCCAAAAGATTTTAGCAGGCGTATTGTATTGCCCGTGATCTTCTTCCAAGGTATCAAACACCCGTCCGCGGCAGTAAGGGAAACCGTATTGGTCAATAAACCCACCCGCAGCGCCGGCATATTCAAAATAGGATTTGTTTTTAAAATCCATCAATTTGGGTTGGGCAATGGCCGTATTGGGATGGGTCGCAAAATGATCTAGGAACGGATCCAGCCAACCCGCAGTCACTTCGATATCGGAATTCACGAGGGCGTATATAGGTTCGCTGACCTGTTGCAACGCCTCGTTATACCCTTTGGCAAAGCCGTAATTCCCTTGGTTTTGAATAACGGTAATTTGCGGATAGTTCGCTTGCACAAACGCCACCGAATCATCGGTAGAAGCATTGTCAGCGAGGTAGAGATGCGCCTTTTCTGAGTGGGCCACCACCGAAGGGAGAAACTGCTCAAGCAGGGCTTTACCGTTCCAGTTCAGGATGACAACGGCAATGGTTTTGGGAGTGATATCAGCCATTGAGTTCAGGTAAATCAGTTAGAAAAACATAGGTTTGTTGTTCAAAATCCATCTGGCAAAAGTAGTGTTGGAGTCCGTTGGTTACCATCAAATAATCGGCCCGCAATTCGAGATTGTACCGGGCAATTTGATCAAACACCGCTTGGGTGATTTTCACTTCAGGGGCTTTGCACTCTACCAAGAGTTTGATACCGCCATCTTGCTGAAATACAACAATGTCATAGCGCTTAGTTAAACCATTTTGGGCAATGGATTTCTCCACATTGAGAAAGGATTTGGAGGCTTTTTTAAACTCCATCAAGAACTTTACGGTATGTTGGCGCACCCATTCTTCAGGAGTGAGTACCACAAATTTTTTCCGGATTTCGTCAAAGATTGCCGTTTTATTTTCACTATTTTTGAAGCGAAAGGTAAAGCGCGGAAAATTGAGTTCTTGCATGGCGCAAAAATAGTCAATTTTTAGTAGCTACCAATTGCGAATACACTATGGATGAAGCGGTAAAAATCGTCAACGATATCAAGGCAGGAAATATCAAACCCATTTATTTTTTGATGGGGGACGAACCTTATTACATTGACATCATTACGGAATATATTGAAAACAACCTTTTATCGGAAGACGAGAAAGGGTTCAATCAAATGGTGCTGTACGGACGGGATGTTACGGTTGAAGATGTGATAGGCCATGCCAAACGCTATCCGATGATGGCGGAGCGTCAAGTGGTAATTGTTCGTGAGGCGCAAGAATTGTCGCGCCATATTGACAAATTGGATGCTTACGCAGAGAATCCGCAGCCCACAACGGTTTTGGTGATGGCGTACAAATACAAAACTTTGGACAAACGCAAGAAAGTGACCAAGGCATTGGAGAAAAACGGACTGGTTTTTGAAAGTAAAAAACTCTATGAAAATCAGGTCGCGACATGGATTACCCGTGTTATTCAAGGAAAGGGCTTAGGGATCGAACCCAAGGCTGCAGCCATGTTGGTTGAGTTCTTGGGAAATGACTTGAGTCGGATTAGCAACGAATTGGACAAGCTCAAAATCATTTTCCCGAAAGGGCATACCGTTACGGCCAAAGATATTGAAGTCAATATTGGAATCAGTAAAGATTATAACAATTTCGAATTGCGCACTGCCATTGGCGAACGCAATCAATTGAAAGCGTATCGCATCGCCGATTACTTTGCACAAAATCCAAAAGACAATCCGATAGTGGTGACCACAGCGATGGTATTTTCCTTTTTCACCCAATTGTTGCAATACCATGGGTTAAAAGACAAGAGTCAGGGCAACGTTGCGAAAACCTTACGCGTGAGTCCGTTTTTTGTGAAAGATTACGAATTGGCGGCTCGAAACTTTCCCATGAAGAAAGTATCGGCAGTTGTGGCCAAATTGCGCGATGTGGATGCGAAGAGCAAAGGAGTAGGCGCGAACAATATGACGCAAGGCGATTTATTAAAAGAACTTTTGGTGACGATTTTTAACTAATGAAACAGCTGAGCTACTACCGATTGCTATTTGTTGCCTTACTCGGAGTTGCTTTTTACAGTCCGCTGAACACTCTTCCTTTTTACATTGCTGTATTTTGGTTGGCCTTTGAACTACTCAACGCCCAAAAGTTGTATACAGGGCAAAGCTATTCGCGTTTCAGTAATTTAGCCTTACTGAGCCTACCGATTTTTGTTCTTTTGGTCCGGAATCATTGGGTGCCGTATTATTTGGAAGGTATTGCAGGGTATAACATTATGGAGCATGCCCTTTTTGCCTTCACCTTTTGTCTGTATTTGGATTGTTTGCTACTGTGTTGGCAGAAAATCCGTGTGTCAGGAATTGGTATGCTCCTTCTATTCAACGGCATTGGAATCGTCAACGAGCTCTTTCAGAATGCGGTAAGTGGTGAACCTTTGACTGCATTTTCCGCTGAAGATTGGAAAGATATTGGTGTTAATGGCGTAGGTAGTATTTTGTTTTATCTCATCAAACAAATCATGAAAAGCATGAAAAATATCGATTGATTTACGATATTTGCAATCCAATTTTAATTCACTCTAAAAACAGTACGATGAATAAAAATACAGTATTGGCTTGGGCCACCACGATCATGATTATCATGGGATTGTTGTTAATTGGATTAGGCGCTTTTCGCTACAATGATATTGCCGGTTGGGGCTTTGGCGCTGTAGGCGTCGGGTTTTTAGCCAATGCCTGGGTGTTTAATTCGTTGAAAGGAAGAGTGTAATGTTATTTTGAATTGGGTTATTATAAATTTTAAATTCCAATAATAAAATTCCAAATCGCAATAGATAACGTCAACGGACTAAATTCTAAATTCTAAAATCTAAATTCTAAATTCTAAATTCTAAACTCGTATGTCAGACGATAAGAAAGTCATATTTTCCATGTCACGGGTAAACAAAGTTTACTCCAGCACAAATAAACAAGTATTAAAAGATATCTATTTGAGCTTTTTCTATGGCGCAAAGATTGGTATCTTGGGTTTAAACGGTTCGGGTAAGTCGACCCTTTTAAAAATCATTGCTGGGGTAGAAAAGAACTACCAAGGTGATGTGGTGTTTGCTCCGGGGTATACCGTAGGGTATTTGGAACAAGAACCGCAATTGGACGAGACCAAAACGGTCATTGAAGTCGTACGCGAAGGTGTGGCTGAGATTGTAGCTGTATTGGATGAGTTCAACAAAATCAACGATATGTTTGGGTTACCCGAAGTTTATGAGGATGCGGATAAGATGCAAAAACTCATGGACCGTCAAGCCGAACTGCAAGATAAAATCGATGCAGTGGGCGCGTGGGAATTGGATACCAAACTAGAAATTGCGATGGATGCGTTGCGTACACCCGAAGCCGATACACCGATTAGTGTATTGTCGGGAGGAGAAAAACGCCGCGTGGCTCTATGTCGTTTGTTATTGCAACAACCCGATGTCTTGTTATTGGACGAGCCGACCAACCACTTGGATGCCGAGTCGGTTTTGTGGTTGGAGCAACATTTACAACAGTATGCGGGTACGGTGATTGCCGTAACCCACGACCGTTATTTCTTGGATAATGTAGCCGGATGGATTTTGGAATTGGACCGTGGGGAAGGAATTCCGTGGAAAGGAAATTATTCGTCCTGGTTGGATCAAAAAGGAAAGCGTTTGGACCAAGAAGAAAAAGTGGCTTCGAAGCGTCGCAAGACCTTAGAGCGCGAGTTGGACTGGGTTCGTCAAGGGGCCAAAGGTCGCCAAACCAAACAGAAAGCACGTTTACAGAACTACGATAAGTTATTGAACGAGGACCAAAAAGCCTTGGAAGAGAAATTGGAGATCTACATTCCGAACGGGCCCCGTTTAGGAACGAATGTGATCAATGCCAACCATGTTTCCAAAGCTTTTGGTGATAAAATATTGTACGAAGATTTGAACTTCACCTTACCTCAAGCCGGTATTGTGGGCATTATTGGTCCGAACGGTGCCGGTAAATCCACCATTTTCAAAATGATTATGGGCGAACAGCAACCGGATGGGGGAGAGTTTGCCATTGGTGATACAGTGAAGATTGCGTATGTGGATCAGACGCACTCCAATATTGATCCGAACAAATCGATTTGGGAAAACTTCTGTGATGGACAAGAATTGATTATGATGGGTGGCCGTCAGGTGAATTCGAGAGCCTATTTGTCGCGTTTCAATTTTGGAGGCAGTGACCAAAACAAAAAGGTCAATACATTATCGGGAGGTGAGCGCAACCGTTTGCACTTGGCCATGACCTTGAAAGAGGAAGGAAACGTACTACTTTTGGATGAGCCAACGAACGATTTGGACATCAATACCCTTCGTGCTTTGGAAGAAGGTTTAGAGAATTTTGCAGGCTGTGCGGTTATTATTTCCCACGACCGTTGGTTCTTAGACCGTGTGTGTACGCACATTCTCGCGTTTGAAGGCGATTCTCAAGTGTATTTCTTTGAAGGAGGCTTCTCCGATTACGAAGAAAACAGAAGAAAACGATTGGGTACAGAAATTACACCAACCCGAATTAAATACAAAAAGTTAATCAGAAATTAAATATCTTTGAAGAGTCCCAATACACGTTGGGACTCTTTTTTTAGTATAAAGTGAAGTTGAAAACATTGTTTTGCGGGTTATGGTTACTGGGGTCATTAATGACTTTGGCGCAACCTGCTTTGAAATCAGCTGAACAATCGCTTCAACAAGCGGGGACTGCCTTCTACAATTTAGATGGTGAGAAATCGCTACAACTTTCACACAAAGCCTTGAGTCAGGCCTATGCGCTAAAAAACGATGTGTTAATGTCCAAAGCGTACAATCTTATTGGATTAAACATTGAAGAATTTTATGATCCGAATAAAGCCCTCAAGTACTATCAAAAAGCGCTAGAACACGCAAAGTTATCACAAAATGATTCGGTTAAAATTTGGGTGAACAACAATTTAGGGAATTGGTATTCGTACCGAAAAAATGATTTCCAAAAAAGTATTCCCTATTACAAAGAAGGTTTGCGCAATGCTGAAAAAATCAACGATTGGGTCGAAGTGATGTATGCCAAACTCAGTATAGCGGGAGCCTATTTTGGTGCGAATCGCTTTCAAGAAGGATATGTTTTTTTAAAGTCGACCGAAGCGGATGTCAACCGTTCGCAAGATGACGAACCTAAGTTGCATTACCATGCATTATTAGGTTCTTATTACAGTCATTTGGGGCAGTATTTAAAAGCAGAATTTCATTATGAAAAGGCCATAGAATTAGGAAAAAAGAACAAAGACAATTTATTGGATGCCTATTTGATAGACGTTTACAATGATTTTTCCGATCATTACAAGCGCAATGGACAATATGAAAAGGCGCTTAATTACTTAACACTTTACAAAGACCTTAAAGAAAAAGTCTATAACGAAGAACGCAGTAAAAAAGCAAAAATAGCAGGAAGTCAGATTGAAATAGACGAATACCAACGGCAAATCGATAAAATAGAAGGGGAAAAAACCAAACAAAGTCAATTCCTAAAGGAATCGAAGTTGATTGTCTTACTGTTTGTCATCATTTTGTTTATCCTGTTGTTGTTGTTATTTTCTTTGTACAAAAACAACGCTTTCCGCGAAAAGACCTTCACTGAATTAAAAGATGCCTATGCTGAATTGCAATTGGCGAAAGAAAAGGCAGAGGAAGCTTCACAATTGAAAACCCAGTTCGTTTCAACGATCAGTCACGAGTTGCGTACACCCTTATATGGCGTGGTGGGGATTACCAATATCATCTTGGACGAACACAAAGAGTTGGCTCACAGTCCGCACCTGAATTCCTTAAAATTCTCTGCCCGTTATTTGTTGTCCTTGGTCAACGATTTGTTGCAAATCAATAAAATCGAGGAGAATAAAATTACGCTGGAGCACATGATTTTCAACATTCCTGATGAAATCAGTACCATCGTGGACTCGTTGGAATTTATTGCGATTAAAAACAACAACAAATTGCAAACGGAGTTGGATCCTGCGATTCCCGAGTTTTTAATTGGGGATAAGTTGCGCCTTTCTCAGGTATTCATGAATTTGGTGAGTAATGCGTTAAAATTCACCAAAGATGGAACGGTTAAAGTTTCGGCTAAATTAGACCGTATTGAAGGTTCACAATATTTTATTCAATTTGCGGTTGCCGATACTGGTGTCGGAATTGCACCAGAAGACCAAAAGAAAATATTTGAAAAGTTTGTGCAAATTGAACGCAAAGATGGCGATTACCAAGGAACCGGATTGGGCTTATCGATTGTACAGCGATTGGTCGAACTCTTTGGCAGTACGATTGAATTGGAAAGTGAATTAGGTAAAGGAACTACGTTTTCGTTTACCATGGGCTTTGAAGCCGATGAAACCAAACGCAACGAGATTCTTCACAACATTGATGTCGACTTGTCAACGGTGCAAGTGTACCGTATTTTGGTCGTGGAAGACAATAAGATTAACCAGGTGGTTACCAAGAAAATCTTAGAAACCAATCATTTCAAATGCACCATTTTAGATGATGGGTATGCTGCTATTGATGCTTTGGAAAGTGAACATTATGATATTGTATTAATGGATATCAATATGCCGATTATCAACGGGTTTGAAACCACTAAATTAATCCGTAAAAAAGGAATTCAAACCCCAGTCATTGCGTTAACGGCTTTTGACAAACAAGAGATTATGGAGCAGGCTATTTCCGTAGGAATCAATGATATTATTATCAAGCCTTTCGAACCCTCCAAATTATTTCAAGTGATCAGTAATTTGATTGAGCAATAATTATTTCTTTTTGTTTTTATTGCCAAAAAACTTCTTTCCACCATTTCCTTTTTTCTTATTGCGGAAGTCTTTCTTTTGGGGCGTACCGTCGGCTTTAATGGCAGGCGCTTGATTTGCAGTGTCTTTCCAACCAAAGTCATGGTTTTCAATGACTTTAATCTTCATGCGGATTAATTTCTCGATATCTTGCCAATACGTCCATTCGTCTTTGCCACATAAAGAAATCGCCAAACCTTCATTGCCTGCACGACCGGTACGACCGATACGGTGCACGTAAGTATCTGAAATATTCGGAATATCAAAATTAATTACAAACGGCAAGCTTTCGATGTCAATTCCTCGGGCAGCAATATCCGTTGCGGCAAGTAATTGCACTTCTTTGTTTTTAAAATGGTCTAATGCTCGTTGACGCGCCGATTGCGATTTGTCGCCGTGAATGGCTTCAGCAGTGAAGTTATTTTTTTTCAAAAACTTCACTACGTTATCAGCACCGTGTTTGGTTCGGGTAAAAATTAAGATTTGTTCTCCAGGATATTCGCTCAAGATTTGAAGCAACAACTTGCGTTTTTCTTCTTTTTCGACTTTGTACACCCATTGCTTGATTTTTTCAGCGGTTGAAGCCACGGGAGTCACCGTAACATATTGGGGTTTTGTTAAAAAACTCTCAGCTAATTCACGAATAGGCAGGGGCATCGTGGCCGAAAATAAAAGCGTTTGACGGTTATCGGGAGTGAGTTTGATGATTTTCTTCACATCATTGATAAAGCCCATGTCCAGCATTAAATCGGCTTCATCCAATACCAAATGGTGCAAATGGTCCAAATTCACATGCCCTTGTTTGTGTAAATCCAATAAGCGGCCAGGAGTTGCAATTAATACATCTACACCGCGTTTGAGTTGGTCTACTTGGGGTACTTGATTCACACCACCATAAATTACTGTCGACACAATATTGGTGTACCGGCCGTAGGTTTCAAAACTTTCTTGAATTTGGATAGCCAATTCGCGGGTAGGAGTAATTACTAGCGCACGAATACTTTTACGTTTCTTGGCCGAACCCACTATAGGGTGTATTTGATGAATAATCGGAATGGCAAACGCGGCTGTTTTTCCGGTACCCGTTTGCGCACAACCCACTAAATCCGTGCCTTCCATGATAATAGGAATGGCTTGTTGTTGGATAGGTGTTGGGGCTTCATAGCCTTCTTCAGCAAGCGCTTGCTGTATATTTCGGATGAGTTTTAAGTCGTTAAAGGTCATAATATAGGCGCCATTTCGTAGTGAAATGGGCTGCAAAGATAACCGCTTTTTAGTCTAAACTGTTTTTTGCTTTGATAAAATCGGTTAAAAGGTACCCGATTAATTTACCCACCATGTGGTTGTTAGTTTCGGTATCCAAAGATGGAGCGCCTTCACAAATGTGCAAATAAGCCGCATTGGAGTGTTTTCCAAAGAAATAAATAAACTGTCGCACTTCCTCTACGGAAAATCCACTTGGGGTCATCGCACTACTGGGTACAAGCGGTAGGGCATCCATATCGATTTCAATACCGTAGGCATCGGATTTTATGAAATCATAGGCAATTTGCATTTCTAAACGGAATTCTTTTTCTCCCCGGACTTTTATCGCATCATAGGTATTGTACTGGATTTTGTCTTTCATTGATTTTAATTGGTCCAAGACATTTTTGGATGTATAACTTTCGTGCAATCCAAAAATGAAATACTTTTTCAAAAAACCTTCTTCAAAGGCGTACGAAAATCCATTGCCGCTGTGACGACCTTCCATAATTCGGAAATCAGAGTGTGCATCGAGATTGACAGCATTAATGGGTTTTCCTTTGGCCAAAGCCGTTCCTTTGATATTGCCATAGGCGTTGTTATGCCCGCCGCCGATAATCAAGGGAATTTTTCCGCATTTCACAATGGTGCTGATAATGTGAGAGACTTCTTTATCAATTTTGGATACAATTTCGCTAAACTTTTTGCGATCCGGTGTACTGTTGAATTCTAATCCTTCGGCTTCTTTATTAAAAGCGGCAGTGTCTAATGTCCCTAAAACAATAATGTTGGAACCTTTACAAAAGCGGTTGTGCTGGATGTTGGCGATACTTTTTATGGCACTTTCCCAAGCGGTGGCTGTACCTGGACGTCCATTGTTTGCGCGAACGCCAATGTCCTCAGGGATACCGAATAGGACAAATTTGGCTTCCGAATTTTTAAGAAAGTTTACTACATTTTCACCTTCGGAAATCAGTTGCATTTTTTCACCAAACTTAACTTCACCGCTTCGATGGTTAGTTACTTTAGACAACTCGGATTGGGTATAGCGTACAAGATGTTCCATAAAAAAAGTTAACAGTCAAAAATAATATAATTCCCAAAACTGACGTTATAGAAATTATAATTATTAAATTTGCTTTACTACAAATACTTTTGTTATGGAAAATCAAAAAAACAATTCTTCCTTAAAGGCGATAATTTTAGTCCTGGCTTTGTTACTGTTAGGTAGTTTATTCTACATTTTTAAATTAACTACAGATACACAAACGCTAGAAACCAAAGTAACCGCAGTTTCCACGGAAAAAGACAACATTTTAAAAGATCTTCAAGAGTTAAAAGCGACGTACGATGCGGCAATTGCAGAAAACACATCCATGTCGGATGAATTAATTGCTGAACGCGAAAAAGTGGTACAACTCATGGCACAATTGGAAAAATCCAAAGGCGATGCCAACGCATTACGCAAGTACAAAGAGCAATACAAATCGCTTGAAGTCAAAATGAAATCGTTGATGCAAGAAGTGGAAGTTTTAAAAGGTGAGAATCAAAAACTAAACAAGAATCTAGACAGTACGAAAGTTGTATTACAAGATTCGAAAAACTACAACCAAGTTTTAGTGGGGCAAAATGAAGAGCTCACTAAAACTGTAGAAAAAGCTTCCAAACTATCGATTCTTAATTTAAAAACAGCTGCGTACAAACAACGCAGTTCAGGAAAACAAATTGAAACGGACAAAGCGAGCCGCGCTGACATTTTAAAAATCAGTTTTACGATTGCTGAAAATGCGGTTGCAAAATCGGGTGATAAAGTGTACTATGTTCAAGTAATTGACGCGAAAAACAATGTGTTGGGTGATAAAGAAACCGCTACATTTGGTTCACAATCCCTAACGTACAGTTTCCAAGCGAAGGTGAAATACGAGAACAAAACAGTGAATGTTTCCCAAGATTTACCCGGTAAAAGCTTTGAAAAAGGTTCTTATTTCGTAAACATTTTTGACAAAGGGGAATTGGTTTCTAAAACAAGTTTCACCTTACGTTAATTCGGAAATACTATAAAAAACAAAAGCCCGGTTAATCCGGGCTTTTTTATTGTACTTTTTTACCATTCAATAAAACCGTAGCAATTCGGTTGGAACCAAAAGCATAAGGAAGTTCGTAATAACAATGCAAAGGTTCGGTGATCAATACATTCGCTTTTTTACCTTTTGTAATGCTGCCGTGGGTTTCAGCAATTCCCAAGGCATACGCGCCATTGATGGTAGCGGCGTTGATGGCTTCTTCGGGGGTCATTTTCATTTTAATGCAAGCGGTGGCCACCACAAAATTCATATTCCCGGACGGTGTCGTCCCTGGATTAAAGTCGGATGCCAAAGCAAGGGGCAATCCGGCCTGAATCATCCTACGTGCCGGTGTATACGGAATACTGATGAAATAGGAACAGGAGGGAAGTGCTACAGGCATGGTACCAGAATTTTTCAACACTTCGATATCTTCATCGGAGACAATTTCGAGATGGTCAACGGATAACGCCCCGTGTTTGACACAAGCGGCTATACCTTCAATAGCGGTAAATTGATTAACATGAATCTTGGGAATGAGTCCGAATCGTTTGCCGGCTTCCATAATTCGTTCGGTTTCTTCCACCGAGAAATAGCCGGTTTCACAGAACACATCGATGTAATCGGCTAAGTTTTCTTCTGCAATTTTTGGGAGCATTTCATCGATAATCACCTTCAAATAACCTTCATGGTTTTCTTTGAACGCATTCGGGAAAGCGTGAGCGCCCAAAAATGTAGCTTTAATGGTAATCGGGTAATTTTCGCGCAAGCGCTGAATCACGCGCAACATTTTGAGTTCGCCCTCAACCGTCAAACCGTATCCGGATTTAATTTCTACCGCTCCGGTTCCTTGTCGGATCACTTCTTCCAATCGCACTTTGGATTCTTCGTACAATTGCTCTTCGGAAGTTTCATTAAGCCGTTTGGCCGAATTAAGGATACCGCCACCACGATTAGCTATTTCCTCATAGGTGAGTCCGTTGATACGGTCCACAAATTCTTGCACCCGATTACCGGCATAAACGATGTGGGTATGGCTATCAATCCACGACGGAAGCACTGTTCGGCCTGTAGCATCAATCTCGGTATCCGCGTTGATTTTCGGACATTCGGTCATTGGCCCGAAATCGGAAATCGTATCGTTTTCAATGAGAAGATAAGCATTTTGAATCGCAGGAAGATGCGCCATATCGGCACCCGCTACTTTCTGCACTCCGGGTTCGCGCACTTGCAACAATTCCTTTATATTCGTGATGAGCGTAATCATGTTGGATATTTTTCGTAAAAATACTTTTTAAAACGAATAATTTCTAACTTTAATCCAAATTCCGATACCGTGCGAAAAATAAAATACAAGAAGGGGCGAAAAGTGCAGCCCACACTTTTAGAATATACGGGCACCCATACCCATACAAAGACTGAAACCCAATTGTTTGTGTATGACAATCATGAATTAACGGAGTGTGAAGACTTTGAAGTGGATGCTTTGGCGAGTAATGTGGATTGGTCGCGCATCAATTGGCTCAATGTTCACGGATTGAATTCGGTTTCCACCATACAGAAAATAGGTGCTTTTTTAAGTGTGGACAATTTCATGATGGCAGACATTTTGAATACGACCAAACGCACCAAATTGGATGAATACCATGAAGTATTATTTTTTAGTATAAAATCGTTATTGCCCGTCGAACATTCGGATAATATTGCAGCCGAGCAAATTAGTTTTTTACTGAAAAAGAACATGTTGGTTTCGTTTCAAGAAAAACGCTCGGATTTCTTTACGCATTTGCGGGAGCGGTTGCGCACCCATTCGGGGATTGTTCGTGAAAAAGGCGCTGATTATTTGTTATTTTTAATGTTGGACGCCATAATGGAAAATTTTTATATTACCATTGAAAACGAAGAAGATAAGGTTGAAGAGTTGATTAATCAATCGAAGTTAAATTCCAATCCAAAAATATTGGAACAAATTGAAAAACATCGGGATAATTATAACTTTTTAAAGCGCTCCATTATTCCGTTACGGGATTCGTTGTATGCCATTAAATCCATTAAAGACGACAATGTTTTCAATTCGATTGAAGCGCAAAACTTTACTTTTTTTGAACGTTTGCATCAAAAGTCGTTGGAACTCTTAGAGCAAATTGATTATGACATGACCACGTTGGAAAGTGCCTCGAATTATTATTTTGCTTTACAAAGTCACAAGATGAATGAAGTGATGAAAACACTTACCGTGGTTTCAGTGTTTTTTATGCCACTAACGTTTATTGTGGGGGTGTATGGGATGAATTTTGACAACATGCCTGAATTGCATTGGCAATACGGTTACTTTATAATTCTTGCGGTAATGCTCGTTTTGCTTTTGGGAATGATCTATTATTTCAAAAAGAAAAAGTGGTATTAATGTTTATAAAGCGGTTAATAATTCTTTCTGAATTATTGGTCAAATCGATTTATTGCAGTACTTTTGGGGAGAATTCACAAATTATTCGCGAAAACAATGTTTGAATTTCAACAGTACCTAGGTTTTCTTCTTTTCTTAATGATTTTCACAGCTGGTTTCTGGTTGATGATTTTCTTAGTTCACTTTGTATTTTACTGGGTGTTCGGTGCAACCAAAGAGTTGTTACAAGAAAGAAAAGAGAAAAAAGCATTAGAGCAGGCGTAACGAACGCTGTTTTAATAAAAAAGTCCCGATAATTCGGGACTTTTTTTGTGTTTATAATCGAAGTAATTATCCAGGATAATCCCCGCCATCGTTATCATCACCACCGTTGCGTTTCGGACGGTTTTGTTCTTTATCGTTTTTCGTTTTGTTGAAACGGTAAGTGAACGAAAGTGTCACCTGACGCACACGCCATTGCATCATTGAATTGGCATCTACTTGTCCAGGAATAAAGGTTTCAAAGCGACGTTTACGTGAGTTGAATACGTCATTAACATTCAAGGCCAAAGTCGCTTTATCTTTAAAGACATCTTTACTAAACCCGAGGTTCATACCAAACACGCCTAAATTTCTTCCTTGTGCCGTGTTTTGGGGACCGTTGTAATTGGCATTGGTTTGCCAATCAATTTTTCCAGGAAGCGTAATTTTAGAAGTAATACGCGACGACCATGTGGTAGCCACATTGGCAAAATCTGTTGTTTTTTCAGTGCTTGTTGATGGCAATACATAGGTATATTTACCCACTGTTTCCACACGGAAGAAATTAAAATTGGTGTTTATTTTCCACCATTTGTAAGGTGTATAGTTGAAAGTGAATTCAAAACCGGTACGGTATTCTTTGGATAAGTTTACCGGAGTGGTAATAATCACTGGAGTAGTGCCTACAAATTCGCCACTTTCACGACGAACGTATTGAACATTGTCTACCGTTCGATTGAAATACATTGACGTATTAAACGTTAATTTTGTCCATTTTTTCAAGAAGCCAAAATCAATCGCATCTGTTTTTGAGGGGTTCAAATCAGGATTCCCTTGAAAAATATTGATGTTACTGGAGTAGCTGCTGAATGGATTGATTTCTCTTCCCCGCGGACGGTTGATGCGCTTACTGTAGTTAATGGCAATGTTTGATGTTTCATTGATCTCATAGGCCACAGTAGCTGAGGGGAAGAAATTATCGTAATTCTTTGTTTTGTAGATCTGACTCGTTTGTTGGTCGACGATGATGTTCGAATTCTCATAACGTAAACCGGCTAGAAAAGAAAACTTTTTGATTTTTGTTCCCAATTGTGAATACAAAGCATTTACATTTTCCTTGTAATTTAAAACATTGGAAAAATAGGTGTCCAACACGCCGTTGGTGAAAACCGAATAGTCCGTAAGTAAGTCAAGGAAATTACCTCGATAACCGGCTTCAAACTGACTTTCTTTGTTTTTTCCAAAAGGCAAAACATAATCGGATTGCAGTAAAATTCGATTTTGTCGTTGGATGTTGTAGGTGTCATTAATCACTACCGGACTGTTTTGTGTATCCGCGTTGGTAATCGTAGCGTCGTTATCGTCTTTGTTTTTGGATACCGAAAAATCAACCGTTAATTTATGTCCGTCTGTTTTGAATTTGTGCAATAAATTAGAGGCAAATTCGACGTTTTCACTTTTGGTTGCTTCGTTATTGTCCCGGAAAACCGTTTTTGTGTAATTGGCAAATTGATCCAAATTGATTTGGTCTACATTTTCTTCTGTAGTTCCATTGTTTTTGCGATAATTTACAGAATTTGTCCAAGTTGTATTTTTGGTAAGGTACCAGTCAAATCCAAAGTTACCGTTGTATCCTTTGCTATATCGATCGGAGTCACGACTTTCATTAATGTAATTTCGAGTCGAATTATCCGCGTTTAAATAACGACTATCCATTTGTGCTTTACCGGGGTTGTTTCGGTAGTTGTAACCTTGGTTGGTAAAGAAATTAAATTCATCGGATTTTACATTCAATGTGGCGCTTAATCCATGGTTGGCAGGCGTTCCTGTGGTACCCATAATCGTACCATTAACGCCGTTATTC
This sequence comes from Flavobacterium sp. N1719, assembly GCF_025947045.1. NCBI lineage: Bacteria > Pseudomonadati > Bacteroidota > Flavobacteriia > Flavobacteriales > Flavobacteriaceae > Flavobacterium > Flavobacterium sp. N1719. The sequence continues at coordinate 2,248,561 of NZ_CP109993.1, forward strand.
TTTCCTTTTTTCAATAAAATATTCAGAATACCTCCACCACCTTCAGCATCATAACGCGCAGAAGGATTGGTCACCACTTCCACTTTATCAATGGCATCAGCAGGAATCATACGCAAGGCATCTGAAATGTTGATGGCATTCGAGGGGCGACCATCGATTAATATTTTTACATTATCGTTTCCGCGTAGACTAATGGTACCGTCAGCATCCACGGCTACAGAAGGGATATTATCTAATACATCACTAACAGTACCGCCTTTAACCATTAGGTCTTGACCGACATTATAGACTTTTTTATCCAATTTAATCTCTACAGAAGTTTTCTCTTTCCGAATGACGACCTCGTCTAATTTAGTCGCTTCGTCTTCTAGGGATATAGTCCCCAAATTTGTATCAACTTGAAAGGATTTGTTTTTTAATTCTAAGGGTTTAAACGAAAGGAATTCTACGTTTACATTGTAATTTCCTGCAGGTGCATCAATATTGAATTCCCCTTTAGCATCGGTCAATCCACCAGTAACCACTTTATTGGTAGTGGCATTAATTAACCGTACTTCCGTGTATTCAAGCGGTTGATTGTTGGATTTGGCAATTACTTTTCCGGTAATTTTTACTTTTTTACCACCACCACCTTGTGTACCTAATCGGGGTTGCGCCCATGTGGTAAGTGAGGTAAATACGAAGAGTGTGAGTACAATTTTAAAAATTTTCATGTAAATTTATTTTGCTTTCCTGTTTGGATTGCAAAAATAAACGAACGTTTAACCGTACTTTCACAAAGTTTTGTTAATCTTACCCTGCAACAATTACCTTAATTTGTTAATGTTTTCAAGGGGTCGAGCTATCACGGCATGATTCCCTTTAACAACAATTGGTCGTTCGATTAAAATTGGATAGGTTACCATGGCTTCAATCAAATCTTCATCAGTTAATGATTTTCCTTTGTAATTTTCTACCCATACGGATTCTTTCACTCGAATGAGTTGAATAGGAGTATAGTTAAGTTTTTTCAGAATCGATTGAATTTGTTCTCTTGAAAGCGGCGTGTCTAAATACTTGATGATTTCAATAGATTCATTTGTATTTTCAAAATGGGCTACACATTCGCGTGATTTTCCACAGCGGGGATTGTGATAAATTGTAATCATTAATTGTATATTTATTTCACGAAAATAAGTAAATTGGGACAATAAAATAAGACAATGCAAAAACTATTTGGAGTAGAAAAAAAGGTCACATTTGGCTGGTATTTATTAGGGTCCGTTTTAATCCTATTTGGGACATTTTTGGGTCAAATTCCGTTTGGTATTGCCGCTGTGATGGCTACATTAAAAAAAGGAAAAGGGATGCCTAGCGATTCCGTTGCTTTAATGCAGGCCTTGGATCTGAATCTTTCGTTGTTCTTAATGCTTTTGTCGTTTGCTGTTGCCTTTGGTGTTTTCGTTTTGGTGATTAAATACTTGCACAAACAGACTATTACGGCTGTAACCACATCGCGACCAACTATTGATTGGAAACGCATCTTGTTTTCATTTAGCCTTTGGGGAATGATAACGGTGCTCACCACAGTGATTTCCTTCTACAGTTCGGACAGCACTATGGAATGGAATTTCAATCCGTCACAATTTGCGCTGCTTGCGGTTATCGGAATTTTGATGATTCCGATTCAGACTTCAGTTGAGGAATATATTTTTAGAGGATATTTAATGCAAGGGTTTGCCCAATTGTATCCCCGTCGATGGTTTCCCTTGCTGTGGACCTCACTGATTTTCGGACTCTTACATATTGCCAATCCAGAAATTGCAGAGATGGGTTATATCGTGCTGTTCTATTATATCGGGACAGGACTCTTTTTGGGAATCATTACCTTAATGGATGAGGGCATGGAGTTGGCACTCGGTTTTCATGCGGCCAACAATTTATTTACCGCACTTTTGGTTACTTCCCATTGGTCGGCTTTTCAAACCTATGCGCTTTTCAAAGAAACGGCAAAACCACAAGTGGGATTCGAATTATTCCTTCCTTTACTGATTTTGTTTCCGTTACTTCTTTTAATATTTTCAAAAAAATACCAATGGACGGACTGGAAAATGCGATTAACCGGACCTATTGATATACCCACAACTTTAAAAAATCAAACGTATGAATCCGACCTATCTTAACGTTCACAACCAGTTTAAACTAAATGGTTTCCATCTTGACAAAGATGATTTGTGCCGCGTGGCTTATAGTTTTATCAAAGAAGGTGAAGAGTTTGAAAAGCCGGTAGGGGAATTTTTATTGGATTGGTTTGATGACAGCGATTCCATTGAAATGCTAACATCAGGATCGACAGGAGCTCCAAAAGTCATTCGAGTGAATAAACAAGCCATGGTGAATTCAGCACTTGCAACGGGCGATTTTTTTGATTTAAAACCCGGAGATCGCGCTTTACAGTGTTTACCAGTGAAATATGTAGCCGGTAAAATGATGTTGATTCGGTCCATTATTCTGGGATTGGACTTGGATTATGTAGCACCGACTTCGCATCCGATGGATCGATTGGATGATTCGTATGATTTTGCGGCAATGGTTCCGTTACAAGCCCAACATTCGATAGCTAAATTGAACCAAGTTAGAAAATTGATTGTAGGCGGTGCCCGAATTAATGCGGCTTTAGAACAACAATTAATGGGATTAAAAACGGAAGTCTACGAAACCTACGGCATGACAGAAACCATCACTCATATCGCGGCAAAGCGAGTCGGGGAGAAGGAATTTACCGTACTCCCACATGTAACGTTATCGTATGACGACCGCAATTGTTTGGTTATTCATGCGCCGCATATCATCGCTGAAGAGACCGTTGTGACCAACGATTTGGTGGAATTAATTAACGAAAATCAATTTCATTTTATTGGTAGAATTGACAATGTAATTAATAGTGGCGGAGTTAAAATAATGCCCGAACAAGTAGAACAGAAATTGGATGGTAAAATTGACCGTCGCTATTTTATTGCATCCAAAGAGGATGAAGAATTGGGTGAAAAAGTACTATTGGTTGTCGAAGGCGAACCCTTCACAATTGCAGAAGAGACCTATAAAAGCTTGGATAAATACGAACGTCCAAAAGAAGTGGTTTTTGTCCCTCAATTCAAAGAAACTGAAAATGGAAAAGTGTTGCGTAAAGCTACATTAGAACAATAAAAAAAGGAGTCGTGGTGACTCCTTTTTTTATTGATACGAAACTGTAATAAAAAACTTTTTCAAATCCACTGTGACTTCATCCAACGATTTGATTTTATAATCAGTGGTGGTCCATTCATTAGTTGGATTCAAAAGTACTTCTTTGTCGTTTATGGTGACAAAGACGGGTAAATTCAATTGGGGCACATCAGCGATCCATCGCACTTCTAATTTTTTTCCGTTTTTGCGCAATTGCAATTCGGGAACTCGGGTATATTTTAAATATTGATCAAATACGGAAGTCCATTCTTTTTGAGTTTCTTGGTTAAAAAAATCAACAACCATAGGTGTTGTAATGATTTGATGTTTGAATTTAGAGGTGTAGGCGGCTAACCATTTCCACCACAAGGCATCATCGTGTAAAGCATGACGCAGTGTATTGAGTAATAGTGCACCTTTCGGATACATGTCACCAGATCCTTCGGCATTTACACCATAATCGCCAATTATGGGTCGGTCATTGGATACATTTTTTTGTAATCCCTTACCGTAGAGTAACGCTTTCTCGTAGCCAAATTGACATTCGATGTAGACCATCTCACTGTATTGGGTAAATCCTTCATGAATCCACATGTCGGCGATATCGCGTGAAGTGATACTATTCCCAAACCATTCATGGCCACTTTCATGGATGATGATAAAATCAAAGAGTAAACCTACGCCTGTTCCCGATAAATCAGAACCTAAATACCCTTTGAAATATTTGTTACCATAAGCCACAGCACTTTGGTGTTCCATGCCCAGATAGGAGGTTTCCACCAATTTATACCCATCTTCTTTAAATGGATAGGGACCAAATTTGGATTGAAAACAAGTTAGCATGGGTTTCACTTCTGCAAATTGCTTTTCAGCTTTGGATTGGTTGTAGTCCAAAACATAATAATCCAAATCAAGGTCGTCCAATTTATCCGACCAATGGATGTAATGACCAATGTTTAATGTAATATCATAAGAATTTATCGGGTTGATTACGTCCCAATCCCATCGAGTATAACCGTTGGGTTGTGGGAAAGAACCTTTAAAACGTCCATTTGAAACATTCATTAAACCGTTGGGAACAGCCACTTTAATATCAATTCCGGTATCGGGTTCGTCACTTTGCCCGTCTTTAATGGGCATCCACAAACTTGCTCCTGTCCCTTGCACCGCTACGCCAATCCAAGGTCGGTCCTGTTTATCTTTCGTAAAAACAAATCCGCCATCCCAAGGGGCACGTTTGGCAATGAGTGGATTTCCAGAATAATAAAATTGGATGGACTGACTGGTTTCAGGCGTTAACTCATTAGGGAAATCGACAAAAACGGCATTAAATTCACGGGAGTATTTTAATTTTTGTTGGTTCCAAATGATGGAATCGACTTGCATATTAGCAAACAAATCCACCTGAATTCGGCGGGTAGCTTTTAGGACATCAAAATTGATGGTGTTGCTGCCTGAAATGAATTTTTGATCGGGATTTAGGGTGATGTTTAAGGTGTAATGTTTGACATCGTAACAAGTGCGTTCCTTTGAAAATCCCCCCATCAACGAATCTTTACGGGAATAGGTAGCTTTTTCTTGGGCGAATATTGAATTGATAATTACAAAAGCAAGAAAAAAATAAACTTTTCTCATCGTTTTATTTAATAACGCGGAAAGAACCATCAGTAATACTTAAATTAACATTGGGATCGTTATTTTTTTCAAATTGTCCAGAAAACGTTCCTTCAATGCGTTCCCCATTATTGACTTGAACATCTTTTAATGTTGAGGACTTGGCATGGTATAAATTTCCTAAATATTTTATGGAAATGGAATCTATAGCCGTTGCTCCAGTGTTTGACGAACTTACAAATATGTTGCATTGATTATTGCTATCAATGATACCGTAAAAATTTAATAAATCAGCATTGTAAATCGTATAGCTTACCTGAGAAAAGGTACGGTCATTGTTATTTACACGCATGAAAATATAAGGGGAGTTACTCACGTCTTGTGGGGCTTCATCGACTCCGTCAACACAGGAAGTTAACACCAATGATAGACAAAGAATAATTAGTTTTTTCATAGAATCGTTTTTTTTGTAAATATAAAAAATCTCTAGTTTTAAAATGAAATAGGTGATTGTAATTCAATGGTCACTTTTTTTGTGGGATGAAAAAATTTCAAATAAGCGGCATGTAAACACAATCGACTTCCTTTTACTCCATATAAATCATCACCAAGAATAGGTGAATTTAAACCCAATTGATGGGCGGCGTGAACACGCAATTGATGGGTGCGACCTGTGATGGGTTTGAACCTAACTAATGTATTTCCATTTTTGATTTCAATGGTTTTCCAATGTGTGACCGCCGGTTTTCCAAATTGATGACATACAATTTGATTGGGTCGATTATCTAAATCAACCCGTAAAGGAAGTTCGATGATGCCTTCCTTTTCTGTGAGAGTTCCAGACAATAAAGCCAAGTATTCTTTCTCTATAGTCCGTTTTATAAATTGATGTTGCAGTTTTTTATAAGTTGCTTCATCCTTGGCACATAACAAAATCCCAGAGGTGGCCATATCTAGACGATGCACAATTAACGGACCTGTGGCTTGGGGATACATTTCTTTTAATCGTGTATATACTGAATCCGTAATGTTTTTTCCAGGTGTAGAAAGCAAATCAGTGGGCTTATTTACCGCCAGAATCCATTCGTCTTCATAGATGATCTCCAAGGATTTATTGGCGCCTAGATTGACCAAAAACGGATTGTCTTCTTGTGGAATTCCTTCCAACATATGTCCAAGTATGGGTTCGCATTTACCCGTACAAGCGGGATAAAATTGGCCGTGTTTGCGTACTTCAGACTTGGGTGATTGCCCCCACCAAAATTCGGCCATGGCCAATGGTCTTAATTTGTTTTGAAATGCATAATGCAACAATTTGGGTGCAGCACATTCGCCAGCACCTGCAGGTGGATTCCCTTGAAAAATGGTTTGCAGACTTTTGGTGACACCGTATTGATTTAAAAATGCATAATCAGAAAACAACTTTTGTTGAAGGGCGGCGGAACGGTTTCGGCGTTCTTCTTTGAGTAGGTTGATTTGATCTTCAAATTGCATCAGTTCAGTTGTAACTTTTGCAATTTTATCTTTCCAATCCAATTGTAATTGTCGCAAGCGAATACTTTCTAATTGACTGGCTTGAATTAATTGCAACGCTTCTTCATCATTCAAGTTAGAATGCCTTTCACGATATAAAGCCCGTTCTTTTTTTGCTTTTTTGATGGATTGTTTATAGGTTACAATCGCTTCATTGGCATCTATTACTACTTTGTTAGTTGCTTCAAGTAAATTTTTATAATCTACTGAATTCTCGAGAGTTTCAATTTTTGAATTAAGATTATTAAGTATACGTTCTTCTGATTTAAAGTAGCCATTATCTTCCAGCATGTCGTAAACCGTGGGGACAAATTTGGGCCAATGATTTTTATCGGCTAGTTTCCCTGAAAAAGCCCATAAATAGCCTAATTCGTTTGCTTCATTTTGCACCACTAAAACCCCAAACATTTTGCCAATCACCATTCCCGTATGTCCATCATCAAGTCCGAAGTTGTGCTCAAAATCGGATTGGCTTTTCAAATACTCTTGAAGCAAACGTGCTGCCTCAAGACTCAGCGGATGAGGGTCGTAATAAAATGGAAAGGTAAATCGCTCCGGAATAGGATGTTCGGAGAAAGGTTTTTCAAACTTTTGGAATAAATCAGGCATTCTTTTTTTCAAAATCGAAACAACTTTCGCAGTACAAAGATGAACATTTTTGAACAACCATAACCTAGAATAAGTATAAGGATAAAGAAATAACCGTTGGGATCGTCGTGATACCCCTCAAAAAAAAGATCATAAATTGGGTTGAAAAAGGGAAAACTTCTTTCAATACAATATCCTTCATCAAAGAAAAGTAAATTAGATATCCACAAACAAAAAGGAACACCCACGAGGAGCGTTCCAAAGATTTCAAGTATTCGAATTTGTATTTTGTTCATCAAACTTGGATTACTCCTAAATTAAATTTCTTTTCGATAGGCGCATGGTTGGCCGCTTCAATTCCCATAGAAATCCAAGTGCGGGTATCCAATGGATCGATAATTCCATCCGTCCAAAGTCGGGCAGCAGCATAATACGGTGAAACCTGTGCATCATAGCGCGCTTTTATTTTATCAAACAATTCTTGTTCTTTTTGCGCGTCAACCAATTCACCTTTGGCTTTTAGGGAAGCGGCTTCAATTTGCATCAACACTTTTGCCGCTTGTGCACCACCCATAACGGCCAATTCAGCACTAGGCCAAGCCGCAATTAATCTTGGGTCATACGCTTTTCCACACATGGCATAATTTCCTGCACCATAGGAATTTCCGATGACAATGGTAAATTTTGGAACCACCGAATTAGAAACGGCGTTCACCATTTTGGCACCGTCCTTAATGATTCCGCCGTGTTCACTTTTGGAACCCACCATAAATCCGGTAACATCTTGTAGAAAGACCAGCGGAATTTTCTTTTGGTTACAATTGGCAATAAAACGCGTGGCTTTATCGGCGCTATCAGAATATATCACACCGCCAAACTGCAATTCTCCTTTCTTCGTTTTGGAAACCGTTCGTTGGTTGGCTACAATTCCGACCGCCCAACCGTCAATACGGGCATAGCAAGTAATAATCGACTGACCGTAGCCTGCTTTGTATTCATCCACCTCAGAATTATCCACCATACGTTTGATAATTTCCATCATATCGTATTGATCCGAGCGGGATTTGGGTAGAATACCATAAATATCGGTAGGTTCTAAAGCGGGTTTTTCAGACTTCACACGATTAAATCCGGCTTTTTCATAGTCACCAATTTTTCCTACCACGGAACGAATGCGATCCAAAGCATCTTTGTCGTCTTTGGCTTTGTAATCGGTTACGCCCGAAATTTCACAATGGGTTGTGGCACCGCCTAAGGTTTCATTATCAATATTTTCACCAATAGCTGCTTTTACTAAATAACTTCCTGCCAAGAAAATACTTCCCGTTTTGTCTACTATTAACGCTTCATCACTCATGATAGGCAGATACGCTCCACCGGCCACACAACTCCCCATAACGGCTGCAATTTGGGTAATCCCCATACTGCTCATGATGGCATTGTTGCGAAAAATACGTCCGAAGTGTTCTTTATCCGGAAAAATCTCATCCTGCATTGGTAAATAGACACCTGCAGAGTCCACCAAATAAATAATGGGTAATCGATTTTCTATAGCAATTTCTTGTGCGCGTAAGTTTTTCTTTCCAGTAATGGGAAACCAAGCGCCCGCTTTTACGGTAGCGTCATTGGCCACAACGATACATTGTTTTCCTTGAATGTAGCCTATTTTTACAACTACACCTCCCGAAGGACAACCGCCATGTTCGAGATACATTCCGTCTCCAGCAAAGGCTCCAATTTCTATCGATTTGCTATCTTTGTCGAGTAAATAATCGATACGTTCTCTGGCCGTCATTTTGCCTTCAGCATGTAATTTCTCTATGCGTTTTTCGCCGCCACCGAGTTTTACTTTGGCAAATTTTTGTTTGAGATCGGAGAGTAAAAGTTTGTTGTGATCTTCGTTTTTATTGAAGTTTAAGTCCATAGGGCAGTCATTTCGTTTTTGGTGTCGCTAAAGTACGAAAACGTTTTCATAACCGCCAAATAGGAAGGGTTGGTAATATTAAATTAATGTAAAAAAATAACGGGGAATTGTTTATTTGTTAATATTGGCTTAACATACAAAAATTACTTTTGCGGGGTAAATTTTAGAAAAAATGACCTTAAATAGTGTATTTCAGTTTTTTGTCCCAAAAGATAAAAAATTCTTTCCTCTTTTTGAAAAAGCTTCTGAGCATTTAACGTTAATGGCAGGTACGTTGCACGATGCGGTAAATGCACCTAAAAGTGAACGAGAGGAATTGTTCAAAAAAGTGGAAGAATTAGAAGCAATTATCGAAGATATTGCACACAAAACACATTTGGAATTAAGCCGTAATTTTATCACGCCTTTTGACCGTGAAGATATTCACTCCTTAATAAAAGCTATTGATAACGTAGCAGACAATATGCACGGAGCGGCAAGTCGTATACGTTTATATCAAGTTGAAAAGATTACGAAATCGATTCGTAAATTGACGGAGATCAACTTAGAAGCTTGTCAATTGATTCAAGAAGGAATCAAAGAATTAAAAGATTTGAAAAACCCGAAGGCGATTAAAGATACGTGTAAAAAAATCAATAAATTAGAAAGTAAAGCGGATGCCGTTTTTGACAAAGCAGTAGCTGATATTTTTGAAAATGAAACCGATGCAAAAAACATTATCAAGTATAAAGAAGTATTGTCTTCTCTAGAAATGGCATCGGATAAATGTAAAAGTGTTTCCAATGTGATGGAACAGATTTCTGTGAAACATTCTTAATTGCGTTTCCATGGAATTTACATTACTTATAATTATTATCGTTTTAGCGCTAGGCTTTGACTACATCAATGGATTCCATGATGCAGCCAATTCCATTGCTACGATTGTTGCGACCAAGGTATTGACTCCCTTTCAAGCCGTATTATGGGCCGCTTTCTTTAATTTCTTGGCCTATTGGGTTTTTGGCTTTGGGGTTGCTGATACGGTAGCTAAAACGGCCAAAACAGACAGTATCGATTTAACGGTAATACTAGCGGGAATTATTGCTGCTATCATTTGGAATTTAATCACTTGGTGGAAAGGAATTCCTTCATCTTCATCGCACACCTTAATTGGTGGATTTGCTGGAGCTGCTATTGCACATGGTTTTTCAGGTAAAGTAAAAGACGTAGCACATACTGGTTGGGGAATTGTATCTTGGTATAAAGCTCCCAAAGAAGGGGATTTATTACCCAGTGGGGTAGTAATCGTGATCTCATTTATAGTATTAGCGCCTTTGATTGGAATGATCATATCCTATTGTATTTCCTTGTGGATGATGTATTCCTCACGCAAAGCAATCGGGCCTAAAATTTTTACAGTAGCATTAATGGCCTTAGTCTTTTGGTTTTTATTTACTGTAATGAAAGGGTATGATAAAATTGAAAAACCACGATTTGAAAGTCATTTTTGGTCGGTTGTCACTGAACCCCATAACATCAAATGGCTTTTAGTAGCGATCATTTTCTATAGTCTCGCCCTTTTCAATTTAGTATTTAGCCGATTCTCTGCCTCTAAAGCAGAATCCATCCTAAAACGAATGCAGTTATTATCCTCAGCTTCTTTTAGTTTAGGCCATGGAGGAAATGACTCGCAAAAAGTGATGGGTATTATTGCTGCTGCAGTTGCTGTTTATTTAAATACAACGCACCAAGAAGTAATTTCAATGCCAGAATGGTTACAAGTGGTATTACCCAATGAAGAAAAAGGAATCAAGAGTCAGATGCCCGAGTGGATTCCTCTAGCTTGTTATACCGTCATCGGACTTGGAACCTTAAGTGGTGGTTGGAAAATTGTGAAAACGATGGGTTCCAAAATCACCAAAGTAAATGCATTTGAAGGTGTAGTGGCTGAATCAGCTGGAGCTTTGACATTATTCTCTACAGAGCATTTTAAAATCCCAGTATCAACTACGCATACAATCACGGGTTCAATCATCGGTGTAGGAGTGACCAAAAGGGTTTCCGCTGTCCGATGGGGAGTAACAGTTAATTTGTTATGGGCTTGGATTTTGACGATTCCTGTTTCAGCAGTAATGGCCGCGTTAGCTTATTATCTCATAAATTTGTTCATTTAATACAATATAAAGCCGACATTATTTGTCGGTTTTTTTTGTGATTTCTCCCTAACTGTTAAGTTAGTGTTTCTAAAATGTAAATTCTACTTAGTAGACAAAAATTATACTTTAATGAAAATTACATTCCCAGTAATAATTTGCTCACTTTTATTTTTCGGTACTTCATTCGCTCAAATTTCATTTGAAAAAAATAAAAAGGATAATGACTTATTATTATCTACCTTACCCTATTATAGTTATGGGAAAGGATTAGGATTGACAGCACCAGACAGTTTATTTCAATTAAATATTCGTTTTCGTATCCAAAATAGAGCAACTTATATTGATAACGAAGGTGAGTCAAGTGGCTACGATTGGCAAATTCGTCGCTTGCGCTTGCGATTCGATGGTTTTGTGGGAAATCCAAAATTTTTATATGCGATTCAATTGTCGTTTGCTCCGGGTGATACAGGTCCTTTGGTAGAGGGTGATAATTACAATATTATTCGTGATGCGGTAATTATGTATCGTCCCAATACCCATTGGAATTTTAGTTTCGGACAAACGAAACTACCCGGTAATCGCCAACGGGTGAATTCCTCAGGTGGATTACAATTGACAGATCGATCCATCAATAATGCACGTTTTAATATCGATCGTGATTTCGGTTTTCAAATTCATAATTTAAACGAATACAAAGACAAATTTTCCTATAATGTTAAAGCAGCAGTTTCAACAGGAGAAGGTCGAAATACAACTAAGGGTCCAGATGCGGGTTTAGCTTTTACAGGGAAAATTGAACTTTTGCCGTTGGGTTCGTTTACCAAAGATGGAACTAATTTTGAAGGCGACTTGATGCGTGAAAAAAAACCTAAATTATTGTTGTCAGGGGCTTTTCAACAAAATAATCATGCCCAACGTACACAAGGACAATTAGGAAATGATTTGTATGAACAACGAACATTAAAATCGGTGTTATTAGATGGAATGTTCAAATACAAAGGATTCGCTGCCATGACTAGTTATATGTCGCGCACTACTACAAAAAATGCAATCACTTTCAATCCTGATGATTTGACACAATCCAATTATGTGTATGTGGGTAGTGGCTTTGATTATCAATTGAGTTATTTGACAAAATCCAACTATGAAATCATTGCTCGGTATTCCCTTCAAAAAGTAGGAAAAGATATTGTAAATCAAACACCCGACACGAAAGAGTATACTATTGGATTGACAAAATACATTTGGGAACATGCCTTTAAATTGCAAACCGAATTTACCTATGACACCCTTAATTACGGGGATAAAAGTGAAAAAAACAACTGGTATTTCCGTTTTCAAATCGAAATGGGCATCTAAGAAATAGTTGAAAAAAGTCTTGAAATCCGTAAATCGTTCATTTGATTTACGGATTTTTTAACACCTGTTTTTATTCAAAAGGAGTAGTATTATTAAAAATTAAACCCATTGAAAATAAAACTAGTTGCAATAGCAGGCTTATTGGCCAGTTCAATGTCGTTTGCCCAACTGAAAGCGGTTGAATATAAAGATGAATCCCAAGTGTTGAGCGGATTTTCGGGAACTCCCCAAAAAGCGGTAAAAGGAAAACCGGGTATTCTCATTTTACCCGCTTGGATGGGAATTGACACTCATGCCAAAGAATCGGCTGAACAATTACAAAAAATGGGGTACTATACTTTTGTGGCCGATATTTATGGAGTGGACCAACGACCGAAAGATTATAAAGAAGCAGGACAAAAAGCAGGGTATTTCAAAAAGAATATCTTAGAATACCAAAAACGAATTCAATTGGCATATGAACAGCTCATCCAATTGGGAGCAGCCAAAGATAAAATTGTAGTAATGGGCTATTGCTTTGGCGGAACCGGTGCATTGGAAGCGGCCCGCATGAACTTGCCCATCGCTGCGGCAGTTTCATTTCATGGGGGTTTAGGTCGCGACGCTTCACGTACTATTTCACCAATTTCGTCTCGTGTATTAGTGCTTCATGGTGCCGATGATCCCTATGTTCCTAAAGAAGAAATTACAGCTTTTCAAGATGAAATGCGTCAAGCTAAAGCCGACTGGGAAATGGTGTATTATGCCAATGCCGTACATTCCTTTACCGATAAAGGTGCCGGAACGGATAATTCCAAAGGAGCGGCCTACAATGAAAAAGCCGACCAACGTTCTTGGGAAGCGTTCAAACAATTGCTCAACGAATTATTTTTATAAAAAAAAGCGGTCAACTGACCGCTTTTTTATTCTTCTTCTTTTTGTCCCATCATCATGAGATACGCTTTCAAAAACGAATCCAGATCGCCATTCATTACGGCATCTACATCACTCGTTTCATGTCCGGTGCGCACATCTTTCACCAATTTATAAGGGTGCATCACATAGTTCCGAATTTGTGAACCCCATTCGATTTTCATCTTACTCGCTTCAATATCGGCACGTTGTTCCATGCGTTTTTTCAATTCAATCTCATACAATTGCGAACGTAACATTTGCATCGCGCGATCGCGGTTATCGTGTTGGGATCTAGTTTCCGAACATTGAATTTGAATTCCGGTAGGTTTGTGCAACAACTGTACTTTGGTTTCCACCTTGTTTACATTTTGCCCACCAGCACCACTCGAACGAGCGGTCGTGATTTCAATATCAGCAGGACTAATTTCAATTTCGATAGTATCGTCCACTAAAGGATATACATACACCGATGCAAACGAAGTATGGCGTTTGGCATTACTGTCAAAAGGGGAGATGCGCACCAATCGATGCACCCCATTTTCTCCTTTTAAATAACCAAATGCAAAATCTCCTTCAAATTCAAGCGTCACCGTTTTGATTCCGGCGACATCACCTTCTTGAAAATTCAATTCCTTGATTTTGTAGCCTTGTTTTTCACCCCACATTAAATACATTCGCATCAACATAGAAGCCCAATCACAACTTTCTGTTCCGCCCGCACCTGCAGTAATTTGCAAAACGGCACTCATACTATCGCCTTCATCAGATAGCATATTTCGGAATTCTAAATCGTCAATTTGCTGAAAGGCCAAGTCATAAGCAGCATCCAATTCTTCTTCTGAAGCATCGCCATCCCGGAAAAACTCATACGTAATTTGCAATTCTTCACAAAGATTGTTTGCTTTATTAAAATCTTCCACCCATTTCTTTTTGGATCTCAGGTTTTTAACAATAACTTCCGCTTGTTTGGCATTGTTCCAAAAGTCGGGCGCAAAGGTTTTCTCTTCCTCGTTGGTAATTTCGATCAATTTAGCATCGATGTCAAAGATACCTCCTCAACGCGCCAAGACGTTCTACAATACCTTTGATTTGTTCGGTATTTGTCATAAATTAATGTAGTTTTGTAGCCGCAAAAGTAAAGCTTCTCACACAGATATGGAAATAAATTTAGTCAGTGATACCGTTACCAAACCCAGCAATGAAATGTTACAGTATATGTTTCGTGCCAAAGTAGGGGATGATGTCTATAAACAAGATCCTACTGTAAACGAATTGGAGGAATCAGTGGCACATTTATTTGGTATGGAGGCCGCTTTGTTTTTTCCTAGTGGAACCATGGCGAATCAGACAGCGATAAAGTTGCACACCCAACCGGGAGAGCAAGTGATTTGCGACAAATATTCCCATATTTATCATTATGAAGGCGGGGGTGCTTCTTTTAACAGTGGCGTCTCTTGTTCGCTGGTAGACGGCACTCGCGGACTCATTACGGCTGAACAAGTTCGTACACACATCAACGATCCAGAATTTTACCACGCCCCTAAATCAGCTTTGGTAAGTTTGGAAAATACGACCAACAAAGGAGGAGGTGCTTGTTACGAAATCCTTGAAATGAAGCGCATTAAACAAGTTTGTCTTGAGCATGACTTGAAATACCATTTGGACGGTGCACGTTTATGGAATGCTATGGTCGCCAAAAAGCAGCATCCGAAACAATTTGGCGAATTGTTTGACACCATTTCGGTTTGTTTATCCAAAGGTTTGGGTGCACCAGTAGGTTCCTTGCTTTTGGGTTCGAAGGAAGACATGAAACGTGCCTTACGGATTCGAAAAATATTGGGCGGCGGTATGCGTCAATCCGGATATTTGGCAGCAGCCGGAATGTATGCGCTACAAAATAATATTTTACGTTTGGAAGAAGATCACCAACGGGCACAAGAATTGGGCGCACTTTTAGCGACTCTTCCTTGGGTTGAAAAAGTAGAGCCGATTGAAACTAACATTATCATTTTCTCCGTGCGTAAAACATTGGAAGAAAAATGGGTCATCGACAAATTAAAACAGAAAAACATACATATCAGTTCGATGGGCCAAGGCAAACTCCGCATGGTTACCCATTTGGATTACAAACAGGTGATGCACAGTTATGTCATGGAACATTTGGCCAAAATGGTGTTCTAAAACTTACTTAAACAAGTCCATTCCCGGAATGTTGGGCATGCCTTCTTTGGCTACAGCACCCAATTCCGTTTCATTCACTTGCGTGGCATTGGTGATGGCTTTGTTGAGAACGTTGACTAAGTAATCTTCCAGCATTTCTTTATCGTTCAATAACGAATCATCAATCTGGATAGAACGAATAGTACGGTTGGCCGTAATTGTCACGGCTAATAAACCATCTGTGCTTTTTTCATCGACTAGAACGGTATCTAATCGTTTTTTTGTGGCTTCCATTTTGGCTTGGGTTTCTTTGATTTTACCCATCATTCCCATTAAATCTCCGAACATAATTTTCAATTTTAAGTGGGCAAAAATAATTATTTCATTGTTAAATTTTTAGTTGAAAAATAAAACTTCGTCTCTTGAATATCCCTTTGAACCGCGAGTATCTTTGTGGGATATAAAATTGAACCATGAATAATCCCATTCCGCCTCGTGCCAAAAAAATACCCCATACTTTAGATATCCATAATCATGTTCGCATTGATGATTATTTTTGGTTGAATGACCGTGAAAATCCAGAAGTAATTGATTATTTGAATCAAGAAAACGCCTATTACAAGGCGATGACTGCACATACGGAAAGTTTTCAAAAGGAATTGTTTGCCGAAATGAAAAGTCGAATAAAAGAAGACGACAGTTCGGTTCCCTACTTTTATAACGGCTATTATTACATTACGCGTTTTGAAGCGGGAAAAGATTATCCCATTTATGCCCGAAAAAAAGGTTCGCTAGAAGCAGTTGAAGAATTGTTGTTTGATTGCAATGAAATGGCCAAAGGGCATTCCTATTTTCAAATGTCGGGTTTGAGTGTGAGTGAGGATAACCAATGGATTTCCTTTGGCGTGGACACGGTATCCCGTCGTCAATATGTGATCCAAATCAAAAATTTACTAACCGGAGAAATTCTACCTTACAAAATCGAAAATACAACCGCTGGCGGAACGTGGTCTGCCGATGGGAAGTATTTGTTTTATTGTAGAAAAGATGCGAAAACCCTGCGTGCCGATACGATTTACCGCCATGAAAGAGGTACTGATCCTAGCCATGATGTAAAAGTATATTACGAAAAAGACGATACGTTTGATGTTTCTGTATACAAGTCAAAATCCAAGAAATACATTATGATAACTTCGGAGAGTACTTTAACCTCTGAATATCAATATGTATTGGCAAGTGAACCCACAGCACCTTTCACTATTTTTCAAAAACGAACGCGCGAATTGGAGTATTCGGTTTCGCATTACGGTAATCATTTTTATATCGTAACCAATAAAGATGGAGCTACCAATTTCAAATTAATGAAAACGGATGAGGGAAAAACGGAAAAAGAATATTGGGTGGATGTGTTGCCGCACCGCGAGGAAGTTTTACTCGAAGGTATTGATATTTTCAAAGATTTTTTAGTGGTATCCGAGCGTTCTGAAGGCTTGAATAAAATTCGGATCATGCGCTGGGATGGGAGTGTAGATTACTATTTGCCTTTCACTTCCGAAACCTATATGGCGTATACGACGACCAATTTGGATTTTGACACTACAATCCTAAGGTATGCTTATCAATCCTTAACAACGCCTGCTTCGGTGATTGATTTCGATATAATTACGCAAGAACGCAACATTTTGAAAGAGCAAGAAGTTTTAGGTGGAAAATTTGACAAAAACAATTACATCGAAGAGCGCATTTGGGCTACAGCACGTGATGGAGTGCAAGTTCCTATTTCGCTGGTGTATCACAAAAATTGTAAAAAAGACGGAACGAACCCTTTGTTGCAATACGCTTATGGGTCGTATGGAGTGAACATCGAATCTTATTTTTCAACGACGCGATTGAGTTTGTTGGACCGCGGATTTATTTACGCAATTGCGCATATTCGTGGGGGAGAGGATTTGGGTCGGAAATGGTATGAAGACGGTAAAATGTTGAAGAAAATGAATACGTTTACCGACTTTATCGATTGTTCTCGATTTTTGATTGAAGAAAAATACACTTCTCCAGCGCATTTGTATGCAGAAGGTGGTTCGGCCGGCGGACTGTTGATGGGAGCAGTAATTAACATGAATCCGGAATTGTATCATGGTGTGATTGCTCAAGTACCGTTTGTGGATGTCGTGACTACCATGTTGGATGACACCATACCATTGACAACAGGAGAATATGACGAATGGGGAAATCCGAATGAGAAAGAATATTATGATTACATGTTGGCCTATTCACCTTATGATAATGTAAAGGCGCAAAATTATCCCCATTTGTACATTTCTACCGGTTTACACGATTCACAAGTGCAATATTGGGAACCTGCAAAATGGGTAGCCAAATTGCGTGATTTGAAAACGGATACTAACTACTTGTTTTTGGATACCAACATGGATGCGGGTCATGGCGGTGCCTCAGGACGATTTGAAGCGTTAAAAGAGGTGGCTAAAGAGTTTGCTTTTTTGTTTGATTTGGAAAAAATTAAAAGCTAGTTTAAAATAATTTATTAAATTTGCATGGTTTGGGGATTATCCAATTCGTGCAACGAACCCTGACGCTAATTTATTTTTTATGAAAGAAGAAATAAAAGCCTACAATAACGTCCTTGAGTTGATTGGCAATACGCCGTTAGTTCGACTCAACCGGATAACTGAAAACCTATCAGGTAACTTCTTCGCAAAGGTTGAGGCTTTCAACCCGGGTCATTCCACTAAAGATCGTATCGCGTTATTCATTATTGAAGAAGCGGAGCGTCGTGGGATTTTAAAACCAGGCGATACCATTATTGAAACTACCTCTGGAAATACAGGATTTAGTTTGGCTATGGTAAGCATCATCAAAGGATACGATTGTATTTTGGCTGTTAGTTCCAAATCTTCAAAAGATAAAATTGACATGTTGCGTTCCATGGGCGCTAAAGTATATGTTTGTCCCGCTCACGTTTCTGCGGATGACGATCGTTCCTACTACTCTGTAGCCAAACGATTGCATGAAGAAACCAAAGGTTCTGTATATATCAATCAATATTTTAACGATTTAAATGTTGATGCGCATTACAAAAGTACCGGTCCAGAAATTTGGGAACAAACTGGCGGAACAATTACCCACTTAATTGCTTGTAGTGGAACAGGAGGAACCATTTCGGGTACGGCTCGTTTCTTAAAAGAGAAAAATCCAAATATCCGAATTTTAGGTGTAGATGCTTTTGGTTCAGTGTTGAAAAAATACCACGAAACGAAAGAATTCGATCCCGCTGAAATTTATCCGTATAGAATTGAAGGTTTAGGGAAAAATTTAATTCCTACGGCAACAGATTTCGACGTAATTGATAAATTCATGAAAGTAAGCGACGAAGAAAGTGCGCATACGGCTCGTGAAATTGCAAAACGTGAAGGTTTGTTTGTAGGCTACACTTCCGGAGCTGCCTTTCAAGCGGTTAAACAGTTTGCTGAAGAAGGAGAATTTACTGCAGAAAGTAATGTGGTTATTATTTTCCCTGACCACGGTTCGCGCTACATGAGCAAAGTATTCAGTGATGATTGGATGAAAGATCAAGGATTCTTTGACAGCGTCAACGTAGAAGAAACGCAAAAAGTAGAATTTATAAAATAATAAAAAAGCTCCGAGATTTTCGGAGCTTTTTTATTTAAGGTCGGTTCTTTTTTGTTTTAATTCGGATAATATCTTCTAACACAGCGCGTGTTTCATAATTGATAATTTTCAATTGAATGGTGTCCTTTTTTGTGGTGAAACCGTCAATGATGTATAATTTTCCATCTTGGATTTTTACATTGCTTTTATCAAAATCGACATCCCCATATTGCAGTGTGTTTTTGATGTCAATGGTATCAATCCAATCTTCAGCCAATTTTCGTGACGCTTCTAGACTGTACTTTAAAGGTTTGGTGCGGATATTATTCAATACGCGTTCATTAGGGAAATAACTACAGCGGGCTCCTTTTTTATTGAGTACAAAACCCACAAAAACAGCTCCCAATAACACTCCGAAACTATAGTAGGCAAGGCGTTGATAAAACTTCATAGTAAACTTTTTTGCAAAAATAACGAATAGTATAGCTTCCGGAAATTAAAAGACAATTAAATTAATGTCGCTATCGGGTAAATTAAACCAGTCGCCAATCGATTTGTTGGTCAAAATTCCATGGTAATAATATACCCCGTTTTTTAAACCTTTACTGATGCGCAAGGCATTTTCCATACCACCATCTTCAGCAATTTGCAACAAATAAGGCATTATAATGTTACTTATCGACAAAGAAGCTGTTTTGGAATAGCGAGACGGTATGTTGGGTACACAATAATGAATCACATCATTTTTGATGAAGGTTGGTTTTTCATGGGTGGTGATTTCTGAAGTTTCAAAACACCCACCAGTATCAATACTAACATCGACAATAACAGCCCCTTTTTTCATCAATTCCACCATGGTTTCGGTGACTACAACGGGACAACGATCTTTGCCGCGCATGGCTCCAATGGCAACATCACAACGACGAAGCGCTTTTTGAAGGGCTTTGGGTTCGATCGTAGAGGTAAAAACGCGCTGACTTAAATTGTTTTGCAAACGGCGAAGTTTGGTAATTGAATTGTCAAATACTTTAACATTAGCTCCCAAACCAATGGCAGTTCGCGCGGCAAATTCGCCCACGGTTCCTGCACCGATTATTACAACATCTGTTGGGGGAACACCATTAATATTCCCGAATAATAAGCCTTTACCAAAGACATTATTAATCATTAATTCGGCGGCAATAAGGATTGAAGCCGTACCTGCAATCTCACTCAACGATTTCACAGCGGGATAGGATCCGTCTTCATCTTTGATGTATTCAAAGGCCAAGGCGGTTACTTTTTTCTTGGCTAAGGCTTCAAAATATTCTTTTTTTCGGGTTTTGATTTGTAAAGCAGAAATCAAAATGGTTCCCGGTTGAATCATTTCAATTTCAGCTAGGGTAGGCGGTTCTACCTTTAATAGCATCGGGCAGCCGAATACCTTTTGCGGATCGTTCGTGATTTCAGCACCTGCATCGCGATAATCATTATCAGAAAAGCTAGAACTAGCGCCAGCTCCCGCTTCAAGTAAGACACGATGGCCATGACTCGTTAGTGAATTTACGGCATCTGGAGTAAGACAAATTCGTCGTTCCTGATAACTTGTTTCTTTAGGAATCCCAATAAATAATTCACTTTTATGGCGAGCAATTTCGAGTTTTTCCTCTTGTGGAATCAATTGTTCAGGACTGAAAGGCGTCAGTGGCATACCGTATTAATTTTCTTCTAAAGTATAAAAAATCAATCAGACCTGCAACGCCAGTTTTCTTTTTCCGTCGGGTAAAATTTCGATTTGAATTACCGAATGCTTTTCCGGAAGTAAATTCGGAATTTTTTCGGCCCATTCAATAAAACACCAATGCCCCGAATACAAATATTCGTCAATACCCATATCCATGGCTTCGGTTTCCGATTTTAACCGATATACATCAAAATGATACACCAATTGATTGGCATCGGCTTCATATTCATTAACCAACGCAAAGGTCGGACTACTGGTCATGTCTTTAACACCTAATTCGTTGGAAAGTGCTTTAATAAATGTAGTCTTACCAGCCCCCATCATTCCGTTAAAAACGATGACACGTTGGGGTTGTTCCGCGACTACTTTTTGAGCAACCTGTTGAATTTCTTGTAGTTCAAAAATAAATTCCATCTTATTTATCTTGGGTTCAAGACGATAAACGGTACAATCATTTCTTCCAAAGAAATCCCGCCATGCTGATAGGTATTGCGGTAATAACTCACATAATGATTGTAGTTGTTTACGTAGGCCAAAAATAAATCGTTTTTTCGCAAAAATGAAGGAACTACTCATGTTAATTGCAGGCAAACCTACTTTTTTAGGATCTTTAACTACAAAAACATCTTTGTCTTCATAAGTCAAACTACGACCTGTTTTATAGCGTAAATTAAGACTCGTGTTTTTATCGCCAATCACTTTCGTTGGATTCTTAACATTGATGGTTCCGTGATCGGTGGTGATAATGAGTTTGAATCCCAACTTTTGCGCTTGTTGAATGATTTCGAGAAGGGGCGAATTTTTAAACCAACTCAAGGTCAATGATCGGTAGGCTTTGTCGTCAGAAGCCAATTCTTTAACCACATCCATATCCGTTTTCGCATGGGATAACATGTCCACAAAATTATAAACCACAGTGACCAATTGGTTGTCTTTTAATCCGCGGAAGTTTTCGGCCAACTTTTTACCCGATTGAAAATTGGTGATTTTAAAATAGTCTTGTTTTAAATTGAGTCCTAAACGTTTGAGATGTGCCGTCAGGAATTCGGCTTCAAAATTATTTTTCCCACCTTCATCAATATCGTTCTTCCAATATTGCGGAAATTGCTTTTCCATTTCTATAGGGAGCAAACCCGAGAAAATGGCATTTCTTGCATATTGCGTTGCGGTTGGAAGCATGGCAAAGTAGGGGACTTCCTTTTCCACTTTATAATAAGTGTTTACCGAGGACTCCATGGCTTTCCATTGATCATAGCGCATGTTATCAACCACAATAAACAAAACAGGTTTGTCTTTTTTTACCAATTCGGGAACCACCAATTCCCGAAATAAGGTATTCGATAAGATGGGTTTTTCACCTTTGGGATCAAACCAATCTTCGTAATTTCGCTCAATAAACTTCCCAAATTGAAAATTAGCTTCTTGCTTTTGGGACTCTAAAATATTGATCAAATTGGAATCTTCAGTGTGTTCCAATTCAATTTCCCAAAACAACAATTTCTTATAGACTTCTACCCAATCTTCATAAGAATTGGCCATGCCCATGTCCATCGCAATTTTTCGAAACTCCTTTTGATAATCTAATGTTGTCTTCTCAGAAACCAAACGGGAATGATCCAAATTCTTTTTTAAACTTAAAAGAATTTGATTGGGATTGACCGGTTTAATTAAATAATCAGCGATTTTAGAACCAATCGCTTCTTCCATAATATATTCCTCCTCACTTTTGGTAATCATGATTACAGGTGTTGATTTCTTTTCTTTCATTTCTGAAAGTACTTCGAGACCGGATATTCCAGGCATATTTTCATCCAAAAAAACAATATCAAAATTTTGTTCGTTGAATATATCTAAAGCATCTCGACCATTATTACAGGTGGTGACTTCGTAATTTTTTTTCTCTAAGAATAGGATATGGGGTTTTAACAAATCGATTTCGTCGTCTACCCATAATATTTTAATTGGAGCCATATCTAATTTTTGTGCAATTTACTATAAGTTATAACGCATTTGAAATTTACTTTAGTATTTTATTGGTAGGGTTTTTCGAAATGAAAATGTTATTTATATTGAAAGCGTTAATTATTGTTAAAATTAGAAATTGACAGATTTCAATGAGAATTATCAGTAATATATCAATTTTTATATGCTAATTTTGCGAGAAATTAAGTATAAGCTAAATAATGACTCGAATATTAAACTATAGAATCACTTTTAAATATATCCCAATAATTGTATTTATTTCAATACTAGGCACTTATTTATTAGTTAGTCACTATCAAAATGCTAATATTGAATCCGAACAATCGCTTTCTGAAAATAAAGAAGTTCAAGTTAAGCGCTTAAATGGATATAAATACATCAAGCCCCTTTTATTTGTTGATGCTCCCAATGAATCCAGCGAACTCTCATCGGTGAAAAATTCGATTGAAAATGTTATCACTGAATTTAAAAATAAAGGAGTCATCACTTCGGCATCGGTTTATATAAGAGATTATGAACTTAATGGATGGAGTGCCATCAATCCCGACGAACTATACAAACCGGGTTCTTTGTTGAAAATACCGGAGTTGATTACGTTTTTAAAAATGAATGAGAAAAATCCGGGTTTATTGGATAAAAAATACCTCTTTAATCAAGAGCTAAAAACGGATAAGAAACCCATTTTTACTACAAAATCAATTCAGTTAGGCCACGAATATACTGTTCGTGAACTCCTAAAGTACATGATTGTACATTCGGATAATAATGCCACTTTTATCTTAAATTCAATCATGGATGTGGATGTTTTCAAAAAAGTGTTTACCGATTTGGGATTAAATGCCCCCGATTGGAATGCCTCCGATTACCCAGTAAATGTTAAAGATGTTTCCTTATTTATGCGCGCCCTTTATAATGCCTCTTATTTATCAATCTCAGATTCGGAATATGCTACATCTTTGTTAACACAATCTGATTTTAAATTAGGTATAGCGGCAAGTCTTCCCCGAGGTGTTGCCTTTTCACATAAATTTGGTGAAGCGGGTGATGCCGTTGAAAAGCAATTGCATGAAACAGCGATTGTTTATGTTGATGAACGTCCATATATGATCACAATCATGACAAAAGGGAATAGTTTTGATACACTTCCCGAAGTAATTAAACAAATTTCAAGTATGGTATACCGTGAGATGACAGCCGATACAATAGCTCTTAAAGATTAATTTTTTTGACTAAAATACCAAGCACAACTTTCGTTGTGCTTTTTTTTGGTTTGATTTTTGAGGTTTACAATCCATGAAAAATTGGCTTGTATATATTATTATCTTGAAATGTTGCCTTTCATGTCAACAAAACCCAAAACCGTTGAAGGTAGGCATTATCGCGTATGCTGGATTTCCAAAATCTGATTGTGACTCGCTTCGGTATGTTCTAGAAAATTATTATGGAGTTCAAACGTTTGAATTACCCAGCAAACCCATGCCAAAAGCGGCTTATACAGCTATAAAATCGCCCAGATTTCAAGCACCAAAAGTCTTGTCACTACAACGTCAGCATTTACCGGATACGTTAAACTATGTCATGGGATTTACTACCCAAGATATTTGCATCACAAAAAGGGATGAACAAGGAAAGATAATTAAACCCGAATGGAAATATACTGATTTTGGTATTATGGGCTTGGCTTATCTTCCTGGGAATTCGGCAATTGTTTCTACTTTCCGACTAAAACACACCCAACCAAAAATAGAACTCGAACGTGCCAAAAAAGTAACCATACACGAATTTGGTCATAACTTAGGATTACCGCATTGTCCAAATCCCCATTGTGTAATGACCGCCGCCAATGAAAAAATAAGTACCATTGACCAAGAATCCTTGTTTTTGTGTAGAGAATGTAAAAAGCAAATTGCCCTAAAAGTTAAAGCCTGAATCTCTTCAGGCTTTAACTTATAATTCATAATTCATAATTCATAACTTCTAATAACTGCCATTCAACAATTCCCCACCAATCGTCGACTTCGCTTCTATGCCCAACTTCTTCATCATTTCATAGGTCGTACAAACAGCAGCCGAGGTAACTGGAATACCACATTCCGCTTGAATTTGATCAATCGCCTCCAAAGAAGGCATTTGCACACATGCCGAGACTACCAAAACATCAACATCGGTCAAATCCAATTGTTTGTAGATTTCCAACAAATTCAACGGATTCTGTGCTGCAACTTCGAGGTTGTCCGGAATTTCCAAAGCAATACTCTCTTTTACTTTGATGCCTTGGTGTTCAATATAATCGACTACTTTATCGGTTAGCGGACGCATATATGGAGTAATAATCGAAATTTGTTTGGCCCCAAGAACTTTCAATCCGTTTATCAACGCACCCGCCGATGTCACAATCGGAGTAGGGAAACCATTGGCAATCGTTTCTTGATGCAAATTGACTTCCGAAACACAATGATAACCACGTCCCATGCTCATAATCGCCACCAAACAAGCATAGCCCATTACATCCACATGAGCGTCTGAGAGTTCAATCGCGCATTTCAAACTCATGGCGTCCATAGCCGCAAGTTCTTCTTGAGTAACTTTTTTCATGCGCATCCGACTGCTATGAAAGGTGAAACGTTCAGGTAAAACGGTCTCACGCGCTCTAAAAATCGCCGGAATTTCGGTTTCCATCGTCACATTCGACGACGGCACAATTTGTCCAATTCTATATTTCTTTGTCATTATTTAATTCTTCAACTGTTTACTGATTACTGAAAACTGATCACTGCATACTGATCACTGTTCACTGAAAAAGGGCAATGCCTTCGGCCCTGGCTCTCCGCGGTACGCTGTACCTTGCTTCGATCCCTATTGCAATTCCTGCTTAAATCTCTTTTACGGTATTAATGATCGTACCAATTCCTTCCACGGTAGCTTCCATCACATCACCATCATACAACCATTCCTGTGGATCGCGACCCGCACCCACACCTGCAGGCGTTCCCGTTGCGATAATGTCACCGGGCTCAATCGTAAAAACAGTACTTAAATCTTCGATTAAGTCATTAATGTTGAATAGCAAGAATTTTGTATTCGAATTTTGTTTTTCAATGCCATTGACTTTCAAACTAAGATTCAAGTTATGCGGATTCTCAATTTCGTCTTTGGTGACTAGAATCGGACCCATAGGCGCAAACGTATCTTGTCCTTTGGATACAATCCATTGCCCTTCACGACGGCAATCCCGTGCAGAAATATCGTTGATTACAGTATATCCAAATACATAATCCATCGCTTCTGCTTTTGGTACATATTTCCCTGTTTTTCCGACAACTACGGCTAATTCGACTTCCCAATCCAATTGCGCGGTAAGCTTTGTGTTTTTAATCACCTCGGTGTTTGTTGCTGTCACCGTAGTTGGAGGTTTTGAAAAGATGATGGGTTTTTGAGGAAGTTTGCCTGTCGTATCTAAAGTACGAGCACTTTCCGCCACATGTTCGGTATAATTCAACCCAATACCAATAATATTTTTTCGCGGTCTTGGAATAGGAGCCATTAAGGTGACCTCTTCAAAAGGCACCCCAATTTTTGTGATATATTCTTCTGGCGTATCCGCAATTAAATCGTTGATTTCATCGATGACTTCAATCCCCATATCAATCAAATCGAGCATATCATCGGGCAAAGGAAAATTGGCCACTTCGCCAAAGTCTTCCATATCTATCACTAAATTGTTAAATAAAAACCCTAAGCGTGCTTCGTTGTCTTGGTGGGTGTAGGTAAGTAATTTCATTGTTTTGTAGTTTTCTAAACTATTATTCTTTTATATTTTGATGTCCATTATTTTCATTGTAAACCCGATCTTGGTATAAGCCTAATCCTTCAATAACCGGTAAGTCATTGAAATGAAATAAGCAAGCATCTTCCGTTTCAGACGCATTATGATGTTCGTGCCATGCCCAAGAAGGTACACAGAAAATATCGCGTTCTTTCCAATTGAATCGTTTCCCATTGATTATGGAATAGCCGCTTCCTTTGGCGCATTGGTACACAAATGACCCCGTATGTTTGTGGGCTTTTCCTTTGAATCCTTTGGGTAACAATTGCATAGAGGCGCTCATGGTTTGCATCACATGTCCGCCCGTCAACGGATTGCTGTAGCGCATATGAATTCCATCAAATGGATCAATTGGATTTACGTCCAATGCCTCTAACAAAGCAGGATAGACTTTACTCCAGGAATATTTGAATAGGGGAGAATAGGGCTTGTCCCACTGTACATCGGCGGGAATGAGTCCGACTCCACTATAGGTTTTCGGCGAATAATTCAACGGTACGTCCAACGGTTGTTTACCATCAAAAACGGCATAATCATTGGCTTCTAGCGCATTCACTAACGGAATATCCAAACCGTCTTGCCAAATACAAGTTTGCCCGTCGGCTTCTACACCATGCTCATGCCAGGTGGAGTTGGGCGTGATGACAAAATCGTTGACTTCCAACATGATTTTATTGCCGTCTACCACGGTATATCCTTTACTACCTTCCATGATAAAACGCAATGCAGAAGCGCGATGACGGTGTGCCGATGTCGATTCACCGGGACGAGTTACTTGAATTCCCGTATACAGCCAACCCACAGCCGCAGAAACGTCTTTTCGTTTGTCATTGACCAAATAGACTACACGTCGCCCTGCTTGTTCGGGCGTGACGAGTTCGCTCGATTTGAGTACTAGAGCACGTAAATCGTCGTATTTCCATAACATGGGAACGGAATTGGGTCGCGGTTCCCAAGGTTCGATATCATTAGCAACGGTCCATAAAGCACCGGCGCCTAAGGTTTCTAATTCTTTGTAATACGCTTCGAGTTCGGGCGTATCATTCACGCGCGCTCTACCGTATACATCATCGGAATAGTGTTGCTCTTCCATGGTTTTTTATTTTGGAGACCTAACAGGTATTAAAAACCTGTTAGGTCTGTATTATTTATTCATTTTCTGTCCCATCCACAAAAGTAATCTTTCGCGTTGGCGCCACATTCACTCGCAAATCAAAAATATCAAAGCGGTTGTAATGTCCTAAAATATCATGCATTTGTTTGGGTTGGATACATTTTGCCAAATCGATTTCGGCATACACAATGCCTTCATCGTCAATTAAGGGTGAGCCAATCACTGCACCATTGGGTCCAATGAATCCAGAGAAGGCCGAACTTTTGCGATCCAATAAAGCATCAATATTAGGAACATCTTTTCGCAATGCATCTTTAATTTCTTGGGATATGGTTGAACAGGAAACGATTGTGAACAATTTCCCTTCGAAAGAATGGGCAGCCGCCCGAATTTTAATCGCTTCTGCCATGTCATAATCAGGTGGGGCAACGGGAAGCGAAATGTAATTGGCAATGTGCACTAATTCGCCTTGTGATAATAAGGTAAAACGCGCCAAAGTATTGGTGTTTTCACCACAAGCGAGAGTACCCAGCGGACCTACTTCGGTATCATATACTTTAAGGGACGAACCGTCACCTGAGGTCCAGGTTAATTTTTCAGCCCAGGTAGGGACTAATTTTCGGTGTTTTCCAATGATTTCTCCTTGGTTATTGATGATTAAGTTGGTGTTGTAAATTTCGCCAAAACTTGTACCGCGTTCATTGATACCAATGACGATATGCATGTTGTAGTCGCGAGCTGCTTGATATAAAGGCTGCATTTCAGTATCGTTTACAGCTACCGAATTCCGGTACAACTTTTCGTACCATGCGCTGCCTTGCACAGGCGTCATTACCCAATTCCAATACGGATAGCCCGCAATAAAAACTTCGGGAAATGCAATTAATGTAGCACCGTTGTCATGCGCCTCTTTGATAAAACGAATGGCTTTTTCTACTGTTGCGGAAACATTGAGAAAAACGGGTGACGTTTGTACAGTAGCGGCTTTAAATTTTTTAAAATTCATATTGATATCTATATGTAAAAATTAGCAATCCAATTAATCCTAAAATTAACATTGCTAATCCATGATTTCGATCATTTCTAGAAAAAAGGTATACTCGTCCTCCATTGGCTAATTTACGTTTACCAAATGATAAGTAAAGAGCAATTCCAATTCCTGCAAGTCCCCCAAAAACACAAAAAGTATAGCCCATGGCAAGTGTGAGTAGACTTGATTTTTCAGGTTGTTCGCTTAGCTTTTGCTTTATTAATTGATGTTGTTCTATGGCTTCTTGTGAAACTTCAATATGTTGCTTTGAAAGTAATTCCTTTGCTAATTTTACATCGGTTGGAAACCATTCATCAAAATTTTTAACTACTTCTATTAATTCTTCAATAGTAAAACTATAAAAGGGATGGTTATTATCCAAAGTACTACTATCAAAAGGGAAATTTTTTTCCAAAAGTTGATTTACTTTTTCAAAATCGGTTTCTAATAGCATAATTAGAAAAGTGTTTTTTAAAACATCATTTGAAAAAGTTACGTCAAAATCCTTTGAAGTATCTTGAAGTTTATAAGGGATGGAATTTTCATTCAATACTGTCACTATCGCATCTACTTGCGAGCGATTCGGAAAGGTCATAAATGTTTTAAACTCCATAGTTTTATTGCAGAAAGGGTTGGATTTTTGACTTCATTGTTTCGTTAAAGGCTTCCGAACTAATGCTGTTTCGATCGTCTGCGATTTTCACATTCACTAAGGTGACTTCGCCTTCAAGCACCGTTTTTTGTTGGGCGTTTTCAAATTTAAAACCACAAAGCATAGACGAATTGCGCAATTCTTTGA
The DNA here is from genome assembly GCF_025947045.1 of Flavobacterium sp. N1719. Taxonomy (NCBI): domain Bacteria; kingdom Pseudomonadati; phylum Bacteroidota; class Flavobacteriia; order Flavobacteriales; family Flavobacteriaceae; genus Flavobacterium; species Flavobacterium sp. N1719. Next base: position 2,278,077 of record NZ_CP109993.1, read on the forward strand.
CCCATAAATGCTTGGTGATGGTTTCTCCAAGGCGGGCCGGACTCTTGAATTGTACTTTTAAATCGACCGTCGGGATGCCATTGGTTTCATGCATCAAATGAAAGGGGCGATCGAGCGCTTCTTCAAACCAGTCTTCGACAAGGGCGTTGAGCATTTCGAGAAAACGGGGATAAAAAACAATCCCGGCGTAGTCAATATGTTGGAAACGAATTTTTTCTTCTTTAGTAAAATAGTTCATTGGTAGTACTTGTTTTAGCCCTGATTGAAGCGGCATCCTCGTAGCGTAGCGGAGAGATACAGCGGAAAGCAGGAAATAGCTCCAAAAATAAAAGCTATTCAAATATACATTAATCTTGATTTTTAAGTTTGAAACGTTGAATTTTTCCCGTTTCGGTTTTGGGCAGCGCTTCCACAAAATGAATCACTCGTGGGTATTTATAGGGAGCCGCTACTTCTTTGAACCAGTGCTGAATACGGTTTTTCAATACATCGGATGCTTTAGTTGCATCGTTCAATACAATATAGGCACAAACCAACATACCACGTTCGTTGTCGGGGAGTCCGACCACTGCACATTCCGCCACATCTTCATGCCCGATCAACACACTTTCAACCTCAATGGCCGCAATATTGTAGCCCGAGGAAATAATCATGTCGTCGCCACGCGCCACAAACCAATAGTAGCCGTCTTCGTCTTTTCGGAAAACATCGCCCGTAAGATTCCAACCGTATTGCACATATTCCGCTTGTTTGTCGGGACGATTGAGGTATTTGCAGCCTGTGATGCCGCGAACAGCCAAACGACCAGCAGTTCCATCAATGACTTCGGTACCCGTTGCATCCACAATCTTGGCTTCATAACCGGTTATTGGTAATCCTGTTGCGCCAGGTTTCATGTTCGTTTCATTGGACGAAATGAAAATGTGCAACATTTCAGTGGCTCCAATACCGTCTATAATTTTAAGTCCGGTCACGTCAAACCAGTCTTGCCAAACTTTCAACGGAAGCGTTTCTCCAGCAGATACGCATTTGCGTAAACTGGAGATATCGTAATCGTTTACTTTAGTTGTAATGACCCGCCAAGCCGTAGGTGCTGTAAAACAAATGGTGATTTTATGGTCTTGAATCGCTTGCAGAAGCAGGTCCGGACTCGGTTTTTCAATTAAAAATGTTGATGCACCGTAATAGAGCGGGAACAGCACCAATCCGCCGAGACCGAAGGTGAATCCGATGGGCGGACTTCCAATGAAAATATCATCAGCAGTGGGTTGGAGCGAGTAGGCGGGGAAAGCTTCACAGATATTGAGAATATCTTTATGATAATGAGCCGTCATTTTGGGTAAACCTGTGGTTCCCGAGGTAAACCCTATTAATGCTACACTTTCGGAATGCGTGTGGTAATTGTCAAAAACGGGTTCGTATTTTGCCATTAAAGCTTCCAATTGGCTGTTTCCAAAATAGCAAACCGATTGTAGGTTATCGCTTTTCACCAAATGCATTTCTTCTTCCAGATCGGCAGCACAAAAAGCATGGGAAATTTCGGCACAATCGATAATCGTAGTGAGTTCTTTGGAGCGTAACAATGGCATCGTGGCAACTACGACTCCGCCGGCTTTGAGAATGGCGAACCAACAAGCGACCATCATGGGCGAATTGGCGGAACGAATCAACACCCGATTTCCGGATTGGAGTTTGAGATCGTGCACCAATACCTGCGCAATTTGGTTGCTCTTTTCATACAAGTCTTGGTAAGTCCAAGTGGTTTCAAACGTATGCAAACACGGTTGTTGTCCGCGCCCTTCTCGAATGTGTTGGTCCAACAATCGATCGACACAGTTGAGCATTTCAGGACGTTGAAACTGGGGTACATTTAAAAAGGAATAGCCCGGTTGTGCCGAAAGTTCGGGCAAATGATCATGAGCAAACGTATCGGTGTAGTGTTTCATGACAGTTTATTTTTTATTACTCTTCGGTTTTAAAGCCTTCTTCATCGATTCCAATTGTTTGCGTTCGGTCGCTTGATAGGGATACAAATGCGACGTTCCAGCAAAATAGGAGTCGGGGATATCGGATGGGCGAAAATTCTCATAGGCTTGCGCATTACGCACAAAATAAGGATCCAATAATAAAGGTCGGCCCAATGCCACAAGATCGGCACGCCCATTTAATAAAATGGTATTGATTTGGTCGATATTTTGAATATAGCCTGCGGTAATGGTCGGAATGTGAACGGTATTGCGAATGGCATCCGAAAATGGAGTTTGCCACATGCGTCCGACTAGCGGGTTTTGATGACTTACGGTATTTCCGGTAGAAACATTGATGCAATCGGCACCTGCTTCTTTAAAGGCATTAGCAATAGTAAGCACTTCATTTTCGGTGATTCCACCTTCGGCCCAATCGCATGCGGAGATACGAACCGACATGGGTTTTTCTTTTGAAAAAACGGCACGCATAGCTTTAAATACATGAAGCGGGAACTTTAAGCGGTTTTCAATACTTCCACCAAACTCATCCGTTCGTTGATTGGTTAAGGGAGAAAGGAAAGAAGCTAATAAAAACCCATGATGGGCTTGGAGTTCGACAAGATCAAATCCAGCCGCTTCTGCATTTTGAGTGGCTTGCACAAATTGTGCTGTAACCGCATCCATGTCAGCGATGGTCATGCTTTTTGGTCTAGGCATTCCTACTGCAAAAGGAATAGAAGAAGCCGCAATCAATTCCCAAGGATTTTCAAGCGGTTGATTGGCTCCTTCGCTTGGTCGTTTGGTTGCGCCTTTGGGTCCAGAGTGCCCCAATTGAACACCAATTTTGGCAGCGGTATTTTGATGGATAAAATTTGTGATTCGTTTCCACTTATCCATTTGATTTTGAGTATATAAACCTGCACAACCTAAAGTGATACGACCTGTTTCAGAAACCGCCGTCATTTCGGTTAAAAGGAGTCCGACACCGCCTACAGCGCGCGAGGTGTAATGTTGAAAATGCCAATCATTAACTTCGCCATTTTCAGCGTGATATTGTCCCATGGGTGCCATGACAATTCGATTTGGGAGTACTAAATCACGGAGTTTGAAATCGTGAAAAGCAGCGGGTTTGGCTTCCTGATTACCATTAAATTCGGCTAACACTTTATCGGTAAACGATTTGTCGCGCATCATTAAGTTTTCAAAAGTCACTTTTTTCGAACGCGTCATGCAACCAAAAGCAAATTGGTAGAAGGGATGCTGCATGTGACGATCCATGTTTTCGAACCAATCCAAGGAGACCGTTGCCGCATATTGAATCATTTCGACCGTATTACGACGCGACTGTTCGTATTGCTGAAAAGCCGCTTGCACGTTATTGGAATTCGCAATAACGGCATCAGAGAGTCCGATGGCGCAATCCATGGCCAATTTTGTTCCTGAGCCAATAGAGTAGTGGGCCGTAGCTTTAGCATCACCTAACAATACAATGTTGTTATGAAACCATTTTTTATTGGTCACATGGGGAAACTGCCGCCAGTGTGATTTATTCGATATCAAGCCATGACCGTCGAGTTCTTCTTTGAATAGTGCTTCGATTTTGGCAATGGTATCCGCTTCATTAGTCACTTCAAAACCGTGTTTTTCCCAGGTATCATTGGAACATTCAAAAATCCACGTGCTCATTCCGGGTTCGTATTGGTAGGAATGCGCAACGATGGTTCCGTGCGGCGTAGAGCGAAAGAAATAGGTAAAAGCGTCGAGGGGTTTGGTCGAACCGAGCCACACAAAGCGGTTGCTTTTGAGTTCGATTTGTGTTCCAAATTCTGCTTCATATTGCGATCGAATCGCACTTCCAATTCCGTCGGATGCCAAGATTATATCTGAATCAGCAAATTGGGATAAATCGTCTACATTTTGTTCAAAATGCAAGCGAATACCTTCTTCTGAACAGCGTTGATGTAACAGCTTCAATAAGGTTTTTCGGGAACAGCCGCAAAATCCGTTACCTGCGATACTCACTTCTTGTCCGTCACGCGCAATGATGATATCGTCCCAATAGGCAAAATTAGAGCGAATCAATTCATAGGATTCCATATCGCGTTTGAGGAATTCGCCCAAGGTTTCATCGGAAAAAACGACGCCAAAGCCGAAGCTATCATCAGGACGGTTGCGTTCGTAAATATCAATTTCACAATGGGGTAATGCTTTCTTGGTTAGAATTGAAAAATATAAACCGCCGGGACCTCCCCCGATTACTGTAATTTTCATGTTAAGAATTTCGTTTTATGGCAAATTGTTCACCTAATTTAGAATAGTTGGCTCCTGCAAGACGTGCCACGGGTTTGTAGTTCTCGAGATTAATTTTGTAATTATCAAGTAATACAGCATCATCAAAATGCATCATAATTACACGACCAATAAGTACACAGGCACCCCCTTGTTGATGTTCTTCCAAAAAGTAATGATGTACGAGTTCACATTCGAGGTGAATCGGACTCTCTTTAACCCGCATGGGTTTAATTTTAAGGGAAGGAATAGGAGTGAGTCCGGCATGAACAAATTCATCTACTTCGGGGGGTAATTTATCCGAGGTAGCATTCATTTGTTCGACCACCGCTTCGGTCACCATATTCACCACAAATTGCTTTGTAGTTAAAACATTATTTAGGGTGTCTTTATTGGAATCATTATCCCGTCGGGTGGAGAACATCACATGCGGCGGATCATCTCCCAAAAGATTAAAATAAGAAAATGGTGCGAGATTGTTCACACCATCTGCATCAACGGTAGAAATCCAACCAATGGGTCGAGGGATAATGGTACCTGTTAATAGCTTGTAAATTGCGGATTGTTCCAGATTTTCAGGATCAAATTGCATTGTGTTTAATTTTGACACAATATAGATAAAATATCCTTAAAAAAAAGAGTGCATAAAGTAATATTTTTATGGATAAATGTACTTTTTAAACGAGTTGATTCCCTTTACTTTATCGCTGTTTTAATTGTATTGTTTTAAAAAAAGATTCCCGATATGTATCACTAACAGGCAACCTTTTGTCAGCGATTAGAATTCGATTTCGCTGAATGGATTGAATGCTCTTTAGATTGACAATATACGAACGATGAATTCGACAAAATCCTTTATTTTCAAGAGTAGTTTCGAGTTTTGACATGCTCATTAAGGATAATACATTGGTATTATTCGTGAAAATTATTTTGACATAATCTTTGAGGCCTTCAATAAAAAGAATATCCTTGAAATCAATTTTCATCGTTTCATATCCTACCTTAATAAACATAAAATTTGCCTCCTCTTCTTGAACTAATAGTGGTGCTTCTGTTTGTGCTGAAGGATTATTTTGTACCAGTTTAAATTGTTGTTCGGCTCGTAAAACGGCCTTTACAAACCTGCTGAATGGAATGGGTTTAAGTAAGTAATCCAGTGCCCCATTATCAAAACCTTCTACCGCATAATTGGAATAGGCCGTAGTAAAAATTATCATCGGTTTTGATTCCAATGTATTGATAAAATCCATTCCCGTGAATTGCGGCATTTCAATATCCAAAAAAATGAGGTCAATTTTATTTTGATTGACAAATGAAATGGCATCAATCGCGTTATTGAATGTTTTGACCAATGTTAAAGCATCCATTTTGCCACAAAAATCAACCAATAAGTCTACAGCAAGGGGTTCGTCGTCCACAATGATACATTTCATATTAAAATACAGGATTATTTTCGTCTAAATTTAATTGCAGATTAACTTTATAAAAACCATCAACTTCTTCAATTTTCAGTAGATGTGATTTGGGATAAAGCAATTCAAGTCGTGATTGAATATTTTGTACACCAATTCCTGAATTCACTAGGTCTTCAGTTTGTCGACTTATTGTGTTTTCGATATAAAAATTCAACCAAGATTCTTCAAGGCTTATTTTTAATCGCACATGGGTTTTGCCTTTGTAATCGGTACCGTATTTGAAAGCATTTTCGATAAACGAAATCAAAAGCAACGGTTCGATCATTTTTTCTTTCATTTCTCCCGTAATATTCACCCTTACATTTTCAATATCGTGAATTCGAAGCTTTTGGAGCTCGATATAATTCACGATGTAATTGATTTCTTTTTCTAAGGAAACAACTCGTTGATCAGTTTCATACAACATATACCGCATCAATTCTGATAGCGTGACAATAGCATCTCCGACTTGGTCTGATTTTTTTATTGCTAGAGAATAAATGCTATTTAAGCTATTAAATAAAAAATGAGGATTTGTTTGTTTCCGTAAGTAATTTAATTCAGCGGATTTACGCTCTGTTTCTGCTAATAATCGATTTTGAAAGTTATGATTGTATTCGTACAAGACTTTAATAATTGTACTTATCAAGACAATAAATATGTACGAAAATGACATGGCAACATTTAAAAAAAAAGGAGGTTCAGGAGGTTGTTTCATGGGTTGAAGTAGTATTTTCTTTCCTTCAACAATAACAGAATTAGGGGGACGCATCAATTTTAAATCATCCAGAAAAAAATGAATTCGCACTTCAGTGAAGAAAACAATTAACCCCAATAAGAGGATAAAATGAAAGAAGTATTTCCCTTTTAAAAGAAATTTTGGGACAAGAAATAAGTAGTTAAAATAAAAGAGTACTACATAGGTTATCCATTCTGCAATAAAAATTCCCAACGAAAAATGTTGGTTTAAATAATTCGGTAACCCCAGAAGTAGACTTATGATTACCCATAGTGTTCCATGGAGAATAAAGTCTTTGTTTACTATACTTCTTGATTGTTTATTCATGTTGGTAGGTGATCTGAAGCGAATCTATTTCATTTTTTGTTAGCGTAGGGTTACCAAAACGTTTAAGTTTTCTTAAAACTACTGCAGCAGTTTTCAAGGCTTCCTTTTTCGTTACAAAAGATTGGTTTCCAACAACTGTTGGAATAATTGATTGTTTAATCACTACCTTTTTATTGATTGCAATGGTATAGCCCCATCCATTACGTGTTTGAAATGCGGCTGTCGAAAATTGAGGTTCTTTTCGACAGCCTATTAGACAAACTATTATTAAGAATAAGATGAATTGATTTTTCATTTGTTAATTCTAATCATTATCTATTTGAGTCACACCAGGCAAAAATTCCCATACATCATCATAATAAGAAGTACCATTTCTTCCTAACAATACAAATCCACGATTATTTATTGTTAATCCCACGGCATCATTTCTACCAGAAGACTCAAGACCTGTAACCTGTACCCATAAATCGGTTGAAGGGTTATACTCCCATGTTGATGTTCCATTACCTCCACAAGTAATATATCCTTTCCCATTGACAGAAAAGCTACATGCATTCCCTCTAATGATTGAATAATCAGCATTATACTCGCCATCATCTCCATTATTTATATCCCTTTTTTGTGTCCATGTTTCTGTTGATCCATCAAACTCCCAAAAGTCGATTTGTGCCACACTGTTATTTAATCCAGTGCCTAAATAGGCTTTATCTCCAATTGTAAAAACTGTTGCATTTCTTCGTTTGTTTCCACCAAAACCGTTTGAAACAGTCCAAGTATCTGTTGTTGGATTATACTTGTAAAAATCTTTTAAATAATTCCCATCATATCCAGTGCCCATATAGCCCGTATTAGCCACTTGAAAACCTACGGCACCGTATCTAGCTGTTCCTGCAAAATCTGCTTTTTGAATCCATATATTGGTTTCCGGATTGTATTCATAAAAGTCTTTCAACTTATTTGTACCATCGTAACCCAATCCTACATAACCTTTGCCATTAATTGCAAATGCTGAAGCCGAAGTTCGTTTCGATCCTATGAAATCTGCTTTTTGTTCCCAAAAATCATTCTCTGAATCATAAATCCACCAGTCATTAAGGTATTCATCTCCATTATATCCCGTTCCCACAAAGGCATAATTATCAATAACAATTCCTACGGAACCTGTTCGTGCAACCCCATCAAAAGCGGATCGACTAACCCAATTACCATATAATTCATCGTCGTTATCATCATTGTTACATCCCACAAGGGCGATTCCAACTACTAATAATGAAATTACATTCTTTTTACATCTAATCATGATTGATTGTTTTTGTTAATATTTAAATTTTATACTTACTCCTGTTGTTAATCCATTTTCTTTAACCAATTGGGTTGCTTCAGAAGATGCATTCCATGTTGAAAATGTTTGATTAAAAAGATATCCTGCATGTAATTCAACAAAAAAATAACGGTCAAATTGATGTTGAAAACTTCCTTTTACAGCGGTACTTGAATAGGAAAAATAGTCGCCATGAATTATTCCATTTGCATCGTCATTCGTTGATTTAAATCGGGAACCATTTTGTTGTGCTATGATTTCCCATCGGTTAATTGCATCATAAAAGGTAAGTTTTGTTTTGGGAAATCCGATTTCCCATTTCCAATGTCCTTGATGACCTAACCACGCAATTTGAGGATACCATTTTGCAGCACCCCAAAGCGTTGATTTTTGAATACCAAGTTGGAGTTGGTTGGATTTTAAAAATTTAAATTTGATAGCAACCCCACCTAATAACTGATTCCAACGCATCCCTGAATTGTTGTAGGAACTCCATTCAGGTTGGATACGGGCAGACAATTCCCAATTTTGTTGCTCATATTGTATCCCTAGTAGGTTTATGGATTTCCGAAAGATATCTAGTTCCATACTCGATAAAGTATACGAACGAAATTGAGGTTGACTGTATTCAAATCCCAATTCAAATGAAGTTTTAACTCGCGGTAACCAATGCAATTCCGTTAAATACGTGCCTTGACAATTAGTTAAAGTGAATTTTTTACTCCAATCATAACTACCCTGAAAAGTAGCCGACATTTTGGTTTGCGCTTGTGCAAAAATATTCCCCAATATGAGAAATTGAATTACTGTTTTTTTCATCTATTATTTCGAATGAACCAAAAGTAAATCGGGATTTCTGACCTTGAAAATAAGTTATATCAACCTGAAAAAACAATCTATAGAAACAGATATTATATCGATTAAAGGGCATAATGTCCTCTCAAAAGGGATTATCGATTGAATAGTCAATTTCGTAGATTAATTTCTGTAATTGGTATAATAAATTTTATGCTGAAACTTACCTGCCATTACATTTGGTAAAAAACAGACTGTATGAAAAAAATGCTATGGGTTTTCATTATCATTCTTGGATGTATTGCTTGTGATTCGGATGTTTTAGATGAAATTTCAGAAACTGGAACAGGCGTGATGCAGATTAATGATAAAATTGTCATGTTGGACACCCTCAGTGTCAGGGTTTCAACAATTAATTTTGATTCATTACAAACATCCTCAACCAGTCGATTACTGATTGGAGGGTACACCGATCCTATATACGGCAAAGTGCGATCACAAAGTTATTTCGAGTATTCACCAACCAGTTTAAAACTAGGCTCAAGCGATTCAGATACTTACACCCCAAATTATGTGTTTGATTCCATTGTACTTATTTTAAAAAATGATCGCTATTATTATGGAGATACAACTCAATTGCAACGATTACAGGTTTTTAAACTTACACAAAAAGTAAAATCACCGGCAGAGACAACTACCGCTTTTTACAATACCAATACCCTAAACTATGACCCTTCCGCCTTAGGAAATAAAAGTTTTTATCCCCGTCCAAAGGAAAATGATTCATTATCCATTCGCTTGAATGATACTTTTGGTCAAGATGTTTTTTTAAAGTTGAAAAATTTTGAGTTTGGTGATATCAATCAATTTCATGATTACTTTAAAGGGTTACTTATTCAAGCGGATGAGTCGTTGCTTCCAGCATCGGTTTGTGGATACAACACTTCTTCTGTTCTACGTTTATATTATTCTATCAATGACGATTCTGATGAGAATGATGGCTTAACTAAAGATTTTGCTATTACTGATGTTGCAAAACAATTTAATCGAATTTCTCTTGATCGAACAGGAACAGTACTCCAAAATTTACCCAATTCAAATTCTTATTTGAATAGTACATTAACTAATAATGCAGCCTTTATTCAATCTGGAACGGGATTGGCTTGCCGAATTGATTTTCCTTATTTAAAGAGTTTATATTCTATTGACCATAAAGGAATAATTGTGGATGCCAAGTTGATTTTAAAACCTATTCGAACCTCCCACAACAAGCAATATCCACTGAAAGACTCTTTACGTATTTACAGTGCTGATCATTTAAACAGGATCAATTCAAAATTATACACGGCTACCGGTGACGATTTACTCGGGCAATTGAATGATGTGAGTAACGAATTTGGGGATAATGTTTATTACACCTTCTCTATTGGAACTTTCTTAAATAAAGAATTGAGTAAAGATGGAAATAATCCGTACTCATTAATAATTACATTACCCGATTATCAAAAAACAGTGAATCGAATTGCTATTGGTGGTCAGAACAATAGTGAAGACCGAATAATTTTAAAAGTGTATTATTTACCATACGAATGAAGCGATTGTATATAATAGGAGTGTACTTAAGTGTGCAAAGTATCTGGGCGCAAAGCGTTAGCAGTTCGAGTTACTCTCAATTTGGTTTAGGAAGTTTTTATGAAACTGATTTTGGTTCTATTCCGTCAACGGCTGGTTCAGGAATTGCATTGAGTTCGAAAAACTTTATAAATAACCTAAATCCAGCATCCTTAAGTGAAATGAGTAGAAATGATTTTTTCTTCGAATTAGGTGGAAATGCCTACCAAACTATAGCCAAAGATTTTCAAAGTAAAAGTAAACGCAATAATGTTCAATTTTCACATGTTAGTCTAGGTTTTCCCTTGGGGAAGAAGTCGGGGTTTTCGCTAGCGTTGATGCCTTATACAAATACCCGTTTCCAAATCAATAAATATGAAATGGATATTGGCAATAGTGATGAGTCGTATTTGTATTATTACAATAATACTGGAGGAATATCAAAGATGGAGGTATCTTTCGGTAAAAGACAAACTGATAAATGGAGTTGGGGAGTAACATGTAGTATATTATTTGGAAATATTGAAACCAATGATATCTATCAAATATCCAATTCCGTTTCTACTTTTTCAACATCAGGAAATTATCATGGTTTTCAATTTAAATTAGGTTCACAATGGCGAATAAATCAAAAACTCACTATTGGAAATACAATTCAATTTCCAACACAAATGAAAGCAGCTAAATACCGGAGTATTAGTTCGACTGACAGCAGTGAAACCACCGAAATACTTACGAATGAAAACGAAAATGTAGCTAGATTTTATTTCCCTTTATCTACAGGTACAGGTCTGCAGTATGAGGTCAAAAAAGATTGGAATTTCACCTTGGATTATTCCCGTTCTTTTTGGGGTTATAGTTCAAATAATTCCAGTTATGGTCAATTCAAAGCACAAGATATAGTGGCTATGGGGTTGACGTATCAGAAAACCGAACCCAATCGAAATTCCTGGCATTTAACCTACAGTGCAGGCTTGAAATATGATTCAGGATACCTACTTGTAAATAATCAGCCTATTCGAAATTATGCTTTAAGTATGGGATTGGGAATTCCTTTGGAACGAACAAAAACCAAATTAAATATTACGTATTCGTATGGAATAAAAGGAACAGTAGAAAATAATCTAATCCGTGAAAACTATCACAAAATAGGAATCAATTTGAGCTATAATGCATTTTGGTTTGCTAAAAGAAAATATGATTAATCATGTTTGTTTCTGTTTTTACAATAAAGGAATTTTAGGTTTCTTTTCGGATGAGGCTGTTGTCTCATCCGTTTTTTTTTACAGTAGGGTAATATACAGCTTGATTGTTTATACTTTTACCTTGAATTAAAGTAATTCAAATTAGTAGAAATGATTAATTATAAACAAATTACATCATTGATACTCTATTATTGTTACTTTTAACAAACCCAAACAATCAACCATGGAAATTCGCTCCGGTATTCTCAAACTACTGGACGAGTCGTATGTTTCTCGCATTAACAATTTGGAACAAAGTATCCAATTGGCGAACGAAGCCCTTCAACTCGCCCAATTTCATCATCGCAAAGAACTTATTGCGAAATCGTATTCCCATTTATCTCTTTTTCATATGATTAAAGGAGATAATGATACTTGCACGGAATATGCCAACATTAGCATTGAATTATATCAAGAATTAGAAGACGATCGCGGAATTGCAGATGCGAAGTATTCCATCGCAGGTGTAATGTATAAAACCAATAACTATCATTTAGGTTTAGTCTACATGGTGGATGCTTTAGGGATTTATAAAAAGTACGACGATTACCATAACATTTCCCGTTGCGAAAAAACCTTGGGCACTATTTATGAGTATTTTGAAGACATTGAAAAGGCCGTAGAATCCTATGAAAATGCCATTGAAGCCGCGCGAAAAATAAATGACATTAAACTTGAATCCAATGCTTTAACTAATTTATCCAGTATTTGGATTAAGCAAAATGATTTGGAAAAAGCGGAAGCCTATATTGAAGCTTCGATTATCATGAAAAATAAAGCAGATGATGTTCGCGGATTGGCATTTGCCTTATATGGTAAAGCAAAAGTATTAGCCGCCCAAAAACAATTTGAATCTGCCGAAAATCTCTTCCATAAGTCCATTGAAATTCACACGCGCATGGGGGAAAAGATGGGTTTATCAATGGCGTATCATAAATTATCCAAATTATATTACAGTACAAACAATATGGAAATGGCCAAGCGAACCTTGGATTTGGCCTTTGCTATTATTGATAAACACAACATTACATTAGTTCGATTTAAGTGTTATTATCTCTATTATAAGATTTATAAATCTGAAGGTGATATTTCCAAAGCTTTAAACTATTTAGAATATTTTATGCGAGAAAAAGAGGCGGTTTTAAATACGGAAACGCTGAAAGTAATCGATAAATACGACATTTTAGTCAAAATGAAAACCATGGAACGCGAAGCTGAATTGCAACGCGAACGCGCCGAAATGATCGAGCGAAACAATCGGGTAGAGGAAGCGGCTCGTGTTCGTCAAGAATTTCTCTCCACCATGAGTCATGAAATTCGGACACCGCTTAACGCCATCACAACTATTATTAATATGTTGGGAGAAGAACATGAATTGAGCAGCAATCCTATGTTGGAACCCTTAAAGTTTTCTGCCAATCACTTGATGATGGTCATTAATGACATTCTCGACTTCACCAAATTGGATATGGGAAAAGTAGAGTTGGATTTACACGATTGTGATTTGCGGGAGTTAATGCAAAATCTACACCAAACTTATTATCCGATGGCCGAAGACAAAGCCATTAATTTGGTTTTAGATCTGGATGAAAACATTTTGACTTCCTATGAGATTGACGCCACTAAATTGACTCAAATTGTAGGGAATTTAGTGAATAATGCCATCAAATTCACTGAAAAAGGAACCGTAAAATTGAAAGTGGAATTAGCTGAAATAGCAGACAAAGTGGATACTTTAAATTTTGAAATCAGTGATACTGGGGAAGGGATTGAATCCCATAAATTGCATCAAGTATTTGAAAGTTTTACCCAAGTTAAAAATACACGAACCCGAAAAGCAGGCGGCACAGGATTAGGATTGGCCATTGTGAAAAATCTGGTAGCATTGTATGGAGGTTCAATTCAAGTTACTAGTGAATACGGTAAAGGGAGTACATTTTACTTTTCCATCCCTCTTAAAAAATCATTACAATCCTGTGAGGTAAATTACAAAACTCATACCGTAGATTTTGATGGAAAATCGATTTTATTGGTCGAAGACAATTCTATCAATGCGATGATTGCCGACAAACTCTTATCGAAATGGGGATTTTCCGTATTTCATGTCTTGAATGGAAAAGAAGCCGTGATGGAATCCAATAAAAAAGTTTATGATTTTATATTGATGGATATTCATATGCCCGAAATGGATGGTTTTGAGGCCGCTCGGTATATCCGTAAAACCCAAAATCTAAATCAAGAAACGCCAATATTCGGACTTACAGCAGACGTTTCAGCGAAAGACAATACAGAATACCAGGAATTATTCACCGGATTTTTATACAAACCCCTGGAAGTAGATCGATTAAAACAGGTACTTGTAAAATCAATATAACTACTTTTTAATTCAATTAATTAGCTCTTTTTTTTAATTATTTATTTTTATCAAATTCTGTATTAATATTCCAAACGAAATTGATGTTTTACATCATTTGCAGCACTATTCGCAATCATTTAAGTCAAAAAATAGATATACTTAAAAAATAAGTGAATTTTTTTTTGAATATTATTTTTGTATAATTGCTAAATTAGTATATTTATGCAAAATTTATATATATGGAAATTCCTTCATGTCCTAAATGTCAAAATACAACCATTGTCAAAAGTGGTGTAATCAAAGAAAGACAGCGGTATTTATGCAAATCTTGCAATTACTACTTTACCGTCAATAAATTAGGAAAAAAGATCGATAGCTATTATGTAACTAAGGCGTTACAATTATACTTAGAAGGTTTAAGTTTTCGGGAAATTGAGCGTATTATCGGGGTTTCCCATGTCACAGTAAGTAATTGGGTAAAAGAATTTAAAGTGACAAAACCCAATCATACCGATTATCACCCCACCTATAAGATTTATAACCACTTAGAGTTAGTAGAATTCCTAAAAAACAAAGATCAATTAAAAGGAGCGGGTATGATTATTACCGAACTAGGGGATAAGTTCATGCTCATTAAATGGGAGCGCTTTAAAGATTAAACTATATCATTTACATAAATATATATAGATATTTTTTTCATTAACAAAATTTTAGAATTTGGTCAAGCAAAAATGTATTACTAACCAAATTTTAAATTATGAAAAAAATATTCTTAACAACGTGCGCTTTAGCCTCGTTATGGGGATATTCCCAAACCACTCCAGCCGCTCCGGCTGAAAAAGAATGGGATGTCAATCTTTACGGATTTGTTCGTACCGATTACATCTTTGATACACGTAAATCCGCCAATGTTCGTGAAAACGAATTGAACTTGTATCCCTTGGATGAAGTGAAAGATGCTAATGGTGTCGACTTGAATGCCAATTCTGCATCCAACTTTCTATCCATTGTCTCTCGTTTTGGCGTAAAAGCAAAAGGACCCAATGTTTGGGGAGCAAAAATTTCAGGAAATTTAGAAGGTGATTTCTTTGGAAATTCAGAATCAGCAGCAACCGGTAGTTCGATTGGTTTATTGCGTTTACGTCATGCCTTTGTTCAAATGGATTGGTCGAAATCGTCTTTAACGATGGGTCAAACTTGGTACCCAACCTTCATTCCTGAAGTTTTTCCTGGGGTAGCCAACTTTAACACAGGAATCATGTTCAACCCATTTGGATGGGCAACACAAGTTCGATTCAAACAAAGTCTAGGAAAAAACTTTTCATTTGCACTAACTGCTTACAAAGAAAGAGAATTTACCGTTTCTGGTCCCGGAACACAAAACGCGGCAGCAATCAATTCGCCACTTCCAACCGTTCATGGACAATTCCAATTCAAAAATAAAAGTTGGATTGCTGGTCTTGGTTTAGAATATAAATCCTTACAACCACTAACCGAAATTGGCGGAAAAAATACGGATGAAAAAGTAAACAGTACCTTGGTTGTTGGGTATTTCAAATACTCTAATGACAAATTCTCTGTAAAAGCTTACGGTATTTCAGGAGGAGATATGTATAGTCAAGTGATGCTTGGTGGATATGCAGGTTATACCTCAAACGGAATTGAAAAATACAAAGCTTCTAAAACTTCTGCTTTCTGGGTAGACATTGCGAGCAATGGGAAAAATATTGCTCCCGGACTTTTTGTTGGTTTAACCCAAAATAATGGTACTGACAAGAATGGTTTAGCTGCTGGAGAAACTGTGAAATATTATATGCGTGGTGTAAGTGGAACTCGTGTAGTAGATAACGTAATGCGAGTATCTGGACGTGTAGATTTCAAACAAAATAAATTTAGAGTGACCCCTGAAATTGAATATACAAAAGCAACTTGGGGCGATTTGAGCAGTAAAGCAAATGGAGAAGCAGATACCAATGCAAAAGATGTAAGCAACATCCGATTCATGGTTTCATGTGTATATTCTTTTTAATAATTAACCAACGATAAAATTATAACTTATGAGCAAAGAATCATCAAAAGGGATTTGGAAAGTCATTTCTGCTTCCTCTATGGGTACCATGATCGAGTGGTACGATTTTTACATCTTCGGAAGTTTAGCGGTTGTTATTTCAACCAAATTCTTCCCAGCGGATAATCCCACTGCCGCTTTCTTGTCAACACTGGCTACTTTTGCTGCTGGATTTGTTGTTCGTCCCTTCGGAGCTTTATTCTTCGGACGTTTGGGCGATTTGATCGGACGTAAGTATACGTTCATGGTAACTTTAATGCTAATGGGAGGGGCTACCTTCTTGATTGGGTGTATTCCGAGTTATGAAACCATCGGATTTATGGCACCGTTATTAGTCTTGGTGCTCCGATTATTACAAGGTTTAGCCTTAGGTGGAGAATATGGTGGAGCGGCTACTTATGTGGCCGAACATGCCCCTAAAGGCGAGCGTGGGTATTGGACATCTTGGATTCAAACTACGGCTACGGTTGGTTTGTTTGTTTCGTTAATGGTAATTTTGATCACGAAACAAATGATGACCAAAGAAGCATTTGAAGATTGGGGATGGAGAGTTCCATTTTGGGTTTCAATCTTAATGGTTGTTGTATCGTATTATATCCGCAAAGGAATGCATGAATCTCCTGTTTTTGCCAAAGCGAAAGCAGAAGGTAAAACCGCTTCAAATCCGTTAAAAGAATCTTTTGGACATAAATACAACCTCAAATTTGTCTTGTTGGCTTTATTTGGAGCGACTATGGGACAAGGGGTAGTATGGTATACGGGTCAGTTCTATGCGATGAACTTCTTGAAAACTGTTCAAAATATCGATGCTTCACAAGTAGATACGCTTTTGGGAATTGCACTTGTTTTAGGTACGCCTTTCTTCGTGGTTTTTGGTAAATTAAGTGATAAAATTGGACGTAAAAACATCATGATGTTAGGGATGTTGATTGCGATTATCTCTTACCGTCCGATTTATCGTGCGATGTATAATACAACTGACTTAACCAAGAAAACGGAAATTGTTGAAAAAACAACTACAGTTCCTTCTATGAAAGAAATCGAAGGTACTAAAATCGATTCGATTTACACGACCAACAAAGCGTATACCGATGGAACTACTGTGGAAGAAATCAAAACCATCCACATGGAGGCCGGTAAAGTGATGGTCGATGATAAAGGAAAAGATAAAGTGGAAACCAAAATCACGAAAAAAATCAATGATAGCGATCGTTGGATGTTGGTTTTCTTAGTGTTCATCCAGGTGATATTTGTAACCATGGTATACGGACCGATTGCTGCTTTCTTAGTAGAAATGTTCCCAGTGAAAATTCGGTACACGTCCATGTCCTTACCGTATCACGTGGGTAATGGTATCTTTGGTGGATTACTTCCTGCCATTTCAACCTATCTGGTTACTACCGCAAAAGACGCTGGTGATACAGAATTCTATTTGGAAGGATTATGGTATCCTATCATTATTGCCGCCGTTTGTTTTGTCATCGGGGTCATTTATATCGACAAAAAAATTAATACGCTTCACGAATAATATATAGGATTATGAATGCATTAAAGAAATTTCTAGGATTTATTTGGATTTTGCTCGCCGCAGTAGTGTCCTACTTTTGTATCTCCATTTTTGGTGGAAAATTATCCTCCGGTAAACAGGATGACCTGGTTTTCGGGATTATTATCTTCTTTATTTTATTACCTTTGGTAGTATCAGGTTTAGGCCTTTTTGGTTACTATTGTATTACCAGCGAATACGATGAAGATTATAATTAATAGACAATACTAAAATAATCCAAAGCTCTTATATCCTAAGGGCTTTGGGTGTTTTTATAAAAAATATGAAAAAAAGACACCAACAGAAACTAATCATCATAGCTTTAATCCTATGGATGGGATTCAACCTTCCCTTGGTTTTGCTATTTGATTCCGCTCAAAACATGGGCGGTTTTCCGTTGATTTATGTGTATTTTTTCTCCTTATGGATTTTAGCAATACTACTCTCTCTTTTAATTGTTCGCCGTTACAATGAATAGTATTGTATTAATTGCCATATTGGTTTTGTATTTGGGTGTCTTATTTTATATCGCCCATTGGGCCGAAAAGAAAGACAATTCGAAATGGACCAACAATCCTTATATCTATACCTTATCACTTGCGGTTTATTGTACTGCATGGACCTATTACGGGAGCATTGGTGTAGCTGCAGAGAGCGGACTGAACTATTTACCTATCTATCTCGGCCCCGTTATTATTGCACCTACTTGGATCATTATTTTGCGAAAAATTATTCGCATTTCTAGAATCAATAAAATCTCGAGTATAGCCGACTTTATTTCCCTCCGCTATGGGAATAGCCGTTTCCTAGGTGCTTTGGTTACGATAATTTGTTTGACCGGAATTATTCCCTATATCGCGTTACAACTGAAAGCGATTGCCGAAACGTTTCATATTGTTTCCAATACACCCATTCGTACCAATATTTTTGAAGACAATACCACTTTTATCGCCATTGCTTTAGCGCTATTTGCTTCCTATTACGGAACGCGTTATGTCGATGCTTCTGAAAAAAGAAAAGGAATAGTGACCGCTGTGGCTTTGGAAAGTGTATTAAAACTAGTCTTCTTTGTCATTATTGGAATCTATGTTACCTACAGTGTTTTCAACGGTTTTGGCGATATTTACGAAAAAGCATCCCAACTCCCTGACTTTGTAAAACGAAATACCATTGGTGGATTGCCTCAAGCGATTAATTGGGGATTGCTATGTGTGCTTTCCATGTTTGCAATTTTCCTTTTACCGCGTCAATTTCAAGTAGCCGTTATTGAAAACAACCGTGAAAATCATATCAATACCGCAGTTTGGCTTTTTCCTTTGTACCTTTTGATTTTCAATCTTTTTGTCTATCCCATTGCCTGGGGTGGCAATATTTTGTTTGAAGGACAAGATGTCAATTCGGATGCGTATTCCTTGTTGATTCCGATGCATTTTAAAAATGTTCTATTAACCGCATTGGTTTTTTTGGGCGGATTCTCCGCAGCCATTTCCATGATTGTCGTTTCGTCTATTGGATTAGCCACGATGGTCACTAATAACGTATTAATTCCATACAATTTTATTGGCCAACTCAAAGGGGAGGAGCAAACCATCAATAGTACCCGAATTTTAAATAGCCGCCGAATTGGGATTTTTTCTCTCATCATTTTGGCCTATTTTATCTACCGTTTTTTTGGTTTGGATTACAGCTTGGTGTCTATCGGACTCGTGGCATTTGTCATCATCGCTCAATTGGCGCCGGCATTCTTTGGTGCTTTATTCTGGCGAAGAGGTTCGCGTCTCGGTGCCGTTTGGGGAATAATCATTGGTTTTGCCGTTTGTATATACACCTTATTAATTCCGTATGCTTTAGGTGCCAGCAATGCTGCCAATTCCTTGATTTCAGAAGGATTCATGGGGATACATTTACTCAAACCTTTTCAATTGTTTGGATTGGATTATTTGCAACCGGTACCGCATGCTTTATTTTGGAGTTTGTTCTTCAATTTCATTACCTATTTTGGTGTTTCGGTGAGTTTTAAAGGGAATTACCGCGAACGCAATTATGCAGAAATGTTTGTCGACATCAACAAATATATCACCAATCATGAGAATGCCTTTATTTGGAAAGGGACAGCCTATCGCAATGATATTGAAAAAGTGTTAATCCGTTTCTTGGGAGAAGAACGCACCCGACGAGCCATGAATATTTTTAACCTCAAATACAATGTGGATAAAAATCAAGAATTGGCCGATGCCCGTTTGATCAAATTTGCTGAGAATCTTTTGACCGGTCATATTGGAACGGCTTCAGCCCGAATCCTAATCGCCAGTGTAGTGAAAGAGGAAAAAATTACATTACCCGAAGTGTTGAAAATCTTAGAGGAATCCAAAGAGAATATTATTATCAATAAAAAACTAACCGAGACTTCACGTGAATTACAAGAATTATCGGCAAAACTTAAAGATGCCAACGATTCCTTAATCCAAAAAGACCAACAAAAAGATGAGTTTTTGGATACGGTGACCCACGAAATTCGGACACCTATTACCGCCATTCGAGCGGCGAGTGAGATCTTAATCGAAGACGACGAAATCCCTGAAGAACTCCGAAAACAATTTTTACAAAATATAATATCTGAATCCGATCGATTGAATCGTTTAATTGATAAGGTTTTGGATTTGGAGAAATTCGAAACGGGAAAACAAAAAATCAATGTCTCCGAAAATCAAATTATGGAAACCATTGAAAATGCGATTGAACCGCTCCAACAATTACTGACAAATAAGCAAATTTCGATTCATGTCGAAGGTAAGGAAAATATAAAAGCACTTTTTGATGAAGATCGCATTTTCCAAGTAGTTACCAATTTGGTGTCCAATGCGATTAAATTCTGCCCCGAACAAGACGGATTGATTGTCATTGCCGTTCACGATAAAGCGGATTTCATTGAAGTCCAAGTTAGAGACAACGGCAAAGGAATTACCAAAGGTGATTTTGAAAATATTTTTGATAAATTTTACCAGTCAACCAATCAAAACTTCAAAAAACCGATAGGCAGCGGACTCGGACTCGCCATTTGTAAACAAATTATAGAAACTCATAAAGGTAAAATTTGGGCAACCAATGGCGCAAACGGCGGCGCATGTCTCAATTTTACATTACCCAAAAAATAGCAACCATGAAAAAGATCTTAATCGTTGATGACGAACCCAACATTGTAATGACGCTGGAATATACCTTCAAGAAAAATAATTTTGAAGTATTTATCGCGCGTGATGGTCAAGAAGCATTAGAGATTTTAAAAACACAATTTCCCGATGTTATCATATTAGATATCATGATGCCCTTAGTAGATGGATTTGAAACCTTACAACAGATTCGCCAAAATGAAAACTTGAATCATTGTAAAGTGATTTTCCTTTCCGCAAAAAATAAAGAAAGTGACATTGAAAAAGGTTTGGCCTTGGGCGCTGATGCCTATTTAACCAAACCCTTTTCTTTGAAAAAAGTAGTCGAACAAGTACATGTTCTTTTAGCGTAAAACAACAACCAACAAATACCATGAATTACAACGAATTTTACCAGGAAAGCCTTGGTAATAAGGAAGCCTTTTGGAAAAAACAAAGCAACGAACTGCCTTGGTTTACACCACCCAAAACCATTTTATCGGAAGATGCTAACGGCTATCCTTTGTGGTTTGCCGATGGTGAGACCAATGCATGTTACTTGGCATTGGACCAACATATCGAAGCCGGATATGGTGATCAAGTCGCCATCATTTACGATTCTCCGGTTACCCAAACCCTTAAGAAATATAGTTTTAACGAAGTAAAATCGGAAGTTGCACGATTGGCGGGCGGACTTTTAGCATTGGGCTTGAAAAAAGGCGATACGGCCGTAATTTACATGCCCATGATTCCTCAAGCTGCATTTGCGATGTTGGCTTGTGCACGAATTGGCGTTACGCATTCAGTGGTTTTCGGCGGATTTGCTCCTCATGAATTAGCCATACGCATCGATGATTGCAAACCTCGAGTAGTGATTACTGCGTCATCGGGCATCGAAATTGATCGACTGATTGCGTATAAACCTTTAGTGGATGAAGCCATTGAATTGGCCGAACATAAACCTAAAAAAGTGGTGGTTTTGAATCGTAAACTGGGAGCTCGGATTCCCTTTAAAAAATACGATGTGGACTACGACGCTTTAGTTTATGGCTCAGAAGAAGCGGCTTGTGTACCTGTAAATGCTACACATCCCTTATATGTTTTATATACCTCAGGTACAACAGGAAAACCCAAAGGAATTGTTCGAGATACCGGTGGCTATGCAACGGCTTTAAAATTCTCGATGAAATATATATACGGTGCACAACCGGGTGAAGTTTTTTGGGCTGCATCGGATGTGGGATGGGTAGTCGGACATAGTTATATTGTTTACGGTCCGTTAATAAATCGTAATACAACAGTTCTTTTTGAAGGAAAACCGATTCGTACTCCAGATGCGAGTACCTTTTGGCGTGTGATTTCAGAACACAATGTCAGCGTGATGTTTACGGCACCCACAGCAATTCGCGCCATTAAAAAAGAAGATCCCAATGGTGAATTCATCAAACAATACGATTTATCGTGTTTACGTACTCAGTTTTTAGCAGGGGAACGTTGCGATGTGGCGACTTTGGAATGGTATAACGAACATATTCCGGTGCCTGCTATTGACCATTGGTGGCAAACAGAATCAGGTTGGCCCATGATTTCCAATATGATGGGCGTGGAACAACTTCCAATTAAACCAGGATCAGCTTCCAAAGCGGTGGCAGGTTATGACATCCGTATTTTTTCTGAAAATGGCGAAGAATTGGGTCCGAATGAAGAAGGATATGTGGTGATTAAATTGCCGTTGCCTCCAGGAACTTTATTGGATATTTGGAACGACAACCCCAGATTTAAAGCGGGTTATTTAACCAAATTCCCAGGATATTATTTCTCAGGTGATGGCGGATTTAAAGATGATGAGGGCTATCTATTCATCACGGGTAGGGTAGATGATGTGATTAATGTAGCAGGGCACCGCTT
Source organism: Flavobacterium sp. N1719 (assembly GCF_025947045.1). Taxonomy (NCBI): domain Bacteria; kingdom Pseudomonadati; phylum Bacteroidota; class Flavobacteriia; order Flavobacteriales; family Flavobacteriaceae; genus Flavobacterium; species Flavobacterium sp. N1719. Next base: position 2,300,851 of record NZ_CP109993.1, read on the forward strand.
GTCTACAGCCGAAATGGAGGAAATTGTGGCAGCACATCATTCGGTTGCAGAATGTGCCGTGATCGGAATTAATGATGATTTAAAAGGACAAATTCCTTTGGCCTTAGTAGTTACTAAATCAGGCGAAGAGATTGAACATTTTCAATTGCAACATGAGATCGTTCAAAAAGTGAGGGAACAAATTGGAGCCGTAGCTTCTTTGAAAGATGTCATCGTAGTGCAACGCTTACCCAAAACGCGTTCCGGAAAAATATTGCGAAAATTATTGCGAAGTATAGTTGATGGCGCCGATTATCAAATCCCTTCTACTATAGATGATGAAGCTATTATTCCTGAAATAGAAGAAGTGTTAAGTCATTGTAAAATAGGAAGTTTTAAATAAATATTATTGTAAATTAAATCATAAGCTGAAAATAAAGCCTGCTTTAATTAGCTATAGTAATTTAGCAACAAAAATCAATTTTGCATCTTTTTTATCTTTACTTTTGATTTGTAATCAGATTAATAAAAAAATAAGGAAATGAGTTATTATAAAATAAATAATCTCGAACATTATTTTAAAATGTATAAAAAATCCATTCGTGAACCCCGAAAATTTTGGGACCGAATCGCGGATGAGAATTTTACTTGGTACCAAAAATGGGACAAAGTTTTAGAGTTCGATATGCAGGAAGCCGACTTCAAATGGTTTGTGAATGCTAAAGTAAATATTACCAAAAATTGTATAGATCGGCATCTAGCCAAAAGAGGGGAGAAAACGGCCATCATTTTTGAGCCCAATGACCCCAACGAGGCCGCGCAACATATCTCCTATAACGAATTATATGCTCGTGTAGCTCGAATGGCGAACGTACTTCGGGATCAAGGCATCAAAAAAGGGGATCGCGTTTGTATTTACCTTCCGATGATACCTGATTTGGCAGTAGCTGTATTGGCTTGTGCCCGAATTGGCGCTATCCATTCTGTGGTGTTTGCCGGATTTTCAGCCTCTGCTGTTGCGGCACGTATTCAGGATTGTGAAGCCAAAATGGTGATTACTTCTGACGGAGGGTATCGTGGTGATAAAACCATTAATTTAAAAGGTATTGTTGACGAGGCCTTGGAAAAATGTCCCACGATTGAAACCGTATTAGTAGCACGTCGCACCAATCAGAATGTCCCCATGAAAGAAGGACGTGACTTATGGTTGCAACCTTTATTGGATGTTGCAATTCCAAATAATGTAGCGGAAATCATGGATGCTGAAGATCCCTTATTTATTCTGTACACTTCGGGGTCAACTGGAAAACCCAAAGGGATGCTGCATACGACTGCAGGATATATGGTGTATACCGCTTACACGTTTAAAAACATTTTCAATTATGAAGAAAATGATGTGTATTGGTGTACGGCCGACATAGGTTGGATTACAGGTCACTCTTACATTTTATACGGCCCATTATTAAATGGCGCTACAACAGTGATTTTTGAAGGTGTTCCTTCCTATCCCAATTTCAGTCGTTTTTGGGAAGTCATAGAAAAACACAAAGTCAATCAATTTTATACGGCTCCAACTGCCATTCGTGCGTTAGCGAAAGAGAGTTTGGATTACGTGCAAAAATATCCATTGTCTTCATTAAAAGTAATTGGTTCAGTAGGTGAGCCAATTAATGAAGAAGCATGGCACTGGTACAATGATCATGTAGGTGGTAAACGTTGTCCATTAGTGGATACCTGGTGGCAAACCGAAACCGGAGGAATTATGATTTCACCCGTTCCTTTTGTAACGCCTACAAAACCAACTTATGCGTCTTTACCTTTACCCGGAATTCAGCCCGTATTAATGGATGAATTGCGCAATGAAATTGAAGGCAATCAAGTGACCGGAAGTTTGTGCATCAAATTCCCTTGGCCAAGTATGGCGCGAACCATTTGGGGCGATCATCAACGGTATAAAGAGACCTATTTTTCGGCTTTTCCTGGAAAATATTTTACGGGTGATGGAGCTTTACGTGATGAAGTGGGCTATTACCGAATCACCGGTCGGGTAGATGATGTCATCATTGTTTCAGGGCACAACCTTGGTACCGCACCTATTGAAGATGCAATTAACGAACATCCCGCAGTGGCAGAAAGTGCAATTGTAGGTTTCCCACATGACATTAAAGGTAATGCGATGTACGGATTTATTATTTTGAAAGAAATAGGAGAGACCCGTAATCGTGAAAATTTAGCGAAAGAAATCAACCAATTAATTTCGGATCAAATTGGCCCGATTGCCAAATTGGATAAAATACAGTTTGTGAGCGGTTTACCCAAAACCCGTTCAGGAAAAATTATGCGTAGAATATTGCGTAAAATCGCAGAAGGTGACTTCAGTAACTTCGGTGATATTTCAACGTTATTAAACCCGGAAATCGTTGAAGAAATTAAAAACGATCGCGTTTAGTTATTAGTTTATTTAGTTTATTGGTTGAAAACTGCTTTCTTATGAAGGCAGTTTTTTTATTTTTTAAGCACAGCCATTAGTGTTTTCTCCATCACTTTATATCCTTCTAAATTGGGATGTACTCCATCTTCACCATATTTCTTAGCTAATCCAGAATCACTATCTTTCAAAGGCGTATAATAATCCACCAAAGGAAGCGCATTTTTAAGTGCATAATTTTGAATCAAAGCATTTAATTCAGTCACTTTTTCTGTTGGAATAATTTCAGGATGCCAGGGAAATCGATTGGCGGGAACCAATAAACAAAGAATGGGTTGGATTTTATTCGCTTTTGCTAAATCCACCATTGATTTAATATTGTCAAAAATTTGAGGAACAGAAATCGGACCGGCATTTTGGGCAATATCATTAATTCCAGCTAAAATAACCACCGATTTAGGTTGCAATGCAATAACATCTTGTCGAAAACGCAATAGCATCTGACTTGTGGTTTGTCCACTTATTCCACGATCAATCAATTGGTTTTGTTCAAAAAATTGGGGGTCATTCACTTTCCAAAACTCAGTAATAGAATCACCCATTAACACTGTTTTTCCTTGAAAGTTGGATTCCAACATAATCATTTTATTTTCGGAGTCATATTTTTGATAATCAACAAAATCACTCACTTTTGTTTGCGCAATTAATGAAGAAGCGAATAGAAGGATAAAATAGGGTTTGATGTTCATTTTTGATTCGTAATAAATATTTCAATTTCTCGTTGGGACAGCTCAGGATTGGCACCTTGTTTCCCAGCTACCAATGCGCCAACAGCACAACCGAAAGTTACGGCTTTTTGCGGATTATTTTCATTCAAAAACACGGAAAGTAAACCGGCTAGAAAACTATCTCCTGCACCAATGGTATCCACAACTTCAACTGCAAATCCTGGGGAATAATAAAATTTTTCTTGGGTATAAAACACCGCACCTTTCGCACCTAAAGTCACACAGATATTTTCGACCCCCGTATAGTTCGATAAAAATTGTATATGCCCTTCTAGGGTATGATGCCCCGAACCCAATGCAGGACAAACTTCAAAGAGTTCGTCATCATTTAATTTTAATAAATCCGCATGGATCATCAACGCTGCCAAGGCATCAATGTCGTAATACGGCGGACGAATATTTACATCAAACACTTTGTATTTTGCATGTTTCAAATAGGTGAGCAAACTTGCTTTTGACGTTTCGTCGCGGGTGGCCAATGAACCAAATACAAAGGCATCCGATTGGCAAACAGCCTCAATAGCAACATCTTCAACAGCAATTTTATCCCACGCAACCGGATATACAATTTCATAGGAAGCATGCCCTTTTTCATCCAAATGAACCAATACTTCACCGGTTTTCAAATCGGGATCCGTTTGGATTAATGCTGTGGAAACTCCTTTTTTAGCTAGAATAGCAATCAATTCTTCACCCAAAGAATCATTTCCTTTTCTACTTATAATTTGGGAAGAAACCCCCAGCGATTGCAAACGAATGGCTACATTCATAGGGGCTCCACCGGCAATAGCACCCGTTGGCAAAACATCCCATAATATTTCTCCAAAACAAACTACCTTTTTCATGATCTAACTTTTTAGACTTTCCGAAACATCTTCCAAGGATTTTCCTTTGGTTTCGGGCATTTTTAAATATACCCAAGCCAATTGCCCGATCATCATGATACAGAAAAAGGTAAACACAGAAGCTGCTCCAATTTTTTCAATAGTAAAAGGCATAAAGGCGGGAATTATGGCCGCTAGAACCCAATGCACCGAAGAACCAAAGGATTGTCCCGCAGCGCGTAATTTATTGGGAAATATTTCAGAAATGAATACCCAAATTACCGCACCTTGTCCGATAGCATGAGCCGCGATAAAGACAAAAAAGAAAAGCGGCACCAACATACCTTTCCATTCCAAAGCAAAAGCGATGGCTACTAATCCGAGGGAAATGATATAACCAATTGAACCGACATACATCAATGTTTTTCGCCCATATTTGTCAATGAGTCCGACACCAATAATGGTAAAAATTAAATTAATTAATCCAATTCCCATACTGCTTAAAAAAGACGCCGACTGTTCTAAACCCGCCAATTCAAAAATTCGAGGCGCATAATATAAAAATGCGTTAATTCCTGAAACTTGATTGAAAAAAGCGATAAAAAAGGCGAGGAGTAGGGGTTTGCGATAGGTTTTTAAAAATAGAGATTCAGAAGTTGGGTCATTCTTTTTTTCATTTAAAATGGCATGAATACTGTTCTGAGGATCAACTGTTGGGTCAATCGCTTTAAGTATTTGCACTGCTTTTTCAGTATCGTTTTTATATTCTAACAGCCACCTCGGACTCTCGGGAATACCCAAAACCATTATTGTATAGAGCAAAGCAGGAATTGCTTGGATTCCGAGCATCCATCGCCATGCATTTTCACCAATATCGCGTAAAAAATAATTAGAAACGAAAGCGACCAATATTCCGAAAACAATATTGAATTGGTACAAGGCAACCAATTGACCCCGTTTCGCAGCAGGAGCAATTTCAGAGACATAAGCCGGAGCAGCAATGGTAGAGACTCCAATCCCGAGTCCGCCTAAAAACCGAAATACCGCAAAAGAAACGGGATCATTTGCCATACAAGTTCCCACAGCCGAAAGCAAAAAGAGCACACCGATAGCAACTAATGTTTTTTTACGTCCCCAATGATTGGTGGGCCACGAACCGAAAACTGCTCCAACAACAGTTCCCCAAAGTGCTGATGACATGACCACCAAACCATGGTATAAATTGGAGCTATTCCATAAGGTTTGAAGTTGTTTGTCAGCACCTGAAATCACAACAGTATCAAATCCGAACAGAAATCCGGCCAAGGCCACGACAATGGACCAATAAAATATTTTACGATAATTCATAGTGATAGTTATTTTTTCCAAATAGAAGGAATTGCGTTGATGGTTAAATTTTTGATTTTTTGAACTGAATTCGAAGTGATTGAAATATCCGAATAGGGTTGAATAGGGAAAAATAAATTGGTCATGGAATATTTCCCGTCATTAATAAGCAGTTCAATCGACGATGCATCCAATAGCATTTGAACGGAAGTAATCTTTTCAGGCACCGCCATGGTTTGGATTTTTGTACCAAAAATTGCACTAAATCCAACTTGTCCCGATTGGGATCGATCCGTTTGAATTACGCCATTGGCAAAAGTGATCTGAAATTGTTCTTTAGCACTATTTAAAAGAGTGATTCTAAAGTCGGATGCCTCAGTAGCAAATGAAATTTCAGCTTGTTCCAATTCCAATCGCTTTTTCTCAAAAGGCAAAGAGGCAATGATGGCTTTATACAATTCGTTTTGATTGTATTGGAAAACAGGCAATAGGGATTGCTTTAGGAAAAATTGATTTTTTGAAGCGACCAATTCGAGTTGACGCGGCACTGTCATGGCACTTCGCCAAACCTCAGTGGGCACTTTGGTGGCATATTGCCAATTACTCATCCATCCTAAAAGAATACGTTGGTTATCGGGTACATTGGAAAAAGTGACGGCTGCATAAAAATCAGTGCCGTGATCCATCCAAAGAGAAGACTGACTAGGAGTGAAGGTTTTTCCATCGAAATCACCTACAAAATAGCGTGTTCCCGAACCGCCATTCGGACATTTATCACCGTGATTAACGATCATTACCCATTTTGTGATACCCTCCGAAGTTGTCATAGGAAACAAATCGGGACATTCCCAAACACCGAGATTTTGCAGATCATTATCGGGTTTAAAATCACTTTCTTTTTTCCATTCTTTTAAATTGGGGGACGAAAAAATTCGTATATGATCACCAACCGCCAATACCATATTCCAAAGCTGTGTTGAAAGGTTCCAGAAAACTTTTGGATCCCGAAAATCTTGTTCCCCAGTATTGTTGAGTACCGGATTTTTATCATATTTCACCCAGGTTTTTCCTTCATCCAAACTGTATGCAATTCCTTGCGATTCGGTATTTTTTTTACCTGATTTCCAAATTTCATCGTTGTGGTACGTGAAAATAGCAATCATGGCGTTTTTTCCAAATCCAGCGGTATTTTGAGTATCAATAACGGCACTTCCTGAAAAAATCCAACCCAAAGCATCGGGATATAAAGCGATTGGTAGCTGCTCCCAATGCATTAAATCGTAACTCACAGCATGGCCCCAATGCATCGGACCCCAAACTGTAGCTTCAGGATAATATTGATAGAATAAGTGGAATTTACCGTTAAAATATACCAAGCCATTGGGGTCATTCATCCAATGTGCAGACGGAGTGAAGTGAAATTGCGGACGATAAATTTCGTCGTAATTTTGCGCATAAATTGTAATTCCAGTAAAGAATAGTGCAGCAAATAGCGATTTCATGAATTAAATTTTGCTAAAAATAACAAAAAATCAATTCTTTAACACTTATCGCAAACCTAATTTTGATTTTAATTTGAGAAACATGAGGGCGATGTTATAGGCATCGTCAGTTGTGGAAACATGCTCTGTCGTGGGAAGTTTGTAATGGGCTGCCAATTCGTCTAATGCGAAATTTTTATCCGAAATATCGTGCAGTTTTTTGTACATGATTTCAATATCCAATGCTTCATTTCGCAAGCGACCACAACCTAATTTTTCTAATAGTTCATTCAACATTTCGACATCAAAATAAGTGCGGTGTCCAACTAATACGGCATTATCGATAAATTTGATAAAATTCTCGATAGCCGCAGGTTCGGCGAGCTTGGGCTGCAAACTTTCCATTCCAAAGTCATGATTAAGGCCATTATCATGCAAATATTTATATTGCGGAATCGCAATTTCAAAAACATCACCCACAATCACTTGATCGTTAATGATACCGATAGCTCCAATGGAAAGCACTACATCTTTTCGCGGATTGAGTCCGGTAGTTTCTAATGAAAAGGCGACATAGCGATTGGACTTTTTATCAAATTTTGACAAATAGTCTTTCCAAAATTCCGGATAATCTTTGTTTATGTTTTTTAACCAATCCAGCATATTAGGAGAATTGTGTGAGTTGATAATTGTCTTTAATCAGTTCTTCCAATTCACGCATGGGTTGTAACGCGTGTTTTAATTTTTCTTTGTCGACTTTGCTCATTTCTTCCAAATCAATATACTGTCCATCGTCGTCATTTTTCAAACCTTCTAGGGTTCTAAATTTGGACAACTCTAGAAAGGCTTCGGCACAGTTTACATAAATTTCAGCATGTTTTGGATCAATAATTGCGAGATGTTTGTAACGATGATAGGTACTATTTATGCCTTTAATGGAATTGCTAATCACCAATAATCGAGCAGCATCTACTAAAGGAAGAATTCCACGGTTTTTAATGTCAAATTTTCCTTTAAACGTGCCTTCTTCTTCCACATTGAACTTTTTAAAGAACGTTAGTGCGGGTGGTTTACGAAGAGCATCATTCCCTAAATAATCAAAAAACAAGACATTGTTTTTGGCATTTTTGAAAATCACATCCGTCAAAGCATCTTCTAATTTTTGTTCGCCAATAGCCATTTCGTAATCAAAAAATACGCTACTGATTTCGTTGGATTTTTCACCTGGAGTATTCATCCAGTTGTTGTACTGTTTCACCCAATCTGTCAACGACTTACACCAAAGCATATTACTTGCCATATGATTTTGAGAACACATTTTATACCCCACTTTTTCTAAAGTCCCGGTGGTTTTTTTGGCCAATCGAATAAAGTAATCTTTGGTGTTTCTATACTTATCCGCTGGGACATCTTCAAAGATTAGAATACTATCTTGATCGGTTAACAACAATTGTTCTTTTCGACCCTGACTGCCAATGCACAACCAAGCATAACGAGCAGGAGGGGACCCAAGGTCCAAAATTGCAAGTTCGACCGCTCTTTTTACTATAGCTAACGTAATTTCACCGGCAATGCTGTTAATGTGAGTCAACGGAATCGTTCTATTTAAAGACGATTGAATGATTTCGTATAATTTATCCCGAACAATTTTGAGTTCTTTAGCCGAATTAGATTTCTTAATTTCTTTCAATAGAACGCCCGGGTTATTGGCTTGCGCAACCACCAAATCGTGCTCGGAAATGATTCCTTTGACTTCCGATTTGTCGGTTCCATCCAAGGTTACACACAAATGGGTGACGCCGTGTTTTAACATCACCAATTGGGCTTCTGCCACGGAGATATTTTCATTAACCGTAATAACTGGCGCATTCATTAATGTGGGAATTAGCGACAGAACAGGAATACGACCTGTAGCTACTTTGGCGCGAAAATCTTTATCGGTAACAATGCCAATGGGACAGGCTTGATCGATAATTAAGGCGCTATCCAATAAATTATCAGTCATCAATTGCGCGACATCGCGGATGGTAGTCGTAGCGCTCACTTTCAACGGATTACGATTGTAACTCAAGGTTTGAAAATACAACATATCTGATTGATTCTCATTGAATGCTACGGTATCTGACAAAAGACCTTTGGCTTGTTTATCAGCTTGGTTTTTGGAATTGGTGGCGAAACTTTCCAGTAAAAAATCTAAGACTTCTTGATTTTGAGAAACATACGGTTTGAATGTTGCAATTGGAATGGCATACACAATACAATCGTCTTTGGCTTTGGCGGTCATTTGGTAATTATTCTTTGCAAAAAAAGGACGCAAACCAAAAATATCACCCGAATGGCATTTATTGAGTAGCATTTCATCGGCATCAGAAACCACCATTAAATTTATAATTCCTGACGCTACCACATAAAACGAATCATGTAATGCATCATTGATTTGAAATAGCGTTTTGTTTTTATCTAAATTATGAACGCGAACAGTCATGGCGATTTTTACCAAATCATCATAGGCTAAAAAATTGAACGGTTCATAATCCTTTAAAAAATCAGCAATTCGCTGTGCAATAGCATTACTCATAGTAGTTTTCAAACAATAACGACACAAAGTTAAGAAACTATATGTTGGGAGTGGGTATTTTTAGGTATAATTAGTATGGGTTGCCAATATTCAAATATACGGTTATGATTTGTTTATTTTCTATTTTACATAATATAAATTATAAATCATATATATTTATTTAATCTTAGTTTTAATTGTAGTTTAAGATTATTCTTCAGCCATCAATTTTTCACGCATTTTTTTTGAAGTAGCTAAAACTAGCTTTTCTTTGTAGTCTTCAATTAACCACAAGCGATAATTTTTTGTAGTATTTCCTAATAGAACACAATATTGGCGAACACGGTATTCAATATCATCCGCCAATTCTTTAGTTAAAAATTTAGCCGAGATTTGATCCTCTGCATTTTCAACGCAAATACGCGCATGTTGGTCAATCGATTTGTCAATGACCGTTTTGGCTTTCAAATTATTTTTTACGGTGAATTTAAATTCTTCATGGAGATCAAATTCAAAGTCAACCGATTTACTGAACTTTTTACGCAATTCAGGCGGCATCTCGTACTTAAAATTGCTTTCTATCTCGGCATCATCGCGGAGACTAGCCAAATAAAATTCAGGAGCTTTAAATATATGTTGCCAATCTACAGGATTATTCCACAAGCCAAAACGTAAGGCATTATTTCCCAAATCAATAATCGTAAATTCTTCTTTATTGGGCAAACGTCGAGAACCCCGACCAATCATTTGAAAATAAAGTGTGATGGACTTTGTTGCTCGATTCAAAATGATGCTTTCAACTGTGGGTTCGTCAAATCCTGTCGTTAAAATACTTACCGAAGTCACAATTGCATCCGGTGTTTTTTTGAACCATTTCAGAATTTCTTTCCGTTCGTCATTGGGTGTTGTATTGTCCAAATGGCGGATGTTCAATCCTGCCTTTTTAAACGTTTCATACACATACAATGAGGTGCTGATACCGTTATTGAAAATCAATGTTTTTTTACCCATTGATTTTTCCATGTAGGCATGCAACAATTTCTCCTGCATCATCAAGTTGGAATACAATTCATCGGATGACTTTACGGTATAGTCGCCATTGATTCCCACTTTCAAAGAAGTCAGCCCCACATTGTAACTATAGGTTGTCGCTTTGGCTAAGTATTTTTGATCTATTAAATTTTGAATGGTATCCCCTACGATCAATTCATTGTAATTTTGATACATGGGTAATTTTACATTCGAACTCAAAGGTGTTGCGGTAACTCCTAAAATAAAGGTATCTTTAAATGCACTGAATAATTTGCGAAAGGAATTAAAATGCGCTTCATCGACAATCACTAAACCCACATCGTGAATGGCTAATTTTTTATCGTTTAAGCGATTTTTTAAGGTCTCAACCATGGCCACAAAACAAGAATACTCTTCTTGATCAGGCAATTCTTTGATATCGCTATTGATGACTTTGTTTTTAACTCGAAATGTATTCAGCATTTTTGAAGTTTGCTTGCACAATTCGATGCGATGGGTTAGCACCACCACTTTTTTCTGATGTTTTTCAAGATAGCGACGGGTGATTTCAGAAAAGATTACCGTTTTTCCGCCACCTGTAGGCAATTGATACAACAAATGATAATTTGAAGGCGCGTTATCCAATCGCTCGAAAATTTTATCGATGTCCCGTAATTGGTAATCGTAAAGTTCCTTTCGATCCTCTAATTCGTCAAATAATTGTTGATCCAACATTCAAAAATGAAATTTTGCAAAAATAAGTTTAAAAAAGAGTGGCAACCTAATTTTTAACAAAAAATATATCCTGAATTTGTAAACAATTTTAAAGTTATTTTAGGTTAAATCTAAATCGTGATTCCTAATTTTGCATAAACCCAAAACAGATGACCCGACTTTTTCGATCCATTGCTTTTTTAGAAGGCATTTCCTATTTGGTTTTATTTGCCAACATGCTCATTGTAAAACCAAATGATTTAACGCTATATAAGACCCTACTTTTTCCCATTGGTATGACACACGGGCTTTTGTTCATTGCCTATGTATACTTAGCCTTTGCAATTAAAACTCAACAACAATGGACATGGCGTGATTTGGGTTGGATTCAAATAGCGTCATTGCTCCCCTTTGGAACCTTTGTCATGGAAAAAAAATATTTCTAATATGCATCAAAAACTAGAAAGTTTATTTGGTTGGCTATACCCCCTGCTCCGTAAAATTGGATTAGGAGATACAGTTGCGTCATATTCCAGTTTATTGGTCAATATGATTCAAATGATTGTTTTAGCCTACCTAATTTATATGCTGTTTCGACTGGTTTTAGTGACGTTTATGGCAGTCATTGCTAAGAAAACCCGAACCAATTTCGATGACTTATTGGTCAGTAATAAAACGGCTAAATACATTTCTTACCTCATTCCGTTCTTATTTATTTACAAATCGGTTCCTGTCATATTAGAAAATTATGTCTATTGGGAAGCTTTTTTCGGTAAAGTAGTTGGTATATACATTGTTGTACTCACTTTGTGGATTATTCGAAGTATATTAAAATCCATAAGGGATTACATGAAGGAAAAACCCAAGTATAGTGACAAACCTATCGATAGCTTTATCCAAGTCATCATGATTATGTTGTGGATTTTTGGGATTGGAATTATCATTTCAAAAATATTCGACATTTCCACTAATGCCTTATTAGGAACACTAGGAGCCGTTTCGGCTTTTGTAATTTTGATTTTTAGAGATACCATTTTGGGTTTTGTAGCCAGTGTTCAAGTGGCTTTGAACGATATGGTCCGCATTGGAGACTGGATTACTTTTGACAAATTTGGTGCTGACGGGGATGTAATTGAAATCAATTTGGCCACAGTAAAAGTGAGAAATTTTGATAATACCACTACTACAATTCCTACCTACAGTTTAATTTCCGATTCTTTCCGCAATTGGCGCGGAATGCTGGATTCTGATGGCCGACGTATTAAGCGCTCTATACTTATCAAGTCCAAAAGCATACGTTTTCTAAACGATGACGAATTGTATAAACTCAAACGTATTCAGCTTATTTCGAACTATATCGACCAACGACAACAAGAGGTTTCGGAATACAATCAATTGCACAGTATAGACAAGTCACTTTTGGTGAACGGTCGAAATTTGACCAATTTCGGATTGTTTAGAAAATATATTACAGGCTATTTGGAACAACACCCAGGAATAAACAAAGACATGATTTTGTTATGCCGCCAATTGCAACCCACTCCACATGGTATGCCCTTGGAAATTTATGCCTTTTCAAAAGACCAACGTTTTGAACAGTATGAATACATAATGGCGGATATTTTTGATCATATATTGGCGGCTGTACCCTACTTTGATTTAGAGATTTTTGAATTAGCAACCGATACTAAATCAGAAATTTAATCTTTTTTATTTAATCGATCACTAACATACTCAATTTTGGTTTTACCGTGGGCTTTGGGCTTTCCATTTTCATCCACGCCTACCATGGTAATCACATCAATGGAGATTATCGTTTCACGGGTCATCATATTGCGCACTTCACACATTAACGTAAGGGAAGTTGTACCGAATTTCACTACATCGATACCAATTTCTATTATATCTCCTTGTTTGGCCGAACTTCTGAAATTAATTTCCGACATGTGTTTTGTCACTACTCGAGGTGTTTCCAATTGAATAATGGCATACAGAGCCACTTCTTCATCTATCCAAGCCAATAAACGTCCCCCAAACAATGTGCTGTTCGGATTTAAATCTTCGGGTTTAACCCATTTTCTAGTATGAAAACGCATGTAGTATATTTTTAAATTAGGAGCAATCAAAAACACAAAGTAAGAAAAAACTTATTTTTGTTAATGAAATTGTTTGTAAAAATAAAGAATCTTTTAACACATTTACTTGCTAATAACCTGCAAACAATTATATTTGCAACACAAAGTATAAATTTAACTAAATTCTAATATGAAGAAAATTACTTTGTTGTCGCTTTTAATGGCTTCATCTGTAGCACTTCAGGCTCAGAAAAAAGAAGAAGTAAAAGACACAACCGCAACATCTGAATTTAACAAGTGGACTATTGAGGCAACCGTTGGTCAAGCCAAGGGTGTTAAACCTTATGCAGTTGGATATTTTTCGAGCGATCCAGGTGCTTTTTTGGGCAAACCACAAGCCAATAGTTTTTCATTGTCAGGTCGTTATATGTTAAGTCCTAATTTTGGATTTAGAGGTTCTTTACATTATGACAATTTAAAAAACATTAAAGACAACGGAAGTAAACCTTTTGAAATGCAACAATTTGGTGTAGGTTTAGAAGGTGTTGTTAATTTATCTCGATTATTAGGAATTCAAGAGAACTTAAACCGTTTTGGTTTATTGGCTCATGGAGGTATTAAAATTGATGCAATGACTTCAAAAACAGCGAATGTTTTTGAAAATGATCATAACAATGGTGTTACGGAATGGAATGGTGGTTTAGTAATTGGTGTTACACCACAATTTAGAATTACCCAAAAATTAGCTGTAATGTTAGATGTTTCCGTTCAAAACAATTACCGTCAACACTTCAATTGGGATGGGTCGTATTCTGAAATTACCAACAACTTAAACGGTCAATTAATCACAGGTTCATTAGGTCTATCGTATTCTTTTGGACCAAATGACATACATGGTGACTGGGCTGTAATTCGCGACAAAAAATCGGATGAAATCGAAGCATTGGGCAAACGTATCGACGATATGGAAACTTTAATGAACGATACCGACAAAGACGGAGTTCCAGATTATCTAGATCAAGAAAACAATTCAGTTGCGGGTGTTGCTGTTGATACAAGAGGTAAAATGGTTGATATCAATCGTAACGGTGTGCCAGATGAGTTAGAACGTTATGTCGATAAAACTACTAAAGAAGTTAAACAACAGTCTAATGAAGATATGGTTACGAAATTAATCAATGAAGGTTATGTAACTACTTATTTCGATACTAATAAATCGACACCAACCAATGTTTCTACAGAAGGCATCGACTTTATGTTGACCTATTTGAGAAATTTCCCGAATACTAAAATTGAAATTATCGGACATGCTGATGAAGTTGGTTCAAGTGCATTCAACAATAACTTAGCCAACAAACGAGCAGAAGCAGTGAAAGCTATCTTAGTGAAAGCGGGAATCGCTGCAGACCGTATGACTGTTGTCACTCAAGGTGAAGACACTTCGGTAGATCCAAACTCTGATGGTGCTAGAAAATTAGTAAGACGTGTTACTTTCCGTGTTAAATAATTAACAACGAAGTATTCATAACTATAACAAAGCCTCTGCAATTTGCAGGGGCTTTTTTTATACCTTTAAAAGAAAAATGGAACCGAGAGACCCCAGTCTAATGGAATTGCGAGGCAATGCTATTGGCACCATCAACCCTAATTCTTCTTCCGAGGAAGTTTTTCAAAATCAAACCCTCCGCCCTATTCTGAAATTGCAAAACGATTTGTTCATTGAAGTGTTTCGGAATTATGCTGTCAAACAGAAAAGCGTTTTCTTTACATTAGGCCCCGACAAGAAAATGGCCTATATCGAAAATGTGATACAAAGGGATATAAAATTCCGTAATTCACTGAAAGGAATGGTAATTGGATTATTTACAGTACAAGAATACCAAGAGTACATCCTTAATTCCTCCAACCTGAACAAACGTATGATGAATATGTTAATTGAACGCTTGAAAAGTCAGGTCCAACTTTTTGAAAACCCATAAAAAAACCGGAGTACAATGCTCCGGTTTTTTATTTATTTTTTATCTAGTCTTCATCATCATGTTTTTCCACTGAAGTAGGCGAAGCTGTATTGCCTTCATTTCGAATTTCAGTGTGGCGAATTTCTCCCCCACTTGTTCCTGTAGCTTTTCCTAAAAGAACTCCTGCTATCGATACTACCAAAGCCGCAATGGTTACCCATTTTGCTTTAGTATTTTCTTTCACATTCAAATACCATCCTACAATGGAGACCAAACCAAGGGCATATAAAACCAAAGCTAGTTTTTCTGCAATTTCCTCATGCTCGTGGATGATTTCATGTCCAATACCAGGTAATTCCTCAACCATTTCTTCAGCACCTTCTCCTGTAGCCATACTGGCTAAAGTTGCAATTGCTCCAATAATGAATAAAAAGTAGGCTGTATTCTGTATCGTCTTATTTTTTAAAACAATTCCGCCAACCAAAACAATAAATCCTAAAATAATTCCGATGATGGGAAAATGATTTACCACCATGTGTAAATGTGCATCATTCATACGCTTTGTTTGTTTATTAATTATTAACTTTCTAATTGTACACCAATCAGCGAACCAATGCCATAGGTTACGGCAGCGGCAGCCAATCCAAATCCAATTTGTCGAAAACCGGAATACCAAATGGACTTCCCTGTAAATAAAGTGATGGATGCGCCAATCGTAAACAAGCCGAATACACTAGCCGCCAAACTTACCAAAATTGCAGGAAACCCCGATAAAAAGAAAAATGGAAAAAGGGGAATAATCGCTCCGATAGAAAACAATAAAAAGGATGTAATGGCAGCTTCCCAAGCGGAACCTCCTAATTCCTCTTTATCAATTCCCAATTCTTCTACAATTAAAGTATCGATAGCTGATTCTTTAGATTCAAAGGCTTTATCCGCCAAATTTTTAGCTTCACTCTCTGACAATCCTTTGGCTTGGTATAATAATATGAGTTCTTTTTTCTCTTCTTCTGGAGACGCTTCCAATTCCGCCATTTCCAAATCGATTTGACGTTGATGTAATTCACGCGAACTCTGCACGGACAACCATTCGCCCAAAGCCATTGAAATCGCACCCGCCAATAGTCCGGCCGTACCAGTTAACAAAATAGTATTGTTTTGTGCGGCTGCACCAGCGACTCCCATTACCAAACTCATATTGGACACCAAACCATCATTCGCTCCCAAAACCGCAGCACGCAAAGCATTTCCTCCTACTGATTTGTGTCGACTCTCAAACTTGGATAAAAATCCGCCCGAAACATTTAAGGCTTGGTTCGAATTTACAGCCTCTATAATTTTTAAGTGATTGTGTTCAAATCCCGATATTTCCTCACCTTGTTTTCGTTTGTTACGAATCGTATTGACTGCAAATTGTTTTTCAACACTTGCCAAACTACTGATAATCGAACTGTACCCAAAAAATTTTCCCAACCGCAATTGCAATTTGGCTCTTCGGGACGGATTGGGCATTTTGTAGTTCGGACTCACTTTTTGTAGTTCACCCAACATGTGTTGCGCATGTCCTTCTTCAATTTTTGCTAATGCTTCTAAAACCCGAAACAAACTTTGATCTTCTTGAATAGCGGCTATACTGTGGTATAAAAAAGCCGTATCGACTTCGACTTGTAATTGTGCTTGTAATCGGGAAATATCCATAACTAATTGATTAAATCAAATACTCCTTTGAGCAATACTTTGGAATCGGGTTTAATTTTTCCATCCACAGCAATCTCTTCAAAATCATCGGAAGAAGCGCCAACAACAACAGGAACTTTAGTAAAATGAATTCCTTTACCATCTTCATGGTGAAATAAAAGTACGAAATATTTATCATTTTCTTTACCTAAAGCATCTTTTGGTACCGCATACCCTTTTTTTCGATCCACCACAATATTGGCTTCAATAAACATTCCGGTCAATAATTTTTGCTTTACTTTTTCATCCAAATGCCCATGAACATTGGTGGTACGGTCGGTTCCTTCAATAGACTTACCAATCAAATGCACCTCGCCTTCAAAAACTTCTTTAGAAGCTTCGGGTACTGTAAATTTGATCAATTGATTTTCTTTTACTTTTAAAATGTCTTTTTCAAAAACACTTAACTCGATGTGTAATTCTTTATTATCCACAATTTCCATTAACATTTCTGAGGGATTTACAGCCATACCCACAGCGGCATTGACAGTAGTGATATCCCCAGAAATAGGCGCATATAACGTAATTGTTGACGCAATTTTTCCCTTTTCAACTTGACCTGGATTAATAGTCAACATCAATAACTTTTGACGTAACGATTGGTATTGACCTAATGCGGTTTTATAATCACTGTCCGCCTTTAAATAATTCTTTTGCGACGTGATTTTCTCGTCATACAAGGTCTTTTGACGTGTATATTCCGATTTTAAATATTCCAATTGACGGGCAATGGTCAAATAGTCTTTTTGCATATCCACGACTTCCGGACTTTCAATGGTAAGTAGTGCTTGTCCTTTTGCCACTTTATCACCGATGAGTAGGTTCGAACTCTTTACAAAACCCGAGATGAACGTGGTGATTTTGGCTCTATTTTTAGGTGGAACATCAATGCGTCCTGAGGCTTTTACAGCCACATCAAAGTCCATCGCAACAGGCGTTCCCATTGCCATTCCCATATTTTCAAATTGGGCTTTGGTAACCGTTACATATCCAGTATCAGCCGAAGATTCTGGTGCGGTTGCGGGTTCATTTTTACAACTTAAAACAAGTAAACTTAACGATAATGCAATATATTTTTTCATCTTATTGAAGTGTCAAATAAATTAATTGATAGTGAAGGGCATTGTATTGGTAAACAGCATTTAGGTATTCAGCCCGGATTCCTGTGGCATTTTCTAAACTGAGAATGTATTGAAAAAAATCAATTTCACCATGCTTATAACTCATCTCGGCCACTTTGATAATTTCGTTGGCCAATTGATTACCCGTTTCCTGGTAATACTGCATGGTTTTTTGATATTTATCTAATTCTTTTTTTCGAGCGATAATCGATTGTTCTAATCGTTTGAGTTCATTCTGCTTCTGGGATTCCCAACGTTGTTGCTCCAATTTTGCCACTTTATTCTTGGCTTGAAACGAACCATAAAACAAAGGAACTCCTAATCCGACTTGAAAACCATAAAGTGAAGTCGATAAACCGTTATTTTTTCCTTGAAAATATTCCAAATTGATATCGGGTAACCAACCTTGCTTTTGCAAATACACATTTTGGTCGTTTACTTTACTTATGGACTGAAAATAAGACTCATAGGCTTGTTTGTTTGAACTATAATCTAAGGCAATTACCGGTTCTAATTTTTGGGTTTGAAGAATAGGTTTTTCTTTATCCTGAATGAAGGCAGCTAAACGAGCATAAGCGGCTTCCAAATCCAAATCCAATTGCTCGAGTTGGGTATGAATTTGGCGAAACTTACTCTGGGCCGTAATTTTTTCCAAATAATTGCTTTCTCCCAATTCAAACTTTCTACCACTGGCTTTGGAAAAATTTTGGTACAAACTATCGAGATAACGATACATTTGTTTTTGATGGTTCAAATATACAATCGTATTGTATAATTGGGCGACTTCTTGAGATAGCTGCAACTTTTGCAACTCCAATCCTGCTTTTTCTCGCTCATATTCAGCACGAAGCAATTTCTTTTGAGCGCTGTATACCGTTGGAAAACTAAATTTCTGTTGGACACCCACTACTTTTAGTGGCAAATTATTCAAAGCCAAATTATTCTGATCATAGCCATAGTAAATACTGGTTTTATCTATGGAATAGGCCGTTCCTTGAGCAGCTTTCGCCTTTTCAATTCCGGTATTGGCCGCTTTAATTCCCAGATTATTTTCGGTTGCTTTTTGAATTAAACTTTCCAATTCCGTATTTTTTTGTTGGGCAAAAGTTCCCAAGCTACTGAATAAGAAACCGAAAACAACAACTGTTGCATTGATTTTAAATTTGGCTTTTTTCCCTTCTTTGGAATCCAAAAGTTTATACAACACTGGTAAAACAATCATCGTTAACAGTGTTGCCGTAAACAAACCACCAATCACTACGGTTGCCAACGGACGTTGCACCTCTGCTCCTGCCGAACCGGAAATCGCCATAGGCAAAAACCCTAATGCGGCCGCTGATGCCGTTAACAACACAGGACGTAAACGGTCAGTAGTTCCTTTTTTGATTAATTCATCGATATCGGTCATGCCTTCGTGTTTTAATTCTTTAAAATGTTCAATCAACACAATTCCATTTAATACCGCAATTCCGAACAAAGCAATAAACCCTACTCCTGCCGAAATACTAAACGGTAAATCCCGTAACCATAAAAATAATATTCCTCCTACGGCTGATAATGGAATAGCTGAATACACCATTAATGCTTCTTTTACGGATTGAAAAGCAAAATACAATAAGACAAAAATGAGGAATAAAGCGATAGGCACAGCAATCATCAAGCGGGCTTTGGCACTTTGCAAGTTTTCAAACTGGCCGCCATACGTAATATAATACCCTTGGGGTAACTTGATTTTTTCGTTGATAATCTTTTGCACATCATCCACCACACTTTGCATGTCGCGGTTTCTAACATTGATTCCCACCACAATTCGTCGGTGGGTATTGTCTCTTGAGATTTTTGCCGGACCTTCGGTATATTCAATTTTTGCCAATTGATACAAAGGAATTGGCTCACCACGCGGAGTGGTTACATATAGATTTCGCAAATCATCAATATTCTGACGTTTGTCTTTGTCCAAACGGATAACCATATCAAATCGTTTTTCGCCTTCGAATACGGTTCCCACAGTTGCACCCGCAAATCCGAGGGCAATCATCTCATTCAAATCGGCTGTATTTAAACCATAACGTGCAATTTTTGTGCGATCAAACTGCACCGACATTTGTGGCAATCCTTCTGTTTTTTCAACGATAATATCCGAAGCGCCTTCGACATCTTTAATAGCATTCTTAATTTGTGCAGCTCTTTTTGCCAAAACATTCAAATCTTCCCCGAAAATCTTAATCGCTACATCACTTCGCGTTCCCGAAATCAATTCGTTGAAACGCATTTCGATGGGTTGAGTAAATTCAATTTCAATATTCGGTATTTGCTTTTCGACAGCTTCTTTGATTTTATCGGCCAATTCATCTTTTGTCGATGCAGAGGTCCACTCCCCTTTTGGTTTTAATTTGACAATAATGTCACTTTCCTCCATACTCATCGGGTCGGTGGGCACCTCTGCAGCACCAATCCGACTCACCACTTGTTGCACTTCTGGAAAATTTTTCAAAATTGTATTCTCAATTTGGGTGGTAATTTTTATGGTTTTGGATAACGACGTTCCGGTTTTTAATACAGGCTGAATCACGAAATCGCCTTCATCTAGGGTCGGAATAAATTCCCCACCCATGGTTGTAAATAATGCAATAGCAAGCACTAACAAAGCCCCAGCACTGTACATTACTTTTCGGGTATTCTTCAAAGCCCATTCGATAATTGGGCGGTATAGGGCATTTAATTTGTTGATCAAGCGCACTGAAAAAGTATCCGTACGTTCTTCTTTTGCTTTTAAAAATAAGGAAGAAACCACAGGAACATACGTAAAACAAAACAGCATAGCGCCCACTAAGGCAAAACTAAACGTCATCGCCATTGGTTTGAACATTTTCCCTTCAACACCCGATAAGGATAAAATCGGAATAAAAACAATCAAGATGATTAACTGACCGAATACGGCTGAATTCATCATCTTTGAAGCACTTTTGAACGTGATTTCGTCTATCTGAATTTGGCGTTCTGATTTTGATAAATGATTTAAATGTTTGGCTTTGTGCGCAATTTGGAAAGCAATAAATTCCACGATAATTACGGCTCCGTCAATGATAATTCCGAAGTCAATAGCACCCAAACTCATCAAGTTGGCATCGATGTTAAAAATATTCATGAACGAAATGGCAAACAACAAACAAAGTGGAATCACCGAAGCGACCACCAATCCCGAACGCCAATTGCCAAGCAATAAAACCACTACAAAGATGACAATCAAACAACCTAAAATGAGGTTTTCAGCTACTGTAAAGGTTGTTTTTCCCACCAATTCGGAACGTTCCAAAACCGGATTGATATAGACGCCTTTCGGTAAGGTTTTTTGAATTTCGGCCACTCGGGTTTTAACATCATGGATCACTTGTTTGGAGTTTCCTCCTTTTAACATCATGATTTGTCCCATCACTTTTTCACCTTGACCATTACCTGTAATGGCACCAAAACGATTGGCACTACCAAAACGAACTTGCGCTACATCATTAACATAGATGGGCAATCCGTTTTTGTTGGCTACCACAATATTTCCAATATCTTCAAGCGAACTCACTTTCCCTTCGCCACGAATAAAATAACTTTGGTTTACTTTTTCAATATAGGAACCACCCGCAATACTGTTGTTTTTTTCCATTGCCATAAAAACCTCTGCAGTGGAAATGTTCATGGCTTTCAACTTGGATGTATTGATGGCGACTTCATATTGTTTCAAATAACCGCCCCAGGTATTGATTTCAACTACGCCTTTAATTCCCGAAAGTTGGCGTTTAACCGTCCAATCTTGAAGGGTTCGTAAATCGGTGGCATCATACAAGTCTTGATAAGCCGGTTTAACTTCTAATGTATATTGGTAAATCTCTCCCAAACCTGTCGTAATCGGACCCATTTGTGGAGTTCCAAATCCGGGTGGTATGTTTTCAGAAGCGGCTTTGATTTTTTCAGCGATCAATTGACGCGGTAAATAGGTCCCCAAATCATCTTCAAAAACGATGGTTACCACAGAAAGACCGAATTTTGAAACGGAACGAATTTCCTTCACTCCTGGTAAATTCGCCATTTCTATTTCGACGGGATACGTTATAAACTGCTCGATATCTTGGGTTGAAAGATTACGTGAAGTGGTAATTACTTGGACTTGGTTGTTGGTTACATCAGGAACCGCACCGATTGAAATTTGAAAAACAGAGAATATTCCGAAGCCTAGTACTAAGGCGGTGAACAACAAAACGATTAACTTGTTTTTTAAGCTAAAGGCAATAATCTTTTGGAGCATGGCTACTATTTTATACTACAAAAGTAGGAAAGCAATTTTTGGATTTGTTTAAGATAGGCTTAATTTTCGACAGGAAAAACCAAGCAAAATCGAGTACCTTGGTTCACTGTAGAATCCACAATTACTTGAATCCCCAACACATCAGACAATCGTTTTACAATGGATAACCCCAGACCGTTGCCCTTAATTTCAATTAAATCCAAGGTCGATTTTGTTCGGTAAAACGAATTGAAAATTTTCTGCAGTTCGTCGGCGGCAATGCCCATTCCATTATCTTGAATTATGAGATGAATTTCTTGGGGTTGGGTTTGCATATAAAACGAAACTTCTCCTCCTTCTGGCGTGTATTTCAAGGCATTCGAAATAATATTATTCAAAATGATAGACAGAAAATAAAAATCGGAAACGACTTCAATATTTTGGGAGTAATGTTCTTTGATTTGAATTTTTCGAGACAAAATCCGTTCGTCAAAGCGTGACAAACACTCACTTATGGCGTTATTCAAACTTATTTTCTGAAGATTCAAGGATTGCTTTTGATTTTCCAATCGGGCCAACAACAACAATTGATCCACCATTTTATTGATGCGATCCACTTCTTGAATACAATAGGCAATTTTCTGATTGTATTCGTCAACCGTTCGGGGTTTTCGGGATAAAACTTCCAAAGTTCCTTTAATCACCGCTAAAGGTGTTCGTAATTCATGCGAAGCATCCGATGTAAACTGCTTTTCCCGCTCCACCGCATTTTCTATTCGATCCAACAAATTATTGATGGTTTGGGTCAGAATATAAATCTCATCCTTATTCTGCGGCAATTGAATACGGGCATTCAAATTATCTTTTGAAATGGTATCCGATGTAGCAATAACATTTTGAATGGGACGAATGCTGCGACCAGCGATATAACGAGCAATAAGAAATAACAATAAAAGAATCGTGGGATAAGCAATTTCAAGAACAAAAAGCAAATTATTCATCACCAACATGGCGTCTTCAAGCGACATGGCCACAATGAGATATCCAATTTTATCATCATTTTCAAAAATAGGCATTTGGATTTGTCGAATTTTGTGATGGTCCAACTGACTGTCAAACAACACGCGGTCTTCGACATTTTTATTCAGTGTGATGGTGTGGTTTTTTAGGTTGGGTGATTTCTCGAATATTCTCCCGTTGACATCGGTAAATTGAACAAATACCGGATTTACATCCAAGGTATTGTGCTCCCGTTCCCTCCATTCTTCTTCGTGTACAATTTTTATTTCGCCGTAATGAACCGAAATTTCAGTCATGTGCTTTTGTACTTCCGAATCAATATCGGTATCGACGTGTTGGTAAACACTAAATTTGACCATGTTATAAATCACAAAAAAAGCCACAAATACCAGTATTCCCGTGGTGAGAATATAGTATAAGGCAATCCTGTTTTTTATCGGACGGTTAAACATGGTGGTCGTCGTTGTGGGGTTCGATATGAATTAACACATGACCGAGTTGCGGAATTTCATTTCGCAAAGTATCTTTCAATAAATGGGCAATGTCATGGCCTTGTTTCACCGTTAAATCCCCATTCACAATAGCGTGTAAATCCACATGGTATTTCATTCCGGCTTTGCGAATAAAACATTTTTCTGTATCTAAAATTCCGGGAACTTTTTGTGATTCAATGCGAATTTCTTCCACCAAATCATCGTAAAAATGTTCGTCCATGATTTCGCCCAAAGCGGGACGGAAAATCAAATAACTGTTGTATAAGATAAAACCCGAAGCAAACAATGCCGCCCAATCGTCGGCAGCTTCATAACCTGGACCCATGTAAAGCGCAATACTTATCCCAATAAACGCGGCTACAGAAGTAATGGCATCACTTCGATGGTGCCAAGCATCAGCCTTTAAAGACGAACTGTGGGTTTCTTTGCTTTTCTTTAAAACAATACGGAACGAAATTTCTTTCCAAATGATGATTGCTCCAAGTATAAACAAGGTAAAAGGCTTGGGTAAAGCATGGGGAGTACTAA
Organism: Flavobacterium sp. N1719; assembly: GCF_025947045.1. Taxonomy (NCBI): domain Bacteria; kingdom Pseudomonadati; phylum Bacteroidota; class Flavobacteriia; order Flavobacteriales; family Flavobacteriaceae; genus Flavobacterium; species Flavobacterium sp. N1719. The sequence goes on from NZ_CP109993.1 coordinate 2,325,168, forward strand.
TATTATCAATGCTTTCATAAGCAATAATGGACGCTGATATCACCAAAAAAGCCACTACAATAAACGTAACCAAGGGTTCGATTCGTCCATGACCGTAAGGATGATTTTCATCGGCGGGCCGACTCGCGTACTTGAGTCCGAGCAACACCAGCAACGATGCAAAAATATCCGTAGTGGATTCTATAGCATCTGCTATTAAGGCGTATGAATTCCCGAAAATTCCGGCCAAGCCTTTGATTAAAGCCAACGTAGTATTGCCAGCAATGCTGAAATAGGTGGTTTTTACGGCAGTTTCGGTATGTTGATTCATATTATTCGGCCATGTATCCAACACCACGAACGGTTTTGATGGATTCGTTATCTTTCGACAAATGTAGCTTTTTTCGAAGTGCATTCATAAAAACGTCAATGACTCCGGTATCGTATTCAAAATGAATATTCCAAACTTCTTCGATGATTTGGTTGCGCGAACACACTTTACCTTTATTTTTAACTAAAAAATGAAGTAATTCAAATTCACGTTGGGTTAATGCAATCTCTTCGCCTTCTTGAAAAACTTTATAGCGTTCGGGTTCAATACGAATGGAGCCTAATTCTAAAACCGTCTGTTGTTGAGAATTGCGAAAATGGACTTTGATACGTTCTAGTAATTCTTCAAAGCTGAATGGTTTTTTGATATAATCATTGGCACCCGCTTGGAATCCTTCTAAAGTTTCTTGCAGTGTATCTTTAGCTGTCAAAAATAAAATTGGGGTAAGACTTCCTTTTTCGCGAATAGCTTTACAGACTTCTATACCCGACAATTTGGGCAACATCCAATCCAAAAGAATCAAATCAAATTTTTCAGAAAGTGCTTTCTCCAATCCGAGTTGTCCGTTTTGTGCATGAACAACGGCAAACCCCTCTTCTTCTAAACCTTGTTGCAAAAAAGAAGCAATTCCGATTTCGTCTTCAACAATTAAAATGCGCATACCACACTTATTTTAAACAAAGGTACATATCCTTTTATATCCATGCGAAATTGTCCATATGAATTAAGTAAATATTAATCTTGAATGCTAATTGTACCCTATGGTTTTGTTAAATTTGCAGTAAACCATAACTGTATGAATTTTTTTAGCAAAAAAGCACCGTTCTATTCCTTACTTCGTTTGTTCTTAGTTGTTAGCATTGTATTGCGAATCGTGTTGCTTTTGCATCCTATAACCCAATCGCATTTTAGTTTTACCGATTATTTAAAGATTTTCTTCTTAGGATTTTGCTCGGATGCACTGGTTTTTGCAGTGGCTTCAGGATTTTTATGGCTGTATTTACTGACCCTATCCAATCAAAAATTTGACAAGCCGAAAGGGTATCTGATTTTAGGATTTTGGCTTGCTTTGCTTATTTATGTAGCTTCTGGAAAATCAATTTTATCCGAGTACGGCGGTTCTTTACCTGAAATCGGATTGGCTTTTGTAGGATTAAAAACCGTTCTTTTTGCGCTTTTATTATTTTTACCCCAATACCGAAAAAAAATCCGATTGGCACTGTATGCTTTCACCCTATTCCTATTTGTATTGTTGATCATTCAAAATGCCATCAGTGAATTCTTTTTCTGGAATGAATTTGGCGTACGGTACAACTTTATTGCTGTAGATTATTTGGTGTACACCAATGAAGTCATCGGTAATATTATGGAATCCTACCCCGTAATTCCATTGTTTTCAGGTGTCGGAATTCTTGCTTTTTTAGCGACTTATTATGTGGTAAAACAATCCAAAGGCTATTTGGAAAAATTACCCGATACCAAAACACAATTGGTTTCCGGCGGATTGTATTTGGCACTTTTTGGAGTGTCCTTATTTACGATTCCCCGTTTGGCCAAATTAGAGAACTCTGACAATGTGTTTACGAATGAATTGCAAGCCAACGGACTCTATAAGTTTTATGGTGCTTTTATGAATAGTGAATTGGATTTCAAAAAGTTCTACCAAACTTTACCCGATCAAGAAGCGTTAGCATTGATGCAACAACAAATCGAGAATTTGGAACCTGGCGTTTTCAGAAATGTGGCTTCAGACTCCACAGAATTGAAAAAAAATGTTGTTTTAATCACCATTGAAAGTTTTAGTGCTGACTTTATGCAACACTATGGCAATACACAAAACATTACTCCTTTTTTAGACGAATTGAGTGAGAAATCAATGTTTTTTACCAATTTGTATGCAGTGGGTAACCGAACCGTTCGCGGCTTGGAATCGGTAACTTTATGCCTACCACCTTCCCCTGGAGAAAGTGTGGTGAAACGAAAAGACAACAAAAACAAATTCAGCACGGGAAGTATTTTTAATTCTAAAGGCTATAACGTCAACTATTTATACGGCGGTGATGCGTATTTTGACAATATGCAGGATTTCTTTGGCGGAAATGGCTATGGTATCATTGATAAAAAGGCTTTTACCCCCGAAGAAATCACGTTTTCTAATATTTGGGGCGTATGCGATGAAGACATGGCCAAAAAAGCAATTGCTACGATGAACCAAGAAGCGAAATCGGGCAAACCGTTTTTCAACCATTGGATGACCGTAAGCAACCACCGACCGTTTACGTATCCCGAAGGAAAAATCGACATCGACAGTCATTCCAAATCCCGTGAAGGCGGCGTAAAATATACCGATTATGCGTTGCATCAATTTTTTAAAATGGCAGAAAAACAACCGTGGTTTAACAATACCGTTTTTGTGATTGTCGCTGACCATTGTGCATCAAGTTCGGGTAAGACAGAACTGCCTTTAAACAAATACCGTATTCCGGCTATGGTCTATGCGCCTGGGTTTATTCAGCCTCAAAAAGTTACCAAATTGATTTCTCAAATCGATTTAATGCCAACTGTTTTGGGACTTCTTCATTTCAAATATCCTAGCAAATTTATCGGACAAGACGTTTTTGCTCCCAATTATAAAGAGCGCGCTTTAATTGCAACTTATCAAGATTTGGGCTTAATAAAGAACAATCGTTTAACCATAATTTCACCCAAACAAAAGGTGAAACAATTTGATTTAAAATTACAACCTGTGGAAGGTGTTGCCCCTGAATTTCAATTGAATTACGAAGAAGTTCCCGTGCAAAAAGTGGATGAAAAATTGGTAAAAGAAACCATTGCTTACTATCAGCTTACTACCGATATCTTACACAAAAAACAATACCAAAAAAAATAGGATTACAACATGCCGTTGTATTTGCGAATAAACCATTCAGCAGCAAATAATCCGGTGATTACTAGCAATAAAAGTTTCCAATCGATTAATGCAGATTTTTTCACCACTTCTTTTTGAATGGTTTTGTAGGCTGGGTCTGCAACTAACTTTTTAATCAATTCGTCAACTTGATTGGGAACATAAGCTGTACCTTGCGTATGGTTGGCCAATTGTTTTAATTTCGTTACATCAGCATTGACAAATTGCTTTTCAATATCAAAATCCAATACTTCAAAACTACCCGAATACGTGGAATTGGAATTGAGTTCCTTCACATTAAAGGCATATTTCCCCGGAGTGAGTCCGTCTAAATTGACTTTAAAACTGTTCGAACTCCGCACCAAATCGTATTGTTTGTGTTGTTTCGTTTGGGTATTGGTTAAGGAAATCGTCAAACGTGCTTTTTCATCCAACTCGTAATTCTTGTTGAAATATTGCGCTGTAATTTCGATGTTGTCGCCTGAATTGTAAAACCGTTCGTGGTTGACAATAAGCGATTTTCTGCCATCATTAGACGCTAAAAATTGGATGGTTTTGTCTAAAAATTGGTCAAACTTTTCAAATGATTTTTGTTCGACATACGAATGCGCACGCCATTTCCAAATATTTTCTCCCAGCAAAAGTGCGCCACGTTTTCCTTTTTGATCTGAAAAGACCCAAAGTGGCTCACCTGTTTCTATGCCTTGAACTCGGGATTCTAACAAAACCGAAGTTCCATCTTTTAAAGTAACATTGCCAAAAGGATTTTCCAAAGGCGGGAAATTTTCAAACCCGATATTTTCTACGGCAAACACATTGAAATCGGAATTGAATTGTGCCAAATAATTTTCCTTTTGATTGGACATATTGCAATCAACCAGGGTTTGGTATTGATTTAACAAACCAAAATCGGTGGCATTTCCGGTGATGATAAAGGTATTTAATCCTAAATTTTTATTGGTTTCAAAAACCGACTTGAAACGAGCATTCGGTTGGTATAAAATCAACACATTGTATTTTCCTAAATCACTAATTTGATTTGGTTTAAGTACGGTTACTTTACGCTGTGCGTTCGATTCAATACTTCGTTTTATTGCCCCCAAATCCGGATGCGGCATATCGGAAATCAAAGCCACTTCCGTCTTTTGATCGATAATTTCTACAGCAAATTTTTTGGAATTATTGTAAGTATTCTTTTCCGAACTTTTGGAGGAAATTGTAGCGGTATAAATTTGCAAGCCCACTGCATTGGCAGGCAACAGCGCATTCACAATCTGTGCCCGTTTGTCAGCTGAAAACTGTACATTTTCTTTGACTAAAATGGAATTACCCGATTGAATGGAAAAAACAGCATTCATGGGTTGGGTTCCCGTATAATTTAGGAAAACTTCAACGGGAAATTGGTTTTTGTGAAACGCATATTTGTTGACATTCACTTGCGCAATACGCAAATCCATGTACTGCGTCGTATCGCCTACAATTAAAGGAAAAACTTTGTGATCCGCTTGAAAACCAAAAACAAAGTCGGAACCCGAAGTTTGGTTCCCATCGCTGAGCAAAACGGTAGCGTACGGCAAATTTTTATGAATCGCATTGACATTGGAACCCACTTTATCCAATTGCGAAGCTTTTCCTTTAAAATTCAAATCGTTACTACTTGAAATCGGACGAAAGTCGGCGTCAAAAACATAGGATTGTACATCAAATTTCTCTTGAAGTTGATCATTTTCAATTAACTTCTCATAAATTTCTTTTGCCGATTTATCCGCTTTCAAATCAGCTATGGAAGCTGAGTTATCAACGACTAGGGCCAGTGGCGGTTTGTTGGTTTCGTAGGTGCTCCGACTCACAATTGGATTGATGAGTAGTACCAATATCCCAAAAATCGAAAGTAAGCGCAAAAAAGCCAGAACATGCGTAATTTTACCCGTTGTTCTGGCTTTGTAATAATAGTGAAAAAACGATAAACCACTTGCAACTGTTAAGGCAAGAATAAGGAGTAAAACCGTGTTTATCGTCATAAATTATAAAGTATTAGGTTAACATTCCACCGTCAACATTCATTACTTGACCGGTAACATAAGCACTCATGTCTGAAGCCAAAAACAAACAGGCATTCGCCACATCTTCTGGAGTTCCACCGCGTTTCAACGGAATAGAATCTCTCCACCCTTGCACCACGTCTTCGTTTAATTTGGCAGTCATTTCTGTTTCAATAAAACCAGGAGCAATCGCATTACAACGGATGTTTCGCGAACCCAATTCTAATGCAACTGATTTAGTAAAACCAATCATACCCGCTTTTGAAGCCGCATAGTTGGCTTGACCAGCATTTCCTTTCACACCAACCACACTACTCATGTTTACAATCGAACCTTTACGGTTTTTCAACATGATTTTTTGAACGGCTTTGGTCATGTTAAACACCGACTTCAAGTTGATTTCGATTACTTTATCAAAATCTTCTTCGCTCATGCGCATTAACAAATTATCTTTCGTAATTCCGGCATTATTAATTAAAATATCCACGGTGCCAAACTCAGCAATTACATCATCCACCAATTTTTGAGCTTCGTCAAAATTCCCCGCATTGGATTGGTATCCTTTGGCTTTTACGCCTAATGCTGTCAATTCATTTTCTAAAACCAAAGCAGATTCAGCGGAAGAACTGTATGTAAATGCTACTTGAGCCCCGTGTTGGGCAAAAACTTTTGCAATCCCACTTCCAATCCCACGACTGGCACCGGTGATGATTGCAACTTTACCTTCTAATAATTTCATATTTGGTGAATTTAGTTGTACTTTTTACGAAGTCCCAAATATAGGGAAATATTTAGCGCTGGAAAAAATCTTTAACGACGTCTAAACCTTTTTGAGTTAAATTAGTCGAACCAAAAAAGTGAACTGCATGAAATCGAATTCAATGCTTCTTGAAGAATTATATGGCCACTATGGAACTATGGTCTATAATTTAGCATTGAATTATGTGCAAAATGTAGAAGATGCGGAAGAAATCACCCAAGATGTTTTTCTAGCGGTCTTCGATAATCTGAAAAATTTTCAGGAACAATCTTCCCATAAAACTTGGATATATCGTATTGCAATCAATAAATCGTTGGATTTTATTAAATATAAAAACAGTAAAAAACGCGGGTTTATTTTTGGGGCAAAATCGAATAATGAAGCGGTGTTTGCAAAGGTGTCCGACTTCAATCATCCGGGAGTTTTATTGGAACAAGAAGAAGCTGTAAAACAAATTTTTGAAGTGATCAATTCCCTTCCCGAAAATCAAAAAACCGCTTTTTTATTGGCTAAGTTAGACGGACTATCCAATCCCGAAATTGCGTCGGTAATGGAGACTTCAATTAGTGCCGTTGAATCTTTAGTGTTTCGAGCAAAAGCTACTTTAAAACAAAAATTAAATAAAAATAATTGATTCGTGCAAGAATTTAAATTGACTTTCGTCTAAACGAGTATGGAAACAAATTTTACATCAGAACCTTGGGAACAATCCTTAGCGCAGGTGCGTAAAGTGAGTCCGAACCCCGAACTATTTAAACGAATTCAAAATGCCATTCCTTCGCATGAAAAAGTATCACATCTTACTGTATGGTTGGTTGCTGCTTCTCTTATTGCTCTTGTTGCAGTTAACTTTTTAATGCTACAACACAAAACAGCAACAGCTTCAGAAACGAAGTTGACGCTTGTAGAAACCAATTTAAATCAATCGAATCAATTGTATTACTAATGGAAAAATCAAAATTATTAACCCTTGCGGTGGTTGCATTGTTACTCTTAAATGTTGGAACACTTGTCTTTTTGTTTTTGGGGAAACCGCACCCCGGACCTGGAATGGGCCCTGAAGGAATGGGTCGACCAAAACCCAATGAAATTATAATCGAACAATTGGGTTTGGATGCATCGCAAATCAAAGTTTATGAAGGATTGATTAAGGAACACCGCCAAAGTGTGGATAGTTTAGACCGCATCATTCGTGAATCCAAAGATGCTTTGTATCAAAATTTAGCCAATGACTCAGGCGATGCTGTTGATACGGCCTTGATTGCTAAGATTAATGCAGCTCAAAAACAAATTGAATTGACGCACTACCAGCATTTTTTAGGCATAAAAAAACTATGCAAACCCGAACAAAAGGAAAAATTTGAAGTGTTAACCGAGGAATTACACCACCTTTTTGGAAGACCTCCCCACCCTCGTCATGAACCGTAGAGGGCTAATTATTCTTTTCTTTTTTTCACAACTAATTTGGGGGCAATCTTCAAATAACGGATTGTCTATTCAAATTTTATTTCAAAACAACACTTTAGAAAAAGAAAGATTATACTTTACACAAAGTGGTGACACACTCACTTTTGACAAAGTAAAATTTTACATTTCAAATGTAGAATTTATTGACACGAAAGGCAATTCAACTACAATTCACGACTACCCCCAACTGATCGATTGGGACAAACCCGAATCGTTAAAACTAGATTTTAATTCGGTTGCTGTTGAAGAGGGTTGGCTCCAATTCACTTTGGGTGTGCCTTTAGAATACAATACGAATGGCGCATTTGACGGTGATCTCGACCCCGTTTTGGGCATGTATTGGGCGTGGCAAAGTGGTTATATTTTTATTAAAATGGAAGGTCATTCACCGAGTGCTCCCACTTTAAAAAATAAATTTCAATTTCATTTGGGTGGATATGCTGGAGCAATGAATGCCTTAACCCAAGTAAAACTCCCGATTCATGTGCAATCCAAATCTCTTAAAGTCGATTTAGCGCCATTTTTTAATGCACTACAATTACAGACAACACCTACGGTAATGGTTCCAGGAAGTCAAGCGGTAACATTATCGCAAACCTTCAATTCTTGTTTTCGTATACCATGAAAAGTTTACTGCTCCTTTTTTTTAGCTTCTTACTTATTGGTTTAAGTGCTTTTCGGTATTCTGAAGAAAACGAGTATTTTACTATTCCTAAAGGATGGCCAAAACCGCATTATAATTTTAAAGGAAATCCGCTGACACAAGAAGGTATTCAATTAGGGAGACAATTGTTTTATGATCCCATTTTATCGCGTGATTCCACTATATCCTGCGCCAGTTGTCATTTACAAGCTACTGGTTTTGCACATGTCGATCATGAACTCAGTCACGGAATTGATAACCGTATGGGAACACGAAATGCCATGGCATTAATCAATTTAGCGTGGAATGAATCGTTTATGTGGGACGGTGGTATTAATCATTTGGATGTTCAAAGTTTAGCTCCTATTACACATCCAGCAGAAATGGATGCCGATTTGGAAGTAATTGTAAAAAGACTACAACAAAGTGAAAAGTATTCTAATTTGTTTCAAAAAGCTTTTCCCGAAAAGCCCATAACGAGTCCGCTCCTATTCAAAGCCTTAAGTCAGTTCATGGTGACTTTGGTCAGTGCCAATTCCAAATACGACCAACAAAAAAGAGGTGAATACCAATTCACGGCTAGTGAATCTAAGGGCTATCAATTATTTCAACAACATTGCGGAAGTTGCCATCGCGAACCGTTATTTAGTAGCACAACCTATGAAAATAATGGCTTACCTGCAGACCCTGATTTAAAGGATATAGGTCGCATGAAAATCACACAGGATCCCAAAGACTCTTTGCAATTTAGAGTTCCCACTTTGCGCAATATTCAATTTACATTTCCCTATATGCATGATGGACGATTTCAAAATTTAAACCAAGTGATTCGTCATTATAATTCAGGAATTGTGCCTCATAAAACTCTGTCCAAACCCTTAGAAAAACCAATGCATCTCTCAGATAATGACCGTGTGGATTTGGAATCTTTTTTACGAACATTGTCAGATCCTTCATTTTTATACAATACAAACTATAGCTATCCAAAATAAATTCCATTTCCTGCAAGAATCGAACAGGTAAGTTCGTCTAAGCAATTAACTAAACCTAACTTATGAAGAAACTACTCTTTATTTTATGCGGAGGATGCTTTTTACAAGCGCAAACCAATCCAGCTATTACAAAATGGTTGCAAAACACAACCAATATCATGGGAAGGCATTATGTTTCGGGTAATTCCACTCCGATAAACGACAATGTTTTGGCTAATGTGCAAACTGTACAATATTCGGCTAATTCGGTATATGTCACTACACATGGTATTCCAGCCTATATAACCGGTCCGTTTTTGGACGGCAATCCATCCTTGGCAACTGATCAAAATGCCATATACAAATTACCTTTGAATCCGGTACAAAATACAGGAACTCCAACTGCAACAACAGGTGGCAACATCGGAATATTTATCAATGGTATTTCGTTGTTTGATTATCGCGATGGTGTGGCTTGGAACAATTCGACACAAGCCTTGTGTGGAGGACCCGGAAATCCGCCTTGTCCGGGTGGACCCAATGCAACGCAAGCTTGGAACCGTGACGCGATTCCAGCAGAAAAAGGAGGTTTTGATTGCAACAAAGCACATCCTGCCATGGGCAACTACCACCATCACCAAAACCCGAGTGCGTTCAACTTGGACTTGCAAGTGATTTCAACCATTTGTGCTACCTATCCCGCAGATGGTTTATATGTCATCAATCCAAATGTACATTCACCGCTTATTGGTTTTGCTTACGACGGCTTCCCTATTTATGGTGCTTATGCGTATACCAATACGGATGGAACGGGTGGCATTTCTCGCATGAAATCGAGCTATCAGTTAAAAAATCAAACCACACGCACCAATGGACCTGCGGTTAATGCAACGTATTTTAATGGATATTTTAGAGAAGATTACGAATACATTGCCCATCCCAATGACCCTTCGTATTTGGATGAACACAATGGTCGTTTTTGCATTACACCAGAATATCCCAACGGAATTTACTGCTATTTTGCTACGGTCGATGCCAATCACAATTCGGCTTATCCGTATGTTGTGGGTCCGACCTTCTATGGTGTGAAGTCAGGTGTCAAAGTGACATCCATTACAGAAACCACTACAACGTATACAGCACCATTAGCTACAGGTGAATTTTCATTAGAAAAAATGCATCTTGTGGTTGCGCCCAATCCGGCTCAAGATTTTATTGCCATACAAACAACAATCACCGACCGTGATTTTGATGTAGTGCTTATCGATGTATTGGGGAAAACCGTAAAACGTACCCAATTAGTTCAAGGGAGTACGCTGGCAATTATGGAAACCGACGGACTTTACAACGGCGTTTATTTTGTGAAAGTGGGTTCGGGGACTTTGGCAAAAACATTTAAAATTATTATCGAGAAATAAAATTCTTGTAAAATTGAACGTATGAGAAAACTACTTTATATTGTTCTATCGAGTCTACTTTTGACTTCTTGTCACAAGAACGAAGACTATGTTGCGGTAGATCCTTTTGCTGCAGTGAAAGCAACTTTTGGTTCCAATCTCGACATGAACAACTTGGCCAATTATGCCAATCAACCCGTTCCGGCTTATATTACTAAATTCAATGGAGCCAACAACCCCATCACGGATAAAGGTGCTACACTAGGCCGAGTTTTATTTTATGATAAAAAACTATCTTCCAACAATGCCATTTCATGTGCCAGTTGTCATATTCAAGCCCATGCTTTTAGTGACACCAATGTAGCGAGTTTAGGCGTTAACGGTTCGACAGAACGCCATGCGATGCGATTGGTTAACTCGCGCTTTTCTATAGAATCTAAATTTTTCTGGGATGAACGTGCGGCCTCTTTAGAAGCACAAACTACCATGCCAATTCGCAATCATGGGGAAATGGGCTATAGTGGCACCAATGGGGATGAAGATTTTTCAGCTTTACTCACCAAATTGAATGCAGTTGATTATTACAAAGAATTGTTTCAGTATGTCTATGGTTCATCAGAAGTAACGGAAGCCAAAATTCAGAATGCCTTAGCGCAATTTATTCGAAGTATTCAATCGTTTGATTCTAAATACGACACCGGAAGAGCTCTTGCGGGTAGTGACAACGGACCTTTTTCTAATTTTTCTGTACAAGAAAATCAAGGTAAAAATTTATTCTTGACTCCGCCTGTTTTTGATGCAACTGGAAACCGTACAGGTGGCGGATTGGGTTGTGTGGGTTGTCATGGTGCTCCTGAATTTGACATCAATCCCATTAGTGGCAACAATGGAATCATTGGTAAAATTTCAGGAACCGGAATTGATGTGACGGTTACCCGCGCTCCCACCCTTCGCGATTTGGTAAAACCCGACGGAACGACCAACGGTCCGATGATGCATACCGGAGTGATTACTTCATTGCAAGCTGCGATTGGTCATTACGGCACAATTAATATTGCGCCGGGCAACACCAATTTAGATCCAAAACTAACGCCCAACGGCTTTGGACAACAATTGCATTTGAATGCCCAAGAAGTCAATGCAATGATTGCCTTTTTGAAAACACTCAGCGGCAACAATGTATATACCGATGTAAAATGGTCCAATCCATTTCCCAATTAATTGGAACATCAAAATAAGTTATAACAAAAAAGTCCCAAGTAATCTTGGGACTTTTTTTATTAATGAATTAAGGATTAACCTAATACTTCTTTTACTTTTTTACCGATTTCAGCAGGAGAATCAACAACGTGGATACCACATTCTCTCATGATTGCTTTTTTGGCTGCAGCTGTATCATCAGAACCACCAACGATAGCACCTGCGTGACCCATAGTACGGCCTTTTGGAGCTGTTTCACCAGCGATGAAACCAACAACTGGTTTACGATTTCCGTCTGCTTTGATCCAACGAGCTGCGTCACCTTCTAATTGACCACCGATTTCACCAATCATGATAATACATTCAGTTTCAGGGTCGTTCATCAACAATTCAACAGCTTCTTTAGTTGTTGTTCCAATGATTGGATCACCACCAATTCCGATAGCTGTTGTAATACCGAAACCTTGACGCACAACTTGGTCAGCGGCTTCATAGGTTAATGTACCCGATTTTGAAACGATACCTACTTTTCCTTTTTTGAAAACGAAACCAGGCATGATACCTACTTTGGCTTCTTCTGGTGTAATTACACCGGGACAGTTAGGTCCGATTAAACGACAATCTCTATTTTTGATATAATCGTAGGCTTTCATCATATCGGCTACAGGAATACCTTCAGTAATGGCAATGATTACTTTGATGCCTGCATCAGCCGCTTCCATAATTGCATCCGCAGCAAAAGCGGGTGGAACAAAAATGATAGAAGTATCAGCACCGGCTTGGTCTACAGCATCTTTTACTGTATTGAAAACAGGACGGTCTAAGTGGGAGGTTCCTCCTTTTCCTGGAGTTACACCACCAACAACATTCGTTCCGTACTCAATCATTTGAGAAGCGTGGAAAGTTCCTTCGCTTCCTGTAAAACCTTGTATAATTATTTTTGAATTTTTATTTACTAAAACACTCATGACAGCTATTTATAAGTTTGTTAAAAGGTGTGACAAAAATAGGAAATTGAAATTAGTAAATCCATTTCATTTCGAACTATTTTTTACCAATTTGCTAAGTTTCTATACATTTTAAAATTGACTCATCTGATACCCGCGGTACAGTTTATTGTCTTTGACTTCCCAAATCACAAAAAAGTTGGCCAACAACATTTCCTCTCTAGGATTTTCAATGGTTTTTACAAAATGGGAATACCGAACAGATACCATATTTCCATCTTGTAATAGATGACTAATTCGAATTTTAGAACGTACATACGCCCGACTCAATTCATCGGTCAAATTTAAGACATCTTCAAAATCCAATTCGACAAATCCTTTGGTGCTGTTCCATTCGATTTTTAATTCGGGATGCAAAAACTCTTTTACTTCGTCACGGCGTAGCAATACATCCGATTTATAAAAGTCCAAGACTAATTCTTTCGCCTGCATTATTCTTTATTTTTGTTTAGCAATTCGGGAATGCGTTTGACATTCGCCAGTTGTTTTAATTTTTCTCGGGATTCTTCGACTGGTGTGCCAAAATAACTTTTTCCACCTTCAATTGATTTGGTCACACCGGTTTGGCCAAGAACTACGGCTTTTGCTCCAATAGTTATCCCGCTTGTTGTCCCTACTTGACCCCATAAGGTAACTTCATCTTCAATGACTACACAACCGGCAATACCGGTTTGGGAGGCAATTAAACATTTTTTTCCTATAATCGTATCGTGACCAACATGGACTTGATTGTCAATTTTAGTCCCTGCGCCAATGGTTGTATCCCCAGTAACGCCGCGATCGATGGTACACAATGCTCCAATTCCGGCATTGTCTTCAATGATTACACGACCTCCTGACAAGAGTTGATCAAATCCTTCAGGTCGTTTTTTGTAATAAAAAGCATCGGCACCTAAGACCGTACCCGCGTGAATAATCACGTTATCACCAATGATAGTGTGATCATAAATGGCCACATTGGCGTGAATCTGGCAATTTTTACCAATTTTCACTTGATTTCCAATGAAGCAATTCGGTTGAATTACCGTACCTTCTCCTATTTCCGCTGAAAGTGAGACCGAAGCTTGTGCAGCAACAAAAGGGCGAAAATGACGTGTCAATTTATTGAAATCACGAAAAGGATCATCCGAAACTAACAATGCTTTTCCATCCGGACATGCTACTTCTTTATTGATAAGTACAATTGTCGCGGCAGATTGTAATGCTTTGTCGTAATATTTGGGATGGTCAACAAATACGATATCTCCAGGAGTAACCACATGGATTTCATTCATCCCTTCAACAGGAAAATCATCGGAACCTACATAAGAGGTACCGATGATTTCTGCAATTTCTTTCAGCGTATGGGTGTACGGAAACTTCATGAATTATTCTTTTACCCTTTCAATATAGGCTCCCGTAGCTGTATCAATTTTAATTTTGTCTCCTTCATTAATAAACAAAGGCACATTCACGTTAGCTCCAGTTTCCACAGTTGCAGGCTTGGTAGCATTCGTAGCCGTATTTCCTTTTACACCTGGCTCAGCATAGGTCACCTCTAAAATAATAGAAGCAGGCATATCCACTGACAAAGGCATATCGGTTTCTGTATTGATTTGTACCATTACATTCGTTCCTTCTTTCAACAATTGAGGAGCATCCAACACATCTTTGTTTAATGTAATTTGCTCATAGGTTTCTGTATTCATAAAATGAAAATCATTGCCTTCATTGTATAAATATTGAAAGGTGTGTGTTTCTACACGAACTACATCAATTTTATGTCCAGCAGAAAACGTATTATCCAATACTTTTCCATTGGTTAATGATTTTAATTTCGTACGAACAAATGCAGGTCCTTTTCCTGGTTTAACGTGTAAGAATTCTACGATTTTATAGATATCGTGATTAAATTTAATACAAAGTCCGTTTCTAATGTCTGCAGTAGATGCCATTGTTTTATTGATTTATTTTTTAATAAGTTCCTGTATATCCTTTCATAATACCTCGTGAAGAGTTTCGGATAAAATCCAAAATTTCATCGCGCTCTGGAGAAGCAGCCATTTCGGCTTCAATGATACCAACGGCTTGCGAAGTATTGTAATTTTTTTGGTATAAAATACGGTAGATGTCTTGAATCTCACGAATTTTCTCTGTTGAAAATCCGCGACGTCGCAATCCTACCGAGTTGATTCCCACATAAGAAAGCGGTTCTTTTGCGGCTTTGGTATAGGGCGGTACATCTTTACGCACTAAGGATCCTCCTGAAATCATCGCATGTTCGCCAATATGAATGAATTGGTGAATCGCCGCTAAACCTCCAATGATGGCAAAATTACCCACCACCACGTGACCCGCCAACGCAACACCATTCACAATAATCACATTATCACCAATATGGCAATCGTGTGCAACGTGGGCCGTAGCCATAATCAAACAGTTGCTTCCAATTTTCGTCTGACCCGAAGCGATGGTACCGCGATTGATGGTTACGAATTCGCGCACCGTAGTATTGTCGCCAATAATGGCCAAAGAATCTTCTCCACCAAACTTTAAATCTTGCGGAACGGCGGCGATAACAGCACCTGGAAAAATGTTACAATTTTTACCAATTCGTGCCCCTTCCATGATGGTCACATTGGATCCAATCCAAGTTCCCTCCCCGATTTCTACATTATTATGTATGGTTGTAAAGGGTTCGATTACCACATTTTTGGCAATCTTCGCACCCGGATGTACGTAAGCTAACGGTTGATTCATACTTATTGGTTTTTAGCGATTTGTGCCATTAATTCTGCTTCTGCTACTAATCGCCCGTTGGCATAGGCATTGGCTTGCATGTGGCAAATTCCGCGACGAATCGGAGAAATCAAATCACATTTAAAAATTAATGTATCTCCAGGCAACACTTTGTGCTTGAATTTTACATTGTCGATTTTCATAAAATAGGTCAGGTAATTTTCAGGATCGGGCACCGAACTCAAAATTAAAATTCCACCCGTTTGGGCCATGGCTTCCACGATTAAAACGCCTGGCATTACGGGAGCTCCAGGAAAGTGACCTACGAAAAAGTCTTCATTCATGGTCACATTTTTCAATCCAACCACATGGGAATCCGACATTTCAATAATGCGATCCACCAAAAGGAACGGCGGACGATGCGGCAGCATTTTCATGATTTTCGTTACATCCATCAACGGCTCTTTATTCAAGTCGTAGGTAGGCACATGATTGCGTTGCTCTATTTTGATAATCTTGGACATTTTTTTGGCAAACTGCGTGTTTACAAAATGTCCGGGTTTGTTGGCAATAACTTTTCCTTTAATACGGCAACCGATTAAAGCCAAATCACCAATCACGTCCAATAATTTATGGCGTGCTGCTTCATTGGGATAATGCAAGGTCAAATTATCCAAAATACCGTTGGGTTTCACAGAAATATTGTCTTTCCCAAACGCTTTCTTCAAGTTTTCCATGGTTTTTTCAGAAATCTCTTTGTCCACATACACAATGGCATTGTTGAGATCGCCTCCTTTAATTAAACCATGGTCCAAAAGGGTTTCTAATTCGTGCAAAAATGAAAAGGTACGGGCGTCTGCGATTTCTGTTTTGAATTCGCTCATATGTTTTAACGTGGCATTTTGTGTACCCAACACTTTAGTACCAAAATCCACCATAGTTGTCACCTGATACTCATCTGATGGCATCACAATAATTTCACTTCCCGTATTTTCATCTACATAAGAAATGACTTCTTTCACTACATAATAGTAGCGTTCCGCCTCTTGTTCAACAATTCCAGCCTTTTCAATGGCTTCTACAAAATATTTCGAAGAACCATCCATAATTGGGGGCTCCGACTCGTTCAATTCAATAATCACATTATCCAAATCACAACCAATACACGCCGCTAAAACATGTTCTGAGGTTTGGATTTTTACGCCTAACTTTTCCAAATTAGTACCGCGTTGCGTATTCACTACATAATTGGCATCGGCTTCAATAACTGGACAACCTTCTAAATCGACACGTACAAAGGTAAATCCATTGTTCACTGGTGCCGGTTTTAAAGTCATTGTCACTTCTTTTCCGGTATGTAAACCCACTCCGGTTAGGGTAATCTCTGATTGAATGGTTTTTTGTTTAACCATGGTTTGTTTATTTTCAGTTTAGCTTATTGTTTCTTTTTTAATTCGTTTAAGTCGGCTACAATTTTAGGTAAATTACGGAAATGAACATAGGATTTGTTCCAATCGCCGTAGTTGAAGGCCGGACTTCCTTGAATGGTCTCGCCATCAGCAATGCTTTTGCCAATACCGGATTGAGCTTGAATGCGTACGTTGTTACCAATGGTGATATGACCTACAATACCTACTTGCCCACCAATCATGCAGTTTTTACCGATTTTGGTCGAACCCGCAATTCCGGATTGAGAAGCGATGACTGTATTTTCACCAATTTCAACATTGTGTGCAATTTGGATTTGATTGTCCAGTTTTACGCCTTTGCGAATGATGGTCGAACCCAACGTAGCACGGTCAATAGTTGTACACGCGCCTACTTCAACATTATCCTCTAAAATAACATTGCCAATTTGTGGAATTTTACTGTAGGTTCCATCTTCAGAAGGTGCAAATCCGAAACCATCGGAACCGATAATTACACCTGAGTGTATGGTGCAATTGTTTCCAATTTCCGATTCGGAATAAATACGAACACCTGCGAATAAAACGCAATTGTCACCAATCGTTACATTGTCGCCAATGAACGAATTGGGGTATATTTTCACATTGTTTCCAATGGTTACGTTTTTACCGATATAAGAAAAACTGCCCAAATACAAATGCTCACCATACGTCACATTTTCAGAAATCACCGAGGGTTGCTCGATACCTGATTTCATCAATTTGACTTGATTGTAGTATTCTAAAAGTTTTGAAAAGGACTTGTACGCATCTTCCACTTTGATCAAAGTGGTTGTGATGGGTTGTTCCGGCTCAAACGTTTGATTGACAATGGTGATGGAGGCTTGAGTGGTGTAGATGTAGTTTTGGTATTTTGGATTGGCTAAAAACGAAAGCGAACCTTCCGTTCCTTCTTCGATTTTGGCTAATTTATAGACTTCAACCTGTGGATTTCCCACGACTTCTCCGCCTAAAATACCTGCTATTTGTTCCGCTGTAAATTTCATTCCGACAAAAATATAAAATTTAATAGAATAAGCCGTTACCCGAGTAATACTTTTGGATAACAGAGGAAATACTTGGTGACGGCTTTGGACATGGCTTTCACCTGCGATTGCTCCGAAGTTTCTTCCAAGACTTCCACCGTGCGGTCTTTTTTCAAAATACGAATGGGCACACTTTCTTTGTTATACGCTATATTTTTCAATTTCCCTTTAAACACAAAATAATCCGCTTCTTTATCAGTAATGGGATATTTTTGAAGTAACTGAGTTTTCAACTGTTGCAATTGCTCGGATTGGGGTTTTCCTTCCGTCATTTCAATTTTAAGCAAATCCCGATTGATAATCATTTTACACAAACTGGATAACACAAAATCTTCTGCAAACTGCCACGATTTAATAGCACCCATTACATCGTAATCGTCCAATAATGCAAACTTTTCCAAAGTAGCCGCTTCAAAGGAATCTTGAGTTATTTTATGTTGCAAAAAAAACTGCAAGGGTTCGCTACACGATAAAACAACTCCTTTTTGGGTTAATTCTTTGGCGCGTTTTAGTATTTTGGTTAAAATTAATTCGGCAACCACCGATGTTTTGTGCAAATACGCTTGCCAATACATGAGGCGGCGCGCCATTAAAAATTTCTCTACTGAATAAATCGCTTTGTCTTCTATCACCAAATTGTCGTCGGCCACATTCATCATTTGAATCAACCGATCGCTGTTGATGTTTCCTTCGGCTATGCCACTGTAAAAACTATCGCGTTTTAAATAATCCATGCGGTCCATATCCAATTGACTTGAAATCAATTGCAACATGAATTTACGGTGGTATTCGCCTTTGAAAATTTGAATCGCCAAACTTAATTTACCCTCAAATTGAAGGTTTAAGGCGTCCATAAATCGTAAGGAAATTTCTTCATGGTGAATGTCTTCCACAATGCTGTGTTCCATGGCATGTGAAAAGGGGCCGTGACCGATATCGTGAAGCAAAATGGCAATATACAAGGCAGTTTCTTCTTCGTCTGAAATTTCGACACCTTTGTATTTAAGCGTTTCCACGGCTTTTTGCATAATGTGCATACATCCCAACGCATGATGAAAACGGGTATGATGCGCACCGGGATAGACCAAATAGGATAAACCCATTTGCGAGATACGGCGTAAACGTTGAAAATAAGGGTGTTGGATAAGATCAAAAACCAGGGAATTAGGAATCGAAATGAAACCGTAAATCGGATCGTTGAATATTTTGAGTTTATTGGTCGAATTCACAAAAACAGAATTAGAGCACAAATATAGGTGAAAAGCGAAAAAGCACAATGTCAATTGGTTTTGTACTAAAAATTTGATTAATTTTAAAGAGTAAAATCGCAACGAAATGGCTTCCACAATTCGTGTTTCAGAAATCTACCCCGTCCCTCCTGCTGAAGTTTGGCAAGCACTTACGGATGTTCATTGCATGAAATTTTGGTATTTCAATCTAAAAGAATTTCGTGCTGAACCCGGATTTACTTTCGAATTTTACGGCGGGAAAGATGAAAATATGCAGTATTTACACCGTTGTACTGTACTTGAAGTAATTCCGAACAAACTACTTACTTACAGTTGGTTGTATGTGGGATTCAAAGGGATTTCTAAGGTCAGTTTTGAATTGACTGCAACAGCACAAGGTACGTTATTACAACTTACACACAGCGGCATTTCCTCGTTTGAACAAGAGAATAAAGATTTCGACTGCAGTGAATTTCAAGCAGGCTGGAATTATATTTTACGCATCAGTTTAAAACAATATTTGACTGCATAAAAAAAACCTAACTACTCGGGGCAGTTAGGTTCACTATTCTTGAATTTTTGCACGATTTAGCCCTGATGGAAGCGGCATCCTCACGGAGTTTACGGAGTGAGATACAGCGGACAGCAGGAAATAGCTCCAAAAAATTAATAGGCAATCAATTCCTTTAATGCCGTTTCGAAGCGGGCTTTAGGTAAGTATTGATCTTCCAAAGTTTTCATAAACGGAATGGCGGTTTCAAGACTTCCAACCCGTTGCACGGGCGCATCCAAATACTCGAAAGCTTGCTCCATAATCAAGGCCGAAATATCGCTAGCAATTCCGCCAAACAAGGTATCTTCTTGTAAAATTATCGCGCGATTGGTTTTCTTCACCGAGTTCAAAATAGCTTCGGTGTCGAGCGGCTGAAGCGAACGTAAATCGATCAAGTCAGCACTAATCTCAGGATGTTTATCCAACAACTCGATAGCCCAATGTACGCCGGCGCCAAAGGTAATGATGGTCACTTGCGAACCTTCGCGCAACAACGATGCTTTCCCAAAAGGTAAGGTAAAATAGTCTTTTGGCACATCTTGGTAAATACTGCGGTACAACAATTTATGTTCGAAATACAATACCGGATTTGGATCATTAATGGCCGTATTCAACAATCCTTTGGCATCATAGGGAAATGCGGGATAAACCACTTTTAAACCCGGTGTTTTGGTAAACCAGGCCTCATTGGTTTGTGAGTGAAAAGGTCCAGCCTGCGTTCCGCCGCCACAGGGCATACGCACCACAACATCCGATTTTTCACCCCAGCGGTAATGTTGTTTGGCCAAAAGATTCACAATAGGATTGAATCCCGTAGACACGAAATCGGCAAACTGCATTTCGACCACCGCTTTAAATCCGTTGATGGACAAACCGTTGGCGGCTGAAACGACAGCACTTTCACAGATGGGCGTGTTGCGAACGCGGTCTTTCCCAAACTGTGCGACAAATCCATCTGTGATTTTAAAAGCGCCACCGTATTCGGCGATATCTTGGCCCATGATGACCAAATTGGAGTGGCGTTCCATGGATTCACGCAAAGCGCCTGAAATGGCATCAATTACGCGTATATTTTCTATTTCAGTTGACGGACTTACTTCTTGATATTCAAAAGGTTCGTACATGTCACCTAACTCTTCTTCTAAATTGGCTACAAAGTCCGGTTCGGCCTGCGTAATGGCCCAATGACTATCGATCTCTTGTTTGATGGCCGCACGGAAAGCTTCGTCTTGTTCATCGGTGAGAACACCTTCTTGTTTTAAAAAGGATTGATAGTTGGCAATCGGATCTTTAATCGCCCACATGTCCATTAGTTCTTGGGGTACATATTTGGTACCACTCGCCTCTTCATGACCGCGCATGCGGAAGGTTTTGAATTCTAATAAAACGGGACGTGGATTTTCAGCTAATGATGCTTTCAATTCGGCAATCTTGGTGTACACCTCCAAGATATTATTCCCGTCGAGAATATGACTTTCCATGCCGTAACCGATGCCTTTGTCGGCTAGGTTTTCACAACGGTACTGTTCGTTAGTGGGTGTAGACAAACCGTAGCCGTTGTTTTCAATAACGAAAAGTACGGGTAAGTCCCAAACGGCTGCAATATTTAAGGCTTCGTGAAAATCGCCCTCAGAAGTGGCACCTTCTCCAGTAAATACTGCGGTTACTTTCCCGTTTTTCTTTAATTTATTGGCTAAAGCGATTCCGTCGGCTACGCCCATTTGCGGACCTAAATGCGAAATCATTCCGATGATTTTGTATTCTTGCGTTCCGAAATGGAAACTGCGATCACGGCCTTTGGTGAATCCAGATTTTTTTCCTTGCCATTGCGAGAACAACTTGTGCAACGGAATATCACGACCGGTGAAAACGCCCAAATTGCGGTGCATCGGAAGAATGTATTCGTCTTTGTCTAATGCTGCGGTGATTCCGACTGAGATCGCTTCTTGTCCGATACCAGAGAACCATTTAGATACTTTTCCTTGACGCAATAAAATGAGCATTTTCTCCTCAATCAAGCGGGGTTTAAGTAATCGTTTGTATAAATCCAACAATTGCTCATTGGTTAAATTTTGACGGTTAAAGTCCATTTGTTTCGTTTGTGGTTTGTGGTGCCAAAAGTAGTAAATTCTATCTACTTACACTTTTAAAAAAAGCAAAGATTAAAATTGGTTAATGTTGATAACTTTTAGCTTGAAATCCTTTAAATGTCTTACATTTGTAGTTGCGCTTTGATTTCACAGCGTTTAAGTTATTAACAAAAAATGTTTAGTATGCAACAAATTCCAAGTGTTGACTTACGTGATTTCCTGTCGGATGATCCGGCACGTAAACAAAAATTTGTAAATGAAATCGGCAAAGCCTACGAAGAAATCGGATTCGTAGCATTAAAAGGTCATTTTCTTGATGATCAATTGGTGGGAGAATTGTATGACGAAGTGCGTAACTTCTTCAATCTTCCATTGGAAACCAAAGCAAAATATGAGATTCCTGGCATTGGAGGACAACGCGGTTATGTTTCTTTTGGAAAAGAACATGCCAAGGGTCGTTCAACTGGTGACTTAAAAGAATTTTGGCATTTTGGCCAATACGTGAGCGAAGGCTCCAAATGGGAAGGCGAATATCCCGATAACGTGACGGTTGATGAATTACCAAAATTTAATGCCGTTGGAAAGCAAGCCTACCAAATGTTGGAAAAAACGGGTGTGTATGTATTACGCGCTTTGGCTTTACACATTGGTTTAGACGAGTTTTATTTTGACAATTACATCAAAGACGGGAACAGCATTTTACGTCCGATCCACTACCCGCCTATAACGGATGAACCGAAAGACGGAGCCGTTCGTGCGGCTGCTCATGGTGATATCAATTTGATTACGCTATTAATGGGTGCACAAGGAAAAGGTTTACAAGTGCAAAACCACGAAGGCCAATGGATTGATGCCATAGCACAAGACGATGAATTGATGATTAATGTAGGCGACATGTTGTCCAGACATACCAACAATAAATTAAAATCAACCATTCACCAAGTAGTTAATCCGCCGCGTGAATTATGGGGAACTTCGCGTTTCTCGATCCCTTTTTTCATGCATCCGGTAAGTGATATGAAATTGGATTGTTTGCCGCAATGTATCGATGAGAACAATCCGAAATTGTATGAAGACATTACAGCGGGCGATTTCTTAAACGAACGTTTGGTGGAATTAGGATTGATTAAAAAATAAGGAAATATAATTTCCCAAACTGAAATTCCAAATTCCGATATACTATTGGGATTTGGAATTTGGTTTTTTACCCCTTGATTATTCGGAAATATAAAACCTAAAAAAAGAGACTCCCATGAGTAACTTAGAAGAACAACTGAAGAAACTATTCCCTGATCATATTCCAACGGAACCCGAACCCGAAGCTCCGCAAGAACACGAATTGTTTGTTCAAAAAGAACCGATGATTTGCAAGTATGAAAAGCGCAAAGGCAAAGCCACTACCATCATAGAAGGGTATGAAGGCGAAGACGAAGATTTCAAAATTTTAGCTAAAGAAATCAAAACCAAATTGAGTGTGGGAGGCAGCTTCAAAGACGGTGCAATTATCATTCAAGGCGACTACCGCGATAAAATCATGAATTTGTTAAAAGACAAAGGCTTTAAAGTGAAACGCGTGGGAGGTTAAGAAAATTAGAAATTATAAATTATGAATTATAAATTGTCTTTCTAATCAAAAACCAGTCACTAATTACTAATCACTAATTACTAATTACTAATCACTAATCTCTATCACCGATGATTGCTTCATCTGAATTAATATTAAATCCTGATGGAAGTGTTTACCATTTGAACTTACTTCCCGAACATATTGCCCACGACATTATTTTTGTGGGAGACCAAAATCGTGTGGAAAAAATTACCCAACATTTTGACCGTATTGAATTTTCACAACAAAAACGCGAATTTAAAACTCAAACGGGCTATTTCAAAGGCAAACGCATGACGGTAATGTCCACGGGTATCGGTCCGGACAACATTGATATTGTCATGAACGAGTTGGATGCCTTGGTCAATATTGATCTGGCGACGCGAACCGTTAAAGACGAATTAACGTCGTTGAATATTATCCGAATTGGAACTTCAGGTTCGTTGCAAGCCGACATTCCCGTCGATAGTTTTGTCATGAGCCAATACGGATTGGGTTTGGACAACATGCTTCGCTCCTATTTAATTGATGCCATTTCCGAAAAAGAAATAGAAGAAGCCTTTATTCAACAAACCAATTGGGACTTGCGCAAAGGACGTCCTTATGTAATCAAAGGTTCGGAAACTTTAGAAAAAAGAATAGAAAGCGACCAAATGTACAAAGGATTTACAGGTACGGCGGGCGGATTTTATGGTCCACAAGGAAGAGTATTACGTTTACCGATTCAAGATCCAGACTTAAATGCAAAGATGGACCGTTTTGAATTTAACGGAATAAAAATGACCAATCTCGAAATGGAAACCGGTGCAATTTATGGCTTGGGGAAATTACTGGGCCATGAATGTTTATCACTGAATGCCATTATTGCTAACCGATCCAATGGTACCTTTAGTGCCGATCCATACAAAGCCGTAGACGCCTTGATAGCCTATACGTTGGATAAATTAGCACAATCATAATATGGAGCTATTTCCCGCTTTCGCCTTTATCTCTCCGCTAAAGCTACGAGGATATCGGCTCTATCGGGGCTAAAACAAACCGTGATGATTCAACGTTTAGAAACCGAAAGACTGTATATGCGTCCCTTTAAAATTTCGGATGCAGCCGAACTGTTTGCCATGGATGCCAATCCCAATGTGCACAAATACTTATGGCAACAACCTACGCTCGAACTGGAAGAATCAGTAAAAATTATCGAGTACATTCTAGGACAATACGAACGAAATCAAATTGGGCGTTTTGCTACTTTTTTGAAGGAAACGAATGAATTCATAGGTTGGACAGGGATCAAATACATCGATGACCATGTGGAAAATGGGAACACCAACTTCTTTGATTATGGGTACCGACTTGTAGAAAAGCATTGGGGAAAAGGCTATGCGACAGAAGCCTCTATTGCATGGCTACAGTACGGATTTGAAACTCTCAAAATTCCGGTAATGAATGCCTACGCACACAAAGAAAATGGTGCATCGAATCGTATTTTGCAGAAAATAGGACTGGAATTTAAAGAAACCTATCCCGACAAAGACGGTGTGTCTTGGAATTGGTATGCGTTAGAAAACCCAAATTTACAGCTATGAAAACGATAAAAATTGTTGGGGTACCCGAGCACTTTAACTTGCCTTGGTACCAAGCTATTGAAAACAAACGCTTTGAGGCAGCAGGAATCGATTTGCAATGGACCGATGTTCCCGAAGGCACCGGTAAAATGTGTCAAATGCTTCGCGAAGGGGAAACCGATATTGCCATACTACTTACAGAGGGAATCGTTAGGGATATTGAAGCAGGCAATCCGTCTTCAATTGTGCAAGTGTATGTAAAAACGCCTTTGATTTGGGGTATTCATGTCGCCGCCAATTCGTTGTATGAAACGGTAGCCGACATACAACACACCAAAGCGGCTATTTCCCGAATAGGTTCGGGTTCCCATTTGATGGCGTATGTCCATGCACAACAAAAAGGTTGGGACACAAAATTGTTACAATTCCATATTGTAAACACGATAGATGGAGCCGTTGAATCCTTAGAACGTGGCACATCCGATTATTTTATGTGGGAGCGATTCATGACACAACCTTTGGTAGATCGAGGTGTCTTTCGACGTATTGGTGAATGCCCAACACCTTGGCCCTGTTTTGTAATAGCCGTTCGAAATGAATTTTTACTTTCAGAAAAAGAAACGCTACAAAAACTGTTAGCAATAATCAATTCCGTTACAATTGGTTTTAAAAATCAACCGAATATAGCTTCTCTTTTAGCCCAACGTTTTCGTCAAAAAACAGAAGATATTCAGCAATGGCTCTCGTTTACCGAATGGAGTCAAGCAGCATTAACGGCTGAACAATTGATTAACATCCAAAATCAACTTCTTGAACTTCAATTAATCGATAAAAAAAGTAATTTTGACACTATTGTTTCCGTTATATAGTTCAACCTCCCAGCCGAATGGTAGCTTCTGCTAAAAATTCATTGCAGCTTTTACAAGACCGACTTCGTATTCCAAAACCTTGGGATAAGATTATCATTTTGGCGTTGAATCTACTGATAACTGTTCCTCTTTTTATCATTATCCATCAAAACATAACGCCACTGAACTGGCCGTATGCTTTGGATAAAATCGGATTATTTCTTTTGCTCTTGGTGGTATTGCAACTTCTTTTAGTGGCCTTGCGACGAATCACCTTTGTGAGCATTGCCTTATATATAGTGTTTTTACTGTGGGGAACATTGATTGGTGATTATGGATTTGGCGAAGTCTACTCCGATTATGAATCCATGATTTATACCATGCAAGACAATCCCTATCCACAGGATATTGTCGTGGATAAATTACTTCCTTTTCCCAACAAAACAAAAATCACCAAAGCCATTACATTTGATCATGCCAAAGTCAGGAATTTTGCTATTATGGCTGCCAATAAACATTTTAAAAACATAAAACAATACCCCGAATACACCTACTTAATTCAGTACTTTGCCGTTTTCAAAGAAATCAATTCCCGTTGGTATTATGTCAAAGATCCTGTAGGGCATGAATACATTGCCACAGCCGATGAATCGTTAAATTATTTATCAGGCGATTGTGATGATCACTCCATTTTAATGGCAGCGGCAGTAAAATCTATCGGTGGAATTCCGAGACTCATCCACACCCAAGGTCATATTTATCCAGAATTGTATGTAGGTACATATAAAGACATGGAGAAGGTGAATTTTTTAATCAAAAAAGTATTGTTTCCAAAAGAGAGTCAACACAAATCCGTGCATTACCACATTGATGAACGCGGAAATATTTGGTTGAATTTGGATTACACTGCCAAATACCCCGGTGGACCTTTTATGAAAGAAGAAATTTTAAGTGCTTTGACGTTAAATTGAAATCCCGTTTAAATAAATTACTATATTAGCCAAGCTAATTGAATCACCATGAAAAAAATACTATTGCTTTGTTGCACATTGCTTCTCACATTTGAGATGGCCGCTCAGCAAAATGCCCCAAGCGGATTGGAATCCAAGAAGAATGAATTGCGTGTCGATGTTTTACAAGCCTTAGCCTATGGTAAAATTGGCTTGAGCTATGAACGCTTTTTTGAAGGTAGTTTTTCTGTCGGAATAAACGCTAATTTTTCAAATAGCTCCAAATTTGAAGAGGATTTTAATAATGGTTTCCGAAACAATATTCCGCGCTACGAGTTCAATCCTTATGTTCGATATGCGCTTTCAAAGAGTAAAGCACGCTATTATTTCGCGGAAATTTTTGGATCTGCTAATGGTGGTGATTACAAAGAAATCATTCGTGAGTCCGAAGGTGGTGTAGGTTATTATACCATCAAACAAAGTAAATACTCAGATTATGCCCTTGGTGGAAGTTTGGGGTACAAAATGTATATCAAAAATGCATTAGCCATTGAGTTTTTAGTCGGATTTGGATCGAATTTAACCAATAAAGAAAAAAGTCCGGATGTGATTTCGCGCGTCGGACTAAATCTAGGGTACCGTTTTTAATATTTGAATGACCATGAAAAAAATAATCGCACTTTTTGTTTTAGCAGTTACCACTCCATTTATCGGTTGTGATACCAACGATGATGATTTTTACAATACAGAATATGTTCGTGTAAATGGCCTTATCAATGTAGAAACGCAATCCAACTATCAAGTTGGTGATAAACTCTATATTAATTGCAATGCCAATCGTTTAGTGACTGAAGTGGGACAAACCACTCCTTTAGACATTCGAAAAACTACAAATAATGCACCTTCTTTGAGTTTTTCGTATGTATTGGAAAAGCAAACGAGTCCGACAGAATGGGCCACAGTTACTATTCCCAATGCACAAATCGACCTTACAGCTGGTGCTATTGAGAGCATTGGATTTTATATGGCTACCGCTAATTATAACGCACTAACCGATTCGTATCAATTCCGTGCAGGCTTACCATTATTAAGTGCTGGTACCTATAAATTATCGTACGGATACAACAGTTCGGCCACCGATGTAGTCGAATTACGTTCTAACAGCCGTTCGTCTGATATTACACTGATGATTTATACTACATCCAATGCAGTTAATTCGGAAGGAAACTACATTTTTACGGTCAATTAGTTACCAAGCAATCGGCTCCTTTTGACGGTCAATTAAAAAAGCGTTGGTTTGTGAAAAATGTCGATTTCCAAACCATAAACCTCGATTGGCACTCAGTGGCGAAGGATGTCCTGATTCCAAAACTAGATGTTTTTTTCGATCAATTTTAGCTCCTTTCTTTTGGGCAAATGCACCCCATAATAGAAAAACAAGGTCGGATTTTTGATCCGATATTGTGGCAATTACAGCATCGGTAAATTGCTCCCACCCTTTCTTTTGATGGCTTCCTGCCTGATTTTCTTGAACCGTCAAGGTAGCATTTAACAACAAAACACCTTGTTCCGCCCAACGTTCGAGATTTCCAGAGATAGCAATTGGGATGTCACAATCTTGCTCCAATTCTTTAAAAATATTGATTAAAGAAGGTGGAAAAGCAACCCCGTCATTGACCGAGAATGCTAATCCGTTGGCTTGACCAAATCCGTGATAGGGATCTTGTCCAATGATGACCACTTTAACCTGATCAAACGAACAGTGATGAAAAGCATTAAAAATGAGATCCTGTGAAGGAAAACAGCGTGAAGTTTGGTAGGCCTCAATGACAAATTGGGATAAGGATTGGAAATACGGTTGATTCCATTCACTTTCTAATGCAACTTGCCATGTGGGTTCGTTAATCCTTAACATCTCTTAATTTTTTTCAAAAATATAAAAACGAATAGTACGAAGCCCAAATTGCTTTGTAACTTTGAAGTGTAGACTTAAGTTATGATTTCAATCACCGATAAAACATTAAAAGACTTAGAATTCAGGACCGTTTTGGAGACCATTGCAGCAAACTGCGTCACTGAAATAGGTCACGATAAGGCAATGGCGATAGGTCCTTTTAAAGACAAGGAAACCTTACTCCCTTCCTTGCAACAAACGTTTGAATACCTTGCTTCCTATACGAACAACAATGCCATTCCCAATCATGGATTTGAAACGATAACGCACGATCTTAAATTACTTCATTTAGAAGATAGTTTTTTAGAAGTAACGGCATTTCGAAAATTTGCCGCGATTTCAGACACCGTTAATACTCAGCTTCTTTATTTTAAAAAGTTTAAAGAGTATTATCCTGAATTGTATTTGAAATCGGCTACTATCGAATTCACGAAAGTGATCATTCAGAAAATTGAAGAAGTTATTGATAAACATGGCGTTATTAAAGACAATGCGTCACCTGACTTAATTGAAATTCGCAGAAATATCAACATGGTACGCGGGAAAGTCAACCAAAGTTTTGGTCAGGCCCTCACCCACTACAACAGTTTGGGTTATTTGGACGATATTCGGGAATCCGTGATAGAAAACCGCAGAGTTTTGGCGGTATTGGCCATGTACCGTAGAAAGGTTAAAGGTTCGATTTTGGGCAATTCCAAAACGGGAAGCATTGCGTATATCGAACCTGAAGCAGCGTTAAAATACAGTCGCGAATTACAGCATTATGAATACGAAGAACGGGAAGAAATTATTCGAATTTTACGTCGGTTAACGAATGACATCCGCCCCTTTCATTCCTTGTTGTCGGATTATCAAGAGTATTTAAGTGACATCGATGTTATCCATGCAAAAGCACGCTATGCATTAGCTATAAATGGGATTTTACCTAAAATCACTACGGAGAAAAGAATGTTTTTGCGGGAAGCCTACCATCCTATTCTTCTGTTAACTAATAAACAAAAAAATCAAGTCACCTATCCGCAAACCATTGAATTAAAACAAGATAATCGCATCATTGTGATTTCGGGACCCAATGCTGGTGGAAAGACAATTTCCCTAAAAACAGTGGGGTTGTTGCAATTGATGTTGCAATCGGGGATATTAATTCCGGTTCATGAACGCAGTGAAACCTTTTTATTTGATCGAATTTTAACCGATATCGGTGATAATCAGTCGATAGAGAATCACTTGAGCACCTACAGCTACCGATTAAAAAACATGAATTATTTCCTAAAGAAATGCAACGCAAAAACCTTGTTTTTGATCGACGAATTTGGAACCGGTTCCGATCCTGATTTGGGAGGTGCATTGGCAGAAGTCTTTTTAGAAGAGTTTTACCACCGTGAAGCTTTTGGCATCATTACTACGCATTATACCAATTTAAAAATTTTGGCGAATGAGTTGCCGCACGCCAATAACGCCAACATGTTATTTGATGAAAAATCATTAGAACCCATGTTTAAATTACATCTGGGTCAGGCCGGTAGTTCGTTTACATTTGAAGTAGCCCAAAAAAATGGCATTCCTTACGGCTTGATTAATCGTGCAAAGAAAAAAGTTGAAGGTGAGAAAGTGCGCTTTGACAAAACAATTGCTAAACTTCAAAAAGAACGTTCCAAATTGGAAAAAACGTCTGAAATTTTGAAGGAGGAAGAAGTGAGAGCCCGCGAAGAAAGTAAGAAAATGGAAAGCATCAATGCAAAAATCCAAGATAAGCTCGAGCGTTATCAAGAGTTATATGATGCTAATCAACGTCTTATTTACATGGGTCAAAAAATTGACGACATTGCTGAAAAGTATTTCAATAACAAAGACAAAAAGGTTCTCATTGGCGAATTTTTAAAAATGATTGAGATAGAAAATTCGAAACGAAGAAAATTATCGGCCAAAGAGAAAAAACAACAAGAAGTAGTCCAAAAGCAAGTCGTTGAAGAAGTCAAAGTTAAGGTTGAAGAAATTCGTAAAGTTAAAAAAGAGAAGAAAGTAAAGGCATTACAACTGGAATTAGAAAAACCCAAAATGGAATTAAAGTTGGGTGATCGGGTGCGGATGATTGACGGCAAAGCGGTTGGTACTTTGGATACTATTGAGAAAAATAAAGCTGTAGTCAATTACGGTTTATTTACTTCGAAAGTTAGTTTAGATCAATTGGAATTTGTAGAACGTCCAAAAAAATGATGGAATTATCTCGAGATAAATATTTGATACTTTACGATGGGGAATGCAATTTATGCCATAGCGTTGTCCAAAAAATAATCGTTTATGATAACAAAGATGTTTTTCGCTTTTTGGCTCAAAATTCTGAAAAGGGACAAATTGTCTGTCAATCGCATGGGGTAAAAAATACACTTGAAAGTATTATACTTATTTCACCAACTGGAAAAAAATTGGAAAAATCAGCGGCAGTATTTGCAATCGCTGCTCAATTACCAAAACGTTTTCTATGGATTCATTTTTTCAGATTATTCCCTACCTCTCTTTGTGATCGTTTCTATGATTATATCGCCCGCAAACGGTATTTTTGGTTTGGAAAATCTTCAACCTGCTTACTTCCTACCCCCGAAATTAAACACCGATTTTTATGACAATTATCATTAGCAGTGTTTAAAGTTCCACTTACTTTTGGAATACAACTTTAAACCAACAACTATGATAAATCGTATTTTACCATTATATTCTTGGAATAATGGTGCCTTTGTAATGATAATTGTTTTCGGACTGGTTATCGTCGGACTTGTAGGAGCTATTTATTTGATGGCTTCAGGAGATAAAAGAAATAAAAAAGACTAAGCTTTCGCTTAGTCTTTTTCATTAAAGGCAATAGGTAATTAATAAATTATTGCTTGATTACTTTACGAACAGCAGTTCCGTTTTCAGAAACTACTTTCACTGTATACATTCCAGGAGCAAGATCAGCTACATTGATAGTTGCATCAGTTGCACTTGTGTATGCGATATTTTTAACAATTCTTCCGTTCAAATCATACATTTCAACAGCGCTGAATGAAGTATTAGAAGCAGATTGTACAGCAATCACGTCAACTGCAGGGTTTGGAGAAACTGTAAAACTAGCATCAACAAAATCATTGTTCGCCAATACTGAAGTCATACTAACTGTATCTAAACGTAAAGAAGTTGCAGTAGTAACAATTGGAGTTGCATTGTTGAATGCAAAATAATAGGTACCTGCTGCAGTAGCTGTAAAAGTAGCTGTTTGCATCACATAGGCTATACCAGAAACAGAAATATTACCACCTAATTGAGTAGCTCCAGTTAATGATCTTGACGTGTTTACATATACTTTCAAGGTTTGTGCAGAGCCTGCAGCAGAACCTAAACGAGTATAATAAGTTAACGTAACTTGTTCATTAGCTTGTAAAGCGATAGCTCTAGTGTATAAAGTAGCATTGGTAGCTGCAGTAGTACTTGAATTCACGAAATAGTAAATTGTCCCACTTTGAGCTGCACCAGCTGTATTACCTAGCCCCCAAGTAGAACTAGAAAAACCATCTGTATAATCTGTAGTATCATCAAAATTGTTTGTGTAAGGACAAGTTGCAGCTAAATACAATGAAAATGGACCTACCCAAGCACTTTGCGTAGCCCCACAATTTGCTCTAACATAGTAATTTAAATCACCAGAAGCAGGTGTTAATCCTGTCAATCCAATTGAAGTACCATTAGCAACTGCGGTAGTTCCAGTACCTTGAGTAAAACCAGAGATTCCGTATTCTACATCATATTGATTAGGAGCACTCAAAGAAGCTGACCAAGATAATGTTGCACTGTCTACGGTTAAATCAGTAGCAGCATTTACATTTGTAGCATTCAAACGGATACAAGAAACTGCTTCAAAAGTTACATCAAAATCAAATTGTAAGTCAGACCAACGATCATCCCATACAATATAATACGTTGTTCCTGCAGTAACTGGAATTGTTAATGTCGATAAATAATTTACATCATCAACATCATCATTACCAGAATAACAAGCAAGTGCTGTACAAGTACCTGTAATCACAGAAACACGGGTGTCATCACTATTGGTTACACCATCATTTTGAGGTAAATCAGAGGTGATGGTTAATTCACCATTAGCCGTAGCGGTATATACATACCAAATAGCATTTGGAGTTGTTGCAGCTGTTCCACCAGTACAGTTCCCTAAGTAAGTTCCTGTAATTTGAGGACAAGTTGTCGTTGATCCAGCAGTAACAGGTAATGCAGTAGCACAAGTTAATTGTGCATTAGCAACCATTCCTCCTAAAGCAAAAATTGAAAGTAATAGTTTTTTCATATGAAATAATTAAAATTTTGTCGATTTCAAATTTAGAAATAATTTACGATATAACATAAATTACTTTTAAATTTTACTCTTTTTCCCATTTCCCTACCACACTTGTAGCCAAAGCATTACCCAATACATTCGTGGCACTACGAAACATATCACAAAAATGATCAATGGGTAAAATGAGTGCAATCCCCTCAACAGGAATTTTAAACATGCCGCATGTTGCTGCAACCACAACTAAACTGGCACGAGGTACACCTGCAATTCCTTTACTAGTAAGCATTAACACCAACAACATGGTCATCTGAGTAGGAATATCCAAATGATGTCCCGAAGCTTGTGCAATAAAAATACTGGCAAACGTCATATACATCATACTTCCATCTAAATTGAATGAATAACCTAATGGTAACATGAAAGATACAATTCGGTCTTTAATGCCAAATCGTTCCAACTCTTCGGTTAATTTTGGAAAAACCGCTTCACTACTTGTGGTACCAAAGGCAATGGCTAATGGAGAAAGTATGCGTTGTAACAATTCTTTTAATCGGGATTTCAAAAACAAATAACCAACCACTAACAATACTAACCAAAGTGATCCAATTCCGACCAAAAAAGCGCCTAAGAATTTAGTATACGTAAGTAATAATACATTCAAATCTTTGGTAGCAAAAACAGCTACAATGGCACCAAAAACACCATACGGCGCAAACTTCATCACATAATTCACCATTTTTAATATGATGTGTGAAATCTTGTCCAGGACTTTAATTACTGGATCTGCATACGATCCCATGGAAGCGGCTGCTAATCCAAAAAATATGGAAAACACTACAATTTGAAGGATTTCATTTGTAGCCATAGCTTCAAAAATACTTTTAGGTATAATGTGCTCAACAAAATGTTGGGCCGAAAAATCTTGGGTTTTCTCCGTCACTTCTTGCGCTGTGGAAGGATCAATATCAATCAACTGAATGCCAACACCCGGTTCGAAAAAATTCACCCAAAAAAGTCCGATCAAAAGCGAAACAAATGAAGCGGTAAAAAACCATCCCAAAGCTCTCCCTCCTATACGCCCTACTGATTTTATATCACCTAATTTGGCAATCCCCACCACCAAAGTAGTAAAAACCAAAGGAGCAATGATCATTTGAACCAATCGAATGAAGAGGGTTGCTAATAATTTACTGTAGGTACTAAATTCAGTAGCAAATTCTTTGGTTGTCGATTCATGAATATAAACCCCTATTCCCAAGCCTAAAAGAAGTGCAATAAATATTTGAACGGTTAAATTAGAAGCTAATGCTTTTTTACTAAAATCCATGAAATTATAATTTGTTTGTTTTTTCTAATAAATAAAAATCGGCTAAAACCAAGGCTGCCATAGCTTCTACAATAGGAACTGCTCTGGGAACTACACACGGGTCATGACGTCCTTTACCTTGTTGAACTTCAATTCGTCCGTCATTGGTGAGAACTTCTTGTTCTTGTATTAAAGTGGCTACCGGTTTGAAGGCAACTCGGAAATAAATATCCATACCATTTGAAATTCCGCCTTGAATTCCTCCCGAAAGATTGGTTCGTGTGGTACCATCTTCATTGTATAAATCATTATGTTCGCTTCCTTTCATTCGGGCACCACAAAATCCGCTACCGTATTCAAATCCTTTCACAGCATTGATCGACAACATTGCTTTTCCCAATTGCGCATGCAATTTGTCAAAAACGGGTTCGCCCCAACCAATTGGCACATTTTGAATGACACAAGTAATGGTTCCACCAACCGTATCGCCTTCTTTACGAACAGCCCTTATGTATGCTTCCATTCGTTCGGCAGTTTCGGAATCGGGACAACGTACCGGATTAGATTCAATTAAATTAAAATCTAGTGCCTGATACGGTTTCTCAACAAAAATTTCTCCTACTGAAGATACAAAAGCATTTATTTTGACATTGGACAAGAGTTGTTTTGCAATAGCTCCTGCCACTACACGTGAAGCAGTTTCACGTGCCGAACTCCGTCCACCTCCCCGATAATCGCGTATGCCGTATTTTTTTTCATAAACAAAATCAGCATGACTGGGTCGGTAGGAATTTTGAATAGCGTTGTAATCCTCCGACTTCTGATTAGTATTTTGAATTACAAATCCGATTGGAGTTCCCGTTGTTTTTCCCTCAAATATTCCCGATAAAAACTGGACTTCATCCGCTTCTTTTCGTTGGGTTACTATAGCTGATTGACCCGGCTTTCTGCGTTGCAATTCCAACTGAATAGCTTCAATATCAAGTATAAGTCCTGCCGGACATCCATCGATAATTCCTCCAAGAGCTGGACCGTGTGATTCACCAAAAGTGGTTAATTTAAAAAGCGTTCCGAAACTATTTCCCGCCATACTATGTAGTTTCAACAAATATAAAATTTAATTTTGGGGTTCCGAACGATGCCAACTGTAAATATTATAATTCAATGGTAAAATTATATAACAATTCCA
Source organism: Flavobacterium sp. N1719 (assembly GCF_025947045.1). Classification (NCBI taxonomy): domain Bacteria; kingdom Pseudomonadati; phylum Bacteroidota; class Flavobacteriia; order Flavobacteriales; family Flavobacteriaceae; genus Flavobacterium; species Flavobacterium sp. N1719. The sequence goes on from NZ_CP109993.1 coordinate 2,360,696, forward strand.
TTTTTGAATCGTTCTACCTTTGTAAAGTAAATAAACTTGAAAATCTTTAAACCTTAAATTAATTCGTATGAAAAACCTAATTGTAACACTATCGTTTTTAGGATGTGCTTTTTTTGCACAAGCACAAGACATTTCTAAAAATGCCCTTGGACTACGTATAGGCGATAATGATGGTTTCGGTGGCGAAATCTCGTACCAACGTGGCTTATCAAAATCCAATCGTTTAGAATTCGATTTGGGATGGCGCAACAGCAATGATATCGATGCATTTAAATTGGCTGGTTTATACCAATGGGTATGGAATATTGATGGCGGATTCAATTGGTATGCCGGTGTCGGTGGTGGTTTAGGTAGCTGGAGCTACAGTAAAAATGGAGTTTCTGACAACGGAACTTTTGTTTTTGCCGCGGGAGACATTGGGATTGAATACAATTTTGATATTCCCCTACAACTCTCTTTAGATTTCCGTCCTGAAATTTATTCCAATTCAGACAGCTTCAGAGACAATGGTTTTGGTCCTGATCTAGCTCTCGGAATTCGTTACCGATTCTAAATTTTGAATGAATACAATAAAAAATCCCGGCTAACTACCGGGATTTATTATTTCAATAGGTTTCTTACTTTTTATTTTGATTACAAAATTAGGTGTTGTCATAGCGGTAGTTGCCATTCCCTTGGGCGGAATTTCTTTAATCACAACCTCTACTTTATCTTTGAGTACTTTAACACGTTCGACTTTAATCGTCCAACCTCCAGTTGGTTTTTCGCCTAAATTGACTAATATAAAATTGCAGGTTTGAATATCGTCCTTTTTCAAATACGGACTAATAATAGGATCATTCAACAGCATTTTGTATTCACTTTCCTCGGTGATGATTTCATAAAATTGAAACCTTCCGCCATCTTGTTCTCTACTAAATAGTACATCATAAGACGTATAACTCGACTCGGGTGGCTTTACGGACGAACATGCGAGCAACAAAAAGGAAAAACAACTGAATACTACTTTTTTCATGGTTAGGATATTAAAGCATTTTGGTATAAACTTTCGTATTGGGGTAGAATTTGTGCAATGTCAAATTTCTTAGCCACCGTCAACGCATTTTCCTTAAACGCAGCTAAAGTTTCATTATTGTCTAAAATTGAGATCGCTCGATTCGCCATCGTATCAATATCCCCGACATTGGCCAAATATCCCGAAACACCTTCTTCATTTACTTCAGGTAACCCCCCAGAATTACTAGAAATCACAGGAACACTCCAAGCCATAGCTTCCAAGGCAGCCAAACCAAAACTCTCTGTTTCTGAAGGCAATAAAAACAAATCGGAATAGGCCAATATACTATCTATCTCATTACTGTTTCCAAAGAAAATCACTTTATCGGAAATTCCTAATTCTTCACACAAATACTCGGCTTTTACGCGTTCAGGGCCGTCGCCAACCATCATTAACTTGGCGGGGATTTTTTGTTGAATCTTATAAAAGATTTTCACGACATCTGGAATTCGCTTTACCTTTCTAAAATTACTAATGTGAGTGATTATTCGCTCTTCCTTTTGTGCCATTACCGAACGTTGGCAATCGATATGGGATTCATTCCGACTTTTTTCCAATTCGATGAAATTGGGAATAACATGAATTTCTTTGTTGATATCAAAAAGTCGGTAGGTTTCCTCTTTCAAATCTTGTGAAACTGCAGTAACCACATCGGAATGATTGATGCTAAAACTCACCGCAGTTTTATAATTGGGATGATTGCCCACCAAAGTGATATCGGTCCCGTGCAAAGTCGTGACCATTGGAATATCGATTCCTTGCTCTTTCAACATTTGTTTAGCCATATAACCCGCATACGCATGAGGAATGGCATAATGCACATGCAATACCTCAATTTTATAGAGTTTGACCATATCGACTAATTTACTCGACAATGCCAATTCATAGGGTTGGTAATGAAAAAGAGGATATTCGGGTACGTTCACTTCATGGTAATGCACATTGGAATTCAAAAGTGCCAAACGAACAGGTTGACGGTACGTTATAAAGTGAACTTCATGTCCGCGATGGGCTAATTCTAACCCCAATTCTGTTGCGACAACACCGCTTCCACCAAATGTGGGATAACAAACAATTGCTATTTTCATAGTTTTTTTCGAAACACACTTCAATTTTCAAGGGTTAAATCCAACAACCAATTGAAAGACAAATCATTGCTGAAATTGAAATTTTTCAAGTATGAGTTAACGAATTTACGGAAAAATGCAGTTGTATTTTATCTTAACAAAAAAATAACTATCGGTCCAAAATGGCTTCTTGTATCACCTTTTGGATGTCTTCACGGATGTTTTCTTTGGACAATTTATTGGGCAAATTTGAATCAGGGAAGGTTCGGTTCGAAAGAAAAACATATACAATTTCAGTCTCTGGATCAGCCCATGCCATCGTACCGGTAAATCCGGTATGCCCAAAACTACTCATGGAAACGCAACCACAAGTGGGACCTTCTTTGCCTAATTGTGGCTTATCAAAACCAAGGCCTCTGCGATTTCCTTCGCCACAATAATAACACGTATTAAATGCGGTAAACGTCTCGGGTTTGAAATACTGAATGCCGCCATAGTTTCCTTTTTGCAAAAATAGTTGCATCATTTTCGCGACATCCATGCTATTGGAGAAAATTCCGGCATGTCCACCCACGCCACCCATCATCGCTGCGGCCATATCGTGTACATATCCACGAATCCAAACATTTCTAAAGTACGAATCGATTTCGGTAGGAACAACTGTAGATGCCTCTCTGAATTTCAACGGATGAAAGGAAGTATTGTTCATCCCCATCGATTGATAAAAACGTTGGTTGACCAACTCATCCAACGGCTTACCCAATTTTTTCTCGAGATATTCTTTTAAAATAATAAAGGTAAAATCGCTGTATTTGTATTCTTTTTTATCCAATAATTTACTGTTGACGATCTGACTAAAAATAGAATCTTTATAATCATCGCGCAGGTATAAATTTTCGGCCACTTGTGTGGTAAAGCCCGACTTTTGTCCCCAACTGTAATATTCCGGTTTGGGACAGTTGGAAGCGTCCACTGTTTTTTTGTAAAAAGGAATCCAGGCTTGGAGTCGTGCGTAATGCGACAACAATTCTTTAAACGTAATATCTTGCTTGTCGGTTCCTTTAAATACAGGCAACATCTCCCCTAATTTTGAATCCAAATTGACATTTCCTTGATCAAAATCTTGCATGACAACGGGCAAAGTGCCGATCATTTTGGTCACCGAAGCCACATCATACAAATCAGTATTTTGAATTTTTGCCTGCTTCTCATAAGTTTGGAACCCAAATGATTTTTGATAAATCACTTTTCCACGACGGGCCACCAAAACTTGAATTCCGGGTGTCATTCCTCCATCAATCGCTTTTTGGGCAATTTGGTCAATCCGACTTAAGGTTTTCGGGCTCATCCCTACATTCTCTGGAGCCGTGAATCCGAGTCGGTTCAATTTTTCAAAATTAAATCCGTGACCTTCATGAAATTCTTCGTTGATGGTAACCGGCAATTTGCCTTTGGGTTCGACCGCACCAAAAAGAATCTCAGCAGAGACAATTTGCGCAATATCACTGTTTTGATACGAAACCAAAACCGCTTCAATATCTTCAAAAGAAGGAATCACCGAAAGCGCATACGGTTTCACAAAACCATCCAAAATCACTTTATGGTTTTTAGCAATTTTTGCAATTAACGCCAATTCATTGTCCGACAAATCATGTTTTTTCCAAGCACGATCGGATTTGTGGTATCCTAAAATGACGAGATCATAGTTCTTTAAACAAACATCCAAAGAATCCAAATTCGATTCGTTTACTTCTGTAATCTCTGTGTATTTTTTTAATGTAGAAACAAAACTAGAATTCACATCATCACCTATTTTTACATAGGCAATTTTTTGACGTAAATCTTTGATTGGCAAGATTTCATCATTGTTTTTAACTAAGGTGATAGCGTTCTCATAAACTTGATAGTGCAAAGCATCTTTAAACGTAGTAAACATTGCACCTGAGATGTTTTTTTCATCTACGGGACGGTACTGATGCAATCCTACTTTGTATTTGTACTGCAATATTTTTTTTACCGAATGGGCCAATCGATCTTCAGTAATCAATCCATTTGCATAAGCTGTACTTATTTTTTCACTCGCCAAAGGCACATTTTCAGGGAATAATAAAATGTCATTTCCCGCCAAAAAGGCCTCTAAATCTAATTCTCCCGGAGCCATAAACTTACTGGCCCCTTTCATATTTAAAGCATCGGTAAAAATGAGTCCGTCAAAACCCAATTCTTCTTGAAGCAAATTGGTCACTACACTGTGTGAAACGGATGTGGGCCAACCTTCGCGGTGTTCGAGACTTGGAATATTCAAATGCGCTACCATTACAGAAACTAATCCTTCATCAAACATGCGTTTGTAAGGATACAACTCTACTTTTTCTAGGCGTTCTTTATCAAAAAGCAATTGCGGCAAGGCATAATGAGAATCCGTGGAGGTGTCGCCATGACCGGGAAAATGTTTCCCAGTACAAAATACGCCATTACTTTGTACGCCTTTCATCAAGGCAATAGCATGATCGGTAACGTTATGTTTTTCTTCCCCAAACGAACGATGACCAATAATCGGGTTCTTGGGATTGGTATTAATATCTAAAACGGGAACAAAATTAAAATGACAACCTATACGTTTGGTTTCTAGTGCCATTTGCTTGCCCACTTCTTCGATTAGTTTCAAATCTTTGACTGCGCCAAGTGTCGAATTCCAAGGGTATTTATAGGTAGAATCCAAACGCATATTCAACCCCCATTCGGCATCAATTCCGATAAACAACGGTAATTTGGAAAGCGATTGAAAACGATTGGTTAATCGAACTTGTCGGTTGGGTCCGCCTTGAAAAAAGATCAATCCACCAATTTGTTCTTCTTTGATGAGTTTGTCAATGGAAGCAATGTGCGCACTGTCTTTGTTGGAATAGGCAGCGACCATAAACAATTGCCCAATTTTTTCTTTGAGTGTCATTTGATTGTACACACTATCCACCCAATGCGCCTCTTTGTCGGTGTTCTTGAAAAAGGTTTTACGATCCGACTTTGCGACAGGAAGGTATACATCATCATCGTCACCCAACACTTTTGGCTTTTGAATCGATTTTGACGAGGAATTCGTCGTGATTTTGTGCACAGTACTACAATTGACTGCAAACAAAACCACTCCTAAAAATGCACTATATTTTATGTATTTTACCATTTTTAAATTTTAAAAGAAACGAGAATGCCAACTATCAGCGGCAGGAACTTCCCAAGATTCTTTCCATTCTTCAATGGTATTAACGAGATTATTAAAAACAATAGTATTGGAAGAAACCGATTTTTCTTTCACCATTTTTTTAAAATCCAACAACGTTTTATGGGTAATGAAATCACCTTGACGGAAAGTCACGTTCATTTTATCCAATAAATCAATATTATATTGTTGTTCCAATTGTTGTATAAAAACAACAGAAGCATCGATGGAACAACCCGTAACCGCTTGTACTTCTTGATTAACCGCCAAAATAATGAATCGATTGTACATCACTAAAAAAGAGGCTTCTAGTGGAGTTCCGTGAGCGGCCCAATTCATTAAAAAAGCTTGCGTTGCGGTTTCTATATCAGCAACTTCCTCATCCGATAGTTTGCGATTGGATTGATAAATCCAAATACGAGAATCTTCAGGAAGGGTATCAAAAGGTACAAACATGGTATTAGTTTTTCTTTAAAGCGGTAATGACTTTATAAGTTCTAAATTCTTTTTGAACAGGATCATACAACTCGACATCACCATAACTGATTGCTACTTTATCATTCACCTTTAGTTTACCATCGGTGTATACACTTGCGGTTTCAAAATAATCCAACAATAAAAACTGAACTTGTTTCCCATTTTTATCTTTCATTTTAATGGTCACAAATTGTTTCACTTCAATAGCCGTAATTGTACCTTCAATAGTTTCATATTCAGGTTCCGCTTCAGCATCTGCATTTTCTTCCTCACGACTCATCATTCCAATTTCCAAAATGGTTTCAGGACAATAAGTCACCATTTTCATCGCTACTTTTTCTCCTAATTTTTCAGCTGCATTTTCATCTGTCATGCTGATTTGTTCCTCCTTCGGGAATTTATCTTTGTATTTCTCATAACTCGATAATAAACACAAGCCTACTGTTAAAGTAAGTTCTTCTTTTGCGATTTTACCCTCGGCTTTTTTCTGAGTAACACATTCACAAGTTTCTTTCGCTACAAGATCCATCGGAGATGTTTGTGCATTGGACCATAAACCGGCCCCTAAAAATAATAGTGTAATTGTTTTTTTCATGTTATAAATCTTGTGCGTTAGCAATTAATTCGGCGATATCTAAAACTTTGATATCGGCTTCTTTGTGGTTGTGTTTTACTCCATCAGTTAACATGGTGTTACAGAAGGGACAACCAGCGGCAATGACTTCGGGTTTTGTTTCCAAAGCATCATCGGTGCGCTCTATATTAATGTCTTTATTCCCCGCTTCCGGTTCTTTAAACATTTGTGCACCACCTGCTCCACAACATAAACCGTTCGCCTTGGAGCGTTTCATTTCTACCAATTCAGCATCCAATTTTTGAATCAAATCACGAGGGGCTTCGTAAACAGAATTGGCCCGACCTAAATAACAAGGATCGTGGAAAGTGATGCGTTTTCCTTTGTAATTACCGCCTTCAATTTTTAGGCGGCCGTTATCCAACAATTCCTTTAAAAACTGGGTATGGTGCACTACTTCATAGTGACCGCCCAATTCAGGATATTCATTTTTAAGCGTATTAAAACAATGGGGACAGGCTGTTACGATTTTTTTTGCTTCGTAGGCATTCAAAACCTGTATGTTCATCATGGCTTGCATTTGAAACAAAAATTCATTCCCTGCACGTTTTGCGGGATCACCTGTACACGATTCTTCAGTTCCTAATACCGCAAACGACACCTTAGCATTGTTCAAAATCTTGACAAATGCTTTTGTAATGCGTTTGGCACGGTCGTCAAAACTTCCTGCACAACCTACCCAGAACAATACTTCAGGCTGTTGACCTTGCGCCAACATTTCAGCCATTGTAGGCACAATTAAATTTTCTGCCATATCACCTTGTTTTATGTCTTAATTATTCGTGTTTCCCATCGTCAAAAACTTGGATGGTCACTTCTTTTTCAATTAAATCGGTAAATTTTCCACGGTAACGTGTCGCTTTTACCAAGTGGTTGTCAATCCAGTGGTAATTTCCTCCACGCGGTTTGCCAAACAAAATTCCGTGGTATTTGAAACCGTGTTTTTTCAACCAAGTTTCCGTATACTCACGATGTGCTTCGGTACGCGAGGTAAAGAAAAAAATCACATGACCTTCTTCATACCATTTGTTCAATGTGATCAAAGCATCCGGATAAACTTCTGCGGTTAGCATACGCTCCGGCTCTTCATTCGGGATATCGTCGCAAATGGTTCCGTCGATATCAATTAAATAATTCTTTATACCTTCCGGTAAAATAGGGCTTAAATGCTGTCCGTTTTCTGTAATGGACTGCAAAGACTTTTCAATGTCTTCCGCTTTCATTTTTTTAATTTTTGCGTTAAAAATTTCACTTTCATTTGACAATTCCCAAGCCCTCACATAATGGAAATTATCATTATTTTTTGATGCAATGCATCGACTTACTCACTTTTCCAGTTTAAACGATCCATCTGACTGTATTGCCAAGGCGCACCGTTATTTTCAATATTGGTCATCATGGCATTCAACGATTGCGGTGCCGCACTTTGTTCCATAACTAAATAACGGCGCATATCCATAATAATGGACAACGGACTGATATTTACCGGACACTCTTCCACACAAGCGTTGCAAGAAGTACAGGCCCACAACTCTTCTTGTGTAATGTAATCGTTCAACAAACTTTTATTATCAGGCACAAAAACACCTTTGTTGGCATCTAAGTTTCTTCCCACTTCTTCCAATCGATCACGTGTATCCATCATGATTTTTCGGGGAGATAATTTTTTACCCGTTTGATTTGCCGGACAAGAGGATGTACAACGCCCACATTCGGTGCAGGTGTAAGCATTCAATAATTGAACCCAATTCAAATCCATAACATCACTTGCTCCAAATTTAGCCGGCGCTTCATCAGCACCTGGTGCAGGAGCCGCAAAGGGATCGGCATTGGGATCCATCATCAATTGGACTTCTTTGGTTACACTTTCCAAATTGTCAATTTTCCCTTTAGCATTCAAATCTGCATAATAGGTATTTGGAAACGCCAATAGAATATGCAAATGTTTGGAATAATATAAATAGTTCAAGAAAATCAAAATCCCAACAATATGCATCCACCAAAAGGTGCGCTCCAACATCACCACCGTTCCTTCATTCAAACCATTGAAAACCGGACTAATAAAATGACTGATTGGGAAAGAACCCGCTTGAATATAATGTTCTACACCGGCTTGTTGCAACCAAAAATCAGCGGCATTCATCAACAAGAACAACGACATCAAAACAATCTCGAAATACAAAATATAATTGGCGTCTTTGCGGGGTTTGCCATTTAAATCAGGATTAGCAAAACGACCCAATTTCAACACATTACGGCGTGCCCAAAAGACCACAACCGCTACAAGAACTAAAACCGCTAAAATTTCGAAAGAACCAATCAAGAAACTATAGAATCCGCCCAAGAATGCAAATACACGATGGGTACCAAACAATCCGTCAATAATGATTTCAAGCAATTCTAAATTGATAATCACAAAACCCACATAGATTAAAATATGCATGAATCCGGCCACAGGACGCTTCACCATTTTGGATTGTCCTAAGGCCACCATCAACATATTGTTCCAGCGGGCACTTGAATTATCGGAACGATTTACATCGCGTCCCATGTTGATATTACGCACTAACTTTTTTACATTGATTGCAAAATAACCAAATCCAAGGGTTAGTATAATCGCGAAGAAAATATTGACTAAAAAGCTCATCTCACTTACTTTTTATTATTCGAATCGTTTACGGGAGCCACATAGGGCTTATTTTTTTTACCAAACAAAGAAACATTCACATAGCGTGTCGGATTCAATCGCAAATCCTGCAACAACAGTTCGAGTTCTTTGGAGGTTTTAGTAAAATTAGTATATAATTGATCGTCTTTCATGAGTTTACCCATCGAACCTTTGCCTGATTCTAGGTCACTCATAATTTTTTGAACACTAATTAATGTTTGATCAAGCGTTGCAACGGTTTCCTTCAAATTGGACTGTGCCAAATCATTGGAAATTTTTGCAAAATTGGCCGATGTTTTTTCAGCATTGGTAAGGGTATTTCCAATCTTCTTCTGATTATCAGCTAAAAGTGTATTGGCTTGTTCGCCCGTTTCTTTAAATGTAGCAATCGTCGCATCTAAATTCGCCAAACTGTTTCGCAAGTGCGCTTTGCTGTTAGCATCCAATACCTGATTGAAGTTTTCCAACATCGTATTGGCATTGTCTAACAACTTAACAATCTTATCTTTTAACGGTTCGATTTGACGGGCTAATTCATCGGTCAATCCTAATTTTTCTGAAGCAGTTAAGGTCGCACCATCTTCCACTTCTTGACCGGTAGTTCCAGGTAAAATAGCAATTTGTTTACCTCCAATCGGACTCGGTGCATAAATTTCAGCTTTGCTGGAAGACTTTATTGGAAAATCAGTAGTCAATTGTAGTTCCACTCGAATTTTTGCCGTTTCATTATCAATAGTAATGGCACTTACTTTACCAACAGTGAGTCCATTAATGGTTACAGGTGCAGATTTTTCAAGTCCTTCCACATTGTTGTACACCACATAAACGGTTTTGTGGTTACTTAATAAGTCGCTGCCTTTAAGAAAACTATACCCCCAGATAAATAAGGCTATAGAGGCAATAACAAGTACGGCTGATTTTAATTCGCGGGTTAGTTTCAAAACAAACAATTTTTGATGGCAAAGTTACACTTTTTATTTTAAAGCTTCTTGAACCGAAACACTCTTTCCGTCTTTAAAAGCAATTATAAAAGCCTGGTTGTATCCTTTGCTTTTGGCTTCTGTCAACAATCGTTTCGCTTCTTCATAATTGGCCGTTTCACCGTACATATATTTATAAAGTCCCGCAGGCGTTTGCGTCATGGAAATGGATTTTAGCCCTTTGAAATTAGACGGCGTGGTTTCTAATTTTTTGGCACTCGCCGAAATTTGAATTTTGAAAACCACCCCTTTGGTAGGTTTTTCATTTTCCACAGGAACGTTTTTGGGCTCTGTTTTCTTAACGACTGAATCCTTTTTCACGGGTGTACTCACAATTACTTCTTCTACTCGTTGAGAAGGTTTTACATTGTCTGAAGCGGCATCTTCCCCGTCAAAATTATCTTTTTTATAACTCAAAATCGCTTTGTAAATCGCTTCAGCAATTTCACTTTGTCCTTCTTCTGAATCCAAACGCGCCCCTTCTACTGGATTGGAAACAAATCCAGTTTCAATCAATACCCTAGGCATATAGGCTTTATGCAAAACCATATATGGTGCTTGTTTTACACCGCCACCACGACTTTTCTTGCCGAGTAATTTGACAAAATTATCTTGAATTTTAGCGGCTAATGCAATGCTATTCTCTAAGAATTCTTCTTGCATAATGGTCATTCCCAACATGGATTCTGGCTTTTTAGGATCAAAGCCTTCGTATTTTTGCTTGTAATCTTTCTCCATCGTGATTACGGCATTTTCTCGTTTGGCCGCTTCAAGATTAGAAGCGTTTTTCGACATACCCATCACATAGGTTTCAGTACCATCCGCAGCCGTATTTTTGTTTGCATTGCAATGCACAGACACGAAAATATTGGCATCCGCACGATTGGCAATGTTGGCTCTTTCGATCAAATCCACGAAAACATCGGTTTTACGGGTGTAAATCACATCAATGTTATTGTGCTTTTCCAACAATTTACCCACTTTCAAAACAATGGCCAAATTGATGTTTTTTTCAATATGTCCGTTGTAAACCGCTCCAAAGTCGTGATCGCCATGTCCGGCATCGAGTGCGACTTTAAATTTTCCATTTTGACTCCAAGCCGCTGACAATGAAAATAGTAGAACAAAAAAACAGGTGATTATCGTGCTAATGCGTTGATTCATGGTATTTAAACGTTAATTTTAATTAAAACCCAACGAGTATAAAATTAATTATTCTCTATTTTTGACGAAATTATATGTAAGTTTGCCCGTCAAAAATCAGGCCATATTTTTACAAAAATAGTATTAATCCGTTTGCGCACAAAGTTATTTTATATCGTTTTATCCATAGTGTTTCTAACAAAAGGAAACGCAGTACTTTATGGTCAAAAGGAAACGAATACCGCACCTACTTCTAACGTAAAAAATGCCACAGTTATTTCAACCGATACGATTTTAAAAAAGAAGAAATATCTTGAAAGCAAAGTCGAATATTTCGGGAAATCTTACGCGAAATTTGATCAAAAAAAGCAAATCATCACCTTGATGGATGAGGCGGTGTTGAAATACCAAGATTATGAATTAAAAGCCGGAATCATTGTTTTTGATTATAAAAAAAATGAAGTCTACGCCGGACGTTTAAAGGATACTGCTGGAAATTTCATTCAATATCCCGTTTTCAAACAAGGCGGCAATGTGATCGAACCGGATTCCATTCGTTTCAATTTTAAAACCAAAAAAGCCCTAGTTTGGAATTCCCGCACTAAACAACAGGAGATGTATATTAAAGCGGAAAAAACCAAAAAAGAAAACGACTCCACCTATTACATGAAAGGGGCTCGGGTTACAACTTCTGCGAACTTAGAAGATCCGGAATACTATTTTTTGGTTCGAAAAATGAAATTTGTTCCCGGTAAAAAAGTCGTAGCCGGATTCACCAACATGTACATCTACAATGTACCAACACCCATTGCGGTTCCGTTTGCTTTTTTCCCCATCACCACAAAAGCGCGATCAGGAATCATCATTCCGGCCTACGGACAAAGTAATTCTCGGGGGTTCTTTTTACAAAACGGGGGCTATTATTTTGCATTAAGTGATCATTACGATTTGGCGCTATTAGGCGATTATTATACGAATGGTAGTTATGCCTTGCGCGCAGAAACCAATTACGGCAGTCGCTACCATTTTACCGGCGCTTTCAGTCTTCGTTTTGAAAATCAAATTACAGGCGAACGCGGATTTCCAGGTTATGCCAAGCAAAATATTTACAATATTCAATGGAATCATTCCAAAGATCCTAAATCCAATCCCAATTCACGATTCTCGGCTTCTGTGAATTTAGGAAGTAGTAAGTATTTCCAACAATCTTTAAACTTAGCTAACTTAGGATCCCAGTTAAACAATACCTTGAGTTCGTCGGTAACCTTTTCCAAGACATTTAAAACGGTACCGCAAATTAATTTTACCACTTCGGCCAACCATACACAAAACAACCAGAGTCAAATGATCAGTTTGACCCTACCTACTTTACAAGCGAGTATGGACCGTGTATATCCGTTTGCACCGAAAAGTGGCATTAAAAAAGGGTTCATTCAAAACATTAACTTCCAATACAATGTCAATGGTAGAAACCAATACAATGTAAAAGAAGACATCTTTTTTAAATCAGAAATGTTTAAAAACGGGCAAATGGGAATGCAGCATACCCTTCCCTTGTCAACCAACTTTAAAGTATTCCAATATTTTAGTTTTACCAGTTCGTTGAATTATAACGAAGTATGGGTGAATAAAACCATTCGCAAAGATTATGATGCTGCAGCCAGTGCGGTAGTTTCAACAACGGTCAATGGCTTTGATGCTTTCCGCACTTATTCCATCAGTAATTCGGTGGGAACCTCTATTTACGGAACCTTTAAATTTAAAGGAAAAGGGCGTTTGCAGTCCATTCGTCATACCATGCGACCTACATTAACCCACAATTACACTCCAGGATTTAATCAATATTTCCAAAATTACACTTCGGATGCCGCGGGGACTGTATTGCGCTATACCCGATTTGAAAGTGGCATTTATGGTGCCCCAACAAGTGCTTTGGCAAACGCTTTGGATTTTTCATTAGTGAATGTTTTAGAAGCCAAAGTAAAGGACAAAGACTCGACGAAAACTGAATTGAAAAAAATCTTTTTATTGAACAATTTAACCTTTGGCACACGCTACAACTTTGCCGCCGATGGATTTAAGTTGGATGCCTTCCGAATGACGGGAGGTACCGCATTGTTCAAACAAAAAATGAATGTCAATTTTGCAGCGGTTTTTGACCCTTATGTCTTAAACGATGAAAAAGTTCGTGTTGATAAATATGTATGGAATGATGGCGGTTTTCTTCGCATGACCAGTGCCAACATTACCATCAATTATTCGTTTAATAGTGCCGGTGATGGCAGTCAGAAAGAAAATACCCAAGGTTTACGCAACGGCGGTCGCAATGATGACCTTTTCGGTTCTAATAAAGAACCGAATCGAACGGATGAAAACGAAGAAGAAAAAGATACGTTTGCCGGATTTTATAACGCTATTATACCATGGGACATCAATTTAGCCTATGCCCTCACCTATTCTAATGCTTTGGGTGAAAATAAAATAACCGGAAATTCATTGATGATTTCTGCCAATACAACGCTGACATCCAAATGGACTTTAGGAGCTTCAACAGGCTACGATTTCCAAAACAAAGGTGTCACATTTACCCAATTGCGCATCAACCGTGATTTGGACAGTTGGAGCATGAATTTCAATTGGAGCCCGTTTGGCTTAAATCCGTATTGGGGATTCTTTATTGGAATCAAATCTGGAATGTTGAGCGATATTAAATGGGATAAAAATTCACAACCTGACCGAACTTTACGTTAATATGAAACAAATTATTTTTACAAAAAAAGCGCCTGCGCCAATCGGACCTTATAATCAAGCCGTGTTAATTGGGAATACCTTATACACTTCGGGTCAAATTGCGTTGCATCCTGAAAGTGGCGAATTGGTACTTAATGATATTGAAACCGAAACGAAACAAGTCATGGAAAACATGAAAGCAGTTTTGGAAGCGGCTGGAATGGGATATGAACATGTCGTTAAAACCACCATTTTCATCATGAATATGGGTGATTTTGCCCGAATAAACACTGTTTACGGTAGTTATTTTGACGAAAAAACCGCTCCAGCTCGTGAAACGGTTCAAGTGGCTTGCCTGCCTAAAAATGTCAATGTCGAAATTTCGATGATCGCCGTGAAGTAATTCACGGTTTTTTTATGGCATCCAATAACAATTGAGCCGTGGCTTCGTTGGTCGCCAACGGTACATTGTGCACATCACAAATTCGGATTAACATATTGATATCGGCATCATGGGGATGACTCGAACCTGGGTCTTTAAAAAACAAAACCATTTTGGTTTTCCCTTCAGCAACTCGAGCGGCAATTTGTGCATCGCCCCCCAACGGACCTGAAAGGTATCGTTTAACCTTAAACCCCGCAGCTTCTGCTTTTCCTCCAGTTGTTCCCGTAGCGATAATTTTAATTTCGTCCTGACTTAAGGTTGCTTTGTTTTTATTTAAAAACTGAACCATGTCCGCTTTCTTTCCGTCGTGCGCAATAATTGCAATTTCCATTGAATTGTATTTTTTTACAAATTTACAATAAAAAAACCCCGATATCTCGGGGTTGTACGTTGTTGTGTTGTCGGTTTAATTATTTGTTTAAAACATGGTAGGCAATCAAACCGTCGATAGGTCGACGCAATACATTGCCTATTGTAATGCCATAACGATTTAATATTGTGGTCAATTCATCTTTTAAATAAAAAGCAATCGAACCTACAAAATGTACGGGGATTTCTTTATAATTTTCGAACTGCATGATGTAATTTTCTACAAAATCCACCATTTCCATTTCGATATATTGTTTGCAGAATTCCGTGTCCTTGTGCTTGATTAAAAATTTAGCGAATGTGGCCAAATACGCATTCGGATTGGGTTCTTTATACAAATTATGCTTGATGTAATCGGGGTCTACATTGTATTCTTCTTCAAATTCTAAAGCCAAATCTTTCGGCATTTTATTGAAATAATACCCGCGAATCAAATGACGTCCAAAACGGTTACCCGAACAATCATCCATGGCGATGTAGCCGAGTGATTGCACTTTTTGATGCAACACTTTTCCGTCAAAATAACTGCAATTAGAACCTGTTCCTAAAATACAAACGATAGCTTCTTCATCTTTGGGTGTAGTAGCATACACTGCGGCGTAGGTATCTTCATGAACAACAACAGCGGCTTTAGAAAAATAATTTTCAAACACTTCGGTTAAGAAATTTTTCATACGGTCGGTTCCACAACCGGCGCCATAAAAGAACAAATGCGTTGCTTTATCTTTATTGTGGGAAATATCAAATTTATCATCCAAACGTGCGATAATTTCTTCTTTATCGAGCACTTCCGGATTTAAACCTAACGATTGCGTGGTGAAAAGTACTTTTCCATTCTCATCAATAGCAATCCAATCGGCTTTGGTTGACCCACTATCTACTAATAATTTCATACAATTTGGTTTGGTTAGCGAACAAAAAATCCCGCATTGATTTGTCTCAACACGGGATTTTTTAATAGGTTTTATAAATTGGCAATATGAACAGACAAGTCAATTAATTTGCTAGAATAGCCGTATTCATTATCATACCAAGAAACTAATTTGAAGAAAGTCGATGTTAATCCGATACCTGCTTTAGCATCTACAATTGATGTGCGAGAATCACCCACGAAATCTTGTGAAACTACATCGTCTTCAGTAAAGCCAAGAATACCTTTCATTTCATTTTCTGAAGCATTTTTCAAAACAGCCATGATTTCTTCATAGGTTGTTTCTTTTGCCAATTTCACAGTCAAATCCACTACTGATACATCTACTGTTGGCACACGGAAAGACATTCCTGTTAATTTTCCATTTAAAGAAGGAATTACTTTTCCTACTGCTTTAGCCGCACCAGTTGAAGATGGGATAATGTTTACGCTAGCTGCACGACCACCACGCCAATCTTTACGTGAAGGTCCGTCGGCTACCATTTGTGTTGAAGTAGAAGCATGAACGGTTGTCATTAATCCTTCCACAATTCCAAAATGATCATTGATTACTTTGGCTAATGGTGCTAAACAGTTGGTTGTACATGAAGCATTCGACACAATCAAGTCGGTAGGTTTAACTTCATTATGGTTTACACCCATTACGAACATTGGTGCATCGGCTGAAGGTGCAGAAATGATTACTTTTTTAGCCCCCCCTTTAATATGTGCTTGAGCCGAATCAACAGTGGTGAAAATACCGGTACATTCTGCAACAACATCAACTCCTACTGCATCCCATTGAATAACAGCTGGATCTTTTTCAGCAGTCACACGAATGTGTTTGTCATTTACATACAATTTACCTTCTTTCACTTCTACTTTTCCGTTGAAACGTCCGTGAACCGAATCATATTTTAATAAGTAGGCCAAATGATCCACATCCAACAAGTCGTTGATGGCTACTACTTCTACGTTGTCTCTATTATAGGTTTCTCTGAAAACGATTCTACCAATACGACCAAAACCGTTAATTCCTAATTTTACTTTAGACATTTTTTCTAGATTTTTTTAGTTTATAATTTATTAAGTAGTCATGATATCTGAAACGCGAAGTAATTCCAAATCGATTTCAGTATGACCTTTAATTGCTTGTTCTAATGGCGTCAGGTTTACTTTATCATTCATTAAACCGACCATATAATTGGATTTTCCTTCTAATAAAGATTCCACGGCTTTAACCCCTAAACGAGAAGCCAAAACACGGTCAAAACAAGAAGGAGAGCCCCCGCGTTGCATGTGTCCTAAAACGGATACGCGAACATCGTATTCGGGTAAATTTTGTTCAACGTAATCTTTCAATTCAAATACATTTTTACCAATTTTATCGCCTTCTGCAACGACAACAATACTGGAAGATTTTCCTGAAAGTTTACTGCGGCGTAACGATTCTAATAAACGTTCCAATCCCAAATCTTCTTCAGGAATTAAAATTTCTTCTGCTCCCGCACCAATTCCCGTATTCAAAGCGATATGACCGGCATCACGGCCCATCACTTCCACAAAGAACAAACGGTTATGGGAACTCGCAGTATCACGAATTTTGTCAATCACTTCAACCACGGTATTTAGAGCGGTATCGTAACCTAAGGTATGGCTCGTACCGTAAATATCATTGTCAATGGTACCTGGAATTCCGATTACGGGAACATGGTATTCGCGGTTGAAAATTTCAGCTCCTGTAAAAGAACCGTCTCCACCAATAACCACTAAGGCTTCAATTCCTGCTTCTTTTAAATTCTCAAACGCTTTGGCTCTTCCCTCGGGCGTCATGAATTCTTTGGAACGGGCAGATTTTAAAATGGTTCCTCCTTTATTGACAATGTTATGTACAGAACGGGGCCCCATTTCTTTGAAGTCACCTTCAATCATTCCTTGATATCCTCTGTAAATACCCATACAATCTACATTGTAATAGGCGCAGGCGCGTACTACTGAACGAATGGCGGCATTCATCCCAGGTGAATCACCACCCGAAGTTAGTACACCAATCTTTTTTATTCTTTTTGACATAATCCTCACTTTTGTATTGTAAAATTAGCAAACCAAACCCATATAGAATACTGACTTTTTACCAATTTGAAAAAATCGGTAAAATTCAAACGTTTTCGTTGATAAGTTTCTAGTTATTTACAGAAAAAAAAGCGAAATTCTCAAAATGAGACTTAATCGTCTTGAGGAACAGCCTCTTGATTAGGCTTAGGGGTAGTTTCTTCCGGTTTTTTATTTTCCGGCTTTGTATTCATATCGATATAATCCGGGAAATAGCCCGAATCTGCGGGAACATCATGGCCTGCAGTAGAAACTTGAACTGCTTTTTTGCCGAAGATTTTCTTAATCAATTCGTTAAACGTATCAAAGTCGACTTCATACGAAATACCGGCACCTTGCGTATACCCTACTCCTTGACCGATATAATTGATGTCGTTTTCACGATTGAACAAACGCAAATTCAATGTCCCGTCTTCATTTACGCGGTACAAGGCTTCAAAGTTGCCGACAATGGCAGTTTGAGAAACACCGCCTGTAGGCACCCCGACTTTACCATTGATGGTAATACGATCGTTAATTTGTGTAGTAATATTGGCTACCAAACGGCCATCTGTAGGATTTAAAGAAGTCCGATCAGCCTGACTGTAAGTAACATCAACAATAAACTTACCCTCTTTATCATTGAACAAATCGCCAAAAAGAGCGCCAGCTTTTTCGTAGAAACTGTTGGTGATTTGCGACTGACTCAAACCTTCTGGACTCAAGAAACCGCCTGTAGATAGTAAATAAAGCGCTTGGGTTTGGCGTGTATCTTTATCACTTAACTTCGTTTCTATTTCAGAGCGAATAACCGAACTCACATTGGGGAAATTGATGGCAAAATCAGGTTCTGGTGTTAATACAGTTCCTTTTAAAGAAATCACTACTTCTACCGGAATTTTGCGATTAAACGAGGCATTTTCGATAAGTACTGCAGGGTTTGCCGTAATGTTTTGAGAAACCGCTTCTAAATTCAATTGGGCGCGATACGGATTTCCGTCCCAAACAATCGAACCGTAGCGTTTTACTTTGAATTTTTTATCGATTAATCCGCCGTATTTGAAGTTATAATAACCATCCCAAACCTGGAAGTCACCGTTCATTTCAAACTTACCCAAGGTATTAATATTCATGAATAAAGTTCCTACTCCTGTACCGCGCATACCGTGCTTGGATTCACGGTTTAATATCACTTCAATATTGGCCACAGGGGTAATATTAAATTCGAAATTCATTTGCAATCCGTTGTAATTGCGAATAAATTCAACATCCTTGGTCGTTTGCCCTTTCTTCTCTAAAGGTGTTACAAAATGGATGTAATTATTTTCAGCCACGGCATCGGCATCGTTAATTGGGATTTTGATGTCGGTTCCTTTCACCGAAGTGGCCACCATATTGATTTCCAAATTTTCGGTCGGACCTTTAATTGTAGCAAAACCGTCAATAAAAGCGGTTCCGAAATAAGCCGCATCCTCGCTATCTTTCGTATCTAAGGCTAAAATTTTATCAGAGGCAATATTTAAATCCAATTCCCAATTGCCGAATTGTTTGTGTTTAACAAAGCCTTGTAGCGTTCCTTCAGTATTGTATTTGGAATCAAAAATTCGGGCTTTTTGAATAATGAAGCGGTCTTGCGTCACATCTACAATGGAATTGGGCTGAATTTTATAATCCACATTCAAATACGGAACTGTCACTCCAGCATCGTCTACAAACAACCGACCGTTGTAATCGATATTGTTGATATTGCCGTCCAAACGGGCATTCCCCGAAACAAATCCGCGAATATTCGATAACACTTCTCCTCCCAAATGATCCAATACGCCTAGATTGAAACGTTGGAAATTTAGATCCAAATCCAAAAAGGTTTCACCGCTTTGGGTACGTAAATTCCCTTCTGCGGTAAACGAACGTAACAATTTATTTTCAATGGTGGAGTGAATATCAAATTTGGAAAAATCATCATTTCCTTTTATCTGTAAATCCAGATTCCCTAATTCGTTATCATTCACCAACAAATCTTCTATTTGCAGCTGAGCTGTGGGTTGGTAAACTGAATTATTTTGCTTGATGTTCACTTCCCCATTTACTTTCCCTTCAAAGGTAAATTGTTTGACATCGGGGGTGATTTTGTTCAAATTGACATCATGGAATGTGAGCTGTAAATCTTTGGAACCGCCCTGACTGCTGATACCGCCATTCAATTTCATGAATTGGTCCTCATGGGAAATCACCAACTCATCAAATTTAAAATTGCTTAATTTTTTATCAAAAACAATGCGGTGCTTCTCGTATTCTTTTTCATTGATGTACCACAAGAAATCTTTGAACATCACCTCTGATTTTCGGAATCCCACCACGTTTTGTTTGTTGGCATCGATGGTATGGTACAAGTTCAAATTGTAAAAGTCGTTGCCTTTTTCCCCACCTTTGAATTCGGTACGGAATGAAAGCGTATCCTTTGAAGTGGCGTTGATTAACGAAAAATCGCGGATTTTATAGTACTTTGTTTTGATGCTATCCATTTGTACATAAGTGTTGTACAACGGATTTTTATTGTCAATGTCTACCAACACATTGTCCAAATGATTTCCGTAAACATCAACCGATTTGGACTTTAAATCCATTTTAAAATCATTTTGATCACTGCGAATGATGCCACTCAATTCAGCATCTTCACTGAAGGTCACTTTTGGATTGATGATTTCAATGATATTGTGAAATTCTTTGAATTCAAATTTCACATATTGCCCCGATTTCACTTTGTTGGGACGGTAATTGGTATACAAACTTCCCAAGGAGTTTTCCACCATTTTGGAAATTTGTTCAAACTCGAATTTACCTTGAATTTTACCGCTCACTTCATCAGGAGAATACAGCGTCACTTCATGTTCGCCACTTGCATTAAAACTCGAATTCAACGACAAATAATCGAAAAAGTATTGGTTTTTCTTGTTGATGTAAGAGGCATTGGTAAACACCACATCCCCTTTCATATTATTCAACGAATTTCCATTCATTTTCATGACGATATCGCCGCGAAAAACGGCCACATCATCGGATAAGAAGCGGAGTGTTTTCAAGTTGGCATAATCCACACGCGCATGAAAATCATAACGGTTTTCCTTTTTACTTAAATCAACGATTCCATCGAAGTCAAAGAATAAATTGGGATCATTTATATTAACTTTTCCTTTGAAGATTGGCTTTTTAAAACTACCGTCAGCAAGAATATTTTGATAGGTATAGCCATTATAGTTGATACTTTGCACGCCACCTGAAAACTGAACATCCAAGTATTTTTCAACAAATCCTTTACCGTCTACCGCTACATTTAAACTCACTTTTCCGAGATCGTTCCGGCCTAAAAATGTTCCCACATCAAATTGGTTCATGACTAAAACGCCCGAGTAGGAAGCATTATCAATATTATCAATATTGGTCATCACCATATCGGCACTTAATTGACCTAGTAAAGTAGAAAGTTCAAAATTAGAGTCTATTGATTTGGGCGTAATTTCGGCATCACCCGAAAGTTGGAATTGCCCTAATTTGGCTAATGAAGAAGGTAGTTTTTTTCCTAAAACATTGGGTAACAAAGCCGTTAAATCTTCGTAATTGGAGGACACTTTTTTGAAGCGGCCTTTCATATAAAAATCTCCTTCTCCACGTGTTGCAAATAAATTTCTAAAGTTGACATTTCCGGCAATTTCAGAATTTAATCGGTCTTTTAGATACAATCGTTTTGCGGTGAAATTATTGAGTGTGCCATCCAATTTACCCGAAAACGTGATGCGGTTGTTTTTACCCATTTCTTTATAAAAACAACGAATATCATTGGTTGAAATGGAGGCTAATTCAGTGTTGACATCGAAGCGAACTTTATTATTGAAATCGGCGAAATCTTTGCGTTCGTAGCGCAAAATCACATCGCCTTTGAAATGGGATTCCTCCGTTTTTAAATCGGTTTTTTCTAAACGAATGTTTTGCTTGGTGTACGTAAATTGAGATGAAAGATTGGTAATAAAAAGTCCGCGATGGTCCAAAAACGACATGGAATCGATGTGGGTATACACATTCGGACCCTTGATTTTAAAATCGGAAATTACGGCGTTAATTTTGGTGAAATCAGCGTCTTTAGGCACTTTCCGGTTATAATCAGTTAGACGAAACGTACTATTTACCAACGTAATTTCTTTGGAAACCATTCTAAATTTACCCGAAGCTTTTTTTCCGTCGTCAAAGGCTGCCACAAATTTATCTAGGTTCGTGTCGCGTTCGCCTTTCAAGGTTTTTACATCCAGCAACAATTCATCCACCTTCATTTTACCGAAATACAAATTCCCGTCCAATAACGATTTGGCATCGGTGATGGAAGTACCAATGCGATTGGCAAAAATTAAAGTGTCTTTGGAAGCATCTTTTACGAGAACTTCTTTGAGTTGAACACCGCCAAAAAGATTGATTTCGACCCGACTCACATGAATATCGACATGATAATCGCGGTTTAATTGTTCGGTAAAATGCTGGGCGATTTTGGTTTGTACAAAGGGAAGAGAAAGTGCAATAGCCAAAAGAATTAGCAAAATCAACACGGATAAAAGTACCCTGATTGTTATTTTTCTAATCTTCTGTAAACGTATATTTGGTTTTTTCTCTTTCAAATTTAATTTTGTACGGGCGATGAAAACCTGAAATAATGTACTTTTGTAATCGATGTAAAAATACAGGTTTTACGCGGTTTAAACCAAATTTAAACAAAAATTGTGCCTAATGAGTACTCCTCCAATTTATATTTTAGCCATTGAAAGTTCGTGCGACGACACAGCGGCCGCAATTTTGAAAGACAATGTGGTACTTTCCAATGTGGTAGCGCGGCAACATATTCATGAAGAATACGGTGGTGTTGTCCCGGAATTGGCTTCAAGAGCGCACCAACAAAATATTGTTCCTGTGGTTGATGTTGCTTTGAAAAAAGCGGGTATAACAAGGGATCAATTAAGTGCTGTGGCATTTACTCAAGGCCCAGGATTAATGGGTTCCCTATTGGTTGGAACTTCATTTGCGAAGTCATTGGCCATGGCATTAAACATTCCCTTAATTGCGGTGAACCACATGCATGCGCACATTTTGGCCCACTTTATCAAAGAAGAAGGTTTTGCGATGCCTGAGTTTCCTTTTTTGGCGTTAACCATTTCTGGTGGACATACTCAAATTGTGAAAGTTAGCAGTTTTTTTGATTTAGAAATCATCGGTGAAACGACTGACGATGCCGTTGGAGAAGCATTTGATAAATCGGCAAAAATATTAGGGTTACCGTATCCTGGCGGACCGTTGATTGATCAATTGGCTAAGGAAGGAAATCCGATGCGTTTTCCGTTTACTCGACCCAAAGTGGACGGTTTGGACTTCAGTTTTTCGGGCCTAAAAACACAAATTTTATATTTCATTCAAAAAAATCAAGCGGCAAATCCAAATTTTATTGAAGAAAACAAAGCCGATATTTGTGCCTCAATTCAACACATCATCATTGAAATATTAATGGAAAAACTGAAGTTGGCGGTGGCAACTACAGGAATTAACCAAATTGCTATTGGCGGTGGTGTTTCGGCCAACTCGGGAATTCGTCAAACTTTAGTTGACGCTCAATCTAAATACGGCTGGAAAACATTTATTCCTAAATTTGAATACACTACAGATAATGCAGCGATGATTGGAATTGTAGGATACCACCGTTATTTGGAAGAACGTTTCACGGCAACTGATGTGGTTGCCAAAGCACGAATTGAATTTTAAGATGCAATTATTTTACACTCCGACACTTACGCCCGAGGCTACTTCATTCACCTTTGATCGCGAAGAAAGCAAACACATTATTAAAGTCCTTCGTAAAAAAGAAGGCGATAGTATTCACGTTACAAACGGTTTAGGGAATTTGTTTGAAACAGTAATCACCATTGCTTCTGACTCAAAATGTACGGTATCCATTCAAAAAGTTCATACAACAGCACCTAATAAAACGCATTTACATTTGGCTGTAGCGCCTACCAAAATGAACGAACGGTACGAATGGTTTTTGGAAAAAGCTACCGAAATTGGAATTTCTGAAATAACACCTATTCTTTGCGACAATTCGGAGCGAACTGTTGTGAAAGTTGACCGAATGGAGAAAATCTTGGTTTCGGCCATGAAACAGTCCAATCAATATTTTTTACCTAAATTGAACGAACCCATTCGCTTTCAAAAGTTCATAGACCAAGCGTATTCGGGACAAAAATTCATTGCCCATTGTGAGGAAACCAATAAAAAATCCTTGAAAGAAGCGTTGGTAAAAAATCAAAATGTTTTGGTGTTAATCGGACCCGAGGGCGATTTTTCTGTTAAAGAAATTGAAATGGCTTTGTCAAACAATTTCATTCCGGTAACTTTGGGTGCCACCCGATTACGAACAGAAACAGCGGCGGTGGTCGCTTGTCATAGTGTGGTTTTCAATAATGAATAAGATGAAAAAACAGTTGCTATTTTTCTTTCTATTGTTTGGATTCAGTGGTTTTGCCCAATCCAATATGATTTTTAAAGACCGAAATTATTTTGAAGCTCAAAATGAAGCTAAAGAAAAAAACAAACCTTTAGTGGTTATGTTTTATGCGAATTGGTGTGAACATTGCAAAAAAATGAAAAGTTCGGTACTTGTAGATACAGATGTTGTTTTGTTTTACGGCTCCAATTATATAACCGTAGCCATTGATGCCGAATCGGAAGCGGGAAATGCCTTAAAAAATAAATTCAATAAACTTTTTAAAGTTCGCTCCTATCCTACTTTCGCTTTTTTGTCTAACAAAGAAGTGTATTTAGGCGGGTTTTCGGGTGAAATGAAAAAAGAAAGTTTTTTGGAGGAAGGCAATAAACTCCTTCAAAATGACAATCAATATGAAACGCTAAAAGCCGTATTCAATGCCGAACCTTCTAATGCCGATAAGTGTTTAAAATTCATCACTGCCGTGCGAAAAGCCGGTTTTGATGCGACTGAAGTTACCCAAAAATACTTGGCAACCCAAGCCAAAGAAAATTTATTTACCGAACTTAATTGGCGGGTGATGGCCAATGGCATTAACACTATTGAAGCCCCTGAATTTCAGTTCATTTTAGATCATCAAACCGAATTTGGAAAAGCCGCTAGTCCGTCGCGAGTAGAGAAAAAAATACTTTTTATGGTGCAAGATAATTTGCGAGCGTATGTGGATGCTTCAGACACTTTGACTTACAACAAACGCAGACCTTACGCTGAAAAAATTCACTTGCGCAAAACAGATTCGATGTTGTTTAAATACGACACTCAGATTTATGCCAATACCCAAGATTGGAAGAAATATGTTGCCGTTACCCAAGCAAAAACAGACGATTTTGCAGCAAAAGATAGCAACCAACTTGTTGAAATAGCCTCCGTGTATTTGAATTATATAAAAGATCCGATTGCTCTAGAAAAAGCAATTACATGGATTCAAAAAGCGATCGAGATTTCAGAGAATGCTGAAAAACATTTGGTTGCGGCAAAATTGTATCTCAAAGTGAAAAATAAAGCAAAAGCCCTTGAAGAAGCGGAAAAAGCAAAAAAATGGTCGGCCAATATGGGCTGGAGCACCTTGGAAAGTGATAAAATAATTCAAGAAATCAAAGCCACGAAATGAAACGAATAGCGATTGTTTTAGTTGGATTACTCAGCTTCGGAATTCAGGCTCAAGAAATTGGACTTTTGAAATACAACGGTGGTGGCGATTGGTATGCCAATCCTACATCATTACCTAATTTGATCAAATATTGCAATGCTTCTATCAACACACATATCAAGAATAAACCCGTGACGGTCGAACCTTCGAGTCCGGATTTATTTTCCTATCCCTTTGTGCACATGACAGGACATGGCAATGTCGTATTTAGTCCGGCCGATATCACTAACTTAAGAAACTATATGTTATCCGGAGGTTTTTTACATATTGACGATAATTACGGCATGGATGAGTACATTCGAAGAGAAATCAAACGCATTTTTCCCGACAAAGCACTACAAGAAATTCCTGCGAATCACCCTATTTTTACTGGGCCCAATTCTTTCCCTAATGGATTACCCAAAATTCATGAACACGATGCCAAGCGACCACAGGCATTTGGAATTTTTGAAAATAATAGATTGGTCTTGTTATATACTTTTGAATGCGATTTGGGCGATGGTTGGGAAGATGCCGATGTCCATAACGACCCTAAAGAGGTTCGAGAAAAAGCATTAAAAATGGGCGCAAACATTATCAACTACATTTTTAACAATTAAATTGTAAAAAAAACAAGGAAATCTTCCGCACAATACACATAATTTTATAATTTGCGCAAATAACCAAACAAATTGTAAAACTTATGAAAAAATTGATTGTTTGCGTAGCTACAGCGCTTGCTTTATTCTCTTGTCAAAGTGAAGAACAAAACAACTCGGGTGTTTCAAACACTCAAAATGCTAAGCGTTCTTGTGCTTCCAATGATGTTTTAATGCGTCAAATTGCTGAAGATCCTTCACTTTTACAACGAATGGAAGATATCGAACGATTCACAGATGAATATCAAAAAAATCCATCTGCTTTTCGTTTAGTAAATGGTAAAATTGAAATTCCAGTTGTTGTAAATGTGTTGTACAGAACAACTGCGGAAAATATTTCACTTACTCAAATTCAATCACAAATTAATGTCTTGAATCAAGATTACAATGCAACCAACAGTGATTACAACCAAGTTCCTGCAATTTTCTCTGGGGTAAAAGCCAATGTTGGAATCTCATTTGTTTTAGATCAAGTCATTCGTAAATCAACGACAAAAACTTCTTGGGGAACCCGTGATGCTATGAAAAAAGCGAATCAAGGAGGTTTAGCTCCAACTTCACCTACTACTAAATTAAACATGTGGGTTTGTACAATTGGAGGTGGAATTTTAGGATATGCGCAATTCCCTGGCGGTTCGTCTGCAACAGATGGTGTTGTAATTGATTCAAAATATTTCGGACTTTCTGGCACTGCCAATTATCCGTACAACTTAGGCCGTACAGCGACTCACGAAGTAGGTCACTGGATGAATTTACGTCACATTTGGGGTGATGCTACTTGTGGATCTGATTTAGTGGCTGATACACCACAACACAACACTGCGAATTATGGTGTTCCAACTTATCCACATTACAGCACATGTACAGGTACACCAATTGAAATGACCATGAACTACATGGATTATACTGATGACCGTGGAATGTATATGTTTACAGCAGGTCAAAAAGCAAGAATGGACGCCATTTTTGCTGCAGGTGGTGCACGTAACTCTTTTGCTCAGCCATAATATTTAAAATATTATTTCCAAAACCTGATTGAATTATTTCAGTCAGGTTTTTTTATTTTTACACTTTAAATTTTGAGTTATGATTACGTCCAAAATGATTGCCCATGGAATATTACGCGCAATAGGCGTGCTTCTACTTTTAGTTTTAGGCGTCTATTTCATCTATCAAATTCAGACGGTAATCGTTTACTTACTCATTTCCTTAGTACTCGCTTTAATTGCCAATCCTATTGTCGAATTTTTAAAACGAAAATTAAAATTTAAAAATACTCTGGCTGTTGCTTTTACGTTAACGCTATTTATCATGCTTTTGATAGGATTAGCCTCCCTTTTTGTACCGTTAATCATTGATCAGGGAAATAAATTATCGCTTTTGAATGCTAATGCCATTGAAACCCGATCATTAGAGTTGTACCGCCAATTGGATGTTTATTTGAATTCCCATAACATGGACATGGATCGCATTCTTAAAGAAACCGATCTCACTTCAAAAATTAAGTTTAATTCCATCACCGATTTTTTAAACTCTTTAATAAATACCATAAGCAGTATCGGAATTGGAATCGTCTCGGTGTTCTTTATCACGTTCTTTTTTCTCAAAGACAAAGTGCAATTTATACTAATCGCAAAACGTATTTTACCCGATTCGCATGAAGATCAAATATTAAATTCAGTCGATAAAATTCGCGAATTATTAAGTCGCTATTTTATTGGATTAATTATCCAACTCAGCGTTGTTTGTGTGTTATATCTGGTTGTACTTCTCATTTTTGGTGTAGACAATGCTTTTATTATTGCGTTTTTGTGTGCTTTATTAAACATTATCCCTTATGTGGGACCTTTGATTGGAACAGCCGTTGCGGGTATATTAACCATGCTTTCTTTTATTAACTCCGATTTTTCAGCCGTTACTTTGCCCACAACCTTATATGTCCTGATTGGATTTACGTTGGTGCAATTTATTGACAACAACATTACCTCACCGATCATTTTCTCGAAAAGTGTGAATTCCCATCCATTAGAAATCTTTTTGGTGGTATTGATTGCTGGAATGTTGTTTGGTATTCCAGGGATGATTATTGCTGTACCCGTGTTTACAATTTTAAAAGTGATCGCTAAAGAATTTTTCCCAGACACAACTTGGATTCAGTTGTTTACTAAAAACATTTAAATGCTTTTGAAATCATTATTACAACCTGAAATCCAAGCCTTTATTCAATCCCATTTAAAAGGTGCAATCAATGAATTGGCTTTAAAAAAGAATCCATTTCCATCAATAGATTATAAATTGATTTTAAATCAAATTGAAGCTAAAAATAAAGCGGAAAACAAACTACCGACTTGGTTTGAATCCGAAAACATTCTTTATCCTTCCAAAGTTTCGATTGAACAAACTTCTTCAGAAGTTACAGCAGCATTCAAATCCAACTTTGTTTCAGGAGAAACATTAGTAGATTTAACGGGAGGTTTTGGTGTGGATAGTTTTTATTTTTCAAAAAAAATAGCAACCGTTTATCATTGTGAACACCAAGCCGTACTCAGCGAAATTGTGGAGCACAACTTTTCGCAATTGGGCGTGAACAACATCACTTGCGTGAACAGAGATGGTTTGGATTGGCTTCAAAAGAATAACAAAACTGTAGATTGGATTTACATCGATCCATCCCGAAGACATGAGGTAAAAGGCAAAGTTTTTCTATTGGCTGATTGCGAACCCAATGTACCTGAATTAGTAACCGACTATTGGAAATTTACAAACCAAATTTTAATTAAAGTCGCCCCCATTCTTGACATCACTTCCGCGATTCGCGAACTTGAATTTGTCAAAGAAGTTCGCGTAGTTGCTTATCTTAATGAAGTGAAAGAATTGTTGTTTTTTTTGGAAAAAGATTGGACGGGTCCGATAACCATCCATGCGGATTCCATCGCAAAAGATCAACAGGTGGAAACGTTTTCCACTATTTTTGGAGAAAACGTAGCTATGGATTGTGAATTACCGCTTACTTACTTGTACGAACCCAACGCAGCTGTATTAAAGTCAGGGATTCAAAACGGACTAGCAAAATTGCATCAATTAAAGAAACTCCATCCGCATACGCATTTATTCACAAGTTCCGAATTAATAGATTTTCCGGGTCGTCGCTTTCAAATAACTCGAATGGAAGAGTATTCCAAAGCAATATTAAAAAGTATGAGCGGTAAAAAATTCAATGTAGCGACACGTAACTTTCCAGAGACTGTGGAAGAAATTCGGAAAAAAGGGAAGATAAAAGACGGTGGTGATGATTATGTGTTTTTTGTCACCCTTAGGGATCAGAAAAAAGCAGTTCTTTTTACCCAAAAAATTTAAGGACAATCCCATTTAAAATTAGCCAACGGATCTTTGATGGATTCGGCCAAGTTATAATGCCACCACTCCGATTTGAAAGCGCGAAAATTGTGGCGCAACATAATTTCTTTCAATAGCGCTCTATTGGCTCTCACTTTGCTGGAAAGTTTCTTGTAGGCATGGGCTGCTTCGGGTCCGAAATGATCAAAAGAAGTTCCCATTTCCAATTCGGCACCATTCAAATCTACTAATGTAATATCAACGGCTCCTCCTCGATTATGAATGGAACCGCGTTTAGGATCGGCGACATAATCGGCATCGGGCATGATATTCCACATCTTCTTTTGGATATCCAGTGGACGGTAGCAATCAAAAATTTTTATACGATAGCCTAACTGTAAAAATTCATTGTTGGCTTCAATTAAATTGCGAACGGTTTTCATTCGCAAATAACATTCAGCACAGTCATACACTTGCGTTTTCAAAAAATTATCCTTCGAAGCATATTTCATATCAAACAGGAATACGCCTTCATAATTGCGTAAACGAACGAAAGCAGTGTCGTGAATCCCTTCGTAGATGGCCAAGGATTTGGAATTAATGTAATTGTTTTTAATAAAATCTTTGTTGGAAATTATAGGTGATTTAACACTACACGAATTAATAAGTATGCCTAGCAAAGCTATAGAAACACATCGATAAAAGTTTTTAGTAAAAAAACAATCCAAATCCATATAATTTTATCCCATTTAGATTCGACAAATACAATTGCAATATAAAACAACCACTCCATTTTTTGCCTTTATAAATAGAAAATATACATACTATTCACGTTTAAAAATGTAGTATTTGTTTAATATAATTAAAAAACAAATAAACAAAACACAACTTTTGTAAGTTTTTTTTTAAAAAATAACGTATTTTAGCTAATACATTTTAAAAAAACAATTGAAACAATGGTTAAAGCTTTAGAAACTATCGCCTTGATTAACAGTCTACCGATAGCTGCTATTGTGGTAAATTCTGATTTTAAAATTGTTCATATAAATCCAAATTGTGCGGATTTATTTTCAATCGACATCGAGCAATTTATTGATAAAAGTATACAAAAAATTTTTATTCATTTGGATATTGATGCCTTAACAAAAAACTCTAAAATTGAAGGCTATTTCTATTCTAAAAGTAATAGAAACTACAATTTATCGTTTCAATGCGCCAAAATACCCGCTCATTCTACTTTTAGTATTATATATATCAATATCGATAAAGTTGTACAAATTAACACTAATTCCAAACGATTTAGCTTACTAGAATATCAACTAAATGTTTATAATCAATTTCTTGATACAATAAAAGAAGGGATATTTGTATTTAACGACAATGGACAACTAATTTTTGCAAACAAAAAATCGAGAGAATATTTTCAATTACAAAAAACAAACAAAAACTATTTTATTTGGGAATTGTTTCAAAATTTTGTTTCAAAATTGAATTGGGACCTAGAAAAAAAAGCTATTGAGGGTCAAAGTGAAATGCAATTTTTTACTCAAGTGAGCCATGGCCAAATCATAAAAACATTTTCAGTAACCATATCACAGCGCACTTTTTTTTCGGACACCAATTATTTAGTGATTATTCATGATATCACTGAGAATAAATTACAGGCTGAAGAAATCCAGAAAAAAGAATATGAATTAAATATTATCTATCGCAATTTACCCGTATCGATTTTTGAATTTGTTGTGGAAGATTTTACAAACAATTATTTCTCTTATTTAAGTGAGTCTTTCAAACGAATTTTCCCAATTGACATCGCTGTGAATAATAAAAATTGGCACGAATACATCCAATTTAACCCCCAAGATTTTCAATTATTATTAGATAAAATTACCCGATTATCATCGGATGAAGATCATTTCAATTTTATTGGACGATTTTATGTGAATCAAGAAACAATTTGGTTTGAGATTACTTCAAACGTTTATAAAAATAACAATCGCTATATTTTAAATGGTGTCTTGAAGAATATATCTGAAAATAAAAAAATAGAAGACGAAATTGTTAAAAAAGGGAAATTTAATAATATCGTACTAGATAATATTCCTGCTGATATAGCTGTTTTTGATGAAAATCATAACTATAAATTCGTCAATAAACGAGGAATTGAAGATGATGAATTAAGGAATTGGCTCATCAATAAAAGTGATTTCGACTATTGTGCATTGAAAGGCTTAGACAATTCATTAGCTCAAGAAAGACGAGAATATTTTATTCGTGCAAAAAACACAAAACAACAAGTTGATTGGGTTGATGAAATTAAGCGTAATGGAACAATTAAATACATTTACCGCAGATTTTATCCCGTTTTTGTTGATCAAGAATTCAACAGTATGATAGGATATGGAATTGATGTCACAGAATTAAAACAATCACAAAACTTATTAAATCATCAAAATGCTATTTTAAAAGAGAAAAACAAAGAACTGGAACGATTTGCTTATATCGCTTCTCATGATTTACAAGAACCATTAATTTCTATCATCGGCTATTCTGAAATTTTAAAAGAATATCATAATGAAGAAATGGATGAAGAAATTCAAATGAGTATTGACTTTATTCATCGTTCTGCTACTCGTATGCGAACTTTAATTAATGCGCTTATGGAATACAGCAGAATTGAAAATAAAGAAAATCTAATAGCTGTTGATATAAACAATTTGATTCATGAAATAAAAGTAGATTTATCTTCAAAAATAAAAAAAACAAATGCCATCATAAAAGCCAACCAACTACCAACCATTACTTGTTATCCTACTTTTACACGCGTTTTATTTCAAAACATAATTGTTAACGCTTTAAAATATACCCAAGCGTCTGTTCAACCTATAGTGGTTATTTCATCTGACTCAAACGCTACGCATTGGATTTTTAAAATTGAAGATAATGGAATTGGCATTGACCCTTCAAAATTTGATGATATCTTTCAAATTTTTAAAAGACTGCATAATCAACACGTTTATGAAGGTAACGGTATCGGTTTAGCGCATTGCAAAAAAATAGTGAATATTCATAATGGTGAAATTTGGGTAGAATCAAACGGAACTGATGGAAGTACTTTTTACTTCTCAATATCAAAAAAAATTTAAATATGGCTCTTGAAAAAAAATATGTACTCCTGGTGGATGATGATACAATCATCGATTATTTGCATAAAAAAATTTTAAAGAAGGCTGGGATTAACGACCCCATAATCACTGTTTTTAATGGACAAGAAGCGATTGACCAACTCTTTACTTTTAACAACATTATGGAAGAAAAAGATTCTGTTTTAATCTTATTAGACCTTAATATGCCAGTTCTCAATGGCTGGCAATTTTTGGAAGAGTTCAAGACACTTCAACATGAATTAAAATATCAAACAGCTATATATATATTGAGTTCATCAATAAATCCTGACGACATTCAAATGGCTGAAAATAATAAATTGGTAAAAGGCTACTTAAAAAAACCCCTAACCTTGGAAACGGTCAATACATTTCTCAAAATGAAACATTTAGCAATAGAAAATGTTGTCTTTAAAACAGATTCCTAAAATCAATTACAAGCGTAGAAAAAATCTGAAATTATAATTTAAGCTAAGAAAATTACTTTTAAATCAGAAGCTATCGAGTAATCATTTCAATCCCGAAATTTCGATTAAACCTGAGACTCTATTTTTTTAAACAAAAAAAGCCTCTAAAACAGAGGCTTTCATGTGATCCAGTCAGGATTCGAACCTGAGACCTACTGCTTAGAAGGCAGTTGCTCTATCCAGCTGAGCTACTGGACCTAAGTCGGGGTGGCAGGATTCGAACCTGCGGCCTCCTGCTCCCAAAGCAGGCGCGATAACCGGGCTACGCTACACCCCGAAAAGAAGCGGAGAGACAGGGACTCGAACCCTGGCGACGGTTACCCGTCGACAGATTAGCAATCTGCTCCGTTACCACTCCGGCACCTCTCCTAATTCTTAAAAGTAAAGAACTTTCGCTCTAAAGCGGTTGCAAATGTAAAGTAACATTCTAAAAAATACAACAATTTAGGTCGATTTTTTATGAATTAATTTACGAGCTTCTTCGAAGCAATTCGTTATCAACAGTATAGCCTATAAAAAAACGACTTTACACGTAAAAACAACCCAATTTTCGGGCATATTTGGCAAAAAATAGTAGATTTGCACAACAAACAAACCAATCTAATTTTAGTGAATCATGAGTAAAAAAGTGGTTATCGTAGCAGCAGCTCGAACTCCTATAGGAAGTTTCATGGGAGCTTTATCAACTGTAACAGCCCCTCGCCTTGGTGCAGCAGCCATTAAAGGTGCTTTAGACAAAATCAATTTAGACCCTAAATTGGTCGATGAAGTCATTATGGGAAATGTCGTTCAAGCGGGTGTGGGACAAGCTCCAGCGCGTCAAGCGGCCTTGTATGCTGGATTATCTGAAGAAGTTGCCTGTACTACTGTAAATAAAGTTTGCGCTTCGGGTATGAAAGCCATTATGCAAGGTGCGCAAGCCATCATGGCGGGTGATGCTGAAATTGTGGTTGCTGGTGGAATGGAAAACATGAGTTTGATTCCGCATTATGTTCATTTGCGAAATGGTGTCAAATTTGGACCTACTTCCATGCTCGACGGAATGCAAAAAGACGGCTTAACCGATGCTTACGACAATAATGCTATGGGAGTTTGTGCCGATTTATGTGCTACAGAATATACTATTTCTCGTGAAGAACAAGACAATTTTGCCATCCAATCGTACCAACGTTCTGCACAAGCATGGGAAGCTGGAAAATTTGATACCGAAGTGGTTCCTGTAGCGGTTCCCCAACGCAAAGGTGATCCAATTATGGTAACTAAAGATGAAGAATACACCAATGTACGTTTAGATAAAATTCCAACATTAAGTCCGGTTTTCACCAAAGAAGGAACCGTAACGGCTGCTAATGCTTCAACCATCAATGATGGAGCTGCAGCTGTAGTTTTAATGAGTGAAGAAAAAGCAAAAGCGATGGGCTTAACACCTTTAGCAGTGATTCGTGGCTACGCTGATGCGGCTCAAGAACCAAAATGGTTTACCACTGCTCCGGCAAAAGCATTACCCAAAGCTTTGTCAAAAGCCGGAATTGCATTGGATGAAGTTGATTATTTCGAATTCAACGAAGCATTTTCTGTCGTTGGATTGGCCAATGCCAAAATTTTAAATTTGGATAATGACAAAGTGAATGTAAACGGTGGTGCCGTTTCATTGGGACACCCACTAGGATGTTCAGGTGCACGAATTGTTGTCACTTTGATCAATGTTTTAGCCCAAAATAATGCAAAAATTGGTGCTGCTGCTATTTGTAATGGTGGTGGTGGTGCTTCAGCATTAGTCATCGAACGATTGTAATCCAAGTCAAATGAACAAGTTTGCCATTTGTAATCTTTCCGTCATTCCATTGCGCGCTGAAGCCAGTGATCGCAGTGAAATTGTCTCGCAAGTTTTATTTGGCGAACATTTTGAGATTCTTGAAAAGGACCGTCAATGGTCCAAAATTCGTTTGCAGTTTGATCAATACGAAGGTTGGGTCGACAGCAAGCAATACCAAGAAATTTCAAAAGAGAATTATGATAAACTATCCAATGATGCAGTAATTCTGAATGCGGATTTGGTGGAATATGCGATTACTCCAGAGAACCATCTTACTCCGCTGACTTTGGGTGCGTCTTTATCATTTTTGCATCATCCTGAAATAAATAGTGCCAATTACAATTTTGAAGGATTGAAAGTCAGTGGGATAAAACCTAAAAATGAATTGATTGCCACGGCTTACATGTATTTAAATGCACCGTATTTATGGGGTGGAAAAACGCCTTTTGGTATTGATTGTTCCGGATTTACACAAATGGTGTATAAATTAAATGGGCATTCACTTTTACGCGATGCTTCTCAACAAGCCACACAAGGCGAAGTGCTTAGTTTTATTGAAGAAAGTGAACCGGGTGATTTAGCTTTCTTTGATAATGAGGAAGGGAAAATCATCCATGTGGGCATTATGTTAGAAAACAATTACATCATCCATGCCAGTGGAAAAGTTCGCATCGATCGTTTGGATCATTTGGGTATTTATAATGCAGAACAAAATCGCCATACCCATCGACTTCGAGTAATTAAGAAGATAATATAAAAAAAGCGTCCTAAAATTTAGGACGCTTTTTTTATATTATAACTTAGCTTTCATTTCTTTTACTTTATCCATTCGCTCAAGGAACTTGTATACCGTAATTAATCCGTTGATCACTTCTTTATTATCCGGTTTTAGTTCATGTGCTTTTTCCAAATAGGGCAAAACTTTATTGAATAACTTTTGGCGCTCTACTTTTAAGACATCAAATCGCTTTTGATCTTTTTCGGTATAGCCTAATTTTGCCATTTCATCGACCATTTTTTGATCGGGTTTAAGCATCGCATCCGATAAATTCAAATACGCATCCACATATTTTGGATCAATTTCAATTACTCGTTTGTAATACTTTTCAGCTTCATCGTACTGTTTATTATTGGCACTGGTCACACCTAAATTAAATATCAAAACGGCATCATTTGGATTTTTATCTAAAGCTTCTTTAATTAATCGTTGATACGTTGGAATATCATTCAATTTTAAATAAATATCCGCTTCAGAAACGATTAAGCCATCATCTGTCGGATTTTCTTTTCTAGCTTCAGAAATAGCCGTTTTTGCTTCTTCAATTTTGCCCGTTTCAATGAGAATTAAAGCTACATTTCGCATGATTTCCCCTTTACGAGAAGGTATTTTCTCTACACCAGGATTAGAATATGAACCAATTTCAACTAATTTATCACGTGTAGCTTTATCTTTAAAAGATTCTACTTTACCTCCTACTTTATTCACTGCAGTGTACAGTAATGCTTCTCCAGAATAATTAATAGCAATCAGTTCTTTATAATATTTTAATGCACTTTCATAGTCTTTTCCTTCAACCGCATAATTAGCTGCATAATATAAATTGTCTGGTTCAGCTGTATCTAATTTATATACTGCGTACAAAATTTGTGCTGAAGGCCCATATTTCTTTGCGTTACCAAGAGCAACGGCAGCATTAATTAAATTCTGCTTTAATGTTCCGGAAATACGTTCTAAATCAGAGGTCAATACTTTTTTACCTGATGTCTTTTCATAAGCCATCATTGAAGTAATTCCTTCCACCATATTCAAAACACTTTGCGGGGT
This sequence comes from Flavobacterium sp. N1719, assembly GCF_025947045.1. Classification (NCBI taxonomy): domain Bacteria; kingdom Pseudomonadati; phylum Bacteroidota; class Flavobacteriia; order Flavobacteriales; family Flavobacteriaceae; genus Flavobacterium; species Flavobacterium sp. N1719. The sequence continues at coordinate 2,397,457 of NZ_CP109993.1, forward strand.
GAAAATCTTTGATAATTGATTTTGCAATGACTCAGGAGTGGTTGCTGGATTAATAGTCAATGCTTCAACGTATGGAAATTGACTCTTGTAAAAAGCAGCGTACTTTTTATCATTTTCCTCAGTAGCTAAACCGTCTAATTTAGTCGATAAGCTTTTAAATTCGGCAACATCTTCTGTTTTTAATTGATCTTTTGTATATAATTTTTTCAACGATTTCAACTCGTCTTTTTGTGCAAACGAAACAAGTCCGATCAAAAGTGTTCCGCCTAAAATTACATTTTTGATTTTCATAAATTTTAGTTTAAAATAAAAAGCCATGTTCACTCGAGAGATTTCATGGCTTTTACAGTGTTATAATTATTTATTCTTCCGTTTCAGAAGTGATTTCATCATTTGAAATTTCCCCTTCAATGAAATCGGTTCCTTCCAAATCTTCAATTCCTTCTTCCTCTTCTTCTCGCATTACTTTGGTAACCGCTGCAATAGAATCATTGTTTTTAATATTAATCAAACGAACACCCTGAGTGGCACGTCCCATCACACGTAAATCAGAAACCATCATGCGGATAGTCAACCCTGATTTGTTAATGATCATCAAATCATCTTCATCGGTTACATCACAAATGGAAATCAACTGACCCGTTTTTTCGGTAATGTTTAAGGTTTTCACCCCTTTACCGCCACGGTTTGTGATACGATACACATCTTCTCCATCGTCATCTACCAATTTGGTACGTTTTCCATAACCGTTTTCAGTAACCACCAGAATTTGTTTTTCGTTCACTTCTTTCTCGTCGATGGCCACCATTCCGATAACTTCATCCGTTTCACTCGCTAAAGTAATACCGCGAACACCCGAAGCTGTACGACCCATAGGACGGGTTTTGCTTTCTTCAAAACGAACCAATTTACCCGACTTGACTGCAACCAAAACTTGACTGTTTCCAGTGGTCAATTTTGCTTCTAATAATTCGTCATCTTCACGAATGGTAATCGCATTAATACCATTTTGACGCGGACGAGAATATTGTTCCAATGGCGTTTTCTTCACCTGACCTTGTTTGGTCGCCATAATCACAAAATGATTATTGATGTATTCTTCGTCTTTTAAGTCTTTGGTACAAATGAACGCTTTTACCTTATCATCACTCTCAATATTGATTAAGTTCTGAATAGCGCGTCCTTTACTCGCTTTCGATCCTTCTGGAATTTCGTAAACACGCATCCAGAAACATTTCCCTTTTTGAGTGAAGAACAATAAGTATTGGTGGTTGGTCGCGACAAACAAATGTTCCAAGAAATCTTGGTCACGCGTTGCTGCTGATTTTTGTCCAACTCCTCCTCTATTTTGAGTTTTGTATTCCGATAATGACGTACGTTTAATATATCCGGCATGTGAAATGGTAATTACCACATTTTCATCGGCAATTAAATCCTCAATACTCACATCACCACCAGCATACACAATTTCTGAACGACGGGCATCACCGTATTTATCACGAACTTCAATCAATTCCTCTTTGATTAACTCCATACGCAATTCTTTGCTTGCCAACAAGTCTTTCAAACGTTGAATCAATTTCATGATATCATCATATTCTGCACGCAATTTGTCTTGCTCCAATCCAGTTAACTGACGTAAACGCATTTCAACAATGGCACGCGACTGAATATCCGACAAACTGAAACGCTCCATCAAGCGAGTTCGGGCTTCATCACCGTCTTTCGAACCACGAATAATGGCAATTACTTCGTCAATATTGTCAGAAGCAATAATCAAACCTTCTAAGATGTGCGCACGTTCTTCCGCTTTGCGCAATTCAAATTGCGTACGGCGAACCACTACATCATGTCGGTGTTCTACAAAATGGTGAATCAAATCTTTTAAATTCAACATTTCGGGACGACCATTCACTAAGGCAATATTGTTGACACTGAAGGACGATTGTAATTGGGTATATTTAAATAAGGTGTTCAAAACCACATTCGGAACCGCATCGCGTTTCAATTCGTATACAATACGCATACCCGTACGATCCGATTCATCACGGATATTTGAAATCCCTTCAATTTTTTTATCATTGATCAAGTCGGCCGTCTTCTTAATCATTTCGGCTTTATTCACTTGATAAGGAATCTCTGTGACAATAATAGCTTCTTTGCCGTTTACTTCTTCAAAGTTAACTTTACCGCGAATAACAACACGTCCACGGCCTGTTTTGAAAGCCTCACGAACCCCTTCATAACCGTAAATCACCCCACCTGTTGGAAAATCAGGGGCTTTGATGTGCTGCATTAATTCATCGATTTCGATGTCGTTATTGTCAATGTAAGCTAAAGTTCCATCCACAACCTCAGTTAAATTGTGCGGTGGCATATTAGTAGCCATACCAACTGCAATCCCTGATGCACCATTAATTAACAGGTTAGGAATACGCGTAGGCATCACTTTGGGCTCATATAAGGTATCGTCAAAGTTCAACTGGAAATCCACCGTCTCTTTGTCAATATCTGCCATAATGTCTTCTGACATCTTTTTCATACGGGCTTCCGTATAACGCATGGCCGCCGGACTGTCACCGTCAATCGAACCAAAGTTCCCTTGACCGTCTACCAAAAGGTAGCGTAAACTCCACTCCTGCGCCATACGCACCATGGCATCATATACTGAGCTATCACCGTGCGGGTGGTACTTACCAAGGACCTCCCCAACGATTCTCGCTGATTTTTTGTGTGCTCTGTTTGAAAAAACGCCCAAGTCATACATTCCGTACAACACACGTCGGTGTACCGGTTTTAAACCGTCACGAACATCCGGAAGTGCGCGGGAAACGATTACCGACATCGAATAATCGATGTAGGCACTCTTCATTTCGTCTTCAATGTTGATAGGAATTAACTTCTCTCCGTCAGACATATACTAAAATTTTTAATAGTTTTTGGTTCAAATATTCAAACACGCAATATACATCTTTTTACCTTTTTCTAAAGAAATACACCTTGCTTATTTCGACTTTTTATTAACAAAATCGAGGGTTGAAACAGTTAATAAATCGACGTTAATTCCTTTTTAATATTGCGCATTTTTTTGTCATTTTACTGACAGGCACTGCCACGGAATGATTTTTGCAAAACCCAACAAAAATCAGTAGTTTTACTAAACCCATAATTGAATTCCTATGGATGATAATTTTTCACCCCGCGTCAAAGATGTAATCACGTACAGTAAAGAGGAAGCCTTGCGTTTAGGCCACGACTTTATAGGTACTGAACATCTCATGCTCGGTATTTTACGCGACGGAAATGGAAAGGCCATCACTATACTCAATAATCTCTCCGTAGATCTTGACCACTTGCGTAGAAAAGTCGAAGTATTAAGTCCGCCCAATCCTGCCGCAGACCATAGCATTGAAAAGAAAAATCTGCATTTGACTCGACAAGCCGAACGCGCTTTGAAAACTACTTTCTTAGAAGCGAAAGTTTTTCAAAGTACGTCCATCAGTACTGCACACCTATTATTGTGCATATTAAGAAACGAAAATGATCCGACAACCAAGTTATTGAATAAGTTGAAAATCGACTATGAAATAGCTAAAGAACAATATTTGCAAATGACTCCAAAAGACGAAGATTTCATGGAAAACTTGCCGAAAAACGAATCGTTCAATGACGATTCCGGCCAAGATGAGGGTATGAAAGGCGAAAGCTTTAATAACCCTACCAATAAATCCAATAAAAAATCAAAAACTCCTGTCTTAGATAATTTTGGTCGCGACCTGACCGAATTGGCCGAAGAAGGAAAATTAGATCCTGTAGTAGGACGCGAAAAAGAAATCGAGCGTGTTTCTCAAATTTTGAGCCGTCGTAAGAAAAATAATCCCCTGTTAATTGGTGAGCCTGGTGTGGGTAAATCGGCTATTGCAGAAGGATTGGCCTTGCGTATCATTCAAAAGAAAGTATCGCGTATCCTTTTTAATAAACGGGTGGTTACTTTGGACTTGGCTTCTTTAGTAGCGGGAACCAAATACCGCGGTCAATTTGAAGAGCGTATGAAAGCTGTCATGAATGAGTTAGAGAAAAATGACGACATCATTCTTTTCATTGACGAAATTCATACTATTGTAGGTGCTGGTGGCGCAACGGGTTCTTTGGATGCTTCCAATATGTTCAAACCGGCCTTAGCACGAGGCGAAATCCAATGTATTGGTGCCACAACGCTTGATGAATACCGTCAGTATATTGAAAAAGACGGTGCCTTGGAGCGTCGTTTTCAAAAAGTAATTGTAGAACCTACTTCGGTTCCTGAAACGATTACCATTTTGAATAACATCAAAAACAAATACGAAGATCACCATAATGTGACCTATACTCCAGAAGCTATTGAAGCGTGTGTGAAGTTGACCGATCGTTATATGTCGGAACGTTTTCTTCCGGACAAGGCTATCGATGCTTTGGATGAAGCGGGTTCGCGCGTACACATTACCAATATTGATGTGCCTAAACAAATTTTGGATTTGGAACGTCAATTGGAAGAAGTTCGCGATTTGAAAAATTCGGTAGTAAAACGCCAGAAATACGAAGAGGCTGCCAAACTTCGTGACGATGAGAAAAAGTTGGAAAAAGAATTAGCTATTGCTCAAGAACAGTGGGAAGAAGATTCTAAAAACAACCGTGTTCAAGTAACGGAAGATAACGTAGCCGATGTGGTTTCTATGATGACCGGAATTCCGGTGAACCGCATTGCGCAAACTGAAAGTAATAAATTAGCGAGTTTACCTGAACTCCTTCAAGGTAAGGTAATTGGTCAAAATGACGCCGTACTTAAAATTGCGCGTTCGATCCAACGTAATCGTGCCGGACTAAAAGACCCGAATCGTCCTATTGGCTCGTTCATCTTCTTGGGATCGACCGGAGTTGGAAAAACGCAATTGGCGAAAGTATTAGCCAAAGAACTATTCGATTCAGAAGATGCTTTGGTACGTATTGATATGAGTGAATACATGGAGAAATTTGCCATTTCTCGTTTAATCGGAGCACCTCCGGGATACGTGGGATACGAAGAAGGCGGTCAATTGACTGAAAAAGTGCGTCGCAAACCTTATTGTGTGGTGCTTTTGGACGAAATTGAAAAAGCGCATCCCGATGTATTCAACATGATGCTTCAGGTTTTGGATGACGGTTATTTGACCGATAGTTTAGGTCGAAAAATTGATTTCAAAAACACCATCATCATTATGACTTCCAATGTGGGCGCGCGTCAGTTGAAAGACTTTGGCCAAGGTGTCGGATTTGGTACCGCAGCTAAAGTAGCACAAGCCGATGATCATTCAAAAGGCATCATTGAAAATGCATTAAAGAAAACATTTGCACCTGAATTCCTAAACCGTATTGACGATGTAATTGTGTTTAATGCGTTAGAAAAAGAAGATATCGATAAAATCATCGAAATTGAATTGGCCAAATTGTATGTTCGCATCGCTGATTTAGGCTACAAATTGAAATTATCAGACAAAGCCAAAGCGTTTATTGCTGACAAAGGTTTTGACAAACAATTTGGAGCACGTCCATTGAAAAGAGCGATTCAAAAATATGTTGAAGATACTTTAGCAGAAGAAATTATCACTTCCAAAATTAATTCGGGTGATGAAATCTTCATGGATATTGAAGACGGCTCAGATGAACTAACGGTTACGGTTCAAAAAACAGAAGAACCAACGAATTAATAATTTTATAACCTAAAATACAAACCACGATTGACCGAAATCTATTTATTTCGTTTATTCGTGGTTTCTTTTTATTATGCAAAAACTCATCTTAGGTTCTGAAGAATGGTGTGGATTTCCTGAATTAGGATTACCATCCATTAAAGCCCGTGTCGACTCTGGAGCAAAAACGTCCGCGCTGCATGCGTTGAACATTGCCCCTTTTCAAAAGGATGGCGAAACATGGGTAAAATTTGACATCAATCCCATTCAAAAAAACCAAAAAACCATCATACATTGTGAAGCCAAATTGATCGACAAACGCATTGTTAAAAGTTCGAGCGGCTACCGGGAACAACGTTATGTAATTCAAACCGAACTAAAAATTGGCGAGGAATCATGGACAGCGGAAGTAACGTTAACCAATCGTGATTCCATGGGATTCCGTATGTTATTGGGCCGTGAAGCAATGAGTGGGCGAATCTTAGTCGATCCAGAGCAAAAGTATTTGTTGGGCGAACCTACTCCCGAATATTTAAAAGAAATTTACCAGAAATCGGTTGCCCAAAAAACGGGCTTACGCATCGGACTCCTAGCCAGCAATCCCGAATTGTACAGCAACCGCCGTATTATTGAAGCGGGAGAAGCACGCGGTCATGAAATGCATTTTTTGAACATCAAAGAATGTTATATGAAATTGGATGCGGACAAACCCGAAATTCATTACCGTGGCGGTAAAATACTCGATAATTTTGACGCCATCATTCCGCGTATTCGTCCGAGTATCACTTTTTATGGCTGTGCGTTAACCCGTCAATTTGAAGCCATGAAAGTGTATTGTTTGAATTCGGCCAAAGCCATTACGCAATCGCGTGACAAACTGTATTCCCTGCAATTATTGTTACATCATGGTATTGATATTCCCACGACAGGTTTTGCCAATTCGCCTTTGGATACCGACGACTTGATTAAAATGGTGGGCGGAACCCCCTTGATTGTAAAATTATTAGAAGGCACTCAAGGTAAAGGTGTGGTTTTGGCAGAAACCAAAAAAGCAGCTGAATCCGTAATTAACGCATTTAAAAGTTTGAATGCGAATATTTTGGTACAAGAATTCATTAAAGAAGCGGATGGAAAAGATTTGCGTTTGTTTGTTGTGGATGGAAAAGTGGTAGCGGCCATGCAACGTGAAGCCGCTCCTGGTGAATTTAGAGCCAACATTCACATGGGCGGAACTGCTTCTGTCGTGAAAGTTACCCCCGATGAAAAACGTATCGCCATTAAAGCGGCCAAAGCCATGGATTTAAAAGTAGCCGGGGTTGATATTATTCGTTCGTCGAAAGGTCCGTTGTTGCTTGAAGTAAATTCGTCCCCCGGACTAGAAGGAATTGAAGGTGCTACCAACAAAGACATCGCTGGTGAGATGATTAAATCCATTGAGAAAAGTATTAAATGGAAATAAGCCTTTGAATTTCATTGTTTTCAATTTAATTCCCTAATTTTAAACATTATTCCCTCTTTAATCATGCGAAGTCTACTCTTTTCTTTTTTCTTTATTTTGTTAAGCAGTTCTTTAATGGCGCAAAAAGATTGCAATGCTTATCGTAATGGTAAATTCAAATTAGTGGATGCCGCATCAAAAACGACTTACCTTATTGAGCGAAAAGGCAAACTTCAAACCGAATCAATTGTGGGTACCTCTGATAAATTGGATTTTATTGTGAATTGGATTGATGATTGCACCTACAGTTTGACACCCACTCCAAAAACACAGGAAATTCTAAAATCAGATTTAGTTGTTTACACAAAAATTATTGGTATTAATTCAAAAGAATTGGTACTGGTAACCTACATGAAAGATGTTCCCAATTCTGAAATTGAAATGAAAGTACAAATCATCGAATAATCATTATGAAGAAAAAATACATTCCCTCGTTAATTATTTCATCTAAAGCCACATTGATTCTATTTTTGGGCATCGTTTTCAATTTCACCAATCAACCGGAATCCATGATTATGTTCGGAATTGCTGGTTTTTTGTACTGTGTCGCTTTGATTGTGTTTTTTATCATGAATTCTTTAAACAAAGACGGCAAGGAAACGTCCATTTTCTAATTAAAGTTCAATGAATGCGTATTTTGACATCATCTTTAGAAGTGTTTGTGTCTATCTTTTCATGATTGCCGCCATTCGGCTCTTTGGCAAAAAAGAATTATCACAACTCAATACGGCAGATGTCATTTTGATTTTATTGATTAGTAATGCCGTTCAAAATGCCATGGTAGGCAGTAATACCGGTTTGATTGGCGGATTAGTTGCAGCCTTAGCCTTATTTATCATCAACTTTTTTTTCAAAAAACTAATGTTCTACATTCCCGCTTTGAAAAAATTAGTCCAAGACAAACCCGAGATTTTGGTGCATAATGGAACTGTAGAATTCAAAACGTTGGCGAAATTAGGGATAACCCACGACGAACTCATGGAAGCCATCCGTGAGCACGGAATCGAACACTACCAGGAAGTGCGTTTAGCCATGTTGGAAATCGATGGGAATATTAGCGTGATATCAGGTGATGCGCAATTAAAACAAACCAAACACAAAAGGAGAATTCATAAGACTTTGGGGAATGTGTAGTGACAGTGAACAGTAATCAGTGAACTGTCATTCTAAATTCTAAATTCTAAAATAAGATGAACAAAAACCGATTAGAAGCCTTTAGTGACGGCGTTTTAGCCATCATTATAACAATCATGGTTCTGGAATTGAAAGTTCCCGAAGGCATTGATTGTGACGCTATTCAACCGCTGCTTCCTAAGTTTTTTGCCTACATTTTGAGTTTTATTTATGTGGGAATCTATTGGAACAACCACCACCACATGTTGCATACGGTAAAACGAGTAACGGGTAGTATTCTGTGGGCCAACTTGCATTTGTTGTTTTGGCTTTCGTTAATTCCTTTTGTAACGGCTTGGGCGGGAGACAACAATTTTGCCGCCTTCCCGATGATGCTGTATGGTATCATTTTACTTTGTAATGCCATTGCCTACTTCATTTTACAAAATGTTATTATTCACCATCATGGCAAAGAAGAAGCCGCTTTAGCCAAAGCTATAGGCAAAGATTGGAAAGGAAAAGGTTCGGTCATACTTTATGCCTGCGCCATATTATTTGCCAATTCCTATGCTTGGATTGCTGGAACAATTTATATAATCGTTGCCTTAATCTGGTTGGTCCCCGACAAACGTATTGAACGTATCCTAGAAAATTAATTTATTATGCCAATACTCACAAAAATAATCCTCGTTGTAATCGCGCTATTACATGCGTACATTTTATGGTTGGAAATGTTTGCTTGGACGACCCGAGCAAAGAAAGTATTCAAAACGATTCCTGAAGAATTGTTTGAAAAAACAAAAGTTTTAGCTGCTAATCAAGGCTTATATAACGGTTTTTTAGCGGCCGGACTTTTGTGGTCGTTAGCCATTTCCGATCCAATTTGGTCCAAAAATGTGGCTTTATTTTTCCTAATTTGTGTATTTGTCGCAGGAATATATGGCGCAGCAACCGCTTCAAAACGCATTTTTTATGTGCAAAGTGTACCCGCAATTCTTGGAATACTAAGCATCATTTTAATTTAAGTTTATCTATTTTTTTACCTTTTCCAACCTTTTCAATACTAATGGCCTCTTTTATTAAAAAGAGACATTATGAAACCATTCCCTACCCTTTCTTCGGCTAAATTCTACGTTTGCCTTGCAATTGTTTTATGCCAAATCGCAATCGGACAAACCATTCGTGGTAAAATCTTGAGTTCGAATCCCGAAGCCACAGCTTCCCTAGAAATTCACAATTTAACTAATAATCATGCAACACTCACTTCAAAAGAAGGCACTTTTGAAATAAAAGGAGATTTAGGTAATTCCCTTCAATTCTATTATGAAGGCGAAAAATACATTGTGAATGTTTCGAACACCCATTTTTGTAGCATCAAAATTGACAAATTAGTTAAGGAACGCGAACAAGCTGCCCTCAAAAGTGAAAAAAAAGCAGCACAAAAAAATAAACGCGCCAATCGTAAATACAAACATTACAATAAAAAACCGCTTGCATTAATTTCCAACGACCATGAGCGCTATAAAAACCCCTATAAAAATAGTGTCATCGGACGTATCTCAGATAAATATGCCTCACTTCCCTTAGCCACTGTGCAAATCAAAGGAAAAACCATTGCCGTTCAAACCGATATTGATGGATATTTCGGAATCGATGCGAAAATTGGCGATATTTTGATAATTCAATATATTGGTTATGAAACTAGTGAAATCAAAGTAACGCATCCTATTATGAATGTCGTTTTACAAGAAAATACAATGACATTATCTGAAGTTGTAGTAACGGGTTACACAACCAAACATAAAGCAAAAATGACCAGTAGTGTCGAACGTGTAAGCGTTAGTGAGTCTGTTGCAAGTGATAAAGAAATACTCAGCGCTGCTGCCCTTTCTACTTCGGGTTCAAGTTCCACAGCTCCCAAGGCTGGCCAACTAACCGCTACTGAAGTTAATGATTTCAGTCATTATACCTATTGGCAAGGACTCACCGAAAGCGAACTGAATCAATGGAAAAACTACTGGAAAATCTGTCCCACGCAGCGGTATTCTTTGGTTATAAAAAATGAAAAAGGCTTTCCTATTGTAAATAAAAAAGTTTTCCTAAAATCAGGTGAAACAACACTTTGGGTAGGTCGAACCGACAATACTGGTCGTGCTGAATTGTGGAATACTCCTGAAACTACGAGTATTAATGCAGGAAGCGGACTCCAAATTACAGATGAAAAAGGTACTGTATTAGCTGCTACTGCCAAAGAATTTCACGAAGGCATCAACTCCTACACCTACGCTACAGATTGTACTTCAAAAGTGAAAATCAATATCGGATTCATGATCGACGCCACGGGTTCAATGGGTGACGAAATCAGCTATTTGCAATCGGAATTATATGATGTGATCGAAAAAACCAAACAACATTTACCCGAGTCGGAAGTGAAAATGAGCAGTTTATTCTATCGGGATACCAGCGACGATTATGTGGTAAAAAACTTTGATTTTACAGCCAATATTCCGAATGTGATTGATTTTATCAAAAAACAAAATGCGGGCGGCGGTGGCGATTATCCCGAGGCCGTAATTGAAGGTTTAGACAATGCCATCCATCAAATGAGCTGGGAAGACGAGGCGACCTCAAAATTACTTTTTGTGGTTTTGGATGCGCCACCCCATTATTCAGAAGCCAATGTGAAAAAATTACATGAATTGTGCCGTCAAGCCGCTGAAAAAGGGATTCGCATAATTCCGCTCGCGGCCAGTGGAATCGACAAATCCACCGAGTATCTAATGCGAGCTTTGGCCTTGGAAACCAATGGAACCTACCTCACATTAACCAACCATAGCGGTATCGGAGATAACCACATTGCGCCTTCCGCGGAAAGTACCAAAGTGGAAATGCTCAACGAATTACTGTTGCGAATTATTCAGCAATTTGGTGCAGTCAATCGTTGTGATCAAAAAGAAGAGGATTTTGCACAAAATTCAATCCTGAACGAACAAAGCGCCAAAGACAAACCCATTACGTTTACCTATGCGCCCAACCCAACAACTGATTTAGTGACTATTCGCATTGACGTTCCTGCCCATGAGGTCTTTTTATTTGACACTACAGGAAAATTGATTTTTTACAAAACCGATAAAGCAACAGAATACACACTTGATCTTACCGGATTACCTAATGCGGTTTATTATTTGAAAGTTGCCACTGAAGAAAAAATCTTCTATGGAAAAATTATTAAACGAAGTTAAGCTACATCCCATGAAATATCTATTTTTCTGCTTATTCCCTAGTTTACTTTTTCAAGCTTGGGCTCAAAAAAACACCCAGCAATCAGCAATGATTGTCTACTTTGACACCAACCAATTTCGGTTAACGAATGAACATCGGCAACAATTGGATTCGCTTTTTCCATTTGAAAAAGGTACAGGATTAAAACATGAATTTCTTGTTACAGGCTACACCGACGAAACAGGTCCGCTATCCTACAACGAATGGCTTTCAGAACAACGGGCGTGTGCGGTGTCGGACTATTTGGAAACCAAAGGAAGTCAAGCCGATTTTCAATGCTTTGTGAATGGAAATGGTATTTATTCGGAAGAAGAAAACAATGCGCGACAACGCAGGGTTATGGTCGAACATAGACGCATTCGGGGTTGTGGTTTGATGGAAGAAAGGATGGATACGATTGCTTTTGCTCCACCCTATTTCAAAAACATTGCGGCCTATTTTGATACCAAAAGCATGATTCGCGATCGGGTTTTTGCCATCGATACCAACGAAAATTTAATCAAAACGGCAGGAATGTATTTGTTCGAACCCAACGAGGAACAATTTAAAAATTTAGCGCCCAACACTGTCGTCCGCTTTTGTTTTCCTTTGGCAAAAGGCAAGAAATTTGATCCCGATATGAAAGTTTGGCGTTTGGTTATCAATGAAAAAGGCGAAAAACGTTGGGAAGAAACAACGGTTCCAGTGCGCTTTAATCCGGATTCCAATTGCTATGAAGTCGGTATGAATTGCATTTATTTGCCCGGAGAACGCGGGTTAAACATTGATAAAAACCGACCTATTTCCGAAATGGAAATTGAAATTTCGTTTTATAAAAATGTAGCATGTTTGGATGTCGAACTCACAGATGCTGATTTTTCAGCTGTGGATGAGAACAGGAACCATAAAATTTATCAATTTATTGGGTTGACAACGCAAGAAACGGGTTATTTCAAAGGGAAATTTAGAAAAAATGGCCTTGAACATGAATTGAGTTTTCCGCTAACGAGTTGTACCAAAACAGAATATCCCGACGGAAGAAAAGCCTATTATCTCTCCGAAAAAAGCCATTTTTGGGTGGATGGAAAAGAGTTCAACGGTCCGCGAAATCTTTGGCAACGCATTGGAGATTGGTTTCGGAAAAAAGAAGAACCGTTGTAAAAGGAATCAGGTTTCTTCCGTAAAAAATGGAAGAAACCTGAAATCTTTGGTTTTATTCTAAATCAATGACAAAACTTCTTAAAAACGCCACCGATTTTTCAATATCGTAATGTAAAATGCGGTCCACTTCAACCAGCGGCACTTCTTCACGGTACGATTTCAAGAAACTTTCTAAAAATTCACTGCTGCGAAGTGGTCTTCTGAATTCAATCGCCTGCGAAGCATTCATCAACTCGATGGCTAAAATTCGCTCCAAATTGTCCACAATGCGTAAGGCTTTAGTGGCGGCATTGGATCCCATACTTACGTGATCTTCTTGTCCGTTGCTGGAAACAATACTATCAACCGAAGCTGGTGTCGCCAGTTGTTTGTTCTGACTCACAATGCTCGCTGCCGTGTATTGCGGAATCATGAACCCCGAATTGAGTCCGGGATCATTCACCAAGAAAGCGGGCAATCCACGTAAACCGGAGATCAATTGGTAGGTACGGCGTTCTGAGATGTTTCCGATTTCGGCCAAAGCTATTCCCATAAAATCCAAGGCCAAGGCCAAGGGTTGACCGTGGAAATTACCTCCAGAAATAATTTTATCGCTTTCGCGGAATATATTCGGGTTATCGGTCACCGAATTGATTTCCGTTTTAAACACTTTTTTCACATAATCCAAGGCATCTTTACTCGCCCCATGCACTTGTGGAATACAACGGAACGAATACGGATCTTGTACGTGTTGTTTGGGTTGCCCAATGATTTCGCTGCCTTCCAACAAATCGCGCATGCGTTCTGCCGTGGTCACCTGCCCTTTGTGCGGACGAACGTAATGAATCAAATCATCAAATGGTTCGATACGACCGTCAAAACCCTCTAAGGAAATAGCCGCTACAACGTCTGCCAAATAAGTATATTTTAAAGCTTTTAGAAGTACATAACAACCGTAAGCGCTCATAAATTGGGTACCGTTTAACAACGCTAATCCTTCTTTAGATTGAAGAACAATGGGTTCCCACCCTCTGTTTTGCAACACTTTAGCCGCAGGTTGGCGGAAACCATCTACATACACTTCGCCTTCACCAATCAAGGGCAAACACAAATGGGCTAAGGGTGCTAAATCACCACTGGCGCCCAACGAACCTTGTTCATAAACAATGGGAAGGATATCGTTATTATAAAAGTCAATCAAGCGCTCCACCGTGGCCAATTGCACACCAGAGTGTCCATAACTCAACGATTGTACTTTCAATAAAAGCATCAATTTGACAATCTCATGTGGTACTTCGGGGCCGGTTCCACACGCATGCGACTTCATCAAATTCACCTGCAATTGGGATAGGTTTTCATTTGAAATTTTCACATTGCACAACGAACCAAAACCGGTATTGATTCCGTAAATGGGTTCGCTTTGTGCCGCCATCTTGGCATCCAAATACTCCCGACACTTGATAATACTCACTTTGGCATCTTCAGATAACGCTAAGGTTTTTCCTTGATAAACGATTTCATGAAGTTGTTCTAACGTTAAAACTTCCGAACTGATGTAATGAATAGTGTCCATAATTGCTTGATTTGTGCCCAAAATTCAACAAACCCAAGAGAATATGCAACTAAATACCCGACATTTTTTTAGCATATCCTTAAATTCTGCAGTTTTAAAAATCAAATCTTGAAAAATCAGTTTTCGATAACGATGTAACTCTATCATATTCGTAAAAGTATCGAGCAAACTTTGATATTAAATGCAATGTTTTAACTTTGTCTTTATGAAATTAACATCGAAAACAACGTTTTATACTTTTTCAGCCACAACTCCGGCTGTTGTTTTCTATGGCACAACCACCACGACCCCATAAGGGGTTCATTGTACACATATCGTCCTTTCGCGGATGCTTTATAAAAGCATGCCAACACTTGTATTCAAAACTTATTTCATTATTATCAGTTCCCCTAAAAACTTGATACTTAAACTTGAAACCACAACATGAAAACCCTTAAATTCGGCGGAACCTCAGTAGCCAACGCCGCCAACATACAAAAATGCCTTTCGATTATTTTAGAAAAAGCCAAACACGATCGTTTAGCTGTGGTTGTTTCTGCTTTTAGTGGAGTAACCGACTTACTACTGCAAGCTTCAGAAAAAGCAGCTGCAAAAGACACGGGTTACCGCTTACTGTTTCAAGAAATTGAAGGCAAACACAAAACGGCTATTGACGAACTAATTCCGGTAGTGGAACAAGTAGAAATTATTGGGGCTGTACAATCGGAATTGCAACAGCTAAAAACCTTATTGGACGGCTGTTATTTGTTGGGTGAAAGAAGTCCGAGAACCGCTGATGCCATTGCAGGGATGGGCGAACTCCTTTCCGCACAAATTATAGCCAAAGCGCTGCAACTCCAATTGCCTGAAAGTAGCTTCAAAGACAGCCGGGAGTTGATCGTCACTGATGCCAATTACGGCAAAGCCCAAGTGGATTTTGAAATAACCAATACTTTAATTCAGGATTACTTTTCATCATCCAATCAAAAAGTTACACTATTACCAGGATTCATTGCGCGCGACAAAAACAACAATACCACAACATTAGGCCGTGGCGGCTCCGACTATACCGCAGCCATTATTGCCAACGGAGTTCAAGCCAATGATTTGGAAATTTGGACCGATGTCAACGGGATGTTTACCGCCAATCCAAAATTGGTCAAACAAGCCCAACCCATCGCAACCATCTCCTATCAAGAAGCGATGGAATTGTCGCATTTTGGTGCCAAAGTACTCTACCCGCCTACGATTCAACCTGTATTGAAATCCCAAATACCGATTTGGATCAAAAATACCTTCGAACCCAATGCAGAAGGCACTTTCATTTGCGCCCATCCTGAAGGTGTAACCAACCCTATTAAAGGCATTTCTCATATCGATAAAATTGCTTTGGTAACCTTGGAAGGCTCCGGAATGATTGGCGTTGCAGGTTCGTCCAAACGTTTGTTTGAAGTGTTATCACGCGAACAAATCAATGTGATTTTCATCACCCAAGCTTCATCGGAACATTCGATTTGTGTGGGGATTCAAGCGCAAGATGCCTCCAAAGCACAAGCTGCAATTAACACTGAATTTGCGCTAGAAATTACGCAAGGTAAAATCGATACTTGCCAAGTGGAAACTGAACTTTGCATTGTCGCTTTAGTGGGTGAAAACATGAAAAACCATCAGGGAATTTCAGGGAAAATGTTTAGCACCTTAGGGAAAAACAATGTCAACATTCGCGCCATTGCCCAAGGTGCTTCTGAACGAAACATTTCGGTGGTTATCAATGAAAAAGATGTCAAAAAAGCATTGAATACATTGCACGAACGCTTTTTTGAAGACAATCTGAAACAGTTGAATTTATTTGTGATGGGCGTTGGAAACGTGGGGGAAAAGTTTTTGGATCAAATTCACCAACAGAAAAAGTTTTTAAAAGAAAATTTGAAACTGAATGTACGCGTGGTCGCTTTAGCCAATTCCAAGAAAATGGTTTTTGAAGAAGAAGGAATTGCTTTAAAAGATTGGAAAGCTGCACTCGAACAGGGAGTACCTGCAGATGCACAACAATTTATCGCTAAGGTAAAATCACTTAACCTGCGTAACAGTATTTTTGTGGACAATACCGCCAATGAATCGGTAGCGATGTTGTACGAACATTTTCTAAAAGAATCCGTAGCTGTTGTAACCTGTAATAAAATTGCTTGTTCGTCGGATTATCCGCATTATCGCAAACTCAAAGACTTGTCCCGTCAATACAATGCCCCCTTTTTGTTTGAAACCAACGTAGGTGCCGGATTACCCATTATTGACACCTTAAAACACCTCATCGCCTCCGGAGATAAAGTACATAAAATTCAGGCTGTTTTATCGGGGAGTTTGAATTTTATCTTCAATAATTTCAGTTCGACCTACAGTTTCCATGATGTGGTAAAAGAAGCGGGTGTTCAAGGATTTACCGAACCCGATCCAAAAATCGATTTAAGTGGTGTGGATGTAGCTCGAAAAATACTTATTCTCATTCGGGAAAGTGGGTATCAAATGAATATGGAAGCCATTGACAACCGTTGTTTCTTACCGGAAGCCTGTATGCAAACCACCAACAACCCCGATTTCTTTGCCTCATTGATCCAACATGAAGCGCATTTCAATGCGTTATTGGATGAAGCCAAAGTCAAAGACTGTCGTATCAAGTTTGTCGCCGAATTTGATCAAGGAAAAGCTTCGGTCGGATTGCAGTTTATTCCCAAAGAGCATCCGTTTTATAATTTGGAAGGAAAAGATAATATTGTCTTATTTTACACCGACCGTTATGTCGACCAACCCTTGTTGATTAAAGGTGCGGGCGCTGGAGCTGCGGTTACGGCTTCTGGAATTTTTGCCGATGTAATCCGAATTGGTAATTTTTAAATAAAAAGTGATGACCGAACTAAAACTCTTTGCTCCGGCTTCGATTGCCAATTTGAATTGTGGCTTTGACGTCATTGGTGTTTGCTTGCAAGCTATTGGTGATGAAATGATCTTTCGAAAAGTAACTGAAAAAGGATTGCGAATAACCAAAATCACAGGCGCTACTTTGCCTTTCGAAATCGATAAAAACGTTGCCGGAGTAGCCGCACAGGCCGTATTGGATCAAGTGGGCGAACCCGATTTTGGAATTGAAATCGAAATCCACAAAAAAATACGAGCCGGAAGTGGCATTGGAAGTTCGTCGGCAAGTGCTTCAGGAGCTGCGTTTGGAATCAATGCCCTTTTGGGGTATCCGCTTTCCAAAAAAGAATTGCTTAATGCAGCGATGAAAGGCGAAGCCATTGCAAGCGGATGTGAACATGCGGATAATGTTGCCCCTTGTATGTTGGGCAACTTCACCTTAATTCGCGGTTACGGTCCGTTGGATGTGGTCGAAATTCAAGCACCGAGCGAACTATTTGCCGTTGTACTCCACCCGCAAATTGAGTTAAAAACTGCCGATGCACGAGCCGTTTTGGAACCCACTATTTCTTTAAAATCGGCGATTACCCAATGGGGCAATGTGGGCGGACTTGTTGCCGGACTATGTACCCAAGATTATGCGTTGATTGGACGTTCGTTGCAAGATGTGGTCATCGAACCTTTGCGAAAGGGACTCATTCCGTTTTTTGACGAACTCAAGTCGGCCGCACAACACAGCGGCGCTCTGGGTGCGGGAATCTCGGGAGCCGGACCTTCCGTTTTTGCTTTATGCAAAGGCATTTCCCAAGCGGAAAAAACGGCCTTTGCCATGAGTCAGGCCTATTTGGAAACCGGTATTGCCTTTGACATCCACATTTCAGCCATTGATACCGAAGGGGTTCGTATTTTAGAATCTATCGCTTAACTTGAAACCTGAAACTTGAAACTTGAAACCTGAAACTTGAAACCTGAAACCTGAAACCTGAAACTTCCACCATGAACTACTACAGTCTCAACAACCCCAACCATAAAGTATCGTTTAAAGAAGCCGTCATTGCGGGTATTGCTCCCGATCGCGGACTCTATTATCCCGAACAGATTCCAACTTTATCTCCCGAATTTATAGCCAACTTAGAGCAGTATTCCCGAGAGGAAGTAGCCTTTCAAGTGATGGCACCTTTTGTGGGTAAAAGTATTCCAGAAGCGGAATTACGGCAAATTATAGCAGAAACACTGTGCTTTGATTTCCCGTGTGTGGCAGTACATGAAAATACTTATAGTCTAGAACTGTACCACGGCCCGACCCTCGCCTTCAAAGACGTGGGCGCCCGATTCATGTCGCGTTGTTTGGGCTATTTCAACCGAAATTCTGAGGAAAAAGTAACGGTTTTGGTGGCCACTTCAGGTGATACCGGTGGAGCTGTGGCCAGCGGATTTTTGGGCGTAAAAGGCGTCGATGTCGTTATTCTCTACCCTTCAGGAAAAGTGAGTGATATTCAAGAACGGCAATTGACTACGTTAGGACAAAACATTCATGCACTTGAAGTGGATGGCGTTTTTGACAATTGCCAAGACATGGTGAAAACCGCTTTTTTGGATGCGGATTTAAAGGGTTGCGGACTCACCTCAGCCAATTCCATTAATGTGGCGCGATGGTTGCCACAAATGTTGTATTATTTCTTTGCGTGGCAACAATTGAAAAAGCACCATAGAGAATTCATCGTATCGTGTCCGAGTGGTAATTTTGGGAATATTTGTGCTGGTTTATTGGCTAAAAAAATGGGATTGCCGATTGCCCACTTTGTAGCTGCCACCAATGTAAATGATACCGTTCCCGAATTTTTACAAACCGGAAATTATATTCCAAAACCTTCAAAACCGACCATTTCCAATGCCATGGACGTTGGGAATCCGAGTAATTTTGTACGGATTCAAGCCATGTATGATCACAGTCTAGAAGCTTTATTGAACGACTTTTCCTCCTACTCCTATACCGACGAACAAACACGTGCTGTAATGCAAACCATCTATTCCCAAACCGGGTACATTGCCGAACCGCATGGCGCGGTGGGTTATTTGGGATTGCAGGAAGCCTTAAAAAATCATCCCAACGCGATAGGTTTGTTTTTGGAAACTGCGCATCCTGTTAAGTTTTTAGAAGAAGTAGAAAAAACGTTATCGATTGAATTGCCATTGCCCGAAGCTATTGCCCAGCTCTTACCCTTGGAAAAGGTAAAAACACGAATAGCAACGTATGCAGAATTGAAATCCTTTTTATTAAATAGATAATTTCTTAAATACACAAAACGTCGATACAGCCCCGATAGAGCCGATATCCTCGAAGCGTAGCGGAGAGATAAAGGCGAAAGCGGGACCATTGTGCCTTTGAAAACTAGGCTTGTGCTGCCTAAAAAATATTCATTAATCGTGCCTTAAAATTTACTTTTTCTTTATATCCAAGTCCGTACCTTTGTGGAATGCAAACCAAACCATGGATTAAACAATTGGGTACTGGCGTAGTCATACTACTGTTGGTTTGTTTGCCGTGCTTTATTTTTCGGGACGTTTTGGGCTATCGTGTGGTCGCCTTGCTTTTGCTGATGACGGTTTCGATTATGGCCATGACCTTTGAAATCTTACCCATTTTGATTTTGGCGGCCTTGAGTGCGTTGGTTTGGAATTTCTTTTTCATTCCGCCCCTATTTACATTTCACATTTCCAGTCCGGAAGACATTTTACTCTTTTCCATGTATTTTGTCATCGCGATGGTCAATGTGGTGTTCATGCGACGCATTCGGAAAATGGAGCAAAAAAATCAGGAACAAGCTGAAAAAGAACGCACCTTAACCTTGTACTCCACTTTCTTCAATTCACTTTCGCACGAGTTGCGCACACCGATAGCCACGATAATCGGTTCGGCAGAAACCTTGCAACAATTGAAAGAAAAGTTGGCTCCCCAAGAACAAACCGATTTATTGCAGCAGATTGAGTCGGCCGGACTTCAATTACATTTGCAAGTAAATAATATTTTGAATGTGAGCCGCCTTGAATCGGGTTTGCTTGCGCCAAAAATGGAATGGTGCGACATCAACGATATCATACACGGAACGTTGCAGCATCATTTTCCCGATCAAAAAAGAATACATTTCACTCCGAACGAACAGTTGCCATTGTGCCAAACGGATGCGGGATTGTGGGATCAAATTGTGTTGAACGTTGTGAAAAATGCGTTACACTATACACAAGGTAACGTTTACATTGAAGTTGCCATTTCAGATGACCTTTTAGAAATCAGCATTACCGATGAAGGTCCGGGTGTTCCCGATGCACAATTGGAAACCTTATTTGAAAAGTTTTACCGTTTACCGCAGACCCAAACGGGAGGAACAGGATTGGGATTATCGATTGTCAAAGGCTATATCGAAGCATTACAAGGTTCGGTAAAAGCCCAGAACCGCAGTGACCGTTCGGGATTACAGCTATTGATGCAAATCCCTGTAAAAACCAATTATTTGAATCAATTGAAAAATGAATAACGCCCGTATCGTAATCATTGATGACGAACCCCAGATTCGGCGCCTTTTGGAAATCACTTTAGAGAATAGTGGTTACAAGGTAATTTTGGCAGAAAATGGCAAGCAAGGGATTCTCCTGGCAGCGAATCATACGCCCGATTTGATTTTATTGGATTTGGGTTTGCCGGATATGAATGGCCATGAGGTTTTGAAGGAGCTCCGACTTTGGTACAACAAACCCATTTTTATCCTTTCGGCGTTGGATCAAGAAGCGGATATTGTGAAGGCGTTGGATAATGGTGCCAACGATTACTTGACCAAACCCTTTCGCACGGCCGAGTTGCAAGCTCGAATTCGGTCGGCTTTACGCAGTCAGCATACCGACAATGGTACGACTGTATTCACCTCGGGCGACTTAGAAGTTGATCTCACTGCGCATACCGTTAAAAAGTCGGGCGAAGGAATCAAACTCACCGCCACTGAGTTTTCTTTATTAGTGTTGTTGCTAAAAAACGAAGGTCGGGTACTCACCCACCAATACATTTTGAAAGAAATTTGGGGCGTAGGTGCCCAAACGGAAACCCAGTATTTACGCGTTTTTATTGGAACCCTTCGCAAAAAAATTGAAACCAACCCGAACCAACCCGAACATATATTGACGGAAAGTGGTGTGGGCTACCGGTTTGTTTAATAATTATGAGTTATGAGTTATAAGTTAATTCATAATTCATAATTCATAATTCATAATTCATAATTCTCTTTTCTTTATAAAATCTTTACACCCATCCCTCCTTTCTTTAGATTTTACCGATAGATAGCGTGCGAACTTTGCCTCATCAAAGTTTACTATTATGAATTCAAAGCATTCGCTTACGCAAAAAGTTACCTTGGCCTCGGTTTTAGTGGCGCTCGGAATCATTTATGGAGACATCGGAACGAGTCCACTCTACGCCCTTCGCGCAGTTATGGGCAATCGAAAAATCGAAGAAATACTCGTTTACGGTGGCGTTTCAGCCATCTTTTGGACCCTTACACTCCAAACCTCTATCAAGTACATTTGGCTAACTTTAAAAGCAGACAATAATGGAGAAGGCGGGATTTTCTCTCTTTATGCCTTGGTTCGTCGCTATGGCAAAAAACTCGTTATTCCTGCTATTTTAGGCGCAACAACATTACTGGCGGACGGAATTATCACGCCACCCATCTCTGTTGCATCTGCTGTAGAAGGATTGGGTATGGTGAAAGGCTTGGAAAATACAATTGTCGCTGGTAATTCCTTGACCATTGGAATTGTTATCGTAATTCTCTCATTGCTCTTTTTCTTCCAACGATTTGGGACACACATTATCGGACGCTCGTTTGGCCCTGTGATGTTGGTTTGGTTTAGTATGCTGTTTCTGTTGGGTGTACACCAAATCACGTATCATCCTGAAATTTTAAAAGCGTTAAACCCCTACTATGCCTATGAAATGTTGAGTCAGTATCCCGCGGGGTTCTGGTTGTTGGGTTCAGTTTTCCTTTGTACTACAGGAGCCGAAGCCTTGTATTCCGATTTGGGCCATTGTGGGTTGAAAAATATTCGCATCAGTTGGGTTTTTGTTAAAATCAGTTTGGTAGTGAATTATCTCGGTCAAGCTGCTTGGATGATGCATCAAAAAAGTGATTTCTTGGAAGGAAAAAATCCGTTTTATGAAATTGTCCCCGATTGGTTCTTGGTGCCGTCGATTATCATTGCTACTATGGCTACCGTCATTGCCTCTCAAGCTTTAATCAGCGGAAGTTATACCCTCATTAATGAAGCCATGAACTTGAATTTCTGGCCTCGAGTGGCGGTGCGTCAACCTTCTGAAATGAAAGGACAAATTTATATTCCGTCTGTGAATACTGTCTTGTGGTTTGGTTGTGTCTTGATGATCTTGTACTTCCGTTCGTCTGAACACATGGAAGCAGCATACGGATTCTCGATAACTATTACGATGATGATGACTACGGTTTTACTTGGTTATTTCTTGTATTACCGATTGAAATGGCAACGTTGGCAAGTGATCGGAATTTTGACCTTATTCAGTATTGTGGAAACGTCCTTCTTTATTGCCAATGTGGCGAAAATTAAAGAACGTTGGATGTTTTTATTCTTCGAATTGGGCATTTTCGCCGTGATGTACATATGGTATGAAGCCCGAAAAATTCACAACCGGTATACCCGTTTCTCTGAATTGGGTCAATACAGTAAGCTGCTTTCTGAATTATCCGAAGACGATAGTATTCCGAAAACGGCTACGCATTTGATTTACCTTACCAAAGCCGACCGTCGTCACCAAATTGAAGATAAAATCATCAAATCTTTATTTGGTAAAAAACCCAAACGCGCCGATGTGTATTGGTTTTTACATATCAACCGAACCAATGATCCGTATACGATGACGTACAATGTGACCGAATTGGTGGATGATAAAGTGATTAAAGTGAATTTGAATATTGGTTTCCGTATCCAACCTAAAACCGAATTGCTCTTCAAAAAAATTGTGCAGGATTTGGTGCAATGTCAAGAACTCAACCTGCACGTTCGACCAGACGGTTCGACCAAATACAACAGCGAACCTGATTTTAAATTTATTGTCATTGAGAAATATTTATCTGTGGAAAACGAATTCAAAATTCGTGACAGCATTTTATTGAATAGCTATTATTACCTAAAACACATGGGTATTAGCGATGAAAAGGCTTTTGGATTGGATAAAAGTGATGTGATTGTAGAAGATGTGCCACTTGTCTACCAACCTGCGGCACCGTTTGAACTTAATCGTGAAAAGCATGGAAACGGATAAATCAAGAGTCTTGTACGATCAACTGGATCAGTTAACGGATTTAAAAGTCCAAATCGAATTGCAATCGGGGAAAAATTATGCGGCGTTTTCACCGGTTTTTATCACGGAACACGGCATTTTGTAGAGCGTTGGGACTTTCATGAAGTGGATCCATTACAACCCACGCCTTCCGTTTTATCCCTTGCGCAATCGGAAGGTATTACACTAAAACATGAAGATTTATATTCAGTTTTTTTATTTGAAAATCAAACACATATCTATTTATAATTCAATTTATCATTTATGAAGATAAAGCACATTCTAGGGAGTTTATTGTTGACATTATCCATCCAAGCACAAACGGATTCTACCAAAGTTCCTTTTGAAAATTACAACCTCCGTTGGATCAACGGTCAAAATCGCCAGCAAGACTTTCCTTTACAATTAAAAGACAAAAACGGAGAAACCGTAGTTACAGGTGTCGTGTATTTGGATGGCTATTTCAATTACAATTTCAACCGCCCTAAAGACAATACCCAAACGATTTCTGCGGTTACGAGTCGGGCCAACGAATTTAGCATTGCACTTGCAAGTATTGGATTGGAAACCAATTATAAAAACGCCATTGGCCGATTGTGGTTACAAACGGGAAGTATGTTGCATATCATTCAAGAAACGGATGGCTCAATTACTCGTGGACGCAATACAGGAACTGGAAATTTAAAATTTATTCGCGAAGCCGCAGCTGGCTATCACTTTGATGTGAATTATGGCTTGAATGTTGAAATGGGGATTTTTATGAGCTATATCGGATTGGAAAGTTACATTACCCAAGAAAATTGGAGCTACCAACGCAGTATGGTGTGCGACTTTACGCCGTTTTATTTTCAAGGGGCTCGTGTGCAATATTTTCCAACCAAAAATTACCGCACTGAATTGTGGCTCCTCAACGGATGGCAATCCTACAACAGTTGGAGCAAAAGTCCGGGCATAGGAAGTTCGAATTACTACCGACCTAACGAGAACATTCAGTTAGTCGCCAATTTCTATTTGGGTCGCGACAGTCGCAATCCCGATGGCAGTTTATCGGATGTGGTGCGATTTCATCATGACAACAGTATCGTGTACCGCTATTACCATCCTGAAAACAAAAAACACGGAATTACCCAAGCCGCCTTTAGCATGAACAATCACTACGGCTTTCAAAATGGTCCCGGTGTTTCTGGCAAATCCAATTTCATGACGGGAAGTTCACTAGCCCACCGCATTTGGTGGAACAATAACCGCTTGGCATTAACCACTCGAGCGGATTATGTCACCAACCCTGGAAGTTATTTGGCCTTTACTCCCGCACAAACCAACAGTACAATGCCCAATGGTTATGAGTTAGCGATGGCCAATGGCGAAAAATTACGGATGTTTCAAACCAGTGCGACCTTGGATTGGATGCCTTCCGATTTTGTGACTTTCCGATTGGAATACGACTACCGTCAGTCCAATGTGCCCTATTTTGCAGGTCGTGGCGGTACAACTTCACCCACAGGATTTTCTACAGACCCAATTCCAACCGACTGGAAAGCCGATTTGCGTAAACAAGAACATCGGGTGATCTTGGCGATGAACTTCCGTTTGTAATACTAAAATGAAAAAGTCGGAGTTGTATTAAAAAACAATGATGCAATTCCGACTTTTACTTTTATGCTTTCCGTTATGGGTAAGTTGCCAAAACAATGCTACCCAAACTGTAGATTCGAATGAATCAACAAAAAGTACTTCTCCACTTCAAGCCCCGACAAAGCCAAAGGTTACCTATGACCAACTAAAAAAAGAAACGACTGCAATTAAAGCTAAGGCACGAAAGGAAACGGATTTTACCAAACAGTCGGATGCCTTTACCGAACTGCTCTATCAAAAACTCATTCCCCATTGGTTGGGAACACCATGGTCGTTTGATGGTCATCCTGAGTTACCCGGCAACCAACCTGTAGCGTGCAGTTATTTTGTTTCCACAACCCTTCGTGATGTTGGTGTTCCTATCAATCGCTATAAGATGGCGCAAATGGGTCCGATGGAAGAAGCTCAGCTTTTAAGTGGTGGCCAACCTGTCATTACTATAACATTTTCTGCTAAAGAAGACGGTATCAATCAATTGCTATCAAAAATTCCCGAAGGCATCCATTTTATAGGATTTGGCTCCATTCATGTGGGCTTTTTGTATCGAAAGGGAGACCAAATGGCCTTCATTCATTCCTATTATAAAAATAACGTTGGGGTAGTGTTCGATCCGATTGAAAACTCGCCCTTATGGAATGTTTGTACCACTTTTTATGTTTATCCACTTTCGGGCAATCCTGATTTTATCAAACTTTGGTTAAAATAAATGCCTATTTATTCATAAATATAGAACTTTGCTCTTCTTTTATTTGACCTAAAAATTAATTCATGTTTTCATCCATTCACCACATTGCCCTAATTGTTTCTGATTACGAAAAATCCAAAGCCTTCTACACGGAAGTTTTGGGTTTAGAAATTATCCAAGAAGTGTATCGCGAAGAGCGTCAATCGTATAAATTGGATTTGGCATTGAATGGTGTGTATAGTATCGAACTTTTTTCATTTCCCGATTTCAAACCGCGTGCGAGTCGGCCCGAAGCGTTAGGATTACGTCATTTGGCTTTTGCCGTTGAAGATATTGAAGCAGCAATAGATCGATTGCAACTGTTTCAAGTAGAAGTCGAACCCATTCACGTCGACGAATACACGGGTAAAAAATTTACCTTCTTTTTTGATCCCGACGGATTGCCTTTAGAGCTTTACAGCATTTAATAGAACTTTTTTTGTAGGATAATTTTCGTTAGTAACCCTTTTATACTTCTGATCGGATGTAAAATAGGATTTTACCTCCTATTTGTATAGATGTTATTATTGAGACGAAATTGATTTAAAACACTGAATATCAATCATCTAAATGCAGAAATAGGATTTTTTCAAACACTTAGATAGGAAAAATACTTTTGAAAAATAGGAAAAACCCTAGTGATTAAATTTTTCATTCGTTGTAATCTTGTAACGGCAATGACAAACATGAAAGACAATTCCATTATTCATACGTAAGCCAAATTCGATTTATACGCCTTTAGTGCAGTCAAAAGGGTCTCCGGACCCTTAGGCTGTACCACTTTAAAAAAAATGCCCCACCCAAAATTACCTGCTTTTTTCCTTAACTAATAGAATTATTCATCGATATGTCAGGAGATTTATGTGTATTGATTAACGGCGGTATATTGGGTATGTTAGGACAAGGTTTACGACTTGCTTACATTCATTATCGCTGGGTAATGGTTCGAAAAGATGAAAATTACTTTTGGACAAAATGTAATCCCATCAGTTGTTTAGTACTTAGTTTTTTAGCGGGTTATGGTGCCATGTATATTTTAAAAGAATACCAAGATGTAACTTATACTTTGGCTATTGTTCTACTGAGCGGCTATTTTTCTCCAATTCCTCTCCTACTTATTTTACGGTTATTGAAAAGAAAACGAAATAAAACCAATGTAAAATTTTCTTAACGTCAAGCTATGTTTCCAATTTCACCTCTTTTTTTGACCAACCACAATCGCCCAGGAAGAAAATTAAGCGAACACAAAGCCCTAATCTTACACTGCACAGCGAAAGAACGAGAGGGAGCAGATGCGTTAGCCATGCGGAATTATTACAATGAGAAGCACTATATTGATAGACAACTTATGTATGCTTCTCCACATTTTCTAGTTGATGACAAACAAATTATTCAATGTCTACCCGAGGATGAAGCAGGATTTCATGTAGGAACTGCCTTTTATAACTATACGCCGCTTGCCCGAAAATTGATGGGCAATCAAAAATCAGCAAATAATGTAACGATTGGTATTGAAATGTGTGTAAATCGCGATGGAAATTTTGACATCACACTTGAACAAACCATCCAACTCACTCGTTATTTAGCTCATAAATACCCTATTGATCGAACACATATTCTTCGTCATTACGATATCACTCGAAATGAATGCCCAAAAATGTTAATAGACCCCATGTCGTGGAATAAATTTTTAGATCGAATATTTCAAACACAACCAATATCCCAACCAACTATACATAACCAATTTAAGTTTTAAAATCTATTATTTCGCTTCAAAAAGTGTATTTTAGAACGAAATTTAGTAGCTATGTCCACTTCAACTGAACATCATGATGCAAAAATTGCCGCCATGCAATTTGCTTCTGTCTATCCCCATTATGTAGCCAAAGTCATCAAAAAAGGACGTACAGAAACGGAATTGCGCACTGTTATCTCCTGGCTTACAGGATATACCGACGAAGCCATTTCACAAGCCATTTCCGAAAAAATCAATTTTGAAACCTTTTTTAATCAAGCGCAATTGCATCCCAATGCCCATTTAATAAAAGGCGTGATTTGTGGCTACCGTGTGGAAGAAATTGAAAATCCGTTGACCCAAAAAGTACGCTATTTGGACAAACTAGTGGATGAATTGGCCAAGGGCAAAAAAATGGAACAAATATTGCGTCACCCAATATAAATCAGTCTTTCACTATGAAAAAAGCAATTCCGTTAGTATTCATTTTTTGTTTTGCATTCGCATACAATTGTCAAGCCCAATTAAAAACACCTTCCAATGAAGTAACCCTCTTTAGTTTTCAGACGGCATCAGGCAAAAAAGTGTCAGTCAATAAAGCCAAAGATGATTCTTTTCTAGTGTATCGATTTGGAGATGATAAAAAAATTGACTTCGAATTTCCCCAACAAAAAGACAGTACCAGTTTCAAAAAATTCACGTATTCCAATTGGATCCGAGGAAGCGGCAATACAAAATCAGCACTCGATTTAAAATACCTAACCTTTGAAAACGAAGGATTCAAATACATTGTGTATGCTATTTATTTTGAAGAAGACAATTCACACTCCATTGGCGTTAGGGTGATGAATCTTGCCACACAAGCAATCACAGATATCAAAGGAAAACGCAACACGCAAAAAGGTTCGCTCGACGTATTTCGAGACGAAGACCGCATCAATCAAAGCAATGCTGCTTATGACTAAATCCCTACTTTTATTCTTCCTTAGTTTTGGATTTTGGAGTGCCGCACAAAACAAAAATTCGACCGACACCACATCGCTTGCCCTCCAATTTGATATTAAAAAAATGGTGCTTGGCGACATGAATGGGGATGCCATCATTGACACGGCCTTTGTCAAAATGCCGCATTATACTAATGAAGAAACCTGGGGCGATTGTAAAAACGGTGGTTGTGAAATCGAAATTTCATTTTCCTATACGCCTGCAAAAATTCAATTATCCAATGCGGTTGACGCCGGTGTAGAAGCCATTGGCGATGTCAATCACGATGGATTTCAAGAAATAATTGTCGTACCCGGTTGGATAATTGGCTGCTGGGGCCAATACCGATTTTACACTGAAAAAGATACGCAATGGAACGAATTTGGTCGGGCCAACCGTTATATCTGTGAAGAAGAACCCTATGCTAATTGTATAGTTAAACGTACTAAGGATTACCTCACGGTTGAGGAAGATATCATAAAAAACGGCGACCAAGCCAAACAAAAGAAAAAACTGAAAATCCCCAATAAATAAAAAGCCTCTTACGAGGCTTTTGTTTATTCTAATCGGAAACTGATGGTAATGGAAGAACTGACTTCAATTAAACCTATGGCTAAAGTTTCCTGTGGTGCATCAGCTGAAAAATTGGCAAATCCATTTGTTGTTTTCAACATCGGGAAAAACTCGCCTCCCGTTTCATTAATCGTAATCGCTTTACCCACTTTTTGATTTAAGGGTGCCACATAATCTTGGGCGCGTTTCAAGGCATCTTGGGTAGCTAATTTTCGGGCTTGTGAACGCAATTCTTCAATTTTAGTAGATTTGAATTCGACACCAGAAATCGAATTGATACCGTTATCCAGCAATCCCATTGTCAATTCGTCGTATTTGCTCAAATCCCGTAAGGTAACGGTGAGTGTCTGACTCGCTTGATAGGCATATTTTTTTTTGGATTCGTCGTAATTGCGTCCCAATGAAACATCAGAGGTTTGGTATTCCGTTCCAGCGATACCGAATTTCTTTAAAAACTTGATGACTTTATCCACCGCTTCATCGTTAGACTTTTTCACTTCCGCCACATCTTTACCGGTATTTTCTACACCAAAAGTGATTACGGCATAATCGGGTGCAACTTTTACTTTACCTTGACCCGAAACCGTGATTTGCGGTTCTATTTTTGATTCTTGTGCCTGGAGCAAACTAACCGTTGCCACACATAAGGCGAAAACTAACTTTTTCATGGTTGTTTTATTTAAAGGTTTTATGAACGCTGACCAAAAGTTGTGCCATTACAGCTTCCCCATTCGCAGTAAAACGAACATAATCGCAATGGGAACAAGTAAACCAATGACCAACAACGGGTTGAGCAGAAACAATTCAGGGGCTTTCATTAACGTAAATGCCAAACCGCCAATGGCTCCACCAAAATGGGCATCATGGCCAATATTGTCGGATTTGGCCCGCATCCCATAAATCGTAAACAGCAAATACCCAAAACCAAATAGGTAGGCAGGAATTGCTAATGGAATAAAAAACAAATAAATGCCTCCCTCAGGTTCTATTAAAATCGATGCATACATAATTCCGGATACCGCACCCGATGCGCCCACTGCCGTGTAACTGGGATGGTCACGGTGCATATACAAACTCAACATATTGCCAAATACCAAACTCGCTACATAAATTAATAAAAAAGTAAGTGTCCCGAATTTAAGAACAACCACCGGAGCAAAACTGTACAAGGCAATCATATTAAACGCTAAATGCGGAATGTCTGCATGCAAAAAGGCAGAGGAAAACATGCGCACCTGATCGCCGGCACGAATACTTCCTACATGAAAAAGATACTGATGAAAAAAGAGGCGGTCTTGAAAACCCCGATAACTCATGATGACATTCAGCGCAATGAGTACATACAAAACCCACATAATCCTTAGAATAAAATGAAACGAAGCGTGTATATGATTTGTTAAATCAACGCGAAAGATACGCGATTCCGTGTATATTTGCACAAATTTTTTGCATGCAATTACTGGCTTACCTTCTCGTTTATCCCATCATTTGGCTCATCGCACAATTGCCTTTTCGATTGCTGTATGTGTTTTCCGATGGTATTTACATTCTTATGTATCGCATTATTGGATACCGTAAAAAAGCGGTACGCAAAAATATTCAGTTGGCATTTCCAACATTGTCTGATTCCGAACGATTAATTATTGAAAAGAAATCCTACCGCCATTTGTGCGATATGTTTCTCGAAATGATCAAAACCCTATCCATTTCACAAAAGGAAATCGAGAAACGGTTTACCTACACCAATTTGGAAGTGTACACCGATTTAGAAAAAAAAGGAAAAAGTATTGCCTTACTGTGTGCGCACTACGCCAGTTACGAATGGGTTATTTCCATGAATCACCACATCCAATTCAAAGGATTTGCCATCTACAAGCGCATCAACAATCCGTATTTTGATCGCTTGGTAAAAAATATTCGCTCGCGTTTCAAAGCGTATTTGATTACGACCAAAGAAACCAAACCCACCATCGAAGCCAATGCCAAAAATGGCGTACTCAGCTTGTATGGTTTTGCCAGTGACCAAACGCCGCGTTGGAGTGAAACCAATCTTTATTGGCACCACTTTATGGGCATTGAAACGCCTATTCATTATGGAGCCGAATCCTTAGCCAAGCAATTTGATATGAACATGATTTATCTTCGGGTAAAGAAATTAAAACGAGGCTATTACCAAGGAACGTTTGAAGTACTTTCGGAAGATGTGCACAGCGAACCCGATTATAAAATCTCGGAACGATTTATGGCAAAAGTCGAAGAGCAAATACGCGAACAACCCGAATATTATATGTGGACCCACAAACGCTGGAAACACAAACGTAGAAAAGAATAAAAAAACAAAAATCCCGAAGTCGCAACCTCGGGATTTTTTATATTCTAGTACATTTTTGCACGTAGTTCTTTTACTTTCGGATCATCCAAATAATCATCGAAGGTCATGTAACGATCGATCGCACCATTTGGCGTTAATTCCAATACGCGTGTCGCTACTGTTTGCGCAAACTCGTGGTCATGTGTCGTAAACAACACCGAACCTTTGAAGTTTTTCAACGAGTTGTTAAATGCTGTAATCGATTCCAAGTCCAAGTGGTTGGTGGGTTCGTCCAACATCAATACATTGGCACGCAACATCATCATGCGAGACAACATACAACGAACTTTCTCTCCTCCTGACAATACATTACATTTTTTCAAAGCTTCTTCTCCCGAGAAAA
Source organism: Flavobacterium sp. N1719 (assembly GCF_025947045.1). NCBI lineage: Bacteria > Pseudomonadati > Bacteroidota > Flavobacteriia > Flavobacteriales > Flavobacteriaceae > Flavobacterium > Flavobacterium sp. N1719. Next base: position 2,429,365 of record NZ_CP109993.1, read on the forward strand.
TCATTTTCCCTAAAAAGCCTCGAACGTAAACTTCATCGCGCTCTTCTTCGGTTTTGGCCCATTGGCGTAACCAATCTACTAAGTTGATATCCGATTGGAAAAACTCGTGATTGTCATTCGGCAAATACGACTGAATCGTAGTCACTCCCCACTCATACGTTCCTGCATCAGCAGTCAAATGACCGTTTAATATTTCATAAAAAGCAGTGGTTGCACGGGAATCTTTTGAAAACACCACAACTTTATCACCTTTGGCCATGTTCAAATCCACATTCTTAAACAACACTTCGCCATCAATCGATGCGGCCAAGTTTTGAATGTTTAAGATTTGGTCACCCGCCTCACGCTCTTGGTCAAAAATAATGGCTGGATAACGACGACTCGACGGTTTGATTTCGTCCAAGTTCAATTTCTCCAACATCTTCTTACGGGAAGTCGCTTGTTTTGATTTTGCCACATTCGCACTAAAACGACGAATGAACTCTTCCAACTCTTGTTTCTTCTCCTCGGCTTTTTTGTTTTGCTGCGCGCGTTGTTTTGCGGCTAACTGACTTGACTCGTACCAAAAGGTATAGTTCCCCGAATAGTGGGTAATTTTACTAAAATCAATATCGGAAATGTGCGTACATACCGCATCCAAAAAGTGACGGTCGTGGGAAACCACAATTACCGTGTTTTCATAATTCGCTAAGAAATTCTCCAACCAACCGATGGTTTCAAAATCCAAGTCGTTGGTCGGCTCGTCCATGATCAATACATCCGGGTTGCCAAATAACGCCTGTGCCAAAAGCACACGCACTTTTAACTTCCCTTCCATTTCCGCCATTAACGTATAATGGAAATCCGCACTGATTCCTAAGTTGGACAACAAGGCTGCCGCATCACTGTCGGCGTTCCATCCGTTCATTTCGTCAAACTGAATCTGCAATTCGCCAATACGATCCGCATTTTCATCCGAATAATCGGCATACAACGCATCCATTTCTGATTTAATAGCATGCAAGACTTTATTTCCCATCAATACCGTTTCCAAAACCGTATGATCGTCAAACATATTGTGGTTCTGATTCAAAACCGACATACGCTTACCCGGTTCTAGGATGACACGACCCGAAGTAGGGTCCATATCGCCTGCTAAGATTTTAAGAAATGTAGATTTTCCGGCTCCATTGGCGCCGATGATTCCGTAGCAGTTGCCTTGCGTGAATGAAGTATTCACTTCGTCAAACAAAACGCGTTTTCCAAACTGTACCGATAAATTGGATACTGTTAACATGTATCGAGGTTTTATTAAATTCGGTGCAAAAGTAAGCAAATGCCCCGACTTAACCCCTCTTTTTTGGTTGTTTTTTTACGAGCGCAAATAGGTTTGCAACACCCATTTCAAGGCGTCAACGGAACCCACAACCTTGATGATTTTTCCTTCTTTATCCAAGAGAAAATGCGTCGGAAAAGCATTTAAACCTAAGGTGATATTCATGAAGTCTTTTGTATTTGGAATTACTAAGTAATCCAATTTCTTTTTGGCTAAAAATACCTTGAGTTGTTCCGGACTGTCTTCGGCCAAACTGAGGAAAACTACATCCTTGCGCAAATTGGAATACTCTTGAACCAAAGCATTTACTTCCGGAAATTCTTTCACACAAACCGGACAATGAATGTACCAACATTTGATCACCACATAATTGCCTTTCAAGTTCGCATTGGTAATCCGTTTTCCCGTCAAATCTACAGCATCCAAAAGAGGAAAATCCTGTCCTTCCATTTGCACTTGCCGAATGCCGTTGAACCCCAATTCACTCAATATCGCTCCCACACCCGGATTGGCATCTTTGGGCATCGGGAAAAGTCGGTACTGCTGCGGTTGCCCGGGATCGGCAATACAAACAAAGGTTCCCGTTTCTAATTTTTGCATAAATGCCAAGCGTGAAATGGAAATCCCATTTTCATCCAAAGCCTCAAAATTGGAATACAACGCCATTTGGGTGTCTTGGTACTGCTGCCATTGCACAAAATTGCGACACAACGCACTTATGTTCAAATCCTTATACACCAAGTCGGTTTGGGCTTGCACACCCAACATCAGTAAGAACAATACAATGGTTATTCGTAGCTTCATTCTAAATTAATCGCTCAATTTTCAAATGTAAATCAAATTTTGTAGTATCGCAATCGGAATAGGATTAAAACTAAGTTTAACTAATGGTTAACAGAATAATATACCATTACTAAATACTTTTGTTGATAACAATAGGGATAGTAAATGAATTGTAAAATTGCCTCAACATATTTATGCTTGACAACAGCCTTGTTTGCGCTGTTTACTTCCTGTAAAAAAAGTGAATTTGCTGCAGATAACTACACTGCCTATTTTGGTGGCGAAGTAGAGAATCCGCAAAACCGCTATGTATTGTTCTGTCAAAACAATCAGGTGATTGATACCATCCCATTGAACAAAGACAATACCTTTTTCAAAAAGTTTGATTCTTTAGCTCCCGGACTGTATTCGTTCAAACACGAACCCGAATACCAATACGTCTATTTCGATAAAAACGATTCCCTTCGTGTACATATCGATTCCAAAGATTTTGACCAATCCATCGTATTCTGTGGTCGTGGCGATCAAAAAAACAATTTCTTAATGGAAATGTTTTTACGCAATGAAAAGGAAAAAGACCACATGTTTGAAACGTTTGATTATGATGTAAAGAAATACAATGCTTACATCCAAAAAGTCAACTCAGACAACCAAAAATTCTATACTTCTAAAAAAGAAGAAATCAATTGGAGTGACGATTTTGATGTGTATGCCAAAGGAATGTACCTCTACCCGCATTATACCCGCAAAGAAATCTATCCTATGATTCACAAAATGCGGACGGGGAATGATGTAAGCGACCAACTTCCGAAAGACTATTACGACTTCCGAAAAACCATTGATTTTAGCAATGAGAAGTTAACCGACTTCAACCCGTTTGTCATGTACCTCAATTTGATGCTCAACAATGTGGGTTCTATTCATTACCACAACCACTTTACCGAAGTGGATTTGGCCTTAAAAACCAACATCAACAAACTCAAAATTGCCGATACACTCATTAAAAACGAAAAGGTCAAAAATATTGTAGTCAATAGTATTGCCTTTCAATACTTGTTGGAAGACCAAAATATGGTCAACAACCAGGAATTTTTAAAACACTACTACAAAATTTCAACCGACAAGAGTAAAAAGAATGAAATCTTAAAACTGGGGAAAGCCATTAGCTTACTCACCGATGGAAAACCGTTACCCGAAGTTCGCGTACAAAACCTAGAAGGTAAATCCATTTCGTCGTCTGACCTTATTCAAAAAAATACCATTCTCTTTTTCTGGAGTGACAAATTGAGTTCGCATTTGTTGGCTGCACACAAAAAGGCGATCGAACTCCAAAAGAAATACCCGAATTATGAGTTTGTAGCGATTAATCTAGACCGCGATTACGATACTTGGAAAAAAGCGTTGGAGAAATATGACTTCGGACCCATTCGTCAGTACCACTGTAGTAATTTCGAAGACATCAAAAGCAAATGGGCGATTACCAAAGTCCACCGCACTTTAATCATCAACAAAGACAAAACTATCAAAAACGGATTTACCAATATGTTTGACATCCGTTTTGAAGAAGACCTAAAATAAAAAAGCCCCGATGTTCTCGGGGCTTTTTCGTATCACAATTATTGATTTCCTTTTTGATAGTCGGCAATAAACTGAGCCAAACCAATATCGGTCAACGGGTGTTTCAACAAGCCTAAGATGGCTGACAACGGACCCGTCATGACATCTGCACCGATCTTCGCGCAGTTCACAATATGCATCGTATGACGCACCGAGGCTGCTAAGATTTCCGTTTCATACCCGTAGTTATCGTAGATCTCACGAATCTCTTGAATCAAGTTCAACCCGTCGGTCGAAATATCATCCAAGCGACCCACGAATGGCGACACATAAGTGGCACCAGCTTTGGCAGCCAAAATCGCCTGACCTGCAGAAAACACCAAGGTCACGTTTGTTTTGATCCCTTTGTCTGAGAAATATTTACACGCGCGCACGCCGTCTTTCGTCATCGGCAATTTCACTACAATCTGAGGATGTAGATCGGCCAATTGTTCGCCTTCACGCACCATACCTTCATAGTCGGTCGCATTCACTTCGGCACTCACATCACCTTCAACAATGTTGCAAATGTCCACGTAATGCTTCAAAATATTGTCCGTTCCCGTAATCCCCTCTTTCGCCATTAACGAAGGATTGGTCGTTACGCCATCCAAAATCCCTAATCCTTGTGCCTCGCGAATGTCATTCAAATTCGCCGTGTCAATAAAAAATTTCATAAAAATATAGTTATAATCGTTGTGTTTCGTTGAACAATAATTTTTGGGGCGCTACCCCTCCATACTTCCAGGGTCGGGCTGTCGGGAGTCGCTACCCTCATCCTTCGGGTGAGCTCCAACAATCCCTCCATCCCTAGCGCAACCGCGTGCAAAAATACAACACCCGTTTTGATTGAGGAAATATTATTGGAATTTAGATTTTAGAGTTTAGAGTTTAGAATTTAGATTTTAGAATAACTGCAACTAATGACTTATGACTTACGACTTATGACTTAAGAAATACTGCGACTGTGACTGCGACTGAGACTGCGACTGAGACTGCGACTGCGACTGCGACTGCGACTGTTCACTCACATTTCATAATGCTTCATCAACATCCGCTCATACACCCGATCCGGTAAAACCCGTTTCAAGACAATCGAGAAGCGTTGCATAAAGGCACCAATCTTATAATGCAATTTAGGCTGTTTGGCCTGCATAATCGTATATATCGCTTGCGCCATTTCCAGCGGATTACTGCCCGAATCCACATGTTCGTTCATCGCTGCCAAGGTTTTACCATAGGTCGCTTCATAGGCCGAACCCGCAACCACAGGCGCATGATACCTTCCTGCGGCAATATTGGTCGCAAAATCACCAGGAGCCACATTGGTAACCTGAATCCCAAATCCTTTGACTTCCATGCTCACCGCTTCGGTGATTAATTCCAACGCCCCTTTGGACGCTGAATACACGCCGCGGTACGGCAATCCCATGTAGCCCGCAATAGAAGTAATATTGATAATCAAACCCGAACGCTGTGCCCGCATGTGGGGCAACACTGCTTTCATCACTTCAATCGGACCGAATACATTGGTCTCAAAATTGTTTTTGATTTCATCGGCGGGAATTTCTTCTATCGGACCGGTAATGCCTACACCCGCGTTGTTGATCAACACATCAATGCGACCCGCTTCGGCAACCAATTGGCGTACTGCCACTTGTATGCTTTCGGGGTGGCGAACATCCAAGGCCAATAATTTGATTTTGGTGTCGGTGACACGCTCGGGGTTCCGACTCGTACCGTAAACCGTACAGCCTTGTTCCTGTAAAAACTCCCCGATCGCCCGACCAATGCCCGATGACCCTCCCGTGATGAAAACTATTTTGTTCATTGATGAATAGAGTTTAGATTTTAGAATTCAGATTTTAGAGTTTAGAAATACTGCGACTGTGACTGCGACTGTGACTGCGACTTACACCGTCCCGGTGATGTCCTGCCCAAACTGCAACATATAACTGTTGTTATCATAAATCGCAAACTCCCGCATGCCCCAGTCAAAGTCTTCCATATCGTAGGCGACTTTCACCTTGTCTTTGATTTGGTGCCAAAGGGTTTCCACATCATCGGTTTTAATGTAAAAAGTGCCAGAAAAATAAGGGCGTTCAAAAGGCGTACTCTCATTCGGACGCGCAATCATGATTTCGCATTCGTCCTTACTGATGGCAGCCCAACCCCATTCTTCACTGTAATTGCCCAAATGGAATCCTAAGATTTCGCAGTAAAAAGAAACCGTAGCTTCCAATTCGCGCGTCCAAATCATGGGGACAATGGGTTGAAATTTCATAGAATCGTATTTTTTGCTAAAGATATTTATTTTAACTGAATTCCGAGACCCGGAGTTGTCGCCAATTCGATCTTTCCGTTGACAATAGCCGTACCCGTGGCAATGTCATTGGCAATCAAATTGGAGCCATCCAAATCGGCAAAATCACACAACGGCGCCAATACCGCACCCGCTGAAATCCCTACTGTCGATTCGGTCATACACCCCAACATTACCGTGAAGCCCATCGCTTTGGCGGTACGCACCATTTCGAGCGCGGGTGTGAGTCCGCCACACTTCATCACTTTAACATTGACACTTGGGTAATGCGGTTGTAGAGCGACTAAATCACTCAAATGCTGTGCATCTTCATCTGCCATCCAACGAATCGCGTCGGTCGCCTTCAAATGCTTATAATTTTCATAGCCCACCGCCATAGGTTGTTCCGCATACAGTATTCGTTCGATACCCTGAATATCGGCCAAAACCGCACAATCCGCAGGCGTATAACTCGCATTGGAATCCAAAGAAAACGTAAAATCGGAAGCCAGTAGTTGCTTAATTGCCGACACATCCAAGCCGTTGCATTTTACTTTAAACTTGGGCCAGGCCGATGCCCGCATCTTTTCCAATTGGGTGGCCACTGGTGCTACGGATATCGTCCAACTCGACACCGGAAGGGTGGTTGTCGGTATCGCATTCATTTCGATAAACGACCGTTGTTCCAATTTTCCAAACAAATCCCAATAGGCGCAGTCGAGTGCCGACTTGAGAAAATCAGGCAACTGCAATTGCGTTAAAAACGTATAAAATTCACACGGATGGTGGATGCCAAAACCCTCTAGGGCTTTTTGATGGTAGTGAAGCAATTGATCAAATTGCAATAGGTCGATTTGATAATAGGTTATCGCCGTACATTCGCCATAGCCTGTTGAACCGGCATGCGAGAGTTGGACGAGTAATGCTTCTCTATATTGGTAATTCCCGTAACTGATGGAAAAGGTTTCCTTGAGGGGCAGTTTTAGGATATGCCATTGAAGAACCATAAAATTGTAAGGGAATTGAAGAAAGGAAATTTCAAAAAAAAATGGCAAGCGACCTACATCGCACCGCTACAACCGCATACCTTTGCTATGTTCCCATCCTGGAGGATTTTGCAGGAGCTGGTCGTGTAGGACTTGCCGCTGCAAAGATACATTCTTTTTATTTTTTTGCAACATCTTAACACCATAAATAATACATTTGTAAACACGATTACGACAAATTTTAGCATGAAAGCATTTAAATACTTCACAGTCATTTTATTAGCAGGAATCACCGTGACCAGTTGTGCCCCAACCGAAACCGGATTCCAAATCGACGAAACCAAAATCAAAGCCACTTACACCCAAGGAGAGACCGTAAACCCAGCGATTGCGAACCCGAATAACCTGAAAATTGACAGTGTCGCTTTTGCCCTAAACAACAAACGCCTCGGTTCGACAAAAGGAAATGCCGCCTTTTCCTTCCCGTTAAACGAAGAAAAATTAGGTTACCAAGAATTAATCGCTACCGTATACAGCGAGGGCAAACCCACAGCCGACACTACCCGTTTGGAATTGGTCTCAAAAATCCAACCCAAGTTTTTAAAATACACCATCGTCAACACCTATCCCCACGATATTACCTCTTACACCCAAGGCCTACAGTTTTACAACGGCGTATTGTATGAAGGTACCGGTCAGTATGGCGAATCCAAGTTGTTACGCACCGATTTCAAAACCGGGAAAGCCGACTTAAATGTCAACCTCGATCCGAAGTATTTTGGAGAAGGGATTACCGTTTTAAACGGCAAAGTGTACCAACTCACTTGGCAAGAAACCACCGGATTTGTATATGACGTGACCAACTTTAAAAAGTTAAAAGAATTCCAATACGACAAACAAATCGAAGGTTGGGGATTAACCAACGACGGTACAAACCTCTACCAATCCGACGGTTCAGAAAAAATCTATACCCTTGACCCTGAAACCTTAAAAATCACAGGAAGCATCAATGTTTATTCCTTAGATTCCAAAGTAAAAGAGTTGAACGAATTGGAGTGGGTTGACGGAAAAATCTACAGCAACGTTTACCAACAAAAAGCCATTGTAGTTATTGATCCCAAAACGGGAGCGGTAGAAGGTGTGTTGGACTTGTCCGGTTTGGAAGCCAAAATCACCAAATTACCCGACACAGACGTACTTAACGGTATCGCCTACAATCCCGCGACCAAAACCTTTTTTGTAACGGGGAAAAACTGGGACAAACTATTCGAAATCAAAATCACCGAGTAAATGCCCACCTCCCAACACATGCCGAAATCGTGCCGCGAGAATTGGCTCGAACTCAATCCGGAGGAACGGGCACGGTTTTGTACCCTCTGCCAACAAAACGTCTTTGACGACCACAACCCCACCCCAGAAGAAATTGAAGCCTTCAATGCCCATTGTGCCCGATTTCAAGATCAAACCCCAGTTTCAAAAGGTGTTTTTGCTTTCGTGAAACGATTGGTGAAAAAGAGACGTTAGACTTTAGATGTTAGACTTTAGACATTGGACGTTAGACGTTAGTCTTCAGTCCTATCACCCACACTTTCTTGCTTCTTGCAACGAAGTGGTCTTGCTTCTTTCTTCTTTCAGCGTAGCGGTCTTGCCTCTTGCAGCGCAGCGGTCTTGCCTCTTGCAACGAAGTGGTCTTTCCTCTTTCAGCGTAGCGGTCTTTCCTCTTTCAGCGTAGCGGTCTTGCCTCTTGCAGCGTAGCGGTCTTGCCTCTTGCAGTGCAGCGGTCTTGCCTCTTTCTTTTCAAAAAAAAAAGCGAACCTCTTTAGAAGTTCGCCTTTTAAAACAACAAGCGCAAAAAAATTAGTCTTTACTAGATTTCACAGCAAGATTATAAATTACTAAGCCAAATCCAATTTTGTTGATAGCATCGGCAATGTTGTAAGCCACATCTACATTTCCTTTGCCTAACATTGCAGTGTACCAACCTTCAGTACCCAACATGTAACCTAAAGGATAGATTGCCCAGCCAACCAATACAAACCAACATAAGATTTTGTGTGCTTCAAGTACAGAACCGCCCGCTGATTTAGCCAATTTAGCGGCTTCGCCTAACCAGATTTCATACACGATGAAGAAGTAAGCGATACCCGAAATCAAGCCCCATAATCCCGCATTGTCAGGGAATACAGCCTCTCCAAAATATCCGGTAACCAACATGATTAAAGAATACGCAATCATTTTCCACAACAACGAGGTCTTTGCACCTGCTACTTTGAGGATTAGATAGAATTCCAAACACATTAAGGGCACAGTTAACACCCAGTCAACATAGCGGAAAAATGTAGGTGATTCGCCAAAAGCACTCCAATAATCACGCATGTAGAAATAATGTACCGCAGCAATAAACGTAATCAATCCCGAAACCAAAACCGAAGTGCGCCATTTCTTGTCAAATTGATTTAAGGATAAAAAGAAAAATGCTGAGGCTGCCATCATGGCCATACACCCAATGAAAAAGGTAAATCCGATGTAATCAGTCGGTAACATCTTGGATACCAAACTAATTGAGTAACTTAAATTTGTCATAAAAAGATTTGTTAATAGTTAATTTGTTTTTTTGTTTAAATAAAATTACAAAACATTAAACAAGAATTATACTATTTTGTTTAACTTTTTTATTATATTTATTAAACAATTTATGTTAAAAACTATGCAAATCACACTTCAACTCCGAATATTACTCACTTTTTTCATGTTGTGGTTAGCCCATTTTTTATCCATTGAAAATCAAGAACTTATTGGATATGTAGGAATTTTCGTATTAGGATTAATGCATGGCGCAAATGATTTAGCTATTTTGAAAAAAATTAATGCCCCAAAAAATGATGAAAATACAAGACGAGAATTGCTTTCTTATGTTTTTTGGGTGTTTGTAGGAATGGCCGTAATGTTCTTTTTCCCGACTTGGGGACTCACTCTTTTTATAGTCACCAGTGGATATCACTTTGGAAATCAGCACTGGCCCTTAAAAAATGAATCCCGAAGTCCGCTTCTTAACGGCTTATTTCAAACACTATATGGTTTACTGATTCTTTGCATCCTTTTTTTATTTCATGAAAAAGAGGTTACTCGTATCATCGAAACAATTACCCATGTATACCTACAAAACATCCCCATGCTGCAAATCACAATTTATACAGGGATAGCCTTACTTCTTGTCGGTAGTATTTTGGCTTACCACATCTTTACTTTCCGAAAACAGTTGGCCAAAAATGTAGGCTATTTAATCCTTTTTACAATCATCTTTTTTCAATCCGGACTTATTTGGGGATTTACCATGTATTTTATATTATGGCATAGCTTACCTTCAATACAAGATCAAATTCAGTTTTTATACCAAGATGAAAATCGGAAAAATTGGAAAAAATACATTCAATCCAGCAGTTTTTATTGGGGCATTGCTGTATTGGGTAGTGTTGTCATTTATTTTGGAATTTCCAATGATACAGTTTTCAAAGCCGTTTTCTTTTCCTTAATAGCTGCCATTACATTTCCACATACCTTAATTATTACTTGGATGCAAAATGCAATCCATAATAAAAGTCATAAGTCGTAAGTCTTATTCTATTTACACTTTTGTAGACTTAACTCTTCCCGATTTATCGGGACTTAACTCTAAATTTTCCTTAACCCCTTAATGTTTCAAAAAAAAAAAGACCAAACATCTACTTGGTCTTCAATTATAGTGTAAACTTTAGTCGTAAGTCAAAAAAGTCATAAGTCGAAAAGTCGTAAGTCGAAAAGTCGTAAGTGATTTGAGTCATAAGTCGTAAGTCCTATCTCACCCACGCTTCTTTCTTCTTTATTCTTGCAACGAAGTGGTCTTGCCTCTTTCTTCTTTCATCTGTTTTTCCACTAAAACTCAGCCTCTCAGCTTCTCAGAAACTCAGAAACTACTTTTTTACCATCTTAACCACTTCACTTCCCTGCTCTGTCGTTACTTTCACCAAATAGGTTCCTGGTGATAACGCACTCACGTCAATGCCTGAAGCTGCGGGATGCATGTTCACTTGCACCAATTGTCCTTGGATGCTGTAAATCGAAACCGATTGGATGGTGATATCTTGCGCATTGGCAAAAACCAACTGCGTGTCTACTGGGTTTTGTGCTATAGCAAAAGCACTGTTAAGCGTTTCTTGTAAGCCTAAACTTTGAATAAGCGTTGTGGCTGTATTGGTCAAAATCGGATAGTTGTAATCAAAGAAAATATTGGCCGAGTTGCTGAAGGTATCGCCGGAGACCAACGTACTCTTCGTTTTGATTTTAAAGGCAACATACCCATCATTATTGGCGTCGTCAAACGGTAAATTGATGTTTTCAAACACAAACTCCACGCGGTTGTTTTGCAATATACGCGTACGGAAGGGATGACTGCCCAATTGCGGAATTAAAGTCGTTACATCGTATTTGTTGGTATCTATCACATCGGTTACGATGATGTTTTGCGCGGCAAAGTTTCCTGTATTTTCAAAACGAATGACATAATGTACGTACTGCCCTATTTTGTCTGTCCCCACAACAGCGCCTTCCAAACAGGTTTTATCGTTCGGGTCATAGGCATTCACTACATTTTGATTGAAGTTTAAGGTATTGTCAGCAGGTGTTTGATCGGAGGCACCTGTTACGGTAGCAACATACGGCAACACATCTCCGCCATTTAATGCAGGCGTAGCCGTTGGCGTATTCAATAGGAAATTCAATTGGATGGTACGGGTTTCAAATGGTAGTAAATTGGTAAACGCCCAGTTGAGTGTGGATGCCGTTTGCGAACTCACCGCAGGAATGGCCGTCACCAAACTCGCCACGGTATTGGGGAAGGTCAAACTCGCCGTACCCGATTGTGTGGTATTCCCTTTGTTTTTGTAGACCAACATGTACTTCGCGTTAAAACCAGGTCGGGCGGGATTCAACGGCAGTAACGTTATCTCCAAGTCGTTTTTCACTCCATTGGCCGTCATACAAAAATCACGAGTGGCCGGACTCGCCGTAGTCGGGAAATTCACCGAACCCGTCGCCGGACTCAAATTAAAGTAAGTGGGATTTTCCAATACAGGCGTGATGGTATAACTACCCGCATTGGACGAAAAACCATAAGCACCTACTCCATTCGTAAAACCTGTTTCGGTGGTGGTCCCGTTCGATACATTGACACGAACATTCGATGCCAAGACATCATTTGCCGCACAACCGTTGGTATTTTGATCGAAACGTAGCGTACCATTGGTTTGATAAGCCGTTCCTCCTGTAGTAAACGTACAATACGAATTGGTAAAACAGTTCGTGTACCCGTATTGTGTAATTTTAGATTGAATGGCTGCAATTTCATTCTCATCCCCGCAAATGGATTGAAGGTTGGGGCATAAATCAAAAAAAATGTTATTAGATGTTGTAATAATACCATTTTTTAAATTAACTGTTGTGATGTTAGGACTATTGTATATTCCTAATCGATATACTGAAGTTGTACTTAGATCAAGCGAAGTTAAAAGAGAATTACTTAAACCTAAAATACCTAATTTTTGACAATTGGTAATATCTAAATTACTGATAGGTGTTCCATCTAAATTTAAAAGTGTTAAACCTGCAACATTAGTAGCATCAAAAGATGCTAGGTTAACATTGTTCCTCAATGTTAGATTAAAATAATCATACTGATTAGTACTTGGGTTCAAATTTTGGATATTTGCCGATGTTATTCCACAATTATCTAAAAAAACATTTACACTTGATTGGCCATTGAAGGTAAAATTAACCGGGCCATTAATTGGTGTATCAACAATAGCAAATTCAGTTAAATTATGATAATTTGGTAGATTGGTATTGTTAAAATAATACATATTGGGAAGTCCACGATAAGTAAATACGTTTAAACTTAAATTATTAGAAAAGTTTAAAGGTGTAGTAAGTGTATACGCTTTGAATCTAAAAATATTAAGACTAGGGTAACCCGAAGTATTCACTGTTGGCAAAGCAACATTAAATAACACTAGGGAATATAAATTAGAATTGGTTTGAGGCATGGTTAAAGTATTCAACAAAGGACATTCCCGAATACTAATAACTTGTATAGTGTTTGAATTGGATAAATTCACACTAATCAAGTTTGGCAGATTCTCAAATTCAACATTATTCAGATTTTGATTTGATAAATCAATGATATTTAATGATTCATTTTTTATAGTTAAATTTTGAAGTGCAGGATAATTTGTCGAAGTAAACGAAGTTAAACCAGAATTGGTAATTTCAAGTGCTGTCAATTGAGTAAAACCTGTTAAATTAGGTTCTTGGGTAAAATTAAAACCCTCCAAACCCAAAGTTTGAATATTAGTAGGAATAACTAAATTGGGATTCGTTATATTCTGGAAAACCGACCCCGAAATATTTAAGGTAGTAAGATTAGTGAGTTGTGGAAAATTATAATTGGAAATGGCATTTTGAAACAAATATAACTTACGTAAATTTGTAAAATATTCCAATCCCGCAAGATTGGTAATCCCTGAATTGGTTAAGGTTAATGCCCAAACGTTCAAGGCTTCACTCTGTTGAATTTCCCCATCGTTGTTAGTATCAATTTTAAAAAATGCATTTGAACTGTTTTGTGCGATACTCATTGTTGGAGTAGCAGCTAACAACTTCGCTTTAAAATTAGCATCCGGGAAGTTAATAATTTGAGCAGTGGCTGTAAACGCAAACAAGGCAAAGCAAAGGGCGTAGAAGTTTCTCATCGTATTGGTTTTTAAATTTTTACAAAAAAAAAAAAAAACAGACTGGGCAATAGAATGGGGAGTTTTTTTTAAAAAAAGTCGTTAGACTTTAGACGTTAGTCCGATCTCACTCACGATTCTTGCTTCTTGTAGCACAAAGTTTCACAAGGTTGGGCACAATGTTTCACAAGGGTTTGAGTCGTAAGTGTTATTCTATATTCACTTTTGTAGACTTAACTCTTCCCGATTTATCGGGACTTAACTCTAAATTTTCCTTAAGCCCTTAATGTTTCAAAAAAAAAGACCAAACTTCCGCTTGGCCTTCATTTGTAATTTAGACATTAGACATTAGACGTTAGTCTTTAGTCGTAAGTGATTTGAGTCATAAGTCGTAAGTCCTATCTCACCCACGCTTCTTGCTTCTTTCAACGAAGTGGTCTTGCTTCTTTCAGCGAAGCGGTCTTGCTTCTTGCAACGAAGTGGTCTTGCTTCTTTCAGCGAAGCGGTCTTGCTTCTTTCAGCGAAGCGGTCTTACTTCTTTCAGCAAAGCGGTCTTATTTCACTTCCTCAAAATCCACATCTTGGGTTTGGTCACCCGTAGCTTCTTGTTGGGGTTGCGCTTCGTGCGTTTGTCCTTCCGCTTGGGCTTTGTACAATTCTTCTGAAGCATTTTTCCAGGCTTCGTTGATTGCGTCTAAAGCGGGTTGGATGGTTGCCAAATCTTTGGTTTCATAGGCTTTTTTCAATTCTTCTAAAGCCGCTGTAATCGTCGATTTGTTGCCTTCTGATAATTTGTCACCGTACTCGCTCAATTGTTTTTCCGTTTGGAAAATCATGCTGTCGGCTTCGTTCAATTTATCCGCTTTTTCTTTCGCTTGACGGTCAGCATCTGCATTCATCTCTGCTTCTTTCTTCATGCGCTCGATTTCTTCTGGGGTTAATCCCGAAGAGGCTTCGATACGAATGTCGTGCGATTTACCGGTTCCTTTATCAGTTGCCGATACTTTGATGATACCGTTGGCATCGATGTCAAACGTTACTTCAATTTGTGGAACCCCGCGTGGCGCTGGTGGAATCCCGTCTAGGTGGAAACGACCAATCGTTTTGTTGTCCGCTGCCATCGTACGTTCTCCTTGCAACACGTGGATTTCTACACTCGGTTGGTTATCGGCAGCCGTAGAGAATACTTGTGATTTTTTCGTCGGAATCGTCGTATTGGCTTCGATCAATTTCGTCATCACATTCCCCATCGTTTCGATACCCAAAGAAAGTGGCGTTACGTCCAACAACAAGACATCTTTTACATCTCCTGTTAAAACCCCTCCTTGAATCGCTGCACCAATCGCAACCACTTCATCCGGATTTACGCCTTTGGATGGTTTTTTACCGAAGAATTTTTCTACTTGTTCTTGGATCACTGGGATACGTGTCGAACCCCCAACTAGGATCACTTCATCAATATCCGAAGTCGATAATCCAGCATCTTTCAAGGCTTTCGCTACGGGCTCCATCGAACGTTTTACTAACGTATCTGCCAATTGTTCGAATTTCGCACGGGTCAACGTTTTCACCATGTGTTTGGGTCCGCTTGCTGTAGCCGTGATGTACGGTAAGTTGATTTCCGTTTGTGAAGACGAAGACAACTCGATTTTTGCTTTTTCAGCCGCTTCTTTCAAACGCTGTAAAGCCATTGGGTCTTTGCGCAAGTCAACGCTTTCTTCACTCATGAATTCGTTGGCCATCCAGTCGATGATTACTTGGTCGAAGTCGTCACCACCCAAGTGAGTATCCCCATTGGTAGATAATACTTCAAACACGCCGTCACCCAATTCAAGGATGGAAATATCGAAGGTTCCCCCTCCTAAGTCGTATACCGCAATTTTTTGGTCTTTACCCGCTTTATCCAAACCGTAGGCTAAAGCTGCCGCTGTCGGTTCGTTGATAATACGCATCACTTTCAATCCTGCAATTTCGCCCGCTTCTTTCGTTGCTTGACGTTGTGCATCATTGAAGTACGCGGGAACCGTAATTACGGCCTCTGTAACGGATTGACCCAAATAGTCTTCCGCTGTTTTTTTCATTTTTTGAAGGGTCATCGCCGACAATTCTTGTGGCGTGTACAAACGACCGTCGATGTCTACACGAGGTGTGTCGTTGTCCCCTTTTACTACTTTGTACGCTACAGTAGACGCTTCTTTAGCGCTTTCTGTGTACTTGTTCCCCATAAAGCGTTTGATAGACGCAATGGTTTTGGTTGGGTTGGTTACGGCCTGACGTTTTGCAGGATCCCCAACTTTAATCTCACCCCCTTCAACGAAAGCAATCACGGAAGGTGTGGTTCTTTTCCCTTCAGCATTCGCAATAACTACGGGTTCGCCACCCTCCATTACTGCCACACATGAATTTGTTGTACCTAAGTCGATACCAATAATTTTTCCCATGGTTATAATCTCCTTTATTAATTCTGTTGGATTGCCCCTCTAGGAGTGGGCAGTGCTTGCGCACGACAGCAACTAGTCAACTATTATGCCATTCCGTCTGCCACTCCTTTTTGGCAGTTTTTATTCAAAAACAACTGACAAGATGGCATTTTCAAGCTGCTGAGATGCTGAGACGCTGAGATGCTGAGCGGAGTTGCTGACAGGATAAATGATTTGAAGATTTGATCCCGAAATTTCGGGAGAAATTTGAAATTTGGGATTTGAAGATTTGGGATTTGGGATTTGAGTTTTGGATTTTGGATTTTGGAATTTGGAATTTTACTATTGGAATTTTACTATTGAAATTTTAATTACCTGTATAGCTATTTTAGGACAAGACATCCTTCCTACTACTTCGGACTAACCTCGGACTAACCTCGGACTAACTTCGTACTAACCCCGTGGTTAACTAATGGTATCCTTTAGGTTACCTTTAGGATACCTTTACCATAACCCGTTCTAAAGGTTACTGAAATTATGAGTTAGGAATTAGGAATTAGGAATTAGGGAGGCTTGTAGATGTGAAGTTAGAGGAAAGAAAAGGAGTAAGTTATAAGTCGTAAGTCATAAGTCGTAGGTCGTAGGTCAACAAACACATAACGCATAACTCATAACGCATAACTCATAATTCATAACTCATAATTCATAACTTCTCCCAGTCTTCTCCCAGTCATCTTGCGGTTTACTTCGGTATTCTGCCACGGTTGTGCCACAGTTGTGCCACTAAACGATAGGTAAAAGGCATCATGAATTGCTTCAAATTGGGAGGAAATCCGAAGGAAACCAAAAGGAGATTTGAAAATGGGATGATTTGAAAATTTGAAAATGGATGTTCAATCATGTTTTCATTAAACCATCAAGAATAGCGATATAGTATGTCATACTAAGTACCAATATGGTAAAAAAACACACACCTCAAAGCAACAAAGTACTCATAGTTAACACTTTATGGTGTTCAACCCTGTGAAACTTTGTGCTTTACATAGTGAAACATTGTGTTACTATTAGTCAATGAGTTGTACCAATTCCAATTACACTTCTAAACTTAATTACACTTTTAAACTTATTTACACTTCTAAACCCAACACTTTTTAAACGAAACGCCACTTTTCAACGAAACCAACCTGAAACTTTAAACCTGAAACCTGAAACCTCCTAAAGTCTACCCCTTATTAAACACCCCAATCGACACCGCAATCAACCCGTAGGACACGATTTGTGCGAGGTTGATGGATTCGTGGAAATAAAATAACGCTAGAAAGAAATGAATCAGCGGATTCGTATACATCAAAATCCCGACGGCTGAAGAGTTCATCCCTTTTAATGCATACAGATTGAGAAATAAAGGTACGATGGTAAATACCACCACAATTACCCCCATCAAAATATAGAACAACGAAGCCGTGGGTGTGGGTCCGCTATAGGTTGGAAAAAACGGCAGCAACACCAACGAAGCAATCACCATTTGTACCATCAATACGATGAACTTGTCAAAACG
Source organism: Flavobacterium sp. N1719 (assembly GCF_025947045.1). NCBI lineage: Bacteria > Pseudomonadati > Bacteroidota > Flavobacteriia > Flavobacteriales > Flavobacteriaceae > Flavobacterium > Flavobacterium sp. N1719. The sequence continues at coordinate 2,447,086 of NZ_CP109993.1, forward strand.
GTCGTTTTTGCGTTGGCTAATCAAATACAAAGCAAAAGAAACGGCAATCACCAAACTGTACACCAATCCGTGTAAATCGCCATAGGAAAGGATGCCACAACTCAAAATACAGAGTCCGACCGCCGTCCATTGCCACCAACCCAAGCGTTCTTTCAATATAAAAAAGGCCAAAACGGTGGTGATGATCGGGCAAATCAAATAGGCAAAGGAAGCCGATTGCAAACTGACATGGTTCACGGCGTACATGAACAAAAACCAATTGAACACGAGTAAGAACCCACCCAAAATCGTCAACGTGAGAAACCGCGTTTTATCGGTTATCGAAAGTGCGCGAAACACCTGGATGTTCGCACGTACCAACCGATTGCGGAATATAAAATTGAGAAATACCAATAACCCTGTGGCATAAAACACCCGGTAAAACAAAATATCCAACGACGGATAATCGTGTAAGGGTTTGAGGGCCAAACTGAAGAAACCCCAAATCACAAAGGCAGAGAAAGCTGCTAGATAGTATTTGTTTAAGCGCACGTCAAAAATTTGTGCAAAAGTACACATTTGAAGAAGTTGGACACGAGAAACTAACATTTCCTTAAGAGGGCCACTCACTAATCAAATGGCTGTCAGTACGCTAGAATACTACTTGAATTTAGACATTATCAAAAAGAGCGACTTTCAATTGATAAATTCCTAGCGAAAACGATTTTTCTTGAAAATTTCGCACGACTTTATCCTATATTTGTGTAACCAATAAACGAAACTTATCCATGGAAGAATGCATTTCGGTTTTTGACATGCTTAAAATTGGGGTCGGACCCTCTAGTTCGCATACCCTCGGACCCTGGCGAGCCGCAGAACGCTTTTTGAGTGAATTGCGCGCACAAAACTTGTTTGAGAAAGTCGAACGTGTACAAGTCGACCTCTACGGTTCGTTATCCCTTACGGGTAAAGGGCATGCTACGGATTTAGCCGTGATGCTCGGACTCAGCGGTCAGGACCCTGAATACATTCCGGTGGATCAAATTGATTCGATTATTGCCAACATTCGCAATCACCAGGTGCTACAATTGGGGAACGAATTAACGGTTCCCTTTGCTCCCGAAACAGATATTCGGTTCAACCGTAATTTTCTTCCCTTTCATTCCAACGGTATTCGGTTTACGGCCTATGCGGGCTTGGCCACTGTGGAAGAAACGTATTATTCCATTGGTGGAGGTTTTGTGGTCAAAGAAGAACGCATTAATGCCAAAAAGAAAAGTGCCATCAAATGTGCTTTCCCCTACCCGATTCAAACGGCAGCGGAATTATTAAACTACTGCCACGAGCAAAACCGCTCCATCTCTGAAATAGTCTATGAGAATGAAAAATCCATGCGTAGTGAGGACGAAATTCACCACGAATTGATGCGCATTTGGAACACCATGCTCGAATGCATGTATATTGGATGCCATACAGAAGGCACACTGCCGGGTGGACTCAATGTGCGACGCCGGGCTTATGACATGCATCAAAATTTAATTGGCGAACTTCCCTACAATTCCCCACAGGAATGGTTGGAAGTGATTCGGAAAACCGAAGTTAAGTTTCGCCAAATCCTAAAATGGGTTAGCTGTTTTGCCTTAGCGGTCAATGAAGTGAATGCCGCTTTAGGGCGTGTGGTTACGGCGCCTACCAATGGCAGCGCGGGTGTTATCCCTGCGGTTTTGATGTATTATATGGTGATTGAAAACCACCAAGCTACAGATAAAGAAATCAAACAATTTTTGATGGTAGCGGGCGAAATTGGTTCCATCTTCAAAAAAGGATCGACCATCTCGGCAGCCATGGGAGGCTGTCAAGCTGAAATCGGGGTTTCCTCGGCAATGGCTGCAGGAGCGTTGTGCGAACTCATGGGCGGTACGCCTGCTCAAGTACAGATGGCGGCCGAGATTGCTATGGAACATCACCTCGGATTGACTTGTGACCCAATTGGTGGATTGGTGCAAATTCCGTGTATCGAACGCAATACCATGGGCGCAATCAAGGCCATCAATGCCGCCGAATTAGCTTTGGAAACCGATGCGCGAAATGCAAAAGTTCCTTTAGACAAAGTCATCAATACCATGTGGGAAACCGCTAAAGACATGAACCACAAGTACAAAGAAACCTCCGAAGGCGGTTTGGCGATTACGGTGGGCTTGTCGGATTGTTAAAACCCCATCACCAAACTACTGGTCAAAAACAAATTGTTAGATTGACTGTTCAAGACATTTTCAGTGGCGGATAAATACCGGACTTCCATACGGAACTTGCAGTATTTATTCACGATGTAATCCGTGTTTACAGATGTTCCCCAGGTTTTAAAAGAAAATGGTTGGTCAATCATCACATTCGACTTATCGTGATAATATTCCCCTCGAAGGGCAGTTTGCCAATGGGTATTCCAGGAATATTGGGCGATGAATAAAGGTGCCCACCACGTTTTGTAACCGTTGGGTGTTTGTTGCCAACCGATATCATACCCTACTACCGTATGCCATTTGGAGTTCCATTGGGCATCCCAATACAAATTCTCAAACCAACGCATTCCGGTGTACGTCGCATAATCTTCCTTTCCGCTGTAACTGCTCCAATTAAACGTGTGTTTTGTATTCGGTTTGTAGGTAATTTGAGTACCAAGAGCGGGTTCGACCGACCGATCGGCTTTGTGAATGCGCTGCCAACCGTTGGTCACCAAAGCACCAAAACTCCAACGAGCATTCGGATTGTAATGGTACCATAATCCGGTCATAAAATACGGCGAATTATCAGCTAATATAGATCTTGTGAGTGTCAAGTTGTTGAAGGTAGTTGCCGACTCCAAGCCGATATAACTTGGGAGAATTCCCATTTCTACACTGTGTTTTTGCTTGGCATCTAAATAAATCCCCACATAGGCCTCATTCAAATATTTTACCGATTCATTGGCATAATTGTCTTCCACATAGGTACCCGCTTGCAGTGCCACTGAAGCATAGAAATTGTCGTAGGTCACTTTGGCTTTCAGCAAAGCAAGATTAACGGCAAACTCGTTATGGCGGTTATAGTTGTACAAAAAAGGTAACTTTTGTTCGCCTTTGGGAGCATCCAAGTCATAGGAATAATAGGTGTCTAGGAATCCGCCCCATTCAATTTTTATCGAGTCGTTCTGACTCCAAACGAACAGGGGTAACAAAAGTAAAACGACTAATTTTCTCATGGTCGGCGACGGGTATCAATAATTGAAATAATCGTCCATATTCCGTTGTTTTTAAACAAAGTAAATACATTGACCCCCGAGTGGCTGAGTTTGCCGTTAATATAAAATTCATAGGGCGTCCATGCCACAGCCATTGTTCCATCTACTTGAATGGAATAGCGCAACAAGCGTTCTTCAAATCGCAATTCGGCAGGAAGAGAAACAATGGCTTTGTAAAATTCAGCAGGCGTTTCAACAGTGAATTGATTGCCTTTGGTTTTGGACTCGGTAATGGATTCCAAGCGAAGGGTCGGACTGCACACTTGTTTCATTTTCAAAGAATCTTTTTGATGAAAGCCTTCAAAAAATTGTTGGACAGTTTGTTTTACTTCGGCTTCTTGTGCGAACACAAAACTTCCAAAGAAGCAAAATAGCAGGATGAGTCTGGTTTTCATGATTGCTTATTAATGGGTGGATGACTAGAAAATCCGTTGTTTTCGTAACAAAACTAATCCATTTTAGTATTTTTACAGCGCACAACAACACTAAAAATCCGAAAAACATGTCTGTCGCTAAAAAAGATTACAAAAAAATCACCACCAAATCCCTTGTGGATATGAAAGCCAATGGAGAAAAAATTTCTATGCTTACCGCTTATGATTATACCATGGCCAAAATTGTGGATTCTGCAGGTGTCGATGTGATTTTAGTGGGCGATTCAGCGAGTAATGTGATGGCCGGACATGAAACGACCTTACCGATAACTTTAGACCAAATGATTTACCACGCTTCCTCAGTAGTTCGCGCTGTAGACCGTGCGCTGGTGGTGGTGGATTTGCCGTTTGGAACTTATCAATCCGATCCGAAAGAAGCCTTACGTTCGTCCATTCGCATTATGAAAGAAAGTGGCGGACATGCGGTAAAACTCGAAGGCGGTTCGGAGATTAAAGATTCGATTAAAAAGATATTAAATGCGGGAATTCCCGTGATGGGTCATTTGGGTCTAACCCCGCAATCCATCTATAAATTCGGGACGTATACCGTTCGTGCCAAAGAAGAAGCCGAAGCCGAAAAACTGATTGAAGACGCCAAGTTATTGGAGCGATTGGGTTGTTTTGCTTTGGTTTTGGAAAAGATTCCCGCCAAATTAGCACAACGCGTCGCGGAAAGCATTCATATTCCTGTCATCGGAATTGGCGCCGGTAGTGGCGTTGACGGTCAGGTTTTGGTGCTCCATGACATGATTGGGATGACCCACGAATTCAGTCCGCGCTTCCTTCGCCGGTATATGAATCTCTACGAAGACATGACCAAAGCAATTGGGCAATATGTGAGTGATGTGAAGGCTGTAGATTTCCCGAATGCGAATGAGCAGTATTAATTTGAAAATTTAAAGATTTGATGATTTGAAAATGATGGTTCACTGCATCTAATCCACTTTTAAACCCATTACACTTTTAAACCCTTTCAACTTTTCAACTACTCAAAAATCACCTATTTCCATGAAGCTAATCAGTACACCCGATAATCTGGACGTATTGTATGAAGACAACCATTTGATTGTGGTGAACAAACGGGTGGGCGATTTAGTACAAGGCGACAAAACGGGTGATACACCGCTTTCAGACATTGTTAAAGCCTATTTAAAAAAGAAATACGACAAACCGGGTGAAGTGTTTTTGGGAGTTGTGCATCGTTTGGACCGACCCACAACAGGTTTGGTGGTATTTGCGCGAACATCCAAAGCATTGGAACGCATGAACGCCTTGTTCAGCAACCGAGAAACCCAAAAAACCTATTGGGCTGTGGTTAAAAATGTGCCACCAAAGTCAGAAGACACCCTAATCCATTACCTCAAACGCAATCCGAAGAACAACACTTCCAAGGCCCATAGTAAAGAAGTCCCGGACAGCAAACGGGCGAGTTTATCCTATTCCATTATCAAAAAACTGGACCGTTATTTGGCGTTGGAAATTGCCTTACATACGGGAAGACACCATCAAATTCGCGCCCAATTGGCTGCCATCGGTTGTCCCATCAAAGGCGATTTAAAGTACGGATTTGACCGCAGTAATCCGGACGGCGGGATACATTTGCATGCGCGTTCGTTGCATTTTGTGCATCCTGTGACGAAATTACCATTAACATTAATAGCGCCAGTTCCACAAGAAGTGCTATGGCAATCGATTGAAAACTAAATTCAATTTTTCTTCGTTTATAAAAAAATAGCTAACTTTAGCACAAAACCCCAAGATTACATGAAAAAACGACACCTTATTGCGATGGCCTTCGTTGGGCTATATGCGCAAGCTCAGGAACATTTTGCAGGAATCGGACTCTCGAGTCGGGTTGGTGTTTTGAACACCCAATTCAATCCAGCAGAGTTGAATAACATGTCCGATAAATTTGATATTAATTTATTTGGAATTAGTGCCAATGTTTCCAACAACAAACTCACGGTAAATGATTTGGTGAACAACGACAATTTGGACAACGTCCTTTTTCGAGGTACCGATCCCGTTAATTTAAGAGCCGATGTACAAGTAAGCGGCTTTGGTATGGGCATCAAATTCAAACGATTTGCTTTAGGTTTAAGTACCAAAATCTACGGAAATATGGACATTATTGACGTCGATCCGCGATTGGGAGATGCATTTGTCAATGCAGGCATCAATTCCATTTTTGGTGCTACGACGGTTTCAAACAATTACAACCAACGCGTCAACGGTACGGCTTGGGGCGAAGTGGCAGGAACCGTTGCTTTTAGTTTGATCAACAAGGAAAAACACAAATTCAATGTGGGTTTTACCGGGAAGTTATTACTGCCGGGTTCCTTTGCCAATATGGGAATGGACAAATTTACGGGAACCATTTCCCGTGTAGGTGGCGTGGCCTATTTAACCAATACTCAAGCTTCGGTTAATTTTGCGTATTCAGGAGAATTGGCCAACAGTTTTACCCAATTTGACAACTACAGTAAGTCAGCTATAGGTTCGGTTGGCGGTGTCGGGTTCGACTTAGGAGTTAACTACCAATGGCGTGATAAAGTCTCCGATAATCCGAAGAAAAATCAGAACCGCTACAAATTGAATTTGGGCATGGCGATTCGCAATGTGGGTTCGATGACCTTCAAAGATCCCAACAACAAAAGCACCAATTATACCTTATCCATTCAAGGGACGCAAAGTTTGAATTTGAACCAATTTGAAAATGTTGAAAGTATTCAAGACATAGAAACTATTTTATTGAATAGCGGTTATTTAACCAAGACTACTTCCAATAAAGATTTCAAAGTAAGTTTGCCCACTACTTTTGTTTTATATGCCGATGTAAAAGTGATTTCTAAGCTTTTCATTTCAGGTTATTTACAACAACGTGTCAAGTCCATTGATGTAAACGATCAGATTGCTACACAAAACAATTTTACGATTACGCCGCATTTGAATTTAGGTTTCTTCGAGTTCTTTTTACCCTTTACACAAAATGAAATTTCGGGGTTCAATACTGGATTGGGCATTCGTGCCGGAGGATTCTACATCGGTTCTGGTTCGGGTGTTACCGCATTAATGAACAATGCCAAACAAGCCGATATTTATTTGGGATGGCGCTTTGGAATATTCTAAAATGAGTAGAATACGTGACGATATCAACTACCGCTTGGAGCGACTCAAAGCACTTTACAATGCCATTGAAGTGCGTGAAGAAGCCATTGTCGCTGCGCTATACACCGATTTCAAGAAACCGCGTTTTGAGTCGATTGCGACTGAAACGGCCTATGTTTTATCTGACATAAAAAATACAATACGGCAATTGAAAAGTTGGTCCCGACCCAAAAGCGTGTGGCCCTCACTTCTCAATTTTCCAGCAGTGGAATCCATACACTATGAACCGTATGGTAAGGTTTTGATCATAGCGCCTTGGAATTATCCTTTCCAATTGGCCCTAGCCCCGCTCACAGCAGCCATTGCGGCGGGAAATACGGTGGTACTGAAACCTTCCGAATTAACCCCATCGGTTTCGGCTGTTTTGAGCGAACTAATTTCAGCTGTTTTTACACAAGAGGAGGTTCTTGTACAAGAAGGTGGACCCGAGATTGCGCAAGAGTTATTGCAAGAGCGTTGGGATTATATTTTCTTTACGGGTAGTGTGGCAGTGGGCAAAATTGTAGCCGCAGCTGCAGCCAAACATTTGACACCCGTAACCCTTGAATTGGGAGGTAAAAATCCTTGTATTGTTGCAGCTGACACCGACATTAAACTGACTGCCAAGCGGATTGTTTGGGGTAAATTTTTAAATGCGGGTCAGACCTGTATTGCTCCCGATTATATATTGGTTCACGCATCTATTTATGAACCACTAGTCAGTGCTTTGAAAGTCGAAATTGAAGCGGCTTACGGCAAAGATCCGGAACAGTCACCCGACTATGCTAGAATTATCTCGGATAAACATTGGGTACGCTTAGAAGCCATGAGTCAGCAAGGGACAGTCCTTTATGGCGGAACGGGTCAGCGGGATCAACGGTATTGGGCACCAACCTTGATTGCGCCCGACCAGAACAGTGCATTAATGCAAGAAGAACTATTCGGGCCGATTCTTCCCTTAGTACCTTTTACAGAAGAAAAAGTAATAACAAAATGGATACAGCGCTATGAAAAGCCGCTGGCCTTTTATATTTTCACAAAAAACATCCGTTGGGCCAAACAATTGATGGACCAACACGGATTTGGCGGAGGCTGCATTAACGATACTATCCTTCATTTTAACAACAAGCGATTGCCCTTTGGAGGTATTGGACACAGCGGTATGGGAGCCTATCATGGTCAATGGGGATTTGAAACCTTTTCGCATCGAAAAGCGATTGTTTACAAACCGTTTTGGGGTGATGTCCCTTTGCGTTATGCTCCGTATTTAAACAAGATAAAATTTGTTAAAAAAATCATGAAATTGTTTTGATTTATTTGTAAATTGCTATGAAGTCAAACCAAACTAGAAATCCTTCATGATACATTTATTGAATGTTCTATTGACCGGATTACAGGCACCCTTTTTACAAACTACACCCATAATCGTGAAGGAATTTCACTTTGAAAAATGGTTTGTTGTAATGGCTGTATTGTTTTTGGTATTGTATCTTACCTATGCTGTTTTCGATTATAAATCTAAGAAAAACAGTTTTATCAATACCTATTCTGAATTTGCTCCTAAAGAAGAACTGTATAATATGTTCTTATTGATGCTGGGCATCGCATTACCACTTTCAGAAGTAATCATTGAAATTTTTTATGTTCGTCCAACCAGTTTATTTCGTCTCAAACTTACTGTTGGCCTTTTCCTTGTTGGGATTTACATTATCAATACACGAACCCATTGGATTAAAAAATATTTTATACTTATTTTCATAAGTGTTTATGTTTTAGACTTCATGTTGAACGTTTACAATCTAATCGTATTGCCTTATGACTATATGATATTTTGTACGTTACTCATCAATTTTTTTCTTTCGTATTATATTTTTAAAAACATGGTCCAGTATTGGACCTTTGTGGTTATTTATTTCTTATTTCTTATTAGCCTTCACCAACAACAAGCTTTACCGCCGAAAGATGTAATTATATTAATCACGTGTTCACTACTTATAGTTACCATTCATGCCGCTATACATTTGGCTACTGCAACGACAAAGAGCAAATTTTTATTTGCTAATGAAATTCTTTCCAAAGGAAATATCCTTACCATAGCCACCAACAAAAAAGGAGAACTCTCCTATTGTAGCGAACAGATACGCGACTTTTTAGGTTATGAACCTGAAGAAGTTATGGGAATGCAATTTTGGATATTAACTGAAGATCCCGAATTTATCGGCGAAGCGTATCATGATGATTTTATTGATAACCGCATGCACATTCGCCGTTTAAAAGCCAAAAACGGAGAATTCAAGTACATCCAATGGAAGGATAAAAAGTTTTCAGACGACTTGATTATTGGTATTGGGCAAGATGTTACTGAACAAATGAACATTCAAAATCAATATCAAAATTTAATTGAGAATGCTAATGATATTATTTATGAAATTAACACGGAAGGAAAATTCACTTTTATCAATAAACATGGCATGGCTTTAACGGGCTATACGCAAGAAGAATTTTTAAATACACCTTTCTTTAATTTAGTTCGAAAAGACCACCAACGCCGCATTCGCGAATTTTACAAGCGAACAGAGATGGAGTTCAATGAATTCCCCACTCTTGTTGTTCCTGTTACGGCCAAAAATGGAGAGACCCTTTGGCTATCCCAAAATGTAACCATCAAAAGAAATGAGGTAGGTAAAATATCAGGATATACTGTCATTGCAAGGGATGTTACGCTACAACGACAGTTGGAAATCGAGAATGTTCGTAAAGAGAAAAAATTAAAACGCTACAATGAAGCGATTAAAAATTTAACGCTTAAACACCAACCTAATGGGGATAATTTTGCTGAATTTCTGGAGGCTGTACTAAAAATTATTGCCAAAAAAATAGATGTGAATCGGGTTGGATTTTGGCGGTACTTTGAAGACCGTATACAATGTGAACGAACCTTTATTAAGAATAAAGACGAATTCAAATCGGGATTTGTTGTCGAGAAAAAGGATTATCCACTCTATTTTAATGCGATTGAAAACGAATTGCAAATTGTAGCTTCCAATGTATTGGAAAATCCGTTCACTACAGAATTTACTTCATCCTATTTCAATGAATTTGCTACGAAATCTATGCTGGATACTCCCATCTATATCAACGGGTTGTTGTATGGTGTACTTTGTATTGAATCCGATACAAAAATCAAAGAATGGGATAACGAGGATATTATATTTTCCCGTTCAATCAGTGACTATTTAGCAGCAGCCATCGAAACCCATCAACGTTTAGAAGCAGAAGGGAAATTGGAATACAAAAACCAAATTTTAACCGAGATAACCAAATTTACCAACCGTTTTATTGCCATTAAAAACAAACAAGAATTATTTAATGAAGTATTGTTGTCGCTAGGAAATGTCATTGGTGTTGACCGTATGTCCTATTTTGAATTTGATTATGAAAAAATGACTTTCAGTCAGCGCAACCGTTGGCACAAAGAATACAAAAACATTATTGATTTAAATCCAAACCTACAAAATTTACGCTACTACGATTTTGAAGAAATATTCCAAGTATTGCAACAAGACAAGGTATATTCCGGTTTAGTCAAAGACATTAAAACGCCTATAACTCGTGAATTTTTGGATAAAATTCATTGTACATCCATTTTAATTTTACCGATTACTGTGAACAATCAGCTGGAAGGGTTTATTATTTTGGACGAGATGTATATAGAAAGAAAATGGCAACCCGAAGAAATTTCTATTCTCAATACATTAGCTCGAATTGTTTCTTCTACTCTAGAACGCAACATCAATGAAAGTACCATTCGTGAAAACGAAGAGCGATTCCGATTGCTGGCGAATAACATCCCGGGTACAGTGTATTTGTGTTCGATCGATGATGATTACAGCTACATTTATCTTAATGATGAAATCCAAAAATTAACCGGAGTTGCTAAAGAGAATTTCAAAAATCATAAAAACTCTTTTGGTGCAATAATCCATTCCGAAGACAGAGAACGGGTGTTTGATACGTATAAAAAAGCCCTTGCATCAAAAAAGAAAATTCATACCACTTATCGTGTTTTAGATAATGAAAATAACATAAAATGGGTGGAAGAGTTTGGAGATATTATACGGATTGAAGATTCGAAATATATTGAAGGAATCCTCATTGACATTACCCGTCAAAAAGAAGCCGAAGAAGCCATCAAAGCCAAAGAATATGCAGAGGCAGCCAGTAAAGCTAAATCGGAGTTCTTAGCGAACATGAGCCATGAAATTCGAACACCATTAAACGGTATCATAGGATTCACCGACCTTTTAAAAAACACCAATTTGGAGCAAATCCAACGCAGTTACATGAATACCATTAACGAGTCGGCTCAATCTTTATTGGATATTGTCAACGACATTTTGGACTTTTCTAAAATTGAATCAGGGAAACTCGAATTGGATATCCGTCGCTATGATTTAAAAGAGATTTTGAGTCAAGTGGTAGAATTGGTGAAATACGACACTAACCGTAAAAACCTGCAATTGGAACTCACCATCAACAAAGAGGTTCCCAAATATGTTTGGACGGATATCATTCGTTTAAAACAAATTCTAATCAACTTACTGGGTAATGCCGTAAAATTCACCGAAAAAGGAAAAATAAACCTATCAGTAACCAATCTCGAATTTATAGGCGACACTCAATGCCGTTTGCGCTTTATGGTAAAAGACACCGGGATTGGGATTAGTAAAGAATTCCAAGAACAAATATTCAATGCTTTTTCGCAGGGTGATAACTCCACAACACGAAAATTTGGCGGTACAGGTTTGGGCTTATCAATTTCCAACCAACTTCTGGGCTTAATGCAAAGTCGTCTAAAAGTCAACAGCGAAGTAAACAAAGGTTCAGAATTCTATTTTGATGTGGTCGTGAAAGCCAACAATACCAAGACTATCGAAGAGATCAATAATATCGAAGTGGCAGTAGCAGAAACGGAGAAACCCAATTATGGCCATGAAAACTTTAAGGTACTGATTGTCGAAGACAACAAAATCAATATGTTGTTAGCCAAAACCTTAGTCAAACAAATCATTCCTCACGGCACAATATACGAGGCTAACAACGGCGAAGAAGGGGTAACTAAGTACAATGTACTTCAACCAGACATTGTTTTAATGGATGTTCAAATGCCTGTAATGAACGGTTACGAAGCCACCCAAGAAATTCGTAAATCCGATAAAGGAAAACATATTCCTATTATTGCGTTAACTGCGGGTACTGTTGTAGGAGAAAAAGAAAAATGTTTGGAAATGGGTATGGATGATTATGCTTCGAAACCCATTATCAAAGAAGTCTTGGAAAACCTTATCGCTAAGTGGTTGAAAAACTAAACAAAAACGGGCATGAAATCGAAAATAGTAAAATTTTACTCCCGCTTTTTTAACAAATTCATAAATCGTATTGCTAGGGAGATAATTTAGGGCTTGTCCAACGTTTATAAGGCTTGAGTATTTTTAATTTTGCCAAAAATTCAAGAAAATGAACGTAGGAATTGACAGTATCGCATTGGATTTACCCCAGTTGTATTTACCCATTAAAACCCTTGCTGAACAGCGTCAAATTGAAGCTGACAAATTGATTAAAGGATTGGGCTTACACAAAATGGCTTTTCCCGATGTGGGACAAGATGTGGTAACATTTGCCGCCAATGCAGCCCTTCAATTACTTCATCTTGAAAACCTACACCCCTCAGCAATCTCCAAGATTCTTGTTGCAACGGAAAGTGGTATTGACAGTTCCAAACCAATTGGTTCCTATGTAATTTCTTTGTTGGAGAGTCAGTTAGGTGCGCGTTCCTTCGCCCATTGCGATACGGTAGATTTTACTTTTGCGTGTATTGGCGGCGTGGATGCATTACAAAGTGGTATGGATTACGTTCGGTTGAATCCGACCGAAAAAGTAATCGTAATCACCACCGACAATGCCAAATACGACTTGGCCTCAACAGGAGAATATACCCAAGGTGCTGGGGCTTTGGCTTTATTGATTACGGCAAATCCGCGCATTATCGCTTTGGGGCAAAAAACGGGAGTTGCCACTGAAGGGGTTTTTGATTTCTTCAAGCCCCGTCGTACTTTTTCAAAACTAGAAGTAACTGGAAAATCAGACAATCCCGATTGGTTGGGCGTTTTGGAAAATGACATTCAAATTTACAAGGAACAACCCGTTTTTGATGGTCAATATTCCAACCAATGCTACATTAACCGCATTACAGAAGCTTACAACCATTTTAAAAAACAAACAAATCAGCCGGGTATAGTATTCCAAGATTGGAAACAAATCTTTATGCACCTGCCCTACTGTTTTCAAGCGCGCCGTACATTTATAGAAATTTATAAAAACGAATTGCACCCCAACCTTCCCGCTGAAGAAGTAAAAGCATTGGCCAAGAGCGAAGAGTACCTACAATGGGTTCAAGAAAAAATTCAACCCAGCGAAGCCGCTTCGGGTCAGGTTGGCAATTTATACACGGGTTCTATTTTCTTGGGGATGCTATCTGGATTAAGCATATTGGCCACCCAAGAAGCGGATTTAGTAAACGAAAAAATAGGTTTTATTGCTTATGGAAGTGGTTCCAAATCCAAAGTTTTTGAGGGAATTCTTCAATCCGATTGGAAATCACAAATCACAAAGGTTAATCTGTTCACTTTTCTTGAAAACCGTAAAGAAATTGATTTCGAAACCTACGAGCAATTACATAAAAAGGAATTGAGTACGGCTGTGGGAAAACCGCAAGGTTTTATTTTAGATTCTATTGAAAAAGAAAATCCGGTTTTGATTGGTGCCCGCTATTACCGTTACCAGAACTAATTTAATTCCCCAACAAAAACGTTAGCGGAATCGCCAAGCGTTTGTGCCAAGCTTGTTCGCTATGGTCTTCGCCTTCAAATTTTCGGGTGATCCAATGGGCACTATCCCACCCTTTGGCGATCATCACTGCATCTGCTTGTTTTTGAAAAGGTTCGTATAACGCATCTAATGTAGCCGTTCCAAAATCAAAATAAATTTTATGGGAATTGGCTTGGGGCAAATGTTTTTTCAAATAACGAATAAATTGCGCTGGAATGGGATTGTTTTCAACCGAAAAAACACCCGGCCAATGAGTCGACAAACAAGCGGCACCTCCAAAAACCTTGGGGTATTCGCAAATCGCATACATCGAAATCAAGCCGCCCATACTACTGCCTGCCACAAAAGTATGTGCCGCATCCGTATAGACTGAAAAATGACTATCAATATAGGGTTTCACTTCCCGAACCAAAAACTTTAAATAATTGTCAGAATGCACTTCATACTGCTGAAAAACCGAATTCCCATTGGGTCGGTTGACTTGATAAAGAGAATCCTTTTGTTTTTGGGTGAGTTGTTCAAAGGGTTTTTGTGGAAAATAATCCGCATGACGGGTAGCTCCGCCGTTCCATACGCCTACTACAATACAATCTTGAATCGCTCCCGATTGAAAAAGTTGGGTCATCACATCATCCACCTCCCACGCTTGTTTGTTCCATGTGGTAGTGGCATCAAACAACATCTGACCGTCATGCATGTACAACACACTGTATTTCTTGGCAGTGGAATAGTCCTTGGGCAACCAAATATCGATATTACGCGATGTGACATATTCCGATTTAAAATCGGGTAAACGTTGAATAGTTCCTGCTACAACTTTTGGAACCTCTTGTGCATTAAGATTAAATGCAATACAAAATGCAATGAATAACTTTTTCATTTTTCTATACATTTATCCCAACCATCCGTCACGGTCCAAACTGCGGTATTGAATCGCTTCAGCGATATGTGCCGACTGTACTGTGGGCGCCGCTTCTAAATCGGCAATGGTTCGGGCTACTTTTAAAATTCGATCATACGCACGGGCCGACAAATTCAATCGTTCCATAGCGCTTTTCAACAAAGTTAGTGAGGTTGCATCCAATTCGCAATAGGTTCGAATCAATTGTGTATTCATTTGGGCATTGTAATGAATATGATTCAATTCCGAAAAGCGTTGGGTTTGAATTTCTCGCGCGGCAATGACGCGTTCGCGAATAATCGAACTGCTTTCAGAACGTTGCCGGTCGGCTAATTTGTCAAAAGGCACAGGGGTGACTTCGATATGAATATCTATTCGATCCAAAAGAGGACCGGAAATCTTACTCAGGTACCGTTGCATTTCCGCGGGTGAGGTGGTAACGGGCGCATCGGGATCGTTGAAATAGCCGCCCGGACTAGGATTCATGCTGGCGACCAACATGAAAGATGACGGATAGGTAATGGTGAATTTGGCCCGCGAAATGGTGACTTCCCGATCTTCCAGAGGTTGGCGCATCACTTCCAACACTTCCCTTTTAAATTCGGGGAGTTCATCCAAAAACAATACGCCATTATGTGCCAACGAAATTTCTCCCGGTTGTGGATAACTTCCTCCACCCACAAGAGAAACACTGGAGGCGGTATGGTGCGGATTCCGAAACGGCCGCTGGCTGATGAGTCCGACCTCCTTCACCTTCCCTGCCACACTATGAATTTTGGTAGTTTCCAAGGCTTCGCGCAAGGTCATGGGTGGTAAGATACTCGGCAATCGTTTGGCCAACATGGTTTTCCCTGCGCCCGGTGGCCCGATGAGAATAAGTATAGGTCTAGACTATATTTACCCACTTATATTAACTGTTAAACATTATTTAACCAACTTTATTAATAAGTAAAATAATTTTGTCCTCAATGAAAAAGGAAACTATGAAAGCAATATTATTGGTGCGTGTAAGTACTAAGATTCAAAACTATGAGGCTCAAACTCATGATTTGATTCAATATGCTAAATCAAAAGGATATGAAGAATTTAAAATAATTGAAACCAAAGAAACAGGGTTTGCAAATCTTGAAGTCAAAGAGGGTACAAATGAAATGTTCAAATTTCATGAAGAAAACCCAGACTATAAAACAGTTTTCGCTACAGAACTATCAAGGATATCAAGAAGACAGTCTGTATTGCATCAAATTAAAGAATGGTTTATAAAGAAAAAAGTTCAATTTTATTTGAAAGATACCAATTATTCATTGTTTGATGATAATGGAAATGTATCGCCAGCTGGCGATATTATGTTTACTTTATATGGCTTCTTTGCAGAACAAGAAATGGCACAAAAGAAAACCCGATTTAAGCGTTCCAAAGAACTACTTATGGAGCAAGGTTATTCAATTGCTGGCAAAACACTTTTTGGATATAAAAAAGTCATGGGTGAACTCAAAAAAAATACACTTGTAGAAGATGATATAAACGCAGATATTGTCAAAACCATTTACAATTGGTATTTGAATGGAATTGAGTATAAGATTAAGAACCCATCAATTAAAACCATTACACTTGAATGTATAAAACGTGGTTTTCCAGTATACACACATTCAAAACGCAATGTAAATAAACTACTTAAAGAAGAGGGTTATACTGGTTTTAAAATCACTAATAACAAGCGTAAAAATCCAAATTATTCTGGTGAAAAGAATGAAGAAAAGTACATTACAACCAATTTCAAGATTAAATATCCGCAGATAATTGATAGAGATACATTTGATTTGGTTCAACAAAAGCTTCTATCAAATAATACCAATGTTGAAAAAAGTTCCAAACACACAACCTTGTTAGCAAAGATGATTAAATGTAACTATTGTGGTAGTCATTTCAATGCAAATTATCGAATTGTAAATGGTCAAAATAAATCAACCTACAGATGCAGTTCACATTCAAGTGCAAAGCCTTGTGGTAATACACAAACAATATCAATGGCAATGATTGATTCAGCAATTTGGAATTTAATTAAAACTGATTTAGAACTTTTAGCAGAACAAATAAAAATCAACGACCCAGAAACCGCAGGAACCAATTATAAAAAATATCTTGAAGCGTTGATAAATAAAAAGTTTGAACTACAAAAAGAATTTGATAACGAATTAAAAAGTCTTGAAATCATTAAGAAATCTAAGAATGCTAACATTGATGATTTTCTTTTAAGGTTTGAACAAAACTCAACTAGGATTGATAAGGAACTTGGTAAAATTGATAAAGAAATTTCAAAGATTAAAATGCTTTTGAATGTTAAGCAAAGCAAAAACAATGATTTTGTTAATGTTATTAATAAGAATCTTGATAGAATTGAATCATCAAAGGAACTCTTAAAAGACTATATCAATTTGTTTGTTGATTTAATTAGAATCGAATTACATAATAACAAGTATACCATTTTGAATGTGGTGTTAAAAAATTATAGCAAAGTTGAACGATACTATTTCAAAAAATCTAATGACTATATTCAAATTAATGATGCCGAACTTGAAGAACTGAATTCAATTCTGTTGGATAAAAGTCAAACGCTGTCAATCAAAATGTATAAATCAACTAAAAGATTTGTTCCAACTGGTGATAATTCAATGCGAATTGGAAGGTTTTCATTTCCCATCCCAGAGATGATAAAGGAAATACAGAATGTGAATAAATTTCCTATCTTGAAAGAAGTTAAGCGAGTGGAATTTTCTAAATTGGGGGTGTATTAACCCCCTCTTTTTATTATGTATGCTTTAATCGATTGCAACAACTTTTATGCAAGTTGTGAAAGGCTTTTTAAACCCCATTTGAATGGTAAACCAGTTGTGGTTTTATCAAACAATGATGGTTGTATTGTGGCACGTTCAAACGAAGCAAAAAAGCTTGGCATCGCAATGGGCGTTCCAATATTCCAAATCAAAGAACTTGTTGAACAGCATCAAGTAAACGTCTTCAGTTCAAACTATGAATTATATGGTGACTTGTCCAACCGAGTAATGAAAATCCTTTCGTCTTATTCGCCATTAGCTGAAGTTTATTCCATTGATGAATGCTTCTTAAAGTTCGATGGCTATGAGAAATATTTTGATTATAAAACGATGGGATTGGATATGAAATCAAGGGTTCAACAATGGGTTGGCATTCCAATAAGTGTTGGTTATGCACCCACTAAGGCTCTTGCCAAAGTTGCCAATAAGATTGCAAAGAAGTTCCCCGAACAAACTGAGGGAGTTCATATTATTGATACTGAAGAAAAAAGACTCAAAGCACTGAAGTGGACTAAAATTGGTGACGTTTGGGGCATCGGTAGACAACATACCAAACGGCTTAAAGCTTTGGGTGTAAATAACGCTTATGATTTTACAATGCTAGGTGATGAATGGGTCAGAAAGAATATGACCATCCAAGGACTCAGACTAAAAAAAGACTTGAAGGGAGTTCCTAGCATCCAAATGGAAGATGTCAAGGATAAAAAGAATATTGCATGCACCAGAAGTTTTGAAAACATGCTGGATAGGTTCTCGGATGTCTCAGAACGTGTTGCCACATTCTCAGCCAATCTTGGTGAGAAACTAAGAAAACAAAACAGTCATTGCAATATGATTAGCGTGTTTGTTTTAAGCAACTATCATAGAAAGGACTTGGAGCAACACAGAGCCTTTATAAACATCAAAACCGACTTTCCGACCAATAGCACCCTTGAGATAAATAGGCTAGCTCAAACCGCCTTAAAATCGATTTATAAGGATGGTATTAAATACAAGAAAGCTGGGGTGATTGTATCAGCTATAACACCAGCTGAAGAATTTCAGTTGAAGTTTTTTGGTGGTGAGAATCCGAAGCATATTGACCTAATGAAAGCCATTGATAAGACCAATAAAAAGATTGGTGGTAATGTAATTAGGTTTGGCAACAATGCTTTAGGAAAACGCTGGAAGATGCGTCAAGAACACTTGTCCCAATGCTACACCACAAGGATAAGTGATATACTAACTATCAAAATGCAATAGGTATGTGTTTTTTCATGGCTCAAGCCCAAAGAGGCTCTTTCTCATATCGCTTCAAGCCAATGTTATCAATACTTTTCAGAGCTATACTTTACGAGGGCACCAAATGCCTCAGATAGTGTGTTTTACAATAAAAACATATAAATATGATTTTGTTTTTATTTGGTTTTAAAATTAATTAATAACTAAATTTTATTACAATGAAAACAAAAAGTGATTATCCGTTTGATTTCTCATTATTTATCAACGACCATGTTATTTGTCAAAGATTTTTTGATGAATATAATTTTAAGAATGATTCAATTAGTTTTAATCAAGCTATTGAAATTATTTCCAGAGTAACTCAATTAATTGATGATTTTTTAAAATCAAAATCCATCGATTTAGTTTGGACGAAAAACAAAATCAATAACAAAGTTTTGGTTCCTCATGAAGTTAAAAATGATTTGCTATCTGTTTCTATATCTTTTAAATCAAAAGCTGTAGTTTCAAGCATTATTAATGTTGATAAATATCAACCAAAGGTTAAATATAATATTGATATCCGTCCAATTTTGCCTTTGATAATTAACAACATTAGACAATGTTTGATGAGTACAGAATTACAATCTGTAAATCATATTCACTAATTGATTAAAATCTTTTGGATAGTGAATAATAGATTGATATAGAAAGGATATTATTAATTTATGCTAAGCGTATTATTGTGCAAAACTAGATAGCTAATTGGCAATTTTTGGCACAAAATTTTTATTTTAATAAAAAAGCCAATCTTAATCGGATTGGCTTAGTTTGTTTTAGTCTCTGGGATTCTCATAATAATCACCCATTTCTGTTTCATAATCAGTTTTATATTTTTTCCCATGCTTTATTAATGAAAGTTTTGAATATTTGCTTCTAACTGAAACCCTTTCCAAATTTGTATTTCGTTTGTTAAAAACTTCATCTTTTAGCCAGTCTTGGAAGTCAATTAGAGCCTTAGGCCTGTCTGGCTTAATAATATCTTGAATCCAACCAAGAACATCTTTGTAATATTGTTTTAATAATTTTTCAATTTCTTTTTCGTCATCTATAAAAGTTTGATAAAAAGCTATATCATAATTGCCATTTTCAAAAGCTTCTATAGTTAGAGGGTAAACAAAATCATTGTCAACCAAGATTTTTCTATTTGTTCGTAAAAAATCTTTACACTTTTCTATTTGTAATTCATCATCTGTTAATTCAACGCTTTTAGTATCATTTTCTGGTTGAATTTCCAATTCTGGTTTTAAATTACCATATTCTGATATGGTATAATGGTAAACTTTCTTATCTGAATTTGCCTTTTTGATATTTGGTATTGAAACACCTTTATCAACTTCTGTTTTTTTCAAATAACCACATTCAATAAGATTGTCAATTGCTCTGAAAAATGTTTTTTTGGTTATTTTGAGCCTATCACAGTAAAGTGTTTGTGACAAGTCAAAATTTGTATCGGAATCCGACAAGATGGCTGTAATAAGCCTAAATGCATTTGGTGTTAGTCTTGTGTCAAACAAGATTGAGTTGTGAATGGTTGTAAATTTTCCATTTTCCAATTTTTTACGGATTACAGTTTTGTTTTTCATGGGTCAGTATTTTTATTCCCTCGTTATTTTATTTCTCTCATTTCGGGTGAGAGAAGCTGATGGTCATGAACTCCATCAGCACCCCGATTTGTCCTGTTGAGGACTGTATTTTTCTTTTTGATTAATTATACTCAATGCCAAGGAATAAGTCAATAGATTTCGATAAAAATATTTGTGTTTATTTAAAAACAACTCCATTTGTTCGTTGAGGTTGATGATGTAATTTATTCCATCTATTGGTATACTTTTTACACCATAAAATAGCAGTTGAGGTATACTTTCTACACCATGAATTGGTATACTTTCTACACCATGAATTGGTATACTTTCTACACCATGTACTATAAGAGTAATATAATAATCACACTCTTTAGAGTGTGTGATTGACAAGAATAAAAATGTGTTATTGGGAGTATCTACGCTATGGCTTCGATACATCCCAAACACATTTATTACCAAAATAATGATGAATAATTTTAAGTAAACATCAATAGAAAAAGAAAGGGTTTGGGAAAATGCGAAAGCATTTGGAAAACCCCAAAGTGGAGATAACTCACATCAATCATATTGGGAGCGTAGCGACCCATACGGGTCTTGATTTATTATAATATAATAGCATAGCGAAGCACACCATATCAATTCCCTACGGGAACAACAAGGGCCATTTAATATTGAAGTAACCCTCAATACCCTTCGGGAATAGGCCCAGCCCGCGCCCTTTATTTTGACATTCAGCGACTTAAA
This sequence comes from Flavobacterium sp. N1719, assembly GCF_025947045.1. Lineage (NCBI taxonomy): Bacteria > Pseudomonadati > Bacteroidota > Flavobacteriia > Flavobacteriales > Flavobacteriaceae > Flavobacterium > Flavobacterium sp. N1719. The sequence goes on from NZ_CP109993.1 coordinate 2,468,136, forward strand.
AAAAATTCGTCTATACATTGTTTACAAAGAAAATTAGATGGATAAAACCAACTGTAAACAAGTCTAAATTAACCCCAACGAACCTGTACCAGCTATGTAACTCTTCACAGTGAATTCGGTTAAAGAATATAGAATGAGGCCTTTATCTCAAAGGGATTCTTTGATTTAGTAGTTAAATTTTTGAAATATTATTCTTAAAAATATAAATACCCTAAATTTTAATGTATTTTTCCCTATATTGTACCAAATTCCAAATACCATGAATCGGATTAAAGAGGTCTTAAATGACAAGGGAATAAAACAAACATGGCTTGCTAACAAGCTTGGAAAGTCTTATAATGTTGTTAACGGATACGTCACCAACAAGCGACAACCAAGTATTGAAGTGCTTTATGAAATCGCCAAATTGCTTCAAGTTGATGCCAAAGAATTACTTAATTAACAGATACAAACCAAAGCCTTAAATGAAAAACGTTAAAGAATCAGCCAACTTCATTTGGTCAATTGCTGACCTACTTCGAGGAGATTACAAACAAAGTGACTACGGCAAGGTTATCCTTCCGTTAACCGTACTGAGAAGACTAGATTGTGTGCTGGAAAACACAAAAGCAGAAGTGCTGAAAAAATATGACCAGATGAAATCGACCAACATTCAGAATCTCGACCCGATTTTGAACAAGGTGGCTGGTTACAACTTTCACAATCGAAGTCCATTCGACTTCAACAAACTGATAGCTGACCCGAATAACATTGCTTCGAATCTGCGCAACTACATCAACGGATTCTCAGAGGATGCCAGAGAGGTAATTGAGCAATTTGAGTTCGAGAATCAAATCAACAAGATGGACGATGCCAACTTGCTGTTTATGGTGGTGAAGCGTTTCCAAGAAATCGACTTACACCCAGACCGCATTTCGAGCATGGAAATGGGATACATGTTTGAAGAACTGATTCGAAAATTTGCTGAGATATCCAACGAAACCGCTGGGGAGCACTTTACACCGAGAGAGGTTATCAAGTTGATGGTGAACATTCTATTCTTGAATGACCGTGAAATACTGACCAAAAAAGGTATCACCAAAACCATATTCGATTGTTGCGCTGGAACTGGAGGGATGCTATCAGTAGCCGAAGAATACTTGCACGAACTCAACTCAGATGCTCGATTGGAGGTATTCGGACAGGAGCTTAACCCAGAATCCTATGCCATTTGTAAATCTGATTTGATGATTAAGGGTCAAAATGCTTCCAACATCAAAAAAGGAAACAGTATTTCAGAAGACCAGTTATCCAACGAAAAATTTGATTATTTGATTACGAATCCACCGTTCGGGGTGAAATGGGAAAAATTCGCCAAAAAGGTAAAAGAGGAGCATGAGCAATTGGGTCACGGTGGACGATTTGGAGCTGGTTTGCCATCGGTGAGTGATGGTTCGTTCCTGTTTTTGATGCACCTAATGAGCAAAATGAAACCAGCTGACCAAGGTGGTTCAAGATTGGCTATTGTGTTCAACGGGTCACCGCTTTTTTCGGGTTCTCCAAGCAAAACAAAGAACGAGAGCAGTATTCGTCAGTGGATAATTGAAAACGACTTCCTAGAGGCTGTAATTGCGTTACCAAACCAGCTATTCTATAACACAGGTATTTCAACCTATATCTGGGTGATATCGAATCACAAACCAGCCAACCGAAGAGACAAAGTACAATTGATAAACGGAGTTGATTTCTTCAAGAAAATGAGCAAGTCTTTGGGTGATAAACGAAACGAACTATCTGATGACCACATTGCAGAAATTACCAAGATATATGGTGAGTTCAAAGAAGGTGCTTACTCAAAGATATTTGAAAACAAGGCTTTTGGATATGCTAAAGTAACCGTTGAACGACCAGAACGCAATGCCAAGGGTCAAGTGGTGACCGACAAAAAAGGAAACCCAAAACCCGATTCTTCTTTGCGAGACACAGAAAACATTCCATTGCTAATGGATGTAAAGGAATACATGGAAAAAGAAGTATTACCACATGTACCAGATGCGTGGATTGACCATACCAAAACCAACGTGGGTTACGAAATCAACTTTACCAAGTATTTCTACCAATTCAAGCCATTGCGTTCATTGGAGGATATCAGAAAGGATATTATGACATTGGAACAAGAAACAGATGGTTTACTTAAAAATGTTATCGGATAATGAAAAAGTACGATAGCTACAAAGATTCGGGTATTGAATGGATTGGTGTGATTCCAAGTCATTGGAATACAAAGAGGCTCAAATTTATCGGTAATCTTTATAGTGGATTATCTGGTAAAAGTGGTGCAGATTTCAGCTCAGAAGCAAGTTCTAGCACAAAACCATTCATCAACTTTACAAATGTAGCAAACAATAAATACATAGTTTCAGATAATTTTGGTCATGTAATAATGACTGATAACGAAAATCAAAACCAAGTTCAAAAAGGAGATTTGCTCTTTTTGATGAGTTCTGAAAACCAAGAAGAAGTTGGGAAATCTGCTCTTTTGAATAACGATTTCGGAGAATTGTATTTAAACAGTTTTTGTAAAGGTTTGAGAATTTCAAATCTAGATATTTATCCAAATTTCTTAAATTACCTTTTGAATTCTTCCACTCTAAGTCAACTAGTTAGTATAGAAGGTAGAGGATTCACAAGAATAAACTTAAGAATGGAGGGGGTCCAAAATTTGCCTGTTTTTTTTCCAGATAAAGACGAACAAATCACCATAGCCAACTACCTCGACCACAAAACCACTCAAATTGATGACTTGATTGCCAAAAAGGAGCGTTTGATTCAGTTGCTAGAAGAAGAGCGCACCGCCATTATCAACCAAGCAGTGACCAAAGGTCTTGATACAACGGTTCCGATGAAGGATTCTGGTATTGAGTGGCTGGGAGAAATTCCAGCGCATTGGGAGGTGAAAAGGATGAGATACCTCTCAGATATAACAACTGGAGGAAAGGACACAGAAAATAGAGAGGATGATGGGATATATCCTTTTTATGTACGTTCACAAACAGTTGAACGAATTTCTACTTATTCTTTCGATGGAGAAGCTATTTTAACCGCTGGTGACGGTGTAGGTGTTTGCAAAGTCTGGCATTATGTAAATGAAAAATTTGATTTTCACCAAAGGGTTTATATGCTCAGCAATTTCAGAGGAGTATTAGGCAAATATTTATTTTACTATTTGAAAGAAAATTTCGGCAAAGAGGTTATGAAGCTCTCCGCAAAATCGACAGTGGATTCATTAAGACGACCTATGTTTCAAAATTTTTTAGTTTGTTTTGGCACAATTGAGGAACAAAATGAAATCATTCATACAATTGAGAAAGAAGAATATAGAATCCAAACAATAATAGAAAAAACTCAACAAGAAATTGAGTTATTAAAAGAATACAAAACGGCATTAATCAGTGAAGTGGTTACTGGTAAGGTTGATGTTAGAGAAGAAGTTTTAAATTAGGAAAATAAATAGACAACTACAATATGAAGAATATAAAGGAAAAAGAAAAGTTCTATCAAATTAAAATTCCAATTTATATTTCGGATTCTAAAATTGATGAAAATCATGATGTACCATTTGAAGAATTGGTTTTAAGTCAAGATTTGTTAGTTCAAAATTTAATTTCCAAAATAGAACAACACAAAGAAAAAAATGTTGTTTTAACAACAGGTAAAAGAAATAAAACTACAACTCGAAATATTGATGAAGTAAAATACGAAAAAGTAAATTTTGGAAATGACCTTGCTTTATTGCTGAAAATAACTTCATTTAGTTCAAATCTATTTGACGGTTTCATAGAAAAAGATACTAGAATCAAACTTGATAAGAATGATAAAATAGGAAGTGAACATTATTACGCAATCATTTACCCACATATTTTTGGAATAGAAAAACGAGAATATAAATGGATTGTTTTTGTTTATGAAGACCCAAATAAGGAAAACAGTGAAATTGTATCGTCTGTAAAAATTGTTCTTAAAAATGTTTTAAATATTGTTTCCGTTAATATAAAACTGCCTGATTTTATAAGCAGAGTAAAAAATTTAAAAGATTCAGTTGAATTATCAATGAAGTTTATAACTGTTAATTTTGAGGATAATGAAGTAGATTATAATATAAATGGTTATGAGGTTCAGACCAAATTAACCAAAATAAATGAGAGTTCATATAAAGGGGTTCCGATATCCAAAATTAATGAAATCGTTGAGGATAAATCTTTTGTTTCAAAGTTTCACAGGCGAATTTTAAAAATTGTCAGTGGTAAGCATGAGTTGAAATTGGAACAAGAATATAGTGATGAAGCAGACTCAAAATTTAAAGAAACAGCGGAAGAATTATTCAATTATACGAGCGAAGTAAGTTCAATAGATGTTGAAACAGAAGAGATATATAAAACAGAGTATATTTTAAAAAAAATACAACCTGTAATGGAAAACTATTTGAATTCATTTCCAAATGACTAGTATAAATGATTTTGCAGTTAATTTTTATAATATCCAACTAGCATTTTTTGGTATATCGATTACCGTATTTACTGTTTTGTTTGCTTTTATACTAAATAAAAGGGATGAAATTAAATTAATGAATTTTCAAATTGAAAAGGGTGATAATTCACCAAGTTTAAAGCAACGAAGAACATTTGTTTTAACCAATTTGAAAAATTTAAAATCAGTTAATTTTTATACATTAAAAATTGTTATTTCAACCTTTACCTTTTTTGTGTTTTCATTTATAATTTCTAATTTAAATTTTAATAAAATTCTAAATGAATATTTATTATTGCTTTTGTATGGAATTATTTTTATGGAAATTATTTTGTTCGCATTATTAATTTATAAAATTATAAGATATTATTCAAAGTCAACAAAAATATAAAGCATGGCAAACGGTATACATACAGAACTAACCTTTGAAACTGCAATTGAAGCATCACTTTTGGAGTTTGGTGGATTCACTAAAGGTTTTTCAGAAGATTTTGATACACAATTAGGATTGTTCCCTAAATACATTATTAATTTTCTGAAGTTTTCTCAACCAACATCATGGGATAAAATTGCCAATATTCACAAAGATGAGGTCGAGCAAAAGGTCATTCAACGCTTGGTAAAAGAGATTGATTTACGTGGAGCATTGGATGTGCTTCGCAAAGGATTCACGGACTATGGTGTGAAGTTTCAGATGGCATTTTTTAAGCCAGAAAGCTCCCTAAATCCAGAAGCAGACGAATTGTATCAAACCAATCATTTGTCGGTGACCAGACAGCTCTATTACGAGCGTGTAGGCAAAAACTCATTGGACATGGTGCTTTCTTTGAATGGTTTACCTATTGCTACCATTGAGCTTAAAAATCAGTTTTCGGGTCAGTCGGTAGAGAACGCCAAGAAGCAGTATGTGTATGACCGAGAACCAAACGAACCGATATTCCAATTCAAGAAAAGAGCATTGGTTCACTTTGCTGTGGATACAGATGAAGCCTATATGACAACCAAACTAGATGGCAAGAACACGCGCTATTTGCCGTTCAATTTAGGATACAATAACGGTGCTGGAAACCCACCTAACCCCAACGGATACCGCACCGCTTATTTGTGGGAACAGGTTTGGACAAAGGACAGTTTCATGGACATTATCGGTAAGTTCCTTCACTTAAGCGTGGAAGAATTTGAGCTGAATGGTGTCAAAAAGAAAAAGGAAACTATCATTTTCCCACGTTTCCACCAGATGCAAGTGGTTAGAACTGTAACAGCTGATGCACGTGTTCAAGGTGCTGGAAAAAACTACTTGATTCAACACAGTGCTGGTTCGGGAAAATCCAATTCAATCGCTTGGTTATCCTACCGACTTTCTAGCTTGCACGATGACCAGAACAACCGAGTTTTTGATTCAGTGATTGTGATTACCGACCGAAAAGTATTGGATTCGCAGTTACAAAACACAATCTACCAATTCGAACACAAAGATGGTGTGGTTCAGAAAATCGACAAGGATTCAACCCAATTGGCAAATGCAATTACTGCTGGTTCACATATCATTATAACAACGCTTCAAAAATTTCCATTTATACTAGATAAAATTGGGGAAATCCCAGCTAGAAAGTATGCAGTAATAATTGATGAAGCGCACAGTTCTCAAGGTGGTGAAGCAACCAAAAAAATGAAAGAGGTATTATCAGCGAAATCACTAGAAGATGCTGAAAAGGATGAAGCATACACAGGACTAGAAGAAGATGCTGAAGACGAAATCAGAAAGTCAATGTTAGCTAGAGGCAAACAGAACAATCTTAGTTTCTTTGCTTTTACTGCAACACCTAAGCCAAAAACAGTTGAAGTATTTGGAACAATGGGCGCTAATGGCAAGCCAGAACCGTTTCACCTGTATTCAATGAAGCAAGCTATTGAAGAAGGATTCATTCTAGATGTGTTAAAGAACTACACTACCTACAAAACATACTTCAAACTATCCAAAGAAATTGAGGATGACCCGAAGGTGAATAAAAAGAAAGCCTCCAGAGCCATCGGACGATTCATGTCATTGCACCCACACAATTTGGCACAGAAAACCGAAGTGATGGTGGAACATTTCCGACAAGTGGTTTCAAAGAAAATCGGTGGAAAAGCCAAAGCAATGGTCGTAACCAGTTCAAGGCTACATGCAGTTCGATACAAAGAAGAATTCGATAAATACATCAAAGAAAAAGAATACAATGATGTGAAGACAATAGTCGCTTTTTCGGGAAAAGTAATTTATGGTAACGCTCCAGAAGGTGTGACTGAGGTGGAACTGAATGGATTTGCTGAAAAGGAATTGCCAAGAAAGTTTGCATCGGATGAGTACCAATTGTTGTTGGTAGCAGACAAGTACCAAACAGGATTCGACCAACCGTTGTTGCATACCATGTATGTAGACAAGAAATTATCGGGTGTTAAAGCAGTACAAACACTTTCCAGATTGAATAGAATGTGCGCTGGAAAAGAGGACACATTTGTGTTGGACTTTGCAAATGAAACCCAAGATATTTTGGATTCGTTTCAACCGTATTACGAGCTGACATCGATAACCGAGAACTCAGACCCAAATCACCTGTATGACTTGAAAGCGGAGCTGGAAAAAGCAAATGTGATATGGGAATCGGAGGTGAACAATTTTTGCAACCTATTCTTCAAATCAAGTAAAAGCCTCAGCACAAGTGACCAAGGCAAGTTGAATGCTTACATTGACCCAGCTGTGGAACGATTCAAAGCGTTACCAACTGAAACAGATGATGTGATGGGTACGGTGACCAATCAAGACGATTTCAAAAACACGTTGCAGACTTTTTGTAGAACCTATTCGTTTTTGACCCAAATCATGCCTTTCTCAGATGTGGATTTGGAGAAGCTATTCACATACGGACGATTCTTGTTGAAGAAATTACCAAGAACAAGTCAAAACGATAAGTTTAAGTTGGGTGACGAAGTTTCATTGGAGTATTACCGTTTGCAAAAGATAGCGGAGCATAACATTGTGATGGAAAGCCGAGGTGTTTACGAATTGGAGGGTGGCGGTCAAGCTGGTATCCGATTGACCAAGGAAGAAGAAGCCAATTTATCTGAAATCATTGAAGTATTGAACAAGAAGTTCCAAACCGAATTCAACACCGCTGATAAATTATTCTTTGACCAGATTGAGGAAGAGTTGGTGGTTCATGGAGGACTAAAAGAACAGGCGCAGAACAATCCAATCGAGAACTTCAAGTTTGGATTCGAGGAACTTTTCTTAGACAAACTAATTGCACGCATGGAGCAGAACCAAGATATTTTCACCAAAATGATGGATGATAAGGAATTTGGCGATGTGGTTAAGGGCTATATGTTGAAGAAGGTTTATGAGAGGTTGAGTAGATAAATCTAATCTTGTTCATACCTTTAAATTTACTAAAGTTTTAAGCTTGCCTGTTTTCGTTGAACCTTAAATTATCGTTTTGGCACAAATATTGTTTTTAAAATAAAAATGATTTTGTACTTTTGCGCAAGAATTAAAAAAATCAAAAAAAGACATTTGATTAGAAAATAAGTCTTATATTTGATTAGTACTACCAAATTATGTTACTAAAAAACATGTTTATTCGGTAAATTAAGTTTCGTCAAACAATTAAATTTAAAAATCATGAACAACATTTTAGAGGATTTAAAGAAGTATTTCCGTGATACTCCTCGTGAAAAAGTCATGAAGGATTGGTCGGAAACTAAGAACGAAGCCCCAAAAGGAGGGCCTACACTTCGAAAATACTTAGAAGCATCCAAAATCTATTATCGAAGTAAAAAAGAAGAATTTTTTGTCATTAAAGAAAAAAATACTAATTTAGTAAACCCGAAGTATCCTTCGGGTTCTTTTTTTTCCAAAATTTAAAATTATGAATAACCCAGCATCATTTCAACTTGATGATTATATATTCAACAATATATTATTAAGATTTGAAAAAGAACTCCCAAAAGATATTAATATAGACATAGTCCCTAGTGGTGTTTTCAATGTTGATAACAGCTTGTTTGATTTAACATTTGAATTTGTAGCGTTTGGAATTGACAGAGAAAAACCTTTTATAAAAATAAATTGCATTGGTTCTTTTGTATTTCAAAATATAAAAACAATTAATGAAATTCCCGAATATTTTTATCGTAATGCCATGGCATTATTATTCCCATATTTAAGAGCGTTTATTAGTGTTCTTACTTTACAAGCAAATATTCCTCCATTAGTTTTGCCTACTTATAATCTATCTCAGTTAGAAAAACCATTAAGGGAAAACACAACAACTAACTAATAAGATTATTTTGGCTAAAAAACTTTATCAAGCATTAAAAGATAAAGGCAACCCTGAATTTATAATCAATGAGGGGCCTTTTCTATGTACAACCGATGAAGCTTGGTTGGGACATGGTTATTATTTTTGGGATACGTTCGAATATTTACCTCATTGGTGGGGAGAGGCAAAACTAAATAATTCTTATATTGTTTGTAAAGCAAAATGTGACTTTTCATCTAGTATTTGTTTTGATTTAGTTGGTGAACCAGAGCACATGGATTTATTTGGTTCGTTAGTAGAAGTAATGGAAAAAGAAGGTTTAATAAATGATGAAACGACAGTATCAGAAGTACTATATCATTTAAAAAATAAACTAGGAATATTTCATTGGAAAGCGTGTCGAGTAATTGGTGTTTTGTCAATTTCACCAAAAACATATAGTCATTATACATTTAGAATGATATTTGAAGTAGGTCAGAAACATTTTTTAGACTATCGTCCAGCTATTCAAATATGTTTATACGAAAAAGAGATAATGAACTTTAGGGAATATGAAATAATATATCCTGACAAATATTTAACCGCTTAAATAGTTATAATATTATTCATAGTCAATTAGAAATATAAAATATTAACTTTATATAATGTTATGAAAACCAGGTTCTTAACTAAAAACTTGTCCTGGTTTTTTCTTTTCTTGACCTTTGCATCAAGTTTTAGATTTAGATTATAGTTCCATTTTAAAGTTAAAACTAAAGTGAAGACCTCAATAAAATGGTCAATAAACTTTAAAATAATTCGGAACCTAAATTTAAAACGTTTTAACCTCTTAAATGCAAAAGTCTATGGTATTCTATTTCTATTCCAGAACATCAACCGTTCTTCAAAACTCAGCCAGACAAATCGAAACCTTTAAAACTCATGAAGGCTTTGAACCATCCCGATTATTCGTTGAACGCATCCAAGGCAATATTCCATTTATGGAACGCCCAGAGGCGGTTAGAATGTTTGATGAACTAACCAACCAATCTGAACGATGCACAGTTGTGGTGGACAGCATAGACCGCCTTGGAAGAAATCTTCTGGACATCTTGCATACCATTGACCTGTTCACCAAAAACAAAATAAACTTAAAATCCATCAAAGAAGGCTTCACCACACTATTGGATAACGGTGATGTTAATCCGATGGCTCAGCTTGTCATTAGCTGTATGGGGTCAATCGCTGAAATGAATCGGAATCAGATTAAGCAAAGGGCTATGGAGGGTATCAAAGTAGCACAAGCTCTTGGCAAATATCAAGGCAGAAAGGTGGGTGCAACACAAACCGACGAAAAGCTATTGCAACGCCACCAGAGCATTGTGAAGAAGTTGCAGAAGGGAATCAGCATTAGAGACATTTCGGAGATTACAGGGGCTTCCAGTGCTACTATATGCAAAGTAAAGAAGGTAATGGTTAACCGCAAAATGCTTGAGGTATGAGAAAAGCAGATATTACTGGTATCCACAGAATACTAACTCGCTACTATGGTAGCCGACACATGACCATGGAAACAAATGTGGAGGATAAAAATTTTATAAACCCCTACAGTATGAAGTTGATATTTGATTTTGACCCAACAATTGAAATTGACTATATAATTCTGCTGAGAAAATTAAGGCGATACATTTTTGGGGTTCATTTTAACTTAAATATTATCCAAGAAGAAAACAAGATTCAAATCTATGTCATAATGTATGATAAGCCACTGTATAAGGATTATGGTTTTGAATTTAGCCAGAACTAAAATTATGAAAAAGACTAGAATTACAATTACCCATCAAATTGAAAAGACAATGCATCACTTTATGGTGGTTAATCCTGATAATTTGACCAGCTCAGAAGTTAATAGGATAAAAAAGGTAATGAGTGTTGAAATGGTATTTGTGAGTGGGAGGTTATACAAATGAAAAAGGATTCAACTTTAATTAAAAAGTCAAACCCTTTTTTTATTACATACTTTATGAGTGAGTGTCCTCTTAAAAATTCATATTTCATTATTTTATAGCTAAAAACCCTTCCTTTCCATTTGAATTAATTCTTGCCATGCCATCAACAAATTTGTAAGCCATATCATAAGTACATGGAATAATTTCAACACCACTAGAATCTACATACCCACATTTTCCATTTATTGATACTACAGCATATCCATTTGAAAAAATTGATACCCAGTCATATTTTAATGGAGTTATATTTTTTCCATTTTTATTAATAAATCCCCATTTGCCATTTATGGCTACCCTTGCTAATCCTTCATTAAATGGCATTGGTTCTTCATCCCATCCTATGTCTGTATTACTATAAATTGGTTTAATTACTACCTGACCTTTTTTATCTATAAAACCCCATTTTCCGTTTATCTTAACAGGAGCTAAACCCTCAGAAAAAAAACCTGCTTTACTATATTGTGCATTAATAATAAAATTACCATATTTATCTATATAACCGAATTTATCTTTAATTCCTACTAATGCTAGACCGTCATAAAAATCATAAGCATAATCAAATTTTGGATTTAATAGTTTTTTTTCTTCAATATTAAAATAACTGAAATTAGTCTCATCATCAAAAAGTAAATACATTCCTGATTTACTTGGGGTTATTCTCATATATTTTTTAGACAATATTTCCCTTCCACTTGTGTCAATAATTCCATAAAAATAATTTTCACTAACAATTGCAAAACCATTTTCAAAATACTCTGTTAATGCAAAATCAGAATCGTTTAAATTCAAAACTACTTTTCCAGATATATCAATAAAGTATGATTTATATTTTCGAATTTTATTTGTTAATTCTTTTATATTCATCAAGCCATTATTAAAAACTGCATTTTTGCAATTACAAGCTACTTTTTTATTTCCAAACACATCAATTAATCCTCTCCAATTACCATATTCTACACAAGCAAATCCTTTATGATAATCTGAAGCATAACTGTAATTTGGACTTACTTTTTCTCCCTTGTTGTTTATAAAATATACTATATTATAGTTATTATTTTCATATATTCTGCAAAGGTCATCACTAAAATTGGTTGGATAATTGTCAAAATTGAATTTTGTAATTTGATTTCCATTTTTATCAATAAATCCCCATTTACCATTTAATTTAACTCTTGCAAAACCATTTTTAAAATCCCTTACAGAATCATATTTACACGGTATAGCTATATTTATTAAATTGGTTTTTAGATTCTGCGAAATTAGTTTAGTTGAAATTGTTATTGATAAAATTAAAACAATGTATTTAGTATATTTCATAAAATATTAGTTTAGTTAAAAATGTCGCTTGGGTGATTAACTTCATCAGAATAAATAACTTTTTCAACCTTAGTGCCATAATGGTCACCGAATCCTATTTTACCTTTAAAAATCACTAAAATTTCTTTACCAGAATTATCAGCTGAATTATAACTCCAAATCAAATAATCTGAAACTTTATCAAACATACCAACACCTAATTTATATTTTAAAACATCTTCAGAATATTCAACTCCATTCATTTCAAAATCAGGTTCACCAATGTAGTTTTTTACAGTTTTTTCAGAACCTTGAATTATAGTTCCTCTGAGTTCCGCAAAACTTGGTTTGCCATTTGTATTAGTTAAATTACTTTCAGATTCATGGAAAAGAACTTCGTTTAGTTTATTGCTAGATTTTTTCCTATTAAATAAATAACGCATTTCCACACCACTACCGTCAATTACTGTTAAGTTATTTCCTTGAATAATAAAAACAGAACTATTATTGTTAGTCTTAATTTCACCATTTTCTAAATAAGCTTGATTAATAATTTCTGAATTTTCATAATTCCATTCAACATCATTTTTAGAAAATGAAAATTTTAAACCTTTTAGAGATGGGTCTTCATTATCGAAGTAAAGAACTTTTTTTTGATTGCTTAATTGAAATGATTCATTTGAAGTTTCACTAGAATTTTTGTTTTCTTTTAAATTACTTTCTTTTTTATTACATGAAAATGCAATAAATGTAATCCAACAAAATAATATTGATTTTAAAATATTTTTCTTCATATTACTTATTACTCTCGCCCCAAAGAGTTTATTGTTTAGTAAAAACTAAAGGCGTGGGACAAGCTCAAGTCTGTGACACAGGTATCGCCAAACACCCACACTACAAAACAAGAGAAGCCCACGCCAGTGGCGTGAGCGTTCGCTTATTAATCATTGCAGTGTTTTAAAATTGGCGATTTTGTGTCACTAGATTAATAGCTACGCTATTAGTTATATGTATTTTATTCTATTTCAATTCAAATATTTGAATGTTATTATTTTAACAAATGTAGATAATTGATTATGAAAATCAAAACACAGCCCTCCCTCCGTTACCGACCTCCCGCCTCCCTGCTTCTTATCAACCCTAACCAACACTCATAATGCCATTCGAGAAAATTTTTTCCAGAATTTTTCATCTAAAATTTTAGACCCTTTACATACAATCCAGATATTTATTATAAAACATATCTATCATGGAAACACCAAAAACCACCCCAGAAAAACTAACCATAACCATCCCTTTAAAAGAAACATGTGGGGAGTCAATGGAAACGGCAATTGAAATTTCTGGAGTTCATTTTAATCAAATTATCCCAATTGAATCCAGCATTATTCATCATTTGATGGATGATAAGCATTGGACAAAAGCAGAACAATCGCTCATTTTTGCCAACAATAAAAAATATGATAAGATTGGTGTGATTGGTTTGGTTGATGATGGCTCTATCAGTTATTATGACTTTTGGTTTGATATTACGGAATGTTTTGGTAATCTTTAACTATTAGATGAGAGTAAACTAATATGTAACGTATTTAATTCCGTAATTACACCAAATAAAAAAAGGGTATCAATTGATACCCTTTAAGTATAAAATCAATTAGAATGTAAACTAATTGTTTTTCCCTATTGTTGTTCAAGAAATGTTTCTTGAACAATAATTATCCTACCAATATTTTGATTCACATTATTTCTGATTTGTGAAAATACGATTTTATTTTTCCATCTAACTACACTTAGATTTAATCATGTTTTCTAAAGTGTGATGTTTTGATAAAACAATTTTTCCATTTGAGATTGATATTTTTAGTATATATAATTTCAATTTATAGGAATCAATTGTTTCATTTAAGAGAATTCCTTTGAAAGTATTGGATTTTTCAAATTTTATTAAGTTACCTAATGTTAATTGATACTGATTATAGATTTCTTGAAATGAATATATTAAATCCAAAATTTCATAATAATCATTTGATTCAAAAAAACATTTAGAATAAATATTTTTTACTTTCTTAAATAAGTCAACTGAATTATCCATGTAAAATAAACCGAGAAACATTGGCACAACATTTATTGAGTTGAAAAAAGAATCAATTTCAAAAGTAAATTCACTTTCAATAATTCTTCCAATATTCAAATCTATCCAACACTCTGCATCAAGAAATATGGATTCATCATCACTTTGATGCTTTTGTCTGTAATCAAAATGTATCAAATCAGTATTATAGTAAATTTCATAAACTACCATATTATTTTCAAGTTCTGAATATAAAATCCATAGTTTGTTGTTAATGGTATCAATACCTTCACAAGAATTAATTATCGCAATAAAATCAATTTTTTCAATGTAGGTAAAAACCATTTCTGTTTCTTTTTGTGAATTTAATTTTCTCATGTTTTATAATTTTTCTGCAAAGGTAAAATCAAAAAAAAGTATCAACCAAGTTATTTGTAAAAAAAAATATATTTCGTTACGATATATATTAATTATTACGTTATATTATAATTATAATGTAATAAAATATAATGAATGCTGATAATAATGCAAAGTATTTAATAAATTTAATAACCTCATTACGTTACATCCAATTCGAGTTTAAATTATTGTATTTCAGTTATATATACGAATTTTTAATTGTTGTAATATGATAATAAAATAAAAAATATCCACATCAATTTATGATATGGATTTTGAATATTTAATTGAAAATTTTATCAAATTATCAATTTATATTGTCGAAAAAAAAATTTAATCTGTTATTGTAGATTTTTTAATTTTGAAATCTATTTCTTACAATTATTTGAACTAAAAATGTATTAATGATGAAATTTATACAGTTAATAGTTGAAAAAATGTGATTTATTGTTACGTATTTAAAAAGCTAAAAGGGATTAAATTGTAACCTTTTCTGTTTTAGTTAGGATTGGTTCAAAGTCTTTTATTGAAATTGATGCAAGTTTTACAAGTAATTTGCATATACAATTATAGTGACCAAAAACGATGTCAATTACATGAATTTTATTTGCAAAATTCTATTTAAATTTTATTATGTTGATAACTTCTAATCGTTACCTATTTTTATAATATTATGTCCGCCAGCTGCCGCAATTTCCATACACCGTTTGATAGACTCCTGCCCTTTCACATCGGCAAAATCAAATTCGGGAAAGTCTTGGGATTTAAAAAATTCGTCGCGGGTATTGACAACGGTAGGTTGCAATTCTAAATTTCCTGAAAAGAAGTCGATGACTTGCATCACATTTTCAATACCATAAACTGCTAAATCATCAACAATGGCAGCTTCTTGCGCATTTTGTAGCGGCAGCATAATACCCTTAAATCCCTCTTCACGGGCTTTGATGGCAATGGGTAAAGCACCGCGAATGGGTTGGAGACTTCCGTCTAAGGACAATTCGCCCATAATGATGTAGCGATCCAATTCATCGGCGGGCAATTGGCCACTGGCGACTAAAATTCCCAAGGCTAGAGTTAGATCGTAGGCCGAGCCTTCTTTCCGTAAATCGGCTGGCGCCATATTGATGGTAATTTTTTTAACGGGCAATTCATAGCCGTTATTTTTTAAGGCGGCAGCAATGCGGTAACTACTTTCTTTGATGGCATTGTCGGGCAATCCGACGAGATGGTAACCGACTCCTTTGTCGACATTGACTTCTACGGTAATCGTAGTGGCTTCCACGCCAAAGACGGCGCTTCCAAAAACTTTTACTAACATGGCTTATACGTTTTAAAGGCTTATAACTAAAGTGTAACGAAGGTAATTATTTTTTTAAAAAGATGAGCAATTCGGGGTTTTAAAAGAATATTCAAAATTCAAAAAGTCAATTATTTTTTACTAAATGTAAATATTATTTGTCTATATGTAAAACATACTTTACATTTGAAGTATTCTTTTTAATCACTTTTATATATGAAAACACAATTTTTATTTCCCCATTCGTGGAAAAAGGTAGGTTGGATTTTATTCCTTCCCGGTATTTTATTAGTAATAATGGGTTCATTCTTCAACGTTAGTATTGATAATTACTTACCTATAAAAGTCTTTGCCCTTTACAGTGATGAGATTTTAGGAAAATCCGGATGGTTTCAAATCATTACGAATGCCATTGCGGATGAATTACTTACGATTATGGTTATTGGTGGCGGTATCTTGGTCGGTTTTTCAAAAATGAAAAATGAAGATGAGATGATTTCCAATATTCGGTATGAAAGTTTGGTGTGGGCCACCTATCTCAATTATGGCATTATTTTATTTACGACACTTTTCATCTATGGAATTGCCTACATGAATGTCTTAATTCACAACCTTTTTACCTTACTTTTCTTTTTTATCTTGCGATTCCATTACCGCATTTACAAACTTTCAAAAGCGGGCGACGATGAAGAATAATTTGAAAATATTGCGTGCGATTAAAAACATCTCACAAGAAGAATTGGCAAAGCAAATAGAAGTCAGTCGCCAAACCATCAATGCCATGGAAAAGGGAAAGTATGTTCCTTCTACCGTTTTGGCGTTGAAATTAAGTCGCTATTTTGAAAAACCCGTGGAGGAAATTTTTGAATTGGAAGCAAACGATTAAAAAAAAATCCCAAGTGTTGTGCTTGGGATTTTTTTTTGTATTATTTAAAGTTTTTAAGTCCGGATTCTAACCATTCCTTATACTCTTTTACATCCGGTGTGTATCCAATCGGTTTGCTCAAATCCTTTCCGTCTGGAGTTTGCAACACATACAACGGTTGGGCATTGTTTTGATAGCGGGTAATTTGAAAATCACTCCATTTGTTACCGATGGTCACAATTTCTTTTCCTGTTGCTTTTGAAACATATTGTTCCGATTTCGGCAATTCGATTTTACGATCACATACTAATGAAATCAAGACAACCTTTTCTTTTAATGTAGGTAAAATGGCATTCGATGGCCACACATTCTCTTCCATTTTACGGCAATTCACACAAGCATCACCTGTAAAGTCAACAAAAACCGGTTTATTGACCGTTTTTGCATACGCCAAGCCTTTTTCATAATCATCAAAGGCAATGATTCCGTGTGGGCCTACATGCGCTCCTTCGGGTAAACTCGCAGTTGTTGCGGCATGACCTCCTCCTGATAGACCATTCGGACTCTCGCTGTAATGCATTGGCGGGGGAAATCCAGAGATTAATTTCAATGGTGCACCCCATAAACCTGGAATTAAATATAACGTAAATATGGAAACAAATAAGGCCATGAAAAGGCGTCCCACCGACAAATTTGTCACCGGACTATCGTGTGGTAAAGTAAGTTTTCCAAACAAATACACGGCCCAAGCACCAAAGATGATAATCCAAACGGCTAGGAATAATTCGCGTTCGAAATAATGTTTTTGCAATACTAAGTCGGCATTGGATAAGAATTTAAACGCCAAAGCCAATTCTAAGAATCCGAGTGACACTTTCACGGTATTCAACCATCCACCGGATTTTGGTAAGGTATTCATCCAGCTCGGGAATAAGGCGAATAACATGAACGGTAATGCCAAGGCTAATGAGAATCCGAACATCCCGATTAAAGGTGCAAATCCGCCTTTAGAGGCTGAGATCACAAGTAAGTTCCCGACAATCGGACCCGTACACGAAAACGAAACAATCGCTAAGGCTAAGGCCATAAATAAAATACCTACAAATCCACCACGATCGGCTTGACGGTCTACTTTATTAGCCCACGAATTGGGTAATACAATTTCAAAAGCTCCCAAAAACGATGCGGCAAAGAACACCAACAAGGCAAAAAAGACAAGATTAAACCAAACATTGGTTGACAATGAATTCAAGGCATCAGCGCCAAAAATAGCTGTCACAATCGAACCTAAAAGAATGTAAATGATGATAATTGAGGCACCGTAAAAAATAGCATTGCGTTTCCCTTGGGCTGGCGTCTTACTTTGTTTTGTAAAGAAACTTACGGTCATGGGCACCATGGGGAATACACAAGGCGTAAACAATGCGGCTAAACCTCCGAGAAATGACAAAAAGAAAATGGACCAAATGCTTTTATCCGCTTCTTTATCTTTAGATTGTTGTACTTCTGCAACCGCTTCCTTGACAATTTCTTGTGTGGAAGTTTTTGTGGTATCTATTGCAGTGGTTGTAGTATCTGGAGTTGAAGCCGTTTCTACAACGGTAGTCGTATTTAACTCTGGTAATGTGAATGTAAAAACTTTAGTGTCATTAATACACTGCTCTTTACACACCTGAAAATCCAAATTCATGGAGATGGATTTCAGCTTGGGGTTGGTAATTTTTACTTTTTGGGTGACAACTACCTTGTGCTCAAACAGGTATTCATCGACTCCAAAAATATCGCTGTAGACTTTTTTGTACGGACTTTCTTTGGCTTTGCCAAGTAATTCAAAATTTCCTTTTTGGTCTTTAAACGTGAGTACCATGGGCAAAGAACCACCATCGGGAGTGAATTGGGAATAGACGTGCCATCCTTCTTCGATAGTTCCTGTAACTATTAAATTGAATTCGGTTTCTGATAATTTCTCTGTTTTGGAAGTCCACTTTACCGGATTTTTTATTTGTCCAAAAGTGGTAAAAGAAAGTAATAAAGTTAGAATTGCGAGGCAATAAGTTCTCATTCTGAAAAAGTAATTTTGAGTTTAGTTTTTGTGTTGTTTGTTATTTTAAATCGGTCATCGGCACGTTTGCCAATCACCCATACAATTTTATTTCCTGAGCATAACAGCCATTGGCGTTCTTTGGCCGTTAAGCTGTATTTTTCATCTTTAAAGAATTTACTCAGTTTTTTTGAACCGTTCATACCAAAGGGATGAAACTGATCGCCTTCTTGCCAGGTTCGTAACGTTAATGGATAATCCAACAAATCTGCGTCGACAAAGATAGTATTTGCATCGTCAGAAGAAATGTCACTTGTGCTACAAAACTCCAATTTTATGGGAAAATTAACGCTTAGATTCGTTTTCTCGATGGTAAACACTTCTTGTCGAACTTCATGTCGGGCATATAAAATTAAATGTGTACGGTTTTTAAGTAAGACAAAGTCAGGGGCAAAAATCTGTTTTCCCGATTCGGCTTCCGGTAAATGATAGATATCGTCCCAAGCGGTAAATCCGTAACTTTTTAACCAATAATACAAAATAGCGCGCGGTGCTGGCATGGCATTCAATTGATATAAATCCAAATGAAATTCATTTCCATGTTGGCGCAAAGCTTTCTCCAGAAATTGAGCCACAGCCCAATCCGCTAAATTTTTGGTTTCTTGAAGATACAGTATTGTTTTTTGGAAATTGGCTAAAAAAGCCGGATTCATGTCTTTCAACACGGGTAATACTTCATGACGCAAGGCATTGCGTTGGTAATAATTCTCCGCATTGCTCGAATCTTCGCGCCAAGAAATTAAATATTCTGCAGCATAGTTTTCGATTTCTTTTCGAGAAAAAGGCAATAACGGACGAACCACGACACCGTTCTGTTGGGGAATTCCGGTGAGTCCGTCCCAACCCGTTCCGCGGGTCAAATTGATCAAAAATGTTTCTGCTACATCATCCGCTTGATGCGCAGTGAGTATGTAATCATAGCCTTCCCGAACGCGTAAGGTTTCAAACCAATCGTAACGCAATTGACGAGCTGTCATTTGAATCGACATGCCAATTTGTTCTGCAAATTCAGCCGTATTGAACCGATTTAAGTAAAAAGGAATCTTACGTTCTTGACAATAATCCCGAACAAAAATTTCGTCTTCATCACTTTCTAAACCACGAAGACTAAAATTACAATGGGCTACAGCGATGGACCAATCCAATTGTTGGCACAATTCCAACAATACCATACTGTCAATTCCGCCACTGACGGCAACAATCAGTTTTTTCGTTTGTAAAAACGGAAGTTGTTGGCTGATATGGTTTTGAAAAGCGTTGATCATATTCAAATATACGGAATTATTTGTCTCCCAACACCTGGCGCATGGCTTTTGCCTTTAATAGACATTCGGCATATTCATCGGCGGCTTTCGCTTTGGCCGTTACCGCGCTACCCACAGAAAACGAAAGGTAGTGATTTTGTGCGTTGTAAAGAATACTTCGAATGACCACATTAAAATCAAAATCGCCTTGAGGGGTAAAATAACCCACGGCGCCACTGTACAAACCTCTTCGTGTCACTTCCAATTCTTCTATGATTTGCATGGCCGAAATCTTGGGTGCGCCGGTCATACTGCCCATCGGAAAGGTTGTGCGAAGTAGTTCCACAGGTGGTATAGCCTCCGAAACTTCAGCAGTGATGGTAGAAATCATTTGGTGCACTTGCTTAAAGGAATACACCTGACACAATTCTTCCACCTGAACCGAATTGATTGATGCCGTTCGCGATAAGTCATTTCGAACCAAATCGACAATCATAATATTTTCCGATCGCTCTTTTTCATTGCGCGCTAATTCGATTTTCAACCGTTCATCTTCCTCCATATCCTCACTTCGCTTCGCCGTACCTTTAATGGGTTGAGAAATGACGGTACTTCCCTCCTTTCGCAAATACCGTTCGGGTGAAGCCGATAGCAAATAATGATGGTTGTTTTTAAAAAACGTGGCAAATGGCGGTTCAGATATCACATTCAATTGCTGAAAGACGGAAAGCGGATGAATTTCAGCGTTTTCAGCAAAAAATTCCATGCAAAAATTAGCTTCATAAATATCGCCGCGCTGAATGTGTGCCAACATTTTTTCAAAACGCTCGGCATATTCTTTTTCCGAGATGCGTTGTTGAATGGTTAATGCAGGTTTCGAACTGTATTCTGTTGGATGTATTTGCCTAATTTCAGCCCAATCGGATTCCATTTCGTCATCACAGCAATACAAATAGGCAACTGTCAGCACATTATCCTTACAATAGAATATTTTTTTGGGCTGAAAAAAAAACAAATCGGGAAATGCGAGTCCGTCCCCATTTTCGGAAACCAACTTTTCAGTGGCATTCTTTAAATCATAGGACAAATAGCCCACCATCCAATCTTTGGCCTGGGATTGGTACTGGTGTAAATCTTCAAATGCTTGGTAAAAATCGGTTTTTAACGACGTAAAAGCATCAACCGCTAAAAG
Organism: Flavobacterium sp. N1719; assembly: GCF_025947045.1. Lineage (NCBI taxonomy): Bacteria > Pseudomonadati > Bacteroidota > Flavobacteriia > Flavobacteriales > Flavobacteriaceae > Flavobacterium > Flavobacterium sp. N1719. The sequence continues at coordinate 2,489,396 of NZ_CP109993.1, forward strand.
CCAATCGAACGAACTGTGGTTTTGATGGTATTGGTTCGAATCTAAAAATACAACTTCACGAAACGATTGCGCCCATTGCAACAATTGGTTTTTGGCTTGTTTGGGATTTTCAAGAATTCGTTTTAGTTCTGTTCGCATAGGGTCAAAAATACATTCTTTTTTTGGGGTATAAAAGTGGGGTTTCGATTTTGGCACGGTTTTTAGAAGCAAGTTATTTATTCCATTCTAACCTTTAATTTTTTCTTACCAATTGAAATAAAAAACTACTCATTTACAATTAAGTATTCTTAATCACTTTTTATATCACTTTAAACATTTCAATGTATGAAAAAAAGAACCATTCCCTTAGTTGGGTTGTTCATTTGGTTGACAACCCTAAGTTGCAAACAGCATGAAAATGCAGTTAAACAAAAGCAAGAATCGGAAACCGCAGTGGCAACAGATTCTGTTTCTTCCAACACGTTGACCACAGCAGCGGCGGTCGAACCCAAAAACAGTACGCAAAAATTTGTCCGAACCGGCGACGTTCGCATTCGTGTAAAAGACGTTGTTCAATCTACTCAACGTATTGAAAATGCAGTAAGTTCGGCGGGCGGAATGATTACGCACACCAAAATGGAATCGGTTGTAGACGATCGAAAAGAAACGGTAATTAGTCAGGACAGCGTATTGGTTACCCAACAATACCATACGGAAAATGAAATGATTTTGAGAGTTCCCAATGCGCAATTGAACACCGTATTGCAGTCGATTTCAAAAGAAGTTGAATATGTTGACTACCGCACCATTGATGCTGAAAATGTGACGGCTCAATTTTTAGCCAACGAACTCGAACAACAGCGCAAAAAAGAAAGTTCGACCCGTTTACAAAAAGGAATTGACCAACGTTCCGCCAAATTAAACCAAGTCGTAGAAGCCGAAAATGCACGTGAAGTAAAAGCTTCAGAAAAGGACACTAAAATTATTGAAAACATACAACTTAACGACAAAGCAAGTTATGCAACACTAGCTTTAAAATTGTATCAAAACAGCGCGATTAAACAAGAACGCTTGGCCCGAATGGAAATCAGCGAGCGACTCCGACCTTCTTTCGGATTTCGGGCATGGCAAAATGTAAAAACCGGATGGTTTGCGCTGGAAAGTACCCTTTCGTTTTTGTTGTTGTTTTGGCCTGTCGGACTCTTGGGCGGACTGGGTTATATTGGTTACAAAAAACTAGCCCAGAAATAATCCTCAAACCATCGGAAGTTTCCGGTGGTTTTTTTTGTATTTTTGGATATAATAAAACCACAGCCCAATGAAAATCACTGGAATTGTTATTCGTATCCTACTTGGCGGACTCATGCTTTTTGCGTCGATTGCCTATTTTTTTGATTTGATAAAGGCGGAACCTCCTGTGGGTGCCATAGCTACAATGAATGCCGGTTTTGCAGCAACCGGTTATCTCTTTCCTTTAGTAAAAAGTATTGAATTAATTTGTGGATTGGCATTAGTTACCAACAAACTTCCTCGATTAATCCCTCTTGTATTATTCCCGATTTCTATTAATATTTTTTTAATTCACTTTTGTTTGGATCGGCAAAATTTAGCGATTGCATTTTTTGTTTTGGGAGCTAACTTATTTTTACTATTTCAGCAACGCGCACATTATCGCGAATTGTTCAAATTATAAGCATGAAGCATAGAATTGTCTTTTTCTTACTTTCGTTTTTTCAAGGTTTAGCAGCGCAAACAACGGAACCACTTGTTTTTGACAAACATTATGGCGATGTCATCAACCGCTGGGTTGCTTTTCCTTCCCTAAAAAACCAAGGAAGTATTATTGCCGGTTATGTTTATTTGGATGCGAAAGAAGGTGTATTTGTGCAATACCAACTCAGTTTTCATTTTGGCCCGGAAAACGAATTAATTGCTGATGGGATTGATAAAAACGAGTTGTTTCGATTGCGTTTGGGTAGAGCCTATAATTTTAAATTAGCCGCATTATCAAGTGAACATTGTGCCTTACTTAAAATTCCAAGTCACCCCGATGGAGCTGCATATTATCAATTTACTACCGAACAGCAAGAGTACCTCAGCGGGAAATACCTCAACGACGATAGGGAATTTGAACGGGCTCAAGTTTATTTAGAGCGATTGTACAGTCAACAACCCCATTACCCCGACTTGGAATTGCAATTGGCGTACTGTTATAACGGGCAACGTCGCTATGACCTTACCATTGCCCTTTTGCCAAAGGCGATGGAGAATAACCCCAACGAACCTCTATTTTATAAAGAATTGGCATTTGCCTTTTTGAATTCGGGAATGACAGCTATGGCTGAAAAAACGTACCAGCAATGCTTGAATAAAACCAATGACAAATCCTTGAAAAGCGAAATCGGTTCGAGCATGGCCTATTTCTTTTATCTTCAAAAAAAAGAAGACAAATTCAAGGAATGGAGTAAAATAATCACTGACAATGCTGAACCGGGTTCCCAATACCTCCTTTTACTACAACAATTACAGCAGAATTGGAACAATAGACCATTAAATGAAGTGCGAAAATTATAATTCGATTGAAAATAATATTTTCCCTCAATGGTTTTATTAATACTTGTTTATTTCAAATAATTCATTGTTAATCACATCTTTTATCTCATTTTTTTAACAAAAAAACTACAAAGTGTTTTATGAAAAATTAATTATTTAAGAAAAATCTCATTTTTATCTTGAATTGTAAGTTTTTATTTATTATTTTTAAGGAAAACAAAACACATATGCACGGCGTAGTCAATCAAGCAATCGAAGGGTTAATCCTAGAAAAATATGGCAATGAAGCTTGGGATGAAATCCGTATAGCTTCAGATTGTCAAGACACTACTTTTTACAATAACCAAAATTATTCTGATAGTGTTACTTATGCATTAGCTATTAATGCTTCCAAAATATTAAATATCGAACTTAATGACTTGTTATTTGAATTTGGGAAATATTGGGTATTAACCATTGCTCAAGAAAAATACAGTGTATTACTGCGATCAGTTGGAAATAATTTAAATGAATTTTTGATACAATTACCTAATTTTCATAGTCGGGTAATGCTTTATTATCCTAACATTATTCCTCCTGAGTTTAAAGTTACAGCCATTGATGATCATAAAATTCATCTTTTTTATTACTCTAAACGCCCAGGTCTTCAACCTTTTGTTGCAGGAATTTTAGAAGGATTGAAGGTGTTTTTTGAATCAACATGTATAATAACACATATAGAATCTGGAAGCGAATCGGAATACCATAAGTCCCTTTTTGAAATTGTATTTTAATTGAAGCCCCTCTCTACCTATGCAAACACTAAGAAAATTATTCCCTTTTTATTTGCGATTGGATCGTTCCTTACAAATTATTGAACGAGGACCAAGTATGGATAAAATACTCCCAGAAGTCGGTAATTTTAAAGATCTCTTTCGGTTTCTACGGCCAAATTTTGAAATTGAATACACTTTTAATTCAATTGTTGATTTTAGTAACCAAGTATTCATTTTAGAATTAAAACTTCCAAACAATCCCATTCGGCTTAAAGGTCAATTCATTATTCATCATGAATTAGCTGACGAATTATTGTTTTGCGGTTCTCCATGGTTAATGTCCATGGAGGCTATGCAAGATTTTGATTTAGTAGTTACCGATTTTGCGCTACATGATTCAGCCATTGACACTATTTTGATGATGAATCAAAATCTGCTCACTTTGGAAGATAGCAATAAAATGATTGAAAACTTACGTCAAAAAAACGAGACTTTAGTTAAAACAAACGATCGTTTAGATTCCATAATATATGCCATTACACATGATTTTAGGGCACCACTGTTAGCCAGTATTGGATTACTTCAATTACCCGAATCAATGATTACAACCAACCTCCCAGACGTGCTTAACACATTAAAAAAACTGGACCGTACGATCATACATTTGAATGAATTGGCAAAAAATGATAAAGTCGAACTCAAAATAACAGAAATCGATATACAATCTATAATTCAAGAAATTTACTATAATTATCAAATTATTTATCAAAGTAAAATTCCCTTAACCCTTACCATAGAGTCAGAATACAAATTGTATTCCGATACTTTTAGAATACGTACCATTCTTAACAATTTAATTTCTAATGCCATTAAATATTCAAAACCTCAAGAAAATGCATACATAGCCATTAAAATTAGTGTAACAAAAGAAAATCTCATCATACATATCATAGACAATGGAGAGGGAATAGATGAACAAAATTTGAAAAACATTTTCAAACTCTTCTTTAGGGCTTCCGTAAAATCACAAGGAAGTGGTATTGGATTATATGTTATCAAAGAAATGGTAAGGTTTTTAAACGGCACAATTTCAGTTGAATCAATAAAAGGAGAAGGAACCACATTTACAGTATCAATACCTAACGCTAATCTATTATAACATGAAAAAAACAAATTTTATTATTATTGACGACGACGACATTTTTTTGAAACTAGGTAAAATGTATTTAGAATTAGGCAATTGTACTTCTTCAGTTACCTTATATAATGATGCTAGTGTAGCGCTAGATATCATCTCTGGAATGCTTGAACACATCGATAAAAAAATTGTAGTATTCCTCGATTTAAACATGCCCATTTTAAATGGTTTTGAATTCTTAGACAAAATTGAACTGCTCCCAAATTCAAAAAGTGAAAAATTATGCATCTATATCATGACTTCATCTATTAATTATGAAGACATTGAAAAAGCAAAAAAATATGAAATTGTCCGAAAATATTTAAACAAACCCATTACAAAAGAAATAGTTGACGGAATTTGTGCGAATGAAATTTAACCCCTATATGTTAATCCAGTCCTCTTTAATAGCCCTTATTTACAGATCAATAACTCGATAATAGCCTCCATAACATCCCATAAAAAAAGTCCTGCTATATCACAAGCAGGACTTTTTCTTTATTGGCAATATTCCCCTCAGTTACGAGATTTTACTCTAATTTTTAAACATGCAACGCGCGATTATCGGTTGCTGCTAATGCCGCTTCTTTTATTGCTTCTGCAAATGTAGGGTGCGCATGTGACATTCGCGTCAAATCTTCAGCTGAAGCACGGAATTCCATTGCTACTACAGCTTCCGCGATTAGGTCGGCACAACGGGCGCCTATCATGTGCATTCCTAAAATTTCATCCGTTTTCGCATCGGCCAATACTTTTACAAAACCATCAAGATCGGCACTTGCACGCGCTCTACCTAAGGCTTTGAACGGGAAACTTCCGGCTTTATAAGCAATTCCGGCTTCTTTCAATTGCTCTTCCGTTTTCCCTACACCCGCCACTTCTGGCCAAGTGTAAACAACTCCAGGAATTAAATTATAATCAATGTGCGGACGTTGTCCAGCCAAATATTCTGCTACCATTACGCCTTCTTCTTCCGCTTTATGGGCCAACATCGCACCACGTACTACATCACCAATCGCATAAATATTGGCAGCTGTGGTTTGCAAATGATCATTCACTTCCACTTGACCGCGCTCGGTAATTTTTACGCCAGCCGCTTCTGCATTCAATCCGTCGGTATACGGACGACGACCAACAGCTACCAAACAGTAATCGCCTTCTAACACCAATTCGTTGCCTTTGGCATCATCAGCTTTTACTGTAACGGCTTTCCCTTTGCGTGTCACTTCTTTTACTTTATGGGAAGTATAAAACTTCATGCCTTGTTTTTTCAAGACTTTAGTTAACTCCTTCGATAAACCAGCATCCATTCCGGGGATAATACGGTCTAAGTATTCTACAACAGAAACTTGTGCTCCTAAACGCAAGTATACTTGTCCTAATTCGATTCCGATTACACCACCACCGATAATTACCAAATGCTTGGGAACTTCGGTCATTTTTAAAGCTTCTGTAGAAGTAATAATGCGTTCTTTATCTACTGTAATAAAAGGCAATGAAGAAGGTTTTGAACCCGTTGCAATAATCGTATATTTTGACTCTACCACTTCATTCGTACCGTCATTCTTTGCCACATTGATATGCGTAGCGTCCACAAATGAACCTACACCTTCAAAAACGGTAATTTTATTTTTATCCATTAAGAACTTAATCCCTCCACAGGTTTGATCCACCACTTGTTGTTTGCGTTCAATCATTTTGGCGAGATTCACTTTTACCTTTCCACTTACTTCTATACCGTGGTCGGCAAAGTGTTGTAATTCTTCATAATGGTGCGAAGAAGCCAATAATGCTTTGGATGGAATACATCCTACATTCAAACAAGTTCCTCCTAATGTACTGTATTTTTCAATAATGGCGGTTTTAAAACCTAATTGGGCGCAACGGATCGCTGCCACATATCCTCCAGGGCCTGATCCAATCACGGTAACATCAAACTGACTCATATCGTTCTTATTTTGTTGTGTATTTTATTGATCGTGGCACAAAATTACAAATGTTTTTTGGGTTAGTGTTCAAGATTGGGAAATAATGTTTGTTAGAAATTAGGAGTTATGAATTATGTGTTATTTGCTGATGGGAATTAAAATTTAGGATTACATCAAAAGGTGGACAATTGAGTGTGAAGCATTTAGTCCAAAGCGATTATTCAATACCCAGAAAACGAAGCAACACTTTACTGCTACCCTTTATAAACCAAGCACTTACAAAGAAATCGTTTTCGTAGATTTTTGGAAATTATGATAAATATCAGGCTTTTTGGCGTGGGGTGTATCGAACTTTGAAGTAGTAAAATTGTTCAACGTATTAACGCAGCTTTCGCTTAAAAATTAAAGACCATGAAAAATATCAAATTAATCCAAGAGTTACATGAAATGGGAATTACCGGCTACCATGAAGTAGTGTATAATCCCAGTTATCAAGAATTATATGAGGCCGAACTTTCTCACCACTGCCGCGGATATGAAAAAGGAGCAGTTACTGAAAGTGGCGCAGTAGCCGTAAAAACAGGCATCTTCACCGGTCGTTCACCCAAAGACCGTTATATTGTCAAAGATGAAGTAACCAAAGACACCATTTGTTGGGATGGCAAAGTGAATTTCCCAACCACCCAACCCATTTGGAGTGAATTGAAAAAATTGGTCCTCAAACAACTGTCAACTTCACGTAAATTATACGTAGTCGATGCTTTTTGTGGCACCAATCCCGATACCCGTTTAAAAGTTCGATTCGTCATGGAAGTCGCATGGCAAGCGCATTTTGTAACCAATATGTTCATTCGCCCAACGCTTCATGAATTACAACATTTTGGCGAACCTGATTTTGTTGTATTAAATGGTTCAAAAACCACCAACCCGAATTGGGAAGAAATGGGGTTAAATTCCGAAAATTTTATTCTTTTCAATTTAACTGAAAAAATGCAAATTATTGGCGGCACATGGTACGGTGGTGAAATGAAAAAAGGCATGTTTGCCATGATGAATTATTACCTTCCCTTAAAAGGAATGGCTTCTATGCACTGTTCTGCCAATGTCGGAGAAGACGGCGATGTGGCCATTTTCTTTGGCCTTTCTGGTACGGGAAAAACCACTTTATCTGCCGACCCGAAACGCTATTTAATTGGGGATGATGAACACGGATGGGACGACCGTGGCGTGTTTAATTATGAAGGCGGATGTTATGCCAAAGTAATTGATTTAAGTGAAGAAAATGAACCTGACATTTGGCGTGCCATCAAACGAGATGCCTTATTGGAAAATGTTGTAGTCAATGAATATGGTGAAGTGGATTATTACGACCATAGCATCACAGAAAATTCTCGGGTTTCTTATCCCATTTATCACATCAATAAAATTGTATTGCCCTCAAAAGCGGGTCATGCCAAAAAAATCATTTACCTCAGTGCCGATGCCTTTGGAGTTTTGCCTCCTGTTTCCATCTTAGATGAAGACCAAGCCCAATACCATTTCTTGTGTGGGTACACATCAAAATTGGCCGGAACAGAACGCGGAATTACCGAACCCCAACCTTCTTTCTCTCCCGCTTTTGGCGAAGCGTTTTTAACTTTACACCCTACCATGTATTCTAAAACCTTGGTAGCGAAAATGAAAGAACACGGTGCCAAAGCCTATTTGGTAAATACCGGTTGGAACGGTACAGGTAAACGCATTTCATTGAAAAACACCCGTGCCATCATTGATGCAATAATCGATGGAAGCATTGACACGGTACCAACTACAAAAATTCCGTATCTTAACCTCACGATTCCAACCCAATTGAATCAGGTTGAAGATGCTATTTTGGATCCGAGAGCAACCTATGCTGAGGTTGCGAATTGGGAAGAGAAAGCCAAAAAATTAAGTGAATTGTATATTAAAAACTTTGCACAATATACCGATACTGTGGAAGGTGCGCGCCTTGTTGCCGCCGGACCACAGTTGGCACAAGTTGAAGTTTAAACCAAAAACAACCCTTTACACACCGAGCCATGGACTGGATAACCACCTTACTGACCCAACCTTCATTTGCCAACACCTTAATCCTTTTCGGTTTGGTTATCGCCCTCGGCATTAGTTTGGGCAAAGTCAAATTCTTCGGTATTTCGCTCGGTGTGACATGGGTATTATTCATCGGATTGGCGTTTTCTTTCGCGGGTGTCGTCGTAGAAAATGAAATTCGGGAATTCTTGAAAGACTTCGGACTCGTCCTTTTTGTTTACACCCTAGGACTACAAGTCGGACCGGGTTTCTTTGCCTCTTTGAATCGAAATGCATTGACCAATAATGTTTTGGCGGCCCTAATGGTGAGTTTGGGTTTGGTCATTACGCTATTGTTTTATTTCACTACCACCTACTCTATTGGTGAGATGAGTGGCGTGATGAGTGGAGCAGTTACTAATACGCCGGGATTAGCCGCAGCACAAACCACGCTGAGCAATATCCATGGCGGCACAGCCGACAATTCAACGGTAACACTGGCCTATGCTGTGGCCTATCCCTTTGGCGTATTTGGTATTATTGCAGCCATGTTGGTGCTAAAGAAACTATTCAAAGTTAACATTGAAAAAGAAACTGAATTGCAAAACAAGTTGCAACAATTACGGGAAAACCGTGTCATTTCCAAACACCTGCAGTTGGACAACCAACAATTGATTGGTAAAACCTTGTCGCAAATTTTTGAGATAATCAAAACTCCAATAGTGGTTTCCCGCATGTTTCATCATGGAGAAATCATCACTCCTACTCCGAAAACGGTTTTGGCCAATGGCGATGTACTGTTGATTGTTGCTCCCAAAACGACATTTGACCAATTGCATTTATTGATTGGTGCTGAAAGTTCGATGAACCTTAAAACTGCAATTGACAGCAACTTAATCAGCCAACATTTTGTGGTAACTAATAAGGCGATTACCCACCATCGATTGGGTGATATTGCGGAATTACACCAACATGATTTTACGTTTACACGCTTGAATCGCGCCGGTACACAATTGGTTCCCAATGGAAATATCGTTCTACAATTGGGCGATACCCTAAAAGTGGTGGGGACAGCCGAGGGATTGGAACAAGCAACCAAAATTTTGGGAAATTCTGTCAAACGTTTGGAAGTGCCCGACTTGGCTCCTATATTCATTGGTATCGTGCTCGGACTCATTGTGGGTAGTATTCCGCTTCAAATTCCGAGTATCCCTGTTCCCGTAAAAATAGGTCTTGCAGGCGGACCTTTACTTGTAGCTCTTTTATTGAGTCGGTTTGGAAATCAAATGTATTTGAACAATTACACCACGCACAGTGCCAATTTGATGCTGCGGGAATTGGGGATTTCCTTTTTCTTGGCCAGTGTCGGATTAGGTAGTGGAGCGCAATTGGCCACTGCATTTACGGGAAGTACCGGATTTTATTGGATTGGAATGGGACTTGTTATCACCTTAATTCCGCTATTAATTACGGGTTGGTTGGCTAAAAAAGTATTCAAGAAAAACTTTTTCGAAGTCATGGGCTTGATGGCAGGCGCTTCCACTGACCCACCGGCATTGGCTTTTGCTTTGAAAATTGCAGGAAACGATACGCCTTCTGCAACGTATGCCACGGTATATCCCTTAACTATGATTTTACGAATTATTGGAGCGCAATTGTTGATTTTGTTTTTTTCATAGTTTAAATACTCTATAAAATGTAAAGTGAAGAATTCATAACAATCAATTAAAATTTGATTTACTAAGGCGTTACATTTCATACGCCGTACTGTTTTTTATTTCCCCAATCATAAACGAACTGTGGGTACTACCGATATGCTGTAATCCCGTGAGTTTGGTCACCATAAAATCGCGGTACGCTTCCATATCTTTTACAGCTATTTTCAGAATATAGTCGTAATCGCCGCTCACGTGAAAACATTCCAACACTTCGGGTAATTTAATGACTTCGGCTTCAAACCGCACCAAGTAATCTTTGGTGTGTTGGACCAATTTGATGTGACAAAACACGATAAACGCTTTTTCAATTTTATTGCGATCAATCAAAGCCACATAGTTTTTGATCACCCCTTCCCGTTCCAATTTTCGGATGCGTTCATAGACCGCGGTAACGGACATTTGAAGTTTCAGTGCCAATTCTTTATTGGTCATTCGGGCATCATTTTGCACTAACCCTAACAGTTTTTTATCAATTGTATCCATGGGAGGTTTTTCTAAGAAAAGATTGTAATTGTAACAAATTTAGACTTATAATCTATATTATTTAGTTTTTATAGATTTATTTTCTAAAAATAAAAATAATACTTGAAAAATAAAATGCAATAGTTGAATTTTGAAGAAACAAACAAATTCAATTTTACTATCCCTATGCAAAATCCTTTTGATTTTAAACCGGCGGATCAAATTCAAGATTTACAATATTTTGGCGAATTTGGCGGAGTAAACCCTTCCATTTCAGATTCATCCACCTATACTTTTTTATCGGCAAAAACAATGTTTGATACCTTTGAAGGCAATGCCGAAGGCTGTTATTTGTATTCGCGTCACTCCTCCCCCATGAACCTCTATTTGGGTCAGGCCCTTGCCGCTCTTGAAGGAACCGAAGCGGCCAATGTCACAGCTTCGGGTATGGGAGCGATTACTTCGGTATTGATGCAATTGTGTGCCAGTGGCGATGAGATTGTGTCGAGTCGGACTATTTATGGCGGTACCTATGCGTTCATGAAAAACATGTTGCCAAAATGGAAAATCGCCACTCGCTTTGTAGACATTACCAAATTGGAAGTTGTTGAAGCTGCGATTACTCCCAATACAAAAGTATTGTATTGTGAAACGGTGAGCAATCCGTTATTGGAGGTAGCGGACATTCAAGGTTTGGCACAATTAGCCAAAAAATACAACCTAAAATTGGTGGTAGACAATACCTTTTCACCTTTACAAGTTGCACCCGTAAAATTGGGCGCTGATGTCGTGATCCACAGTTTGACAAAATTCATAAACGGAAGTTCAGACACGGTAGGTGGTGTGATTTGTGGTACCCAACAATTCATTGATGATTTGCGCAATGTTAATGATGGAGCTTGTATGTTACTAGGTCCGACGATGGATAGTTTCCGTTCGGCATCCATTTTAAAAAACCTACGTACGTTACATATCCGCATGAAACAACACAGTTACAATGCGGCCTATTTGGCGTCTCGTTTTGAAAAAGACGGCTTAAAAGTGGTCTACCCAGGATTGGAAAGTCATCCCAGTCATACGATTTTATCCCGCCAAATGAATCACGAATACGGTTATGGCGGCATGATGACTTTGGATGTGGGTTCGCTGGACCGTGCTAATGCCTTAATGGAATTAATGCAACACAATAATTTAGGCTATTTGGCGGTAAGTCTTGGTTTTTACAAAACCTTATTTAGTGCGCCGGGAACCTCGACTTCGAGTGAAATTCCGATGGACGAACAACAAGAAATGGGATTGACCGATGGCTTAATTCGTTTTTCAATTGGTTTGGATAATGATATAGAACGTACCTACGAAAAAATGACCGATTGTATGCGTCAACTCGGTATACTTTAGTTTTTATTTTTAAGTTTTTAGTTGAAAATCCATGCTCGAAAGTGTATGGATTTTTTTTGTTTGCAAAAATATACTACTTTTATACTCCTAAAAGCTTGATTATGAAACAAAAATTACTCCTATCCGCCTTATTTATAAGCCTTTTTTCATTCGGTCAAATTATCAATTTTCCAGATGCCAATTTAAAAGCGAAATTATTAAGTCCAAACACCGCTAGTTATTATAATCCAAACTACACCAGTATTAACTTAGATAGTAATGGAGATGGCGAAATTGAAGTTAGTGAAACATTGTTAGCTGAAAGAATCAATATAGCAAACAGTAATATTAGCTCTTTAGAGGGATTGGAGTATTTCCCCAATTTGAAAAATATAGAAACTCATGGTAATCCTATTCCAACCAACAGCTTGATGGCACTCACTCAAATCAAAGAAGTTTGGTTGGGCTCAAACGGCTGGACAATGATTGACAGTAGTGTTATTCCTCAAAATGTAACTTTTTTAAGGGTTGATTTTGATACTACGATTAATCAGTTTTGTCCCAATTCATTAACACAATTAAAAAGCATTTCACTTCAAAATTATCCATTTGCTGACTTAAATTTATGCAATACTGCTGTAAAAGCATTAATTATAAGTACTGCCCCTAACCTTACAACTATTAATTTAAAAAACAATCATCTAACTCCCCAGTATATAACTAGTGTAACATACCGTAACACTGTTGTTTCAATACCGCCCTTAATACCCCTACCTGCTATTATGATTAATTGTGTTTCCACAAATCAACTCACAATTTATGTAGATGCTGGTGAAATTTCTGAAATAAATTCAGGATTAATATATAATTCATATCAATTAGACACCAACGTAACACCTTGTGACACCAGTGTAACCTGCGCCAATGCGTTAACAACTCCTTCTTTTGATTATTTCACAACGTATCCCAATCCTGTGGAAACTACGATGACTCTAGGCAATACGTTCAATAAAAATATTGATCAGCTAACCGTATTCGCTCTCGATGGGAAAGTCGTATACCAACAAAGCAACATTGCTCAAGAGATAGATATGAGTTCACTCTTTTCCGGACTTTATCTACTTAAAATTGAATGCAACGACGGGAGTGTTTACACTAAAAAAATCTTGAAGAAATAGGATTTAGATACCCTAACTCAACGGAGTGTTTTCGTTTAACTTACTGTTTTTATAACTAAAGCCAAAGTAAATCGTTAAGCCTACCAACAACCAAATTGTGAAATAGATCCAGTTCCATACACTGAGTTCCGCCATCATGTACAAGCAACTCACCAACCCGAGTAACGGAATCAACGACAAATTCTTTTGGTAAGCCCAAGCCGCTAATCCAAATAAAGTCACGATGAAAATCCACATCGGGATTTTGTGTTGGAATAATGCAAATCCGGCTTCGTATTTCAAACTTTGATCAATAGGTAGTTCATCAACTAAAGAATGATAGGCTTTTGGGTCTTTTTGGTATTCACTTAATGTAGCTTCCAAATCAACCTTAGTGTCTTTGATCATTTTCAAATCATAAAGATAGTTAGTTACCGCTTTGGCTTCCTCTTTACTCAAAGAAGTAACCAAGGTAGCCGCATCATTTAATTTGGGTTTATTGGTTACAAAATCGGCCACATTTTGAGGGAAAAATTTCAAGGCACAAACCATCCCAATTAGCAATACTACTGGGAAAATATATTTGGCATTAACATAAGGTGTTTTAAATTTTCCGCGCGGCACATCGGGTTTATTTTGCAAAACCAAGACTCCGGCACACACCAAAACAAATGCGAATAACGTACCAATACTACATAAATCCGTCACCATCGTTAAATTAAGGAAAAGTGCTGGAATAGCGACTACAAATCCGGTGACTATAGTCGCATACGAAGGCGTTTTATATTTAGGATGAACTTTGGAATAGCGTTTTGGTAAAAGTCCGTCCCGACTCATACTCATCCATATTCGGGGTTGTCCCATTTGAAAAACCAATAACACACTGGCCATCGCAACCACGGCACTTACCGCGATAATTCCCGACATCCATTTTAGATCCAATTTATCAAACACAAAAGCTAAAGGATCACCAACATTCAAACTTTCATACGATACCATACCCGTTAAAACAAGAGCGATGATGATATAAAGTAAAGTACAAATAATGATAGCCCACATCATCCCTTTGGGTAAATCGCGCTGTGGATCTTTACATTCTTCTGCGGTGGTTGAAATCGCATCAAATCCGATATACGCAAAGAAAACGGCTGATACGCCTTTTAAAATTCCGGTGACTCCATTGGGTGCAAACGGACTCCAATTATCGGTATCTACATAAAACACACCCACTGCAATCACCAATAAGATTATACACAATTTCACGACCACCATTAAATTACTGGCATTTCGGGATTCTTTCATGCCACGGTACACCAAAAAGGTAATGATAATGATAATGAGAAGTGCTGGTAAATCGGCCACCAAATGAAATCCACCCAATGTGGGAGCTGTTGTCCATGCGGTATAGGCCGCTTGTACGCTTTCGCTTAAATTCTCAAAGGTTTTACCACTATGCATGAGCGCAGTAGCTTCATCAAATCCTTTAGAGGCTGTCAAATAATCCATTTGAATCCATTGGGGAAGGTGAATGCCGCCGCTCTCTAGGAGTCCGGTAAAATAGTCACTCCATGAAATGGCTACCGTGATGTTACCAATGGCATATTCCATGATTAAAGCCCAACCGATAATCCAGGCTACGATTTCACCAAAAGCCACATAGGAATAGGTATAAGCACTCCCTGAAACGGGAACCATAGAAGCAAATTCTGCATAGGCAAAGGCGGCAAAGCTACAAGCAACCGCAGTAAATAGAAATAAAAAGATGACGGCAGGGCCACCGTCAGCACTCGCTTTTCCAATGGTACTGAAGATTCCAGCTCCAATAATGGCTGCAATTCCAAAAGCGGTTAAATCTCTGGCGGTAAGATGTTTTCCCAAGGCATGATGTCCGTCGGCTTCATTTTTTGCGACTTGCTTTAAAATATCATGTACCGATTTCTTTCGAAATAAATTGGAAAATTTCATACGCTTTACTGCATTATAATTGAGAAAAACAAATATAAACTTTTATTTGAATGATTTGAAGTACCGACAAACGGTTATTGAATAGTCAAAAACTATTCTGTAATAAAAACTAATAATAAAAATTAATAGAATCACGCTTAAGTTGTCTGTATTTTTGCAGTGTTAAAAAAAATCAATTACTAATTTAATACACAATACACATGTCATTAGTTGGAAAAAAATTCCCAAACATTACAGTAGACGCCATCTCTTTCATGGGCGATAATTTACGCATCAACGTTTTAGACGAAGCGGTAAAAAACAATAAAAAAGTATTGCTTTTCTGGTACCCAAAAGATTTCACCTTTGTTTGTCCAACAGAATTACATGCTTTTCAAGCGGCTTTAGAAGAATTTGAAGCTCGTAATACAATGGTAATTGGAGCTTCTTGTGATACGAATGAAGTACACTTTGCTTGGTTAAACACCGCCAAAAACAATGGCGGTATCGAAGGTGTAACGTATCCTTTATTAGCCGATACTACTCGTAACTTATCTTCTACTTTAGGGATTTTAGATATTGAAGCGGGTGAATACAACGAAGATACCGATTCAATCTTGTTAGAAGGTTCAAATGTTACTTACCGTGCTACCTATTTAGTAGATGAAACCGGTAAAATTTTCCATGAAAGTGTAAACGATATGCCATTAGGACGTAATGTTCACGAATATTTACGTTTGATTGATGCTTATACGCATGTTCAAACCAAAGGAGAAGTTTGTCCAGCCAACTGGGAAAAAGGAAAAGATGCCATGAATGCGGATCGTAACAGTACTGCTTCGTATTTATCGAATCATTAATATTAGTTAGGATTTCCGTTTTTCATACATATTCCTAACGCTAAAAAGAGAAAACCATGTTTCAAGAATTAGATCAAGATAATTTAGCCGAAATTGTTGCCAATAATGAAACCGTCGTTGTACAATATGCAGCGTCTTGGTGTGGAAATTGCCGCATTATGAAGCCCAAATTCAAAATGTTGGCCAGTCAGAACGAATCCATTCCCTTTGTGGTTGTGGATGCCGAACAGTTTCCAAACTCGCGCCAATTGGCAAAAGTGGACAATCTACCCACATTTGCTACTTTTAAAAATGGCGCTTTAGTCAACCAAACCCAAACTAACAAAGCTGAAGTTTTAGCGGAGTTAGTTCAAGAAGTTGTGTAAGTATGAAACTACCTGTAATCAAACAATTAACGCAATTCATTGAGGACAATGATCAAGATTATATCGTGGAAACGATTGAAGTTTTGGAACATTTAACCGAATTGGAGTCGCTTAAGGATGAGGAACTGGATGTAATTGGCGAATTGATTTCCAATATGTACGGTGCCTTAGAAGTCCACAAAATGATCAAAGAAGGTAAGGACAAAAAAACTGCCTTAAATGATTTCATGAAACGCGTACTCGGTTCGATAGACAAATAAATTGAAGCCCTCTCCGGAGGGCTTTTTTAATGCATCTACTTCGATATAAAATCTGAAATTCAATCAAACACGTAGTTATATTCGATTTAAAAATTATATTTTTGCAACTCTAAAAACATTCAAGAAAATGGCACAAATTACATTAGGCGGGAATCCCGTACATACCTCAGGCAATTTACCCGAAGTGGGATCAAAAGCTCCAGCATTTGAATTAGTAAAAGACGATTTATCTACGGTACATCTAGCTGATTTTGCTGGAAGTAAAGTGGTTCTTAATATCTTTCCAAGTATCGATACTTCCACATGTGCAACTTCTGTTCGCACATTCAATGCTAAGGCATCAGCACTTGAAAATACAAAAGTATTATGTATTTCCCGTGATTTACCTTTTGCTCAAAAACGTTTTTGTGGAGCGGAAGGGTTAGAAAATGTCATCAACTTATCCGATTTCAAAACGGGTGCTTTTGGAAAGGACTACGGATTAGAAATTACCGATAGCGTTTTAGCCGGCTTACATTCACGTGTCGTTGTCGTATTGGATGAAAACGGTGTTGTAAAACATGCGGAACAAGTGGGTGAAATTGCAAACGAACCCAATTATGAAGCGGCTTTAGAAGCTTTAAAATAATTACACATGGAATTTCAACGCGATAAATCCTTTGTCTCTGGTCGGTTAAAAAGTTTCAAATTTGCTTTCAATGGGGCTTGGAAACTCGCCACCACAGAACACAGTGTGATGGTACAGTTAAGCATTGGAGCAATGATGACTGCTGCAGGGTTTTACTTCAAAATATCCATGACCGAATGGATGTTTCAAACCTTTGCCATCGGTTTAATTGTGGCTGTTGAAGGATTGAATACAGCCGCTGAAAAAATAGCCGACTTTATTCATCCCGAATACCATGAGAAAATTGGATTTATCAAAGATATTGCGGCAGGAGCAGTTATGTTTGCAGCACTTACAGGCGTTGCTATTGGTGCAATGATTTATGTTCCAAAATTCCTTTAATTTTTTTTGCTACTTTTATAGAAATTTAGCGTAATAATGGCCAAGAAATCAAGTAAAGAAACGCAGCCAGAAAATGGTGCGGATACATTGAAAAAATTTAAAATGAAAAGGCAATACAAATTTATTTTGGGTTGCCTTTTGGTGCTTTTTTCAGTTGCCTTATTGGTAGCATTTATTTCGTATTTTGTTAATGGACAAGAAGACCAAAGTGTAGCCAATGCATTTATTGATCGTAGCAAAGAAGCCCAAAATTGGTTGGGAAAATTTGGTGCTTGGTTAGCTGATGCGTTTATTTACAAAGGATTTGGCGCAGCCTCTTTTCTATTTGTAAAGTTATTCTTCACTACAGGTTCTTTTCTAATTCTAGACATTCCCTTACGAAAATTAAAATCGACTTGGTTTTGGGATCTTTTTGCGCTAATTGTAGTTTCTATGATTTTGGGCTTTTTTGCCAATTCCATACCCGAATTGGGCGGAACTATTGGCTATGAAACCAATACATTTATTCAAGATTATATCGGAAAAACGGGGACTTTGTTGGTCTTAATTTTCAGTGTACTTATCTATTTGATTTTCAAAATTCGACTTTCTCCCGATGGTGTAAAAGCGTTTTATGAAAAGAAAAAAGCGGACATGCAAGCGGATCTTGAAACCATTAATCCTGCAACTTCTGAATCGGCTGACACCGCTTATAACCTTGAAGAGTATGCGATTAACGATGAAGAGAACGAACCCCAACCCGATTATACGATTGAAGAAATTGTGCAACCCAAATCACAATTTGAAATTAATAAAGAAGCCTTAAAACCTACAATATCCAGTTATTCGGGAATAGATTTGAATCCGAACAAAACAGGTATAGACCCCATTCATGAACCGGATATCGAACCTGTGCTGTTGACGCCAAACGAGCCTATTGTTCCACCCGTTGCTCCTCCTCCAACGCCAGTTCAGAAAGAAATCATTAAAACCAATGATGATGCTTTTGTTATAGAAAAAGCACAAGATGAAGACGTTATTGTAGAAAACCTTGCTGCAAAATTAGTAGAGAATTTTGGTTTGTTTGATCCAACGCTCGAACTTTCTAATTATAAATTTCCGACGATTGATTTGCTCAAAGAATATGCAAGTGTTGGAATCACAATTAATCAAGAAGAATTAGAAGAAAATAAAAACCGAATTGTCGATACCTTACGCAATTATAAAATTGATATCGCACAAATCAAGGCCACTGTTGGACCTTCGGTAACGTTATACGAAATTGTTCCCGAAGCCGGTATTCGTATTTCAAAAATCAAAAGTTTAGAAGACGATATTGCCTTATCACTGTCGGCGCTTGGAATTCGTATCATTGCTCCTATCCCAGGAAAAGGAACCATTGGTATTGAAGTTCCGAATAAAAACCCAACCATGGTTCCGATGAAAACGGTAATTTCAGCTTCGCGTTTTCAAGAAGCCGAAATGGAATTGCCTATTGCTCTAGGAAAAACCATTTCCAATGAAACCTTTGTAGTTGACTTGGCAAAAATGCCCCACTTGTTGATGGCAGGAGCCACAGGTCAAGGAAAATCGGTGGGATTGAATGCTGTACTCACTTCTTTGTTGTACAAAAAACACCCAGCAGAGGTGAAATTTGTGTTGGTTGACCCCAAAAAGGTAGAATTGACTTTATTCAATAAAATTGAACGTCATTATTTGGCCAAACTTCCCGATACCGAAGATGCCATTATTACTGACAACACCAAAGTAATTAATACACTGAATTCGTTGTGTATTGAAATGGACAACCGTTACTCTTTACTCAAAGATGCAATGGTTCGAAACATTAAAGAATATAATGAAAAATTCAAAGCCCGAAAATTAAATCCAGAAAACGGCCACCGCTTCCTACCCTACATTGTTTTGGTAGTTGACGAGTTTGCCGATTTAATTATGACAGCGGGTAAAGAAGTAGAAACCCCGATTGCGCGTTTGGCCCAATTGGCGCGTGCAATTGGAATCCATTTGATAATTGCCACACAACGTCCGTCGGTGAATGTTATTACAGGGATTATTAAAGCCAACTTCCCGGCACGTATTGCGTTTCGGGTAACTTCTAAAATTGATTCAAGAACGATTTTAGACACCCAAGGTGCCGATCAATTAATAGGTCGAGGAGATTTATTATATACCAATGGTAATGATTTAGTACGGGTGCAGTGTGCCTTTGTCGATACACCTGAAGTAGACAAGATAGTCGATTTTATCGGTTCGCAAAAAGCCTATGCAACCGCTTATTTACTCCCAGAATATGTGGGCGAAGAAGGTTCTAATGTCAATCTCGAATTTGACATCTCAGAACGGGATTCTATGTTCCGTGAAGCCGCTGAAATTATTGTAACCGCTCAACAAGGTTCGGCATCATTATTGCAGCGCAAATTGAAACTGGGCTACAACCGTGCCGGTCGATTAATAGACCAATTAGAAGCTGCTGGAATTGTGGGGCCGTTTGAAGGAAGCAAAGCACGTTCGGTGAATATTCCCGACTTGGTTGCCCTTGAACATTTTTTTAATAACGAACAAAACGAAGAATAAAATGAAAAAGTTTTTAGCAGTAGTGCTGGTGGTTACGTTGGGGTTTTCTGTACAAGCACAGGATAAAAAGGCCAAAGCGTTATTGGATCAGGTTACGGCAAAAATTAAGAGTTTTGACAACATTGTCATTGATTTTAAATACACCCTAACAAACGCCAAAGAAAACATCAATCAAGAAAGTAAAGGAAATGTTACCCTACAAGGCAATAAATATGTTTTAAATTTTATGGGAGTGACGAAAATTTTTGACGGTAAAAAAACCTACACTATTGTTCCCGAAGACGAGGAAATCACCATTTCTAGCGTCAACGAAAGTGATGATAAAGCGATTACTCCCAATAAGATGTTGACGTTTTTCAACAGTGGTTATAAGTATACCTGGGATATACAGCAAAACATTAACGGGCGAAAAATTCAGATTATCAAATTGGTCCCTAATAATGCCAAGGACCAACGTAAAGAAATTCTATTAGGCATCGACACACAAACCAAAACCATCTATAATTTAATTGAGATTGGGAAAAACGGAACACGTACCACATTAACTGTTAATTCTTTTAAAACCAATCAACCGCTTTCAAAAAATCAATTTACTTTTGTGGCGAGCAAGTACCCCAAATACATGATCAATAAATTAGATTAGTTTCGGTGAAAATCATAGATCGGTATTTATTAAAATCTTTCTGGATTACATTTACTTCGGTTTTTGTAATCCTATTTTTTATTTTCATATTACAAACTGTCTGGTTGTTCATTTCTGAATTAGCCGGTAAAGATTTGGATACCTTAATGGTCATCAAATTTTTATTGTTTGCTATGCCGCGAATTGTGCCCATGGTATTGCCGCTTTCGGTGCTTTTGGCTTCGATTATGACCTTTGGAAGTTTGGCTGAAAATTATGAGTTTGCCGCCATGAAATCTTCAGGTATTTCTTTTCAGCGCTCGTTAAAATACCTTACTTATTTTATTTTAGTCCTTTCGGTTGTTTCGTTTTTCTTTGCGAATAATGTTATTCCCTACGCTGAATATAAATTCATCAATTTTAGACGAAATATTGCACAGTTAAAACCAGCTCTAGCAATTGCAGAAGGGCAATTTAGTGAGATCGGCAATTACAGCATCAAAGTGATGAAAAAACGAGGTGAAAAAGGAAATCTTTTGGAAGGGATTACCATTCACCGCACTATTCCGAATGGCGGGGGCACTACCACCGTAATCAAAGCTAAATCGGGGGAATTGGTCAGTAGCGAAGATTCCAATACCTTGAAATTGGTTTTACACGACGGTACCTATTATGAAGATGTCGCTACCAATTACGAAACCCGCAACAATATTCCCTTTGCCAAAGGTACTTTTAAACGGGATGTATTCAACATTGACTTATCCAAATTGAATCAAGAAAGTCAGAATGGGTTGGATTTAAGCAACACCTTTACGATGTTAAATATTTCTGAGTTGCGGTATACTTTAGATTCTTTAAATGCCAATTACAAAAAAGAAGCGCAATCGTATGGAGAAAACTTAGCAGCACGATCTGGGATAGTTTCCAATACTGCGGGTATGTCGAATTTTACCAAAAAAATGCCTTCGCAAGATATTTTAGCCTATTTATCGCAAAATCAAAAGGTGGATGTGTACCGATATGCCTACAGTAATGTTGAGAATATCGGATTTACAATTGACAGTTCGCTATTTGAAATGGAAGCAAAAACGAAAAACATTAATAAGCATTGGATTGCCATTTATGATAAATTCATGATTGCATTCTCTTGCATACTAATGTTTTTTATTGGTGCGCCCTTGGGTTCGATCATTCGGAAAGGCGGTATTGGATTACCTATTGTGTTTTCAGTGATTATCTTTATCATTTTCCACTTTGTCAATACGTTTGGGAAACGATTGGCACAAGAAAACGGAATTTCACCCTTTTTAGGAGTTTGGCTTTCGACATTCATCCTAATTCCGCTAGCCATTACCCTCACCTATCGTGCCATCAATGATATCGGTGGTATGGTAACTTTTGATGTGATTACGGAACCGATTCTAAAATTCTTTAAGCGCTCAAAAATTGAAGATTTAACAACGGTTTCAACACTATCGCATGAAGAATCTTTTGAAACAGAAACCGAACTAATTGATGAAGAATTATCTGTTTCAGAACTAAAACAGGTTGAAAATAAAGCGACTGCAGATGTAGTAGAACAAAGTCCTGTTAGTGAAGACATTTCTGAAATCGTTGAAGCATCCTTAGGAAATTTGAACTACGATTTAATTGTAAAGTACAATAAAATGGCGCTCAGCGTTTACTTCGGAATGGTATTACTCTGCACTGTGTTATTTTTTACATCCCATTTCTTAGTTTGGGGTGGGGCTTTGCTCCTTTTACTTGTTCTATACTTTTATGTAACTAAAATTCAGCTGCATTTAATGAAAAATGCGCCTGAAATGGAACCCGGATTAGTGATTAGTCTTTTGACGGCTTTTCCTTTTTATCCAATTCAGTTTTATTTTTTAAAAAAACAACTCAATTCTAAACTTTTGCCCAACTCTTAATTATGAGTGCTACAATACAACTAAATACAATAGAAGAAGCCATTGAAGATATCCGTCAAGGTAAAGTCATCATTGTTGTCGATGATGAAGATCGTGAAAATGAAGGCGACTTCTTAGCCGCTGCAGAAACGGTTACTCCCGAAATGATTAACTTTATGGCTACCCATGGAAGAGGATTGATTTGTGCGCCGCTTACTGAAAAACGATGTGCCGAATTGGAATTGCATTCCATGGTAAAAAATAATACGGATCACATGGAGACGGCTTTTACTGTTTCTGTAGATTTAAAAGGCCATGGCGTAACGACTGGTATTTCAGCGGCGGATCGAGCCAAAACCATTTTGGCATTGGTTAATGAAGACACTAAGCCTTTTGATTTGGCGCGTCCCGGACATATTTTCCCGTTAACGGCAAAACAAGGTGGTGTATTACGTCGCACAGGCCATACTGAAGCGGCTATTGACTTTGCCCGTTTAGCCGGATTCAAACCGGCGGGTGTGATAGTTGAAATCATGAATGAAGACGGCACCATGGCGCGTTTACCGCAATTAGTGGAAGTAGCCAAACGATTTGATTTAAAATTAGTTTCAATTGAAGCCCTTGTTGCCTATCGTATGCAACACGACAGTTTGATTCAGAAAAAAGAAGATTTTCAAGTACAAACCAAATACGGTTCGTTCCGTTTACGTGCCTATCAACAGATTACCAATAAACAAATTCATATTACTTTAACCAAAGGAAGTTGGAATAGTGGTGATTCGGTGTTGACACGTATTATTTCAAGTCCGGCCAACAGCGATGTTTTAAATGCACTCACGAGCTGTATGGATAAAAAAATGGATGATGTGTTTCAATTGATTAATAAAGAAGAAAAAGGAGCGGTTATTTTTATCAATAGTGAAAGAGATCCATCTGAGTTGTTGACGCGTATTTCAGAATTAAAACAACTACAGTCAGAGGGTAAAATGGAAGCCCCTCAAATGAAAATGGATACCAAGGATTTTGGTATTGGCGCCCAAATTTTACACGACATCGACATTTCTAAAATTCGCTTAATTACGAATAGTTTTCAAGCCAAACGTGTGGGGATGATTGGTTATGGATTGGAGATAACGGAATATGTTACGTACTAAACTAAAAATAGTATAAATAAAAAAACCGATTAGAAATCTAATCGGTTTTTTTTTTGCGGAGAAAGAGGGATTCGAACCCCCGGAC
Source organism: Flavobacterium sp. N1719 (assembly GCF_025947045.1). Classification (NCBI taxonomy): domain Bacteria; kingdom Pseudomonadati; phylum Bacteroidota; class Flavobacteriia; order Flavobacteriales; family Flavobacteriaceae; genus Flavobacterium; species Flavobacterium sp. N1719. Next base: position 2,513,334 of record NZ_CP109993.1, read on the forward strand.
CTGTTACAGTCAACAGTTTTCAAGACTGCCGCAATCGACCACTCTGCCATTTCTCCATTATGTCACATCACTGCTGCAATGCGGTTGCAAATATAATAAGCTTTTTCTGTTTTGCAAATAGAAATTCAAGGAATTTGAAAAGTTTTTTTTCAGAGTTAAATAAGTCGTTCATTATCAAAACCCTGTATTAGAAATTAAAAACCCCAAATAAAAAAAATGGGGTTTACTGTTTTAATTAAATAATAAAATAAGGAAAAATAACAATATTCGTTTAAAATTCACTTATACTATTTATGCAAATAAAAAATAAAACCTGAGTGCATCTGAAATAAATCACTCTAGAGTGTGTATGCAGATTTGGATTTTTTTCATGTTTATTCCAACTGATCAAATGTAAGCAAAACTTAATTGATTTACTGCAGTCAACTTATCACAGATGCATGCAAACCATTGGCGGGAAATGGATTAACCCAAACAATAGGATTTCTGCACTCTAAAACAGTAATCGAAAGAAAGAACGTGCCCTCTGGAATGCGCTCAGGTTATAATTTTAAATGATATCTATACAATAAGTAAACGAATTTACTTTTATGTTACTCAAAATAAAAAAAATTTGATACATAGTTTTAAATTTAGCACTTAATATCATAAATTTCAATAATTTACCCTATCATAAAAAGAATTTATAGATTCAAGTTTAAGTTTCAATTTGTAGAATTTTTACAACAATAACTTAAATTGAATGTATTTGACTATAATATCTTTTAAATGCTATTTAAAATTCTTGCTTTTTTGAGTTTACGACAAAACTTTTATTCAAAAGTAAACGAATGAATTTTTAAAAACAATACGAAAAACACTATTTTTTTTAAGGATTTTTCCTATTTAGTTTTATTGTATTGCTTGAAAAGTTCTGATAATTCGATGATATTTTGGGTTTGTGTTTTAATAAATATCCTTTTTTTATAGGTACTTATAGTAGTTGCTGCAAGTTTTAATTGCTGCGTTACTGTATTATTTGAAACACCGGAAACCAATAATTCGGCAATTTGTAATTCTCGAGAAGATAATTTAACCAGCGGACTGCTATTCTTTTTCTTAACCAATTTCAATTTGGCATTGAGCTTCATCTTTTTATCAAAATAACGCGAGCCATCAGATAATAAAAGAACTGTTTTTATGATGCTTTCAGCACTTTCTGTTTTTTCAATAACGACTGAGGCACCATACATTAATGCTTTTGCCTTTAATTCGTCATCAAACAAAGAAGAATAAACGGCAATGTTTAATTTTTTATTGAGTTTTGAAATCCTTTTGATGATTGAAAGGTTGATTCGATCTTTTTGAAATACATCAATTATTGCCAAATGAAAGTTTTCTGAACTTACTTTGTTTTCTAAGTCGAATTCACTTTCTGCAAATTGAAGTTCACATTTCAAATCTTTTCCAAATAATGCGTTGTAAGCATAATGCATTAAAGGAACAGAATCATAAATTATTATTTTTCTTTCCATACGTATATCCACGATGTCCTAGTCATCGCTTTACTTTAGAGTGCAGTGCAAAATAAATGGATTTTTATACAGTTTACAATTCCTTTCGTCGAAAAAAAAGTCGATGAACTACTCGGTAATTTTACATTTTTCATCTAATGTCTTACTTAATCTGACTTAATAAAAAATTACATATCATTTAATTAGAGATAATTCAAAAAATTAACAATACAAATTTTCATTATTTAGCCAACTATTATTACATCGAAAAAAACTGAATATTATTAACATTGTTTTAATAAATAAATCAGGTTATTTATATTTGAATTGGCGTATAAATTTATTAAAATGGAAAATTCTGCATTAATTAATAGCAAGTACATTTGGCTCTTCATTTTATTGATCCCAACTACTTTATTTTCGCAAAATTGGTATCTCAATGATGAAAATCAAAAAGGGGATGTATTTTCTAGTACAGTTGGCGCTCCACATCACTCTGGGAAATCAAGTGCCACTCCAACCAACTCACTTACCTTCATTTTTGAAAACGCAAAAAAAGGGGATACAGTATACATTGATTGTGGAAACTATCCAGAAATTAGTGCAGACGGTACAATTCTAATTCAGAAACCTGAAGGCATAAAAATAATTTTTTATTCAGATGTAGTACTTTCTAAAAAAGAAATTCCCACCAATGTTAAAGCTACAGCAGAAGAATTTTATATACTCAATGACAAACCGGTTAGTCGGGAAGAATATTTGAAAGCAAAATCTAAACTTTAATACGTCAAATAATGAAAAATATTCTCTTACTTCTTTTCATTTTTTTGGGTATTACAAGTTATGCCCAACCAGCCAATGACACGTGCGGAACGGCCATACCAATTACCGTCGGCAATGGTATATGTAACTCCATTTTATATGATTTAACTGGAGGCACAACCACGGGAAATCCAAGTACTCCTGCCTGTTGGACACCTAACACCATGAGTACCACCGTTTGGTTTTCATTCGTAGCACCCACTGCTGATATTGAACTATCAACCAACTTTGGAGGAACATTAGCCAATACTCAAATTGCAGTATACAGCGGGAGTTGCGGCACACTTACCCTACTAGCTTGTCAAGAAGACATCAATACTGCCGGAGGATTATTGCACACCAATGTTATTTTACACGGTCTTACAATTGGAAACACCTATTACGTTGCTGTTGATGGTAATGGAACTTCCATAGGAACTTTTGGAATTTGTGCGCAACAAGCGCAACCTGTTGGTCCAACATTACCTGTACAAGATTGTGTGACGGCTCAAACCTTATGCGGCATAAGCAATATCATTGTTCCTGACGGACCAGGTGGTGTGGGAACATCTACTGAAGCACCCAGTTGTTTTGGTGCTCCTGGTGAACGATCCTCCAACTGGTATACATTTACAGCGGCAACTAACGGCGTTTTAGCCTTTACCATTACTCCCAACTCGGTAATTGATTACGATTTTGCAGTATATGATACAACAACCTCGTGTCCGGGTACTGAACTCTCTTGTAATTGGAGTCCATCTACAGGAGCATTAGGAACGACAGGTCTAGGTTGTGCAGGCGCGCAATGTAATACAACCATTAATTTGATTGCGGGTCATACCTACACTATTTTAGTTGACCGTTTTACCTCGACTTCATCCTCAGGATTTACATTGGACTTCGCAGGAACTACAGCAAATTTTTCAAGTCCAAACCCTACTTTTACAGCGACTACTGTTTGTTTAGGAAATCCGACTCAATTTACAAATACAACCAACGGTAATTTTACCTACAGTTGGAATTTTGGTGACGGTACTACTTCTACTTTAGAAAACCCATCCCATACTTATGCCACTGCAGGCACTTACAACGTTAGTTTATTGCTCACTGCAGTTCCCGGTGGTTGTCAAAATCAGATCACCTTACCCGTTACTGTAAATCCACAACCCACTGTCGATGCTGGAAATCCGACAACAATTTGTTCTGGTGCTTGTGTTACTTTATCTGGGTCTACCAATGCTGTAGGAGGAGCCACTGGTCCCGTTAATTTTACAAACAATACTGCTGTTGCTATTCCAGATTCAGATACTGTTACAGGAGCTGTTTCAACGATTGCTGTAACTGGTGTCACCCCTAATGTTGTAAGTGCAACAAGTATCGTTTCGGTTTGTTTGGATATCACACATACATGGGATAGTGATTTAGATATTTATTTACAAGCACCTAATGGGACCCGAATCGAATTGTCAACCGACAATGGTAGCTTGGATAATAATTACACCAACACCTGCTTTTCAATGTCTGCTACCGCCTTAATCACTGCAGGTACTGCACCTTTTACAGGTAATTTCATTCCAGAACAAGCCTTTTCCCTTTTGAACGGTAGTGTAATAAATGGAAATTGGCAACTTATAGTTCAGGATGATGCAGGTGGAGATGTAGGTACACTCAATAATTGGAGTATTACTTTTCAAAATACACTCCCTACGTTCACTTGGTCACCGACAACTGGAATGACAAATGCGAATACCTTAACGCCTACTGTTTGTCCAACCACCACAACAACATACACATTATCTGCAAATAATGGAGCAAGTTGTATTGTTACAGATACCGTTACCATAACCGTAAATAATTCAAATACTTTAACACTAACCTCTGCAGCAGCGACAACTGCGCAGACCGTTTGTGTGAATACGGCGATTACTAACATCACATACACCTTTGGCGGTGGAGCCACGGGTGCCACTGTAACGGGATTACCAGCCGGTGTGACGGCTACTGTTTCAGGTTCGACCGTGACGATTTCGGGTTCGCCCACCACTACTACTGGTTCGCCTTTCTCTTACACTATTACAACCACTGGCGGCTGTGGAACGCAATCTCTTACAGGTTCGATTACTGTGAATCCAAGTGTGACGTTGACACTAACTTCAGCGGCAGCGACAACTGCGCAGACCGTTTGTGTGAATACGGCGATTACTAACATCACATACACCTTTGGCGGTGGAGCCACGGGTGCCACTGTAACGGGATTACCTGCCGGTGTAACGGCTACTGTTTCAGGTTCGACCGTGACGATTACGGGTTCGCCCACCACTACTACTGGTTCGCCTTTCTCTTACACTATTACAACCACTGGCGGCTGTGGAACGCAATCTCTTACAGGTTCGATTACTGTGAATCCAAGTGTGACGTTGACACTAACTTCAGCGGCAGCGACAACTGCGCAAACCGTTTGTGTGAATACGGCGATTACTGACATCACGTACACCTTTGGCGGTGGAGCCACGGGTGCCACTGTAACGGGATTACCAGCCGGTGTAACGGCTACTGTTTCGGGTTCGACCGTAACGATTACGGGTTCGCCCACCACAACTACCGGTTCGCCTTTCTCCTATACTATTACAACCACTGGCGGTTGTGGAACGCAATCACTTACAGGTTCGATTACTGTGAATCCAAGTGTGACGTTGACACTAACTTCAGCAGCAGCGACAACTGCGCAGACCGTTTGTGTGAATACGGCGATTACTAACATCACATACACCTTTGGCGGTGGAGCCACGGGTGCCACTGTAACGGGATTACCAGCCGGTGTGACGGCTACTGTTTCAGGTTCGACCGTGACGATTTCGGGTTCGCCCACCACTACTACTGGTTCGCCTTTCTCTTACACTATTACAACCACTGGCGGCTGTGGAACGCAATCTCTTACAGGTTCGATTACTGTGAATCCAAGTGTGACGTTGACACTAACTTCAGCGGCAGCGACAACTGCGCAGACCGTTTGTGTGAATACGGCGATTACTAACATCACATACACCTTTGGCGGTGGAGCCACGGGTGCCACTGTAACGGGATTACCTGCCGGTGTAACGGCTACTGTTTCAGGTTCGACCGTGACGATTTCAGGTTCGCCCACCACTACTACTGGTTCGCCTTTCTCTTACACTATTACAACTACTGGCGGCTGTGGAACGCAATCTCTTACAGGTTCGATTACTGTGAATCCAAGTGTGACGTTGACACTAACTTCAGCGGCAGCGACAACTGCGCAGACCGTTTGTGTGAATACGGCGATTACTAACATCACGTACACCTTTGGCGGTGGAGCCACGGGTGCCACTGTAACGGGATTACCAGCCGGTGTAACGGCTACTGTTTCAGGTTCGACCGTGACGATTACGGGTTCGCCCACCACTACTACTGGTTCGCCTTTCTCTTACACTATTACAACCACTGGCGGCTGTGGAACGCAATCTCTTACAGGTTCGATTACTGTGAATCCAAGTGTGACGTTGACACTAACTTCAGCGGCAGCGACAACTGCGCAGACCGTTTGTGTGAATACGGCGATTACTGACATCACGTACACCTTTGGCGGTGGAGCCACGGGTGCCACTGTAACGGGATTACCAGCCGGTGTAACGGCTACTGTTTCGGGTTCGACCGTAACGATTACGGGTTCGCCCACCACAACTACCGGTTCGCCTTTCTCCTATACTATTACAACCACTGGCGGTTGTGGAACGCAATCACTTACAGGTTCGATTACTGTGAATCCAAGTGTGACGTTGACACTAACTTCAGCAGCAGCGACAACTGCGCAGACCGTTTGTGTGAATACGGCGATTACTAACATCACATACACCTTTGGCGGTGGAGCCACGGGTGCCACTGTAACGGGATTACCAGCCGGTGTAACGGCTACTGTTTCGGGTTCGACCGTAACGATTACGGGTTCGCCCACCACAACTACCGGTTCGCCTTTCTCCTATACTATTACAACCACTGGCGGTTGTGGAACGCAATCACTTACAGGTTCGATTACTGTGAATCCAAGTGTGACGTTGACACTAACTTCAGCAGCAGCGACAACTGCGCAGACCGTTTGTGTGAATACGGCGATTACTAACATCACATACACCTTTGGCGGTGGAGCCACGGGTGCCACTGTAACGGGATTACCAGCCGGTGTGACGGCTACTGTTTCAGGTTCGACCGTGACGATTTCGGGTTCGCCCACCACTACTACTGGTTCGCCTTTCTCTTACACTATTACAACCACTGGCGGCTGTGGAACGCAATCACTTACAGGTTCGATTACTGTGAATCCAAGTGTGACGTTGACACTAACTTCAGCAGCAGCGACAACTGCGCAGACCGTTTGTGTGAATACGGCGATTACTAACATCACATACACCTTTGGCGGCGGAGCCACGGGTGCCACTGTAACGGGATTACCTGCCGGTGTAACGGCTACTGTTTCAGGTTCGACCGTGACGATTTCAGGTTCGCCCACCACTACTACTGGTTCGCCTTTCTCTTACACTATTACAACTACTGGCGGCTGTGGAACGCAATCTCTTACAGGTTCGATTACTGTGAATCCAAGTGTGACGTTGACACTAACTTCAGCGGCAGCGACAACTGCGCAGACCGTTTGTGTGAATACGGCGATTACTAACATCACGTACACCTTTGGCGGTGGAGCCACGGGTGCCACTGTAACGGGATTACCAGCCGGTGTAACGGCTACTGTTTCAGGTTCGACCGTGACGATTACGGGTTCGCCCACCACTACTACTGGTTCGCCTTTCTCTTACACTATTACAACCACTGGCGGCTGTGGAACGCAATCTCTTACAGGTTCGATTACTGTGAATCCAAGTGTGACGTTGACACTAACTTCAGCGGCAGCGACAACTGCGCAGACCGTTTGTGTGAATACGGCGATTACTGACATCACGTACACCTTTGGCGGTGGAGCCACGGGTGCCACTGTAACGGGATTACCAGCCGGTGTAACGGCTACTGTTTCGGGTTCGACCGTAACGATTACGGGTTCGCCCACCACAACTACCGGTTCGCCTTTCTCCTATACTATTACAACCACTGGCGGTTGTGGAACGCAATCACTTACAGGTTCGATTACTGTGAATCCAAGTGTGACGTTGACACTAACTTCAGCAGCAGCGACAACTGCGCAGACCGTTTGTGTGAATACGGCGATTACTAACATCACATACACCTTTGGCGGTGGAGCCACGGGTGCCACTGTAACGGGATTACCAGCCGGTGTGACGGCTACTGTTTCAGGTTCGACCGTGACGATTTCGGGTTCGCCCACCACTACTACTGGTTCGCCTTTCTCTTACACTATTACAACCACTGGCGGCTGTGGAACGCAATCTCTTACAGGTTCGATTACTGTGAATCCAAGTGTGACGTTGACACTAACTTCAGCGGCAGCGACAACTGCGCAGACCGTTTGTGTGAATACGGCGATTACTAACATCACATACACCTTTGGCGGTGGAGCCACGGGTGCCACTGTAACGGGATTACCTGCCGGTGTAACGGCTACTGTTTCAGGTTCGACCGTGACGATTTCAGGTTCGCCCACCACTACTACTGGTTCGCCTTTCTCTTACACTATTACAACTACTGGCGGCTGTGGAACGCAATCACTTACAGGTTCGATTACTGTGAATCCAAGTGTGACGTTGACACTAACTTCAGCGGCAGCGACAACTGCGCAGACCGTTTGTGTGAATACGGCGATTACTAACATCACGTACACCTTTGGCGGCGGAGCCACGGGTGCCACCGTAATAGGATTACCAGCCGGTGTAACGGCTACTGTTTCAGGTTCGACCGTGACTATTTCAGGTTCGCCCACGACAACTACGGGTTCGCCTTTCTCTTACACTATTACAACCACTGGCGGTTGTGGAACGCAATCGCTTACAGGTTCGATTACCGTGAATCCAAGTGTGACGTTGACACTAACTTCAGCGGCAGCGACAACTGCGCAGACATTATGTACTAATTTACCAATTTCTACCATTACATATACTTTGGGTGGAAGTTCCACTGGAGCGACAGTTCTAGGGCTGCCTCCTGGAGTAACAGCATCTGTTTCAGGTTCAACAGTGACGATTTCGGGTTCGCCCACCACAACTTTAGGTTCGCCTTTTTCCTATACTGTTACAACTTCGGGCGGATGTAGTTCACAATCCTTATCAGGAACGATTACCGTGAATCCAGGAGTAACTTTAACATTAACCTCAGGATCATCAACTACAAATCAAACCGTATGTATTAATACACCGATTTCAAATACTACATACAATTTCGGCGGTGGGGCTACTGGAGTTACTGTATCTGGTTTGCCTGCGGGAGTGACCGCTTCAGTCTCAGGATCGACCGTGACGATTTCAGGTTCGCCCACAACAACTACGGGTTCGCCTTTCTCTTATACTGTAACCACAACAGGTGGCTGTGGAGTGGTTTCTTTGTCTGGAACGATTACGGTTAATCCGAATGTGACGTTGAGTTTAACTTCAGCGGTTGCGACAACTGCGCAGACCGTTTGTATTAATACACCAATAACTACTATTGTTTATACTATAGGAAATGGTGCTACTGGTGCCACCGTAACGGGATTACCAGCCGGTGTGACGGCTACTGTTTCAGGATCGACGGTGTCGATTTCGGGTTCGCCCTCAACAACTACGGGTTCGCCTTTTAGTTATACTGTAACCACTACGGGAGGTTGTTCTTCACAATCTTTGTCTGGAACGATTACGGTTAATCCGAATGTGACGTTGAGTTTGACTTCAGCGGTTGCGACAACTGCGCAGACCGTTTGTATTAATACACCAATAACTACTATTGTTTATACTTTAGGAAATGGTGCTACAGGTGCAACTGTAACCGGATTACCAGCCGGTGTGACGGCTACTGTTTCAGGTTCGACCGTGACGATTTCGGGTTCGCCCACCACAACTACTGGTTCGCCTTTTAGTTATACTGTAACCACAACGGGTGGTTGTTCTTCACAATCTTTGTCTGGAACGATTACGGTTAATCCGAATGTGACGTTGAGTTTGACTTCAGCGGTTGCGACAACTGCGCAGACCGTTTGTATTAATACACCAATAACTACTATTGTTTATACTTTAGGAAATGGTGCTACTGGTGCAACTGTAACCGGATTACCTGCAGGTGTGACGGCTACTGTTTCAGGATCGACCGTGACGATTTCGGGTTCGCCCACAACAGTAACCGGATCGCCATTCGCTTATACTGTAACCACAACGGGCGGTTGTTCTTCACAATCTTTGTCTGGAACGATTACAGTTAATCCGAATGTGACGTTGAGTTTAACTTCAGCGGTTGCGACAACTGCGCAGACCGTTTGTGTGAATACGGCGATTACTAACATCACATACACCTTTGGCGGCGGAGCCACGGGTGCCACTGTAACGGGATTACCTGCTGGTGTGACGGCTACTGTTTCAGGATCGACGGTGTCGATTTCGGGTTCGCCCACAACAGTAACCGGATCGCCATTCGCTTATACTGTAACCACAACGGGCGGTTGTTCTTCACAATCTTTGTCTGGAACGATTACGGTTAATCCGAATGTGACGTTGAGTTTGACTTCAGCGGTTGCGACAACTTCGCAGACCGTTTGTATTAATACACCAATAACTACTATTGTTTATACTTTAGGAAATGGTGCTACAGTTGCAACTGTAACCGGATTACCAGCCGGTGTGACGGCTACTGTTTCAGGATCGACCGTGACGATTACGGGTTCGCCCACAACAGTAACCGGATCGCCATTCGCTTATACTGTAACCACAACGGGTGGTTGTTCTTCACAATCTTTGTCTGGAACGATTACGGTTAATCCGAATGTGACGTTAAGTTTGACATCAGCGGCAGCGACAACTGCGCAGACCGTTTGTATTAATACACCAATAACTACTATTGTTTATACTTTAGGAAATGGTGCTACTGGTGCAACTGTAACCGGATTACCTGCAGGTGTGACGGCTACTGTTTCAGGATCGACCGTGACTATTTCGGGTTCGCCCACAACAGTAACCGGATCGCCATTCGCTTATACTGTAACCACAACGGGCGGTTGTTCTTCACAATCTTTGTCTGGAACGATTACAGTTAATCCGAATGTGACGTTGAGTTTAACTTCAGCGGTTGCGACAACTGCGCAGACCGTTTGTGTGAATACGGCGATTACTAACATCACATACACCTTTGGCGGCGGAGCCACGGGTGCCACTGTAACGGGATTACCTGCTGGTGTGACGGCTACTGTTTCAGGTTCGACCGTGACGATTTCGGGTTCGCCCTCAACAACTACGGGTTCGCCTTTTAGTTATACTGTAACCACTACGGGAGGTTGTTCTTCACAATCTTTGTCTGGAACGATTACGGTTAATCCGAATGTGACGTTAAGTTTGACATCAGCCGCTGCGACAACTGCGCAGACCGTTTGTATTAATACACCAATAACTACTATTGTTTATACTTTAGGAAATGGTGCTACTGGTGCAACTGTAACCGGATTACCAGCCGGTGTGACGGCTACTGTTTCAGGTTCGACCGTGACGATTTCGGGTTCGCCCACCACAACTACTGGTTCGCCTTTTAGTTATACTGTAACCACAACGGGTGGTTGTTCTTCACAATCTTTGTCTGGAACGATTACGGTTAATCCGAATGTGACGTTGAGTTTGACTTCAGCGGTTGCGACAACTTCGCAGACCGTTTGTATTAATACACCAATAACTACTATTGTTTATACTTTAGGAAATGGTGCTACTGGTGCAACTGTAACCGGATTACCTGCAGGTGTGACGGCTACTGTTTCAGGATCGACCGTGACTATTTCGGGTTCGCCCACAACAGTAACCGGATCGCCATTCGCTTATACTGTAACCACAACGGGCGGTTGTTCTTCACAATCTTTGTCTGGAACGATTACAGTTAATCCGAATGTGACGTTGAGTTTAACTTCAGCGGTTGCGACAACTGCGCAGACCGTTTGTATTAATACACCAATAACTACTATTGTTTATACTTTAGGAAATGGTGCTACAGGTGCAACTGTAACCGGATTACCAGCCGGTGTGACGGCTACTGTTTCAGGATCGACCGTGACTATTTCGGGTTCGCCCACAACAGTAACCGGATCGCCATTCGCTTATACTGTAACCACAACGGGCGGTTGTTCTTCACAATCTTTATCCGGAACGATTACGGTTAATCCAAACGTAACGTTAAGTTTGACATCAGCGGCAGCGACAACTGCGCAGACCGTTTGTATTAATACACCAATAACTACTATTGTTTATACTTTAGGAAATGGTGCTACAGGTGCCACCGTAACCGGATTACCTGCTGGTGTGACGGCCTCTGTTTCAGGATCGACCGTGACGATTTCGGGTTCGCCCACCACAACTACAGGTTCGCCTTTTAACTATACCATTACGTCATCTGGCGGCTGTGGTACGCAATCGCTTACAGGAACTTTAACTATTCGACCTTTTGCCACTTTACAACTTACTTCATCAGTTCCTACAACCAATCAAACTTTGTGTAATGGAACAGCAATTCAAGCTATAACATATCTTTTTGGAGGAGGAGCTGCAGGAGCCAACGTAACTGGTTTACCAAATGGTGTTACTTTCTCAATTAATGGATCAAGTTTACAGATTAGTGGTATTCCGCAAATTACATCCAATCAAACCTTTAATTATACAGTTAATACAACAGGTGGTTGTGGAGCGCCTTCACTAACAGGAACTATCAATGTAATTGTTAGTCCGATAGTGAACCTACCCACCCCCTACATAGTCTGTGACGACAACAACGACGGCGTGGCGTGTACGTTTGATTTGATAACAAAGATTCCTGAAATCACAACCGATCCGAATGTTCAAGTGACGTTCCACTTAACGACAACCGATGCACAAACGGGTTCGAATCCGATTCCGCTCACGCAATTGTTCTGTAATAACGATTACGACCAACAGACGATTTATATCCGTGTGTTTGACCCGGCAGCTCCGAACTGTCCGTCCTTTACTACCCTATTGTTAATCGTGAATAAAAAACCGGTAGCGACGCCTTCCGCGGATTACCATAAATGTGACGATAATACAGACGGTATTGCGGTATTCAATTTGAATACGGTGGTGAACCCACAAGTATTGGGTAGTTTATCGGCTTCACAGCATACCGTGACTTATTATACTTCACAAGCTGATGCCTTGGTTCCTCAAAATGCCTTAACAGGTACGAATGCATATGCCTCGGCCTCGACGACTTTGTGGATTCGGGTGCAGAACAATACCACAGGCTGTTTTGATGTGGTATCGGTGAACTTGGTGGTTGACCCACTACCGCTGTTACCTGCAGCAGGGTACTTCCCGCAATATGAATTGTGTGAGACTACGGCTCCAGTAGGTTTTGAAATCTTTAATTTGAATTCGCAATTACCGACTATATTAAACGGGCAAACGGGCATTCAAGTGAAGTTTTATCCGACCTTGGCCAATGCCAATGCCGATACGAATGCGATTGCAAATCCGGCAGCCTACCAAAACGGAGTGCAATACAATCAAACCCTTGGTATTCGTTTAACCAACACTACGACGGGATGTTTTGTAGTAACGACTATGGACTTGGTTGTGAATCCCAAGCCAAGTATTTTGGTACCGACTGCACCGTATACCGTGTGTGACGACAACCAAGACGGTGTGGGTCAGTTTGATTTGAGTACGTTAACCCCACAATTGCTTTCGGGAGCGCCTACACTCTATACCATCACGTACCACGTAACGCAGATTGATGCACAGACGCCGTTGAACCCAATCAATGTGTCGGTTCCTTTTGTGAACAACGATCCGTTTACGCAAATCATTTGGGTTCGAGCAGAAGACCCGACTACGGGTTGTGTGACTATCGTGCCTATTACGTTACAAGTAAACATTGCACCTATCGAGCCGTTTAACTTACCGACGATAAATAACTGTGATGTGGATAGTAACCCACAAGACGGTTGTACAACGTTCAATTTGGCAGCACAAACCCCTGCGGTCTTGGCCCAACAAACTACAGCAGCTAACAATTATACCGTAACCTATTACACTTCACAAGCCGATGCGTCAGCTTCACCAGCGGGTATCAACCCGATTGTGAATACGACCAACTATACCGCTTGTGGTACGACGACCATTTGGGTGCGTGTGGAGCACAAATCCTCGCATTGTTTTGCAGTGGGTTCGTTTGACTTGCAAGTGAACACTTCTTTGGTGTTGACCACGCCTACGCTGTATGCGCTGTGTGATGATGATGCGCAGCCGAACAACCAGTTTACTACGTTTGATTTGGTCAGCTTCGTGGGTACGGTTCCCGGGCATACCCTTGCATTCTATTTGAATGCTGCCCATACCCAACCGATCAATAACCCAAGTGCGTTTGTCAACACAGTAGCGGCTAACCAGACGATTTTCGTGGTGGCTACGGATAATACGACAGGTTGTAAAAGCTACCGTACTTTAACCGTACGTGTATTGCCAGTTCCTACACCGCGCACCAACCCACCCGCTTTGGCAGCGAAGTGTGACGATACCAACCCTGGCGATGGGTATGAGATTTTTGACTTGACGGTGAATGCGGGGTATATCTTAAACGGGCAAGCCAATGTGAGTTTGCATTATTACCCGAGTTATAACGATGCGGTGGCAAATACCAATGAGATTCTTACCCCAACAGCGGCCAACGTGAATCAGAATGTATGGATTCGTGTAGAGAGCAACTTGAACATTGACTCGTTCAACGAACACTGTTATATACTGGTTGAACAAGCCTTAACGGTGAATCCGTTGCCGACCTTGGTACAGCCTGTGGCCGATTACCAAGAATGTGACGACGATACCGATAACATCACGGCGTTTAACTTAACGGCATGGGGTCAGGCCAACTTGCTTACAGGGAATCCCCTTCCGCTGAGCAACTACAGCTTGAGTTTCTACGAAGATGCGGCACATACGGTATTGATTCCGAATCCAGGTAATTATTTAAATACCAGTTCGCCACAGCAATTGTGGGTGATTGCTACCAACACGACTACAGGTTGTCGCTCGGTAGTGGGTACATTCAACATTTTGGTGAATCCAAAACCATTGGCTACAGCACCGGGTCCATTCGACACGTGCGATACCGACGGAACCAATGATGGACAATTCAGCTTGGATTTGAGTCAGTATGTAACGACGATTTTAACGGGACAGTCGGCAACCGACTTTACAGTAACTTTCTACAACACCCAATTGGATGCAGAGAATGAGACCAATGCCATTGCTGATTTAGTGAATTATATGGCCTATACCCATGCTATTTGGATTCGGGTAGAGGACAACTTGACGGGTTGTGCGCGTTTGGTTTCCTTTAATGCAACCGTTGCGCCGTTACCCGAGCCTGTGATTGAAACAGCGAATAACTCCCATGTGATTTGTGTGGACTTCCTTACGGATCAAGTGGTGCGTCCGTTGTTGTTGACCGCGAGCAACCTAATCCCAGGAACGTTTACCTACGAGTGGTATGAGGCGTCCAACCCGACTACTGTCATTGGAACGGGATCGACCTATTTGGTAGACACTGCGGTTACGGGTGGAGCTACACGCACTTACACGGTAGTGATGACCAGCACGAATCCTACGCTACCTTGTAACCAAGCTTCGGCGAGTTTTGATGTGATACAATCGGGTCAAGCTGTGGTACCAGCAGGTACGGTAGGTTATGTGGTGACCAATGCCTTCTCCGACTTACAAACCATCACGGTGAATGTAGACGGTCATGGAACGTATGCGTACAGCTTAGACGACGGTCCGAGACAAACCTCGAATGTCTTTGAAAACGTACCACTAGGTGAACACACCATCACGGTTTGGGATACCGAAGGAGGCATGGACAACAGTTGTGATCCTTTAGTGATTAGTGGTGTTTCGATTATCGATTATCCGCATTACTTCACTCCGAATGGAGACGGTATTCATGATACGTGGAATATTGTTGGGTTGCAAAACACCACAGCGAAGATTTACATCTTTGACCGCTACGGCAAACTCATCAAACAAATTAGTCCGTCTTCACCGGGTTGGGACGGTACCTACAACGGCTATTTAGCCCCATCAACCGACTACTGGTTCAAGGTGGAGTATGATGAAGGCGGAGTGATGAAGGAGTTTAAAGCGCACTTCTCGTTGAAAAGATAGACTTTAGACTTTAAACGTTGGACATTAGACGTTAGACGTTAGACGTTAGACGTTAGACTTTAGACGTTAGACGTTAGACTTTAGATATAGAAGCTGCTCGTAAAAGGGCGGCTTTTTTTATTATTATAAATTTTATAATTTAAATTATAAATTATTGGTTTTGGAGCACAAGGTAACACAAGGTTTACACGATGTTTCACAAGGTGTAGTCATGAACTGGCACCCCCTCTTTCTTCTTGCTTCTTTCTTCTTTCTTCTAAAAAAATCATAATTCCTTTCGCGCTAGGGGTGGAAGTGGAAATCCTTGACGGAGCGAAGCGGAGGCAAGATTGCAACGGACGACCCGACCCCGAGGCAGTTTCTGACTTCTTTGCAGGGATGTGAGCGAGGGGGAGCGCCCAAATCATTTGAAAATTTGAAAATGAATGAATTTGAAAATTGTCAAGTTGTTTTAAATAGATTTCATTGTATTTAGGTGTTACTAACTACACTATTTAAACTTCTTCCACTTTTCCACTCTCAAGTGATTTAGTCTTTCACCCCAAGTTTGGTAAGGATATCTTCCATAAGACACCATTTGGTGATGGAGGATTGGAGTAAGTTGGCGCCCACAAAGGCGGTGAACCCAAACCAATAGTGATGTACAAAAAGACCCAATGTCACACTGATTAAGATAAAGCTGCCTGCGATGGCGCGAATGATTCTATTTTTCATACTTATTTATTAAACGTGATTTTCTATTTTTAAAGAAATTACATGGACTTTGGATACTGAATCCAATGTGGCATTGAGGGTTTGAACGGCTTCCGTGAGCGCATCACATTGTGCATCTTCCAGAAAAATATGGAACAAAACGGAATCGGTCGTTGCGCTTTCGCTGCCAAACCAATTGCTCTCTAATCCTTCTTTTGCGGGTTGTGTATAGCCATGAACTTCATGGAAGGAATAGTGCTTCACTCCTATTTTTTTCAATACATCTTGTATCGCTTTTTGATAATCGGATATTGCGGTAATAAGAATCAGTTTCATAATTTTAAAATGTTTAAAAAAAGGTCCGCAGCCCTCGCAATTCGTTTTGTATGCAGTAAAGTCGTTGGTCGACTACGGACACTTTTGTATTACTTAGTTTCCCATTTTTTACGTTCGGTGATGTAATAAATCAACGGTACGACGATCAAAGTCAGTAACGTAGATACAATGGCTCCCGCTACCAATGAAATGGCGAGACCTTGGAAAATCGGGTCGAACAAGATAATCGAAGCACCGATGACAACCGCTCCTGTGGTTAACAGTATAGGCGTTGTACGCACGGCTCCTGCATCGATAATCGCTTGTTTCAGCGGAATTCCTTCATTGAGACGAATTTCAATAAAGTCGATGAGTAAGACCGAATTTCTAACCATGACACCCGCCAAAGCAATCATACCAATAAATGACGTAGCAGTAAAAAATGCTCCCAGCAACCAATGCCCTAAAACGATTCCGACTAAGGAAAGTGGAATGGCCAACATCATCACGATTGGGGTTTTGAAATTTTGGAACCAACCCACAATCAACATGTAGATGATAATAATTACGACTAAGAACGCAGCCCCAAGATCACGGAAAACTTCGAGCGTGATTTGCCACTCCCCGTCCCATTTCACGGTGAAATTACTCTCGTCTTCGGGTTGGCCCATGTACAAGTCGGATACCGCATAACCCGCAGGTAATTTGATTTTTTGGAGTTTTTCGTTCATGCCTAAAATCGCGTAAACCGGACTCTCAAGAGCACCCGCCATGTCGGCAGTAACATACACCACGCGTTTTTGGTCTTTGCGGTAAATCGTTTTCTGAAGGGTGTCCTTTTTAATTTGAATCAAATCGCTAACAGGTACCACATTGCCGCGACTGCCTTTGATTTTTAAAGCGTCAATATCCTCCAAAGATGTTTTGTCTTTATCGTCTAAAGCCAGCACAATCCCAACATTATCATTGGACGTTTCATCATACAAATTGGAAATAGGATATTCTTTTAAAAGATAGGTGAGATTCCCCACAATTTGTTGGGGAGCAATGCCGTTTAGCATGGCTTTTTCTTTGTCTACTTCCAAATGATACTCCGTTTGGGGTTCTTCTACCATCCAATCGATATCAACAATATCGGGTGTTTGGTGAAGAATGGTTTTTACTTGGTTGGCCACTTTGATTTGTTCTTTGTAATCGGGACCATAGATTTCGGCCACTAAAGTCGATAATACGGGTGGTCCGGGTGGCACTTCGATGACTTTCACATTGGCTCCAAAACGCTTGGCGATTTTGAGTATTTCGGGACGAACACGTTTGGCGATATCGTGACTTTGTGGGTCGCGGTCTTCTTTGTGAAGTAAATTCACCTGAATATCGGCCATATTGCTTCCTCCACGCATATCGTAATGGCGCACCAATCCATTGAAGGTAATCGGTGCCGAAGTACCAATATAGTTTTGGTAATTCACGACTTCGGGAACTGTGGACAAGTATTGTGCGATTTCTTGGGTCACTGCTGCGGTACGTTCCAATGTAGTTCCTTCGGGCATATCGATGACCACTTGGAATTCATTTTTATTATCAAAAGGCAACATTTTTACGGCGACACTTTTGGTAAAAAACATCGTAACGGAACCCAACAACAAGAGTACGGTGATGCCTAACATCCAGCGGCGTTTTTTCGAACTTTCCAAGAATGGACGCTCGAATTTATTGTAGACTTTATATATCCATGAGGTTTCTAATCCTTCCTCGGCTTTGTGATCATTTTCCTCTTTTTCTTGGAGAAAATGATACCCTAAATACGGTGTGATAGTTAGGGCGACAAATAATGAAAGAAGCATCGCGATAGAGGCGCCTATGGGCATCGGACTCATATAAGGCCCCATCATTCCGGACACGAAGGCCATCGGTAAAATGGCTGCAATTACGGTGAATGTCGCTAAAATCGTTGGGTTACCGACTTCGTTAATCGCGAAAATGGCGGCTTGTTTGAACGGTAATCGCTTCATTTTGAAATGGCGGTGCATGTTTTCGGCTATGATAATACTGTCATCCACTACAATTCCGACCACAAAAACCAAAGCAAATAAGGTGATTCTATTTAGTGTGTATCCTAACAAATAGTAGCTGAATAAGGTAAGGGCAAACGTTAACGGCACCGATAAGAACACCACCAAACCACCGCGCCATCCCATGGCCAACATGACTAAAACCGTTACTGCGATAATGGCAATTCCCAAGTGCATGAGCAACTCCCCTACTTTGTGGGATGCTGTTTCTCCGTAATTACGGGTCACTTCTACATGGACATCGTTGGGAATAATTGTCTTTTTGAGGGCATCGACTTTGGCAATGATTTTCTCTGAAATTTTCATCGCATCGGCACCTTTCACTTTAGCAACAGAAAGGGTAACTGCCGGATAATCCGAGGGATTGGCTTTTACTTTTTCATTGGCTTTGCCATAACCAAAAGAAACATAACTGCGTGGTGTTGAAGGGCCGTCCTCCACCGTTGCCACTTGTTTTAAATACACGGGCATATTTTGGTGTACCCCAACAACTAAATCTTCAATATCTTCAGCCGTTTGTAAAAATTGGCCCGTAGTTACTAAATATTCTTGATCACCATGCACCACAGCTCCCGATTGTGAACTGCCGTTGTTGGCCTGTATCATTTGCATGATGTTCAACGGGTCAACCCCGGTTTCGGCCATTTTATCTTTGTCCAAAATAACTTTCACTTCCCGATTACGACCACCGATTTCTTTGGTGATGGCAACGTCTTTAACTTTCTCGATTTCGGAAGTCAGTTCCTCGGCAATTTGACGCAATTCAAAATCGTTGTATTTTTCACTCCAAAGCGTGAGTCCGAGCATCGGTACATCATCAATGGATCGGGTTTTTACAATAGGTTTATAGACGCCTTGTGGAAACTCAAGTTCGTGTTTCATCAATTCGTCATACAATTTCACATAGGAACGTTCGATATCTTGTCCCACATAAAACTGCACAATGATCATTCCTTGGCCGTTCATCGCCATACTGTGAATATGTTCGACCCCTTTAATATTCCCAATAATTTTTTCTAAAGGTTTGATGACCCGACTTTCCACTTCGGCGGAACTGGCTCCGGGATAACCTACCATGACATCGGCCATGGGCACATTGATTTGTGGTTCTTCTTCGCGCGGAATAAGAAACGAACTGTACACTCCAATAATCATCAAAGCCACCATCAAGAGTACGGTCAACTTTGAATGGATAAAAAAGTGGGCGATTTTACCTGAAATTCCTTCTTTCATGATTTCTCCGTTTATTGTACCGATACGGGTACGCCGTTATACAATCGTCCTTGAGCCGAAACAATATAGGGTTCGTCACTTGAAAGTCCGGACAATACTTCTACTTGATTTCCAAAGGTTTTTCCTATGCGAATCCAACGCAATACGGCCCGTTTTTGCGCGCTTACGGTGTAAATTCCGATCAATTGTCCTTGTCGAACTAAAGCCGATTCGGTAACAGTTACCGTTGCTGCTTTTGTTTCAACTCGCGCTGCTTTTGCGGTTGGAAATTGTACATGAGTGAACATGCCCGATTTAATTGACGTGTCGGTTGTAGTAAGGTTGATTTTCACCAAATATTGACCGCCTGTATTTTTGGCTGAAGCGGAAACTTCGGTTACGGTTCCCTTTACTGTTTTGTTGATGGATTTCACTTGGATAGTTGCTTGCATTCCGTTGTGGATGTTGGCAATTGCATTTTCAGCCACCATAGCGGTCACTTGCAAGGCTTTGCCTCCTTCCACACTTACTAAAGGCATACCAGGATTGGCCATATCGCCTTCTTTCACAAACGTTCCTGTTACTTCTCCAGCGAATGGAGCGGTAATGTTGGCATAACTAAACTGTGCCATCACTTCGTTACGCATTTGTTTCGCGCCCTCGAGTCCGGCTTTAGCCATTTCATAACGCGATGTCATATCGTCCAATTCCTTTTGGGAAGCGGATTGTTGTTGGAACAAATTTTGAAACCGTTCATAATCCTTTTTTGCGTTTTGGTAAGCGGTATTGGCTTGAAGAATAGCGGCATCGACTTGAGCCTTTTTGGCTTGTAAATCGGTGTTGTTAATGCTCACGAGCAACTGACCTGCGGCAACTCGTTGGCCCATTTTCACATGAACTTTGGTCACATAGCCCATCATTCGGGTACTGACATTGGCACTACTTACGGCTTCAATTTTTCCACTTGCCGTCACAAAATCAGAATTGGAAGTTGTTAATTCTCCTGATAAGGTTACTGGAATAGCAGCTTCAGTATTGATTTTTTTGGTTTCTTTACCACAAGATGCCAAGAATAAGAGTCCGGACATCACGGTTATAATTTGTATTTTTTTCATGAGTTTTGGTTTTAGTGTATGATTCTTTTCCATTGTCTTTCAAATTTTTAGCTAGTAGTTAATTTAAAAATTGAAGATACAGTTGGGTAAATTGTACTTCGAAAACGGTTTGTTGGTATTCAAGTTCTTTTTGGTACATCAAAGTTTCGGATTGAAGGACATCCGTTGTTTTTTCCAATCCTTGTGCAAATCGATTTTGACGAATGCGGTAGGCTTCTTTGGATTGTTCCCATGCTAACTGTGCATTGGTCAATTTGTTTTTGGCATCTTGAAATTGACGAACCGCTTTTTGGAGTTCGAGCTGACTTTGTTTTTTGTATTGATCGGCTTCGGTTTCGGCTTTTTGAAAATCGGCTTTGGCTTTATCGATTTTTCCATAGGATTTCATGCCGTCAAAAAGATTCCAAGACAATTGTGCTCCCAATAGATAGCCATTGGCTTGAAAACCCATAATCGTACGATCGTAGAGTTGGTAATTTCCAAAAGCATTCAAGCGCGGAAGTAAGCTCATTTGTTGCATTTTAAGCATATTCTTATAGGCTTCTGTTGTTTTTTGGTAAGCTTGAATATCCGTTCTGTTCTCGTTAAGCACCTTAGCAATTTCCGAAGCAGAAAAATTAGCTTCTAAAGTTTCAGAAGGCTTATATATTCCTTTTACGTCTTCGTTCAAAAGAAATGCGAGGTAATCGGAAGCATTTTGTACATTGGAACGTGCGGCAGCCAATTGATTTTTGATTTCGTTGACACGCACTTGTACATTTAAAACATCGGTTTTTTGGAGCATGCCATTTTTAAAATAATTTTCGACCAATTTCAAATTGGCTTGAGCGGTACCTTCGGCTTTTTGCATCACACCTACCGCTTTATAAGCCAATTGCAAAAGCATGTAAGCTTTTTGAACTTCTAATTGTAAGTATTCTTGCGTACGTTGGGTTTGCAATCCATAAGCATCCATTTTGGCTTTGGCGGCTTTTCGTCCCATCCAACCGTCCAGATTAATTAAAGGTTGTTGAAATTCAATTTGTGTAGCGAAATTCTGGGTTCGTTTGGGATTGTTCAAAAGATTGGGGTCAAAATCCATCGGGGTTAAAATTTCCTGATTCAATTTCGATCCAAAAGCCATCAACGGATTGGTTGTGACCATCGCCGTTTGTGAGGCTGAGATGTTGGGCAAAAAGAGCGCGCGGGTTTGCTTGTAATCCGCTTTCGCCGATTGATAATTTTGATTGGCTATTTTTAATTGAAGGTTTTGGGTTACTTTTTCGAGTAACGAACTTTTGGAAATGGATACCGTATCTTGAGCTTGGAGTCCGAAGACATTTCCCAAAACCATAGTTGTAATTATTAGTACTTTTTTCATCGTATATCGGTTATGATGAAGCAAAAATAGAACGGGGATTTGGGGTGTACAGTTACAATTGTTACTGTGTAACTTGTGTTACAAAAGACATACAGACACGAAGTACAAGCCTGCTTTTCAATACATTAGTTCAAACTCCTATTGCTTTCGGTTAACTTTAGATTTTCAAATCTACTTCCGAAACTAAAAAGCATAAAAAAACGCCCCGAAAGGCGTTGAAAATTACTACTTCATTATAATTTTTTGGGTTTGATAAAATTTGCGATCAAAAATCAAAGTGATTTGAAGCACTTGTGATTCGGTGGGATCCAACTCAAAATCCATTGTATTGGCTCCAATTTTAGATTTTAGAATATCGCCTTCCATCAACATTTTACCGGATGCATCGGTTACTAAATATTCCAAGGGAGCTTCATACGGAAACTCATAACTCAATTTGACTTTTTGGTTATGGGTTGGATTCGGGTATACTTTAAAAGAAAACGGATTATGTTGGATAACGGTCTGTGCATTTAAAACCGGTTGGTTAATCAGTTTTACTTCATAAATTACAGAAGACGGACTGGTTTGTGCGGTTTGGTTATTGGTAAAAGGGTTTTGGGACGAACTAGCAATTCCGCCCACAATGTGTCCGATAACAAACTCATTGGTAGTTATTTCGTCCAACTTAATTACTTCGTTATCAAAATGAGGTAACGCGTGATTGGGAATAAACTCCGACCCTGCCCCAATATAAATGGGCATTTCTTCGGGCTGGCGAGTTTCTACTAATTCGTTGGCAGCATTGCGTGTGACCCGACTGATGGTTTTCACAAAGGGGACATTGGTATCTTGTATTAAGGTAGCGCCTGTGTAATAATATTGGCTCATTCCGCCAAAAAATAACGCATGCATTTTTTGATCCGTTGCACTGTACATTTCTGCATGTGCACCGTGGTAATTACTCAAAAGTTGGTTAAAATTGGTTTGAGGTTCATAGCCCGAACTTTTAATGTCTACAGGATATAAAAATGGAAGATTTACATTGATTTGAAAAACACCCGAAGAAATCATGTAGCCTTGGCTTCCATCAGGAAAAATTTGGGGTACTAAATTGTAATCTCTACGGTGCAAATGCACAGCGTCAATTACCTCTTCATAATCGGTAATTTGCCATTGATTATTGGTGTTGACCAATTTAAATTTCTTGTAACTATCTGTGTAGGTTTGTGTAAACGTGGGATTGTTCATTGGATTATAACGCCCATCAAATCGCTGTCCACCAACAAGATAATAAGTATCATCAATTTTAGCCAATTGTCCTCCAGTTACCGTAAATCGGTTGTCTGTAATTTGATAAAAGGCATCCGACTGTAACGTTCCCGCTTGCACGTATTGAACCAACAGTGGAATATTAATGATGGTGATTTTATTAAAAGTGATATGATCATTTGCAGTAGCCGAAAAGGCATAACCACCAATAACGATTAAGTAATCGCCGTCTTGGTGAAAATTAAGATTCGTAGCTTGTAATTGCTCTTGTAAATCGGTTGCCAAAGATGACAAAGGAGCAGTCCATTGCTGCAAAGTTACAGGATCCACCACACGTATAGCAGTATTATTTGCATTCGATGGAAAAGCATTAAACGGTTGGCGCGCATGGAGTCCGTCTAAACGTCCACCCACGAAAATCCATTTGCCTTGATATTGCGCTCGGGCATACGATTGAATTCCGCCAAACCCAGGAATAGTAATGGGTGTGAGTTGAATTTGATAATTAAAATCCGATTGAGAAAATACTGAAGTTAAACTTGAAAGTAGGGTGAAAAATAAAATTTTAAATCGCATGATAAGGTTTGTTTTTGCCAAATTTACGGTTGATCAACAAACTAAAATGTAACCCTTGTTACGCAGCTGTATTCCAAAAAAAAGCGCTCCCTAAGGAACGCTTTCTGACAATGAAAAACAAAAAATTATGATTTCTTTTCTTCTTTTTTACCTGCGCAACAACCGCCTTTTTTCTCTCCAGAACCACACGATTTTTTCTCTTCTGAAGAACATGATTTTTCAGTTTTTGCTTTCTTTTTATCTTTTTTAGCTTGTTCTTGAGCCATTCCGTTTACAGAAAACAATACTGCGATAGCTAAAGCGGAAACAATTTTTTTCATGAGTGATGTTTTTTAATGGTTATTTATTTCAAATTTACGGTTTACCTTTTGGATAAACAATGTATTTCTCTTAATAGTTCCTTAATTTTTGACCCACAAATCGGATCACGGCTCCTTCGCCTTGATGGTATTTTCCTTCTCCCAATTTTACAATTGCGTGTTGGATAATAGTGAATTGCAATCCTTCAAATTCTTCCATTACTTCCTCCAAAGAAAACAACATGGTTTCGACTTTGGGGCCACCCGATTGGTAGTCAAGTTGTTCTTTTGCAAAAGCTTCGAAAATGACAATTCCATCAATTTTTAAAAGGGATAAAAGCTTTTTATGAAAAACGATTCTATCGGGATACGGTAAATGCACATACGAAAGTACAATACCATCAAAACTATCCAATTCAAATTCCAATTCTTCCAGTGCGCCAACTTGATAATCCAATTGAACATTAAGTTCTTTGGCCCAAAGTAAAGCTTTCTCTTTTCCGGCAGCACTGACGTCAAATGCACAACATTCAAATCCTTGTTGGGCGGCAAAAACGGCATTTCGCCCCTCACCTTCTGCTGGAAACAATAGTTTGGAATTGGGTTTCAGATACGAAATATTGGATTCAAACCACGCATTGGGTGACTTCCCATAAGCGAAACCTTCTTCATTATATCGATTATCCCAAAAATTAGCATCCATAATTATACTTTTGGTTTTGGAAAAAAAAGAGACCCCAACAATCCGCCCATAACAACACCATACAGTGTACTATTGAATGGTTTGGATGTAATCCTACACGTTCCCGAAGCACAACCCACATAGTAATAATAGGCATAGCCTGCAATTCCTCCTATGAGGGCAATGGCGATGGGTCCGATGATCCACTTTTTCATTACCTTTTTTTGGATTGAATGGTTTGTATAATTTCCTCTTTTGAAACCACACCCGATTGTCTCCACAACAATTGTCCTTTTTGGTACAATATCATCGTGGGTACGCCACGAACTTGCTGCATGGCTGCCAATTCTTGGTTTTTATCTACATCTACTTTTAGAATCGATACGGAATCCCCCAAGCTGTCTTTCACCTCTTTTAAAATGGGAGCCAACATTTGGCAGGGTCCGCACCAAGTCGCATAAAAGTCAATTAAAACGGGCTTTTCTGAGTTAATCAGTTCGGCAAAACTACTATTCATGGGATTCTTTTTTATAATTTACGGAACAATTCCCTTGCAATCCGCATCCCCAATTGAACACGGCTTGTAGAAGGAAAAATAGTCCCATGGGTACAAAAATCCATTGGCGTGTTTCATAGGCATTGGCGAATAAAAATCCGGCAAAAGCCAAACGCACCCAACGCATTACATGCCAATTCGTTAACAATCTCGTTTTCATTATTTCAAAGTTGACGGACAAACATAAGCCGTCGTTTTAATTCCTGTTTGACGAATCGCTACAAAACCGCCTTTAACATCAATTACGTTGTGATAACCACGCGCTTTCAAAATGGAGGCTGCAATTACAGAACGATAGCCCCCCGCACAATGGATGTAAAACGCATCGTGTTTTGGAAATTCAGCCAAATGTTCGTTTAAAAAATCCAAAGGCGTAGAAGGTACATTTTCGATATGTTCCGAAGAATATTCCCCAGGTTTACGCACATCAAAAACAGGCACACCTTCAGCAATTAAGGTTTCTAATTGAACCGCCGTAACTGAATTTAAAGTGTCGTATTCTTTTCCAGCATTTTTCCAAGCATCAAAACCTCCGTTTAAATAGCCTAAGGTTTGATCATAACCCACACGAGCAAGACGAGTAATCGTTTCTTTTTCACGACCTTCAGGAGTAACCAACAAAATCGGTTGCTTATTATCCAATATCAACGCACCCACCCATGGGGCAAATTGGCCGTCGATACCAATAAATATAGAACCAGGAATATGTCCTTTAGAAAAATCATCTTGGTGACGCACATCCAAAATTAAGGCATCGGTTTCATTGGCTGCTGCTTCAAAAACGTTGGCATCCAAGGCTTGCGCCTCGGCTATAATTTTTTCAACGTTTTCGTAACCTTCTTTATTTAATTTCACATTCATCGGGAAATATGCAGGCGGTGGTAACAAGCCATCGGTTACTTCTTTGATGAACTCCTCTTTGGTCATATCGGCACGTAAAGCATAATTGGTTGCTTTTTGCTCGCCTATTGACCCTACCGTTTCTTTACTCAAATTTTTACCGCAAGCACTTCCTGCTCCATGGGCTGGATAGACAATCACGTCATCTGCGAGCGTCATAATTTTGGTTCGAAGACTTTCAAAAAGTATTCCTGCCAATTGTTCTTGAGTCATATCCGCGGCTTTTTGCGCTAAATCGGGTCGGCCCACATCCCCTAAAAACAAGGTATCACCACTAAAAAGTGCATGATCTTTCCCGTTTTCATCTTTTAAGAGATAACAGGTACTTTCCATAGTATGTCCAGGTGTATGCAAAACCGTTAACGTAATATTTCCCAATTGGAAAACTTCACCGTCTTGTGCACTGTGCGCATTGAATGTCGGATTCGCATTAGGTCCATAAATAATTGGAGCTCCCGTTTTTTCGGAAAGTGTCACGTGTCCACTCACAAAATCCGCATGGAAATGGGTTTCAAAAATGTATTTGATGGTTGCCCCGTCATTAAAAGCACGGTCGATATAGGGTTGCACTTCGCGTAGTGGGTCAATAATCGCAACCTCACCATTACTTTCAATATAATAGGCACCTTGCGCTAAACATCCCGTATATATTTGTTCAATCTTCATAAAAAGGAGAATTTTTTTTTGTAAAACTAATAACATTGATGGATTCAAGATGTAACCCTTGTTACAAATTTAACAAATAAAGAAGCACCGTCGGACAAACGGTGCTTCTTAAAACTAAAAACAAAAAAAACACTCCCTACAACAAAGTGGTAGGACACTTGTAATCGGACTTGGGTAAGGTGCTATTTTTCAAGCCACCAAACCCTTCGATGATATCGACAAAATTTTCATATCCGCGTTTTTTCAAAATAGAAGCAGCAATCATACTTCGGTACCCACCAGCACAAAATAGTACAAAAGGCAGTTCTTTAGGAAATTCAGCGAGATGTGAATCTATTTCATTTAAAGGTATATTCAGTGAATTCATAAGATGTTCTGAATCGTATTCGCTTTTACGTCGAACATCAATTAAAATGGGCTGTTGGTTCATTACATACGAATCCAAGTCTGCTCCTGCAATACGTTCAACATGATCAAAATCTTTCCCTGCAAGTACCCAACTTTTGAAACCGCCTTGTAAATACCCCATGCTGTGATCAAAACCGACACGTGAAAGTCGAATAATCGTTTCTTTTACTTTCTCTTCATTTTCGGCCACAATTAAAATGGGTTGTTGAATATTAGGAATGAGTTCGCCCACCCAAGTTCCAAAACTACCATCCAAACCGATGTTAATACTATTGGGAATAAAACCTTTTGCAAACTCAGCTGCTGAACGTGAATCGATGATTACGGCTTTGGTTTCGTTGGCAATTAATTCAAAGGTTTTAGCATCATAGGCTTTTTGACCTTGGTGCAAAATAGTATCCAAGCTTTGATAGCCTTTGATATTCATTAAAACATTTTCAGGGAAATATTTGGGCGGTGTGGTCAAACCGGTTAACAATTGGACTACGAATTCATCTTCCGACAAATCAGGATTTAACGCATAATTGGTCGCTTTTTGATTGCCTAGCGTATCCGTAGTTTCTTTACTCATTTTTTTTCCACAAGCGCTTCCCGCACCATGATTGGGATACACAATTAAATCATCCCCTAATGGCATAATTTTTTCGTGTAAGGAATGGTACAACATTCGTGCTAATTTATCTTCTGTCAAATCAGCGATGACATGTTGTGCCAAATCGGGACGGCCAACATCACCAATAAACAGTGTATCTCCTGAAATAATACCGTGCTCCTTACCTTCTTTATCAAAGATAAGGTAGCAGGTACTTTCAAGTGTGTGCCCAGGGGTGTGGATCACTTTTATTTTTACAGCTCCGACTTGAAAATACTGACCGTCTTCGGCAACTAGTGCTTCAAATCCGGGTTTAGCTGTGGGACCGTATACGATTTTCGCTCCTGTTTTTGCTGCCAAGTCCAAATGACCTGACACAAAATCGGCGTGGAAATGAGTTTCAAAAACATACTTGATGGTTGCTCCCGATTTTTCTGCGCGCTCGATATAAGGAAAAACTTCGCGCAACGGGTCGAAAATAGCCGCTTCTCCCTCACTCTCCAAATAGTACGCCGCATGGGCTAAACAACCGGTATAGATTTGTTCTAATTTCATTCTTCTTGAATTTAGGCCAAAGTTAGCGCCACTCAATCCCCGAAAAAATGATAAATATCAGTTGATTAGGCAGAAAACCAAATTTCTTTGATTAAAATATAAATCCCCATACACAAAACGAAGTAGCCAAAAATGGTTTTCATTTTTTCGCCCGAAATGACTTTGGATAATCGATTTCCGATGAACACACCCAAAAGTGAACAAGCGGTAAAAGTGAGCAGGATTGTATAATTGATGTCTTGTTGTCCAACATCGCCCAAAAACCCTATTAACGATTGAAGAGCAACGATAAACAATGATGTTCCAATGGCTTTTTTTATAGGAGTTTGCGCTAAAAACAACAAAGCAGGCACAATGAGAAATCCGCCACCCGCTCCTACGAAACCCGCTACGAGTCCGATGGCAAGTCCGGCCAAACTAATTTTCAGCGGACTTACACTTGATTGAACTGTGGATTCCTGAACGGGACGAATCATTTTCCAGGAAGCCAGCATCATCACAACTGCAAAAACAGCCATGATGAGTAAGCGTTTAGATAGTGAAAAATGATCGGTAATGACCATGGATTCAGGAATTGCTGGCACAATAAGTTTACGGGTAAAAAAGACGGCCATTATTGTCGGAATGCCGAAAGCCAAAACTTTTTTAAAGTCCACCAATCCGTCATTGGCTTTTTGCAATCCACTGACTAAAGCGGATACACCCACCACAAACAACGAGTAAGCGGCAGCCAAAACAGGTTGAATCCCCATGACATACACAAAAATAGGAACGGATAAAATCGATCCGCCACTGCCGATAAGTCCGAGAGAGATTCCTACTAAAACGGCTAAACCGTATCCGATTCCGTTGTTCATTTCCATGGAGCAAATTTCATTGAATTTGATATGGGGATGCGTAACATTAGTTACATTATAATAATTCTATAGAAGCGCGATGTAATCGGATGCGCCCTTTATTTTCTAATGCTTTCAATAAACGAGAAACCACCACACGAGAAGTATGCAAATCATAGGCAATATCTTGGTGCGTGACTTGAATTTCTTTGGATTTTGCGATTTTAGATTTATCAATTAAGTAACTGATTATTCGTTCGTCCATATTCATAAAAGCCAAGCTGTCAATGGTAGAGAGCATTTCTTTTAAACGACTGTTATAACTATTGAAAACGAAATTACGCCACGATTTATATTTACCCAGCCACTCTTCCATGTATTCAACAGGCACCATAATCAATAACCCATTGGTCTCTGCAACGGCCCGAATTTCACTTTTGGTGTTACCCAAACAACAGGCCATAGTCATCGCACAGGTATCGCCTTTTTCGATAAAATAAAGTAACAACTCACCTTCGTCAAAATCTTCTCGAAGTATTTTGATAGCGCCATTCAACAATAAGGGCATTTTTCGGATATAATCTCCAAAATCAATTAACACATCACCTTCTTGAAATTCACGAAGTACAGATACATGGGCAATTTCTTGAAGTAATTTCTCTTCAAAAATAGCACCATAATGAAGTTGTAATAATTCAATCATCGCTTGTAGTTCTTTTCATAAATAGCAATCCATTGTTCCGGAGTCATTTTTTGACATAACTCGGCAATTAACGCCATAGGGATATCAGCGGGTTTTTTAAAACGAATACAACTTTTGCCCATATCCAACTTGGTTTTGCAGTGTTTGGGATATTCGGCCACAAACCAATTTAGCAAATTTTCATCCGCATAAATTCCCATGTGATAGAGATTGATCGAATTTTTTTGAGAAGCTAAAGATAAAAAAGGGAGTTCCTGATCTTTGGCACAATGGTAACCTGCGGGATACAATTCAAAAGGCACCACATAGGTCAGCATCCCATAACTCATGCCTTCTTTAAATCCTTTGGGCAAATTTTCCATGATGATGGTGCGAAGTTGATTCATGACTTCGACACGATCGGCTGGAATTTCTTTCATGTACGCTTCAGGTGATTTTGCTTCCGATTGCATTCGCTTTGATTTAAGTTAGTTTCACAAATATAAATGTATTTTTTTTCCTAGTTTTACATCTGCTAAAACAAAAATTTCATGTCGCATAAAAGCCCTATACGAAAGGACAAAACGTGTCTGAATTGCAATCATGTGGTTGCCGAACGATTTTGCCCGAATTGTGGACAGGAAAACACGGATACCCGGAAAACCTTCTACCATTTATTCGTCCATTTTTTTGAGGATTTAACGCATTATGAAAATGCCTTTTGGAAAACCATCCGTAATTTATTGTTTAAACCGGCGGCACTAACTAAAGAGTATTTGTCGGGAAAACGCTTGTCCTATCTTGCACCCGTTCGTCTTTACATCTTCATCAGCTTTGTTACCTTTCTATTTATCAATGTTTTAACGAGTTCAGAGGATATTGAGAAAGAAGAAACAGCCATAAACGTAACTGATCAAAAGGCGCAACGCATTATCAAAGAAAAGACGGCGAATCTCCCCAAAGAAACCCAATGGCTGAATCATATTGCAAAGCAAGACAGTTCGGCCCGTCCCATCATTGATTCCCTTAAATTTCTTGTTGATAAACGGGAAGAAGAAAAAATCAACCGAGAGGCATTTTTGAATTTTGGCTATAATTCCATCCGTGAAATGGATTCCATTCGTGCCAAAGACCCGAATAAAATTGGTGCTTTTGAGTATTGGATTAACAAAAAAAGTATTGAAGCGAAATACCGTGTTCCCCATGAACAATTGGGACAAAAATTTTTGGAATCCTTTATTCATAATTTCCCCAAAGCCTTGTTCATTTATATGCCCCTTTTTGCATTGATATTATGGCTATTCCACGATAAAAAGAAATGGTACTATTTCGATCATGGTATCTTTACCTTGCATTATTTTTCCTTTTTATTATTATTGAATCTAATTGTTCTGTTAGCCGAATATTGTATTGATTTAATGGGTGATAATGTGATTTTTACCCTAATTCAAATGATACTGCGCACGGCTACTTTACTTTGGATGTTCTATTATTTCTTTCCTGCGCACCATCGTTTTTATGGGGAAAGTCGGGGACTCTCACTTGTGAAAAGTTTGGGGATATTAATCATTAATGTTATCCTTCTTTCCTTTTTACTTTTAGCCTTAATTATTTATTCCTTTGTAAACCTTCATTAATATGAAAAAAATAACGTTACTCCTTGTTGCCATAAGTCTTGCGGCTTGCTCAGGCTCACAATCGTCAGCTACGAAACCCTCTGCCAACGGACCGGTAACACCTATTGCCTATATGGAATCCATTACGGCAAACGAACTCAAAACCTACCTCACTGTAGTGGCCTCTGACGAAATGGAAGGGCGCGAAACGGGGAGTCCGGGACAAAAAAGAGCGGGGAATTATTTAATCGAACAATACAAAAAAAATGGGATTCCGTTTCCCAAAGGTGCCGATAGCTATTACCAACCGGTACCCGCAGCTTACTTAAATGCCAAGCGAAATGAGGGATTGAACGATTCAGAAAACATTTGGGCCTTTATCGAAGGTTCAGAAAAACCGAATGAAATTGTGGTGATTTCAGCCCATTACGACCATGTGGGCATCAAAAATGGCGAAGTGTATAACGGTGCCGACGATGATGGTTCGGGAACAGTAGCCCTTTTAGAAATTGCACAAGCTTTTCAAAAAGCCAAAAAAGAAGGACACGGCCCCAAACGCTCGTTGCTTTTTCTTCATGTAACGGGCGAAGAACACGGCCTTCACGGTTCGCGCTACTATTCAGAAAATCCATTATTTCCTCTAGCCAATACGGTAGCCGATGTCAATATTGATATGATTGGACGTCGGGATGCCAAACATGCTGATAATGGCAATTATATTTATGTAATTGGATCCGACTATTTATCCAGTGATTTGTATACCATTTGTGAAAATGTGAACAGCAAATACACGCATTTGGATTTGGATTATAAATACAACGATCGTAAAGACCCAAACCGTTTTTACTACCGTTCGGACCATTATAATTTTGCAAAAAATAACATTCCCTCCGTATTCCTATTCAGCGGTGTGCATGCCGACTACCACAAAGCAACTGATGAAGTGGATAAAATCGAGTTTGATTTGTTAACCAAACGTGCCCAATATGCTTTTACCATAGTTTGGGAAATTGCCAATCGCGATGCTCGATTAATTGTCGACAAATCGGATCCAGAGAGTAAAAAATAAAAAAGGGCTGCAGTTGCAGCCCTTTTCTTTTATCGAAAACCTTTTTGATATTCAGCTAATAAAGTATCGGAAAAAAACAAGCCCAAATAGGAATCATACATTTGCTTATTAGTGGCTTCCATCGTAACGAATGCCTCTTGGTATTTTTTTAATTGCTCGGGAGTTAAGAGATTCCTGTATTCTAGTTCTTGCTTAATTAAAAGTTGCATAAAACGATTCGTCGCTTTGACATCCCCTTGCGATAACATTAAGATGTATTCTTGGTACATGGTTTTGTATTGGGCAATGAACAATTCTTTAAACTTCGGATTTTGTTCTTCGGTATAATTAACAATCCCATACGTCAATTTCCCTTTGGTTTGCCAAAATAGCTCTTCGCCTTTATCACCAGGTTGGGAAACAAAATGCTGAATTACGGCCAATTTAATTTTTAAAGTGCGTTCAATTTCGGGAGGTAACCCTTGCATACCTCCGTGATGGGCTTCTGAAGTGGCTTTTTTTGGGGCCGCTTTTTTCTTTTTCGTCTGACCCAATCCCAGTAAGGGCAATAACAGCACAATCAAAATGACGTTTTTCATGACGGAGATTTTTATCAAAAATAAAAAAGAAACGTATAGAAATAAAAAAAAGCCCTGAAAATTCAGGGCTTTTGGGTGAATGAGGGGTCTCGAACCCCCGACCTTCGGAACCACAATCCGACGCTCTAACCAACTGAGCTACAATCACCGTTTGTAGTCGCTAGAGAGGAACCCTCTTTTGCGGTGGCAAATATATTGCAAACTTTTTCTTTTGCAAAGCTTTTTTTAATAAAATTATATCAAATCCCCTAAGCTATTGACGGCCAAATACCTTTCCACGGTATATCCTTCCGCAAATTCAACGCCAACGATTCTTCCTAAATCCTGTGCACGGTATTTTACACTATCCAAAAAGTTTTTAGTCGCAATGGGCGTGATGGGTTCTTCTGAATTTGGATTATAAAATTGGGATCCATAGGCAAGAATCGATTCCATTTTCACGTCCATAAAACCTGAGATATCCACAACGAAATCGGGTTCGATATTTTTCCACTGAATGTAATGGTACACCGCTTTGGGGCGCCAAGCTTGCTGCGAACTTCCCTCCCATTCGGTTTCAATTTTTCGTAATCCTGATAGAAAACAAGCATCGGAAACCAATTTACTGCTTTTTCCATGATCGATATGACGGTCATCTATGGCATTGCAAATCACCACATCCGGTTGGTATTTGCGAATCATTTGAATGATTTTTAACTGGTGGGCTTCATCATTTACAAAAAAACCATCGCGCATGTCAAGGTTTTCGCGAACATGAATACCCAGTATTTCAGAAGCTTTTCCTGATTCACTGTTGCGAATTTCGACCGAACCACGCGTACCTAGTTCGCCACGCGTTAGATCCACGATGCCAACTTTCTTGCCTAAACTTACTTCTTTGGCTAAGGTGCCACTGCATCCCAATTCAACATCATCAGGATGGGCTCCAAAAGCGAGTATATCTAATTTCATGGTTTATTTTTTTCAAAAGTAACGAATATTTATAAAGCACGTTTTACAGTAGCCGCTTTGTGAACCGTTTCCATAAACTCCTTTTCAGGGATACTTCCAGCATTAATGCCGCATCCTACATATATGGAAAGGCTGTCGTTTTCCCATTGCATACAGCGTAAATTCACATACAAATCCGAGTCACCCAATTTGAATGTACCAAAATTCTTATTCCATTCGCCCAAATACCCTGCGTAAAAACGGCGATCATATCCTTCATTTTTAGCAATAAACTGAAGCGCTGCACTTTTTGGAAAACCTCCTACCGCAGGCGTAGGATGCAAGGTTTTTACCACAGCTTCCCAATTGGAATTCAATTCAGCTTCAATATCCGTTTTGATGTGCAGTAAAGAACCGGCTTGATGGGTATAGGGTTCAGAAATTGTAATGGAATCAGTTACAGGGGTAAGTGAACTAACAATATAATCGGTAACCAATTGTTGTTCGCGAATTTCCTTTTCACCCCATTGGGGTTGCGACTCCAACGAACCTACTTGTGTCCCCGCCAGGGCTACCGTTTTGACGGTAGTACCGACTTTTTTTGCTAATTGCTCCGGAGTTGCGCCCATCCAAACACCTGAATCAGGATGGTACCAAAAATAGCGGAATGCAGAAGGATATAAGGCAAGTAATCGCTCAAACGTTGCATACAGTTGACTGGAATCCACCGCATGCTTTTCTTTTCGTGACAAAACTACTTTTTGCAACTCACCGGCTTCTATCGCGTTTACTGCTTTGGCCACTATCGATTCAAAATGCACTTTGGCGTCCGATTCAAATTCGGGTTTTATTTCGGTCCATAAAAAATCTTTAGCCGAAAATGTTTCAAAATAACAATCAGCATCGGATTCAGGAATAAAAAGTTGGGTATTACCCTCAAAGGAAACCATGCAAAAACCCGCAGCGGTGGGATCAAAATTATGATTTTGGTTCGATCGCTGAAAGAGTCCGATCACCTGATTCGAATCGGGTTTAGCATAACACACAAAAGGGATTTTTTGTGCTAAGTTTTCCTCAATTTTAGAACGAATCAAATCCATTACCGTTTGGGTAAAATCATGTTGGTTAACTTACACAAAGACACTAATTTATCGGTTTCATCTACAATTCGAATTTCCCACAAATGAATACTAGCCCCTTTGTGTATAATTTTGGCTGTTGCCGTTACTTTACCTTCGCGTTTGGCTTTTAAGTGATTGGCCGAAATTTCGATACCTCGCACTTCCTGTTTTTCAGGATTCACAAACATAATGGAAGCCGCACTACCCACACTTTCTGCTAAAGCCACCGAAGCACCACCGTGCAAAAGTCCCATGGGTTGGTGTACCCTCGAATTCACAGGCATGGTTGCTACTAAAAAATCTTCTCCAGCATCAACATACTCAATTTCAAGGGTTTCCATCAAAGTGTTTTTACTCCATTCATTACACAAACGAAGCATTTTCTCTTTATCGAATTGCATTTTTTTAAATTTGGGTAAAATTAGCCCATTTCAAATGAATCCACAACGGCATTAACACAGAATAAACTTTAAAAATTTACGTTATCCTTCTGTTGTTTGACCCAAAAAACAATCAAAATCGTTATTTTTACCAAAATTCTCAGAAGATTATAATGCGCAAACTACTTCTTTTTTTAGCCCTAATTTCAGGTATTTTACTGACGTCTTGTCGCGATGATTTCCAATTCGAACCCAGTACGGTGCAACTTCGCTTTTCCAAAGACACTGTGTATTTGGATACGGTTTTCACCAACATTGGTTCAAGTACTTACCGTTTGAAAGTCTATAATGATTCCGACAAAGACATTTCGATTCCTACCGTTCAGTTGGGTAAAGGTACCAATTCCAATTACCGTATAATGGTGGATGGAATGACGGGCGAAGATGCCGACAATAGCGGAATTGGGGATGGAAAAATCTTCCGAAATGTGGAGTTATTGGCAAAAGACAGTATGTTTATTTTTATTGAAGTAACTTCGGATGTAGCCGATGCCAATCCAACCGATTATTTGTATACCGATAAAATTGAATTTCGCCATGCTAATAATGTTGTACAAGATGTTGATTTAGTCACCTTAATTCAAGATGCCATTTTTATTTATCCGCAAAGAGATAGTCAAAATGTTTATGAAACCATCTCATTAGGATTGGATGAAAACAATGATCCCATCGAATTTGTAGGCAGCAATCTGAGTGAAAATGATCCTGTAAACGGCGATGAATTGCATTGGACCAACCAAAAACCCTATGTAGTTTACGGATATGCTATGGTTCCTAATGGGAAAAATTTAGTTGTGGATGCAGGGGCACGTGTCCATTTTCACGCCAATTCAGGCTTAATTGTGAGTCAGACCGCCTCAATTCAAATCAACGGAGGCAATCCACCTGGTAACGATCCCGCCAACTTGACCAATGAAGTGGTATTTGAAGGTGACCGACTCGAACCCTTGTACAATGATGTTCCGGGTCAATGGGGTGCCATTATGATGTTATCTGAATTGAATACCAATTCCATCAATCATTTAACTATTAAAAATGCAACGGTTGGATTGTTGGTTCAAAAACGATTAGCACTCGGAGAAGACGACACCCACCAACCCAAATTGAATCTTTCCAATGTTCAAATTTACAATTGTGCCAATGTAGGAATTCTGGGTCGGGACGCCCAAATAACGGGTTCGAACCTCGTCATCAATTATTGTGGACAAGCTTCATTGGCGGCAACCCTTGGCGGAGTGTATAATTTCACCCATTGTACATTTAACAACAATTGGAACAGTTCGAAACAATTTGCTGTAGTGGTTGGTAATTATTTAGAAGTTGACAATACAACATACATTAGTGATTTAACAGCGGCCAATTTCACCAATTGCATCCTGTATAGCAGCAATCAAAATGCATTGAAATTGGACAAATTCACGCCACCCAACTCCACTTCTCCCGATGCGAGTTTTGCCTATCAGTTTACAAACAGTTTGATCAAACTGAACAACAGTAGTGCAAATCCGTTGTATTTACCAACCAATACCACGAATTTTACCAATTGTTACAATGCGACAAATTCGCAAACCTTTAATCCAAAATTTAAAAAAATAACGGAAAATAAATTGTGGCCTACCGAGGATTTATCGACTTCCATGCCTGCAGCGATTACCGCAGTTACGGAAGATATTTTGAATAAATCCCGAACAACCAATACCAACATTGGTGCCTATCAATTTATTTCTAACTAAATATAGCCTCCTTCGGGAGGTTTTTTTTTGTCAAAAACCTGTGAAAAACTATTGCATTTCGGTTTGCTTCCCTTTTGAGATTCCCTTACCTTTGTGCCACAACTTACAACAACACAACAATGATTCATTTTTTCGGTAACGAAACCGGAACTGTTTATGCAGTTCAGTCTACTACTCCATTTTCTGAAGAAACGCTACAAAAACTCAATTGGTTGTTTGGAAATACCCAAAAAATCGACCAAACAGAAATCATAGGTACTTTTATCGGACCCCGCGCTACCATGGTAACTCCTTGGAGCACCAATGCGGTTGAAATCACCCAAAACATGGGAATTTCAGGCATTGTACGCATCGAAGAATTTCATGCGGTAAAAGAGGCTGTAACCGATTTTGATCCCATGCTTTCGCAACAATTTGAGCGTTTGCATCAAGAGCTTTTCACGATTCAGCTCCAACCCGAACCGATTTTAGAGATTGAAGATATTGCCGCCTACAACCAACAAGAAGGTTTGGCTTTGAGCGATGAAGAAGTGGCCTACTTGAATCAATTGGCCGAAAAATTAGGACGAAAATTAACCGATTCTGAAGTTTTTGGTTTTTCCCAAGTCAATTCGGAACACTGCCGCCACAAAATATTCAACGGTACTTTTGTGATTGACGGTGTTGAAAAAGAAACATCTTTATTCAAATTAATTAAAAAAACGTCCGCCGAACATCCCAACGATATCGTTTCGGCGTATAAAGATAATGTGGCTTTTATCAAAGGGCCGGTGGTGGAACAATTTGCACCGCAACGCGCAGATGTGGCCGACTTTTATACCAAAAAACCTTTTGAATCGGTGCTTTCACTAAAGGCAGAAACGCATAATTTCCCGACTACGGTCGAACCTTTCAACGGTGCGGCAACAGGTTCGGGTGGTGAAATTCGCGATCGTTTAGCCGGTGGTCAGGGTTCGCTCCCACTTGCTGGAACGGCCGTTTACATGACGGCCTATTCGCGATTAGCACAAGATCGTCCCTGGGAAAAAGGCGTTGAAGAACGTCCCTGGTTGTACCAAACTCCAATGGATATTTTAATCAAAGCATCCAACGGGGCCTCCGATTTTGGGAATAAGTTTGGCCAACCCTTAATCACGGGTTCGGTGCTTACGTTCGAACACGAAGAAGACAACCGTAAATTAGGTTATGATAAAGTGATCATGCAAGCCGGCGGAATTGGTTATGGCAAAGCCGAACAAGCGCAAAAACACGAACCGCAATTGGGTGACCAAATTGTGATTTTGGGCGGAGAAAACTACCGCATCGGAATGGGTGGAGCCGCTGTTTCATCTGCTGATACAGGAGCTTTTGGTTCGGGAATCGAATTGAATGCTATCCAACGTTCCAATCCTGAAATGCAAAAACGCGCAGCCAATGCCATTCGTGGTTTGGTTGAAAGCGACCATAACCCGATTGTTTCCATTCACGATCATGGCGCAGGTGGCCATTTAAATTGTCTTTCAGAATTGGTAGAAGCTACTGGAGGAGCCATTGACCTAGACAAACTTCCTGTAGGAGACCCTACCCTTTCTGCCAAAGAAATCATTGGCAACGAATCCCAAGAACGCATGGGATTGGTTATTGGATCCAAAGATTTGGAAACACTAGAACGAATTGCTGAACGCGAACGTTCTCCCATGTATACAGTGGGTGCTATCACCAACGATCATAAATTCACCATTGCAGGTTCTAAGTCGGGTGCCAAACCCATGGATCTCGCCTTAAGTGACATGTTTGGGAGTTCGCCCAAAACCATCATGAATGATGCAACTATCGAACGAAAATATGATTCGATAACCTATACTACTGACCAACTACACACCTATTTAAATCAAGTTTTACGCTTAGAAGCCGTAGCTTGTAAAGATTGGCTAACCAATAAAGTAGACCGTTGTGTAGGTGGTCGCGTTGCCAAACAACAGTGTGCGGGTCCGTTGCAATTGCCCTTAAACAATGTGGGGGTTATGGCTTTGGACTTTAACGGAAAAGAAGGTGTAGCGACCAGTATTGGTCATGCACCAATTGCGGCCTTAATTGATCCCCAAGCGGGAAGTCGCAATGCGATTGGTGAAGCCTTATCCAACCTTGTTTTTGCTCCCTTAAAAGATGGATTACAAAGCGTTTCTTTGTCAGCGAACTGGATGTGGGCGTGTAAAAATGAAGGCGAAGATGCCCGATTATATGCCGCTGTGGAAGGGTGTTCTAATTTTGCTATCGAATTGGGAATCAACATACCAACAGGGAAAGATTCGCTTTCCATGAAACAAAAATATCCAAATGGCGATGTGATTGCGCCAGGAACAGTGATTATTTCGGCTATTGGAAATTGTTCGAATATTACAAAAGTAATCGAACCCGTAGCCCAACGCAATGCCGGTTCGTTGTATTACATTCCACTTTCTCAAGACGGATTCAAATTGGGAGGAAGTTCGCTAGCCCAAATACTTAACAAAATTGGTAACGAAACACCATCGATTCAAGATGCTGACTATTTCAAGAGAGCTTTTAATACCATCCAAAACCTGATAAAGAACCGTCAAATTGCGGCAGGTCACGATGTGGGAAGTGGCGGTTTGATTACGACACTTTTGGAAATGTGTTTTGCAGAAGTAGGATTGGGTGCTCAATTAAGTTTGGCAGGATTTAGTGAAAAAGATGCTGTAAAAATCCTTTTTGCAGAAAATATTGGCATCGTACTTCAAGCGCAAAACGACACTGAATTTGAAGCCGCTTTCGCGAAAGAAAATGTAGAAATAATTGCTTTAGGAACGATTTGCGAAGGCAATACACTAAATATTGATTCATTTGAATTTGATATTCCAGAATTGCGTAAAATTTGGTTTGAAACTTCGTATTTATTAGACCAAAAACAAACTCAAAATAACAAAGCACACGAGCGTTTTACCCATATTTTTGAACAACCACTTACTTATACTTTCCCAGCCCATTTTACGGGAAAAATTGAGTCTACGCCGACAACCCGACCCAAAGCTG
The DNA here is from genome assembly GCF_025947045.1 of Flavobacterium sp. N1719. Taxonomy (NCBI): domain Bacteria; kingdom Pseudomonadati; phylum Bacteroidota; class Flavobacteriia; order Flavobacteriales; family Flavobacteriaceae; genus Flavobacterium; species Flavobacterium sp. N1719. Next base: position 2,554,237 of record NZ_CP109993.1, read on the forward strand.
CGATTATTCGTGAAAAAGGAAGTAATTCGGAACGGGAAATGGCTCATGCGATGTATTTGGCCGGATTTGATGTAAAAGACATTCACATGACCGATTTAATTAGCGGTCGTGAAAACTTGGAAGATGTCCAATTCATCGGTGCTGTGGGAGGTTTCTCCAACTCAGATGTATTGGGAAGTGCTAAAGGATGGGCCGGAGCCTTTTTATACAATGAAAAAGCGAATACGGCTTTAAAGAATTTTTTTGCACGCCAAGACACACTTTCTGTCGGCATTTGTAACGGCTGTCAATTATTTATGGAATTGGAACTTATTCATCCCGAGCATGCTGTTCATGGAAAAATGCACCATAACGACAGTCAAAAACACGAAAGTATATTTACTTCTGTAACGGTTCAAAAAAACAATTCGGTAATGCTTTCTACATTGGAAGGCAGCACCTTAGGCGTTTGGGTGTCGCATGGTGAAGGAAAATTCCATTTGCCAGAAGCTGAAAATCAGTATCATATTGTCGCAAAGTATGCTTACGAGGACTATCCCTCTAACCCGAATGGATCGGATTACAATACGGCCATGTTGTGCGATACAACAGGTAGACATTTGGTGATGATGCCGCATATTGAACGCTCCATTTTCCCTTGGAACTGGGCCTATTATACCGATCGTGGCGTGAAAGACGAAGTGAGTCCGTGGCTAGAAGCTTTTGTCAATGCGCGCAAATGGATCGATAAAACAAAATAATTTGTTATAAAAAACCTAACCTTTACTAAAATTGGGTTAGGTTTCTTTTTTATTTATATCTTGTACTTCAAATTAGAATTTTATGCAATTACGCTCCTTTTTATTGATCGCTTTTATGGTTGTTACTTCTTTTTCATTTGGTCAAAAAGTGACAGAAATCGAAACTGAAGACGGCAAACATTTTATTACCACAACCTGTGAATACCCTATTTATGGAACGTATCAATTCAAAGGTGCCGAACCTATCATCGAACTCAATTCCGGTGGCACTGGGCAATACCAACAACACGATGCCTTGAAACGACCGATGATTTGGGGATTGGAATGTTCGGAAAGCGGTGAATTGAAGGCTACAAAGGGCTACGATAATGTCAAGTATATTTTATACTACAAATACACCACACCTGTTGCGGGTGAACCTGAAGAATCCTGGATGCGTATTGAAATGACCGTGCATTTAAATTCGGGTAAAATCTTCATCAACGGCGAACGTATGAAGTTGTTTTCAGCGAAGGAGGAGAAAAAGAAATAATTAAAATGACGATTATTAGTTTACAGTCGCAGTCGCAGTTTTCAGTAGTTGTAAGGAAAAGAAGAATACGTTGGAAGTTAAAATATTCGTGAATTTGGACAACTAATTTTCAAATTCTCAAATCTTCAAATTGCCACATCGACACATTGACTCATTGCCCCATTACTTCTCCCCTTTCTGCTTGCGGGTTTTGTAGTTTTTCAAAAATTCTCCTTTGGGTTTTCCATCATCAAACGAACTGAACATGACCGGAAAAGCGGCTTTTTGACGGGCTTCTTCATTGGACATGCCTTCGTATTCAATACGGTAAATGGCAGAGTAGATTTGTGCCCGACCTATTCCATGATAACAGTGGATTAAAACGGGATAATTCTTTGGATTATCCATAATTTCATAAAAATAATCCAAGTTCTTTTGATTGGGCACTTGATCGGAACCATTATTGTAATAATTCACACCTGGAATTTTGGCAACGGCTTCTTTTTCCGCTTTTAATTCGGCAGGAACTTCCGGATTATTGACATCGTCACCCGTACCTGGAAACCGCAAATCGACAATGGATTTGATGTGGTATTTGTCCACATATTCTTTGATTTCATCGGGAGGAATGACACCACTTTTGTACACTTTCCCCTCGGTAATTGTCATGAAGTTATGGTTAATATGTCGGTCGTAAACATACTTACCTCCAGCAATTAAAACTATAGTAAAAACAGCTAAGAGTATTTTATTTCGTAAACGCATTTCTTAAGGTTTAGAAGTCAATTTTTTATCAATAATTCGTTCCATATAATCTTGTAAAAAAGCTTTACAGCGTTTTTCTAAAAGATTCATTTCTGCATTGCGATGGGCAATTAAATTGTGTTTTAACGCATAATCATTTCGCTTGTAAAACCCCACTGCTTTTTGTCCATCAAAAGTACAAATATAATTCCCACTCATCATTTGGTACAAATCAGAAGAATAACGCATCACAAATGGCGGCACTTTTGTATCGCTGATCAAGCTTCTTCCCCAACTGCGAAACGGCTTTTCATAGCCCATCATATCCAAGATTGTTGGATAAATATCGATTTGCTGCGCCCATTCGTTATTCACGCCCTTATAGTTAAACTTGGGCGAATAAAATAAAATGGGGACAGTATGTGCGTACTGATCGTTATAATACTTGTCGTAATAAATCAAATTATCATGGTCGGCAACCAAAACAAAAATGGTATTGTTGAACCACGGCTCTTTGGAGGCCGCTTTGAAGAACTGTTTGAGTGCAAAATCCGTGTAGCCTACACATTGGTGCATGGGGTTGGTTCCTTTTGGGAATTTCCCTTTGTATTGATCCGGAACGATATACGGTTCGTGGGAAGATACCGAGAACAAAGTAGCCATAAACGGTTGTTTTTTGGCCGAAATGGTTTTGTTGAAATACTGAAAAAACGGTTCGTCCCAAATTCCCCAATATCCATCAAAATCTTGGTCGTTATTGTACTCATTTTTACCGTAATAATGATCAATACCTAAAATATTACTAAAACCTAAAAATCCCATCGAACCATTGGGCGCACCATGAAAAAACGAAGTATCGTAGCCTTCACTTTTCAATACTGAAACCAAGGATTCAATTTTCTGTTTCGGATACGGTGAGGAAGTAAAGGCATCTTTAAAGGAGGGGATTCCAGAAAGCACCGATGACATTCCATGAATGGATTTATAACCGTTCGCGTAGGCTTTGGTAAAAATCAAACTGTGTTGTGCCAAAGAATCCACAAACGGCGCATAGCCTTTGTAGCCTTTGATTTGCTCGTCTTTATTAAACGAACTGATGTATTCTTTTCCAAAACTTTCCAAGATAAAAATCACCACATTGGGCTTGGTTTTGGGATTGTTTTTATAGTGTTTGATGGGCACCAAAAGTGAATCTACCGTGGATTGATCCACCAATTGCACTTTTTGAAAGGTATTCGTATTCCATGTGCGGATCACTGCAAACGGCGTATTCAACACAAAATCCGATTGTGAAGCATCGGTTACAAAACGGCTCGCATCTACCACATTGATGGGTCGGGTACTCTTTCTAAAGTCGCCTCGAATCCCTCCAATACACAATGCAACAATCAATAATAAGGATACTGTAGAAGCGAAAAAATACTTTAATGATAACTTTTGCTTGTCGGATTTAACTTTTTGTTTTCCATACAAATACATCCAAAGTAAAGAAAAGCCGACAAACAATACAAATACATGCCAATAGTGAATCAAAAAACTTCCAAACAATGCTGCCTTATTGGTTTCATTTTCGACAATATCCATAGAAGCTCGGGTGCTTCGATTGAACGAATACCGGTAATAAATGAAGTCAATGAAGTTGAGTGAAAAAGCAATTAAATTTGTGGTGAAATATAGAATTTTGAGTCCGACCTGATACCCTTTTCGTTGATTTATAGTAAAAGGAAGAATGGAGAGTAAAATAAACAACGAATTGACATAAAGAATCGTTGTGGTATCAAAAGCTAACCCATGATAGGCCAACGGAAATAAGTCGGTCCACGAATCCACTTTGATTAGATTCGAATTGTAAAAATAAAATAGAAATCGAGCAATCATGTAAAACATATAGGCTAAAAAAAGCCTGTATGCCAATACTTTATATTCGTTTAAACGTGGAAAATGACGCATTATGGAATTGATTCAAATCGGACACAAAGCTACAAATTACGATTTTATTGCGTCTAAATTTTAAATTAATATTGTGAAAGCCCGCTGTTTTCGTTAATTTGGCAAAAAAAATTGACTATGCAATCCATCAGCAGGCTGTTTGATTTCCCCTACCACCAATTGTCCAAAAACAACAAAGCGGACTGTTTGGTAACCAAATATGGCGAGGAATGGGTAAAAACCTCGACGCAAGAATACATTGATCAAGCCAACGCTATATCACGTGCTTTACTTCGTTTGGGCGTCCAGAAAAATGACAAAATAGCGATTATATCCAGCACCAACCGAACGGAATGGAATATCTGTGATATTGGAATACTACAAACGGGCGCTCAAACGGTGCCGATTTATCCCACCATTGCTGCAGAGGATTACGAATACATTTTGAATCATTCTGAGTCATCCTATTGTATTGTTTCTGATAGCGAAGTTTTTGCCAAATTAAAATCGGTTCGCCACAATGTCCCGAGTTTAAAGGAAATTTATGCATTCAATGAACTCGCTGACTGTTTAAATTGGAAATCTTTACTCGAACTTGGTGCAGACACGTCCAATCAAAATGAAGTGGAAGTACGAAAAGACGGGGTACTAACCACAGATCTAGCCACAATTATTTATACCTCAGGAACAACTGGTAAACCAAAAGGGGTAATGTTGTCCCATCAGAATATTGTTTCCAATGTTTTGGACAGTGCACCACGCATTCCTTTTGAAGAAGGCAAATCCAAAGCGTTGAGCTTCCTTCCTGTTTGCCACATCTTTGAAAGAATGATATTATATATCTATCAGTATTATTCGGTTTCTATATATTTTGCTGAAAGCATCGATAAATTATCCGACAACATCAAAGAAGTTCATCCCAATGTTTTTTCTGTCGTTCCGCGATTGTTGGAAAAAGTATACGACAAAATCTATCAAAAAGGTGCCGAACTCACAGGATTGAAACGTAAAATTTTCTTTTGGGCTTTAGAACTAGGTTTAAAATACGAACCCTATGGTGCCAACGGTTGGTGGTATGAATTCCAATTAAAAATTGCTCGTAAACTAATCTTTAGTAAATGGCAAGAAGCCTTGGGCGGTGAATTAACCGTTATGGTTTCTGGGAGTGCGGCGTTGCAACACCGACTCATTCGCGTTTTTGCCGCAGCAGGAATGCCGGTTATGGAAGGCTATGGTTTAACCGAAACATCACCCGTTATTGCCGTAAACGATCAAAAAAATGGAGGTTTTAAAGTAGGGACTGTTGGTCGTGTGATTGATAATGTCGAACTCAAAATTGCAGAAGATGGCGAAATCTTGTGCAAGGGTCCGAACGTCATGATGGGCTACTACAAAGATGAAACTTTGACCAATGAAGCCATTAAAGACGGCTATTTCCATACGGGGGACATTGGAGAAGTCGACGCCAATGGTTTCTTAAAAATTACCGATCGTAAGAAAGAAATGTTCAAAACATCGGGTGGAAAATACATTGCCCCGCAAATGATTGAAAATGCGATGAAACAGTCCTTCTTCATTGAGCAAATCATGGTGATTGGCGACGGTGAGAAAATGCCGGCAGCCTTTATACAACCTAGTTTTGAATTTGTGAAAGAATGGGCCAAAAGGCACCACGATTCAATTGGAACTTCTTATGAAGAAATTGCTTCCAACCCGCATGTGATTGCGCGAATTCAAGAAGAAGTGGATAAAATCAATGAGCGATTTGGGAATTGGGAAAAAATTAAAAAGTTTGAGCTCACCCCTACCGTTTGGAGCATCGATGGCGGTGAATTAACACCGACCCTCAAACTCAAACGTAAAATTATTAAGGAAAAATACAAACACCTGTACGATAAAATATATCGTGATGACGAATAAAAGCGACACCCTTCGGGGTGTTTTTTTTTGTATTACTATTCTCGCAAGCCTATTAAAACCTAACGAAGCACTCATTATCAACAATTTATAAATTTCAACAGTTAATAACTTCTAGGAACAATTGTTAAATTTTAATCGATTGTAACTAATTTTAGTACTGATAACCAATAAACTAAACGATTATGAATGCAAAAAAATTAATTGCTGGCGGTATCGTTGGCGGCATTGCTTACTTCTTATTGGGATGGGTTGTGTACGGCATGTTATTGCATGACTTCTTTCCACAACCTCCAGGTGAAGAGAACTTGACACACATTTTTATCGGTTCGATGAGTTATGGCTTCCTTATGGGTTGGGTGTTCCAACTGAATGAGGGCATTGGCAAATGCGTACCCGGAATCAAAGCCGGTATGGGTATCGGATTGTTTGCCGCCTTACACATGACCTATTTTATGCACATGTACGAAACCAGTTTTGATATGAAATTAATGGTGGTTGACACCCTTGCTATGATTGGGATTTCTGCACTAGTGGGCGCTATCGTTGCTGTAGTCAACGGTAAGCTATCATAAATTGAAGTAATTGGGATTAAGAAACACGAGTGGAAACATTCGTGTTTTTTTTATCTTTACTTTTAAGCGAACAATTATACTATGTGTTTTTACATGCAAATGAAAGACCCCAAGGTCAAACTGGAAGATCGTTTTAAAGCGAAAGTTGCTCCTCAAATGGAACTGCCACAATCCGATATCTTTAATGGTTTTGAGCACCCTAACATTGGATTAATCACGGACCAAGCACCTGACACTATTCAATGCGACTTCAGTTGGGGATTGTTGCCGCATTGGGCCAAAGACACCCAATTTCGTAAAAACACCTTAAATGCGCGAATTGAAACATTGGCTGAAAAACCCTCATTCCGTGAGGTCATTCAAAATAGGTGTATTATCCCTGCTAATGCTTTTTACGATTGGCATTGGTTGGATGAAAAAGGAAAAAACAAACAACGGTATATCATTTATGGCCCTGACGAACTCTTTGCATTTGCCGGTTTGTACAGTTATTGGACACATCCTGAAACCGGCTCACAAATGGGTACCTATGCCGTATTAACCACAACAGCCAATGCCACCATGAGCTTCATTCATAATTCTAAAAAGAGGATGCCTATCATTTTAAAGAAAGAAGATGAACAACGCTGGTTGCACCATGATTTGGATCCTTCGCAATTGGCATTCCCGTATGAAGTGCCTTTATTGGCATTTCCAGGATAACCTTTAAATGTTAATTTTCTGATTTCCTGAAGACTATTTTGTAAATTAGAACAATAAACCAATAACCAAAAAACTATGTTAGAAAGAAATCACCACCTCGGCTTACTCATTTTGCGCCTTTTTGTGGGCGGACTTATGTTGTTTCACGGAATTGCCAAAGTTGAACACGGCATTGATTTTATCAAAGAAGCCGTTGGTCCCCTCGCCTATGGCGTTTATTTTGGCGAATTATTAGCACCCTTAGCGATTGTATTGGGATATCGCACCCGATTGGCCGCTTTGATTTTTGCCATCAACTGTATCGCAGCAATAGCTATCGCTCACTCCACTGAAGTATTACGTTTAAACGAATATGGCGGCTACGCTCTGGAATTACTTATGCTTTACATTGTAGGAGCGGTGAGTTTATTCTTCTCTGGCGGAGGCGCATTTGCGGTTTCGGTGAATAGTAAATGGGATTAATAAAGTTATGAATTATGAGTTATGAATTATGAGTTATGGATTATTGCCGTTGGAATATTTTGTTTCAGCGTATTGCAATAAATCTTTAACCAATTTCTTTTTGTCTTGAATAAGGATTACTGGGTAATGCAGTTCGGGTAAATCAATCCCCATACCTTGGGTGATGCTATTTAACGGAACTGCATTTCCATTTTGAACCACACGGATTTCTTTAATAGCCAAGGTGTACAATTTTCCCCGACGCATCACAACCGACTCGACATACATACTCGTTTCATCCCAATAAACCAATTGATTGGAAACGGAAAACTTTTGAAACGGTTGTAGGGAACGGCGATAGATAATGGTGGTATTGACAACAGGTGCCATGATTTTGTTTTTTAGTGCATAACGAAAAAACCCTGAACGAATCACCAAATCAAACCGACCCAACTCCATGTATGTCAGGTACCGCGCATTGTTCATGTGGAAATATTCATCCAAATCAAAAAGAGAAACCCGATACTGATGGGTGATGCGCTCCCCAAACGAATGAATACGGGACGGAACAAACTGCGCATAAAAATCCAGATTTTGTAGAGGACGAGTTGCATAATTCTTCTAATTTTTAAAAAGTGAAAACACCGTATCCCCCACTTTCGATTGACCATTTATATAGAAACTCCTATCCGCATGAAGATACAGCTCGTAGTTAGATCCTTTCAATTCCATAAAACCACCTTGAATTTCGATCGTATTCGGCAAATACTTTTCAGCACCTTGAAAGGGTTGTTGAAACCGGGGAAAGTTAGCTGTATTGGATTTTGCCGCTTGCACATTGGACAATTGTTTTCCCACATACAAATGAAAAGGCATGCCATGCGTTGAAAATCGCAAAGTATCTTTGGGTTGGATATACAAATACTGCAGGGCTTCTTTTCTTTTTTGTGGTTCTTTGAAAAAAGCATCAACCGCTTGTTCATCTGAAAAAAGAATCACTTCAAATGGCGTTGCATTGATAAAGGTGAGTCCGCTGGAATCGGGCGTAGTATACTTCATTTGGTAAAAATCAAATCCCGTTTTTACGGTATCCAAAACTTTAGAATCCAATGTAATTTTATTTTCTGGATAGTAAAAAAACGACGGATAATACCCGACTTTTGCGGCTTCGATTTGCTGTTTTCGTTCGGCTTTGCGGTGTTGTCCGTAATAGGCCCCAATGATAAAAAGAATAATAATCCCCAACAATATACTCCCCATAAATTTAAAATCACCCATCACGCGCTGGCGTTCGCGTTTACCTTCGGCACCTTCGGGATGATGGAAAAGGTAATACACCCCGCCAAACATCGTTTCAAAAAAATGAATGATTCCGGGTTTATTGATGATTTCTATGGTCTGATTGAGCAGTCTTCGGCGTTTGTTTTCGATGGAAAAAATGAGTTGTGCCAATTTTTTATCGTTCAAAAGTTGGATAAAATCCGTGTAATTTTTAAACAACGACCAATCGACCTTGGAATCGGCGATTTCAAGATCGGCATCAAATTGGAGTAATCGGGCTTCCAACTTGTTTTTCAGGGTTTGTGCGACCCGTTCTGGAAGAATAGCCTTGTAACGCAACATGAATTTCAAATAGTAGAACCGATTTTGATCCAATTCTTCAACAAGGAAAACGATCCAATCGTCACTGAGGAATTGTTCGACTTCCGTAGCTAATTGAGCAAATGAGAATCCTTCATAAGTACATTCCGGATAGTCTTTCAACAAATCCGTTTTGGATTGAAAGAGCTGGGCAAACTCGGGAAAACCATCCAAAAAACGCAACAATTCACTTTTTTCCTTTAAGGCAGCAAGAAATTGTTCTTTGCTATTGCGTTGTAATTGTACTCCTCGGAAAGAAGTTTCGAGTTTTAGCATTTTCTCAAAACGCTGAATATCCGACGACTGCCATTGCGAGGGCGGTTCGGTGGAATAGGTTTGAGCGAAATAATAGCAATAAATAAATGACATAGCAATTTCAAAGGGGAAAGGTACGATTTAAATCGGAACATCTATGAAGCAGGAATTGCGTGAGCGGTTGAAGCGGCATCCTTTTGTGAAGTGCAACGGAACAAAAGATACAGTGTAAAACGCGACCCGCAGGGGCACGCCCTAAGAATATGCTAACAAAACACAAGAAGGAACAATAGTATCCTTAACATTATAATTATTTTGTTGAAAATAATACTAAAAACATAAATACTGCACATTTTTTTACTATGCGCGCATATTTTTTTGATTTTATTATGCGTGCATAACATTTTTTATGTATTTTTGAAATCGATTTCGTAACCTAACCTTTATGAAAGAAAAAACAATAGACTATGCATTACGCGCTACTTGGCAAGCCGTTGCACGAATGTATAATGAAGAAGCATCTAAATATGATGCCTCGATGGCAGTAGGTTTTGCACTACTCAGTATCGATAAAGAAGAAGGAACGCCTTCCTCCTACATTAGTAACCGTATGGGGATGGAACCCACGAGTTTGACACGAACCCTAAAAACATTGGAAGATCGTGGATTGATTTACAGAGAGAAAAATCCTGATGATGGACGGGGAGTTTTGATTTTTTTGACCGAAGAAGGAAAAGAAAAACGGGAATTATCGAAAAATACCGTGTTGCGCTTTAATGAAAGTATTCGAAAACATATTTCGGATGAACAACTCAAACACTTCATGGAAGTGACCGATATCATTAATGATTTGATTGCCGAAAAAAAGATTTTTTAAACAAACAACATAGCACCTCTATGAAACGTATTATTAAAAAAGTGGCTGTCGTGGGATCCGGAATTATGGGGTCGGGCATTGCCTGCCATTTTGCGAACATCGGACTTGAAGTTTTGCTCTTGGATATTGCGCCCAATGCACTCACGCCGATGGAAGAGAAAAAAGGATTAACACTTGAACACAAAGCAGTTCGTAACCGTATTGTCAACGACCACTTGGCGAATGCCTTGAAATCCAACCCCTCCCCGATTTACAGTCAGAAGTTTGCTTCCCGCATCACAACGGGAAATACGACCGACGACATGGCCAAAATCGCTACTTGTGATTGGGTGATTGAAGTGGTAGTAGAACGATTGGATATCAAAAAATTGGTGTTCGAGCAAATCGACAAGTACCGTAAACCGGGTACTTTGGTAACTTCAAACACGTCAGGGATTCCGATTCACTTTATGAGTGAAGGACGTAGTTCCGACTTCCAAGCGCATTTCTGTGGGACGCACTTTTTCAACCCCGCGCGCTACTTAAAATTATTTGAAGTTATTCCCGGACCGCAAACGAGTCCGGAGGTGATTGACTTCTTATTTGAATACGGTTCTAAATTCCTTGGAAAAACATCCGTCATCGCTAAAGATACGCCTGCCTTCATCGGGAATCGTATCGGAATATTCGGCATCATGAGTTTGTTCCACCAAGTCAAAGAATTAGGCTTGACCATCGAAGAAGTGGACAAATTAACTGGTCCCGTGATTGGTCGCCCGAAATCGGCTACTTTCCGTACCGTCGATGTTGTGGGTCTTGACACCTTAGTGCATGTGGCCAATGGGTTATACGACAACTGTCCGAACGATGAAGCACACGATTTGTTCCAATTGCCCGAGTTCATTCAGAAAATGATGGAAAACCAGTGGTTGGGCAGCAAAACTAAGCAAGGGTTTTATAAAAAAGAAGGCAAAGATATTCTTTCGTTGGATTTGGATACCTTGGAATACCGTCCCAATAAAAAAGCATCGTTTGCCACGTTGGAACTCACCAAAACCATTGATAAACCAATTGATCGTTTCAAAGTTTTAGTAAAAGGAAAAGACAAAGCAGGTGATTTCTACCGTAAGAATTTTGCCGCCATGTTTGCTTATGTATCCAACCGTATTCCCGAAATCTCTGACGAGTTATACAAAATTGACGATGCCATGAAAGCCGGTTTCGGTTGGGAAAATGGTCCGTTCGAAATTTGGGATGCCATCGGAGTAGCGAAGGCGATTGAAATCATGCAAAACGAAGGCTACCAACCCGCCGCTTGGGTCAACGAAATGATCGCTTCGGGTTCGACTTCATTTTACACCGTAAAAAATGGAGCAACCTATTTCTATGATAGTGCTTCTAAAGCATACATCAAAAAACCAGGCCAAGAAAGCTTTATCATCCTCGATAATATTCGCGACACCCAAAAAGTATGGGGCAACAGCGATTGCACGCTCTTCCATTTGGGTGACGGGATTTTGAACTTAGAATTCCACTCCAAAATGAATACTATTGGCGGTGGCGTTTTAACCGGAATCAACAAAGCCATTGATTTGGCCGAAAAAGAATACCACGGATTAGTCATTGGTAATCAAGGGGCTAATTTTTCCGTGGGTGCCAACATCGGGATGATTTTCATGATGGCGGTCGAACAAGAATACGACGAATTGAATAGGGCCATCAAACTGTTCCAAAATACAATGATGCGTTGCCGCTATTCTTCGATTCCTGTAGTTGTGGCGCCACACGGTATGACTTTAGGTGGTGGATGTGAAATGACTTTACACGCTGACCGCGTCGTCGCTGCTGCAGAAACCTATATCGGATTGGTAGAATTTGGTGTTGGGGTAATCCCAGGTGGTGGTGGATCCAAAGAAATGACCTTGCGTGCTGCCGACCTATTCCGTAAAAACGATGTGGAATTGAATGTGTTACAAGAGTATTTCTTAACCATTGGGATGGCAAAAGTGGCGACTTCTGCCTACGAAGCTTTTGACCTTGGTATTTTACAAAAAGGAAAAGATATCGTGGTAGTGAACCGCGATCGACAAATTGCTACGGCGAAACAAATTGCGTTGCAAATGGCCGAGCAAGGCTATACCCAACCGGTCGAACGCAAAGACATAAAAGTACTCGGAAAACAAGCGCTTGGGATGTTCTTGGTGGGCACCGATCAAATGGTGGCCGGTCAGTACATTTCGGAACACGACCGCAAAATTGCGAATAAACTGGCCTACGTAATGGCTGGTGGGGACTTATCGGAACCAACTTTGGTTTCTGAACAGTATTTATTGGATATCGAACGAGAAGCGTTCTTGAGTTTGTGTACCGAACGCAAGACGTTAGAACGTATTCAGTTTATGTTGACCAAAGGAAAACCACTACGTAATTAGATAATAGAGGAAAGAAGAAAGAAAAAAGATGTCTCTTTCAGTGAAACGGTCTTTTTTCTTGCAATGCAAATGATCTTTCTTCTCAATAAAATTCTTACTAATAATGAAGACAGCTTATATCGTTAAAGGATACCGCACCGCAGTAGGGAAAGCCCCGAAAGGTCTATTCCGATTCAAACGTCCGGATGAATTGGCAGCGGAAACCATAGAATATTTAATGCAACAATTACCCGATTTTGACCGTTCCCGCATCGATGATGTGATGGTAGGTAATGCCATGCCCGAAGCGGAACAAGGTCTCAACATGGGGCGATTAATTTCCTTAATGGGATTAAAAGTGACCGATGTTCCTGGGGTAACCGTGAACCGTTATTGCGCCTCGGGTGTGGAAACTATCAGTATGGCAGTGGCGAAAATTCAGAGTGGCATGGCCGATTGTATCATCGCGGGTGGTGCTGAAAGCATGAGCTACATTCCGATGGGCGGGTACAAACCTACTCCCGATTACAAAGTGGCAGCCGCTGGACATGAAGATTATTACTGGGGCATGGGACTCACCGCTGAAGCGGTTGCGAAGCAGTTCAATGTTTCCCGCGAAGATCAAGATGTTTTTGCTTATGCATCCCACCAAAAAGCGATCAAAGCCCAACAAGAAGGTCGTTTTGCCAATCAAATTGTGCCCATTACTGTTGAACATACTTTCATCAATGAAGCGGGTAAAAAAGAAACCAAAAATTATACGGTAACTCAAGATGAGGGTCCGAGAGCCGATACCAATCTTGAAGCATTGGCCAAATTACGTCCCGTATTTGCCGCTGACGGAAGTGTAACCGCAGGTAATGCTTCGCAAATGAGTGACGGTGCAGCTTTTGTGATGATTATGAGTGAAGCCTTGGTGAAAGAACTCAACCTCGAGCCCATCGCTCGTATGGTGAGTTATGCCGCAGCGGGTGTCGAACCCCGAATTATGGGTATCGGTCCGGTGAAAGCAATTCCGAAAGCTTTACAGCAAGCGGGATTGCAATTGAAAGACATCGACCTGATTGAATTGAACGAAGCTTTTGCTTCCCAGTCGTTGGCTGTAATCCGCGAATTGGACATCAATCCAGAAATCGTGAATGTCAATGGTGGTGCGATTGCTTTGGGTCACCCACTGGGTTGTACTGGCGCCAAACTTTCGGTCCAACTCTTTGACGAAATGAAACAACGCGGCAGCAAATACGGTATTGTTTCGATGTGTGTAGGAACGGGACAAGGCGCAGCGGGAATTTATGAGTTATTGTAGAAGAAAGAGCAAAGAAGCAAGAAGAAAGAGTATCAAAAATGTATGAAACATAATTTTAAAAACTTGAAAATTTGGACACTTTCGATGGAAATCACTTTTGATATTCACTCGATTTGTTTAGAATTTCCAAAGTTTGAAAATTATGGTTTGGCCAGTCAAATGAATCGTGCTGCTGTATCAATTCCTTCAAACATTGCCGAAGGCTCTAATCGTGGTGACCACCATTTTGTTCATTTTTTGAATATTAGTTTGGGGTCTTCATTTGAATTACAAACGCAATTATTAATAGCAAATCAAAAAAAATATTTAACCGAAGAAAAAACAATTGAAATAGAAAACAAAATCATCGAATTACAAAAAATGATTAGTGGTCTTATTACTAAGCTTAGTTCTTAGTCTTTTCTCTTGCTTCTTTCTTCTTTTTTCTAAAATAAAATTTAAAATTTAAAATATCCTATCATGGCAGATATTACAAGAGGCGGCCAATTCCTCGTAAAAGAAACCCTTTGTGAAAACATCTTTACGCCGGAAGATTTTTCAGATGAACAAGTAATGATGCGTGATTCTGTAAAAGAATTCGTAGACAAAGAAATTTGGGCGAATAAAGTTCGCTTCGAACAAAAAGACTATGCTTTCACCGAAGAAGTGATGCGCAAAGCGGGAGAAATGGGCTTTTTGAGTGTGGCGGTTCCAGCGGAATACGGCGGTCTCGGAATGGGATTTGTTGATACCTGTTTGGTATGTGACTACATCTCAGGAGCGACCGGTTCGTTTTCTACTGCTTTTGGTGCGCATACCGGAATTGGTACGATGCCGATTACCTTGTATGGAACTGATGAGCAAAAGAAAAAATACGTTCCTAAGTTGGCTTCTGGCGAATGGTTTGGTGCGTATTGCTTGACCGAACCGGGTGCTGGTTCCGATGCGAATTCTGGAAAAACCAAAGCGGAATTAACGGCAGATGGCAAACATTATAAAATTACAGGTCAAAAAATGTGGATTTCCAATGCCGGATTTTGTTCCCTTTTCATTGTGTTTGCACGCATTGAAGACGATAAAAACATTACCGGATTTATTGTAGAAAATGACCCGAATAACGGAATTTCGTTAGGAGAAGAAGAACACAAATTAGGGATTCGCTCCTCCTCTACCCGTCAGGTATTTTTCAACGAAACCTTAGTGCCCGTTGAAAACATGTTGGCCGGTCGTGGCGAAGGATTCAAAATCGCCATGAATGCCTTGAATGTGGGTCGCATCAAATTAGCAGCGGCTTGTTTGGATGCACAACGTCGTTTGGCTAATAATGCTGTTGGTTATGCGAATGAGCGTTTCCAGTTCAATGTTCCGATTGCTTCTTTTGGAGCGATTCGTCAAAAATTAGCCAACATGGCGACTTCTGCGTTTGCCGGAGAAAGTGCGACCTATCGCGCAGCGCATGACATCCAAAACCGTATTGCCATTCGCGAAAGCGAAGGATCATCCCATCAAGAAGCCGAATTAAAAGGGGTTGAAGAATTTGCAATTGAATGTTCGATTCTTAAAGTAGCCGTTTCTGAAGATGCCCAAAACTGTGCTGACGAAGGTATCCAAGTCTATGGCGGTATGGGTTTCTCAGAAGATACACCGATGGAAAGTGCTTGGCGTGATGCTCGTATTGCCCGTATTTACGAGGGAACCAATGAAATCAACCGCATGCTTTCAGTGGGCATGTTGATCAAAAAAGCCATGAAAGGGCATGTGGATTTGATTACGCCTGCCATGAAAGTGCAAGAAGAATTAATGGGCATTCCATCGTTTGACACCCCTGATTATTCAGAATTGTTTAGTGAAGAAAAGGAAATCATTGGCAAATTGAAAAAAGCCTTTTTGATGGTGGCAGGTGCGGCTGTTCAAAAATACGGTCCCGATTTAGAAAAACACCAACAATTGTTGATGGCCGCTTCGGATATGTTAATCGAAATTTATATGTCGGAAAGTACTGTTTTACGTGTAGAAAAAATGGCAAAGAAAAATGGTGCGGAAAGTTGTAAAGAGCAAATTGCTATGGCCCAATTGTATTTATACAATGCCGTTGACACAGTGTACACCAAAGGAAAAGAAGGCATTATTTCATTTGCTGAAGGCGATGAACAACGCATGATGTTAATGGGCTTACGCCGTTTTACCAAATATACCAATATGCCTAATGTAGTGGCTTTACGCGAAACTATTGCGGAAAAACTCATTGCAGAAAATGGCTATTGTTTCTAATTATTAGTTACGTTTAATTGTTTGAAAACCGTCTTCTTAGGAGGACGGTTTTCTTTTTAACCGAATTTTTAGAATAGGAAAAATTAGAAAACTGTATCTTTGGTAAAAATGATTCGTATGAAAAAAGTAATTCTTACCGCAGCGCTACTAACCGCAATTATCGTAGCTTGTAAGTCAGCCAACACCCCCGAAAACAGTGTAAAAATTGCCCTCGAACCCAAGAGTAACAGTCAGGTGAACGGTACCGCTACGTTTACGGAGAAAAAAGGAGTAGTTACTTTGGAAGCGAAAATCACCGGACTCAAACCGGGTGTGCATGCGATTCATATTCATGAAAAAGCTGATTGTTCTGCGGGTGATGCGACATCAGCGGGTGGTCATTGGAATCCGACGCATGTGAAACATGGAAAATGGGGCGATGCCGAACACCATAAAGGCGATATTGGCAATTTTACTGCTAATAATCAAGGAGAAGCAACCGTGACTTTTTCTACGGATCAGTGGTGCATCGGCTGTGGTGATCCCAATAAAGATATTTTGAACAAAGGTTTGATTGTACACGACAAAGCCGATGATTTTGTAACCCAACCCACAGGAAATGCAGGCGGTCGCGTGGCTTGTGCCGGAATTATAAAGTAAGAATGACTTTAGAAAAAGACCACTATTATTTTGCAACAGCAGAAGCATGGCGCGATTGGCTCGAAAAAAATCACAACAAGGAAAATCGGGCCTATCTCATTTTCTACAAAGTCAGTAGTACCCAACCCAGTATGCGATGGGAAGAAGCCGTGAAAGTGGCCATTTGTTATGGTTGGATTGATTCAACGGTAAAGAAAATGGACGAGGAACGCCGTCGCCAATTGTTTACTCCACGCAAAGCCAAAAGTGTGTGGAGTAAGGTAAACAAATCGTACATCGAAGAATTAGAGGCAAAAGATCTACTGCATGAAAGTGGTAAAAAAATAATTGCTTTAGCCAAAGAAAACGGCAGTTGGGAATCCTTGGATGCGGTGGAAAATTTAGAAATTCCTGCTGATTTAAAAGCCGCTTTTGACGCAAATGAGAAAGCACATTCGCATTTTACGCAATTCAGTAAAACCTACCGCAAAAGCTATTTGTACTGGCTCAATCAGGCCAAACGACCAGAAACCCGAGAAAACCGCATTGCAGAAATCGTGCGTTTGTGTGAACAGAACATTAAATCACGGGGCAACTTCTAAATTTACTCGCGGAAAACTGTACTTTTACAGTATTCAATAATGGCACCATGATAAACCCGTCTGCGCACGGCTGGATTGATAAATTTCTCATTGAACGCACAAAGACCAGTGCGATAGGTTCTTTTGACCCTATTTCGTGGTATGAAAATCTTCGTTCCAGTGGGTTTATTTATGGACATTGTATCCAAATTTCAGGTATAAATACCGAAGAATTGAGTCAATGGGATTCTGAAGAAATCTCGAAGGTCGCCTTACTCAATGCATTGTATGAGCTCTACTTTTCAACTGTAAATAATCCTGACACGACTGATTTTACTCAAAAAGCACTCGGATTTTACAAAGAAATGTCACCGAGTGGTTTTGGGGATTTATTGCAAAAAATACTGCCCGCAAACGCCAGTCAGAAACTTGAAGATTATATTGACGGGCGCGTGCAAACCAACAAAGACATATTACGGAAGAACTTTTCCCACATCATCACCAATGCGTTACTTTTTATCGATGTCTTGGCCTTTGAACATTATTTACAAAAAGGAAAACTTCCTGAAAAGTACTTAAAACGGTTTGAAGAAACCTTAATGGGTCTGGTTTCGTTGGTTTTACAAGTCAAAACCCAAAAATCAGCTCACGATGATTTATTGATTAAATTGTTTGAAGCCTCGGTGCGCTATACCCAATTTTCAAAGGTAAAAATAACGTCCTTGGACCAATTGGCGTTGGAAGCGTTTACCCAACCCATGGAAGCGTTGTATTTATTGGATATTGCCACACTTTCGTTATGGAGTGACGGTCAAATGGACAATGAAGAACGCTATTTTTTATTTGCTTTGGGCGAATATTTGGGTATTGCTGAAACGGTTACAGAAAAAGCAATTGACTTCACAGATGCGTTTATCAGTACCCATAAAAAGGACATTCACTACTTTAACTACTCCCATCCCGTCAAACATTTTTACGACCAAACGACGCAAAGTGTTATTTTCCTTATCAAAAGAAATAAAAAACGACTGACGCAGGAAATTCGAGAAAGTAAAGAATTGATGCAATTGTTGGCGAAATCTACCCAAAGGGATTTGGATGCGGAAGAAAAAAAGAAAGTAAAAAAACAGTTACTAGACATCTGCAAAAGCGTTCCGTCGCTCACCATTTTTCTACTTCCAGGGGGAAGTTTACTATTACCAATCCTAATTAAATTTATTCCCCAGTTATTGCCATCGGCTTTCAATGAAAACCTAGATGATTAGAATTTTAAGCGGTAGACTTCATCCAAGTCTGCATTTGACGTTAGGTTGACATCCAAATCAGTTACATAGCCTGAATTCAATCCATAGACCCATCCGTGTAGGGTTAAGTTTTGACCATTTCGCCAAGCCCCTTGTACGATTGATGTTTTGGCCAAATCAAACACTTGTTCTTGCACATTGATTTCCACAAATTTATTGAAACGCTCTTCGTGATCTTCAATACTATTTAAATAGTCCTCGTGCAAACGGTAAACATCTTTGATATGGCGAATCCAGTTATCAATCAAACCAATTGATTGATTACCCATAGATGCCAAAACACCGCCACAACCGTAGTGACCACAGACAATAACATGCTTCACTTTCAATACGTTAACAGCATAATCCAACACGCTAAGCATGTTCATGTCACTATGGATTACCATATTGGCAATGTTACGGTGAACGAATACTTCGCCGGGCTTGGCACCGATAATTTCGTTGGCAGGTACACGGCTATCCGAACATCCAATCCATAATAATGGAGGTTGTTGTCCTTTGGATAAATCTTTAAAATAATCTTGATCGATTGCTAATTGGTCCTCGACCCATTTTTTGTTGTTGTCTAAAATTTTTTTGTAAAAATCGTCGCTCATGTTGTCAATTTTTAGAGAGTGTTAAGTGTGTATGTAAATGTAGCGTTTCACTTTATGGTATTCACCAATCGAATAAATGAAAATAATTTAGGAATGATATAAAACAAGCTGCTACTCTTCCTGTTTTGTGATGGGTTCCATGCGTCGGCGTTGAACATTGTATTTCTGCTCAATTTTTACTGAAGTTGTCTGTGTGTTTTCCAAATCATATGCATCTTTGAATCCGATAAGTTGGACACTTATTCCTTTTTCAACCGACTTAATTTCATAAAATTCACGGATTAAATCTTGCACATCATGCGCGATATAAACGGTATTTGAAGCATCAATTACGACTTGTGAACCTTTGGGCAAGTTATTCAACGTATTTTTGATGGCCATTTTATTTAAAAAAGAAACTTCTTGTGCCAAGTCAATATGTATTATATCGCCTTCTTTATAATTAACTGCACGAAATACGTAAGCTTGTTTCATATTTCCCCAAAGAATAAAGAGAATATTGATGATCAAACCCAAGGCTACACCTTTCAATAAATCGGTAAAAACTACGCCTAAAAATGTCGCTACAAAAGGAATATATTGAAAAATACCGCGCTTATAGAAATGCCAAAACATTTTGGGATTGGCCAATTTATAGCCAACTAATAATAGTACCGCAGCCAAAGTGGCTTTGGGAATCATGTTAAGGTATTTTGGAATGATAACCGCACATAATAATAATAAAATCCCATGAATGATGGCCGACATTTTAGTTCTGGCTCCTGAAGCCGCATTAGCTGAAGTGCGCACTACTACCGATGTCATTGGCAATCCTCCGATCAATCCACTCAAGATATTTCCAATGCCTTGTGCTTTTAATTCTAAATTGGTGTTGGTGTATCGCTTATAAATATCCATCCGATCGGCAGCTTCAATACACAACAACGTCTCTATTGAAGCTACAACAGCTATCGTGAATGCTATTACCCATAATTTAGAATTCCCTAACTGACTAAAATCGGGGGTTTTAAAGGTCGTTTTCCACGCTTCTATAGAATCAGGTACAGGTAATTGTACTAAATGATCGCCTGAAATTGCCAAACTAGACCCATCTTGTGTCCAAAAAACATTAATAACTATTCCAAAGAGCACAGCAACTAAAGCGGGTGGGATAAATTTAAATTTTTGTAGTGGTTTAATTTTAGGCCAAAGCGTAAGAAGAAGCAATGAAATTAGCGCTATAGCTATTGCACCAAAATGCACGTGATTGAATACCGCAAATAATTCACTTAATGTATTTTGTCCATCACTCTGAAAAAACGCTTCATCCCCTTCAAAATCAGGATCATAACCAACTGCGTGAGGTATTTGTTTCAAAAATATAATCACACCAATTCCCGCCAGCATACCTTCGATGACATTGTTGGGAAAATAATTCGAAATCGTTCCTGCCTTAATAAATCCCAATACCAATTGTATACAGCCTGCCAAAACTACCGTAGTAAGAAATAGTTCAAAGGTTCCTAACTCTGATATTGCTGAAAGGACAATGGCTGTTAGACCGGCTGCCGGTCCCGAAACGCTCAAATGTGAATTACTTAATAAACCCACAACAATTCCCCCTATAACTCCAGAAATTATACCGGAGAATAATGGAGCGCCACTGGCTAATGCAATTCCTAAACACAAAGGAAGTGCGACAAGAAATACAACTAATCCTGATGAAAAATCAGTTTTTAGATGGGATAAAATGGTGGATGTTTTTGACATACCTCAATAAAAAAATGGTTAATACAGGTTGGTTTGGAAAAAATTCCATGGGTGTATTAGACCATTTCGGGAGGTGGCAAAAAGATTTCATCCGCGACATTATCATGCCGCTGTTGATTTTCAACTAAAAGTAGTAGTGCCTTTTCTTCAATGGTAAATTCGAATTGAGACAAATTGCTTTCTTTTACATCCAAAGAAAAAACAGTAAAACAAATCACATCATCTTCTTCTTCCGAAAAATTATAAAATTGGGAAACGTCTGCTTTCTTTTCAATCAACTTCACCACAGTAGGAGTTGAAAGAAAGGCAACAAAAAGAAATACTAAAAGTAGCGTTAAACGTTTCACAAAAACAAAAATAGCCAATCTTTTGACATAAGAAAGGCTATTTTGTATTTAATGCGATTTATATTTCTTGTTCGGCCCAAGCACTTAACATCCAAATCGTTTTTTCTTGCTCGGCAATGAAATCACTCATCATACTGTTGGTACCTTCATCTTCAATATCCGCCGCTTGTTTTAAAATGACTCGTTCAATTTTTAACAAAAGAGGCAAACATTCCAAAATCAAATGTATGGCTTGTTCGTCTTTGGAAACTTCATGTCCTACCGGCAAGCGATTATTTTTCACATACGCTTCAAAAGTGTGCAAGGGTGTTCCTCCTAAAGTTAAAATACGCTCTGCAATCATGTCAACTTTCAACTGACTATCATTGTATAACTCTTCAAATTTTAGATGCAAATCAAAAAAACGTTTGCCGCGAATATTCCAATGCAAACCGCGTAAATTTTGATAATACACTTGAAAATTCGCCAATAAAATATTCAATTCGGCTACTAAAATTTCGGTTTCTTTTTTGGGTAAACCCAAACTATTTAATTTCATGTTGTTGTTATTTAATGATAAGTAATACTATTCCTAAAGGTAGCTTTTAAACTTCTTTGTCTAGGCCAAAATTATCTTAAAAAAGAAAGGAAATAACTATAAAATAAATTGATAGTTTTTATATTTGCATCAAAATTTACTATTCAGATGACCATTACCCAATTACAATATGTACTCGCTGTTGCCGAACATAAAAACTTCACATTAGCGGCTGAAAAATGTTTTGTGACCCAACCTACGTTGAGCATGCAAATTCAAAAAATTGAAGACGAATTGGGTATTCTCATTTTTGATCGCAGTAAAAAACCCATCCAACTCACGGAAATCGGGCAAAAAATTGTCAATCAAGCCAAAAATATTGTCAATGAGGCCGATCGCATTCAGGACATTGTCGATCAACAAAAAGGGTTTGTAGGTGGCGAATTTCGATTAGGGATTATCCCCACCATCATGCCTACGCTGCTTCCGATGTTTTTGAACAATTTCATCAAAAAATATCCGAAAGTCAAATTGGTGATTGAAGAACTCAATACGGAAGATATCATCTTCAAATTGAATAACGGTCATTTGGATGCCGCCATTGCTGCTACGCCATTGAACGAAGAAAAAATCAAGGAAATTGTGTTGTATTTCGAACCTTTTGTGGCTTACATTCCCGAAGGGCACAACCATTTCAACAAAAAAGAAATTGAAATCAGTGACCTTAATTTAGACGAAATACTTTTGTTGCAGGACGGACATTGTTTCCGGGACAATGTGTTGAATTTATGCAAACGTTCGGATAATGCAGAAGCTGCACGCTTTCAATTGGAAAGTGGCAGTTTTGAAACTTTAATCAAACTTGCGGATGAAGGATTAGGCACTACACTCCTTCCCTACTTGCATACTCTTGATTTAAAAGAATCCGATAAAGTTAAATTGCGTCATTTCAACGAACCCAAACCGGCACGCGAAGTGAGTTTGATTTATCCAAAAAACGAATTGAAAATTCATATCATTGATGCCTTACGCAGTACGATTGCAGGCGTGGTAAAAGGAGCCATCGTTTTTCAAAACGTACAAATTGTGAGTCCGAAACCGGTAAAATAAAAAAAGGAGTCCTAACAGACTCCCTTATGATCACTTTGTAATTCTGATATGCATTGCCTCAATTCCGGTCGGTTGTCGGTATAGAATACCAACCACTTTTGTAATAATTCCATTTCATAAGGCAAGAGGTTACTCACCGCCTTTTTCAACTTTCTTCTGAAACGATCAGGGCTGAGGCTTACACGCTCCAATTCTGATTTCGTGTAATCGTAAATCAATCTGGGCATAGCATTTAGATTTAAGGTTAAGTTTATGATAGATTGGGTGATGTAAATGTAAGTGGTTAGTTTTAAACTACCAAATGTTTTTTAAAAAAAATACCGTTTAAAAGTATATATAATCGATGAAATGCATTGTTACTTGAAATTAAGGGCTTTTTTCCTACAAAATGTAATTCTTGAATAAAAAAAGGGAGCCGTTTAAGCTCCCTTTAGTTTTATGTATTAATACTCCGTACACAATGTCTTAGTTCCGGTTTTTCTTCCGTAAATTGAAGGACCCATTGGGTGAGTTCTTCCACTTCGTAAGGTAAAAGTACCCGAACCGCTTTTTCCAATTCTTTACAAAAAAGAACGGCATCAAAACTTACGCGCTCCAATACCGATTTGGTAAATTCGTAAATAGCTCTTGGCATAGTCTTACAAGTTTTTGTGGTTAGACTTCAAGTAGTTTTGGGATAAGAACGTCACGGTTAGAATTAATCGTATATCAAAAATAGTATTTTTTTATTACCGTTTATCGATTTAACTTATTTTTTAAATGCTCTTAACATTTCGCGCTTTCCAGGAGCGCCCGGTAATTTTTCGACTTCAAAGCCTACTTCCAACATGGCCTTTTTAATGGAGGTCCGACACGCATACGTTACCAAAACGCCACCTTTTCGCAATGCGGTAAACATTTTTTGAAAAATAGCCACATCCCACAATTCAGGTTGGACCCGAAAACCAAAGGCATCAAAATACACCAAATCAAAACGGTCGACATCAGCAATATCTTGAAAAAATTGTTGGCGCTTGGTTAACGTAAATTGTTCCGAGACTTTACCCGCTTTCTCCCACTCCATCGCATGCATTTGTTCAAAAATAAACTGCTGTTCCAATGCTTGCAACGCCGAAGGATAATTCATTAAAGCCGCTTCTTCAGGCAGTACGGGATAGGCTTCTACTCCCACATAATCAATCGTTTGTTGGCGCTTTTGGTGTTCGATCCACGTGATGAAAGTATTGAGTCCGGTGCCAAAGCCAATCTCTAAAACAGCAACGGACTTCCCGTCAAATAACGAAAGTCCGCTGTGTACAAAAACGTGATAGGCTTCTTGTACGGCACCGTGTTTGGAATGGTAACTCTCTTCCCATTCGGGTAAATGAATGGTGGTCGAACCGTCACCGGTTTGTACAATTTCGCGTTTCACTATTTGATATATAATTTTTTAATCCGAACTAAAGGTCCGCCACACTTCTGTTCATGGCATTGTACACAGGCATCGATGCCCGCATTAAAATGTTCCTTCGCATTTTTGGAATCCTTGTATAAAAGCTGCTGGGCCTCAATATACGCTTTGGCTCTTGCTTTAAAAAACGCATCATTCTCTGAAGGATCGGTCATCTCAGCCGTATGGATTTTCAAATAATGGTCGGGAAAACTTCCCACCGTTTCGCCTTTGATAATTCGCTCGCGTAACCGTTTGTTATCCACATACATTTGCTCCATTAACGCTGCCATTTCGGTCATCTCATACATTTCAAAACCGTCAGCATCTTTGGTCACTTTAGGTTTTGCGCATGCTTCTTTTTTGGGAGCTTCCTTTTTAACGGTTTCCTCTTTCTTTTGACAAGAAAAAAGAGTACTTATAGTGATAAAAACTAATAAACGTAATTTCATCCTTATTTTTTCAAATAAACACCCGTAGCAGTGAAGGCATAGGTAATTTCAGGCTTGGTGATTTTAGCAATTTCTTCTTTGGATTTGCCTCCGTCTTTTGCATAATGCTTTTGTTCTTCAACGGAAACCACATCCACAAAAGCTTTCCCTTTTACAATGGCTTCTGAATTATCGGCATTTAAGGGTACAAAAAATCCGTAGTCTTGAAAACGTACAAACGATTCTTCTTTTCCTCCCAAATCCAAACGCATCCAACAGCCTTTCTTTTTACAAACAGAATTGATTTTCGATTTGAAAACAACAGTTAACGTATCGCCTTTTTTCAATCCTTTGTATTTTTTCAACATTTGCTTTTCGCTCAACACATTTTTCATTTCAAATTTATCACCGAACAGCTTATAATCTTCCGCATTATAGGCCGATTGCGCCTTTTTTGTTTTCTTTTGTTTTTCTTGTGCTGAAATGGAAACACCTACAATCAACAAGGCTGCTACCAACAGAATTCCTATTTTTTTCATGGTTAAAATGTTTAATTGGATACAAAGTTATCATCTTATCGAAAATAGGCTCTATTTCTGCCCTTTTTTTTGATTAATTTAAACAGAATCAAAATTATAGTCGCAATCCGCAACATATTCCGTGTAGGCTATGCCAACTTATCCTTTTTTTTACTAGCTTAGCCGAAAACCAAAACAACACACGAACTGCTTATTATCCCCTTTAAAACGGGGCCAAATGATTACGATGAATACAGAAAACACACCCGAGATTGACATTATAA
Organism: Flavobacterium sp. N1719; assembly: GCF_025947045.1. Classification (NCBI taxonomy): domain Bacteria; kingdom Pseudomonadati; phylum Bacteroidota; class Flavobacteriia; order Flavobacteriales; family Flavobacteriaceae; genus Flavobacterium; species Flavobacterium sp. N1719. The sequence goes on from NZ_CP109993.1 coordinate 2,579,999, forward strand.
AAGCGTCCCACTCAAAAATTGCCCAAGTAGATTTTGACAATCTTACTTTTGGAAATACTTTCACCGATCACATGTTGGTTTGTGATTTCAAAGAAGGGCAATGGCAAAAACCTGTAATTAAACCCTACGAACCCTTTCTAATTGATCCCTCTGCCAAGGTTTTCCATTACGGACAAGCCATTTTTGAAGGAATGAAAGCCTATCGTGATGCCAACAATCAAGTATGGTTGTTCCGTCCCGATCAAAATATGGATCGCTTTAATAAATCGGCTACCCGATTGGCCATGCCTGAGGTACCTGAGGATATTTTTATTGGCGGACTTAAACAATTAGTGGCCATGGAAGAACAGTGGGTAAAAGGCGGTAATGGAAATTCTTTGTACATCCGTCCGTTTATGATTGCTGTTGGATCTGGAGTAATTGCGCAACCTTCCACACAATACCGTTTTATGATTATTCTTTCGCCTGCGAAATCGTATTATTCGGGAGAAGTCAAAGTAATCATCGCCGAACATTACAGTCGGGCAGCCAACGGCGGTATTGGTGCGGCCAAAGCAGCCGGAAACTATTCTGCTCAGTTTTACCCAACCAAATTGGCCAACGAACAAGGGTTCCAACAAATCATTTGGACCGATGATGCCACGCACACTAAATTGGAAGAAGCGGGCACCATGAATGTGTTTTTCCGTATCAACGATACACTCATTACAGCTCCAACCAGTGAACGAATTCTAGACGGTGTAACCCGTAAATCGCTATTGGATATCGCACAAAAAGAGGGAATTCAAGTGGACGTGCGTTCGCTAACCGTTGACGAACTCGTGAAAGCGGCGCAAGACGGTAGTTTAAAAGAAATGTTTGGTGCCGGTACAGCCGCAGTCGTGAGTCCGATCAAAGGCTTCCAATACCAAGAGCATTATTATGAATTGACTCCACAGGACCAACCTATGGCGTTGTTCTTAAAAGAAAAATTAACCAACATCCAATACAAACTCGAAGACGACCCGTTTGGATGGACCGTTCACGTATAATCACAAGCAGCTTCGGCTGCTTTTTTTATGGAGCATTGTGGCATTTCTATCAAATGAGGATCTACTTCCAATTGAAGATTGCTGCGCAGTTTATACACACAAAACTGATCATTGATCACTGATTACTAAAAACTGATCACTATTTTACTCAGTGGCATAGCGGCTCAGTCTCTTAGCAGCTTCTACATACTTTTCGTACAAAAAATGCGTTATACCAAAAAACCAACCGTTATGCGCACTTTTGTATTTGTTTTTACTTTCCTGTTGACCCAACTTCTTTTTAGTCAAGCCGATATCCGCGAACCCGGAGACCGCATCGATATGGTGATGGAATTAACGCACCCGAATACCCAACTCGAACTGCGTTTTGAAATGAATAAAGCCAAGATTATTGAAAAGAAAATGGTGCTGGTGACTTTTTTAAAAAATACAAAAGTGACACAAATCCAATTGCTTTTTGAGGATAAATCGGTAGTGAAATTAACTGCATGGAATTTTATTCACCTGGAAGAAACCATCAATGACAGCCAACAATACGCCTTAGAAATTAAAATCACACCCGATTTACAAAAACTACTTTTAACCAAAGATTTAAAAGCTATACAATTGGACAAACTTAGTATTCCCATCACGTACAATTCCAAAGAAGACAATTTAAGAGCCTTTATGAATGAATTAAAAAGTTTTGATTAGCGAGAATTCGTATTTTTACGCGTCCAATAATCCTTTTCTTTTGAAAAAAACAGTCCTCCTAGCAACACTAAGTGTGCTCTTGAGTTGCCAATCCAAAACCCAAGAATCCGTTACAGAAGCAACGACTTCGGTTAGCGATTCATTAGCGAATCAACCTGCGCTTTCTCCTGAAGCTTTCAACAAGCAACTCCTATCGGGCGGTTTCTTAAACTATGCGGAAACCAAAAAACCTGTAAAGGAGAGCGAACTCAATATTTACGACGAGAATACCAACAAATATGCGTTCGTCGATGCTGAAGCGTTGACCGAATTTGATTTTAAATTTTTCAATACCCAAATTAAACGCATGCTGGCCAAACGAAATATCCAAATTTCAGTGGCCCCTGCACCCGACGCTGAGAAAAGTTTTTCTGTTTTAATTCAAAATGAAAAAATCCCATTATATACATCAGAAGAGTTGAAAGACGGCACGTATTGGACCACTGGCCCTAAAACTTTTTTCAAAAAAATCAATGCTCTTTTGAAAGCTAAAAATTGCAACGAGCAGTTTTACCTCCTGTATGAAGGTACCAATGATTTGTCGGTTTTCTTGTTGACACCAACCGAACAAGCCGGTTTTCAGCAGATTTATAAAAATGATCCCCGAGAAATTCCGCAACTCCCCTAATTGAAGCGTATGGAAAATACAACCGAATACCTGGAAATTTACCACGAACTCAGAACCGGTGCCAAAGCCTTTCTTCAACATGAACAAACCAAAGACGGTAGTATCATTGAAGGACTGGAGATTTATGGTAAATATGCAGAACAACAAGAACATTTCAATACCATCAGTTTGATTTTTATGGCAGAAAATGCGGCTACCGAGGAGAAACCGTTACGCGACACCCTATTGCATGCCATCACTGCCATTATCGGTTCGAAATACCAAAAAGAGCAGCTCGAATTCCTCGAAAAAATCATTCGCACTGAAAAAACTCCACGCGGTAACCATGCCTTGGATTATTATTTGCGCTTGGGGGCTTACAACGAAGAATTACGTCCACATATCATCGATTTTGTGGTGGAATGGTACACGACTTTTTCCAGTGACCAACTCAATTTGACAGCTTTTTACCTCCATGAAACCTTCCCCAAAACCCAAGAATATTTCTCACTTTTCTTGACCATTCTGAAGTACCACAAAGGATATGCTCCTGATAAAGTAGAAAATCCGATGGGCTACCTCGAACCCGAAATTAAACCTTGGTGGAAGTTTTGGTAACAACTAAATTTAGATTTTAGAATTTAGAGTTTAGAGTTTAGAGTTTAGAGTTTAGAGTTTAGAGTTTAATCTAAAAATTTTAGAAAGAATTATTAAGTAGTAATCCAACCTTTTCCTCACTTTTGTCCTCTTTCATTGTATGAGATCCTTATTTTTAGTATTCGTTTTCTTGATGGGAAGTTGGGCAAAGGCACAAACTGGGGATACCCTCCAAATCGCTAGGCAAGACACCACACTCACTGCTTTTTCTGGTCGGGGCTTGGTGAGTCCGCGATTTATTATCCAACCCAATCGTGTAGTCTATCAAAAAGATGCTGCAACATCCCTAGTGTTAACCGCCAATCCGAAAACATTTCGCCTTTCGACCAAAGATTACACGCGCCGATTTGGTTTAGATGACCAAGGCGTTTACTTTGACGGCCAATTCGTTCCCGTGGACACCACAGGATTTCAGGTAATTGGTGAACGCCGCGATCCCGAATACAAAGCACCCACTAAATACTATTGGAAGACCCGCGATCACTTGTTTTTAGACACTCAAGAAATTACAGATATCGATGTGGCCAGTTTTAAAATGTTGTATTCCAGTGCTGACCGGTATACTTTAGATAAAAATCAGGTGTTTTATCTTGGAAAAAAACTACCGAATGTAGCACCTGCATCGGTTATTTACCTTAATGAGGCACGGATTTCCGACGGGAAAATCATTTATGAAATGGGAGAACCGTTGCGCTACAAAGGGGAAACAATAACCTATGTGAACAATTATCTCGGTAAAACAAAGTCGGTTGTCCTTAACCTTCAAACTCTCCAACCCATTCCTGCGATGGATGCCGCTTCCTTACAATCCCTTTCAAAATCGTATGCAATGGACCATAAAAACATTTACTACGGCCTTACCAAAATCAACATACCCCACACCGCACGTAAGAACATCAAAATATGGGAAACCGGTAATTATCATTGGATTAAAGTGGGAACAAAAATATATTTAGGGGGCTTACTTTGTGAATTTTCTCTCGATGCAGCAAGCTTTGGCACAATTCCCCATTCTGATTATTATTACGATAAAAAAGGGATTTATTACCGTAAATGGGATGAAGAGCTTCAAAAAGTAATCCAATGCAAAATTCCTTTTCATTATTCGATTTCGGTTAATGATAAAACGGTGGCTTTGGCTTATGCCTCTCGCTTTTTGGCTTACAGTAATCAAGTTTATGATATTCTTGAAAATAAAGTGTACACGAATGTAGCTCCTAATCAACTTGCGCTTGTTAAAAACGGTACCCAACACATCGCTCCAATTAATGGAAAATTATATCCCTGCAAAATCTATGATTACAAATTGGTGGAAGCCATGGGGGCTATCTATTGGGGCGACCATATTACACAAGCCGATGCCACCACTTTTCGGATGGGCTATCCTTATTGCTCTGATAAAACACATACCTATGTGTACAACCGCAACCATGGATTACAAGTAGTTGAAAATGTACCGCAACTCGTTTACGAAAAGTACCAACCTTACGCCACCGATAACGAATATGTGTACCTCAACAACACCCGTACCATCAAAAAAGAAGGTGTCGTTTTACATGCTATCTATGAAGGCTATCGACCCGGTTGTGGCTTGGATAAACATCCGTCGTCCGATTTTTATCTTTTTGAAAACAAAGAAGGGTTTTGGTGTATTCAAGTTTCGCAGACCGTTACCTATAATTTTATTGGAAAAACACTTCCGGTTCGTACTTCGGATAAACCGTAATTATTCGTAACTTCACCCGAATAAAAAATCCTTACAATGAAACGAATTGTCCTTGCCCTATTCACCCTTTTGATTGCCACTTCGTGTAAAAAATCAGCGACTACTGAACCTACGGGTGATTTACCTTTTTTTAAATTTGATCAGGTCGAACATTATACTGTTCCCTACACCAAAGCGGCTTTAGACAGTATCATTGGCAAAGAAGACAAAACCCGAATGGAACAAGGTTTGTTGCAAATTGTCACCGGAAATATCCCCGTGTCAACTAAGGATACCTTATTCATCAAAAACATGGAAATCTTAGGATACCAAAAGGAAATTTTAGACCCTAAATTATACCCAGAAATCGAACATTTATTCTCCAAACGCGATCCCTCAAAACCCATCCAACCCACCTGCCAATCAGGGTATACCGATGTATTGGTCTTCCGTGAAAAAGGAAAGTTTATCGGTTCTGCGAAAATTAGTTTCGATTGCCAACGCCACCAAATGATTGGCGAACGCTATAACGACGCCGATTTTGGACAGTCGGGTGAATATGAAGCGTTGAAGAAGTTATTGAAGTAGCTGCTGAGAGGCTGAGTTGCTGAGCTTCTGAGCTACTGAGCTTCTGAGTTTTCCTATTCAAATTTTCAATTTCAAATAAACCAATTGCGCACCATCGCCTTCTCTACCGCAACAGCATTTTTATGCGTAAAGTCGTTTTTCTTGGGATTGTACACATAATCCGCTGCCCATTCCTGGTGATGAGCTGCCAATTCAATGATGCTCGAACAGACATACTCGATTTCAGCCGTAGTCGTAGTGGGGTGAATCGACATGCGAATCCATCCCGGTTTTTGGGTTAAATCACCTTCGTCAATGGAGCATGTCAAATGATGGGAGGTTTCTTGATCCACATGCAATAAATAATGCCCGTAGGTTCCCGCACAACTGCAGCCGCCACGGGTTTGAATGCCGAAGCGATCATTCAAGATTTTTACCCCCAAATTATAATGCAAATCGTGAATATAAAACGAAATCACCCCCAAACGGTCTTGGTGTTGGCCCGCTAACAAGGTAATATTTTCAATGGGTGATAATTGTTCAAAAATATAGTCGACCAATTCATGTTCGCGCTTCAAAATATTCTCCACGCCCATTTCTTCCTTCAATTGAATCGCCAAAGCGGTTTTGATCACTTGTAAAAAGCCCGGCGTTCCGCCATCTTCACGGTCTTCAATATTGTCAATGTACTTATGTTCGCCCCACGGGTTGGTCCAACTCACGGTTCCGCCACCCGGACAATCGGGTACATTATTTTTGTATAAATTTTGATTGAAAATCAGCACGCCCGAAGTCCCGGGTCCGCCCAAGAATTTATGCGGCGAAAAGAAAATCGCATCCAAATACGCTTCCGGATCGGTAGGATGCATATCTATCGGCACATAGGGTCCCGAACAGGCAAAATCCACAAAGCAAACGCCGTTGTTTTGGTGCATGATTTTCGCCACTTCATGATAGGGCGTGCGAATGCCTGTAACATTGGAACACGAAGTTATCGAAGCAATTTTGAAACTGCGGTCGGCGTATTGGGCCACTACTTTTTTGAATTGTTCCAAACAAAACAAACCGTCTTCATTCGCCGGAATAATCACCACATCCGCAATGGTCTCAATCCACGACGTTTGATTGGAATGGTGCTCCATGTGAGACACAAACACCACCGGTTTTAATTCGGTAGGTAAATTGAGATAATCTTTTAAGTTTTCGGGGACTTTCAAACCCAAGATGCGTTGGAACTTGTTCACCACACCCGTCATCCCTGTTCCCGTATTGATCAACACATCATTTTCATTGGCATTCACATGACGTTTAATGATTTGCTTGGCTTCATGATAGGCCAAAGTCATCGCTGTTCCCGAAACCGTCGTTTCCGTATGGGTATTGGCCACAAAGGGTCCGAACACATTCATCAACTTTTCTTCAATGGGTCGGTACAATCGGCCACTCGCCGTCCAGTCGGTATAGATTAAGGGTTTGGTTCCAAAAGGCGTTTCAAATTCTTGGTCAATGCCAATAATGCCGTTGCGAAAGAACTCAAAATAGTGTTCCAATTCGGTTTTTAATGCCGTGGTAATCATGGGTTGGGTTTGTTTGTGGCACAAAGATAATTAAAATAACGACTGAACAATTCAAAGAATAAAGCTTGATTTTTGCAAACTCCCAAAAGCTCAGTAGCTCAGCAGCTCAGATTCTTAGCAGCCCAAAAAAACCTATCTTTGTATCATGAAAAAGTTCCACTTCATCCCACGCTTTCAACAGGCACTCACCCCCGACCCGGAAACCGCGAATTTTGTGCGCCAAGTACCCTTAGCGGATTATTCGTATGTGACGCCTCGCATACCCAGTAAACCGTATCTTATTCATGCGGTTGCCGAAGTAGCGGAAAGCATTGGTTTGGAAGAAGCCGACACCAAAAGCACTGACTTTTTACACTATTTCTCCGGAAAAGAAGTCTATCCCGATACCCGTCCTTTTGCCATGAATTATGCCGGACATCAGTTTGGGAATTGGGCCGGACAATTGGGTGACGGTCGGGCGATTGTTTTGGGCGAAGTGGAACACCACAACCAATTGTGGACACTCCAACTCAAGGGCGCGGGTAAAACACCCTATTCCCGTCGCGGGGATGGCTTGGCTGTATTGCGTTCCTCCATTCGGGAATACTTGTGTGCCGAAGCGATGTACCATTTGGGCGTACCCACTTCTCGCTCCTTATCCCTAATCGGAACCGGTGATGAAGTGCTTCGCGACATGCTGTATGATGGCAATGCCGACTATGAAAAAGGTGCTGTCGTGTGCCGAGTTGCCCCAACTTTCCTCCGCTTTGGGAGCTTTGAAGTCCACGCCGCGCGCCAAGAACAGGAACAACTCCAACAGTTGGCCGACTTCGTAATTCGCGAGTACCATCCCGAAATTACGAGTGAAGGCCCCGAAAAATATACCGCCTTTTTTAAAAACGTTAGTGAGAAAACCCTACAATTGATGGTGGAATGGCAACGCGTCGGATTTGTACACGGCGTGATGAATACCGACAACATGTCCGTGCACGGAATTACCATTGACTACGGACCCTACGGTTGGCTGGAAGACTACAACCTCAACTGGACACCCAACACCACCGACAGTCAGCACCACCGCTATGCCTATGGCAACCAACCCGATGTAGCGCTGTGGAACCTCATCCAATTGGCCAATGCGTTGTATCCGTTGATTGGTGCCGCCGAAACCTTGGAAGCGGTCTTAAATGCCTACGGACGCCAATTTGATGCCGCTTTTTTGCAAATGAACCGCGATAAACTCGGACTCGCCACTGTGCTCGAATCAGACGAAAAAGTGGTGGGTGCTTTTTTAACTTGTTTAGAAAAAATAGAAACCGATTATACCATCTTCTTCCGTTTATTGGCTACCGTACAAAAAACAGACAGTCCGGAAGCCGCATTGGCACGAGTAAACGATGCCTTTTATACGCCGAGTCAATGTGCGGGTGAGGTAGCAACGGCATGGTTGGATGCATTCCAAAGTTACCTTGACCGACTTGAATTGGAACCCCAATCGGATGCCGAACGGGCAGCAGCCATGAACCGAGTAAATCCCAAATATGTGTTGCGGAATTACATGGCGCAATTGGCCATTGATGCAGCCAATCAAGACGATTTTAGTTTGATTCACGAATTGCACGAACTCCTTAAAAAGCCTTACGATGAACAACCCGAACACGAGAAATGGTTTGCCAAACGACCCGACTGGGCGCGTACCAAAGTGGGATGTTCGATGTTGTCGTGTAGTTCGTAATAGTTATTTACTTCAAAAAAGTCAGTTGCCGTAAAATTGTTTTCCCAAAAGGAATTAAAGTAACGGTTTCCAATTGCTGCGTTTGGGAATTGAACAATTGGGTTTGGATAGAATTAGCTTTCCAAATTGGCTGTGCATTGGGCACATAACGATACGGCTGAAAATGCATTGCGTTATAGGTAAAATCCGTAAACCCCGGTTTATAAGTTCGCTCCTGATGTTCCCGAGCTGGAATGGGTAAAGCATACAACAATGCACCCCGTCGATAAAAGACTTCACCTTGTGCTGTCGTTTCCATTTGAACAGTGGTATTCCATCGAATTTGAAAACTGTCTTTCACAGCAAAATGCCGTTGGATGACAATAAAATCGTCTTCCATAGCGTATTTCTCATTCGTTTCAAATGAACTAGCCCAATGCGGTCTCCGAATTTTTAGGGTCAACATACCCGCTTCCGACTGTGAGATGGTGAATTGCAGGGTATCATCAAACGGATAGGCTGTGGTGTTTTCAATTTGCACACTTCTTCCATGTAATGTCGTTTGCACCATACAAGGCAATAATAATGTGGCCACCAAAGCCGACTCATTTTCTTTCATCCAAGCATTTTGAATAAAGTATGGGGTAATTCTCCCGGCATTCGGACTGCAACAAACGGCGACATCTTGGTGTGCAGGGGAATATTTATAGCGCGTTTGCTTGCGATCGGGTTCGATTTCCCCATTCTTTGTCCCCATCATTTCATAGGAATTATCAGTTTTTAAATACGCAATGCACGACTTTTCAGGATGTCTTGCCCCTAGCGCCGCATTATAAAACAAATGTTCGATGCGATCACCCCATTGGGATTTTCCTTCTTTTTGGTACAACAAACCGTAACTGTCCAACAATTCATGGAGGGAGCAATATTCGTAACCTGTATGTGTGGCATCGGCTATTCGTTCAGCAATCCATTCATCGCCAATGGGTCCGCCACTCGCTGTTGTTGCCTCTTGGATGCGATGCAAATAGGTTGATAAAGCCTGGACATAAATAGGATTTGCTCCACTATAGCGCGCAATAATCAACGCCCGTAAATGCTCATAAGTATGCACACCATGCGACTTTAACCGATACTTCGGATTGCGAATGCTTTCCAATTGTGCATCCGTTTCGGATTGATGGGTAGCTGAAAAATCTTCATAGAGAAATACAGCATAGTCCCGGTATTTTGGATTGTGTGTGTAGAAATATAATCGTTCCAACACATCGGTGAACGTCAAACCATGGGAAACCCCGCCGTTGAACGAATTCCCCGAACTGAACGGACTCGATTGATGGATAGGATAATGGTCCATTACATTTTGAACCGCACGGGTCACTGCTTCCAAAACTTTTATATCATGTGTATACTCGTAATACGCCAATAAGCCGCGGTACAAGGTTGCTTTCGCCCACAACTCGCCATTCTCCGACTGAAAACGGTACCGAAGTTCGGGATCATAAATTCCCAAATAGCCATCGGCATCTTGGGTCGCGAGTATGCGATTTACGTAGTCGTTCACTTTGGCCAACCCTTTGGCATCCTGAAGTAAGAGGACGTGGCGAATATAACCATCCCACCAATTGGACTGCGTTTCACTGTTCCACCATTTGTATTGGTCGTCCCCTGCCGCATCGCCCGATTTCAAATTGCCCAAATCTTTGGCTTTGGAATGGAGCTGTAACCGTCCCGAACCATAAATCGGATCATTTATTAAATCCGGAACCAATTCGTCCAAATGGCCCACAAACCCATTCAAATCATTTTGCATTTGTACTTGAATCCAGCCCCGCGGTTGGATACTTCCAAAGGGTAGGGATTGGAATTGTTCTGATTCTTGTTGGGCAAAAATACCACTGGTTGAGAGTAATAAAAGGTAAAACACATTTAGTTTCATGGTCTAGACATTTCAAATTGTAAGCAGCCTCCGTTACTGATTTCTTTAAAATTGAGCTTTGGTTTTTTCAAAGGGATTCCATTTAAATATTGTACGGAAGTGTATCGGTTTTTTGCTGAAAAATTAAGGGCTTCAATTTTAAATTCTTTTTCATTTGGCAAATGAATCACAGCTTTCTTTACTTGGGGTGTTCCCATAACAAACGTACCATCTGCAGGATTAACAGGATAAAATCCAAGCGTGGTGAAAATATACCAAGCACTCATTTGTCCACAATCTTCATTACCAATCATACCATCAGGAGTATTATTGTGAAAATCACTTATAACTTTATTCAGATACATTTGTCCCTTATGGGGAGTGTCAGTCCAAGCGTAGAGATAAATAATGTGATGACTGGGTTCGTTCCCATGCGCATATTGTCCAATCATAGCTTCTTGACCAAGGAACTTATTGGGAGCGATTGCCGTTGTAGAAAAAAAAGCATCCAGTTTTTTTGTAAATGATTTTCGTCCACCTAACAATTTTATAATTCCTTCTACATCATATTGGGCAGGTGTCCAGAAATACTGCCAAGCATTAGCTTCTGTATAGTCACCTGGATTATTAAGTGGCGAGGTTGCCATTAGTGGATCAAAGGGTGTTCGCCACTTCCCATTGGAATCTTTTCCTCGAAAAAAAGTAGTGGACGTATCAAATAAATTTTTATAGTAATTGGCACGTTTCATAAATGTAGTCTTGATGGACTCATTTCCCAAATACTTCGCCATTGTAGCTACACACCAATCGTCATATCCACTTTCTAAAGTTCGGGAAACCGATTCATTGTCTAATTTATCAAACGGATAATAACCATAACGGTTGTACAATTCCCAATCGGAATTAATATGTGATTGAGTAGACGTTTCAACCATAGCTTGTAATGCTTCTTCTGCATTATAATTGCGAAAACCATTGGTGTAAGCCGATAGTATCATCGGAATAGCATGGTTGCCAATCATGCAATAGTTATCCTGCCCCCAAGCAGTCCATATCGGTAAAAAACCTTTGGCTTTGTGATGCCGTAAAAGAGTATTAATAATGCCATCAACTCTCTCTGGAACTAGAATTTGCAACAATGGAAAAGCTCCACGGTAAATATCCCAAATAGAAAGAGTACTGTAATATTCGTTTTGCGGAGCGTATTGAACTTTTCCGTCCACCCCCCGATAACGCCCATCTACATCAGCTATGTTTGAAGGTTGTAATAAAAAATGATACAATGAAGTATAAAAAATCTCACGCTGTTTTGAAGGTGCCTCGATCGTAATTCGTTTTAAATACCTAAGCCAAGTTTGTTGATTGTATTGCATTACTTGTTCAAAATCCCAATGTGGAATTTCAGTTTGTACATTGGCTTGAGCACCATCTATTGCCACAGTTGAAAGTGCTATTTTCACTTGCAACACTTGATTCTTTGGCAATTTAAAATCAAGTAAATACTTTGGGGCATTAGCATTAGGGTTGGCTTCAAGTTTTGTAGATGTGCTAAAAGGTTGATCAAACGTAAGTGTAAAATAATAGGTACGATTAACCCAATTTTCTGTGGTACAATACCCTGAAATTGTCGTAGAATTTTCAATTTTTACCGCACTATCGACTACGTACTTTTTGGGATTTTTTTCATCAAAAACAAACCGCAATCCGTGTTGAAAATCGACGATAACTTGACCCTCTTGCTCTGGAAATGTATACCGATGGAAGGCAACTCGTTCCGAGCAGGTGAGTTCAACTTTTACGCCATCTTTTTTAGTCACTTGGTAATAGCCTACTTTTCCCTGTTCGGTTTTTTTATTAAGAATGTGGGCAACATTTTTTTTCTTGGGATGAATGGGCTGAAGCAAAACATCCCCCATCTCATTAATGCCGGTTCCACTGAAACGTGTTTGAGAAAAACCCAAAACAACAGTATCTTTATATTGATATCCACTCGTGTGATTCCACCCATAATCACGGGTGTCGGGTCCAGGTTGAACCATTCCAAAAGGCATGGATGGACCAGGAAACGTATGACCCGTTCCGTCTGTTCCGATAAATACATTGACCTCATCCACTAACGATTGTGCAACCGTGTTGTGACAAATGCAACATAAAAACAGAAATCGTAAAATTGATTTTATTTCCATAATTCATCCATTTGTTCTAGTGAAGTATTTTTGGTTTCGGGTACTTTTTTCCAAACAAAAAGCAAAGAAATAAAACAAAGTACCGCAAACACAAAAAAGGGAAAAGCGGCCCTTAGAGAAATTGGCACCCAAGTATTATTGACTAACATTGGAAAAAACTGAGTCACCAAAAAATTAGTAATCCATTGTATAAAAACACTAATTGCTAATGCCAGACTTCGTATGGAATTGGGAAATATTTCAGATAATAATACCCATACTACCGGTCCCCATGAAACACTAAATGAGGCCATGAAAAGCAATAGGAAAGGCAAAACAATAGTACGTTCAACTTGAAAATAAATCAACAGCCCCACACCCATTAAGGCAAGGGTCATTCCTGCAGAACCGAGATAAAGCAACGGTTTTCGCCCCCTCCGATCTACCCAACGAATGGCTAGTAGTGTAAAAATTAAATTAACAACACCCAAAGTGGTGGTTTCCAATAAGGAAGCCTCTGTTGAGCTCCCTAAACTTTTGAAGATTTCAGGAGCATAATAAAGAATAGCATTAATTCCTGTAAGCTGTTGTAAAATGGAAAGTCCGATCCCTACCCACAATGCTTTTCGGTATATGGGTTGACGAATACTTTGCCAAGCATATTGATTATCTGACTGCAATGATTGTTCTATTTCTAGAAGTTCCCGTTGAGATTCCTCTTTCGAATTTATGGAAAATAGTACTAGTTTTGCTTCGTTAGTTCTTCCTTTCATTAATAACCAACGAGGACTTTCGGGCAAAAGAAAAATAAAGCCTAAAAAGATGAGCGACGGAAATAATTCCGAACCAAACATCCAACGCCAACCTTGCGTCAAGTTCCAAAAAGCATCACCTTGAAGGGCTATAAAATAATTCACGAAATAAACCATTACAATCCCAATAACAATGGCCAATTGGTAATAACCAACCAATGCGCCTCGCCGATCCGCGGGAGCAATCTCAGCCAAATACATGGGCACAACCATTGATGCAAGTCCGACCCCAACACCTCCTAGTATCCTAAAAATGACAAAGACAATAAAAGTATCCGGTACTGCGGTTCCAATAGAATTAAGAATAAAAAGAAAAGCGGCCAACAACATGGTTTTCTTACGTCCCCATTGTGAACTACAATAGTTCGATACTAGAGCACCCAATAGACAACCTATTAGCGCACTAGAAATAGCCCATCCGGTTTCTATTGTAGAAAGTTGAAAATAGCGCGTTAAATCTCCAATTGCACCAGAAATTACAGCGGTATCATATCCAAAAAGTAATCCTCCCAGTGCTGCGCTGAAAGCAATAAATCGTAAAGGCATTGAATGGTTGTTATTCATCGTTAAATGTTATTTTGCAAAAATTGTTTCATGGAAATATTAATATCCCATTGTGAAGCAAGTGGCTCGCGAGTAAAGGGCTTCAAGGGCATGTAAGGATAAGGACCAAACTCGGGTGTAATGGTAAACGATTCAAGTCCACGCTTTTGATGGTACCCTAAAATGGTTTTCCACCAACTCAAGTAAAGTTCGAGATAACCGGACCACTCTGGTGCAAAGGGGTGATTAACTTGAGCGGCCTGCTCAAATCCAATTCGAGCATGAATATGTTGAATATGGGGAAATACCTTTTGTAATAATTCGTGTTGGTCTGCTAAATTACTTTCGGACACTACACTGAAATGGGAAAAATCAGCAACCAACTTTAATTGAGGAAATACCTCAAAATAATCCACTAACGACTTTAAATGAAATGAAAATCGACCCCGATGAATTTCATGCCAAATGGGAATTCCAGAAGCTTTAGTTAATTGTTCGGTCTGCTCTAATAGTTTACAATTCTCAGTAAAACTATAATAATCCTTACCCGTATGGGAATTAATTGCATTGGGTTGTAAAGTAGTCAGGTATTCCAAACGGTCAAGCATTCGTTGGGAATACTCTGCAACACTTTCCGTTCGGTGGGTGGCTACTTGTTGTGCGATAAAGTAAAAACCGGGATGCGTTGTAGCTCGAAGTGTTGCTAATTCATCACAAAATTCTAAAACAAAATCAGGATCATTTGGTAGATTAATTTCCACTCCATCATAACCATGATCGGTCACTTTTTTCAAAAAATCTCGCGCTTTTAGCGACTCACACCCCCAATAGGTGCACAGATAGTGTATCTTCATATTATCGGGAGTATAATACAGGATTAAGCGGCGTATCGATAATTTCGCCAATTTTGGCACCGGGACACCAGGTCTCCCAATCGTGAATTTGATTCCGATTATCAGGATTTTTCAATAACATATTCTTATCCATGTATATGACTGTCATCACTTTACGCATTGAGGAAGTAGTGTTGGCACCTGCACGATGGAACACCCAACCCGAATGGAAACTTACTTCTCCCAAATCAAAAGGCTCAATCACATGTTTAAAATCAGTTACTCGTAACTTTTTTTGTATTACTTCCTCACTTTCATCACTGATGGCCAACTCTCGGCCTTCAACAATCGTGTGGCTACCCGCACTAAATTCTAAAGGTCCCATTTCTAAAGGTGTTGGTTGCAAGGGTATCCAAACGGTAACTGTTTTATCGGTCTCCAAAGGCCAGTAATATTGATCGGCATGCCATGGAGTTATACCACCACCCGCCTCTTTAAATAAAGCTTGGTCATGATACAATCGAACACCGTTGACCTGCATCAAGTCGGAAGCAATTTTAGCCAAGCGTGTACTAAAGATAAGCTCTTTAATTAAAGGATTTTCTAACCATAAATTGAAAAGTTGTAAAAACGCCTTCCCATAAGTCGAACGATCTTCAAGTGCACGATTTTCTTGATTCATGCTGTCAACTTGTGCTGTAATTTTAGCATTAAAAAAATCTACGGTTTCATGGTTCAAGACCGACTTTAATTTGATGTACCGGTATTGATTATAAAAAGCAATATCATCAGACGTTAGATTGTATGGAGTTGCCAAAAAAGTGGCAATGGAGTCCGGCAATTGATGTATCGAGTTCATTCAATCATGTATTTTTATAAGAAATAGGTTTAGTGCAATCAAAATTAGACGTTTAATGTTGTATGTTTTAAAGCTATTTTGGCAAAAACTAACACTATAATGAATTATTTTTTACTTTTATATCATATTCTATACAATATACACTATGAAAGCACTATTTGAAAACATTCCCTTAGACAAAGGAAATTCTAGTGTACATGCCTACCGTTTTGAAGTTCCTTACTTCGAATTCAAATGGCATTATCATCCTGAATGGGAGCTAACGTATATTGTAAAAGGAAGTGGATACCGTTTAATTGGCAATACGTTGGAAGATTTTAATGCGGGTGATTTTGTCTTGATAGGTAAGAACGTTCCGCATACTTGGTGCAGTAAAGCACAAGACAATGAACCGGTGGAAGCCATCGTCATCCAATTTGGAACAGCATCCTTAGAATCGGTATTGGCCATGCCCGAAAGTGAATCGGTACAATCTTTATTAAGTCAAGCCTCTCGTGGCTTGCATTTGCAAGATTCCAAACCGTGGGAAAGCAAGTTAATAGCCCTAACACAAACAGAAGGATTTGATCGCGTGGTGGGATTGCTTGCACTACTTCACGCAATTTCTAAAGCGAGGTATCGTTCCATTTGTCCCAACAACCACCACACCATTGTGTCACCCAAACAAGAACTCCGCATCAATACCGTTTGCCAATATATTAGTGAGCACTATAAAGAGCCGATTCCCCTGTCGAAAGTAGCCGATTTGGTGTTTATGACCGAAAGTAACTTTTGCAAATTTTTTAAAAAAGCAACTGGAAAAACCTTCTCCGACTATGTCAATGAAATGCGCATACAAGCCGCCTGTCAACTCCTGCGTGAGAGTGAAATAAAAATAAGCAACTTGGCACAAGAATGCGGTTTTGAAACCTTGAGTTATTTCAATCGGGTATTTTTAGCCAAGAAAAAATGTAGCCCAAAACAGTACCGAAATAGCAGCTACTAAATACCAATTACGTTCATAGCCTGAAATCCGATATTTTCCAGCGCATACGGATATATCAACGCAAATAATGTCGCTTCCAAGAGTGGTGCAGTTGTTCCCGAACTGCGCATCACAAATTGAACGCGTTGGTCTTCAACGCCCAATCCATAAGCGGCCAGCAATGTATCCGATTGGTAGAGTTGTAGGGTGACTAAAGGTAAATTGGCGAACTCCAATTGATAAAACTCATCGGCATATTGCAAGGAATATTTTCCCACAAAGGTGTTTTCTTGTTTTAATTCGACAACCACAAAATCCAAATCATCCACCCATTGTATCGTCTGACTCCAAAAGCCTTTTCGAAGCAGTCGGTAGATTTTACCATTCACCTCCAAAGTAAATGAATGCTTAGTCAAATCACAGGTGAGTACCGCCTTCAAATTCGGTTGATCGACATAAAGCAAAGCATATTGGTTGGTCGCGATTGACTTCCATTGAATTGGTGTTTCCATGGGCTTTATTAAAGGACTTTAATTTATAATAGCTAATTTGAAATTTATAATTCCAGCAGGCTTTACTCCCACTTGAACACATTCACCCCAATAGCGTAACCGTATACTTTCTTATCCGCATCTCTGTAGATTCTAATTTTATTACACGCCCGACCCATATCGATCTTTTGCCATGTTTGACCACCGTCTAAAGTTTCAAAACCACTCGACATTGTACCTACAAAACCATGGTTCTCATCGATAAATCCGATACCAAATTCACGGGCACCCGCATCTTCTACCAAGTTCATTTCCGTCCACGTTTCGCCACCATCCACCGTTTTGGCAATGCGCTGTTGCTTGACATTGGGATCCGGATTGTACGATTGAATAGTCACATAACCGACTTTCTCTGAGGGAAATGCCACCTTCCAAGTCGTTTCATACGGCCGATTGGATGTATAGACCTTTTTCCAGGTTGTCCCTCCATCGGTAGTTTTTAAAATTAAGGCATGGGATTGGGTGATATCTTCACTCGTGGCGGCACAGGCAAATCCCGTGTTTTTATCTAACATTTTAATATCAAATAACATTTTACAATCGGCTTGCATGCTGCGGGAGGTCCAAGTTGTTCCGCCATCATGTGAAATCATGATATTTGCCGGACTCCCCACGCGGCCTACGCCGTAAATATGGGTTTTGTAATCTATTTTTCCGTGATTGATGTACTGTTCCTTGACCACATCAAAGGCACACAATCCTTTCACATAGGGTCCTTTATACGCAACGGGCTTCCAGGTTTTCCCGCCGTCTTGCGTGCCATACAACGGAATGGTATCGGTCACATTAGGAAAATAATCTGTACCTACTGTTCCCACAAATCCCACTTTCTCGTCCAAAAAAACAACTGTGCGAAAAAAAGAGCCTTTTTGCTCAAGTTGTTTGGTCCACGATTTACCTCCATCTGTGGTATGGTAAATGCGCCCATAGCCATTCACGTACCAACCCGTATTGCGGTCTACAAACGTAATGTCATCTTGTTTGCCCGCATAGGATTCGGTCACTAACTTTTGCCAACTTGCTGTTTGTGCTTTTGAAAGCAACGAAGTGGCCATCATCACAAAAACAATAATTAATCGATGCATAGTTTTCTGTTTATTAAGGTTTAAAAAATGGAAACAAAATGTGTCGTCACAAACCAACTACGATAATCAATATAAAACGATTATAATTAAATTAATCTTTCTCCAAATATATTCCTAACAATCATAGCGGGAGTCACAGTATTTCTTTAGTCAATAAGTAAGCTTTTCCAAATAGCACTTGGTATTATAATCTTGTAATTTAAAAGAGTTTGTTTTACTGTTTCCGCAAGAGGAATGTTATTATTATCAATAAAATACTGGTATTCAAAATAATATCCCCAAAATTGAATTATTTTATCTTGGTCAGTTTTTAGTTTTTGTATCCTTTCAATCGGTAGATTTTTATAAGTATTTTCAGTTAGTGATTGATTCACTATTTGTAAAAATGCTAATTCAATTTTTCCAATTTCTCCCTTATCCATAAGTCTTTGGTAGCGTTTTCTATCCGTGAAAAATATTCCTGATTTATTCGGAATTGTTGTTGCTAAAAAAATACCAAAAGAAGTAATAGATAATAAACCAAAAAAAGGGTTTAGTGCGGAATCGAAATAGTATAAAATCAATAATGCGATTAAACCAAAAACAAAAGACAATGAAGGACCACTTAACAATATGATCCTATATTTTCTTATGAGTACTTCATCGGTCATAATTTTTATTGGCGAGGTTGCCGCAACACCACCAAAATATTGAATATTGGTATTAAAATATACCTTAACCTTTTCATTTTCTCGTTTTATTCCCAAAAATCCTACAACAAATAACTCCAATCTAAATCCTTGATAAAGTCCTGCCAATAAATGTCCTAACTCGTGAAGAATAATTGCAACGAAAGGTGCAAACATGATGGAAGTAAAAAAAATCACATTCTCTGTAAGACTATCATTTGGAAGAATCTTCATTAGAATAGTTTTTGACATGCAGATATAAGACAAATAAACGATACTCCCTCCTAATAAAAGCCCTAAAATACTATCCTTTATAATTTTTTTATTGAAAGCCATTTTTGAATTATTTTAACCATTGATTTTAAATTTTCGTTTATAATTTTGAAACTAACCAATGTATACATCGATGAATCACGTAACTGTGTAGCCACGTTTTACAATTCAAAAGTAATCGGGTTCTATCGGAATAAGTTGTAAAAAATTGCGAATTAAAGCAGGGAGGGTACTATTCCAAATTTCTTTTTAAATGCTTTGCTGAAAGCGGCGGTATCGGTAAATCCGGTTTGCATCGCCACATCCGCAATTTTAAATTGGTCTTTTATCATCTGATGCGCATGCATCAAACGCAAATGCAAGACATACTGGTAGGGCGTTTGTTGAAAGGCTTTTTTAAAAAGTCGAATAAAATGGTATTCGGAGAGGTTTGCCACAGCGGCCATTTTCATCAAAGAAATATCTTCTAAAAAATGACGATCGATATATATACGGGCATCATTGATAAAATCAAATAAGCGTTGTGACGTTTCCCGCTTAACCACCTCCAACCGTTGGAATTGCTGCATCAATTGCGCATGATCCTTTACGATACACTCCCCCAACGAATAAAATATTTCCGGGTGCAGTTGATGCGTATCCGTGCGAAGCGCTTCATAATAGTGTTCGATTTGTCGAATGGCATACCCCAAATGCGTATGTTGGGCATTGTACCGATTCACCATGCGTTCTTGTGTAAATAAAAAATCTTGGAGCGGACTCTCCTGTCCGTATTCAAAGGTGATGATTTCTTGGAGTTTGAGGGGATTGACATCGATACAAATGCCCAAAACGGGTTGCGGACTATCAATGGTGATTTTTGTATTCGTCGTGGAATTCCCCGTAATGTATTCCCCTGAATGAACCGGATATGTGCGGTTTTGAATGCGGTAATGTTCGCAGCCTTTCACGACATACTTTGCCGAGAAAGCGGTAAAATCGACTACTGCATCAAATTCCTGTACGCTTGATACACGAATAGCACCTCCTTCTGCCGTATGTAAAACCGTTTTATTCATCCTACTTTTTTAGATGACAAACCATTCCATTTGTTACATCATTGAAGGCATTATTTTATTTCAACCCAAAAAAATAGAAAAAATATCTTGCCCATCACAACTTTTTTCAACTGAATTATAAGCACCGTTATTCGAAAGCAAAATCATTGTTAACGACCCTATTTCATAACCAATTACCTTTTTTTGCGGGCAATTTATCCAAAGACAAAAAGCTAACTTTCTGAAAATAAATCACTTTTAATCCCGATTATCCAAATTAACGCCCTACCTTTGTCCCGATTGGTTCTCTGCCAATGCTCGTTCTGAATTTTAAAATTTGTTTTAAGTATCTCTTTTTTCTCTTCAGTTTTGGCGTTTCAGTACTGCCTATTTTAATTTAAAACAATTTTAGTATCATGAACATTTATGTTTCCAATCTGAGTTATAACACCTCAGAATCTGAATTAAACCAAGCGTTTAGCGCCTATGGCGAAGTAACTTCTACCAAAATCATCAGTGATCGTGAAACCGGTCGTCCGCGTGGTTTTGCCTTTGTAGAAATGGCTCAAAAAGAAGAAGGTATTCGTGCCATCTCCAATTTAAATGAAAGCGAATTGAATGGTTTTACCATTTCGGTAGCGGAAGCACGTCCACGTGAAGACCGTAACACGAATTCTCGTAATTCATTCAACAGCTATAAACGATACTAAATACACCTGTTTGTATTTGTTTTCACTCGTATAAGAGTGCCTTAGTATTGGAATTCAATAAGGTGTGACTCGTCCCATAATCGATACCGCCTTATTGTTTCTTTCCCTTCGTCTCCCTTTCTACATCTAAATCGAATACATCAAGGTTAGGTATCCCTAATCCTTAATTCGTATGCGTATGCATTTTCAACAATTTTCATTGCTTCCATCGTTACAACAAGCGATAACCGAAGCGGGGTATTCCACCCCATCCCCCATTCAAGAAAAAGCCATTCCGGTGATTCTTAAAGGACACGATGTCATCGGCTGTGCCCAAACCGGCACAGGTAAAACCGCTGCCTTTGTCCTCCCAATTTTGCAACATCTTGCCCAACATACCCCTCAACAACACGGAAACGTTCGCGTATTAGTGCTTACCCCTACACGGGAACTGGCGTTACAGGTCGAACAAACGTTTCAAACCTTGGGCAAACATACCCAACACCGCTCGCAAGTCATTTTTGGAGGCGTGTCGGAAGTCAACCAAATTCGCGACCTCAAACAACGACCCGAAATAATTGTCGCCACTCCCGGTCGTTTACTCGACTTGGTGCGCCAACAAAAAATCAATCTCCAAGCAATTGAAGTATTAGTGTTGGATGAAGCCGACCGTATGCTCGATATGGGCTTTATTCACGACATGAAAGCGGTCTTAAAATTTATCCCCAAAAAACGCCAAACGCTTTTCTTTACCGCCACCCTCCCCGATTCCATCCAAAAACTGTTGCCGTTGTTTTTACACCAACCCGTACAAGTGGATGCCAATCCGGTTTCTTCCATCAAAACCGCCATCGATCAGTCGGTGTATGTGGTCGAACCCTTAGAAAAAGTGACGGTACTGCTAAATGTATTGCGCAACCATAGCGGGAATCAGTGTTTGCTGTTTACCCGCACCAAACACGGCGCGAATAAATTGGTTCAAAAGCTGGAAAAACAAGGCGTTACTGCCGCTGCCATACACGGCAACAAATCCCAATCAGCGCGACAACGAGCCTTGGCCGATTTTAAATCCCATGCCATTCAGGTCATGGTGGCCACCGATATCGCGGCGCGCGGAATCGATATTAAAGAACTGCCGTTGGTGATCAATTTTGATTTACCCAACGAGGTAGAAACCTATGTCCACCGCATCGGACGAACAGGGCGTGCGGGTCAAACCGGTCAAGCCATTAGCTTTTGCACCCAAAGCGAACAACCGCTTTGGCGTCAAATTGTCAAGCAAAATGGCCGACCCATCACGGAATTAATTCACTAAATCGTATTTTTATTTATGGCAGACTCGTTCGCAAAAAAACAAAGTATTAAAAACAAAGCCCTCAAACAAAAAGAAAAAGACAAGAAAAAAGCCGACCGCAAACTCCACAACAACAAAGGAAAAGGGTTTGACAGCATGATTGTCTATGTGGACGAAAATGGCCACTTTACGGATACCAAGCCCGAACCCAAACTGGAAACCCCAGTCGTGCGTTCAGCACCCCGTTACTTCAAAAAACAAAATTAAGTATACCCTCCCAATGGATTTCTGTTGGGAGTTTTTTTATACGAATTTTGGAACAGCTATACCTAAACGTCCACGCAACCACACAATAGCCCCGAAGCTAGGAAGTGAGGAATCGTAGAGCGGGGATGTAGAGCACGGATTGCAAATCCGCGCGATCGGGTTGCAAATCCGCGCGATCGGGTTTAAAAATTATATTTGTATAGCTAGTAAAGGATTTATTTAATAACCTGTATAGTTATTTTAGGACGAGTCAGGACGAGTCATACTTCGGACTAACCTCGGACTAACCCCGTAGTAACCCCGTGGTAACCCCGTGGTTAACTAATGGTATCCTTTAGGTTACCTTTAGGATACCTTTACCCTAACCCGTTCTAAAGGTTTTTAAAATTATGAGTTAGGAATTAGGAATTATGAATTAGGGACGCTTGTAAATATGAATTTAGAGGAAAGAAAAGGCGTAAGTTATAAGTCGTAAGTCATAAGTCGTAGGTCGTAGGTCAACCCACACATAACGCATAACTCATAATTCATAATTCATAACTCATAATTCATAACTTCTCCCAGTCTTCTCCCAGTCATCTTGCGGTTTACTTCGGTATTCTGCCACGGTTGTGCCACAGTTGTGCCACTAAACGATAGGTAAAAGGTAACATGAATTGCTTCAAATTGGGAGGAAGCCGCTGAGAAGCTGAGCTGCTGAGCTACTGAGTAATTTCTAACAGGAGTGTACTGGAACACAACCTTAAACCTGAAACCTTTTTATAGCCCCTGAGTAGCTGAGCAACTAAGCTTCTGAGAAATTCCAAACATGAGTGTACTAAAACCCAACCTGAAACTTGAAACATTAACCTTACCCAAGCGCAGCGCCTTAATACCCTTAAAACTTCGCGAACTTTGCGAATTCTTAGCCTCTTTGCGGTAAAAAAAAACTAAATTTTAACCATTAAGAAATTTAAGATTTTAAGGTTCTTAACACAACTCTTAATACCTTAATGTTTAAAAAAAATTAATTGTTCCACTTAGAATAATGGGTAATCCATCCTTGTGAAACTTTGTGCCCAACCTTGTGTAACCTTGTGCTCCAATTCCACTTTTAAACCCCATACACTTCTAAACCCAACAATTTCAAACGAAACACCACTTTTCAACGATACAAACTTGAAACCTGAAACTTGAAACCTTTTTATAGCCCCTGAGAAGCTGAGCTACTAAGCTTCTGAGCAATTCCAAACAGGAGTGTACTAGAACCCAACTTGAAACCTGAAACCTGAAACTTTAAACTCATCGATAGACCTAAATCCCTATCTTTACCCAAACAACCAAAACCATGATTACTTTATCTTTTGAACACCACTTCAAAGCCACTCCCGAACGCGTATGGAATGCCTTATGGGATGATGCCAATTACCAACAATGGATGGAAGCGTTTTCTGTGCAATCGCGAGCATTAACCGACTGGCAGTTGGGCAGTAAAGTCTATTTCATCACCACCGAAGGCGACGGGATGGAATCGGAAATTGGGGAAATCATCCCCAACCAACGCATCGCTTTTCACCATTTGCACCAACTCAAAAAAGGTGAAATCGTGACTACGGGTCCGACCTGGAACGGCTACAAAGAAATTTATACGCTTACCGAAACTGAAACGGGTACACATCTCCACATGACGTTGGAAACCCTCGATCATTATGCCGATTACTTTAGAGAAGTCTTCCCAAAAGCCTTCGCTATTGTACAACATATTGCCGAACAACCGGAAAAGACCTTGACGGTGACCACAGCTATTCCAGCGCCCTTGGAGAAAGTCTGGAACGCCTTTACCCAACCCGAGCATGTCGTCCATTGGAATCAAGCCTCCCCCGACTGGCATTGCCCCAAAGCGGAAGGCGTGTTAGAAGTGGGCCAAAAATTCACCTACACCATGGCCGCCAAAGACGGTAGTGTAGCGTTTGACTTGGTGGGCATTTATGACGAAATCGAACCGATGCAGTTCTTACGCTACCACTTTGAAGACCACCGTCAAATCACAGTCAGTTTTGATGTCATGGGTGATACCGTCTACGTGACCCAAACCTTCCAACCCGAAAACATCCACCCGCACAACCTGCAAAAAATGGGCTGGCAATGTATTTTGGAGGCGTTGAAAGGGTATTTGAGCTCCTGAGCCACTAAGCTGCTGAGATGCTGAGCTTGAAACCTATTAATGAGCAAATGTGTCGATATGATACACTATCCCGCTACACTTTTAAACCTGTAAACTTTTAAACCCACAATTAATTTAAAATTTATAATTCATAATTCATAATTTACTAAAGATGCCAACCGTAAACCCCTACCTCATTTTCAACGGCACGTGTGAAGCGGCCTTTTTACATTACCAAAAAGTATTTGGTGGTGAATTCCCCTATATGGGCAAATTTAAAGACATGCCTCCTGCCGAAGGATGCGATCCTCTATCGGAAGAAGAAGGCAACCGCGTCATGCATGTTACCCTCCCCATCAGTGCTGAAACGGTATTAATGGGCAGCGATAGTACGAGTCAGAGCGGACCCGCAAAAATGGGGGATAACGTTCAAATCTCCATCAACACCGAAAGTCAAGAAGAAGCCGATCGCCTATTCACCGGACTCGCAGAAGGCGGTACCGTAATCATGGCCATGACCAAAACCTTCTGGGGTGCTTACTTCGGGATGTGCATCGATGCGTTTGGGGTACATTGGATGGTGAATTTTGATGAGTAATTTTTGAGCTGCTAAGAAGCTGAGATTCTGAGCCGCTGAGCTTCTGAGCTTCTGAGTAATACCTGACGTGTATATACTAGAATCCAACCTGAAACCTGAAACTTGAAACCTGAAACTTGAAACCTGAAACTTGAAACCAATCTAACCGCTACCTCCGCAACTTGACTACATACTCCATCTCCGGGTCTCTTGCTTTTACGCGGTCTTCGGTCGTAGGAATGATTTCGATATCGGGGAAAATGCCACGTCCCTCTTTGTCCGTTTGCGCGACGGGCTGCACGTGCATGAGTCCGAGGCGCACACTGATTTTAGAATGCGGCAAGCGCACGATGGGCATGATACCCGCCACGGTTCCGTTATAAGCGCCTCCCGTTTCTTCGCCCACAAAATAAGTGTTGGGACGTTGTTTTAAGGCCACCGACTCGATACAAGCCGCTGAAAAACTACCACCGTTAATTAATACATACAATTTTTCGGTATAGGCATTGGGTGCAGGATCCACGGGGCGACTTCCTACCAATTTGTATTGGTAGCCACCTTCGGGGCGCTTGGTGGTTCGGAAATAACTAAACGTCATGTAAACAGGATACCCAATAAAGAAAAAAGGATACCCGATTGGGGAAATATTATCCAAAACACCAATCTTCCACAAACTGGTTTTGGACGTCACTTCCGAGGGTTGCAACATCGTAAAGGGTTGGTCGGTAAAATGACGGTATAAATTCACGGCATCGGCGACACGTCCTCCTGGATTGTCTCGTAAGTCAAGCACAAGTGTTTTTAATCCCATGTGTTGAATCGAGTCAAAGAGTAGCGTATACGCTTTGCGGTATTTGCTGGAAGAAAAGTTTTTGACGCGAAGCACATACAAGGTGGAATCCAACTCGGAGCGTTTCAAACTCACCGCACACTCCTTGGTCGTAGGATCATAGCCAAAAATACGCTTCTCTTTACGGGTAAGTTGGCGTTCTTTCTTCACCTTGGCAACGGCTTCCGTCTTGGGTTTCACGGTATCCTTCACCTCACCTTTTACTGCTTTTGGTGGCGCTACTTTCTTCTCTTTGATTTTGCGTTTAATCCATTCGGTATAGGTAGAATCTTTTTGTTTAAAAACGTACAGCAAACTGTCTTGCACGCCCAATTCACCTGTAAAATAAGCAGGCAAACGACGGCCAAATCCTTTACGAATGTACGTTTCATTAAATCCGTCAGAGGTTAACACCGGTCGGTATTGCGCATACAATTGCTGGGGTGTAATCCCATTGATCGAAACAATCTCCGCACCGGGTTTGAGGTATTTTCGATCCGACTTATTTTTCAATACAATCATTTTTTGGTCCAACCATTCCGATGTGAATTGCGAGAGCGGTCCCTCGCCCATTTGCTTTAAATGTTTACGTTGGGCTTTGGTCAACAAAGGTTGGGGCAAACCCGTACTCATGTGCCCTTGACGCACCGAGGCAATCACGGGTGCGATGACAAAATAAAACTCCTTGGTTGTCATGGGTCGGTTGACTACTTGCCGAATACTATCAAATTTAGCCTTGAGCTGTGCTTTCGAAAGATAGCCATCCAAATGCGGATACAACCGATCCAATTTGTGCTGTATGTAATCGATATCCTTGTGTAATTTAACTACTGGAATAGGCGCAGCCAGTTGGGTATTGTATTTTTCAACCGAAGTACAAGCGGTGATGAATACGAGACTGATGAGGAAAAGGAATCGGAGTGTACGGGTCATTGTGTTTTTAAGTTTTAGCAATGATACGCATTTCACTGCAATGGTTCAAAACGATTTAACAAACTCTTGCGCGTTTGGAAAAATGACTACTTTTATCCCATGCAATTCAACCGCTTCGCATTTCTCATTTTTATTTTGTTGTTTCTCACGGAAACCGCTATTGCTTTGTGGGTGCGCGATGCCTTCATTCGTCCCTATTTAGGCGATGTCTTGGTAATCCTATTGATTTATTATTTTGTCAAAAGTTTTTTGCCCTTGCCTACAGCTGTAGTGGCAACCGCTACCCTACTTTTTGCATTTCTCATTGAATATTTGCAATACATGAATTGCATTTCTCTTTTAGGTTTAGAAAAAAATAAAATCGCACACACGGTTTTGGGAGCTTCGTTTGCTTGGGAAGACATCGGTTGTTATGTCGCCGGATTCCTTTTGATTTTCCCTTTAGAAAACTACCGAAATAAAAAAAGCCACTCCGTGTGAAGTGGCTTTTTTAGTACTATAGTCTGCTGCTTATATTCCAGCAACGGTTTTTAATTCGTTGACAAAGCGCACGGCCAAGGCATCGGCTTCGGCTTGTGTAGGTGCTTCGGTATAAATACGAATGATCGGCTCGGTATTGGATTTACGTAAGTGTACCCATTCGGTGGGGAAATCAATCTTCACCCCATCAATCGTCGATATGTTCTCAGCGGCGTATTGTTTAGCAATCGTAGCCATCACTCCGTCCACATCGATTTGTGGGGTCAATTCGATTTTATTCTTACTCATAAAATACTGCGGATAACTCGCCCGCAATTCGGCAACCGTACAATCCATCCCTGCCAAATGCGTCAAGAATAAGGCCACACCTACAAGTGAATCGCGTCCGTAGTGCAATTCAGGATAAATGATACCGCCGTTTCCTTCACCACCGATGATAGCGTTGGTTGCTTTCATCTTCTCTACCACATTCACTTCTCCTACCGCACTGGCTTCATACGAACCCTTGTGCTTTTCGGTAATGTCGCGCAAAGCACGGGACGAACTCATATTGGACACCGTATTACCGGGCGTTTTACTCAATACATAATCGGCTACGGCTACCAAGGTATATTCTTCACCAAACATTTCACCGTCATTGGAAATAAAGGCCAAACGGTCAACATCCGGGTCAACTACGATGCCAAAATCGGCTTGTTCTTCTACAACCAACTTACAAATGTCGCCCAAATGTTCTTTCAACGGTTCGGGATTATGCGGGAAATGGCCATCGGGGGTACAGTATAATTTGACCACCTCAACACCCATTTGTTCCAACAACTTCGGAATGATAATTCCGCCCGAAGAATTCACGCCATCCACCACTACTTTGAATTTGCGCTGGGCCACGGCATCCGCATCCACCAAAGGCAATTCCAATACTTCATCAATATGAATATCCATATAGGCGTCATTCACGGTGATTTCGCCCAAATCATCCACTTCTGAAAAATCAAAGGCTTCGGCTTCGGCAATTTCTAGGATTTTGGCACCATCGGCACCGCTTAAAAATTCGCCTTTCGCATTCAATAACTTCAACGCATTCCATTGTTTGGGATTGTGTGAGGCCGTCAAGATGATACCGCCATCAGCTTGCTCAAGGGGAACAGCCACTTCCACAGTGGGCGTTGTCGAGAGTCCGAGATCGACCACATCAATCCCTAAACCTATTAAGGTATTCACGACTAAGTTATGAATCATCGGACCCGAGATTCGGGCATCGCGACCAATCACTACTTTGAGTTTATCTTTTTGAATTTGTTGTTTAAGAAAAGTTCCGTAGGCAGAAGCAAACTTTACGGCATCAACTGGCGTGAGATTGTCACCCACTTTTCCGCCAATGGTTCCACGGATTCCGGAGATGGATTTAATTAGGGTCA
Source organism: Flavobacterium sp. N1719 (assembly GCF_025947045.1). Lineage (NCBI taxonomy): Bacteria > Pseudomonadati > Bacteroidota > Flavobacteriia > Flavobacteriales > Flavobacteriaceae > Flavobacterium > Flavobacterium sp. N1719. The sequence continues at coordinate 2,608,906 of NZ_CP109993.1, forward strand.
TGTGTTATTGCATTTACATTCGTAAGTGACAAAGATAGCGGTTCTCAAAAAAAAGGAGGATGCTGTTAAAAAAAAATTAAAAAAGTTAAAACCATACCGTAAACCCTTAGTGATTCACGCTTTCTTTTCCGACAATTCAACAGCCAAGCGCTTTAAAGAATTGTACAGTAAAGATAGGACTCCCTAAATACAATATTAAAGATAGGTTTTTGTGAGGACCGAACACTGCCAACTACTTTTAAGCGTAGTAGTGGGTAGCAGTTCGGTTTTTTTATGGGTTAAAATCACCATTTTATCCGATGAATAACACGAAAATTTGCTCTTTTTTCATTCATCGAGTTTTTTATCCGTATACCGATTTTATGCGGTTAACTTACTTTACCCTTGTATTTTTGATTTCGAATTAAGGACTTCAATCCTTTTACTTAACTAGTGAAAAAGGAGTCCGCTGGAAGTGAAATCTCAAAAACAAACTATAATTACTTTCGAAAGCCAATTTCTTTACAGAAATTGGCTTTTTTCTTATAAAACCCCTTGATTATAAGTCATCTAACTTATTTTAATTTATCGGTCAACAACCTATTTTACCGCCCATTTACATTGAATTTCACAAAATGAAACGTTAATCGAGTTTTTAGTGCACAGAGCGATTTTATTTGAGTACGAAGGAGATGCCTACTAATTTTGTATTTGTTAAACCCCAAATTATAACCACAACTTCGGTTGGCTTATACTAGATTCTATGAAGAAAGTATTGATTATCGAGGACGATAAAATGATCAAAACGATTTTACAGTTTTTGTTAAATCGTGAAGGGTATCAAACTGATTTCGCTGTAGAAGGTAAAGAAGGAATGGAAAAATTACGTTCTTTCAATCCTGATGCCGTGATTACTGATGTGATGTTACCATATCGTTCCGGAATTGAGATTGTTTCTTTGAGCAAAAAATTGAATCCTAACCGACCCGTATTCGTTGTGTCTGCTTTAGGCAATGAATCGGTTACATTAGAGCAAGCCATTGAACAAGGAGCTAATGAAGTACTTTCAAAACCTTTTAACCCCGAAGACATCTTAGAAAAACTTAGATCTGCATTTTTATTAGAAGCGGTTTAATATGCAAACATCCATGATTAGTCTTAATCGAAACAACTATCAAACCTATTTATTTGTAGGCTTGTGCTGGTTGTTTCCCATAACTATTGTCTCGTTAACTATTGGCCCTGTTCAATGGCTCAATCAATGGGCTACGCAACATCATTGGAGTGCCAATTACCGTTTTACCGGACTTATAATTCTGACATTAATCATTGCTCTTTCCATTGTTTTTTTAACCAAGTATACAACCCGGTTGTTATTCCAAACCCAAGAAATCAGTTCGCCCATACACAAAGGATTATGGATTTTCTTGACCTTAAGTTGTATCGCTTCATTAAGCTGGTTGGTATATAAGCCTGAATTATTTAACGCCATAAGTCAGTCACTCGCCTACATCCCACTTCGCTAAAATATGAGGTTGTTGAAAACCTGTTCGTAAGATTTTACGAAAATACACAAGAACACCCCTTGTAAATTCGTTTTATAAAGTAGTTATATCGAGTTTTTTACCCGTATACCGATTTATTTTTTCAAATTGAAATGAACCCGTTTATTTTGCATTTTGCAAATTACAAAAGGTAAATACAGTACTAATGATCGCATTTAATTTCTTTGCGCTATTGCAACAAATCACCGCCACTTCTCTAGGAAGCGTGGTGTTGCCAGTGGTGGCCGGAATTACGGTGGTCTATATCGTTTACACGCTTTTCCAAAAGTCACAACAACCCAAAATTGTTCTTGATACGCCTGATGAAGAAGAAGTGATTAATTCGTTTCTTTCCTCTTTTTTCTCCGGGGAATGGGATGCCATAGAAACCCGTATTGAATTGGAGTATTTTAAAAATAAAGTGCTTCAAAACAATATGCCGCGATTGCGTGAATTCACCACAAAAATTCTTTCTTCTGCTTCGCCGTATGCCTTGTCAAACAATCGAGAAAAGTTAGAAATTCTATTGCAAGAATTAGAAATCAATGCCTTTGTAAATCGTGAAATCGCTACGGGGAATTCCGAGCAACAGCGACAAGCCATTCAATGGGCAATTCGGGCTAACAACCGTTCTGCGCTTCCTTTTATTGAAAAAGCAGCACAACTTCAAATGGGTGATGCTCGCTTGGAATCGCTAAGTGCTTTAATCCAATTAAATGAGTTCCAACCTACAGCGATTAAAAATTTACCGTTTCAACTGAACGACAACGAATTACACCATTTAGTTGGTTTGTATTCGGATAAAGTAAATTTACTTCACGATCAATTAAATACGTGGTTAATTGCTTCCCAACCGCAATTGGTGAAGTTTTGTTTGTTATTGGCCAAAGAATACCAACTAACTGTTGATTCGCGTACGCTTCAATTTTTAAGTTTTCACCAAGACAAAAAATTAGGGGCACTTGCTATGGAAATTTTAGACGGGTACTTGCACCAAAACAAAGCTACTGAGTCCCTACAAAATTTCCGTAAAACGACTATTTTACAACATAAAAAGGAAGAAACGACTCCCAATTCCAATTCCAATTTGGCTATAGGTTAACTGTTTTTTCGCACTTTCCTTAACACAGGATTGGGATAACCTTCTCAAAAAGTTGCTATCTTTACCCAAGAACCGCAACTTTTTTTATGAATTTCCTAGCACATATTTACCTTTCGGGCGACCAAGAATTGCTAAAAATTGGCAATTTCATGGCCGATAGTGTGCGGGGGTCGCAATACAAAAGTTATCCCGAAGCGATTCAAAAAGGCATATTACTCCACCGCTTCATTGATAGTTTCACCGATGCCCATCCCATTTACCGCCAAAGCAAACACCGCTTGCACGAAAAATACGGCCACTATTCGGGCGTCATCATGGATATTTTTTATGATCATTTTCTGGCTAAAAATTGGAGCAAATACCACACGACACCCTTAGAAACCTATGCCGAAACATTCTATACCCTTCTCAAAGAAAAACACAGTTGGCTCACTGAACGGGCCCAACACATGGTTCCCTTCATGATTGCCCGTAATTGGCTGGTGAGTTATGCCAGTCTTGACGGTTTGGAAAAGATTCTGTTTCAAATGGACCGCCGTACCCAACAACGGGTGAGCATGCATGAAGCGATGGTCGAACTCCAAACCTATTACTCCGAATTTGAAAATGAGTTTTTCCATTTTTTTAAGGAATTAGAAGAGGGCTGTCAGCAAAAATTAATCGAACTCAATACCCTTTCCTAAATGACCGCAATCGAAGAATTACAGGAACTTTTTAGACAACACCGCAAACCCGAACAAGTGGAAGCCATGGAAAATTATATGAAAAATAATTTCCAATTTTTAGGGTTAAAAACCGACAGTCGGCGCGGACTTTTTACCGAATGGTATAAAAAACATGAACAAGAAATAAAAGCGGATTTTAGATCAATAGCCCAACAGCTTTTCGAAATGCCTTACCGGGAATTCCACTATTGCGGCATGGAAGTATTGATCAAAGCCATCAAAAAAAACTACCGAAAAGAAGATATCCATCTTATCGAATTTTTCTTAATCAATCAATCCTGGTGGGATACTGTTGACGTTGTAGCCAAATACCTTTTGGGGGGCTATTTACAAGCCTTTCCCGAGGAAATTCCGACAGTAATCGAACACTTTTCTGCATCGGATAATTTATGGCTTAACCGCAGCGCCATAATTTTTCAATTGAGTTACAAAGCCAACACCGATTTTGATTTACTCAAAGCCGAATGTTACAAACACAAAGATTCCAAAGAATTTTTTATCCAAAAAGCCATCGGGTGGGCACTCCGCGACTACAGTCGGTTTAATCCCGAAGGGGTGCGAACCTTTGTAGAAAACACCGATTTAAAACCTTTGAGCAAACGGGAAGCCTTGCGTAACTTACCGTAATTCCATATTGCCCAAACGGTATTGATAGGTTTGCTGTTCATGCGACCCAAACTGTTGGGGTTGCAATTGGAAAAAGACGGTTTGAGCAACCGTATAATCCCGTGTCGCTTCATTTTGAATACAACGAACAGTGTAACCATTTTTCCAACTTTGGTAGGTCACCGAATTGTAGTTCACCCGTTCGGAAACCGTGAGTTGCAAAGGTGCCGTTTGTGCCAATTTTTGAAATAAGGTTTTTATGGGAATCAATGTAGGCGTAGTTGAAGTAACATCAACCACAAGTGTGGAATCATTCACAAACAAAGCCAAACAAGCGATTTCCATTTCGTTGCGAAGGGACGCTTCTAGCGAGGTTTGAGACAATTGCTGCAAGTAAAAAAACAACTCCTGAATTTTAAGATCCGAATTTTCTTGATAAGCAGCAAAAACAGGGACTGCAAAAACCTGCTGTAAACTTTTATGCTCACTGGTTTTCACAGACTCCGTAGCCGCTTGACTCCACAAGGAGCCCCCGCTCAAAATAATCCCTAAAAGAAGTAGCCTATACATGCTTATTCTTGTTTAATTCGTAGTTTTCGGATCGTACCATCCGGTTCATTTTCCAAGGTAACAATTTCCCAGCGTTTGAGTACGGGTGTCGGAATCGTGAGTTTGCGCACAAATTCCGTTTTGTTATAATACTCCGTTCCCAATCCGCCTTTCAACATCACCAACACCTCCAAATCGGGAGATAAAATCTTTTGCAATTGCTGCTTTCGCTTTTGCCAATCTTGAATATCCGCCTTCAAAAAAGCTTTCACCATCATCGCATAATCATCGGGTTGCAATTGTACCACGGGCGCATTTTGTTGGGCATCCGATGGCGGTAATTGCACGATAGTATCTTTATAAAACGGACTCTTCACCAAAACTTTCACGGGTTGGGTTGCGATTTTCTTTTGCAATTCCTGCTTCGTCATCGGTTGTTGTTGGGCCGAATCGGTCACTTCATACACCTGAACTTCGGCACTATCAATGGGCTCTTTCGTATATTGGTTTTGTAAACGAACAGGAACTTCTTTTGGTTCCGATTGCGAAAATCGATGATTAAGCATTACACCAATTACCACCAGCACTAACACCCCAAGGAGTAATTTCCAACTGCGACCAAACGATGGAATATTTAGCTCCTTTTCTGTAGCAATTTCCGAAGCTGTAGAAGGAACAAAACTAAAGGCATCCCAACTCGCTACTCCCACAAAACGGCACAATACATTAAGCATCGACTTGCGCGGCAACTTGTCATTGGACTCGGGTTTCAAATGGGTGTAAATCCATTTTTCACTCACCGTTTCTTTGCATTCCGATTCCAATAACGCAATCAAATTCAGAATATCTTGAGAAGAAAACGTTTTCCATGTCCCCTGAAAATACGGATAATGCTCACGGTAGCGCTCGAGCACTCGTGTTTTCAATTCCTGAAAAGCTTGCATTTCGTTCATTCCGACGTTCAAAATTAAGGAGCGATGGGTCAAATTTCGCAGAAAATCCACTGCAAATTCACTGTAAAAATAACCAAATTACTTTACAGTAAAGAGAAAGTTGATTTGCCAAAGGTTGGAAACACCCATGACTAATTTTGGTTCATCAAATTTTAAAAATCAATATCCTATGAACACAAAAGTAATTTTAGCCGCTGCATTAGGCACAACATTTATGCTTTCGGCACAACATTCAGGAAATGCCAACTATACCGAATCTTCGGGCAATGCCAACTACGAACTTCAAAAAGGCAATGCCAACTACCACAACAACAATTATACTGTGAATCGGGTGAACACACTTCAAACCACTTCGAGTAGTGAAAACGAAATGGTAATTGTTATCAAAGGCATTTACAATGAAAAAGCCACGACACAAGTTGCCACCTTCAGCGTATTACAACTGGGAAAATCAGCCGAAGAAGCCACCAACCTCATGGACGAGCGCATCAACAATGTGATCAAAGAATTGGACGCCTACAGCAAAGACATAGTGGTGATGACCGACATGATTTCGTTTGTCCCCACCTATGAATATGCCGTAGAAAAGAAAATCTTTAATCCAAAAACCTACAATGAAAAACCGGCCGGATTTGAATTAAAAAAGAACCTCATTATCCGTTTTCGAACCAGTCGCGACATGGATAAAATTATGTCCATTTGTGGAAAAAATGAAATCTATGACTTGGCCAAAGTGGATTATGTGACGGTTAATTTTGACCAAATTCGCACCCAAATGCAGCGCAAAGCCTTGGAACAATTCAAAGAAATGACCGCGAATTATTCCTCCCTCATGAATATGGACCTCACCAAAAAAGAGAAAACCATTCAAGAAGGATTCAACGTGACCTACCCCATGGAAAGTTACCGCAATTACACGGCCTATTCTCAAGCTTCTTCCAACTTTGATCCGAAGAGTCAAGTGAACGACATCAAGAAAAACACCACCGAATATTACAATCCGGCCTTAATGAAAGACCACAATTTTGTGATCAATGGCGACGTGGCCGAACCTTCGATTCAAGCGTTTTACGACTTAACCATTCGCATTAAATTAAAAGAAGACCAATTGCCGAAAAACACCATCATTCGCAACAACCGCTATTATATCGTGACCCCTGCGGGTGACATTAAATTGTTGAATTTATAATGAAAAGCATGAAAAAACAGGCGCTATTAATGTTGCTTTTCCTATGCTCGCTAGGTTATGGACAAGCCTCGGGTTCGAGTGAACTGAACCTCACTCTCCAATTCGATTGGAAATTTCCGGTCGAAAAAATCAAAATCTATTCCTTTGAAAAAAAAGGAAATTATCTTGAAAAAATAAATTGTACAACCGATCATTCCACCAACTCAATCACGATTCGTGGAAGTATTTATTACATCACAGGGGTAAATTTTCCCACACTCGTTTGCAGTTACGAGGACTTTGTGTACATCGACAACACCCCGATTGAAAAAAACAAGTTGTTTTACTTGATCACTAACGGACTTCAATCGGTTGCAACAGACAAACCCTTTGTATTTACGGAGGATGTGGGGGTCATCGAAATTAAAAGAATACAAAAAGAAGGGAGCTATGATATAGTCATTAACACTTATCCTGAGTTAATTTTTACGCCAAAGAACCGAATTCCTTTTACCAATACCACACTTCGATTGAAATAAAAAGAATCAAAAGGGAGCTTCGGTTCCCTTTTTTGTTCCCAAAGAAAAAGAGTACCTTTGCCATTCAAATATAAGGTATGGGCAACCGGAAAACGGCAACAGTTTTAGTGGGCTTACGCAAAGGTATGCGACGCTTGGAGACCGTGTTCTTCATGGCGAAAGCCGTCCTTTCGGAACGTAATTTCATCTACCTTTCCAGTGTAGCCGTAGCGGTTTCCTGCGCTTTGGCAGTAATCATCCTGAAAAACTTCGCCCACAACGTTTTTCTCTTTGCCAATTACGTTAATCAATACCTCAAATTGCCGTATGCCAATAGTATTTTCCCAATTATCGGAATCCTACTTACGGTCATTGTCATTCGTAAATTCTTAGACGGATCCATCGAAAAAGGAAGTTCGCGCATCCTTTATGCAGTTGCCAAAAAAGGCGGGATTATGCCCCGCAAACAAATGTATGCGCAAATCGTTACGAGTTCGCTCACCGTCGGACTCGGGGGCTCTGCAGGGTTGGAGAGTCCGATTACCATTACCGGAGCTGCTTTTGGTTCAAACTACGCCCAGAAATACCGCTTGTCCCAAAAAGACCGTATTCTATTGTTGGCTTGTGGTGTTGCGGCCGGAATTGGCGCTGCCTTCAACGCACCCATTGCCGGCGTTTTGTTTGCCATTGAGGTAGTGTTAACCGACGTGAGTATTTCGGCCTTTATCCCGATTATGATCTCTGCAGCCACGGGCGCTTTGGTGTCGAATATTTTGTTGAGTCAGGACATCTTACTGAGTTTTAAAGACATCAAGCCGTTTGATTACCACAATATACCGTATTACATTCTTTTGGGGTTAGCCTCAGGATTGGTTTCGGTGTATCACGCGCGGAACTTTAGACGGGTCGAACATTTTTTCACCCGTTACAGACTCAATTCCTACCGCCGTGCTTTTGTCGGGGCACTACTCTTAGCCCTACTCATTTTCTTCTTTCCCACTCTATTTGGAGAAGGATACGAAAGCATCAAAACCCTATCAACCGCACATCCAGAAAGTTTGTTGGACAACACTTTACTCGAACCCTTCAAATCCAAAGAATGGGTATTGCTCGGGTTTGTGGGTATCATCGTTTTTCTAAAGTCGTTGGCTACCGGACTCACACTGGGCTCCGGAGGAAATGGCGGAAATTTTGCGCCTTCCCTTTTTGTGGGATCGTATTTGGGATTTGTGGTGGTGAAAATCATGGACCTCACGGGTATCAATTCCCATTTACCTGTGGCCAACTTCACCATGGTGGGTATGGCGGGTATTTTAAGTGGATTGTTTCATGCGCCGCTTACCTCGATTTTCTTGATTGGAGAAATCACAGGCGGTTACGACTTGATGGTCCCGCTGATGATGGTTTCTTCCATCAGTTTTGCCGTTTCCCGAAAATTTGAAAAACATTCCATGGACGTGAAAGCCTTGGCCGACAAAGGCGAAGTGTTTACGGGGGATAAAGATAAAAATGTCTTGTTGAGTATAGATTTTTTATCCCATGTACAGTTAGAATCCAAAACCTTCCAACTGACCGATTCCGTGGAGGATGTTATTCAAGCCTTACAATCCACCCAACAACCCCTGTTCCCGGTGTTGGACGACAAAAACAAAGTCATCGGCGTCTTGGATATCAACCACTTAAAATCCTTTATTTTCAATGCCTACCGGGTAAAATTTGGCTCCATCGAAGAATGGATGCAACCGGTGGAAACGGTGTTAAATCACGACGACGGTATGGAATTGATTATGGATAAATTTGATGCCGCCCAACAAAACACCCTAATTGTTCTTAAATCCGGAAAATACTACGGTATCGTAAACAAATGCGATTTGCTGGAAACCTACCGACTGACATTAAAAGGAATGGTGATAGAGTAATTAGGAATTATGAGTTTTGAATTATGAATTAGGGGTGCGTAAAACAAAATCGTTTTCAACTTTTACACGCGCTACACACATACACCCTTTTCACTCTTTACACTTATACACTTTTACACTCTTCACACTCACCCCCTTTTTCCAAAAAATTCGTATATTCACCAAAATTATTCGCCTATGTTACGCCTTATTTACACACTTACCTTAGTGTTATTGACTACTATTGCGGCCTTTGCGCAAGATGAAAAAAGTAAAGAAGTTAAGCTATCCGACTTGAATATCGACTTCAAAAAAAGTACGGGGGATGGAATTTGTAAATGCATTGACAGTATTCAAACAGGCAGCAAATCCAGGGACAGTATAAACGCTGAAATCAAAGCCTGTATTGACGACAAAGTAATGGCTTATCAAATGATCGTCAAACTATCAGATGCTCAAAAACAAGCGGAAAAGTCGGGTGAGAAATCAACGAATGTTGAGATTAACACCAATACCAATTCGGAGACTTACAAGAAGTATTATTATGAATTACAAGAGTATTTAATGGACCATTGTCCTGCATTAAAAACCAAACTGGCTATCAATGACCGCTTGAGTGAATATTCATTATCGCGTAATGAGGAAGCCATGAAATTCTACCGAAAAGGATTGGAGGAAACCCAAAAAGGCGACTTTCAAGCAGCAATTGTAAATTATGAAAAAGCAGTGGTTTTTGATCCCAAGTTTGCCTTTGCTTATGACAATATGGGAATTTGTTACCGCCGATTAAACAAATACAACGAAGCCATTGAGGCCTATGAAAAATCTTTAAAAATTGACCCCAACGGTACAATGCCTCTTCAAAACATTGCAATCGCTTATGGTTATAAAGGAGAATACAAAAAAGCCATAAAAGCCTATGAACGATTGTCCAAAATCACCCCCAACAACCCCGAAGTGTTTTATGGCATTGGATTAATTTACCACAGTAATTTAAACGATCAAGAAAAAGCGTTAGACAATATGTGTCAGGCCCTTGTTCTCTATTCAGAACAAAACTCAGCCTACCGTACCGATGCCGAACGCGTCATCAGTATGATTTATAAAGCCATGAAAGAAGCCAATCAATTGGAACTGTTTAATTCGATACTGAAAAAACACAAAATTGGGGTGAATGAGTAAAGCAGAAAATCATTCTATCGTTGCATATCTAAATAAAAATCAAGTTTAAGTGCTCTTCACTTACACTTCAATTATCTAACATCACCACTTAAACTTTCAAAAAATAATTCCAAGCAAAATGAAATCAAAAATCTTTTTTATACTTCTTGCTTTTTCAGGGTTAAGTTATGCTCAAATTATCAATTTTCCAGATGCTAATTTCAAAGCAAAATTATTAGCCGCAAATAGCAACACAAACATAGCCTCAAATAATACTCAAGTCAATTCAAACCTATCAACTTTAAATCCAAATGGTTATTGCAAAATTGATGTAAATGACGATGGTGAAATTCAAATCACAGAAGCATTAAATATTCAATTTTTAAATATTTATTATTCTAATATTACTAATCTCTCAGGTATAGAATATTTCAGTAATTTAAAAGTTTTAACTTGTAATAATAATCCTATCACAAATCATAATCTTACTAGTTTACAAAATCTAATAAAGCTAGAAATTTCATCAAATCAAGCCTCATCATTAAATCTAAGCGGTCTATCAAATTTAAAATACTTAAGTTGTGTTAATAGTTCATTAACCAATATAAACTTAACAGGCTGTATAAGTTTAGAAAAGCTATACTGTTACAACAACCAGTTAACAAGTTTGAATGTTTCAAATTGCATTAATTTAAAAGAAATTGATTGTGATAATAATCAAATTTCAAGTTTAGATTTGAGTAATTTAAGTAACTTAGACCTTTTGAGAAGCAATTCTAATTTATTAACAAGTATCAATTTAGATAACTGTATCAATTTGACAATTATTGGATTGTTGAACAACCTATTAAGTGAACTTGATGTATCCGATTGCCATAACTTACAACAATTATTTTGTACAGGAAATAATTTGATAAATTTGAACGTAAAAAATGGTAGTGTAATTAACAATAGTGTATTTTTCAATTACTCAAACAACCCTAATTTATCATATATATGTGCGGATGAAAATGAAATAAGCTTGATAAACAGTCTAAATAATGATTATAATATTAATAATTGTCAAGTAAACTCCTATTGTTCATTTACACCGGGTGGAGTATTTTACACAATACAAGGTGATAGCAAATTTGACAGTAACAATAATGGCTGTGACAATAATGATATCATTTATCCAAATTTCAAATGTACAATTACGAATGGCACTATCACTGGTAGTTTTATAACAAATAGTTTAGGATTATTTAATTTACCTGTTCAAGCTGGGACTCACACAATTACCCCAGTTTTAGAAAACCCAACTTATTTTACAGTCCAACCCAACTCTTTTAATGTAAGTTTTCCAACTGCTGTAAGTCCTTATAATCAAGATTTTTGTATTGCAGCAAATGGAAATCACAACGATTTAGAAATTGTATTTCTTCCAATTAATCAAGCGAGACCTGGTTTTGACGCCATTTTTAAATTAATCTATAAAAACAAAGGAAATACAATTCAATCAGGTACAATCAATCTAACATTTAATGATGATGTATTGGATTTCGTTTCAAGTCAATATTCTATTTCAAGTCAATCAACAGGTAATTTAAATTGGACCTTTACAAACCTTTCACCATTTGAAAGTAGAGAGATTAATATTACATTTAACTTAAATTCACCTACCGAAACACCTCCATTATTGAGTGGTAACGTTTTAAATTATGCTGCTTCCATTAATGGGCAAACAGATGAATTTCCGAATGATAACAATATAGTTTTGAACCAAACGGTTGTGAATTCATACGACCCGAATGATAAAACTTGTTTAGAGGGAACATCGATTACTACAAATAAAATTGGTGAATATGTTCATTATTTGATCCGATTTGAAAACAATGGAACAGCAAATGCTCAAAATATTGTTGTAAAAGATATAATAAACTTGAATAAATTTGACATCAATTCTCTTATTCCAATAAGTGGCAGTCATAATTTTGAAACTAAAATATCAAATACAAATAATGTAGAATTTATTTTCCAGAATATAAATCTACCATTTGATGACGCAAATAATGATGGATATGTTTCTTTCAAAATTAAAACAAATTCAAATTTAGTAGTTGGTGACACTTTTAGTAATTCAGCGAATATCTATTTTGACTACAATTTCCCTATAATTACCAACAATTACATAACTACAATTCAAAACACATTAGGGGTTCATGAAATCGATAATAATAATGAAATAATAACTTATCCAAACCCCGTTAAAGATATACTAAGCTTTAAAACATCAAATCGTATATTAAAAGTTGAGATTTATGATACTACAGGTAGAATACTAAGTTCTAATTCAGTTCATGAAAACAAAGTTGATTTAAGTCAATTAAGGTCTGGTAATTATATTCTCAAAGTTTACACCGACAAAGAAATAGTCAGAACAAAGATTGTAAAAGATTAGTGGCTTAATAAGAGAAATTATACTCAATACCTTTTTTAGTATAAAATGAATGATTATTGCTCTAAATCTAACCATTCGCTAGACTGCGAAATTAAGCACAAATAAAAAAATGAGTTGCAATTATAACTACTGTAATATTTTTTTAAATTTTGTCTTATAAAGCAATAACCTTTTCAGCCAATCCTATCTGTAAGAATTAAATAAATAAAACAACCTTAATAGAACTACAGTGTTTTTTTTCAGAAATAACAGAAATTTGGAGTTGTGGAAATGTCTGCAATGTTGATTTAACTTATAATAACAATGAATTAATTTGGGATATTGAAGACCAAAAATTGCGATTTAATAAAACGGCTAGATTATTTCCAAATCACATTAAGTTTATGAAACAATAAAACCTCTACTAACATCAGTTTTGCGCTATAGCTCGTGCATCTTTCTCGGAAAATACTCCGATCATCAAAATTTCTAATTACATTTAGCTTGAAAATCAGTTACAGCGCAAAGCCGCGAGACGTTCACCCCTACCCATTTCAAATTTTTAATCCATGAAATTAAAGGTTTTTTCAATTTTCATTTTCGTAGTAGTAATCGCTAGCTGTTCAAAGAAAAATGATCGTATCGAAAACTGGCCTCGAGGTTATGAAAAAGAAAACCCATTTCATCCTGACACTATATTTGCTGATGGTTCATTTGGTTTCGGTTTTCAGTTTAGAATATCCTCAAAAATTGAATCTGTAAAACAAATAGCGAGAATTGATAATCATCAATTTTACCTAAAGTTTTTAGATGTAAATGCTCAGGAATTTGTTTTCTTGGATTTTAAATGTAAAAAGAATGAATTCAGGACGATAATTATTAAAAGTAAAGATTTTACTAAAAATTTCAAATGTATTCTTGAGAATACTATACACGTCAATAGTAACATCAATGTCAAAATATTTAGAATAGAAAAAATAATCGAGCTCAGTGATCCTTTTGGAGGTAAAGAATTAGATTTGATTGTATTGGCCACAGAGAAGCACGGCATAATTGGAACCTATTTACAGAAGGGTAATACAATCATTTCAGCACGAGGAGATATCTTAAAAGATTTGATAGACTACAATAAATTTAATTTTGCAACATTACTATAAAACTGAGCAAAAAGTCTAAAGCCGCTATGGCTCGAGTGTGCAAAGTTGAAGTTAAGTTTACACGCCCCGAATGAAACAAACCGTGCGTAGCAAAAACGTTAATCTTAAAAGGAAATAATCGTTTCGCATTATCGCCAACTACACAAGCTGCAAAACGTTACCACTCACTGAATTCTGATTACTGATCACTAATCACTAATCACTAATTACTGATCACTCAACACTGATTACTGATTACTGATCATTGCTACTTCGTCTTCTCCCCTACAAAATAATCGCTCTGACTCTTAAACAGCACATTAAACGTGGTCAAACTGCCGTAAATACGGGTGATGTATTGCTGTAATTCCACTTTCTCGGCGTCGTCAAGGTTACTCGCGTTGATTTTTTGCTCCATAACCCGCAGACGGTCGCGCACCATCACAATCTTGTGAAAAAACGTATCAATCGGCACTTCCTTACTTTGGGTTGGTGTGCCCGGTTCCATCACCAACTTCCCGCCTTTCCATTTATCGGCAATCGCAACAGCCGGCGTCAAGTCGCTCCAACGTTGCAACAAATTCTTCATCACTTTTTCCACCTCATAAAAACTCACCGTATCCACTTCGCCATCAACCGCTTCAATCACTTCAACGGACTCATCCAAGTCAATGGTTTCTAGACCACTGTCCATAAACGTTACCCAATAATGCTTTGACGTTACATTTGTCACTACGCCCAAACCGTGCGCCGCGTGCTTAATTCGTGAACCGATACCTAATAATTTCATGGTGTTTCTAGTTAAAAAGTAAAAGCCAAATATAGTAAAAACCGCATTTTATAACTCGCTCCTATTTCTTTTTTTGGAGCAAACGTTTGCAATTGCTATCAACCCTCTTCCCGCTTTCGGCAGTCGCTTTTCCGCTGCGCTCCAAGAGCTCCAACAATGCCTCTATCGGGGCTAAAAATCAACTAGGGTTCAAAATTCCAAATTCCAAATTCCAAATCTCAAATTTCAAATCCCTCCCGAAGTAACGGGACCAAATCTCAAATTCCAAATCTCAAATTCCAAATCTCAAATTTCAAATTTCAAATTTCAAATCCCTCCCGAAGTATCGGGACCAAATCTCAAATTCCAAATCCCAAATTCCAAACCTTTCCCGAAGTTTCAAGACCGACAACCATCAACAGAACCGACAACCGACAACCGACAACCAGCAACTTTCAACCCTCAACCAAATTCCTTACCTTTGCTTTTTCCCAAAAAATCATGAGCGAACAACTCGAATTTATCGAAGTCATAGGCGCCCGCGCGCACAACCTCAAAAACATCGACATCACCATTCCACGCGAACAACTCGTGGTCATTACCGGACTCTCCGGCTCGGGGAAATCATCCCTCGCCTTTGACACCATTTACGCCGAAGGCCAACGCCGCTATATCGAAACTTTTTCGGCTTATGCTCGGCAGTTCTTGGGCGGACTCGAGCGTCCCGATGTGGATAAAATCGACGGACTCTCTCCTGTCATCGCCATCGAACAAAAAACGACGAGCAAATCGCCCCGCTCCACCGTGGGGACCATCACCGAAATCTACGACTTCCTCCGCCTGCTCTTTGCCCGTGCGGGAGAAGCCTACAGTTATAATACGGGTGAAAAAATGGTGTCCTATTCCGACGAGCAAATCAAAAACCTCATCATCGAACAGTTTCTAGGAAAACGCATCAACATCCTCGCGCCGGTCATTCGGGCGCGTAAAGGACATTATGCCGAACTGTTCCAACAAATCGCCAAACAAGGCTTTGTAAAAGTTCGCGTCAACGGGGAAATCAAAGACATTACCCCCGGGATGAAACTCGACCGCTACAAAACCCACGATATCGAAATCGTCATCGACCGCATGGTGCCCGCCAACGACGACGATACCCACAAACGCCTCACCGAAAGCATCAAAACCGCCATGTACCACGGCGAAGACGTAATGATGGTCATCGAGCAAGACGAAAACGAAGTGCGCTTTTTTAGCCGCACCCTCATGTGTCCCACCACAGGCATCTCCTACCAAAACCCCGAACCCAATCTGTTTTCGTTCAACTCGCCCAAAGGCGCTTGTCCGCATTGCAACGGACTCGGGACGGTCAACGAAATCAACCTTAGAAAAATCATCCCCGATGCGCGACTATCAATTGCCAAAGGCGGTTTAGCACCACTAGGCGAATACAAATCGTCGTGGATGTTCAAACAACTGGAAGCCATCGGTGAAAAATTTGGATTCAAACTCACCGACCCCATCGAAAAGATTTCCGAAGAAGCCATGGACATGATCCTCAATGGCGGCAACGAACGGTTTACCGTAAATGCCAAAGCAGCAGGTGTCACCAAAGAATACAAAATCGAGTTTGAAGGCATCGCGGCATTCATCAAAAACCAACACGACGATGCGCAATCGACCTCGCTAAAACGTTGGGCCAAAGATTTTATGGACGAAATTTCCTGTCCGGAGTGTCAAGGTGCGCGCTTGAAAAAAGAAGCGCTCTATTTCAAAATCAACGAGAAAAATATCGCCGACTTATCCACCATGGATGTCGCCGACCTCACAACTTGGTTTCTCGATTTACCAGAAACCCTTTCGAACAAACAAAAAACCATCGCCACCGAAATCCTGAAAGAAATCAACGATCGCTTGAAATTCTTAATGGACGTCGGACTCAATTATCTATCCTTACACCGCAGTTCGAAATCGCTCTCCGGCGGTGAAGCACAACGTATTCGCTTGGCGACCCAAATCGGTTCGCAATTGGTGGGCGTGTTGTATATCTTGGACGAACCCAGTATTGGACTCCACCAACGCGATAACGAACGTTTGATCAATTCCTTGAAAAGCTTGCGCGATATCGGGAATTCCGTTTTGGTGGTCGAACACGACAAAGACATGATTGTGGAAGCCGATTATGTGATTGACATCGGACCCAAGGCCGGACGTTTTGGGGGACAAATCATCAGCAAAGGTTCACCCAACGAATTGTTGAACGAAACCACCATTACCGCACAGTACTTAAACGGAAAAATGGCCATCGAAGTGCCCAAAAAACGTCGGGAAGGCAGTGGTAAAACGATTAAATTGGTAGGCGCTACAGGCAACAATTTGAAAAACGTGACCGCTGAATTTCCGTTAGGGAAACTGATTTGCGTGACCGGAGTTTCAGGCAGTGGAAAATCAACTTTAATCAACGAAACGCTCTACCCTATTCTCAATGCCCATATTTACGATGGCGTGAAGCGTCCGATGCCCTACAAAAAAATTGAAGGGCTCGAACAGGTAGACAAAGTCATCGACATAGATCAAAGTCCGATTGGCCGCACCCCACGCTCCAATCCTGCGACCTACACCGACGTGTTTTCAGAAATACGTTCCCTGTTCACCCAAACCCCCGAAGCGATGATTCGCGGTTATAAAGCTGGCCGTTTCAGTTTCAACGTATCCGGAGGTCGTTGTGAAACCTGCGAAGGATCGGGAGTACGCACCATCGAAATGAGTTTCCTACCCGATGTCTATGTCGAATGCGAAACCTGCCAAGGCAAACGCTTTAATCGGGAAACCTTGGAAATTCGCTACAAAGGAAAATCCATTTCCGATGTATTGAATATGACGGTCGATGAAGCGGTGGATTTCTTTGAAAACATTCCGAAAATCTACCGAAAAATCAAAACGATTCAAGACGTGGGATTGGGGTACATCACTTTAGGACAACAAAGTACGACCCTTTCGGGTGGCGAAGCCCAACGCATCAAATTGGCAACCGAATTGTCCAAAAAAGATACGGGCAATACATTCTATATCATGGACGAACCCACCACAGGCTTGCACTTTGAAGACATTCGTGTGTTGATGGAAGTCATTCAGAAGTTGGTCGACAAAGGCAATACGGTGTTGATTATCGAACATAATTTGGATGTCATCAAATTGGCCGATCACATCATCGACGTCGGACCCGAAGGCGGGAAAGGCGGCGGTCAAATCTTGTGTGTCGGTACTCCTGAAGAAGTCAGTAAAAACAAAAAAAGTCATACCGCACGCTTTTTAGCAAAAGAACTAAAATAACAAACCGATGAAAAAACTATTCCTGTTATGCTTATTCGTAAGTGCCCTAGGTAGTGCACAAACGGCAGAGCAAATCGTTCAAAAACAAGTCGAAGCCTACAACCAAAAGAACCTCGATGCATTCATGGATTGTTACAGTGATGATGTTAAAATATACACCTTCCCCCACACCTTGGATGTGGAAGGCAAAGCTAAAATGCGGGAGCAGTATGCCCAGTTTTTCAACAACGCTAAAACCTTGCATTGTACTGTGGTTAAACGAATTGTAAGCGGCAATCGCATTATCGATGAAGAATCCGTGCAATACAACACAACAACCTTTAGCGGCGTTGCCATTTATGAAGTCAAAGACGGGAAGATTGTTGCTGTGACCTTTATGAAATAAATACGCCCTAAAGCACGGCTAACTTTAGGGCATATTCATTACTTTTTTTTTGATTAAAAATTAGCGACAAGTCCAAGCGTAGGAATAATATTTCGGTTGGAGTTATCTATTTGTAATAGATTTCGGGGTTCAACAATAGAGGAATCTGCGTTACGTTCCAGTCCAAATTGCGGAACTTGTGGAATTCGTTGACCGAGAACATTTTCGATATCAATAAAAACATTCAAAGCAAACGATTTAAAACTCCATTTTTTATCAATTCGAATATCTAGTTGATTAAATACAGCTAATTTTTCGGTACCCAATCGATTGTAATCCAAAATAATTTCAGGATATGCAGCAAGGGTTTCTTGGCGATTAACGGGTACAAAAGGAGTACGTCCAGCAAAACGATTTCGCATACTCACTTCCCAATTGCGTTTAAATTTATAACCCGAAGTTAACGAGAATAAATGACGACTATCCCAAACTGAGGGCAAATAGGTATCCGTTAAACCTGTAAACTCGCTATAAAAAAATGTATAGGATGCGATAGCGAAGAAGTTTTTCTCAAATTTTTGTTGAAAAAGTAACTCAACCCCGTACGAACGACCTGTTCCTGTGGTGGAAATTGCCTCATTTCCCAATACTTCAAATCCGCCGCCTTTATTCGCTAATGACACGCCATCGGTAAGCGATATTGGATAATCTTTGTAGCGTTTATAAAATGCTTCTAGACTTACTTTGGCCGCTTTTCCCAATGATTTTTCAAGACCCGTTACCCAATGCATACTCTGGGTATAACGACCATTAGCATTGGTTAAAGCTCCATTTGTATCTCGATACCCTAATACGGTGTAGGGTAAAATTTTAAAATAATTCCCCCATGTTGCATTAAAACGCCATCCGCTCCCTAAACGAACAGACGTAGCGATTCGTGGCGAAAAAGTTTCCCATAATTCAGACGACAAAAAAGTATCATCATCGAGACGAAATCCCAATGAAACATCCCAGACACCACTCGCCAAAGTGGTACTAGCATTCCCAAACACACCATACTTGTAAAAATCAATCGCTGTTGAATATTGGCCTTGATTACGGTCAAAAGTTGAGTTTGTATAATCAGAACGCTGTATATTGAAACCTGTATTCAACTTCCAATTATTCCAGTAAAAAGTAGTCTCATGGCGTAACTTTAGTTCTTTTTCAGTGGCTTGATTATCCAAAATAATTCCTGTTTTTGTGGCCGTATTTTCATAAATTACAAATCCATTTTTGAAATAATTTTGCGACAAGGTCGTCAAAGAGAACCCTTTCTTTTCGGCAAATCGGCGTTTCCATGAAATTCCCATTGTATTGGTTCGCTGATTGATAAAGGGCGATTGATCAAATATAGCTTGCTCACTCGGACTTAAGTCACCATCGGCTTCCAAAGAAAAGGAATCAATTGAACCCACCCCTGAAACCGATAATTCATTGTAATCATTAAGCTTGTGAGTCACTTTGTATTGATAATCCCAGTAATTGGGGCGAATGGGCAATCCAATAGCTTCAAATAAAAATTGGAGATAACTTCGGCGTACCGAGGCTAAAAAAGTAGTATTGCTTTTCTCTTTGTCTCTTTTCCATAAAGGCCCCTCCATGGTAAGCGCAGTTTCGGAAGCACTCACTCGAATATTGGTCTTCAATTGTGAAGCATTACCATTGCGTTGTTTGAACTGTAAAACTCCAGAAAGTGGATTATCGTATTGTGCGCCAAAAGCGGATGTAGATAGTGAAACATCATCAATAAAAGAAACATTGAGAATTCCTACCGGACCTCCTGCACTTCCTTGTGTGCTGAAGTGATTAATATTTGGGATTTCCATACCGTCCAAATAATAAACAGATTCATTGGGTGCACCCCCACGCAAAATTAAATCATTGCGAAAACCACCCGGAGAGGGAGAAACGCCTGGTAAAGATTGTGCTACACGAACAACATCATTGTTAGAACCTGGGTAATTTGCAATTTCAACTCCCGACAAGGATTGAATTGATATAGGTGTCTCCTTGGTACGCTTGAGTTTAGAACTAGAAATAACTACCTGCTCCAACTGAACCGCTACCCGTTGCAAACTAATGGAAAGTTCCGGATTACCAAAGGTTTGAATAATGATGCGAAAAAGAGTTTGTGCTTCATACCCGTTTAAAGTAGCCGTCAAATTATAAGTTCCAGGGGGAATTGCTTTTAATTGAAAATTTCCTTCGGCATCGGTTAAAACCTGAAAAGAGGTGTTATCCAAAACTATGGTAACTCCAGCCAAAGGCTCACCTACTGGACCAGTAACTTTACCCGAAAGTACTCCCGTCTCTTGCGCTAGTAGCCATTGACTACCTAATAAGAACATGAATAAGTAAATAAGTAATCGCATAAATTGTATGTTTTTGAATTATTTTTTGACAAATATAGTACATTTACGTCTTATTAAATTATTTTAACGTTATTTTTTGTTTGTTTACGTATAAAAACTATCTTTGTTAGTATGAAAGCACCCGAATTACTTCACCATTTATTGGATGATTTTTTTGAATTTACTCAAGGCGATTCAGGTATAACAACCTTTACACCGGAGGCATTTGCCGCATTTCTTCAAATTAAGTATAGGGAGTCTCAACCGATTGGCCCGTTGATGCAAAGTGATTTTGAACAACCGGATTTGGTAATGGAAAATGAAAATAAAGATAAAAGAGATTTGCTCATTCTTCTAACATACCTTTACAAGTATGCGCGATTATACATCAAAAAGGCGTTAGTTCACTCCAAAATCCAAACGGTTGATGAGTTTGCATTTCTAATCACCCTAATCATGACACCTGACCTCACCAAATCGGCATTGTTTGCAAAGACAATTACTGAAAAAACGAGTGGTACTGAAATAATAAAACGATTACGTGAGCGAGGATTAGTGGAAGAATATAAAAATGAAATCAACAAAAAAAATGTCTATTTACGACTTACCCCTCTTGGAAAGTCTGAATTATTACAAGTCATGCCAAATATGCAATTGGTGACTGAAATTGTATCAGGAACTTTATCTGAATTTGAATTAAAATTCATGCATCAAGTCCTTACAAAGCTAGAAAAAACGCACAATTCAATTTATTTGGACGATCGAGATGACAACTTAGAGCAAATCCATCAAAAAGTTATATCCTAGCACTATTTCATCATTCAAAACTCATAATTCAAAATTTGTTAAACTACCGCATCCACTCCCCCTTCCCCAACCGTCCTACCCTCGTGTTTTTGCACGATTCGTTGGGATGTGTCGAATTGTGGCGGGATTTTCCAGAGCGATTGGCGGCGGCGACCCAATGCAATTATTTGTTATACGACCGTTTGGGTTATGGGAAATCAGGACCGTTTGCCAATCCAGTGCGGGACAAACAGTATTTAGAACCCGAAGCGGCGGTGTTAAACGACCTATTAATCCAACACAACATCGAGAAAGCGATACTCTTTGGACACAGTGATGGGGGCTCCATTGCTTTGCTAACAGCAGCCTTATTTCCCGAACGCATACAAGCCATCATTACTGAAGGAGCGCATGTATTTGTAGAAGAAGTTACCTTAGCCGGCATTCGGGCTGCAAAAGAAGCCTATAGCACTACCGACTTGCCCCAGCGCTTGGCCAAATACCACGGACCAAATACCGATGCCATGGTAAAAGCGTGGACTGAAACCTGGTTAGCACCTACCTTTCGGGATTGGGACATCACGGACTTTTTACCCCAAATCACTTGTCCCGCACTCATTATACAAGGGGAAGACGATGAATTTGGCACCCCAAAACAAGTCGAAACGATTGTCATTTGCTGTTCGGGACCTGCCCAAGCGTGGCTGATTCCGAGGGTGCAACACAATCCGCATAAAGAAGTGCCGGAGGAAGTGATCAGTCGTGTAAAAGGTTTTATAAATGATATTTAAAACGTATATTCGTTATAAAATCAACCTAATGAAATCATTCTTTTTTTGCTTTATTTTAGGCTTACTCAATGTAAACGCCCAAAGCCTCTATTCCAAAGCCTTTGGCAATCCACAAGATAAACCGTTGTTGTTTTTGCACGGCGGTCCCGGATACAACAGTGCGAGTTTTGAATTTACTACTGCCCAACGTTTAGCCGACCAAGGGTTTTATGTGATTGTCTATGACCGGCGGGGCGAAGGGCGTAGTACCGATTCCAATGCCGAGTATTCGTTAGCCGAAGCGGGTGCTGACATTCAAACAATCATGGAGCAATACAAGGTTTCAAAAGTCCATTTACTCGGGCATAGTTTTGGGGGAATTCTTGCCGTCAAATTTGCGCGTATTCATCCCGAATTGGTGCATTCGGTGGTATTAATTGGAGCGCCTATATCCTTGCAAGAATCGTTTACCCAAATTATTGCGCGTTGCAAAATCATTTATGAAACCAAGAATGATCTATCCAATTTAAAGTACTTGGGACTTTTACAAGAAATGGACAAAACCTCCATGATGTATGCCTCCTACTGTTTTATGCATGCCATGAGGAACGGATTCTACAGTCCGAAACAACCCACCGACGAAGCAAAGGCGCTGTATGCCAAAATGAAAACGCAACCGGAATTGGTGAAATGGGGCGGACAAATGACCCAAGAGGCGCCTTTAGGATTTGCTAAAAATGATCAGTATACAACCTTTGATTTAACAGAAAACATCAAGCAATTGGTGGAGAAAAAAATGCCTGTTTACGGATTTTATGGACAAGAAGACGGGTTGTATTCAGCGGCACAAATTAAAAAACTGGAACAACTCTTACCTGAGAAACAGCTGTATTATTGGTCACAATGTTCGCATAGTGTTTTTATTGACCAGCAATCCAATTTTATAGCGACTTTAAAAGCAATCCTTTAACAAAAATTAAAAATCGATTCAAATTTTTTAACAACAAGTTTAAAAATGCGAAATGACATCTAGGAAATACGCAATTCCATTCCGATTACATTAAAAAAAGTTTAATTTTGCAGTTACAAAAATGAACAATTCCGATTGTACGGTTAAAAGCCATGAAGCATTTTTATCATCAGACTTTTTTGTTTTGGATCATCACAAAATTCCTTCTAGCAATTGCCGGACTTGGAAGCATGTATAGCCTATTTACGTTAGAAACTGGAATACTAAGCTTTGAATTTATTGCCAATTTAGTTATCCTCCTGTATTGCATGCTGTTGGGATACAGCGGATATTCAGACATTCGCAGTCTCAAACCCAATCCTAACATTCGCACCTTGACGGGTACCATTTCTGTTATTATTGGCATGGCTATTATTGCGTTGATTGTACTGAACATCACACGCAATGGATTTGTTGCTTTCCTATTGGCAATATGGCTTTTTCTTTTAGGAGTTTACGAATGGATGCAAGTGGAACGAAATTAACTTAACCCATACGGCTATGCGTAAATGGTGCCTACTTTTATTCATTCATGCCACTTTGTTGGTCGCTGGACAAAATACTTTGGATTTATCAAAACCTTTAGTCCTCGGTCATTTCGATGAAAACCAACATTTCATTTGGGAAGTCAACAAATCGGATTTGAGGGAACAAATCAATACTCTTGTTGGACCCAGTTCGTCTCCCTTCACTCAAATTGCCTTAGCCGAAGAAAAAAATGCTCGGTCTCAAGAATCGCTTTTGTTTTTGGAATTGAAATCCGAAAAGGGACAACGCATCTTTTACAAATGGTTGGTACAAAAAGGAAATCAAATCTTGTTGGGAAGTTCC
Source organism: Flavobacterium sp. N1719 (assembly GCF_025947045.1). Lineage (NCBI taxonomy): Bacteria > Pseudomonadati > Bacteroidota > Flavobacteriia > Flavobacteriales > Flavobacteriaceae > Flavobacterium > Flavobacterium sp. N1719. The sequence goes on from NZ_CP109993.1 coordinate 2,632,919, forward strand.
GATGACTTTACCTACCAAGCATTAACGAATTTTATTATTTGCGAGGGAGTGTCTAATTGCGCGCCCGAACTATTATACGACGGCACTTCGTATGAACTGTCCTGTCAAAAATCCAACTACTTTTCTAACGAAACGAATTGTCAACGCACCGTAGGTCGGTTTGTTCCTTAAGCAATTTACGTTGGGATTTTGCGTTATATTTTCATAATATAAAACGTATGACTTTCCGAATTACCCTTCTATATATGCTCTTCACACAGGGAATCCTATTTGCCCAAACAGCTTGGCTTGAAAATGGCACCTATCAAATCGTCGATGACGGACCTGCCGATGAAATTAATCCCGAATTGAAAATAGTGATTTCAGGCGAAAAATGTACCTTTTACAACGGCGGTAGTCCGCTAGTAACTACCGTAGAGTGGCTCCCTGATCATTGTTTCAGAATCCCGGGTTATACGTTCCCTATCTCGTCCGAAAATGTGCCTGAAAATGTACTTAAAGAACCCAAACCCTTTATCCGACTGGTAAAAAAACAAGATGCATTTTGGTATTATCAAATGGAATTGCCCGGTGACTCGATCCCTATACTAAAAGGGAAGTTGATAAAAATTTAAACCAAGGAATCGTTTTTGATTCCTTTTTTTTATATTTATTGAAAATAATTTAAACGCCATTCAGCGGCTATGCACAAAACGACTTTTCTCTTTTTTTGGCTACTACTTCAAGTACAAGCGCAATCGGGACTGCCTTTGGTAAAAGGATTTGAAAAAGCAGACTTCACCCATCCGGATCAACAGGAATACCAAAGAAGTTGGGTTATCAATCAACGCTCCATTGTATTGGATATTTATTTTGACAATCCCCAAACCAATGCCGAAGAATTACAGCAAATCAACGCCTTTATCGCACAAATAGACACTTGGGACAACCAATTTTGTCAACAATTCAAAACGGACATTCAATCGGGAACCAAAAATATGATTAGGGATTATTTCGAATTTCACAGCGAACTCGTGAACGGGAAATCGGATCAATTTCTAAAAATGACCCGTTTAAAACGCATCGGTATTTTTCCCAATTCACCGGAATATTATGCGGTTTTTGATTATTCCTTAGACCCCGAGCAAACCGATTATCTATTGGTCATTACCGTAGACAAGAATGGAAAAATACTCAGTATAACTATAGAAAGCTAACCAATAATCAAACTATAATCATGGAAGAAAACCAAAACGAACAAACTGTTGACAATGGAAATGAATTACAAGGTCAAGTAACAGAAATACAATCCGTTGAAGAAACTCAAGAAACTTCTGCGGTAACTACAATTGATCTAGAAGCCTTACAACAAGAGCAAAATTATTTGATGGGAACCTTAGGGGCTTTGGGTGCCGCATTAGTAGGCGCTATTTTATGGGCTGTGGTTACTGTAGCTACCGAACATCAAATTGGGTATATGGCGTTAGCGATCGGACTCATGGTCGGATTTGCGAATCGCTTTTTAGGAAAAGGGATGGAATTAAAATTCGGGATTACGGGAGCTTTACTCGCCTTAGTAGGATGTGTTTTGGGGAATGTTTTCAGTTTAATCGGATTTGTAGCTCAAGAATTAGGCGTTGGCTATTTTGATGCCTTAAGTTTTATTGACTTTGGATTAATCCCCGACGCGATGATGGAGGCCTTTAGTCCGATTGATCTTCTTTTCTATGGAATCGCCATGTACGAAGGATTCAAATTTTCGTTCCGAGTAGTGGAAACCGAAGAAAATGCATAAATTATGATTACAGCTGTTATTTCCAAACTCCCGATGCGAAACCGCCAAGTCACCTTGGATTTTTATACCCAATTGTTGGGGTTTCGGGAGTTGGGAAATGCTTTTTACCCCTATTATTTAATGCTGGAACGCGACGGCCATGAACTCCATTTTTTTCTTCATGAGACGTTAAATCCCAAAGAAAATGACGGCCAATTGTACCTTCGTACAACAGCAATAGATGCGTTATACAACGAATTCTTATCCAAAAACACGCCGATTCATCCGAATGGTGTTTTGGAAACAAAAGCGTGGGGACAGCGGGAATTTTCGTTATTGGATCCGGATCACAACCTTCTAACGTTTGGGCAGTCGATTTGACCTGCCTATTTGAAGTAAGTTATCAAGACGCTTCAGGCATTCCAAACACTTCTTCTTCAGTAGGAAAAACCGTTTCTAATTCAGAAAAATCCAACACTTCGGCGGTAGCTACACTTCGCACGATTTCATCAATCCCTTTTTGAAGTAAGCGTTCGGTTGTAAACTTGCGGCTCGTTGCCAATACCAATCCGTCTTTGGACAAACGAAAAAACAACTTTCCTCCACTCGCTTTTATTTTAGTAAACGTAAACCAATCGGTATTTTCTTTGATACCGGCAATCATTCTTTCGCAATCCGCTTTATGTTTACAAGCGATACTCGTAAACACGGTTTTCCCTCTGCGTGAGGCAAATATGAATTTATAATCTCCATTAAGTCGTTTACTGATGACAAAAGCACCCATATTTGGCTGGTTAGTTATTGGTTGGTTACAAAAATAGAAGTCCCCTATTTTGTTTAACCCAAGCCGTATAAAAGTTATTAAGATATTTTATCAACAATAAATATTGAGTAACCAAGTCAACAAATCCAATGATTTACAACCAAATAGTATTTTTCCTATTGAAATAGGGTGAAAAAACAAATGTTAAATAGGACAAATACGTAGAATGTCGTATTACAAAACTGTAGAACTTTTCTTAAGTTTGTTCTACTAAGCCCCCAATTTAGAAACTATGACGTACAAGGATTTTGAAATTAACCACAATTTCATTGTTAAGGCCCAGGATTTCCTGGAGAAAATGGACCCCGTGCACTACACGCCTTTTCCTGAAATGAATGTTCATCTGTACAATATGTTCAGTCAACATCGGGAAAAGATCAAAACAACGTATTTCAAGGCTATTTTACAAGACTTGAAACAAGGGCAGTACAAAAACCTATGTGGCTATGTGTTGTTCATCGTTTTGGATCCTTTTGAGGAATGCGATGCTGTGCATTTTTTAGACATCTTTCATGCCATTTCTGAAGCGATGGAACAACATGGAAGCAGCCAATTGCTATTAGAATTTTTAGGTTGGCAATTGGATTTTACGCTAAACGAAGGGTTGTATTTAGACAACCTCGAGCAGTACAAAGAAATTTTCCAAACCTTACAGCGTCAAGTCGCACAAGTCGACGAGATGGATGAGTACCAAATTCGAAAGAAAATTTATGCGATTTTAGTAAATCCATAGTTAAAGAGGGGAACCGGTCGCAAGGCCGGTTTTTTTAGGTCTAAAATTTTCACTTCCTTAAACAAAATAAAGTCGTATCTTAGCACGCTTTTTTTTAGCCCGGGTTGAGCCATTGTTGGAGCTCGCCCGAAGGGAAGCGACTGGCGAAGACCGGAAATAGCTCCAAAAGAATAAAATAAAAACCCATTCAGCAATATGGCATTTGACGATTACAAAAATGAAGATGAACGCATTCAGGATAAGCTAAAACAAAAAACCTGGAACGAAATTCGCACCAACGATTCTTGGGCGATTTTCAAAATTATGTCCGAATTCGTAAACGGTTACGAAACCATGGCCCGCATTGGTCCTTGTGTATCGATTTTTGGATCGGCGCGAACCAAACCGGATCACCAGTACTATTTATTGGCCGAACGCATTGCTTACAAAATCAGTAAAGCCGGTTACGGTGTGATTACAGGTGGCGGACCCGGTATTATGGAAGCGGGAAATAAAGGAGCGCATAGTGGCGGCGGAACTTCGGTAGGTTTAAACATCGAATTGCCGTTTGAGCAACATTTCAATCCGTATATCGACAAGGATAAAAACTTGAATTTTGATTATTTCTTTGTACGAAAAGTGATGTTTGTCAAATATTCGCAAGGATTTGTGGTGATGCCCGGAGGATTCGGAACGTTGGACGAATTATTTGAAGCGATTACCTTGATTCAAACGAAAAAAATTGGAAAGTTCCCGATTATTTTGGTGGGTACCGAATTCTGGTCCGGACTACTCGACTGGATTAAATCGGTCATCATTGAGAAATACCACAATGCCAATCCCGAAGACATGAACTTAATCAAAGTGGTGGACACCGAAGACGAAGTGGTGGAAGCCCTCGACAACTTCTACAAGAAGTACAATTTGAGTCCGAACTTCTAAAAAAACTTTTTAGACATAAAAATCCAATAGCCCCGCTGTTGGATTTTTTTTATTGTCGTTGGTCGAAGTGAACAAATAGCGTACTTTTGCACGCGGTTTCAGGGGGCAGAGTTCAGTGTACAGTATAAAGTATACAGAGCTCAGTAATCAGTGGGCAGTGGGAAATCTCCAATTTTGTAGACTGATGACTGAAAGCTGATTACTGTTGACTGTTGACTGATGACTGATGACTGATGACTGAAAACTAATTACTAAAATGTATTTCAACTCGTTTCATTTTGCGGCTTTTTTACCAATCGTCTTTATCTTGTATTGGATAATTGGCGGTCGACGTCGTGAGGGACAGAATCTGCTCTTGATTTTGGCGAGTTATTACTTTTATGCTTGTTGGGATTGGAAGTTTTTGTTTCTATTAATTTTCTCGACTTTATTGGATTACAGTTGTGCGTTGTTTATTGAGAAACAAGAAACCCGTGCGGGCAGGTTGCGTTGGTTATGGTTGTGCGTGGGCATCAACGTGGGATTCTTGGGTATTTTCAAATACTATAACTTCTTTGCCACTTCTTTTGCAGCGTTACTATCTGGTTTTGGGTTTCAAGTCCATCCCTATGTTTTGGATGTTATATTGCCGGTAGGGATTTCATTTTATACGTTTCACGGACTTTCGTACATCATCGATATTTATTACGGACGGATTAAAGCCGAGCGTAATTTTGTGGATTATTCCTTGTTTGTGAGTTATTTTCCGCTATTAGTTGCAGGGCCGATCGAGCGCGCCACCCACCTACTCCCGCAATTAAAAGTCAGACGCGATTTTAACTTTGAAAAAGCCAAAGAAGGCGTATTTCAAATCATTTGGGGATTGGTAAAAAAGATTGTCATCGCCGATTCGTGTGCCAATTATGCCAATGAAATCTTCAATCATTCGGGGTCGATGAACTCTCTTTCACTGATTTTAGGTGCTGTTTATTTTGCGTTTCAAATTTATGGCGACTTTTCCGGTTATTCCGATATCGCGTTGGGGACATCGAAATTGTTTGGCATCGATTTGTTGAAAAACTTCAATTACCCTTATTTTTCTAGAGACATTGCCGAGTTTTGGCGCCGTTGGCATATATCCTTATCCTCGTGGTTTCGGGATTATTTATACATTCCGTTGGGCGGGAATTCGGGAGGCAAAACCATGCGCATTCGCAATACGTTTATCATCTTTCTGGTCAGCGGATTTTGGCATGGAGCCAATTGGACTTTTGTCATTTGGGGGTTGATCAATGCGTTGTATTTTTTACCCTTACTCTTACTCAACCGCAACCGCAGAAATGTGGATGAAATCGTACTCCGACCCGATTGGGAATCGGTGCAAACTGTTTTCAACATCTTGATAACATTTGCGTTGAGTTGTTTGGCTTGGGTTTTCTTTCGCGCCGAATCCCTTTCCAAAGCCTTGGAATACCTCAAACGTTTATTTACCAACGGCCAATTCCAAGTTCAATATTTTGCCATCGAGCGGTACAATTATGAACTATTGGCGTTATTGGTCGCTTTTGTCGGATTTGAATGGGTACACCGGTACCGTATCGAACCGATTTCTGGCCGCTGGAGTTGGGTCAAATTAAGTCTTTGTTTGGCAACATTATTGGCATTAGGTGTTTATTCCGATTATAAGAACTTTATTTATTTCCAATTCTAATGAAAAAATTTGTCCTTTTTTTATTGAAAATCATCGTATTGGGAATCATCACCTTAATTGCCCTGGATGCCTTATATACTTCGGTGTACACGCACAGTTCAGTAAAACGAAACAAAATCAGTTACCTCTATGACTCCAAAGACTTGGATTACGATGTCGTTTTCTTAGGTTCGTCAAGGGTCAACAATCATTTTGTGCCTGAAGTCTTTAACAAAGCGGGATTAAAATCCTACAATTTCGGACTCACCCGCTCGCGTTTGGAGGAATCGGCCTTGATGTTGGAACTCATGATTGAGCGCCATTATAAAATCAAAACCTTGATTCTGCAAGTGGATTTGAACATCAATACCAACGACCATTCGGAAGCGATTCGTTCCTTATTCATGCCCTATTTACACCAATCGGAGACCATTCGAAATTACTACCGATCTATTGAGGAATATCCCTATTTGCTGTATATTCCCTTTTACCGCTACATGCATTATGATGCCCGCACGGGTTTTCGGGAAATGTGGAAAACATTGAAGCAAGAACCCACGAATCAATTGGACAACGACGGATTTTATCCCTTGTTTCAAAACCAACATCCTTTGGTTCCCGCCGATTTAAAAAAATACAGTCCGAAGCGCAACATTGCCTACGAAAAAATAAAACGCCTTTGTGCCAAACATGGGATTCGACTCATTGCTATGACTACTCCCATTTGTACTGAAACAATTAACCGAGAATATTTCGAACAGATTAAAAAGGTTTACCCCGAAATTCTTAACTTTGAAAATGCCGTAACCGAAGACAAGTATTTTTCGACCTGCGGACATATGAATAAAGACGGGGCATACAAATTCACGCAAGTGGTTTTGGACAGCCTTTTTAAACCCCAATCGAAACTTGAAAAGTAAGTTAAATTTCACCGCTCTACTCTTGTGGTTGCCGCTTTGGCTCAGTGCGCAGCATTACTCCAAACTTACGGTAGACTATGTCCCTGAAAAACAAACTTTGAATGTGTACCAGGAACTTACTTTTGTCAACACTACAAAACAACCGCTTACCACTATTTACTTAAACGATTGGAACAATGCCTATTCGGACCGATCGACGCCGCTTGCCGACCGATTTGCGGATGAATTTGTGCGCAGTTTTCACGTGGCTACCGATAAAGAACGGGGCCAAACCCATACGCTAACGGTTATTGATGAAAAAAAATCTTTGTTGGATTGGAACCGACCGGCCAATCATCCCGATATTGTGGCCATAACATTATCCGAATCTTTGGCGGCTGGCGCTAGTGTTCACTTGGATTTATCGTATTTTTTAAAATTACCCGATAAAAAATTTACAGGCTACGGCTACAATGACGCGGGTGAACTGTTTTTGAAACAATGGCTATTGCATCCTGTTATGCAGCAAAACGGTACTTTTCTGCTCTATAGCAATTTAAATATTGACGATGCCGCCAATGCTCCAATGACCGTTGATTTGCGCATTCGTCCGCAGGGTTATACCGCTATCAGCGACTTGGAGCAGCTTTCCTATTCGGATACGGAATATGAATTTAGGGGTAAAAACCGACTACAAGTTCACTTGTATTTGACCAAAGAGCGGGAATACCTGAGTTTCAATACTGAGAAATTAGAAATTACTACAAACCTAAATGACCGTCGCATCAACGACATTCAAAAAGCATTATTGGTAGAAAAAATTCAAAATTTTGTCACCGCACATTTAGGCGAATCACCCATTGGAAAAATCACGGTAACCCAAAGTGATTATGAAGTCAATCCGTTTTATGGCCTGAATCAGTTGCCCAATTTCATCCGCCCTTTTCCAGATGATTTTGTGTACGAATTGAAATTTCTAAAAACGTATTTGTACAATCGTTTGAAAACCAACTTACAACTGGATCCTCGAAAAGACAATTGGTTGTTTGATGCCATTCAAGTGTATTTGATGATGGAATACATCGATGAGCATTATCCCGATGCCAAAATGATGGGAGCGCTGGGAAAAATTAAATTACTAAAAGGGTACAAAATTCTTTCTTTGGATTTTAACGAGCAATACAGTTATTTCTACATGCTGATGGCTCGGAAGAATTTGGACCAACCCTTGGGTGATTCCAAAGATAAATTGTTGAAGTTCAATGAAAAAATTGCTTCGAAATACCGTGCTGGACTCAGTTTCAAGTATTTGGCAGAATATTTAAGAAAAAGTAGTTTGGACCAAAGTATTGCCGCTTTTGTGATAGAAGCACAACAACGACCGGTAACGGCATCGGACTTTCAACATATCTTAGAACGTAATGTTGGGCAACCTTTGGATTGGTTTTTCAAAACGATTATCCAGTCGCGTGACATCATCGATTACAAGTTTGAAGATGTTCAAAAAACCAAAGACAGTGTGTCGTTCCGACTCATGAATCGCACCCAGGTATCGGTTCCGATTCCGGTTTATGGAATCAAGAAAAAAGAAGTGGTTTTCAAGCAATGGATAACGCCCAAGGGAAAAGATAGTTTGTATACGTTGCCTCGAAAAGACGCCGATAAAATTGTTTTAAACTATGAAAATTTAGTTCCTGAATACAACCAACGTAACAACTGGAAATCCTTAAAACCCTTTATCATTTCGAATCGTCCCATCAAGTTACGCTTGTTCCGTGATTTGGAAGATCCGTATTTCAATCAAATTATGTACATGCCTGTTTTTGGGTATAATTATTACGATGGGGTAATTTTAGGAATGAGTTTGAATAACAAAACTGTTTTGGACAAACCGTTTATCATTGAGGCTATTCCCTCTTATTCGACAACATCGTCCTCTTTGTCGGGTAGTTTTAATGTGATGTTTAACAATTACATTCGTGAAGGCCGCTTGTATTCCTTGCGCTACGGAATTGGGGGCAGTCATTTTCGATATGCTCCGGATGCTACGTATGAAAAATTAACCCCGTTTGTGAACATTCGAATTCGGGAAAAAAATTTCCGAGAGAATCATATGATGTACTTGAATGCCCGTCAAGTGTATGTGAACCGCCAACCCAGTAATTATGTGGTGACTACGGGTGCCAATAATTATTCGGTATTCAATTTACGATTTACCGATGCCAATTCGACGATTACCAAAACATTCACCTACAGCTCTGATTGGCAATTTTCGTCCCAGTTTATCAAAACTTCTGGGGAATTAGTCTACCGTCAATTGTTTCAAAACAACCGCCAATTGAACATTCGATTTTACGGTGGCGTTTTTTTGAACAATAAAGACACCCGCGACTATTACAGCTTTGCGTTAGAACGCCCCACAGATTATATGTTTGATTATTCTTTTTTGGGACGTTCAGAAAATACCGGATTTTTTAGACAACAATACATTACTGCCGAAGGTGGATTTAAATCGCGATTTACCGAACAATTGGCCAATCATTGGTTGGTTTCAACCAATATCAGCGGGAGTATTTGGAATTGGATTGAAGCCTATGCCGATTTTGGAATGCTAAAAGACAAGGGCGAAAATCCGGAGTTTAAAATGGATAGCGGAATTCGTTTGAATTTAGTAACCGATTATTTCGAACTCTATTTCCCGGTATATTCAAGCAATGGTTGGGATATTGGACAAAAAAATTACGGGGAACGCATCCGATTTGTGATTACTATTAATCCTAAATCATTATTGGGACTATTTACTCGAAAATGGTTCTAAATCGACGAAATAAATTTACATATCGCATCGTTTCGTTATTTTTTTTAGATAAAACAAAATAAAAACTTAAAATACAACGGTTATTTTGAGGATAGTTTAAAAAATAATTATCAACAGACGAACCAAGCTATGTAGAAATTATATAAATTTGTTACTTGCACAGTATTGATCAAATTCTATGACAGAAACACAACCTAAAGTGGAAATTACTTTTGAAGATTTTAAATCGGAAGTGATTCAAGATTATACCCTAGCCCGAGTAAGCCGTGAATGCAGTTTACTAGGACGAAAAGAGGTCTTAACCGGAAAAGCAAAATTCGGAATTTTTGGTGACGGTAAAGAAGTGCCGCAGTTGGCTCTTGCCAAAGCCTTTCAAAACGGCGATTTCCGTTCGGGGTATTACCGGGACCAAACTTTTATGATGGCTATTGGGGCTTTGAACATTGAACAGTTTTTTGCCGGATTGTACGGTCATACCGATTTGGATTTTGATCCCATGAGTGCAGGTCGCCAGATGGGCGGTCACTTTGCCACACATTCTTTAGATGAAAACGGGCAATGGAAAAATTTGACCCAACAAAAAAACTCAAGTTCCGATATATCGCCAACGGCGGGTCAGATGCCCCGTTTGTTAGGTTTGGCGCAAGCGTCAAAAATCTACCGTCACGTAGAAGGCATTCAACAAGATAAATTTTCGGTGAATGGAAACGAAGTCGCTTGGGGAACCATTGGAAATGCCTCGACTTCTGAAGGTTTATTCTTTGAAACCATCAATGCGGCAGGTGTATTACAAGTGCCTATGGTCATGAGTGTTTGGGATGATGAATACGGGATTTCTGTGCATGCCCGTTACCAAACTACCAAAGAAAGTATCTCTGAAATATTAAAAGGATTTCAACGTGAAGAAAACGGTTCGGGGTATGAATTGTTTACTGTTAAAGGTTGGGATTACCCCGCTTTAGTAGAAACCTATCAAAAAGCAGCTGCTATTGCACGCACCGAACATGTTCCGGTGTTAATCCATGTACAAGAATTGACCCAACCGCAAGGTCACTCAACATCCGGTAGTCACGAACGTTACAAAAATGCTGATCGTTTGGCGTGGGAAAGTGAATTTGATTGTTTGAATCAGATGCGCCAATGGATGATTGAAAGCAATTTAGCGACAGCGGAAGAATTGGATGCTATCGATGAACAAGCTAAAAAAGAGGTTTTAGAAGGTAAAAAAGCGGCTTGGTCTGCGTTTATCAATCCGATTAAAGCCGAGCAAAAAGAACTTTGCGAATTGCTAGCAACAGTAGCTTCAGGAAGCGCTAACCACGTTTTTATTGAAAAAATGGCCAACGACTTGGCTTCGATCAAAGAACCCATTCGTAAAGACATCATTACCACCGCGCGAAAAGTTGTGCGTATGGTAATTGGCGAAAACGGACAAACAATTTTAAATAATTGGATTGCTTCTTACACTGAAAAAATCCAACCCAAATACAGTTCGCATTTATTTTCAGCATCTTCAAACAATGCTTTGTCAGGCACTGCTGTAGCGGCAACCTATGATGCCACAGCTGAAGAAGTCGATGCCCGTTTGGTTTTGCGCGATAATTTTGATGCCTTGTTTGCCAAATATCCAGAAGCCTTGATTTTTGGGGAAGATTCAGGAAACATTGGTGATGTGAACCAAGGGTTGGAAGGGATGCAACAAAAATATGGTGAATTACGAGTAGCCGATGTGGGTATTCGTGAGGCAACCATCTTAGGGCAAGGAATCGGGATGGCGATGCGCGGACTTCGTCCGATTGCTGAAATTCAGTACTTGGATTACTTGCTGTACGCCATTCAAATCATGAGTGACGATTTAGCCACGCTACAATACCGTACAAAAGGGCGTCAAAAAGCACCGTTAATTATCCGTACCCGCGGTCACCGACTCGAGGGAATCTGGCATTCGGGTTCGCCCATGGGAATGATCATCAATGCCATTCGTGGTATCCATGTCTTGGTTCCCAGAAACATGACCAAAGCCGCCGGTTTTTATAATTTATTAATGGAAAAAGACGAACCCGCATTGATTGTGGAATGTTTGAATGGGTATCGTTTGAAGGAAAAAATGCCAACGAACTTAGGTGAATTCAAAACACCAATTGGAGTTGTTGAAACCCTAAAAACGGGAACCGACATCACCTTGGTTTCTTACGGGTCCACATTGCGTTTGGTAGAGCAAGCGGCTAATGAATTGGAAGCGGTGGGAATTAGCTGTGAAATTATTGACATTCAATCGTTATTGCCTTTTGACTTGAATCACGACATCGTGAAGAGTTTGGCCAAAACCAATCGCCTTTTGGTAATTGATGAAGATGTACCAGGCGGAGCGAGTGCCTATATTTTACAAGAGATACTTGAAGTTCAAAAAGGCTATCAGTATTTGGATAGTGCGCCACAAACGTTGGCTGCCAAAGCCCACCGACCTGCCTATGGCACAGATGGGGATTATTTTTCAAAACCTTCAGTTGAAGATATCTTTGAAAAGGTGTACGAAATTATGCACGAAGCCAAACCCAATACCTTTGCAAAATTGAAATAATACAAAATCCCGAGTTTTTCGGGATTTTTTTTTGGACTTTAAAAAGCATTATTATTTATATTGCTAAAAAATAAAATCCATGAACCGGCTTGAACTGCCTCACTTATTCATCAATCCAGACCTTTCGGTGCCGGATTTTGTCAGTTTAAATTAGAAAGTACAAGAAGCGCATACCAAAACTAAAATCACCTTACATCACAATGTAGTGAGTTTGATATTGGAAGGTGAAAAGGAATTAGCCCATAACAATACCACGCAAATTATGGATGCGAAACATTTTATTTTGGTCAAAAATGGGAACTGTTTGATGTCGGAACATTTATCTAAGGAGCATCAGTTTCGCAGTGTATTGTTGTTCTTTAACGACAAGTTTCTCCACCGATTTGAGATGAAATATCCCCAATTTTTTGACGGACAAGTTCCTGACAAATCCGTAATGGTGCTCAAAACCGATGAATTTATTGAGAGTTACAGCACGTCGATGAGTTTGCTTAATGAAACGGGGAATGCGATTGGTCCTGACTTTATCGAACATAAATTAGAAGAATTGTTGTTGTATATCGCTCAAAAATACGGTCCAAAAGCTTTATCGATTTACAAAAGCAGTACTTCAAAAAAACTAGATGCCGAACGCCGTTTACGGAACATCGTTGAGAAACATGTGTATGCCCGATTATCCTTAGAAGAATTGGCTTTTCTCTGTCACATGAGTTTATCGACTTTTAAACGGGAGTTCCAACGTATCTTCAATACTTCACCTAGCCGTTGGATCCAAGAAAAACGCTTGGAGCGCTCGCGTGAATTGTTGGTTCGGGAAAAAGAACGCCCAAGTGATATTTACCCTAAAGTGGGATATGAAAGTTTATCCAGTTTTACCCAATCGTTCAAACAGAAATACGGCATCACGCGCAAACAATTTCAATTGGACAAAAATTGAACTTTTAGCTACATTTTTTGAACTTTTAAAATAATTTAATTGGTAAGAATACGCTTAAATTTGAGGGGTTTTATTACACAACCATAGCGCTAATCATTTACGGCTAGTCTATGGGTTTCACACTCTAATTTTACAAAAAAGCCGGAGGTATACTTCCGGCTTTTTTATTTTAATTATTTCAAGATTCTAAATTCGCATCGTCTATTGATGGAGTGTTCGGCTTCGGTACAATTATCACCACATTTTACCAAAGGCATACTTTCACCAAATCCTTTATGGCGTAAACGATTTCTATCTACTCCTTGGCTCACAATATATTCAAGCGTTGAAGCGGCACGATTATTCGACAACATTAAATTGTAGGTTTCTGTAGCACGGGAATCGGTATGGGCTCCAATTTGAATTTCCATACGGGGGTATTTTTTCATTAATCCAACGAGTACATCTAATATTTTAGCGGCATCGGGTTTGATATCCCATTTGTTCAAATCAAAATAAATATTCTCCAATTCAATGTATACGTAACCATCGGTTTTGGTTACAACGATATCTTCAGCATCATCATAGGATTCTACAATCAATTCAATTTCAAAACGAACATTCCCTTCTTGATCGGTCATGAAAAATTCGCTGTGGGGAATATACAAATCACGAATGGCTTCGATTCGGTATTTTTTGTTGGGTTTGGTATTGAAAAAATATTCCGCATTGGAACCCACAACCATTTGTCCGACCAAAACGTCGTTTTCATCATACAGACTGATTTGCGTTCCAGGCAACAACTGTTTGGTTACTTTATCTTTCACATCACCTTCAACAATATAGCGACGCTCGTTATCTTTACGTTTGAAACTGTATAAGTTATCATACCCTTTACGATTCGATGACAAATAGCCTTCTTGTGTTTTTTCATTTAGAACATAACCAAAATCATCATAACCACTATTGATGGTTTCCCCTAAATCCAACGGTTTCATCCATTTTCCATCTGCCATTTTGGTCATGTAAATGTCTAAACCTCCCATGCCTTCATGTCCGTTGGAAGCAAAATATAACGTACCATCAGTCGTTACAAAAGGAAACTGTTCCAAGTGGGGTGTATTGATAACTTCACCTAAATTGACGGGTTCACTATATGTCCCGTCTTCTTTTACATCCACATAATATAAGTCGAACGACCCTAACCCACCAGGACGGTCACTGGAAAAGAATAACTTTTTGCCATCAGGAGTCAAATATGGATGTTGTGTTGAAAATTCGGCACTACAAAAAGGCAATTCGGTGACATTTTTCCAATCATTATCGATCCATTCTGCTTTGAAAATTTTTACAGAAGCAAATTTTTCATCACCCACTTTTACTCGTTTATCATTGGTCCGACTGAAATACATAATTTTTCCATCGGCAGAAAATACAGCATTACTTTCGTGGGTTTTCGTATTGATTGATTTGGGAAAAGGCACGATGTTTTCCAATTGATTATCTTTGTTCACCGTAGCTTCAAACAAGTCCAAATAGGGTTTGTTATTCCAACCGTACATAGACGATTCCGCGGAACGCAACGAAGCAAAAACAACTTTACCTTCTTTGTAAAAAGAAAGTCCGAAATCCCCTGTATCATTAGTTTTGGTCATGAGTTGCAACTCATAATCAAAGGGAACGATATTGCGAAGGTTTTCAATAAACAACTGGGTATTCACTTCGTATTTTAAGTATTCCCCCATGATTTTATCTGCCTTTTCGTAATCTTTAATTGCTTTTAATGCATGCGCATAACGAAAATAATATTCAGGGGTAACCGAATCTTTGTATTGAAAAAAGAGCTGACCGTAATTTTTAACAGCGGCATCCATTTGAGCATTGTAAAAATAGCAATCCCCCATGTTTTGCAATATCATACGGTTAGGCTTTAAGGTACTGTACATCTCAGCCGCCTGAACATAGGATTTATTGGCAAACAATTTATTCGCAAACTTAACAGAAGGTTTTTTCTGAGCAGAAGCAACCATAACGGAGCACAAGGCTACAAATACATATAATTTTTTCATAGTGATCCGATTAGAAGAAACGTGGTGATTTATCATATCCATTACCGGCACTGTTGCTACCGGATTTACTCAGGTTAAACAAAACCATAATTTCATGGGAACCCGAATTGAATCGGCCCAAATTACTGAGGGTATAATCATAAGCATACCCGATGCGAAGATTTTGGGTAATTCTAAAATTAACCAATCCACTTAAGGCATCGCCTACGCGGTAACCCACACCCATTTCCAACATATTGTTGTACAAAACATTGGCCGTTACATCCAACGATAATGGGGTTCCAGAAACTCCTTTTGCCATAAAAGCCGGTTTGAATTTGAAACGGTCATTAATTTCAAACACATAACCACCAGTTAAGAAATAGTGTACCTCCTCAACTCCAGTGCGTGTCAATCCGTCTTTGGATTCCAAATGTTTGGTTCGAAGTAAATTAGGCGCTGATAAACCTACATAGTATTTATCTCCAAAATAAAAGGTTCCCACACCAATATTGGGATAGGTGCGACTCAAATTATTGGCAAAAGCTTGATCGGGTAAAGGATCAGAATAAACAAATCCATTAAAATTGGTACTAAAAAAGGTCGCACCCGCCTTTAAACCAAAAGACAATTTATGCGTTTCACTTACGGGTAATACATACGCAAAGTCAGCATACACATTGCTTTCTTTCACTACATCTCCAATTTGATCGTGGATAACGGACATCCCCGCTTCCATTCGTTTTTTCAAGGGAACATGTGCGAAAAATGTCCCTGTGGTAGGTCCGCCCACAGATCCTACCCATTGTGCGCGGTACAATCCTCCTAAATTAATTAGATCTTCATCATCCGTAGCATAAGCGGGATTGAGCACACTCATGTTATACATATACTGCGTATACTGTGGATCTTGTTGTGCCTGAGATTTACGAGCACAAAGCAGTATACCTGCGAGAATAATATATTTTAAAACATTTCTTTTCATACGTATCCAATTATCTACTTAAATAAAGACGGCCTTGAATAGGAGCTCGTGAACCATCGTTAAAATTCAATATGTAAAAATATACACCGGCTGGAGCGTAACCATTGCCCATGTTGGCTCCTTCGGAAGACTTACCATTCCAATTTGGATTGTTTCGGTTTCCATTAAACAATACATTACCGTATCGGTTAAATATCTCGATAGAGAAATTAGGGTAATTCTCAATGATATTTTTAATCACAAACTCGTCATTGACACCATCGTTATTGGGTGAAAATCCATCCGGAATAATAATAGCATCTGGTAAACATTGTTCCAAAATAACGGTAACCGCTAATCGTGTACTTTCACAACCTAAAGCCGATACTACTGCTGCATAATACGTAATTCCGTCTTGTAATAAATCAGTTGTATTTAAAGCCGTTCCACCACTTGAGGTGTTGTACCAAACAATCGTTCCATTTCCTGAAACTTGAGCAGTTAATTCAGCTATTGTAGCATTGGCGTCATTACAGAAAGTAGCACTTCCAGTTAAGGTAGGCTCAGCAGAATTTTCAACGGTAAAACTAACTGCTGTAAAATTCAACGTACTGTTTCCACACGTTGTAACTTGTGAAATAATATCTGTAATGGTCAATTGATTCGTTCCTGAAGCGGTTAATGCTGTGGCAGGAATTGTAAAACTTCCGCCTCCATTATTAACTAATACATTCACATTTGTCGTAGATGTATTCGCACCTGAAAGTTGGTAGGTTAATGTATAGTTTCCATTCGCCAATGATGTTGCACCAGCAATGGTTACCGTGGCATCACTGCCCAAACAAATTGAATTTACCGTTACCGAAGCACTAGATAGTGTGGGTAATGGCAAAATTGTAATTGTAGTTGTTGCGCCAATATTGGAAGTTGTACAATTTCCATTGATAGCTGTCACTGCATCAAAGGTTATAGTCACAGATCCCGGAGTTTGGAAATACGATCCCGGAATGGTGAATTGTCCGTTTCCTGATGTAATAACAACAGTAGTTGATGTTCCTGTTGGGGGTATTGCATTGGTAACACTATAATTGAAAGTGTACGAACCGTCAACCAAAGTAGTTCCAGCAATTGAAACCACAACAGCAGCATTTTGACAACTATTCACCGCTGTAATTGTACCCGGACCAAAACTTGGTGGTGGAGTTAGATTAACTGTAATTACAGCAGTATCCGGGTTACATGTGCCTGTACCTGCTACGGTATAGGTATACTGTCCGGCAGGATCCAATCCTGGATTAAATACACCAGTTCCACTCGCCAACGCTGGCGACCATGTCCCTCCTGTTTGTGCTGTTGTACCAAGTGCAGAAAATAAATCCGATGGAGATGCATTGGCACACAAAGTTACTGTGGCGTCTGAACCAGCATTTGGTCCTGGTGTTAGCGTCACATTAACTGTAGCCGTATCATTTCCACACGGAGCAATTCCTGTAATAGTATAGGTATACGTTCCAGCGGCATCCACTGCTGGATTAAAGATTCCAGTTCCACTAGCCAAAGCAGGAGTCCATGTACCACCTGTTTGAGGTGTTCCACCTAAACTCGTAAACAAATCAACTGGAGTAGCATTCGCACAAAGTGTCAATGTGCCATCTTGTCCGGCATTGGCAATTGGGTTCACCGTTACTGTGGCACTAGCCGAACCTGTAAAACATGGAGCAATTCCGTTTACCGTATAGGTATAAGCCCCTGCAGTGTCCAACGCGGGATCAAAAACACCGGTTCCACTGGCCAAGGCGGGTGACCAAACACCACCGGTTTGAGGCGTACCTCCTAAGAAGGTAAATAAATCAGCTGGCGCACTGTCGGCACAGAAATTAGCCGTACCGTCTGTACCTGCATTGGGTGCCGTGATGATGGTTACAATAACAGTAGCTGTATCATTGCCACAGGGAGCGATTCCTGTAACTGTATAGGTATAGGTTCCTGCCGTATCCACAGCGGGATTAAAGATTCCCGTACCACTTGCCAACGCTGGAGTCCAAGTTCCACCTGTCATCGGAGTTCCAGTCAAACTATTGAATAAATCAACAGGGGCAGCATCTGAACAAAGGGAAAGTGTTCCGTCATTTCCGGCATTAGGTATTGGATTGATAATCACTGTAACTGTAGCCGAATTAACAGTACAAGGTGCAGTTCCAGTTACCGTATAAGTATAAGTTCCTGCAGTATCAATTGCTGGATCAAAAACACCTGTTCCACTGGCTAAGGCTGGAGACCAAGTTCCTCCCGACTGAGGTGTACCTCCTAAGAAGGCAAATAAATCGGCTGATGGACTATCGGCACAGAAATTAGCCGTTCCATCTGTACCCGCATTAGGTGCGGTTACAATAGTTACCGTTACCGTAGCAGTATCATTCCCACAGGGAGCAATTCCCGTAACGGTATAGGTGTAAGTTCCTGCTGTATCCACAGCGGGATCAAAGGTTCCTGTTCCACTAGCTAAAGCTGGAGACCAGGTTCCACCTGTCATCGGACTACCACCAAGACTTGCAAATAAATCTACTGGTGTAGCATTGGAACATAATGTTATCGTTCCATCTGTTCCGGCATTCGGAATTGGATTAACAATTACAGTAGCGGAAGCTGAAGCATCTGAACAAGGTGCAGTACCCGTAACTGTATAAGTATACGAACCTGCAGTATCTATAGCGGGATCAAATACGCCCGTTCCACTGGCTAATGCCGGTGACCAGGTACCACCGGTTTGTGGAGTACCTCCTAAGAAAGTAAACAAATCCGCGGGAGTACTATCAGCACAAAAATTAGCCGTTCCGTCTGTACCCGCATTGGGTGCCGTGATAATGGTAATGGTAACTGTAGCGGTATCATTTCCACATGGAGCGATACCTGTAACGGTATAAGTATACGTTCCTGCTGTATCGACCGATGGATCAAAAATTCCTGTACCACTGGCCAAAGCGGGTGACCAGGTTCCTCCTGTCATCGGACTACCGCCAAGACTAGCATATAAATCAACTGGTGTTGCATTGGAACATAATGTTATCGTTCCGTCAGTACCGGCATTAGGGATAGGATTAACAATTACTGTTGCGGAAGCAGTCGCATCTGCACAAGGTGCCGTGCCTGTTACGGTATAGGTATACGATCCTGCAGTGTCTATTGCGGGGTCAAATACGCCCGTTCCACTAGCTAATGTTGGTGACCAGGTTCCTCCGGTTTGTGGAGTACCTCCTAAGAAAGTAAATAAATCCGCGGGAGCACTATCGGCACAGAAATTAGCAGTGCCATCTGTTCCGGCATTGGGAGCTTGAATAACTGTAATGACTAAGGTCGCACTATCGGATCCACAAGGGGCATCGCCGATTACAGTATAAGTATAAGTCCCAGCAGCATCAACTGCAGGATCAAATTCGCTAGTTCCACTCGCTAAAGCTGGTGACCATGTTCCATTTGCATCGGGTGTGCCTCCAAGAACAAAATATAAATCGACAATTCCTGAGTTGGAACAAACTTCTAAAGTTGCATCATTTCCTGCAAAAGGAATTGGATTTACAGTTACGGAAGCAGTTGCAAAGGCAGCTGCACAAGGTGCGCTTCCAGTTACAGTATAGGTATAAACACCTGCTGTATCTACTAAAGGATCATAAACACCAGTTCCACTTACTAGAGCCGGTGACCAAGTCCCTCCCGTTTGAGGCGTACCCCCTAAGAAAGTAAACAAATCCGCAGGAGCACTATCCGCACAGAATGTGGCTGTCCCATCAACTCCTGCATTAGGGGCTGGAACTACAGTGACAGTTACTGTAGCAGTATCTGAACCACAGGGTGCAATTCCATTGACCGTGTAAGTATAAGTTCCCGAAGTATCTACACTTGGATTGAATACTCCTGTTCCACTTGCTAGAGCTGGCGACCAAGTCCCTCCTGTTTGGGGAGTTCCACCTAAAAGTGTAAATAAATCCACAGAAGCATTATTGGAACATAATGTAATCGTTCCATCATTTCCAGCATTAGGTAAAGGATTAATTGTGATAGTCATCGTAGTCGTCACTTCACAATTTGCTGTTGAGTTGGGTGTAAAGGTATAGGTTGTAGTTGCATTGTTATTCAATGCGGGCGACCAAGTCCCCGAAATTCCATTATTCGAAGTTGTTGGTAAAGCCGCTAACGTTCCGCCTTGACAAATCGGAGCCACTTGTGTAAACGTTGGCGTTACATTCGGATTAACTGTGATGGTCATCGTAGCAGTAGTCGCACACTGACCTGCAGTTGGTGTAAACGTATAGGTTGTTGTGGTATTGTTATTCAATGCAGGCGACCACGTTCCTGTGATTCCGTTATTCGAAGTCGTAGGCAAAGCCGCTAACGTTCCGCCTTGACAAATCGGAGCTACTTGGGTAAACGTTGGCGTTACATTCGGGTTCACCGTGATGGTCATCGTAGCCGTTGTCGCACACTGACCTGCAGTTGGTGTAAACGTATAGGTGGTTGTGGCATTGTTGTTTAATGCCGGCGACCACGTTCCGGTTATTCCGTTGTTCGAAGTCGTAGGCAAAGCCGCTAACGTTCCATCTTGACAAATCGGAGCTACTTGGGTAAACGTAGGTGTCACATTCGGGTTCACCGTGATGGTCATCGTAGCTGTTGTTGCACACTGACCCGCTGAAGGTGTAAACGTATAGGTGGTTGTGGTATTGTTGTTTAATGCCGGCGACCACGTTCCTGTGATTCCGTTGTTCGATGTTGTTGGTAAAGCCGCTAACGTTCCGCCTTGACAAATCGGCGCTACTTGGGTAAACGTAGGTGTCACATTCGGGTTCACCGTGATGGTCATGGTAGCCGTTGTCGCACACTGACCTGCAGTTGGTGTAAACGTATAGGTTGTTGTGGTATTGTTATTCAATGCAGGCGACCACGTTCCTGTGATTCCGTTGTTCGAAGTCGTTGGCAAAGCCGCTAACGTTCCCCCTTGACAAATCGGAGCTACTTGGGTAAACGTAGGTGTCACATTCGGGTTCACCGTGATGGTCATCGTAGCCGTTGTCGCACACTGACCTGCAGTTGGTGTAAACGTATAGGTTGTAGTGGCATTGTTATTCAATGCGGGTGACCAGGTTCCTGTGATTCCATTATTCGAAGTCGTTGGCAAAGCCGCTAACGTTCCGCCTTGACATATCGGCGCTACTTGGCTAAACGTAGGTGTCACATTCGGATTCACCGTGATGGTCATGGTAGCGGTTGTCGCACATTGACCTGCAGTTGGTGTAAACGTATAGGTGGTTGTGGTATTGTTGTTTAATGCGGGTGACCATGTACCTGTGATTCCGTTATTCGAAGTTGTTGGTAAAGCCGCTAACGTTCCCCCTTGACAAATCGGAGCCACTTGTGTAAACGTTGGCGTTACATTCGGATTCACCGTGATGGTCATCGTAGCCGTTGTCGCACACTGACCTGCAGTTGGTGTAAACGTATAGGTGGTTGTGGTATTGTTGTTTAATGCCGGCGACCACGTTCCTGTGATTCCGTTGTTCGAAGTCGTTGGCAAAACCGCTAACGTTCCGCCTTGACAAATCGGAGCTACTTGGGTAAACGTAGGTGTCACATTTGGATTTACCGTAATGGTCATCGTAGCCGTTGTCGCACACTGACCCGCTGAAGGTGTAAACGTATAGGTGGTTGTGGTATTGTTATTCAATGTCGGTGACCACGTTCCTGTGATTCCGTTGTTCGAAGTCGTAGGCAAAGCCGCTAACGTTCCCCCTTGACAAATCGGAGCCACTTGCGTAAACGTAGGTGTTACATTCGGATTCACCGTGATGGTCATGGTAGCCGTAGTGGCACACTGACCTGCTGTTGGTGTAAACGTATACGTTGTCGTCGCATTATTGTTTAATGCTGGAGACCAAGTTCCTGTTATTCCATTGTTGGATGTTGTTGGTAATGCCGCTAACGTACCCCCTTGACAAATTGGCGCTACTTGGGTAAACGTAGGTGTTACATTTGGATTCACCGTGATGGTCATGGTAGCGGTAGTCGCACATTGACCTGCAGTTGGTGTAAAGGTGTAGGTTGTTGTGGCATTGTTATTCAATGCAGGCGACCACGTTCCTGTTATTCCGTTGTTCGAAGTCGTTGGCAAAGCCGCTAACGTTCCGCCTTGACAAATCGGAGCTACTTGGGTAAACGTTGGCGTCACATTCGGGTTCACCGTGATGGTCATCGTAGCTGTTGTTGCACACTGACCCGCTGAAGGTGTAAACGTATAGGTGGTTGTGGTATTGTTGTTTAATGCCGGCGACCACGTTCCTGTGATTCCGTTGTTCGATGTTGTTGGTAAAGCCGCTAACGTTCCCCCTTGACAAATCGGCGCTACTTGGGTAAACGTAGGTGTCACATTCGGGTTCACCGTGATGGTCATCGTAGCCGTTGTCGCACACTGACCTGCAGTTGGTGTAAACGTATAGGTTGTAGTGGCATTGTTATTCAATGCGGGTGACCAGGTTCCTGTGATTCCATTATTCGAAGTCGTTGGCAAAGCCGCTAACGTTCCGCCTTGACATATCGGCGCTACTTGGGTAAACGTAGGTGTCACATTCGGATTCACCGTGATGGTCATTGTTGCCGTTGTCGCACACTGACCCGCTGAAGGTGTAAACGTATAGGTGGTTGTGGCATTGTTGTTTAATGCCGGCGACCAGGTTCCTGTGATTCCGTTGTTCGAAGTCGTTGGCAAAGCCGCTAACGTTCCGCCTTGACAGATAGGCGCCACTTGCGTAAACGTAGGTGTGGTAGCTGGAGTAATCGTTACTGTTACAGTCGAACTAGAATTGGCACAAGGAGCTATCCCTGTCACAGTATACGTGTATGTTCCCGGTGCATCTACTAAAGGATTAAAAACCCCTGTTCCGCTCGCTAATGCGGGTGACCAGGTTCCCCCTGCTTGAGGTGTTCCCCCTAAACTATTGAATAAATTCACTGAAGGTCCGACAGCACAAACCGCAACATTGCCATTTGTTCCGGAATTGGTTGCTGAATTGACTGTTACTGTCACTGTAGCGGTATCGTTTGGACATCCGGGTGTACCCAAAACGGTGTAGGTATACGTCCCCGAGGCATCAACTGCAGGATTGAAAGTATTGGTTCCACTAGCTAATGCAGGAGACCATGTACCACCTGACTGTGCTCCTGAGCCCAATAGTGTAAATAAATTAAACGGTGCATTGTTTGAACAAACCGTAGTAGATGCATCATTACCCGCATTTACCGGATTAGAAATCGTAATGGTAACTGTTGCAGTATCCGTTGGACAAGCTGCATTGGAAATTGAATAGGTGAAAACATACGGACTTCCCGCAGCCGTTAATGTGGAAATATTAACCGTACCTTGATCTCCATTAGTTGTTGGTAACGGACCCGTCCATGTTCCTCCATTTTGCGGAGTACCCCCCAAGAAACTAAATAAATTTCGAATTGGATTAGTTGCTAAATCATTGGAACAAACAGCAAAAGCGCCATCAGTACCTGCATTATTGGGTTGTAATAATTGAACGGTTACTTCTAAGCGATTCACACTTTCACAAGGTGGATCAATAGTTGTTGCAAAATAATTTTCACCATCCACTAAAGGTGTATTGGGATCTAAAATCACCGAAGAAGAAATCGTTGAATACCAATTATTGGTTCCACTCGCTTGTAAATTAGCAATTGTTGGTGTATTGCCATTCAAACAAAAAGATTGGAGCGCTGGCCCTATTGGAACAGGAACAACCCCAACAGTTACGAAAACAGAAAGACGTGATGTTTCACAACCGGTATTCGGATTGGTCTGACTCGCATAATAAATTGTATTGTCAACGAGAACAGTTGTCGTAGGTAGTGGTGCCCCACCAGAGGAACTTGCATACCATTGAATATTATTTCCAATAGCTATTAAATTAGCGATAGTTGCTTGAGATGGATCATCTACACAAACACCCTGGAAATTCTGACCCGTAGGTGCTGAAAAAATAGTGACTGTAACAGGTTGGCGACTACCACAATTTCCAGCCGAGTTATCAGCATAATAGGTAGCACCATTCACTAGACCTGTAGATAAAGTTAAAGGTGTTGTTGAAGTTGTCGAACTGAACCATGCGACACCACCCCCATTATTCGTTGCGACTAAATTGGCAATTGTGGGCGACTCCGTATTACAAAAAGACTGATTGGAGTTGGTTACTGTTGGACATTGGGCCGAAATAACTTGATTGTACATCAAAAAGAGTACAATTAAAATTCTTTTTCCGGTCGTGTACAGTTTGCGTAATGACTTATTCATAAGCAAAATCAAATTTTAGAATGTATTCACACTTCTTTTTGATTTTCCATATCCAAGTCGAAACCAAATGTAGAAAAAAAACGCTTAAGTAGTAGCTTTTACTGCTTTAGGACTTTAATTTCTCCATTTATTTCTCTTTGAAGTATGAAATACTTTACATTCTCATAGTTATCTAATCCATGAGGACGGTATTCAAATTGAAGTAGGGCTTGTTTGGTTTTATCGTTTTGAATGGAATGACTCAATCCACTTTCTTGCACCATGCGCAATGCAGTATCAAAAACTACATCGAATCCTTGCATATATACGGTATCCGGATCTTCCTTGTAGGTATGACGATAATTCGCCACAAAAGACTCATACAATTGGTCTTTCACAAGTCCGGAATACGTTGGATATACTGTACGCAAGATGTTCATGCGCAACGGTGAAATATTTTTATAATAATCAATCAATTTAGGTTCCAATAAGGCTACTTGGATATTATAATCCGTAACCGCATTTAACAACGTGTTTGTCGAACTGATAATCATACTGTTTTTACTGGTTTCTAGTATGATTACATTTAACTTCGCTTTATTTAAAAGACTTTTTAAGTTTTCGGTATCCAATCCGTTTCTATCAGAAACTAAGGCAAATTGGGCTTGTGGAAATTTTTTAAGAATTTGTTGTTTCTTCGCTTCTTCAGGGAAACTACTTACCACAATAATGTTTGCATTCAAGGGTGACAACACATCCAAAACTTCATCTCGAATTTGCATCTCAGGTTTTAAGGCTACAAGTTTTTTGGACTTCAACCCTTCCACTTCTACTTCAGTCACCAATGGAATCGGCAAGAAAGCCGTTTTCTCAATCGAACAATGTCCGCTTAAAAAGGCAGCGTCCATTCCTTTCCATTCGCGATCAGCAGTGAGACGATTTAAATCAAATGACTTTTTATCCCCTTTCGCGTAAATCATTTTGGTGGAAATATTCAATCCCAAACTATTCAAAGAGTCGATTGCGCGTTTTGCACCCATATGATAAATCAATTCGAGGCGCGAACTTTCTTCAGAGATTTGGATATCGGGAAATGTTTGTTGCACCCGATTCCAATCCTCTTCTTTAAACGACACCATAAAAGCAAATCGTTTCACTTCTGTTAAGTCGGCCGTCTTCACTAAATCTTTGAAGACTACAACAGGAGCATTCTCCAGAGTAGGTGTAGCCAACGTATTGGGCACAATGACATCGCTTTTTACTGGAGATGTCGTTTTGACCACATCGCCATTATCTGTTTTCATTACAGAAGTGTCCGTCTTTTCAGCTGTTGCCACTGGTACATCTGATTTTGGTGCTGCTGGTTCCCCTTTTGTTGTTGCTAACGGCGCTTTGCTTTCAACTACTGCAGGCGCTACAATTTCTGGGGCAGGCTGTGCATCTTTTGGCATTTTAATGACCATGCCAATCTGAACGCCTTTGGATAATTTCGGATTCAATTCCAAAAACTCCATAATTTTCATGTTGGCTCTTTTGGACAATCCAAACAAGGTCTCTTTGGGCTGTATGGTATAATTTACCAAGTCATCCGAATTAATTCGGGCTTTGGTCTCCACAACTTCTTCTTTGTTTTCTTTTTTTGGAAGAGCTTCCGCTACAGGTGCTGTTTCTTTATTTTCAGTTTTAATGGCTCCTGAATTTACGGGTTGCGCCACTTTAACTTCAGCAACAGGTTTTGTCTCAGTTGGCAATAATTTATTTTCATTAGTAACAGCAGCTTTTGCAAAAGGAGTTTTTTCAACAATTGGATTATCAAGGGTATTTTTGGGCAACTTTACGCGTTGACCCACCTGCAGCATTTTCACAATTTGCGGATTTTCCGACTCTAATTCAGCTATAGTTACGCCATACCGTTTGGACAATCCAAATTTTGTTTCGCCAGCGACTACATCATGAAAGCGCAAATCATTTGAATCCCCTGAAGTAAATTTATTTTCTTGAGATGCGAGAGCAGCTGAAGACACATTCCCGTTGGCAGGCACACGAAGCAACTGACCCGCTTTTAACACTCCATTGATGCGCCCCGTATTCATCGCCATTAATTCGGACAAGGAAATCCCAAAACGTCTGGACAAACCAAAAAGCGTTTCTCCTTTTAGAACTGTATAGTCTTGTGAAGGATCGGCCGAAACTTTTTGCTGAACTGCAGATAAATCTTGAACATACCCCGTTGTACTCCCCGTAATTTTTAAACGATGTCCCGCTTGCAGTCCATTTTTAATTTGTGGATTTTGAACTTCTAATTCAGCAACAGTAACACCATACGATTTCGACAACCCCCATTTTGTCTCACCCGGCTGCACCAAATGAATACGCGGACCTGACTCTTGAATTTTAACAGTCGGTTTTGATACTTCAACAGGAGTAGTTTTATTTTCTGAAAGTATATTCTTACTGGAATTTGACTCAGGAGTTGTGCTATTTGGTGTTATTACCAACGATTTTGGCAACACCAAAACATCATTTGGCTTCACCCCATTTACAGCATTAGGATTGAGTTTAATGATGTCATAAGGCGTCACTTTATACTTCTGCGCGACCTTTGAAAGTGTCTCACCCTCAGTAACTACGTGCGTATTCGCCTGCTGCTGCGACCAAGTCAATTGACCTGCTAACAACAGAGTTATTAACAACATTTGTTGTGATGAAAAATTAGGGTTCATGCTTTGTATAATAAGACAAAATCACCCTAAAAGTAAACAAAAAACCTCTGCTGATATGAGTCAACAGAGGTAGTTATTAACATGTTATTAACACTGAACAATATGTTATGAACAAGTTATCAAAAACATATTTCAAGTTATTAACTCTATTTAGAATACAAACATGGCTCGCTCACCCATCATTTCGCTCACCTCATCGCCTACTTGTTCAATAACCGCTTCATCGTTCGGATTCATTAATACACGATCAATAAAATCAACAATAGTTTCCATATCGGCTTCAACCAAACCACGGGTAGTAATAGCAGGTGTCCCCACACGAATTCCTGAAGTCACAAAAGGTGATTTATCATCAAAAGGAACCATGTTTTTGTTCACTGTGATTTCAGCTTTAACTAAAGCATTTTCAGCTTCTTTACCGCTAATTCCTTTGTTTCTTAAATCAATCAACATCATGTGATTATCCGTACCTCCAGAAATGATGTTATAACCGCGTTTGATAAAAGCAGCTGCCATCGCTTGCGCATTCTTTTGGACTTGAACGGTATATCTAAAAAACTCATCCGACAAAGCTTCACCAAACGCTACCGCTTTTGCTGCGATAATGTGCATTAACGGTCCGCCTTGATTACCTGGAAAAACGGACATATCCAACACGTGCGACATCATTCGGATTTCCCCTTTTGGAGTGGTTAAGCCCCAAGGATTTTCAAAATCTTTCCCCATCATAATCATACCACCACGAGGGCCACGCAAGGTTTTGTGGGTAGTTGTGGTTACAATATGACAATGCGGAATGGGGTCATTCATCAATCCTTTTGCAATTAAACCTGCCGGGTGAGAAATATCCGCCAACAAAAGTGCACCTACACTATCCGCAATTTCGCGAAAGCGTTTAAAATCCATATCTCTTGAATAAGCAGAAGCTCCCGCAATAATCATTTTAGGTTGCTCTTTGGTTGCAATCTCCTGTATTTTGTCGTAATTCAACACACCTGTTTCTTGTTCGACACCATAAAATACAGGGCGATATAATTTACCTGAAAAGTTAACCGGCGAACCGTGTGTTAAGTGACCACCATGCGACAAATCAAATCCTAAAATCGTATCACCCGGTTTTAAACAAGCGGCAAATACTGCTGTATTCGCTTGTGAACCCGAGTGGGGTTGTACATTCACATATTCGGCACCAAACAACGCTTTGGCACGATCAATAGCAATTTGCTCAACGATATCGACTACTTCACAACCACCATAGTAGCGTTTTCCCGGATATCCTTCCGCATATTTATTTGTCAGACAAGAGCCTGCAGCCTCCATTACCTGATCACTTACGAAGTTTTCGGAAGCAATCAATTCAATACCATGTTGTTGTCTGTCCTGTTCGTCCAGAATTAAATCGAAGATTTGTTCGTCTCGTTGCATTTTTTAAGGATTTTTCATTAAAGCACCCCAAAATTACAAATTCTGTTTGTCAAATAGATTGTAAGGTCTATATTTGGTTGTAAATTTTTCAACAACAAATCAACAACGTGTTATGCCACAATATGCAAATGATCCTTCCCGCAAATCCTGGCTTTCTGTACCAGAAAACAGTGATTTCCCTATACAAAATATTCCCTTCGGTGTCTTCTTAACCAAAGAAGATGTCATCACCATTGGTACACGTATCGGTGATTTTGCCATCGATATGGGTGCGCTCCAACAATTGGGGTATTTTGAAGGTATCGACCTACCCGACGATATGTTTCTTCAAGATACGCTCAATGATTTTATTTCTTATGGAAAGAAAACCTGGCGCCAAATTCGAAACCGACTTTCCGATATTTTTGAAATTAACAATAGTCAGTTGCGTGACAACGCTGAACACAAAAAAGTAGTCATTTTTCATATTGATGATATTGAAATGCTTTTACCTGTGCAAATTGGTGATTATACCGACTTTTACAGTAGTAAAGAGCACGCCACCAATGTTGGCATGATGTTCCGCGATCCCGCAAATGCTCTTTTACCCAATTGGCTTCACATCCCTGTAGGCTACCACGGTCGCAGTTCGACCATCGTTCCTTCAGGAGTTCCAGTGCACAGACCACTTGGACAAACATTACCCGCTGATGCAACCACCCCCGTATTTGGTCCGTCAAAACTCGTAGACTTCGAACTTGAGATGGCATTTATTACCACCGATGCGAATATCATGGGAGAAAATGTTCCCGTTAACGAAGCGGAAGACTATATTTTTGGAATGGTATTGTTTAATGACTGGAGTGCACGTGATATCCAAAAATGGGAATATGTCCCACTCGGACCTTTTCTTGCTAAAAACTTTGCATCGTCTATTTCACCTTGGATTGTAACGATGGATGCTCTCGAACCCTTCCGTGTGGCGAGTCCGGAACAAAAACCAGAACCTCTTCCCTACTTACAACAAAAGGGAAATCGTGCCTTTGATATCCAACTCGAAGTAGCTATTCAACCTGAAAATTTAGAGGAAACTGTAGTGTCGCGTTCCAACTTCAAATACATGTACTGGACGATGGCTCAACAATTGGCCCACCACACTATTAACGGATGCCGTATCAATGCTGGCGACATGATGGGAAGTGGTACAATATCGGGACCAACACCCGACAGTTTCGGATCGATGCTCGAACTCACCTGGGGTGGGAAAAACCCACTAACTATGAAAGATGGTTCAGAACGAAAATTTATCAACGACAACGACACAGTGATCATTCGCGGTTATTGCCAAAACGATACGATCCGCATTGGTTTTGGCGAATGTGCGAGCAAACTGTTACCCGCTTTACCGCTTAAATCGTAATTGACCATGAAAAAACTAACCCTTTTACTTAGTCTACTTTTTATCACTCTCAGTTGTGGCGTGCAGCAAACGAGGGATGCGCTAACTTCTGGAAACTATGACGAAGCCATTCAAATTGCTGTCGAAAATTTACGGAATCGTAAAGATGCCAAAGGAAAGCAAGACTATGTACTATTTTTAGAGGAAGCCTTTGCCAAAGCCAAAGAACGCGACTTGCAAAACATTTCCCTTTGGTTCAAAGATGCCAATCCGTCCAATGCTGAAAAGATTTATAACACCTATTTAGCACTCCACAACCGTCAAGAGTTGATCAAACCCATTCTCCCACTAAAAGTATTGAATGGTAACCGTCAAGCCAATTTTGCCTTTGAAGATTACTCCGATCAAATCGTAAGCAGTAAAAATGCATTAGCCAAGCGTTTGTACGATAATTCCAAAGCCTTATTAGCAACTCGTGATAAAATGAATTTCCGCAGAGCTTATGAGGATTTGAAATACTTGCAACAATTATCACCAGGTTTCAAAGATGCCGATAAATTGATGGAAGAAGCGCGTCAAAAGGGAACAGATTATGTAAGTGTCTACACTAAAAATGAAACGAATATGGTCATTCCGATTCGTCTGGAAAATGACTTATTGGACTTTAGTACATTTGGTCTAAATGATCCGTGGACGGTTTACCACAGCAACCGAATTAAAGGCGTTACCTACGATTATGGTATCATTGTAAACTTTCGCAACATTGCCATTTCTCCCGAACAAATGAAGGAAAAAGAATTTGTCAAAGAAAAACTAGTTAAAGTCGGACAAAAAAAGGCATTAGATGCTAATGGCAATCCTATCAAAGACCAACAAGGTAATTTTGTTATGGTGGATGATATGCGCACCGTAACGGCAACGATCTATGAGTTTCGCCAACTGAAATCCGTACAAGTCACTGCTAAAATTGATTACATCGACTTTAAAAACAACCAATTGTTAGATACTTTCCCTTTGAGTAGCGAATTTGTGTTCGAACATATTTACGCCAAATACAAAGGCAATAAACAAGCCTGTGAAAGCAATTACCTGCCCTATTTTGAAAATGTGGCTGTTCCTTTTCCAAGTAACGAACAAATGGTAGCCGATTCTGGGCAAAGTGTCAAAAACAAACTCAAAGAAATCATTTCCCAACACCGAATTCGAAAATAAAACAAGCCCCGTTCCGTCGGGGTTTTCTTTTTTATTATCGAAGTTTCATGAACTTCCAATTTTCTTGTATATTTGAAATACACTCTCAAACAAAAACTATGATTTCGATTCGTAAACTGATCATTTTCGTTGCCGTTTTGGTGCTTTTAAATCTCGTGAATTTTGTAGTTTGTACCATCATTTACTGTCCCACCTGTGAATATGATGATAGCGGATTTTTCTTCCAACTCTTTTTCTCCGATGAAGCGGCTGATGGATATCAAGTATACCCTACATTTTTCAACTATATCGTAACCGCGATTTTGAGTTTTGTCTATACCATAATTTTTCCCGAACGTCAACGAAACAATCCCAAATACAAGTAGTCTTACCCGATTGCTAAACCAAAGAAAATCCTTTCTGTTGGTTTATTTTTCCCTATTTTTGCAAAAATTTTTCAAACACTATGTCAAAAGTAAATGTAGGCTTGGTGCAAATGACGTGTTCAAACGACAAAGCAGCCAACCTTGAAAAAGCGATTCGCGAAGTGCGTGTGGCAGCCGAAAAAGGTGCCCAAATAGTTTGTCTTCAGGAATTATTTACTTCCTTATATTTTTGTGATGTGGAAGATTACGACAACTTCCAACTCGCAGAAGCCATTCCCGGACCCAGTACCGATGCACTTTCTGAAGTTGCTAAGGAATTGGGTGTTGTGATTATCGCTTCTCTTTTTGAAAAACGTACTCACGGAATTTACCACAACACTACCGCGGTT
Source organism: Flavobacterium sp. N1719 (assembly GCF_025947045.1). NCBI lineage: Bacteria > Pseudomonadati > Bacteroidota > Flavobacteriia > Flavobacteriales > Flavobacteriaceae > Flavobacterium > Flavobacterium sp. N1719. Next base: position 2,664,856 of record NZ_CP109993.1, read on the forward strand.
CTCGATGCCGACGGATCGTACCTTGGAAAATACCGAAAAATGCATATCCCGGATGACCCGGCCTTTTACGAAAAATTCTATTTTACCCCCGGTGATTTAGGCTATAAAGTTTTCCAAACCAAATTTGCCAAAATCGGGATCCTCATTTGTTGGGACCAATGGTACCCTGAAGCGAGTCGTATCACGGCTTTGATGGGGGCCGAAATCTTGTTCTACCCTACCGCTATCGGCTGGGCGACCGATCAAGATGAAGAAACCAACCAAGACCAATACAACGCATGGCAAACCATCCAACGCTCGCATGCCGTGGCCAACGGTGTTCCCGTTGTGAGCGTGAACCGTGTGGGCTTTGAACAAAACGGTGCTATGAAATTCTGGGGCGGTAGTTTTGTTGCCAACGGTCAAGGTAAATTGTTATACTTGGGCACCCACGATCAGGAAGAAACTACAGTCGTGCCACTCGATTTAAACCAATCGGATTATTTCCGCATGCACTGGCCTTTCTTACGCGATCGCCGAATTGATAGCTACGCTCCAATCACCAAACGTTTTATTGATGAAGACTAATTTGGCGACTCCCCAAGCTTTAGGCTATTATTTCCCTGCCGAATTTGCACCACAGGACGCACTTTGGCTCTCGTGGCCGCATAAAGAGGAATCGTGGCCGGGTAAAATTCATACCATTTTTGACCCCTATGCCGAGTTCATTTTGCAAGTGGCTTCGCACCAACGCGTATGCATCAACGTAGCCGATGCTGCGATGCAATCGTTCGCAGAAACTAAAATTAAAACTTCCGCATACGCCCAAACCATCAGCGATTTCGCCAGCCGTTGGGCACGTATCACCTTTTATCATCATCCCACTAATGACGCTTGGTGCCGCGATCACGGTCCGGCTTTCCTTCTGCACAAAACAGAAGCCAAAAAAGCCATCGTGGATTGGGGCTATAATGCGTGGGGCGGTAAATACCCTCCATTCGATTTGGATGATGTGATTCCGACGAAAATCGGTGAAAAACTTGGCTTACCTGTATTCAACCCCGGCATTGTCATGGAAGGGGGCAGCGTAGAATTCAACGGTCGTGGCACGTTAATGACCACTACCGCTTGTTTACTCAACGAAAACCGAAATCCGCACTTGAACCAAGCCCAAATTGAAGAATACCTCCACAATTATTATGGAGTCGATCATATTCTCTGGCTTGGTGACGGCATCATCGGTGACGATACCGACGGCCATATTGACGATATCACCCGATTTGTCAATGAAGATACCGTGTTGACCGTAGTGGAAGAAAATAAAAACGATGAGAATTACGAAATCCTTCAAGAGAACTTGAAATTGTTGCACCAAATGCGTTTGGAAAACGGCAAGCAATTGAATGTGGTCGAACTCCCCATGCCGAAACCGGTGATTTATGAGGACCAAATCCTACCCGCTTCGTATGCCAATTTCTATATTTCCAATGAAACGGTTATTGTTCCCACGTTCCAAGATTTGAAAAACGACGATCGTGCATTGGACATCATCCAACAATGCTTCCCTACCCGCCGTGTGGTAGGCATCAACTCCGTCGACCTCATTTGGGGTCTCGGCAGTTTCCATTGTTTGAGCCAACAAGAACCATCGATTATCCTATAACAATAAAAGCCCCTCAATTGGGGCTTTTTTTATGTTTTGTAGCACAAATTCCGACATTCTTTCGCGTCTCACCCGCTTTCCGTTATATCCCCGATAAATCGGGGGATGCCACTTCAATCGGGGCTAAATGTCACGAACCGTGCTTCGAATCCTATGACACAAAATCCTGCAACGCTTCCACTTTAATTCCTTCATGAGAAGCATCATACACCGCCTGCCCTCCTTTGATCACAATCACTTGCGGCGATTGATGCACCACGCCCAAACGCTCGGCAATCGCATTGGAGATCGGTCGGTATTCCAACAAGTCTAAAAAATAAGGCTTGATTTTGCCGTCCAAATTCCAATCGGTTTCAAATTGGCGCAATGCCATCCGACTGATACTGCAACGGGTACTGTGCTTAAAAACGACTACTGGATGTTCGAAAGATTCTTGGATCATCGACTCTAAATCCTTTAAATCCGTTAAGGCAATCCAATTGATATTTGAAGAGGGTTCAGCTGCATTGCCGCCAAATAAAGATCCAAATAAACTCATAATCTTTTTTTTCAAAATTACAAAAAATTGAGGATTAGGTTGCAGACATTAAGGCTTGTGTTTCACGTCAAAAAGACAGTAAAAAAATTTGAAAGAAAACTGGTTTTCAGCCAATTTGACAGCCAAAACCCAATGGAACGTTTATTGACGAGTACGTATTGACGTTTTCAAAACGTTTATTCCACAACACAAAGGAGAACTTAACAATGAATTTAAAAAACTTAACCATCAAGTCCCAAGAAGCTTTGCAACAAGCCCAACAAATTGCACAAGCTTTTGGACACCAACAACTCGAAAACGAACACCTTTTCAAAGGGATTCTGGAGGTCGATGAAAATGTTACGCCTTTTCTCTTGAAAAAGCTCAACGTCAATGTCGAGTTGTTCCAACGCATCCTCGACAGTACACTACAAAACTTCCCCAAAGTATCAGGTGGTGAAATCATGCTGTCGCGTGACGCCAATACGGCTCTGACCGAAGCGGGAATTATCGCCAAAAAAATGAACGATGAATACATTTCCATCGAACACCTCGTTTTGGCCATTTTCAAAACCAAAAGTAAAGTCGCACAAATCCTAAAAGACCAAGGCGTTACCGAAAAAGGACTTGAAGCTGCCATCGCTGAATTACGCAAAGGCGAACGCGTGACTTCTGCCTCAGCCGAAGAAACCTACAATGCCTTGAATAAATACGCCAAAAACCTCAACGAACTAGCCCGAACCGGCAAACTCGACCCTGTCATCGGTCGTGACGAAGAGATTCGACGTGTTTTGCAAATCCTCACCCGCCGCACCAAAAACAACCCGATGTTGATTGGCGAACCCGGGGTAGGAAAAACAGCAATCGCCGAAGGGCTCGCCCACCGTATTGTCGATGGTGACGTACCTGAAAACTTGAAAGATAAAATCGTTTATTCCCTCGATATGGGTGCCCTAATTGCGGGAGCGAAATACAAAGGGGAATTCGAAGAACGCCTCAAATCCGTAGTGAAAGAAGTGACTTCAGCCGAAGGCGATATCGTTCTTTTTATTGACGAAATCCACACCCTTGTAGGTGCAGGCGGTGGTGAAGGCGCAATGGATGCGGCCAATATTTTAAAACCGGCATTAGCTCGTGGTGAATTAAGAGCCATTGGTGCCACCACTTTGGACGAATACCAAAAGTATTTTGAGAAAGATAAAGCACTCGAACGCCGTTTTCAAAAGGTCAATGTGGACGAACCTGATACGGAGAGTGCCATCTCTATCTTGCGCGGTATCAAAGAAAAATACGAAACGCATCATAAGGTGCGTATCAAAGACGATGCGATTATTGCAGCGGTGGAATTATCACAGCGCTACATTACCAATCGCTTTTTACCCGATAAAGCCATCGACTTAATGGACGAAGCGGCTTCCAAACTTCGTATGGAAATCAATTCCAAACCCGAAGAATTGGATGTGTTGGATCGTAAAATCATGCAGTTGGAAATCGAAATTGAAGCTATTAAACGCGAACAAGACGAAACCAAATTAAAGTCATTGGGCTTGGATTTGGCCAACTTAAAAGAAGAGCGCAATGAGATTTTCGCCAAATGGAAGTCGGAAAAAGAAGTCGTAGAAAACATCCAAAATGTAAAACAAAGCATCGAGGACTATAAGCTGGAAGCCGAGCGGGCCGAACGAGAAGGTGATTATGGTAAGGTGGCCGAATTGCGCTATGGTAAAATCAAAGAAGCGCAAGAACAACTCAATGCCTTACAAATCCAATTGCAAGAAAATCAAAAGGGCGATTCGTTAATCAAAGAAGAGGTTACCCATGATGATATCGCGGAAGTTGTAGCCAAATGGACCGGGATTCCCGTGACCAAAATGCTACAAAGCGAACGCGAGAAATTGTTGAAATTGGAGGACGAACTCCACAAACGCGTTGTGGGTCAAGAAGAAGCGATTGCCGCCATAAGTGATGCGGTGCGTCGCAGTCGGGCCGGATTACAAGACGCCAAAAAACCGATTGGTTCCTTCCTATTCTTAGGAACTACCGGTGTCGGTAAAACCGAATTGGCCAAAGCACTCGCCGAATACTTGTTTGACGATGAAAATGCCATCACCCGTATTGATATGAGCGAATACCAAGAACGCCATAGCGTGAGCCGTTTGGTCGGTGCGCCTCCCGGGTATGTAGGTTATGACGAAGGCGGCCAATTGACCGAAGCCGTGCGCAGAAAACCGTACAGTGTAGTGTTGTTGGACGAAATTGAAAAAGCACATCCCGATACTTTCAACATCTTGTTGCAAGTCTTGGACGAAGGACGTTTAACCGACAACAAGGGCCGTTTGGCTGACTTCAAAAACACGATCATCATCATGACATCGAATATGGGTAGTACGATCATCCAAGAGAAGTTTGAAAACCTCAAAGGAAGTGTAGAAACGGCTGCTGAATTGGCCAAAGTCGAAGTGCTGGGCTTACTCAAACAAACGGTGCGTCCCGAGTTTTTGAACCGCATTGATGAAATCGTGATGTTCACGCCGTTGACCCAGGACAACATTCGTCAAATTGTCAACTTACAGTTGAAACAAGTGACCAAAATGTTGGCGCAACAACACATCACCATGGATGCCACACCCGAGGCGGTGGATTATTTGGCGACCAAAGGTTACGATGCCGAGTTTGGCGCACGCCCTGTAAAACGAGTGGTCCAACGCGAAGTTTTGAACCAATTGTCCAAAGAAATTTTAGCCGGAACTATCACCACCGACAGCATCATTTTACTGGATAGCTTCGATGGTAAATTGGTCTTCCGCAATCAATAAGTAAAAATAAAAAGGTTGGTTGATTTGAAAACCTAACGTGCACTTCGGTGTGGGTTAGGTTTTTTTTATGGCGCGACCCGTGATGAGCGAAGTAAAAAGCAACCCCTTGCTACGGGTCGGGTCGTCTGTTGCAATCTTGGCTCCGCTGCGCTCCACCAAGGATTTCCACTCCCACCCCTCGCGCGACTTATTATTCTTAATTGAACTATTTTAAATAAAAAAATGAACCTAATAAGAAAATGGATAGTAATGCTTTGATTACTCTTTTGAAAGAAGAAAGACTTTACTCCATAAACTCATAATTCAAAATTTATAATTTAAAATTTATAATTTAAAAAAAGGGAGCCCTTTCGAACTCCCTTTTTAAATTTATAAAAGATGATTTATCGCTTAATCACACGCAGTGTTTTGATATTCTCACCTTGCGTTACGATTACATTGTAAACCCCTCCTGGGAAGTTAGCCCCTACTTCTGTGCTTTCCACTGAATCGGATGAAACGGTTTTTGATTCCACCATTTTACCCAACATATCATACACTTGAATTGTATAATCTGCTGTACTCCCTGAGTTAACTTTGAAATAGAAGTTCTCTGCAAATGGGTTCGGATAAACCGTCGCTTCGAAGCTAATTACTTCAGCTGCTTGTGTATCCTCGATGGTACGAGCTGCAGTTGGAGCAATGATAGTACACGTTTTTCCGAAAGGTCCAAAGTCAGGTTGACCTGGCATGCTCACTGCTACTTGAACAGAATACGTTTCTCCTGGAACTAAACCTGGGAAATCCGATAAACGGAAGAAGTTGGCATTTCTGTCTACACTATAGTCATAGCCCTGATCAATATTATACAAACGGTAACGGTATTGAACGGCATTACGAACTAAGTTCGCATAGATAAATTCATTATTGTTCAACACTTGATAATCGTTACATTGTGTAGCGCGAACTTCACTGGTTGGATGTTTAGGTGCTTGAACAGTACATGCAGGACCGTAAGTCATAAACACACCGTCTAAGTTGCGGATCGCACACGATACGCTGTAGTTAGCATCGTAACGGAAATCGGTTACTTGTTCGAATGAGAAGTAACGTAATCCACTTGTAATTACTTGTGTACTCAATACGTTGTTACTTGCATCCAAACGTTGTACTTGATAACGGTAAACCGATACTAAAGCAACAGCCGAACTGGCAACTTGCGTAGTCGTATTCGAAATTTGAGTACCACAAGCAGCCACTGTACTTAACGGTGTTGGCGTAAATACGTAGAATGCTGGCGCGTAATTCGGTTGCCATACGTTATTGATACGAACCGTAGTTTCAATTTTAAACTTCGCACCATATGCGTAGTTAGACAAGTTAGACAAGAACAAGTTACGCATACCCATATCCACAGTTACTGGAGCAGACATTGGCGTATCATCGGCTGGATTCACACGGGTAACCACATAACGGTATCCTTGTGCATTCGCCACTAAACTCGTAATGATAGATGCACCATAACTGATGGTTGAGTTAGGAACAGTAACCGCTGGAACCGAATAGATTGGTGTACAACCACCTGGTAAACCGATGTTATCGATGTTACCGTTACAGTCGTTGTCAATACCATCGTAACAAACGTCTACAGCACCTGGATTAGTAGAGGCAACTGCATCGTTACAATCCGTATTAAATGTTGAACCGCCGCAAGCTACTAAAGGTAATGTACCATAACCGTCACCATCTGCATCAGTGTAACGCAATTGGTTATCATTACAATCGTTGTTGTTCAATACACCGCCACAAGCCACAAGAGTCGTCGAACCGAATCCGTCACCATCTAAATCCGCATAACGCAATTGGTTATCATTACAATCGGTATTATTCAATACACCGCTACAAGCCACTAGGGTTGTCGAACCGAATCCGTCACCATCTAGATCCGCATAACGCAATTGGTTATCATTACAATCGGTATTATTCAATACACCGCCACAAGCCACTAGGGTTGTCGAACCAAATCCGTCACCATCTACATCGGCATATTGCAATTGGTTATCATTACAATCGGTGTTGTTCAATACACCGCCACAAGCCACTAGGGTTGTCGAACCGAATCCGTCGCCATCTAGATCCGCATAACGTAATTGGTTGTCATTACAATCCGAATTGTTGGTTACACCTCCACAAGCTACTAAAGTCGTCGACCCAAATCCGTCGCCATCTACATCCGCATAACGCAATTGACTATCGTTGCAATCCGTATTATTTGAAACTCCACAAGCGGCAAGGGTAGTCGAACCAAATCCGTCGCCATCATTATCAACATATTGCAGTTGTGCATCGTTACAATCTGATGAATTGGTAACATATCCTACAGGTTGTGAACAGGCTACCTGACTTACAGCTGGATTTCCGAATCCGTCACTATCAGCATCTTGATAATAGGTAAAGCTCGGTTGAACCGTGAGTACTCCACTCGTATTGGATGTCCCATTCCACGTCCCACCACCTGTGGCGCTATACCCACCATAGTAGTAAGCGCAGCCATTGATACTGTATCGGAAGGCATAATAATAGGTCCCAGGAGCCAAAGCACTCCCGAATGTGGCCTTGTATTCGTCGTTATTATTTCCCGAACCTGCCTGACCAAAATAAGGTGCTGTTGTCCAATTGGTCCATGTATTTGGATTTGTATTAGAACTATTGTAGCCAATTTGTGCCACGATACCCGAACCTTGTCCGGCAGCTTCTGTCAATCCTGCCACATAAATTTGTCCATAGGCATCAAAATTTGAACCTTGACACACAGTAACCGAACCTGGAAATTGAGTATTCACAAAACCCGGATTGGGTGTAATGGAATACGAATAATTCGATCCGCCATTATTTCCATAGCGCAAAGTAATCAAATCATGATCTGAAGAATTGGTGGCAGCTACTGTAGTGGTGTAGGCATAATAGTAAATTGTTCCTGAGGTATTATCACTCCCCGGAATTACTGCGGTTGCAGTCGACCAATTGGAACCTGTACCCGTTGCTTCGACAACTTTGGAACCTGAAAAATTAGCTGCACTACTGTAACGAATAAATACGCGTTCTTGTGCCGACTTTGCTCCTGCTAAATTCACTGTAATTGTAGCGGCTGTACCCGAACAAACCGTGCCTGGATTGCTTACCGCAGTTGATGCAGTAGCATGGAAAGATACAGGTGCATTGGTCGTTTCCATCACCACAGCTTGACGATTCGCATAGGCCAAACCACGAATTTGCATCGTGTAATAACGATTCAGTGTGGGTGCCACAGCAAAGGCAGCATTGGGTCCGTTAAAACTCCCACCCCCCCATGTTAAGGTAAATTCTTGGTTATACGGCGTAGATGTATTGTACCATTTGTTGGCATAACTATCCCATTGGATAAGATAATAATTGTTGGCCGTAGTGGCTTGCGTCGTATTGGACAAAATTCCACTCGTTGGCGTATTGTTTGACAACACTACATTACCCAGCCCCAATCGGTCCCAAGCATACCCACTGGGTTGTGCAAATGCCGATTGATAACCAGTAATCACAAAGACCAATAATAGCCATAATTGAAGTAAATTTTTTTTCATAGTCGTTTTGATTTCAAGTTAGGGAAAAACTATTTCTAACTTCTAAATTACTGGAAACCCTTTTGCTAACCAAAAAAGTCATTTTCGAAAACGATTTCGTGTTGATAAATTCATTTTTTGAGTCGCTTATTTTTAGGATTATGGAAATTATTTCACTTATTACTAAATCTATTGAATGGCTTTTCTTTCCTTAAATTACTTTTCAAAAGTTATATTCACTAATCCAAATAGTAGTTTGAACAGTATTGACTGGAATTGACGGCTTTTGACCATTGTTGACGGGTGGGTTCCGAATTCGCTGCACCTTTGTTCGGGTTTTGTTCGGAAGCGCTTCGGACCCACCCACGGAACTACTGGGTTAATCGCACTATGTTCCGAACAAAACCAAAACAAAACCAAAACAAAACCCCTAGAAAGAAGTTTACCATGATTTCATTTCTCAAATTCAATCAATAGTACCAAAAAATTGTAACTTCGAACAGAAGAATATTTTGAAATTTCAATGAATAAGCAATTAGAAACATCACGATTACTATTGGAAAGTGTTACGGCTGAGGAATACCAACAGCAGTTCATTCACGACTCGGTAGAAGTAGTACGATCCCGATGGAATTTGTCTTTTGACCGGATTCAGAAAGAGAAAGTTCGGGCGCAAAAAGGCTACGAAACGGCCAATAAATCGTTACTTCTTTTTCTAATACGCTCAAAAACCAGTTCGAATTACATCGGATGGTGTGGCTTTCATACCTGGTATTTGGACCATCAACGTGCAGAGATCGGCTATGGATTATATGACGATGCTTACAAACAACAAGGAATCATGACAGAAGCCCTGGCCGCTGTGTTGCACTTTGGTTTCACTAGCTTACAATTGCAACGGGTTGAAGCCTTTATAGGTCGGGACAATATCGCTTCGCAACGGTTGGTTCAAAAAATGGGATTCCGGGAAGAAGGTTGTTTGCGGGCCCATTATTATACCCAAAACCAATACGAAGATTCGTTGGTATTTGGTTTATTACAACATGAATTTATAAAAACAAACCCCGAGTAAATCGGGGTTCTAAACTTAGCTTTTAATAAACAGATTTTAGATACGAATTCAAATCAACAGGAGCGCGTCCTAAAATTTGTTCCAAATCTGGAAATACCTCTTCAAAATCATGGTGCGCAATTGCAGCCGCAAAACCCAAGGACATCTGGATAATTTCTTCGGGCAAAGCCGCATTTCGTAATACTTCCTCATAAACAGAAGCCTCAGGACTGATAAATGGGATTTCTTTCCCTGCTAAATCACTTACTGATTTTGCAATTTCAGCAAAACCCCAAAGCTGGTTGTTCGTCATCCGATAGGTTTTATTTTCGTGTCCCTTCGTTCGTAAAAGTTGAGCAATAGCAGCGGCTAAATCTGTGCGTGTTACAAACGGCACTTTACCGTCACCCACAGGAAAAAACACGCCAGTTTCAAAAACTTGTGGACCTAAAAACAGGGGAATAACCTCTGCATACAATGTATGCTGTAAAAAGGTATAGTTTAATCCACTGGCTTGGATATACGCTTCAGTCGCATAATGGTCATTCAATAAAGGCTTTAATGGAGAAATATCAATATTTTTTAAGGAAACTCCAGTGTACAAAATATGTTGTACACCTGCCTTGACCGCTGCATCTACCACGCGTTGGTGTTGCCCTAAACGATCCTCAAAATCATTGGAAGAAACCAAGACCAATTGGGATATTCCATGAAATGCTTTTTCTAAACTAGCGGCATCAAAATAATCGCCTTGACGAATGGAAATACCCGCTTGACGCAATTCTTCTGCTTTAGAGGTATCGCGAACCAATGCTGCTAATGAAGTAGCCTCTTCCGTTTGCAAAAGGTTTTTTAAAATTGCACCACCCAACTGTCCGGTAGCGCCTGTAATTAATTTCATAGGTTGTTATTTTTAAATTCTTATACAAAATTAATTACCTTTGCTATACAAAATATAGTAGTATCTTTTTGTATAGTACTATACTTTAGTATACAAAGCACTATTTTATGACTGAATTAGAACACCGATTTGGCGCTATAAAAGCTTGTCCTATCAATTATGTCTTGGCAATCAACGACACTTTAAATGCGATTAATGGAAAATGGAAACTTCCTATAATTGGATCCTTATTGTTCCAAAAAAAACGATTTGGGGAAATCCAGCGAACTATTGGAAAGATTACTCCTCGAATGTTATCCAAAGAATTGAAAGAACTTGAGATAAATGGCATTGTTACACGTAAAGTAATCGACAGCACCCCCGTGGTGGTAGAGTATGAATTAACTGAATCTGCATTGCGATTGAGTAGTGTTTTAGATACTATGGTGGAATGGGGTGTTCAACATCGAATAGATTCCTTAGCAAAAACAATGTAAAACCAACTAAGTAATAATGGAATACAACTTATTTTCTTCAGCTTCAATTCCGCGTCGTTTTGTAGCCTATATTCTTGATGTGGTACCCCTACTCCTGATCGTTGTCTTATTTTCAAAAAAAATACTGCACATTTCGGTTTTGGATGTCTCCCTGATGAAATCCAATCCCGAACAGTATTATGCCATCCAACAAACCGTGCGATTTACCGTATTTGGAGGGTGGATTTTAGTCTCTTTTCTTTTGGAATGTTCGAACTGGCAAGGCACGTGGGGGAAAAAAATCATGGGGATTAAAGTTGTCAATGGGTATGGCGAACCTATTACTATGCTGCAAAGTCTCCAACGGAACGGGATAAAAATTGTTTCTATGCTCCTATTTGGAATTGGTTTTTTCTGGATTGTTTTTAATCGGAACCGCTCGGGATGGTATGATATTGTAGCGAAAACAAAAGTAGTGCGCGAAGAAAACCGCTAATATTTCATCCTTTTTCGTACTTTCACTTTGATAACCAATACAAACAAACTATGAAATCTATTATTTACAAGTATAGCACAATAGCGGCTATAATTATTGTTCTTTTTATGATTGCCTCCACGGTATTGTTTATAAAAATGGACAACGACCCTTTATCCCTAACCCTTGGTTTTGCGGGTATGCTAGTCGGATTTGCCACCATTTTCTTGGCTTTGGAAAAATATAAAAAAGAAAATGGCGGTGTGCTTTCTTTCATAGACGGACTGAAAATCGGGGCGATTATTGCCTTGATTGGTTCCTTAAGTTACACTGTCGTATGGATGATCGAATATCAATTCGTATTCCCTGATTTTATGGACAAGTTTGCAGCCAAACAAATCGAGCAATTGAACGCATCCAATCTAGATCCTGCTGTATTAGCGGAACAAATTAAAAAGATGCAGGAAATGGCCGAAAATTATAAAAATCCGTTTTATCGCTTTGGCATGACCTTGATGGAGATTCTGCCTATTGGAATTATCATCACCCTTTTGGCTGCCATTATTCTTCGAAAAAAAGCCAACTAATTTACCCATAAAAAAAGCCCTCAATTAGAGAGGGCTTTCTTTTTTTATTTGTCTTTGGTATAGCCAAAACTTTGCTTACCTACCGTTAATACAAAACCTTGCTTGTCTTCTGTAAATTGAATGGACAATTCCGCTTGCTCAAAGGTAAACAACCCGTTATCTTTATCCACTAACGGGATTGTAGGTTGCCCCTGTGCACTCAATGTTAAACTGCCATCTTCATCCCCTAAAACGATTTTCAACGGAATCAATTCGCTAGAATAATTCCCCGTTACGGCGCTGTAATCTTTGGTTTTCGTAATGCCATCCTTTTTTAACGTCCAAACATTATTTTCACCATTTATATCTGGAAAAATATGATCGGGATCCAAAGTTATAGTCGCTAATTCCTCAGTCGATGGCAATTTAAAGGTCCAATTCGTATTGCGTTTCCAAATCTCAACCGGCAAGTTCATGCGTCCTTTTTTCCCGGAAACCGTCGTATATTCAACAATTACAGGCATTGGAAGTTTTTCTAAAGTGGCTATAGAAACAATGGCTCCATTGGCAGGATTATTTTTCTCATAGCGTACTTTTTTAATCGCTTGATCGGCCATCCAATTGTTGTAGAACCAACCGCGCCATAACCAACCTAAATCTTCACCACTCACATTTTCCATGGTACGGAAGAAATCATCCGGCTGGGGATGTTTGAAAGCCCAACGTTCAATATAAGTTCGGAAAGCAAAATCAAAGCGCTCCTCACCTAAAATATGACGTAGCATCGTAAGTCCGGAACCGGGCTTGTAATACGCTAAAATACCTAAATTGTCTTCGGCTAAATTATCCGGAGCTGCCATTACCGGTTCCATATCCGGATTCATCAACATCGATGCCGCTGCCTGCATATCGTCATTCGGTTGGCGGTATTCCCCTTTATTAAAATCTTGCGAACTCAAGGTATTGATAAACGTATTGAACCCTTCATCCATCCAAGCGAAAAGACGCTCATTCGAACCCACAATCATCGGGAACCAAATGTGCCCAAATTCGTGATCCGTCACGCCCCATAGATCGGCACCTTTGGACTCCCAGCTACAAAAAACGATTCCGGGATATTCCATTCCGCCTTCATTACCCGCTACATTGGTAGCCGCAGGATAGGGATATTCATACCAACGTTTGGAGTAATTTTCAATGGAAGCTTTGGTATATTCTGTAGAACGGCCCCAAGCATCTTGCCCCGAACTTTCCACTGGATATGCCGAAATAGCCAAGGATTTTTTACCGCTCGGTAAATTGATACGCGCGGCATCAATGATGAAGGCTGGCGAAGAAGCCCATGAGAAATCACGGGAATTTTTAATTTTAAATTTCCAAGTTAACGTGGATTTACCTGCGGGTCGAGAAGACGCACTTGTGATCTCATCGGCGGTGCGAATCATAACGGTAGATTCACTATTTTTCGCAGTATTCCAACGTTTCATCTGCTCTGCGGTATATACCTCAGCTGGATTCTGCAACTCGCCCGAACCTACTACAATATGGTTAGCGGGTGTAGTTATTGTCACGTCAAAATCGCCATATTCTAAATAAAACTCACCGGCACCTTGGTACGGTAAGGTATTCCATCCGCGTACATCGTCATACACACACATGCGGGGATACCATTGGGCCATAGTGAAAATGCGGCCGTTTTTGGTTTCCAGAACCCCCATACGGTCAGAACCATAATCGGGAGAAACAAACGAAAAATCAATTTTTAATTTGACCACTGCACCTGCCGCTGCCATCACTTGTGGCAATTGTACTTGCATGCGAGTGTCCGTAATGGTGAATTTTGCTTCTTTTTCAGAAGATTTCCCACCTGCTGTGGTCACCACTTTAACCGACTTGATGGTAAAACCACCGTCAAAGTCTTGCCCTTTAGCACCGTTCCGACTTCCTTTCAAGGGAATTACAGCATTCCCACGGGAATCTTTTTTGAATAAATTCTGATCCAAATTCAACCAAAGAAATCCCAGTTTGTCCGGACTGTTGTTGGTATAGGTAACCACTTCAGAGCCGGTAATTTCTTTTTTATCAGCATTTAATGATGCTGTAATGACATAATCGGCACGGTTTTGCCAATACTTCGGCCCCGGTTGACCACTCGCCGAACGGGTATCTGTTCCGTTTTTGGTATAAAAATTGTTACCAAAGGCCTCGTTGTAATCGTACACCGATTCTGGGCGTTGTTGTTGAGCCGACATAGTTGCCGTAACCCACAATAAACCCACCATTAAAGGAGTTTTAAAATTTAGCTTCATGCTTATACAAATTAGAAAAAACAAATAAATAAAAAAATACGGCAAATTCAACCCTATTTAACTAAATTCACCTCATCCAATTTATATTTTATGGCCTATTCTTTCACTCCTTTTCCTGTTTTAACCACCTCCCGACTTATTCTGCGTCGTGTTCGGGAGTCCGATTGGCCAGAATTACTCGCCTTGCGTGGGGATAAAAACGTGATGCTCTATATTCCGAGACCTTTGGTAACTACAAAAGAAGAAGCGATCGAACATTTTAACATGATTGACTCCAAAATTGAAGAAAACTTGGGCATTAATTGGGCTATTACAAGAAAAGGTGAAGACAAATTACTCGGTGTTTTGGGACATTACCGCCTCCAACCCGAGAATTTTAGAAGTGAAATTGGCTATATGCTTTTGCCCGAAGCCCATGGCCAAGGCATCGTTCCCGAAGCCGTGACCGCTATTTTAAAATACGGATTTGAGCACATGCAGCTGCATTCTGTGGAAGCGGTTATTGACCCTGAAAATGCGGCATCAGAAAAAGTATTGCAAAAACTTGGCTTTGTCAAAGAAGCCCATATCCTTGAAAATGAATATTTTGACGGTCGTTTTTGGGATACTGTAATTTACTCAATGTTACAACGAAATTTTAAGCCACTATATGAATGAATTTGAAAAACAATTTCAGGAAATCGAAGATTACTTGAAGTTTGAAGACTATACGTTGTTGACCAAACGTATTGTTGATTTGACATTAGACACCGAAAATCTTTCATTTTATCAAAAAACCAATGCGTTTTTGGATTGGTTGGATTACAATGAAAATGCAGCTGAGGAAAAGACTGCTCGCTACCGGGAACTTCTCGCTGAATTGCATGCCTTTTTAAAAGATAAACCGTTAGCTCCCCGTGAAGTATTGGTGAGTGCAAGCGATTTGGTTAAAAATTATGGCCATGGTGCCTTCGGATTGGGTCCGATACAACTCAAGCTACATGCAGGTGAAATCTTAGGTCTTGTCGGTGAAAATGGAAATGGAAAAACGACTTTATTGCGAAGTCTTTGTGGCGAATTGCATCCCAGCAGCGGGAGCATTACCTATCACTTCCCGTATACCGATTTATATGCACTACGCACTCAATTGGTGTACATCCCACAGCGGACGGATACCTGGTACGGGTCGATGTTTGAAAATCTACAATTTACTGCCACCATATACGGTTATGCCCCTGAGGAGAACGAGCATTTGGTCAATTTAATTATCACCCGATTGGGCTTGCGTAAATTCAAACACCATGCTTGGAAAAGTTTGTCTTCAGGGTATAAAATGCGGTTCGAATTGGCGCGTATGCTTTTGCGAAAACCCAAATTATTGTTGATTGACGAACCTTTGGCCAACTTGGATATTTTGGCCCAGCAAACGGTATTGGAAGACTTTAAATCCATTGCCAAATCGCCGTTTCGTCCGATTGGGATTGTGTTGAGTTCGCAGCAATTGTATGAAGTTGAAAAAACCTCCGATCAAGTGATTTTCTTGAAACACGGCAAGCAGAAAAACTTACACGAATCTTCTGAAGAAACCGTTGCGATTAGTCAGAACGAACTGATTATAGAGTTTGAGTCGTTGTTATCCCAACGGGAATTGGGCGAATTATTTCAACCGCTTGGATTGGTTGCCTTGCAATTCAACGGCGGTACGTTCATTGCAACATTCCCAGAAAACATTACGGTGTATGCCTTTTTACAACATAGTATTGACCGGCAAATTCCGCTGACGTATTTCCGTAATATTTCCAATTCAACGCGTCGTTTCTTCGTTTCTTAAATTTGATCATTATGTTTCAATCGATACAAAAAAATAGGTTATTAAAACACCCTGTACTATGGAATTTACGGGTGGTTCCTGCGGTAATTATTCTTGTTATTTTGAATATTTTATCCTTTGGATTGGGTTTTATCACCGAATTTATTGATTTTAAAGAATATGAAAATAACTACCATTACGAAAACAATATTTCGTTCATCTTTTTAGCTATTGCCATCAGTTTATTGCTGTTAATTCTATGGTTAGTGAACTATTTCAAAAATAATGCGTTCAAAGCCTTTTACCCTGTTAAACCAGGGCAACTTTACAAAGAATGGCTATTGCTTTTTGGAATGTTGTTTGGGATGAGCTTATTCATTCCGGCTTTCTTTTATGGAAAAGAAGTCAAAATTCGCTCCTATTATTCCGAAGACGAATTACGCAAACGAGCGGCGATATTGAGTGAAGCTTCCTTTTTCATTGAAGGTTCCTATAGTTTTCACAATACAATAGAAACTTACGAAGGGGATGTCGTCACCGAAACTGCTGTAGCTGTGGAATCTGCTGCAGTCGTTGAAACTACTGATTCTATAAAGGATTGTCATTGTTTTTATCTCCGTGGCAAAAAGTATAGCACGGGTTCCTTACTCAATAAAAACATTGACAGTTACTCCTTTTTTGACCAACCTACCGATTCCTTGCGCCGTTTAAAGATTCAAAATTGGCTCATTGATCAAAAGAAAGATTCGGTTATAAATGTTATGAAAGCCTATTTAGCGATTGCCAAAGAGCACAATCTAAAAGGTAATGTAACACCCGAAGAATGGTATGCCTTATTGGTAAAAAATCCCGATTTTGAGACCTTAAACACTATTGGGCCTAAACAAGATGATGGTGTCTATATTCAAAATGAATACAATTTTAATAACCGTTTTGATTCCATCAACAAGTACATAATCAATGTCGACAATGAAGCGCGAGAGTATTATAGACATTATGTCCCGCATGATTATTTGGATTACAACTACAACCGCATGGTTAACGCTTATGTGAGTCCGGACATGAACCTTACTTCACTTTTAATTCCACTCTACTTTGCTTTGGGCTTGTCGTTGTTAATCTTCAGTTTCCGTGTTACCTCAGGCAAACAATGGTTGATTGCGCTGGTTGTTGTGATTATCTTCAACATCTTATCCGGAATTTTTACCGCCTTGATCAACAGTGATTATAGTTATGCCATAGCAATACTATTCCTATTATTTTCAGCGTATTTCTATTTTATCCGAACTACAATCAAAAAAGAAAGCAAGAAAATATCGGGTATAATGATCAATATTCTGCTTTGGGTCACCCCTTCGTTTTGGATGTTTGTCTATTATCTCGTTTTAGAGATCCTAAAAGATTTGAGCTATAATTATCATTCTACATACGTAAACACACCGTATTACCCCACGATTCAATTTTTAAAAGATTACCTCGTACCTATCAACTATTTCAACATTCTGTTTGTAATTGTAGCAATGGCTTATTTTACGCGAGTCATTCGCAAATGGCGCGGTATCGCTGAAGAATAATAAAAAACCCCATCGAAATGATGGGGTTTCTTTTTTTTGAAAATAGTGTACTATTGAACAGCTAACAAGGCATTGATGTTCCCGTATCCGTAATTGCTATTACGGGTCGGATAATAGGTTGCCGATTGACGCAACTTGTTCAGTACTTGGTCGCGTGTCCAGGTAGGATTCTTAGACCACACCAAAGCCGCAATTCCCGCTGTGGTAGCAGTTGCTACAGAAGAACCACCCACATAATCGGATTGATTATCATAATAACTATCTACTGGAATCGTATTCCCTGAGGCCGCACGTTGCATTTGTATAGTAAATTGGATTTCGCTTCCGCTATGACAAACGTCGCATTTTTGGTTGGAGGTTCCTTCTTTCACTCCGGTTACCGCTACAGCTTCAGGCATCCAAGCGGGGAAAATAACCCCTACGAAATTCGTAAAACTCGTCGATGTCCCGCCCGCACAGAAAATCAACTTTCCTTTGCTGTAGGCATATTTAACACCGTCTGCAATTTTACTCACTGAAAAAACATGCCCCATCGACATGGAAATGATCTTCACATTGGCAGTATTAGCCAAAGCGGTAAATGCATTCTTTACCCCATTTTGTTCGTGGTATCCGTCTAAAACCACATTGGAAGCGGCACGGTACGTAATTAAATTGGCATTATATGCCACGCCAACAGGCAATCCACGATCATTACGCGGTGCGGTAGCTACAGAAGCCATACTGGTACCATGACCACATTGGTCGTTGGGTCCATCCGTGGTAGTTGACCAAGGCCAAATAGAATCTACATACACCCCAAACTTTTGCACGGTGCGACCCGTAGAAGCACCATTATTGAAATTAGTTCCTAAAAGTGACTGATTCGGAGACAAACCGGTATCTACAATTCCGATTGTGATACCGCGCCCTGTGGCAAACGACCATGCACTCGGAATATTGTGTGAGTAAAAAGCCCATGGCACTTTGGCATTGGGCGTAACTGTGGTGTAATCTGAAGTGGCTAAAGTCGCTGATTCAAATCCACAACCCGAATCACTTTGTGTTGTAACACCTCCATTGCCCGGTTTCATTTCGGCCACAGTAAAATAGCGGAAATCGGCAGGCTCAACATAGCGAACCAATCCCAATTTACGAAGGGCGGCTACCGTTTCTTGTTTTTCAATGCGCACATCCATTAAATTCAAATACGGATCGGCATTCACTAAAATATCTTTAATTTCCTTTTGCTCGTAATAGGCGATACGTTCGAGAAGCGCTTGTTGTTGGGTAGCGGAACTGTTGGATTTTGTGCGATCAAAATCATTGGCGTCAGCACCAAATCCAACTGTAGCCAGACTATTTCCATGTACAATCGCACTCCAAACCGTTTGTGTAGTGACTGCTTTCCAAGTAAAATGCATTCCATTTTGGATAGAAGCGTCGATTTTGGCTTTAATTTCCTGGGGCGTTAACAGTTCGCGTTGTTCTTGTGCAATCGAGATGGCTTCAAATGATTGTTCGTTTTCTGAACAGGATGTGAGCGACAAAAGCAATCCTGCAACCACAAGCGGTAGTATTCTTCGAATCATAGAGTTATTATTTTGTTGGTTTTCAACGAATTTAAGAAAAAGTTTGAAATAAAAAAAGTCACCCCAAAAAGAGGTGACCTTTTCGTCCGTACAAACGGAACTAACCAATAACTCTAAATAATAAAGGAATTAGAATAGGAATTTAACCCCTACTCGTAATCCACCCACGCTTCTTGTACCTGGGTTTACATCAAATGGATTGAAATTCAAATTGAAATTGCTGGTGCTATCACCTCCATTTGGTTTGTATGTGGTAGAATTTACGTTGAATAATGAGAACGAAGTTTCAACCGTCATCCATTTGCTTACGATAAAGTCAAAACCTGGCGCAACGTCTAAACCAACAGAAGTCGTTTTGTCGTCAGAGATTTTGTCTTTTGAAAAAGTCATAGGCAAAGAAGCTTGACCGAAGAAGAAGAATTTACCTCCTAATCCCCAGTATTTTCTAACCAATGGTTGCACGATAAATGTGCTAGATTCTGCTGTAGTTGTAGAAGTAACTGTATTATCCGTTTTTGAACCAATAACACCTACTCCTAAACCTAAAGTAACATCAGGAGCCACAAAATAACCTACGATAGGCACAAAAGTGTTGGTTTTAGTTTCAGAAACACCGTTATCCGATTTTCCAAAAGCTACCTGACCACCGGCCCACCAAGTTCCTTGTAAACCTTTACTCGCTTTATCTTGTGCATTCACATTTAACGCTAACAATGCTGCAGCAGCAACTAAAAATAATTTTTTCATTTTGTTTTTTGTTTAAATATTACAGGACAAATGTAGAACCAAGTAGTAAAGAAAAACCTGACATAAGTCATAGTTTGCCTTTTTTTTTCGATGTAAAATAGCACTCTTATATCCGTAGGTTTTGTGTTATCTTTGCAGTATGATTAAGGAGATAAACATTGTAAACAAACGTGCGCGCTTCGATTATGAAATTTTAGAATCGTATTCGGCGGGTATGGTTTTAACGGGAACGGAAATCAAATCCATCCGTTTAGGGAAAGTGCAAATTGCCGAGAGTTTCTGTGAATTTCATGGTCATGAATTGTTTGCCATCAACACCTATATTGAAGAATATGCCTTTGGAACCGCATTTAATCATAAATCGCGCAGTGAACGCAAATTACTATTGAACAAAAAAGAATTAAAAACACTAGCGCGCAAAGTAGAAACCAAAGGATTAACCATAGTTCCCCTTCGTTTGTTTACCAATGAAAAAGGGTTGGCTAAATTGGAAATTGGCCTCTGCCGTGGGAAAAAGAACTACGACAAACGGGAAACCTTAAAAGACCGTGATACCCAACGTGATATTGATCGTTTGAAAAAATCCTTTTAATGCTACACGATTTATTAAAAACGGGACGAGAACGCAGCGGACTCACCACTCGGGTGTTGGCAGAAAAAGCGGCTATTGACCAAGCACTCATCAGTAAATTTGAAAATGGGAAACGGATTCCGACCAAAGGACAAGCCGAACTCCTTGCTGAACTTTTAGGGCTTGATGTAAAACCCATCCAAGTAGCTTGGTACCGTGCTAAACTATTACACATTATTGATTTCAATCCGGAGGCCATTGAGGCAGTTACGGGCATTTTAGAAGAGAAAGGATTGAATTTGGCGAAAAGCGCCGAAAAAGAAGCGCAAATTGCTTCGATACTTTCAGAAATTGATCAATTGAAAAATCGGTTGCAGCAGCTATAAAAAAAAGCGGAGTGTTAATAAACACTCCACTTTTTTATTATTTAAATCCGACGATTTGCTCTTCGGCAGCAATCACATCTTCTACATATTTTTTATAAGAAGGATAAGCTGTAGTGGGTACATCATTCCAATCCAAAAGAACAGTACGTTTAACTTTTAATTTGTTGGGAGCTACAGTTTCAAACGACAAAGAATACGAGTGGCCTTTGTAACTAAAGGTTTTACTCTCTGGAATTTCCATAAATTTTTTACCTTCAGGGATGGTTAATATTACTTCCGAGTGATATTCATTAGAATTCTCATATTTAAAATATTGAATGTCGTATTTACGCTCGTCTTTGGCAATAATATCTCTAGTATAGACTTTATCTAAAAATGGAATATCCGTAATTTTCAAATTACCAACACTCTGCAAACGTTCAGAAACTGTGAATTTCGTTTCAAAAGTAATATCCTTATCAAACATTTCATTTTGAATTACTTTAGCTGATTGATAGGTGATGTTTTTCTTTAATTTGGCGTTGTAATCTTCTTCAATTTGTTTTTTCCGAACGTCTTCTGTAGTCGCATTGGCATACAATTCATTGTAATAGGATTTGTTTGCTCCTTGGACAACAAAAGTAGTAACAAATGATTTTTGATTTTCTTCAATAGAAACTACAGTATTGGTTTTACAAATATTTTTTATTGCATTTGTAAACGGGATCTGAATGATCGAACTGTTTTCATTTTCTGCTTTATCAAATGAAATAACCAAAGCATTGGCTTTGTAAAGACTCATTGGTAAGGCTTTAAATGGTAAATATTTATCCGTTAATTCAAGAAAATAATCTTTGCCATCTAACATTACCTTCACAATACAATGATTGAAATCATTCGTTGGCAAGGCCATAGAAGAAAATCCGTTATCATTCGTAGATACTAAAACTAAATTAGCTTTTAATCCCGCTTGCTCTGCTAAAGCTACAAACAATGTTGAAACATCTTTACAATCTCCTAGTTTTGTGGTTATCGTTTTTGAAGGTTTTTGAGGTACATAACCACTTTGTCGGAAATCTTGAGAGCTATAGGTAATATTTCGCTCTATAAACGTATAAATAGTCTTCGCAATTTCCTCTTGTTGCATACCTGCTACTCCTTTGGGAAACAAATCTGAAAATGTTTTACGTGTAATTTTATCTTGCTTTAATTGTTTTTTTACTAAATCAGAATACCAGTTTGAAATGTCTTTCCAATGCTTAATTGTACTGACACGAACCATATTGTTTAAATCCACAAATTCCGCTGAATAAGGCTCTTGTAAGTCCATTGCAGGAACATTGGCACGCTTGAATAGTAATGCATTTTTAGTATTAATTTTTTTCTGAATTGGGGTTACATTTCCATTAGTAAAATGGGTTTTAAATTGAACGGAATTGGGGTAAATAATTCCAAAAACGACATCCAAAGCAGGATAAAAGCTGTTAAAATAACAGGACAAATCAAAATCCTTATAAAAACGACCGTATGCATTTTCATAACGTTCGTATTGAATATAAATAACATCCCCAACTTTTAAATCTGTAAATACCAATGTCCCGTCTCCTTCCTCTGCAGGAACTAAAGAACCGTCTTGTTTTACAATTTCAGATTTCAATAAATTATTACTGTAACTTTGAAAATTGTATTCCTTCATTTCTTCAATACCGTGTTCTGAAGTAATTTCATACAGGTAAGTAACTTTCGATTTTCTTCCCCCTTCTGGAAGTATGTTTACAATATATTCATCCAACAAAACGGTAACTCCAAAATCACCTTTTAAATTGGTATTTCTTCGTTTCTTTATAACTTCATAAATGTCTTGAGTTGCTATTTCTTCTATTTCATCGGGGGTTTTTGTAATATCATACAGTTTTTTTCGAAGCGAACTATTCCCAGAATTGTGGACTAGAGATTTTCTGAAATTTTCTTCTGCTTCTTTAATTTTATTTTGACTGTTGTAAATTGAACCTTTGATTTCCATTAATTGAAAGGAATAAGGAAAGTTTTTCAAAGCTCTGTCAACTTCAACCATCGCTTCATCATAGCGTTTGTCGTTAATTAACAATTCAATGTATTCTTTCCGTAAACCATTGTGAAAAGGATACCTATCCGAAAGTGTTTTGGAAATTTTCAACACTTCATCCTTACGATTTGTTTGATTATAATAGGCTTTTAATTTTGAAATTGCAGAAAAGTTTTCTCGCTTTTCTACTAATTCTTCGAGTAGAGCAATCGATTTACTCTTATCATTTTTTAATTTCTCATATAGATTGATAAATGATGTCAAATAAAATTCATTATAGTTGGAATTATTGATAATGTAATCTAACTTTTCAAGCATTTGATTGACGTCCGATTTGCGTGAAGCTAAAATAAAATCAAATAAAACCGGAATAATTGGGGATTGAATGGTAGCTACTTTGGGTTTGAATTTTTCCAAATCAACCATAGTTGCAGCACTAATCCAATCACTATCTTTAATTTTTAATAAAACGTTATAGAAATAAAATTCATCATTAATCTCAATATTTTTCTCCAACTCTTCTACTTTTTGCTCTTCTCCTTTTGCTGCATAATTATCAATTTGCATTACTTGAATTAATGAAGACTTTGGATACATTTTGGCCAATTCTTCTACTACATCTGTAGCTAATTCATTTTTACGATTGTTATTATACGCTTGGAACAAAAGTATTTTGTACAATACATTATCAGGTTGTTGTGCGATTTTAGCTTTAAAGTAAGCTTCGGATTCTGCATCTAATTCTTCTGGATTTAGCTGTTCCAATGGTGTTTTCTGATACAATTTGTAATTGGGAGAAATTGTAATTCCTACTGGAAGATTTCCATTTTGGTCCACCATTGAAAGTAAAAAATTATCATTTTTGCCTTCCGTTGATAATTTAACCAACAAACGATTGACTCCTTTAGGCAATGAAACTCGCAAACGGTATGCATTCATATCGGAAGCATCAATGGTATTGTTTGCATAAATTTCAGTGTCATTTAAAAATATTTTAATTGAATTACTGGAACCAAAATTGAGATAAACCTCTTGTTTTTCAGGGTTTTCTATGAAAACCTGCGAATACATGATTCCATCACCGTATTCTGTCTCATTAGTAAAAAAATGATACCCTTCACTGGAGACATCTATTGGATTGTACCATCCTAGAAATCCGTTGCTGTTTGCATCAAATTGCTTGTCATTTTTGGCATAAATTTCAGGCTCATACTCTGTATCAAAGCCACTATCATTTAAATTTTCAAAAACACCACAGAATTGCCAATTTTCAATAGGTTTTAATTGGGCTATTGCTGTTTGATAGGCTGTGAAATTTTTCCTTCTTCGCTCACTTAAAGCTTTAAAATAAATCACAATTGGATCTTTTCCAAATACGGGGTGATTCGCTAGTAAATCAATTTTTTTATACGTAATTTCATCGTAACCATTAGCATTAGGGTTATCAATTGCATATGCTCTGTAAAAAATTGGATACAAATAAGCCCGGTCTTTACAGGTCGTTAAAAACGATTTTAGAAAAGATTCGTCAAAAGTAATTTTACCCGACTCATAACTAATTATAGCATCCAATAATAAATAATCTACTTGAGATTCCATCTTGGATTTTAGTTCTTTGTCAAATAATTTGCGTGCGTCTTCGCGCTTGTTAGCTAATAGTAAATCCCAAACTTTTTTTTCGGAATTTTGACCTAAAAGAGTGTTGGCCAATAGAAGGCAGATAATTGCAATTTTCTTCATTGTCGTTAAATCTATATAAATACAGAGCTAAATATATAAAGAAAATTGTGTATTTCTAATTCTTATTCTCCAAAAGCGGCACAAACTTAAAATCCCCAAACTCGTGTTTCTCAAATTGGGTTTCGTTTTTGCGGATTAATAAGGTCATGATTTGCTCCTTCTCCCCGACCGGAATCACCAATCGACCGCCAATTTTGAGTTGGGCCATCAACGGCTGTGGAATAATCGGGGCACCTGCCGTCACAATAATACTGTCAAACGGGGCATGTGCAGGTAACCCTTTATATCCGTCACCAAACGAAAGATGCTTGGCGCGAATCCCTAATTTGGGTAACAATAAAGAAGTTGATTTAAAGAGTTCATTTTGGCGTTCCACCGAATACACTTTGGCTCCCATCTTGCACAAAACGGCCGTTTGGTAGCCACTGCCTGTACCGATTTCCAACACTTTATCGTCTTTTTTAACTTGTAATAACTGGGATTGAAAAGCCACCGTATAAGGTTGTGAAATCGTTTGACCAGCTCCTATAGGAAAGGCCTTATCTTGGTACGCAAAATCCTCAAACGACGAATTCAAAAACAAATGCCGCGGAATCAAACGGATGGCTTCCAAGACATTTTTATCCGTAATGCCTTTGGCCTCTAATTGTGTAACCAATTGATTGCGTAATCCTTGATGTTTTGGGGTGTCTTTCACGGGAACAGTTGTTTTACGGTTCGTAAAAATAAGGGGAAAACTACCAAAAAGCAAATTCAATTTTGACCTGCGAATCTCGAAAAAAAGATGCGCAAAAACTGTGAATTCCGAATGGTAGTTTTTCTTTTTATTGCTACTTTTGAGAAAAATATCATTTTATGCTCAAAGTTGGCGTTCTAGGTGCCGGTCACCTGGGGAAAATTCACTTACGACTTTTACAACAATCAGAACATTATGAATTGGTTGGTTTCTATGATGAAAATGCCGACTATGCTGAGAAAATAGCTGCCGAATTTGGTTACAAGCGTTTTGATACCATAGCCAAATTGATCCATGCCGTGGATGTCATTGATATTGTTACGCCTACCCTTTCGCATTATAAATGTGCTAAAGTAGCCATCAAATCAGGGAAGCATGTGTTTATCGAAAAACCCATTGCAACAACCGTTGAAGAAGCAGAAGAAATTATTGCTTTGGCCAAGGAATACAATGTCAAAGGTCAGGTAGGCCATGTGGAACGTTTCAACCCTGCTTTCACAGCAGTGCGCGACCAAATTGAACAACCCATGTTCATTGAAACGCATCGATTGGCCGAATTTAATCCACGTGGCACGGATGTTCCTGTGGTGTTAGACTTAATGATTCACGATATCGACGCCATTCTAAGTGTGGTGCGTTCCAAAGTGGTGAATGTACATGCCAGCGGCGTTTCGGTGTTGAGTCAGTCCCCTGACATATCCAATGCGCGTCTCGAATTTGAAAACGGCTGTGTGGCCAACATTACCTCGAGCCGTATTTCGATGAAAAACATGCGCAAGTCGCGTTTTTTCCAAAAAGATGCCTACATCTCGGTGGATTATTTGGATAAAACCTGTGAAGTGGTGAAAATGAAAGATGCACCCGAACAACCCGGCGACTTCGATATGATTCTTCAAAATGCGGAAGGTGAACGCAAACAGATCTATTTCAATAATCCGAGTGTCGAACCCAATAATGCGATTTTGGACGAATTGGAAGCTTTTGCCGATGCCATTAATAACAACACTACGCCAGTGGTTACCTTGGAAGACGGTACAGAAGCCTTACGCGTGGCGTACCGAATTATAGAGGCCATGAAACGATAACCGTTTCGAATGAATACGAACAAAACAAACTAAGATAATATACGAATGAAAACAGTAGCAGTACTTGGTGCGGGTACGATGGGTAACGGAATTGCTCACACCTTTGCACAATGCGGTTTTACCGTAAAATTGATTGATATTTCTGAAAAATCCTTAGAAAAAGGGATGCAAACGATTGCAACCAACTTGGACCGAATGGTCGCAAAAGGTTCTATCACCGAAGAAGATAAACACAAAACTATTGGTAATATAATCACCTATACCGAAATGAAAGACGGTGTAGTCGGTGTGGATTTGGTGGTCGAAGCCGCTACTGAAAATGTAGGCTTGAAATTGAATATTTTCAAACAATTGAGCGATTTGTGCGCGCACAATGTCATTTTAGCCACCAATACCTCTTCCATTTCTATTACGCAAATCGCCGCGCAAGTGGTACACCCCGAGCGTGTAATTGGAATGCATTTCATGAATCCGGTGCCGATTATGAAATTGGTCGAAATCATTCGCGGGTACAACACCTCGGATGAAGTAACCAAAATCATCATGGATTTATCGGTACAATTGGGAAAAGTGCCTACAGAAGTGAACGATTATCCCGGCTTTGTAGCCAACCGTATTTTAATGCCTATGATCAACGAAGCCATTGAAACCTTGTACAACGGTGTGGGTGGTGTATACGAAATCGATACGGTGATGAAATTGGGTATGGCACATCCTATGGGTCCGCTGCAATTGGCTGACTTCATCGGATTGGACGTTTGTTTGTCCATTTTGAATGTAATGTATGATGGTTTCAAAAATCCGAAATACGCTCCTTGTCCCTTATTAGTGAACATGGTAATGGCCGGAAAATTGGGCGTAAAATCCGGGGAAGGCTTCTACGATTATAGCGAAAGTAAGAAAGCGGAAAAAGTCGCAAAACAGTTTTTAAAATAGTCGTTGGCACAACAAATTCATAATTCATAATTCATAATTCAAAATTCAAAATGTCCACCCTGCTCCCCTTTAAAGCAGTGCGTCCCGTAGCCGATAAAGTGGCTTTGGTCACGTGCAGAAATTACGACGATTACAGTCCGGCTGAGCTTGCCGCTTGGCTGAATTTTAATCCGTATTCCTTTTTGCACGTCATCAATCCAGCCTACGTTCATGCGCAAAAAATCACCTTGGACAAACGGTTTAAAGGCGTGGCACACAAATACCAAGATTTTAAAAATGACGGAGTGTTTGTCAGCGAAGAGGAGCCGGTGATGTTTTTGTATGAAATTCAGACCAAAACCAACACATTTACCGGGATTGTAGCAGGCACTTTGATTGAGGAGTACAAAGCCAATGTGATCAAAAAGCACGAAGATACCTTGCAATACCGCGTGGAGTTGTTTAAAGATTATTTGCATCAAACGGGTTTTAACACCGAACCGGTTTTAATAACCTATCCCGATAAAACGGAAATTAATGATTGGATTGTAAAAAAGAAAAAGGAACAACCGTTGTACCACTTTTCTACAACCAACAAAGAAAAACATACACTTTGGCGCGTTGGTGAAGCTTCTGAAATTGCGTGGATTCAAAACCAATTTGAAAGTATTCCGGAATTGTATATCGCTGACGGTCACCACCGTTCTGCCTCGGCGGAGTTGCTCTTTGACGAAGACAACCACTTGGGAAACCCCAATTTGAAGGGTTTTATGAGTTTCTTAATTGCCGAAAGCAATGTTAAAATCTACGAATTCAACCGTATTGTTCGGGACTTAAACGGCCATACCAAAGATGATTTTTTGGCCTTGTTGGACGAACATTTTATTGTAAAATCCAAGTTGCAAGAACTATGGAAACCCCAAGATAAATTTGAATTTGGGATGTATTTGGATGGCGAATTTTATGCGTTGTTTTACAAACAAGAAAATCCGAATCCGGGATTGCTGGAAAACCTGGATGCCCAAATTCTTTATGACACCGTTTTGCATCCGATATTAGGCATTGAAGATTTGCGAAACGACGAACGCATCGAATACATTCCCGGAAAGCAATCGATATTAACCATCAAAGAATTGGTAGATGAAGGCGAATTTGAAGTGGGCTTTATGCTTTTCCCCTCTGAAATAGCAGAGATTAAAGCCTTAGCCGACAATCAACTAATCATGCCGCCGAAGAGTACATACATCGAACCCAAATTTCGCAGTGGCTTGATGGTTTATGAACTTTAAAAATTGAAACTATGAAAAAGTTATTTTTAGGAATTATACTGGGCATGAGCTGGATGGGGTTTGCCCAAAATCATATGTTTACCCGTTTTCAAATCGACAGTATTTGTGCCGTAAAAAACGCTAAGAATGTGGAAATATTAGTCGCTAATGGCGACAAAAAAGTCTTGAGCGATAAACAAACTGCCTCCGGTTCACACACCATCAAAGGAAAAGGAAGCTTTAAACTGTTGGTGTATAATTTGTTGGAAGAATCCATGGAAATTGCAGCGCCACCAGTTGAAGTTGAAAAACGGAAAGACATAAAAAACAAAACGCTTTTAAAAGGGCAATTGGAAAGTGTGGTCCATTTTACCAATGGTAATTTTGAAAAAATAACAGCCACCTTTTATTACCAAAACGGGGCAATTCTTCAATTGGAATTGTCCATTCAAAAAAAGAACGGAAAAGAGCAATCCAGTTCGACTTTACACCTACCTGGTGAAGACATCCAAGCGGGTAAATTCGATGAAAATATAGTGGACGGCATGCCCATTGCCGATTGGATTGCCAAGAAAAACGATGAAATCTTAAATTTGTTTAAGAAATAATCATGACTATTGCAGAAAATCTTCAGGAAATAAAAGCGCAACTACCCGAACACGTGACTTTGGTTGCCGTTTCAAAAACCAAACCTATAGCCGACCTACAAGAAGCCTATGCTGCCGGTCAGCGCATTTTTGGAGAAAATAAAATCCAAGAAATGACCGAAAAATGGGAACAACTGCCCAAAGATATTCAATGGCACATGATTGGTCATGTACAAACCAACAAGGTGAAATTCATGGCGCCTTATGTGGCTTTGATTCATGGCGTGGACAGCTTGAAATTATTGGAAGAAATCAACAAACAAGCTGCCAAAAACAATCGTATTATCGACTGTTTACTCCAAATCCATATCGCTGAAGAAGAAACTAAATTCGGTTTTGATGCTGGCGAACTCGAAGCGATTCTTAACGCAGCTACTTTTCAAAACCTGAAAAATATAAAGGTCATCGGACTCATGGGCATGGCCACGTTTACCGAGGATAAAGCACAAATTCAAAAAGAATTCCAATTTTTAAAATCGCTTTTTGACCAGTACCAATCGGTTCAATGGCCCAACTTCCAATTACAAACCCTTTCCATGGGTATGTCAGGCGATTATCAACTGGCCATAGCTTGTGGCAGTACCATGGTGCGCATTGGAAGTAGCATCTTTGGTGTTCGTAACTATTCATAAAACCATGGGGTTAAAAGCAAACTCCATTTTTTCTTTACTCAGAAAGACGTACTTTTGTGCCATTCACTAACTCAAAACGAAGCGAAGCTGTAAACGAATTTGTATTGCATTCTTGACATAGAAACCACCGGAGGCCAATTCAATGAAGAAGGCATTACTGAAATCGCTATCTATAAATTTGATGGTCACGAAGTAGTCGATCAATTCATTAGTTTAGTCAATCCCGAAATTCCGATTCAACCGTTTGTGGTGAAATTAACAGGCATCAACAATGCCATGCTGCGCAGCGCTCCCAAGTTTTTTGAAGTCGCCAAACGCATCATCGAAATCACCGAAGACTGTATCGTTGTGGCACATAACGCCTCGTTTGACTACCGCATTCTGCGCACAGAATTCAGTCGGTTGGGCTATGAATTCAAACGACCTACGCTTTGTACAGTCGAACTCTCTAAAAAACTCATTCCGGACCAACCATCGTACAGTTTAGGGAAATTGGTGCGCGCCCTCGGAATTCCGATGGCCGACCGTCACCGCGCGAGTGGCGATGCCTTGGCTACCGTGAAGTTGTTCAAACTCTTGCTTTCCAAAGACTCTGAAAAAGAAATTCTGAAAAGCTTGGTTAAAACCGAAATCAAATCGGGCATGTCGCCCAAACTCCTGGACATTGTCGAAGCCTTGCCCACCAAAACAGGGATTTATTACATCCACAACGAAAAAGGAGAATTGATTTACATCGGTAAAAGCAAGAACATCAAAAAACGCGTCAACCAGCATTTCACAGGTACCACCAGCAAAAGCAAGAAAATCCAACGCGAAGTGTTTGCAGTGACCTATGAAGAAACGGGGAGCGAACTCATCGCTTTATTGAAAGAAAGCGAAGAAATTAAAATCAATAAACCCATTTATAACCGTGCCCAACGCAAAAGTATTTTCCAATGGGCGCTGTATGAAGTGCTAACTGACGATGGGTATTTGAGTCTGCAGTTACAAAAAGCCGACGGTAGAAAAAAGGAAATTACGTCGTTTTCCAGTATTCAAGAAGGGAAAAATTACCTCTTTAAAATCACGGAAAAATACCAACTGTGTCAGAAAATCAACGGACTCTACGACACCCAAAAAAGTTGTTTTCAATACAAAATCAAAGAGTGTAACGGCGCTTGCATCCAAGCCGAATCCGCCGATGACTATAATGCCCGCGTGGAAGACTACTTGGAAGAAGTGCAGTTTGGCAACCAAACTTTGGTGGTTATTGACCGTGGCCGTCGCACCGAGGAACGCAGTGCGGTGCTGATTGAAAACGGGATATACAAAGGCTATTGCTTCTACGATTTGAACTACCAAATCATGAACATCGATATCCTCAAAAACTTGATTATCCCAATGCAAAACAACCGCGACACCCGCACCATCATTCAAGGGTATTTGCGGAAAAACAAAGTTTTGAAAGTTTTAAAGTTTTAATTTTTTGGAGCTATTTCCGGCTTTCCGCTGTATCTCTCCGCTTCGCTACGAGGATGCCGCTTCAATCCGGGCTAAAACCACTGCTCATTTCACATAAAATGCTACCTTTACGCCATGCAAAACCAACCCGTCTTAATCACGGTTATCGGACCCACCGCTATTGGTAAAACCGCACTTGCGATTCGTTTGGCGAATCATTTTAACTGTTCCATTATTTCGTGCGACAGCCGCCAGTTTTTTAAAGAAATGACCATCGGTACGGCCGTGCCTTCCCCAGAAGAATTAGCAGCCGCACCCCACTATTTTATCCAAAACATTTCCATTTATAACGCGTACAGTGTGGGCGACTTTGAAACTGAGGCCTTGGCTCAACTCGACCAACTGTTTCAAGAAAATCCCGTACAAATTATGGTGGGCGGCTCCGGACTCTATGTCGATGCCGTACGTAAAGGTTTGGACAATTTTCCAGATATTGATCCGAGCATTCGGGAATCCATCAATGCCCGGTATGCAATCGACGGACTTCCTTATTTACAAGCGACTTTACACGAGTTGGATCCCCAGTATTACCAAAAAATACTCCTCGAAAATCCGCAAACCTTACAAAATCCACAACGCATGAAACGCTTTGTGGAAGTCTGTTTGGGTACGGGTCAGCCCTACTCCTCCTTTTTAGGAAAAAAAGAAACCAACCGTCCGTTTCGATCGATCATCATCGGACTCGAAGCCGAGCGAGAGGAATTAAACCAGCGCATTAACCATCGGGTGGATTTGATGATGGCCGCGGGATTGTTGAAGGAAGTCAGCGATCTCTACCCCTACCGTTCGTACAACGCACTACAAACCGTGGGCTACCGCGAGTTGTTTGATTTTTTAGATCAAAAATGTTCCCTTGAGGAAGCCATCGAAAATATCAAAATGAACACCCGCCGATTTGCCAAACGTCAAATGACTTGGTTCAAACGCACACCGGAGGTCCATTGGTTTAATTATTCAACCGATTTTGCAACCCTTTTGGAACAATTGCATCTAAGATTAAAATAAACGTATGAAAAAAATTTTAGTGTTACTCAGTGCTTTGCTCTTGCTTTGCAGTTTTAGTTGTGATATTCCGTATGATGGATCGCGTATTGTGCAATTAAACCATCGTTTTTTTGATGCGCAAGGCCAACCGGTAGCGGGAAAAAAGATTGATTATTATTTGGGCTACTCCACTCCTGACACGGGTGTTTCCCCTGAATTTAGTTATACCACCGATGCGGCTGGGCGTATCAAATTTTCTACTTTTTATCCCAATCAGCAACTCTATGTTTACGCAGAAGGCTATGCGAATTATCGCCCGATTGAGAGTGAAGTACAGTATTTGGATCCTACAAGTTTCAATGCACAATCATTCTATTTTTTAGAAAACGGTGAAACCGTGCAGTTTCAAATTCAATTTATGTTCAGTTCGTCCCAAAAAAGTATTGAAAAATGTACTATGGAAGGTATTGGCAACCCCTATTATTCCAATAACAACGATGCTATCTATTCTTTTTATGTTGCTAAAAACCAAACGATAACCATCCATTACACCGTTTATAATTCCCAAACCAAAGTACGACAAACCCTGAGTCAAGATTTTAACATCGGTACGGGCGATAATTATGTGATTCAAAACCTGTAAGCATGAAAAAGTCATTTTACCTAGTAGTGCTTCTATTTTCCATGGGAATGAATGCACAAAATTTTGGATTTTTCTTATTTAATCCGTCGTTGCGAGTAGGCGCTGCAGTCCCCACACAAATTGGAAATACCGCTTTAAATCACTTTTACACCACTCCGGTCGGCATCGACGTTAACTATTCCATTTTCAAGTTGTATAAAGGGGAGTTCAACATTGGCTATTCGGGTGCTTCGTATCGATTTGTAGGCGTTCCCGACTTTACAGCGTATACTCGTTCGACCCAATCGGTGTATTATATGCAGCTTGCTTATGAAGTGGATTTAAAGAAAAATTGGTCGGTTACCCCGTTTGTCAATTTGGGAGCCGAACAATTGCGGCATCAAGAAAATGGGACGCTGATAGCAATACAAAACGGTACGCAAGTCCAATTGGGTGGCTATCTTAATTTTAAATTGGCGGCTATCCTCAAAGCCTACGCCGGATTGTCGTTTTCGACTACCAATTACAATTTACAAGACGGTGTTTCCGACTACGTGACAAAATATAAAAAATCACAAGCCTTAGTCTTTACCTTAGGTTTAAAAATCAATTAAAATGCCTATTTCGCCTGATTTCCAATCAACTTTATTACAACCGTGGGCTATTAACTTTTTGCAATGTTACCCCAACGGACTCTTAAAATACACGGATTTATGCAATATACTCCAACTCACCGCGGGCTACCACGCAGAGTTGGGCGGCTTAAGTTTTAGTGATATGCAAGCCCATCATCAAGCGTGGGTATTGAGTCGGATGCGGGTGGAGATCCATGCGTTGCCGAAATGGCGTGATACGGTGACGGTAAAAACCTGGATCAATTCGCTGGAAAATTCCCGCTCAATTCGTTGTTTGGAATTATGGAGCGGCGATCAAAAGTTGGTCGGTTGTGAAACCTACTGGGCGGTAATCAATACCCAAACCCGACGCCCCGACCCGTTGGCATTGCCGCACGAGCATTTTATTAAAAATCCGGAGCGCGCAACAGTGCAGTCGTTTCACAAGATAACATTAAAGGAATCGGTCACGACTTTAGAAACCTATACGGTTAAACTCTCGGATTTGGACATCGTGAATCATGCTAACAATGTGAAATACTTGGAATGGTGTTTGGATCATTGCGATGCAAAAAAGTTGATGCGACAGGAATTGGTTGCATTTGAAATGAATTTTATGCGCGAACTTAATTTAGGTCAGGAAGCGGTGATTGGTCAGGAAGACGACACTTTTGTGATTACGCACCAAGGTAAGACCTGTTTTGCTTTGCTATTGGAATGGAAAACGAATAGCTAGCACTCAGCCCTAGCCGGGATAGTAGTGGAAAGCGAGGCGAAGGCAGCGCTTAGCAAAACACCCCAAATCCTGCGACCTTGGGAGCGCGGATTTGGGGTGTATTTTTTGCTTGCGGTGCCACAGCCTCCTTGCAACGGATAGCCCGAATAGCTCCAAAAAAAAATCCCCGTTGGAACAGGGATTTTACATTTATTTTTTCACGACTAGACGGAAACCTTCGCCGTGGATGTTGAGAATTTCAACGTTCGGATCTTCTTTCAGGTACTTGCGCAATTTGGCGATATACACGTCCATACTGCGGGAAGTAAAGTAATTATCGTCTCTCCAGATTTTGGTCAGCGCCAATTCACGTGGCATCAAATCTTCCACATACAAAGCGAGTAATTTCAACAACTCGTTTTCTTTGGGCGACAATTTGATCGGTTCTTCACCGGGGAAAGTTAAGAAACGTAATTTGGAATTCAAATGGAATTGTCCGATTTGGAATTCGAATTGCGTATTTTCCGCTTTGGTTTCTGAGGATTTGCGTTGCATGATGGCTTTGATTTTCATCAACAACACTTCCGAGTCAAACGGTTTATTGAGGTAATCATCGGCGCCCACTTTATAGCCTTTGAGTACATCTTCTTTCATGGTTTTAGCGGTTAAGAAAATCAATGGAATTTCTTTGTTTTTTTCACGGATTTCCTTGGCTAAAGTATACCCGTCTTTGTAGGGCATCATTACGTCTAAGATACATAGATCGTAAGTGTCTTTTTTAAATTTTTCGAAGCCTTCCATACCGTTTTTGGCTAGGGTAACTTCAAAATCATTTAACGATAGATAGTCTTTGAGGATAGCACCGAAGTTTTGGTCATCTTCAACGAGTAGGATTTTTTTTGTTTCTTTTTCCATTGTATTTTAGTTTATCAGTGGGACTTTAATAATGAATGTACTTCCTTTACCTTTTTCGCTTTCCACAAAAATTTGGCTGTTGTGATCGTCCACTATTCGTTTCACATAGGCCAACCCGAGACCGTGTCCTTTCACGTTGTGTACGTCTCCGGTGTGTTCGCGGTAGAATTTTTCAAAAATTCTTTTTTGAGCGGTTTTGCTCATTCCTATCCCGTTATCCTTAACTTTTATTAAAATAAAATCCTTTATATTCTCAGTGCTAATTTCAATAACGGGTTCCTCGTTAGAATATTTTATCGCATTGTCTAAAATATTAACAATTACATTAGTGAAATGCACATCGTTCAACAGGACTGTACTTCGAGTGGCTTCCAAATCACTAGAAATCTTACCATTACGGTCTTCGACAATGAGATTCACGTGTTCGATTGCATCTTCAATAATTTCATGAACGTCGTGGGGTTCTTTAGAAATGTCGAGTTCTTTCTTTTCCAATTTCGAAATTCGGAGAACATTTTCTACTTGTGCATGCATTCGTTTGTTTTCGTCGCGAATCATTTGCAAGTAGCGAAATACTTTTTCTTTATCATCAATGACTTTGGGATTTCGAATAGCGTCTAGCGCCAAATTTATAGTAGCGATGGGCGTTTTGAATTCGTGGGTCATGTTGTTGATGAAATCGGTTTTGATTTCTGAAATCTGACGTTGTTTCATCAATTGATGCAAAGCATTGGCATAGGCGATGATAATTACCAGTGTAAAAATTATTGAAAGCAGCGTAATAGCTAATATTTCTGCAAAAAGGAATTTCTTTTTTTGAGGAAAATTAAGCAACAGATTGTATCGGTTGTTGCCATCATTATCGATAAAAATGGGCGTGGTATACGTGGAATATTTGTCGTAATTGAAATGTTCCGACTTTACTTTGGTTGCCAATCCGTTACTGTAAATATTGAATTCAAAAGGAGTATTAATGCCGTATCCTTTTAATTCGGCTTTGAGTAACTTGGAAAGGTTTTCGGCACTCACCCGTTCTTGAATGGGATTTTGGATGGCGATATCTTTGTAGACGGCATCAAATTGCGCATCTTGAAGGATATCGATGGTTCCTTCGCGTTCAATGGTGATATCCGGTTTTATTTGTGTCTGAATTCCGCCATCATCTAAAGGCTTTCCATTGAATACCGCCGTTTTTCTTTTTGTAGTATAATTTTTAACTTTGGTTGAATCATCATCTTTATCAAAGAACGAGCGTTGAATGTCATAATCTTCCATCGTTATACTGTTCGAATAAATGATGGTTTGATTCGTTTTCGGGTTACGCTGTACGTACTTGTATTCTAAAAAATCTTCTCGTTTGGGTCGTTTCCCCGTACTATCTCGAAGAAAATTGTAACGGTTTAAAAAGTTGTATTTCTCCTGTCTTTCAATCTTTTCAACAACATTTTCAAGTACTTGCTTAACATGAAAAGTAAATTGTTCTTCGCTTTTTTCTAATGAAGTATTAAACCAGTAAACTTGCACCAAAATGATTCCCAAAAGGGAAACACTCATCAAGAATACCAAGAGGCGAAAAACAAATTTATTCATCACCTCAAAATTAGGGATTTTAACATTTGTTTTGTTAATGTATTAACCAAACATTAACACAGCCTACTTTTATTGCTTATTTTTCAAGGAAATAAGGATTTCTTCGATTTGGCGTTTGGTAGATTCGAAATTCTCATTTTGAATGACATACTGACTTCGTGCGGCACGTTCTTCATCAGAAAGCTGATTGGTAATCCGTTGCAAAATTTTCTCACGGGTAGTTTGATCTCTTTTTAAAACGCGAGCAATTCGCATTTCTAAGGGAGCCGTTACTGTTATTACGGCGTCACAATCCTTATAACTGCCACTTTCAAATAGAATGGCTGCTTCTTTAAACACGAACGGGAATTTCTTGTGTGCGACAATCCATTGATCAAAATGATTTTTCACGGCGGGATGCACAATAGCATTGAGTTGCTTTAATTTTTCTGGATTATTAAAAACGATTGCTGCCAATTGTTCTCGGTTTAACCGTTGATTGGCATCCATTATTTCAGGACCAAACTGTACCGCAATTTTTTGAATAATTTCAGGGAAGTCCATTACTTTTTTTGCCTCTAAATCGGAGATGTAAACGGGATACCCTTTTGCAGAGAGATAATTGGCTATGGTTGTTTTCCCACTACCAATTCCGCCCGTGAGTCCGATAATCTTCGTTTTCACTGGTGCTGTATCCACTATTTTTTGAATGGGTGCAATGATTTTGTCTAAGGCTTTTTCAACCGACTTGTGAATGGGTTCTTCAGCTTCTTTTTCAATATGAATTTCTTCAGTAATTTGGGCTTCCAATGGTTTTTTAAAAAACAACTCTGGAAAAGCATCTTGCGGTTGTTGTTTTAATAAATGAACTTTATAATACGACTTAATAAACCCCATTCCATACCCTGTAAATTGTTTCCATACCGCTATAATGGAGAGAAATCCAATAATGGGATTGCGGTTTTGAATGGAGGAAAACAGGAAGATTAGAGCAAAGTAGACGAAATACAATTTTAGCCCCCAATCAAACAAAAACACCAAAGCAATCACGGAGGCCGCCAAGCCAACTAAAAACAGTGTTGGAAACCAAAATGTAATTTTGGCATATTCGGGATACCATCGGTTTAGGATAGGGCGTGCTTTACCGAATTTGGAAACTTGTACACTGAATTTATCCCAATCAATACGACGCTTGTGATAGACATACGCCTCCTTAAAAAGGCGGGTTTTAAATCCCATTTTCCATAAGCGGATGGACAAATCGGGATCTTCTCCAGGATGAATGTTTCCGAACCCTTTGGACGCTTCAAAGGCTTTTTTAGAAATCCCCATATTGAAACTACGGGGTTGGAATTTATCGATTTTTTCTGAGCCACCACGGATTCCTCCAGTGGTCAAAAACGAAGTCATCGTAAAATTAATGGCGCGTTGGATGTAAGAGAACGATTTTAATGCTTTGTCGGGTCCTCCGAAACAATCCACATAGGCTGTATTTAATTCTTTTACTACTTCACTCATATAGTGTGAAGGAATGATACAATCCGAATCAAAGATGATAAAATAATCGCCTTTGGCTACCTTCATCCCAAAATTACGGGAATCACCGGGACCCGAATTGGCTTTAAAATAATAGGAAATTTGCAATTGTTTGGCATAACGTAACACCACTTCTTTACAATCTATAGAAGAGCCATCTTCAACGATAACTACTTCGAAATTCGTGTTAGTTGATGTTGTTAAGCTTTGTAACAATTCGTCAATTTCGTCGGGACGATTATAAACCGGGATTATGATAGAAAACAGCATTGCTGAAATTTTTGGCAAATATACTCCATACAAAAAGAAAATGTCCCGATAAATCGGGACATTTTTAACAAGTTTATGAGCAAGTGAATTACTGTTTAATCACTTTAATTGTTTTTACTTGACCATTGGCCATAGCGCGTACAATGTAGGAGCCCGCAGGTAAATTACTTAAGTCTAATGTAGATTCTGTAGCATTTACTTTAGAACTATACACTTCTTGTCCTACTACATTATAAATTTGTAGTGAGTCGATTACTTCCGAAGATGTGATATTCAATACATTTTGCACCGGATTTGGATACGCTTTGAAAGTAACATCACTTATTTCTTGATTGCCTAAAGACGCATCATAAACAGAGATACTAAAGTTCCCTTGCGCACCATTGTAACCAAATACACGAACTAAAATAGTTGCTCCAGGCGTGAGTCCGGTTAAAGACAATAACGAATGACCTACTACTACTTCAGTAGCGCTATCATCATCACAACCAACCGCAGTTAAAGCACCACAAGTTCCAGAATACGCTTGTACCACAGTATCAATACCAGGTCCGCCAGTTGAAGTTCCTGCAGTTTCTACAGTTGCATTCCCAGAAGTTGGTACAGTAAAACTATACCAAACATCTTTTCCTGAAGTAGCAAAACCAAAAGCTCCACAGCTAGGTGCTGGAGTTTCAGCACTCAAAGTGGCACCTAAACTAGTAGTATCGATATCCGCATCGGTATATACTCCGCCCACTGTAAGTACTGTTGGTGTAGCACAAGTATCATTTGCAGGGGTTGGTGGTGGTGTTCCACACGCTACTGAACGCGTTCTATTATCGGTGTTTGCTGTACAATTGGCATCAGCATGCGTATAAAAACGAACCGTATCGGTCGTAGTTGGTGTCCAAATTAATGGCGTTGTTCCCGAAGTAAAAGCAATAGAACCGTCTGAATTACCAATGGTGATATAATCCGTTGCGTTTGAACTAGTAAAAGTATACTGAACACCTGCGGTAACATTTACACTTGAATATTCACCTGCCCAACCCGCAGTAGTAATAATTTGTGCTGTACCCGAACAATTGATGGTCACTGCACCAGTTGGATATTCATCACCGATTAAACAACCTACATTAGCACAGGTATCATTTACAGTAACTGCAAATCGCGTTGTACTTTCACAACCAAATTCATTTTGAGAAGCATAATAGGTTGCTCCATCCACTAAATCCGTAAATGGATCTAAAGGTGAACCACCTGTTGCTGCAGCATACCAAAGTACATTCGATCCATTAACAACCAAGTCATTTAACGTTGCAGTGGTACAATAATCCTGTGTTGGATTTCCTGTTGGCGCTGCAGATGTCATAGCCACAACTAGATACACTTCAGCTATGGAATAACAACCATTTGCATTTTCAACACGCACATAAATTACTTGTCCATTTGTACCCATAAATGCAGTAGCATTTGCAATTGGGTTTGTCATGGACTCAGCATCAAAATAATCGAGATAATAACTGAATTGCATACCACCATCAAAAGTTATTGAACTTTCCGAAGCAGTTAAATCAAAAATTTCCATACCATCACCATCCGATTCACAAGCTAACAAATCAATATTTGAAACCATGGGTAGAGGGGCAACATGAACAGTAACTGCCAAACGGGAATAACTTTCACAGTTGATGGTTTGTGACGCATAATACGTAACACCATCTGTCACGGTATCTGTACCGTTAAAAGGTGTTCCCCCTGTTGGTGCAGCATACCATAACAAGCCACTACCCGTTACTTGTAACGAATCAAATGTTAAGGAATTACTACAGAAGTATTGGTCCGCATCACCTGTAGGAGCTGGCGTACCTGTTGGACAATCGTAAGCTGAGATTTGGAATTCACCAAAACTATCGTTAGCATATTCCCAAACATTAACATAAAGCAATTGCCCTGGAGTAAGTCCGTTTAACGAAATCAATGAATAGTTCCCATTGGTGCTGGAATCATCATCACAAGCCAATAAACTCAACCCGTTACAATCACCCGAATAAACTGCTAAGCCTGTATCGGTTACATCACTTCCAGTTACTTCACTGGTTTCTAAAGTTACATTTCCAGTGGCAGGAACCACTACCGTATACCAAACATCACCACCTAAAAAACTAGCACAACCGGGTGCTGGAGGATTTGAGTTGGTGGCTGAAACATTGGTACCAACTACTGGATTCGAAGTTACATTCTCTCCAACTGTTAAGGCGACAGCATTACTACAATCATCATTTCCTGGAGCCGGAATTAATGTTCTAAAAAAGATAGGCCCTGTGAGTAAACTAGTCCCGTTTGTTGTACAATCGGCTGCGATATAAATATCATAATCCGTATTGGGTGTTAACCCTGTAATCACATAAGGATTTACAATTACTACTGTACCCGAACCCACTGTTGGAGCTGGACTTCCTGCCGGAACTACATAAATCATCCATGCAGTTTCTGTACATCCTGCCGTCCAGGCTACTGTTGCAGTAGTGGTCGTTGTATTTGTTACTAAAACATTAGATGGCTGTGGACAAGCCACCGGTGTAGTAATTACGATATCGTAATCTTCTGCTTCTCCATATCCATAGTTTGCACAAGGATCGATGGTATTCCCTACTTGATTCCAAACATCGCGCACACGCATTCTGTGAGTGCCTAAAGGTGGATTACATGCCAAAGAAATCGTAAAGGTGGCCGTACCATTGGCATCAATTGCTGTGGTTGTAGAACCAATTCGCTCATTGGTTTCAAAAAATCCGTTATCATTATAATCAATCCACATGGAAACATTTTGACCTCCAAAAGTACCTACAGTTACGGTAACTGTATATGTTCCTCCTGCTTGTAAATTAGCGGTGTAATTGGGCTGACCCGTAAAATAAGTGTAAGCCGGGTTCGTAGGAGCAGTCCCCGAATTATTCGAAAGTGTTGTTCCATTAATTACAATATTAGAAATCAAATCACCTTCCGTTTTTCCTGTGGTATAAGTTGGTGTACAATAACAAGCGTTCACTGCATTCATTCCTATTTGTAAGGGCGAACTTTCAGCTGCAGTTCCTGAAGCTGTACAAGTAACTAGACATTTATAATAGGTTGCTGCAGTTTGTGAGGTCACATAAGTGCTTTGTGTAGCAATTCCTACTGCATTACTGTAATTTACACCATCGGTTGATGTCATCCATTGATACGTAACACCAGAACCTGATGTGGTATTTTGCAAAGACAACGTAAAGTTTACTGATGCACAAACCGAAGCGCTTGTTGAAAGAGTAGCACCTGGAGTTGGTGTTCCTGTACAACTCGGTGGTGTTGTCCAAGTATAGGTCAACCCACTTGCTGGCGCAATAGTTTGCGACATGAACATGGTATCTGCAGCGGTTGTTCCAGCTGAAGTAGTTATCCAACTTGTTGTAGAAGTTCTGTTGGCAAAATTGGTCGCTGGATTATTAGGAGCGGCACGTAAACCACAATCCACAACAGTATCTGTAGTATTGTTGGTCATAGTCCCATATACAAATTGCACTGAATTAGATGTTTCGTTTAAACGAATTTGAAAATTCATGGAATCACCTAACGCCAAATATTTCGCATAATTTTTCCATTGCACAACCAATGTGCGATTCGGTGCTGAACCAATTACTTGGTAACGCAATTCAGAGCCCGCTTGTGCTTGCAAATCTCTTGCAAATGCAGCAATACGAGCAACATTAACATTGGAAACTGCTGTTGTAATCGTTGACAATGGGTTGTATGATGATGAAGTGGTTAAATCAACTGCCGGACTTAGCGCTGACGACCCTAATGCAATCCATCCATTTGCATTAATAGCAAAACGGTCATATGTGTAACCGTTAAAAACAAAATTAAATCCGATGGGTAAACCTACCCCCGTAGTTGCAGCACCACCTAAACTTACAGCTGGATCCACAAAACGCTCATCATCGGTTGCTGTATTTCCTACTACTGTCCCACCAGAAATAGCCGAATATGTCCCATTACTTTGTGCAAAAGTATATTGGTCTAGTGTTTGGCTATATCCAATTTGTACAAGAAAAAATAAAGCTAAACTCAGCGTAATTTTTTTCATAAAATCAAAGAATATAAATTGGTTATAAATAATTTCAAAAATAGGAATAAAAAAAACAGCCTGAAACGAATTCAGGCTGTTTAAATGTTAAATGTTTTTTATTTATCCAATACTTGGAACGGGAACAACTTCATTCGTGTCGGCTAGATAATCTACCCCTTCAAATCCAAATCCAAATAAATTTAAGA
This sequence comes from Flavobacterium sp. N1719, assembly GCF_025947045.1. Lineage (NCBI taxonomy): Bacteria > Pseudomonadati > Bacteroidota > Flavobacteriia > Flavobacteriales > Flavobacteriaceae > Flavobacterium > Flavobacterium sp. N1719. Next base: position 2,707,889 of record NZ_CP109993.1, read on the forward strand.
AATCATTTTTATAACCCGCTAAATCACCGATTCCTGGCAAGCTTTCTGTTGTGGCTTCTTCCCATAATTGGGCTACCTCTGCTTGCACATCATCGCGCATTTCCCAATCGTCAATGCGAATTCTATTTTCAGCATCTACAGGAATATCAGATTTACCATACAAACGATCGCTATACAAACGCTCCATTTGTTCGATACAACCTTCGTGAATGCCTTCGCGCTTCATGATTTTGTATAAAAGTGAAATGTATAATGGAATTACTGGAATGGCTGAACTCGCCTGTGTAACCAAAGCTTTATTCACAGAAACATAGGCTTTTCCTCCTAAATCTGACAAGGACTCTGTAATTACAGCCGCTGTAGCTTCCAAATGATCTTTGGCGCGACCAATAGTTCCATTACGGTAAACCGCTTTAGTCACTTCAGGTCCGATGTACGAATACGCCACTGTCATAGCGCCTTCCGCCAAAACACCAGCTGCCTTCATCGCATCCATCCACATTGACCAATCTTCTCCACCCATAACTACAACTGTATTGTCAATATCTTCTTGTTGGGCAGGCTCAATAGAAACTTGGGTCACATTACCCGTATGAAAATCAACCGTTTTATTCGTGAATGTTCCTCCAATAGGTTTCAAAGCCGAACGGTGTAAGACACCCGTTGTCGGATGCATACGTACTGGAGAAGCCAAACTGTAAATTACCAAATCTACCTGACCCAAATCCGCTTTTATTAAATCGATGGTTTGGGCTTTAATTTCATTAGAAAAAGCATCGCCATTGATACTTTTTGCATATAAACCTGCCGCATGCGCTTCTTTTTCGAAAGCCGCTGAATTGTACCATCCTGGAGAAGCCGTTTTGCCTTCTGTCCCTGGTTTTTCAAAAAATACACCAATTGTTGCCGCATCACAACCAAATGCGCTGGTAATACGTGAAGCCAAACCAAAACCGGTAGAAGCTCCAATCACTAAAACGCGTTTTGCGCCCTCGATTTTCCCTTTTGATTTTACGTATTCAATTTGATTTTTTACATTTTGCGCACAGCCATCAGGATGAGCTGTTAAACAAATAAATCCGCGCATTCTTGGTTCTATAATCATAATGGTCTAATTTCTAAATTGTGGTACAAAGATACTTCTATTTTTTAGTTGAGCAAAGCTTGTGCCTGCCCCATCGCTGCTTCGGTTATCGTATTTCCGGAGAGCATTTGAGCAATCTCAATGATGCGCTCCTCCGTATTTAATTCTTTTAATTGGGTTGCTGTCGTATCGCCTTCCATAGTTTTATACACTCTAAAATGCCTTTTCCCTTTCCCCGCAATTTGTGGCAAATGAGTGATGGCAAATAGTTGGCGGTTCTGACTCATATTTTTCATAATCTCGCCCATTTTGTGCGCAATTTCTCCCGAAACTCCTGTATCGATTTCGTCCAAAATTAACGTCGGTAATTGCATATGTTCTGCCATCAATGCTTTTACAGCCAACATGATACGGGACATTTCTCCACCTGAAGCTACCTTTTTTAAAAGTCCGAATTCGGTTCCCTTATTGGCTGCAAACAAAAACGTAATTTTATCTTTACCATTGGTCAAAAATTGCTCTTGGGGACTGACTTCGATGGTGAATTTCGCATTGGGCATGCCCAAATCGGAAATAATGCTTTCTATTTTTTCGGCGACTTTTGGAATAGCTTTGATTCGATTTTGATGTAATGAATCGGCAAAATCGTTCAATTCTTTTTCAGCCAACACCATCCACGCTTCCAAATTAGCAATTTGGGATTCTAGAGTGGTTAAAGACAATGCCTGTGAACTCAATTTTTCTTGAATTGCTAATAGTTCTGCGATAGAACTCACTTGATGTTTTTTCTGTAAGGCATATATCAATTGGAGCTTCTGACTGATTTGCTCGAGCATTTCAGGGTCAGCTTGTACATGATCCACCATGCTTTCGAGTTCCTTCTCTACATCATCCATCTCAATCAACAAACTGGTTATGCGCTCTAAAAGGTTTTCGTACTCACTTGAAAAACTTGCAATTTTTTGAAGCGCTGATTTAGCTTCTTTCAATTGAATAATTAAGCCAAATTGATCCGACTGGGTTAATTGCAGCACTTTTCCAAGTTGCAACTGAATTTGCTCCACATTACTCAATTTCTCTAACTGAGTTTCCAAGTTTTCCTGCTCGTCTACTTGCAATTGAGCTGCCGTTAATTCTTCCAACAAAAAGGCATTGTAATCTTGTTCTTTTAAACGATTGCCTAAATCCTGTTTCAGTTGGTCGCAATCGGTCTGCGCCGTGCGGTATTTTTTTAATAATAGTTGATAATTGGAGAGCAATTCTTCGTTTTTGGCAACAGCATCAAGAATTTGAAATTGAAAAGCATCACTGTACAATTCCTGGGTTTCATTTTGGGAATGAATATCAATCAACTGCTCGCCCAATTCTTGCAAATCGGAAACATTTACCGGTGTATCATTGACAAAAGCACGAGATTTGCCTGAAGGTAAAATTTCGCGACGTAAAATAGTATGCGCATCAAAATCCCAATCCATTTGATCAAAAAACGACTGTAAATCCTGTTTTGACAGATCAAAATGGGCTTCAATGACGCATTTTTCAGCTTTATTTTTTAAGGAAGATAAGTCGGCTCGATTCCCTAGAACCAAACCCAAAGCACCTAAAAGTATCGACTTCCCTGCTCCTGTCTCTCCAGTTATTACCGAAAATCCATCGGAGAAAGAAACCGACAATCGTTCGATTAACGCATAATTTTCAATGGTTAGCGAGGTAATCATAGGTGCATTATTTTTCTCGCAAGTTATAATTTTATCTTATTCCATTTGGAACTATTGATCGGAGAAATTTTGGATAAGGTATCCACAAGACCGTCAATAGGAATAGATGGTCCACCGGAAAAAATAGAAACGATTTCGTCGGCTTTGGCATCAAAAAACAAACGGGCTAAATACGAATTAGGACGCGTTTTATGCAATTCACCTAAGGTATTAATCGCCGCTAAAACGGCTTGTTTACCTGCTTTAATATCTTTATTCATGACATCCAAACCTTGGAACATGTATTGGTTCAATGCTTCACGATAGGGCTTGAAGGTATTGGACATTAAATCGTTCACCAAATAATAGCGGTTGTTGGTTTTATCCGTTTGTGACCAACCATTTCCACCTGTAGGCATGGCCAAATTGACAATTTCTTGTGCTTTTTGAAAATAAGGCATCCCGCTTTCAAGTTCGAACGTTTCTGCATCCATTCCTAAGATGATATAGGCATAATAAGCCAACGTTGATAGCAGATTCGAATCGAAACTATTGGGATTAAAATACATTTGTTGAAATTCAACATATTGAAATTGTAGACTTTTATCATTGACATTCAGTACCGTAGAAGTGTAACTGGAATTGTAAATAGGGCGAGACGACTGCACCTGAATGGTGGTATCAAAATTGTTGTTTTCATACGAGTTAATCGTAATGAACATACTGCAGGATATCTTCTCTTGATTTTCAAACGACTTATCCGTCCAAACCGATTTATTCATAAAGTCATTCAAGGAAGTCTCTAACGATTTAAAAATCTGGGTATTGGCATTGGTGATTTTGTCGTAATTCACGACAACTTTACAATTTAATTCTTGTGCATGAACACGAAAGAATGATCCGATAACCAGGAATACTACCGCAATTTTAAACTTCATAATACTGAATAACTTTATCTATAATATCTTGAGCTACTGCCTCTTTTGATTTCAATTCCACAGGCTCAATTGCATTGGCTTTATTGATAAACGTGACTTTATTGGTTGGAGTTCCAAAACCTGCCCCTGAATCCCTGAGGGAATTTAAAACTATCAAATCTAAGTTTTTTTTCTGAATTTTGAGTTGCGCATTGGCAATTTCATTCTCCGTTTCTAAAGCAAAACCGATTAGCATTTGCTGTTTTTTTTGAGCACCTAAAGTGGCTAATATATCTTTGTTTTTTGTGAGTTCAATCGTAAAATTGTCCTCCTTTTTTTTAATTTTTTCTTTGGCTTGCTGCTTGGGACGATAATCTGCAACAGCGGCTGCACAAATGGCTACGTCACAAGTGGGGTAAATTTCCATACAAGCTTCGTACATTTCTTCAGCCGTCATTACGCGTTGAACGTGAACATTGCTGTGTTTGGGTTGTAAATGGGTAGGACCCGCAACAACAGTGACCTCAGCTCCCATTTGAGCTGCATAATCGGCAATATCAAATCCCATTTTTCCGGTAGAATGATTTCCTATAAAACGCACCGGATCGATTGGTTCGTATGTGGGTCCCGCAGTAATGAGAATTTTTTTTCCGCGTAAAGGCAATTGTGATGCAATATCTTTTTCAATAAATGCCACTATATTCTCGGGTTCCGCCATCCGACCTTCACCGGATAATCCGCTGGCAAGTTCGCCGCTTTCGGCAGGAATCATGCGGTTGCCAAAATGTTGTAATTGCTGGAAAGAATGTAAGGTAGACGGATGCTTGTACATATCCAAGTCCATCGCAGGAGCAAAGTAAACTGGACATTTGGCGGAAAGATAGGTCGCAATTAACAAGTTATCGCAATTCCCATTCGCCATTTTGGACATGGTATTGGCCGTTGCAGGCGCGATTACCATAAAATCAGCCCATAAACCTAACTCGACATGATTGTTCCATTGCGCTGTATCTTCTTCATTATAAAACGAAGAATACACGGGGTTTTTGGATAAAGTTGACAATGTCAAGGGGGTGACAAAATCTAAAGAAGCAGGTGTCATGACCACACGGACCTGAGCACCTGCTTTGATGAATAGTCGCACTAATGTCGCTGTTTTATAAGCGGCAATCCCTCCGGAGACTCCCAGTAAAATTTTTTTACCGCTTAAAACTGACATGGCTGTATTATTTAGAAACGTCTTTGTGATAGATTTTACCATCCGACCACTCTTGTACGGCTAATGCGTGTGGCTTTGGTAATTTCTCATAAAACTTAGACACTTCAATTTGTTCTTTGTTTTCAAAAATTTCCTCAAGACTATCATTGTAAGTGGCAAATTCTTCCAACTTCTCAATCAACTCTTTTTTAATTTCTGTGTTGATTTGAGTTGCACGTTTAGCCATAATGGTAATCGCCTCGTAGATATTTCCTGTTTGCTCTTCGATAACTGCACGATTATAGGTAATCGTATTTACAGGTGCAGTCGTCTTTTTTAAATCCATTTTACTCATTACTTAGAAAATTGTTGAAGTTCTTTATCAATTGTAGCCAACATATCATCGGCTTTGGTTTTGTATTGGGTATCGGCTTTGAATTTTACCAAACTTTGGTAAGCTGCTTTAGCATTCAATAACCGTTCATGCATTTTGGAAGGAACGCTATTCACGGCAAGCTTGTAGGCTGAATCTAACTTTAAATACAAGGCTTCTTCTTTGTATACTGTCCCTGGAAAATCAGACAAAAACAAATCAAAAGCAACTTGAGCCGCTTTATAATCTTCGATTGTATTGTATTGTTTGGCTACTTCAAAAGCTTTTTTCTCGAGCTTGACACGCAATTCTTTAGCTATCGTATTGGCCTCAGCCATGTACGTTGAATTGGGATAACGATCGATAAAATCTTGCATTTTGTAAATGGCTTTTTCCGTATCGGTCTGGTCCAAACTATAGACGGGTGATAAACGGGCAAAACATTTTGCGGCTAAAAAAGAAGCTTCTTCATTTCGAGGATCCCTAGGATAAGCACTCGCAAAACTCTCCAACTGATAAGCCGCTAAATAAAACTGTTTGGTGTTGTAATAGGCCATTCCGAACATGTAAGATACATTCTCTTCCCCTGCTTTTCCTTTGTATACAGGCGCAATCAATTCAAAAAGACGAATGGCTTTACCATATTTCTGCTTTTCGTACATTTTGATAGCTGCTGCTTTTTGCACTTCCGTATCTTCAGAACGGAAGGCTTTTTGGTATTCGCTACAGCTTCCCAAAGTTAGCCCTAAAACAATAAGAATCAACAGTTTTTTCATTTTCTAACAATATTCGAATGGCTCGTGCCAAAACGAACCGCAAAAGTAGTTAATATTTAGTTATGTTTAAAATAATTTTTTAGCCTTCCGTATTGAAGGTGTCAATGAATTTTTTCAATCGCAATGAAAGGTCTTCATTTACATTAACCAGGGGCAATCGCACCGTATTTTCTGACAATCCCATGTGCGCAAAAACCTCTTTAATTCCGGCCGGATTGCCTTGTTCAAAAATCATATCAATTGCAGCTGACAAACGGTAATGCAACTTATACGCTTCATCGACTTTGCGGTTTAATCCCAAGCGCACCATTTCGGAGAATTCTTTTGGGAATCCTTCTCCGATAACCGAAATCACTCCGCTTCCACCGGCCAATACCATGGGCAAGGTGATCATGTCGTCACCGGAAATCACTAAAAATCCTTCCGGTTTATGCTGGATCAACTGCATCGCCTGCACTATATCCCCTGCTGCTTCTTTAATTGCGACAATATTATCAAAATCATTGGCCAAACGAATTACCGTACTTGGCGCCATATTGCTTGACGTTCGACCCGGAACATTGTATAAAATCACAGGTACAGGTGATGCTGTAGCAACCGCTTTGAAATGTTGGTAAATTCCTTCTTGTGTAGGTTTGTTGTAATAAGGCGAAACAGAAAGCACTGCAGCAAAAGCCGACAAATCCCTTGTTTTCAATTCTTCGACCACTTTGTGTGTGTTGTTCCCTCCAACACCCAAAACCAAAGGCAATCGCCCTTTGTTAGCATCAATAACGGTTTGAATAACCAATTCCTTTTCTTCTGCTGCTAAAGTAGCACTTTCTGCAGTAGTTCCAAGAACCACCAAATATTCAATCCCATTTTCAATTTGGTAATTGACAATGCGGGTTAAAGCCTCCGTATCGACAGAAAAATCTTTTTTAAAAGGGGTAACGAGCGCGACGCCGGTTCCTATTAGTGAACGCATGATTATATTTTGTTTAGTATTTTCAAATATTTGAACATTTCTGAAGTAAACTCGGTATGGTTTTCTGCAGAAGTGTGAATGATTAAATCATTAACTTTTTTATCGACAGAGGCAAATCCAACTTTAAAACCGCATTTGGAAAGTTGGGTAGTGAGATGCAATACCGCCTTATCCATTTCGTAGTAATTGATCAATAAATCGTAATATTGACTGAGAAATGTACGAAGTGTTTCGCTATCAAAACTACCACTCCATTTAAAATCTTTATAGGAATAAACAGGATAGTCAAAGCTTTCATTTTTTTTAATATGGTTTTTAAAAACCAATATCCGAATATTCTCTTTTTTAATGCCTTGTTTAACTAAATCACGAATTAAATCCTCTTTTTCGTGAAAATACGATTCGTCCAGGATAATACCTACTTTCTGAATTAAATCGTTAGAGGTCAGATGTTTCATTTCTGCCCATTTTTTCTTAACGATTTTTTTAATCGATATGTCCTTTATTCTTTGGAAAAACATAGTATTTTTACTTGTTCACAAATTTAATCAAAATTGGACGCTAATCCGATGGTAAATCTAAAAAAGTATCCCCTGGTTCGGAAGTATTTTGTTTTATTCTTAACATTTACGGCCGTTACCAGTTGTCAAAAGCATTTTTCTCCTTCACGTATTGAAGGAAAAAAAATACCGATAACCGCTTCACAGGAAATGGATTCAACTGTTGATCGAGTTATCCAACCTTATCGTGCTCACATTGAAAAAGAACTGAGTGAGGTTTTGGCATACAACCCTGAAACATTAGACAAATCAAAAGGCAAATGGCAAACCAACATCGGGAATTTCATGGCTGATGTCACCTTGGAGCGCACCAATAGAGTGTTAAAACTTCGCAACTTACCCTTGGCACAAGTTTGCATTCTCAACCATGGTGGTATTCGATCTATACTTCCCAAAGGCAATGTAACTGCACGTTCAGCCTATGAAATCATGCCTTTTGAAAACAGTTCTGTGGTTATTGCCCTAAAAGGCACCCAACTTGTAGAAATGGCCAATTATATCATCAGTGAAAAAAAACCACATCCTTTAGCGGGTCTGACTTTTACGATTCAAAACAATGCGGCTACTCAATTGAAAGTTCAAGGCCAACCTTTGGATGAAAAAATGACCTATTTTGTAGCTACTTCAGACTATCTATCGAATGGTGGTGACAACATGAGTTTTTTCAAAAAAGGAATTGAAACTATTGACGTCGACTATAAAATACGAAATATCCTTATCGATTATTTTAAAGAAACCGATACGGTACGCGTGAAAAACGATATTCGAATTAACCAAGAATAAGTCCCATGAAACGTAGAGATTTTATCAAAAAAACCACAGCGAGTACCGCTTTAGTCGGAATGACCGGATTGGGATTAAGCAGTTTTACCACAGCACAAACCAAGCACATCACTATTCTTCACACCAATGATGTGCACAGTTATATCGATCCTTTTCCTGCTGATCATCCCAAAAACCCGAATATGGGTGGCGTAGCCCGACGTGCGGCTTTAATCAGCATGATTCGAAAAGAAAATCCGAACGTATTACTTTTGGATGCGGGTGATATTTTCCAAGGAACGCCTTATTTCAATTATTATGGAGGCGAATTGGAATACAAGCTCATGAACATGATGGGCTATGATGTGGCGACTATCGGTAATCATGATTTTGACAATGGTATTGAAGGATTGTTAACCCAACTCAAAACAGCCGATTTTGAAATGGTTTCTGCCAATTATGATGTGCGAAATACCGCATTACACGGCCATGTAAAACCGTATACGATCAAAAAAGTAGACGGGGTAAAAATTGGGATTTTCGGACTTGGGGTTGAACTACAAGGCTTGGTTGATAAAAAAAACTGCAAAGAAACGGTTTATCTTGACCCAGTCGAAATTGCCACAGATATGGCGCATGAACTTCGTCATAATCAAAAATGTGATTTGGTGATTTGTCTTTCCCACTTAGGTTATAGCTATAAGGATGAAAAAGAGAAAATTTGCGATGTTTTATTAGCTCAAAAAACTAAAGATATCGACTTGATTATCGGGGGACATACCCATACTTTTTTGGATAAACCTGTAATTGAAACCAATAGTGTCGGAAAAAAAGTACTAATCAACCAAGTGGGATGTTACGGTTTAAATTTGGGTCGAATTGACTTTTATCTAACTGATTCACAACTTACTTCGGAAGGCGCTGCCATCGTTGTGGGTTGATTCTGCTGCCAAAACAAATTTATAAAAAGTATAAAACGCAAGGATATTAATGGTCATCGCTAGCGGTCGCATCCACTCAGAATGCACTTCAGTGAGGTAATATTTTTCAATGTAAATCACCAATTGAAGTCCGAGAAACAACAAAGTACTAATCAACAAAAGTGAATTGACCTTATTGTCTTCCATGACATACAACGAAATTGCAATACCCCCCAAAATGGCAGCGAGAATGTTATGAAACAGAATAAGATACATCGTATTATCAGGTAATTCATTGGCTGTAAATAAATAGAAAAAAATAAATCCCAACGGTAATGTTGCAACAACTAAAGGGATAAAGTGCTTAATTTTTATTTTTTTTAAAATAAAAAACAATAAAAAAATGCGGTGCACACTATAGGCAATTACGCCATAAAACAAAATTTGTGGATTATCGGGTATGAATAGCAGGTTGGTTACCATCGACAATCCCATAATAATGAAAAACAAAGAATCTTTTCGTGCAGAATTCAAATAATACAAAACCATTAATAGTAGAGGAATCAACGGTTTGGTCATGTATATGAGTTGATTCAAATGAAAATACTCTGCAACCACTTCTATACCCCCATTGAAGAAGTACAAAACAATTAGGAATGTCAAGATGTATTTTCTAAAATCCTGATTCATTCCATAAAATTAACACTTTTTGATACAACTTCTTAATTAGACTCTTATTTTTTAAATTCTTCCTCCATAAGAAGAACGTATTTCACCAAGAAGAAATGAGCAAAAACAAACAATAACATGGATAATGGCTTCATAATGTGTACATCTAAATAATACATTTTAACCCCCAATACAAAAAGGTTTAAAGCAAAATAAAGTGAACTCATGAAAAGCATTTTACTAGCCTTATCGCCCACAATATAAAAGGAAGCAAAAGAGAAACCCCCAAAAATGGACATCAATATACTTTGCAGTAAAAGAATGTACAAATCGGGGACCACTATTGCCTCAAAAGAAAGATTAATTACACTGAGAAATAAAATCATAAAAGGAGCCGAACCAAACAAAACTGGCAGTAAACCGTTGCCTCGTTTTCGCTCAAATTTGGCAACTTGAAGTAGGACAAATACACGGTGCAAAACGAATAAAAGTAAGGCGCAAAATGTTGTCCATTCTGATTTGAGGATAAATGCAATATTGGCCAACCAATTCACCCCTAAAGCCAATGTGTAAAAAAGAGCCCTATTAGAAGTGCGTTGAAGGTAATACAATAATAAAATGGGTAAAATCAATGGCTTTGTCAGCCAAATTACGGTACTATTTTCAAAATATTCCGCACTAATTTCAAGGATGGAAATTAGAAAATACAGAAAAACGAATAGTGATTTTTTGTCGGAATAAAAGCGAATCATAATTTACCTATTCTTATTTTATCATCAGGGATATGAATCACAAACAACACTATAAATAAATAGGATAGATTTTGACAAATAAAATGAATTATATCGAGCACGACAAGTTTAAACTCATAGTTGTACATCACATAAAATACTTGTGAAACCAATATGGTAATTGTAGCTAACAATAAGTACAAATTTGACATTCGCATGCGCCAAATAATATTGAAAGAAGAAAGCAGATTCATTACAACCAATGTTACACCAAAAACCCCAACATAAATTGGCATATTCGATTTATCATTTTCAAAAAAACTGACAACCATTTTCCATAAATACAACAGGAAGGCTACAATAATTGCTAATGAAAATACATTAAAAACATCCCATCGAAACCGTTCCCTGACTTTCCAGGCCATTATCGAAATCAAAATATTAGCCATAAAAAAAGGCCCCAATAAATAAATAAGTTCTTGATCAAAATCCATCAATGAAACAGCATCACCAACAAAACAGAAAAACAAAAAAAATGCAAGTAAAAGACTAACCTTTTTTACATGTCCCAAGTAATAAAAAATAATCGAAGGAATAATTAAAGGAAAGGAAAATAACTTCAATCCGTCCCAATGCATAAAATTGGCAACTGTTGCTGCAATTGAAAACAGAAAGAAAAGAAGTAATGCAATCTTAGTTATTTTCATTCAAGAGTTGGATATAATCATCTTCAGTTATTATAGGCACACCTAACTTAGTCGCTTTTTCTAATTTTGCAGGCCCCATATTAGCCCCCGCTATCACATAGTCGGTTTTTGCCGAAATCGAACTTCCTACTTTCCCGCCGTTCTCTTCAATTGAAATTTTTAAATCATCCCGATTGAACTTTTCAAAAACACCTGAAACTACAAACGTCTTTCCTTGCAACTTGTTAGTAGCATTGGGATTGAACTTTTCTACTACTTCAAATTGAATTCCGAATGCCTTCAAGCGAGTAATGATGCGTTGGTTATTTTCATTTTCAAAAAACTCAAGCACACTTTGCGCAATCCGCTCTCCGATTTCATCCACTAAAATCAAATCCATTAGAGAAGCAGCCTGTAAAGCCTCAATCGATTTATAATGGCGGGCTAATTTCTTGGCTACGGTTTCCCCAACATAGCGAATACCTAACGCAAATAGAACCCGTTCAAAAGGAACTTCTTTGGATTTTTCGATACCGTTGACCAGGTTCTCCGAACTCTTTTGCGCCATGCGATCCAATTGAATTACTTGATCCACGATCAATTCATACAAATCAGAATAATCATGAACCAAACCGTTATGATACAGCAAAGCTACCGTCTCTCCGCCTAACCCTTCAATATCCATAGCTTTACGCGAAATATAATGCTCGATTCGTCCTATAATTTGCGGTGGACAACCGTAATAATTCGGGCAATAATGCTGGGCTTCACCTTCTTTCCGAATCAACTCCGTTTGACATTCAGGACAATGCGTAATATAAACAACCGGCTCCAAAGCAGGTCCGCGTTGTGCCACGCCAATTACTTTGGGGATAATTTCTCCGCCTTTTTCCACATAAACAGAATCACCGATACGCAAATCCAACTTTTCAATTTGATCGGCGTTGTGCAATGAGGCTCTTTTTACAATGGTTCCCGCCAATTGCACGGGTTCGAGATTGGCCACCGGCGTAATCGCACCGGTTCGACCCACTTGATAAGTTATCGAATTGAGTGTGGTTGTGACTTGCTCCGCCTTAAACTTATAGGCAATAGCCCATCGCGGCGCTTTGGCGGTATATCCTAATTCCTGTTGTTGATGAAAATCATTGACTTTAATTACAACACCGTCGGTTTCATACGGCAAATCATGGCGGTGTACATCCCAATAATCGATAAACTCGAAAACTTCGTGCATGTTTTGCGCCAACTTCGACTGATTGGGAACTTTGAAACCCCAGTCACGTGCAGCTTGCAATCCGTCAAATTGGGTAGGAAAGGGAAGATTATTTCCAGTAATTGAATATAAAAGACAATCTAATGGTCGTCGAGCCACTTCGCTACTGTCTTGCAACTTCAAACTGCCCGAAGCGGTATTTCTAGGATTGGAATACGGTGTTTCCCCAATATCGATCAACTCCTGATTCATTTTTTCAAAGCCATCGATTGGCAAAATAATTTCGCCACGAATAGCAAACTTGGGTGGAAAATTCCCTTTTAACTGTAAGGGAACCGACTTAATCGTTTTGATATTTTGGGTCACATCATCGCCTTGAAAGCCATCGCCGCGCGTTACGGCCCGAAGCAGTTTTCCGTTTTCATAGGTAATACTGATGGAAGCGCCGTCGTATTTTAATTCGCAGGTATATTGCACAGGAACATCACCCAACATTTTTTGAATACGATTTTCCCAATCCAAAAGATCGTCACGAGAATAGGAATTATCCAATGAATACATGCGGTATTCGTGTACTACCGTTTCAAAATTTTTGGTGATCATTCCGCCAACACGTTGGGTAGGCGAATTGGGATCAGCAAACTCAGGATACTGAATTTCCAAAGATTGCAATTCCTTCAACAATTGGTCAAAATCATAATCGGAAATGGTTGGATTGTCCAATACATAATAGTTATAATTATGTTGATGCAACAGTTCACGCAATTCCAGAATACGTTTTGGGAGCTCCATAAGTAATTATATTTATGGCACTAAAATAACCAATATTTGGGAATTCTATTCGGCTTGATTTAAGATTTCATTCATTTGAATGTACAACTGCCCATCGCTCAAAATAGCGCCTTGTGTAATTAAATCAAATAAAGCGGTATTGCGCTCCTCAGTGTAGTTTTTTCGACCGGTATGCACGTCTACTTCTGGGGTGAAAATATGTTCCGACAACCAACGCAATCCGTCTTTGGTCATCAAATCAACAGAAGGGTTGTTGGATTTAATGATGATGGATTGCATAAAAGCTTCTTGGCAATGAAATAAAAAGATATGTTGTGGTGAAAAATGCTCCAAGAATTTGGCATTGGTCAAGACGCCTTCCCAAATAAGATCCGAGAACACATCGAGTTCTTGTTCGGCCACCTCAGGCTTTTCTGATTTTAGTGTGTCCCATTCGCTTTTATCAATGGATTGGGAAGCTAAAAAATTAGCAAATTCTTGATGCAAGGCTTCGAATTGTTCCTTGGTTAAACGTTTGTATTTCATAAATGGTAGTCAAAAAAAATCCCGACCTTAAAAGGACGGGATTTTATAATATAAAATATTCGATTATTGTTCTGCTACAATTTCGTAAGCCAATTCAACAATAACTGAACGGTGTAAACGAACGGTAGCAGTATATTTACCAGTACGTTTTACAGTTCCACTAGTGATGAACTTACGATCAATTGAATGACCTGCTTTCTCTAAAGCTTCAGCGATATCGATATTGGTTACAGAACCAAACAATTTATCACCACCTGCTTTTGCAGAAATTTTAATTTCTAACGCTTTTAAAGATTCAGCTAAAGCTTGAGCATCCGCTACTATTTTAGCTTCTTTGTGCGCTTTTTGTTTTAAGTTCTCAGCCAAAACTTTTTTAGCTGAAGGCGTTGCTAAAGTAGCAAAACCTTGAGGAATTAGGAAGTTGCGACCGTAACCTGGTTTAACGCTTACGATATCATCTTTAAAACCTAAATTCTGAACGTCTTGTTTTAAAATAATTTCCATAATCTTTTCTCCTTATTATTTTAATAAATCAGCTACGTATGGCATTAATGCTAAATGACGTGCTCTTTTGATAGCTACAGAAACTTTTCTTTGGTATTTCAAAGAAGTTCCAGTTAAACGACGTGGTAAAATTTTACCTTGCTCGTTCACAAACTTTAATAAGAAGTCTGGATCTTTATAATCAACGTATTTGATACCTGATTTTTTGAAACGACAATACTTTTTCGTTTTGTTAGTTTCAATGTTTAAAGGCGTAAGATATCTGATATCTCCGTCTTTCTTTCCTTTTGCTGATTGTTCGATGTTCGACATGATTCCTTACGCTTTAGATTTTAATTTTTCTCTTCTTCTTTCTGCCCAAGATACCGCATGCTTGTCAAGTGCTACAGTTAAGAAACGCATCACTCGCTCGTCACGACGGAATTCAGTTTCAAATTGAATCAATACTTCTGGAGAAGCTTGGAATTCGAATAAATGGTAAAAACCACTTTTCTTGTGTTGGATTTCGTAAGCTAATTTTTTTAAGCCCCAATCCTCTTTTGATACCATTTTAGAACCCTTAGAAGTAAGAAAATCCTCGAACTTGCTTACTGTTTCCTTTACCTGAACTTCAGATAAAACGGGATTTAAAATGAAAACAGTTTCATAATGTTTCATAATACAAATGATTAAAAAATTCAAATTGGGCGCAAAAGTAAGGAAATAAATTTAATAAACAAGCAAAAAGTAAAAATATTCGCTTAAGTGCAAAAAAAGCCGATAAAAATTAGGTTTTTTGATTTTAACCTTATACTTTAGCACTACCAAATCTATAATAACACTAAATTATGAAGTTAAATTGTGTAGTTGTTGACGACAGTTCATTACAAAGAATGGTCATTGCAAAGTTAGTAAATAATCATCCAAATTTACACTTAGTTGGAGATTTTTCTAACGCTATCGAAGCAAAAAACTGTATGACGGTTCATACAGTGGACTTGATCTTCCTGGATGTTGAGATGCCTGTTATCAGCGGTTTTGATTTTATCGACGGCTTAAAAGTTAAGCCACAGGTAATTTTCATTACTTCTAAAGCAGAGTATGCGCTGAAAGCTTTCGATTACGACGCTACAGATTACCTACAAAAGCCTATTGTATTAGAGCGCTTTAACGCTTCTGTTAAACGTGCCCTGGAACAACACATGTTACGCCGTGAAAACCACGAAGAAGAAGGAGAACACATCTTTATTAAGAGTAATCTCAAAAAACTGAAGGTTTACACGAACAAAATCAAGTGGATTGAGGCCTATGGTGATTATGTAAAAGTGGTAACTGAAGAAGACACGAACTTGGTACTTTCCACAATGAAGTCTTTTGAAAAAGATTTATCAAAAGAAAAATTCATTCGCGTACACAAGTCGTATATTATTAATATAGACAAAGTAGAACGCTTTAACAGTAAATATGCTGAAATTGGCGTGACTAAAATTCCGTTAAGTCGTAACAAGAAAGACGATTTGATTAAAGCTTTGGCTATTGCTTAGTAAAAATCAACATTAACTGTAACCTTTACCGAACGGTATTGGGCAACCGAATCAAAACTATCCAAGACTTTTTGGATAGTTTTTTTTGTGCCCGCCAAAGGCTGTTGTGCCGGAATTTTAATCAAAATTGTGCGGATGTACTCGTTGCGAATTTTATTAATCGCAGGCTCTTCTGGACCGAGTACCGGACTCGCGATTTGTTGCTTCAAAACTTGATACAACCACAGGCTTCCTTCTTTTAATTTGCCAAAGTCACGGTGTTTTAACGTCAAACGTATCAATCGAAAATACGGCGGATATTTGTAAATCTGTCGGTCATACAGTTGTTCCTTAAACATTTCTGTATAACTATTGTGCGTAACTTGCTGAATCGTGTTGTGCATCGGATTGTACGTTTGTATAATCACCTTTCCTTGTTTCTCCGACCGTCCTGCTCTACCCGCTACTTGGGTCATCATTTGGAAACTGCGTTCGAATGCTCTAAAATCAGGATGATACAACATGGTATCGGCATTCAAAATTCCAACCAAGGAAACATTATCAAAATCCAACCCTTTGGCCAACATTTGGGTACCCACCAAAATATCAATCTCTCGATTTTTAAAACTGTCGATCAATTTTTCAAAACTGTATTTCCCTCGCGTGGTATCCTGATCCATGCGCTTGATGTTGCGCTCTGGAAATAAACTGGCCAATTCCAATTCAATTTGTTCGGTTCCAAAACCTTTGGTGGATAAATTGGTACTCGAACAGGCATGGCAACTGTTGGGTTTCGCAATCGAATAGCCGCAATAATGACAGCGTAATTGACTTTTGAATTTATGGTAGGTCAAACTCACATTACAATTCGTGCATTGGGGAATATGGCCGCACGTCATACATTCCATTACGGGGGCAAAGCCGCGGCGGTTTTGAAATAAAATGACCTGTTCGTTTAAGGCCAAGGCTTCAGATATGGCATCAATTAAATGCAAACTGAAATGACCTTTCATTCGTTTTTTAAAATACGCTTCTTTTAAATCCACCAATTCAACCGTAGGCAAGGGCGTTTTCCCAAATCGTTCAGATAAAGTAACCAATCCATATTTCCCGTTTTTGGCATTGAAATAGGTTTCTAAACTGGGTGTCGCCGAACCCAAAAGCGTTTTCGCTTGATGCGCATGCGCTAACACAATGGCGGCATCACGGGCATGGTAGCGCGGTGCTGGATCGTGTTGCTTAAAGGTTTGTTCGTGTTCTTCGTCAACTAAAATCAACCCTAAATTGGAAAAGGGTAAAAAAAGTGCTGAACGTGCACCAATCACAATTTGCGCTCCCTCAGATTGCTTCAACACCCGATGCCAAACTTCTACTCTTTCATTATTCGAATATTTGGAATGAAAAACACTAACCTTATTGCCGAAATATTTTGTCAATCGACTCACCAGTTGGGTAGTTAACGCAATTTCTGGTAACAAATACAAAACTTGCTTCCCTTTAGCAATTGTATCTTCAATTAGTTTAATATAAATTTCTGTTTTCCCCGAACCTGTGATTCCGTGCAATAACACGACATCTTTACTCGAAAAATCATGGTTTATTGTAGTAAATGCGGCTTCCTGGGTCTCACTTAAGGCAATTTCATATTCTTCAAATTGGGATTCAAAATTCACCCGATCTTCTTGAATCAAATAGGTTTCAAAAATGGCTTTATCGACCAAAGCCTTCAAAACCGCATCCGTAACTCCTGAGGCTTCTTTTAAACTCTTCACCGAAATAGGCTTGCGATCTCGGGCCTGCAATTGAAAATACATCAACACCGCATCCTTTTGTTTGCTGCTTTTCAACAGTTCGAGTAACCCTACTAACTGCTCTTGTTGGGTATATTCCTCGGCTAATCGTATGTATTTAACCAACTTGGGCTTGTAGATTTCCTGCACTTCTTCGTGTAAATGCAGCACTTCTTTTTGCAGTAACTTTTGAATAATCGGAAATACTCTTTTTTTATTAAGAATGGCGGCAGCTTCTTGAAGTTTTATCGAACTTTGGTGCTGTAAGGCTTCATAAATCAAGTATTCATCATCCGATAATTCGGAGGTATCAACAGCCGTATCTTTTTTAAAATTTAAAATGGTTTCACTTTCCAACAAAAAAGCGGAAGGCAGGGCACCCCGATAGACATCGCCCAATGAACACATATAATAGTCGGCTATCCACTGCCAATGTTTGAGTTGAAAAGCATTTACAATAGGCTGATCATCCAAGATTTGATGAATTTCTTTGGCCTCATATAATTGAGGTGGATTTTGATGTAAATCCAAAACCAAAGCCGTATACATTTTACTTTTACCAAACGGCACCACCACACGCATTCCAGGTTGCAGGAAATGAAATTCCTCCTCCGTAACCTGATAAGTAAAGGTTCGGGGCAAAGCCAACGGTAAAATAACTTCTGTAAAATACACGGTAAATTATAAGGATTGGGCTTGTTGTTCTTCTTTCAATTTTCGTTGCTCCTCGCGACGTTTGAGCGTATTTATCGTACCATTCAATTCAAATCCTAAAAGCAAAATGGCGCTGTTAATCCAAATGTAAAACATAACAACCAACAGCGTTCCTATCGAACCATAGAGTTCGTTGTATTTTGAAAAACGCACTACCCAAATCCCGAAAAAATACGAGGAAATAATAATTAATAAGGTTGTAAAAACAGAACCAATAGATATAAACGAACGTCGTTTATCGCGTTTAATTCCGAATTTAAATAAAATCGACGTCGCCATTAAAATCATCAAGATAACAAACGCATACCGTCCCATTTGAATGAGTGGAATGTCTTCTGAGAGTACATCTTGAATTTTGATTTTTTGAATAAAAACCTCAAAAACCACAATGGCCGCAACCGTGACGATCAATATCATCGAAAGCAAAATTGAAATACCCAAAGCAACTAGGTATTGACGAACAAACTTTCGCTTTTCACTCACATGATGCGAGGTTTCAAATCCGGTGAGTATTGCATTTACCCCATTGGTCATCAATAAAACTGCCATAAAAAATCCCGTCGAGATCAAACCTGAATGGGAATTATGGAGAATATCATTGACAATTTTTGAAATGGCATCAAATGTTGTGGGCGGCACACTTTGTTGGACAAATCCCATGAAATCATCTTGAAAACCTTCGATGGGGATGTAGGGTATTAAATTTAAAATAAAAAGTGCAAATGGGAACAAAGCCATAAAAAAGCTGAACGCAATTGAAGCCGCCCGATTAGACAAGGCATTTTCTGCAATTCCAGTCACATACAAATCCACCAATTCATACAGCGATAAACCGTGTAACCAAGGCAACTTGATACGATCAGTCAAGGCGATGAGATGGCGTATGCCGGGAAGTTTCTTTATTTTTTGTTCGATACTTTCTTGCATTTAAATCGCTTTCAAACTTAAATCCATGTTATATACAGAATGCGTTAATGCGCCCGAAGAAATATAATTCACCCCACATTCCGCATAGTGACGAATGGTCGTTTCATTAATATTTCCGGATGATTCGGTTTGGCATTTTGTTCCAATCAAAGCCACGGCTTTTTTAGTGTCTTCAAAATTGAAATTATCAATCAAAATACGGTGAATTCCTTCTGATTGAAGAATTTCTTCAATTTCTGCAAGATTTCGTGCCTCGACGATAATTTTTAAATCACGGCCGGTTTCTTGCAAATAGACTTGTGTTTTTTGGATCGCTGCAGTTATTCCGCCTGCAAAATCATTGTGATTATCTTTCAACATGATCATATCGTACAACGCAAAACGGTGGTTCTCGCCGCCTCCAATTTTCACCGCCCATTTCTCACAAGCGCGAAAGCCGGGCGTTGTTTTTCGTGTATCGAGAATCTTAGTGTTTGTTCCTTCCAATAAATCCACATAATGACGTGTTTTGGTAGCGACAGCACTCATTCGTTGCATCGAATTCAATACCAAACGTTCCGCTTTCAAAATGGATTGCGACCGACCTGTAACATGAAAAACGATATCCCCATGCTTCACCCGCGCACCGTCTTCAATAAAAACCTCCACGGTCATTTCGGGATCGACATAATGAAATACTTTTTGGGCAAAGGCTACTCCTGCAATGATGCCTTTATCTTTCACCAAAAGTTTAGCTTTACCTTGTGCATCAGCGGGTATACAGGCCAGCGAACTGTGATCGCCGTCTCCAACATCTTCGCGGATGGCATTGGCTATAATTAATTGTAATTCATTTTCAAATTGCGCTTCTGAAATCATAATTGCAAAGGTCTTGAGACCATTTTATAAGTTGTCAGGAAAAATTTTCCCTGGATTTAAAATATTATTTGGATCAAAAACATGCTTGATGCGCTCCATCAATTCAAGGTGAGTTTTGGAAAACGCAATATCCATGAAATTCTTTTGTACAAATCCGATTCCATGTTCGCCCGAAAGGGTTCCTTTTAACTGAACGGTTAATTCGAAAATCTCACGAATACCTTTTGGAACCTCGATTTGCCACTGTTCATCCGTCAAATCACCTTTGATGATATTAACATGTAAATTACCATCACCAGCGTGTCCATAACAAACCGATTGAAAACCGTATTTGGCACCAATTTTTTTGATTCCGGTTAAAAGTTCGGGCAACATATAACGGGGCACAACCGTATCTTCTTCTTTATACACCGAATTGGCTTTGACGGCTTCAGCTACGGAACGACGCATTTTCCATAACGCATTTTTTTGGTCTTCGGTATCTGCAAAAAGGACTTCATCGATTTCAAAATGTTCAACTACACTCAGAATTTTTTCAGCTTCCAACATGAGAATTTCGGGATAATTCCCGTCAACTTCAATCAACAAATGCGCTTGTACTTTTTCGGGAACTTGAACATTGATGCCTTCAACAAACTGAAGGGTCCAATCAATCGCATCGCGCTCCATAAATTCCAAAGCACTCGGAACAATCCCTGCTCTAAAAATTGCCGAAACTGCTTCACAGGCCTCTTCCGCTTTGAAAAACGGCACCAACATGAGTACATTATGACTGTTTTTGGGCAATAATTTCAAAACGATTTTGGTAATCACACCCAAGGTTCCTTCGCTTCCTACCATTAATTGGGTTAGGTTGTAACCTGTAGAGTTTTTCAGTGTATTGGCACCCGTCCAAATGATTTCACCGTTAGGCAATACCACTTCCAAATTGAGTACATAATCTTTAGTAACGCCATATTTTACAGCGCGTGCGCCTCCAGAATTTTCAGCGATATTTCCGCCAATAAAACAACTGCCCATACTGCTTGGATCTACGGGATAGAACAATCCTTTTTCAGCTACAGCCTCACGCAATACTTGGGTAATCACGGCGGGTTCAACGGTAACTTGTAAATTCTGTTCGTCGATTTCAAGAATCTGGTTCAAACGTTCTGTCGACAATCCAATTCCTTCATAAATACACAAAGCACCACCGCTTAAACCGGTTCGGCCCCCAATGGGTGTGGTGGGCATTTTATAATCATTGGCCGCTTTCAAAATTTCAGCAATCTCAAAGGCATTAGCCGGTTTTACAACAACATTGGGAGGAAAACTATAATCTTCGGTTTCATCATGTCCATAGGCTTTTAAAACCTCAACATCGGTCGAAATATAGGCACTTCCCACAATGGATTCTAAGCGGGAAAGTAATTCTAATGATAGCGCCATTTTTAATCTAATTATTCGTGTAAAAATAAAATTTTTGTTGGTAAAAAAGGTACTTTTTGGGGACTAAATCAGCAATAAATACCACAAATAAACGGTAATTAACGAAACTGGAATTCCAATTCCCACCATCAAATTACTCAATTTGGGTTTGAGTCCATAATTAGAAGCCAGAATAGCTCCAGAAATCATGGGAGGCATGGCCGCTTCTAGCAATGAAACATCGACGAGCAAACCGGTACCCGGAAACACTATTCGGTATAAAAAAACAAAAAGTAACGGTGTCAATACCAATTTAAAGACCAAACCCAGCGTTAGAAAGCCCCGATGTTTGCTGCGTTCGCCCAACTTCAACTGCAAACCCACCGACAATAATGCAACAGCAGAAACAGTGGCCCCTAATTGTTTGCAAACGCCTTGAAAGGAATCCGGAAAATCAACATGGAAAATTAATAATCCGACGGCAATCACAAAGGCGATGAACGGTGGGAAAAGGGCAACTTTATGCAAAATACTGCGTAAACTCGGTGCCCCAGATGAAAAAAAAGTGGCTGTAAAAACACCCGCTGTAGATAGTACCACAAAAGTTCCGGGTTGGTCAACTAAAATCGCCGCTTTTAAACCCGGTTCGCCAAAAAAAGCTTTCACCAACGGAAACCCGACAAAAGAGGTATTTCCTAAACCTGCCGTTAAAATCAAAGCGCCAATGAGTTTTTTGGGCCAATGGAATAGTTTTCCCAATCCATAGAAAAAAAGGAAAGCGACCAAAAATCCAATCCACGGCACTAAAACAGGATACAATAACGATGCATTGAGTTCGATTTTAGGAATATAAAACAGCGTCATCGCTGGCAGTGCAACATAGATGACATACTGATTTAAAGCAATATAGCCGTTTTTGGGAAAAGCGGGTACACGCTGTAATCCGATGCCAATACCGAGGCAAATAAAAATGAGGAGAATATTTTCCAATTGCAAATCATTTGAAAGACAAAGTAACGGTAAAATGGATAGAATTGTAGTGAAAACTATCCTAAATTCGCGTTGCAAACCCGAAAGTGATTTTTGTATCTTTACGAAAAAGTTAGTCCCCTTGGCAAAATCGTCGAAACATACTTCAGCTTTACAGGAAGTGGATGGTATTCCCCAACCGGAATTTATCAGCCAAAGCGCCTTACAAAAGGCAATGGCAAAGCGTCGGGTGCAGCCCAGTGCCGACGAACTGTTAGCCGGAATTCTTGCTCATGATAAAACGGCGTTGAGTCGGGCCATCACTCTAATTGAAAGTACGAACCCCGACCATTTGACCAAAGCCAACACAGTAATCCAAGGTTGTTTGCCTCATGCTAATCGTTCGGTTCGCATCGGAATCACAGGTGTGCCGGGTGTGGGAAAAAGTACGTTTATTGAAGCTTTCGGTACGTATTTAACCCAATTAGGTAAAAAGGTGGCGGTGTTGGCAGTTGACCCCAGCAGTTCCATTTCTCACGGCAGTATTTTGGGGGATAAAACCCGTATGGAGGAATTGGTGAAAGATGAAAATGCATTCATCCGCCCCAGTGCTTCAGGGGATAGTTTGGGTGGCGTCGCCCGAAAAACAAGGGAATCAATTATTCTTTGTGAAGCGGCCGGATTTGACACAATCATTATCGAAACGGTGGGTGTGGGTCAGAGCGAAACTGCGGTTCACAGTATGGTCGACTTCTTTTTATTGTTAAAAATTGCGGGCGCTGGCGATGAATTACAAGGCATCAAACGCGGCATCATGGAAATGGCGGATGCAGTAGTGATTAATAAAGCCGATGGCGATAATGTGGCGAAGGCGAAATTGGCCAAAACCGAATTCAATCGTGCTTTGCATCTTTTTCCGGCCAAAACTAGTGGTTGGACTCCAAAAGTTACAACGTGCAGTGCATTTGAAAAAACAGGGATTGATGCGATTTGGGAATTGATTTCCGATTACTTGACATTGGTTCAATCCAATCAGTATTTTGATCAGCGCAGACAAGAACAAAATCAGTACTGGTTAATGGAAACGATTAATGAACAATTGATGCAGCGTTTTTATCATCATCCGGAAATTGCTCCACTTTTGGAACAAAACAAAAAAGCGGTACAAAACCATGAGTTATCCCCTTTTGCAGCCGCTTCTATTGTTTTAAAAAAATATTTTAAAGAAAAATAATACTATTCAAATTCTTCCATTTCGCGATCGTAAAATTCGCCCGCTTGTTGGATTAAATCTTCCATTTCAGCTTCCAATTCGCTTTCGTCTTCATCATCAACATCATCAAAAATTTCGACCTCATCATTGGTCAAATTAATGATAAAACGGGGATAATCGAGGTGAATTACAAAAATATCATCTGGAAATTCGGAGTTGTCTGCGAGCACAAATTTGGGTAAATTCATGGTGAAAAGTTATAAATTATGAGTTATGAATTAAGAGTTGTAAAGACGTTTTTACTCGTTTTCACGAATCAGTTTTTTGGTTAAATAATCGAAGCGAAGATACAAAAAAAGCGCTGCAAATGTGAGACCGGCCAACAAACCAATCCATACCCCTACCGCTTTGAGTTCGGTGTATTTCCCTAAATAATACGAAATCGGGAACCCCAAAACCCAATAGGCCACAAAGGTCAAGTACATGGGGATTTTCACATCTTGCAATCCGCGTAATGCACCTAATACCACCACTTGGACCCCATCCGAAATTTGAAAAACGGCGGCAACCAATAAGAGTTGGGAAGCAATTTTAATCACTTCAACCGTATCTTGAATTTGCATTTCATTCTCTAAATTCAGGAATAAGTGCGGTAATACATTGTGAAAAACGACAAATAAAGTAGCAAAGATCATTTCGACCAAAAGCGTAAGCAAAAAAACGGATCGAGCGATGGAAAGTAACCCTTTATAATCCTGCAATCCTTTTTGATTGCCTACACGAATCATCGAAACCACGCTTAACCCCATAGCGAACATAAATGTGAGAGAGGCCATACTTAAAGCAATCTGATTGGCGGCCTGACTTGTTTTTCCGATACTGCCGCACAACCAAATGGCAGCGGTAAAGAGTACTACTTCAAAGAGCATTTGCAAAGCCGAGGGAATTCCCAATTGGGCAATTTTCAAGTACATTTCTTTTTTTAAATTTTTCAGTGAAAATTTTTGGAAATAAACCTTCAATTGCGATTGACGAAGTAAAATGAAATGCATAAATACCACCATAGCAATACGGGATATTACGGTCCCGAGTGCGGCACCAAGAATTCCTAATTTAGGAAAAATCCAAAACCCATAAATGAGTACATAATTAATTCCGACGTGCAAAACATTCGCCATAATGATGGCATACATGGAGTATTGGGTCATGGATAAACCGTCCGCAAATTGTTTGTACGCTTGATAAATAATTAAAGGAACTAATGAAAAAGCGACCCACGTAAGAAATGGTTTAGCTAGGACAATCACTTCACGGGGTTGATCCAAAAGCTCCATAATCGGTTGTGAAAAAACGACCAATGCAAAAAGCGTGCATCCAATTCCGGTACACAATACCAATCCATGATGAAAAACCGACCGAATATGATCGGTATCTTTTTCAATATCTGCTTCAGCGATTAATGGCGTAAGCGCAGTAGAAAATCCGATACCCAATGACATGGCAATAAATACCAAACTATTACCCAAAGAAACGGCCGCTAATTCTGTACTTCCCAAACGACCCACCATGATGTTGTCCACAATGGCAATAAGCGTATGTCCCACCATTCCCATGATTACGGGTAATGCTAGTCGGATATTGTAATTAAATTCTTTGGTAAACGTTTGTAAACTCATTTTGCTCAGTAATGAGTGCAAAAGTACGTTGGATTGTGGAAGAGAAAAAATAGAATATTAAAAAAACACTTTGTAAAAAAGTCGACCAAATGCAATATATAATTAAAAATAAGTAATATTATTCTTACAATTAAGCAATATAGGGATTTAAAACTCGACGAAATGCAATTTTGTAGGGTTATTCGTCTATTTTCAACATTATTTGTAGGATTATATTTATGACATGATGTAATTTAGTCGTACCAAATCATCAAAATTATGCGAAAATTTACTTTACTTATCAGTTTTTGCTGTGCTTATTTTGTACAAGCACAGAACATTTTTAGAGAGGACATGGGTACCTACACCACGAATGTCAGTTTATCAGGACAAGGCGGTTGGACCAATTCAGAAGATACTTACGGACTTGGATCGTGTACAGCTACCAGTTGTACCAATTCAACAGTAGTGCAACAGACGGTTGGCTATTTAAATTGGGGTACAGCTAACCGTTCTGTTGTATTAACTCCAAACGGTGATGGCTGCGGCATGCCATTTACTAGTCAGTCAACAGGCTATGTTTATTTAGGATTCGTCTTGCGCTTAACCGATTGTTCATCTACCAATTATGAGTTTATGCGGCTATGTGGTGGAAATTTGCAGACTGTTGCCATGAAAATATATGTCAAAAAACTATCTTCGACACAATATAATGTAGGCATTTCAAAGAATGCAGGAAATATTGTTTGGTCCTCTACCAATTATAATTTTAACACAAACCAGCTTATCGTTCTTAAATATGGATTTATGAGTGGTGCATCAGATGACTTATTATTGATGTATACCAATCCAAACATTAACAATACTGAACCTTCACTTCCCAATGCAATCACAAACATTGGTGATGATGCAACATCCCATTTTGATCATCTAATCATTAATCAATTGAGTCCGAACGCCCCTTCAGGACGCATTGGTTTAATCAGTATGGCACGTAGTTGGACCACATTGAAATTTAGTGCGCTAGAAAATGAGTCGTTTACTGCCAATCAATTTATTATCAATCAAAATCCGATTGATCACACCATAACTATTCAAAATGGTGCTGAAAGCGATACGTATTCATTGGAGTTTTATAATTCCATAGGTCAACGAGTATATACTACAAGTGTTGAACTGTCGAATGGAAGTGTAACACCCATCGATGTTAATACTTCGTTAGCAACTGGAATGTACCTTGTTCAAATCATAAATAAAGAAAAAAAGAAAGTAATTAAAAAATTGATGGTTAATTAAAAAAACCTCCTTCGGGAGGTTTTTTTTTGTGCCTACCTGATTGATTTTAAATATTTTTGAAAAAAAATCAAATCGTTTCCAACCTTTTGAAAAGGATTTGCCTCTTTATTTAAAAAGACACCCTTGTGATTGAAGAAAAATTAATAATAGGTTGCAAAAAGATGCATCGTGATGCCCAGCGTCAAGTCTATGATTTGTTGGGGCCTCGCTTATATCGACTTTGCAAACGCTATCTCAAAAAAGAGGAGGAAATTGAAGAAGTATTGGCCGATGCCTTTTACATCATTTTCACCAAAATAGAGCAGTTAAAAGAAAATAAAGCTTTTGAAGGTTGGGCCAAACGCATAACCGTTAATGAATGTTTGCACCAACTCAAACGCAACGTTAATTTTAATTTATACTTGGAAGATAGTGTTCAGCATCCTGCTGTGGAAGCCTTACAAGAACAGGCTTTATTGGAAGAAGATTTGCTAAAACTATTAGCACTACTGCCAGAAGGGAGTCGGACCATTTTTAACCTTTTTGTTATTGAAGGCTACGGGCACAAAGAAATTGCCGAAATGCTGAAAATATCCGAAGGAACCTCAAAATCACAACTGAATTTCGCCAAATCCAAATTAAAGGAATTGGTTAACCTACATTATTATCAACAGGCAAAATAACCATGGAGAATAACGATAAATTTTTCGAACAATATAAATCACTAGCTGATACTCCAGAAGACAATTCTTTTCCAGGAAAGGAATCGATTTGGGATCGTGTCGAATCAAAACTCGATCAAAAAGCGCTTACCAAGGAAAATAAAACATGGAAGAAAATTGCGGTGGCGGCATCGGTCCTTTTGGTGGTTTCCTTGGGGATTCTGACCTACAATCAATCCTCGAAATCATTACAACCGGTTTCTAATCAACCATTACAGCCAGAAAATGAAACGGTAGTGCATCAAGAAAAACAGGATGTTGAATCTACAAGGGAGTCAGATAATAAAAATTCAATCATTGCAAATGATAAAGACAATGTTTTAGATCAACAATTGCGTCATCCAGAATCTGTGGCCTTAAGCGCATCACCAGCTGCTGCAATGAGTGCGCCCACTGTTTCTAATGAAACTATTCAACTACCTACTACGCCGAAATTGGAAATTCAAAATGCAAAATCGTTGGCCAATCAAGGGTATTATAATAGTGCGAGTAGTGTTGATTTTGGATATAAAGACGATCGGAAATTTGTAGCCAGTTTGAAAGAACAGGATTCCAAATTTGTTATTCAAGGTAAATCCAAAAAAGACGATCCTTTGGTTGTAGTCGATGGAAAAGCAGTTGCCGATTACAATGCGGAAGATGCAGAATCCATTGTGTATTTAAAAAATCCGCTCTATATCATTAACGGTACAGAATATACTGAGCAAGAAGTTTTTGGTCCCAATCCCTCTTGTCCATATGCCCCAATCAAAAATCAAGAAATTGAGAGTGTAACGGTGCTGCAGGCCGATAAAGCTGTCGATACGTATGGTAAAAAAGGAGAAAACGGCGTTGTAATTATTACTACTAAAGACGGGAAACCGAACCCCAAGAAATAGCCGTATTTCCCAATTGTTTAACTAAAAAATCGAACGCCATGAAACATGTAAAACATTTTTCATTAGCCCTTGCTATGCTTATTAATTTCGTAGCGGTTGGGCAATTAAAAACGATCACTGGAGTAGTAACCGATGGCAAAAATTCATTGCCAATGGCGAATATTAAAATTAAAGGTACCCGCGTTGGGACCCAAACCGACTTGGATGGAAAATTCAGTCTTCAAGTCAGTGAAGGAGCTACCCTAGTTGCTTCATTTCAAGGTTATACGTCCAACGAAGTGACTATTGGAAAAGCCAATCATTATGTAATCGTATTAAAAGAAGAGGCAAATGTATTGAAAGAAGTCGTGGTGCACGGGTATCGAACGGTATCTAAGAAACAATCGGTTGCTGCATCTTGTAGGGTTGTAACGAGTAAAATCATTGAAAACCGTCCCAATGCCAATGTGATGACCACTTTACAAGGCCAACTTGCGGGTGTTTCTATTCAATCCACTGATTCGAATAGGGATGTAAAAGATAAAAAAGGTATCAACTCCAACCCTGATGAATCCTATGGCGCTTTAATAGAAAATGTATTTGAGAGTCCGGTAGCCAACCCACTTTCCACTTTTTCCATTGATGTGGATAATGCTTCGTACACCAATATTCGCAGGTTGATAAACAACGGACAAAAAGTACCCAAAGATGCCGTTCGTGTGGAAGAAATGGTTAACTTTTTTAAATACAATTACAACCAACCCACAGGCGTACATCCTTTTTCAATTCATACCGAATACAGTGCATGTCCCTGGAATACCAACTCCAAATTGTTGCGTATTGCTTTACAAGGAAAAACGATTGAAAGTCAGTCCCTACCCGCCTCCAATTTGGTATTCTTAGTGGATGTCTCGGGTTCGATGAATGATGCCAATAAATTGCCATTAGTCAAACAATCGTTGAAAGCTTTGACATCGCAATTACGAGCCGATGATAAAATTGCCATCGTGGTTTATGCAGGAGCTGCCGGATTGGTTTTGCCTCCAACATCGGGAAAAGAGAAAAATAAAATCATTGAGGCATTGGACCAACTTTCCGCTGGGGGAAGTACGGCGGGAGGTGCCGGAATTGAATTGGCGTATAAAGTAGCGCAAGAGAATTTTATCAAAGGGGGCAATAACCGTGTCATTATCGCAACCGATGGCGATTTTAATGTGGGCTATAATTCAACCAGTGACTTGGGACAGTTGATTGAAGAAAAACGCAAAACGGGAGTATTTCTCACTTGTTTGGGCTACGGTATGGGGAATTATAAAGACACTACTTTGGAAACGTTGGCCGACAAAGGGAATGGTAATTATGCGTATATCGATACAGCTCAAGAAGCCAATCGATTTTTGGTCAAAGAATTCAAAGGATCCCTGTTTGCGATTGCTAAAGATGTGAAAATTCAAATCGAATTCAATCCCGCCTTGGTGCAAGCCTACCGTTTAATAGGCTATGAAAACCGAAAATTACGCCCAGAGGATTTTAAAAATGATGCGATTGATGCAGGTGAATTGGGCAGTGGACACACGGTAACTGCTTTTTACGAAATCATCCCTACTGGAATAAGCTCAAGCTTTTACACCGCAGCAGATCCGTTGAAATATGCTTCAAAAGTCGAAGTAGATACCCAATTGCATCAGGAATTGGCTACAATAAAATTTCGCTATAAAAAACCAGAAGAAGAGAAAAGTATTGAAATGACGAGGGTGATTCAAAACAATCCGGGCAACTTATATAATTCATCTACTGACTTCCGTTTTGCCACTGCAGTAGCTTGGTTTGGATTGTATTTGAGAGATTCAAAATTGATTCAAAACAACACCGTTGCCGATATTTTAGACTTAGCCAATAATGCTATTGGAACCGATAAAGAAGGCTATCGCTATGAATTTATCCGATTGATGGAAAGCCAACAAAATAATTAGTTAGGGTTAATTTTTAGTTAGTAAAAAGGCCGGGAGCAATACTTCCAGCCTTTTTTTATTTTTCAATTTCTTTCAAATTTTCCATTTTCTTAAAGGCTAAGAATCCTTTGATGTCTTCAAAGTGTTCGCGAACGCGTTTGTTTCCAAATTCGAAAACTTTGGTCACTAATCCATCCAAGAAATCACGGTCGTGAGATACTAAGATCAACGTACCATCAAAATCTTTTAAAGCATCTTTAATTATGTCTTTGGTTTTCATATCCAAGTGATTGGTAGGCTCATCCAGAATCAAGACATTCACGGGTTCTAACAACAACTTAATCATCGCTAAACGCGTACGTTCACCACCCGACAATACTTTTACTTTTTTGTGTACATCATCACCTCCAAACATAAAAGCACCCAAGATATCTTTAATTTTGGTTCGAATCTCTCCCACAGCAATGCGGTCAATGGTTTCAAAAACCGTGAATTCACCATCCAATAAAGCCGCTTGATTTTGGGCAAAATAACCTACTTGCACGTTGTGACCGATTTCTAATTTCCCTTCAAAATCAATTTCTTTCATAATGGCTTTGATCATGGTGGACTTTCCTTCCCCATTTTTACCCACAAAAGCCACTTTTTGTCCGCGTTCAATTACCATATTGGCATCATTAAACACGACATGATCATCGTATTTTTTGGAAAGATGTTCGACCACTACCGGATATTGTCCACTTCGCGGCGACGGAGGGAATTTCAAGCGTAATGCCGAAGTATCCACTTCATCCACTTCGACCAACTCCAGTTTTTCCAACATTTTTACCCGCGATTGCACTTGTAAGGTTTTCGAGTAAGTTCCTTTAAAACGCTCAATAAACTCGGTCGTTTCTGCAATCATTTTTTGTTGCTCATCATAGGCTTTTTGTTGGTGCGCACGACGGTCTTTACGTAATTCCAAATAATGAGAATATTTGGCACGGTAATCATAAATGCGACCCATCGTCACTTCTATCGTACGGTTGGTGATATTGTCCACAAAAGCACGGTCGTGGGAAATCACCATTACAGCTTTCGCTTGATTTAACAAAAAGTCTTCCAACCACTGAATACTGTCCATATCCAAGTGATTGGTGGGCTCATCCAACAAAATCAAATCGGGTTTTTTCAATAAGATTTTTGCCAACTCAATGCGCATACGCCATCCTCCCGAAAATTCAGAAGTCGAACGGTGAAAATCCTCGCGTTCAAATCCGAGACCTTTTAAGACTTTCTCTACTTCCGCTTCGTAATTGACTTCTTCAATGGAATAAAACTTCTCACTCAATTCCGACACGCGCTCGATCAATTTCATATAATCGTCACTTTCATAATCGGTGCGAACGGTGAGCTGCTCGTTGATTTCGTCGATTTCGGCTTTCATTTGAAAAATTTCTGCAAAAGCTTTGGACGTTTCTTCAAAAACGGTCACATCATCTTGTGTTAACAAATGCTGTGGCAAATAAGCAATTACCGCTTCTTTAGGTGCTGAAACGGCACCTCGTGAAGGTTTGTTTTGTCCGGCAACAATCTTTAATAAGGTCGATTTTCCGGCACCATTCTTACCCATTAAGGCAATTTTATCGGTTTCGTTGATGGCAAAAGTCACATCACTGAACAAGGTGGTTCCTCCAAATTCAACAGCGATATCGTTTACGGTAATCATGTGAGCTAACGATTTTAAAATGAAGCGGCAAATATAGTTCAAAATCATAAGCCATCAAGGATTTTAAAGGATTCCTGTGAAGAAAATAAATACCTTTGCAACGGTCTATTTTGAAAATAATGCAATCGACAGTTTCAACTCCATCTTTCCAAAAATTGCGCAGCCGGTACCGCAATCGCGTCCGACTTGCCACTGCCCTCTTCTTTTTTGGTATGGGATTTAGTTTTGCCACCTGGGCGAGTCGGATTCCGAGTATTAAAAGTCAGTTGCAGCTAACCGAAGCCGACCTAGGAACCTTGCTTTTGGCGTTGCCCTTGGGACAATTATTGGCCATGACATTTTCAGGAAAATTAGTCACCCATTATGGAAGTCGATGGATTTGTACGTTTGGACTACTCTTATACGCGGGTTGCTTGCCTTTTATCGGATTATCCCATAATAAATGGGAACTGGCGATTGCGCTCACCAGTTTTGGTTTTTTTGGGAATTTGTGCAACATAGCCGTCAACACCCAAGGAGTGTATACCCAGAGTTTTTTTGAAAAACCGATTATGGGATCGTTTCACGGTTCGTGGAGTTTGGCTGGATTTGCAGGCGCACTCACGGGCTTAGTGATGCTTTCTTTTCAAATGAGTGTTTTACATCATTTCTTGATTGCGCTGGGTTTTGTAACTGTACTAGTTATAACAAACACCAGATATTTAGTCAAAACCCAAGCGTCAAAACCCGAAGAAAAACAATCGTATAATTTTTTTAAAAATCCAGATAAAACCCTGCTTTGGTTAGGAATAATCTGTTTTTGCGGTATGGCCAGCGAAGGAATCATGTTTGATTGGAGTGGCGTCTATTTCAAAGAAATTGTAAAAGTACCAGGAGCATTAGTCGTTTTAGGCTATACCACATTTATGATAAGTATGGCGGCAGGGCGTTTTTTAAGTGATCTCTTTGTTGCCCAACTCGGTTATCGAAAAGTCTTGCTTTTGAGTGGTTTTGTTATCTCAATCGGACTGTATACTGCGGTTATTTTTCCTTACCTTATCCCTTCAACCATAGCCTTTATGTTGGTCGGAATTGGCGTTTCAAATGTGATCCCCATCATTTTTAATTCGGCTGGAAATCACCCTACAATCCCGACAGGAATTGCGTTAACGGTGGTAACCAGTATCAGTTTTTTGGGCTTTTTGATTGGTCCACCGATAATCGGTTACATCGCTGAACTTACTAATTTGCGCTATTCGTTTGCTGTAATTGGGGTTTTTGGATTAATAATTGTATGCTTAGTTCAAAAATTATCTCTTTTTAAAGGTTAGAAAGAAAATCCTTTATTCCCTCTTGAAAATCAGGATTTTGATTAATGCCTACGTGGGATTGATTGGGCAGAACAATCAGAGTATCATTTGGTTTGAAAAATTGTTTTAGTTGCTTCGAATTTTCTATTGATATTAAAAGGTCCTCATCGCCATGAAATAAAGCAATAGGTGCTTTGATTTTGGGCAAATAGGTATTTGTTGGAAAAGAGAATTTCTTCAAAAAATTAGGAAAATAAGGTGCAGCTCCCTCAGTAAAACTAGTGAAATTATAATACGGCGCCTCTAGTATTAATGCTTTGGGTTGATGTTTTGAAGCCAAATATGCCGCTAAACCTGTTCCTATAGAATATCCACAAATAACAATTTTATCTGCTGTATACCGTTTTCTAACTTCAGAATAAATCAACTCTAAATCGGAATAGACTTGTTCTTGATCAATTACTTCACCTGTACTTTTCCCAAATCCGCGGTAATCCGTCATCCAAATATCATATCCCATTCCCGTAAAAATTGACGCTTGTTCTCCCCATTGGGATAAATTACCCGCATTCCCATGGAAATAAAGCAATACTCCATTGGATTTTTTGGTTTTAAAAAGAATAGAATGCAATTGAAAATTATCAGGTGTGGCCGTAGTAATTTCTTCAAAAGGTTCACTAAAATGGAATTCATATTCTGAAGTTAATTTTGAGGCACGAAAGACCATTTCAGTTTGATTGAAATAAAGATATCCAACATAAATAAGATAAATAAAAAGAAATAGGCTGAGTAGTGAAACCACCACAAATCGAACTTTTTGCATAGTCAAATATAAAAAAGACAACCCTAAAGTTGTCTTTTCCGTTGTCTATTTTCAATATAATCTTCAATGGCTTTGCGAGTGGTGAACCAATTTCTACCTTCTTTGTAGGCATCTATCTTGCCTTGTCGCGCCAATAAACTTACATATTCTTGCCCATAACTAACGCCTGGCTCATTCACAATAGTTGCAATCGATTCATAGGATTCTTGACCGGGCAAGGCATTCAAATAGATATTTAAAGAACGCTCAACCGCTTGACACATCAATAACAGTAATTTTTGATAATTGCCATTATTAGCCTGATTTAAGGCTTCATAATATTTTTTGTGGTCATTTTTTAAAATAATGGCCGGAGGAAAACCCGCTTGCATCAAAATTAAATTCATCGCCAAACGAACGGTTCTGCCATTGCCATCAAAAAAGGGATGAATCCAAACGAATTTATGATGAAATACCGTTGCCAACTCAATAGTATTCAACCCTAAAGGATTATTCAAAACAAAGGCAATTAGTTCATCAATCAAATCGGGAACTTTCTGGGCATTGGGCGGAATAAAATTGGCTCCCGAAATACGTACACCGCCGTTGCGTAAACGACCCGCAAACTCCTCTTCAATGGAACGTAATACATAACCATGTAGATTTAAGATATCCCGACTTTGCAGTTGATAATTTTCATGAATAATCGAGTACAAATAATCGATGGCGACTTCGTGGTTTTTAACTTCAAAATGCTCCCGTAACGATTTGCCTTTGATCGTGATTCCTTCTTGAATGACCATTTGGGTTTCTCGAAGACTTAAAGTATTGCCCTCAATGCTATTGGAGTTGTAGGTCCATTCTATCGTTAAGGCTTCTTTGATTTTGTGAAGGGCACTTTGCGGCAATGGTCGTCCCTTATCCAACACTTGCTTTTTTTCAAACAAACGCTGAAAGGTTGTCTCAAATTCTTCATAATATGTTCTGTCAATCTCCCACACCCCACAAAAATATCGTTTTATATTCAAAATCACACTATCCGATATTAATTTTAACACCAAAAAAAAATCCCGAGGCTATCGGGACTTTAATTATTCTTCTTCAAAATAGGTTTCTTCATCGTCATCCATCTCAAAAAACAAAGGCTCTATCATGATATTTTCGGCAATCATTTCTGTTCGTTCCGTGATTTGAGAACAGAAAAATAAGCGCTGTACTTTTTCTATACTTTCCGATAAACGAAGTATTTTGGGTTCGTACCGATTTTTGAAAATTAAATCTGCATCATCCAAAATAAATAACTTCAACTGATTGACATCAAAACCTGCTGAACCAAACATAGCAGTAAGCTGGTTAGGCGTTCCAATCAACACATCAATTCCTAATGAAATTTGATTTTTATCTTCATCTAAATTCGTTTTATCATGCACATAATACACACGCAATTGATTGAATTTATTTAAGGAATCGAAAATTTCAACCATTTCCAAGACCTTAGCTTTGTCCAAACAAATGATCAAAGCTCTTGGAGACAATTGAAACGGCTTGTCCAACCGCTGAATGACGTTTAATGCGATTGTAGTCGATTTACCCGATCCTTCCGGACTTTGAATGACAGCATCAACACCACTTTTAATCGTCGAAAATGTTTCTTGCTGCAATTCATTGGCTTCAGTTAATCCTTGTGCCACTAGAGCTTGTTGTAACGCTGTATTTATTTTTTTTAATTGCATCTTTCTTTTTGGCTTTCGCCGAATTTATTTACTCGCGAATAGTTTCACATCACTTTCTGAAATCTCTTGTCCCCCCAAAATGATTAATCGCTCCACTACATTGCGTAATTCACGTATATTCCCCGTCCAATCGTATTCTTGCAATAATTGAATGGCTGATTTTGAAAATGATTTTCTTGCATTCCCTTGCTCTTCAGCGATCTTGGTCGCAAAATGTTCCACCAACAAAGGAATATCATCACGACGATCGTTTAAGGCTGGAACTTTAATCAAAATAACCGCCAAACGATGGTATAAATCTTCCCGAAAACGGCCTTCTGCGATTTCTTTTTTCAAATCTTTATTCGTAGCAGCAATGACACGCACATTCACTTTGATATCCTTATCGGCACCTACACGTTGAATCAGATTTTCTTGTAAAGCACGCAATACTTTGGCTTGTGCCGCCAAACTCATATCGCCAATTTCATCCAAGAAAATCGTTCCTCCATCGGCGGCTTCAAATTTACCCGCACGATCTTTAACAGCAGAAGTAAAAGCGCCTTTGACATGACCAAATAACTCACTTTCAATCAATTCAGCTGGAATAGCTGCGCAATTGACTTCGATGATGGGCGCTTCTGAACGTTCACTTTTTTGGTGTAATTGATGGGCAACCAATTCTTTTCCGGTACCATTCGGACCCGTAATCAAAACTCTCGCATCGGTTTTGGCGACTTTTTCAATCATTTCTTTGATTTGATTGATGGGTTCACTTTCCCCTACAATTTCATAGTTTTTGGAAACTTTCTTTTTCAAGATTTTATTTTCCACAACCAATTGTTTGCGGTCCAAAGCGTTGCGAACGGTATTCAATAATCGGTTCAAATCGGGTGGTTTTGAAATATAATCGAATGCACCTAAACGCATCGTATTGATTGCGGTTTCCATATCACCATGACCCGAAATCATTACAATCGGAATTTCAGGTTTTATTTTTTTGACGGCTTCCAAGACTTCTTCACCGTCCATTTTAGGCATTTTGATATCACAAAGCACCAAATCGTAATCGGTTGCTTTTATTTTTTCTAAACCTTGAGCGCCATCCTCTGCTTCTTCCACTTGATAAGCATCACTTTCTTCAGATAAAATTCGAGTCAATACTCTACGGATTGAGGCTTCGTCTTCAATAATTAATATTTTGGCCATAAAATCTATTTTTTGCGACGGGTACAAACCCTATGCCATTTATGTTGTTCTTCTTAGTATTTCATCCAACGTACTAATTCTTTCCATGTAGGACGCTTTCCATACATCAAAATTCCGACACGATAAATTTTAGAAGCAAACCAAACTACCAAAAAGAATGTTCCAAACAATAACACCATGGAAATCACTATTTGCCACCATGGCACTCCAAATGGAATTCGCATCATCATTACAATTGGCGAAGTCAACGGAATCATCGAAAATGTCGTGGCAATAGTTCCGTGTGGATCATTCATTACCGTGAAAAACCCAATATAAACACCTAAAATTAAAGGCATGATGATTGGCAATAAGAATTGTTGGGAGTCGGTTTCGTTGTCAACAGCTGCACCAATTGAAGCATAAAATGAACTGTACAAAAAGTAACCCCCAATGAAATAAATGATAAACGAACAAAGAATCGTTCCAATCGGTAAATTCCATAATTCGTTCAAATACAAGGCAATTTTACTCATATCTTTTCCAGCAGTTTGTGCCAATTCTTGTGCCTGACCCGCAGCGGCGCCCACTTGAACGCCAAATACCGATGATAAAATAAACATCGCACCCAAACCAAGAATCGCCCAAATCAAAAATTGGAGAATTCCGGCCAATGAAGTTCCTATGATTTTCCCCATCATCAATTGAAAGGGTTTCACCGACGAAATAATCACTTCGATAATACGCGAAGTCTTTTCTTCAATCACACTGCGCATTACCATATTGCCGTAAATCACAATAAACATCATGATTAAATACCCGAAAGCTCCGCCAATTGCAATTTTAATTTCATTCAACCCTTTTAGCGATTCTTCTCCCGAAGCTTTGGCCAAATGAATGGAAACATCCGCTTTTGCTGAATTGATTTTTAAGGTATCCAATCCCACGGCATTGAAGTTTTCAGCCGTCATTTTCTTGGCGATAACTTCTTCCAAATCTTCAATAAAAAGTACGCCCGGACTGTCATTGGAAACGTATTCAATCTTCTTTTCCAATTGTTTATTGTCCGAAATTTTAGGAATCAATAACAATCCTTCGTAATGTTCCGATTGGATACTATCTTTTAAAACCGAAATGGGCAACTGCGAAACATCCATATAATGGTATTCCTCGTCGTTTCTAAATTCTTTGGCAAACCGACCCGTTTCATCGTGAATGGCAATGGTTTTCAGTTCGGCTTTCATCGTACTCAAATACCCCACAAAAACACCTATACCGACAAAAAGGAGCGGACTCAAAAACGTCATGACAATGAAAGATTTATTGCGGACCTTGGCAATAAATTCACGTTTGATAATTAAAAGTAGCTTACTCATAATTGCTTATTTATTGCGTTACGGTTTGAATAAAAATATCATTCACACTCGGA
Source organism: Flavobacterium sp. N1719 (assembly GCF_025947045.1). Taxonomy (NCBI): domain Bacteria; kingdom Pseudomonadati; phylum Bacteroidota; class Flavobacteriia; order Flavobacteriales; family Flavobacteriaceae; genus Flavobacterium; species Flavobacterium sp. N1719. The sequence continues at coordinate 2,746,235 of NZ_CP109993.1, forward strand.
ATTTTCTCTGCGAAATGCGTAACCTGCCCGCGTTGCATAATCGTTTGCAACAATTCATTGGCCGTATGCGTCCCCAAATGAATTTGGAGCTTTAACTCGTCATTTAACGATTTAAAATCGGTTTGTTGCATCGTAAACTTCTGCGACAAATCATACATCAATCCTTCTACATTATTCGTTAAGATTCCCACATCGTAGGCATTTGTTCGGTATTCTTTTTTGACATCTGCCAATTTACCTTCTATCAATTTATTTGATTTATGAATCAGTGCGATATAATCACACATTTCCTCCACCGTTTCCATACGGTGCGTCGAGAAAATTATAGAGGTTCCTTTGCGATTCAATTCAATAATCTCATCCTTAATCAAATTGGCATTCACGGGATCAAATCCAGAAAAAGGTTCGTCTAAAATCAACAACTTGGGTTGGTGCAAAACCGTGACAATAAACTGTACTTTTTGCGCCATCCCTTTGGACAACTCCTGAATCTTCTTATCCCACCACGCCTCGATTTCAAACTTTTCAAACCAATATTTCAATTGTGCTTTGGCATCTTGTTTGGACAAGCCTTTTAACTGGGCCAAATACAAACATTGCTCCCCTACTTTCATGGTTTTGTACAAACCACGTTCTTCGGGCATGTAACCAATTACATGCACATGATCGGGTTTTAAGGGTTCACCATCCAATAAAACCACGCCGCTATCGGGCATAGTGATTTGATTGATGATACGAATCAGCGAGGTTTTACCCGCACCATTCGGACCCAATAAACCATAAATACTTCCTTTCGGAACGGTGAGTGAAACGGAATTCAATGCGGTATAATCGCCGTATTGCTTGACCACATTTTGGACTTCTAAAATCGAACTCATAGGATTCAAAAATTCTTCGGGTAAAAATACGCAATTCCACGAATAATCAGCAGTTATAAAAGAAAAAACCCACCCTTATGGTGACACAAGGATGGGAAAAATTGCTATGAAAAAGAAATTACCTGTTTCCAAGTAATACCTCAAAAGTAAAATTATTTTTTTAACTACGAAAACATATCTTTAACTTTTTCAAAAAAAGATTTTTCACTCTTTTCGGGCTTCGGAATGAAGTTTTCGTCGGTTAATGATTTTTCAAAAAATTGACGCTGTTCTTTCGTTAATGATTTTGGCGTCCAGACATTTACATGCACCAATAAATCGCCATTACCATAACTATTTAAGCTCGGAATCCCTTTTCCTTTTAAGCGCAAAATTTTACCCGATTGGATGCCTTCGTCCAACTTGATACGCACCTTTCCATTCACCGCTTCGAGTTCTTTAGAAACCCCTAAAGCCGCTTCCGCAAAGCTGATATACAAATCGTAATGTAAGTTTTCGCCCTCACGTTTCAAGAATTCGTGTTCCACTTCTTCAATGACCACAATTAAATCTCCGGGAATACCATTTCCTGGAGCATCGTTTCCTTTGCCAGAAACTTTCAATTGCATGCCATCAGCCACACCAGCTGGAATCTTGATCGATACGGTTTCGTCTTCCATGAGCATTCCGTGGGCATCGGCATTGGTGGGCTTACTTTCAATGGTTTGCCCTGAACCGCCGCATACATGACAGGTGGTTGCCGTTTGCATGCGCCCTAAAATCGTATTGGTTACTTTCAATACTTGCCCCGCCCCATTACAGGTTGGACAGGTTTTATAACGCACGCCTGGCGCTTGAATTTTGCGTTTTACTTTTACTTTTTTCTCTACACCGTTCACAATTTCGTCCAAAGTCAATTTTACTTTGATACGTAAATTGCTTCCTTTCATTCTGCGGGTTCCGCCACCGCCGAATCCACCGCCGAATCCACCGCCAAAAGCCCCACCGAAAATATCTCCAAACTGACTGAAGATATCATCCATGTTCATGTGATGACCGCCACCAAATCCGCCCGCACCATCAAATGCGGCGTGACCGTATTGATCATAACGCGCCTTTTTATCGGGATCACTCAATACTTCATAGGCTTCAGCAGCTAATTTGAAGTTTTCTTCAGCATCTTTATTTCCTGGATTTTTATCGGGGTGAAATTCAATCGCTTTCTTACGGTAAGCCTTTTTAATTTCCTCCGCGGAAGCGCCTTTGCTGATGCCTAATATTTCGTAAAAGTCTTTTTTGCTCATAATTCTCTATTATTGTCCAATCACCACTTTCGGGAATCGGATAATTTTATCGCCTAATTTATAGCCTTTTTCAATCACATCGACAATCTTCCCTTTCAAATCCGCAGAGGGTGCAGGAATCTGCGTAATTGCTTCTGCAAAATCAGCATTAAATTCATCGCCGGCTTTTAATTCAACGTGTTCCAATCCTTTGGCCACCAATGTCGATTTCAATTTTTCATGAATCAATTCGACACCTTTTACCAATGCTTCGTCTTCCGATTTGCTGATTTGTTGCATCGCTCGGTCAAAATCGTCCAAAACGGGCAACATCGCTTGCAACACTTCTTGATTGGCCGTTTTAAACAAATCTATACGCTCTTTAGTCGTGCGTTTTTTGTAATTTTCAAACTCGGCAAACAAACGCAAAAATTTATCTTTTTCTTGCGCCAATTGCTCTTCCAATTGTTGTTCCACTGTCAATTCTTCAGCAGCCTCCACTTCAGGAGTGTCAGTTGTAGGGGTTTCCGGATTAAGTTCGTTTTCCAATTCCGGATTTTGGTTTCCGGTATTTTCAGTATTCATCGTATTTTTTCCTTTAAATGGGTTGTTGAATTTCATGGTAAGCGTTTGCTTCGCAAATTGCCGTGCAAAAGTACTGCCATTTCTTTAAAAATGTCAAATTGTCACGCAATAAAAATTTAAGTATTGCAATAGGTTCAAACCGTGTATTCAAATTTTAATACTTTTTTAAGAGGGAACCCAATGGGAAAAATGTACATTTGAATACAACAACACGAAAAATCATCTTTAATTATTAATTCACCACATACAAAAAGCCCCACTTCAAATTCGTGGGGCTTTTTTTATTTTAATAAATCTTCCATCGCACTTTGCAAGTCGGGAAAGTCAAACGCAAATCCCATCTGTAAGGCCCGCTCGGGTTGAATCGCTTTATCGTTAAACAACAATTCATGCATTTCTCCCAACACCATCCGCATCACAAAACGCGGTACAGCGGGTAAAAAAACAGGTTTACCCACTACCTTTGCAATACAGCGTGTTTGTTCATGTTGGGTTACCGTATCCGGAGCTACGCCATTAAAAATTCCCGTGTGCGCATGCTCAATAATCCATGTATATAAACGAACAATATCCGTCAAATGAATCCACGATTGGCGCTGTTTCCCCGAACCAAAGTCAGAACCCAAACCCCATTTTATCGGTTTAACAATGGGTTCCAATGCGCCTCCTTTTTTGGCGTAAACCACTCCGGTTCGCACTTTGGAAACTAATAGTCCTAGCGTTTCAAATTGATGGGCACTTTCCTCCCATCGACTGACTAATGTTCCCAAAAATCCGCGATCGATTGCCGTCGAAGATTCGGTGTAGGTCTCGGTTGGGGAATCCGGATAAATCGCAACGCCCGAAGCGGAAATATAATGCCGAACTTGGTGCTCTGGATATTTTTTTAATGCCGAAAACAACAGATTGGCACTCAGTACTCTGCTTTCCAATAATTCTTGTTTGTAAGCGGCAGTCCAGCGTTTGGCAATGCTCGCTCCGGCCAAATGGACAATAGTCGTTACCCCTTCAAAACAAGCCGTATCAATTTTCCCTTCGGCGGGATTCCAATAAAATCCTTTCAAAGTAGACGATTGCGGCAAATTACTTTTTCGTGTAGACAACCAATGTACAGTATGCCCATTCGCCTGTAAAACCCGCGTCAATTCGCTTCCTATGAGTCCGGTACCGCCCGTAATCAAAATGGTCATGATTCTTATTTTTTTTCAAAATTATCGAAACCATTCCAAAACACTCGCTTTCCTACCAAAGGTTTAACGAATGTTTAGGCTTGGGCGATCCCCTTCGGGTCGGGCTTTCGGCCGTCGCTGCCTTCGTGCCTCAGGCGAGCTCCAACAAGGCCTCAATCCCTATCGCAGTTGGTGCAAAAAAAAATCCCAGCCGAAGCCAGGACCTTTTACGCAAAAAAACAAATTATTCGATTTTACTAACACTTCCACCCGAAGATTCGTCTTTGGTGATGGAAGTCGCTTTTCCAGTATAGTTCACCGAGGCACCACTAGAAGCGGAAGCATTCAACTTCAAACGCGCTTGCACCCGAATACTGCTGCCGCTCGACGCGTCGGCTCTAACTTCATTCGCGACCAAATTATTGGCTTCCAATGTACTGCCGCTCGAACTCGATGTGTTCAGTTTCAAGGCAATGCCTTTTAAGTCCATCGAACTCCCGCTGGTCGTTTCTGCATCGACAGCATCGTACTCTACTTTTCCTTCCAAATGTGAACCACTACTCGCATCCAATCGCAAATTCAAACCTTTCATTACTGTATTAAAATGAACATTGGAACCACTGCTACAATTTACTTTTTTTAATTCCGGTAAAGTGACATATACCTTTAAGATTTCTGCATTATTGATGCTATGATCCACATACAATTTTAAATCAGATCCTTCTACTTTGGCTACCACATATTGTTGCAAGTTGGAATCAGTTTCTACTTCAACTTTAATTGAATCGCCTTGTGAAACCTCGACTTCTAGTCCGGTACTCGCTTCAATTCCGGTAAATTTTGCTTTGATATCCCGCTTTTCAGTGGTTACATTTCCATTCCCTTGCACTCCGTTTAAAAACGAAGAGTTACAAGAAGCCATCAACAAAACTGTGATTAAGGCTACGATAAATTTTGTGCAATACACGACAACTCGTACCATATTAGTTGGATTTTTTAATTACTATTCCGTCTTTATTGATGGTCAAACTTCCTTTTTCGCCTGACTTTTGTTCTTTAATAATTTCAACCCCGTTCACTTTGACTGTGACACGATCCGTAGAATCATTCACTTGCTCAACTTCTTCGGTATCAATCACATCATTAAACTCATTTTCGTCTGGGGGACAATTCACACAACGAATTTTATGTTCGTCCACACGGTATAAATAATCGTCAGAGCTGTAATGCAAGTTGAAATACTCATCGTCACTCCAATCGTAATGACGCACCGTACCGTCGGCTTTAAACAAGGTTCCTTTGGGCAAATAGATGTAAATTTCTACTTTTTGCTTTCTGAATTTGTTGTTGATTTCGGTGATCCAGTAGTTGTCCAACAACAATTGATTCCCTTGTATTTTATACCCATAATCAATTTTGTGTGCTCTTGAGTTGGCTTCACCAGCCGATTTACCTACCGCCAATTTCTCGATGCGCAAATACGCTTGGGCTTCGTCAGTTTCCATAACATGCATACGGATTTCGTTGGAATAGATCACTTCTTTGTTCTTTTCATTGGTCAACAAACAAAAGTCATTGTGTCTCGGACTCGCGTCTTTGTCATAAAACTCGTTGTTCACAAATTTGATGGTTAATGTATCGTTGGGTTGTAAAGCGATTTGTTCTTTAATCACATCTTTTCCTTCAAAAGCTGTTTGCGTCACTTCATTGATGATAATCGAGATCAACACCCCAACGGCTACAATCCAAACCGCTAGTAAAGTATACTTAATTCCGTTATTCATCGGACGCATATTGGTTACTAATAACTTCATCCCCAACATCATCAAGAAGAAAAATGGAATACCAAAACACAAGAACAATAAAATCCCTTGCAACCAAAATGGCGTTTCTAAACCTAACGGCGTCACGATCATATTAATGGCTGCATTTTGAGGCAATTGGGAAGTAAAAATTAAGATAACCGAAGCCACACAAAAACCAAAGAAAGCCAAGGAAGAGAAAATCAAGATAAAAGCACCTATGATTTTAGCGAAGACTTTGAAAAACGATTGAAATACGTTTCCCAAGCGATCCCCGATATCCTCGGCACCGTGTTTTACCTTTTGCCCCAATTCGTTATAATCGGCGTTTTGAAATTTTTGAGAAACACTCTCAAACTCCTCACGCACTTTCTTTTCAATATTGGTGATGGTCACCGGTTCGCCCGTCATTTCTAGTTTTTCAGAAGTAGTAACGGCTTTAGGCATCGCAATCCAAAGAATAATATAGGCCAAGAAACCGGTACCAAATCCAAAGGCAAGGATTAAGAAAAACAATTTAAACCAAACAGCATCTACGCCAAAATAATGTCCTAATCCGGTACAAACACCGCCCAATAAACCGCGGTCTTTATCCCGGTATAATTTTTTACGTTTGGGAGGTAACGGATATTTAAATTCAGGTTCCGACTTGGTTTTTTCTTCGTTATCCAAACGGTAATCTTCGGGTTGCCCCATCACATTAACCACTTCATCAACATCTTTTGAGTTGATTACATGTTTATCTGATTGTTGACGTTCGGCAAATAATTCAGCTACACGCATTTCAATATCTTTCATGATTTCATCTTTGCCGGTAGCATCAGTCAACGAATTCTTGATGGCGTCAAAATAGCGTGAAAGCTTTTGATACGCATCTTCATCGATGTGGAAGAATAACCCTCCTATATTGATATTTACTGTCTTGTTCATGATTATTGGTTTTGTTTAGTGATAATGTTTACAGCATCGGACAATTCGGTCCAGGTACCGTTTAATTCGTTTAAAAATGTTTTTCCTAATTCGGTCAGCTCGTAATATTTACGCGGTGGCCCTGAAGTAGATTCCTCCCAACGGTAGTTGAGTAAGCCGTCGTTTTTTAATCGGGTCAACAGCGGATACACTGTCCCCTCTACCACCAGTAATCTGGCTTCTTTTAACGTGTCTAGAATTTCGGAGGTGTATGCTTCTTTATCTTTTAAAACCGATAAAATGCAGAACTCCAAAACCCCTTTACGCATTTGCGCTTTTGTGTTCTCGATGTTCATAGTGAAAACTAAATTTTAAAACCCATAGGGCGTTCGTTTTTTGATTGATGATTGTGATTATGATTGATGATGATTTTCTAGATTGGATGCATCAGAGGATTCCATTTTCTCATCCTCTTTTATCGAACCCACTTTAAAAAATGGAATGGAAAGTGGATATGAATACAATAAACCATTGGATGCTTTTACGGCTCCATAGATGATTAAGACGAACTCAGCGAATTTCAGAATTCCCAAAAGCACGAAGGAAACAATACCTGTAACAAACCATGCTGTCCATTCTTGGGCCATAAAATTCCCGATGTGAATTTCGTCACTATCAATGGTAAATTCTCCGCCGTGGTTAATTAATGCACCCACTACTAAAAATACACCTACGATTCCTAAAAGAAACATGTAGACCAAAATGCTCAATTGAAAATTCATTACGCGACGACCCGTTTGATCGATAAAGGGCGAATTTTCTTTTTTAGATGACCAAATAACGGTAGGAATTATATAATTAGCCAAGGGAAATAAATACTGCGTCAAAGCACTCAAGTGCAGTAATGTTGCGGTGTTACGTTCGTTCGTTGTCATGTGATTTGATTTTTGATGATGATTGAAACTCTATAATACTTTTGATAAGCTATTATTTTCTTTAGCAAAGATACAACCAAAAACTAGTATTATGTATTGCAAAGTACTAAGATTTAACAAAATATTAACAAATAACAAAAAGTGATAATTCCTCTCATAATCGCTATATTTACTGAAAAATAAAGGCTTTATGCAATTTACACCCCGAAAACTAAACCTCTTTTTAGCGTTTAAACTCCCCTCCGCCTTTTTATGTGGGGTGCGCACTACGGCTATTAATGAAAAGGAATGTGTGGCTACTGTGCGACACCGTTGGATCTCTCAAAATCCATTTCAATCCATGTATTTTGCTGTGCAAGCCATGGCGGCTGAACTGACTACTGGCGCACTTGTGATGCTTCAAATAAAAAAAAGCGGTCAATCCATTTCGATGTTGGTTCTCAATAATAAAGCAACGTACACCAAAAAAGCGACAGGAAAAATCACCTTCACTTGTAATCAAGGTGACCAAATTGAACAAGCGATTGTCCGAACAATTGCTACAGGAGAAGGCCAAACGATTTGGCTACAATCGACAGGGTGTGATGAAAAAGGCGATGTAGTCTCGGTGATGGACTTCGAATGGACGTTAAAATTAAAATCGAAAAAATCATAAGTTTTTATAATTTTGGGAGCAAAATCAACAAACATGAAACGCATAGTCTTCTTTATATTTCTAAGTATATCCTTAACTACATTCGCACAAAAAAAGGAAAAAGTAAAAGGTTCGAAAATTGTCACAATCGAACAAAAGAAAATTGAAAACTTCACTTCACTTGAAGTCTCCGACAATTTAGAAGTTACCTTAATCAAAGGCAACGAATGCGGTTTAGAAATTGAAGCCGACGATAACTTACACGATGCCATCGGAATCAGTGTCGTGGGGAGTCAGTTACGTCTATCAACCCTAAAAAGTGCTTTTGGGTATAAAAAATTAAGTATTCGCGTGATTTACACCGATGAATTTAAAGAAGTCGCGACCAAGAATGACGCTTCTGTGAGTGCTTTAGCCGAAATGAATTTGGATGAAATTAGCTTCAGTAGTTTTGACGATTCGAAATTGTATATCAATGCGAAATGCAAAAAATTCAACTTGATAGCCAACGATCAATCCAAATCGGAATTGAATCTTAAAAACGAAAATACGCGTATCAATCTCAGCAAAAATGCAACTTCCAAAGCATTGATTGTGTCCAATGAATTGACTTTTGACTTGTACCAAAAATCAAGCGCAGAGGTAGAAGGTGATATTGAAGAAATGAAATTACGCATCGACAACAATGCCAATTTTACCGGAAAAAACTTGGTAGCCAAAATAGCCGATATCACCACAGAATCCTATTCCAGAGCATCTGTTCATGTTTCCAAAGAACTTACCTTATCTTGTGCAGGAAAATCGCACTTGGATTTGTATGGCGATCAAAAGATTGATTTAAAAGTATTTACAGACAGTGCGGTATTATCCAAAAAACCTTTGAAATAATTTCTGACATTTCCTGACGACAATCTCAAAAAAAAGTCTATATTTGCACCGCAATACGCCATCGGGGTGTAGCGTAGCCCGGTTATCGCGCCTGCTTTGGGAGCAGGAGGCCGCAGGTTCGAATCCTGCCACCCCGACCGAAGAAAAACCGGACAATGTCCGGTTTTTTTTGTTAGTATACTGAGCGCAAAGTTCACTTTGTAGCGAAGAATACAAACAAAAAAATTGCTACGAAGTAGCTGTTTTTCTTAGAGCAACAAACCACCTACAGGATCTTTAATCCTTCCATAGCAGCCAAAAGTTCACTTTGTAGCGAAGAATACAATCAAAAAAATTGCTACGAAGTAGCTGTTTTTCTTCGAGCAACAAACCACCTACAGGATCTTTAATCCTGCCATCGCAGCCAAAAGCTTACTTTTGAGCGAAGTGAAACGTAAAAAAAAAGTGTAGACGTAGTCGCACTTTTCTTCGAGTAACAAACCACCTACAGGATCTTTAATCCTGCCATAGCAGCCAAAAGTTTACTTTTGAGTGAAGGAATTTCAGCGATCAATATTCAGTAATCAGTATTCAGTAATTAGTACTCTAAAAATAATTTGCATTTTATTCAAACGCACTAATCTGTGTTCTAATTTAAAATTCATTATTAAACCACAAATTTTGCTTTAGTAACCCTTTATTTTCAACCTATAAACACTTTCTATCTTTGAATTGTTAATTATAATTTGGAGCCGACATAAAAACTAACATTAAAAAAGTAACTTTGTGTCGCTTAAAATTAATTCAATCATGTCAGATACAATAGAAAAAGTAAAATGCCTTATCATTGGCTCCGGACCTGCGGGATATACCGCAGCTATTTACGCGTCTCGTGCCAATATGAATCCCGTACTTTACCAAGGGACACAACCCGGTGGTCAGCTGACGACAACCAACGAAGTAGAGAATTTCCCCGGCTATCCTGAGGGAGTGACCGGACCCGAAATGATGGTACAATTGCAAGAACAAGCCAAACGTTTTGGTGCCGATATCCGTGACGGCTGGGTAACAAAAGTAGATTTCAGCGGACCCACACACAAAGTTTGGATCCACGACAACAAAGAAATTCATTGTGAAACGGTAATCATCTCTACTGGTGCTTCAGCCAAATATTTAGGGTTACCTTCAGAACAACACTATTTGCAAATGGGTGGTGGTGTTTCCGCTTGCGCCGTTTGCGACGGATTCTTTTACCGCAACCAAGAAGTAGTGATTGTCGGAGCAGGTGACTCCGCTTGTGAAGAAGCACACTACCTTTCTAAAATGTGTAAAAAAGTAACCATGTTGGTGCGTAGCGAGAAATTCCGTGCCTCGCGTATTATGGAAGAGCGCGTACGCAAAACCGAGAATATCGAAATTTTAATGCATACCGAAACTGTTGAAGTATTAGGTGACGGTCAAGTGGTGCATGCCGTCAAAGTAGCCAACCGAACTACTGGGGAAGAACGCGAAATTCCGGCTACGGGATTCTTCGTTGCCATCGGTCACCAACCCAATACCGAAATTTTCAAAGACTATATCGCCTTGGATGAAACAGGGTATATCGTAAATACGCCAGGCACATCAAAAACCAATGTCCCGGGTGTATTCGTTGCTGGAGATGCTGCCGATCACGTGTACCGTCAAGCGATTACCGCTGCTGGAACGGGCTGTATGGCCGCACTTGACGCCGAGCGCTACCTAGCTGCCATGGAATAATCAACATAAAAATAAGAATGAGAGTCGCACCCGCGGCTCTTTTTTTTTGCCACTGATCAGTGCCCACTGATTACTGAATACTGTATACTGTTTACTCCTCAAGGCGATCCCTTACGGGTCGGGCTTTCGGCCGTCGCTGCCTTCGTGCCTCCGGCGAGCTCCAACAAGGCCTCAATCCCTATCGCAAGTCCGGTGAAACCTCACGTAATTGCATAAAAAAAACCTAACAAGTTTGAAAACTTGTTAGGTTTACCCGAATCCACTCGGAAACTATTAATCGTTCATCGAGATTAAAAACTCGTCATTCGAACGCGTCTTTTTAATTTTATCATTGATGGTATCCATCGCCTCCACCGGATTCATATCCGCTAAGAACTTGCGAAGGATCCACATGCGTTGTAACGTTTTCTCATCCAATAACAAGTCGTCACGACGCGTACTCGAAGACGTAAGGTCAATCGCTGGGAATATACGACGGTTGGCAATTTTACGATCCAACTGCAATTCCATATTACCCGTTCCCTTAAATTCTTCAAAGATTACCTCATCCATTTTCGAACCGGTTTCTGTCAATGCCGTAGCAATGATACTCAACGATCCGCCATTTTCAACATTACGAGCCGCACCAAAGAAACGTTTTGGTTTTTGAAGTGCATTGGCATCCACCCCACCACTCAAGACTTTTCCTGAAGCGGGTTGCACCGTATTGTATGCACGTGCTAAACGCGTAATCGAATCCAAAAGAATCACCACATCATGACCACACTCTACCAAACGCTTCGCTTTTTCCAAAACGATGTTGGCAATTTTTACGTGCTCTTGGGGTTCGCGGTCAAACGTAGAAGCAATCACTTCCCCGCGCACACTGCGTTGCATATCGGTTACCTCTTCCGGACGTTCGTCAATCAACAACACCAACAAATACACTTCGGGATGGTTAGCAGCAATGGCATTAGCAATGTCTTTCAACAACATCGTTTTACCCGTTTTCGGTTGGGCCACAATCATCCCGCGTTGTCCTTTTCCAATTGGAGAAAACAAATCAATAATGCGTGTTGAAACCGAAGCTTGCTTTGCATCCATTTTGAATTTCTCTTGTGGAAAAATCGGTGTCAAGTGGTCAAACGACACACGGTCACGCACCACTTGTGGATCATGTCCGTTTATTTTCAACACTTTCACCAACGGGAAGAATTTTTCACTTTCCTTCGGTGGACGCACCACTCCTTTTACGGTATCTCCTGTTTTTAATCCAAACAAACGAATTTGGGAAGTCGATAAATAAATATCATCGGGAGAGGCTAAATAGTTATAATCCGAAGAGCGCAAGAAACCATAGCCATCAGGCATCATTTCCAATACGCCTTCACATTCGATAATACCATCAAATTCATAATCGGCATCGCGAACGTTTTGTGTCTTTTTAAACTTATTATTTTGATTCTGGTTATTGGGATTGTTCCCATTTCCATTTTGATTAGCATTTCCATTGCCATGAGGCATTGCCGACTCTTGGATCGGGGGTAAATCAGCACTGGGTCCAGGTGGCACAAACTGAGGTCTGACTTTCTGTGGTGCATTATCTTGTGGCCCTTTTCGGTTCTCTTGTCGCGGATTGCGAGAATTGTCAGTAAAATCTGTTGGAAGCGATTCCGTGGTGATTTGCGGAGGCATAAACGGCTCGTACTCTACTGGAGCATTGGGTCGTTGCTCTTTAGACCGATTAAAATCGGGACGGTTATTGCGATCACGCTGTTGAAAACGACCTTCTTTTTTGGGTTCTTCAACAGCTTGGGTTTCATTATTTGTTTCAGCCGCTGGCGTTTCAGTAACTGCTTTGGGCTTACGTCCACGCTTTTTCCCTTCACTTTCAACAACAGGAGTTGCATTATCTGGAGCAGTAAATAAATCTTGGGGCGTTTCTTGGGGCATTTCTGCCGACTGCATGCGCGGTCGACGACCTCTTTTCTCAGTATCTTCTACAGGCGAAGCACCGGACTCACTCGCGTTTTGATGGGCTATAATTCGATCGATAAGTTCTTCTTTTTTTACTCCGGCGAATTTGATCGTTTGGGCCAATTTGGCAATCTCCTGAAGCTCAGAAAGCTTCATGGTTTTTAACTTTGAAATGTCAAACATAAATAGTTACAAAGCATTTAAATTAGTAGATTATCTGGTGTTAGATAAAGGTGTGGAGTTTTTTGTTAGAATAAATTCCGTGAGCATGAAGTATTTACGGAATTGCAATGCAATAATACGAATAAAAATTAAGCGTGCAATAGTTTTTTCAAAAAAGAAATACTATTTTTGGACCACTTAAAAATTAAAAAATGTTTCAACGAATTCAAACGGTTTACATGTCATTGTCGGTTATCCTCACCGGATTTCTAGGTTATGTATTCCCGCTATGGACGTTGGATAATGGCAAACCGTTCTACTTCGCTATGGATTTCAAATACTTAGCTTTATCAGGAGCAGCAACTGCGGTTGTCGCCATGAGTTTAATTAGTTTTAAAAATCGTAAACAACAGTTTGTTTTTAACAGACTGGCCATGATATTAAATTTAATTTTATTAGGATTATTGATTTACCGTTCGCTTAACGTATCCGGAGAAACGCCTGCCGTTTCTGAGAAGGGTATTGGGATGTTACTTCCTATTTTTTCTATCGTCATGCTGGTTTTAGCGAATAAAGCCATCAAAAAGGATGAAGATCTCGTAAAATCAGTGGACCGTATCCGATAAACCTGTAAACTTAGTTTATTAGTGCGTTAAAAATCCGTTTCCTTGTCGAAACGGATTTTTTTTATTTCTACTATTCCATATTTGGCACAATTATTTCTAGACCGTTATCGTTTTAATTCCATAAATGAAACCTATGAAAAAAATAATTGTAATGCTCGTATTCGCTTTAGGAGGGAGTTCCTTACAAGCGCAAGTGGTGAAGTTCGGACTCAAAGCCGGTGTCAATTTTGCCAATTATCAAGGCGGAAATATCCAAAATGTGGATTTCAATACGTTGACCAGTTACCACGCCGGTTTAGTCACTGAAATTAAAGTTTTCGAAAACTTATCGTTCCAACCCGAATTGCTGTACTCAACACAAGGATCTGAACTCAAAGGCTTGGGCACGCAAATCAAAAATGAACTGGGCTATTTGTCCGTTCCTGTGTTGGCTAAATTTTACTTGACTAAAAATCGACTAAGCCTCGAATTAGGACCCCAAGCGTCGGTATTAGTGAGTCAACGGAACAATGTAAGCCTCGGCGACTCCAATACGTTTGACTTTGCTGTAGCGGGTGGATTAAGTTATAAAATCACCAATGGCCTCTTCGTATCCGGGCGTTATGCGGCCGGACTCACCGAACCCAAACGCGATGCCGATGTAAAAAATGCCGTGGTCCAATTTTCACTCGGTTATTTATTTTAAACAAAACGCCTTTCTCCGGAAAGGCGTTTTGTTTAATTATTATGAATTGTAAATTATAAATTTTAAATTAACTAAAAACACGGAATACTGATCACTGATTACTAATTACTGTTCACTGATTACTGATTACTGTTCACTGCCACCCCGCTTCCCCAACTCCACAATCTCCATATCCTTGATTTTATCGCCGTCAATCACAAAACGCAACATCGTGCGTACTTGATGAAAACCATGTACACCGGCAGCTCCTGGATTAAGATGAAGTAAATTCAATGTTTTATCAAATTGTACTTTCAAAATATGGGAATGCCCACAAATAAAAAGTTGGGGTGGATTGGTCAAAATTTCTTGTCGAATCGCGGGATTATATTTACCGGGATAGCCGCCAATATGTGTTATCCAAACAGCAACTTGTTCACACCAAAACCGATGGTGTAACGGGAATTCAGCTCGGGCTTGATGGTCGTCAATATTTCCATAAACCGCTCGTAAGGGACGAACTGCCTTCAGTGAATCTGTAACTTTTAAATCTCCAATATCGCCTGCATGCCAAACTTCATCCGACCACATTACATGCTTCATGATGCGCTCGTCGATATGACTGTGGGTATCCGATAATAAGAGAATTTTCCGCATACGATAGATTTCAAAAAGGATGCAATTTACATTCTTTTCTTAAGAAATGATTCACTTTTAGCTACACAAATCTTCGTACCTTTGCTCCCGTTAAACCCAAGTTGAATTTTGAGATATTTCATCGAATTTGCATACAAAGGCACGGCGTACCACGGATGGCAATACCAACCCAATGCCGCATCTGTTCAGGAAACCTTGAACAAGGCGTTGTCGCTTCTTTTGCGCACTCCCATTGATGCTACAGGTGCAGGTCGAACCGACACCGGAGTACACGCACGGCAAATGTTTGCGCATTTTGATTATGAGGGCGAATTGGATATTCCTGTGCTACTCAAAAAATTAAATGCGTATCTCCCGAAAGATATTGCCTTATTCGATTTGTATCCCGTTCATTCCGATGCCCATGCCCGTTTTGATGCTACGCGTCGCACCTATGAATACCATATCCATACCCGCAAAAGCGCTTTTGAATGCGAAGACAGTTGGTACTATCCACACGCGTTAAATTTGAAGGCCATGAATGAAGGTTGTGCGGTATTGAAAACCCATACCGACTTTGAATGTTTCTCCAAAGTGCATACCGATGTCAAAACGTTTAATTGTGTCATCGAACATGCAGAATGGCAACAACAGGGCAATCAGCTTATTTTTACCATTTCAGCGGATCGGTTTTTGCGCAATATGGTGCGTGCCATCGTGGGAACTCTGATAGATTTGGGTTTAGGCAAAATAAGTCTAACCGATTTAGAAGTGATAGTAGCGAGTAAGAACCGTAGCAAAGCCGGATTTTCTGTCCCTGCTCACGGTTTATACCTTACTGAAGTTCATTATCCCTATATTCCTTTTCAGGAACGATTAAAACTATGAAAGCCAAAGCCTTTGACTCCCAATTATTCCGGAGAATTTTGAAATTCACTCAGCCCTATCGCCTGTTATTTCGCGGTGTGATTGCGGCTGCGATTTTATTATCTATTGTCACGGCTCTCCGCCCCTTTTTATTAAAAAAAACTGTCGATTTATATATTGATCCCAAAGATGCACAAGGTTTACTCTTGTACGTTTGCTTAATGGGGGTTGTTTTAATCCTAGAAGGTTTATTCCAATTCTATTTTGTGTATTGGGCCAATATTTTAGGCCAAAATATCATTCGGGATATCCGCCTAAAATTATTCCACCATTTGTTGCGCTTCCGAATGAAATATTTCGATACGGCACCTGTGGGACAATTGGTGACTCGAACAGTATCAGATATTGAACAAATTGCCCGTATCTTCAGTCAAGGATTGTTCATGATCATCAGTGATTTGTTGAAAATGGTGGTGGTGCTCGGATTTATGTTTTACATGAATTGGCGCCTTACACTCATTGTGGTCGCCGCCATGCCTATCTTAGTCTATGTCACCCGCGTTTTTCAACGCAAAATGCAGGTAGCCTTCGAAGAAGTTAGAACCCAAGTCGCCAACATGAATACTTTTGTTCAAGAGCGCGTGACGGGGATGAAGATTGTTCAGTTGTTTAATCGCGAGGATATTGAGTACCTAAAATTCAAAGAGATTAATGAAAAGCACAACAAAGCATGGATAAAGACCATTTTATACAACTCCATCTTCTTCCCTATCGCAGACATCATCTCATCCTTGTGTTTGGCCTTAGTCGTGTTATACGGAGGTGTACGTATTTTAGACGGCGATAAGTTCACCACCTTCGGGGACTTGTTTTCCTACACTATGTTCATCGGAATGCTTTTCAATCCGTTGCGCCAAATTGCCGATAAATTCAATGAGATGCAAATGGGTATGATTTCTGCCAATCGTGTGTTTGATGTCTTGGATTTACAAGAAGAAAAACAAGTGGACGGGACAGTTGTTGCCGAACATTTTAAAGGAAAAATCGAACTTAAAGCCGTGCGATTCAGTTATATTCCAGGTGAAGAAGTATTGAAAGGCATTGATTTAAAAGTCCAACCGGGTCAGACCATCGCCATTGTAGGTGCCACAGGCGCTGGAAAATCGACCATCATCAATTTATTGAATCGTTTTTATGAAATCGACTCCGGTTCGATCACCATTGACGGCACCAATATCGATGCGTTTACCTTAGAAAGTTTGCGCCGCCAAATTGGGGTCGTACTTCAAGATGTGTTCTTATTTGCTGATTCTATTTACAACAACATTACGTTGGGGAATCCAGCAATCAGTCGGGAAACGGTGATTGCTGCGGCCAAGAAAATTGGTGTTCACGAATTCATCATGTCGCTACCCGGGAATTACGATCACGATGTCAAAGAACGCGGTGTGATGTTGTCATCGGGTCAGCGTCAATTGATTGCTTTTCTTCGTGCGTATGTGAGTAATCCGAGTATTTTGATCCTAGATGAAGCAACTTCTTCTATTGATACCCATTCCGAGGAATTGATTCAAAAAGCAACTGATACGATAACAGAAGGACGAACCTCCATTGTGATTGCCCATCGTTTGGCCACTATCGTAAATGCTGACAAAATTATCGTGATGGAGCGCGGACAAATTGTAGAGTCGGGCAATCATGCCACCTTACTGCAATTGGAAAACGGGTATTATAAAAAACTCTACGAATCCCAATTTTCAGAAACTGCATAAAAAAATCCCTTACTTTCACGTAAGGGATTCTTGTTTATAAACGGTCTTTTGCCTTTTCGATTTAATCAAATTCGCATACTTTATTTTCAAGATGCGCTTTAGCATCTGAATCTCCCAATTCAGCGGCACGATTCAAATCTTCACAAGCACCTTGAAAATCATGCAATTGCGTATATTTTAATAACGCCCGTTGGGTGTAAGCATACGCAAAATTTGGATTGATTTGAAGGGATAAATTATAATCCTCTAGGGCTGCTTTATTATTTTTTATTTCATAAAAAGCCCTACCTCTGTAGGCATACGCTTCTTCATTTTGAGGTTGCAATTGTAAAGCATGCGAATAATCGTCAATGGCTTGCTTATATTTTTTCTGATCCAAAAATAAACTTCCTCTTGAAATGTAACCGTTAATGTAATTTTTATCGCGACGAATTACTTCATTATAATTGTATAAAGCGTCTGATAAATCACCCGTTTTATGCGCAAAACTCGCCTGCAAATAGTAGTATTTAACAATTGGAAATTGAGATCCATAAAACATCATAGAAATAAGTACAAGCAGCACACAAGGTAAAAAAGCGCCCACTATAGCTATTCCGAAAATTTTATATTTAGGCAGTTTATTCATTTCCATTTTATGGGTTTGGCAAACAACTGAGCAAAAATACTTATTTCGTATTCAAGGCATACCATTCCTCCAGAAAGCTTATTTTTTTTGATTCCTCCCAAAGGTCCGTGTAAACCATTAGATTGAGAAAACAGTTTTCCTTAGAACCAAATAAAAATACATTATCCCGTCTTTTATCATTAAATTTCCAAATAATAGAAATTTTGGCTTCATTGACTTTTAATAAAGCTGTGTCGTATTTATTCTCCTTGTAATAGTCGGAATCCCATTGGTGAAACAATTGTACATTTTCAAAATCTGAAACCCCACTTTTGTAACAGGGATACGCCTTTTTTAGATTGTAAGCTACAGCAATAATCACACCTTCATCGTTTTTTAAATAGGTCTGACCCGAACTCGCTTCTGTATGAAATTCGGTCCACTTACCCGGGATGTCAACAGTACCATTCTTTGTATTCACTGCAGTAGTCGTCGGACTCTGTGACCAAGAAAGGGAAGAAAAACTAAGTACTAAAATAAGATAATGAATGGTTCTCATGGTATGTATTTAATATTAACTATAATTTTGAATTTGAAAATTTGGAATTGCTTACTATTTTAAAAAAATAAAAATCATAAAACCACCTCAATGATCCATTCAATTCCAAAGCGGTCGCGAAACATTCCAAATACTACCTCCCCATGAATATCCATGGGTACTTCAATCGTTCCTTCCTGTGATAATCCCGTGTAAAGTTGGATGGCCTCTTCCCTACTTTCCGCTTGTACAACAATTTTTGAACGGTGTTCTAATTCGTTTACTTTTCCCATAAACTCCGGCACATCATTCCCCATCAATGCCGTTGACCCAATGGGAAGAGCGATGTGCATTATTTTATCTAATTCCGATTCTGGAATAGGAAAAGTGGCACTTGCAATTTCTCTGAAATACACAATTTTAGAAAATGAACCGCCAAAAACCGATTGATAAAAAGCGAAGGCTTCAGCGGCGTTGCCATTGAAATTGATATGCGGATTGATTTGTGCCATACCGTTATGCTAATTTTGTTTCTAAAGTTGAATCGTTCTGATTTCCTAAAAGTACGAAATAATTGGTACAACAAGCATTAGTTCCTGAATGCTCAAAATCAAACCCGCCAACTAACACTTTTTATCCTTTGATGTATCGCGCTTGTATAACACCTTATCGCCTTTGGCAATATAATCGCTGGATAAAATTAAATAGGGATGATTGGGTGAAAAACTGCCGTACCGACTTTTGATGATCAGGCTATCTTGAACGTTCAAACTTTTTAATCGCTGAAAATCTTTCAAACTGAATTGCAACATATACGTTTCACCGTCTATGGCAACCAATAGCCATTTTGGACCCGATTTTTGTCCTTTTACACGTTCAAATGTTAGAGAAGTAACCACGGCTTTTAAGGGAGCAAAAGTTTTAAGACGCGGTTGAATTTTTGTTAAACAGGCGCGAACTTTCTTTCCTTCTGGCGAGGCTTCCCATTTTTTGTATTGGATACCCTCTGGAGACGCTTCCCATTTTTTGCGTTGGGCCATCGCGCTTTCTTTTTGCTGTATTCCCTCAACTTTAGTAGGCGATTTTCGTTCGGATTGATTTTCTTTACAAGCTACAATCCCTAAACTCAAGATGGCAAGCATCACTACTATTCCATTGTTTGTTCTTCTTTTCATCATTTTTATTTTTAAAGTTCAGGGCGAAATTACACGGCTAATTTAAGAGGAACCGCAACGAAATTGTAAATAAAATTGTAAACTTTGTAAAAATTGTATTTACGTAGTGAATCATAACTCAATCCTTGCGCTTTTTACTATTACTAAAAGAACTGTACTCTTTCTCTTGTTCGTCAGTTGTCTATGTATTTGCTTGGCATTTGTGCCTCAAGAGGATTCTTCGTTTGAAAAGGCCAAACGAGAAGTACTATTGCGTCGAATGGGCCACGAATTGTTATTACTTTCAGGTGATTCAATTTCAAGAGTGGCGCCGATTCAAACAATTCATGAAAATGAATACCAAATTCAGTTTGAAAATCAACTGACTTTCACTTCGGATTCCTTGGTAGCTCTTGCCCAACGATTATTGAATAAAGATCCTAATTTCTCCGAAAGCATCATTAAAGTGTACCGCTGTGACTCCAATTCCATTGTGTATAGTTTTGCCATTTCGAAAAAAAATAAAAACGACCTCATCACCTGCCTTGGCAGAAAACAACCCAAAGCCTGTTACACGATAAATGTGCAATTCAAACCTGAAAACAAAGCGTATTCTTCATTCATCATTTGGGGAAGTATCGGTTTCTTCGTAAGCCTCGTACTATTTGTTATGATTCGAAAACGACACCGTCAAAAGCAAGTAGTCCCTAATTCAAATAGTAATTCCTATACACTAGGTTTATTCGAATTTAAAGTACCAGAACAACAATTGCTTTTTCAGGAATCCATCATTGAATTGACGGGGACCGAAACACGATTACTTCGCCTGTTTGCGGCTGCACCCAATAAAACCATAGCGCGAAGCGTATTACAAAAGGAAATTTGGGAAGACGAAGGTGTAATTGTGAGTCGGAGTTTGGATATGTTTATTTCAAAATTGAGGAAAAAACTCGAAAACGATCCTGCAACAAACATTGTAGTTGTTCGAAGCAAAGGATACCGTCTCGAAATCCCGCAATAAGAAAGGCGCACTTGCTTTTTCTAACCCAAAGGAGAAAATCGGTACCTTCTCCAACTGATTTGTATTTTACAGGACTCTTTCAGAATCACAATGGGGATTGTACTATTTTTTTAAGCAACACAATTTGTCCCAAATGGTAATAGGCATGTTCGATCATCCCGTCGATATTGCGTTGGTAAGTTCCGTATTTTTCATCCACAAACGGCGCATGCAGTTGGGCATCATCCATTTCCTCAATACATTGTGCAAAGGCTTCGGCATCTTCCAAAAAATGCTGTAAAATCTGTTCCCATTCCGCTTGTGATTGAACCGCTGGGAAATCAAAACTGAATCGGTCGCTAATCTCTAATTTTCCACCCAAAAACACCTGCTTCACTCCTTTGATGTAATAATGAATATGTTGGGTCAAAAGTGCAATCGTATTCAAACCTTGAATTGTTGTAGTAGCAGTGACCCAATCTACCGTAGTAAGTTCATTTTTATAATTGGTATTGGCGATCCAAGTTCCGTTAAGAATCACTTCGCGAAAACGGTTGGCTAATTCTTTTTGAGGGTTCATAATTGATTCGATAAATTTTTCATCCAATTCTTAAGTTAAAGTAAAAGTAGTGCTTGGCCCACTTTTCAAAAGTATTTTAAAAAAACTGATACTTACGAGTTAAATGGGTTGTTTTGGGTAGGTCGGTTAATTTTTTTCCAAACTACAATTCCAATTAAAATTAGTAGATATAAAATACTCAGCAAAAAAGTAAAAAACGCAATTGCCGGTAGGTACGATTCAAACAACTTAATGGACTGAGGGTTTGATAGATCATTTACTGAATTGTGAAGGTTAGTAGAATCGACATACATATCATATCCAAATGGAAGCGTAAACAGTAAGAATTGCACAAACTTTACACGGAAACCAAAATACTTATCTATACTGTGAAAAACGCTACCCAAAAAGAAATAAATGACAAGCACTACAATTGCAAAATCTTTATTTTCGACTACATAATAGCTGTCCTGAATATTCCAACTGTGTTTGATTGGACTTATCATTGAATAAAAGCAAAGTAATAGCCCCGTAATAAAATAAAAATAAGCTACTTTTATTTGTGTCTTCATAGTAATTTAGGTTTCTGCAGGCTTGTTGTTTCAGTGAATGCGAAACGATTTTTTCTTACTAAGATAAATGTTTTTTGCTTCGCACCGTTCGCAATGATTGGGTCGTGTAAACCAAATACCAAACTAGTACTTACCAGCCATAGCGGCTAGCGGCTGTTACAGGCAGTTTTATTTCAGTTCCATTCTCCATGTTCCATTCCCTGGGTTATAAATAATTGGAATTATATAAAATATAAAACCAAGTTGCCTTTTGAATTTCCATTTTCCTTCAATCTTTTTTCCATCATCAGAAAGTAGTCCTGAATAATAAAGAGTTGGATGTTTTTTTTCGGAATACACTCGCTCACCATTCAAAGCAATTGAACAATTTCTCGGCATTAATTTTTTAAAGTAAACCTCATTATTTTCTAATCTGCCGATAATTTCACCAGTATCTTTCATCCCGCCGGTTTTCTCATCATCATTAACTTTTCCAAAGAATTCTTTTCCATCAAATTTGTCAATTACAATTTCAAATTCGGTTTCATTATAACCGATTACTTTCTGAATTCTTTCATTATCAAATCTATAATATCCTTTCCAGTTTCCTAGCATTCTTTATAAATGATTAGTTGTTTTTAAGCAGTTTAATAATAGCCACTAACGGTTCTCGGCTTGGCGTAGTGGCGGATTTTAGCACAAAAGTTCAATCGAAGAACCGCACTTGAACCTACCACAAAACTGTCATATGAAGCACTGCACCCGGCATTACGCCAAATCGCTGTTAGTGGCTGGGCTTTCAGTCTAACTCTGAAAAAACAACTTCTTGCCCAAATGTCAATTCTGTTATGTGTTTGGTTTTATTCAACGGGTCTAAAGGTGTCCAATGATCTGCAAAAGAAATAGTCACTTCCCTTCCTTTAAACCTTGCAGTAAATTCAGATAATTTAAATCTTTTCTCAAGTCCTCTATTAATATAAAAAATGCCGTCTTGTCCTGATAGTTTAATAACAAGATCCTTAACACCACCTTCTGTCACTTCGCTAACTGTCCCAGAAATAGTTTTACAATTTCCTCTGTCAGCAGAAATAGGTCTAAGAGCAAGGAATAAAAACAGTGCCATAAAAACACAAAATAAAATTATAATTGTTTTTTTCATTATTGACTTGGTTTTAATTTGTTAATTACAATTGTTTAATTGTTTTTTCGTTCTAAATGGCCTTGTCACTAACGTTCCGCCGCTAGCCGACTGTGGCGGTCAAAGCGAAACGATTTTTCCCTACTAAGATAAATGTTTTTCGTGTAAACCAAACACTAAACTAGCACTTACCAGCCATAGCGGCTAGCGGCTGTTAGCGGATGGCGGAATTTTTAAAACCCTGAATCATTTTCAATAATATGAAAACAATTGCAATGCTAATTCCAATATATTTCAATATAATTTGTTCATCCGAAATACAGGGTTCGCAATATACATTTGGCAAACAAGGCTCACATTCAGGCTGTATAAAATTGTATCGATAAATAATTAGAGTTTCTACAACAAGCATTAAAATCCAAACTCTAAGAATATTCCATTTATGATTTACGACTGCAAAAGTTGCGAATAGTACAATTTCAATGAAAGCAAGAACTAGGTGCGTTTCATTTGAAACTTTGTGCGAAGAAGCACTGTACAGAAACCAAATGAAGGCGAAACCAATGAATAAGATTACCAAAAATATAGATGACAGTTTTCTCATAAATTAAATTTACGTTCGGCTCGTCAACCGCTAGCCGCTAACGTTCCGCCGCTAGCCGACTGTGGCGATAAAGCGAAACGATTATTTCTTACTAAGATAAACGTTTTTCGTGTAAACCAAACACCAAACTAGCACTTACCAGCCATAGCGGCTAGCGGCTGTTAGTGGCAGTGTTTTTTTTTAATGAAATACATATTTGTTATCAATATCTGTAACCGAAATTCTCTCTATCTCTAGATTATTTTTGTACTTAATTAGAAATCCAGTTTCAGAAATAATATATCTTAAACGATTGTCTTTATTGACACTTTCCTTTAACTCTATTTTTAATTCAACTTTACAATTTAAAATTGAAAACCGTTCAAAAGAATAAATAATTTCCATATTTCCATTTGAAGGAAAATCTATAAAACTACAGCCTAAAAAGTAAATCTTATTATCAAATACATAATAAGTGTAATCGCAATTATATTTCAAAGCACTTCTGTAAAAACAGTCCAACTCATTTTCATTAGTTATAATTACAAGGTCACCTAAATCATTTTTTTTAACTTGATTCTCTTGTCCAAAAACAATTTGAGTTAATGAAATTGATATTAACAAAAAGAAATAATAAACTCTCATTATTTAGGCGTTTTTGGTTAACATTGCCACTAACGTTCCGCCGCTAGCCGACTGTGGCGGTCAAAGCGAAACGATTTTTCCTTACTAAGATAAACGTTTTTCGTGTAAACCAAACGCCAAACTAGCACTTACCAGCCATAGCGGCTAGCGGCTGTTACTGGCTGGCGCTATTTTACTTCTCTATTTTTAATTTTAAGTACTCTTCTCTAATTACCTTATTACAATCTTGAATAATTACTTTTCCATTTTTCAAATAATAATAAGCTGAATCTTTTCCTTTCTCTTTACTTACTGAATCTCCAATCTCAATTTGATAATAAATTTCATTTGGTATTCTGATCTTATTCGTGCCATTTAACACCATAAATCTAGGAGCTCTTGTAAAATCTCCTTCTTCTTCTTTGGCAGTTATTTTACCTTGATATTCTATTTTTTTACTTTCAATATATCTTTCGCTTTTGTAATCCAAAGAATAATTTTGATAAATACCTATACAAATAAGCATTACAAAAATTGGTATAAAGACATAAGCTAGATTTTTTTTAATCTCTGTATTTTGCTCCTCTAATTCTTGTTCTGAATAATTCATATCTTTTAGCACTATTCTTCGTCATGCGCTAGCCAGTAACGTTCCGCCGCTAGCCGACTGTGGCGGTCAAAGCGAAACGATTTTTCCTTACTAAGATAAACGTTTTTCGTGTAATCCAAACGCCAAACTAGCACTTACCAGCCATAGCGGCTAGCGGCTGTTACAAGCTGGCTTTTCTCCACTTGAACAAAATATTCCTTCTTCTGTTGTCAACATCATCCATATGAATACTGGTTATGTCTTCTATTTTGAATAAAGACATTCCTAAATCTTCTCCTTCTTTTCCAACGCAATTAATTATGAAGTCAATTTCTGAAACCTCGGTAACGTATCCTGAATAATAATCATTATTTGAAATTTCAAAACTGACTATTACATCTTTGTTTCCAATGAGCTGATTTATTACGCTCTGATAGAAATTCTCACTTTGAGAGAAACTAAGATCTATTTTGTGAGGTTTATAAATTTGATCACTGTAATCTACAACACACTCCATTGCTTTTACATAGTCATCGTGAAAATCTATCCTTTCGAAATGTTCGACAGGATGAACAATTATGCCATCTTTCTTTCCAAATTTTGTAAAGTGCTGAATAGCTACAAAATCTTCCGAATAGTCAACAACATAGCCACACCAAAATTTCTCATCCTCTCCATACACGGAAAAACTTAAAAGTTCTTTATTCTGTTTTGACTTTTCTAATTGTTGAATTAATAGACTCATTTTCTGAATTATAAATTTTTTGAGTTATGGCTGTAAGCTTGCTTGTAACGTTCCGCCGCTAGCCGACTGTGGCGGTCAAAGCGAAACGATTTTTCCTTACTAAGATAAACGTTTTTCGTGTAAACCAAACGCCAAACTAGCACTTACCAGCCATAGCGGCTAGCGGCTGTTAGTGGCTGGTGTTTTATTTTTTAGATATAGTTGGATTATATATAATATTAAAGATATTGTTATTAAAATATAAGGCAAATATGTCGGCCAACCTTTCAAGAAAAAGATTATAAATAGCATATATACAGAAAGTAAAATCAGAAAAATTATAGTAATTGATAATGTCCAATTTTTCCAATTTCTATTTTTATTTAATATTAAAATTGATTTTACTAAAACAAGTAATGAAATAATAGTTGGAAATAAAAACCAAAAATAAATATCTGGCATACAAATCAAATTTTCAATTTTGGAAAACTAAACTTTCTATTTTTAATAATTGTTGTTCATACACTAGCCACTAACGTTCCGCCGCTAGCCGACTGTGGCGGTCAAAGCGAAACGATTTTTTCTTACTAAGATAAACGTTTTTCGTGTAAACCAAACATCAAACTAGCACTTACCAGCCATAGCGGCTAGCGGCTGTTAGTGGCAGCCTAATTTTTTGTTATAATTTTATAAGGTTCTCGATCTTCATTCTGTTCTGCTAAAAGTTTGTAATACAAATCAAGGTTTCCATTTAAAAAACTATCAGCATATTTTTCCAATTCTGTATTTGCTTTTTTTATACTTGGAATAACTTGATTACCAATTGGGAATCTATATTCAGCCTCTGTACTTTTTGGATTGAATTCATTTTTAAATTTCCACAACGCTATTGAATTCCAGTCAGTTTCAAAGAAATTATCATCGGATGCTTTTCCAAGAATTAAATTGTAGAAATAAGGATAATCTGTTGGATAGCTTGTTGAACTGACTTTTACAAATTGCTTTTCTTTTTTCCACGTAATATTTGTTGAGTATTTTTTAATTTCGGTTTTATATAATTCGAAGCCAAACTTTTCGATTGTTGGCGCAATAATTTCCATTGCAACTTTTGCAAACTCATTTTGCTCGTTTGAAGGTTTTTCGTCTTCTTCAATAATCATTTTAGATTTCCTCTTAAAAAAATCAAATATCCTCATTTGCAGTTTTGTCAATAGGTTGCCACTAACGTTCCGCCGCTAGCCGACTGTGGCGGTCAAAGCGAAACGGTTTTTTCTTACTAAGATAAATGTTTTTCGTGTAAACCCAACACCAAACTAGCACTTACCAGCCATAGCGGCTAGCGGCTGTTAGGCGGCGTTCATTATTTTAAATACAATTGTTGATACTTTGTAATTGTCGTCTAATTCGTATTCTTGATTATCTTTTATGAAATATAAAGTCCCATCTCTTCTTTTTTCAACCCATTCTGGTATTGTAGTTTGTACATATTTAATAAATTTATTTTGTGTTGGAAGAAAAAAAAGTTCTGTGGTTTCATCATAAACTATATTATGAGTTTCAAATAAGCCAAATAGTTCTTTTAATTGTGCCAAACTTAATAATTCACTTTCATTCCTGTCTAAAAACCAAACTATTGATTCTATATTGCGATTCATATCAAAGTTCAAAAAAATTTGTCGAAATCGCTTATCATCCGGTTCAATATAATATCTCAATATAGCTTTTGATTCTTCACTTCCTTCATTACTTTTTCCAATGCCAAAATATTTTAATGATGAATCAACATTCCAATTATCTTGGATTTTTGAATACATTTCTTTGAAATATTCGTTCATATTACTTCTTTTTAGCAAATTAACGTGTCGGTTTTGAATGCAGCCTAACGTTCCGCCGCTAGCCGACTGTGGCGGTCAAAGCGAAACGATTATTTCTTACTAATATAAACGTTTTTCGTGTGAACCAAGCACCAAACTAGCACTTACCAGCCATAGCGGCTAGCGGCTGTTAGTGGCTGCTCTTCTATCTGTTATCATAGTTTCTTTGCGTTTTTTGGAACATTACCTGTCCAAAATTCTTCTCGTTGTTTTTTGTCGCCCAAGTCCATTGTGAAATTTGTCCACTTGCCAAAGAAATTCTTAACAGCCATATTCCATTCTCCTGTCACATCGTCTGAAAATTGCCAAAGAATATGATACCCATCTTCATTTGAAAATCCTTCATTGTCCGCTTGAAGTATTCCACCAACTTTACTCCAAATTGTAGATTTGATAGAACCAACAATTGGGAAGTTTTCATCTTCCATTGAAGCGTTAAGAAGTTGAAATGCATATATAACTTTTACATTGTCAAAATACTTGTCAAGCCATTTAACGGCTGAATTTGGCTTATACTCTTTTATCTCGTCTTTAAATTCTTCAATTTCTTCCTTGCCAAGTTTTCCGTCCTTTACTGGATTACGTTCAATTTGTAAAAGGTCATCACCGTTGGAGTTTGAAACACCAATTACAGTCCAATTGTCGGCACTTTCATTTTGGTCAATGTCAAATTTTGCAATTAAACCTTCATTAGTCAGTCCACTAATGAGTTCGTCAATATGAATGTTTGGGTCAGATGTCCCTAAAACCCTAATGTAATAACCCATTGTCTTTCGTTTGTCTATTGTAAGTATTTTGTGTTCTGTGTATCGTCATAGAGTTGGCACTAACGTTCCGCCGCTAGCCGACTGTGGCGGTCAAAGCGAAACGATTTTTCCTTACTAAGATAAATGTTTTTCGTGTAAACCAAACACCAAACTAGCACTTATCAGCCATAGCGGCTAGCGGCTGTTAGTGGCAGTCGATTTTTTTCGATTCTATATTTGAATAAATACTTGAAACTTATTTTTTTCAGAACATTCTATAGAAATTAAACTCCCATTTTTTTGAATCGATTTCTTTATACAATCTATTATTTCATTCAATTTATTTTCATCTAATTCACTTTTAGAATTGATTTGATAAACTGTATCATCAATGACTTTTGTATTATTGTAACCTATTGTTTCAATATCTAAAGTGAAAGTATATTCATACTTAAACTCTTTATTTTCAAGAATTCTTTTTTTGATCTCTTTTTGCGCTAAACAAATTTGAGATAAAAAAAACATTATAAAGCATATATTTAACTTCATATGTGATTTAAGTATCGTGAGTATTCGATTGACACTAACGTTCCGCCGCTAGCCGACTGTGGCGGTCAAAGCGAAACGATTTTTTCTTACTAAGATAAACTTTTTCGTGTAAACCAAACACCAAACTTGCACTTACCAGCCATAGCGGCTAGCGGCTGTTACCGGTTGTAGCGACACGCTTTATTTTTCACAGTTTTTTACTTTTAAATTGATCAAAAATTAACACTACAATTAAAATAAGAATTCCATCAATTAAAAAGTGTTTTATATTCCACCCCCAATGTAAATCATTCTCACCAGCCCAAAATTGTTCATAGAATTTTAAAGGAAAACCAATATTCGCTGTCGGCTGTTCCACTCCTTTTCGCAACAGTAAGTGTAACATAACGCTTAAAAAAGAAACTATCGAAAAAATAATACCAGTTTTAAATAATAATGAAATCGATTTATTTAGCATATAATTTGATTTACGATGGTTGGAGCTATTACCGGTAACGTTCCGCCGCTAGCCGACTGTGGCGGTCAAAGCGAAACGATTTTTCCTTACTAAGATAAACGTTTTTCGTGTAAACCAAACGCCAAACTTGCACATACCAGCCATAGCGGCTAGCGGCTGTTATGGGCAGTAATATTATTCATCATCAATCTGTATCACAGTCAAAATTTTGTCTACCCTGTTTATTGAAAACCCACATAAATAGTCGGATAATTGAAAAGAACTGATATCATAATATTTCCATTCTGGCGGGAGTAATTGATAAAACTCATGAGAACTCATCTTTATGTTTTTAAAGGCATTTTTTACATTTCCAATAAATTCTGCAAACTTGATTTCCCTATTTATTTTATATTCAAACAACAGTTCAACACACTGATTTTCAAACTCTTCAATTGAGATTTTCTTATAATCATCCAATTCGAGCGTGTCAATTAAATAAGGGCCAAACCCATAAATCTTGGAGATATTACTTTTACCAAATTGATTTGTATGATCTGAATGATAACCTCCAACATATTTTCTAGCAAATTCAAAATCTTCAGGTAATTTTATAAACTCATGAACAACCTTCTTTCCATTATCGTCAATTACTTCTACAATCTCAAAGTTAATTACTGAGAAGGAAATTGCTCCGTGACCTAATATATAATATTGTTTTGATTGTTCTTTGAAACGCATACTTGTCGAATTATTGCCCATAACGTTCCGCCGCTAGCCGACTGTGGCGGTCAAAGCGAAACGATTTTTCCTTACTAAGATAAATGTTTTTCGTGTAAACCAAACACCGAACTAGCACATACCAGCCATAGCGGCTAGCGGCTGTTAGTGGCTGGGCTTTTATTATTCTTCATAATATTCCCAATACTCAAATTCTAATTCTCGACCAGACGTTGCTACTGCTGAAAAATATTGAATGTTATGTTTAGAATGCTTCTCAAAGATTTTATAAATTCTCTTCTTTACATTTTCGGGAGTTCTTATGCCAAAATATATACCTGTTAAGCATTCAATTGGGTAATGATTTATTCTTTCTTCTGGCTCTTTTTTGTCACCAAAATTGATTTCAATTGCTCTCCATTCTTTTTCATAAGCCCAAGGCAAAGTTTTAGTAGCAAAAACATTTTCTAATTCATAGGCAAAATAATGTGTCCATCCTTTTGAAAGTCCAATCAAATCACAATCGTATTCGTTATTGAATACTGGTGAAAAATCAAAGAAATTTATATGTGGTTGATTTTCTTGATAAATTACCTTTTTGATTCTTTCCCAAAACATAGTTTGTCCAATACTCCAATTCGACATTTTTTTCAAATATTCTTCCTTGTTTTGAGTTCTTTTTTCACTCATTACATAAGGGAAAAGTCCTGAGTTTTCAAGAGTAAATTCTAAGCAAATTCCTGAATGCTTGCTTGCATAATGTGACCACATTAAAAAATCATTGTTACTTTCTGAAAAGCATGAAGTATGACTATTTTCGAGAAATTTGCTTGCGAGTCTTTTTATCTCTTCTTTGAAACTGAACAAATCTAGTTTAAAAGGAATTTTTTCACTTGTTGATAGTAAAATATTTTCTAAGTCATCAATAGAAATAAAGTTGTTTTCATTTCCGAATTGAGATAATTTTTTGAAAAGAAGAGTTTTATATTCATTTCTCAATTTTTTGTCTTCATTGAATTTCAATAAGTTTTGATTATTAGCAACTTCTTTTGAATTTAATGTTTTTTCGCTGTCGCCAAGCTTTAAAGTTGTTTTGAACAGAAACCATAACAGATTATTAATCTCGCTAATTTTTTTCGGTGTAAAATCTATTCTTGCACTTAAATCTAGGGGATCATTTAATTCTGAATATGAAGCAAAATATATTTCCTGATAATATAATTCTTTAAACAAAAATTCTGTTAATGGTCTATATTTATAAAGTGTTGTCATTCGTAGAAATTGTTCATAAGAAATTCTGGTCGAGCCTTGCCACTAACGTTCCGCCGCTAGCCGACTGTGGCGGAAAAGCGAAACGATTTTTCCTTACTAAGATAAACGTTTTTCGTGTAAACCAAACACCGAACTAGCACATACCAGCCATAGCGGCTAGCGGCTGTTAGCAGCAGCTTTTTTATTCATTAATCTTTTCAAGCCACTTTTTTTTGTTTTCTATTAGTTCTATTTGATCTGCCATAATTTTTCCATCTTTTTCATAGAATTTAAGTTCATTATAAATGTATTCTACAACTCCCTTACTTTTATAATTTTCAGTTGAAGATTCAACATCAATGCTGTCATTCCATATTCTAGATAAAACACAATGAATAATTATTCCCTTTTCAGGATTGTCAAGTAAAGGAATCAATTTATTAGTTATTGATTTACCAATGCTAATAAGCGAATCTGCTTCTTTACTTTCCATTTCTATAACCCAAACATAATGGCATGTTCCATGAAGTTGGCTATTATTTAGATTTTTAATAAGTGAGTCTATTTCAATTTTTTGGGCAGTCATTCCATGATAAAAAAGTACTGTAAAGGCAAAAGTCAATATTTTTTTCATGAGTATAGTTTAAAGTTGCTGCTAACGTTCCGCCGCTAGCCGTCTGTGGCGGTCAAAGCGAAACGATTTTTCCTTACTAAGATAAATGTTTTTCGTGTAAACCCAACGCCAAACTAGCACATATCAGCCATAGCGGCTAGCGGCTGTTATAGGCAGCTCTTCTTATTTCGTCCGTATTTACCAAAGTTTCCACTTGCTCTTTTTTGTCAATTCTTTTATTGTCTGTTTGGTAGTTGAACGAGGTTTTGTCATTTCTGATTTGAATTGTTGGTCAGCAACCTGAATAACCCAGATGTCGAAGTCAGTAACAAAGTCATTCATAGAATTTTTGATGTCGTAATTAATATGAACGTCAATCGTCTCTACTTTTTCAATTAAATGTGCCGTCTGTTTATGCCTGATTGGAAGATACCACTGAACGACTGATTTATTGTCCCAACTCGCATAGTTTATTACAAGAATTTCTGCATTTTCAAAATCCTTTTTTGTCGGTTTGTTCGGTTGGTTTATTCTTGTTGTTGCGATTAGATTATGTCCGCATTCGCTGTCTTTAATTGCTTCTAAAACAACTGCTCCACCATAATTTCCATTTTCAAGTTTAAAAGTCAAACAGTCTCCTTTGTCAAAAACTGGTTGGCGAATTATTTTCTTTTTTCTTGACTTTGCTTTTGGTCTTTCTGTTTGTAAGTCTGCAAGAAATTTTTCAAGAACTACTTTACGCTTTTTAATGTCTTTTTCATCAGCGTCAAGTTGTCGCCATACTTCAAGGTCTGCTCCTGTTTCAACAATCTTTTTTACTCGGTCGAAAATGTCTTTATCGAGTTGTTTACATTCCGATTGTGCTTTTGCCAACGCAAACCAAAAGTTATTACATTCGTCCTTATCGTTAATGGTTTCTTGATTGTCAGCAATTAACTTCTTTGAAATTTCTGCGACGTCAAGTCCGTCATTATACAGGTCGAAAAACTCGCCGTAAATGTCAGCGTAAGTGTCGTTAGATGATATTGCTGTTCCCCAAGCTGCCATGTTTTCTGTGTCGTGTCTGTCTTATAGAGTTGCCTATAACGTTCCGCCGCTAGCCGACTGTGGCGGTCAAAGCGAAACGATTTTTCCTTACTAAGATAAACGTTTTTCGTGTAAACCAAACACCAAACTAGCACATACCAGCCATAGCGGCTAGCGGCTGTTGTGAGCAGTTTAAATACCACCCCATTCTTCAGTTTTGTATATCAGTCCTTTTCTTTCGTTATCATATTCAAAGTAAACGGTTAATCCGCCTCCGTTACTAAAATGAACAGCTCTTTTTGAGTAAGTTGTAGAAAAAGGAATTACGTCCACATAAAACTTTCCTTTTCTATATTGGAGTGGACCGATTCCAACCATTGTTACGTTACCATCATTTTCTCGAATAACTTTTCTATAATCGAAATAGCCAAGATATTTAATTTCAAAACTTTTTATTTTTTTTGGCCAAATTTGACCTATGTGTTCTCCATCTTTCACATATACTGTTTTAACTTTTAAAGAATCTAACGATTCACAGTATCTTTTTAAAGAGAATAGAAAGACATTGTCCAAATTATTTAGTTCATCTGTGTCCAAAACAGTTTGACTGTGGCAATTCCAGTGTCCAATTAAAATTAACATGAAGGTGAAAACTAATTTTCTCATTACACAGGTTTTATAAATTGCTCACAACGTTTTGCGGCTCACACGCAGTTTGTTGGGTTATGGAACTGAGTATTCTCCGCTAGTACTAAAGTAATAAGAAAACGTGAACTTGAATCTTTCACTTAACCAACAAATTGCGTGTAGCCGCTGTTAGCAGATGTTTTTATTTATTTATTGTAATAGCAATCAGGTTTGTTCCATTTCAGCGTGGCGGCAAACTTGGCTTCATCCTCAATTCCAATTAAGTTGAAAATAGGATCTTCATCGCTACTTGGCTTTTTCTGGACTATTAAGTAAAACTCTTCAGTATCAGTTTCGAAATGATTCAGCTCAGGTGCCATTTTCAAGCTTTGAATAACGTTTAATATTTGATCATAGTTTTGAACAATATCTTTTGGAGTATAAAATTTTACTTTGCATAATTTTCCAAGAACTGATTCTGCTCCAACGTCTATTCCAGGTCCAATACCGCCATCACAAGAGTATTGAGTAAATGAATAATTTCCGATTTCATGAACGTAAACATGAGATGGATATCGCACTTTATAAGAACTTAAATCATATAATGAAATTTCTCCTTTGCCGGCAATTTTTAAACGCGCTGAAATCTCTTCAAGTGTTATGTCTTCATGTCCCCAAATATCTACGACTTCAACGCCTTTAATTTTTTCTAAATCACCTTTTATTTCATAGAGTTCATGTTTGTAGAAAAACTCTTTGTAGACAAAGAATGCAATAAAAAGTAATGCCACAAAACTTGAAATTGTAAGCAAAACCACTTTAACAATTTTAATCGAACGATTTGCCATAAAATATCTGCTAACGTTCCGCCGCTAGCCGACTGTGGCGGTCAAAGCGAAACGATTTTTCCTTACTAAGATAAATGTTTTTCGTGTAATCCAAACACCAAACTAGTACTTACCAGCCATAGCGGCTAGCGGCTGTTAGCGGTAGTGCACTTATTCTTTTTTCAACTTTACATTTTCTAGAAGTTCCTTTTCACTGAGAGCAAATCTTTCTGCTCTTCTGTTACTTATGAATCCATAATCTTCCCACATTATTTCACTTCCATCTTGGATATCTTCATAAATTGGAATCAAATTCCCTATTCCAACGAAGATCCATTCCATTTCGATCTTATCGGAATTAATAAATTTAAATTCTGCATCTTTTCCGATTTTCACAGCTTTTTCATAAGCTATTTTTGGTGTTTCGGCTTTTACGATATGGAAATTTCCCCAAGTATTCACACGACGTAAATCTTGATTTTCATTTCGAACAACTGGCTCACATTTTTCAATTATCTCAACGATATACCAATTATTATCTTTTATTGATATTTTTTCTTTTCCCATAGGGTGTTTTTGCATTACCGCTAACGTTACGCCGCTAGCCGACTGTGGCGGTCAAAGCGAAACGATTTTTTCCTTACTAAGATAAATGTTTTTCGTGTAAACCAAACACCAAACTAGCACTTACCAGCCATAGCGGCTAGCGGCTGTTACCGGGAGCCTTGTTTCATACGTTACTGCTACGTTTCGTTTTTCACACAAAATATTTTAATCGGAAACCAAAACACAATCTAAATAAATAAAAAAAACTACTACGCTCTGTTTAGTTAAGGTTGCCGGTAACGTTCCGCCGCTAGCCGACTGTGGCGGTCAAAGCGAAACGATTTTTCCTTACTAAGATAAATGTTTTTCGTGTAAACCAAACGCCAAACTAGCACTTACCAGCCATAGCGGCTAGCGGCTGTTAGCGGGAGCCTTAATTCCTACGTTACTGCAACGTTCTGTTTTTCACACGAAGAAGTTTCAACGGAAACCAAAACACAATCCAAATAAATAAAAAATACTACGCTCTGATTGGTTCAAGGTTGCCGCTAACGTTCCGCCGCTAGCCGACTGTGGCGGAAAAGCGAAACGATTTTTCCTTACTAAGATAAATGTTTTTCGTGAAAACAAAACGTCAAACTAGCACATACCAGCCATAGCGGCTAGCGGCTGTTAGGCGGTGCTTTTCTTTATCGGCTATTTTCTTTATTAAATTCTGATATGAAATTTTCTAATTTATTTTCTTTAATGGCTATCCTCAATATTCCAGTATTGTTTTCAATAAATTCATCCAATATTTTTTTGCTTTCCGAATTCTTTCGAAATATTTTAATTAAATCCGAAATAAGCGTGAATGGCGTTAATAGAATACCTTTTTTTGACCACCAACCAAAGAAAAATGTAATTAGCATTGTATTCAATCGTTTGCTATTAGCACACTGATCACATATTATTAGATTCTCAGTTTTGTCTGTTATAGTAACAAAGGCTGAAATGAGAGTATTGAAACGATAAGCATGTAAATTACTATTTACTAAGCACATGCTACATTTTAATTTTGCGATTTTATTTAAAAGATTTTGTTTTTCTAATCCTTTAAATTTATTTGTTTCATAGTTTACCCATTCAATAAGCTGAATATCTAAATTTCGATTTCTTATTTCCTCATTCAGTATCGGAATAATTTCTCTTCTTAATCCTTTTGAATTAAGCGCAATTTCTTTGATTTTTCCATCATCAAAATTTTTATAATTCTTTCTAATCTCTTCAACTGTCAACATACAATTTATTTACATAGATTTTCATAAAGTAGCGCCTAACGTTCCGCCGCTAGCCGACTGTGGCGGTCAAAGCGAAACGATTATTTCTTACTAAGATAAACGTTTTTCGTGTATTCCAAACACCGAACTAGCACTTACCAGCCATAGCGGCTAGCGGCTGTTAGCGGGAGCCTTAATTCCTACGTTACTGCAACGTTCTGTTTTTCACACGAAGAAGTTTCAACGGAAACAAAAACACAATCCAAATAAATAAAAAACTACTACGCTCTGATTGGTTCAAGGTTACCGCTAACGGTTTGCGGCTTGGCGAAGGTGGCGATTTTCACCACAAAGTTTTATGCGAAGAACCGCACTTCAATTATACAAAAAATTGTCATACGAAGCACTGAACCGCCACTTTTGCCAAACCGCTGTTATAAGCTGGCCTTCTGTCTGTCGAAGTCGTATAGTTGCTGTCTGCCGATGGTTACGCTGTAATTGTCGAGCTACTTTTGTGTCGCCTGTGCGGTTGCGGTTTTAAAATTTTTTGAAGGGAAGGGAATTTTAAAAAATAATTTTTCTTGGGGTGGCAAAGGTGAAAGCTCTTCCCGCAAACTTGGGTTCGTGGGTAGGCATTGAGCGGTTTGCGGGATGTGCTTACACCTGTGTGATGGCTATTTTCTTATGTTAAACTTTTCTTTCGCTGTGTCAACTAAATAATAAATCATCGGAACTAAAAGCACAGTCAAAATTAATGAAGAAAGTAGTCCACCAATGATTACCCAAGCAAGACCGTTTTTCCATTCTGCGGCTGTTCCTGTTGCCATTGCAATGGGAAGCATCCCCACAACCATTGAAAGCGTTGTCATTAGGATTGGTCGCATACGACCCTTTCCTGCAATGATTAAAGCTTCTTTGAAATGTTTGCCTTTGGCTTTTAATTGATTGGTAAAATCCACAATTAGAATAGCGTTTTTCACCACTAACCCCATTAACATAATTAAACCCAATAAGGCGAACAAACTCAAATTGCTTAACGACAAATTCAATGCGAAAAATGCCCCAATTGCTGCTACCGGAATAGAAAACAAAACTACAAATGGATAAACAAAATTGTCATAGAGTGCTACCATAATCAGGTAAATCAGCAAAAACGAAATCAGCAATACTGAGCCTAATGCTCCAAAACTATCATTCTGTCTTTTAATGTCGCTACCCCAAGTCATTTGTATTCCTTTTGGTAGCGGATTTTCTTTTAGATAAGCTACTACATCGTCTGCCACAGTTCCTGATGGTCTGCCTAAAGCATCTGCCGTTAAAGTAACTGCTGGTTGTCGGTCTTTTCGCTCCAGAAGTGAAGGGGAATTAGCTTGTTCAACACTTGCGAATTGTGAAACTTCAATTGGTATTCCCATTGGGTTGATAATGGAAAGTCGTTGAACATCTTCATAATTTTGTCGGTTAAATTCATCTAACCAAATTCGCACAGGATATTCTGTTCCATTTTCGGTTAGTGTGGCATCGTCATTTCCTGTAAACGCTGTTCTTAGGTTCAATCCAACATAAGCGCTTGTTAAACCTAACCGTTGCATTTTATCTTTGTCAGGAATTATTTTGTATTCAGGGCTTCCTGTTTCAACCGATAAGCGAACATTATCCGCACCGGGCATTTTTTCAATAATCGCTTTTAATTCGTTTCCGTTTTTCATCACTTGATTTAAGTTGCTGCCACTTAACGTAATTTCAATAGGTGCCGAACGAGGTATTAAACCCAATGCTGCCATTGAATAATTTATACTCGGAAATTTGGACTTCAGGTCTTCCCGAAGATTTTTCATAAATGTTTCGGTATGTAAATTATTCAACTCCTTTTTAGATTTTAATTGAATGGTAAATTCTGTTTTGTTTGCAGAACCAACACCTAAACTCCCAATGCCTGTGCTTGGTCCGCCAATGTTGCTGAACACTGTTGCCACTTCGGGTTGTTGAATAATGTAGGTTTCAATTTGTTGAGCAATGAGGTTGTTCTGCTGAATGGAAGTAGATTTGTCAAATTCCAATGCCAATCTGAATTTCCCTTGGTCGCCTGTTGAAATTAGTTCTTTACCAATAATTCCTTGTTTCATAATGCCTACAGTCATTACAAAGAGCAACAAAACAATTCCTGTGAAAATTAATTTATGGCTCAAAACCCATTCTAATTGTCTGCCATACCAATTGGTAAAATTTTCTAACTGATGCTCAAACCAAAGCAAGAAACGATTGAAAAAATTAGTTGGTTGTAAATCTTCTTTCTTTCCAATGCGTGAAGCTAACCAAGGAGTGAGTGTAAAACCAACTAATAAACTGGTGAGTGTTGAAGTTACTACAACTACCGAAAACTGTTTGAGCATATCGGCAACAAATACTTGTAAAAACAGAATTGGTAAAAATACCACTACGTCAACTAATGTAATTGACAATGCCGCAAAGCCAATTTCCATACGACCATCCATTGCAGCAGTTCGTTTATCTTTGCCTCTGTCTAAATGTTTTTGAATATTTTCTAATACTACCACAGCATCATCCACCAAAATGCCAATGATTAAAGACATTGCGAGTAAGGTCATTAGGTTTAGCGTGTAGCCTAAAAGCCACATTACTGCAAACGCTGTTACTAAAGAAGTCGGAATGGCCACTATTACAATCAATGAGTTTCTGAAACTTCTTAGGAATAATAGCATCACCAGCGAAACCAATATCACCGCTAAAATTAAATCAAAAACAACGGAATTAACTGCGGCAATCGTATTGTCTGTGCTATCGTCTGCAATAATAAATTTGACATCTGAATTCGTATTTTGTTGCTCAATGGACTGAAATTTTTCACGAACTAATTTTGAAACATCGACAGCATTAGCATCTCCTTGTTTTTTCAGCATTAAACCAATACCGTTTTTGCCATTGTAACGACTTATGGAGGTTGTTTCTTTTATACCATCAATAACATCTGCGACATCTTTCACATAAACCGGACTTCCTAAAACAGGCATCGCCACCTGAACATTTTTAATATCCTCTAAGGTTGTAAACTTTCCCGTTAAACGAACCGAGTTGTTTTCTTTTTCGGTTTGCACTTTTCCGGCAGGTAAGTCTAAACCCGAACGATTAATTGCTTCAACAACCTGAACCATAGAAATTTTATACAATTTCAGTTTGTCTTGATTTATTTTTACTTGTATTTCTCTTTCTTCTCCTCCTAAAATGGTAATTTCTGCTACTCCTTTTATTTGCTGAATTTGTGGCAGATAATCATCTTTCATTTTTTGATAAAACTCGGTAGAAGATAAATTACTTGTTGCACTGATAGACATTATTGGCAAATCATTTGGAGAAACTTTACTCATTACAGGACTTAAAATACCCTGTGGTAAATCTTTACGAATGTTATCAATGTAGCGTTGAGCATCTTGCATTGTTTTATCCAAATCTGTCCCGTATTTCAGATTGGCTATGATGATAGAAGCATTTGGCAACGATTTAGTAACCAAGTAATCTACACCCTCCAAGTTGGATAAAGCATCTTCAATTTTTCGTGAAACGGATGTTTCTACTTCGTTGGGTTCAGCTCCCGGATAAACTGTTTTAATTACAACTACCGGCTGATTAAAGTCGGGCATTAACTCGTAACTCAAATTTTTATACCCGATAAATCCTAATAGAGTAAAAACGCTGAACAGCACTATTATCAGCGAAGGACGTTTGATTGATATTTCTGTAATATTCATTTTTCGCTGATTTTATTTGACAATTACATTTGCACCGTCAAAAAGATTTATAAATCCATTGGTTACAATTACATCACCTTCATTTAATCCACTTGGAACAACTGCTTTGTTCTGTATCTTATTTGATATTGTGATGTTTTGCAAAAAGGCTTTGCCATTTTTCACTATATAAACTTGCGGTTGGTTTTCAGTGCCTTGGATGGCAGAAGACGGAATGATAATTCCCTTTCTATATGTTTCGCTTTTGAGTAAAACTTTACCAAACATCCCTGATTTTATTTTCAAATCTGATGTGTTATTTACCATAAACTGAACAGGAAAACTACTACCAATATTAGCCTTACTACCAATCATTGTAGCTTTACCCGAAAAAGATATTTCGGAATAGGCGTCTGCTGATATGAGATAATTTTGATTTAATTTGAACTTGCTCAATTCATTTTCTGGAACATTTACAGTGAATTTTAAATTTGTAATGTCCGTAATTTGAAGCAATGGAACTCCAGGTGCAGCAAATGCTCCTTCTTCACTCAGTTTTGCCGTAATTACTCCGCTAAAAGGTGCTTTAATAGTGGTTTTGTTTATCTGCTCCAACAAGGTTGCTTTCTGAACTTTTGCAGATTTCAAACCTAACACCGCCTTTTCTAATTGAACTCCTTGAATGGCATCTGCTTTAGATAAAATGGTATAACGGTTTACGTCTGCTTCCAAGCCTTCAATTTGCACTTCAATAGTTTGTAGTTGCAATTTCAGCAATGAATTGTCGAGCTGAATTAAAGTTTGACCTTTACTTACAACGCTTCCAGCATCAACTAAAATATTGTTGATTTTCCCTTGTAATTCGGCACTTATTTTTGTTTCCTTATTGGGTTCAAATGTGCCTGAATAAGAAAATTCTGCATTTACATTTTCAAGTTGCAATGTGTCTGCCTGAACATTAATAGCTTCTTCTTTATCGTATTGATACACTTTACTCTGTGTGACATCTTTGTTGCTCTTCAGCTTGATTACTGCAATGGCAATCAATACCAATGGTATGATAATGTATAATGCCTTTTTAACGATTGACGATTTTGTATTCATTGTAACAATTATTTAGTTGTTGAAATATTTCCGGTTAGCTTTTTTAGTTCTAAATCTGCTTTTAGATACTCAATTACCGCGTTGATGTAAGTTTGTTGTGCTTCACGCAAAGCATTGTCTGCAAGCAATACATCTGTTAGGTTTGCTGTTCCTTGTTTTTGTTGAAGTAAAGTTTGCTCGTAAATTGTTTGTGCCAATTCAATCTGTTCTGTTGTTGTTTCTACTGATTTTTTTGTGACCATTATTTGCAGTTTTGCATTTTCAACCTGCATATTATTTTGTTCGGTGTTCAACTCAAATTGAATTTCACTATTTAGAATTTCAAATCTTTTCTGATTAATCTTTCGTTGCGTAACCGTCCCATTAAATAATGGATAGGATAGTTGAATACCTGCAAAACCGATAGGATAGAATTTTAGAAAATCATTCGGTTTTTTGTCATATCCAAAACCTGTTGTGCCATACATTCCGATAAGATTAAGCGAAGGCAAAAACCTTGATTTGTTTAGTGTGCTTAGTTCACTCGACAATAAGCGGTTTTGAGTTTTTATGATACGAATATCTAAAGTTGATGCAGGTGTATATTCATTTGTATTGTGATATTGAATGTTTGGTTCAATTTGCAGATTTTGTTCAATAGAAATGCCCATAGCAAATTTCAAGGCATTTAAAACTTGCTCGTATTTACTTTTGATGGTTTCCTTTTGAGTGGTTAACTGTGATAGCTGCAATTTTACCTTGCTCACATCTGTTCCTTTGGCAAGTAATTGTTCATTGAGCAATTGCATGTTTTTTAGAAGTTTTTCTGCATTAATCAGATTGCTGTCAATAAATGCCAGTTGATGATGCAAAATCTGAGCATTGTAATACAGATTTGAGATTTCAAAATAGATTTGCTCTTCGGTTTTCTGGTATTGCAATTTTGTTAATTCCGAAGCGATTTTTGTTGTTTGAATAGCCCCATAAACTTGTGGATTATACAATGGCATTGAGAGTTGCAAGTTGGCGTTGATGTTGTGGGGGACGCCAAATTGGGCTTCTTTAAACTGTCCTTCAGGTGCTGTCGGATTAAATGTTGATAGAGGCATTAACTGATAAGGAAGGTTTGTGAAATATTTATAGTCGGCATTAGCAGTTACCTTTGGAATTAAATTCGCTTTCGCTTCTTTTTCTCTTTGTTCACCAATTGCAATATTGTTTCTACTCATTTGTAGGTTTTTATTGTGAACCTGTGCTGTATCTATACACTGTTGCATTGCCCATACTTGGGCTTTAACTGTATGAACTCCTATTATAAGGAATAGCAGTAACGTGTGTTTGTGAATGTTTACTAACATCATTGGTCAAATTTTTTTACTTGATGAGTATTAATTGACTTTCAATTGTTCCTTCAACCCAATGTTTTACCATTGGTTCAATGTGAATATAATCGCCAGAAAATAGTGTTTCCTTAATGCCATTTTCATTTTCAAAAACAACTTCGCCTTCTACGCAAATCAAAAGTGCTGGAGTTTTGGTGATATGTTCTTTTAATTTTCCGCCTTGCAAAATTTGTATGGCAGTTGCATTGCCCAGTTCACTTTTAAAAAGAGAAGTTGCTGAAACTGGTTTTTCTTGTGTGTGTAATCCCTTTATGTTCATTGGAAGTATTGATTAAATGTTGTGAATGAAGTTTGAATATTATGAAATTGTTTTTCTGCTTCGGTTTCGTCTTTAGCTTCTGAAAGTTCTTTTACCATATCAATGTAGGGCAATAGCCACTTATGCAGTTCATCGTGTGCTTTGCCTTTCATTGTGCAATTAGAAGTAAGTAAATCAATGTTTGATTGCAATTTTTCACCTAATGATTTGTAGTCTTTTTGCTCAACCTTAGCATAGGAAACAACATCGTTTTCCATATTGCGAATATGGGTTAGCATATTGGCATCAACTTTCCATTTTTCCCCATTGTTCAGTTCGATGATTTCACTTTCCTCATCGTGCTGATGTTCCTTGTGAGTAACGGTTTCGGTTTGCTCTTTTGGTTTTTCCTTCGAAGTATTGCCACAACTGAAAAGGAACAAACTGATTACTGGAATTAAAATTATTATCTTCTTCATAATTTCTTTTTTGTTATGGTGAAATAGGCAAGGATAGCAAATACAAAGGTTACAGAAATTCTAAAAATCATTGCTCCAACTGTTTTTGTTTCATAAATACCACCTGAATTAATGTGACTTTTAAGACCTATAAATGCTCCAATAAGTATAAGTGTTGAAATTCCTAAGAGTGTAGCTGTCCATTTTTTGTTTTTAATAAAACCATAAGCTGCAAAAAGATATAGAATGCTACTGATGAAATTTGACCAAACCACAAACAGAACATAATTGCCCTCTTTGGCTCTAATACCAAACAAATCAAATATCACGGAAGTGCTTAGAAACAATGTAAGCAAACCAAATCCTGCCAATAATGTGGATAAAATGTATGGAATGTATTTTTTCATTTTTCTATCATTTTTAGAAGTCCGTTTAATACATTTTTCCCATCATTTACTAAATTGGATTTGTTACCCGAAAGTTTCCATTTTAAAACAACCATTCGCATACTGCCCATAATAATTGTTGTAATAGTGTCAGCCCCCAATAGCTTTCCATAAACACCTTCGTTTTGTCCTCTTGTAATAAGTGCGTTAATGTTGTTTTGCATAAGAGCCATCATTGTTGAAACCTTGTCACTTAGTTCTTTATTAAATTGAAATATTCCTTCGGAAAAAATCACGCTAACTATGGCAGGTTTTTGAACAAATGTGTTAAGTTGAGACACAAATACTTTTTTCAAAAGTTCAGAAGGTTGTAATTCTTTATCTTCAATTATTACAGCAAGTCGCTCATTCATTTCTAAAATAAAATAGGTCAATAGTCCTAGCAATATTTCATTTTTACTTTTAAAATGACGATATAATGCAGCTTCAGATAAACTCAGGTCGGAGGCTAAGTTTTTTATCGTTAATTCCTGTATTCCGAATTTATCAATGCGAAGCGTAGCGGCTTCCATTATTTCTATTTGCCTTTCGGTAAAATCTTTATTTTTCATTGGTTAACTTTAAATTAATAAACGAAAAACCTAACCAAATTACAGAAGCAGTCATAGCAATTGCTCCAATTAATACTAATGCAGGAGGCAAGCCAAGATACACCTCAGTTAATATTCCTATTGGCATTAATAATCCTGTAAGTGCCAACCAAGAAATGGCTTTCACGTTTTGAAGTTTGTCTCTGAAATGTAGAAGTAAATAACCAATTAGGATGTTTAGAAAGGCAAACAAGTTACCGTGAACGTGAGCCAGTCTGCTTTCAAAATGTTTCCCGATACTAT
This sequence comes from Flavobacterium sp. N1719, assembly GCF_025947045.1. Lineage (NCBI taxonomy): Bacteria > Pseudomonadati > Bacteroidota > Flavobacteriia > Flavobacteriales > Flavobacteriaceae > Flavobacterium > Flavobacterium sp. N1719. The sequence goes on from NZ_CP109993.1 coordinate 2,790,465, forward strand.
ATGAGTTTACCCATTCTTCCTTTCCCGGAGCAAAGTCACGGAGATAAATAAGTAGAAAACCGTAAGCCATAAAAAGCCCCATTGTCAGGAAGCCTATTGCGATGTTGTTTTTGCCGTTCATTTTACTTGTATTTATTATGTAAGTGAGTATTCGCTCACAAAGGTAATTGAATTATATTCACACCTGCAAGTTTTTTTGAGAATACTTTAAAATATTACGAAAATCATTTGGTGCGTTGGGTAATTGGCTCTTTTGGGGTTTGCCTGTGTGTCGGCTTGTGTGTCGGGGTAAACCCCAAATGTGCCAATGTGGGGAAGCTAAAATTATTTTTTAAAATGTGCGGTGGGAAAATTTTTAAAACCTTGCGTTGGCTTGGGTGTCGGCAAACTGGTCTGGTCGGTGTCAAGTTACAGTGAAATTGTCAACCGAGTTTTGTCGCCCGAAAGTTTGTTTGGAAGTCAAAAGTCTGGTCGTTTTGGTGTCCGCCTAATAGTTGCAATGTTGTCTTTTAGGCTTGCTTATAACGTTCCGCCGCTAGCCGACTGTGGCGATCAAAGCGAAACGATTTTTCCTTACTAAGATAAACGTTTTTCGTGTAATTCAAACGCCAAACTAGCACTTACCAGCCATAGCGGCTAGCGGCTGTTAGTGGCCGTTATTTTTTTTCACAAAGTTGAGTTTGTTAATAACCATAGAATCAATTTCAGTTAAATTAAACTCTTTTTTTATTTCTGTAAACTTATGATTGTTTTTGATATCCTCCAATGATTTTCCAAATTCCCAAAACTGATTTGGTCCAGCATGTCCATGAATTTTAAGTTTTCGGCTATGTTTTTTATCTTTTAAATTGAATGCATAAGTAACACCATCATTAACCGAACTATCAAAATCAATTTTGTCTATTGGAAATGAAATCGAATCTAAAATATTTTGAATCATTTCTCTTTCAGTAGAAGCCAAAATTGTATATGATGTTTGTTCTTCAAAGGGATAAGTATTTATGAAATATAGCGTATCACTCGAGTTGAATTTTAAGTAATATGACTCGCGTATATTCCATTTATAAAAAGTAAAATCTAAGTCTTTTTTGGTTTGGCAACCTATGAAAACTAATATAAAAATTAAAGATAAACTTCTCATTTTGCAGATTTGTTTTATAATGGCCACTAACGTTTCGCCGCTAGCCGACTGTGGCGGTCAAAGCGAAACGATTTTTTCTTACTAAGATAAATGTTTTTCGTGTAAACCAAACGCCAAACTAGCACTTACCAGCCATAGCGGCTAGCGGCTGTTAGTGGCCGTTATTTTTTTTCACAAAGTTGAGTTTGTTAATAACCATAGAATCAATTTCAGTTAAATTAAACTCTTTTTTTATTTCTGTAAACTTATGATTGTTTTTGATATCCTCCAATGATTTTCCAAATTCCCAAAACTGATTTGGTCCAGCATGTCCATGAATTTTAAGTTTTCGGGTATGTTTTTTATCTTTTAAATTGAATGCATAAGTAACACCATCATTAACCGAACTATCAAAATCAATTTTGTCTATTGGAAATGAAATCGAATCTAAAATATTTTGAATCATTTCTCTTTCAGTAGAAGCCAAAATTGTATATGATGTTTGTTCTTCAAAGGGATAAGTATTTATGAAATATAGCGTATCACTCGAGTTGAATTTTAAGTAATATGACTCGCGTATATTCCATTTATAAAAAGTAAAATCTAAGTCTTTTTTGGTTTGGCAACCTATGAAAACTAATATAAAAATTAAAGATAAACTTCTCATTTTGCAGATTTGTTTTATAATGGCCACTAACGTTCCGCCGCTAGCCGACTGTGGCGGTCAAAGCGAAACGATTTTTTCTTACTAAGATAAACGTTTTTCGTGTAAACCAAACACCGAACTAGCACATTCTAGCCATAGCGGCTAGCGGCTGTTAGCAGCAGGTTTTATTCTTCTACTTCGGTAATTCCATATTTGATTCCACATTCGCGAAATATGTCTTTTATAAGATCATATTTTTGTTCACAGTAATCTCCAATATCAAGCCTTTTATCGCTCGTTCTTAGATGATTACAACCAAAACAAATTTCAATAAATCCTAGAATTTTATTATTACTGTCCAGAAAGATTATTGCATTTCTTGGCTGGTAGCACATTGCTTCAGAAATAGCATATTCCTTTCCTTTATGGCTATAATTAAAAATTACATCAGTAAGTTTTTCTATTTGAGTTAAGTTCAAACTTATTTGTTGCTCAAACTCTTTTAAATTGATTGTATCTTGTCCTATTTTTACAGAATCCAAATATTTTTGTAATTCTTCTCCAATCATTCCATTCTTAGTTTTATGAGATACAATTACTATCTGTGTTGTATTACTAAACGGATACATTTTCAAACGATTTTTGAAATCAATATTCCTGCAACGAACACAATTAGCATTGTCTTCATAAATGTTTTGTTTGCTTTTTTTCGTTTGACTGTAAAAACTACAGTAAACAAAAGCAAAGAAAATTATTGATATGATTTTTATTTTCTTCATTAGTATTACTTGTCAAATTGAATTTGAGTTTCTCTTCTACGAAACTTGCTGCTAACGTTCCGCCGCTAGCCGACTGTGGCGATCAAAGCGAAACGATTTTTTCTTACTAAGATAAACGTTTTTCGTGTAATCCAAACATCAAACTAGCACTTACCAGCCATAGCGGCTAGCGGCTGTTACCAGTAGTATTTATTTCAATTCATATAAAACATTATTAAAATCTTCTAAAACGAAAACTTTATCAAATTCTGTTTCTATCTTCAATTCAAGTGTTTTGTCCATTTCAAATGAACTTTCTCCAAGTCCCCCAATTACAAGTAATAACCAATGAGTATCTAGTTCTCTTTCTTTGTAAGCTGCTATTTTATCATTTTTCTTTTTAATTGAGTTTTCAATTATTTCTAAGGAAATTTTTTTTTGCCACCAACCTCCAAAATTTGGATAAATGTTTTTCTGTGAATGTGGTTGAACATATATATGTTCAATAATCGGATTTTCTATAAAGTTATTATTAATAACATATTCTTTAATTACTTTTTTTATAGTTTCAACCAAGTATTCCTTATCTTTTAATTTAAAGTTGACAAATGGTACTATATAACAGCCTGCTAAAAAATTAAGTAATTCAACATCGTCGTTAAGATCTTTTTCTACTAATTCAAAAATATTTTCAAAGAAACCCTCACGCTCTTTTGACTCAAAATCAACAATTATTTGATGTTCGAGTCCAATTTTATAAGTTCCATCAAATAAAATGAAATCAGGTTTTTCTGTCACTTGATGAATTACCATGTTTTCAAAGAATAATAGAAATTTTCCAGTATGACAGATTTCTAAAGTTTTCTTTTTGTCAGGAAACATTTTTAAATGATTATTTATAAGTCTTCCTAGCAGTTTTTTGTCTTCGGTAATGGTTCTGTTAGATTTTAGCACTTTCGTCATAAAATATTACTGGTAACGTGCCGCGGCTTTGCGCAGTGGCGGCATTTTAAATAATTATTGGAAAGATAAGCAAAATTTGAATTAGCAGATTATTTTCCAAGAAAAACTAAACGAGCCATTGCTCAAAACCGCTGTTAGCAGTAGTGTTTTTTATTTTGCCCAGCTTTTTGATAGAGTATCAATTTTAATTAATTTAATATCTCTGTTCTTTATTAAATAACGGTACATTGGCGGAAACATTTCTGGACCATTTTTGTCAAAGAAATAAAACTTTTCAAGCTCTTTATTCCTCTTCTTATTATAAATCAAATTAGAGCTTAAATTTTCATCATCTCCAATAATTGTTGGTTTTAATTTTTCGTCATAATACATTCCCCAAAAATTAAATTCCTTTTCTGTGCCAGTTGAAGTTCTTACAACATAAAAACAGGTATCGTTATTTTTCATATAGAATACGACAGAATAAACGTATTTTCTATTTTTCGTCTGTTTAGAAGTGGGTATAGGATAAGCTGTTTGATAATCAATAATTGCATTTCTGAAATTATCATTAAGGTCTTTATTTTTATTAAAGCTTATTAGAATAAACACAAGAAGTAGTAAAAATATATTTTTCATTTGTTGTCTTTTAAGCTTTTCGTTCATGTTTGGGAAACATTACTGCTAACGTTTTGCAGCTTGGCGAAGTGGCGGATTTTGAAGCACATTCTCTCTTTTTAGCACTAAACCCGCCATTTTGCCAAACTGCTGTTGTGCGTTCGTTATTTTATTTCGCTTTTCATTCGTTCGTATAACTTTTCAATTTCTGTCCAGTCAGTAATATCATTTATTTCTTGTTCAAGAAAAATAAGGCTTTTATCAAATTCGTCTTTTCTTTCTTTGTGCTCTTCGACAAGTCTTACTTTATCTACTTTTACATCTTGCCAATCTTTGGAAAGTGTCAATTCAATTTGTTTATCCATTGCTTGAAAGAAATTCTGTCCAAATTTTTTTACTTCAATTATAAAGTCAGAATAGTTCATTTCAAAACTACCATCTTTTGCTGTCCACAAACAAATTCCATTTTCCAAAGTATGTTCAGTATCCCAAACAATTCGGATTTTGTCCTTGTGTCTAAAAAATGACAAATGTGGACCACCAATTAAATGAGCAGAGTCAAAAAGTCGCTCATAAGTCCAAGAAATTAATTTGCTATACTCTTCAAAATAGAAGTCACTATATTCATCTTCATCAGTTTCATAAATATCAAGCCAAGTTTGAGCTTCACTTTTAAATTGTTGTAAATTTTCTGTCAGTCTATAAAAGTCGTTTGGAATTGATTTACTTATTTTCTCAAATATTCCAGTAAAGTCTTCTAAAAATCTAACAATGTAGTAATCATTATAAGGTGTTAGTTTATGTCCAAAATGTTGTAATGCTTCTTTTGAGTACTCGTAAATTATCTGGTCGCCAAATTTCAACCATAAATCTCCATCTGTCAACCAAAACCAACTTAAACACAAGTCAGGTTCTTGTCCAACTGGATTTATCTTGTCAAAATCTTTAAGTTTAAAATTTATCACAGTCTTTCATTTATAATGGCGCACAACGTTCCGCCGCTAGCCGACTGTGGCGGTCAAAGCGAAACGATTTTTCCTTACTAAGATAAACGTTTTTCGTGAAAGCCAAACGCCAAACTAGCACTTACCAGCCATAGCGGCTAGCGGCTGTTACCAGTAGTACTTATTACTTTCTAGTTTATTCCCTTTCTTTCAAGATCTGATTTAGTGCAATCTTTGCTTCTTCAACTAATTTTTCAACATTTAATTTTCTGTTTAGTTCTTCTGAAGACAGATTTTGAAATTCACGCTTAAAAAAAGTAATTCTATTTTCTTTTGTTTTTTCGGATTCTTCTGGTTCATCACCAAACCATTTATCTTTCAAGGTCATTATTTCACTAAATCTTGAGAAGATTAAAACTAACAACAATATTAAAGGGAATAAATGAAAAACTCCAATAGTTGCGTCAAATGCATCGCCAAACTTAATTACACTAAATGTTGAAAGTAGCAAAGCAAATAATAACACCCCCAAGCTTAAATCATCTTTTTTAAGTATCAAAGTGGCTGAAACAAACGTAATGCTTATTATTCCAAAAAAAGATTGAATTCTCAAATTTGGATTGTAAATCACAGAAGCTATGACAAAAATCCAAAGTATTGTTACAATTATTATTTCAGATGTTTTTTTACGCATTGTTCGTAAAGTATTACTGGTAACGTTCCGCCGCTAGCCGACTGTGGCGATAAAGCGAAACGATTATTTCTTACTAAGATAAACGTTTTTCGTGTAAACCAAACACCAAACTAGCACTTACCAGCCATAGCGGCTAGCGGCTGTTAGTGGCAGTGTTTTTTTTTAATGAAATACATATTTGTTATCAATATCTGTAACCGAAATTCTCTCTATCTCTAGATTATTTTTGTACTTAATTAGAAATCCAGTTTCAGAAATAATATATCTTAAACGATTGTCTTTATTGACACTTTCCTTTAACTCTATTTTTAATTCAACTTTACAATTTAAAATTGAAAACCGTTCAAAAGAATAAATAATTTCCATATTTCCATTTGAAGGAAAATCTATAAAACTACAGCCTAAAAAGTAAATCTTATTATCAAATACATAATAAGTGTAATCGCAATTATATTTCAAAGCACTTCTGTAAAAACAGTCCAACTCATTTTCATTAGTTATAATTACAAGGTCACCTAAATCATTTTTTTTAACTTGATTCTCTTGTCCAAAAACAATTTGAGTTAATGAAATTGATATTAACAAAAAGAAATAATAAACTCTCATTATTTAGGCGTTTTTGGTTAACATTGCCACTAACGTTCCGCCGCTAGCCGACTGTGGCGGTCAAAGCGAAACGATTATTTCTTACTAAGATAAACGTTTTTCGTGTAAATCAAACACCGAACTAGCACATTCGAGCCATAGCGGCTAGCGGCTGTTATAGGCAGGGTTTATATTCCGTCTCTTTTTTTTGAATATTCAACATATTCATTTCCAAATTCTAATTCTAATGCAATTCTAAGTAATGCTGAATAAGAAAACCAAAATTTATTCTTAACTCTATTATTGACAAATTCTTCACCATATTCTTCAATATACCATTTCACATGAAACTCATCCAATTCATCGGCGTCAATTTCCATTAAAGTTTCTCTATGTTTCACAATCAAGTCTAACAATGCTACTTTGTCTTTGATTCCAAAAAAATGAAGCTCCTCTAATTCTTCTTTATAATCAGTTTTATGAAAATCATTTTGCTCAGGTAAGGTTTGAGATAATATTTCATAGAGATCTTTAGTATCCAATTTGATAAAGCTTGTTTTATACGTTAGTTCTTTTAACCTTGCCTATAACGTTCCGCCGCTAGCCGACTGTGGCGGTCAAAGCGAAACGATTTTTTCTTACTAAGATAAATGTTTTTCGTGTAATCCAAACGCCAAACTAGCACTTACCAGCCATAGCGGCTAGCGGCTGTTGGTGGTAGTTTTATTTTCCGACCCTACTTTCCAACATTTTTATAACCTCTGAAAGTCCATTCATGGTACCTTCATAATATTTTCCTCTTCTAAAATCAGGAATAAAATAATTTTCAATAATAACTTTAGTTTCTTTATCACTTATTATTATCTCAATTCCATAACCATTCAAGATTCTAATTCTTCTGTAACATTTAGAAATTGCTATCAAAATCCCATTGTCTTTACCATACTTTCCAACTCCCCATTTATTGGCTAAATTCAAACTAAAGTCATCAAATTCTTCTTTAGAAGTTTTTAAACTATCGATAGTTACTATAGCTATTTCAATTTTTGTTTTCTTCTCAAAATTTGCAATTACACTATCAAGTTTAGTTTGCTCAATATCAGTGTACAAATTTTCAAAATCGGTAGTCCAATTTGTTGGCTTTGGTAAGTTCTTCCAAAAGTTTTCTCTATGAAATTCTAAGGTTTTTACTTTAAGACTATCTTTTTTCTCAATAATTTCATTTTGAGCATTTAAGTTCATTGCTACAAAAATGAAAAAGATAAATTTTAAATTCATAGTTTCTTTTTTTAGTAGTGGTTTCCCAAAATTACCACCAACGTTCCGCCGCTAGCCGACTGTGGCGGTCAAAGCGAAACGATTTTTCCTTACTAAGATAAACGTTTTTCGTGTAAACCAAACACCAAACTAGCACTTACCAGCCATAGCGGCTAGCGGCTGTTGGTGGTAGTTTTATTTTCCGCCCCTACTTTCAATCATTTTTATAATTTCTAAAAGCCCTTTAAAGGTGCCTTCGTAATATTTTTCTCTTCTAAAATCAGGGATAAAATAATTTTCAATAATAACTTTAGTTTCTTTATCACTTATTATTTTCTCAATTCCATAACCATTCAAGATTCTAATTCTTCTGTAACATTTAGAAATTGCTATCAAAATCCCATTGTCTTTACCATACTTTCCAACTCCCCATTTATTGGCTAAATTCAAACTAAAGTCATCAAATTCTTCTTTAGAAGTTTTTAAACTATCGATAGTTACTATAGCTATTTCAATTTTTGCTTTCTTCTCAAAATTTGCAATTACACTATCAAGTTTAGTTTGCTCAATATCAGTGTACAAATTTTCAAAATCGGTAGTCCAATTTGTTGGCTTTGGTAAGTACTTCCAAAAGTTTTCTCTATGAAATTCTAAGGTTTTTTCTTTAAGACTATCTTTTTTCTCAATAATTTCATTTTGAGCATTTAAGTTCATTGCCACAAAAATGAAAAAGATAAATTTTAAATTCATAGTTTCTTTTTTTAGTAGTGGTTTCCCAAAATTACCACCAACGTTCCGCCGCTAGCCGACTGTGGCGGTCAAAGCGAAACGATTTTTCCTTACTAAGATAAACGTTTTTCGTGAAAGCCAAACACCAAACTAGCAATTACCAGCCATAGCGGCTAGCGGCTGTTAGCGGGAGCCTTAATTCCTACGTTACTGCAACGTTCTGTTTTTCACACGAAGAAGTTTCAACGGAAACCAAAACACAATCCAAATAAATAAAAAATACTACGCTCTGATTGGTTCAAGGTTGCCGCTAACGTTCCGCCGCTAGCCGACTGTGGCGGAAAAGCGAAACGATTTTTTCTTACTAAGTTAAATGTTTTTCGTGTAAAACAAACAACAAACTAGCACTTACCAGCCATAGCGGCTAGCGGCTGTTACCGGGAGCCTTGTTTCATACGTTACTGCAACGTTCTGTTTTTCACACAATACATTTTACACGGAAACCAATACACAATCAAATTAAATAAAAAACTACTACGCTCTGTTTAGTTAAGGTTGCCGGTAACGTTCCGCCGCTAGCCGACTGTGGCGGTCAAAGCGAAACGATTTTTTCTTACTAAGATAAATGTTTTTCGTGTAATCCAAACACCGAACTAGCACTTACCAGCCATAGCGGCTAGCGGCTGTTAGTGGCAGTATTGGTTTTCAGTCCCTTTTCACATTCTTGTCGGATATTTTTTAACTGTGATTGATATGTCTCTAGTTCAACACCACAATGGAAACTTGGCTGTTCCATTTTTTCAATATTATTTAAATATTGTAGTGCTAATTCAAAGTCTTTGTTTTTAACTGCAATCCAACTAAGTTTAATGTAAGATTGTATAACATAATAACTCCAACTATTGATTTGTATAACTTCTTTGAAGCAACCTTTAGCTTCCTCTATTTTGTCGGCTAAACAGCCTTTTGTGTACAAGTAAAAACTGAGATTTTCAGATTTTGGGAACTTTTTAATCAACAAAGAAAATGAGTCATAAGTTTTCTGTCTAAGTTTTAAAGAGTCTGACTCATGCATTCCCTCTATATAATCCGCCATTTCAGAATCAGCTTTTGTTCTAAGTTCTGATTCTGTAAACTCATTGACCTGCGCATTTGTAAAAATGAAGCAAAAAAAAGTTAATATAAATGCACATATTCTCATTACAGCAGATAGTTTAATATTGCCACTAACGTTCCGCCGCTAGCCGACTGTGGCGGAAAAGCGAAACGATTTTTCCTTACTAAGATAAACGTTTTTCGTGTAAACCAAACACCGAACTAGCACATTCCAGCCATAGCGGCTAGCGGCTGTTAGCAGCAGCTTTTTTATTCATTAATCTTTTCAAGCCACTTTTTTTTGTTTTCTATTAGTTCTATTTGATCTGCCATAATTTTTCCATCTTTTTCATAGAATTTAAGTTCATTATAAATGTATTCTACAACTCCCTTACTTTTATAATTTTCAGTTGAAGATTCAACATCAATGCTGTCATTCCATATTCTAGATAAAACACAATGAATAATTATTCCCTTTTCAGGATTGTCAAGTAAAGGAATCAATTTATTAGTTATTGATTTACCAATGCTAATAAGCGAATCTGCTTCTTTACTTTCCATTTCTATAACCCAAACATAATGGCATGTTCCATGAAGTTGGCTATTATTTAGATTTTTAATAAGTGAGTCTATTTCAATTTTTTGGGCAGTCATTCCATGATAAAAAAGTACTGTAAAGGCAAAAGTCAATATTTTTTTCATGAGTATAGTTTAAAGTTGCTGCTAACGTTCCGCCGCTAGCCGACTGTGGCGGTCAAAGCGAAACGATTTTTCCTTACTAAGATAAATGTTTTTCGTGTAAACCAAACACCAAACTAGCACTTACTAGCCATAGCGGCTAGCGGCTGTTACCAGCAGCCAATTTATTTCTGTGTAATTTTTTCTATATCTTTTCTTAAGAAAATTTGAGAAAATAGTACTGGAATATTCAGCTTGTAATTTTCCTTTATGATAGTTATATATATTCTTTGTTTATCCAAAAGAAAAATTCTGCTAACCTTATAACTTGGATTTAAGTTAAACGAACTTTCGGAGTTGTAAATAATTATACTTTTTGTGTTACGATATTTTTCAAATCCTTTTTCCTCACAATACTTGTTTAATAGCTTTCTATTTTCTTCTGCGTTATAATGGCTAATAATTTCTTTAAGTTTCTTCTCGGTTGCCTTTCTGAAAATTACGTATCCACAAAAAAGACTGAATAAAAACATGAGATAATATTCTATTCCTCTTTCTGTTTGATTTCTGTGTATATCAAAAAAGGTTAAAAAAGGTAATATAAATCCCCAAGTAAAAAACAAATAAATTACAAATCGGTCAATCTTGTCAAACCAACTTTCTGTGTAAATTAACTTTTTACACTTTATGCTTTCTTCAATATTTAAATTTTTTAAGTTTCTCAAGGTCAGGTTGCTGGTAACGTTCCGCCGCTAGCCGACTGTGGCGGTCAAAGCGAAACGATTTTTCCTTACTAAGATAAACGTTTTTCGTGTAAACCAACGCCAAACTAGCACTTACCAGCCATAGCGGCTAGCGGCTGTTATACGACGTTTTTATTTTTCCATTTAATATTTCGAGTAATTTCTGTTGCTTTATATTTAGAAAATCTGTTTGGATAGAATATTGAGAGTTCGCTAATGGTTTACTTATTTTGCTGAGAAATTTATAGAACCACATTTTTGTATAATTTTCTGTTGGCTTTTTCAGTTCGATAAATATTTGTTTGTTTGTCTTTATTCCTCGTGTATAATTATTAACAATAAAAAATGATTTGATATTGTTAATTTCAATTGTTTTAGATGAAGTTAAAACACTATAAATTATTATTTGTTTATCAGTAATTGTCAAAAGCGGTTTTTTTCTTGTCAACAATAAAATTGATAATACAATTCCAAATGTAAATAAGAAAAAAGCTAAAATAAGAATTATGCTTTCAAATGTCTTTGCTTCAAAATCAAGCATTTTGTCACCGAGAAATATTCCACCAAAAACAAAAATTGAAGATATAAATAACAGTAAAAATGATGTTAATTTATTTGTATAAAAGTTTAATTCTTCCAAGTCAATTTTTGTTTTAATTATTTAATATTTGAATTTTTACAGTTATCCCAAAATGTCGTATAACTCGTTTATACCTCTGAGGAAATGTTGCTATGACTCCAAAATTGCGGCGGATAGGTCCAAATCAATCAGAAAGTATAAATGTAGTACTTTTTTATAAATCATCAAACGGACTCTTGATATTTTGGATACTTTTCGTACTCACATGCGTGTAAATCTCTGTCGTCTTACTACTATTGTGCCCCAACAGCTCCTGTATGTACCGCAAATCCGTGCCGTTCTCCAACAAATGCGTAGCATAACTGTGCCGCAACCAATGCAACGTCACCGGTTTCTGAATGTTTGTCTTCGCCAACGATTGCTTCAAAACACTCTGTAAACTCTTGTCGGAATACGGCTCACCAGGCTTCTGACCCTCAAACAAATAGACCTTCGGTTTGTAATACCGGTAGTACTCGCGCAGCAATTCTAATATTCGCGGACTCAACGGCACAATCCGGTCCTTTTTCCCCTTCGCTTGCTCAATAAAAATTACATTCCGCTGCGAATCAATATGCACCGGCCGCAACTTTAACACCTCCCCACACCGCAACCCACACGAATAAATCAAACTCAAAATCACCCGATGCTTCATGTTCGTCGAAGCCTCCAACAACTGCTTTACCTCTTCCTTACTCAATACATTCGGCAACTTCTTCTCCCGCTTCGGCCGATGGATCTTCTCAATATCCAATGCCATCCCCCGCTCTATCTCATAAAACAACTTGATCGCATTCACCATCTGATTCTGGTACGACGCCGATAACTTTTGTGCCAAAATATAATCGTTGTTGAACTGAATCACATCGTCGTTGGAGATCGCGAGAACCGACTTCTCCCGAAAATAAGTAAAGAATACCCGCATGGCATCAAAATAAGTCGAGACCGTACTCGCACTGTACCGCTTCGATTGCAAATACCGCTTGTACCGCTCCAAATAATGCTGCGCCTCCACATTCGGAAGGCGAACAGGATCCGGAGCCACATTAAAATACATCCGATTTTCAAAAGTATCCGGCACATGCCAACACCCAAAACCCGCACTCCAACGCGCGTCTGGGATCGACTTCATTTCCGCAATCAATTCAGGATTTTTCTCAAAATAAATACCCAAACGGGCTGTTCCCTTGTGGACAATTTTCTTGGCGTTCCATTTCATAAACTTGGCGTATAAAAACCCAAAACTACAAAACATTGCGCTAACCCGCAAGTAATCATGGGATTATGACGGCTTTTGACGTCTATTGACCGGATTTGACGTAAATTGACGTCTCCTGACGTAATTTTCCCGAAGAAGTAGGGGTTTTGCTTTGGTTTTGTTCGGACTTTCTTCGGTAGCGCTTCGGTAAACTGGGGCAATTACGCAACAACTTCCGAACAAAACACGAACAAAACAGTAACTTTTTGGATAATGAGTCAATGTGGCAATGTGTCAATGTTGTGCACTTTCCCAACTTGAAACCTGAAACTTGAAACCTTTTTAAGCTACTAAGATTCTAAGCCGCTAAGCTTCTGAGAAATTCCAAACATGATTGTACTAGAATTCAACTTGAAACCTGAAACCTGAAACTTGAAACCTTTATAAGCTACTAAGATTCTGAGCCGCTAAGTTCTGAGAAATTCCAAACATGATTGTACTAGAATTCAACTTGAAACCTGAAACTTGAAACCTGAAACCTTTATAAGCTACTAAGATTCTGAGCCGCTAAGCTTCTGAGAAATTCCAAAAATGATTGTACTAGAATTCAACTTGAAACTTGAAACCTGAAACCTTTTTAAGCTTCTAAGATTCTGAGCCGCTAAGTTCTGAGAAATTCCAAACATGATTGTACTAGAATTCAACTTGAAACCTGAAACTTGAAACCTGAAACCTGAAACCTTTTTAAGCTTCTAAGATTCTGAGCCGCTAAGCTTCTGAGAAATTCCAAACATGATTGTACTAGAATCCAACTTGAAACTTGAAACTTGAAACCTGAAACCTTTTTAAGCTACTAAGATTCTAAGCCGCTAAGCTTCTGAGAAATTCCAAACATGATTGTACTAGAATTCAACTTGAAACCTGAAACCTGAAACTTGAAACCTGAAACTTGAAACCTGAAACCTTAACCCCGAAACAAAAAAAAAATCCGTAAATTCGCATCCGGATAATAAAACGTCCCACACAAATAGAAATACCTTTTTTACAATGAAATACGATATTATTGTTTTAGGAAGTGGACCCGGCGGTTATGTAACAGCCATTCGTGCTTCACAATTAGGCTTCAAAGTGGCCGTAGTAGAAAAAGAAAACTTAGGCGGAATCTGCTTAAACTGGGGATGTATCCCAACCAAAGCCTTATTAAAATCAGCCCAAGTATTCGACTATTTAAAACATGCTTCAGATTACGGTCTCACCGTAAAGGAATTTGATAAAGACTTCAATGCCGTAATCGCCCGATCGCGCTCCGTAGCCGAAGGCATGAGCAAAGGGGTACAATTCCTGATGAAGAAAAATAAAATCGATATCATCGACGGATTTGGTAAAATCAAACCTGGTAAAAAGGTAGATGTAACTGCAGCCGACGGTAAAGTGACTGAATATAGCGCAGATCACATTATCATCGCTACAGGAGCGCGTTCCCGTGAATTACCCAACTTGCCACAAGACGGTAAAAAAATCATTGGGTACCGCCAAGCCATGACGCTTCCAGAACAACCCAAGAAAATGATCGTTGTAGGTTCAGGAGCTATCGGAGTAGAATTTGCGCATTTCTACAACGCTATGGGAACAGAAGTGACCATCGTAGAGTTTATGCCCAATATCGTTCCTGTGGAAGACGAGGATATCTCTAAACAATTCGAGCGTTCCTTGAAAAAATCAGGGATCAACATCATGACCAATGCGTCGGTTGAACGTGTCGATACTTCAGGAAACGGCGTAAAAGCCTTCGTAAAAACCGCCAAAGGCGAAGAAGTGTTGGAAGCCGATATCGTATTGTCAGCAGTCGGAATCAAAACCAATATCGAAAACATCGGATTAGAAGAGACCGGTATCGCTACCGATCGCGATAAAATTTTAGTGAATAGCTACTACCAAACCAACGTACCCGGTTACTATGCTATCGGTGACGTAACACCAGGTCAAGCCCTTGCACACGTGGCGTCTGCAGAAGGTATCTTGTGTGTAGAGAAAATCGCAGGTATGCACGTAGAACCGTTGGATTATGGAAATATCCCCGGTTGTACCTATGCTACGCCAGAGATTGCGTCTGTGGGACTTACCGAAAAAGCAGCCAAAGAAAAAGGCTACGAAATCAAAGTTGGGAAATTCCCGTTCACCGCTTCTGGTAAAGCCAAAGCGGCTGGAACACCCGACGGATTTGTAAAAGTAATCTTCGATGCCAAATACGGCGAATGGTTAGGATGCCACATGATTGGTGCTGGCGTAACCGATATGATTGCTGAGGCCGTTGTAGCGCGCAAACTAGAAACCACTGGACACGAAATCCTAAAAGCCGTTCACCCACACCCAACGATGAGTGAAGCAGTAATGGAAGCCGTTGCCGATGCCTATGGCGAAGTGATTCACATGTAAAAAGCGGCTAAGACACGGAGCCCCTGAGCTCCTAAGTCTTACCCAATCATAAAAGTCTAAAGACTAATGTCTAATGTCTAAAGACTAATGTCTTAAAAAAAACCGTTCACCCGAACGGTTTTTTTATGCCTTAAACAAACGTTACGATTTTAACATTTCTTTTGAAGTACAATCATTTTTACAGAATTTTAAGCAAAAAATTAAACCAAAACATAAATTGCTGTTGAAAATGAAAAAATTAATCACTTTTAGTCTATTGCTCAGTAAACTGCTGATGGTGCAAGCACAAGACATTAAATTAATCGGATTTAGTTCAAACGGTACAGGGATTAACAACTTAGTCCAATGGAATGCAGGTCAAACAACCTTCACACAAACGACACCCGCCAACTTTGTAGGTGTATTAGTTGGTTCCTCAGTTTACAATTCAAATGTGGGAGAATACTACTCCCGGGTGTTGGTAGAAGAAAACGACAATTATGTAAGTAAAATGTTTCGATTCAATACGACCACAACAACTACAAACCTAACCGATGTTACTTCCGTATACAATGGATCGGCTGAAGTCGATATGCAAACCGGACTTTTATATTCTTACGATGGTGATTTGGATAATAATCTGTATTTAAACCAGTACAACCCTGTAACCCAAACCTCCACGAATTTAGGCTATTACAGCTTCCCAACCGATGTGTTTTATTTTCCCGATGGAAGCGCTTACGATTCCGATAATGGAATTTATTACTTCATTAATCAAGATGAAAATGGTAAAAATCTAGTCAAAAACGTAATTGCAAACAACACTTTCACCTACACCAGTATCCCGATTACGGGATTGAATAGTATGGGGAACATCGGACTCGAATACAGCATGATGCAAAATAAACTTTTTGCCATTTACCCCGAATACAATGCATCAACAGGAACTGTTTTCATGCGCATCGGACAAATAAATCCCGATACAGGTGCATTTACCGATGAGATAGAATTGGTGGAAATATCCGGTTTGCAATTGTTTAACCGCACCTATGACCAAACTACAGAAAAGCTCCTGTTTATTGGAAACGATTTACAAAATCAACAACGATTATTTGCTTACAATACGCTCACAGGGACATTGGAAAACCTACCCCTTCCCAATACCATGCTTATCGAAATTGAAGCCGATAATTACGACTATGCCATTCAACGGTACAGCGCACTCAACACCAACGAATTAACTACAAAAGAAATAAGCATAGCCCCCAACCCTGCTGACCATTTCTTCACTATCCAAACCGAAAGTCCAACGGTTAATTACACGATTAGTGACCTAACCGGAAAAATTATGCAACAAGGAATGTTACAAAACGGGCAATCCGCGGATGTAACTGCGCTATCACCCGGAATTTACACCTTGATAGTAGAAACCGACAATCGTAAAGAAGTAAAGAAATTATCAATTAAATAACAAAAAACTAATCACTAATCACTGAATACTGAAAAACCGTTCTTTTGAACGGTTTTTTTTATGCGGCTACTCCTGCTTTCCGTTGCAAGTCCTCGGGATAGGCCCTGTTTTTTGGGCACGGCACAGGCTCCCAAGGTCGCCCTACCGCACCTCAAAAAAACAACGGCCCTTCCTCTCCGGGCTTTCCACTACCATCAGGGCCGATTCGTGCAAACATCACCTAGTGATTTCTTCAACGTAATTCGTACCTTTAACCCAATCCTTTTCCTTAAAACAAATCCGGCACCATGTCCCTTTTCGCAACACAACCCATCACCCGCCCCATACACTACGTTAATATCGCCTTGTTCCTTTGCTTTCAATGCTGCGGTATTGTATGGAAAAATGAAATTCTAAGCATCCCACAACTGGAATACACCATTTTCAGTACGGGAAAATCATGGATAGATAGTCTGTCCCATCCACTCATCCTCACGGGTTTAATCGGACAAGTCTTGCTGCTCATGCACGCCTTTAACCGACGCTGGAACCGAAAAATGAATACGCTTACGGTGAGTTTGCTTGCAGTTTTAGTCTTATTTCTGGGCTTTGTAGGAGCCATCACCCACCAAGGAAAAATGGTGGTGATGCAAATTCCTTTTCTTATAGCCACGCTGATTTACTTCAAAATCGCCTATAAAAAAACCGGAGTGTAACGAACTCCGGTTATTTTTTATATTCCTTTCAACGCATCGAGCAAGGCATCGATATCGGCTTTGGTATTGAACCGACTAAACGATATTCGCAACGCCGGACGTTTTAAATCTTCTTCAGCAACAAATTGAGCTAAGACATGTGAGGGCTTCGAACTCCCACTTTGACACGCACTACCGCGCGAAACGGCTATGCCTTTCATGTCTAAAGTAAACAAGATCATGGCCGCTTTTTCCTCACTCATCGGTAAGGTCACATTCAAAATATTGTAAAACGTATGTTCGCCATTGGTTTTTATCCCCGGGAAAGCCAATTGCAATTGCTCCCAGCAATAGTCTTTTAAGCTAGCAATGTAGTTTTGGTCGTGCTCGAGATCGATAGCATCCAACTCCAACGCCTTGGCCATACCTGCAATTTGATGTACTGCTTCCGTACCGGCACGCAAGCCTTTCTCTTGCTCACCACCTACAATCAACGGCTTAATCACCACATGCTTGGCGATATACGCAAACCCAACACCCTTAGGGCCATGGAACTTATGCGCACTCGCTACAGCAAAGTCAACGGGTAAGTCGTGCAACGGCAACGCCCATTTCCCCACCGATTGCACGGTATCACAATGGAACAAGGCTTGGTGTGCGCGACAAATTGTCCCTACTTTCTCGATATCCAACAAAGCACCCGTTTCATTATTTACATGCATTAAGGTCACCAAAGTGGGTTTACCATCCGCCAACAATGCATCTAATCCCGAAACATCAACCGTTCCATCGGCATTAGCAGGCAAATACACGGCTTCTACGCCTTGTTCTTGTACCAACTTCGCTACAGTATACAAAGTCGCATGATGTTCCATTCTCGAGGTGATTATGCGTTGAATGCCCAAATCGCGTACCGCACTGGTAAAGATGAGATTCGTCGCCTCTGTTGCATTCGACGTAAAAATCAATTCGCGGGCTTCACAACCCATGATTTTAGCAATCGATTTGCGAGCGGTTTCTAAAATGGTTTTTGCACTGCGTCCAAAACTGTGGGTGGAGGACGCGTTTCCATATTCGGTTTGCATCACCTGCACCATATGGTCGATCACTTCGGGTCGCATCGGTGTGGTAGCAGCATTGTCTAAATAAACTCTATTCATGATGATAAATCAGCGGCACAAAAGTACGATTATTTTGAGTTTTGTTGAAAATAGATTTCCGTGGCACCCATGCCGTATTTCTGATAACTCGCTTCTTGAAAAGTTACCTGAGGATATTTGCGTAACAAAAATTCCAATTCCGTTTTCAAAATTCCTTCGCCCACACCATGAATCAAAACGATTTTTGGGATGCGATTTTTAAGGGCAAACTCGACATGCCGTTGGGCCGTTTCAAGTTGGATGGTAAGGATATCAAAATTGGACATTCCGCGAAAATTCTTCACCAATTTTTCAATATGCAAATCAAATTCGGGTGCGCCTTTATCGCGTTTATCCGACTTAAATACGAAGTTTTTTTGCTGACGGGTAGGTGTTGTGTCAATTTTTATCTTATGTGACGCATCACTTTTACTAAAATAATCCAACTCGTTGGTAGTGTTCTCTTTAACCAATTCGTTGACAAAAAATGTCATCATAAAATCATCGTCCGTTTGGATCGAAATTTGGTCATTTTTCACTTGAACGACCACGCCAGAAATCGCATCGTCCAGCACCGCTACTCGATCCCCTACTTCAAATTTATTCGTGCCCATCGTCTTCTTTTTTAGGTGGAATTTTAGCCGACAATTTGGCCATACAATAGATAAAAACAACACCTGCTCCACCCATCAAATAATAGTTGGGATGCGCCAAACTTTGTTCGTATAAGGCAATCGCTGCCGAAACCAAAAGCAACGGAATTAAAGCTTTATTCATTTCTCATTTTTTAAGTTTTCAAAAATAAAAAAACACACCCACCCCTCTTGTTGATAACCGATATTTCGTAAAATTGCATAAACAAATTATCATGGAAGAACACATGTTGCCTTGCCTTTTTAAACAAACCTTCGGCTTTGACTGTATGGGTTGTGGCTTGCAACGCTCGATTTATTTACTTAGCCAAGGCCGTTTGTGGGATGCTTTTCAAATGTACCCCGCCATTTACACCTTAATCGCCTTATTGGGCTTTGTGGTGAAATTCGCCTTTCAACCCACACCCAAAAACGGAAGAATAGTTATCCTATTGGCCGTACTTAACGCCATTGTAATTTTAATGGCGTACCTCATCAAAATGCGCAACTTCTTTTTTTAAAATCAAAAAAATATGGAAAAACAAAAACTGCCCAATGCCACCGCATCACTAGTGCTCGGACTCCTAGCATTCCTCACCTTTTGCTGCTACGGCATCTTCGGAATCCTCTTTGGCGTAATTGGATTAATATTAAGCTTAAAAGATGCCAAACGACTCAAAGAAAATCCATCCGACTATGACAATGTCACCCTGCACAAAATTGGCAAAGTACTATCCATTATCGGTATTGCACTCGGTGTATTAGCCTTAATCTTCTATGTCTGGATGATTATCAAAATTGGTCCCGAAAACATGCAAAACGAAGAACAAATACATCGCCGCATGAACGAGATCTTCGGAATTCGATAAACAAAAAAAGCCGTCTATCAAAGACGGCTTTTTTTATTGATATTCAGATTTTTACTCAAACTCTTTTAAAGTCTTAATAATAATGGCTACACAATCGCGTAATTGCTCCTCGGTCATTACCAAAGGCGGTGCAAATCGGATGATATTTCCGTGCGTGGGTTTGGCTAACAAACCGTTTTCGGCCAACTTCACGCAGATATTCCAAGCGGTTTCGCTTTCTTCCGTATCATTGATCACAATCGCATTCAACAATCCTTTTCCGCGGACTAAGGTAACAATGTTACTTTCAGCCACATACTCCTGCAACAAATCACGGAACAACTGACCCAAACGACGCGCGTTGGCTGCCAATCCTTCTTCTTCTACAACTTCTAAAGCTGCAATGGCAGTAGCTGCTGCTACAGGGTTTCCACCGAAGGTCGAACCGTGTTGTCCGGGCTTAATCACATTCATAATCGCATCATTCGCCAAAACCGCCGATACGGGATATGCCCCGCCCGACAAGGCTTTTCCTAAAATTAATATATCGGGTTGCACATAGGTTGCTTGCTTTTCACACGACTTCTCGCAGGTACAATTCCCGCAAACGGCTAGTAACGAACCTGTACGTGCAATACCTGTTTGCACCTCATCAGCGATAAAAAGTACATTGTGTGCCGCACACAACGCTTGTGCTTTGGCTAAGAAATCCTCAGAAGGAACATAAACACCCGCCTCGCCTTGAATCGGTTCCACAAGGAAACCGGCAACGTTTTGAGACGATGTAAGCGCTTTTTCCAAGGCTTCGGTGTCATCGTAAGGTATTTTTATAAATCCTGCGGTATACGGCCCGAAATTCTTTCGCGCATTTTCATCATTCGAAAACGAGATGATTGTCGTTGTTCTTCCGTGGAAATTGCCATCACACACAATAATTTGTGCTTCATTCTCAGCAATACCTTTCTTCTCATACGCCCATTTACGGCAAATCTTTAGTGCAGTTTCCACAGCTTCAGCTCCGGTATTCATCGGTAACACTTTGTCAAAACCAAAGTAATTGGTGATGTATTGCTCATAAACGCCCAGTTTGTCGTTGTAAAATGCACGCGAAGTAAGCGTTAAAGTTTGTGCTTGATTGACCATTGCGCCCACAATTTTAGGATGGCAATGTCCTTGATTCACTGCAGAATACGCAGAAAGGAAATCGTAATATTGCTTTCCTTCCGCATCCCACACATATACTCCTTCACCACGGCTGAGCACCACAGGCAGTGGATGGTAATTGTGCGCACCGTATTTATCCTCCAGTTCGATAGCCTCCTGAGAGCGTAATTTTTCGCTAATCATGATTGAAATTTTAATAAAAAAGAAACTCCTTAATTCCTTCTTATGGAGAGAAATCATCCGTAAACTTTCACAAAACTACACAATTCGGCGAATTAAAAAAGAAGGTTTGTAAAATTCTCAATCGATTGCGAAGCCTACTATTCCAACTATAAAAACAACTTATATTTTGATTTTAAAAAAATAAAAACCAATAATTTATTAAATGTAGCTTAAACTAGTATTTGAACGATAATCATTCCTTTTTATCCCGAAGCAATTGCTCCATCAATTGCAACTGTTGCTGTTGAATCGCCATCAATTCTTCGTGTTGGTGTTTGAGAATATGATCCAATTTTTGTTGCAACACCCGAATCTCCTTCTCGGCTTTTAAATTGATGATGAAATCCTTTTCAGCACGTTCACGATCTTTGGCTTCTTGCCGATTCTGACTCATCATAATTATCGGCGCTTGCAACGCAGCAATACACGACAAGATTAAGTTCAATAAAATAAAGGGATACGGATCAAATCCTTTGTTGTTGAGCCAAAAAACATTAAAGGCAATCCACAACAACAAAAACACCATGAAGGAAATGATGAAGGTCCAACTCCCGCCAAAATCCGCGACCTTGTCAGCTACCCGTTGCCCAAAGGTACGGGTATCATTGGTTTCTTCTAATTCTTGAATACTCTCGATTTCGTGGTGCTTTTTCATAACAATGATTTTCTATTCAAAGTTATGCATTCCAAAATGGAAAGCGGAAGTTTCGACCTTAAAATAAACCTAAAAGCTTCGTGACGGTGTTCCAGTTGCGCGTCGTCGAAACCACATTCATGCTCTTTTCAATCCATTTGTTGTCCAATTTGGTTTGAGCGGGCGAACTGTGGTACTTGAGATAAATTCGGCGTCCATCCAATTGAATCTTATCGGGTTCGATGAAATTCAGGTTCAGTTGGGTAATCATTTGATCGGGAACTTCTGTAGAGATGAACGACACGTATAACTTTTTCAAGTCCACTCCTTCTTCTTGCAAAAACAAATTCCGCTCCACACAGGCTTCCAAATCGTCTTTCCCAATAACAAATACGGGCACATCAAAGCCAAACGAGTTCATAATAGCCGTGCGAATCTGTCCGGCTACGACACCAGGATCGGTTTCAGGCGTTTGCACAAACACATTCCCCGATTGAATGTAGGTGCGCACATTCCCAAACCCGACGCCTTCCAAACAGCGTTTCAAATCGTCCATTTTGATGAGTTTCTGTCCCGAAACATTTATTCCGCGTAATAAAGCCAAATGAATCATGTATACGTTGAATTAATTTGATTTTGCTAAATCTGTTTTAAAAATAAACATTTTTTCGTCCAATCCCATGCAATACTGTATTTTTGCGCCATGGGAAAACGTAGAAATGACCGCGTTGTTTTTGAAAACGTGGAAGTCTTAGATGCCGGAGCCAAAGGAGTTTCGGTGGCCAAAGCGCCAGATGGAAAAGTAATCTTTTTACCCAATGTGGTACCCGGTGATGTCGTGGATGTGCAAACCTTTCGCAAGCGCAAAGCCTATTACGAAGGTAAAGCCATTCGTTTTCACCAGTATTCGGAAAATCGTGTCGAACCCGTGTGCCAACATTTTGGCGTATGCGGTGGCTGCAAATGGCAAAACATGAGTTACAGCCAGCAATTGGTGTACAAACACAATGAAGTGTACAACAACTTAAAACGCATTGGTAAAATTGAACTCCCAGAATTTGAACCTATTTTAGGATCCAAAGAGCAGTTCTTCTACCGCAATAAAATGGAATTTGGATTCTCCAATGCCCGTTGGTTGACTGAAGCAGAAATCCAATCAGAGGCGACGTTTGAGAATCAAAACGCACTAGGTTTCCATATTCCAAAAATGTGGGACAAAATTCTCGATATCGAAAAATGTTGGTTACAAGCCGATCCGTCCAATGCGATTCGCAACGGAATTAAAGAATTTGCGAACGCCAACAACTTGTCGTTCTTTGACGCCCGCAACCACGGGGGCTTGTTGCGCACCTTGATGATCCGAACTGCATCTACAGGTGAAATCATGGTGTTGATTCAGTTTTTTGATGACAACAAAGAAGAACGCGAATTGGTGATGAACTATTTAGCGGAGACTTTTCCTCAAATCACCTCGTTGCAATACGTTATCAACCAAAAAGCCAACGACACTTTATACGATCAAGACATCGTCTTATTCAAAGGCCGTGATTACATTTTAGAAGAAATGGAAGGCTTGCATTTTAGCATTAATGCCAAATCCTTCTACCAAACCAATTCAGAACAAGCCTATGAATTGTATACCATTACCCGTGAATTTGCGGAATTAACTGGAAATGAAGTCGTATACGATTTATATACCGGCACTGGAACCATTGCCCAATTTGTTTCGAAAAAAGCGAAAAAAGTAATTGGTGTAGAAGCCGTTCCCGAAGCCATTGCTGATGCGAAAGAAAACGCCAAACGCAACAACATTACCAATTGTGAGTTCTTTGTTGGCGATATGAAAAATGTGTTTAACGAAGCGTTTATTGCCCAACACGGCACACCCGATGTGATCATCACCGACCCACCACGTGACGGTATGCACAAAGATGTGGTGGAACAAATTTTACGCATTGCTCCAAAACGTGTGGTGTATGTAAGCTGCAACTCCGCTACCCAAGCCCGTGATTTGGCCTTGATGGATGAGAAATACAAAGTAAGCCGTGTGCGTCCTGTGGATATGTTTCCCCAAACGCATCATGTGGAAAATGTTGTACTTTTGGAATTACGATAATTGAAGATCATGCGTTTTATAACCGTTTTACTAATCGCCCTAACTTTCACTTTTTCCAGTTGTGAAAAGGATGATATTTGCAGTGGAGATACAACCACCACTCCCCGTTTGGTGATTGAATTTTATGATGTGGCAAATTTGACACAAACTAAAAATGTATCCAATCTTGTCCTTAAAGCCAACGGAATCTCGGAAACCATCAATTTTAATGGGGTGAGTAAAATCTATATCCCCTTAGACACGACATTGGATACCACGCAATTTCAACTGATTCAGAATGGTGGCGATGACGACGCTACGAATGACAACACCGATATCATTACCATCAATTACACAAGAACTTCGCAATTTGTCTCTCGTGCATGTGGTTATAAACTGAATTTTATTTTAAATCCGACTAACGGATTTGATTTCACCGATGCGACACCCAACGACGGCTTGTGGATACAAACTATGGGAATAACCCAATCCAATATCACCAACGAAAATGAAGTCCATGTCAAACTCTTTTACTAGAATTCTCCTGTGCCTCTTCATGGTGAGTGCGACCTGGGCACAAAAAACATCCACTGAAACGCCGGCAAAGGAAACGACTACCGTTCAAAAAAAAGACAGTGTAGCACCTAAAACCGAGAAGTACGGCTTGCGTGTAGGTGTGGATTTGTTCAAATTGAGTCGGGGATTTTACGATTCGAATTACCGTGGATTGGAATTAGTAGGTGATTTCCGTGTCACGCGCAAACATTATGTAGCGGTTGAATTGGGAAATGAAAAGAAAACGGTACAAGAAGACAACTTGAATTTTACAACCAACGGCTCTTATATTCGCGCCGGATTTGATTTTAACGGGTATGAAAACTGGACGGGTATGAACAATCAAATCTACATCGGATTGCGCTATGGGTTCAGTACATTTAGTCAGACCCTCAATTCGTATAACATTTATTACCCCAATAGTTATTTCCCAACACCTACGTACTTTCCCAACACCAAGTTCAACGGACTCACCGCACATTGGTCGGAAGTCGTTGTTGGAATGAAAGCTGAAGTGTTTAAAAATGTCTATATGGGCATGAGTTTCCGAATGAATTATATGCTTTCGCAAAAACAACCGGAGGACTTTGAAAACTTGTACGTACCCGGATTTAACCGCACGTACGGCGGTAAGTTTGGCGTTGGCTTCAATTACACCATTTCCTATTCCCTTCCACTTTTTTCAATAAAAGTGAAAGACGCCAAAACTCTGGAAGCTGAGAAGAAAGCCAAAGAAGAGGCTAAATTCATGAAAGAAGCCGAAAAAGAAGCGAAGAAAAACGCCAAAAAGAAAAAGTAATTACTTGATTTCTTTTACGCCTTTTAAAAACAACCAACTCATAAACAACTTCTCCCCTTGGGCTGTTTTCACCGCTTGAAATTTAGGCGACAACAATAAGGTAATCACAAAGGCGGCCAAGGAAATCCAAATACCTTGGTACCAGAAATATTTACTTACCAAATAGCGCGCACCGATAAAAAGCACGGCAAAACAAAGGAGGTTCAGCAATAATGCTTTTGTTTTTTTATTCATGATC
Organism: Flavobacterium sp. N1719; assembly: GCF_025947045.1. NCBI lineage: Bacteria > Pseudomonadati > Bacteroidota > Flavobacteriia > Flavobacteriales > Flavobacteriaceae > Flavobacterium > Flavobacterium sp. N1719. The sequence continues at coordinate 2,815,977 of NZ_CP109993.1, forward strand.
GTTTGTATTTTGGAATTTGGTTCGTCGACTTCCCGCATACAATTCGTATTTCACTAAACGGGATTCCAAACTACCGTTAAACAATTTTATTTTTCGCGAAGGCTTTAATCCAACGTGCTTCAATCCTTCCAAATTAGCTGTAATAAACCACGCATCGGTTCCGGGATAACTTTGTTTTAAGGTGTCACCCAACTCGCGGTAAAAACGCTCCAACTGAATTTCGAGGCGCTCCCCATACGGTGGATTGAAAACCATGTGCAGTGGTCCTTGCGTTTCTTTTTCGGTTTCAAAAAAGTTGGCTTGCTCAATACGCACATAATCGTCCAGATTAGCATTCTGCACATTCTCACGCGCTTTGGCTACCGCACTGGGCGCTTTATCAAATCCTTTGATGGTATAATGAAACTCGCGCGTTTTTTTCATCAAACTGTCGATAATGGTATCGAACAAATCATTGTCCCAATCGGACCATTTTTCAAAAGCAAATTCTTTTCGGTTGATGTTGGCTGGAATATTACAAGCAATCATCGCGGCTTCAACTAAAAGTGTTCCCGAACCACACATGGGGTCCATAAAATCGGATTCGCCTTTCCAACCGGACAATAACAACATACCCGCTGCCAAGACCTCATTGATGGGAGCAATATTCGTCACTCTTCGGTAACCTCGATGGTGTAAGGACGCCCCGGAAGTATCCAAGGCAACCGACACTTGTTCGCGATCAATATGCACATTGATGCGCAAATCCGGATGGTCTTTGTCAATACTCGGGCGTGCACCACCTTGTTCGCGAAACTGATCCACAATCGCATCTTTGGTTTTTAACGCCACAAATTGCGAATGTTTGAAGTTCTCAGAATGCAAGGTTACATCCACGACAAAGGTTTGGTTGGTATTTAAGTACTGACTCCAATTGACTTGTCGAATTCCTTGATACAACGCCTGCTCGTTAAAGGCACGGAATTGATGAATGGGTTTTAGAATTTTAAGCGCTGTTCGTAAGGCCAAGTTGGCTTTGTACATAAATCCTTTATCCCCAGCAAAACTGACAGCACGCGTTCCAATTTGAACGTCTTGGGCACCCAAATCGCGCAATTCTTTGGCGAGTAGTTCTTCAAACCCAAACAGGGTTTTGGCAATCATTTTAAAATTTTCCATACGGATTGGCAACCGATTTTCATTTGGAATAAACGTTAGACGAAACGAACGGTTCCTTCCAAAAAAGGGTTAATTTGATTTTGATGGGCAAAAATACACTAAATTTGCACGTTGAAATTGATTTGAAGCGAATAAATGTCCGATTTGACTACACAAACCCACCCGATTGAAGACGACCAATGGTATGCTTCCTGGTTTGATACTCCCTATTACCATATCTTATACAAAGAACGGAATTACCGTGAGGCGCAATTGTTTATGGACAATTTGACGCAGTATTTGAATTTGCCCGAAAAAGCAAAAGTCTTGGACTTGGCCTGCGGACGCGGACGCCATTCGATTTATTTGAGTCAGTTGGGGTATGATGTAACCGGCGCCGATTTATCCGCTAATAGCATTGCGGAGGCTTCCAAAAACGAAAACCATCACTTGCGGTTTGAAGTGCACGACATGCGCGAACCCTTTGAAGCGAAGTTTGATGCGGTATTCAACTTGTTCACCAGTTTTGGCTATTTTGACGAAAACGAAGACAATTACAAAACGTTAGTGGCGATTCATGATAGTTTGAACGAATACGGCTTTGGGGTCATCGACTTTATGAATGTCGAACAAGTTATCGACGAATTGGTACCCGAAGAGGAAAAAACCGTTGACGGCATCACCTTTCATATCAAGCGCTACACCGACGAAAAATACATTATCAAGGAAATCCGTTTTCACGACAAAGGCCAAGATTTTTGTTATTACGAAAAGGTTAGAGCCCTTCGATTAGAAGATTTCCAAGCCATGATGGAACGCGCCGGCATTTATTTATTGGATATCTTTGGTGATTATAAATTAAAAAAGTTCTATAAAAAAACCAGTGAGCGTTTAATTATGATTTTTAAATAGTTTTGAGAAAAAAGAAGCAAGAAGCAAGAGAAAAGAATGGGTTAGAACCAATAAACTGCTCTACATCCATTACACTTTACACTTCTTAAACACTTACACTTTTAAACTTCTTAAACACTTTTAAACTTCTTAAACCTTTACACTAACTTTAAACTTTAAACCTGAAACTTTAAACTAAAAAATGGACTACATCCTCCCCTTACTTTCTGTGTTACTTGGCTTTGGAACAGCGCTATGGCTGCAACCCAAGGAAAAGAAACAATTGAAGTTATTGTTGGCGTTCAGTGGTTCGTTTTTACTATCGTTGACGGTAATCAATTTATTACCCGAAGTCTATGAACAAAACGAGGTGAAACACATCGGGGTTTACATTATGTTGGGAATTATTTTCCAAATTGTTTTGGAGTTTTTCTCCCAAGGTGCCGAACACGGTCATGTGCACGGTCACGGACATATTCACAAAATGCCCTGGTCCTTGTTTATCAGTTTGTGTTTGCATGCGTTATTGGAAGGATTTCCCGTTGGACATCATCACGATTTGGCGTTGGGCATTGCGGTGCACCACTTCCCTATTGCTATGATTCTTACTCTATTTTTTGTTAAGGCCGGACTCTCCAAAAATACCCTAGCCGTTTTTATGGTGGGCTTTGCGCTCATGACGCCACTAGGTACTTGGTTGGCAGACACTTTACCCCGTTTAGGCGCATATTACAGTGAAATTACCGCCGTTGTCATCGGTATTCTTTTCCACATTTCTTCGACCATTATCTTTGAAAGTAGCGAAGGACATAAATTTAATATTGCCAAAATTACGGTCATCATTCTAGGGATCGTTTTGGCCTTGTTTTTATAAAAAATTCAACTGCATTCGTGAATAAGTTTCCTTGAAATCGGCTTGGGTTTCAGGGTAGATTCTGTATTTTTATACTTTCTATAAAAACAGATACAATGGGTCTATTTTCAGCCTTATTAGGCAACGCTGGAGAAGCGAGTTTAGAAAGCTTACAACAAGAATACGGCAAATTAATGGTAGATGGCGAAAGCATCGAAATCGGGTTCAAGCTCATCCGCGATACCTTCTTATTCACCAACAAAAGAATCATTCTTGTGGAAAAACAAGGAATTACTGGCAGTAAAGTGGAATACAAGTCCATTCCCTATAAAAGTATTGCTCGTTTTAGTATTGAAAGCGCCGGAACATTTGACTTGGATGCCGAATTGAAAATTTGGGTTTCCAGTGAGGCCAATCCCAGTATTGTGAAACAATTCAACAAATCGGTAAACGTGTATGATGTACAAAAAATCATCACTTACCATACGTGCAAATAACATGAGTTTTACCAAAACTACTGAGCAATCCTCGCGCTACGAACAGTTGGAAAACATGTCCGTACACGAATTGCTAACAAATATCAATAACGAAGACAAAACCGTGCCACTAGCCGTTGAAAAAGCCTTGCCGCAAATTGAGGCTTTGGTAACGCAAACGGTTGTCCAACTCAAAAAAGGCGGTCGGTTGTTCTACATCGGTGCGGGAACTTCGGGTCGTTTGGGAATCGTCGATGCCTCTGAATGTCCGCCCACCTTTGGCGTGCCGCATGAATTGGTGAACGGCATTATTGCAGGCGGCGACCAAGCCATTCGTCGGGCAGTAGAAAATGCCGAAGACAGTACGACCCAAGCCTGGCTGGATCTCGAAGCCGCTGGAATTGGCTCAGATGATGTAGTGGTAGGCATCGCTGCCTCGGGAACTACACCCTATGTCATTTCTGGATTGGAAGCCTGTAATGCAAAAGGAATCGTAACGGGAAGCATCACGTGCAATGCCGGGAGTCCGCTCTCCAAGGTGGCGCAATTCCCTGTGGAAGTGGTGGTCGGACCCGAGTTTGTCACCGGAAGCAGTCGCATGAAAGCGGGTACCGCACAAAAGTTGGTGCTCAACATGCTCTCCACCGCCACCATGATTCAGCTCGGACGTGTTAAAGGCAATAAAATGGTCGATATGCAATTGAGCAACGCCAAACTCGTTGACCGCGGTACGCGCATGATTATGGACGAAATTGGAGTGGACTATGAAACCGCCAACCAATTGCTGTTAACCCACGGCAGCGTGCGAAAGGCTGTTGAAAATTTTAAATGATACATTATAAATCTTGAGTTCACTAACGCATAACTCATAATTCCTAACTCATAACTTTTAAAAATGAGTACCAACAAAAACCTCTTAGCCAAAGGCCTCAAATACCTATTCGGAGCATTGCCACTCATGTTCATCGGTCCGAGTGTGATATACAATGCCTTCATGAACAAACACACCAACTGGCATTATTTGGTGTTAGTCATCGGTTGTGGAATATGCATCACATCCGTGTTTTTGGCGTTTAAAGGATTACAAACGATGATGAAAGCACTTTTCGATGGCAATCTCTAACAATTATTTGGAAAGTGTACGCAAGCAATTTGCGTATTACCGCCAGTTGGGCGAAAAAGCCATGGCGCAACTCGAACCCGAGCAACTTTTTCAGCAAGTGAATGAAGACAGCAATTCGATTGCAATCATCGTGAAACACTTGTCGGGCAATATGCTGTCGCGTTGGACCGATTTCTTAACCACTGACGGTGAAAAATCGTGGCGGAACCGCGATAGCGAATTTGAAAACGACTTAACCACCGCAGCGGAAGTCCGCGATGCCTGGAATGCAGGTTGGGCCTGTTTTGAAAACGCCTTGCAGCAGCTCGAGCCCGAACAGTTGGACACCCTCATTTACATCCGAAACGAAGGCCATACCGTTATGGAAGCCATCAACCGGCAATTGGCGCATTATCCGTACCATGTGGGACAAATCGTTTTTGCAGCCAAAATATTGAAATCCTCGGTTTGGGACAGCCTGTCTATCCCTAAAAATCAATCCGGGCAATACAATGCCGATAAATTCGCCCAAGAAAAACAACGCCGTCATTTCACGGATGGCGAAATGAATCGATAACCCCTAGCCCTGATGGAAGCGGCATCCTCACGGAGTTTACGAAGTGAGATACAGCGGACAGCAGGAATAGCTCTAAAAAATACTATGAAAAAATTAACTAGTCTCTTTTTACTTCTTCTCACCGTTTCGGCCTGTCAAAAAATGCCGGAATGCAACTGTACCGATTTTACAACGGGTTCGTTTGAATTTGTGCAAACCATCAACGGTAAAACCGACACGACACGTTTTGTGCGCACCGCCGAGCATCAAATCGAAACGTACCACGGTCGCACCGACACCGCTAATGTGCGTTGGGTAAACGACTGCGAACTCATCATTCAGAAAAAACATCCGCGTAACCGGGACGAAAAAAAAGCCATCAGTATGCGTATTGTCGAAACCAAAGACAATCAGTACATTATGGAATATTCGTTTGTGGGCGACATCAAAAAACAGACGGGAACTGTAACAAAATTGGACCAATAACCGTTAAACCGACTTTAAACTATACGACAAATTACCATGGAAGTTTTATTTTCAACCAATGCGCTCGTCGCTTTACTAACCTTAACTTTCTTAGAAATCATCTTGGGAATTGACAACATTGTCTTTCTTTCCATCGTTTCGGGCAAATTAAAAGCCGAAGACCAACCCAAAGCCCGTCGCATCGGATTGCTGTTGGCCATGTTGTTCCGCATCATACTGTTGTTCGGAATCACTTGGGTAATGGGCTTAAAAAAAAGTATTTACGACTTTGACTGGGGCTTTTTGTCGGGACATGTGACTGGACAGAGTTTGATTATTTTCGGGGGTGGTTTGTTCCTTTTGTACAAATCGGTGACCGAAATTCACCACAAACTCGAAGGCGCTGAAGAGGGCGAAACGGGGAAAGCCTCCAACAGTTTGTCGGCTGCAATCATCCAAATTGCCTTGTTGAATATCGTATTCTCGTTTGACAGTATCTTGACGGCTGTGGGATTGGTGAGTAGCGAACCCGCACCCAAAGGTTTTGGCGAAGCGGCTTTGATCATTATGATTCTCTCCGTTGTGATTTCGATTATTATCATGATGATTTTCGCCGGACCCGTATCCAAGTTCGTTAACGAGCATCCTACGATTCAAATCCTCGGTTTATCCTTCCTCATCTTGATCGGCGTTATGTTGTTAGCCGAAGGGTCGCACCTCGCCGGATTCAAATTCTTAGGAGAAAACGAAGTCCACAGCATCCCCAAAGGCTATTTGTACTTCTCGATTTTCTTCTCCTTGTTTGTGGAATTCCTGAACTTAAAAATGAAGAAATCCAGCAAACCCGTCCAGTTGCACAACAACAAAATTCAAGACGAAAAACTCAAAGATACCGACATCAACAATTAATACAGAAGCACCTTTCGGGGTGCTTTTTTTTGGGCGTTGCGGTTCCCGCCGGGCTGTCCGCGGTACCGGCCTTGCCTGACGGCTGCGGCAGGGTACCTTGCTCCCATCCCTAACGCGGAGGAAGTGCAATATTCACGAAACTTACCATAAAAAAACCTGCTCTTTCGAACAGGTTTTCCTTTTTTATTCTAAAGCCAAGGTAATTTGACCGTCGTCATCCAATTCGGTAGGAATATCAGGGCTTTCGCCTTCTTCCCCTTCCGTTGGGGCTATTACTTCCGGTTCTTCTTCGGGTTCTTCATACGGCAACGGATCCAATAGATTCACTTGTTTCAGTTTATCGGCCGTCAATTGGTTACCGAGCGCTTTAATCCCTTTTATGGCTATAAATTGTTCCAAATCAACCACCTGATTTTCTTTTTGTACGCCTTTCACTTTGGCATAAATCACCTCAGCTACAGGACGCCAATCGGTAGAGACAATTTCCAATTGGGATTTCTCGTGTTCCGAAATAAAGATTTCCTCCTTATTTTCATTTTCCACCAAGAAACGTTTGACAAAATAGCGTTCTTTTTCGCCATCGTAATAAATACAAGAAATCGGTTTCTTCGGATTCCATTTTTCCAATACGATCATGTCTTCGTCAAAGTGGGTCGTCAATTCCGGAATAATCGTTTTCAGTTTTCCACTTTGGTTGATAATCAACAAACGATCATTGGGTTTGAATTCGCCCAAGAGTTCGCCCCGACCATCCACATTCAAGCGCTGTACTGTATCGTCAAACCATACTTTACGCGGACGGAGTGTCGAAATCCCTTTTTCCTTCAATTCAATTTTCTTGATCGGGTATTTACTCACGGTATTACCGCGGGAGGCCCGACCCTTAATCATGATTTCGGCAAAGTCGACATCCCATTTCAGTTTTTTCACACTACCCACTTGGCGCAACAAAATGGTTACGGTTTCAGCTTCTCCATTCGGATTCGCAGAGAAATACAAAACCATACTGCCCGCTTTTTCTTGGGTTAAGTCGTAAAACTTATCGCGAGTAACGCCACTTACGTTAAATCGTTTGATAAATGAAGCGCCGTTCTTCCCGTCGCGGTAAATCATATTGTAAATGGTGCGTTTGTCGTTTTTGTCAAAAACCGCCACATGGATAATGTCTTTCCCGATGAACTTTTTATCGTCCACTTTGGAAATCATCATTTTCCCATCGCGCAAAAACACAATCACATCATCAATATCCGAGCAATCGGCCACGTATTCATCGCGTTTTAAACTCGTTCCGATAAAACCTTCTTCGCGGTTAACGTACAATTTGGTATTGCGCAACACCACTTTGGTCGCTTCAATAGTATCGAAATTGCGAATTTCCGTTTGTCGTTCCCGACCTTTACCGTATTTGTCTTTGATATTTTGGAAAAACGCAATGGCATAGTCGGTTAAATGATCCAAGTCGTGTTTCACTTGCTCCATTTCGGCTTCCAATTTGGCAATCGCGTCATCCGCCTTATCCGAGTCAAATCGGGTAATACGAATCATCGGAATCTGTGTCAGCTTTTGCAAATCGTCGTCGTGGATATCGCGAACGAAATCCTTTTTAAACGGCTCAAATCGTTGGTACAAGTACTGGTATAAGTTCTCGCGATCGGAGTACAATTTGAAATCGATGTACATTTCTTCCCGAATGAAAATCTTCTCCAAAGTGGACAAATGCCACTTGTTTTCGAGTTCGTCCAACTGGATTTCCAACTCGCGTTTGAGCAAGTTTTTGGTGCGTTCGGTCGAAATGCGCAACATTTCCGAAACGCCCATAAATATCGGATTGTTATCGACAATCACACAGCCCAGTGGCGCAATGGACGTTTCACAAGCCGTGAACGCATACAAAGCATCAATGGTTTTATCGGGAGACACGCCAGGCGGAAGATGAATCAGAATCTCTACTTCTGCAGCCGTATTGTCTTCAATTTTTTTGACTTTGATTTTCCCTTTCTCATTCGCTTTCAAAATACTATCAATCAAGGTCGATGTATTCGTTGAAAACGGAATTTGAGTAATCACCAACGTTTGCTTATCCAATTGCGAGATTTTGGCACGAACGCGAACACGACCGCCGCGCATCCCGTCATTATAATTGGACATATCGGCAATACCCGCCGTGGGAAAATCAGGGTAAATGGTAAACGACTTTCCTTTCAACACCTTGATGGAGGCGTCGATGAGTTCGTTGAAATTATGCGGTAAAATCTTGGTCGACAAACCCACCGCAATTCCTTCTGCGCCTTGTGCGAGCAATAACGGAAACTTTACGGGTAAATGAATCGGTTCATTTTTACGACCGTCATAGCTGAGTTGCCAATTGGTTACTTTGGGTGAATACAAAATATCCTGCCCCAATTTGGAAATACGTGCTTCGATATAACGGGAAGCCGCAGCCCCGTCACCGGTGAGGATATTCCCCCAGTTTCCTTGCATATCAATGAGCAAGTCTTTTTGACCGATTTGCACGATGGCATCTCCAATACTCGCATCCCCGTGCGGATGGTACTGCATGGTATGTCCGACGATATTCGCCACTTTGTTGTAGCGACCGTCGTCCAACTCTTTCATGGAGTGCATAATACGACGTTGCACGGGTTTGAATCCGTCCTCAATCGCAGGCACCGCGCGTTCGAGGATTACATACGACGCATAATCCAAGAACCAATCCTTGTACATACCGGTTACTTTGGTAATGGTATCTTCGGGATTTTCGTTGTTTTCGTAAAAATGACTACCGGAAGCGGGACGAATTACGTCGTCAAAACCTTCTTCCGTGTGCTCTTGCGGTGTATCGTTACCTGAATCGTCTTGCGATCCATCTTCATTAGGAACGATATCCTCTTCTTCGTCTCTCATTTTTTATGTATTCACTTTCTATTTTACAGAAATACTTTTTTCCTTTTGGTTCACAATGTTTCACAAAGTGATACACAATGTTTCTCGATGTTGTTTAATTTCAAAAATGTTTAAAAATACATTCTCAAAGTACTAATCGTTTAATCCCATCTTTCATAGATTTTTTGTAGAAATTCAACAACAAACCTAATCTACTTTCTGAAAGACGCATGTAGGTTAAGCATTGTGCGATGTGTTCAATTGTAAATTCGTCTACTACTTTTAATTCAACTATTACTTTATTATTTATGAACAAATCAACTCTGTAACCGCAATCCATTTTTACCTCTTCATAGTATACAGGAAATGGCTTTTCTTGCTCTACAATCAAACCTTCTTTTCTCAATTCATAAGCTAAACACTCACGATATACTTTTTCTAATAGTCCCGAACCTAGTTTTGTATGAACTTTATAAGCACATTGCAATACCATTCTACTGATTTCATTTTCCTCTTTCATATCTCCTCAACATTAAATTCATCTTTGTATACATTGTGCCCCACTTTGTGTGACTTTGTGCTCCCGTTATTCTATGACATCTAATTCCACTTTCAAATTATTGATAATGAAATCTTGGCGATCGGGGGTATTTTTGCCCATATAAAACTCCAATAACGTTTCAATCGACGTGGCTTTATCCAGCATCACAGGATCGAGTCGGATATCTTCGCCTATGAAATACTTAAACTCATCGGGCGAAATTTCACCTAATCCCTTGAATCGCGTGATTTCGGGTTTGGGTTTTAACTTTTCAATGGCCGCGACACGTTCTTCGTCGCTGTAGCAATAGATGGTTTCTTTTTTGTTGCGGACCCGGAAAAGTGGCGTTTGCAAAATAAACAAATGCCCTTCTTTGATTAATTCGGGAAAAAACTGCAAGAAAAATGTAATCAACAACAAACGAATGTGCATCCCATCGACGTCGGCATCGGTGGCGATTACGATATTGTTGTAGCGCAAGCTGTCGTAATCTTCTTCAATATCCAAAGCCGCTTGGAGTAAGTTGAACTCCTCATTTTCATAGACAATCTTTTTGGACATGCCATAGGAATTCAACGGCTTTCCGCGCAAACTAAAAACGGCTTGCGTATTCACGTCCCGACTTTTGGTGATCGAACCCGAAGCCGAGTCCCCTTCGGTAATAAACAACGTACTTTCGAGGCAGCGTTCATTTTTGGAATCGGTTAAGTGAATGCGGCAATCGCGGAGTTTTTTATTGTGCAAACTCGCTTTCTTAGCACGGTCGCGGGCCAACTTACGGATGCCCGACAGTTCTTTGCGTTCGCGTTCCGCTTGCAATATCTTTTTCAATAAGGCTTCGGCCGCTTCCGGATTTTTATGCAAATAATTATCCAGTTTGGTCGACACAAAGTCGTTGATGAAGGTTCGAATGGAAGGACCGTCGGGACCGATATCGGTGGATCCTAATTTGGTTTTGGTTTGGGATTCAAAAACGGGCTCTTCGACTTTCACCGAAACGGCCGCTACAATCGACTTACGAATGTCGGACGCTTCGAAGTTTTTATTGTAAAAATCCCGTATCGTTTTCACCACCGATTCACGGAAAGCGTTCAAGTGCGTTCCTCCTTGGGTGGTATTTTGTCCGTTGACAAACGAGTGGTATTCCTCCGAGTATTGCGTTTTACTATGGGTAAGGGCAAATTCGATATCATCACCCACCAAATGGATAATCGGATACACCGAATCTTCTTCCGTGATGGTTTCTTGCAACAAATCCTTTAAACCATAATCGGAATAGTATTTTTCACCATTAAAATAAATCGTCAAACCGGTATTGAGGTAGCAGTAGTTTTTCAACATTCGCACCACATACTCGTTGCGGTATTTGTAGTTTTTAAAAATGGTATCGTCGGCGATAAACGAGACTTTAGTACCACGGCGTTTGGTCGATTCTTGGACATCTTCTTCCACAGTTAAATTCCCTGCCGAGAATTCAGCCGCTTTTTGTTGGTTATCCCGAACGGATTCCACACGGAAAAAGTTAGACAACGCATTCACGGCTTTGGTACCGACTCCATTTAAACCCACTGATTTTTTGAAGGCTTTGGAATCGTATTTTCCACCGGTATTCATTTTGGACACGACATCCACCACTTTCCCTAGCGGAATACCACGACCGTAATCGCGAACGGTCACTAATTTATCTTTGATGGTTACCTCGATGGTTTTTCCTGTACCCATGACAAATTCGTCGATACAGTTATCAATGACCTCTTTGACTAGGATATAAATACCATCATCGGGCGAAGAACCGTCACCTAACTTTCCGATGTACATCCCCGGGCGCATCCGGATGTGTTCTTTCCAGTCGAGTGAGCGTATATTATCTTCATTATATTGCACCTGTTCAGCCATAATCCAAAACGTAACGATTTTCAGCTAATATAAGGTTTCCGAGGCGGTTTTGGAAGGCAAAAAATGGAAAGTTATTAAAAATGTTTTTGACAGGTTTAATGCACAGGAATGGTTAAAAACAGAAGTTATTTTCGTTACTTTTTACTAAACTTTTTCAACTTCAAATTCAATTCTTTCGGGTTAAAGGGTTTGATAATATATTCATTGATTCCCATTTCCAAAGCACGCTCCAAATACCCGTAGGATGCAGAAGCCGTCAAGGCAATAATGGGAATTTGGGTATCCGTTTCGCGAATGATACGGGTCGCTTCATAGCCGTCCATCACGGGCATGGACAAATCCATTAAAATCACATCATACTTCCCTTTTTCATGCATTTGCACACCGATTAAGCCGTTTTCTGCCACTTCAACCTGTACGCCCCAATGACTCATGATTTTTTCTGCAATCTTGATGTTGATTTTGTTGTCTTCCACCAGTAAAACCTGCAATCCATTTAACATCACTTCGGTTTGACCGTCATCGTGCAAATGGGCTGTGGTGGTTTGAGAATCAACGGGTAGACTGAGGGTAAAATAAAAATTAGTCCCAAAGCCCAACTTACTCTCAAAAGCGATATCCGAGTCAAACAAATGCAACAAACGTTTGGTGATTACAAGTCCGAGCCCCGTTCCCCCAAACTGACGAGAAGTGCGGGTTTCGGCTTGGGAAAACTTTTCAAAAATAGAGGTAAATTGTGTTTTATCGATACCAATCCCCGTGTCGATTACTTCTACTTTAAATGTTGAAATACCGCCGGTTACGTCCAACTGACTCAACCGAATAGTGATCACTCCTTTTTCAGTGAATTTGATCGCATTCGAAACTAAATTAGTAATGATTTGATTCATGCGCAACGGATCACTCACTACATTGGATACAAAATTTTCATCTATCTCTAAGCGAATTTTATTCAAATTTTCATTGGCACGGGCTTGCATCGCACGAGCAATTTGTTGGACCAAACTTTTAAAATCAAAAGGAATTTTTTCCAAGTCGATTTTCCCGGCTTCAATTTTATTAAAATCTAAGATATCATTAATAAGTAAGAACAGATTTTGAGCGGACAGTTTGAGCACTTCAATATTTTCCCGGTAACTATCCAACGAATCCTCTTTTTCCATGATGTACACGAGTCCGATAATCGCATTCAAAGGCGTTCGAATCTCATGACTCATGATCGAAAGAAACTCCGATTTGGCTTCATTGGCGTTTTCGGCATCAATTTTAGCCTGGTTGAGTTGCATTTGGTATTCGTGTTTGATTTCAATTTCGCGGTTGAGAATATGAATCAAATTCAGCAAATTGGCTTCTCCTTCCAGTGGTTTACTATCCCCATTTAATTGTTGTATAAGTTCAATTAAACGGGCTTCAAAGAGTTGTTTTTTGGCTAATTCCTCTTTAAGTCGGTTATTGATTTCAAAATACTCTTGGTCATTGAGCAAGGTAGAATGTTCAAAGAGTTCGGCCTCTTTTTCATAATTGAGATACGTTTGATTGATCACTTCGATAAAAGCGGCCAATTCGGGAGAATTCGTTAAATTATTTTCCGATAAATACTTATCAATCTGTCGGTTTAAATGGCGGTGGAGCAAAGTTCTATCCATAAAAATTACGCTTCATACATCGTTGCTATGGTCATTGTTTGATTGTGCAACTCACATCCTAGTTTCTGTTTATTGGGTGAAATTTCACCGTAGGAATAAAATCCAAACAATACGGTTTCGTTTCCTAATGTATTCTTTATTACTTCTAATTCTTCTTCAATTCGTTCAGCCAAAACGATGCGACGCCCAACACAACTGACCAAGAATGCGATTTGGGGTGGATGGGGTAAACTAGTCCGAATCTGTTTGGCCGCTTCTGCAGCAGCATCTACTAATCGATCCATATTACCCCGCATTAATCGTACACGAGCACCAACAGGCAAATCTCCTGCAAAAGTCATGGATTTCTGCGTTTCATCAATTGATAAAATCGTTCGCACTACCGATTCTGCATCGGGTGTTTCTTTCATAGATAATGGAAAATAAAGCGCTGAACCCGGCAATTCATCGGCATATTTCCCGAGGTACTCTTTGTATAAATCCAACGCATAGCGATCGCCAATTTTATACAACACATTTTTATCGGAATGGGTTACTTCGCGCTCCGGACCAAAATCGGCCCAACCGCCTTCACTTGCAAATCCGAATTCTAGTCCTTCACCATAGAAACCAACAGCAACAATTTTACCCGGAGATGCATCGGTATTGAGTCCGACCACTGTTTTTTCAAAACTAAATTCGTCCCCAGCCAAACCGCCAAAGAATGGAATTTTTCCTTGGGTTTGTTGCGCTAATACTTGGATTAATTCCGATCCATTGACATGCGATCCTTCTGACAATACTAAAATCGCTCTCAAATCAGGTGCTGTCAATTCATCGTGCACTTTCGAACCTAACTGTTGAATGGAATCACCATCTAAAACATCATAGACTACCGATTTAATTTTTGCCTTATCAAATTCAATTGCTGTAGCTACAAGGGATTCTTCAATTTGGACTTGATTTGAAATTTGTCCCGAAGACGAACAAATTACGATAGTCGCGTTTGGGTAAATTTGATGTAAAGTTGAATACGGTTGTACTTTTTCTAATAATGTGCGCTGTCCAAAAGCGAGCACTAAATGGGCTTTATCAGCGGAAAAACTCGGACTTTCATTCAGGCATTTACTAACTAAATTGGAGTCTAGTAAAATTTGGCGCGTTTTCATTATGGAGATGTTGTTTGTTTCACAATAAATATATAAAAAATACTAATGCGATTCATTAAAAACCAAATATTTCAGTTGCATCTATTCATTTGAAAATCAAAAGCGAACAAAATAATACTACAAATCAAAATTCCGATTTTAAACCATGAATCTATTCTAACTGTAAGATTTTAGCTATTTTTAAAAAAAACATCATTATGAAGAAAAACAAAACAGTAGAATGCCAATTTTCTGGTTCATTTAAAGTAAAAAAAAAAAATGAACTAAAAGTATGTTTTTTGGGACTGAAAAAAGGAACGCATAAAAAAACACGACCGAAGCCGTGTTTAACTTATAAGTAAACTTGAAATAGTTACACATTAAATCGGAAATGCATTACATCGCCATCTTTCACGATATATTCTTTTCCTTCTACGCGGAGTTTTCCCGCTTCTTTCACTTTCGATTCAGAACCAAAGGTTACATAATCCTCATAAGCAATAACTTCCGCACGGATAAATCCTTTTTCAAAATCGGTGTGAATTACGCCTGCTGCTTTTGGAGCGGTATCACCCACGTGAATGGTCCAAGCGCGAACTTCTTTGACACCGGCTGTAAAATAGGTTTGTAAGTCTAATAATTTGTAAGCGGCACGAATCAATTTAGAAACACCCGGTTCGTCCAAGCCCATGTCTTCTAAAAACATTTGGCGCTCTTCATAGGTTTCTAATTCGGTGATATCGGCTTCGGTTGCTACTGCCAATACAATCACTTCTGCATTTTCAGATTTGACCAATTCGCGAACTTGCTCTACGTATTGATTCCCGTTTACAGCGGCGCTTTCGTCTACATTACATACATACAAAACAGGTTTGGTCGTAATTAATTGGAAAGCTTCTAATAAATCAGCTTCGTCTTGGTTTTGTGCCACAACCGTTCGCGCGGATTTTCCTTGCAACAACAAATCGCGAATTTGGTTCAACAACGATTGTTCCAAAACGGCTTCTTTAAGACCTGCTTTTGCGGTACGGTTCACTTTTTCCAAGCGTTTTTCTACCGTTTCCAAGTCTTTTAATTGCAATTCGATATCGATGGTTTCTTTGTCGCGAATCGGATTCACATTTCCGTCTACGTGTACGATATTGTCATTATCAAAACAACGCAACACGTGGATGATAGCGTTACATTCGCGGATATTGGCCAAGAATTGATTTCCTAATCCTTCGCCTTTACTCGCCCCTTTCACCAATCCAGCGATGTCTACAATTTCAACGGTAGCAGGCAATACACGTTCGGGATTCACTAATTCTTCTAACTTTTCCAAACGTGGATCGGGTACGTTTACCACACCAATATTGGGTTCGATCGTACAAAAAGGAAAGTTGGCACTCTGCGCTTTCGCATTGGACAAACAGTTAAACAAAGTTGATTTTCCGACGTTGGGTAACCCCACGATTCCTGCTTTCATTAGAATTGAATTTTTAAAGTGCGCAAATATACGGCATTCAACCCATTTACAAAACAGCGAATTAGGGTTCGTCGGCAATACTTTTAATAATCGTCTCTTCTTCGGGAGTAGGTAACAATCCCGAGACATTCCAATAGTCGGTTAAAATTTTATCTTTCAAATTAAACAAAGCCTTATCCTTAAAGACTTCGCTTTCTTTGAATGTAAATTCATTTTGGCTAAAATTGGTCGTGACAAAATAGTTTCTCACTTCAATTTCAGTACGAATATCTTTTTTGTCTACCCGTTCAAATCCAATTTCTTCACGGGAGGAAAGTAAGTAATATTCATGTTCACCGTTAAATCGGTAACTATTTTTAAAATTGGATTTGTACATATTGCGAGCGCCCACCGCCGTTTTCTCATGGGCATTAGCTACAGAATTGGGGGTAACCGAAGAACTCACTTCGATGATTACTTTTTTCTTTTTATCATAAATAATTGAATAATCATCTTTGAAACCTTTGACAGGATCGAGCGCATTGACCACCATCAGGTAATAATTATCGTTTTTGGTGTAGGATTTAATTACAAAATCGTAGTCCTTTTTAGCACGGGCTTCCAACAACGGTTCGAGGTATTTGAAATTGTAATAATTCTCCATGATATTGTTCAAATCGTAGCCCAACAAATCATTGGGCACATCGGCATCTATCAAGCCAATGGATCGATTTTGCTCAACTAAAATGGCATTTTTAAAATCTTTGTTTTTTCCTGAAATCTGAAAATTCATCAAACCATCGTTGTAAAATACATAATTTCCATTGCGTTTAAAAAACTCCCGGGAATAGACTTTTAAACGGCACGGCGTGGTGAGTTTCGCTACCGAATTTTCGATTAAGGTTTTGAGGATTTTTTGGGGATGTTGTTTGGTAATGATGATTTCGTCCAAGGTATTGACCATACTTTTCAACAATACCACATTCTCTTTTTCTTTGAGAGCGGTCGAACGCAGCGTTTGGGTTTCGTATTGCGTATGTGTAATTTGAATACTGGAAACTCCCGTTAAGGCAAACGAAACCCTGCCTTCAGCATTGCTCAAGTGGTTTTGTTTGGTACGTAAAACAGTGACGGTAACATCATCGATTGGTGCGAGTGTTTCAGCGTCTTTAAGGATCAAATGAATGTCTCCTTGTTGGGCGTTGGTTAACGAGAAATGGAAGACCAACATTAGTAGCAGTAATCTTCTCATGGCGTTAGGGGTTTGACCCAAATTTAAGAAAATTCCATTACAAATGTTAAAACCGTACAGAAAAAACATAAAAAAACACCTGAATTGCGTCAGGTGTTTGGTGTTTTAAGCTAAAATTTTGCTTATTCGTTATGTAAAAAAGCTTGACGATTCAACAACGTCTCTTCGCTTTCCACATGATTATCATCGGGGATACAACAGTCTACGGGACAAACAGCCGCACATTGAGGTTCTTCGTGAAACCCTTTACATTCGGTACATTTACCCGGAACGATATAGTACAAATCGTCTGAGATAGGTTTCTGAGGCGCATCAGCATCGACTTCTGTTCCGTCGGGTAAAACAATTTTCCCGCGTAGTTTAGTACCGTCTTTGTAACGCCAATCGTCAGCACCTTCGTAGATTGCCGTGTTCGGACATTCGGGTTCACAGGCTCCGCAGTTAATACATTCGTCAGTTATAATGATTGCCATAGCGAAATTTATTAATTTTGCGCAAATTTACAATCAATACCCTTCATACACAAGCAACCTATGTTACAAATCGATAAAAAAACCGCTTTACTGCAATTGGGTCAGTTTTTACAGCAATTTGGAACTGAACAACCCATCAAAAATTCGGCGGTTTTACACAACGATTTGTTTTTTGACCGCATGTTAGGTCATATCGAAACGGCACAACACTACAACGGTTGGTTTACCCCCGAACAAATGCGATTTGCGTTACAATCCTGGGCAGCAGCGTTGACGGAAAGTAATCTAGACACTTGGTTGAAAGGCTATGATTTTTCGGCAACTTCACCCAAAACAATAGGATTGGTATTAGCCGGTAACATTCCGCTTGTAGGTTTTCATGATGTGCTGAGTGTATTGGTTTCGGGGCATCAAGCTTTGGTAAAAACCTCCTCTAACGATCAAAAAATGGTCCCTTTTTTGGTGGAATATCTGATCGCTTGCCAACCCGAACTTCAAAATTGCATCACGTTTACGGAAGGGAAATTAGAAGGTTTTGAAGCTGTAATCGCCACGGGAAGCAACAATACGGCCCGTTATTTTGAGTATTATTTCAAAGACAAACCGTCCATTATTCGTAAAAACCGAAATTCGGTAGCGGTTTTGGATGGAACAGAAACCAAAGAAGATTTGATTCAGTTAGGCGAAGATATTTTCCGTTATTTTGGATTGGGATGCCGCAATGTCTCCAAACTTTTTGTTCCCAAAGGCTATTCCTTTGCTACTTTTTTTGAAGCGATGTATACCTATAATGATTTGATCCAGTACGACAAATATGCCAATAACTACGACTACAACAAAGCCGTTTATTTAATGAGCTTGTTTCCTATTTTGGACAATGGATTTTTAACTATTAAAGAAGATTCGGGTTATGCCTCTCCCATTTCGTCTGTTTTTTATGAATACTACTCGCATTTGGACGATGTAAAAAAACGACTTTCGGAAGAAGCCGATCAGTTGCAATGCATCGTATCCAACGGACTTATCTTCAACAGCATTCCGTTTGGAAAAACACAACGCCCCGAACTTTGGGACTATGCCGACCATGTAAATACCTTGGATTTTTTAAAATCGATTTAAAAATTTTCTACATTTACATGAATAATAAATTGTAAATGTATGAAGCCACTAGTACTTGTATTCGCTTTTATTTCTTTAATCACAAATTCCCAAACCTTAACACCCGTATACCCCTCCTCAGGGTTTTCCGGTAATGCTTTTGGTAAGCGAGTCGCGTTGGATGACAACAACCATTTGTTTGCGACTACTCAAAATACCCCTTTTAATGCGCAAAAAGGTGCAATTTACCGATTTGATTATGCATCAGGAAACGCAGTACAAACCAATTTTTATGAAGTTCCGACCTTGACAGCGGAGGACGATTTTGCTTACAGTATAGATGTGAATCAAAACTTTGTTGTGGCAGGAGCACCGGGTAAAGATGGGTCGGTGGCGAACTCTGGTAGTGTCTATGTTTTTGAAAATTCAACGACTGGAAACTTAGTCCAGACCCTTACGGCACCCAATCCGGCGGCTGAGGATCAATTTGGAAAAAACATTCACCTTTTGGGTAATTTTTTATTCGTGAGTCAGTTTTCCAGTTTAAGTGGCAATGCTGGTTCGGTGTATGTTTACCAATTCAATGGAACAACTTTTACATTTGTACAACAAATAATGGCACCTGGAACACCATATTTTGGGAGCAAGATTTGGACACATAACAATCGAATTTATATTGGAAACGGGAATTTATATTACAGCTCGGGTGACTTTCAATCGTTGAAGGCTTATGATTGGAATGGAAATTCTTGGATTGAGAATACGGCATTCAACTTTACGAATACTTCCGCCAATGTGATTAAAGACTTTGCATTCCACAATGACAACCTTCTCGTCTTAACCAATGATTACTCGGACAATTATCTAACACGTTTTGTTCACGATGGTTCGATGTGGACCAATTCAGCTACTATGAATCTAAATTACGGCGATTCTATGGTCAATGTCATGAAAATTGAGGGCGATTTTATGGCTATTGGGACGAATAATTATGTATTACAAATGGAGCGTAAATTTCCATTACGATTCTATCAATATGCAAACAATACTTGGAATCACACTTTGACGCTATATGGCCAAGGACCCGATTTTCAAGATGATGCCTTTGGAAGCGTTATTGCTATAAACAATACGGGTTTAGCAATTGGATCTCCCCAAGAAAACAACCCGAGTCCATATGACGGAAAAGTGTATTACGTTCCTTTTTCAAGTTTGGAAAATCCTACATTTTTAACAGCATCTTTGTTTATCACTCCCAATCCAGCTCAAGATTTCATTCAATTAACGGGTGATTTTAATTACCAAAAATTGGCGCTTTATGATGTAAGCGGTAAATCGTTAGCATTTTCTATTGAAAATAGTAGAATTCCTATTTCTCACTTGGAAAACGGAATGTACATTCTACAAGCAACTGATGAAAACGGTAAGATTTTCACAACAAAATTCTTAAAAAACTAATAAACTACTTATTAACTATAACGTTTTAGTTGATAAGTCGGAATGGAATCGAATTTACGAATTTCGGATATCTCTCGTGTAATGTTGAAATTTGCACCCGAATGACAACACAACCATAAATTTATTCGGAATTTAATTATGAAAAAACACAATTACAGCGCGGGTCCGTGCATTTTACCGCAAGAAGTTTTTGAACAATCCGCACAAGCCCTTTTGGATTTTAACCAATCGGGATTGTCGATTCTAGAAATTTCGCACCGTAGTAAAGACTTTATCGCGGTGATGGAAGAAGCGCGTGCTTTAGTACTTGAATTATTAGGATTGGAAGGCAAAGGTTATCAAGTGCTTTTTCTACAAGGAGGTGCCAGTATGGAATTTTTACGTGTTCCCTACAACTACATGAAAGTAGGCGGTAAAGCGGCCTATTTGGAAACCGGAACTTGGGCTTCCAATGCGATAAAAGAAGCGCAATTATTTGGTGAAACGGAAGTGGTTGCTTCGTCAAAAGCGGCTAATTTCAATTATATTCCCAAAGACTACACGATTCCAGAAGATGCTGATTATTTCCACTGCACAAGCAACAACACCATATTTGGTACCCAAATGAAATCGTTTCCGAAAACGGATGTACCTGTGATTTGTGACATGAGTTCGGATATATTTTCGCGCCAACTTGACTTCTCACAATTTGCCCTAATCTATGCCGGCGCGCAGAAAAATATGGGTCCGGCAGGGACAACCTTAGTCGTGATCAAAGAAGAATTACTAGGAAAAACAGGGCGCACGCTACCGAGCATGATGGACTACCAAAAACAAATTAAGGCAGAAAGCATGTATAATACACCTGCAGTTTTTCCAGTTTATGCGTCTTTACTAACTTTGCAATGGTTAAAAAAACAAGGTGGAATCGCCGGAATTGAGCAAATCAACGCCGCAAAAGCAGCGTTGTTGTATGCTGAAATCGATCGCAATCCGTTGTTTGAAGGTACAGCCGCAGTAGAGGATCGCAGTGTGATGAATGCCACTTTCCTTCTCAAAGATGCTGCACATACCGAAAAATTTGATGCCTTATGGAAAGCAGCGGGAATTTCGGGATTGAATGGTCACCGTTCGGTGGGTGGTTACCGCGCCTCGATGTACAACGCTTTGCCGTTGGAAAGTGTACACGTTTTAGTAAACGCAATGCAAGAATTGGAGCGTTCGATTTAAATCGGACTAGCCCGGATAGCAGCGGTATCCTTTTATGAAGCGTCAGCGGAATAAAAGATAAAGCGGATAGCCGGAACAGCTCCATAAAAAAATTAAAAAAATGAAAGTTTTAGCAAATGATGGCATTTCCAAAAGTGGAATTGCAGCCTTGGAAAAAGGCGGATATGAAGTGATTACGACGAAAGTGGCTCAAGAGCAAGTCGCGAATTACATTAACGAAAAAGGAATTGAAGTGGTGTTGGTGCGCAGTGCCACTAAGATCCGTAAAGATATTATCGATGCTTGTCCTGGACTCAAAATCATCGGCCGTGGTGGAGTTGGGATGGACAATATTGATGTGGAATATGCCCGTAGTAAAGGCATTCATGTGATTAACACGCCGGCCTCTTCGTCGGAAAGTGTAGCGGAATTAGTGTTTGCGCACTTGTTTTCGGGTGTTCGCTTCTTGCACGATGCTAACCGCAACATGCCTTTGGAAGGCGATTCCAATTTTGACGGTTTGAAAAAAGCCTACGCAAATGGGACAGAATTACGTGGCAAAACACTGGGAATCATCGGATTTGGTCGTATCGGTCAAGCAGTCGCTAAAATGGCATTGGGCTTGGGCATGCGCGTAATTGCTGCCGATAGTTTTATTGATAAAGCTTCGATTCGTGTTGAATTTTACAACGGTCAGTTCATTGATGTCGAAATTTTGACCGAACCGCTTCACGATGTTTTGAAACATTCTGATTTTATTACGCTTCACGTTCCTTCACAAGAAAAGTACATTATTGATGCTGAGGAATTGGCACTCATGAAAGACGGAGCGGGAATTGTGAACTGTGCCCGTGGCGGTGTGATTAATGAAGTGGCGTTGGTTGAGGCCTTAGACAATGAAAAAATTGCTTTTGCCGGTTTGGATGTTTTTGAAAAAGAACCTCAACCTGAAATACAAATCTTGATGCATCCGAAAATTTCGCTTACGCCTCATATTGGCGCGGCGACATTAGAAGCGCAAGACCGAATTGGAACTGAATTGGCCGAACAGATTATCGGACTCTTAGGAAAAAAATAAGACTAATAAGCACTCTAAGGGGTGCTTATTTTTTTGTTAAAACCGAATTATTATCAAGGAGTTAGCCGACTTTTCATTATTTTTAAAACATGAAAAAGTGTGTACTTGCAGGGATATTGATCATCGCTATTTGGGCTTGTGCTAGTCCGGCGCGTACGGCCAGTCAGGATCGTCATGAAGTAGCTCAAAAAGAAGACACGATTCGGATTGCGAATGATTCGTTGGAGTACGAGGTAGTCATAATCGAACCTGGATTTTATGGATGGTTGCAATCTACAGCGCGTCCAAGAGGGTATTACTCTGAAAATTATTTGGAAAGCCGCAACCGCCAATGGGTGATGGAGTGGAACAGTCGGGTGAACCAACCCAACCGCTATGATCCCAATTTATACGAAATGCAGATTAATTACGACTTTGGAACGCATTACGGCTATGAGGTAAATTATTTGATTTATAATTATTTCATCTATTTTCAAATGCATTACAAACAAAAGTTGGGAACCTTTGACGTACGCCCTTAATTCCTTACTTTTGTACCATGGCAAGTTTCAAAGAACGATACAACATTACCTCTAATTGGCAGTATTTTGTCATTGTTGTTGTTTTTGCGCTTACCGGTTCGTCCTCTGCATTAATTGCCAAACCTTTATTACCGCTTTTAGGCATTACAAAAACGAGTTTGGCCTATCCGCTCTATTTGCTTTTGTATTTCTTAGTCATTTTCCCCATATATCAAATTTTATTGGTCACCTTAGGTTTTCTCTTTGGCCAATTTAAATTCTTTTGGCAATTTGAAAAAAACATGTTGCGCGCTTTAAAGTTGGGGTTCATCGCTGATTTTTTAGAAAAAAAATAAGGAACCGAAGTCCCTTACTTTTATTGTTTCTCTCCCAACAAGCGGAAAAAGTCGTCTCGGTATTCTTTCTTTTCAAAAATACCACCATATTGTAGAGTCGACGTAAAACTTGTCTCGTCTTTAATCCCACGACTGGACACGCATAAATGCTTGGCTTCCATGACGACCATGACATCATCGGTATCTAATACTTCTTTGAGTTCATTGAATACTTGCATTACCATACGCTCTTGTACTTGGGGTCGGCGAGCATAATAGTCAACAATTCGGTTTAATTTGGACAATCCGATTACTTTTCCATTGGACACATAACCGATATGCGCTTTTCCAATGATGGGTAGAAAATGGTGTTCGCAAGTCGAATTGAAATTGATATTCGCTTCCACCAACATTTTATCGTAGTGGTAGGAATTTTCAAAAACAGAAATTTTCGGTTTATTGTCAGGATGTAAGCCTGAAAAAATTTCTTGAACAAACATTTTGGCTACACGATGGGGTGTCCCGCGTAGACTATCATCTGTAAGATCGAGTCCGAGCGCTTCCATGATTTGTTCAAAGTGGTGTTCGATTACCGTCATCTTCTCCGCATCCGATTTGACAAAGGCATCCGGACGTAAAGGGGTGTCGGCAGCGGTCATTTGGTGGTCATCACCAAGGATTTCAAATAATTCTTTTTCTGTGACGGTGCTCATGAGTGTAAATTTTGTTTAACAAATATACGTAACAATTAAACAAAAAGATGTTTTTAACGAATATTTAATAGCTGTAGAGTGGAGAAGTTTGGTCAATCAAACTTGGAATGTTCCCGTTTTTCTTTGTTTCTTTGTAAAAAATGTGACCCATGATTACAGCCAAAAATATTCAAAAACACTACGACCAATTGCACGTACTCAAAGGGGTGGATTTGACCATTCAAAAAGGCGAAATTGTTTCTATAGTGGGCGCATCAGGGGCAGGTAAAACGACCCTTTTGCAAATTTTAGGAACGCTAGATCTAGCCGACAAAGGCACTTCGGAATTGGCCATTGACGGCGTGAATATTTTGGATTTAAACGATAAAAAGCTATCGCTTTTTCGCAACCAAAAATTGGGTTTCATTTTTCAATTCCACCAACTCTTACCGGAGTTCACAGCCTTGGAAAATGTTTGCATTCCCGCATTTATTGCTGGAAAATCGAAGTTGGAAGCAGAAACCGCAGCTAAAAAACATTTGGAATACCTTGGTTTGGGCGAACGCTTGCACCACAAACCCGCTGCGTTATCGGGTGGAGAGCAACAACGCGTAGCGGTAGCTCGTGCCTTAATCAACAATCCGGCCGTGATTTTTGCGGACGAACCTTCGGGGAATCTCGATACGGCCACAGCAGAAAACCTGCACCAATTGTTTTTCAAATTACGCGATGAATTGGGACAAACCTTTGTCATTGTTACACACAACGAAGAATTAGCCAATCAAGCCGATCGCAAATTGGTGATGGTTGACGGTAAAATTTCATAAGTATGTTACTCATTCTGATTTCTTGGCTCTATATCGCTTGGACGATTCATTTGTGGGGTACAGCAGGAAATCATGTATTGCATTTAAAAATAAGTCTCCCGATTGTGCAAACCACCACGGGTTTGGCACTCCTCACCTTCTTTGCTGGAACTTGGGCGATCTTTGGACGCTTGCATTGGGAGTTCCATAGTGTACTTTTAGTTTTAAACTTCATTATCGCTTGGCGCTATTCATCGGAATGGATTACAGGTATTCGCCAAACCATAGACCGATTTATATCGCTTAATCTCTTTTTAAAAAGCTATTTCATCGGAATCGCAGTCTTGATTCTCGCCCAATGTGCCTCAGCGCCTTATGTCATTGACAACGAATCTTATTACCTGCAAAACATCAAATGGTTGAACGAATACGGCATGGTAAAAGGGCTTATCAATTTGCACTTTTTCCTTGGTCAATTAAGCGGTTGGCATATTGCCCAAAGTGCGTTGAACTTCTCGTTTCTCTATGACCGTTTCAATGATTTAAGTGCATTGTTCCTGCTTTACGGCGTCTTCTTTTCGGTACAACAACTCCAACAGTATTTTGAATCTGGAAAGCGCCACCAACTCATTGTGGGGCTGTTTCCGTTGGCCAGTGTACTCCTTTTTCAGTTCATCAGCGCGCCCTCACCCGATGTGGTGGTCTATGTGCTCACCTTTGTGATTTTCTTTCTATTTGTTGACCATTACGCTAATCCCACGAAAGAAGTCTTTGCCCAACTCACTCTTTTGGTGTTGTTCACCTTATTTATAAAAAATACGGCGATGACTTTAGCTCTACTGCCCGCATTTTGGTTTGTGTTGCATTTCAACTCATTGAAGTCATCTTTCCCAAAAATCGTACTATTCTGCTCGGCTACTTTGGGATTATTTGTTACCAAAAACCTTATCATTTGTGGGGTTCCCGTTTTCCCTTCCAAACTATTTTCAGGAACCTATTTCGACTATTCCTTACCCGTTGAAATCGAACATTTTTATTACGAAGAACTTAAAAAATACGGCTATTTTCTTACCACAGAAAATTACGATTCCTTTTCCAAATGGGAGTTGTTTCTTCGTTGGCTCCAACTCCCAAAAATGAACGGATTGTTCAACAAATTGGGGATTGCATTGTTGCTAATTGCACCCGTTTTCTTCCTTAAAATCAAAGAAAAAGCTTACCGTGTTTTGTATTTCGTTTTACTAATTCAAATGGGACTATTGTTTGCCACTTCGCCCCAATACCGCTTTTTCTTGAATGGCATCTTATGGTTGGGTTGCTTGGGAGTGAGTTTATTTTTTTACAAAAGAAAAACGATTCACACGTTGCTGCTTATTAGTGCCATTCCGTTGCTGGTTTTCGTATTTGTGCCTGTGAATTTAAACCGGTTTTCCAACTATAAATTCATGTTGACACTGAGTCATTTCGAATCCGAATACATCATTTCCCCGCATGCTAACTCAAAATATGACATGACATTCGAAAAAGTAAGCGAAGGCAATTTGGAGTACTACAGTCCGATCAACCACGACTTTTTCTGGGGAACCTACAACGGTCCGCTTCCTTCGGTCAACAAAGACCAAGTGGAGTATTTCAAGACCTATTTCCATTTGATTCCCCAACAACGCAGTACCGATTTAAAAGACGGATTTTATTCCAAAAAACTTCCCCATGACGCAAAACGAACTCCGTGATTTTTTAAATGAAAAGGCGGAATTGTACAACCGTCCTGATTTTATCGAATCCGATCCCATTCAAATTCCGCACCTTTTTACCCAAAAGGAAGACATCGAAATTGCGGGCTTCTTGGCTGCGACCATTGCTTGGGGCAATCGGAAAATGATTATCAATTCGGCTCATAAAATCATCGATCGCATGGGTAATTCTCCTTATGATTTTGTGATGTCGCATCGGGAATCCGATCTCGACAAACTCGATGATTTTGTGCACCGCACATTCAACGCTAGTGATTTGAAGACCTTCCTAAAAGGACTTCGTCACATATACCAAAATCATGGCGGAATGGAAGCTGTTTTTGAACAACACCAATCCGAACACTCCATGCAGCCCGCAATCAGTGCGTTTAAAAAAATATTTTTTGAAATCGATCATCAAGAACGCACCCACAAGCACATTTCTGATCCATTGAACAATTCAGCCGCCAAACGCATCAATATGTATTTGCGTTGGATGGCCCGCAAGGACAATAAAGGGGTTGATTTAGGGATTTGGAAAAACATTCCGATGCACAAACTCTCCTGTCCGCTGGACGTACATTCGGGAAATGTGGCTCGAAAACTCGGACTCCTTTCGCGCAAGCAAAACGATGCCAAAGCGCTATTGGAATTGGACACTGCCTTACGCCTTTTGGATCCAAACGATCCGGTGAAATATGATTTTGCCCTCTTTGGCTTGGGTGTTTTTGAAAAATTCTAAGCCAACGAACGATAGTAATTTTGCAACTTTTGTCTGCAAGGGGTTCGTTACAATCGAACTAAAATTGCTACTTTTGTTTTTAGAATAAATTGAAAACAACACAAATGCTGATTATTGGAATTGCCGGAGGTACTGGATCCGGAAAAACAACGGTGGTACACCAAATTATGAACGAACTTCCTCAGACGGAAGTGGGAATCATTTCACAAGACTCCTATTACAAACACAACCCCCATTTGAGTTATGAAGAGCGCAGTATGATTAATTTTGATCATCCGCGTGCGATTGACTTTGACCTTTTGGTGCAGCATTTGAAAGATTTAAAAGAGGGTAAAACCATCGAACAACCTGTGTATTCTTTTGTCACACACAACCGCACTGATGATACCGTGATCACGCATCCGCGAAAAGTAATGATCGTAGAAGGTATTTTGATATTTAACAATCCGGATTTACGCGATATGTTTGATGTCAAAGTCTTTGTTCATGCCGATTCGGACGAACGTTTAATTCGTCGTTTAAAACGTGATATTGCTGAACGCGGTCGCGATATGGAAGAAGTGTTGAACCGTTACCAAACGACCCTAAAACCGATGCACCAGCAGTTCATCGAACCCACAAAAGCCTTTGCCGATATTATCATCCCGAATGACAAATACAACACCGTAGCCATCGATGTGGTGCGTGCGGTGATTAATCAACGTATCGCCTAACCCATGAAGAATTGGTATCAAAACCTTGTTGCAAACTATCCCTTCCTGAGATTCTTAGGCAGTCGGTACACTTTGGTTTTGATTTTCTTCATTGTTTGGATGCTTTTTTTAGATAATTATTCCTATTTCGACCATCGCATTCTCGACAAAGAAATTGACGAATTGGAAAGCAATAAAGAATATTACCAAGAGGAGATTACCAAAGACGAAAAAAGCATCAAAGAAATGAATTACCCGGGCTATATCGAACGGTATGCCCGCGAAAAATATTACATGAAACGCGACAGTGAAGATATCTACATCATTGATATCGAAGAAGATCGTAAGAAAGACAGTATTGAAGGAGCGAAACTTTAGTACTTGAAATAAACGTCATTCCCGCTGTACGCACTACATGCCTGTCGGCAGGGTAGTTAGCTACCATCGGGGCTAGACGGCCGACTGTAAACTAGAAATCAATTTAAAATTGAAATTGTGAGTCAAAACAACCTCTTTTCCGACTTTGAAGCCGTGAGCTCAAAGCAGTGGAAACAACAGATTCAGTTCGAACTCAAAGGCGCTGATTACAACGAAACTTTGGTTTGGGAAAGTCCGGAAGGCATTAAAGTCAAACCGTTTTACCACCGCGACGAATTCGAACCTAAAATTGCGGTAGCTCCAGCAAGTCACGGTTTTCACATCACCCAAAATATCTTTGTTCACGATGTGGCCAAATCCAATGCGCGAGCTTTGGATACTTTACAGCGCGGTGCCGAAGCGATTCGTTTTACCATAGAAAATGAGCAAGTCAATATCGAAACCTTGATGGCTGGATTGCCGTTAGGAACCACAACGTATTTTTTTTATTTGCCTTTTCTCGCTATCGATTTCGTAAACCAACTCAACCAATTTGCAGAGAAACACCAAGCGTGTTTTATCCTTCAAATGGATCCGATTGGGCAGTTGGGAAAAGACGGAAATTGGTTTGCTAATTTGGACCAAGATTTTGAACATCTGAATACGCTGGCCCATTCGACAGCGGTTCCTTTTTTGACTATTAACAGTAGTTTGTATCAAAATGCGGGGGCGAATATGATTCAACAGTTGGCCTACACCTTAGCGCATGCCAACGAATATTTTAACCGTATTGTTGTGCACAAACATCCTATTACGGTGGAAGTAGCTGTAGGTTCGAATTACTTCTTCGAAATTGCCAAGTTGCGCGCATTGCGCTTGTTGGTTCAAACGTTGGCCAAAGAATACCATCACGAACACGAGATCCATATTGTTGCTACACCCAGTCGTAGAAACAAAACCTTATACGATTACAATGTCAATATGCTGCGCACTACGACAGAATGCATGAGTGCAGTGTTGGGGGGCGCCGATTTTGTAGCCAACCTTCCGTATGATGCGTTGTACCACAAAGACAATGAGTTTGGGGATCGCATAGCGCGCAATCAATTGTTGATTCTAAAGCACGAAAGTTATTTAGACACGGTACATAATGCGGCAGAAGGCGCCTATTATATTGAATCGTTGACCGAACAAATGGCCGAAAAAGCGTTGGCTTTATTTAAAGATATTGAAACCCATGGCGGTTTTATCACCCAATTAATCGAGGGAACCATACAGCGAAAAATTGCTGAAAGTGCCCAAAAAGAACAAGACGCTTTTGATAACGGCAAAGAAATTTTATTGGGAACGAATAAATATCCCAACAAGAACGACCGCATGAAAGGAGACTTGGAATTGTATCCATTCGTGAAACAAAATCCGCGCAAAACGTTAATCGTACCGATTATTGAAAAACGATTGGCTGAGAAAATGGAACAAGAACGTTTAGCTACAGAGGAATAGTCATGAGAAAAAATATACAACATTTACAATTGGCTCCGCGCAAAACGGAACAACAACATCATGAAGTACCGGCTACTTTCACTACCGCTGAGGGAATCGCAGTGAAACCTAACTACAGTGCAACTGATTTGGAAGGTCTTGAGCATTTGGATTTCGGTGCGGGATTTGCACCTAATTTACGCGGACCTTATGCGACCATGTATGTACGTCGTCCGTGGACGATTCGCCAATATGCCGGATTTTCAACCGCAGAAGAAAGTAATGCCTTCTACCGTCGTAACCTTGCTGCGGGTCAAAAAGGACTATCCGTTGCCTTTGACTTGGCAACACACCGCGGCTATGATTCTGATCATGAGCGTGTAGTTGGCGATGTAGGAAAAGCGGGCGTTGCGATTGACTCGGTGGAGGATATGAAAATCTTATTTGACCAAATTCCCCTCGGAGAAATGTCGGTTTCCATGACCATGAACGGTGCGGTTTTACCCATTATGGCGTTTTATATTGTGGCTGCAGAAGAACAAGGAGTAGCCCCACAATTGCTTTCGGGTACGATTCAAAACGATATTTTAAAGGAGTTTATGGTGCGTAATACGTATATCTACCCGCCTACTCCATCGATGAAAATCATTGCGGATATTTTTGAATATACAAGTAAAAACATGCCGAAGTTCAATTCGATTTCGATCTCGGGCTACCACATGCAAGAAGCTGGAGCTACTGCCGATATTGAGTTGGCGTACACCCTTGCCGATGGATTGGAATACATTCGCACAGGGATGGCAGCTGGGATGGACATCGACAGTTTTGCACCTCGTTTGTCGTTCTTTTGGGCCATTGGCATGAACCATTTTATGGAAATTGCCAAAATGCGTGCTGGACGAATGTTGTGGGCAAAGTTGTTGAAACAGTTTACTCCTAAAGATGAGAAATCACTCGCTTTGCGTACGCATTGTCAAACTTCGGGTTGGAGTTTAACCGAACAAGATCCGTTCAACAATGTGGCGCGAACCGCTATTGAGGCAGCAGCAGCAGCATTTGGAGGCACCCAATCGTTACATACCAATGCGTTGGATGAAGCCATTGCTCTACCCACTGATTTCTCGGCACGAATTGCACGAAATACCCAGATTTATTTGCAAGAAGAAACAAAGATTTGCAAAACGGTTGATCCTTGGGCGGGAAGTTACTATGTAGAAAAGTTAACAGCTGAAATCGCAGAAAAAGCGTGGTCGTTAATTGAAGAAGTAGAAGAACTGGGCGGAATGACTAAAGCCATTGAAGCGGGTATTCCAAAATTGCGTATTGAAGAAGCGGCAGCTCGTAAACAAGCCCGAATTGACAGTGGTCAAGATGTGATTGTTGGTGTGAACAAATACCGTTTAGAAAAAGAAGATCCGTTACATATTTTAGAGGTGGACAACCAAACGGTACGCCGCCAACAAATTGAACGATTAGAACAAATCAAAGCGACTCGCGATACACAAGCAGTACAAACAGCTTTGGCTCGTTTAACCGAATCGGCGAAAAACGGTGGAGAGAATTTATTATCTTTAGCCGTAGAAGCGGCCCGATTACGAGCCACTTTGGGTGAAATTAGTGATGCTTTAGAATCGGTTTTCGGCAGGTATAAAGCCCAAATTAGAAGTTTTAGTGGCGTGTATAGTAAAGAAATTAAAAACGATGAAAGTTTTGCCAAAGCGCAACAACTAGCCGATGCCTTTGCCAAGAAAGAAGGGCGTCGTCCGCGTATTATGATTGCAAAAATGGGACAGGATGGCCACGATCGTGGAGCAAAAGTAGTGGCCACAGGTTATGCTGATGTAGGCTTTGATGTGGACATCGGACCCTTGTTCCAAACGCCCGCGGAAGCAGCGAAGCAAGCGGTTGAAAATGATGTACATATTTTAGGCGTTTCTTCATTAGCCGCCGGACACAAAACCTTAGTTCCACAAGTGATTGAAGAATTAAAACGCTACGGTCGTGAAGATATCATGGTGATTGTAGGTGGTGTCATTCCGGCACAAGATTACCAATTCTTGTTCGATGCAGGAGCGGTAGCCGTCTTTGGACCAGGGACAAAGATTAGTGATGCTGCGATAAGTATACTAGAAGTCTTACTTGAAAATTAATTAGAGCGCCGAAAATGGCGCTTTTTTTATGAATAACTTTAACATGAATCCATAACGTAAATCGTTATATTTGATTTTTAAATCAATTTAATATGAAAAAAACATTTTTAGTATTCGCTGTTAGCTTCATTCTTTCTTCAACTTCAATGTGGTCACAAACCAATCAATTTGATGTAAAAGCCAACTCAGGATTTTTATTTTTTAATGCCGACGCAACGGTCAAAGATGCTGAGGGGTCTATGTATATAGACGAACAATTCATGCCCTGCAAAATAGCGTGTTATACAGGAGAAATTCCATTTATCCGCTATAATGCCTATAAAGACGAAATGGAATTTAGACGCAATGACCAATTGTATTATCTCGCAAAAAATGATACTTGTGCAATAGTTTTTGCTTCAAAAATTTATCGCTATGCCTTTTATAAAGAAAACGATAGTGAAACGAGTGGCTATTTAGAAATTCTAAATGAAGAACCCAAAGCTAAATTTGGTTTACTGAAAAAAAATAAAATAAAATTACTACCTGCAGAACCAGCGACGAGTAGTTATAAAGAAGATAAACCCGCTCAATTTGCTCCTGAAAAGGTAAAATATTTTATAAAAACCACGAGTGGGATTGTGGAATTACCCAGAAAGAAAAAAGAGGTAATTGCTTTTTTTGAAGGAAAAAGTGACGCCATTGAAAAGTATTTAAAAGAAAATAAAAATGCACTTAATAGTGACAAGGACATGATTTCTTTTATAAATTTTGTAAATACATTATAAAAAAAGCGGCTCAATGAGCTGTTTTTTTTTATCTATAGTTCAAAAAACAAATTCAATAAATTTATATACCTTCGTCGGAAACAGCAAAATCATGCTCTCTAAACTTCCGCACGTAGGAACCAGTATATTTACGGTCATGTCGCAATTGGCGGCACAACACCAGGCCATCAATTTATCCCAAGGGTTTCCCAATTTCCCGGTAGATCCCCGATTACGAGACAGTTTATCGCGTTGGGCGCATGCCGATCAACACCAATATGCCCCGATGAGTGGGTATCCACCATTGCTGGAACGACTGGCGCAACTCACCCAAGATTCCTATGGGCGCACGGTCGATGCCACTACTGAAGTGCTAGTCACTGCTGGTGCGACAGAAGGCCTTTTTGCTACAATACAAGCCTTGGTGCATCCGGGTGAAGAAGTAGTGATTTTGGATCCTAGTTACGACAGTTATGAAACGCCAATCGTATTGTGTCAAGGGATTCCTGTGCGGATACCGATGACAACTGACTATCTTCCCGACTGGGAACGGATAGGCAATACGATTACAGCCAAGACGAGAATGTTAATCATCAACAACCCCCACAATCCGTCGGGACGGGTGTGGTCAAAAAGTGATTTTGAACAGTTAGAGCAAGTTATGGCTTTACATCCCAATTTGTTGGTGCTTTCGGATGAGGTGTATGAATACATTACGTTTGAACAAAAGCATATTTCAATTCACCATTATCCAAGGTTGTGGGATCGGGTGATTACGGTTTCCTCGTTTGGTAAATCCTTTCATATTACGGGTTGGAAAGTGGGTTATGTGATTGCAGCGACCCCTTTGATGCAAGAGATTAAAAAGGTGCACCAGTTCTTGGTATTCAGCGTGAACTCGGTGGCCCAAGCGGCCTTAAACGACTACATGGACTTTGTGGATGTGCAGGAATTGGGGGCTTTTTATCAAAAGAAGCGCGATTATTTTCGCAACCTGATGGCCGACACGCGATTTGAATTATTACCCTGTGAGGGATCTTATTTCCAGTTGGCTTCCTACCGTTCGATAAGTAAGGAAAACGATTTGGAATTCACGAAACGTTTGGTGACTGAATTTGGTGTTGCGACGGTGCCCCTCTCCCCTTTTTACAAAGAAAACACTCAGAATCAATGCATTCGGTTTTGTTTTGCGAAAGAGGACACCACATTAGCACAAGCGGTCGAGCGATTACGTAAAATTTAGTGTTTTAAAAACAAAAAATAAGTCTATATTTGCAACGCAAAAATCGGGATGTAGCGCAGCCTGGTAGCGTACTAGCATGGGGTGCTAGGGGTCGCTGGTTCGAATCCAGTCATCCCGACCGAAGAAAAACCGGACAGTGTCCGGTTTTTTTGTTTGTATACTGAGCGCAAAATTTATTTTGCAGCGAAGGATACAAACAAAAAAACCACTGCGAAGCGGTCGGTTTTCTTCGAGCAACTTACCCCAACTCTGGATCACGAAGTAATCCAGAAAAGA
This sequence comes from Flavobacterium sp. N1719, assembly GCF_025947045.1. Taxonomy (NCBI): domain Bacteria; kingdom Pseudomonadati; phylum Bacteroidota; class Flavobacteriia; order Flavobacteriales; family Flavobacteriaceae; genus Flavobacterium; species Flavobacterium sp. N1719. Next base: position 2,850,207 of record NZ_CP109993.1, read on the forward strand.
GTTTCAAGTTTAAAGTTTCAGGTTTAAAGTTGTGGTACGCCTGCAAGTTGATTGCAAGGTTGAAAAGGTGTAAGAGTGTAGCACAAACGCGAGAGGCTCAGAAGCTCAGCGGCTCAGAATCTCAGGAGCTTATAAAAGTTTCAAGTTTAAAGTTTCAGGTTTAAAGTTGTGGTACGCCTGCAAGTTGATTGCAAGGTTGAAAAGGTGTAAGAGTGTAGCACAAACGCGAGAGGCTCAGAAGCTCAGCGGCTCAGAATCTCAGGAGCTTATAAAAGTTTCAAGTTTAAAGTTTCAGGTTTAAAGTTGTGGTACGCCTGCAAGTTGATTGCAAGGTTGAAAAGGTGTAAGAGTGTAGCACAAACGCGAGAGGCTCAGAAGCTCAGCGGCTCAGAATCTCAGCAGCTATTTCAAGGTTTCAGGTTTCAGGTTTCAAGTTTCAGGTTTCGTTGAAAAGTGATATTTTGTTTATAAGTGTAGATGGGAGACAGTGTATCACTTTAATTTTTTTGGAGCACAAGGTTACACAAAGTTGGGCACAAGGTTTCTCAAGGTTGGATTCCGTAAAGAACTAACTATGAAAACAGTTCTTGATGGCATAGAGAGAACGTGATTGAACAACCATTTTCAAATTTTCAAATCATCTCATTTTCAAATCTCACTTTGGTTTCCTTCGAACTTCCTTCAAATCTCCTTATCTCCTTCCATTTTGAAGCTATTCAAGCTACCGTTATCTTATGGTTTAGTGGCACAACTGTGGCAGAACCGTGGCAGAATACCGAACCAAACCGCAAGATGACTGGGAGAAGACTGGGAGAAGTTATAAGTTATGAATTATAAATTATGAGTTATGCGTATTTTGTGCGTTGAAATACGACTTATGACTTACGACTTACAACTTACAACTTACGCCTTTTCTTTCCTCTAACTTCATATCTACAAGCCTCCCTAATTCATAATTCATAACTCATAATTTTAAAATACCTTTTGTACGACTTATAGTAAAGGTATAGTAACCTTTACCAAAAGGTATACATTAGTTAACCACGACGTTAAAGCGAGGATGATACGGGGTTAAAGCGAGGTTGATCCGAAGTAGTAGGTTGGAAACAGGAGTGGCTAGTAACTAGTGATTAGTGATTAGACTGATGACTGATGACTGATGACTGATGACTTACGACTTTTTCGACTTATGACTTCATCTACTTACGACTCACTGCTTGTCGATTAAAAAAAAAATACTACATTTATGTTTTCTGATTGATTTGTAACTATCCGCCGTAATATTGGAGTCATAGCAACATTTCCTAAGAGGTATAAACGATTTATAGGAAAGCTTTTAGAAAACTGTAAAATGAAAATTATCTTATTATCAATTATTTTTTTGCTTACAATTTCATGTTCTAAAGAAATCAAAAACCGATCGGATTTTGAAGATAATGTTATTAACTTAATCCTAGAAAAGCCAAACGGAAAACAAATTGAATTTCCAGAAATCTATGATTCATTAGCGAAAAGAATACCTGACCAAAAAGATGAAAAATTATTGTTAGTAGAGAAATTAAAATTGAGAGGTTTCAAAATTATTAATTCGGGTCGTGGAAATTATCCACCACTTGGACCAAGAATAGTTATTGTAACCATGAAAAAGGACAACTGTGAATGCGAAGTTTCAAAGATTTATTATTCGACAATCTCTGAAAATGAATTCAAAATGACCGAAAGTATTTCTTGTAAATAAGCCTGCCTATAACAGCCGCTAGCCGCTATGGCTGGTATGTGCTAGTTTAACCTTTGGTTTACACGACCCGAGCTTTGCGAACGGTGCGAAGCAAAAAACGTTTATCTTAGTAAGAAAATAATCGTTTCGCTTTAAACGCCACAGTCGGCTAGCGGCGGAACATTCGTAACTATTACAAAACAAACCATTACAAAAGAAATGATATGAAATTTGAAATCCCCTTCAATGAAGATATAACCCGAAGACAATTTAAACTGAAATATGATTTAACGTGGAATAAGACTTTGAAAAAGCATAAAACAAATCTCTACGTATCAATTATTTCAGTTTTACTTGGTTCGCTTATAGTTTATGGGAATGACAATATTGGCCATATAATGGTAATAATTGGATTTTTAGGTCTTTTTATATATTATAGATCAAACTTAATATACAGAGAAAATAAAAGAAAATATGAGAACGCTTTGAATGATGAAATAGAGAAATTCAAAAAGAGTAAGGAAAATACAATTTGGGAATTTCATGATGACTATTTTAAATATAAAGATTACAAGTATGATTTTAAAATTACATGGGAAGGATTCAATTCATATAGAATAATTGAAGACAATATTTTTATAGATATGAATGCAGAATCCCAATTATCCTATATTTTAGCGAAAGAAGAAATTGGTGAAGAATCGTTCCAAACTCTTATAGATTTTGTAGATACGAAATTAAAAAGAATCAGTCACTAACAGCTGCTATGGCTACTAATTTTAAATTCCCAAATAGCGTTTATCTTAGTAGGAAAATCGTTTCGCTTAGACTACCATACTTAGTTCGCGGCGGAACGACACAAGCAAATATTGACGAATCTGCTTAAAAGACAAACAGAAATGAAAAGAATACTATTTTGTTTAATTATCATCATAAGCTTAACATCCTTCAAAACCATTGGTTCTGCAACAGCTTATTTAATTTGTCAATCAGAATCCGGAAGAACTAAATTCAAAGCAGAAATTCAAGATATAGAAGGCGGACTTGAAAAAGCAGAATTAACAATTGATGGTATAAAGCTAATATTTACTGGAGAAGAAAACTCAAACGTCATTTTCGACTCAAAGAACGGTGTTTATACAATCGCAATTGAAAGTAAGCCGAGCAAAGATTTCTCAAAATATAAGTTTCTAAAGTTTTGGGCGATTCCCAAGACATTCAAAACTATTATTGAAAATAATGTGGAAGGAAAATATGAATTTAAAGCAATCTTATACTCCACAGAACCGAGAAAAGGAAAAGATTTACAGACGCCAAAAATCGAATTAAATTGTAAGCTAGAATACAAAATATAATAACTGCTTATAACAGCCACTAACAACTTTCGCTGGAATGTATTAAGCTGACGATTTGTTACACGACTCAAGCGAAGCGAACAGTACAAAGCAAAAAAGGGTTGACTTCGTTAGGCAATATATTTATCCTTTGCCCACTAAATTCTAATTGTATCAAACCGTTATAAGCCCAATTTCAAAAACCGATTAATGAGAGAACAAAAGCTTAAAGAATACCTTGAAAATTCACTGACTGTTGAAGAATTTATGATGGATTGGAAAAATAGTCAACAGAAAATAGGATATGAAACTACTTCTTCTCCTTTTGAACAAATTGAGGATGGTGAATTTGAAATAACAAAAGATCATCTTATTAAAATTTGTAACGACTTGCTAAACGAGAATTTACAAGCTTTTGATGTTCAAACTATCGCCTTTGCCTTTATGTCTTCTATTTATTTCACTTGGGATGGTGAAAGTCAGGAAGGTAAAATCATCAGTGAAATAATTTTTAACTGGGATAACCCAACAATTGGTTTTGATTTGACAAAAGAAAATTTTGAGCATTGGAAAAAATATTTGGAAACTGGGAAAACCGATTATTTTACAAAAGAAGCGTTAAAGAAAAAATTTCGAGGATTGAAAAAAAACGGACTAAGAGGAAATAGTAATTAATCGCCTGAAATTGTAAAGTCAGTTTACTAAAGAGTAAGAATTCTACTTCCCCCTTTCCGCACATGAGCATTCAAAAGTCAGGGCCAACTTACTTCCAAAGACAACGAACTTTTACGCTAAAAAAAGTACAATTCCTTTCCTAAAATTTTAAAAAAATTAAAATCGCAACCTCCTTTTTATAAACTATTTATAACCAAAAGCGTATCGTTTTGAAATATATTGAATAGGGTAACGAAAAAAGTATATCTTTGCGCTTTATTAATACACATTTTTTATTATGAACGAAGGAACAATTAAGTTTTTCAATGAAGAGAAAGGCTTTGGATTTATCACTCCAAAAGATGGTGGTAATGACGTATTCGTACATGTTACAGGTTTGAATGAATCTGTACGTGAGAACGACAAAGTAACTTACACCGTTGAAAACGGAAAAAAAGGACCTACAGCTACGAACGTAAACATTATCTAAGATATATTTTTACCTGTACCGATTAAGCCAATCTTTTTAGATTGGTTTTTTTTTGCTCTATTCACAGCGCCTTGGTCTACTGCAGTTCGTATTTAGGCCAAAAGTTCAATATTTTGAATTGCCTGATGCACAATCTTTAATGGCTATTTTGTAAATTAGCGAAATAGTATCGCTGTAAAAGAGTTGGTTACAATGCTGTATGAAAATAGATTTACCTATCCCACATGATCCCTCAATGCCATGAAGAAAATTATTGTATTCTTACTAATTCTAATTTCAAATCTTGTACATTCACAAGATGTTGTTGCCGATTCTATTCTTTCTAACGAAATACGCATTCTACAAGCTAAAAAGTGTACGCATTATTTTTTCTTAAAAAAATACAGTGTAGGGTCAAACAATCTTACGGCAACTGAAAACCCAAATTGTAATTATTCATTCGATCTCTACCTTTTTTGGGAAGATAGTCAGGGTATTTTTTTTCGAAAACTCAATAAATGCAACTCCCAACCGATAAAAATTACAACCGATTTGTTTGTCAATTTTGCAACAAAATTAAAAAGTATAAAGAATGAAAAAATAAAACCCTATCAAGTCAATCCCGAAGAATTTAGTACGATTAATCATTCTGAATACGCTGAAATACTATTTCAATTTAATAATAAAATTAGTTCGGTGAAATTGGATTATTACACCATTTCATCGGATAAAGAAAGTCCGAACATCAACTATACCTACAATACTTCTTTACCAACCGTAAAGTGGCTATTGGAATGTGATTCACTGATCTTGAATTCGCGTTAAGTGCTCTACGTATTGTATGTTTATCAAAAATTGGAATCATTTACGCTCACATAAAATTACATAACAAATCATACCCATGAAACAACTCCTTCTCGGATTGCTGCTATTAATCTGCCTGAGTTGCCAGAACCATTCGTCCAACTCAAATACAAGGAAAAGAAAAGTAGGTCCTCAAAAAGCAAAGGTAGAATCACCAAAAAAAATAGGTGACTTCATGGCACATGAAAGATCATCTTTTGTTTGGACTGCCGAGCAAACTCCCGAGGAAGGTAGTTCTTATCCCAAAATTGTCTTTTACGATGAATATGCACGAATGCAGTTTCATGGCCAATGTTATTATTGGTTCTTTACGCACCATTATTACACGGGTACAGATAAAATTGAATTGGTTTGGACGTTTAAAAAAGATTTTGTGTACGATATAGAATCCTTATCCCAATCCAATGGCGTGAAAAAGTTCCCGTACTATGACGATGTATTTAGCGAATATTCACTGGTGAACGATAGTGTGATTAAAGTGAAGTACCATTTCCCTGAATGGGTAAAAAAAGTAAATGAATTAGAAAAATATACCGTGTTTCCCGATTATTTTTATTTGGAAAATATAGACATAAACTAAATTAATAGTTACTAAATTTTACTGCAATTTAGACAACGTTCATAAAATGCTACACCACGATTATCGCACTAAATTCATCCTCTTTGTACTGGTTTTGGTAGCCGGAATTCTGGCCTATTTAACCAAAGTCATGACGAAACGTTTTTTGTACAACTACCTCAACGCTGTTCCTTCAAAAGGGCTAACCGCCGTATTACTTGCACTTCATTGGGGAACTGCAGTGGGGGTTGCCCTACTCCTACCCAAGTATTTAAAACGATTTCCAAATATAAAAGTACTTTTAGATTACAGTCCGGTGTGGGAATATGCAGCAACGCTTTGCTTATTTTTACTCTCACTCATGGGATTTAGTAGTATTTTGAATGTGGTTTTCTATCGAAAAAAATAATGCCTAAGCTGCATTCATCACATTTTTTTCCTTTAAATAATTAGCAATGAATGGATTCTAAAACTATCTTTGAAATACAAAAAGCCATTCCATGAATCTACAATCCCAAAAAGCGATAAAAACCAAGTCCAACTCCATCAAAGCGTATTATTGTGGAGTAAGCGCTTTGGCTTTACTGCTTCTATTGATACTACTGGTAAGTATACAACATTACCTCCCCTTTTCTTTAGCCTTTGTTTACACTCTTATAGAATTATCTTTTATGGCTTTGTTTATCCTTGGGAATGTGTATACAGCTAAAAGTTATCGCGAACCTTATTCAGTTAAAAAGATTATTGGAATTGTACTCAACGGATTGTACACCTTACTTTTTTTGGGCTTGATGCTTGCAAATATTTTGGATATCTACCGTTCAATGTAAAACTAAATCTCTTTCACTAGGTCACCATGAAACGCTACCTCCTTTTTTTAGTAATCACTATAATCGCCTGTCAAAATCAGGAGAAGTCTAAACAGGCTCCAGAAATCAAATCTCAAGCCCCTGTTCAAAGCGACTTAGAAACACGCATCACCCAACAAATCGAAAAAATCCAACAGTCGACGCCAGCCCAGCGAAGACAAGAACTGCTCCGTTTTATCGAGTTGGCCAACCAAGTAGATGGCGCTTCTGGAGAAATCTATGGGAATTTTGCATTTGAGTATGTGGAAGAACATCCTGCCGACTTTTTCAGCGTCTTGCGAGTTGGCGACAGTACGTTGGTTAATAAATGGGCCAAAGCCAGTGCATCCGAAGTGCAAATCCTTGGGGATACGCCAGAGGGCATTGATAGTGTTTTTGTCGAAATGAATTCCAATCATTTGATAAAATTAAAAGGAAGTCGCCCACAAATCCATGCTTTGGACCAACAGTATCGCAATCAATTAAAAATAAATCTTCCCCAAGAATAAAACCCGTAAGTGAAATGAAACTCATCCATTCAAAACAATCGTGGAAAGGCTTTTTTGAATACCCCGAAGATGACAATGGAATAGAAGTACGTCACCCTGTTGCTTTTGGATTGGAAATTACTGTAGATGACAATTCTTTCTCGGGAATTGCTACCGATGCAGAAGCGGGACATTTATTTGACCAACCCATTCAAGTTCACGGTTTTTTCCAAGATCATATCATCAGTTTTGTCAAAAAATATCCGTGTCTCTACTTTAAAGATGAAGCGGGAAATCTTACTACAGACCCATCCGAAAACCATCCCGATATTTATTACAATGGCACCATCGATTCCAGTAAAACTCGAGTAACGGGCACCTGGGAAATGGTTATTGAATCGATAGAAATTGAAATTGGAGACTATATCGAAAAAGTATACGCTGGAAATTTTGAAATGAGAAGAACAGATTAGAGTTTAGTATGTAATCCTGTACATTTATAATAATAAAATCTAAATTTTACAACCATCAAAAATGGTTTTTTGTTTATCCACTATTACTTTCCATTTTAAATAAATAAATCGATTAAATTTACATTTCAGTAAAATTAAAATTGAAATATAAAATTACATTCAGTTCACCTTATTTAAATTAACTATTTTCATTTTTTCCTAGAATTTGTTAAATGTTTGCTGATTTTGTCAGCATGAAATAAGTTGCATTGAATCATTTTTACATCCCTAAAACATACAAGTTGATTTTTGACACCCCGTAAAAAAGGAGTTAATGGCTTAAATTATTTTTATTAATTTTATGCCCAATCATAAAAAATATTTATGAATTACACCTTACACCAACTTCAGGTCTTTTTAAAAGTGTCTGAGACGAAGAGTATCACCAAAGCGGCTGAGGAGTTGTACCTTACCCAACCTGCGGTTTCTATTCAATTGAAAAATTTTCAGGAACAATTTGATATTCCGCTGACTGAAGTGGTGGGACGCCAATTGTATGTCACCGAGTTTGGGCAAGAAATAGCGCGTGCAGCTCAAAACATTTTGAACGAGGTGCATGCGATCAATTATAAAACGATGGCATTTAAAGGACAATTGTCTGGGAAATTGAAAATTACTTCGGTTTCTACGGGTAAATATGTCATTCCTTATTTGTTGGCCGACTTTATGAAACTCCATTCAGAGGTGGAATTGATGTTGGATGTTACCAATAAAAATCGGGTTGTCAAGTCGCTGGAACGCAATGAAGTTGACTTTGCTCTGGTTTCCGTATTGCCGGATATGAATATTCAAAATATTCCATTAATGGAAAATCAATTGGTTTTGGTGGCCAATCGCAATTTTGATAAACCCAAACGTCCGTTGACTTTGGATGAGATTCAGCAATTGCCCTTGATTTACCGCGAACCGGGTTCGGGCAGCCGCCATGTGATGGAGCGTTTTTTAGAACAGCAAAATATAAAGATTGCAAAGAAAATGGAATTGACCAGTAATGAAGCGGTGAAACAAGCGATTATAGCAGGATTGGGGTGTTCGATTATGCCGGTAATTGGCATCAAAAATGAATTACAGAACGGCGATTTGCAAATTATTCCTGCAGAAGGATTGCCACAATTTTCGCAATGGAATTTGATTTGGTTAAAATCCAAAAACCTTTCACCCGCGGCTGAAGCTTTTAAAAACTACTTATTAGAGAATAAATCGGCGATTATTCAATCCCATTTTGGCTGGGCTACCCAACTTTAAAACGCCACTCATTTATTTGTATTCCAACTCCATAGCCATTGTGTTTACCTGTTGTAAACCCGAATTTAGTCTTGGGTTCAACGGATTTGTCTATTTTTGAGGGAATGAAAAAAATGCACCTTATCGTATTGTTACTTTTTGGAATCGGAATTTCCGCTGCCCAAATCCATAATGCATTAATGCGATCGGGGTGGCACCATTTGGCTCAAGATCGGGATGATTTGGCCTATGCCCAATTCTGGAAAGCCCACCAACAAGCGGTAAAGACGCATCAAACTGCGGCCAATGCAGAAGCCCTACTCCACTTGGGATTTTGCACCTACGGATCGAGTTTGGAGCGCGGATTGCAATTTGCACTTCAAGCGTTACACGAATACCAATCGCTTGAAACCACCCAACCGGAAGTGAGTACCTTGGGACGTGCCCGTTGCTTGCAATTAATCAGTACGGTATTCAGTCGGCAAAAAAACTACAACAAAGCGCAAAAATTATCGCGTGAAACTATACGATTATTAGAGAATACGGTCGATACTACGGGAACTTTGGGTTTGGCCTATATGAGCTTGGGGAAATTAAATCTTCAATTGCGCAAGGGTGATTCGGCTCAATTCTATTTTAAACAGGCGGAAACACTATTTAAGCGAAATAAAGTCAGCGTGTATTTGCCTGGTGCGCTGATAGCTCAAGCGGATTTGTTTGTAAAAAATAAGCAATTTCAAGCAGCCGATATCGCCTATTCAAAAGCATGGAATCTGGCAAAAGCTACCCAAAACCAGCAAGCGATGGTGAGTGCGTTATTAGGGCAAGCAAAAAGATTAGTGGCAACCAATCAATACGGCACAGCGATAACGGTCTTGGAACAGGCATGGACACTAACCCCGAAATTGACCGATAAAAGTTTTGCCATTCAGGTATTGGACCAACAAGCAGCGGTTCATGACCGTTTGGGCGACTATGCCGCATCAAGTCGTTTTCGTCAAAAATTAATTGCATTAAAAGATACTTTTTTCACGGAAGAGCGCGAACGCATGGCGCGCAGTCTGGCCTTGCAGTTTGAATTGGGCGAAAAAGACCGGCAACTTAATTTAGTTACCCGTGAAAAAGAGTGGACACGACAAACCAACACCATTTTGTGGGCTTTACTCGGCGTTATCGTTGTGGCATTTAGTCTGATTTACTTTTATCTAAAGCGCTATCAAAAACGCGATCGGGAGTTATTGCGTGCCAAAGAAGCGTACATGCAACTGTTGGAAGAGCAGAAACAATTAAAAGAGCAACAATACACCCGCGATTTGGAACATCGGGAGCAGCAACTGAGTTCGATGACCCTCCAAATGCTCGAGAAAAATGAGTTGTTGGAAAACATCCAAAGTTTGGTCAAGGAAAAACAAAACGGTTTTGAGGGACAGTTGCTTCGTTTGGTCCAACAGCAAGGAATTCAGGATCGGGTGTGGAAGGATTACGATGTGGTTTTAGAAAATGCAAATCGTCATTTTTACGAACGGTTGAAACAACGCTTTCCTGAGATTAGTGCCAATGATTTAAAATTATGTGCGTTGATCAAAATGAATTTATCCATCAAAGAGATGGCGGCAATATTGAATATTTCACCGGATAGTGTGAAAACTGCGCGGCACCGTTTGCGTAAAAAATTGCAAATGCAAACCGAAGACAACCTTACAGAATTCTTGCTAAATCTATAAAAAACAAACCATTACGCACCATGTTTACCTGTTGTTTACCTTAAAAAAGATACAACGTGTGAAACAAATTGTACATTTGTACAACTCATCAACAATCAAAAAACGAAAAAATCAAATCCTATGAAAAAGAATTACCTTATTTCCAGTGTGACTGCCTTACTTCTCAGTTGGGGTGGTTTTGCCCAAGTAACCAATGGTGATTTTGAAGTTGTCAAAGAGAACTTCTTGCCCTCAAATTGGGGAATGGATTTTGTGCAAATGATCAGCATTAATCCGACAACAGGCGAAACAGAAATGGATCAAATCCAATACCCTTGGTGTATACCATCATTTGTCTTTTCAACAACAGAAAGTCAGGCAGGTCAATATGCAATGGAGTTATCCAATGGTTTTAATGTAACACGAAATGAAGCTATCATGGCTCAGGCTTCAATTTTCAACAATCCCGAGTTGGATAGTCCGGGATGGAATGCGGGAGTGCCTATTGAACCCGGTGCTAATGTCACTCTGTTGGGATTGTATTATAAATTTTTACCCGCTGGAAATGAAACAGGTGAAGCCAAAATTACGGTACTCAATGATCAGGGAGAAGAAATTGGTTCGACCTCCATTGATTTAGTCCCCACGGGAAACAATTTTGAATACTTGTACAGTTTTATTCCTTTCAATACGGGTTCGACCCCTTCCTACATGTACATTTCTTTGAAAACAGCAAAAGAAGGACAAACTCCCGTATTTGGTACGCGTTTAGTCGTAGATAATGTGGTGACGAATTTTGCCGCTCTCGACAATGTAGTCATTGATCCAATTGCGTCTCCAAAATTTGCGGTAATCTCTGAGGTGGTCAATGGACAATTGGAAATTCGTCCCGGCGATTTAGTCGGTTTGGTGACGTACAACTTGTTTGACACTACGGGTAAACGCGTGCGTACCAATACCATGGAGAGTTCGGGACCTTACTTGTACACGCTAGACATCAGCGACTTGGAATCGGAGACCTATATTTTAACTGCTCAAGATGCCCATCAAATAATTACTCAAAAAATCATCAAAAAATAACGAGCTATACTAAAGTCGAATAGTGCTTATTCGGGCCGAACTTGGGAAACTGGGTTCGGTTTTTTTAGTTATGAATGATGAGTTATGAATGATGAGTGGGTGGAAAAGTGGAGAAAGTGGAAAGGTGGAGGAAGTGGAAAAGTGTATGTGTGTAAAGAGTGTAGTGAGTGTAAAAAAGGGTGTAATCAGTGTAAACTTATCGTTTATTGCTCACTAGCGTGCAGGCAATTTGACTCATGGACTCATTGCCACATTGAATCATTGACACATTGTCTCATTGACACATCGACACATTGACACATTGCCACATTAACTCGCGCCAGGGGTAGTAGTGGAAAGCCCGGATGGCGGACGAAGGGAGCCAACGGACTTGCAACGGATGACCCGGCCGACGCAAGGAGGGGCGCCCAAAAAAAGAATATACTATGCATGCATAACAAATTAATTCCTATCTTTACGAAAAATAGACCTTTATGAATTTTGCAGCAAAGATGCTTCGCGATGGAGCTTTAGAAGGAAAAACGATTGTCATTACAGGTGGTGGAAGCGGATTAGGCAAAGCCATGACGAAATATTTTATGGAATTGGGCGCGCAAGTGGCGATTACCTCCCGCGATTTGGAAAAATTAAAAACGACGGCATCTGAATTGGAAGCCGAAACAGGTGGAAAATGTTTGCCTTTGGCTTGCGATGTGCGCCATTACGACCAAGTGGAAGCGATGTTGGCTGCTGTTCTTGAAGCCTATGGAAAAGTCGATGTATTGTTGAATAATGCAGCGGGTAACTTTATCTCCCCTACCGAGCGTTTGTCGGCCAATGCATTTGACACCATTATCGATATTGTATTAAAAGGATCCAAAAACTGTACGTTGGCGTTTGGGAAACACTGGATTGCCCAAAAACAGACCAATTGCAACGTTTTAAATATTGTGACCACCTACGCTTGGACGGGTTCGGGCTACGTGGTACCGAGTGCTACGGCCAAAGCGGGTGTGCTCGCCATGACGCGGAGTTTGGCAGTAGAATGGGCCAAATACGGCATCCGCATGAACGCCATTGCACCGGGTCCCTTCCCTACTAAAGGCGCTTGGGATCGCTTGTTACCGGGCGATTTGGCCGACAAATTTGATATGTCGAAAAAAGTACCTCTGAAACGCGTGGGCGACCACCAGGAGTTGGCCAATCTTGCCGCTTATTTGGTTTCTGATTTTTCGGCCTATATCAATGGTGAAGTCGTTACAATTGACGGCGGGGAATGGTTGCAAGGTGCGGGACAGTTCAATATTTTGGAAAAAATTCCCCAAGAAATGTGGGACATGTTGGAAGCCATGATCAAGAGTAAAGGGAGTAAATAAAAAAAGAAAATCGGACAAATAATCCGATTTTTTTTGCGTTTTAACTATGTGGTTAAGTCTCAAAAAACTAGGATTAAAACTGAAAAACTTTAGGCGATTGTTAACAAATAAGGCTTGAATAAACCATAATAAATTGTATTTTTACACCTCTTAAAATTGAGGACATTTTTCATGGGAAAAATCATTGCTATTGCGAATCAGAAAGGCGGTGTGGGCAAGACAACTACTTCGGTAAACTTGGCGGCATCGTTGGGTGTTTTGGAAAAAAAGGTATTACTAATTGACGCGGATCCACAGGCCAATGCCACTTCGGGCTTGGGCATCGATGTGGAATCGGTAGATATTGGTACTTATCAAATTTTGGAACACAGCAATACCCCTGCTGAAGCGGTGATGCAAAGTACTTCTCCCAACGTAGACGTTATTCCGGCCCACATTGATTTGGTGGCGATTGAAATCGAATTGGTCGACAAGGAGAACCGTGAGTACATGTTGAAGCAGGCCTTGAAAGACATCCGCGAACAATACGATTTTATTTTAATCGACTGTGCACCCTCCTTGGGTTTATTGACCTTGAATGCATTGACCGCGGCGGATTCGGTGATTATTCCGATTCAATGTGAGTATTTCGCCTTAGAAGGTTTGGGAAAATTATTGAACACGGTAAAAAGTGTCCAAAAAATCCACAACCCCAACTTGGACATCGAGGGCATGTTATTGACCATGTACGATTCCCGCTTGCGATTATCCAACCAAGTGGTGGAAGAAGTCCAAAAACACTTCAACGATATGGTGTTTAAAACCATCATCCAACGCAATGTAAAACTCAGTGAGGCACCTAGCTTCGGGGAGAGTATCATTAATTTTGATGCCACCAGCAAAGGAGCGTCGAATTACTTGAGTTTGGCGGAAGAAGTGATTAAGAAAAACAGCTAGTGAATTATGACAAAAGCGGTAAAGAAACAGGCATTAGGTAGAGGACTTTCAGCTTTATTGAAAGATCCGGAAAACGATATTCGTTCGGCAGAAGACAAAAACGCCGATCAACTGATTGGTAATATTTTAGAAATTGATATTGATTCGGTCGAAATCAATCCGTTTCAGCCGCGTTCCAACTTTAACGAAGAGGCGTTGCAAGAATTGGCGACTTCCATTCGTGAATTGGGAGTGATCCAACCCATTACCGTTCGTAAATTAGATTTCAACAAATACCAATTGATTTCGGGAGAGCGCCGTTTGCGTGCTTCGAAATTGGTAGGTTTGACTACGATACCCGCTTACATTCGTATAGCCAACGACAACGAGTCGTTAGTCATGGCTTTGGTGGAAAATATTCAACGTCATGACTTGGATCCCATTGAGATTGCCTTGTCGTACCAGCGTTTGATTGAAGAAATTCAATTGACCCAAGAGCAAATGAGTGATCGTGTTGGAAAAAAGCGTTCGACGATTTCCAACTACCTTCGTTTGTTGAAATTGGATCCCATTATCCAAACGGGGATTCGCGATGGTTTCATTTCGATGGGCCACGGTCGCGCTATCATCAACATTGAAGACCACGAAGTTCAAGCGGATATTTACCAAAAAATTGTCAGTGAGAACCTTTCCGTTCGGGAAACCGAAGCCTTGGTTAAAAAATACCAAGACGGCTTAAAACCGGGAGCTAAAGCCAAAAAATCAGTTCAAAATTTTGAAGTTGGTGCCGACCAAAAGAAAGCTTTTGTAGATTTCTTTGGAGCGAAAGTGGACGTAAAAGTTGCCGGAAATGGCAAAGGGAAAATCAGTATTCCTTTCCACTCGGAAGAAGATTTCAATCGTATCATCAAATTAATTCAGAAAGGGTGATTCGCGGGTGGTACATCCTCCTAACCTGCTTTTTGTTAGGATGCGCCGCGCGGGCTCAAGTCCAACAAGAGGTGAAACCGTTGACGGTTAAACCCAATGATACAACCAAACTAAAGGCGGTTACAATTAATCCGTTGGCGCCTTCAAAAGCCGCTTTTTACTCGGCGGTCTTACCCGGACTGGGTCAGGCCTACAATAAAAAATACTGGAAAATTCCGCTGGTGTATGCCGCCATAGGCACCTCCGTTTATGCCTATATTTTTAACAACAATAAATACCATGCCTATCGGGATGCGTACAAAAATCGATTATTGGGTCTAACGGATGATCAATTTTCGTATTTGGACGATTCGCGTTTGATTCAGGCGCAGCGTTTTTACCAACGTAACCGGGACTTATCGGCTTTGTTGGTGGGCGTTTTTTACATTCTGAATATTGTAGAGGCCAATGTAGATGCGCACTTGATGCAATTCAATGTCAATGACAATTTATCGTTGAGACCCGATTTGATTCAGAATGACCTTACCCGACGCCAAAACTTAGGCATTGGGGTTTCCTTAAAATTTTAGTGTAACAAAATACCAGCTGCGGCTACTAAAGTAGTATGAAAATTGCCTTATTAGGATACGGAAAAATGGGAAAAGTAATCGAGCGAATTGCGCAAGAGCGCGGTCATTCGATTGTTTTGCGCAAATCCAGCAACTCCAGTTTTGAAGGATTGGAGCAAGCTGATGTGGCGATTGATTTTAGTATACCCGATTCCGCTGTGGAAAACATTACTACTTGTTTTGAATTGGGCATTCCTGTGGTTTCAGGAACAACAGGTTGGTTGTCCGAGTACGACAACATGGTACAACTTTGTGAAGCGAAACAAGGGGCTTTCATTTATGGCTCCAATTTTAGTCTAGGCGTTAATTTGTTTTTTGAATTGAATGCGTATTTGGCTAAAATGATGACCAAGTTTGATCAATACAAAGTTTCTTTAGAAGAAATTCACCATACCCAGAAATTGGACAAACCCAGTGGCACAGCAATTACTTTGGCCCAAGGCGTGATGGAACATAGCGGCCATGCCCATTGGACGCTTGAGAATTCGAACACAAACGATTTATTCATCGATGTGAAACGCATTGAAAATGTGCCGGGTACGCATCATATTTACTACACTTCAGCGGTAGATACCATCGCCATTTCACACACGGCACATAACCGCGAGGGATTTGCTTTAGGGGCGGTAATAGCCGCTGAATGGTTGGCTCCACGTAAAGGAGTATATACAATGAAAGATGTTTTAGAACTTTAAAATACACACACAATGAACTTATCACAGTGGTTACTATTTATCCTTGTTATTCAGTTGATTCATGCAGCGGGAACTTGGAAATTTTATGTCAAAGCCGGAAGAAAAGCATGGGAAGCCGCAGTACCGCTTTACAATGCAATCGTTTTATTGAAAATTATTAAGCGTCCAACGTGGTGGACCGTTTTACTTTTCATTCCCATCATCAACTTGATTCTCTTCCCTGTGATTTGGGTGGAAACCTTGCGCAGTTTTGGCAAAAAATCCACAGCAGACACTGCTTTAGCCGTGTTTACATTGGGATTCTATTTGTACTATGTGAATTATACGCAAGAGTTGGTGTATCGCGAAGACCGCAGTCTACACCCGGAAACCAAAACGGGAGAAACCGTGAGTTCGATTCTTTTTGCAGTAGTTGTAGCAACGTTCGTTCACACGTATTTCATTCAACCGTTTACGATTCCGACATCTTCATTGGAAAAATCGTTGCTCATTGGTGACTTTTTGTTTGTGAGTAAGTTTCATTATGGTGCTCGAGTGCCCAACACTACTGTAGCGGCGCCAATGGTACATGATACGATACCAGTTATCCGAACAAAATCCTATTTGTACGATAATGAAAATCCGGATTCATGGAAAAACAAATTTGAATTGCCCTATTTGCGTTTTCCAGGATTTGAATCGGTAAAAAATAATGACATTGTGGTTTTCAACTGGCCTGCGGATACTGTGGCTAAGTTCTTTACGAAAGATCGCCGATATTTGAAACCGGTTGATAAGAAATCAAACTATGTAAAACGCTGTGTCGGAATTGCAGGTGATAGTTTACAAATCAAAGACGGTGACGTTTTTGTCAATGGTAAAAAATTGATTTTACCTGAACGTGCTAAGCCACAGTTTTCATATGAAGTAACTTTTGACCACAACACCTTAGACCTAAATAGTTTAGGGCCCTTTTTAGAACAAAATGACATTACAGACGGTGGCTATTTTAAAGAAAATGACCCTAAAAAAGATACTCTTTATGTTGGAGCAATGACGGCTGCTGCTGCAGAAAATATGCGCTCCCTAACGGGAATAAAAAAGGTTGAACGAATCATTGCAAAACAACCCGACTTATCGGTATTTCCTCAAACTAAACCTTGGAACGTGGATAATTTCGGTCCGATATACATACCCAAAGCGGGAGCAACGGTGAAGTTGGATTTAACCACATTGCCCTTTTATAAAAAAATCATTCGCGATTACGAACACAATACCTTGGAAGTGAAAAATGGTGAAATTCTAATCAATGGCAAACCTTCATCAACTTATACTTTCCAACAAAATTATTATTGGATGATGGGAGACAACCGACACCGTTCGGAGGACTCGCGTTTTTGGGGTTATGTTCCTGAAGATCATATTGTAGGGAAACCGATTTTCATTTGGATGAGTATCAAAAACTTTGACAAAGGATTTAAAGAATGGCGTATTCGTTGGGATCGTTTGTTTACTACTGTAAGCGGTGATGGCGAACCCCAATCCTACTTCAAATATTTCTTAGTATTGCTAGGATTGTATTTTGTGGGAGAATACTATTGGAAAAAACGCAAAAACAAGAGTGAATCGTAATGACCAACTTTGCTCATACTTTAGTGCATCCGGGGTATTTCCCTTCCATCAGTACTTTTACCGTATTGGCGCAATCAGAGCATGTAACGTTTGAAACGGGGGATAATTTCCAAAAACAAACCAACCGTAATCGAATGTATATTTACAGTCCGAACGGTTTGCAATTGTTGAATGTGCCCATCAAGCATGTGAAAACGGCCCATCAGCGCATGCGGGATGTGCAACTGGAAACGGCTTTTGATTGGCAAAAACAACATTTTAAATCGTTGGAAGCCGCTTACCGTACGTCGCCCTTTTTCGAATATTTTGAAGACGATATCGTACCGATTTTTGAAAAAAAGCATACGTTTTTAATGGATTTGAATTACCAAACCATGGAGATAGTTTCGGGTTGTTTGGGATTGGATTTTACGTATGATGAAACGGAAGAATACTTTCACGAAGTTACCGACAAGACCGATTTCCGCCATTTGATTAATGGAAAAAAAGACCCTTCACAATTCGAAAACTATATTCAAGTATTTGGCGATAAGCACGGATTTTTGAACAATTTAAGCATCTTGGATTTGTTGTTCAATGAAGGACGTCGCGCATTGGATTACTTACAGCGTCAAACCCTTTAGTCTTTTTCAAAACGAATGCGCGTCACTACGGGAAAGTGATCGGAATTTTTGAATTCGGGGTAATTTTGGAATTCTTTGACTTTAAATTGGCGGTCGGCAAAAATATAATCGATTCGTGCGGGATAGTATTTAAAGTTATAAGTTTTCCCAAAGCCTTTTCCCGCTTCTTCAAAACAATCGTTTAAATCGCCTTTAATTCCGCGATACACATACGAAAACGCACTGTTATTCATATCGCCGCAAATCAACATGGGAAACGTACACGTGCTTTTGTGTTCCATCAATTTCTCGGCTTGTTGTTGTTGCTTTTTAAACGCATCACTAATGCGATTGAACACCATCGAGGATTTCTTTTTGTTGATGGAATCTACACTTTGTTCCATTTCATTCACGTCGGGTGAAATCTTGATGGATTGCAAATGCATATTATACACCCGTAAGGTATCTTGACCTTTGCGAATATCGGCATAAACCAACATATTATCCGAACCTTCAAAGGCTATTTGTCCTTCGTCAATGATGGGGAATTTTGAAAAAATGGCTTGACCCGATTTAATCTGATTGCCTTGCATAAAAATCGTGCGGTATTTGTACACCCGCAAATCCACATCTGCATTTTCAGAATACTCTTGTATACAAAGAATATCGGGGTTGACTTCATTGATGAAGTTTTTTATGTCTTCCTTCACGTGTTCGCCTGGAATCCATTGGAACAGGTTAAAAAGTCGGACATTATAACTCATCACCACCATATCCCCTTCTTCCGCGGGTAAATCCAGCGAAGAAAATTTATAAAACTTATTGATAAAGGTAATTCCGAGGATTAATATGAGTCCGGACAAAATCATTTGCCGCTTCATTTGAATCAACCAATACACAAAAAACAAGGCGTTTACAATCAGGAAAAAAGGCAAAACCAACGTCAATACGGAAAGAAAAGGAAAAAGTTTGGGTGCCAGGAAAGGCAATACATAGGCTAAGAAAGTCAGTACGATAACCACCGTATTGAGCACATACATTACTTTATTAAACCTAGACAATTTTTTCATGAATCGTTTCCTGCGCGAAATAAAAATTCTTTTTCAGCTTGGGTCAGACTATCGTATCCCGACTGACTGATTTTATCTAAAATTTCGTCGATTTGTTGTTGTTTTTTATCCTTCATCACTACACCCGTACTTTGGGAAGCACTTCGTTTCGGAGGTGCATTTTTATGTACGCGCTTGAAGGGTGACTTGGATTTGGGTTTTCCTAAATTAGCAAAAAAATCAATCACTTTAGTCACCACTACACTCAAATCGGTTCCCGATTGTAAGAGTTTGATATAAATGATTCCGAACAAAGCTCCAGAAAGATGCGCAATATGTCCGCCCGAATTGCCCAACGAAAACTGTAAAACATCCAATAAAAGCAATACTCCCGTGACATGCCATAGTTTGACACGACCGATAAGCATTAAATGCAATTCCATTAAAGGCTGATAGGTAGTCACCGCCACAAGGGTGGCCAAAGCAGCACCGGAAGCCCCGACAATACTGTTATTTCCCCCTAAAAAAGTATAAATGATGGCAAATGAGAGTCCGGAAAACACCAAACTCAGCAAATACATCCCTAAGAATTGTTTTTGGGTAAAAAAAGTTTGAAACAAGCGACCGGCAAAGTTGAGCATCACCATATTAAAAAACAGGTGCAAAAATCCCGAATGGAGAAAACCATAGGTAATTAATGTCCAAGGGTGATACGGAAACTCTTGAAAACTTGAGGACAAGGCCAACCAATTGGGATAGTCAAAATAACCTTGTCGGAAACTGTAAAAGAGTGGAATTGCAACCAAAAACACCCCTACATTCCAATAGATCACCTGATTGACAATGCCTCCAATACGGTACTGCAATTTGATATCTTGCCAAATACTCATTTTAATTCCAACGATTTTGGTTAAACTTTTGATTGCGCCAAATCCACATCATGATGAACCCTGTGAGTGCACCACCCAAATGGGCAAAATGCGCAATTCCTGTACTTGCTCCACCAAAAATAGACGAACCTTTTAATCCACCAATTAAGTCAATACACAATAAAATTGGAACAAAATACTTCGCCTTGATGGGGATAGGAATAAACATTAGTGACAATTCTGCATACGGAAACATAAAGGCAAAGGCTACCAATAGACCGTAAATAGCCCCAGAGGCGCCTACTGTTGGCACTTGATACTCTGCAATGGCATGACCTAGAATATTAAATTGTTCTTGCGTAAAATGGTATTTATTTAAAATATCATTTACCGAACCCATGATATGACCTTGCGCATCTTCCATAGTTTGGTAATTGGCATTTAACAATAGTCGCGCATCCTCAGCTGTAATTTGAGTTCCTGACAGTTGATGCATCACATCTTGCACGGTGAGATAACTCACACCCATATGCACTAATGCGGCTCCTAACCCGCAGGAAATGTAGAAAAATAGGAACTTCGAACTCCCCCAGAAATGCTCTAGGAGGCCGCCAAACGACACCAACGCAAACATATTAAAGAAAATATGCAATAGGCCGCCATGCATAAACATATAGGTGAAAAATTGCCACGGATGGAATAAATCACTATCGTAATAATGCAAGCCAAACCAATCGTTGGCATGCGGTAAGGTGTAACATCCTACGAAGAAGATGATATTGATAATCAACAGTTGTTTGACAACTGGCGTTAACTGCATCATAGTGTAAATTTTTTATCGATTTCGTCCACACTCAAGGTAATGAACGTCGGTTTTTGAAACGGACTCACATTGGGATCCTTACAAGCAAATAAATTGTTGACCAAGGCTTCCATTTCTTTATCCGTTAAAAACGCTCCATTTTTAACGGCCAAAGACCGTGCCATGGACTTGGCCAGGGTGTCATTCTGACTAAAACTGTCAGAAAGTCCCTCTTGAAACGCATGTACAATCTCTTCCATGAGTTGGCGAATCATGGATTCGTTGGTATGCATCGGAATTCCAGAAATCACTACTCCATCATTTTCCCAACGATCAAAGGTGAATCCTACGGTTTGCAATCCGTCTTGCAATTCGTGTAATACATGCAATTCAACCGGATTAAATGACACTTGCAACGGAAACAACAATTGCTGACTCGCCGCTTGTTGCACCGTCATGTTGGTTAAATATTGTTCGTATAACACCCGTTGGTGGGCGCGATTTTGGTCGATCAACATTAGACCCGACTTAATCGGACTTACAATATATTTGCGTTGGAGTTGGTAGGTCTTTTGGGTCGACGTTTCTGTTTCTTGAGAATTGAACAACGACGGCGCAATTTCGTCTTCCGCTTCCATTTCAAGCGCTGAAAAATCAACAGCTTCGGTATCTTGTTTTAATCCCACATACAAACTCTCCCAACTAGGGGCTGCAGCGGGTTTACTGAAATGATTGCTGTAACTCCCTGCAGAGGCAGTGCGAGTTGGTTCACGACGTGTGGGCACTTCATCTGCAAACGGATTGTAATTGCGATCAACTTCGATGGTTGGATATTCCGCCGATTTGGTTTGGTATTCGTAAGGGGTATCCAAATTGGGGTCTCTTTCAAAATCCAAGACAGGAGCTACATTAAACTGACCCAAACTGTGTTTCACCGCCGAACGTAAAATGGCATATAAGGCTTGTTCGTCATCAAACTTAATTTCGGTTTTCGTTGGATGGATATTGATATCTATCGAATGCGCCGGCACTTGCAAATACAAGAAATAACTCGGTTGCATGCCGTCGCGCAACAACCCTTCGTAGGCCGACATTATCGCGTGATGCAAATAGCTACTGCGAATAAAACGGTCGTTCACAAAGAAAAACTGTTCGCCTTTGTTCTTTTTGGCAAATTCGGGTTTCCCCACAAATCCTTGAATGGAAAGAATATCGGTTTCTTCGGCAACGGGAACCAACTTTTCATTCGTTTTCCCTGCAAAAATATTTACAATACGCTGGCGGTAATTGGAACTCGGTAAATTAAACGTTTCGCTACCGTTGTGAATTAGCGTAAAATGAATCCCGGGATGTGCCATGGCCACGCGTTGAAATTCATCCAAAACATGTCGAAATTCAACGTGATCCGACTTTAAAAAGTTGCGGCGAGCGGGAATATTAAAAAATAAATTTTTGATTGCAAAAGAGGTTCCTTTGGGTAAAACGGCCGGTTCTTGTGCGATAAATTTACTGCCTTCAATAACGATATGCGTTCCCAATTCCTCTTGTTCTTGGCGCGTTTTCATTTCGACATGCGCAATAGCAGCAATTGAAGCGAGAGCTTCCCCACGAAAACCTTTGGTATGAAGGGCGAATAAATCTTCGGCTTGACGAATTTTTGAGGTGGCATGACGCTCAAAACAGAGACGCGCATCGGTTACACTCATCCCTATACCATTATCGATTACTTGTACCAAGGTTTTGCCTGCATCCTTGACGATCAACTTGATATCGGTTGCTTGGGCATCCACGGCATTTTCAAGTAATTCTTTCACGACCGAAGCGGGTCGTTGCACCACCTCACCTGCAGCAATCTGATTGGCAACGTGATCGGGTAATAATTGGATAATACTGGACATAGTAGTGAACTGACTTTGAAGCACCTACCCTATTTATTTGTTAGGGTTCGGTCAAAAACAAATGTACAGAAATTTGATGAAGTGCACACGTTAACCAAGTGCTAAAAACAAAAAAACCTGCACTTTCGTACAGGTTCGTTGTATCTTATTTGCTGCGTTCCCGCAAGTCGGTCATTTTGATCGCAGTAATCGCGGCTTCAATTCCTTTGTTTCCGTGTTTTCCACCACTACGGTCAATGGACTGTTGTTCGTTATTATCGGTTAACAAACAAAAGATAACGGGGATATCACCGATTACGTTTAAGTCTTTAATCCCTTGGGTTACCCCTTCACAGACAAACTCAAAATGCATGGTTTCACCTTTAATGACACAGCCAATGGTGATGACGCAATCCACGTTTTGGGTATCCATCATGCGTTTGGCTCCGTAAATCAATTCGAAACTCCCAGGAACGTCCCATTTGATGATGTTTTCGGGCAATGCGCCACAATCGATTAAGGTATCCACGGCGCCTTGATAGAGTCCGCCCGTGATGTGACCGTTCCATTCTGAAACAACAATCCCAAACCGAAAGTCTTTCGCGTTTGGGATTGTATTTTTATCGTAATGGGATAAATTTTTATTTTCTGTAGCCATGTGACTATTAGAATTAAAGCGCTAGGAAACGAAATTACTTCGTCATTCCAATTAACGCATCCACTTGTTGTCCTTCTGGCGTGTCTTCGTATTTCTCCTTGATTTCAGCGAAAAATTTACCCGCTTCTTCTTTTTTACCCATTTCCATTGAAATTACACCCGCTTTGAACAAATAACGAGGTGTAGTAAAATCATTGGCGTTCGCACGTGCTGCTTTTTCGTAGTATTCCAACGCCTTAGCATTATCATTTTTCTGTGCGTAAGCATCACCGATAGCACCTGTAGCAATTGGTCCGGTGAACGTATCGTTACCTTTATATTGCTCTAAGTATTTGATCGCATCGTCGTATTTTTTCAAGTTCAAATACGCAATACCCGCATAGTAATTCGCTAAATTTCCAGAATCTGTTCCAGAATATTGGTTGGCTAATTCAACTGCACTTTGTTTTCCTTCAGCACCTTTGATTACTAAATTGAACAATGAATCCTGAACTTTTGGATCTTGTGCATCTACTGCAGCTTGGAAATTTTGTTGTGTTACCAACAAATCATCCGTAGCGGTCATTTCGTTTGGCTCCACAATAAATTTTTGGTACATCAAATAACCGATAGTGATCAAAGCAGCACCACCTAAAAATCCTAAGATGTATTTTTGATTACGCGCCACCCACTCCTCAGTTCGTGATGCTGTTTGGTCTAAAGCATCGAATGCACGAGCTGTAGTACTGTCTTTTTCATCAACATTAGGAATATCTTCGATGTACTGATTATCCATCGGTACATTTTCTTCATTTTCTACTTTTTCTTTGGGGGCTTTATAACCTCTTTTATTATATGTCGCCATTTACGTTTAATTTAGTGTGCGCAAAAATATAATTTTTATTCAAATTTAAAAGCCCTTTTTTTCGATATTTTTCAATAATTTGCACCTCCCAAAAAAAATGATACTCCATTTGGGTCCAATCCGGTAATCCTTTGTCCTGCAATGTTTTTAAAACACATCGCTTTACTCAACTACAAAAACCTTACTGACGTCAAGTTTGAATTTGATGCCAAAATCAATTGTTTCGTGGGAAAAAACGGTGTAGGGAAAACCAATGTTTTGGATGCCATTTACCATCTCGCCTACGGAAAAAGTTATTTCAATCCTTTAGCGGTTCAAAACATTCGTCATGGCGAAGAATATTTTATGATTGAAGGGGAATTTGAAAAAAATGCACGTCCAGAGCAGATTACTTGCAGCCTGAAAAAAGGACAAAAAAAGACTTTAAAGCGCAACGGGAAGTTGTATGAAAAGTTTTCCGATCACATCGGATTTATTCCGCTCGTGATTATTTCACCCTCTGATTCCGATTTAATTACAGAAGGCAGCGATACCCGTCGACGGTTTATGGATACCGTGATTTCGCAACTTGATTCGAGCTATTTGCACCAATTGATTCAGTACCAAAAAGTGGTGGGTCAACGCAATGCCTTGCTCAAATATTTCGCTTTAAATCACACCTATGACCACGACACCTTGAGTGTGTATAACGAACAGTTAGTGGATTTAGGCCAACCCATTTTCGAGAAACGACAAGCGTTTGTGTCCGAATTTGTTCCCATTTTCCAAAAACACCACCAACAAATTACGGGGCAGGCCGAGCAGGTGCAATTGCAGTACGAAAGTGATTTGTTTGAAAGCGCTTTTGCCGAACTTCTTGCCAAAAGCATCAATAAAGACAAGCAATTACAATATACATCAATCGGAATTCACAAAGACGATTTGGCGTTTTTAATTGACGAACATCCGATTAAAAAGTTTGGTTCCCAAGGGCAACAAAAATCGTTTTTGATTGCGTTAAAGTTGGCCCAATTCGAATTTGTCAAACGACAAAGTGGTGAAAAACCGATTTTATTGTTTGATGACATTTTCGATAAATTGGACGAAAGTCGGGTCGCACAAATCGTTTCCATGGTCAACCAAGACGAATTTGGGCAACTATTTATTTCGGATACGCATCCCGAACGCACGGAAGCGATTGTAAAAACTACCCATCAAACGTATAAATTATTTCATTTGTAACATAGCTTACAGATTAGCTATCTTTACGTGACTATTTTTAGCAAAAAAAAACGTTATGAAATCAAAATTTTTAGTCCTTACCCTCTTTGTAATCAGTTTAATTTCTTGCCAAAAGAAAGCAGCAACTACAGAAAATAATGCTGAAGCATCAGTTTACGAAAAATTAGATGCTCCGAGTTTTGCTGAGCAACTCAAAGCCAATCCGAATGTGCAGGTTTTGGATGTTCGAACGCCAGAAGAATATGATTCAGGACACATTGGAAATGCCCAAAACTTGAATTGGAATGATGCGGCTGCTTTTGACAAAGGAATTGCAGCATTGGATAAAAACAAACCCGTATTGGTATATTGCATGGCAGGAAGTCGAAGTGCGGCTGCGGCACAAAAGTTACAAGAATTGGGTTTTACCAAAATCTACGAACTGGACGGTGGTTACATGAAATGGCGTGCTGCTGGGTTGGCCGATGAAGTGGCTTCAGGCGGGATGACCCAAGCCGATTTGGATAAAATTTTGGCAACTGATAAAAAAGTATTGATTGACTTTTACACGACTTGGTGCGGCCCTTGTAAAAAATTGAAACCCACATTGGAAAAAATTTCAGAAGAAATGAAAGACAAGGTCGTGGTCGTGAGTATCGACGCCGAAGCGAATATGGCATTGGCAGAATCCTTGAAAGTGGAAGGCTATCCTACGTTGATTTTGTACCAAAACAAAAAAACAATCTGGCGCAATTTGGGTTATTTAGAGGAAGAAGAAATCAAAAAACAATTGCAATAAATGAACGCAAAAGAAGCATTTCAGTTTTTAGAAGAACTCAAACTAAACAACAATACCGAGTGGTTCCACAGTCAGAAGAAACGCTATGAAGACTACAAAAAGTTTTATCATGCGACCATAGCAGCTGTTTTGGAAGAATTGAAAAAATTAGACCCCACACTCGAACCTTTGGAGCCTAAAAATTGTACGTTTCGCATTAATCGCGACATCCGTTTTTCCAAAGACAAATCGCCCTACAAGACCAATATGGGCATTTGGTTTACCCAAAATAAAGGCCATAAAAACAGTCCAGGCTATTACATTCATTATGAAAAAGGCGCTTCGTTCATTGCGGGTGGCGTATGGTGTCCGGAGCCGGATCAGTTGAAGAAAATCCGTAAAGAAATCGAATTTTTCTACGAAGATTTGGAAGCCATTGTTGCTGATAAATCCTTTGCCAAAACCTATGAAAATTTATCCCGTGAAGAGGGCAATGTATTGAAAAAAGCGCCGAAAGACGTGGACCCCAATCATCCGGCGATTGAATTTTTGAAGTTAAAAAGTTTTACGGCTTCTTATCCGATCAACGACGATTGGTTTAGCGCGCCCGACTTTGGTAAAAAGATTGCTCGGGAATTGGCCATTCTCAAACCGTTGAATGACTTTCTCCGTCGCGGATTGGAAACGGAAGAATAATCGAATGAATTCGAACAAAAACACAAAACCAAAAAATGACTATTGTTTCTAATTTTTCTTTAAAAAACCACAATACGTTTGGCATCGATGCCCAAGCACGTCAATTTGTAGCCGTTCATTCGGTGGAAGAATTGCAAAACGTTTTGCAAAACCATCAAAACACAACGAAATTCATATTAGGTGGCGGCAGTAATATGCTGTTAACCCAAGACATTGATGCTTTGGTAATCCATATAGACATCAAAGGAAAATCGGTTATTAAAGAAGATGAAAACTACGTGTGGGTGCAAGCCATGGCGGGTGAAAATTGGCATGAATTTGTGCTGTGGACGATCGATCAGGATTTTGGCGGACTCGAAAACATGTCGCTCATCCCAGGTAATGTGGGTACGACCCCAGTACAGAATATTGGGGCTTATGGCGCCGAAATTAAGGACACTTTTGTGGAATGTTCTGCCGTTTCGATGGACGGATTAACTACCCGTGAATTCAATAAAGAAGCCTGTCATTTTGGCTACCGCGAAAGCATTTTCAAACAAGAAGCCAAAGGACAATACATCATCACTTCGGTGGTTTTTAAATTGACCAAACACAATCATACAATTAATAGCAATTACGGCGATATCAAAGCCGAATTGGGCAAACACGGAATTGAAAATCCGACAATCAAAGACATTAGTAATGCGGTGATTGCGATTCGACAAAGCAAATTACCCGACCCGAAAGAATTGGGAAATAGCGGGAGTTTCTTTAAAAATCCGGTGATTTCCAAAACCCAATTTGAACAGATACAAGCCAAGTTTCCTGACATTAAATTTTTTGAAGTTTCCCCAACAGAAGTCAAAGTTCCTGCGGGTTGGCTGATTGAACATGCCGGACTCAAGGGCTACCGCGATGGGGATGCAGGCGTACATAAAAACCAAGCCTTAGTGATTGTCAATTATGGTAATGCAACGGGAACAGAGTTGGTGAATTTATCGAAATTGGTACAAAAAACAGTCTTTGACAAATACGGCATCGCCATCGAAGCCGAAGTGAATATTATCTAATGTACATTCCAGAAAATTATTCCCTCACCAACCAAGCGGAGATTCATGAATTTCTCCACAAAAATGGTTTTGCCCTTTTGATTAATCAAACTTTGGGTAAAATGTGGGCAACGCATGTCCCGTTGGTCTTGGATTTCAAGTCGGATGGTACCCCTTATTTATTAGGTCATATTTCAAAAGCCAATTCCCAGCATGAAGGTTTTGCAGAAAACAATGAAATCTTAGCGGTTTTTACGGGTCCGCATGCCTACATTTCTTCCTCTTGGTATGATCATGAAAATGTACCCACGTGGAATTATATCGCGGTTCATGTGTATGGAAAAATTAAAATTCATTCCCATGAAGAAGCGGTTTTGGGTTTGAAAAAACTAGTTGACAAATACGAGGAAAAATCAGAAAACCCTATTCGAGTCGAAAATCTATCTGAAAAAACGATGCGCGAAGCACGAGGAATCATCGGATTTGAGATCGAAATTACATCCATTGAAGCCCAGAAAAAATTATCGCAAAACCGAGATGATGTGAATTATAAAAACATCATTTCTGAATTGGAAACTTTGAAAGATCCGCAAGCGAAAGCAATGGCAGAAGCCATGAAAAAAAACCGTCCGTAATTTGTTGAATTCGACCTTGATTATTGCTTTGAGAATCGCTACATTTGCGCACGTTTTTTAACGCAACGCGTATATGATTTTAACTGTACTTTTTTACCTTTTTATTGCAGTTGTAGCGATACAATTCCTATACTATATCGTGTTTTTTAGTAAGTTTTCTTTTTACAAAGCCCAAAAAGGAACGCCCAAACGCATTCCCATTTCGGTGATTGTTTGCGCGAAAAACGAAGCTGAAAACGTACAAAAATTGGTTCCAATTTTAGCCGAACAAGACTATCCCGAGTTTGAAATTGTATTGATTGACGACGCCTCGAGTGATGAAACATTGGATTTATTTGAAGCCTTCGAAAAACAATATTCGAATATCAAATTGGTCAAAGTTGAAAATAACGAGGCTTTTTGGGGTAATAAAAAGTTTGCACTCACCTTAGGAATCAAAGCGGCCAAATACGAATACCTTTTATTTACAGATGCCGATTGTTATCCAACATCCAACCAATGGATAAAGGAGATGACCGGACATTATACCCAGCAAAAAACCATCGTTTTGGGCTATGGTGCGTATGAAAAAATTAAAGGATCGTTCCTGAATAAAATCATTCGCTTTGAAACTTTATTGACGGCAACGCAATATTTTGCTTGGGCAAAAATGGGAAAACCCTACATGGGTGTGGGTCGGAACATGGCCTATAAAAAAGAGGAATTCTTTCGTGTTCGTGGGTTTATGGACCACATGAAATTACGTTCGGGCGATGATGATTTATTCATCAACCAAGCGGGAAATGGCACCAATACAGCGATTTGTTATACAACAGAGAGTTTTACCTATTCGGCGCCCAAAACCAAATTCAATGCTTGGTTCA
This sequence comes from Flavobacterium sp. N1719, assembly GCF_025947045.1. Lineage (NCBI taxonomy): Bacteria > Pseudomonadati > Bacteroidota > Flavobacteriia > Flavobacteriales > Flavobacteriaceae > Flavobacterium > Flavobacterium sp. N1719. The sequence continues at coordinate 2,879,674 of NZ_CP109993.1, forward strand.
ATCAAAAACGTCGTCATGTGTCGACTGCGCAACATTACAAGGGATTTGACAAATTTCAATTGGGTCTCTTTTATTGTTCCCAATTATTGTTTTTAATCCTACCAATTATCCTTTTAGCTTTTCAATTTCAATGGATAATCGTGTGTAGTCTATTGGGATTCCGTTACTTGTTTAGTTGGATTTCCTTAGGGCTAGCCGCTGGGAAATTGAAAGAGAAGGATGTCATGTACTTTTACCCCGTAATCGAGTTTGTGTTGATTCTTTCCCAACTCAATGTTTCCATCACGAATTTATTTTCAAAACCCGTCCATTGGAAGTAATCAAATACATTGAAAAAGCCAAGAAAGGGGACCAAGTAGCGTTCACTTACCTCCTCGATCATTATTGGAACGAGGTGTATGGTTTTATGCTAAAACGAACGGAGAACGAAACGGATGCCGAGGATATTACGATTGAAACATTTTCCAAGGCTTTTGATAAAATTGCCACCTACAATCCCGAATACCAATTCAATACCTGGTTGATTGCCATTGCGAAAAACGTTCACATTGATTTATTGCGTAAGCGAAAATCTTCTTTATTTGTCGAAATTTCTGATGAAGATGACCAACAAGCGTACAATATTGCTGACACCTCACCTTCGGCTGAAGATGAATTGATTACCGAGCAAAATTTATCCCGTTTATTGCAATACATCAAAGAATTAAAACCCCATTACCAAGAAATCATCCAATTGCGTTATTTCCAAGAATTGAGTTACCAAGAAATCTCGGAACACCTCAACGAACCCTTGAGTAATGTCAAAATCAAATTGCTTCGCGCGAAAAAATTACTCGCAGAGATTATACAGAAACGCTAGTGTTTTCGCAATAACTCAATCAATATCACAACATCTTTACCGTTTATTTGCAATCATCGCACAATATCACTAAAACGATTGCGTTATTATTGATATATTCAATTTTATACGCGTTGCCTATGCTTTAAAGATACTTTACCTTAAACACACATGATTATGAACCGAGTAAGTATCTTTGAAAAGAAATGGCTGGATGTCATTTTCGAAGGCAAAAACCAAAAGTATGGCGCTTATCAATTGCGTCGTGAAAACGAAAAAACCACACTAATCGCATTTTTTACGGGAATTGGAATCCTTACTGGCAGCGTTTTTCTATTGAGTTCGTTCAATGTAAAACCAATGCCCGATGACATTCCTCCAACCCTAATAGATACCCTTAACGTGGTAAATATTGTTACTCCGAAAAAACTGGAGACGCCAAAGGGAAATGCAGCACCAAAGGCACCTGAAAATCCGAATAAAAACTACACACCGGTGGCACCTGCAGAAGTTCCAAAAGATCCCGAGCCAAAAGAACCGACAGATCCTGTAGTTGACCCAGCACCCGGTATCCCTGATGGCGGTGGAGTTCCAGGAGGAACACCAGGTGGCGTACCCGGAGGAATACCCGGAGGAGGCGATGGCGGACCGTTTATTCCTGAAACGCCATCAACGACTATTGAGGTTTCGACAACTTTGGATGAACAACCTGAATTTCCGGGGGGAATGCAACGATTCTATAAAGAAGTCGTCGACCGATTTGACGAAGACGTTATTGAAGATTTGGAGGGTGAAACCCGAAAAGTATTGGTTTCCTTTGTCATTGAACGCAATGGTAGCATGACAGATATTAACGTGATTCGAAATGCGGACCCAACCGTTGATCAAGAAGCCATTCGCGCCTTAAAAGCAATTCCAATCAAATGGAAAGCAGGTATCAAAAACGGGAAAGCCGTTCGCACCCGATATTCACTACCCATTTTAATCAAAAATTAATCGCAACACTACCTATAGAAACCGCAGTCCAACCCTGCGGTTTTTTTATTATTTTTAGCCAACCAACAAACGAAACTTTACATGACCCAATTTTCTACTTCAGAAAAATGGAAGCACTTATTGAGCTTTCCTGTTATCATTGCAGCCCTTGGCTATTTTGTAGACATCTATGATTTATTGCTTTTTGGCATTGTTCGAGTACCCAGTCTTACCGAACTCGGCATGGATGTGGACACCGTGGGCACGCAAATTATAAACTATCAAATGACCGGACTATTGGTGGGTGGAATCATTTGGGGTATTTTTGGAGATAAAAAAGGACGCTTGTCCGTGCTTTTTGGTTCGATACTGGTCTACTCACTCGCCAATATTGCCTGCGGATTTTTACCACAATTGCATTTTATGGATCAAGCCACCTTGTATGCGTGGTTGCGTTTTATCGCCGGAATTGGATTAGCAGGTGAGTTGGGTGCTGGAATTACGTTGGTTTCGGAAAGTTTACCCAAAGAATTACGGGCAATTGGCACATCCTTAGTAGCGGGATTTGGTCTACTTGGCGCAGTGGTTGCCCAATTAACCGTACAAATGGCAGGCAATTGGACCACTGCTTATTTTATTGGGGGCGGACTCGGACTTCTGTTACTTGTCTTGCGCATTAGTGTTTCTGAAAGTGGGATTTATAAAGACATCGAAAATAATACCGCTATTGCAAAAGGAAACTTTCTATCCTTATTCACCAATAAAACGCGCTGTATAAAATACCTAAAGTGCATTGCGATTGGCTTACCCACTTGGTATTGCATTGGAATTTTAGCGATGATGGCCAACCAATTTGCTCCAGAAATGGGGATAGCATCCATTGTTCCAGGGAAAGCCATCATGTGGGGCTATGTGGGAATTTCCGCGGGTGATTTTGCCAGTGGCTTTATCTCTCATGCACTGCATTCACGTAAAAAAGCGATTTTTTACATGATGCTTTTTACTGTTCTTGGCGTGGTTTGGATGCTTTTTGGTGGCGCAAATACAGAAAACAGTTATTACTTTTTCTGCGCGTGGCTCGGACTCGGAACCGGGTATTGGGCGATGTTTGTCACCGTAGCCGCGGAACAATTTGGAACCAACCTTCGCAATACCACTACAACAACAGTACCGAATATGGTTCGCGGCTTACTTCCCGTAATGCTTTTGCTATTCGATTATTGTAAACAAACACAAACCGTGATCAATGCTGCATTAATAGTAGGCATTCTTGCTTTTGGTTTGGGGATTTACGCGACATTGACTATTCCTGAAACCCACAATAAAGAATTGGATTTTATTGAGTAAAAGAACAACTCTTAAAACTTTAACAGAACCGCTTTTAATATAAATATTGATTGTATTTTTGCAGTCAATAATGACGCGTATGAACACAGAATCTACCCACGTATTACCCCCTAATGGAAAACCCAAATGGCTTAAGGTAAAACTACCGATTGGTCAGAAGTATACCGAATTACGAGGTTTAGTTGATAAATATAAACTGAACACCATTTGTACTTCGGGGAGTTGCCCAAATATGGGTGAATGTTGGGGAGAAGGTACGGCTACGTTTATGATTTTGGGGAATATTTGTACCCGTTCTTGTGGATTTTGTGGAGTAAAAACGGGGCGCCCTGAAGATGTGGATTGGGACGAACCCGAAAAAGTGGCACGTTCCATTAAAATCATGAAAATCAAACATGCGGTGATCACCAGTGTAGACCGTGATGACTTGAAAGATATGGGTTCGATCATTTGGTTGGAAACCGTTGAAGCGATTCGCCGTATGAATCCCGAAACCACTTTAGAAACCTTAATCCCCGATTTTCAAGGAATTCATCGTCATATTGACCGCATAGTGGAAGCGAATCCCGAAGTGGTATCCCACAACATGGAAACGGTTCGCCGTTTAACACGTGAGGTTCGCATTCAAGCCAAATACGACCGCAGTTTGGAAGTATTAAAATACCTAAAAGACCAAGGAATTCGTAGAACGAAATCGGGCATCATGCTCGGTTTGGGTGAAACGGAAGAAGAGGTCATCGAAACCATGCGTGATTTACGCAATGTTAACGTGGACATTGTGACTTTAGGCCAATATTTACAACCTACCAAAAAACATTTGCCGGTAAAAGAATTCATCACGCCTGAACAATTTGAAAAATACGAACGTATTGGTAAAGAAATGGGCTTCCGCCATGTGGAAAGTGGTGCTTTAGTTCGATCCAGTTATCACGCCGAAAAACACATTCTTTAATTGAATCACATGGGTAAAATTCGTGTAGGGATAAATGGCTACGGCCGAATTGGTCGGAACTTGTTTCGATTATTGTGGAATCATGACGCAATTGAAGTGGTAGCGATAAACGACATCGCAGATACTGCCACGATGGCCCATTTGACCAAATACGATAGTATTCACGGAAAATTCCCTCATCCCGTTTTCTATGATGCTAACGGATTTATCATTGAAGGAAAATCGGTAGCTTTTTTCCATGAAAAAGAAATCCAACAGATTCCCTGGCACAGTGCAAAAGTCGATCTTGTGGTTGAATCCACGGGAAAGTTTAAGACTTATGAAGAACTAGCCCAACATCATTCTGCTGGTGCCCCTAAAGTAATTCTATCAGCACCTTCTGAAGTTCCTGAAATCAAAACTATAGTTTTGGGTGTCAACGAGTCCATTCTGGACGGCTCGGAAACCATTATTTCCAATGCAAGTTGTACCACCAACAATGCAGCTCCCATGATTAAAGTCATTGAAGAGTTGTGTGGCATTGAACAAGCTTATATCACTACGGTTCACTCCTACACTACCGATCAAAGTTTACACGACCAACCCCACAAAGATTTACGTCGGGCGCGTGGAGCTTCACAATCCATTGTTCCTACAACCACAGGAGCGGCTAAAGCATTAACCAAAATATTTCCTGATATGGAAGGTAAAATGGGAGGTTGTGGCATTCGTGTTCCTGTTCCTGATGGTTCATTAACGGATATTACGTTTAATGTAAGAAAAAACACTTCGATAGAGGAAATCAATGCCGCGTTTAAAAATGCCGCCGAAAATAAATTAACCGGAATATTGGATTATACCGAAGATCCTATTGTTTCTGTGGATATTATTGGAAACACCCATTCTTGTGTTTTTGATGCCCAACTCACTTCGGTCATCGATAAAATGGTTAAGGTCGTCGGATGGTACGACAATGAAATTGGTTATTCATCGAGATTGGTCGATTTAATTAGGTTAGTTTCCAAATAATTTCATTATTTTGGTATATAAAATGCCTCAATATGAGAAAGCTACTGTTTTTCTTATTGGTTCCTTTTGTGCTTTTTAGCCAAAAAAACGCATCGAAATCTTTCGATAGTTTGGGCTATTATTTTCAGCAAATCCAATACAATAAGAAAGCAAACAACTACCAAAACTGCCTGAATTATTCCAAAAAAGCCATTGATTTTTCTCAGAAAAAAAATGATGAAAAAGCACTTGCTGACAGTTATTATAATTTAGGTTTGGTGTATTATGATTTGCATAAGTTCGAAGATGCTATCGATGCTTTTGTTCGCAGTATTGCTATTTATTCTACCTTGCCCAATTCAACGGAACAAGCCATGTGTTATTATCATTTGGGCATGTCTTATATTGAAGAGCAAAAAATAGCACTTGCGGAAAAAAATCTCAATCAAGCGGAAACCTTGTTTGAAAAATTAAAAATTCACAGTGCCATTGAATTGATCAATTTGCAGCGTTCCATTATTTATAAACAGTTGGGGCGAACCCATCAGGCGGTAGGCATGTTGGAAAAAATCATTACACAAACGGATACAATTCATACCCGAAAAGTCATTCCCGAAGCCTTGTATCATTTGGGAATGATCGAAAAAGAACGCAAACGCTACAACTTAGCGTTGAATTACATGAACCGTGCTTTAAATCGGTCAACAGCTTCTCTTGAATTACAATCCAAAATACTTTTAGCATTAAGTCAGATTCAAGAAAAAAATGCCAATATTGATGCTTCGCATGGATTTTTGAAACGCTATGTCGAATTAAAAGACAGTATTGATCGTTCGTTTAATGCCAAAATTGAACCAGTCGACTTTGATGCGTTTAAAAATTCTGAGAAAATAAAGCACGCGGAACAACTGGAACGCGAAAAAGAGAGTCAGATTAAAGCCAAGAACTTTGCCAAACTCATTAGTATTTTGGCGATAGCGCTGATATCCATTTTATCGTTACTTAGTTTATCGTTGTACAAAAACAATATTTTGCGCAATGAATCCAATAAACTCTTGCATGAAAAAAACCGTGAATTAGAACTCGCTAAAGAAAAAGCGGAAAATGCTACCAAAGCCCGATCTGAGTTTCTTTCAACGGTGAGTCATGAATTGCGAACACCTTTAAATGCCATCAATGGAATTACCCATTTGTTAATCGAAGAAAATCCGAAACCTTCACAAATTGAGTATTTGAATTCGTTAAAATTTTCGGGTAATTACCTGTTGACATTCATCAATGATATTTTAGAAATCAACCGCATTGAATCGGAGAATGTTCCCGTTGAAAAAATTACGTGTACGATTCGTACCCATTTGAAAAATATTCAAAATTCGTTCCGCGAAATTGCACAAGAGAATCACAATATTTTTGAGATAGAAATCGACAATGCGATTCCAGAGAACTTGATTTGTGACCCGACTAAACTTTCGCAAATCATTATCAATTTGGTGAATAACGCATTGAAATTCACCAAAAACGGGCACGTTCGATTAATCGCAAAATTGGAAGAAGTCCAAGACAAAAACATTCGCATCCATTTCCAAGTGTCGGATAATGGGATCGGAATTCCGGAAGACAAACAAAGTGAAATTTTTGAAAGTTTTTCACAAGGTTCGATCGAAATTAATCGAAAATATGGCGGCACCGGATTAGGTTTAGCGATTGTTAAACGTTTGGTTGAATTATTGGGCGGTTCTATAACATTAAATAGTAAAGTCGGATTAGGTACAACTTTTTCTTTCACCTTGCCGTTTCAAGTGGGTGAAAATAATGTGGTAACCGCACCTGTTGAAGTGACCGTTACAGAAACCGATGAAACGATTGTTCAAGGAAAACGCATATTATTGGTTGAAGACAACAAAATCAACCAAATGATTACCAAAAAAATGTTGGAAAATCGGGGAATGAATTGTCGCATTCTTGACAATGGTGAAGACTGTGTGACCTTAATCCGTAAAGAAGGCCAAAATTATGATTTGGTGCTTATGGACGTGCATTTACCGGGTATTAATGGAACAATTGCTACAGAACAAATTCGGGAATTCAACACAACCATTCCGATCATTGCTTTGACAGCTATTTCCTTAAATGAAAATCGGGAAATGCTATTATCGTATGGAATGACAGACGTATTGACAAAACCTTTCGAACCCGAAAAATTTTATAAAATCATTTCCGATTATTTGCTGTAGTTAGTACTGCTTAATTAATTCGCGAATGAGGAGTCGCACATGCGGTTCAGCCTTTTGGGCCGCTTTCAATACTTCTGCGTGATTTACTTCTTCGATATTCTCTTCGTCACCCATATCGGTAATTACGGACAATCCGAACGTTTCCAGTTCCATGTGACGGGCGACAATCACTTCGGGAACGGTAGACATTCCGACACAATCGGCACCTAAAATTTTCACCATCCGGTATTCGGAAAGGGTTTCAAAAGTAGGGCCTTGTAACCCCAAATACACGCCTTCATGCAACGTAATTTGATTTTGGACTGCGATTTCTTTCGCTTGGCGCATCATTTCTTTACTATAGGGTTCGCTCATATTGACAAATCGAGGGCCAAATCGCTCGTCATTTTTTCCGCGTAACGGATGTTCGGGCATCAAATTAATGTGATCTTTAATTACTACAATGGAGCCAACTTCATAAGCAGGATTTACACCTCCAGAAGCATTGGACACAATTAATTTGCTAACTCCTAAATATTTCATGACCCGAACTGGGAAAGTAACTTGTTTCATGTCGTAGCCTTCATAATAATGAAAGCGACCTTGCATGGCGACTACTTTTTTAGTTCCAACGGTTCCAAAAACCAAAGCGCCTTGATGACCTTGTACTGTGGATATTGGAAAATTGGGAATTTCACCGTAAGGCAAAGTGTATTCGATTTGTATATCTTCTGTAAAACTGCCCAATCCAGAACCCAGAATGATTCCGTATTCGGGTGTAAAACCCGTAGTTTTTTGAATGAAGTTAACGGTTTCGTGTACTTGTTCCCACATAGTTTTCAATTTGTTGCTGCCAATCCGATTCTCCTTTTAAAAACTCACTTTTTATAGGTAAGTAGTATAATGGTGCCGCAATTCCTTTTCCCATCAAACGAACATAGTCTTTTTCGGTAGTTATTATCGGTTGCGTTTTGGCGATTTGGTTAATTTTTTCAATATCCTGAGGCGAAAAATCGTGGTGATCGGGAAAGGTAAGCACCGTATCGCCTTCTTGTTGTAAAAAGGCATAAAACGGCCCTGGTTTTGCAATTCCGGTTAGAAGTACTTTGGACTGACGTCGAATTTCAACCACAGCTAGTTGTTCATTTGCATTGTAAACAAAAGAATCATAGGAAATTGTACTAAAAAAAACCGGAACGCTAACGTCCAATTGCTCACGAATTTTCTGTTGGGCAAGTTCGCTTAAATCTGCTGGACATTTTGTGACAATTATCACATTTGCTCTTTTTTTTCCGGAAGCAAATTCTCGTAAGGTTCCCGTGGGTAACATCCAATCCTGACAAAACAAATCGTTATAGGCCGTAAGTACTATGTAAAAACCGGCTTTAACGCGTCGGTGTTGAAAAGCATCGTCTAGTAATATAACTTCCGGTTTCGGATTTCGAGCAAGTAACTGAAGAATACCGTTACGACGATCAGCATCCACTGCAACGGTAACTTCAGGAAATTTCAAATGCATTTGATAGGGTTCGTCACCAATTAAGGCACCATTAACTTCCGAAGCTGCCATATCATTGGCCACCCAATAGCCTTTTGATTTACGACCGTATCCCCTACTCAATGTAGCTACTCGGTAATGGGGTTGCAACAAACGAATTAACGATTCAATTTGTGGGGTTTTACCCGTGCCGCCTACACTTAAATTGCCTACTGCCAAGATTGGAATATCAAAAGTATAGGAAGTTAACCAACCTTTATCATACATTATATTGCGAATGGCAGCAATACAACCATACAATAATGCCAATGGAAAAAGTAGGTAACGTAAAATTATCATAGTACGAAAGTAACATTTTTTTATCTTTGGAGGATTCAAGATTATAAAAATGAAACGGTTTTTACTCGTATTTTGGTTACTTTTAGCAGGTATAGCGTGGAGTCAAAATACCGTTCAAGATAATGCTGCATTACTCAAAATCGTATTGACTAAATATTATGCGAACGAAAAACCCATCGTTAAAGACCGTTTGCAATTGCTCTTTTTTTATAAAGAAAAAGCCAATAATACCATCGAAATTTCTGAAGGTTGTAAAAACCATCCTGTATTAAAAAACTATGTTTCCGAAATAAAAAAACAAATTCAAGCGCCAAAACCATTGGATAATTGGGATAAAGAGTTTGAATTGTTATTCACCAATCAACACCAATATTTACAGAAGAAGGTGCAAGCGCCGGTCAGTTTGGCTGAATTTCAATCCAAAACGGCGACCAACGGGGAAAATAATCAACGGATGATGATTGTCAACCAACCCATTTATTTACCCAATAATTACTGTTTGATCAAAGTGGGGTTTTACAGGAGCATCGAACATAACAGCGGCAGTTTTATTCTTTTTCAAAAAATCAATGGCCAATGGCAATGGGTGGAAGAATTTAACCGTTGGGAAACTTAAATGAATTATGAGTTATAGAATTAAAGAAATACTGCCTATCCTTGAAGAATTAGCGCCTTTGGCCTATGCAGAGGATTTTGACAATGTGGGACTTTTGGTGGGTGATGTTGAATCTGCGCTGACTGGAATTTTGGTCTGCCATGATGCTTTGGAGACGGTTATAGATGAAGCCATCGCCAAAAAATGCAATTTGGTCGTTTGTTTCCACCCTATTTTGTTTTCGGGATTGAAAAAAATAACGGGAAAAAATTATGTGGAACGAGCGGTCATCAAAGCCATTAAAAATGACATCGCCATATATGCGGTTCATACCGCTTTGGACAATCATCCAAACGGTGTAAATGCTTTATTTTGCAATGCACTAGGTATTTTAAATAGTTCAGTACTTGTACCCAAGTCGGATTTCATTCAAAAACTGGTCACCTTTGCACCCGTTGAAGATGCGGCAACCATTCGAACGGCCTTATTTGCTGCTGGAGCGGGAACCATAGGTAATTATGAAAACTGCAGTTTTAGTTCGACCGGAACAGGCACTTACCAAGGCAATGAAAACAGCAATCCTGTGGTGGGCGAACGGTTTGAAATGGTAGAAGCCCAAGAAGTCAAAATCGAAGTGACTTTTGAAAAGCATTTACAGAGTAAAATTCTTAAAGCGCTTTTTGCGAGTCACCGTTATGAGGAAGTCGCTTATGAAGTCTACTCCTTACAAAACTCGCATCAAAACATTGGTTTGGGTCGCATCGGTCAATTAGAGCATCCCATGGATGAAGTCGATTTTTTAAAGAAGGTGAAGTCAAAATTAGACTGCGGTGGCATTCGGCATTCAGCATTTTTAGGTAAAAAAATTCAAAAAGTAGCCGTATTGGGAGGCTCGGGAAGTTTTGCTATAAAAAATGCTTTACAAGCGGGTGCAGATTGCTATCTCACTGCCGATTTAAAATACCATAATTTTTACGAAGCCGAAGGCAAAATGTTGCTTGCAGATATCGGACATTTTGAGAGTGAAAGATTTACAAAAAATTACATAGTTGATTTTCTTAAAGAAAAAATTACTAATTTTGCAGTCGTTTTATCAGAAGAAAATACAAACCCGGTTAAGTACTTATAAAATATGGCTACTACAAAAGAAATGAGCGTTGAAGAAAAATTAAGAGCGCTATATGATTTACAGTTAATCGATTCTCGCATTGACGAAATTAGAAGTGTTCGCGGCGAACTACCTCTAGAAGTAGAAGATTTAGAGGACGAGGTTGCCGGATTAACCACTCGTTTGGACAAATTACAAATGGACTTAGCGCAGATTGAAGATAGCATCAAATCAAAAAAAGCGGCTATTGAAGGGCACCAAGTTTCCATTAAAAAATACACAGAACAACAAAAAGAGGTTCGCAACAACCGCGAATTCAATGCGTTGACCAAAGAAGTTGAATACCAAGAATTGGAAATTCAATTGGCTGAAAAGCAAATCAAAGAATTAAAAGCTTCGATTGAATTCAAAAAAGAATCCATTTCACAAACCAAAGAGAAATTGGATCAAAAGTCGACGCACTTAAAACATAAGAAAGCGGAATTGAACGATATTATGGCAGAAACGCAAAAAGAAGAAAACTTTTTGATGGAAAAATCAGCCGAATACCGTCAAGGAATTGAAGCTCGTTTATTAACTGCTTATGATCGTATCCGCAATAGTGTTCGCAATGGACTTGCGGTAGTATCTATTGAGCGTGGAGCTTCTGTAGGTTCATTCTTCACCATTCCTCCACAAACACAAGTTGAAATTGCTTCTCGAAAGAAAATTTTAACCGACGAGCATTCAGGACGAATTTTGGTGGACAATGTTCTGGCTCAGGAAGAAAGAGAAAAAATGGAACAAATGTTCGCATCAATATAATACCAAGCCACCTTAACGGTGGCTTTTTCATTACCCCAATTTAAGATTACCTGCTTTGAAAAAGATTAGTCAATATATCCTTGTCAAATTGGTTGGTTTGTACATCAACGTGATGAGCTATATCTATCCAAAACATGCTTTCCGATTGGCGTACCGACTATTTAGTTCGCCCCGAAAAGGAAAAATCAAATCCAGCCATATCCCGAAAGCTTTAGTTCGAGCCAAACATGTAAAACATACCTTAGACACCCATACGATCCAAACGTATATTTGGAATGGCAATGAGGAGGTAATACTTCTTATTCACGGTTGGGAGAGTAACGCATCACGCTGGAAAAAGCTTTTAAAACAATTACTTAAAACAGGCAAGACTATAATTGCCATTGACGGTCCGGCCCATGGCATGAGTAGTGGCAAGGAATTCAATGTTCCTTTGTATGCGGAATTTATTCATAAAATTGCTTCCCTATATGCTCCAAAAGCACTGATTGGTCATTCGGTGGGTGGAAATGCGATTACCTATTATCAAAAACATTATCCCCATGAAATCGAGCGTTTTGTACTTTTAGGTGCGCCTTCCGATTTTAAAATTATTTTAAAAAATTATGTGACTTTATTGGGATTGAATAGAAAGGTTTATCGCTATTTAAAAACCTATGTACAACGGCGTTTTTCCATTTCTATAGAAAAATTTTCTGCGGCACAATTTGTTGAAAACATCCCTCAGGAAGGATTAATTATTCACGATAAAGAGGACGCTGTAGTTTTGTGGGAAGAGAGCAACAAAATTGCCAATGCATGGCCCAAAGCTGAATTTGTCACGACACGCGGTTTAGGTCATGGTCTACACGATGCCTATTTGTACCAAACCATTATTGAATTTATTAATCGAAATTAAGTTCGATAGAAACTATATCTTTGCGGCATGACCCGTTTAAACAAATATTTATCGGAATCCGGATATTGCTCCCGACGTGAAGCAGACAAACTCATTGAGCAAGGGCGCATTACAGTGAATGGAAAATTACCCGAAATGGGGATGAAAGTGACTTCGGAGGATCAAATTTTTGTGGACGGAAACCCCATTCATAACAAACAAGAAGAGCGTATTTACTTGGCTTTCCACAAACCCGTTGGTATTGAATGTACAACGAATACAGCCGTCAAAAACAACATTGTCGACTATATCAATTATCCCGAACGGATATTCCCAATTGGACGATTGGATAAAGCGAGTGAGGGATTGCTATTCATGACCAATGATGGTGATATTGTCAATAAAATTCTTCGGGCACGCAACAATCACGAAAAAGAATATATCGTTACGGTGAACAAACCCATCACGGATCGATTTATACAACGCATGGGCAATGGTGTGCCCATACTTGACACTGTAACGCGAAAATGTAAGGTAGAACAAATCAGTCGGTTTGTGTTTCGCATCGTACTCACACAAGGATTAAACCGCCAAATTCGGCGTATGTGCGAGTATTTGGATTATGAAGTAACCGCCTTAAAACGCATTCGGATCATCAATATTAGTTTGGATGTTCCTGTAGGCAAGTACCGAAAACTAACGCCTTCCGAGTTAAAACAATTGGACCTATTGATTGCACCTTCGAGTAAAACAGAGGAGGCTAGTGATTTGAAAAGTGAGATTCAGGAACACCCCAATCCACAAAAATCCAATCAAAAAACAATTTCAAAATTTCCAATCCACAAGAACTTCAAAGGATTGCCCAAAAAAGATTAAGCGGTTTATTATTGTAGCTTGAAATCGAATTATATTGCGCTTTTTTTGAATACTAAAATATATGCACATGAATTATCTCAATCCAAATGATCAACGGGGTCAATATGCCCGCATTGCAATCCTCATTGTTTTACTTATTATTCTTGGTAGCCTAGTTTCAGATTATATGCAATTTCAATTGATTCGCGCTTTTGAAAACGGTGCTCATTTTGAACAAGAAGCACTTAATAGTAACGACAATCGCCAACTTTTTTTTGTTATCGTTCAATTTGTATCTTGGGTCATTGCAGGCATCTTCTTTCTACAATGGTTTAGAAGGGCTTACTATAATTTAATTATGCAAGTAACTTATACCGATGAAACAGATAGTTGGGCCATTTGGTCTTGGTTCGTTCCCATTCTCTCATTGTATAAACCGTATGTTATCTTTAAAGAATTATTTGATAAAACAACTGAGTATTTAAGGGCACAGGGAGAAAAGGTCCCCAATGCCCCCCATTTAGCTCTAGGCTTATGGTGGTTTACATTAACAATAGGACGTATCATTGAAAATATAGCCCGCGTAGTGTATAAAGGAGACACTATAGATTCTCTAAAAATGCAAACAATATTGTCACTTGTTGACAATATGCTATTAATAGGTAATGGTTTACTATTGCTTTTCGTAATAGAACGTTATCAAGCCTTAGAAAAAATTTTCATTTTGTATCCCAAAGAAAATAACGAAACTTCAAATCCAACTTCTGAATTCGAAACTGATTCGAATATTATAAACCCTTCAATTGATTCAAATTCGGACTCAGAATAGCAAATTAATCAATATTGATTCTTTAATCCTCAGGCAAAAGGGGCATTTAATCGAATGATTGCCCAATGTACTCAGTAGCTATTTTTTTAAAAATTCCTTTTCGTTAGCTTCGTACTGTGTTATTCATCTAATTATTCGCCTTAGAAAAAACGATACAAAACAAACATGAAAAATTGCGTTGTATTGTTCAGACTACTGATTCAATTTGAGGTTTGGTCGCAACTGCGAACATTACATGTTGCCTACGCTGAGGAAATGCGGGGCGACTGGACCGGAATCAGCTTTTGACATGTCCTATTTCCTATCCTTATAAATTTGCAGTGTAAGCAACCCCATTGATTGGGGTTGTTTTATTTTTAGTTTGCTCATTATTATCAACTTTACTTGATTAATCTTTCCTTTTTTAACATAAAAAATCACAGATATGATTTTTTATGTTATATTTGATACATAGGAATATATGTGGACTTTATAACTGCGAATTTAGATGAAAGAAAAATTACTCATTTTTCTTATCGTTTTGCCTTTTTTCACCTTAGCTCAGGTGGTGACTATTCCTGACTCCAATTTTAAATTTAAACTGCTTCAATCCTCCCCTTCTAATACGATTGCTAAAAACAGTTCGGGGAATTCTATAGCTATTGACAGTAATGCTAATGGTGAAATAGAAACGCAAGAAGCGCTACAAGTTTTTCAATTGGACATCAACAACCAAGGGAGTCCGGTGAATGCAAAAATTGTTTCGCTTTCTGGAATTTCAGGATTCTCTCAATTGCGGGTATTGAATTGCAATGCCAACTTATTGTCGCAATTACCCATTCAAAGTTTGACTAACCTCACCCATTTGGCTTGTAAAAACAATCAACTTACTACGATAAATCTTTCCAATTTGAACCAATTGCAATGGTTTGAGGGTCAAAATAACCAAATACAAAATGTACTTTTTGGCAATAATGGAGCTTTGGTGAATTTGAACTTGGCTGGAAATGCTATCCAAACATTTACCACTCAGGGATTGACGGGATTAAGTCAGTTAGACATCAGTAATAACCCTTTGAATTCCTTGGTTTTCAACAACGGTTTGAATATTGCGAATGTGTATGCATCGCAAACGCTAATTTCGCAATTTGACGGAAGTAATTTACCGAATTTGTCCGTTGTTCAATTAGACCACAATCCCAACTTACAACAGGTATATCTTAAAAACAACCGGTTTGAATCGGGACTAAGTTTGACCAACACTCCCCAATTAAACTTTGTTTGCACCGACGACAACCCCATTGAAATTGCAAGTATTCAGTTTATGGTGAACACCTATTCGGGCAGTTCGCAATGTGCTGTCAATCCGTATTGTACCTTTCAACCAGGAGGAACATTGTATTCCTTAAAAGGTTCGGTTCGATTTGACACTAATTCGAATGGATGTGAACTAAATGATCCACTCGTTCCCAAAGTAAATTTGAAGTTGGTTCGAAATAACCAAACGGAACATCGTTACAGTTCTTCAGAAAATGGCAATTATTCCATTTACCTCAACGAAGGCAATTATACAATCGAACCCATTATTGAACATCCAGAATATTATGTAATTAATCCGGCTGTTTCACAACTCAACTTCCCTTTAAATCTTAGTCCGTTTACCCAAGATTTTTGTCTAAGTTACAACGGAAATCATAACGACTTAGAAATCATTGCCATTCCACTAACTGATGCGGTTCCAGGCTATTCCACAACCTACAAAATCATTTGTAAAAACAAAGGGACAACAACGCAAACGGCCACAATTACGTGGAGCTTTAATGCTCAATTGGCAAGTTTAAGCACGGTAAATCCTGTAGCCACTTCGCTCAATGCCAATCAGATTTCATGGACGGTTACTAATTTACAACCCTTTGCGTCGGAAGAATTTTTGGTCACCCATATATTACAAACACCTGCCAGTACACCCGGACTACAATCGGGTGATGTTTTAAATTTTACGGCCAATGTGAATGGTTTAACCGATGAATATTCTAATGACAACCAATTTGAATTAAAACATACTGTAGTAAATTCCTTTGATCCTAACTTTAAGTTTTGTTTGGAAGGAGCTACTATTTCTACAGAAAAAGTAGGCGATTTTGTACACTACATGATTCGATTTGAAAATTTAGGAACGGCGCCTGCCCGTAATATTGTGATTACGGATATGATTGACAGTGCTAAATTGGATTTAAGTTCGCTGATCATTTTAGACGCAAGTCATCCCTATGATTCAAGAACACTTCCCAATGGTCAAGTAGATTTTATATTCGAAAACATCAATTTACCGTTTGATGATGCCTCTAATGACGGATATATTGTGTTTAAAATTCGCACAAAATCGAGTTTAGTCATTGGCGATTCCTTCTCTAATACAGCTTCTATCTATTTTGACTACAATTTACCGATTGTAACGAATACTTATACAACAACAGTTAATGCCTTGGGAACAGTAGAAAATGAAGTTATTTCGCTTCAATTTGCTCCCAATCCCGCACAAGAGTATATTAAATTATCAAGTGATGCCTATTTTGTAGCGGAGGTATTTGATATGAATGGCCGTTTACTCGCCGTTAAACCCGTGAATGCTCAACAGATTGCTGTAGCAGAATTAGTTCCTGGACAATACTTACTTCGATTATCAAATTCTGATACTAAGGTCGTTATTCGATTCCAAAAACAATAATTTATTATCCTAATTCAATATCTAGATGAGAAAAGTATTTGTATTCCTTGCATTTTTTACTTGGTCTTTAATTTTCAGCCAAGAAGTTAGTCCAATTGAATTTAAAAAAGAAGCCGATTATAAAGTTGCGGAGCCCAAAGTAATTGAAAGTGCAACATATTTACTCAACTCGCCCTTAGACAACAATGAAATGCTTCGGATACAACATTTGCAATTCCTGATGCAATGGATGGAAGGTACTCCCGACTATACATTTAGCCTATCTGAAACCGCAACTAAGTTTAGTGGTGAAAACTCCAATTTATTGGGGGTTTATTTAGCAGCCATGATTGTTTATTTGGTTAAAGAACATGGGGATTCAAAAGATATTGCTGTCGTTGAATTAAACACTTTACGCATAGCTACAAATTATGTGGCAAAAAAAGAGAATAATGTGCCGCTTACATCGAATTTAAAAAAACTAATTGCGGGTAATGAAAAAGGAAATTTAGCAGAAGTTCTGAAAAAATTATAACCTTTTTTCCATCACAAAATCTTCCATGAAGTACCCATTTCCTATAGGAATATCAACCGTTTCAATACAAGTAAATCCAAACTTTTCATAAAAAGTTAGCGCTTTATTGAAACGGTTGACATTTAAAAAAATAGACTGTTGGTGGTGCTGCAACGCATAAGCACAACAATGTTCTAAGAGTATTCTTCCCCAACCTTTTCCTTGCAAATGGGACAAAACATAGAGTTTGTGCAATTTTGCAATATTGGGTTTTTCATGTAACGCCACAGCAGCGAAACCAAGTGCTTCACTATTTTCCTCTAAAATAAAAAAGACTTGTCCTTGCTCCATTTGCTGTTCTAATGCAGTGGGGGTGTAAAATTTATCCAACATATAATCCAATTGCTCTTTGGATAATATAGTACGATAAGCCACTGGCCAAATTGTTGCGGCAAGCGACTGAATAAGTAGGCAGTCTTGCGTTGTGGCAATCCGAATATTCATTTATTTCAACCGTTTTTGCTCACGGGCTAAAAGTGTATTTTTTAGTAACATTGCAATTGTCATGGGTCCGACCCCACCTGGAACTGGCGTAATATGCGATGCTTTTTTGGAAACATTTTCAAAATCCACATCACCAACGATACGGTACCCTTTTTCAGCAGTTTCATCGGCCACACGTGTGATTCCGACATCAATGACCACTACATCGTCTTTTACCATTTCTGCCTTTAAATAATTGGGGACGCCTAGGGCAGTTATGATAATATCCGCTTGGGTGGTAATTTGGTTAATATTTTTGGTATGACTGTGTGTGAGTGTCACTGTTGAATTACCAGGAAAGTGATTTCTACCCATTAAGATACTCATGGGCCGTCCCACAATATGACTACGCCCGATAACGACAGTATGCTTACCTTTGGTTTCTACATTATAGCGTTCGAGAAGTTCCAAAATTCCAAAAGGAGTTGCAGGGATGAATGTACTCATGTCTAATGCCATTTTTCCAAAATTCTCGGGATGGAAACCGTCCACATCTTTACTGGGATCAATGGACATCAGAATATGTTGGGTATCGATTTGTTTGGGTAAAGGTAATTGCACAATAAATCCGTCAATTGCATCATCTTCATTCAATTCTTTGATTTTCTTGAGCAACTCTGTTTCAGAAGTAGTGCTGGGCATACGGATTAAGGTAGATTCAAATCCCACGCGTTCGCACGCTTTTACTTTACTACTTACATAAGTCATACTCGCCCCATCATTCCCTACGATGATTGCTGCCAAATGGGGGACTTTTTCCCCATTACTTCGCATTTTTTGTACTTCATCAGCGATTTCATTTTTGATGTCTTCAGAAACTTTTTTACCGTCTAAAATTGTCATGTTGTTGTGTTTTGGTAGTTATCAAAAAAGGGCTTAAAATTCCTAGTCGAACTTCAAACCCTTTGTATTTTTTATTGCATTCCGGGCATGCCTTTCACACCTCCCATCATGCGCATTAAATTTTTACCTCCTGGACCTTGCATCATTTTCATCATCTTACTCATTTGGTCAAATTGTTTTAGAAGTTGGTTAACTTCTTCTACTTTTCGCCCCGCCCCTTTAGCGATTCTTGTTTTACGTTTCATATCGATGATAGAAGGCTTACTTCTCTCTTTGGGTGTCATGGAAAATATAATGGCTTCAATATGCTTGAAGGCATCGTCTTCGATTTCAACATCTTTAAGTGCTTTACCAGCACCGGGAATCATTCCGACCAAATCTTTCATGCTTCCCATTTTTTTAATCTGTTGTATTTGGGCTAAGAAATCGTCGAATCCAAATTCGTTTTTCGCGATTTTCTTTTGCAATTTACGGGCTTCCTCTTCGTTGTATTGTTCTTGTGCACGTTCCACTAAGGAAATTACGTCACCCATTCCCAAGATACGGTCGGCCATACGAGAAGGATAGAACACATCAATAGCGTCCATTTTTTCACCCGTACCAATAAATTTGATGGGTTTATTGACCACCGATTTAATAGAAATTGCGGCTCCACCACGAGTATCACCGTCTAATTTCGTTAAAATCACTCCGTCAAAATTCAAGCGATCATTAAATGCCTTAGCGGTATTTACGGCATCTTGCCCCGTCATGGAGTCCACAACAAATAAAGTCTCTTGGGGTTGAATGGCTTGATGAACATTGGCGATTTCATTCATCATTTCTTCATCAACGGCCAAACGGCCGGCTGTATCGACAATCACGACATTGAACCCATTCGAACGGGCATACTGAATTGCTTTTTGAGCAATATCAACTGCATTTTTATTTTCGGGCTCTGAATAAACTTCTACGCCTATTTGCTCACCAACCACGTGCAACTGATTAATTGCTGCAGGTCGATAGATATCACAAGCTACTAATAAGGGCTTTTTATTCTTTTTAGTTTTCAGGTAATTCGCAAGTTTCCCAGAGAAAGTTGTTTTCCCCGAACCTTGAAGACCTGACATTAAAATAACAGTAGGTGCTCCTGATAGATTGATTCCTGTCGCATCACCGCCCATTAATTCGGTCAACTCATCCTTAACGATTTTGACCATTAATTGTCCCGGTTGCAATGTTGTCAATACATCTTGACCAATCGCCTTATCTTTGACACGCGTTGTAAAATCTTTTGCGATTTTAAAGTTAACGTCGGCATCCAATAAAGCGCGTCTTACTTCTTTGAGTGTTTCAGCGACATTGATTTCGGTAATTTTTCCATGTCCTTTTAGGATATGAAATGCTTTATCGAGTTTTTCACTTAAATTTTGGAACATAATGTACTTGCAAAAATTGAAATGCAAAGATATAAATTAACACGGTGTCATTCAAATGGAAATGGAATAAAAAAACCATCCCAAAAAAGGGATGGTTCTAACAAAAACACACATTAGTAAGGTAAACTAACTAATTTTTTTCAAACGTAAGATAATCGGTTCCTCCGTTACCACCACTTACATCTATTAATTCTATTTTCGTATCTGTTCGGGATTGAATATCCCAATTATCGGATAAATCTGCATAGTGTGCAGGAGATACAAAAAGGATATTGAAATCTAAATCATTTATGGAATCATCAGAAGAGTTTGAATCGGTAACAGACCAAGTTCCTGTAAAGGTATTCGAACCATTAGACGCTGTTAACACATTGGAAGATCCAAAAGTAAAATTATAACCGTTAAATTGCGTCGTTTTTATAGTGCCCGAATCATTAAAATACGTAATTCTCCATGTCCCCGAAGTTGCGGTACTTACCACTTGATTTTGTACAGTATTTGTGTTTGATGTGTTATCATCATTGCTGCACATAGAGGCCACATTTAGCATAAAAAGGACCGCTAAAATTGGAATTAATTTTAGTTTCTTCATAATTATAGATTTAGAGTGCTTAGTATTTTGTAAGGTAGAGGTAATCGATTTTAGTACCGCCACCACTGGTATTTTTTAAACGAATTAACGTAGTCGTATATTCAACAATATCCCAATCTTCTTCCATATACTCTAGGGTATCCCCTGAGAATGACAAATCTAATTTTTGTTTATTCCCATCTTGGTATTTGGTCCAATCCCCATTTATTTGGGTAGCATTTTTTATTGCTTTTGAGGTACCATTAGCATAAAAATTAAAGTGATATCCGTTATAATCACTTGTTTCATCATTATTCCCTTTATAACAATAGGACACATACCATTGATTGTTCGTAAGCAAGGTTATAAAATCAGGTGTAGGATTTGTATTTCCATAGGTAGGACATTGCCCAATATTATCCTCAATCAACTGATTAAATGCAACATCAGAGGAAACTACATGATCGGAATCATTACTGTCTAAAACAGAGAAAGGATAGGAAAAGTTAAAGGTATCTCCATCACTCAAATTATTCAAAAAGGCATACAAACCTGAATTGTTTGTAAACGTATAGCTATCGGCTTCTTGTGAACTGGAATCATAAACAGTAACAATAACTGGGTATTGTACTTTTACACAAGAAATTTCATCTAAAAATGTACAAGGCCCCAGACTACTAATCAATTGATTGTACTCTGCTTGATTGAGTACTGTCTGTGTTTGGTAATTTCTAAATTTAACAGTGATAGGGAATTGAAAATGAACAATATCATCATCATTATTGTACATGTTTTTGATATCGAAAATTTGTTCTAAACCATCATTGGAAGCCGTAACAATAACATTTTGATTATTTACTTGAACGGAAACAGGGAGTACAATGTTGAAGTGGGAATTATCATCCATGATATCATCCCATGCCGTCGGGTTTTGAACCACACGCGCAACCAAACCAGTAAGTGCTGAATTTTTATTTAATGAAGGCGTATTATCATCCTCTTCATACTCTTTTTCCTCCTGACAAGAAGCAAAAAAAAGCACACTCAAAAAAAGAATCGATAATAAACGCATCGAGCTCATAGTGTATTGGTTTTATTTATAAACAAATATAAATGAATTTACCCTACCTAAAATAAATTTTTTATTTTTAGAGACTTAAATATTAACATTTAATAATGCCTTCAGAAGATACAATTTGTCAAGATTCAATGTATGAATCTTTTTATCGCAAACATGTAAAATCACTTCGAAATTACCTTTATTATAAATTTGGTGATTTGGATCAGGCTGAGGATTGTACCCAAGAAGCTTTTATTAAATTATGGCAAAATTGTGACCAGGTACCTGTTGAAAAAGCCAAATCATTTTTGTACACAGTAGCCAATAACCTCTCGCTCAATCAAGTGGCCCATAAAAAAGTGGTTCTTGAATTTGGAAAGAAAAACGCACATCGGTCAGAAACAAACGAGTCCCCCGACTATATCATGGAGGAAGAGGAATTTAAAACCAAATTGCTGACCGCAATAGCTAATTTAAATGAAACCCAACGTACTGCTTTTTTAATGCACCGAATTGATGGTAAAAAATACCACGAAATTGCAGAAGAGTTAGATATTAGTGTAAAAGCCGTTGAAAAAAGAATCCATTTGGCCCTTTTAGAACTCCGAAAAAAATTTTCAAACTTTTAGGTAGGGTAAATTAAATACAAATTGTTTTAATAAAGAATTCAGATGAAAATGGAAGATACTAATCGCTTAGCAGCTTGGCTCAACAATGAGCTCCCCGAAGCAGAGTTGAATACACTCCGCCAGGAAGAAGACTATGCGATATTGGAAAGAATAAAATTGTATTCCGCTGAACTACAGGTTAGTGATTTTGATTCAGATCGTTTTTATCAAAATATACTGGAGAAACGCAACCCGACAAAAGTACGTTCACTATTTTGGAAAAAAGCCTTGCAAATTGCAGCTATGGTAACTTTATTCTTAGGAATTGGAAGTGCCTATGTAATTACAAGAGGCGAACAACAAATTGCTGAAAATGGTTCAAATGTAGCCTTCAATTTACCCGACAATTCAAAAGTTGTTTTGCATTCAGGATCTGAGATCACTTACTCGGAAAACAATTGGGATTCTAATCGAAAATTGAACTTAATTGGAGAAGCGTATTTCAAAGTGGCCAAAGGAAAAAAATTCGAAGTAATCACTGAAGAAGGTACAGTAACCGTTTTAGGTACACAATTCAATGTAAAAGCAAGAAACAATCGTATTGATGTTACTTGTTTTGAAGGAAAAGTAAAAATTCAACACAAAAATAAAACAATCATTATCACCAAAGGTCAAACCATTGCTTTTGCCAATAATGAATTAATCATTAATCACCCAACCAAAGCTTTAAATCCCTCTTGGATTTCAAAAGAATTACAATTTGAGAAAATGCATCCACAGGATGTATTGGAAGAATTAAAACGTCATTACAACATTACCATTAACGACGTTACGCTTCCCAAAACAGAGTTGTTTACAGGTCATTTACCTGGAGATAATTCGGATATAGCTCTCCAATTGTTTGCGGCTTCATACCACCTGAAAGTGGTTAAAAATGGAGCACAAGACTATTCTTTTGAATTGATTCCATGATGCGACTAAAATATTTTTCATGTTTGTTTCTATGCTTTGTCTCCTTTATGAGTCTTCGTGCTCAGACGGGAGACTTCGTGCTTTTAGTACAAGTGTTGAAACAAATTGAAAAACAACATGCCGTTGAATTTAGTTATGTGGAAAATGAAGTCAATGGATTAAAAGTAATACCGCCCAATAGTAAACTCCCTTTAAACGAAAAGTTAACCAATCTCGCTCAACAAACGCAACTTACTTTTAATAGAATTAATAACAAGTACATCTCTATATCGGACAATAAAAAGATTAAAATATATTTTAAAGGCTATTTGAAAGATGTGGAAACCAAGCAACCTATTGAAAGTGCGTCAATTACCTTACATCCCTCTGAGCAAGTAATTATAAGTAATTCCAGTGGCTATTTTCAAATTAGCGAACCTACAACTTCTTCAATTACGATAACACATGTCAATCATGATCCTTTAATTATTGAAGACCTGAGTCCGCAAAACACACCTATTTTCTATTTAAAAACCAAAACCACCCAGCTGGAGGAAGTAGACACCCAAATTATCCTCACAAGGGGTGTGACCAAAAAATGGGATAGTGGGTATGAAATCAAACCCAAACAATTTGGATTGTTGCCCGGACTCACCGAAGCCGATGTATTCGAATCCATTAAACAAATTCCGGGGGTCATTAGTTCCGACGAAACCTTGTCTAATTTAAACATTCGTGGTGGGAATCAAGATCAAATCTTGTTCCAATGGAACGGTATGCGCTTGTATCAAGTGAGCCATTTCTTTGGCTTATTATCTGCTATTAATCCCAATTTAGCCCACAAAATTAATATTGTCAAAAATGGGAGTTCGCCCTATTACGGTGGCAGCGTTTCTGGTGTTGTCGACATTTCCACACTGCCTGACAATAAAAAAGAAGAAAAAGTAAGTTTTGGAGTTAACATGATTAATGTAGACGCTACTTTTCGTCACCGATTTAATGAAAAAACGCGTTTAGCTTTGAGTGCCCGACGTTCAATTACGGATATTTTGAATACGCCGACTTACCAAAATTATTATAATCGCGTATTCCAAAATACAGTCGTCACCGATTTATTGTTGAATGGCAATATTGCCTACACCAATGATTTAAAATTTTATTTCATGGATGTATCGGGTCAATTGGCACAGCGAATCAGTCCGAAAGTGGAACTTTTTGTGGATTTCTTACTGCTAACCAACCAATTGAACTTAACACAATCGCGAACTGAGAATGCTATTTTTATCAAAAAAAGTAGTTCCCTTGACCAAGAAACTACAGGCGGAATTGTTACTTCACGCATTCAATGGAATCCCAAACTTAAAAGTGACTATCGTTTGTTTTTTTCACAGTATGAGCTGTATTCTAATTATGAATCACTCAATTCCACTCAAACCCATTACCAACGTAACGAAATTCAGCATTTAGGTATTGATCTAAAAAATAAATACACCCTTAATTCCAATACATCGCTTGATTTTGGTTATCAATTTGATGAAATAGGAAATCAAAACATCAATCGAATCAATTCACCTGTAATTAATTCGGATGTGAAATACGTACTCCGTAACCATGCACTTATAGGAGATTTGAAATGGGAATTGCCCGAAAAAAATATCAAAACTTCCTTTGGGATTCGTCAAAATTATTTTGAACGTTGGGGCGTATTTATTACCGAACCCCGAATAAATATAGCTTGGCAACCCAATGCCCGCTGGCAATTTGAATTCAATGGCGAAATAAAAAATCAGACGGTTAGTAAGATTGTTGATCGTCAACAGGACTTTTTAGGAATTGAAAAAAGACGTTGGATTTTAAGTAATAACAGTGACATTCCGATTCTAAAAAACCGCCAACTTTCCGCAGGTGGTTCTTACCGATTCAAAGGCTGGTTGATCAGCAATGAATTTTTCATCAAAAAGGTAATCGGAATAACGGCTCGAAGTCAGGGCTTTCAAAATCAATATGAAAATTTAAATTTTACAGGCGATTATTTCATTTGGGGCAGCGAATTTTTAATTCAGCGCCAATGGAAAAACATAATTGTTTGGGCCACTTATTCGTATAATAATAACAACTATACCTTTAGAATAAATAATAACAACGTTCAATTTCCAAGCAATAATGAAATCATGCATCATTGGGCAACAGGTATTGTTTATGACACCCAAAAAATGAAACTTACCTTGGGAGGAAAATGGTTTACCGGAAGGCCAACAACATTACCTCAATCCCAAAACTTACAATACGACCCTAATACAGGTGCCTCCTTCATTAATTTCAATGCGCCCAACTCTTCCCATTTACCCAATTTTATTCAAATCAATGCCTCGGGCAGTTATGTTTTTCCTTTTAAAGAAAAACAATCATTAACACTAGGGGCGTCTATTTTGAATATTTTAAATACTCGAAATAAAATCAATCAATTCTACAGAATCAACACCAATGTGCAATCCATAGAAGAAATTAATACCTATTCATTGGAACGAACAATTAATGTTTTTGTTCGTTATACGTTATAAAAAAATCCGAATTTCTTCGGATTTAATTGTGGTTTTACATTCGTTCTGGGACTTGTATTCCCAATAACCCAAAGGCATTTCGAATGGTTTGTGCAACAATTTTTGACAATTGCACACGGAAGATTTTCTTCGCTGAATCGGTCTCTCCAAGAATGGAAACCGACTGATAAAATGAATTGTATTCTTTAACTAGTTCGTAAGTATAATTAGCAATGAGTGCCGGACTGTGTTGACGGGCGGCATCTTGAATTACATCAGGAAAATTAGAAATGATTTTCACCAATTCTTTTTCTTTTTCATGTAAAATCAGACTTACATCATTGGAATAATCAAAATCGGCTCTTCGCAGAATCGAACAAATTCGCGCATGCGTATATTGAATGAATGGCCCCGTATTTCCATTAAAATCAACAGATTCTTCAGGATTAAACATGATTTGTTTTTTGGGGTCTACTTTTAAAATGTAATATTTTAAAGCGCCTAATCCAATGATTTTGAAGAGTGCTTCTTTTTCTGATGCTGAATACCCCTCAAGTTTACCCAATTCAACGGCAATCGAACCCGCAGTTTGGGTCATTTCAGCCATCAAATCATCGGCATCGACTACTGTCCCTTCACGGGACTTCATTTTGCCAGATGGCAACTCGACCATCCCATACGATAAATGGTATAAACTTTCAGCCCATTCAAATCCTAATTTCTTTAGAATTAAAAACAGTACTTTAAAATGGTAATCTTGTTCATTTCCAACCGTATAAACCATTCCTCCTACATCGGGATAATCTTTTACCCGTTGAATTGCGGTACCAATATCTTGGGTCATATATACTGCGGTGCCATCGGAACGCAAAACGATTTTTCGATCCAAACCTTCTTGCGTCAAATCAATCCAAACCGATCCATCAGGGTCCCGTTCAAAGATTCCTTTGTCCAAACCGTATTGCACAACTTCTTTGCCCAGTAAATAGGTGTTACTTTCATAATAGTAACTATCAAAGTCAACACCCAATGCCGTGTAGGTTTGTTCGAATCCGTCATACACCCATTGGTTCATTTTCTTCCAAAGGGCAACTACTTCTTCATCGCCTGCCTCCCATTGACGCAACATTTCTTGTGCCTTTAGGAGAAGTGGGGCTTGCTTTTTGGCTTCCTCTTCCGATTTTCCTTCAGCAATTAACGTTGCTATTTCTTTTTTATACGCTTGATCAAAAGCGACATAAAAATTACCTACTAATTTATCCCCTTTTAATCCTGTAGATTCTGGCGTTTGACCCTCACCAAATAATTGCCAAGCCAACATCGACTTACAGATGTGAATCCCACGATCGTTGATGATTTGCGTTTTATACACTTTTTTTCCAGAGGCTTTCAAAATCTCAGCAACCGCAAATCCCAATAAATTATTTCGGATGTGGCCAAGATGCAAAGGTTTATTGGTATTGGGTGAAGAATATTCCACCATAACTGCTTTGGTGTCCAAATTATTTACAAATCCAAAGGTTGGATTATGTCGTATTTCATTAAAGTATTGAATATAATAATCATCGGAAATTACAATGTTTAAAAAGCCCGAAACCACATTATACTTAACCACATGGGGATGATTTTGAACTAAATAGTTTCCAATGGATTCACCAATTTGAACGGGATTCCCCTTAATTATTTTCAATAAAGGAAAAATAACCACCGTGATATCTCCTTCAAACTCTTTACGGGTGGCTTGAAATTCAATTTTTTCGGGTGTAACCCCAAAACTTTGAAAAACAGCTTCTTGAATGGACACGGTAAGAGTTTCCTGTAATCTCATGATATAAAAATTAAAAATGCAAAGATAAATGAATAAACTTTTTGTTCCGATTAAGATTAACAAATTGGATTAAAAGTAGTTTTGTGCGAATTTTATTATAATATTTTTCTTACTTTTAAAAACAATAAATGCATTTCATCGATTTTATTTGTATTTTATCGATGTTATTTATAATATTTGTGATGTCAAAATCAAGCCCCTATGAAAAAACTATTAACCTTCATGCTGTTTTTCTTCAGTGTATTTGGTTTTTCACAAGCCATTACTGTAGATCAAAACACCTACACAGTACCTCAATTGGTCAATAATGTATTGATTAATTCACCTTGTGTAACTGCGCAAAACATTACCTGGAGAACCGGATCCAATTTTGGTTCGACAAATGGTATTGCTTACTTTTCCAATTCCAATTCCAATTTCCCAATGTCTAGCGGGGTGGTATTAACTACTGGTAGTGCTTTGGAAGCTGCCGGACCGAATACCACATTATTAGAAGCTGGAAATTCCGCTTGGATTGGAGATGCCGATTTAGAAGCCACTTTGGCTGCTTCGGGTATTACGATGAGTTCTACGAATGCAACTGTATTGGAATTTGAATTCACGCCGCTCTCCCCGTATTTCAATTTTGATTTTCTTTTTGCATCCGAAGAATATGGAAATTTCCAATGTCAATTTTCAGATGCATTTGCATTTTTATTAACCGACATGACCACAGGTGTAACAACCAATTTGGCTGTAGTTCCGAATACCAACTTACCGATTTCGGTGGTTACTATTCGTGATTATTTATACAATTCAACATGTCCTTCTGCAAATGCTCAATACTTTGGACGTTATAATGGAGGTAACAATGCTGCAACTGCGCCAGTTAATTTTAATGGGCAAACCACATTAATGACTGTATCATCAAGTTTAAATACAACGCATTCTTACAAAATCAAATTGGTGATTGCAGACCGTGGGGACTATAAATCGGATTCTGCCATTTTTATCGCTTCTGAAAGTTTCAACATTGGACAAGACGTTTTGGGTCCGAACCTAACAGTTGCCAATCAAACAGCTATTTGTAGTGGGCAAAACACTACAATTCCTTCTGGATTAAATCCCGCCTTGTACACTTTTGTATGGAAAAGAAATGGTGTGGTATTAAATGGTGAAACAGGTCCCAATTTGGTTGTTACATCACCTGGAACTTATGAATTGGTATATACCAATATTGCTTTTCCTTGCCAACAAATTTCGGATTCCATTGTAGTTGAATTTTATACTGCATATAATGTTAGCAATCCGAAAAACCTATACAAATGTGATAATGGTTCTGGATCTTATACTTACAATTTAAACTTGAATACAACAACAGTGATGGCAAACCAACCGCCTACAACCACTGTTCGTTATTATACTAGCCAAGCTGACGCAACCAATGATGTCAATCCGATTCCACTTTCTTATACTTGTAATGGGAACCAAACCATCTACATGCGTGTGGTTAATCCGACAACAGGTTGTTTTGTAATAAAATCATTTCAATTATTACTAACCGCTCCTCCAGTTGCTAATCCAGCACCCGATGTAAAAGCGTGTGCCCGTCCACAAGGAGGTCCTGTAATGTTTAATTTGCCTATTGCCGCTACAACCAGTGTATTAGGAAGTCAAGATCCTGCTATCTATGGAGTGGATTATTTTAGAACATTAAATGATGCAAATAACAACACCAATGCCTCAGGATTTATTAATTCGACTGGTGGGGTTTGCTATGCACGCGTATATGTAAAAACAGACCCAACTTGTTTTGCTGTTGTTGCTATTAATTTAGTAATTGTACCAGTTCCACCAGTTGATGATTTAGATGATGTGATTACTTGTGCAGATTATACATTACAACCTTTAACAAACGGTCAATATTTTACGGAACCTGGAGGTCAAGGTGTACAACTTTTTGCTGGAGACATCATCACTCAGACCACTACTTTATACATTTATAACTCTTATCCAACTCCACCCTCTTGTCCTAGTGAGACCTTTTTTACGGTAACTATCATCAAACCAGATGACATCAATAATGAGCCCGCAGAATACTGTAATAGCTACAGTTTACCTCAATTGACACAAGGTGAATACCACACGGAACCGAATGGAGCAGGTATGATTTTACCCGGGGGTACTATTATTACCACATCACAAACCATCTATTTCCATTTTGTTTCTACAGAACCTCCTTTCTGTGTTATTGACAAACCTATGGTAATCAATATCGTAACACAAGGAAGTGTTGCTCCAATCAATGATGTATTTGACTGTACTTCGTATACGCTACCTCCATTGTCTCTTGGAAATTATTACACAGAACCGAATGGACTAGGAACACAATTAAGTGCTGGAACAGTAATCACTACTACACAACGTATTTACGTTCGTGCAAGTAACGGTCCTTGTTCAAGTGAGACTTCGTTTAACGTGGTTATTGGAATCAATTTCCCGACTTCAGCCACAGCCTGTGTTTCGTATACATTGCCTCCATTAGAAATTGGAAATTATTTCACAGGCCCCATGGGAACTGGAACACAAATTCCTGCTGGAACAGAAATCAATACAACACAAACAATCTATATTTATGCGGTGTCACAATCGCAACCGAATTGTACAGACAACTATAACTTTACAATAACAATTAATCTTCCACCGTTAACTGCGCCAACCAATACAACGGCATGTAGTGCGTATGAATTACCCCAAATTCCTTATGGTAATTATTTTACTGGACAAGGAGGTACAGGTGATATTTTATTCGCAGGTGATTTAATCACTACCTCTAAAACCATTTATATTTATTTGAATGGCGAAGGGGGTTGTATTAACGAAATTAGTTTCGAAGTAACTGTAAATCAAATCCCTGTTGTAGATTCACGATCTGACATTGATGCTTGTCATGCCTATGTATTAACCAACTTAGAACATGGAGATTATTACACAGGTCCCGGTGGAACAGGAACATTATTACACGGTGGCGATGTAATTCATTCGACGCAAATGCTATACATTTTTGCCAATAATAACGGTTGTACCAATGAGACTTCTTTCACAGTAAATATTTTCACTATTGATGCCGATGTAGTACCGAATGCTCAAGTTTGTGACTCCTATATTTTACCTGCACTAACAGGAAACAATAAATATTATACCGTGAGTGGCGGGCCAACAGCCGGTGGTCAAGAATTGTTACCTGGCGCAGTTATTACAACAACGCAAACAATTTACATTTATGTAGAATCGGGAGGACGTATCAACTGTACCAATGAAAGCAGTTTCACCGTGACAGTTACTCCATCACCCGTTATTGCTCCAATTGCTAATGTATTTGCTTGCGATTCGTATACATTACCTGCTTTAACTCTAGGTGATTACTATACCGCTCCCAATAAAGGCGGGACATTATTACATGCTGGAGATGTGCTTACTACGAATCAAACATTGTATGTATATAGCGAAACTGGAACTACACCCAACTGTTTTGACGAAAAAAGTTTTTCCATTTCGATTTATAATGTACCGCAAATGGCGAATGTTACAACATGTTCTAGCTATACCTTGCCTGCATTAGCACTTGGAAATTACTATAATGGTCCGAATGGAACAGGCGGTATCATCAATGCTGGTAGTGTAGTGACGCAAACGAAAACCATTTATATTTTTGGAAATTCGGGGTATTCACCAAATTGTTCTGATGAAACCTCGTTTACAGTAACCATTGTCCCTACTCCTGTGGCGAATACAGTACCTGTTGCCTCGCGTACATTCTGCGATACTGATGGCACTAATGATGGCGTACTCAATGTGGCATTAACCGTATTTAATCCTGTAGTTTTAGGAGCGCAAACTGGACCTGAATTTGTAGTGACTTACCATGCAACACTTGCAGATGCAACAACAAATACAGCGGCCATCGCACAAACAACAGCGACCTTAGTCTATGTTCGCGTAAGCAACACCTTAGCTCCCGATTGTTTTGAGGTTAAAGCCATTCAAATCATCATTAATAAATTGCCAGTACCTACTCCTATTGATGGTATAATGTGTTACAACACCTTTACGAATCATTTGATTCAACCGTATATCATTACCAGTGGATTATCAGCTGCTTCGCATACCATCAAATGGTACAACGAACAAGGGCAACAAGTGGGTACAGGTGCAAATTATACCGCTATTACTCCTGGTGTATACAGTGTAATTGCTACGAATAATGTAACGGGGTGTGCATCTGACGAAGTTTTTGTAACGGTAACCCCTTCTGAACCTGCTATTGTTGCGTATACAGTTAATGAGGACTTTGCCGATACACAATCCATCACCGTAGAAACTCAAGGTACCGGAGATTACGAATACCAATTGGACAACGGTGCTTTTCAAGATAGTCCGACCTTCAACAACGTCATGAGTGGATTCCATACCATTACAGTTCGTGATAAAAACGGTTGTGGATTAACGGTAACCAATGCAATTGTTGTAAACTATCCGCATTACTTTACACCGAATGGTGATGGTGCCAACGAAACTTGGAACATCAAAACATTGAGTGATCAAGAAGTAGCCTACATCTACATTTATGACCGTTATGGTAAATTATTAACCCGAATCAAACCTTCTAGTAGTGGTTGGGACGGAAATTATAACAATACTCAAATGCCGGCAGACGATTATTGGTTTATCGTAAACTATAAAAAAGACGGTGAAGAAAAAGAATTTAAAGCGCATTTTGCCTTGAAGAGATAACGCCTTTTTTGCCCCAAGTTAAAAAGGAAATTAGTTGGTTAAATACCCATTTTGCAAAAAACCCCGAGATTGATTTCTCGGGGTTTCTTTTTTTATTACTTTCTAAACTATTACCAACGGATAATCGCACTACCCCAGGTGAATCCACTTCCAAAGGCAGCTAGTACCACTAAATCGCCTTCCTTAATTTTAGCTTGTTCCCAAGCCTCAGTTAAAGCAATCGGAATAGAAGCAGCGGTTGTATTTCCATATTTCATAATGTTATTATACACCTGATCGTCTGTTAATCTAAATTTTTGCTGAATGAATTGAGCGATTCGCAAATTCGCTTGATGCGGAATCAACATATTGATATCGGCCACCTCCAATTGATTGGCTTGCAACCCTTCATTGATGACCTCGGTAAAACGAACAACTGCATTTTTAAAGACAAACTGTCCGTTCATATAGGGGAAATACGATTCATCATTGGGATCATTTTCATGGATAATGTCAGTTACCCAACGTTTCCCCATTCCCGGAGCAATAAGCGCCAATTCTTCTGCGTGTTGCCCTTCGGAATGAAGATGTGTCGATAAAATTCCTTTGGTCAAATCAGTTTCGCGACTGATGATGGCCGCTCCTGCCCCATCGCCAAAAATCACGGAAACGCCACGTCCTCGTGTGGTCATATCCAATCCATGCGAATGCAACTCAGAACCAATAATTAAAATATTTTTGTACATCCCTGTTTTGATATACTGATCGGCAATAGACAGCGCATATACAAAACCCGAACATTGATTTCGGATATCCAAAGCACCTACCGTTTTGAGTCCTAAATCGCGTTGAACCAAAACCCCTGGTCCTGGGAAATAGTAATCCGGACTCAAGGTGGCAAAAATGATAAAATCAATTTCATCTTTGTCAATATTGGCGCGTTCAATCGCAATTTTAGCCGCTTTAACCCCCATAGATGTGGTGGTATCTTCACCGCGAATCACATGACGACGCTCTTGAATGCCAGTTCGCTCCTGAATCCATTCGTCATTCGTGTCCATCATTTGGGACAAATCTTCATTAGTGACCACATTATCAGGAACATAGAACCCTAACCCCGTTATTTTAGAATGAAACATTTTATAGAATTTTCAAAATTAGATACACAAATTTAACAAATTGTCATTTCTCATAGGACAGTAATTCCTAAAAATAATAATCTGATTATTGGATTAAAAACAATTCTTATTCACCTGATTAATTTCCAATAGATTAACCGACACATTTTTTAGATTAACCTCTTTTAATTTACGTTTAGGGTTTTTCCATTTTAATTTGTTTCTATGAAAATCAAAACGATATACAAATGAAAAAATGGTACTTCTTAGGAGTATTGTTATTGAGTATGACTGCTTTTTCACAAACAGGTGTGGTCATTACGTATTACGACAATACCCAACAACAATTTAATGTGCAAACAACGGGAAAACTTTTTTTCTCAGGAGATAATTTACAAATTCAAATTGACGATACGGTGACCCAACCCACCAGCATTCCTGTAACCATTATTCAACGCATTACTTTTACCAATAATTTAAGTACTACACAACAAACAGCAGCAGTTATTCGGCTTAATTTATTTCCCAATCCTGGTTCGGAATACATTCAAATCAGTAGCGCTGATGAGGAAATTTTACAAGTAAAAATATACAACAATAACGGTCAATTATTACAGAACGGATCCTATTTCCCTATGCAAAATATTGACGTTTCCAATTTAGAATCTGGAATCTATTGGGTTCATGTGAATGGTGCAACGCTAAAATTTGTAAAACGATGAAAAAGTTACTTGTAGGATTCGTATTGGGACTTTCATCGTTAAGTTGGGCCCAACAGCAAATGAACGTTCACAATTCAGGGAATGTAATGTATACGACACCCATTTCAGATGTTGAAAATGTGAAATTGGATAATACCTATGCTAAAATCAAGTTGAACGCGAATACCACTTCTTTGGATATTCAAAAGCAAGTCATAGATTATATCGATTTTTCAACTACAGTGACCAACTTAGATAAAATTTACATCATCTATAATGGAACAGACAATGCCACCATTATTAATCCGTATGCTAACCAAGGTGTAGCCATTACTGCAGTTGCCGGTACCGTTACCGTTAATGCTACCTCTGGAATTGATAATTTAGAATACAATATCTTGGGTTCGACGTCAAATGGTAGTCTGACCCTCACAACCGACAAAGACGTAAATTTGGTCTTGAACAATGTAACGCTTACGAATGCTTCAGGCGCCGCGTTTACTATTATTGGTGGTAAAACAACAAACTTGCTATTAACACCCAATACCATCAATACTTTGGTGGACAGCACTACCAGTTTGGCCAATGGAACGATTACCACGGACGGACCGATTACTGTTGCTAATACAGGAACTTTAAAAGTAACGGGGTTAAAAAAACACGGCATTAACACTTCGTCATCGATCTCAATCAGCGATGGAATTGTCACAGTGATAGCAGCAGCCACCGATGGTTTTCATAGCGAAGGCTATGCCCAAGCAGGAGGAACAGTAACCATTACTTCTTCTAGTGACGG
Source organism: Flavobacterium sp. N1719 (assembly GCF_025947045.1). Taxonomy (NCBI): domain Bacteria; kingdom Pseudomonadati; phylum Bacteroidota; class Flavobacteriia; order Flavobacteriales; family Flavobacteriaceae; genus Flavobacterium; species Flavobacterium sp. N1719. Next base: position 2,914,820 of record NZ_CP109993.1, read on the forward strand.
TATTGACGCTGGAAATGGTGCGATTTCCATGAGCAATGGGTCACTTACAATTACCTCAACAGCAGCAGACGTCAAAGCACTGAAAACAGGAACCAATACCATTTCATTCACGGGAGGAACTTTTAACGCAACCGTTTCTGGAGCACAATCCAAAGCGATTAGCGCCAAAGGGAACATCACTTTTGATGGCGGTACATTTACTATTTCACTTTCTGGTGCAACGGTTTTGGTGGCTTCAGGGGCAGGTTTCGATCCTTCTTATCCTACTGGAGTAAAATCGGATGCGATTATAACCCTCAACAACGGTACGTTTACCATTACTACAACGTCAACGGCAACGGGGGCAAAAGGATTTTCCAGCAATAGTGAAATTATCGTAAATGGAGGAACCATTAATGTGACTACGGCCGGTGGAGGTGCTAATTATACCAATGCATTAGGGGTAGCCGACTCATACTCAACTTCAGCATTTTCAGCCGATACCAATGTGACCATCAATGGTGGTACCCTGAATTTAACCAATACGGGAACCGATGGAAAAAATATTTCAGCCGATGCTAACGTAACGATTGCTAATGGAAATCTAACGCTATCCAATTCAGGAGGAGCTGGAAAAGGAATTAAAGCCGACGGAATAATAGCCGTAAACGGAGGTACGACAACTATCAACTTATCAGGCGCTACTGTGTTAACCGCTTCAGGAAGTGGGAACAATCCAGGATATCCAACGGGTATTAAAGCGACGAGTCAGGTGCAAGTTACCAACGGTTCTTTAACCATCGTGGGAACATCAGCGGCTACTGGAGCAAGAGGATTGTCTTCGGATGGGGCTATAACCATTTCTGGAGGAACGGTTTCAGTTACTTTAGCGGGTAATGGTGCAACTTACACCAATACTACTGGCGTTTTGGATTCCTATGGCGCTGCTGCAATCACTTCTGACACCAATGTTACAATAAGTGGCGGAACTGTAACCACTTCATGTTCTGGAACAGGAGGCAAAGGATTAAAATCAGATGGAACAATGACCATTGGAACAGCCACTTCTTCTCCAACAATCAATCTTACGACTACTGGAGCGCGTTTTCTAGTTTCTGGAACGGATTACAATCACCCTAAAACCATGGTGGCTGTAGGTGCGTTGGTTTTGAATAACGGTACAGTAACGATTAATTCTACCGATGACGGAATCCATTCGGATGCATCGGTTACTGTGAGTGGCGGAACGCACACCGTCAGTGCAATTTCAACGGTTTCCGCTATGGGGGAAGGTATTGAAGCCCCTATCATTACTTTTGCAGGTGGCGTGACCAATGTTACGGCTTCGAATGATGGTATCAACTGTACGTATGGTACGGTTAGTGGCGGGACGGAATCCAATGATAACAGTCATTTGTATGTAACCGGTGGTGTACTGATTGTTGCTGGAAAAGATGCGGTCGATAGTAACGGAAATATCACGATTACCGGAGGTACATCGATCATTTGTGGTCCTACCAGTTCGCCCGAAGAAGGATTCGACTTCAATGGAACGTTTAACATGAATGGCGGTACTGTCATCTCAGCCGGTTCCAATTCAAACATGACCAAGAATTTCAGCGCAACTTCGACACAACGTACCATGTATATCAAATCGTCGGCACAATTAGCCGCAACTTCTTTAATTCATATTCGTACAGCAGCGGGCGTAGAATTAGCGACTTTTAAACCTAAAAATGCGGTGTACTATTTTCATTTTTCCAGTCCGAATGTGGCGGGAAGTACCTCTCATCAAATTTATTTTGGTGGAACCTACACGGGCGGAAGTTTCGTAGGAAACAGTTCGGGTTGGGGACTCTACACGGGTGGAACTTATTCCACCACTGGAGGAACATTAAAATCAACGTTTACCACTTCAGGAACGAGTACATTAAATACGGTAACCTTTTAAATTGCCCTAATTATAAACAAAAAAGACAGCTGTTATGGCTGTCTTTTTTTATTCTATTTTACAATTTTGACCGATTGTCGACCTGTATTGGTATGCAAATTCAAATAATACACGCCTTTTGCATACGGAAAATCAAAGCTATAGTTTTTCTTTCCTGCACTTTCAACAACATCAACAATGAGGGTTTTGACTAATTTACCTTGCACATCATAGAGTCCCAAATTTAAATGATCAACGCCTAAATAGTCAATTTCAATATTCAATTTATCTTTAATGGGATGGGGTGCAATTTTCACTTGTAAAGGAACTCGCGCTTGTTCGTTAAAAGCTGGCACACTCATGTTGGGTGTCATCTTATAAATGGTTGTACCACAGGCATACGCTAAATCTGGACTCATTATAAAAATTCGATTCAAATTACTGCCTACCGTGGTATTGGTCCAAGTATCGCCACCATTGGTTGTTTCATAGAATCCGGTGGCATGTCCGCCCATCCAACCGTGGTTTTCATCCACAAATCCGACGGCTTGAATTTCGGGTTCGGGTGCTACTTTGGTAATCCAAGTCTGACCCCCATCAATAGTTTTAATTAATTTTCCATTGTTAGGAGCTACGGCTTCAATCGCGCCAAATATCACATTAGAATTGCCTTGTAACACTTGCAATTTCCAAACATATTCCCCTGCAATGGTATCGTTGAATAAAGTCGTCCAGGTCTGACCCCCATCCGTAGTTTTTAAGATAACGGCACCGGTACTATTATTCCCAGCCGCAAAACCGGTATTTTCATCCAAAAACAAGATCTCGACTAAGGCTTCTGCATAAGCGCTCATGTCTATGTATTGCCAAGTCACACCACTGTCGGTTGATTTAATGATATATGCTGGTGAAAAATAGGCGCCACAACCATAAACGGTGGTTGTCCCTACGCAATCCAACCCGCAAATGGCTAGTGGATTCGGATTTATGGTAACCAAATTCCAGGTAGTACCCCCATCGGTAGTGCTGTAAAATTTACCATTTAAGGTGCCTAGAAACCCAATATTCTCATCTAAAAATTCGATGTTTCGAAAGTAGTGGTTACTGCCCAACAAGGTATTATTGGTTTGTAACGTCCAATTTGAACCCCCGTCAGTCGTTTTATAAACGGCAGCATAATAGCCATTGGCGGCCCATCCTACATTTTCATTGAGAAAAAAAACATCGTCAAAACGTTGTCCGTTCGTATTTACTGCGACATTGGGTAATGGAGCCCAAGTGAGTTGAGCTGAAAGTTTCATCCCTAGTAGAATAGCGGATAAAAGCAACTTTTTCATGGTTGAAGATTTTATCCAAAAGTAAAAAATTAACGTTTTATTAGAGGCGTATTTGAAATAAAAATAAGAGATTTAACACCAATTTGTACCCAATCTAAATTTGAAATACACCCAAAAACAAACATAGAATGATTCAACTTCGTTACCTTCTTTTCCTTTTTGTAGTGGCCACGGGATGGTCGCAAGAGAACCTTTCCTACCAAAAACCACCGGTCGAAATTTTAGCCTTGGCCGATTACCAACGAACTCCTTCTGTGAGTATGGATAGCCGCAAAGAATACATGTTGCTCTCCTACCGAAGTACTTACAAATCGCTTGATGATTTGAACCAAGAGGAAATGCGTTTGGGAGGCTTACGCATCAATCCTGTAACCAATATTTCGAGTACGGCCAATTACATCACCAACTTGAAAATTCGTAAAGTCAAAGCAACTGAAGAAATTCAAGTGGCGGGCTTACCCGAAAATCCAAAAATCACCTTTGTCAGTTGGTCCCCCGACGAGCGAAAAATTGGTTTTACCCATACGACTGCAAAAGGGGTCGAACTCTGGATTATTGATGTAGCAACCGCTTCGGCAAAGAAAATCACTGCTGATAATTTGAATGCAAATTTGGGTTCGCCCTATATGTGGAAAGACAATGCGACTTTACTCATCATGCAATTGCCCGACAATCGCCCTGCTTTAATTGATCAAAAGAAAGATTTACCAACGGGTCCGACCGTTTCGGTGAGCGATGGTAAAAAATCGCAAAATCGTACCTATCAAGATTTATTAAAAAACAAAACAGATGAAGCCAATTTTGATGCATTGGTAAGTACTGAATTGTACTGGGTAACCCTTGATGGTACAAAAAAATTATTCAAACCTACCGCGATTTATGCCGGTGTGAGTTTTTCTCCCGATGGGAAATACATCATGATTACGCAAATTGAAAAACCGTATTCGTATATCGTTCCTATGAGTCGTTTTCCACAAAAATCGACAGTGTATACTACCGATGGTAATTTGGTAAAAGTTGTGAACGAAGTTCCACTGACCGAAATTATGCCCAAGGGATTTTCCTCTGTACGCAAGGGGAAACGCAATATGAGTTGGCGTCCAGACCTCCCTTCTACCCTATTTTTTGTAGAAGCTTTGGACGAAGGTGATGCTGGTAAAAAAGTAGATTACCGCGATGCCTTGTATTCATGGGAAGCACCATTCAATGCAGCACCACGCGAATTTATGAAAACAATTCAGCGCTTTTCGGGTATTTCTTGGGGGAATGAAACCGTCGCTTTCGTCTATGACGATTGGTACGATACCCGCAACCAAAAAACCTATTTTATCAATCCATCAATTAATAATACACAACCTAAAATTGTTTGGGATTTAAATTCACAAGACATTTATGCGGATCCGGGCGAATTTGAAACCAAACGCAATGCATACAACCGTTATGTTTTAGCTATTGAAAACGACAATGTGTATTTGTTAGGAAAAGGATTTACAAAAGAAGGACAATTCCCTTTTGTGGATGAATTTAACCTGAAAACCTTGAAATCAAAACGCTTGTACCAATCGAAATTGAAAGATAAAAAAGAAGATTTACAATCGATTGAAGATTTCAAAAAAGGCGAATTGTTAGTGATGATTCAATCCAAAAATGAATTTCCAAACTACTATTTCCGCAATATGAAATCGGGGAAATTGACACCGATTACTTCGTTTAAAAATCCGTTTGAAAGCATTAAAAATGTGTACAAAGAAGTAATTAAATACAAAAGAAACGATGGGGTTGAATTATCGGGGACATTATACTTACCTGCCAATTATGACCGTACTGCCAAAAAAGAAAAGTTACCGTTATTGATTTGGGCCTATCCAGCCGAATTCAAAGACAAGAGTTCAGCAGGGCAAAGCGACAAAAACCCGAATGAATTTACCTTCCCAAGTTATGGTTCGTTTATTTATTGGGTAACGCGCGGCTATGCGGTACTTGACGATGCTTCGTTCCCCATTATTGGTGAAGGAACGACAGAACCCAACGATACATTTATCCCTCAATTAGTCGCCAATGCAGAAGCAGCCATCAATGCCGTAGATCAAATGGGATACATCAACCGTAAAAAAGTGGCTGTGGGCGGACATTCCTATGGTGCTTTTATGACTGCCAATTTATTGACGCATTCTAATTTGTTCGCTTGTGGTATCGCGCGTAGTGGAGCCTATAACCGAACATTAACCCCTTTCGGATTCCAAAGTGAACAACGTAATTATTGGGATGTACCTGAAATTTACAACGGGATGTCGCCATTTATGCAAGCCGATAAAATGAAAACACCTTTGTTATTAGTACACGGTGATGCCGATAACAATCCAGGAACATTTACCCTGCAATCGGAACGCTATTTTCAAGCCTTAAAGGGGTTGGGAGCGCCTGCCCGCTTGGTGCTTCTACCGAAAGAAGCCCATGGTTATGTAGCCAAAGAAAACATCTTCCATTTGTTATGGGAACAAGACCAATTCTTGGAAAAATATTTGAAAAATTAAATTATAATATCAAATTCTTTAAAGCCTTGGGTAAAATCGCTCAAGGCTTTTTTATTGCAAAAAAAATAATATTTATTGTTTATCAATAAATTTTTATTATTTTAGCACTATAAATTAAAAATCAATCATTATGGAAATTAAAATTAGTTCCGAATTTATTCTTAAAGGACTTCAACTTATTTCATGGGTAGTTTTTATCGGACTTTGTATTCACTCGGGGAGCTTACTCTTTACTATGGTTTATGCTTTAATCGGGAATCCAAATGCAGCCGATTACTATGAATTAGATCACGTATTACTAGCGGATAATTCGCATTTTATCACACTAATGAGTATCATGATCATTGTAGCTGTTTTGAAGTCGATTTTATTTTATTGCATTATAAAAGTTTTTGTAAAAAAACACTTAAATGTAGACTATCCGTTTACGGAAGCTTTTTTTTCATTCATTAACAATATGGCTTGGCTTGCCTTAGGTATTGGCCTATTCTCTTACTGGGGTTCTGGCTATTTAAAAAAATTATCTCTATTAAATTTACCAATTCCCAATGAACAAACAGTACACATTGCTGGTGCTGATGTCTGGATTTTTATGGCTATAATTCTTCTAGTATTAGCCCAATTATTTAAAAAAGGAGTGGCTATGCAACACGAAAATGAATACACAATTTAATTATGGCAATAGTAGTAAACCTTGACGTTATGATGGCAAAACGAAAAATGTCATTGAACGAACTTTCCGAAAAAGTTGATTTGACATTATCCAATTTATCCATTTTAAAAACAGGCAAAGCGAAAGCAATTCGATTCAGTACATTAGAAGCGATTTGCAAAGTTTTAGAATGCCAACCCGGTGATATTTTGGAATTTCTTCCAGAAAAATGATACGGAATAAATGAACTATTTTTTTATTGAAAAATATACCGATTTTCCAGATTCAATTGTCGATTCATGTTCTACAAAAACAATTGAGTCGTTGACTTTTAACTCAAGGAAATAATGACTTCCGCGAAAATAGCTCTGTATGACTTTAGCAGGTATCCCTTCCTCTGAAATTTGGAGTTGATGGGGAAATGCTAAGTGCTTTTCTCCTTGCCATTCAAAGACCGAAATATCCCCAAAAAGAGAGGCTACATAATGATCATTCGTTTGATATAATTCTTGAGGAGTTCCCTTAGCCAAAAGTGCGCCGTCTTTCATTACCATCACCGCATCGGCAAAGGATAGAACGTCGGTGCTGTCATGGGTCGCAATAAGCGTTGTGATATTTTTTTCCTTCAAATACCGAAACAATTTTCGGCGCAGACTATTTTTTCGAAAATTATCAATATGACTGAAAGGTTCGTCCAACAACAAAACTTCGGGTTCGAGCGCCAACACACGGGCTAATGCTACGCGTTGCATTTGACCTCCACTCAGATATTTTGCTTTGGTATCGGCAAATTCGGTCATTTCCACCGTATCCAACAATTCCATAACTCGGGCGCGTTTCACTTCGGGATAAATATTGGACAAATATTTCCCCACATTTTCGGCCACCGTAATAAACGGCATCAAATCAAAATCTTGGGCCAAAAACTTCATGTATTCCATGCCTGGAATGAGATGGTACTTGGGTCCGAGCACCTCATTTTCCTTCCAAAAAATCTGACCCGCATCCAAATCGTACAAGCCGTAAACGAGTTTGAGTAAGGTACTTTTTCCACAGCCACTCTCGCCAATTATGGCAAAGGTTTGCCCCGCTTCTACCGAAAAAGAAAGCGATTGAATGGTGGGTTGATTGAGATATGAAAATTGAATTTCGCGAACGTCTAACATAAGGCAAAGGTACGGACTAAAACGGTTTTAAAATAACAAAGGTGGCTCAAACCAACCACCTTTGTCAACCTAACCAATAAATAAACAAACATTACTTGCTTGCTTGCAAGTATTTTTCAAAGTGCCGTGTATGCACGCGCGCTTTTAAATCGTGTAATAAGTTATATAAGCCAAAAAATGTTCGGTTGATATAGAGGAAATGTTTGGAACCTCGGTTACCGTTCATTTTTCGCAATTGGGTATCTTTGGCAAATTCTTCGCCCATCACGGCTATTTTTCCGAAGAAATCTTCATCCGAAAAATCAAAATAATCGGCGTGAAACGGTTGGGTAAACAAACTCAACAAGTCATGGAAAATTTTGGTGAAATAGGCAATTTCTTCCGGACTGTCGTCCAAACGAAGAATCTCTAATTCGTATAATTTTTCATTGAAAATAACCGGATTATTGATGTTCTTTTTCTCGGCTAATTCAAAATAAGGGACGTAAAAATCCATCGGAACTTTTTTGATACATCCAAAATCGATGGCCACCAATTTCCCATCTTTATCCACCAAAAAATTACCGGGATGCGGATCGGCATGCACTTGTTTTAATTCGTGCATTTGGTACATATAAAAATCCCAAAGTGCCTGACCTATGCGATCGCCCAAAGCTGCATCTTTATTTTGCTGCGCAAACTCCGACAAATGCAGGCCTTCGATCCATTCCATCGACAAGATTTTCGAGGAAGAGTATTCCGGATAATACTTCGGGAAACGAAGATTTTCAATATGACTGCATTGCTGTGTCATATCCAAACTTTGTTGCAATTCCAACTCGTAATCGGTTTCTTCCAACAATTTATCTTCTACTTCTTTGAAGTACTTGTCAGAATCTTTACCTTTCAAATTAAACATTCGAATGGCAAAAGGCTTCACCAAAGCCAAGTCCGAACTTATACTCTCCGCTACACCGGGGTATTGAATTTTCACAGCAAGATTTTTCCCATCCTTGGTTGCTTTGTGTACCTGACCAATACTGGCGGCATTTGAAGCATCTGGAGTGAACGTATCGTATAAGTTTTCGGGATATTGACCTAAATATTTTTTAAATGTTTTTCGAACTAAAGGAGCAGATAAAGGCGGCACACTAAATTGGGACAACGAAAACTTGTCGACATATTGTTGGGGCATGATGCTTTTATCCATGCTCAACATCTGTGCAACTTTCAACGCACTACCTTTTAAATTTTTTAACCCGTCGTAGATATCTTCTGCATTATTCTCATTCAATTTATCACGAGAAACGGAAGGATTCACCAATTTTTCGCCATAATAAGCGACATAATTGGTACCCACTTTAAGTCCGGTTTTCACCAACTGACCCGCGCGTTCAATCTTTCCAGTAGGTATTTTATCTAGGGTTTTCATCCGTTTAGTTCATTTTTTCTTTCCACAAGAATTTGCCCAAATCAAACAAACTCTCGAGAGGTTGTGTATTGGCTAAATCCATCGCTGTATTCACTGATTTTTCGATCAAAACATCGGTTTTTTCAAAGCCTTTGGACGTATCTTCAATCCAAAATTTGAGAAGGAAAAGAAAATTCACCCACGCACCTTCAGCCATCACTGGTTTTGAGATTTTTTCGAATTTCTCTTTCCACATTTCTTCTTGAGGGAAATCAAATGTATCTACGACAAAATCTTTAAACTGGTTTCTCAACCCTTTGAGTGATTTCAAATTTTTTAACGCTTGCTGATGGCCTTCCAATTGAAAAAGAACATAGCTTCGATTCAAGGTTAAGATTTCAAAAAAAGTAAAGTACAATGTCAATAATTTATTGCGTTGGTTGTAACTTTCATAATGCTCATCGTTCTGCATAGTTGCAACCGCATTGGCAAACATTTGCAACCAAATATCCTCTTTTACCGCAGCTAAAGAACCGTAATGCACATAAAAATCCGCTTCAGATATGCCGTTATCGTGACAAAACTGGTAGACATTCTTAGGTTCGGCATCGTTCTTCAATACCGAGTCCATAAAAAGACTTACGATAACTTGATCGTCAACAATTTTCTTTTTTCCGCGTTTTTTGGCTGTGGGTTCCATATTTTGGTATTTGATGTAAAGATAGCACTTGTTTAATGTTTTAAACAAATAATTAAACAAAAATATTTGTTAATATTTGAAAATAAAAAAATCCAGTCGGAACTGGATTTCTATTTATTACCGTTGACCGGCTTCTTTTTGTGCGTCTTGAACCATTTTATCATTGGCTATAATCGAGAACTCTACCCTACGATTTAAAGCTCTTCCCGCATCGGTTTCATTATCACCAATAGGATCTGCTTCGCCCATTCCCACAATTTGAAAACGCACTACACTCAAACCTTTGGATGCCAAATACTCTTTTACCGCTTGTGCTCTTTTTTCTGACAAATTCAAATTATAATCGTCGGCACCTTTGGCATCGGTGTAACCAAATATTTTGATGTCGGTATCCGCATATTCTTTAAACACCGGGACTAATTTGTCCAAGTTGGCTTTGGCTCCAGCCGTTAACGTCGATTTGTTAAAATCAAAACGAACGGCATTTTCACCCAAGGTTAATTTGATCCCTTCACCTACACGTTCCACTTGCGCTCCAGGCAAAGCGGTTTCAATTTCACGGGCTTGCTTATCCATTTTACGACCAATGACGCCACCAGCAACACCGCCGATAACACCACCCAAAACTGCACCCATGGCACCGTTTCCACCTTTACCTGCATTGTTTCCAATCACACCTCCTAAAACCGCACCGGCTACCGCACCAATAGCGGCACCGCGTTGGGTTTTATTTGTGTTTTTAACCGACTCACAACTGGTCATCATCGGACCAGCGATAAGTCCGGCTGCCACAACTATTGCTATATTCTTTTTCATACTTTAATTTCTTACAAATTGATACACTACTTGAACCGACTTCCCTCCCACGTTGGCCGTATCGATTAATTCAAAGGAAGAATCGGTAACATTGGCTACTCTTAAAACATAGCCTTCTTTTACTTTTTTCGCTTTGGATTCGTCCAAAATCTTCATCACAAATTTACCTTCATCATTGATGAACCATGTGATGGGCGAACTGTATGCGGGGCAATTTCCTTGATTCAAAGTGAATTCTCCTTTGTTATTATTGGAAATAAACTTCCACTGACTTCCCACAAAACATTTGCTATCCGCCAAATCAAAAGCGTTGATTTTAATATATTCCGAACCTGGGAAAACGACCTTTGCTAATGTCCAATTCCCTTTCAAAGCCACTTGCGTTCCTCGATCCAATCGCGTTGCAGTTGCCGACTTAGAATTACAAGCTGTCATGGCCACTAAAACGATGCACAATAGAATAATTTTTTTCATCTTTTTGTCAAATTAATACGGCAAAGGTAAGGCATACAAAAAAAAATTTGTAGAATTTAACGAATCCTTAATGGCGATTTGTTCTACGACAATTTGTCAGTTTTTCCCCATTTGGTACTCTCTTTGTTCAGTTGGAAATCAAATTTTGTATAACTAAACTTTTAAGATATGTCAACAGGAAAAATCAATGTATCCGTAGAGAACATCTTCCCGTTAATCAAAAAATTTCTGTACAGCGATCACGAAATTTTCCTTCGTGAATTGGTCTCCAATGCCACCGATGCCACATTAAAACTCAAGCACCTTACCGGTATTGGCGAAGCAAAAGTGGAATACGGCAATCCTTATATCGAAGTTAAAATTGATAAAGAAGGAAAAAAACTTCACATCATTGACCAAGGTTTAGGAATGACAGCGGATGAAGTTGAAAAATACATCAATCAAGTGGCTTTTTCGGGCGCTGAAGAATTTTTAGAAAAATACAAAGATTCTGCCAAAGATACCGGAATCATCGGTCACTTCGGACTTGGTTTCTATTCAGCATTCATGGTAGCTGAGAAAGTAGAAATCATTACCAAATCGTTTAAAGACGAACCTGCAGCGCATTGGACCTGCGACGGTAGTCCGGAATTCACCTTAGTGCCGCATGACAAAACAACCCGCGGAACGGAAATCATCTTACATATAGCCGAAGATTCTACCGAATTTCTGGAAGAACACCGCATTGGGGATTTGTTGCGTAAATACAACAAGTTTATGCCGATTCCGATCAAATTTGGCACCCGTAAAGAAGCCCTTCCAAAACCGGAAGATGCGGGCGAGGATTACAAAACCGAATTTGTTGACGTAGATAATATCATCAATAATCCCGAACCGGCTTGGACCAAACAACCTACCGATTTAACAGATGAGGATTACCAAAGCTTCTATCGCGAATTGTATCCGATGCAATTTGAAGATCCGCTATTTCATATCCATTTGAATGTGGATTACCCTTTCAACTTGACTGGAATTTTATATTTCCCGAAAATGTCGCAAGAGGTACAAATGCAAAAAGATAAAATCCAATTGTACCAAAACCAGGTTTTTGTCACCGATAATGTGGAAGGAATCGTCCCAGAGTTTTTAGGAATGTTACGCGGTGTGATTGACTCCCCAGACATTCCGTTGAATGTTTCGCGTTCCTATTTACAGGCGGATGGAAATGTGAAGAAAATCTCCAACTACATTACCCGCAAGGTTTCGGACAAATTGAAAGCACTTTTCAATGAAAATCGAGCCGACTTTGAACAAAAATGGAACGATATTAAAATCGTGTTGGAATACGGAATGTTAACCGAACCCAAGTTTTATGAAAAAGCTGGTGATTTCGTGTTGTATCCCACAATAGATGATAAATTCTACACCCTTTCTGAATTAAAAGAAAGTGTAAAAGACATCCAAACCGATAAGAATGGAAAATTAGTTGTACTCTACACTTCCAACAAAGAGCAACAGCACAGTTACATTGATAGTGCCAAAGAAAAAGGCTATCAAGTGGTTGTCTTAGATTCACCAATTGTTTCGCATTTGATTCAAAAATTAGAGGCTGACAATGAAAATCTAACTTTTGCTCGTGTTGATGCCGATCACATTGATAAATTAATCCAAAAAGAAGAAAGTACATTATCTAAACTATCGGATGAGGAGAAAGAACAGTTGAAAGGAGTCATTGAAAATTTTGTTCCCAAAGCCAATTATACCGTTCAAATTGAAGCGATGGATAGCAACAGTACTCCATTTATCCTGACACAACCCGAGTTTATGCGTCGTATGAAAGAAATGAGTCAGACCGGCGGTGGCGGCATGATGGGCTTTGGCAACTTCCCTGAAATGTACAATTTGGTAATCAACTCCAATTCAGATTTGGCAGCAACACTGCTCAAAGCCGAAGCCAATGCACAAGAAGAATTGGTGAAACAAGCGTTGGATCTTGCTAAAATCTCCCAAGGATTATTGAAAGGTGAAGAGTTGACCGCCTTTGTGAAACGCAGTTTCGAGCGCATTAAATAATTTGAAATAAAAGCTATAAAAAAGCTGTTGGTTGCGACTGACAGCTTTTTTTATTTTGTGAGATACCGTATCTTTAGCCAACTTTAGAACCAATTTCTATGAAAAAATTAGTCTTAATTACGCTTATGAGTTTACAAACAATAGCCGTCTCTGCCCAACAAGATCCTTATCTTTGGCTAGAAGAAGTCGATGGTGTGAAAGCCATGGAATTTGTAAAAACCAACAATACAAAAACATTTGACCAATTAAAAAAGAATGCCAAATACTCCCAACTTTATAACCAATCCTTAACCATCATCAATTCCAAAGCCCGCATTGTATATCCCTCTGTCACAGGGGAATATGTCTATAATTTTTGGCAAGATGACCAACACGTTCGTGGTATTTGGCGGCGAATGTTAAAATCCAATTACGACAAAGGAGCTACACAATGGGAAACTCTATTGGACGTGGATGCTTTAGCGAATAAAGAAGGTAAAAAATGGGTTTTTCACGGGGCAACACCGCTTTATCCTGGCAACGGATTGTACTTAATCAGTTTGTCTAATGGGGGTGGCGATGCCAATGAAATCCGCGAATTTGATGTGCGCACCCAACAATTTGTCCCCAACGGGATTACCTTTCCTGAAGCCAAATCCAATATTCAATATGTGGATGAAAATACGTTATTAGTAGCAACCGACTTTGGGCCGGGCACTTTGACGACTTCGGGCTATCCCAAAAATGTGAAATTATGGAAACGTGGCACGCCTTTATCCGAAGCTAAAGTGCTTTTGGAAGGCGATCCAACCGATGTGTTCAACAGCGGATCGGTCTACCGTGACAATGACAAAAGTTATATCATTATCAACAAATCCCTATCCTTTTATACTCGAAAGTTATATTGGTATGCAAACCAAGAATTACGTGCCATTCCGTTGCCGGAAGATGCTGCATTAGAAGGTATTAAATTTGGAAAAGCTTTGGTCCAATTAAAATCAGATTGGGAAATCAACCAAAAAATCTATACCCAAGGAAGTCTATTAGCCATTGATTTCGAGGGACTAATGCAAGGAAATTTTGCAATTGATGTCTTGTTCAAACCCACTGCGGTGGAGAGTTTGGAATCGGTAGTCACCACAAAAAAATGGGTGGTAATCAATGTCTTAAACAACGTAAAAAGTGAAGTTTTTCTTTTAGGCAAAGGAAAAGATAAATGGTATCAAACGAAGATAAATGCTCCTGCTTTTGGAACCATTAACATTGTAAGTGCCAATCGTGAGAGCGACGATTTTTATTTTACTTTTGAGAATTTCCTCGAACCCACCTCACTTTATGAGTTTTCTGCCCAAAATACAACTCCCAAAAAAGTACAAGGGCTCCCTGCATTTTTTGAAGCAGATAAATACCAAGTAGAGCAATACATGGCCCGTTCAACCGACGGCAAAGAAGTTCCTTATTTTATCATTTCTTCAAAATCGACCGTTCGAAACGGTAAAAACCCCACACTTTTGTATGGGTATGGCGGATTTGAAGTGTCCATGCAACCCTTTTACAGCGGTGCCATGGGCGCATTATGGTTGGAACAAGGCGGCATTTATGTTTTGGCTAATATTCGTGGCGGTGGAGAATTTGGTCCCGCTTGGCATCAAGCTGGTTTGAAAGAAAAACGTCAGATTGTATACGATGATTTTACCGCTATTGCGAAAGATCTTATCCAGCGGAACATTACTTCGCCCGAACATTTGGGCATTATGGGTGGCAGTAATGGCGGCTTGTTAATGGGTGTCGCTTTTACCCAACATCCCGAACTGTATAATGCCGTAGTTTGTCAGGTGCCACTTTTGGATATGCAGCGTTACAATAAATTGCTCGCTGGAGCGAGTTGGATGGGTGAATACGGAAACCCCGACCTTCCCGAAGAATGGAAGTACATTCAAAATTATTCGCCTTATCAAAATGTAAAAAAAGGAATGAAATATCCCGAAGTGTTTTTTATGACTTCCACCCGTGATGATCGGGTGCATCCGGGTCATGCCCGAAAAATGGCGGCCAAAATGCAAGATATGGGATACAAAATATATTATTATGAAAATGTAGAAGGCGGTCACGGGGGTTCGTCAACCAATGAACAACGCGCCCAATGGAATGCATTGCAATACACGTATTTATTGGAAAAATTGAAGTCCAATTAAAGAATGCCTTCGGGCATTTTTTTATTTTTTGAATTTAAACGAACTTTACAAAAAGTAATCCGATGAACCTTTCCATAGAAACCCCTGCCCTGCTTTTCTCTGCCACTTCGTTGATTTTACTGGCCTATACCAATCGTTTTTTGACCATTGCTCAAATTGTGCGCGGACTCAAAAAGAATTATGACGAAAACCGCAACAAAAGTATTTTGGACGAAATAAAGAATTTGAATTTACGACTCACCTTAATTCGCGCCATGCAAATGTTTGGAGTATTATCCTTATTTCTCTCCGTATTTGCGATGCTCTTGTTGTATCTCCAGCAAACCGTGTTCGGCATTTATATTTTTGGGTTAAGCTTATTGTGTCTATTGATCTCGCTTGGAATTTCATTTTGGGAAATAAGCATTTCAGTAACCGCTTTGCGTGTTCATTTAAAAGATTTAATTGAAGAAACAAAAAACAAAGATTAATGGGATTTGATTGGCTCACTTTAATAAAAGAATTACCCGAATTGGTCCTGAATCTAGGCGGACTAGTGAAAAACAATCGCGCCTTAAAAGACCAATTGATTCGCGAACTGAAACTCAACCTGAAAGCGTTTGAAACGGCTCAAAAAGGGAAAAGCATTAACTATGACAAACTCTTATCGTTATTGAAGAACGAACAAATTCAAATTGCCCGAAAACAACGTTTTGCTTTCAACACCATAAAATCGGGTGAAATTACACTCAAGCACGTTCACAACGATCGCAACAAAAAATATGTGGGTAAAACCTGCGCTTGGCTTTTTAAAAATATTGATGAAAAAATAGAAGATCTGCGCATCCAACAGCAATACCACGGCAGTCTTTCGCAAATAGAAAACAGCAACATAGCCCTTCAATTTTCAAATTTGTTGTATAAGCTAAAATTATTGGCCGACTTCATCGTGGATTAAACCTTAATCACAAGTTGAAGTCCAACTAAAAAAATCACATTATGAAACGGTATTTTTCTTTCGTGTTGGTTGTACTCGGAATGGCAACCACACAGGCGCAAGACGAAAATCTTCCTGAATTCACGGGAGATAATTTTAGTTTAGAAGGAGCATTGACCTTATTTCAAAAAGCAAATTCGTTGGAAGAATTTGAACAACTTCTCAATCAAGAGAATAATGGTGTCAATAATTTAGACCTCAACGGAGACGGAACGATCGATTACATCCAAGTCGATGATTACCAAGAAGGCGATACCCACGCAATTGTTTTGAGTACGTATTTATCCGAAAATGAAAAACAAGACATTGCAGTCATTGGTGTTGAAAAAACAGGAACGGAAAGTGCGCAATTGCAGATTGAAGGCGATGAAGATTTGTATGCGGCCAATACGATTGTCGAACCCACAGATGTAGCTGAATCAGTGAAAGAAAATAAAGGTCCGAACCCACCCTATTATTCCAATCAACCTCTAGTGGTCAATGTTTGGTTGTGGCCATCCGTCCGATTCATTTATCGTCCAGGGTATGTGGTTTGGCGCTCACCGTGGCGTTGGGGAACTTACCCCAAATTCTGGCGTCCTTGGCGACCTGTGAGTTACACCGTATTTTACAGCCGTTGTGCGCCACATCGTGTGTATTTCCATCGAGTTCCCACGCGCCGTGTAGTAATTGCTCATCGTATTTATAAACCTATGCGCCGCCACTCTACAGTAGTTGTACACAATAGAAGAGGTACCAAAGTTGTTCGCCGCACCCCACGGGGAACCACCGTAATACGCACCCCACGGGGAGGTGGAAGAAGAAGATAATTTTTAAAATGAAGAAATCCCGACAACAATCGGGATTTCTCTTTTTAAACAGTTACACTGTTTACTCTAACCAAACAAAGTATTGAAAAAAATCAAAAACTTTCAATAATTGATAAAAAAATGGGCATCCCTAAAGTGATATTAAAGGGAAACGTTATGGCCAACGCCATGGGTAAAAACAAACCTGGATTGGCTTTAGGAACGGCAATTTTCATCGCCGCAGGTACCGCAATGTAGGAGGCACTAGCCGCTAAAACCGCCAACATAAATCGGTTTCCTGTTTCGGCTACAAAGAATCCTGAAAACCACGCCACAAAACAGCCATTGATTAAAGGAATAACTAAAGAAAAAAGGAGTGCAAATTTTCCATTTTTAAAGAAATCATTCAATTTTTCACCACTACTGATTCCCATATCTAATAAGAAAACAGCCAAAAATCCTTTAAATAAATCATTCGTAAACGGCTTGATTCCTTGGGCTTGTTCTTCATTCGCTAAAAATCCAATACACAAACTTCCTAGAATTAAGAGTACACTTCCATTAGTTAACGAATGTTTGAGAATACTAAGTAATTTAGGACCCTCTTTATCGGGGGAGAAAAAACGAATCATACTCACCCCTACCACAATGGCTGGGGCTTCCATCATGGCCATTACAGCCACCATATATCCGTTAAATTGGTACCCAAGCATTTCTAAAAAACTCCCTGCTGTTACAAAAGTAACGGCACTTACAGAACCATAAGCCGCGGCAATAGCTCCTGAATCGTAAACAGAAAAATTACGTTTTAAAATAAAAAAAGTATAAAACGGAATCACTAAAGCCGAAGCTAATCCTAGAAATACTGAACCTAAAATCTCTTGACTAAACGTACTGTGCGACAACTCTTGCCCTCCTTTGAATCCGATGGAAAAAAGCAGATAAATTGAAATGAACTTGGATGAATTTTGGGGAATCCGCAAATCACTTTTCAATTGCACGGCCAGAACACCTAACAAGAAAAAGAGCAATGCGGGGTTTGTTAAATTGTCAAAAAGTAAATGTAAATCCATAATTATTGATTTGATGCGCGTTGTAAACGATCGTTAATTGTTTTACCCAAACCTTCGTCTGGAAATTTTTCTATGACCATACCATCAAATTGCATTTGATCGATGGCAAAGAGTTTTGCATATAACTTTTGGGCGGCATTCGCAAAATCAGTGGATGACTCCCAATTAAATAAAGAACAGTTTTCGGGTAAATTTTCAACCCTTGAATGACTCAAAACCGCTATTTTTTGTGACTTGTAAAGTCCGAAGGTTTGAATTGTTTCCAAGATGTTTTCCGCAAGAAAAACCGGCGTATTGGGGGCATAATGCTTGGGGTAACGCCCAGGTGTAAAAAAGATTTTATCGGATTTCCCTTCATACGAAACATCGCCAATAACTTCTGTAATTGCCTCCAAAGAAAGAGATCCTAATCGGTAAACTTTTACACGATTGTTTTCATAACCAATGATGGTCGATTCCAAACCGGAAACACACGGCCCACCATCCAAAACAAAGACATCATCTTCTTTGAAATAATGTTCGACCATTGCAGCGGTGGTCGGACTAATTCTCGAAAAAGGATTAGCGCTAGGTGCCGCTAAAGGAAACCCACATTGATGTATCAAGTCTAAAGTGAGTGGATGATTCGGCATTCGCAGTCCGACAAACGGACTCTCACCGGTAATCCATTGTGGAACGCGTTCATTTTTGGGCAATAAAACCGTCAACGGCCCCGGCCAAAAATATTCCATCAAGGTCAATAGCGGCATCGGAATTTCATTGACCAATTGTTCGCATTGCAAAATAGACTCGACATGAACAATCAACGGACTGTTTCGCGGACGTTTTTTTAATTGATAAATCTTTTCAACAGCCTTCTCGCTATAGATATTGGCAGCAAGACCGTAAACCGTTTCCGTTGGAATGGCCACCACATCTTCATTTTCTAAATATAACTTGGCAATCTGTATTTCTGGGGTATGCATAGCCGTTAGGGATTACAATAATCGCAATATTGCGGATCTTCCGTTTCTTTTTGATTGGGGAAAAAGGATTTTGCTTCATGGTTGCATTCCTGACATTTACGCAAGGCATACAACGGTGAGCGCGTAGGTTGTTTGCACCAAGCACAAGGCAAACCTGCTTCCATTTTTTGAATGGAAAAACCGGGTGCTTGACAATTTGGACAAAGCGATAAAATAGTGTCTACCAAATTTTCAGTTGCTTTCCCAATGGCCTTCATTCGTTTGGGGTTGACCATGGCGCGCATGTCGGTTTCTGCATAGACAGTCCCAAAATTTTTCTTTAAAAAAGCGTAGGACTCCCATAATGTTTCCACGTTGGTAATTCCTTTGAAAATAGGGTCAAAACTATTAGCCTCTTTTCTTAAAATAATACCGTGTGATGGAAAACCAACGCGTTCCATAAACGACTCCATTTCATCTTCGCTAGTGATTGTAGTCGCCGAAAAATTGGTGTCGGTTGTCCAAAACGACCCTGTAAATTCTCTACCACTTTGGTTATCAATTAATAGCACCATTTCAAAATCGGCCGGTAGAAACGGACTCGAGGGATGCGCACCGAAAGACCCTTCGCTAGCCAGTACGAGATCAGTTGTATTCTCTTTCATAGCTAAGGCGCACTTGGCGCGAAGGGTTTCAAGTACACTTCCTTTTCGTGACACTTCACCCGAAAATGTACCTAGACTATCGGTGTTTAAATGAGCAGGGACCACACACTCAACTCTCAATCCCTGCTCAACAACAGGAGCAATAGCGATCTCCTTTTGATGCGCTGTGGCAATGCATAATTTTTTACCTAAAAAAGCATTCATGCTTCACGCTCAATATGAATTTCGCTATATATTTTAAACGTTGAATCCGAAGTTTGACCGGACCTTACAAACTCTTGCACTTCTTGTAAAGCTTGTTGTAAATCCTCAATACGTTGCTGTGCATGTTGGGTTTGTGCCACATTTCGAATCGACTTACTAAATTCATCTTGCTGATGAAATTGTATTTTATAATTCATCAATTTAGTCAATAATTCGAAGGCCTCATCCGATTGAAAGGAACCCTTAATCAATGTAATTTTCTTTTCTTCCATCCGTCGTTAATTTTAAAATTGTTAGCAGTAACACAATGCCGATTGCTTCTAACAAGTTGGATACTATCCCATCACCACTTTCCATTTGACACACTGTGATTCCTAATAAACTTAGAATAAGCAATCCTAATTTAGAAGATAACATTCACTGCGGCTTTTAGGGAAATTGAACGTTCATTTTGCTGAAGCTGCGTCTGGAATTGCTGCCATTCAGCCTGCAAATCTTTGATGCGTTTCTCACGGAACTTCATATCTTCTTCCGAAGCAGCTGTAGCTATTTTTCGCTCGTGAAATTTTATTTTCACATCCACCATTTCGCGGAGTAAAGCCACTGTTTCCTGTAAGGTAAACTTTCCTTGTATCAATTGTAGTTCCATATCGTACAAATTATTGACCTTGACCTAATGAGAAAGCGGGTTCGCCGTCAAAATGATATAAATTCTCTGTTTTGATGACATCGATTTCCAAGACATGGGCTTGCTGTAACAATTGAATAATTTTGATCTTTTCAATCGGCTTTCCATCTAGCGGTTTGAATCGACAACGCCAGTGATCGGTACAAAACGTTTCAGAAAATCCTTCAGGCCAAACCTTTATACCGCGATTGGTGATCATGCTTAATCCTACATTTCCATCACCTAAGACTCGAACTTTCTCAGCCAGTTCATCGGCATTTGTACCACTCCAGTGTACGAATAAATCCACGCCGTGTAGTGTTTTGGATTTAGGAGCTCGTCGCTGATATTTTGGTAGTTGCATGGGTTTCGATGCACCGTATGATACAGGCTTCAACACAGCAGGCAGTTGTCCTAAGCGTTCAATAATGGCTGCAGCAAAAGCTTTGGTCCCTACTTTTTGAGTACTCACCCCTTCGACATAAATATCGTAGGTATGGATTCCGTCTTCAATAGTTTTTAACCAAGCATTTTGAATTTTTTCTGCGACTTCATTCTGTCCAATGTGTTGTAACATCATAATGGCTCCTTGTAAAAGCCCAGAGGGATTAGCCATATCCTGTCCCGCACGACGGGGTGCTGAACCGTGAATGGCCTCAAACATGGCACAACTTTCGCCAATATTCGCTGAACCGGCCATCCCTACCGAACCCGCGATTTGTGCGGCGACATCCGATAACACATCGCCGTAGAGATTTAAGGTGACAATCACATCAAATGCTTCCGGAGTATCAGCCAATTTGGCGGCACCGATATCGATGATCCAATGTTCATTTTCAATTTCGGGATACTCCACCGCGATTTCATCAAAAACTTTGTGAAATAACCCATCGGACTGTTTCATAATATTGTCCTTGGTGAAACAGGTCACTTTTTTACGTCCAAAAGCGCGGGCATATTCAAAAGCATAACGGATGATTTTTTCACAACCGGGGCGACTGATTAATTTTAAGCATTGCACCACTTCGTCCGTTTGTTGGTGCTCAATTCCTGCATACAAATCTTCTTCGTTTTCACGAATAATTACCACATCCATCGCAGGATGTTTGGTGGCGACATACGGACTTAAAGCAAGACAAGGACGAACATTAGAATACAACCCTAAAAATTTACGGGTGGTAACATTCAAACTTTTGTATCCACCTCCT
The DNA here is from genome assembly GCF_025947045.1 of Flavobacterium sp. N1719. Lineage (NCBI taxonomy): Bacteria > Pseudomonadati > Bacteroidota > Flavobacteriia > Flavobacteriales > Flavobacteriaceae > Flavobacterium > Flavobacterium sp. N1719. Next base: position 2,936,549 of record NZ_CP109993.1, read on the forward strand.
TGAGGAGTGGTGATTGGTGCTTTGAGAAAAACTTTATTCTGACGAATCGTGTCCCAAGAAGCGGAAGCAATCCCTGAAGTGTTCCCTGAAAGATAGACTTTCTCTCCAACTTCAATTTCGTCATACACCAAGGCTGCACCGGCAGCATTTAAAATGGATAAGGTAGCGTCCATGATTTCTGGACCGATTCCATCCCCTTTTGCAATTGTAATTCTTGTCATCGTTTTCTGATTTAACGATGCAAAGTTGAAAAAGTAAATTCATATATTTTTATTTATGTTTTAAATAATATATATAAACTTTTATTTATATTAATCAATAATCCAAAGCAAAACGGGACGTGAAGTCGTTTGCAATTGTTGATCCAAAATCCGCATAAAAGCATCCGAAACCGCGGGACAGCCCCAACTTAGCGGACTCACACGCGGATAAATTTCAGTATTGGATACGGCACTCCACGAATGTAAAACTACCACTCGATCAACGGCAGATTTGTTTTGTTCTTCCATACCATGCAACCAATACTTGACTTTAATTCCCCATGAACTGTAATCCCGTTTTCCAATTTTGAATTTGCCTTTCATACTACAATGGCTATTTTGACGGGCATCAAATTTTGCTTTTTCCCATTGATCAGGATTTTCTTCAAAGACATCACAACTGCCATGAGTCACAATATTTTTATGCGTAATAGAATCTTTTTTAAAGTCGTATACAAAAAACCGAAACTTTCCGGGATGCACACTTAAATCCACTAAATAATAAAAGTTGGTGTTAAACCCGTTCTTTTTACAATAGGCAAGAGCTTCTTGGTGATTTTTAACATAGGATTTTGCGGGTGGCGCAAGTGGCTTATTTTCCTTGGAACTACCATTATTACAACAAATTAAAAGTAACACAAAAGCGATAACTACATGTCTCATGGATGAAAGGTTGGTTATTAGGATAACTCCATTTTTTAAAAAATATTTAAACCTTAACTGTTAAAAGTAGTCTTATCAAAAAACTGAACCGCATGGAACTTCCACATCTTTGGTCTTTACGCCTCGGATTTTCAAACCGTCAAGCACCCACTATTCAAGCCTTGGGAATGGAATCGTTTTTGAAAAAAGCCTTTAAAGCGCCTTTTTCACAAACCGAGCCCGCCTGTTTGAAGGACGATCCAAAGTCGTTGTTAGAACTTCGGGAGAAACGCCAACAATTTAAAAATGGGCAATCCGAAGAAGCTAAAAAATTAATCAAAGAGCAAATTCAAAAAGGAGTTGAACTCAAACAATGGTGGCTTCAGGAGCTACTTCAGGCTGAATTTCCTTTGCGCGAGAAAATGGTGCTGTTTTGGCACAATCATTTTGTGGCAACCAGTCAGAAAGTAAAAGTGAATTGGTGGATTTACCAACACAACCAACTTCTTCGAGAAATGGCGTTTGGTAATTTTAAAACCCTGACCAAAGCCGTCATACAAACCAACGCCATGATTCGGTATTTGGACAATGTGGACAACAAACGTGGTGAAATCAATGAAAATTTGAGTCGGGAACTGCTCGAACTTTTCACTTTAGGCATCGGAAATTATACAGAAGAAGATATTAAAAATGGTGCCAAAGCTTTGGCTGGCTTGAATCTTGGCGAAACCAAAGCGCAATACCGTCCGCGTATCGAGGATAATGATACGATTACTTACTTGGGGAAAACAGGGCATTTCAAAGCCGATGATTTGGTCGATCAAATTTTTGAACAACCCAAAATTCCTTATTTAATCACTCGTAAAATCTTGAAATGGTTCATATTTGATACCCCCGACGAAAAATTGGTAACCTATTATGGGGATTATTTTCGAAAAGTCAATTTTGAAATCCAACCTTTGTTACTCAAAATTTTTACGGAAGAATACGCCAAACCTACTGCAGGGAGTAAGATTAAAAATCCGTTGGAATTTATCGCACAACTCCATGACGAACTTCAAATTAAAGCGCCGAATATTCCCGTTTTGGTTTTCTTTTTACGACAACAAGGCATGGATTTATTCAACCAACCCAATGTCAAAGGCTGGGATGGCGGTACGAGTTGGCTTACCTCTCAAATCTATTTGCAACGACAAAACAGTGGCGATTTGCTCTGTAGTGGCCGACTCTTAAACCGAAGGATTTTTAAAGATGCTCCTGAAAATGGGGATGTTCCAAAAATGAAAAATGAGCCACAAAATATATCGATTGCTTTTTCACCTACCGATTCCAATGTGGAAATCATTCAAAAACTAAGCAACCGTTTGCTTTTTCAGGTAAGTCCCGAACTCCAAAAAGACATGGAATCGGTCTTAAAATATGATTTTGATGGCCAAAGTGCCAATGCCCAACAAGCCGTTATTCGGTTATTCAATTACATCATAAAAACACCAGAATTTCAATTGATTTAAGATGCATCGTAGAAACTTTTTAAGCTTAACAGGTACTTTTACGGGTGGACTTTTAGTTGTTCCCGACTTTTTACACGCGATGGGATCACATCGAACTGGCGTGGTTGGCGACTCGTGCGTCGTTTTTATTCAATTGAATGGCGGCAATGACGGACTCAATACCTTCATCCCTTTTGATGACCCGTTGTATTATGAATACCGTAAAAATGTAGGCATTCCCAAAAGTGAAATTATAGGGAAGAACACCGGAATGGGTTGGCACCCGGCTTTAAAAAACTGGGCAACAATCCAACAAAATGGTGATCTGTGTGTAGTGCAAAATGTGGGTTACCCCGAACCTAACCGATCGCATTTTCGCAGTCAAGAAATTTGGCAAACGGCCTCAGGATCGCAAGAATTTCTGAATGAAGGTTGGCTGGGACGCTATTTGGACATGCATTACAAAGAACATCATCCCACGGGAGCTGTCAACTTGGACAGTATTGACAATTTGGCACTCAAAGGTAAAGAACCCAATGCCATTACGTTGAAAGATCCGGAGCGTTTTCGCAGTAAAAACGAAAGTGACAGTACCAAATTATCCGACAATCCCCAATTGGACTTTGTGCGAAAAATTGCTCGCTCCGTTACTGAAGGCGCCGATGACATTCGCAATGCCATAGCCCAATCCACCACCGAAGTGACGTATCCGAAGAGTCAGTTGGGCAAAAATTTAGAATGGATAGCCCGATTGATCAAAGGGAATTTGCACTCCAAAGTATATTACACCAGTCACAACGGTTTTGACACCCACGATAATCAATTGGCGGTGCATAAAAACAAATTGGGCGAACTGGATGAGGCGGTTTTTGCGTTTTACCAAGAAATGAAAAAAGCGGGTTTGTTGCCTCAAGTTACCTTAGTTGTTTTCTCTGAATTTGGCCGACGGGTGAAAGACAACGGGAACGGAACCGACCACGGCACTGCAGCGCCCATGTTTATTATTGGCGGCAATACTTCGGGAAAAATTATTGGAAAAAACCCAAATTTAAGTCAGTTAACCCAAGGCGACTTGCAACATGAGACCGATTTTCGAAGTGTGTACGCCCGAATTTTGGAACAAAAACTAGCCTTTGACCCCAAACTAATTGGTATTCAACAAGCGGGGCTAACCGGCATTTTTTAAAGAAATCAAACCGGAATCTTGTCAATTTGAAAAGTAATGGCGTATCTTTGCCGGCTTTTTAAATTTTAGAAAATGTCAGGATCGAACGTATTCAAAGGGGTAGTATTAGTCGGCTTAGGGGCTTCAAGTTATGGGATGTTAGCCACTTTTGTAAAATTAGCTTACGGCGAAAACTATACCACGGCTGAAGTCACCGTTTCCCAATTTATTTACGGAATTGTAGGGATGCTTTTGATCAATGCCTTCAATAAATCCAAAGCCAAAAGAGCGGTTGAAAAAGCAACTCCAAAGAACATCTTTAACTTGATGCTGGCCGGAACTTCCTTAGGAATGACGAGTGTTTTCTATTATTTATGCGTGCGTTACATCAATGTTTCCATTGCCATTGTATTGCTGATGCAAACAGTTTGGATGGGTGTTTTGTTGGAATGGATTTTAGAGAAAAGAGCCCCTTCTGGACAAAAAATTATTGCTGTTCTGATTGTATTAACGGGAACAATACTGGCAACCAATATCTTAAATAATGCTGTTGCGTTGGATTGGCGTGGCATTTTTTGGGGATTAATGGCTGCCGCATCCTTTACTACAACTATGTTTACGGCTAATCGTGTGGCTATCGGTATTTCTTCTGCACAACGCAGTTTATACATGTTATTGGGCGGAGCGATTATCGTTTTTGGATTTGCATTGGCTACCCAAAATACACCGTTCAATTTCACTATTTTCATGAAATGGGGAATTTTCTTAGCGCTTTTTGGCACCATCATTCCTCCAATTTTAATGAATGCCGGATTTCCAATTACGGGGATTGGCTTGGGCAGTATCGTTTCGGCTTTAGAACTTCCTGTATCCGTAATGATGGCCTTTGTTATCTTGAATGAAAAAGTGATTTTTCTGCAATGGACGGGAATTGCTCTCATTATTTTCGCTATTGTTTTGATGAATATCAATCTTAAAAAGAAGGAGTAATTACCTGATAGCGAAACTTTTTGAGCGAATTTTTTTATATTAAATGTTAAAATTTTACTACATTCGCTTCGAAAATCGAACTAAACATGGAGCAACCCTGGCATTTGTATGTCATGTCCCTAATTTACATAGTGGCTGGCATCAATCATTTCCGGAACCCCAAACTCTACTATAAAATTATACCTCCTTTTTTTTCGAATAAAAAATTCATCAATGAGATGACTGGATTTTTAGAAATACTTTTGGGCATTTGCTTATGTATTTCTGGATTTACCAACATTGCAGCCTTGTCGATAATTGTTTTATTGGTAGTCATATTTCCCGCGAATATCTATATGGCGATATTCAAGGAAGCCCGACTGGGATTACCCGTTTGGCTACTTTATTTGCGTTTGCCTTTGCAATTCGTATTGATGATTTGGGCGTATTATTACATTGACTTTTCGCAGCCTTTACTTTAAATTGGAAATAATTTATAGAGTGTTTATCTTTGAGCATGTCACTTTTTGATTTTCAAGAGCCTATTGCATTTGCTGTCCCCGATGCTGAAATCATCTTGTATCCCAACTTTTTAGGTCAGGAAAAAGCGGTTGATTTTTTTCAAAAATTGCAATCGGAAATTCCTTGGCAACAGGATTCTATTACTGTATATGGTAAAACGCATGCCCAACCCCGACTCACGGCTTTGTTTGGCAATGAAGGAAAACCGTATGCGTATTCAAATATTGTGATGCAACCTCATCCTTGGACACCTTTATTAACTTTTTTAAAAGAAGAAATCGAAGCGGTTTGCGAAGAACGGTTTACTACTGTGTTACTAAATTTATACCGCAATGGCCAAGACAGTAACGGTTGGCATGCGGATAATGAAAAAGAACTCGGCCGAAATCCAGTGATTGCTTCGCTAAGTTTGGGGGCGGAACGTATGTTTCATTTACAACACAATACAATCAAAGACGCAAAACTCAAAATCAATTTAACGTCCGGTAGTTTGCTGGTAATGAAAGGAACAACCCAACATTTTTGGAAACACCAAATTCCGAAGACGACCAAACCCATAGGACCCCGCATTAACCTCACGTTTCGGATATTGAAATAAATTGTATTTTTGAGTAAATCGAAATAGTATGAACGAACTCATTGCTTACTTTGAATCCATTCCTTCCTCCCATCGTGCCGCCATCTTAGCAGGAGGCATCGCCTTTTTCTGGATTTTGGAAAGTGCCGTTCCCTTTTTTAAATTTCGATACAACAAATGGCAACATGCGGGCATTAATTTATTTTTTACCCTGACCACCATTATCATCAATTTCCTTTTGGCGTTTATTTTGTTATTCACCGCCGATTGGGTTACAACGCATCATTTTGGGCTATTACAATGGTTGCCAAAAATGCCAATGGTGCTGTATACTGTTAGCGGACTCCTACTATTGGATTTAATTGGTGCCTATGCGGCCCATTATTTTGAACACCGCTGGTACTTGTTGTGGCGTTTTCACTTAATTCATCATACGGATACTTACATTGATACAACCTCAGGAAACCGTCACCATCCGGGTGAAAGTGTGATTCGTTTTGCTTTCACTACAATTGGGGTTTTACTTGTGGGTTGCCCCATGTGGATGGTGTTTTTGTACCAAACCTTGTCGGTGGTTTTTACCCAATTCAATCATGCGAATATTTGTTTACCTAAAAAACTCGATAAGATTTTAAGCTTTTTCATTGTTTCACCCGACATGCATAAAATTCATCACCATTACCAATTACCGTATACCGATAGTAATTACGGAAACATCTTTTCGATTTGGGATCGAATTTTTGGCACCTTTTCCTATATGGAACGTGAACAGCTTATTTATGGTGTGGATACGCACATGGACCCCAAAGAAAACAATGCTTTAGGGAATTTGTTGAAGATTCCGTTCCAACCCATTCGTAAACCTTCACAAGAATAATTTAACGCTTGTTCATCGTACTTTTTCATTGGTAAATTCGAAATTTGCCACTATGGATTACAGTACGTTAACCGAAGAGCAAATTGACCGCATCATTGAAATGGCTTGGGAAGATCGCACGCCATTCGAAGCGATTACGTATCAATTTGGTTTATCGGAACAAGAAACCATAACTTTAATGCGACGGGAAATGAAGCCGTCCAGCTTTCGGATGTGGCGGGCTCGCGTTCAAGGAAGAGCGACTAAACATGCCCACAAAAGAGTGAATGGTATCGATCGCTTCAAGTGTACTTTACAACGCCAAATCACGGGAAATAAAATCTCCAAGCGCTAAATACCATTATTAAAATTCATACATTCGTTAGGTAAAATCATAACCTATGAAACCTGTATTACAATTGCTACTCTTTTGGTTCTCATTGACTGCCGTGGGACAAAATTCATTTACTTCCCAAGAAATTGAAATTAACCCATTAATCAAAGGAAGTTTGATGCAACCCAATTCGGGTTCGACCACACTTGTAATCCTCATTGCCGGTTCCGGGCCAACAAATCGAAATGGCAACCAACCCGGTTTGTCCACCAATTGTTATAAATATTTAGGCCAACAACTCGCACAAAATGGCATTGCTTTTTTTAGTTATGACAAACGCATTATTGCCCAAATCATCAATAAAACCTTAGATGAAAGCAAATTGCGCTTTGAAGACATGGTCGTTGATGCTACCAGTGTTTTGGAATATTTTAAATCCAAAAATAGTTATACAAAGATAATCATCGCTGGGCACAGTGAAGGTTCGCTAATTGGGATGCTAACGGCACAAAAGGGCGTCGCTGGATATATTTCCATTTCAGGTCCGGGTCGCCCAGCTGATCAAATTCTAACGGAACAATTGACCAAAGACCACCCTGAAGCGGCTGCCTCACTACAACAATGCATAGATACCATGAAATCCACAGGGAAATGGAGTTGTGACACAAAAGTTGAAAATACAGCGGCTATTTTTAGACCTACGGTGATCCCATACCTACTGTCTTGGTTTCAGTACAATCCGTATACCGAAATTCAAAAATTAACCATTCCGGTACTGATTATCAATGGTGATCAAGATTTACAAGTACAAGTGAAAGATGCCGAACTTTTGAAAAAAGCCTATCCAAAAGCGCAATTAGAAATTATAAAAGACATGAATCATGTTTTGAAAAATACGCCAACATTAGAGCTAAATACAGCAGCATATACCGACGGCACATTACCTGTAGAACCCAAGTTGGTAGCAATTATCACACAATTTGTCCAACAATTGTAACGAAAAGTAAAATTGAGCTACTTATCGAACGAAAATTATCCTTATGAAAAAAATACTTCTTTCGTTCGCAACGGCATTATTCATTATCGGTTGCGGTTCTGCACCAAAGACGGAACAATTACGCAACGACGTGGGTGTTCACTTGGATTTAATTCAGGTGAAAGATGATAAAGTAAAAGTCACCATTACAGCTCCAACTATTCAAGAAACTGAAATTGTGTATCATTTGCCCAAAATCATTCCAGGCACTTATTCTGAAGATGATTATGGAAAAATGATTGAAGAAGTAAAGGCTTTTGACAAAGACGGAAATCCATTAACGGTAACTACTTTGGACAAAAACTCATGGTCAATTAAAGACGCTCAAAAGTTAAAAACTTTGACCTATTTTGTGAATGACACTTACGATACCGAAAAAAGTATGCGTTTTGGCGAAGGTATTTTTTCACCGGCTGGAACCAATATTTTAGCGGATAAAAACTTTATGATTAACCAACACGGATTTATTGGTTATTTCGAAGGTAAAAAAGACCTACCGTATTTGGTAAAAATCAGTCATCCCGAAGGATTATTTGGTGCCACATCATTGACGGATTCAGACCCAAGTTCGACAGAAGATTTATTTCTAGCCAATCGGTACAGCGAATTAGTAGACAATCCGATTATGTATGCCAAACCGGATTACACAACCTTTACTGTTGACGGCATGGAGATTTTATTTAGCATTTATTCTCCCAGTGGAAAACACAATGCCGCTGCCCTTTCCCCCGATATTGAGCGAATGATTCGTGCTCAGAAAAAGTTTTTGGGTCCGATTAACAACAATAAAAAATATTCCATTTTATTGTATTTATCCAATGTAACTGGAGCGGATGCTAAAGGATTTGGAGCTTTGGAACACAATACCTCGACAACTGTAGTTTTCCCTGAGATGATGGGCAAAGAAATGTTGGGCAAACAATTAATTGATGTGGTTTCGCATGAATTCTTCCATATTGTAACGCCATTGGGTGTGCATTCGAACGAAATCCATTATTTTGATTTCAATGCGCCGAAAATGTCGCAACACCTTTGGATGTATGAGGGAATTACGGAATATTTCGCCAATTTATTCCAAGTCAATCAAGGGTTAATCAGTGAAGATGACTTTTATGGAAGAATGCGCAGTAAAATTAAAAATGCCAAACAATTCAAAGACAATATGTCGTTTACAGAAATGAGTCAGAATGTTTTGAAGGCACCCTATAAAGATCAATACACCAATGTATATGAAAAAGGAGCGTTGATTGGCATGTGTTTGGACATCATTATTCGTGAAAAAAGTAATGGGGAGCGTGGTGTTTTGGATTTAATGCAAAAATTAACCAATGAATTCGGCCCATCGCGTCCATTTGAGGACAGTGCTCTATTTGATCGTGTTGTAGCGCTTACCTATCCTGAAGTAGGTGATTTTCTGCGTACGCATGTTTCTGGAACAACTCCCATAGACTATGATGTTTATTTCGCTAAAATGGGTGTTGGAAAAGGAAAAGTGAAGAAAAAAGACAATCCATTCTTTTTAAAATATACTCCCTGTATTACGGCTAATGCTGAGAAACAAATCACAGTTCGCGAGAGCGTTGAATTGTCAGAATTCATGAAATCCATGGGATTAAAAGCGAATGATGTTATTGTAGCCATTAATGAAAAAGCGTTCTCAATGGATGACATTGCATCTCTAATGGATACAGTCCAACAATGGAACGAAAACGAATCCGTAACTTTAACAATAAAAAGAGACGGTAAAACGCTGACATTAAAAGGAAAAGCATTATTTTCGTATAGTGAGTCGGAAGGATTTATGGTTATCGACTCCACCAAAAACCGATTGAAAGAATCCTGGTTGAAAGGATAAACTTGAATAGACCCGTTTTTTAAAGTCCTCAATTTGTAAAACAGATTGAGGATTTTTTTTCATCTTTGTGAAAATTTTAAAACCATGCGCAATAGTATTATAGGCGGATTCGCTGCTCTAGTTTTGGCTTCTTGTGCTGAGGAGAAAAAACCAAAAGACGGTTTAGACATCAGTGGAACCATAAAAGGATTTAAAAAAGGAACGTTATACATTCAGCGTCTAAATGACAGTTCGAAATTGGTTCCTATTGACACGCTAAAATTCAATGGTCAATCGGATTTCAGTACACATATCGATTTAAAAGAACCCGAAATGTTGTATTTGTTTTTGGATCGAGGCGTAACAAATTCCATTGACAACAACCTGCCGTTTTTTGCGGAACCAGGCAGTATGACCATTCAAACTTCATTGGATTACTTTACGGCTGATGCGACCATTAAAGGTTCGAAAAACCAAGATTTATACAATGAGTACCGACTAATGATGTCCCGATTAATCAATAAAAATTTGGATTTGATTCAGGCACGATTAATCGCTATTAATGAAAAAAATACGGCTCGTATTGACAGCATCCAAAAAGAACAAGACGATAATTTGAGAAGACGTTACCTCACAACTACAAATTTTGTCGTGAACCACGGGGATTATGAAATCGCTCCTTATATTACTTTGGCGGAGATTCCCGATGTGACTTTAAAATATTTGGACACCATAGATAAATCAATCAGCCCAAAAATTGCCAAAACCAAATACGGTAAAAAATTAAAGGCCTTTGTCGCAGAGCGAAAAAAAATGGGACAATAATAAAAATAAAAAAGCGGTCAAATGACCGCTTTTTTTATGGATTAACAGGCGTTGCTGTTGGATCTAAATGACGTCGTAATCGAGGATTAGCGGTAAAATCTTCATCCACGGGAGTGGCTACTCCATTGACAACGGGTCCTGTATATTTTCTCGGAATCCCTCTGCGTTCATCCACATTAGGTGTTGTTGGATCATCTACCAAAGCACCATTAAAAGGATAGTAGTAATTGGTCCCATTCACGGTATACAACAATTCGTTTCGGGTTAGAAAACCATCCCCATCATCATCTACATCAACATAATTGGCTTTGTCATCCCCATCGGAATCAAAATCTTTGGGATTATCACTCCAATTGGTTAACGGAAAACTTCGTTCATCTTTAGAGAAAATCTTATCACGATCGTGATCTTTGTATTGGACTTCAATTAATTTAAATGAAAAAATCAAAGGAGAATAGGGTGAAATATTGGTGGACGACCCATTAAAATAGCCCAAACCAGAAGGTAAAAATACTACACCAGCACCATAATTGTCATACTGCAAAGGTTGGCCAGGAACGTTGGTGTAGGTACCCGATTTAAAATTAGGAATCATATGTGCCCAACCGGTAATTACTGTTTCCAGTGTAAACCAATTGGCAACGGGTGCTTCATCAAAAACCGAAAGATCCAAATTAATACCTTTATAGGCTACATGAACGGAATCCACTTGTGTAGGACGTTTTTGTGTTCCTTCTCTAAACTTTAAAAAATAGACTTTATAATCTACATCATCTTGAGTAATTAAAGTATCTTTTAAGGGATATTGGGTTTGCTCACGAATGGATTGCTGTGTCCCATTTTCTGGGATTTCTACAAAATCTACATCGTAAGTAAGAGGATCTACTTCCATGTAATGCGTGTCAATAAATTCATCAATGGCGGCAATGTCTGTGGCATATTGTTCTGCTTTGTCACGAATAACTACAGTACTGTTGTTATCTTTTGAACAGGAAAAGAGCATTACACTAGCAAAAACAGCAATACTCAACAAAATTCTTAAACGCATTTTTTCTTGTATTTAATGCCCGCAAGATACAATATTGATTTATTTTTGTAAACTATTTAACGTAGTTTTTAGCAATTTATGAGAGTCGATAAATACCTGTGGTGTGTGCGTTATTACAAATCTCGAAATATCGCAACGGAAGCTTGTAAAAAAAACCAAGTTTCCGTGAATGACCAAGTATGTAAAGCCTCTCGCGAAGTCTATCCAGGTGATTCTATCCACTTCCGTAAAGATCAAATTACCTATGAAATTGTGGTATTGGATTTACCGCCCAATCGGGTTGGAGCGAAGTTAGTTGACATTTATCGCAAGGACAATACGCCAGCGGAAGCTTTTGCACATCTCGAACTGTTGCGATTATCCAAAGAACACTACCGCAGGGCCGGAACCGGACGCCCCACCAAAAAAGACCGTCGCGATTTGGACGAATTGGAGGAAAATACTTGGAGCGATGACGAAACTGAATAGTGCCTACTGGCAAAATCGATACGAAACCCAATCAACGGGTTGGGATGTGGGCAACATTACCGCACCCTTAAAAACCTATTTGGACCAAATTGAAGATAAGTCAATTCGTATACTAATCCCCGGTGGCGGCAACAGTTATGAATTTGAATATTTAATCACTCATGGTTTTACGAATGTCTATGTTTTGGATTTTGCCCATCAGCCGTTGCTTAACATTCAAAATCGCTTACCCGAAGTAAACCCGAAACAACTAATCCACGTTGATTTTTTTGAACATTCAGCAGCCTACGATTTAATTATTGAGCAAACGTTCTATTGTGCTCTAGACCCCAGTTTACGGGATCAATATGTACAGCATATGCACCGACTTTTAGCAAAAGGAGGGAAATTAATCGGACTCTTATTCCAATTCCCACTTACAGAATCGGGGCCACCCTTTGGCGGATCAAATGAGGAATACATCCATCGATTTTCTCCATATTTCAAAATAAAAACATTAGAAACAGCCTACAATTCTATTCCTCCGCGTAAAGGCAACGAACTCTTTTTTATCTTTATCAAAAAATAACGCAACAACACACTACCATGAGTCAGAACACCATTTTAAGTCATCAAGAAATCGAACATAAAATCAAACGTATCGCGTATCAGATTTATGAAACTTTTGTGGAAGAAGAAACCATAGTTATCGCTGGAATCGCCTCAAATGGTTCGGTTTTAGCCCAACGCATTGCTTCAACTTTAGAAAGTATTTCTCCGGTCAAAGTAATTTTTTGTGAAGTTTATATCGATAAGCAAAATCCTTTAGACACTATTACAACCTCAATTTCTACCCAAGAATATCAAGGCAAAGGAGTCGTTTTGGTGGATGATGTATTGAATTCGGGTAGCACGTTAATGTATGGTGTAAAACATTTTTTAGAGGTCCCTTTAAAAAAATTTAAAACGGCTGTACTTGTTGACCGCAACCACAAACAATTCCCAATAAAAGTAGATTTTAAAGGCATTTCATTATCAACTTCATCCCAAGAACATGTTTCCGTAGTTTTTGAAGAGAACGAATCGTATGCCGTTTTAAGTTAGTCGCCCAATAATTTCATCTGCAATTTGTTCCACTGTCTTTTCGTCCACTGTGATTACAAACTTGGATTGTAAATAATAGAAATTCCGGTCAAATAGATGTTTGGCAATATATTCCTCTAAATCGACATCCGTTAAATTAGCCAATAAAGGGCGTTTCATGCGCTCATTTTGCAATCGACTGACTAAGGTCGGAATTGCAGCCTTTAGATAAAAAGAGGCTACATCAGTGTGTTGTAACAATTGATGATTGTTATAATAACAAGGTGTTCCTCCACCAGTACTGATGATTAATGATTCAGAACTTGTTACCAATTGGGTAAACAACTCGTGTTCCAGTTTTCGGAAATGCAATTCACCCTTCAACTCGAAGAGTTTTGCAATTGAAATTCCTGCAACTTTTTCAATTTCTTGATCTAAATCAATCCAATCGCAGTGTAATTTCTGGGCTATTTGAGCAGCCACGACCGACTTCCCAGACCCCATATAACCCGTTAAAACAACTTTCTGCATAAAGTAAAACCTTAGGAATTAAGGCGTTAAGAATGAAATTTAAAAAAAGGTAAATTTAAAATAAAATTGCTTTGAAAAATTAATTTTATCGCCTTATATTTGCACCCGCATTCAAGAAATGTTATTGACTCGATAGCTCAGTTGGTAGAGCACAACACTTTTAATGTTGGGGTCCTGGGTTCGAGCCCCAGTCGGGTCACAAAGACCTTATGTCAAAACAAAATAGAATGCACTGACTCGATAGCTCAGTTGGTAGAGCACAACACTTTTAATGTTGGGGTCCTGGGTTCGAGCCCCAGTCGGGTCACAAACAAAAGTTGTTCGCGTGCGAATGACTTTTTTTGTTTTGGCCACGTGGAGAAATTGGTAGACTCGCCATCTTGAGGGGGTGGTGCTGCAAGGCGTATGGGTTCGAATCCCATCGTGGTCACGAATAAAAGAAAAGGACAAATAGAAATTAAATTTTTTTTTTAAAATTTCTATTTGTCCTTTTCTTTTTCAAAGCGGAGCTTTGTGGGAACTGCGAAGCAGAATCCCTCGTGACTTTACTCCGTTCACTTCTGAAATTAAAATTTATTTTAAAATTTCTATTTGTCCTTTTCTTTTTCAAAGCGGCCCTTTATGGGAACTGCGAAGCAGAATCCCTCGTGACTTTGCTCTGTTCTTCTCTAAAATTATTATTTTTAAAAAAGTACAATTCCCTATAGTTAATGTATCTTTAGACTAAATTTTTTGCCATGAAACTTACTTTTTGCTTACGGTTGCTGCTATTCACAAGTCTGTTCTGCGCAGCTCAAAACAACTCCATTTCAAACTACACCGTCCAGTTAGGAACTTTTATTCAAGAAAACAACACATGGATACTTTTACGTGAATTCAACCAACTTGGAGAAAAATGGGGACTAGCAGTAAGTACTACCTCACTTCAAACAAAAGTCATCCCGCTAAAGTCACTCCAAATACAACCGATTGTTTCATTGACGTCCAATTCTTCGCCATACAAAAAAGCACTTGAAGAAGCAAATACCAATGCAATCCCATTACAAGATGCGGGCATTAGTCATCGATTTCCAAATGAAAAAGGAATTACACTCACTATCGATCTTTGTCCGTCCCACAAACCTTTAGACCGAGATTTATTTTTAGAATTAATTAAAACTTTTCCAACCAATGAACAACCCATTCCTGTTGGATTATCCATTACAGGAAAATTTTTAATGACTCACGAACAAGATATTGAATGGTTAACCAACTTAGAAAAGAAAAACAAGATCAAAATAACATGGATCAATCATACTTTTAACCATCATTATGACCCTAACCTCCCTTTGAACCAAAATTTTATCCTTGAAAAAGGGACCTCGATAACCGATGAAGTTTTAAAAAATGAAGTGGCGCTCTTAGAACATCATCTTATTCCTTCAATCTATTTTCGTTTTCCTGGCTTAATCTCTAGCGCCAATGCAGTAACTCAAATTACCGCCATGGGTTTAATTCCGATAGGTTGTGATGCCTGGTTAGCAAAAGGCCAAGAAGTCTATCAAGGCAGTATTGTCCTCATCCATGGAAACGGTAACGAACCCATTGGTGTAAAAGATTTCT
The DNA here is from genome assembly GCF_025947045.1 of Flavobacterium sp. N1719. NCBI lineage: Bacteria > Pseudomonadati > Bacteroidota > Flavobacteriia > Flavobacteriales > Flavobacteriaceae > Flavobacterium > Flavobacterium sp. N1719. The sequence continues at coordinate 2,951,770 of NZ_CP109993.1, forward strand.
TGAAACTTCTTCATAAAGAATATGCCGCAGTCCAACAAAAACAATGGTTACTTTACGATTTAGGAACCGACATGGAAAAAGAATTTAAGCACTAATTACTATTTTTTTCAACCGTTTGAAGATAATACCCCGTATCATCAAATTGTATATCTATAAATTTTCCATCACGTTCAATGCCTACTTCATAGGTGAGCCGTTTTCCGTCACTAACTTTGGAAGCGACATCGAGATGATTTGTAGGATAATTTTTCGCCAAATATTGTTTTGCCTGTTTGGGAAGTTCATTAAACGCAATAGACTCTTCAATAACTTGAATGGCACCTGACTTCGAAAAAACAATTTCAAAAGCTTTATTTTTTTCAATCCAATGAGCAACAAACACTTCATTTTCTGAATTTTTACCCCTAAAATCATGTTGCCACTCTACTGTTGAATGATTTGGAAATTGGGCTGCTAAATTTTGAGTAACTACAAATGGCACATCAAAAGACTGTTGTGCACTTCCCAAAAAACCCAAAAAAAGACTTGCAAATAAAAGAATTCGATTCATACCTAATAGTATTAAATTAAACAATGAACCCTGAATGTTAGATTAAAATTAATATTTATAACTCTAAAACCCTCCCAAGAAAATGTTAGTGATTGGTTAAATAAATAAAAATAAATCAAATTTTACTTTTTGTTTAATTATTTAACTACATTTGTTAAACAAAACAACAAAGTAATGAATAACGTCAAGAATACTTTTAGTATCAAAGACTTAGAAAATCTTTCCGGTATTAAAGCCCATACCATCCGCATTTGGGAGAAACGCTATAACGTTTTTGAACCCATGCGCACAGATACCAACATTCGTTTTTATGATATCAAAGCACTTCAAAAGCTATTAAATATCACATTACTGCACGATTACGGGTATAAAATTTCCAAAATCTCAACCCTTTCCGACGAAGAAATTAAAGAAAAAGTAAGGGGAATCGTTTCACAAAAAAGCGCCAAACATCATGCCATTAGCGCCTTTAAATTGGCGATGATGAATTTTGATCAAAAACTCTTTTTTGAAACTTATAACGAATTGTTGTCCGAAAAGAGCTTCAATGAAGTGTTTTTCGAAGTATTCATCCCACTGATGGAAGAATTGGGCGAATTATGGCAGTCGGATACCATCACACCTGCACACGAACATTTTATCAGCTATCTTATAAAATTAAAATTACTAATAAATACGGAAGAGGTAATAAAAAAACCTGCACTTCATGATGACAAAACGTTTGTTTTATTTCTACCTTTAAACGAAATTCATGAATTGGGATTAATGTACCTCAATTATGAATTGAATTACCGCGGTTACAATACGGTCTACCTAGGAGAAAGTGTACCGGTAGATAATCTCGCCGATGTGAAAAAATATTTCTCCAATATTACCTTCATCGGCTATATTACCGTTGAACCCACTGCAGACGAAGTCAATGAATATGTAAAAGAACTTCAAGAAGCAACCAATAATGAAACCAATGAATTATGGCTTATCGGTCGCATGACAGAACATATTTCAAAACAAAAATTAAATAGCACTACAAAGGTCTTTCAATCCATCACCGATTTATTGGGACAGTTGTAAATTTTTCTTAAAGACAGTAAATTGTTTAACTTTTTACTATATTTGTTAAACAATATGAAAAAAGAAATTGCAATATTAGGATCTGGATTTTCGTCATTAGCTGCCGCTTGCTATTTGGCGAAAGCGGGTAACAACGTAACTATTTACGAAAAAAACAGTACGATTGGTGGTCGAGCGCGCCAACTCAAACGCGATGGATTTACCTTTGATATCGGACCAACGTGGTACTGGATGCCCGATGTATTTGAACGGTTCTTCGCTGATTTTGGCAAAAAACCTTCCGACTACTACGAACTCATTAAATTAAATCCAGCCTATCAAGTCTATTTTGGTATTCATGATTTTATCACAATCAGTGATAACATGGATACCATCGCAACAACATTTGAATCCATCGAAAAAGGATCAGGCCTACGATTGAAAAAATTCATGAAGACGGCACAAGACAACTATGATATTGCCATCAAAGATTTGGTTTATCGTCCCGGGGTTTCACCGCTCGAATTGGTTACACTACAAACCGCTACTCGCGTTGGACAGTTTTTTAGTAACATTTCTAGAGATATCCGCAAACAGTTTAAAAACCCAAAATTAGTTTCCATTTTGGAATTTCCAGTCTTGTTTTTGGGGGCAAAACCTTCAGACACACCTTCATTCTATAGTTTCATGAATTTTGCCGATTTCGGTTTGGGAACTTGGCATCCCAAAAACGGAATGTACTCGGTTATATTAGGAATGGAACAATTAGCACGTGAATTAGGGGTTACTATACATACGAATGCACCTGTCGACAAAATTGAGGTTTTTCAAAAAACAGCTACCGGCGTTTGGGTGAACGGAAAATACCTAAAAGCAGATATCGTACTTTCGGGTGCCGATTACCACCACTCGGAACAACTGATTGAACCGCAACACAGAGCGTATTCTGAGGCTTATTGGGATAAAAGAACGTTCGCCCCTTCTTCCCTACTGTTTTATGTTGGGTTGGATAGAAAATTAGAGCACGTCGAACACCACAGTCTCTTTTTTGATGTGGATTTTGATGCGCATGCAGCCTCGATTTATGACCATCCCGAATGGCCGAAAGAACCGTTGTTTTATGCCAGTTTTCCTTCGAAAACGGATGAAAATTCGGCCCCACAAGGAAAAGAAGCCGCTATATTCTTAATTCCTTTAGCTCCAGGATTGGAAGATACGGAAGCGTTACGAGATCAGTATTTTGATAAAATAATAACCCGTTTAGAACAATTGACCGAACAACCGGTTCGTGAACATATCTTATTTAAAGAATCGTTCTGTGTGAACGACTTTATCAAAGAATACAATTCCTATAAAGGCAATGCGTATGGAATGGCAAATACACTGCTCCAAACGGCATTTTTACGACCCAAACTGAAAAGTAAAAAAGTAAATCACCTGTATTTTACAGGCCAACTTACTGTTCCCGGACCTGGCGTTCCTCCTTCCCTAATTTCAGGAAAACTAGTGTCCGAATTAATTGAAAAAAACAACTAAACGCATACAATATGAAATCGCTATTTGATCAAGTTTCTTATGAATGCAGTCGCACGACAACTAAGGCTTATAGCACTTCGTTTTCCTCGGCCGTAAAAATGTTAGCCCCCTCCATTCGCCAAGACATTTACAACATTTATGGCTTTGTTCGCTTTGCTGATGAAATCGTGGATACCTTTCATGATTACGATAAAGCAACTTTATTTGAGCGATTTGAACAAGATTTAGATCGTGCATTAAACGACAGAATTAGCTTAAATCCAATACTCAATTCATTTCAGAAAACCGTACATCAATACAATATTCCACGTCATTTGATTGCAGCTTTCATGAAAAGTATGAAAATGGATTTGTACAAAAGCAAGTACCATACTTATTCTGAATATCAAGAATATATTTACGGATCTGCGGATGTGGTCGGACTCATGTGCTTGATGGTTTTTGTAAATGGCGATGAAAAAAGGTATGACGAATTGAAAGAATCAGCCATGCGTTTGGGCTCTGCTTTTCAAAAGGTGAATTTCTTACGCGACCTCAAAGCCGATTTTGAGGATTTGAGTCGGACCTATTTCCCCAATACCGACCTAACCCGTTTAGATGAAGCCTCAAAAGCCGAAATTATTCGGGATATTGAAGCCGACTTTGAAGCGGCCTACTCAGGAATAATTAAATTACCTTTGGAAGCTAAATTTGGTGTGTATACAGCGTACATTTATTATAAAAAATTATTATCCAAATTAAAACGAACGCCCTCTATGGAAATTCGCAACACCCGCATTCGCGTTCCGGATTACGAAAAAATTGGTCTATTGGCGCGTTGTTATGTCACTTACCGTCTTAATATATTATAGTTATGTGGATTCATTTTTTAGTTTTTTTCCTCACTTTTTTCATGATGGAATTCATGGCTTGGTTCACACATAAATATGTGATGCACGGATTTTTATGGTCTTTGCATGCCGATCACCACAAAAAAGACCACGATTCTTGGTTTGAACGCAACGATGCCTTTTTCATTTTTTATGCTGTAGTGAGCATTGCGTTTTTTTTACTGTGGCAAAATGATATCTTATCCATCGGTTTAGCTATTGGGTTAGGAATTTTTGCTTACGGTCTGACTTACTTTTTAGTACATGATATTTTCATTCACCAGCGTTTCAAAATGTTTAGAAATGCCAACAATCGGTACGCCAAAGCCGTTCGTCGTGCACACAAAATGCACCACAAACACATTGGCAAGGAACACGGAGAATGTTTTGGTATGTTAGTCGTGCCTTGGAAATATTTCAAATCATAAAAAAATCCCGAAGGTTGCTTCGGGATTTTTTTTATTCTTATTTCTAATTACGGTTTTAAAATACCTTTCAACGGTTCCAATTGTTGCATATTCACTTCGGAACTTTGCAATACCGACAAGAATGTCATGGCATCCGCAGGATTCATTTTATCACCTAAAATTCGGATCACCGCCAATCCACCATCGGATTTACAACCGTATAAGACTATTTCATCAACGTCATCTTCTGAACCCACAAAACTGATAGAACCTCCGTCTTTCCCGGAACCAAACTTCATCAATTGCTGGTAATGAGTCGTATCTTTTAAAATCGTTTGCATCTGCTTGCGCTCGGCATCCATTTTATGCGGATGCTTGGGATCGGCTTTATAAAACAACACATTCAATTTTTTAAAGGTTCCCAACACACGCTTTTGCTCGGCACTCAAATGAGCTTTGTCCGCATTGATAATACTGGAAGGCACATCAAAAACACTAAATCCAGGTTTTTGTTGGTGGTCTACAAAATACTTTTGCATGCTAGGCTCTGATTGGCAACTCACCAATAACAAGCTCAATAAAAATGTAAGAGCATAAAATAATCGCACAACTGTACTCATCGTTCTTATTTTTTACCTGCTTTTTTCAACTCAGCTCCTCCAGGTAAATTCATTTTTTCAGTCAATGCTGATAATTCGTCCAAATCAAAGTTCCCCGTTAATGACATAAGCACTGTTTCATCTTTTCCTGATCCTTCAATAAACATCAACAGTTCTTTCACTTGTGATTCCGTAGCACCAGAGCGAACATAGATACGAACGGACTTCCCTTTTTCTGTTACCCGCATTAACTCATCCAATCCAGCCGTTTTTACATATTTCATCGCCTCGTTTTTCATCTCGGTCGAACGTTTGTCATTGGCTGTCATGAATACTTTAAGGTTGTCCAATTTTTTAACTAAGGCTAAAAACTGTTGCCCGTCTTTATCTTTGACTTCCATTTTCGCCATCATGGAGAACATTTTTTTGTTCACGATGACGGCACGAATGTCATCTTGGTTGTCAAATTTGTCAAATACGGCCTGTGCAGATGCCAATTGCACTACCAACAACATGGCCAAAACAGTTATCCCTTTGGATAGACGCTTTACTGAAGTTTGAAGAATTGTTTTCATAATACGATTCGTTTTTTGATGATAATTATTGTTTAAACACTTGATTTTTAGAATTTTCATATTCGTTTAAATAGCCCATGCTCTCGATACCAGTATTCAAATGACCCGACACCATAGCCAATGCTTTTTGCGTTTCTTCAAAAGCTTCCTCTGGCGAATCATAAGTTCCTAATTCCGATTGGGCTATTGCATTTTGAGGTGCTTCTTGTTGGGTAAACCAAAATCCACCGCCAAGCAATAAAGCAATACTCGCTGCTACCAACCATCGGTATAGTGTAGTTTTCTGCGAGGTCAACACTATTGGTTGTTCCAGTTTTTCTTCTTGTTCTGCTTTAAAATACCCGAAAAGAGAACGATAATGCTCCAAATGAGGCACCACTGTTTCGGAGGTGAAATACTGTTTCAACACTTTTTCTTCCGCTATACTCGTTTCGCCCTCAAAATACTTTTCCAGTAATAATTCTATGTTTTTAACCGATTCCATACTGTTCAATTTGCATCATTTTTTCTCGTAAAACTTTTCGTGCCCTCGATAAAGCAACACGAACAGCCGTTTCATTCATTCCCAATACGTTGGCGATTTCTTCAAATTCGTATTCTTCTACTTCACGCATCTGAATAATCATCCGTTGTTGTTCGGGTAAATCGTTAATCATTCGCTCTACCCATTGTAACCGATCGCCATCCTCCATTTGCTGTTGCAATCCCGCTTGCCGATCTTGGTAATTGCTATGCGCAATACTCATATTCCCAGCTCGTTTCGATTTCAACTGATCCAAACAATAGTTCCGGGTCATCGTCATTGCCATCGCTTCCACACTATTCAATTCAGATAAGGTTTCGTTTTTGGCCCACAACTTCACCATCACTTCTTGGGTGGCATCTTCGGCTTCTTCCGTACTCACCAATAACCGTTTTGCCAAGCGAAAAACCTTGTCTTTAAAAGGAGTAATCAGTTGTACAAATTCGTTTTGGTGCATGGTAAGTACCGGTTTATAAAAGGAAGACGAACCTCAATTTCGATTGTTACAAAGGAACGGTATTTTTTTTCAAAAAAAATTGCTCTCCCCTGTTAATCAAGGAAGAGCAATCACAAACATGAAAAGTAATTGGTTTTACAAAGACAGGTTCAATCCAATACGGAAGTTGCGTCCGCGGGTGGAATACCCCACATTCTCTGTAAATTCTTCATTCAAAATATTCGTTGCTGAGGCAAAAAGAGTCAACTGATTTTTGAGTAATTCATATTTCACTAAACCATTCAAAAGGGAGTAGGACCCCAACTGAACCGGTACCGTAGCAAAGGTGTTGCCGTCAAAAAATAAATCGCGACGACCGTCCGTATATTGGTAATTCACATTCACAAACCAACGGGAAGACGGAATCACCTCTAATCCCACATTCGCTTTGTGCTTCGGGATTAATCGATTTAACGCTTCATCCACCTGCGTAAAGGTGTAATTGGCCGTCAATCGAACCGCTTGTGTCACTTTATAATCCAAGGATGTTTCCACACCTTTGGCTTTATTCATCCCATCAATATTGATATAGTTGGATTGAAACGTACTCGGATTCGTGTAAAACCCAAAACTATCCGTTTGCTCTCGGTAAAATCCTACCGCTGTAAATACCAATTTTTTCTGCAACAATTGGGTTTCAAATCCCAACTCTCCTGTAAAATTCGATTCGGGTAGCAACGTACGATTGCCATATTGGGAGTACAATTGATACAAACTTGGCGTCACATAGGCCGTACTCACCGATGAAATCAATTTTACAGGAAGGTTCTTGAATATATACGACGGATTCACATTGTATACAAAATGATTGCCGTACGCACTGTGGTGATTCATGCGGGCACCCACATTGAGGTTCAATCCAAATTTTGAATTCCAAACTGCCGTTACATACGGATCCACCATGTTGAACTTCGTCGTGTCCTTAGCAATCGATCCGTAAGGCGTGACCGAATTCATATCGTGAAACTGGTAATTCACCCCCGCAATCACAAACAAGTCTTTGCGAACGGTATACTTATTAAACGCATCGACAACTACAGAACGCCCTACATAACTCGAACGGTCGATTTGGTTCATCCATGAATTATACTCGTCATAATCCCGAGCGATTTTGGTGTAGGCCGAATTGATTTTGAACTCGCCCTTATTGTACGTATACGCTGGTGAAAACCCAAAACGTTCTTGTTTTGATGTTGTAGAATTCAACGGCGTATCGCCCGTTCCTGTATTGTCAAAAGCCTGATCGTAGGCGTTTTGGATTTTGTCCTGACTCCCAAACACATCCAATCGTAATTTTGACGTGGCTTTCCAACCCAATTTCCCCGAAATATTAATTCTCGAAAATCGGTCGGCTTCATACGTTTGTCCAGCTGGGGGGGCGAGTTGCGACATATTTTTCGATTCTGTACTGTTCACTGAAGCAGCATAACTTACTTGACCTGCCGTTCCATTCGCTGAAAAACCTTGGTTGAACTCCTGTGCGTTAATCTTACTTTGTTGCGCGGTATTGTTCGAACCCATGTTCGCATACCCGTTTCCTTGCAGTACTTTTTTTCCAGCCGATTTGGTAGTGATGTTGATTACCGCTGTCGCTGCACCTGTTCCATATAACGTACTCGCCGCGCCTTTCATGATTTCGATACTTTCAATTTGGTCTACCGGAATCAAGCGCAAATCAAATTCGAAGCTAATCCCAGAAGGATCCGTCACCGGATTCCCGTCAATCACAATCAACACTTGTTGGTTGCGCCCCCCGCGAATGTAGTAGCCCAAGTTTTTACCGCTGGCACTTTGACTCCCGTTGATTTCCACGCCGGCCACACTGTTCAGCACTTGAGCTAGGGTTTGTCCACTGCGCTTCTTTAAATCGTCTTGTGAAATTTTTGAAATTACTTTTCCCGATTTTTCTTTGCTTTGCGCAAACTTCGTGTCGGAAATCACGACCTCATCCAGTTGATTCACTTGGGATGTTTCCTTTTGTTGACCATACGCCAACGTTGATACTAGCGCCCATACGGCACCAATACCCCACCATTTGTTGTTCATTTTTGTTCCCTAAAAATTACTACTACTGGGAAAAAAGTATAGAATTACCCATACCCAAACTTTTATCCCGAAAGTTTGATACTCAGTATATCACGGCAGGTCTCCTGGCTTGCGTCTTGTCATCCGCCTTCTCATTCTTTCGAACAATGGCATCGTAGCGATGACAAGCTTGGTAGCATACAGTTGCGGGTACAGCTCAGGATTTATAAAATTTAGAATTCAGAATTTAGAATTTAGAATTATTACGTACCTGATTCCCTTTTAATGAATAAACACAGACGTGCTTACCCAACCGAAATACGCCCGCAAAGGTAATTTTTATTTTCAATTATAAAAACACAATCCATAATTCATAACTCATAATTTAAAATTCATAATTTCATTTGGGCGCCTTGCGCGCTTTCCGCTGTATCCCCTCTTAGCATCGGGGGATGCCGCTTCAATCGCTGGCGCAGTCCCTGCTCGGCTGAACGTTACATCAAAAGTCCAACGTCTAAAGTCTACAAATCATAATTCATAACTCATAATTCATAACTCCAAACCGAAATCCCTACTTTTGCCAAAAAAAATTCATGTTTCGCAAAACCGGACTCCTTTTCGTTTTTCTTCTCGCCATTGTAATGGTGCAATGCAAGTCGGACACCACTGCCACTGCGCCTCTAAAACCCTCGAATACGGTTAAATATGCCACCGGATTCTCCATTGAAAACTTCGAAAATTACACGGTAGTAACTGTTCGCAACCCTTGGCCGGAAGCCAAAAAAACTTATTCCTACGTTTTGCATAAAAAAGGCGTTACCTTACCCGATTCGCTTCAAATCTATACTGCTATCACTGTACCGATCAAAAAAATGGTGGCGACTTCAACCACGCACATTCCTTCGATAGAAATGTTGGGCAAAGTCAATACCCTTGTGGGTTTCCCCAACTTAGATTACATCTCTTCAGATAAGGTTCGACAACGCATTGATCAAGGTAAAATCAAAGAATTGGGCTCCAACCAAACCCTAAACATGGAGGTGTTGCTCGAACTCCAACCCGATGTCATTGTGGGCTACGGAATCGACAACAATAACCCGACTTTAGACAACCTACAAAAAAGCGGCTTAAAAGTTATCCTCAACGGCGATTGGAACGAACAAACGCCGCTAGGCCGCGCCGAATGGATTAAATTTTTTGGGGCCTTGTACAACGAACAAGCCAAAGCCGAAGATATTTTTACCAAAATTGAACAGGATTACCAACGCACCAAAGCCATCGCCGCCCAAGCGAAACAAAAAACGACCGTGCTCGCTGGCGATATTTTTGAAGGCAAATGGTACCTACCCAAAGGCGACAGCTGGGGCAGCTTGTTAATCAATGAAGCCCATGGCGACTATCTTTGGAAAGCCACAAAAGGTACGGGTAGTTTGTCCTTATCCTTTGAAACCGTTTATGAAAAAGCGCACGATGCCCAACTCTGGATCACCTCGGGACAATTCAATTCGTTGGCTGATATGCAAGCCAGCAATCCGCATTACAACCAATTCAAAGCTTTTCAAAACAAACAAGTATACTCCTTCAACCGCAAAAAAGGAAAAACCGGAGGAAGCTTGTATTATGAATTGGCGCCCAACCGCCCCGATCTCGTTTTAAAAGATTTGGTCAAAATTCTCCATCCAGAATTATTACCTTCGTACCAACTTTACTTTTTTGTTAAACTCGAATAGTGACCACACCACAACGCCATCGCAACTTGTTTATCGGCCTCGGAGGCTTTTTTCTCCTTGCGCTCCTTACCAACCTTGCCTTAGGTCAAGTCGCCATTCCCCTAAAAGAAGTACTGAAAAGTTTGATTGGCACCACCGCCGAAAAGTCCACGTGGGAATACATCATCATCCACTTTCGACTACCCAAAGCCTTGACGGCGATTATAGTAGGCATGGGACTTTCCACTTGTGGCCTACTCATGCAAACCTTATTTCGCAATCCACTGGCGGGACCGTATGTGCTCGGACTCAGTTCGGGTTCGAGTCTTGGTGTGGCTTTTGTCATTATGGGAGCGACTTTACTTCCCGCTGCTATAGGTTCGCTACTTGTATCACCCTATGGAATTGTGATTGCCTCGTGTTTGGGTAGTTTTGCCGTTTTACTATTAGTACTCATTGTAGCGCGTAAATTGAGAGATACGGCAGGTTTGTTAATTGTCGGACTCATGTTTGGGAGTTTTACATCGGCGATTGTTTCCATCTTGAGTTATTTCAGTTCGGCGGAACAATTGCAACGCTTCACTTTTTGGAGCATGGGCAATATCGGGAATCTTTCTTATGGCAGCATCGCCATTCTGGCGACATGCTTATTCATAGGATTATTAATCAGTCTTTTTTCAATCAAAGCCTTGGATGGTTTGTTATTGGGTGAAAATTATGCCGCCAGTATGGGAATTCCCATTCGGCGCTCACGTTTATTAATCATTACAGCAACTTGTCTACTCTCAGGGAGCATCACAGCTTTTGCGGGTCCGATTGCCTTTTTGGGGTTAGCCGTGCCTCATTTAGCCAAATTGCTATTCCAAACCCACAATCACCGTACCTTATTTGGCGCCACCTTACTGCTTGGAGCGGGATTGATGTTGTGCTGCGACACCGTGTCCCAGTTACCCGGATTTAATTTTACCTTGCCCATCAATGCCATCACTTCGCTAGTAGGTGCTCCGGTGGTTATTTGGTTATTGGTACGTAAAAAAAGTTTGTTGTAATGGAAAATGCACTTGTAACCACATCCAATTTAACCGTAGGCTACCCTACAAAAAACGGAGATCACGTCTTGGCATCAGGACTCCATTTAACGTTACATACCGGAAAGTTGATCAGTTTAGTTGGACCCAACGGCATTGGGAAATCGACTTTATTGCGGACCCTTTGCGGCTTACAAAAACCGCTTTCGGGAGAAATTTTCATCAATAACCAACCCATTGACAAACTGCTTCCGGAAGAACGGGCCCAACAATTGGCACTCGTCCTCACCGAGAAAATTCCGATGAGCAATTTAACGGTGTATGAATTAATTGCCTTGGGACGTCAACCGTATACGAATTGGTTAGGGCAACTCACCGAGGCCGATAAAATACAAATTGCCCGCGCCATCGAACTCACCGAAGTAGCAGATTTCCAACACCGAAAACATTTTGAAATCAGCGACGGACAATTGCAACGGGTTTTGATCGCCCGTGCTTTGGCCCAAGATACGCCGTGGATGGTATTGGACGAACCCACCACACATTTGGACTTGGTGCATAAAGTGAGTGTGTTTCGCTTATTAAAAAAATTAGCGAAAGAAACCCATAAATGCATTTTATTTTCGACCCACGATATTGATTTGGCCATCCAACTTTCCGATGAAATGCTGGTCATGACCCACCAACAGGTAATTCTCGATCAACCTTGCAATCATATCAGTTCGGGTGTTTTTTCCACCTTATTTCAAGACGAAAATATACACTTTGATCCAACTACTGGACGCTTCATCATTGCATAAAAAAAGCTGCTCCGAAGAACAGCTTTATTTTTCTATTAAAAGTCAATGCAATTATTGACGACTTTGCACATATTCGGAAAGTTCGTCCGCATTGGAACTAAAACTAAAAATTCCGTTTACTTTAAAGTAATTGCGTGGTTCAATACAGAAATCATACGCATATTTCGCAAACTCCAATTTGTTATCTTCAAACGAAAACAAATTTGCAATTTCGATTACTTGATCTACGTTCAAACAGTTTACTGCTACAATTTGCTTCGCTGTTTTTAAACGAGAATCTTCAAACGCCTGTTTTTTTAAGGTAGCCAAAGCCGCATTGTAATCCGCTGGACGCATACAACTTCTTCCTGGACATCCCACAGGTGTGGGAGTAGTCACCACAACTGGACGTGGATTTTGGAATTCACCTCCGTTATGATTTCCATGTGACGAAGAAGAAGTGGTAGTTGTAGTCGTTTGAGTTACACTTCCACCCCCCATATTATCGTTGATAGAGAATCCCATATTGATGCCTCCAATAGAAACATTGGCATTAATGTTATCACCTCCAGAAGTTGTTGTGGTAGTTGTAGTCTGAGTTACAGCACCTCCACGAACTGGTGGCGCTTGTTGTACCACTACGGTTTGAGGTGCTTGTTGTTGTACAACTACCGTTTGGGATTGAACAGGAGCTGGACGCGGTTGTCCGTAGTGCATCACATACACATTGGAAGGCGGAACAAAATCAGGACGTACAGGAATAGACGAAAAGAAATTCATTTTCATTTTCCCTTTTTTGTTTTTGTCGCGTTTGATTTTATAGGTGACATCCGACATAATACCATCGATATCCGCAATCATCATATTATTAGTGGTGATATCCATTAAGGTTTTATCCTCGAATTGGATTCGCGCATTATAATACGGCTGATTCAAATCTTCAATACGAATGTTCGTTTGAGGAATGTCGTTTTGTTGTTCTCCATTCAAAATGACATAGAATCTATCGCCATCTTCAGAGAAAATGGTCAAATGCCCCACCGGACTTCCTTGAGCGAAAGTAAGTGTAGCCATCAATAACAGTAAAACAGAAGTAATTTTTTTCATGATGATTAAAATTTTGGTAAAAATAATTCTTAATTCGTAAAAAACAAACCCAATAAACGTGCCATTAAAAATTTTTATAAAAAAAAGGTATGATTATTTAAAAAAAGAAGATACTTCGCGAACCTCTCCCGCTGGTAAACCCAAGGTAAATTCGCCTACTCGAACCCGCACGAGTCGTAACGTAGGAAAACCGACTGCTGCGGTCATTTTACGCACTTGACGAAACTTCCCTTCTGTTAAGGTGAGGCTCACCCAACTCGTCGGACCGTGCCGTTCATCACGAATACGTCTTCCTTCTCCAATACATTTGGGTAACGACACTATTTTTTTTGCCTGACACGGTTTGGTGGTGTAGCGTATCCCTTTGAACCCGATCTCCACTCCCGCCTCCAATCGTGCAATAGCTTCCTCCGTTATGAGGCCGTCTACTTGAGCATAGTATTCTTTTTCGATGGTCTTACTGCGCACCAATTCACTCATCATCCCGTCGGTGGTTAATAAAAGTAAGCCTTCCGAATCTTCATCCAGCCGACCTATGGCCATGGTTCCTTCGGGGAAAGCATACAATTCGCCCAATAGTTTCTTGTGCCGTTTTTTTTCATAAATAAACTGACTCAAATAACCGTGGGGTTTGTGCAAAAGAAAATGCCTGTGTTCCATTGTTTTAAATTTCACTTCAAAAATACAGTTATGAAATTAACTACAGCTATTGAAAGACGGCTTTTGTTTTGTATTTTTATGAGCTAAAAATTCATACCAATGACACTTACCATCATCTTATCAGCCGTATTCTTGGTGCTGGGTTTCTTTATCGGAAAATTGCTTTCGAGTAACCAAGCAGGAGCTACTTTAGCCCAAAAGGAGGAGCAAATTCGCCAAATTAACCTGCAATTGGAACAAATGCAGCAACAAGTAAAAAATGTAACTGCTGAAAAAGAACAATTCCGAAACGAGCGAGAAGCAGTGGCGATGCAACTCACTAAAAAAGAAGTCGATTTTGATAATTTGTTGGAACGCAATAAAGAATACCGACAAGAGGTCGAACAGTTGCAAGAAAAATTCACCAAAGAATTTGAATTGTTGGCTAATAAAATATTAGAAGAAAAAACCACCAAATTTACCGAACAAAACAAAGAACAACTGAAAAACATCTTGACACCTTTGCAAGATAAAATTCAGTTATTTGAAAAGAAAGTGGAAGACACCCACAAAGAAAGTATCGACTATCATGCCGCTTTACGCCAACAAATTCTAGGACTGCGCGAAATGAACGAACAAATGTCCAAAGAAACCGTGAATTTGACCAAAGCTTTAAAAGGCGACAGTAAAATGCAAGGGAATTGGGGCGAATTGGTGTTGGAGCGTGTGTTGGAAAAATCGGGCTTGGAAAAGGACCGGGAATATTTTGTCCAACAAAGTTTTACCACAGAAGATGGGCAACGTTTGCAACCCGACGTGGTCATTGCCTTACCCGATGGCAAAAAAATGATTGTGGATTCAAAAGTGACCTTGACGGCTTATGAACGGTTCACCAATGAAGAAAATGACGAATTCAAAAAGAACCATTTACGGGATCACATTATTGCCATAAACCGCCATGTCGAACAATTGGGAGCAAAAAATTATTATGATTTGTATCAGATGGAGAGTCCGGACTTTGTCTTGCTCTTCATTCCTATCGAAGCGGCTTTTGCAGTAGCTTTAAATGAAGACACCACCTTATACAACAAAGCGTTTGAAAAGAATATTGTCATTGTCACACCCACCACGCTTTTGGCCACGTTAAAAACCATCAACAGTATGTGGACCAATCAAAAACAACAAGAAAATGCACTTGAAATTGCACGCCAAGCGGGTGCATTGTATGATAAATTTGAAGGATTTGTGGGTGATTTAATCAAGATTGGTAAGAAAATGGATGAGGCGAAATCCGAGTACCAAGGCGCCATGAATAAACTGATCGAAGGCAAAGGAAATTTAGTGAGCAGTGTGGAGCGTCTGAAAAAAATGGGGGCTAAAGCAAAAAAAGCGCTACCTGAAGTGTTACTTTCCAGAGCCGGTAGTACAGAAAATGAATCTTTAGAAAATCATTCCCATGAAGAAAACCTATAAATCGGTAAAATCCTCACGGATTTCGATTTCACAATTGATGTTACCCTCGCATTCCAATTTTAGTGGAAAAATTCACGGTGGGTATATTTTGTCGTTAATGGACCAAATTGCTTTTGCTTGTGCGTCAAAATTTTCGGGCAATTACTGTGTTACCGCTTCCGTAGACACAGTCGATTTTTTAAATCCCATAGAAGTGGGCGAATTGGTCATCATGAAAGCGAGTGTGAATTATGTAGGGCGCAGTTCGATGATTATTGGCATTCGTGTCGAATCGGAAAACATACAAACTGGCAAGTCAAAACATTGCAATTCCAGTTATTTTACGATGGTGGCCAAAGATGAAACGGGTCAAAACACGGAAGTTCCAGGTTTACTTCTGAGTACTTTTGAAGAAGTGCGCCGCTTTTACAATTGCATCCAACAAATTGAAGCCCGAAAAACTAGAAACCGCCATGAAATAGAATTTGATTACAAGTCGGATGAAGCCCTAAAAAACCTCGAAAACTACAATGTTAAAGTCGAAATGAATTAAGTCTACTTTTTTCAAATTCTAATTTATACATGAAAAATTCTCAGATAACTACAATGGAATTAGGTAAATAGATTTTTTTTTCTATTTTTGGACTAGAAACAAAAATGATGAAAAAATATTACTTATTTGGGTTGCTCGCAGCCGTTTTCTCGCTATTTATTTACTCGTGTTCCTCCAATGACGATCCGGAATATGTAGAAGTGAGTCCGGTAACTGTCGACCTCACTCAAGTACCTTATGCCAAATTATCGGATTACCATTTTTTTAAAGCGCCTATGGTGGATATGGTACCCGAACTCAATGTTATCCCTTACGAACCAGCCAGCGCGCTTTTTACCGATTATGCCCACAAAAAACGTTTTGTGTGGTTACCCGAAGGCACTAAAGCGACGTATAATGGCGACGGTAAAATTTTAGAACTTCCCGTTGGTGCTGCAATAATCAAAACCTTTTACTACGACGAAGTGCAACCCAGCAATACGCGCCGGGTGATGGAAACTCGTATCATGATTCGAAAAGCAGAAGGTTGGATTTTCGCGGAATACATTTGGAACAACGAACAAACGGAGGCCTTTTTGAATATGACCGGAAGCAATATGACCATCAGTTTTATGGAAAACAATACCGTAAAAACTGCCAATTATCGTTTTCCTAATGAAGCCCAATGTGTTACGTGTCATAAATTAAGAAATAATGACACGGGCTTGTACTACAATGCCCCCATCGGTATCAAACCTCAAAACATAAATTTTAATTACACGTATGCCACAGGAGCCAAAAACCAAATCACCAAATGGAAAGAGTTGGGGATATTGGAAAACAGTGCGACGTTGCCTACAGCAGACAATACAACTATCAATTACAACGATACGTCACAACCCCTTGAGAAAAGAGTTCGCTCCTATTTTGATATCAATTGTGCGCATTGCCATAGTGAATTAGGCCATTGCTATTACCGACCGATGCGTTTTGCTTTTACAGAAACAAACAATAATCCTACCAACATGGGTGTTTGTGTGCCTACGGCAGATATGCAAGATTTCCCACCTGCCTACAGTAAAATTGTGGCTCCAGGGAACGTTAACCGCTCGATGTTGTATTACCGTATCAACACTGAAAATGAATCTTATATGATGCCACTGCATGGACGTTCCATCATCCATACGGAAGGCGTTCAATTAATCGAACAATGGATCAATTCCTTACAACCTTGCAACTAAACAATTTAATATAACCTGACCTTTAACCAATATGAAAAAAATTACGTTATTACTAACCTTGCTAACAGCAGTTTTCACTCAGGCACAAGATACCTGTGGAACAGCAGTAGCGATTACAGCTGGAACACAAGTTGTGACCGCAGTAAATGGAACCGAATTACCCCCAACAATTTGTGCTGCTAACGGAGCATTAGGAACGAATGGGGCCGCTGAGTGGTATAGTTATACCCCAACGCAAAACTATACTGTTATTTTGACAACCGACATTACTGCTAACACGCCAAGAGTGGACACGCGCGTACACATTTACACAGGAACATGTGGTGCACTGACTTGTTATGCTGGTGATGATGATAGTGGGGCTAATTACTCTACTGTAGCCACTTTTAATGTGACAGCAGGAACTACGTATTACATCGCTTGGGATAATAAATGGACCAGTGCTGGATTTACCTTCCAATTAATTGAAAATCCGGTTGTGGTACCACCCGTTACACCTGTTACTTACACGACACAAACCGTATCAACTATCAATAGTGGTTATAACATTTGTGTGGTAGATATGAATAACGATGGATTGGATGACGTAGTAGGTATTAGCACAGGATCAATGAAAGTGCATTTCCAAACAACTACACCTGGTACATTTAACATTGTAGATTACCCATTTACCAATGTATCATTCTACCCCAACTGGAGTATGGCGGCTGGAGATTATAACAAAGACGGCTATAATGATATCGTACTTGGAAATGGAAGTGGATTGTCAATTCTTACCTCAGCGAATAATGGATCATCGTATACTGGGTACACACCGGGACAATATATATTTTGTCAGCGTACCAATTTTGCCGATTTGAACAAAGACGGAAACTTGGACATCTTCTCTTGCCATGACATTAATGAAAATGTATATTATTTAAATGATGGAAATGGAAATTTGACCTATTACCAATCCAACATTACGCCCGGTGCAATGAACTTGAGTAGTGGCGGTGGAAACTATGCTACATTGTTTACTGACTTTGATAATGACGGAGATTCTGATGTATTCATTTCAAAATGTTCCGGACCTCCATGCCAGTTAATTCGTTATGATGGCGGTACAACCTATACTAACATCTCTGCAGCAGCTGGTGTGAATGTAACTCCTATTCAAACATGGTCTTCGGGAATTGCTGATTTCGATAACGATGGCGATATGGATGTAATCATTACAGCTAGTGCGGGATTACACAAATTCTTCAGAAACAACTTTGAAACAACGGGTTCGTTGACTGCTTTTACTAACATTACAACAGGATCAGGTTGGGACACCAATACATCAACAAACATTGACAACATTGCGTACGATTTTGATAACGATGGTAAAGTTGACGTTTTAGGCGGTGGAAACAAAATCATGTTCAACCAAGGAAACAATACCTTTTCAGCTGTACCTTACACAGGAATTACTGTGGGGGCTGTAGGCGATTTGAACAATGATGGTTTCTTGGATATCCAAAATGGATCTACAATTCGTTATGCCGTACCAAACGGAAATAACTGGATTAAAGTTCGTTTGAATGGTGTACAAAGCAATAGCAACGGTATTGGAGCTCGCGTTGAAATCTATGGTGCTTTTGGAAAACAAATCCGCGATATCCGTAGCGGTGAAGGTTTCAAATACATGAGTTCGTTAAATGCACACTTCGGAATTGGAACCAATACTGCAATCACTCAAGTAATCATTCGTTGGCCATCGGGTACAGTAGACACGATTAACAATCCTGGAATTAACCAAAGAATTGATATCACAGAAGGTTCGACCTTAGCCAACACTACTTTTGATGTGTCAGCGATGAGTGTTTTCCCAATTCCAGCGAAAAACAGCATCACCATCAAAACAAAAGAAGGATACACTGCTGTAAGTGCTGAAGTATATGACTTAAATGGCCGTATGGTTTTGTCCTCTAAAATTGAAAATGACACCCTAAACATCCAATCACTAAACGAAGGAACCTACCTTTTAAAAGTATTAGATGCAAATGGAAATGCCGCTTCTCAGAAAATCGTGAAAAACTAAACACAATACATTTTAATTCAAAAAGCCCTGACATCACAATCAGGGCTTTTTTTATAATTGAACTTTTTCGATGGCATTCAATTTATCGATTTGTAAAATCGTTTTCTGTTGGTTAACATCCCGCGTAAACATTGGAAGAAAACGGGCCCCGTAAACAATCTCTTCAAAAGTATAGGAAGTGCGCTTCATGACCGTATTGCTATACATATCGTCAAACATTTTTAAAAACACAATGAGTTCGCCCACAGTATTCTCAAAATCGGTTGCTGTAAATTGATACAACGGACTATCTTCTGTAATCGGATGCACCAAGGTCCAGTTTAGATTCAAAGCATTAATCGTGGATAACTCCAAATCCAAAGTAAAAAACTTATTGACCATCTGTCCATTCTCCTCAACATGCATTCCCAACGTTACTCGCGCTTCCGCATCACTCAAATTAGCATTTTTGGACGGACACATGCGCAACATTAATGCTGTACCGCCTTTATACGGCGCAATGATGGCATTGTGGGAAAATAAGATATGGGCTTTGGGCTGACTGAATCGTCCATAAAACAAACCAGTCGCAATAGCAAAACTCAACAAACCAAATAAGGCTTCTACAGCTGCGACAAAACTGGTTAAGAAACCACTCGGACTCACATGTCCGTACCCTACCGTAGTGAAGGTTTGCACACTAAAAAAGAACGCTTGACCGAAGGCGTCCCAACTCGAATTGGCATTGACTCCGTTCAAATGTTCGACTCCTAAAGCATAATACATCGAGGCAAAAACAGAATTCACCAAAAAGTAAAACCCGCAGATTATCACAAAAAACTTCCATCGCGGTAAGGTCAACATGGTATGGTACCAGCTGATACTATCCAAAAAAGGGATACCCGACTTTCGAATATTGGCATTACCCGATTTGGTAAAGAATCGTCCGCCATAACTCGCCGCATTGGTACCTAAACCAGTATTGGCATCGGTGCGGGCTTTGGAATTAAAAGGAGTGCGAAAGGCCATGCTTTTTTTTGGTAAAACTACACAATTTCACGCATAAAAAAAGCTGCCCGAGAGCAGCCTTTTCTTATTTAGACAAATACATTTTTCGTCGGGAATACAAATCGTAAAATTGATCGTCTTTTAAATCTTCAATAAACAAAATACTCTCTCCCGTAGATTTCATCTCAGGACCGAGTGCCTTATTTACATTCGGGAACTTATTAAAAGAGAAAACGGGTTGCTTGATTGCAAATCCGTTCAACTTCGGATTAAAGGTGAAATCAGTGACTTTTTTCTCACCCAACATCACTTTGGTTGCATAATTCACATACGGTTCGCCATACGCTTTCGCAATAAAAGGCACCGTACGAGAAGCTCTTGGATTGGCTTCAATAATATAAACAATATCGTCTTTGATGGCAAACTGAATATTGATCAACCCAACTGTTTGCAAGGCTAAGGCAATATTTTTCGTATGATCTTTAATTTGCTGCATTACAAATTCGCCCAAATTAAACGGAGGCAATGTGGCATTACTGTCGCCTGAATGGATGCCACAAGGTTCGATATGCTCCATGATTCCGATGATATACACATTTTCACCATCACAAATAGCATCGGCTTCCGCTTCAATGGCACCATCCAAATAGTAATCCAACAGCAATTTGTTATTCGGAATATGTTTTAAAATCTCAATCACATGCTCTTCCAACTCTTGCTTGTTGATTACAATTTTCATCCCTTGCCCACCCAATACATACGAAGGACGAACCAATAACGGGAATTCCAATTGATCTGCCAATTGCAACGCTTGTTCCGCATTTTCGGCTACGCCAAATTTAGGATACGGAATATTCAATTCTTTCAACAAGCCCGAGAAACGACCGCGGTCTTCGGCTAAATCCAAGGCATCATAACTGGTTCCAAAGATTTTAATGCCGTAGCGGTTTAATTTTTCGGCCAACTTCAATGCCGTTTGTCCACCCAACTGAACAATCACGCCTTCTGGCTTTTCATGTTGGATGATATCGTAAATATGTTCCCAAAATACAGGTTCGAAATACAATTTATCCGCCGTGTCAAAGTCCGTCGAAACCGTCTCCGGGTTACAGTTAATCATGATGGTCTCGTAACCACATTCTTTCGCTGCCAAAACCCCATGCACACAGGAATAATCAAACTCAATTCCCTGTCCGATTCGGTTGGGTCCCGAACCTAACACTACGACTTTCTTACGGTCAGTAACAATACTTTCATTGGAAACATAGCGTTCTCCTGTTGCTGTCTCAATTTCTGCTTCAAAAGTAGAATAGTAATACGGGGTTTGTGCCTTGAACTCGGCCGCACAGGTATCTACCAACTTGTAAACACGACGAATATTCATGTCTTCGCGCAAGCGGTACACCTGACTCTCCAAACAGCCCAACATGTGCGCAATTTGACGGTCGCCGTAGCCTTTTTGTTTGGCTTCTAATAACAATTCCTTGGGCAATGTATCAATGCGGTAATTCGAAATTTCTTTCTCCAAGAAATACAATTCCTCGTATTGCTTCAAGAACCACATATCGATTTTGGTAATCTCGTGAATACGGCTCAACGGAATTCCCATTTGAATCGCATCGTAAATTACAAACACGCGATCCCAACTCGCATAGGTGAGTTTTTCTATAATTTGTTCGTAGTTTTTATACCCTTTACCATCAGCACCCAAACCGTTACGTTTGATTTCTAAGGATTGCGTGGCCTTGTGTAACGCTTCTTGGAACGAGCGCCCGATGCCCATCACCTCACCTACCGACTTCATTTGGAGTCCGAGGGTACGATCAGCGCCTTCAAATTTATCAAAGTTCCAACGCGGTATTTTCACGATGACATAATCCAACGTCGGTTCAAACAAGGCCGAAGTCGACTTCGTAATTTGATTTTGCAATTCATCAAGGGTATACCCCAAAGCCAATTTGCTGGCAATTTTTGCAATTGGATATCCTGTCGCTTTAGACGCCAAGGCAGAAGAACGCGATACCCGTGGGTTGATTTCGATGGCTACAATATCTTCTTTTTCATCAGGAGAAACGGCAAACTGTACGTTACACCCTCCGGCAAAATTTCCGATAGAGCGCATCATGTGAATGGCCATATCGCGCATCTTTTGAAAGGTCGTATCCGACAAGGTCATGGCAGGCGCTACCGTAATAGAATCCCCGGTGTGAATCCCCATCGGATCCATATTTTCGATGGAACAAATAATCACGACGTTATCATTTTGGTCGCGCAACAGTTCCAATTCATATTCTTTCCACCCCAAAAGCGCTTTGTCAATCAACACCTCATGAATGGGTGATGCTTCCAAACCGCGGGTTAACAATTCATCAAAATCCTCTTTGCGGTGTACAAAAGCTGCTCCAGTTCCCCCCAAGGTAAACGAAGGACGAATCACCAAAGGAAAACCAAACTCTTGCGCAATTTCTTTTCCTTTCAAAAAAGAGTTGGCCGTTTTAGCCGGCGCATAAGGTATACCGATTTTACTTAATAAGGTTTTGAATTGGTCACGGTCTTCGGTGACGTTAATCGCATTGATATCTACCCCAATCAAACGCACATTAAAATCCTTCCAAATCCCTTTTTCTTCCGCTTCCAAACACAAGTTCAACGCCGTTTGTCCGCCCATTGTAGGGAGTACAGCATCAATATTGGGATGCGCTTTTAGGATTTCGATGATCGATTTGGTGGTTAAGGGCTTTAAATAGACATGATCCGCCATGGCTGGGTCGGTCATGATGGTAGCGGGATTGGAATTGATAAGAATGACTTCAATCCCTTCTTCGCGAAGTGAACGGGCGGATTGCGACCCCGAGTAATCAAATTCACAGGCTTGACCAATGATGATCGGACCTGAACCAATAATCAAAACGGATTTGATAGAGGAATCTTTCGGCATGTGGTGTTGTGGTTTAGTTGTTTATTGTTGTGTGTGTCAAAATTAGTCGGTTTATAAAACTTTTGAAAAAATCGGGGTTGCCAATTATCAATAGTTATAAACAGTATAAAAAAAAGGCGCTACTAATAAAAGTAACGCCTTTATATATGATAGTAAATACCATTATTTTTTGTGTCTTGGTTCAGAAGAAACCGTCAATTTATGTCTTCCTTTTGCACGACGACGAGCAAGGACTTTTCTACCATTTGCAGTAGCCATTCTTTCCATAAACCCGTGTTTATTTCTTCTTTTTCTTTTCGATGGTTGAAATGTTCTTTTACTCATTGTTCGATATCTTTAAATCCTGATAATTATTCTATGATTACGGCTTTTTTAAACCGAGTGCAAATATACAAAGGTTTTTATTTCTTGCAAGCGCTTTTTTAAAAATATTTTAAATTCCTTTTAGTACATTTGCAACCTAAATTTTACAATCATGTTTCACAGAAATATCAAAATCGTTTTAACCGTTCTGATTTTCGCTGCAGCGGTATGGCAATTTACCGAAAATAACGTAGGAAATGGAATTTTCTTAATCATTATTTCCCTTCTACCTTTAGCTTTATACTTCCGTAACGAGTTTATTTTGTTGGCTTTTTTACAAATGCGTAAACAAAATTTCCCTGGCGCACAAAAATGGTTAGCCAAAATCAAAAACCCAGAAACGGCGTTAATCAAAAAACAACAAGGCTACTACAATTACTTACAAGGCTTGATGGTGTCGCAAACCAACTTGAACCAAGCCGAGAAGTTTTTCAAAAAAGCCATTGAATTGGGATTGAACATGGACATGGACTTAGCGGTAGCCAAATTGAATTTAGCCGGAATTGCTTTATCCCGACGTCGTAAATTGGAAGCCACCAACTTGATCAACGAAGTGAAAAAGCTCGACAAACAAGGCATGTTGAAAGAGCAAATCACCATGATGAAAGAACAAATGAAACGCATCTAAATAAACAGACTCCGAAAGGGGTCTTTTTTTATGCTAAATTTTAAATGAGAAATTAGAAATGAGGGTACTAGAGTAAAGTGTTTTTTAGAGGAAAGAGGAAAGAAGCAAGAGGAAAGACGGATTTCACGAATAAAGGAACGTAGTGCTACATATTACTTGCTCATTGCTCCTTATCGTTAGTGTGCAAACGCTGGTGACTTTCAGCCCAACAAACATACTAGGTGCGCTATCGGGATTTTCTCCTAACATGGTAATCTAAAAATTAATTAGACAACGTATTGTCCCTACTCCAACAAAACAGGCCGTGTACTAACCTCAACTAAGCCAAAACAATTCAGAGACCACCTTCTACCCAACGGCTCACACTGAAAACTTCCTTACAGTTTAAAATATACGTGGCTACTGTTGGTTTACACTTAGAAAGATTCACAAAAAGGTGTGGGCACATGTGTTTTCGGAACATTACCCCACCCAAAAGGTAGGGTTGGGTACGCTCTTTACGTACTGCATCCCCTAAAAAGGTACGAAGGGGTACGTATAAAACGTACTGTCAATACGCCTTATGCGTACTCCGAGGGGGAGGGGGGCCCTGGCTGGGGTACGTTTTTTACGTACCTCCAGTACGCTTAAGGCGTACCCTTTGTTGGCAAAAAGCGGCAACGACGCAGCATAAGGCGTACCTATCCCTACGATAGTCGGCACCAATTAACGGTGATTTGCAATTGGTTTTAGTTAATTGGTTTCAAACTCTTATCAAAGCATGAAGTTAGGAATGCAATTGCTAAGTCAGCGCAGATGTACAACCCATGCATATAGCATTTTACGATGTTTTTAATCTAAAAAAAGCATACCGTTAAATTGAAAGCCTCCAATTT
Source organism: Flavobacterium sp. N1719 (assembly GCF_025947045.1). NCBI lineage: Bacteria > Pseudomonadati > Bacteroidota > Flavobacteriia > Flavobacteriales > Flavobacteriaceae > Flavobacterium > Flavobacterium sp. N1719. The sequence goes on from NZ_CP109993.1 coordinate 2,976,743, forward strand.
GATCAACAAAGTGAACAAGTACAACAAACAAGGCATGTTGAAAGAGCAAATCTACCTGATACAAAAACAAATCAAACGCAGCTAACGACAAGACTCCTAAAGGGGGCTTTTTTTTGCCCATTTGAACGGCTTTTCTTAAACACCTCTCTTTTTTAATCCTTCACACAGTCCAAATAACTGCGCAATGTCATCCTTTTCAATGATGCGCATCATGATTGCTTTTCAATAACTACACCACCTTTGTGATGAAGCGGTTTCGCTAGACCCATTAGGATTCTATGCCTGTAAGACCTTCCCAAAATGAAATGCTCACAACAGTACAAAAAAAAGGACTACTCCTCGAAAAGACAACCCACGGATTTGAAAATCTCGGAGTTTTAAATCCGGCTGTAATTCACTTCAACGGAATGCTTCATGTATTCTATCGCGCGATTAACAAAGAGCACTTTTCTTCGATTGGTTATGCTTTATTGGACGAACAATCACGCGTAATTCATAGAAATGAAGTACCTACACTTTACCCTCAATTTGATTATGAATGCTTAGGTGTAGAAGATCCACGCATCGTATGCATCGACACCCTTTTTTATCTCACGTATACTGCATTTGATGGCATCAACGCCCGTGGCGCATTAGCCTTATCAATAGACATGGTCCATTGGGAGAAAAAGGGGATTATAGTACCGCAACTTACTTATACAGATTTTATGCATCGCGCTGAATCCATATTACCCCTTAATGAAAAATACCACCGATATAATAATCCAACACATGTGAATGAATCGTTTTCAATTCACAAAGTATGGGATAAAAATGTGATTTTCTTCCCCAGAAGAATCAAAGGACAACTTTGTATGCTTCATCGGATAAAACCCGATATTCAGATTGTTTTTTTTAACGAGTTAGCCGACTTAAATACCGCATTTTGGGATGATTATCTTTTGCATTTTAGCACCCACATTCTGCTTTCTCCTCGTTTTGAACACGAAGTGAGCTACCTGGGAGGGGGATGCCCTCCAATAGAAACTGTTGCGGGTTGGATTCTAATATACCATGGAGTCCACGACACACTTGATGGATATGTTTACAGTTGCTGTGTTGCCCTATTGGACTTAGAAAACCCGAGTATTGAAGTTGCCCGCCTACCCTATCCCCTTTTTGGCCCCGAACACGATTATGAAGTTCACGGAATTATCAACAACATTTGTTTTCCTAGTGGTGCGGTAGTCCTTGATGATGTACTCCACATTTATTATGGTGCAGCCGATAAACGGGTCGCCTGGGCATCGGTTCCATTACAGCCACTTTTGAAAGCACTTGAACAAAATCACTCACACAATAATGACGCTTAAAACAATACGCCCAATGTCTGGGCTTCAACGAAATCGCCCAAACAGTTCCCTATCGGAAATACGCGCTCAAAAAAGTTACACGACGGCACAATCACTGGTAATGATTACGACTTACCCACCAAAAGAATGTGGTTTAGCTACTTTTGCAGCTGACTTGGTTCAGGCCATTGAAAAGCAGTACAGCCATTCTTTTAAACTTCATATTTGTGCGCTAAATCCCCCTGAATTCGCTTCTAAAGAAAAGCTATTTCATGTTTTGGAAACCCAAAAAAAAGGTGCATTTCAAACTTTAGCTCAAAAAATAATAGAATTAGAGGCGAATGAATGGGTAATCATTCAACATGAATTCGGACTATATCGCCATCATGAAACCGACTTTTTAGAACTTCTGAACGCTATTGAAAAAAAAATACTAGTTGTCCTTCACACGGTTTTACCCAATCCTTCCCCCGATGTAGAAGTATTCATGAAAAACCTAGCCTTTTTGACCCATACTTTCGTTGTGATGACCCAACATTCTAAATCAATTCTTGTGGAACGCTATGGAATAAGTGCATCAAAGATTAAAGTAATTCCCCACGGTACTCACTTAATCGAACATAAAAATGAAATAGAATTAAAATCACAATTTCAATGGGAAAACCGAACCATACTGACCACCTTCGGTTTACTGAGTTCGGGTAAAAACATTGAAACTACGCTTCGTGCGTTACCCGAAGTGATTCATCGGTTTCCAGACATCTTGTTTCTCATTGTGGGTAAAACGCATCCGGGGGTTATCCAAGTAGAAGGAGAACAATATAGAGAATCGTTGGAACAATTAATTCAATCGTTGGGTTTGGAAAACCATACACTACAACTCAACGCCTTTATTGAACTTCCAAAACTTCTTGATATTTTACAACTTACGGATATCTATTTATTCACCTCTAAAAATCAAGACCAAGCGGTTAGTGGTACTTTTGCTTATGCAATGAGCTGCGGTTGCCCTATTGTTGCAACCCCAATTCCCCATGCCTTAGAAGTAGTTCAAAATGGTAGTGGAATCTTATTCGATTTTGAGCAATCCGATCAACTAGCCCAACAGCTCATTTACCTTTTGGACAATCCAAATTTACAGTCAGAAATGCGCCTAAACGGATTGCATCATATGGAACCCACAGCGTGGGAAAACACCGCAATTCGTTATATCCATCATTTACAAACCCATAGTGATCAACCTGTTCAATTAGTCTATCGATGGCCCGTGATGAATCCCAACCATGTAAAAAAAATGACTACAAATTTTGGAATGTTGCAATTTTCAAAACTCAACCTCCCTGATAGTAGTTCGGGATATACGTTAGACGACAATGCACGTGCCCTAATCGCCATATGCCAACAATTTACGCTTACCTCTGAAGCCGACTTACTAATTTACATTGAACGGTATCTCCAATTCATTGAATTCTGTCTTCAACCGGATGGAAAGTTCCTAAATTATGTAAACTTAGACCAATGCTTTACCCAACAAAATGAAGAGACCAACTTAGAGGATTGCTTCGGTAGAGCGATATGGGCCGTAGGATTTCTAAAAGCAGCTGCAAAAAATTTCCCCCCTCATTTTTTAATTTGGGCTGAAAATGTTCTGGAAACTACCCGTATCCAAAGAGGACAATTGGAGTCACCGCGAGCAATAGCTTTTACTTTAAAGGGACTTTATTTTGCCCATCAAAACAAAACAGCCGATTACCGTATAGAAATCGATGCACTTGCCCATCAATTATTGACCTTTTTTAACGAAACGGCAACACCAGAATGGAATTGGTTTGAACCTTATCTCACTTACGGAAACAGCATTCTTCCTGAGGCAATGCTTTTAGCTTGGCGGGTTACACTACGTCCCGAATACAAAACAACAGCACTTAAATCCATGGATTTTTTATTGGACCAAATATTTAAGGACAACCAAATTCAAGTCATCTCAAATAACGGTTGGCTTCATGCCGGTCAAGACCGCAATACCATGTCTAAAGGAGGCCAGCAACCCATTGATGTCGCCTATACCATCATGACGCTTTACACCTTTTATCAAGAGTTAGGCCATCCTGATTATGCTGAAAAAATGACACAAGCTTACCATTGGTTTTTAGGAGAAAACAACCGGAATGAAATTGTCTATAACCCTAAAACTGGTGGATGTTACGACGGTCTCGAAGAAAATCACATGAATTTAAATCAAGGAGCTGAATCTACGTTAAGCCACCTTCTTGCCCGACAAACGATGGAACACTTTGCCAATTCAAAAAAATAATTAACAAAAAAATAAAACGTATGACTTACAAACAATCCAACCAAACCCTACAATTCACAGTGCAAGAGGCGCTGCGATGGGAACCGCAACTACAAGGCTCACAATTTGGTGTAATTGCTGAAAATGGAATCGTAACACTTACAGGTATAACGGATTCTTATTTTAAAAAAATCGAAGCTGAAAAAGCAACGAAAAATACCGCGGGTGTTCGTGCGGTTATTGAACGTATTGCAGTGGTTTTACATGACAACCACCAACTTTCAGACGAAGAAATTGCTCAAAAAATCATTGCCATCTACCATTCCAGTTTTACCATCCCTGAAGAGAAAATAAAAATAACCGTGGAAAACGGATGGGTAACACTTGAAGGAAATGTACATTGGAACTACCAAAAAAACGCGGCTGAAGAAGCACTACAGCCACTTCAAGGAATTCGAGGCATTAGCAACCTCATTCGTACACAAACCAGTCGGGATAGTACCATTAAAAAAGAATACATCCAAAAAGCCCTTCACCACAGCGCCCTACTTCACGATACACCGATAGAAGTTGATGTTAACAACCGAAAGGTGACCCTCAAAGGCAGTGTAAACACCTTGTACGAAAAAGAAGAGGCCGAACGATTGGCATGGAATGCCAAAGGGGTTGTTTCAGTAGACAATAGCCTCGTCATAGGTCCCTTATTACTTAAATCACACGACCATGAATGCGAATAATCAATTGCAGCAAAATGTCCAATTCGCCCTTTTTTGGGAGCCTTATTTGGAACATACAACCATCGGTGTAACAGCCCAAAACGGTATTGTTACCCTTTCGGGAACCGTAGACAGTTATGAGAAAAAAATCGAAATTGAAAAAGTGGTAAAGCGGGTTCGAGGGGTAAAAGCGCTTGTGGAACATCTGGAAGTACACCATGGAATTACGCCTGAATCCGATGAAGACTTAGCTATAAAAGCCTTAGCCGCTATCCAACTCAATACGTCAATTCCAGAAAACGATATAAAAATTGTAGTCGCTAAAGGGTGGGTTTACCTCATTGGAGCGGTCGATTGGAATTACCAAAAAATGGCTGCACAACATGCGGTAAGCCGAATAATTGGGGTAAAAGGAGTTGTCAACTCCTTACTAATCCATTCGGTAACTACCGATGCTATCGAACAAAATGCGATTCAAAATGCACTTAAACGAAGTAGCCTATTAAGAAACAAAACCATACAAGTCGCTGTAGACGACAACGTTGTCACGTTGACCGGTCATGTAGATTCCTATCTCCAAAAAGAAGAAGCGGAACGCATCACTTGGAATGCCCCAGGAATTTGGCGCATCATTAATCATATTGAAATCCAGCACCCGTAATTGATACATCACAAAAAGCACAATCATAATGACAAAACTCTTAGTAACAACCGATTTTTCAGCTCACTCGAGAAAAGCAATTCGTTTTGCCTTTCAATTTGCAATGCAAACCCATGCTGAAATTACCCTATTGCACGTATTGGATTTATTTGACCCTAACTTGGCCATTGATGTTGAATCCGCTACACCTCAGTTGCGGTGGGATGAAGCCATTCAGCTCAAAAAAAATCAGTTGAAAAAATATGTATATGCTGTTTTCCCAAAAGGAATACCCAAGGTTCCCTACGAAGTGGTTTGTCATAAACTGGAACGAACATTGGCACACACCATTATCACGTATACCAAAACGCATCAATTCGATATGGTTTTTTGCAGTGAAAATGGGGCTTCACTTTTCAAAACGGTATTGGGTAGTCTTCCTGAGGCTTTGTTAAATAACTGTCCCGTTCCGCTTTGTATTGTTCCAAAACGCTACACGATGACCCCACTACATTCGATTTGTTATACCACAGATATGCAACACATAGACGATGAGATGAAATGGGTAGAAAACTGGCGAAAACAATTGAACATCCCCCTCAAAGTACTTTATTTTGATTATGAGATTAATTTGCACGAACATCACAAGGTATTGCATCAAACTGCAAATGCTTATGAAAATTCGGCAATCCAATTTCATTACATCAAATTAATTCCACAGTCTTCTTTCAAAATACTACTCCAACAAACCCTAAAACTAGTCAAACCCTCTCTAGTTATTGTGTTCCGTAAACAAAATCGTTCCATTGTAAATCGGATGCTCTTTCCGGGCAAAACCATAGCCTTAATGATGGAAAACAACCTGCCCCTTTTGGTGGTACGAAAAAAACAAGAATGAAACGACTAACCCTATATGAAGAAGGAATTCACTTGGGAAAATTCACAGTTTTCTCGGGTCGTTTTTTTAAAGAATTGCAATGGAAAAACATAGAGGGAAAAGAATTACTTAAACAATGTTATGAATTGGGCTACCGCTCCCTACCCCTAGTTTCGTTGACCGGTTTTATCATGGGTTGGGTGCTCACCCTTCAATCCCGTCCCGCCATGGCCAAATTCGGCGCTGAATCTTGGATACCCAATATGGTCGGACTCTCATTGGTGCGGGAAATTGCCCCTGTCATCACAGCACTGATTTGCGCGGGACGCATTTCCTCTGGAATCGGAGCAGAACTGGGTTCTATGCGTGTCACAGAACAAATCGATGCGATGGAAGTGGGTGCCATACAACCCTATCAATATTTAGTGGTTACCCGAACTTTAGCTACTACTTTAATGCTCCCAATCTTAGTCATTTACGCCGATGGAATAGGACTCCTAGGAGGCTATCTGGGCATTAACCATCACAATGAAATGACCCTACAACATTATTTTCGTCAAGTATTTGATGCTTTAGCCTTTAGTGATGTTATCCCAGCCGTTATTAAAACATTTTTCTTCGGCTTTTTCATTGGAATGGTCGGTTGTTTCAAAGGATTCCATGCGAGTAGCGGTACAGAAAGTGTTGGCAAAGCAGCAAACCAAGCCGTAGTAGCAGCATCTCTAAGTATTTTTATTATCGATCTAATTGCAGTTCAACTAACCGATCTTTTATGAAAACTGAAATTGCAAACCAACCCGTAATTGCGTTGAAAGGAGTATATAAAGCGTATGGCAAACATGCGGTATTGGCAGGTTTGGACTTCGTTGTGAATCCCGGAGAGCAAGTTGTTCTTTTAGGACGATCTGGCTCCGGTAAATCTGTAGCTTTAAAATGCATTGCCGGTCTAACAAAAGTTGATGCTGGATCAGTACACTTAATGGGGCACAACATTACATTTTATGATGAAAAAAATCTTATTCCTTTACGGAAACGAATGGGTTTCTTATTTCAAAATGCGGCCTTGTATGACTCCATGTCCGTTGAAGAGAATTTAGCCTTTACCTTGCACCACCATGACCCCAATTTGAGTAATCAAACCGTGGCCCAACGCATAAAAACGACCTTGGAAAATGTAGGTCTCACAGCAGCCCTACATGTAATGCCTGCGGCCTTATCAGGAGGTATGCGAAAACGTATCGGACTTGCGCGCGCTATAATTATTAATCCTGAAGTGATGTTGTACGATGAACCAACGGCAGGTCTAGACACGCGAACTGCACAAGAGATCATCGACTTAATGCTACGGATCAAATCCGAATACCACCCCGCAGCAATAATCATTACCCATGATTTACAATGTGCTGCTCAAACAGGCGATCGTATTTTGGTGCTCAGTGATGGAAAAATTATTCTCTCGGGAACTTTTGCAGAAATTACCCAAAGTTCCCTACCTGAAGTACAAGTTTTCTTTAATCGTTTCTAACCATGATCACAACCAATACCTACTACTGGAAAGTAGGGCTCTTTAGTTTTATAGGGCTCTTGTTATTCATTCTTACAATTTACATACTCGGATTCAATCAAAATCTTTTTCGTTCGAGTTTTGTATTGTATGCTCGGTTTTCCAATGTTAGCGGTCTTAAACAAGGAAGCACTGTGCGTTTATCAGGGATAAATGTGGGTACGGTAGCCCGCATTGAATTTGTTTCCGATTCTTTGGTTTTAGTTAAATTATTTATTGATAAAGACATTCAACCCTATCTAAAAGCAGATGCAATAGCCGCAATTAGTTCAGATGGTTTAGTTGGAGATAAAGTTTTGGAAATCGTTTCAGGCAATAGTAAAAGTCGAGAAATCAAAAACAATGACACCATTGCTTCAATTGCTCCCATTCAATGGGAAACTCTTTTAAAAAGTGTTTTAAAAAGCACACAAAATGCAGAAGTAATCACGGGTGAATGGCGGACATTTAGTCAGCATTTGAATCAGCATAAAGGTCTGATTTATCAACTCATTCGAAGTGAAGCTTTTGCTACTTCAGTACACAACACCGTAAATAATCTGGAACAAAGTTCGCATGAATTGGCATTGTTTACACCTGCACTTAACAATAAACATGGTACTCTAAATCAATTACTGAACAATGCGGCCTGGAGTGATCAAGTCCGCCAAACACTCAATCATTTACAATCTACCAGTCACCAATTGGATATTTTTAGCATGACATTAAACCAACAAAATGGACTATTGTATCATATAATGACTAACGATTCATTGCGAATAAAAATAGACCATACTATAGATGAATTAGACAAAACAGCATCCGCTTTGCATGTGTTTTCCAACCGAATGAACCAACCCAACACCGTACTTTATAAAATCACAAATGACCCAAAAACGGCACAACAACTCGATAGTATTGTACGACATATCGATCAAGGAGTACAAGAATTTCGGAATCTTGAAGAAGCGGCAAAAGCCTCATTCATTTTTCGAAGTTATTTTAAAAAAAAACAATCTAATTAATTTAAAACAATACCTATGAAACCTTTACGAAAAATGGCTATTTGGATGGATTATTCCAAAGCTCACATTATCGAATTCACGGATAAAGCGCGTGAAATTGATATTATCGAAATTCACAAAAACCAAAACACTTACGATCAAAACCCTCACTTAAATCATCAAAATCAAGTAGGGGAAGAAAACCGGAAAGCCTTTTTTAAAAAACTATCCCATTGCATGGAAGGGTATGATAAAGTTCTACTCTTTGGGCCAACACAAGCTAAAAATGAACTTTCGAATTTATGGCAAGAAAATAAAAAAAACACCCTGAAAGACATGGATGTAATCACTACTGGACGATTATCAGAACATCAACGTTGCCGGTTTGTTAACAAATATTTTCTTCAATCACAATTAACAACGTAATTCATGTCGATTCCAATTTAAAAGTCCGCTCAATTTTCAATAATGAACGGACTTTTTCAAAAAAAAAATTTCGATTTTTAAACCAATCACACTCCTAACTTTGATCTTTTCTTTCTTTTAATAGTATCCAAAATATGGTCAAAGCAATTGCAATAGCAAATAAAGGAGGAAAGAATAGAATAGTATGCTGCGTTTGATTTAAAATAAAACAATACGTAAATACCATGACAAATCCCAATACCCAAACCCGAGGGGTATAGGAAATAAAGGCGGGAAGCAAGGTAGTAATCACCCAAAAATAAATACCAAATCTTTGAAAATAACCTTTTACAGACTGCACTAAGAAGATATTTACACCCTTACCTTGCACTTCAACATCGCAAAAAACAATATCCCAAGTGGCAATTAGTGCGACAAAAACACCCAAAAAAGTAAAAAACCGCAACAAATAGCGAATGCTCCATGTAAGCTCCATCTGTTGTATTGCATAGGGAAACCAAATAGGCCAAATCACTTGACTAACAATAACCAGCATTACTGTAAAAAATATAGTTAAATAACTGATTTCTGGATGGTGCAGAACAGCAATTATAAATACGGCACAAAACTGTTGGATACTCAACAACAAGGGTAAAATTGCAAAAGGACAATACTTTGGACCCTCTATTTTTTGAAAAGCAAAATACGAAAGTACAACCAGCAATAGTCCCGCTGTCAAATGCAAAAAAATTGAATCATCCATAATTGATTTAGAAAATGTATTAAATAACCAATATACCGGAGTTGTGAAGGATAAACCTTGATTGAAATCACAATAATTGTTGATGTATAACATTGAATGTCCCTACTATTATTTCGATTTTTAAAATTATTTTGTAAATAAATTCAGGTTAAAATATAAGTTACCCCATTAATTGCCTACCTTGCATGGGCAGCGATTGGATGCTTTGTTTTTTTACTAACCTCTGCCAAAAAATCCAACGCCTATGGCCAGAATCTTAATCATCATGGAACACCGAGAAAATCGGCATTACCTCACCGAATTACTCAAAATAGCTGGATATGAAGTCGTTTGGGCAAACAGTGGTACCGAAGGTGTACAAATGGTAACCTCTTCCCATCCAGATATCATTCTCTGTGAAGTGAATATGCAAGAATTGGATGGTTTTGGCGTAATCTACGAATTATCACACCACGCAGTAACTGCTACTATACCCTTTGTTTTTTTTACAAATAAATTTCAAAAAACATCGTTGAGAAAAGGTATGGAATTGGGTGCTGATGATTACCTTTTTCGACCTTTTGATGACGTACAATTATTGAATGCAATTGCCATTCGCTTAAAGAAACATGAAACCCAACGGGATTTTTTTAAATCGCAATTACCCGAACCAACGGAATCCCCTTTATGCATTCAAGGAAAACTAGCCCTTGATTTAATGAGGGATCAATCGCAATTTCGAAAAATCAAAAAAAAACAAATTCTATTCTATGAAGGGGATAAAGCAATTGGCATCTATTTCGTTCATAAAGGGGCGATAAAAATCACAAAAATTGCTCAAGATGGGCGCGAATTAACGGTTCGAATTCATTCGGCTGGTGACTACATCGGACTCAATAATTTATTCTCGGGGCAGAGTCATACCGATAATGCCGAAGCCATGTCAGATTGTGAAATAAGTATATTACCGCTCCATGAATTTGAAAGTTTAATCGAACATTATCCCGACATGGCTGGGAAATTTATTAAATTAATGTCCCATGAGTCAAGCCAAAACGAAGAAAATTTGATCCGAATAGCTTATGATTCGGTACGCAAACGCATCGCAAATTCATTAATCAATTACTTTAAAACCTATTGTCCCGAAGGGCAAAGTATACATTTGAGCAGGAACGAACTCGCCAATATCTCGGGAACGACACCTGAAACAGTAAGTCGAACACTCACCGATTTTGAAAATGAAGGACTAATACGAAAAGAGCAAAATCGAATTATTATTATCCAAATTCAAAAACTTTCAAACTTGAAAAATTAAAACCTGACGAACATCATGATTTAGTCTGATTCAGAACAACATAAAACAAATAATGCCTACCTAACTTTGACTATGCAAAATCCAGAAATCATGCTTAGGAATCGCAATTTGAAAACCCATCCCAATACGTCGCTTGAAACAATTTTACTTCAAGAAATGACAGCGAATGATACTTTGAGTGAGCCCTTATTAGAACATGATATTCATGCCTTAGCACCAGCAACAAACATTGAAGAATATGAGAATAAATTCATTATTTCGATGGTTATTCCTGGTTTAGAGAAAAAAGATATTGCTATTCATGTCAAAAACAACCAAATTACCGTAAGGGTTGAAAAAAAAGGAAACGTAAGGCACCAAAAATTGCGAACCTTGTTGCAAGAATTCAATTTCTTCAACCTATACCGCACATTTCTCTTGCCCAACGACCTTCAATTGGAAAATATTACGGCAGATTATGCTGAAGGCATACTTCAAATAATACTTCCAAAGTTTGAATCAGGAACGCATTTCCCCGCTCAAACCATTCCTGTACGGTAATCAAAAATTTTTGACGGATCTTAAATCCCGCAGTAGCGGGATTTTTGATTTTTTTAAAAACAACGCCTTATGTATAAATTCAACGGATACCTCAGCTCCCTTTTGGTCATTGTCGGTAGTTTTACTCAATGTCAAAATTCACCTCCATATGAATTCGAACTCGCTAATGCCGCCGATCGATGTGGCGGAACAGCAGCTACACTTCAAGATTTATTAATTACAAATCAAGAAGCACTTGATACGCTAAACCTACACCTTCAAAAGCTTCCAACAGGAACACTTAAAAAAAAACTGCGGTTAACCTATCAACGGAGCCTGAGAGAACAATTCGCATTACAAGTAGCCGCCGATTCCCTAGCAGCTTACCAAATTAACTGTTCTGATTGGCAGAAAAAAACAGTTCATCTCAAAGCAACCGCAATGCTCCATGCCCTTATTGAATTGAATGGAAATATAGAAGATGGTGACGATTAAATCGCAACCACACGTTTTTAACAACTGATGTAACATTTAAGGTAGAAATAACAATGCTAAAAACCGGTCTTACTTCGAAAACAGTTCGAGAAAAACACCAACAATGGGGATTCAATGAATGGACTGACACGAAACAGCCGCGTTTTGGCCACCAATTATTGAAAATGGTCAAGGAACCCGTGATTCTTTTACTCATCACTTGTAACCTACTCTATCTGATCATGGGAAATCGAATAGAGGGCAGTGCACTTACTATTTCTCTGGTTTTAATGATTGTCATCAGCTACTACCAATTCCGAAAAACCCAAAAAACACTAACCGCCCTCAAAGAACTGCAAACTCCTTACGTTGAAGTGATTCGCGACGGCAAAGCCCAACGCATCCCGGGCAGAGATCTCGTTCCCGGAGACCTGCTAAACATCCAAGAGGGAACACGTATTGGCGCCGATGCAAAATTGGTCGCAGCTACACAGCTGTATACTGATGAATCCATGATTACCGGAGAATCTTTACCCATCCTCAAAGCTATTGAAGACAAATTAATTGGAGGAACCGTAGTCACTAGTGGTAAAGGACAAGCAATCGTTACTGCAATTGGAAATTGGAGTACCCTCGGAAAAATGGAGAAAACCATAAACCCATTAGTAGCCTCATCTCCAGCTAGTCAAAAGGAAATGCAACAATTAATCAAAGTTTTCTTCATCATTGGTCTTCTCTATACCCTATTTTTAGTCATTTATCTTACCTGTACGCGCGGCCATTTGATCAATGCCGTATTAACCGGACTATCCACTGCTATAGCACTTATTCCCGAAGAATTTCCCGTAGTCTTTTTTTTATTTACCGCCTTTGGAGCATGGCGATTAGCACAAATTAAAATAGTTGCGCAACGCCCTGAGACACTTGAAACAATGGGAGCTATAACCGTAATCGGTATGGATAAAACAGGGACACTCACCCAAAACAAAATGGCTATAGTAAAAATTGCCTCCCCCGAGGGAACACGCTACAGTCCAACAGAAGACAAGCCCTGGGAGGATGACGAAAGTTGTGCTATTTTATCACTAGCTACACAAGCGGCACAAGAAATGAAAACAGACGCCATCGATCGTTCACTTTTGCAAACCTACCGCAAGCAAATAAATAGCCCTCAATTTCCACCTGCAATCCAAGAATTCACTGTAGAAGCCAACTTTCCTGCAACTGCACAAATTCGTTACAACACGGAAAATACCCATTTCCAAATTGCCCTAAAAGGAGCGCCTGAATGGGTAATCCAACATTGTACCGGATCCCCTGAAGAAAAAGCGCGTTGGCAACTTAGTTTGGAGGGATTAGTTAACGAAGGGTACCGTGTAATCGCTATTGCCCAAATCCAGTCTTGGACAGCCCCCATCCCTCAGCACCTCTCCACACTTTCCTTTACTTTCAGGGGATTTATTGCATTTGCCGACCCCCTTCGCCCTGAAGCATTACAAGTAGTTCAAATGCTTCACAAGGCGGGAATTCGGCCTATCCTACTCACGGGAGACCACCCTATTACGGCACAACACATCGCACAAAAACTGCAATGGGATAGCCTAGAATATATCGATGGAAATCAATTAGAAAAAATGGAGGATCAGGCGTTGCAAAGAAACGTACAACACTGCAGCATTTTTGCCCGCATACGATTTGACCAAAAAATTCGGATCATCGAAGCGTTGAAACAAAACGGAGACATTGTGGCCATGACAGGAGATGGCGTAAATGATGCCGGTGCTTTGCGGGCCGCTCAAGTTGGAATAGCTATGGGGCAAAAAGGAACAGATGTAGCCCGAGAAGCAGCAGCACTGATTGTTTTAGAAGACAATTTGAACGCACTTCCCAAAGCACTCCTTTTGGGCAGAAGAGTCATGGACAATATCAAAAAAGCCTTCGGATTCATCATTGCGGTTCACATCCCTATCCTCACCGTTACTGTAATTCCAATAATCAATACTGCTGTACCCCTGCTACTTTTTCCCATGCATATAGTTTTTCTTGAATTAATCATAGATCCCATTTGTGCAATTGCTTTTGAAAATGAAGCCGAGGAAAAAAACAGCATGACCCAACCACCACACAAACGAAACGCCCGCTTTCTGGACCAATCCTTATGGATCTCCGGAATTATCAAAGGAAGTCTTATGGCTGTAGTGATGTGCATTCTATTTACCCACTACCTCTACCATGGCGCCAATGAAAAAACACTACGCGGCCTCATTTTCTTATGCCTTATCAGCTCCGGTCTAGTGTTAACACTTAATATGATTTCCAAAACACGTTCGATAGGACACTTTTACAAACAACCCAACAAGCCGCTATTCGCTATTGTATTAATCACAACAACCATCACAGGAATACTCTTTTCCCAACCTTTCTTGCAGCAAATCTTTCAAATCGAAGCACTCTCCCTTTCCATGACAATATACATTCTCGGGAGCTATTTGTCCATTTTCCTATTACTGGAAGGGAGTAAAATACGAATTAGCCAATAAACTAATTTGTTTCTATAATCAATAATGCATCCCTAGCCCTTCCAACCTTCCTTCTTTTTTGCTTCAAAAATGAAAACTTCATGAACTCGCCTTCATTCGAAAGTGTTGCAACATTTCATGCTAAAGAAAACAAAATAGCACTTAAAGGAACCTAAGTAATCCCGATCGCGCGGATTTACAATCCGTACTAATACTATAAATATGCATATATAACATTTATCAAAAATAAACAAAACCACATCAAAACGTTGTCGTTTTTGCTTTGTACTATACGAGCTCGGATTGTACTCGAGACTTTAACCGAATAGACGATGTAAAACCGCCATCGGAGTCTGAGATTTGGGATTTAGTTTTTAATATTTGGTCCCGAACCTTCGGCAGAAATTTGAGATTTGGTCCCGAAACTTCGGGAGGAATTTGGAATTTGAAATTTGGAATTTGAGTTTTGGAATTTGAGTTTTGGAATTTGGAATTTGTGATTTGGAATTTGAGATTTGGAATTTGAGATTTGGAATTTTATAATTCAAAATTCTTAATATCCCTTAGTGGGTATCTCAATCTGGTATTTCTTTTTCCCAGGATTCGCCAACTTCTTGTCGCGCAACCAGGGGTTATGGATTTTTAAGATTTTATAGTTCACGCCTTGTAGTTTGGCGAACTTGGCCAAATCGTTGATCGAACTGTCGACTTCCACGATTTTGGTTGGTAAATTTTCATACAATTCATGCTGACTCACGTCAAACCCATACAAATCGGGATGTTGCATGATTTCTTTTAAAGCCAAAATACGGAACACATAACGGTGGGTTTCGTCGGTTAATAACAAATCGTAATAATCGGTTACCCCTTGCTCTTCCAGTTTTCGAGACAAACCGTTCATACCGCCGTTATAACTCGCTGCCGCCATCGTCCAGGAACCAAATTTATTTTTGGCGGCCAATAAATATTTACACGCCGCCTCTGTTGATTTTTGCAAATGGTACCGCTCGTCTACCGTTTCGCTCACCTCCATGCCTTTTTCCTTAGCCGTATCGGGCATAAACTGCCATACGCCACGCGCCCCCGAAGCCGAAACCGCATTCAACAAGGCACTTTCAATCACCGCCAAATACTTGAAATCATCGGGTACCCCGTATTGCTTCAAAATGGGTTCGATCACAGGAAAAGCCCGATTGGCGCGCTTCATAATTAAAATGGTCGACGAATGTAAATTGGCATTCACCAACAATTCCCGATCAAAACGTTCTTTCACGTCGGCCAGATGCAAGGGTGTCGCTTCGCCCGCAAAATCGACTTTCGCAGGGAAATACTGAGCCGTACCTTCTTTAAATAAGTGCTTCTTTTCTTCGCCAGAAATAGCGAAAACAAACAATCCAGTAATTACAACAGCTAACGCACCGGTTGCCATCCAACGTATCGATTTCATAAGGGCCAGTTTTTTGTAGTCCAACGTAAGAATACAGCGGTTTCGTATAGGCACCGCACGATTCTTTTGCAAAACTACAAATTTCAGTCCACTCCCCCTATTCTTGTAGTAAAATTGCGGGTAAATGCGCGTTCAACCAACGGTATTTACTCAAGATCATCGCATGCGTTCCGTCTTTGACAGGCACATAATTTTTAAGGTATTTCGGAGGAAAAACCTCATCCTGCGTACCGTGAATATGAATCACGGTGGGATCCACTTCGGTGCGCTCCCAACACATGACTTGCTCGATCGCCCAATCCAAATAGCGCTTGTCGCGCATGTGCAAAAACTGCTCATACAAATGCAACTTGCGCTTCAGCGTCTCCCCAAAAGCAAACTTAACCAAGAGTTCGACATCCTGCAGCAATCCCGTCGGGATCAGTTTATAGGCCTTGGTGGTTCGGGCCACCTTGAACTTGCGCGGGAATTCGCGATTGGATTTTACACTCGAAATAATCACCACCTTTCGCGGTTGCAGAAACGCTTTCATCTCTTGTACAAGAATCCCTCCAAAGGAAACACCCACCAAAAGGGCCGTTGGATCGGTAACCTGAGCCGCCATCCGTTGGGCATAAGCCGCCAACGATTCATTGGGTTCGGGTAAAAACCATTCCAACAAATGCACTTCAAACTGGTCTTCGGGCAATTGGATTCGTTCAAAAATGGAGGAACTCGCGGCGAGTCCGGGCATGAAGTAAACCGGAATTCGGGTCATACACAAAGATTTAACGCTTTAAAGGGTGCAAAGTTTCTAAATTATTCCGAAATTTGCATAAAATTAATGAATACTACGAAAAGAAGATGAACTCAGAGTTAATTTTGGAACAAATGGAAATTAAGGACAATACCTTTGCACGTCAATTTGAGACGACGTTCAACGGCGAAATGGTTTCTGTTGAGTATTCCTTTCAAGAAAAAAAGATTTTCTTGACCCGCATTAACGGTACGGAAGATGAAGCCTTCATCACCGATTTATTGAAAAACATTATGGAAATCGCCTACGAACGCAAATTGAAAGTCGTTCCCGTTTTCCCTAAAGTAGCTGCATTTATGCGGAAGCATCCCACCTATCGCGATTTGCTTCCCCCTGGAATTCGTATCTAACAAAATAAGTTATTGATAAAGCCGTTTCTACAGAAGCGGCTTTTTTTTATCTTTAAACCATGAACACCGAAGAACTACGCGACAACATTCTCGATTTTTTTGAACACATCGAAAAATACTACGGTTGCGCTACCGAAATCACCGAAGGTCTCATGACCAGTACCGAAGAAGTCGAGGCTGAAAATACCACTTGGAACTTATCCGAGTTCCAACTCGTGCGTTCGGCCTACCGCAATGTGGGAAACCGTTTTATGCTTGAAGGCGCTGGTGTATATTACGAAATCGCGGCCGAGAAAATCATCGATTTTAAAAACCCCGGTCGCCATAAATACGAATTTGTCGAAATCTACGGCTACGGTGTCTACCGCATCACGCGATTGCATTTTCGGTCGAAGTATTAGAAATTACACCGGAACATTCACAAACGCAATTCGCACACCACCGTCTTCGTCTATATGCGTCAACTGCACTTCGTGTAACGTATTCACCAATTCGGGATTCCAAGGTGTTTTTACTTTCACATAGTTTTCGGTAAACCCATAGATGTAGCCTTCTTTGTTTTCCCCTTCAAATAAAACCGTGCGGGTAGTTCCCAACTGACTTTCATAAAAGGCGCGGCGTTTTTTGACCGACAAGCCACGCAACATCTTACTGCGTTTAGCGCGTACATTATTCGGTACTACACCGTCCATCAAAGCCGCTTCGGTATTATCGCGTTCGGAATAGGTGAAAACATGCAAATAGGAAATATCGAGTTCGTTCAAAAAATGATAGGTTTCCAAAAAATGCTCGTCCGTTTCACCCGGAAAACCTACAATCACATCCACGCCAATACAGGCATGCGGCATCACTTCACGAATTGTAGCAACCCGTTCTGAATAGAGTTCGCGCATATAACGGCGCTTCATTTTTTTCAAAATAGCATTGCTGCCCGATTGTAAGGGAATATGGAAATGCGGTACAAATGTCCGACTCTGGGCGACAAACTCAATGGTTTCGTTTTTCAGCAAATTGGGTTCGATCGACGAAATACGCAATCGCTCAATACCTTCCACTTGATCCAAGGCTTGTACCAATTCTAAAAAAGTATGTTCGTGTTTTTTGTTCCCAAATTCGCCCTTACCATAATCCCCAATGTTGACGCCCGTCAAGACGATTTCTTTGATGCCTTGTTTAGCGATTTCAGCGGCGTTTTGCAACACATTCGCCATGGTATCACTACGAGAAATACCACGCGCCAATGGAATCGTACAATAGGTACATTTATAATCACAGCCGTCTTGCACTTTCAAAAACGCACGCGTACGATCACCGATGGAATAGCTGCCCACATAGAAGTCCGCTTCTTCAATTTCACAAGAATGCACTTCGCCCAAGTCGTTTTTGGACAAATCGTTAATATAATCGGTGATTTTGAATTTTTCAGTAGCACCCAAGACCAAGTCCACACCATCAACAGCGGCAAGTTCTTCCGGTTTCAATTGGGCATAACAACCCACGGCTGCCACAAACGCTTTTTCGTTGAGCTTTAAGGCTTTCTTTATAACTTGTTTGAATTGTTTATCGGCATTATCCGTCACCGAACACGTATTGATTACATAGATATCGGCTACGTCTTCAAAGTCGACACGTTCGAATCCTTCATCTTGAAAATTTCTCGCGATGGTAGATGTTTCGGAGAAATTGAGCTTACAGCCTAAGGTATAAAAGGCTACTTTTTTTTGCTGTTCCATAAATGTACACAACCCTAGAAATCGTTGTCAAGTGATTGCGGCCGCAAAGGTACAGATTTTTAGCGTAAAAAATGGAGTGAATTATAAATCACAAAGAAAACCAGCGCTTTTCTTAAGAGCGAATAGAAATTTTCAAATCTAAAAATTTTCAAATTTTCAAATCAACTCTTATTCCTTCCGATATTTCTTCGTCTCCTCAAACACATGTTCCAAAATACGGGCTTCGACTTCGTCAAATTCCACATGACGGCGTGCCATAACGATTTTGGCGGTTTGAAACGCCTTGCTCGTGAGATAGGTCGTCATCCCTGAAGCGCCGCCCCAACTAAAACTAGGGACAAAGTTGCGCGGGAATCCCGATCCGAAGATATTCGAAGAAACACCCACAACCGTTCCGGTATTGAACATGGTATTGATCCCGCACTTGCTGTGGTCACCCATCATCAAGCCACAGAATTGGAGTCCGGTGCGTGCAAAACCCTCGGTTTCGTAGCTCCATAAGCGAACTTCCTCGTAGTTGTTTTTCAAATTGGAATTGTTGCTGTCGGCACCAATGTTACACCATTCGCCCAACACCGAATTCCCTAAGAAACCATCGTGCCCTTTATTGGAATAGGCAAATAAAACCGAATTGCTTACTTCACCACCCACACGGCTATGCGGCCCTACAGTAGTCGCTCCATATATCTTGGTCGCCAACTTCACTTGGGCTTCTTCGCACAAGGCAAACGGTCCGCGAATTACAGAACCTTCCATGATTTCGGCATTTTTACCAATGTAAATCGGACCCGTAGACGCATTCAACGTCACAAACTCGAGACGCGCGCCTTCTTCAATAAAAATGTTTTCGGGAGCAATCACATTAACCGACTTCGGAATGGGTTGCGAATGACGATCGGCCGTTAAGAATTCGAAATCCTCGCGAATGGCCGCATCATTTTTAGCAAAAATATCCCAGGTATGTTCGATTTTCAAACAGTCATCGGTATACTCTAGAATTTCATAGGTATCGAAATCTACTTCCTCTTGCGAATCTGTGGTGTAAAAAGCAATAACATCTTCTCCACGAAAGATGGCTTGGTTGGGTTCCAAATTACGCACCATTTCCACCAAAACAGGGTTTGGGAAATAGGCACCGTTAATCATCACATTGGCCTCCATTTCCACCATGGGAAACTTTTCAGACAAATAATCTTCCGTTAAAGTTGTGGTGGTGTACCCCAAATGTTTTTCCCATTTTTCACGAATCGTCAAAATCCCAACGCGAATATCACATACAGGACGGGTAAAGGTAAACGGGAGTAAGGCAGTACGGACGGGACCGTCGAAAAGAATATAATTCATGGTAGTTTATTCAGCTAAAGCGTCAAAAGTACGAAGTTTTAGGCAATAAAAAAACCACCCCGAAGGATGGTCTCTTTGTATTTGAACACACAATAAATATCAAATTACTTACCGTGTTTAGCGTATTTCGTTTTGAATTTATCAATACGTCCGGCAGTATCGATTAGTTTTGATTTACCAGTGTAAAATGGGTGCGATGTTCTTGAAATCTCCATTTTATAAACCGGATATTCTACTCCGTCTACAACAATTGTTTCTTTAGTTTCAACAGTAGACTTTGTGATAAATACATCCTCGTTTGACATATCTTTGAAAGCTACTAATCTGTAATTTTCTGGGTGAATACCTTGTTTCATCTTGTAAATCTTTTTATTAGTTATGAAGCAGTTGGCCTTGATGCTTTTCAATCAAAAGGTATTAGCCGGCTGCAACTTTTTATTAATCCTTTTAATTTTGAGTGTGCAAAAATACAACTAATTTTCAATTATCAAACTCAAAATCACTTTTTTTTAATCCGAAAATCCGAAAAACGTTACGGCAGATTCACTATATTTGCGGGTTGAATCTTACCAATACTTAACAAACATGGAACAAAAAACTACAGTTGGAAAAACGATTTTAAATTACGGGGCTTTATTCGGCATCGTAATGGTGTTAGAATTTGTGGTGGGTTATGTGATGAACATTGATCCACAAACCAATAAAACGTACGGACTTGTTATTAATTTATTGAACTTCTTAATCTTGCCATTTGCTCTAGGCTACATGGCGTCAAATGCATTCAAAAGTAATAATAATGGATTCATTTCTATCGGAGAAGCAATAAAAATTACGGTGGGAATGGGTGCCATTGCGGCCTTGATTTACAGTATTTTCTTTTGGATTTTCACGATTGTCTTCCCAGATTTCATCCCTGAATTGATGGAAAAAATACGTAGCATCACCATCCAACAAAACCCGAATTTGAGCAAAGAACAAATGGAAATGAGTTTATCCATCATGGAAAAATTCATGAAGCCCTATGTTTTAATTCCTTCCTCAATTATTATGTACAGCTTTGTGGGATTAATTCACGGAACCATTGTCGGCCTCATTGTAAAAAAAGAACAAGCCACTTTCTAAGTAGATGAATATTTCCATTATTATCCCGTTACTCAACGAACAAGAATCCTTGCCTGAACTCCACAAGTGGATTAAAAAGGTAATGGATGAAAATCAATACACTTACGAAGTCCTTTTCATCGACGATGGAAGTACCGACCAATCTTGGAACGTCATTGAAGGCTTGTGCCAGGAAAATTCCAACGTAAAAGGAATTCGTTTTTTCCGCAACTATGGTAAATCGCAAGCGCTTCATGCCGGCTTTGCCCGTGCCCAAGGCGATGTGGTAATTACGATGGATGCCGACCTTCAAGACAGTCCGGATGAGATTCCAGGCTTGTTCAAAATGGTCACCGAAGAAAACTTCGACTTGGTTTCGGGTTGGAAGAAAAAACGCTACGATAACGTGGTGACCAAAAACCTACCGTCGAAATTATTCAACTGGGCGGCTCGAAAAACTTCGGGTGTCTACTTGAATGACTTCAACTGTGGTTTAAAAGCGTACCGCAACCTTGTGGTAAAAAACGTAGAAGTTTCGGGTGAAATGCACCGCTACATTCCTGTACTTGCTAAAAATGCAGGGTTTAACAAAATTGGCGAAAAGGTAGTCATCCACCAAGCCCGTAAATACGGGGAATCCAAATTTGGCATGAGTCGTTTTATCAACGGCTTTTTGGACCTCATTACCATTTGGTTCCTATCGCGTTACGGCAAACGTCCGATGCACTTGTTCGGCGCTTTCGGAGCCTTGATGTTTGTACTCGGATTTATTTCTACCGGAATTATCATTGCCGTGAAATTGATTAAATTATATACCGGTTTCCATACCATATTAGTGACGAGCAACCCGTTATTTTATATTGCGCTGACGTCCATGATTATTGGAACCCAATTGTTCTTAGCCGGTTTCTTGGGCGAAATTATCCTTCGCACCAAAAGCAACGAAGAACGCTATAAAATTGCGGAAGAACGCTAATTGTTTTTTAAACTCAACACAACACTTTTGGATTTAAAAACTTATTAAAATGCAAATTGAATCGCACGTTTTAGACAAAGTAAACGAATGGTTGACCCCAACCTTTGACGAACATACCCAAGCGGCTATCCGCGAAATGATGGCTTCCAACCCAAAAGAATTGGAAGAAAGTTTTTATAAAAACCTCGAATTCGGAACGGGCGGGATGCGTGGCGTTATGGGCGTGGGCACTAACCGCATCAACAAATATACCTTAGGAAAAAACACCCAAGGACTTTCGGATTATTTAATCAAAAGTTTTCCGGGTGAAGCCTTAAAAGTGGCCATTGCTTACGATTGCCGTCACAACAGCGATACGCTTGCCAAAGTTGTCGCCGATGTATTTTCAGCCAATGGAATTCATGTCTATTTGTTCTCTGAAATGCGCCCAACACCTGAATTATCATTTGCCTTAAAACATTTAAATTGTCATGCTGGTATTGTGTTGACAGCCTCTCACAATCCACCTGAATACAACGGATACAAAGTATATTGGCAAGACGGTGGACAATTGGTTCCGCCACAAGACGGCGAAATTATCCAAGTGATTGAAGCCCTCAATTACGCCGACATTCGCTTTGAAGCCAATGACAATTTGATTGAATACATTGACACGGCTATCGATGAAGCCTTTGTAGCCTCTACCCTTGCCAATGCGAGTTTCAATACGCCAAAAGAAGCGCGTGAAGGATTGAAAATTGTGTACACTTCGTTACACGGCACCTCCATCAAAGCGATTCCTGCCGTATTAACCGCTGCAGGCTATACCGATTTGAATATTGTAAAAGAACAAGCCGAACCCAACGGCGACTTCCCTACTGTAAAATCACCCAACCCCGAAGAACCCGAAGCCTTAACCATGGCCTTGGCGTTGGCCAACGAAATTGGCGCTGATATCGTGGTGGGAACTGATCCCGACTCCGACCGATTGGGCGTTGCTGTCCGCAATACCAACAACGAATTGGTCTTGTTAAACGGAAACCAAACCATGGTCATCATGACCGCCTATTTGTTGGAACAATGGAAACGCGCCGGAAAAATCAACGGCAAACAGTTCATTGGCTCCACCATAGTATCAACTCCTATGATGTTGGAATTGGCGGCTGCTTATGATGTGGAATGCAAAGTCGGTTTAACCGGATTCAAATGGATCGCCAAATTCATCAAAGACTTCCCCGAACTCCAATTCATCGGTGGTGGTGAAGAGAGTTTCGGATTCATGGTCGGTGATGCCGTACGCGATAAAGATGCCGTAGGTGCTACTTTGTTGGTGTGCGAAATTGCCGCTCAAGCCAAAGCATCAGGAAGTTCGCTTTACCAAGAATTATTAAACCTCTACGTGGACCACGGATTCTATAAAGAACACCTGATTTCCCTGACCAAAAAAGGTATTTCGGGCTTACAAGAAATCAACCAAATGATGGTAGACTTACGTGAAAATCCGGTGGCAGAAATCAACGGCCAACGCGTGGTGTGTATCGAAGATTATCAAACGTCCAAAGGACGCGATATCATGAACGGAACCGAATTTAACATTACCATCCCCAAATCCAATGTATTGATTTACTATTTGGAAGACGGTAGTAAGATTTGTGCGCGACCTAGCGGGACCGAACCCAAAATCAAATTCTATTTTAGTGTCAATGCGCCTGTGTTATCGCTCGACGAGATTGACTTGGTAGAAGCTGAATTAGACCAAAAAATTAAAAACATAATCGCTGCAATGCAGTTACACTAATGGATCCAAATTTAAAACGAATACTTCCGTATATGAAGAACTACAAACATCATGTAGTTTGGAATATCGTATTCAATATCTTTTACGCGTTGTTTAGTACGCTGTCCTTTATTTCCATGATTCCAATGCTCCAGGTTTTATTCAACCAAGCAGAGCGTGTCACCAAAAAACCGGTATACCATGGCATCTGGGACATTATGAATTACGGAAAACAATCGCTGTATTTCTATATCACGCGACTCACAGAGACCAACGGTTCACAATATGCCCTTTTCTTAGTAGTTTGCTTAGTTATTTCAACTTTCTTACTCAAAAATTTATTCAATTATCTAGCGAGCAATCACTTAACCGTGATTAAAAACAGTGTATTACGAGACATTCGTAATGAAGTCTATGATAAAATTATTTCGCTTCCCATTTCCTATTATTCTGAAAAGCGCAAAGGCGATGTAATGGCGCGCATGCTCGGGGACATTAATGAAGTACAAAATTCATTTTTTAATATCCTCGAACTTGTCGTTAAAGAACCCATGACCATTCTTTTCACCATTTGTGCTATGGTTGCGATAAGCATCAAACTCACCCTTTTTGTGTTCTTCTTCATTCCTATTTCAGGATTTATCATTTCTAGAATCGGGAAAACATTGAAAACCAAATCGGTGAATGTTCAAAGTGAAGGTGGATTTTTAATCTCAGTAGTAGAGGAAACGCTTTCCGGAATGAAAGTCGTCAAAGGTTATAATGCAGAAGCCAGTTTTTCAAAGAAATTCAAAGATTCCGTAGAACGCATTCTTAAACTTTCCAACAGTATTGGCCGCAAAAACAATTTGGCGTCGCCGATGAGTGAATTCTTGGGCATCATTGTAATTGCCGTCTTGTTATGGTTCGGTGGAAACATGGTTTTGGTGGATCGTGGTTTGGACGGAAAACCACTATTGGATGCAGCGAAATTCCTAACGTATATGGGATTAGCCTACAACATTTTAACACCCGCCAAAGGAATTTCGAAAGCCTCCTACTCGGTAAAAAGCGGTTTGGCTGCGGCCGAACGGGTTTTTGAAATCTTAGCCGTTGAAAATTCCATCACTGACCCTGCTGATGCGCGAGAAATGGGGGAATTCAAAGAGAACATTACCCTGAAAAATGTCAACTTTGGCTATACCGACGAATTGGTCTTGAAAAACTTTTCCCTCACTATCCCCAAAGGAAAAACCATCGCTTTGGTGGGCCAATCGGGTTCGGGTAAAAGTACGATCGCCAATTTATTAACGCGTTTCTACGACATCAACGACGGATACATCGCCATCGACGGCCACGAATTGCACCACATCACCATGCATTCGCTCCGCAAAAACATTGGTTTGGTTACCCAAGAATCCATACTTTTCAACGATACCATCAAAAACAATCTCTTAATTGGGAAGCCCGATGCGACCGACGAGGAAATCATCAACGCACTCAAAGTGGCCAACGCCTATGAGTTTGTAAAAGAGTTGCCCGAAGGCATTGAAACCGGTATTGGCGACGCGGGAGGTAAACTCTCGGGCGGACAAAAACAACGCCTTTCCATTGCCCGCGCGGTGTTAAAGAATCCGCCGATCATGATTCTCGATGAAGCCACTTCAGCACTCGACACTGAAAGTGAAAAATTAGTGCAAGTGGCATTAGAAAACATGATGCAAAACCGAACCTCAGTTGTGATTGCTCACCGTCTGTCGACCATTCAAAACGCCGACTTGATCGTAGTGATGCACAAAGGTCAGATTGTCGAGCAAGGCACACACGCCGAACTCCTAGCGCTGGACGAGACTTACTCCAAACTGGTATCCCTTCAAAGTTTTGAACAAGCCTAAATAAAAAAAGACATTCTTCGGAAGGTCTTTTTTTTTGGCAGCACACGAATGGGTATTGAAATCGTACCTTCCCGTGCTCCACTGTATCTTTACTCCGCTCCGCTCCATAAAGGATGCCGTTGCGCCCGGGGCTGAAAATCACCTGCCTTTTTCAAAAAAAAATCCGCTATTGCAGCGGAAAATATTCGTGTACTTGCAACGGATTGACTTTGCAATCCACATAAAAATAATGCACGATATCGGATTTGTCAAAGGCGCCATTTTTATTCGCATCTTCTAAGGTTCGAAAATACAAACGTCCGCGTTGATGAATCACGTTCCAACCAATCACTTCTTGCAAATCAGGGGAAATCTTTTGAAATCCTGTTCCGTCTAACGCACTAATATACAATCCGTGAATATCACTTTCATTGATTGCACCGTCTTGATTCGTGTCGGCATCTTCCATTTCATAGACCAACAATTGCTTCTTGATACTGGCCGATAATGCCGATAAATAACTCACCCGACTGATCAATACCTTTTTATCTGTAAGAACCCGCAAACTGTCGGTATCTTTGACTTGAAATTTCAAATTAGTCATCGTTCCGGCAATTTCAAATTCGCTGGAATTGGAAACCGTATGACTCGGAATTTCGGAATACGTAGTTTCTTTCAACCCTTTGTCTTCATACATCGCCACCTTCCCAACAGGAAACAGCAAAACTTGCGTACCATCAAACTGTATGGGTAAGTCGACCAAAGTCAGTGTATCACTTTCTTTTTTTTCAGCTTTAGCGGCCTGGTCTTTTTTATCATAAATTACTTTGGGTAGCGGTTGGTCATTTTTACATCCCACAACCAATACCGTAAGTATTCCAAGTGCAATTCCTCCCAACTTTTTCATAGGTCTGTTATAAACGCGCGGTTAAACGCAAATTAAACACTCGTGTTGTCATATAATTGGGAATGCCGTATTGATTTTTGGTATATGCATCGCGCACCCACGTATTCGTAATGGCATTCTGATTATTGAACATATTGTAAATCTCAAATCCCAACGAGAGATCCTTGAATTTCTTCAACCAATGTCCGTTCGGACGTTGCGCGTTTTTCTCCGTAAATACATAGAAAAACCCAACATCAGCACGGCGGTAGTCGCGTAGGCGACTTTGGTACGTATACGCATCTGCATACGAAGGTGAACCGCCCGGTAAACCGGTATTGTACACAATATTCATGTACAATTTTAGATTTGGAATATTGGGCATATAATCCTGGAACAAAATCCCAAATTTTAAACGTTGGTCCGTAGGACGCGCAATATATCCGCGGTTGTTTTGGTTTTCTTCCGTTTTCATATACCCGAAAGTAAACCACGATTCCGTTCCTTTTACAAATTCTCCGTTCAAACGCACATCCAAACCGTAAGCATACGCCACCGCATCATTGTTGGCACGGTAACGAATACGCACATTTTCTAATGTATAGGTATTGACATCTTGCATGTCTTTGTAATACAACTCACTCACCAAACGGAAGGGACGTTCCCACATTTTAAATCCGTATTCATTACCCAAAACCACATGAAACGATTGCTGGGCTTTCACATTGGGATTCACGACCCCAAATTGATCCCGCAATTCACGGTAAAACGGCGGTTGGTAATAGAATCCGGTTGAAAAACGGTACAAAAGATCTTTTCCATCAACCTTATATGCCAATTGTACGCGCGGACTAAACACAGTTTGCGATTTGGAGGCTATATTTTGTCCCGAAACCGTCCAATTGTGGGCACGTACACCCGCTGTAGCAATCAATGTCCCACGACGTAAACGGGTTCGCGTATTCCATTGTGCATAACCGGAAAAACGATTAATATCTACAAAATTAGTAGCACGTACATTTTGATACGGCACTAAAGGTCCGATATACGGATGATACGGTTGGTCCACAGGAATATCAATCACTGGCGGATTCAAAGAAAATCCAGCAGAATCAATCACTTCCCATTCTACAATACGGTCGCGGATATTTTCGTGGGTATATTTTACACCCCAATCAAAGCGATGTTTTCCGGTTTGGTTGTTGGACCCTTTGATTTCAGCATTAAAAATCAACGCATCCAAGTTGTTGCGTGCGTGATTTAATTGGGATCCAATCGCCCGATTAAACGTAACATTACCAAACGTTTCCGACCCGATATTGGCATCTACTTCGCCTAAGAAATAAGACGCATCGATGTCGAAATATTCTTGTTCTTGCGTATGGTAAGCCGAAGCGATAAAACGGTAATTGTTATTATCATTCGGTTTAAAAGTCGTTTTGTAAGCCCCAAACAAGGTTTGATAACGGTCGTCCTCTTGTCCTTCGTAAAAAATTTGCAACGCAATGGGTTCGTCCAAGGTTCCAAAATTCGTTTGTCGTGTCAACGGTTGGTAGTTGTACCGGTTCAAGGAGACATTTCCTAAAAAACTATGGTTCCATTTTTCCGAAGGCATAAAATTCACATTCAACTGTCCGTCCATATAGCGTGGACGGTAATTGGTTTGTGTCTCCTGACTATTCACCAATAAAGAATTATCGCGGTACCGAACACCACCAATGGCACTCCATTTTTTATCTTTTGAAATCCCTTTAGCTGACAGTGCTCCACCTAAAAAACTGGCATCGAGACTGGCCCCAAACTCCTTGGGCTTTTCGTAGGTAATATCCAATACAGACGACATTTTATCCCCGTATTTGGCTTCAAAACCACCGGCATAAAAGTCAATTTTTTGAATCAAATCACTATTCACAAAGCTCAATCCTTCTTGTTGACCCGAACGAATCAAAAATGGGCGGTAGATTTCGACTTCATTTACATAGACCAAGTTTTCATCGTAATTTCCACCACGAACCGAATACTGCGTACTCATGTCGCTGTTACCATTGGCACCCAATATTTTTAATATATTTTCAACCCCACCATTCAATCCCGGAATTTTGCGAACTACTTCAGGGGTAACGGTAATCACACCGGTTGCTCTGGGTCGAACACCACTAATTACGACTTGTCCCAATTGCTCGTATTCACTATCCATCACCGGATTAAATTCCAACACTTCTTTGGGTTGCACTTCAAAATTTTGGGTAACCATTTTAAAAGCGACGTGCTTAAAATTGATGGTGACTTTTTGTTGGGCGGGAACTTCGATGACGTAAAATCCATAGGCATCGGTGGTCACTGATGTGGAAAGTGTCGAAACGTTAACACCTTCAATCGGTTTGTTATTTTCATCCAAAACCACACCCGTTATTTTCCCGGTTTGTGCGAAAGTTACTGTAGCTACGAATGTAAACAACAGCGAATAAAGTAATTTATGAATTGACAAAATCGTTATTTTTTCTTGGTTCGGTTAAATGTTGATTCAAATATAGTCGAATTTCCGACATGGTCGACCACTTCAATTTTCAAATTATTGGCACCATCATTTAAAAATCGGTCGTCAAACACATGAGTGATTCGTTTTAGTTTGGGTTCGTATTCAAACAACACCCATTGATTATTGATGTAGCCGTTTACTTTGGCCACACCCGTTTGATCATCCGAAATCGTTAAATTCAGGCTTTTGGATGCGGTCCAATCTTTATTTTTAGGTTGTTTGTACCAAACGATTTTGGGCGGTAAAACATCTTGGGCCAATTTAAACTTTCCTAAAGTTCGGGTGCGAATACTAAACGTGGCACCTTCCACATTTGTTGTATTGAATCCTAATTTTGCTCCATTTACGGAGGCGATGTAGGTTTTTGAGCGCAAAGCAACCGGAACGGATTCGTCGCGAATCGTCACCGTAAACGAATTATGAGCGGGAACAATATCTTGATGCACTTGTACTTCCCCATTTTTCACCTCAAACTGCAAATAAAAATCATCGTAAAACGTTTGAGCCGGAAAATATACGGTCGCGTTTTCTTTTTCAAACAAAGCATCGGTTTTGCATTTGATAAAATAGGGTGTTTTGATTCCACCCTCCTCGATTTTTGCCGGCACATTGGAATATTCTACGGGAATGTCAACTCGTACTTTATTTCCATTAAAATCGGACACCTCAATCCGTTCAATCGACACAAAATTGGGAGAAACATTGATGAGTCCACCCTCCCTCACATTCCGCAAATTGGACCACGCATAGGGATAATTGTAAAAGAGTTTCTGAAAACGTTGGTGCGACTTCTTATACCGTTCATAATCGATAAATGCATTGACATAGCGCGCTTCATCGAATGGCATTTGATCAAACAAAACTTCGAAGGTAGGCGTTCCGTTGTGCGACAATTGAGTGAAAAACGTCCCATTATTATTGAATGAAACATCATCGCGATCGTAGGCATTGATGGCAAATCCAATGGTTCCCGTTGCTTTCACTTTTTGCGCCAAATACGAACCATCGGCTTGTAAGGACAGACTTAACAAGGTGGGACGTTTGGATTCATTGGCCACGGAATTGGCACCCACAGGATACACCATTAAATTGGCAATTGTAGGCGCTTTGGTATCTTTGATCGGAATGCCAAAATACAATGGATTTATAATTTTCTCGGTTTTTGAATCCCGAAATTCAAAATGCAAATGCGGCCCATCCGAACCTCCTGTATTCCCTGAAATAGCGATGAGTTCCCCTTTTTTTACGGGCAATTCACCTGGTTTAAAATAGGCTTCAACCGCAAAGGATTTTTCAGCATATTGCAATTCTTGAATTTTAGCTTCTAGGGCGCCTACTGCTTTTTGCAAATGGCCATAAACAGTGGTGTATCCATTCGGATGGGTAATGTAAATCGCTTTTCCATAACCATTGGTAGCAATTTTAATGCGGGACACATAGCCTTCTGCGGCTGCATAGACATTCAGCCCTTCCCGTTGTTGGGTTTTAAAATCAAACCCTGCATGAAAGTGATTGGGCCGTAATTCGCCGAAGTTCCCTGACAGTTGCAACGGAATATCCAAGGGCGCTTGAAAATAATCCTGAGGGTAATTCTGACTAAAAAGATAAGTAGTTGAGAAACAAAAAAATAGCATCCAGCGCATACAATCCACAATTTTGGCTAAGATAACAAAAGGGATTTGGAGTTAAAAACGAAAGCTGTTAAGAATTTCCAAAATCCTGAAAGGCAAATCTTTATCCTAATGTTGTAAAATAAATTTTATTTTTTATGGTTTTTATTGGTTTAATGATGTCAGAATTATAAATTTGTGGGATAAAGTAACGAAACACGTCACTTATGAGTGAAATCACGGAAATCATTGATGCACTGGAAAAAAAAGTTCAAAAGTTGTTCGCAAAGATCGACGATTTAGAACTTAAAAATCAGGCATTACAGCAGCAGCTAAAGGTTTCTGTCGAAGAAATCCAACTCCATAAATCCGCAAAGGAAAATGTAGTAAAGGACTTTGAAGCGCTCAAAATGACCAACGCGTTACTGGGCAGTGACGAATATAAACGAGATACCAAGCTTAAGATCAATGCACTGATACGAGAAATCGATTATTGTATTGCCCAATTGGCTGATTAAATATGAACGATAAACTGAAAATCAAGATATCGATTGCCGACCGTGTTTACCCATTGACCGTGGAAATGACACAAGAGGAAAGCCTGCGTGCTGCAGCTAAAAAAATCGATGCCATGATTAAACAGTTTGAAGAAAACTACGCCGTACGCGACAAACAAGATGTTCTAGCGATGTGTGCGTTACAGTTTGCTTCTCAATTGGAACAGAAAAAAACAGAAGTAGCTGTTTTAGACACGGATTCCGCGGATCGTTTAGCACAATTGAATAACGCATTGGAAAAATATCTCAACAAATAATAGAGAAAACGTTCTTATAACTAAGCAATAAAGACACTGCCTACATTAGTTCATTTTTGGTAAACTCAACACTAACAAATTAGAATGAGCAATTCGTCGCTACTATAGCAGGCCCGCTTGACGGGAAGCTTGAACAGCGAGCTAGCTCAAAACTTGTCTATACGAGTTTATACAAGCAATTAATGTAGGCTTTTTTTATATATAACCTTTTATTAACCATGAGTATAGTAGAAATCATAATTGGCCTTGTGGTCGGACTTGCCGGCGGTTTTGGTGTTGCCAAAATGCTGGAGAAAAGCAATGTATCGACCCTAATTAAAAATGCAAAAAAAGAAGCCGCATCGATTCTGAAAGACGCCAACCAAGAGGCAGAAAACATTAAAAAAGATAAATTGCTTCAGGCAAAAGAGAAGTTTTTAGAACTAAAAGCGGAACATGAGAAAGAAATTTTAGCCAAAGACAAAAAAATGGCTGAAGTGGAAAAGCGTATTCGCGATAAAGAATCACAAGTTTCGAGTGAATTGGCAAAGACGAAAAAATTAAACGATGATTTTGAATCGAAAGCCAAAGAATACGAAACAAAGATCGAAATCTTGGACAAAAAGCATCAAGAAGTAGAAAAGATGCACAAGTCGCAAGTGGAACAATTGGAAGTTATTTCTGGTTTATCAGCAGAAGAAGCGAAAGAACAATTGGTGGAAAGCTTAAAAGCAGAAGCCAAAACCAGCGCAATGGCGCACATTCAAGAAACCATTGAAGAGGCCAAATTGACCGCGCAACAAGAAGCGAAAAAAGTAATCATCAGTACGATTCAACGTGTAGGAACAGAAGAAGCCGTGGAAAACTGTGTTTCTGTTTTCAACATTGAATCGGATGATGTAAAAGGACGCATTATCGGCCGTGAAGGTCGCAATATCCGTGCTTTGGAAGCGGCTACTGGAGTAGAGATCATTGTAGACGATACGCCAGAAGCGATTATTCTTTCTTGTTTTGACCCTGTTCGTCGTGAAATTGCCCGTTTATCGTTGCATAAATTAGTGACTGACGGTCGTATTCACCCAGCTCGTATCGAAGAAGTGGTAGCCAAAACGACAAAACAGATTGAAGACGAAATCATTGAAGTAGGTAAACGCACGGTTATTGATCTAGGTATTCATGGATTACATCCTGAATTGATTAAAATTGTAGGGCGTATGAAATACCGTTCGTCGTACGGTCAAAACTTGTTACAACACTCGCGTGAAGTAGCGAAATTGTGTGGTATCATGGCAGCCGAGTTAGGATTAAACGTGAAACTAGCGAAACGTGCCGGATTGTTACACGATATCGGTAAGGTGCCGGATGCAGAAAGTGATTTACCACACGCTTTATTGGGTATGCAATGGGCTGAAAAATACGGTGAAAAAGAAGAAGTATGCAACGCTATTGGGGCGCACCACGATGAGATTGAAATGAAATATTTGATTTCACCTATCATCCAAGTGTGTGATGCGATTTCGGGAGCACGCCCAGGTGCCCGCCGTCAAGTATTGGATTCATATATCCAACGTTTGAAAGATTTAGAAGAAATTGCGTTTGGTTTTCACGGTGTGAAAAATGCCTATGCAATTCAAGCCGGACGTGAATTGCGTGTGATTGTAGAGAGCGAAAAAGTGACGGATGAAATGGCCGCTAAATTATCGTTTGAGATTTCACAAAAAATCCAAACGGAAATGACTTATCCCGGTCAGGTGAAAATCACGGTAATTCGAGAAACACGTGCCGTTAACATTGCAAAATAACGTAATACAATACTTATACCATAATAAAAATGGGACCGAAATATCGGTCCCTTTTTTTATGCTTTATGTGCTTTTTGTTTTTGTTAGAGTGGTACTGCCTTAGGATGCTGCAGTAAGCATTTCTTCAAATTCTTTAGTGGTAATGGGCTTGAAGTAATAATCCTTAACTTCTTCTTTGTATTCTTTAGAACGATTCAAATCGGTAGAATCATTGGAAGAACTTACTAAATAAACCGTGATGTTTTTGTTCATGTTGTCTTTTATTTTTCGGAATTCGTCTAAAAATTGCCAGCCATCATAAACAGGCATATTGATATCCAATAAAATCAAATCGGGTTCATTATCTGTTTTCATCACGTTTTTCAGGCCGTCTATGGCTTCCAAACCATTAAAGAAAAATTTGGCTTCGGCATCGATATTGCACTTGTTAAAGAGCTTTTTGATTACGAAATGGTAGACGAGATCGTCATCTACTACAAAAATGTTATTGAATTTCATTACTAAAGTTGATTTTGAAAGTTGTGCCTACATTTACTTGACTTTCCACCTCAATAGTCCCCCCCATAGACTCGATCTGGCTTTTTGTCATAAACAATCCGATACCTCTTGCATTGGGATGTTGATGAAAAGTCTTATACATACCAAAAAGCTTTTGTCCGTGCTTATCCAAGTTAATTCCCAATCCGTTATCCTTAATCACCAGCATTACATTTCCGTTTTCTTTCTCTAATGAATAGGTAATTTCAGGTGTGCGATCCGGATGCGAATACTTGATGGCATTGGTTGTAAAGTTCAAAAACAAACTTTCTAAATAAGCTGGATTAAACTGTACGGTTTCTTTTCGATCTATCAAATTTACAATATTTACTTTATTGTCTTTAATTTCATTGCTTAAAACTTCTAAGGTTTGGTGTAAAAATTCGTTTAAATTCAAATCTTCTTTCTTATGAACGATCGTACTTTGAATATCCACCAATTCTTTTAAATGATCAATCGTTTCAGAAAGGGCTTTTGAAGTCGCTTTTAAGAATCCGAAACATTCTTCTTTTTGCTCTTGATCGTTGGTTTCATCAATAATGTTGATCAGCATTTTGAAATTACCCGTATGGGAACGCAGGTTATGGGAAACAATATGGGCAAAGTTGAGCAAACGATTATTTTGTTTCGAAATAATTTCCAATTGATGTTGCATGGCATTCTCTTTTTCTTTTTCTAGAGTTACATCCGAATGCACACCGATAATACGTAAGGGCTGTCCGTTATCATCGCGCTCGATAATCTTACCTTTACTTCGAATCCAACGGTATTCACCGTCTTTGGTTAAAACGCGTTTAACGTTTTCATAATACGGTGTCAAACCGTCAATATGTTGCTGAATTTCTTCTTGGTAGGTAGCGTAATCTTCCGGATGGATGCGGTCGTCCCATTTGGAATTGGTGACTAAATTATCGGTTTCATCAAATTTTAGAATATGTAAGGATTCTTTAGAAAAATAAACTTTATCAGAAACCACATCATAATCCCATACCCCATTATGGGATGCTTCCAAAGCGAACTGGTAACGTGCTTCTGACTCGATAATTTTGAATTCACGAAGTTTGATATCGGTAATATCATTCAAACTACCAATAAACACTGCGCTACCATTTTCATCGATATCGATATTTGCCGTGGCTTTAAACCACAACGTTCCTTTATTGGTCAATTGTACCCGAAACTCGTGGTGCCATTGATCGTAACAATCTTTGGCCACAAAAATGGATTTAAAAAAAGCGTCACGATCATCGGGATGGATCCGACTTTTAATCACTTCAAAAGGGTTGCAAGTGAGTTCGAACCGATTTACTTCAAAAAAAGAAATGATGCTTTTATTCAAATACGAGAAATAAAAGTCATCATTGGAGTTAACCGTAATCTGAAAAATTAAATCGGGAATCAAATTAAGAATACGCTTATGGTATCCATAACTATCATGTCCCAATAGTTCTTTCGAGGCTAAGTTTGTTTTCATAATCCTATTGTTTTGGGGCGTTTGGGGCGCTTTTATTACCTGATCTGTTAAAATCAGCAAACCAAATTTAATATTATTATCGATATATGGTGCTTTTTTATCGATAAAATGCAGTTTTTGATTAAAAATAAGTGTTTTTGTAATCTTTATATTACATTTATTGCTTTCGAGGATGAAATTGATGCACAATTTGGGTCAAATGACGGCGATCGAGATGCACATAAACCTCAGTCGTTGTGATGGATTCATGTCCTAACATCATTTGGATTGCTCTTAAGTCGGCACCATTCTCCAATAAATGAGTTGCAAAAGAGTGCCGAAACGTGTGGGGACTGATGGATTTTTGAAGATTAATTTTAACAGCTAGATCTTTTATTATCGTAAACACCATAGCGCGCGTTAATGCTTTCCCTCTTCGATTTAAAAACAAAGTGTCTTCGAAACCTTTTTGGATGTCTTGGTGCGACCGAATCGTTGTTCGATACAAGTTGATGTATTTTAATGTGTACGACGCAATAGGGACAAATCGTTGTTTGTTCCCTTTACCTGTTACTTTGAGAAAACCTTCATCACTAAAAATATCGGAAATTTTTAATTCAACCAATTCAGATACCCGAAGTCCGCACCCGTACAATACTTCTAGCATAGCCCGATTGCGTTCGCCTTCAGGTTTAGATAAATCAATGGCGGCAATTAATTGATCGATTTCATCCACGTTTAAGGTATCGGGGAGTTTGCGTCCTACTTTTGGGGCTTCGATCAACTCCATCGGAGAATCTTTTCGTAAGTCTTCAAATAATAAATAGGAGAAAAACGATTTTAATCCACTGATGATTCGGGCTTGTGAACGGGCATTGAGTTCTTTAGAACATTGGTATATAAAATCTTGAATGATTTGAGGCGAAATTTGGAGCGGCGAAACCGAAATAGTGTGTTGGTTCAAAAAAGCGATCAATCGTTCAATATCAAAGGAATAATTGGCTATGGTATTCGCAGACAAACCGCGCTCCAACCGTAAATAATTTTGATAGCCTTTTAGGTAAGTATTCCATTGCATGCCGAAAGATACAAACAAAAAAAGCCATCCCGAAGGATGGCTTTGAAATTTTAAAAATTCTGATTAGAATTTGTAGTTTACTCCGAAAGTAACTGCTCTCCAGTCACCACCAAAACTTAATGTGTTAGTTTTGTCTGCTCCGTTTCCACCATTGTCGTTAGAAGTATAAGACAATGCACCTACTCCAGCTTCAATAGCGAAGTTAGAGGATACGAAATAGTTCATACCTAAACCTAAACCGATAGCAAATTCTTTCTCTTTAGTATCAGCTAATTTGTTTTTCCAGTTGTTTAAATCAACACCTAAATTAGCAAACAAAGAAAATTTTGAAGCTGGTGTAAAATAGTAACGACCAAAAGCACCTACTGTAAAAGCCGTTTTGTCAACTGTAGTAACAGAACCAGCTTCAGATTTGTTAGAACCAAAACCTAATTTTGCTCCAATTGCAATGTTTTCAGTTACGAAATAACCAACTTTAGGCTCAACTAAGAAAGCGTTGTCTTTGTTGTCTCCAGTTTTACCATTTGATAAAGTTAAAGCACCAGTAACGAAAACATCACCTTTAGCAAATCCTTCAGAACCTGATTTTTTGTCTTGCGCATTAGCTGTAGATAAAGCTAAAACAGCAACCATAGATAAAATAATTTTTTTCATGTTTTATTTTGTTTAAAATTATTGAGACAAAGTTAAAATTATTCCCTCCTGAAAAAATTTGAAAGCAATTTGCAGTTATCAACATAATTGTTAACAACTACAAACTGTTAAATTATTTATTTTCAATGCATTAATACACTCTTAAGGTGAATTAGTGATTTTTTAAAAAATGGAAAAATCAAAAAATCACCGCTAAAAACCATTATTTTCAGTAATTTTAAGGAGAAAAATGACCAAAAAGCCCTTTTGAACACGATGAAAATTATAATTATCAACGGCCCAAACTTGAATTTATTAGGCAAAAGAGAACCTGATGTATATGGCAATCAAGACTTTGAATCGTATTTCAACATGCTTAAACAACAACATCCAACAATTGATCTATCCTATTTTCAAAGTAATATTGAAGGCGAACTTATAAACAAAATCCAAGAATGTGGTTTTGAATACGAGGGTATCATTTTAAATGCCGCTGCTTACACACATACGTCAATCGGAATTGGCGATGCGGTGAAAGCTGTAACAACTCCGGTCATTGAGGTACATATATCCAATACTTTTTCACGCGAATCGTTTCGCCACCAATCGTATATTTCTCCCCATGCAAAAGGAGTCATCATCGGATTGGGATTGAAAAGTTATGAATTAGCCTTGTATCATTTTTTAAATCAATAACATGAAGTTGCATTTTTCATTCGTTCTTTTGTTTTTATTTACACTTTCTAACGCCCAAATAAAAGGTAAAATCACCGATACTAAAGGTCAACCCGTTCCCTTTGCCAACATATATATTAAAGACACTTATATAGGTACCACCTCAAACGACAATGGTAATTTTGAATTGTCACCACGACAAAATGGAACCTATACCCTACTCGTTCAATATTTAGGATACAAAACCGAAAAACAGGTGGTTGACTATTCAGGGAAACCCATAGTTGTTGATTTTATTTTAAAAGAAGAAGAAATCCAATTAAACGAAGTAGTCATCGACCCCAAAGCGAATCCCGCCAATGCGATTATCAAAAATGCCATCGCTAATCGTAAAAGCAATAGTGCAAAAACATCGAGATATACCTGCGACTTTTATTCTCGCGGACTCTTTCGCGTGAAAAATTTACCCAAAACGTTTATGGGCCAAAAAGTGGACTTTTTTGACGAAGTCATTGACTCCACACGCAGCGGTATACTCTACCTCTCTGAAACGGTATCCAAATTAACGTTTCAAAAACCGGATAGAATGAAAGAAGTCATTGTAGCTTCCAAAGTAAGTGGCAAGGATAACGGATTCAGTTTTAATAATGCTGCCCAAGCCAATTTTGACTTTTACGAAAACTATATCGACCTAAACGCAAAAGCTATTTCCCCTATAGCTGACAATGCGTTTGCGTATTATAGGTATAAAATGGAAGGTTCTTTTGCCGATGAAAACAACCGCGAAATCAATAAAATTAAAGTAATCCCGCGGCGCACGAGCGAACCTGCATTTGAAGGATACATTTATATCGTGGAAGAAAGCTATGCGATTTATGCCGTCGATTTAACTATTAAAGGAGTGCAAATACAAAATCCGGCGCTGAATTCACTCTCCTTAAAACAAAGTTTTAGTTACAACAACGCTACAAAAGTGTGGTCTAAAAACACCCAAACCCTCGATTTTGAAGCGGGCATCTTCGGATTTAATTTCAACGGTCGCTTTACCTATGTCTATTCTAATTTTGAATTCCCCGATAAATTTGAGCGCAAAACTTTTACGGCTGAAGTATTGAAATTTGAAGAGAATGCCAATAAAAAAGACGATACCTTCTGGAATTCCATTCGACCCGTACCGCTAACCAATGAAGAAACATCGGATTACGTTAAAAAAGAATTGATTCAAACCAAACACAAATCCAAAGCCTATCTGGATTCCATCGACAAAAAGCGAAACAAATTCGGTTTCATGGATATCATCAGTGGGTACACCTATTCCAATTCGTACAAAAAAAGAAGTTTTACCTATGACGGTCCGCTTTTTTCTACCTCTTTTAATACCGTTCAAGGCTGGAAAGCACAAATTGGTTTTAGTTATAACCAACGTAACGAGGACAAACGCACCTTTTATAGTATCGGAACACGTATAAATTATGGATTTGCCGAACAAAAATTAAGAGGTTCGGTTTATTATTCTCAAAAATTGGAAAACAAACACAATTCCTTTCTTACTCTAAGCGGCGGTTCCTATGTGAATCAATTCAATTCCTCTAACCCTATAACGGAAAACATCAACACGGTCAGTTCCCTATTTTTTAAAAATAATTTCATGAAATTATACGAGAAAAATAGTGCTAATATCAGTTTTAGTAGCGAAGTGACCAATGGGATCCGACTCAATGCCTCTGTAGAATATGGCGAGCGCAAACCGTTGTTCAACACTTCATTTCAAGCATCCGTAAAATCTAAAGATGCATATTCTTCGAACAATCCACTTTTGCCGTTGGACGAATTGACGCCTGCATTTACGAAATATAATTTGGTCAAAACCAACCTAACAGCGCGCTTTGATTTTGGTCAAAAATACTGGTCGCGACCTGATGGAAAATTCAATATTGGCAATGGAGCGTATCCTACTTTAACCCTTACCTATGAAAAAGGGTTGGCAGGAAGTGACAAAAAATACAACTACGATTTTGTCATGGCACGGATTAACCAAGAATTAGAACTGGGCAATAAAGGAAATTTAGAATACAACTTGAAAGCAGGCAAATTCTTCAATGCCGAGCAAATTGCCTTTCCCGATTTCAAACATTTTAACGGTAACCAAACGCATGTCAATGGCGGAGGCACCTATACGAATGTATTTAACAATCTCCCTTACTACAGTGCCAGTACGAATGATGCTTTTGTAGAGTTTCACATGGAGCACAACGACCAAGGATTTATCATGAATAAAATTCCGTTATTAAACAAAATCAATGCTCAACTCGTTGTCGGGTACCATAATTTATCTATTCCTCATCGCACTCCGTATCATGAATTTACGGTAGGATTGGATAATTTAGGATTTAAAAAATTCAAAATTTTACGCATTGACTATATCCGTTCCTACCAAAGTGGTTATGTAGGCGACGCCATATTGTTTGGATTGAAATTTTTAGATATGGTTGAATAAACAAACCACATCCCAAGCAAAGCGAAGTAATGTTCCGATAACAACGAACAAAAACACTTTCCGAATGAATTGATTTCCTTTGGAAATGGCGGTTTTGGCTCCAATCCAACCTCCCGTTGCATTAGCAAGTGCCATGGGAAGTGCTAATGTCCAAATAATTTTCCCTTTGAGTAAAAAAAGGAGAATCGAACCCAAATTGGTGGCCAGATTGACCATTTTGGCATGCGCCGAAGCTTGCAAAAAGTCAAACCCGAGTACAAGAATGAAGCCGATCACCAGAAAACTGCCCGTTCCCGGACCAATAAAGCCGTCATAAAAACCAATGACTACCGACAATAGTACACCATATATAAGGAGTTCATTGTCAGTTCGCAACTTTTGTGATTGTTGCCCAAAGTCTTTTTTCACAAACGTATAAATTGCAATTCCGATTAATACGATTAAAAGTACGGGTTTCATAAAATCGTTGCGCACTTGGGTCAGCAACCACGAACCACAGAAAGAAGCCAGAAACGCTAAAGTTCCCATCAATACAAGCAACCGTAGTTTTAAGGCTACTCTTCGCACATATTGTCGGGCGGCCATTGAAGTGCCACTAAAAGCGGGTATTTTCAAAGTCCCTATCAAAGTCGCTACCGACTCTTTGGGCAGTACAATCATCGCCACGGGCGTTTGTATGAGTCCGCCCCCGCCTACTACCGCATCGACAAAGCCCGCCGAAAAAGCCGCAAGACAAAGAATTATAATGGTATCGATTTCCATGGATTCAAAAATTCCAAAACAAAGAAATTCCAAATTCCAATACTAGTAGTTTTCGTATGGAATTTGGAATTTCAACTATTGAGATTTAGTAATTTAAACTCGTACTATATTGGC
This sequence comes from Flavobacterium sp. N1719, assembly GCF_025947045.1. NCBI lineage: Bacteria > Pseudomonadati > Bacteroidota > Flavobacteriia > Flavobacteriales > Flavobacteriaceae > Flavobacterium > Flavobacterium sp. N1719. The sequence goes on from NZ_CP109993.1 coordinate 3,017,856, forward strand.
CCCCAAGGCACGTAAACGCTCATCGATGCGTTCGTAACCGCGGTCAATTTGTTCGATATTTTGGATGGTTGATGTTCCTTTTGCTGAAAGTGCAGCAATCAATAAAGAGATTCCGGCACGAATATCAGGTGAGGACATTGTAGTAGCTTTCAATTGGGATTTGAAATTATGACCCATAACTACGGCACGGTGCGGATCACACAACATGATTTTGGCCCCCATATCGATAAGTTTATCCACAAAGAACAAACGGCTTTCAAACATTTTTTGGTGAATTAACACATCGCCATTGGCTTGTGTGGCAACCACTAACACGATGCTTAATAAGTCGGGCGTGAATCCGGGCCATGGTGCATCGGCAATAGTTAAAATAGAACCGTCGATATCGGTTTTTATTTCGTATCCATTTTCATGCGACGGAATGTAAATATCGTCACCTTTTTGTTCTAAAGTGATCCCCAATTTACGGAACACTGATGGGATGACACCTAAGTTTTCCCAACTCACATTTTTGATGGTAATTTCACTGCGGGTCATTGCGGCTAAACCAATCCAACTTCCAATCTCGATCATATCAGGAAGGATACGGTGTTCGCATCCGCCTAAACTTTCTACGCCTTCAATCGTTAACAAGTTGGAGCCCACACCGGTGATTTTGGCACCCATGGAATTCAACATCTTACACAATTGTTGTAAATACGGTTCACAGGCCGCATTGTAAATGGTGGTTACGCCTTCGGCTAAAACCGCAGCCATCACGATATTGGCCGTTCCAGTAACCGAAGCTTCATCCAACAACATGTAGGTTCCTTTTAAACGGTCTTTCGTTTCAACACCATAAAAATGATCTTCGCGTTCGTAGCGGAATTTAGCCCCCAAGTTGATAAAACCTTCAAAGTGGGTATCCAAACGACGGCGACCGATTTTATCTCCTCCTGGTTTTGGGATATATCCTTTTCCAAAGCGTGCTAAAAGTGGTCCAACAATCATAATCGAACCGCGCAATGAACCGCCTTCTTTTTTGAACGCTTCCGTTTCTAGGTAGCCCACGTTTACTTCATCGGCTTGGAAGGTAATCGAACCCGGTCCGTTTTTTTGAATCTTTACGCCCAAGTTACCTAATAGCGTAATCAATTTGTTGACATCGATAATGTCGGGTATATTGTTGATGGTTACTTTTTCTGGTGTTAGTAAAACAGCACATAAAATTTGTAACGCTTCGTTTTTTGCTCCTTGTGGGGTTACGTCTCCTTTTAAGCGGATTCCTCCTTCAATCTTGAATGTTCCCATGTTTTTGGTATTGGCCAGTTGGCTTGCTTTATTTAATTTTTGTGATTCTTTTTAATAAATTTTTTCCCGTTGTTGTTATTGTTATTTTTCTTTTGAAAACCACCTTTGTGCTTGGGCAGGGGTTGTTGGGCTTTATTCGACATTTTTTTGTTGGTGCGAATTAAGTCCGTGGTGGTAGACAACTCTTCTTCACTTTGGGAAAGGTTGATGCGACCGTCTGAGAGTTCGTACAAATGTTCGAAAATCACTTGATCGGTCACGGTATCTTTGTTCCAACTCAAATAGGATTTTTTCATGTGATTGGCAATCACCATAATGAGCGCGCTTTTGAGTTCGCCCTCTTCCCAAGAATTGGCAATATTGATCATGGAAGTGATGTTGTTTCCATAAAAACGGTACTTCGGATTCTTTTGCGGATACGGCAAACGTTCCGGTTTCAAATTGATTACATCTCGTGTCGGAATGGGATAGGGTGAATCGACATCCAATTTAAAATCGGACATGATAAAAATTTGATCCCACAGTTTGTGCTGAAAATCGGGCACATCGCGCAAGTGCGGATTTAAAGTACCCATCACATTGATCACATAACGTGCCGCTTTGTTGCGTTCGTCACGATTTTCGATGAGCACAACATGATCGATTAGTTTTTGCAAATGACGACCGTATTCGGGAATGAACAAAGCGGAACGTTCAGCGTTGTATTCCAAATGTTGCACGGTGTCGTGTGCATTTTCCTTGATGTATTTTGGTACCATATTATAGGGATATAATGCCTTCTACGGTAGACAGTTCTTGATATTTCTCCACAACTGCTTCGGGAGAAGCCATCATCACATTTACCGAAATGCTGGTAAATTTACCATTTTTAGACTGTTGTGTATTGATTACAGCGCCCATGTTATCAAATGCGTTTTCCACAATGACAATTTTTTGGGTATCAGTAGGTACAATAAATTTATACAAATACACACTGGGCCAATCGGAGGTGGCTTGCAACTCTTCTTTTAGTCGAATGTAAAATTCTTCCGTTTTTTTATCCATCTTCATTAAATAAGGGCAAATATACGGTATTTGCCTTTAGTTTGCTACGCGGTTTAGGGTTTGTTTATGAGTTTATCCTCATCACGTGCAATGCAGTACTTAAGGTGAATTTTGCAGGATTTGCGTGAGGGATGGAGGGATTGTTGGAGCTCGCCCGAAGCATGAGGGCAGCGACTCCCGACAGCCCGACCCCGTGTTATGCAAACTTGAATATATGCACAGCAACGAACACGGGGGCACGCCCAAATGAAGGCATTGATTGTTAGGGAATTCGTTTTGAGCTTTTGGAAAATCGCTCTATACATTTACAATTTCGAAAACATTTCGATACATTTGCGCCTTTCCAACTACTATGAGTCAATCGATTATTGTGATTACGGGCGGACCCGGCACGGGGAAAACGACAATTATCAACCAGATGGTCGAAATGGGGCATTTATGCTATCCAGAAATTTCGCGACAAATTACGCTCGAAGCCCGTGAACAAGGCATTGAACAATTGTTTTTGGAGAAACCGTTGTTGTTCAGCGAACTCTTGTTGGAAGGACGCAAAAAACAATATTTTAGTGCCCAAGAAGAAACGCACGAACGCGTTTTTTTGGACCGTGGTATTCCAGATATTTTAGCCTATATGCATTATATTGGCGATGCGTATCCGGCTTTTTTTGACCAAGCCTGCAAGGAGCATACGTATTCCAAAGTTTTTATTTTACCGCCTTGGGAAGCCATTTATCAAAGTGATGAAGCCCGTTATGAAAACTTTGAGCAGGCCCAACTGATTTACAATCATTTACGGGAAACCTACCGTTCGTATGGCTACGACTTGGTTGAAGTTCCCGTGGGAACCGTAGAATCGCGCATCGAATTTATCCTGAATCAGTTGTAATATTCCGTTATCTTTGTGGTGAAGGCAAGCCCTGAACCGAATGAGTGCATTACATGACATTTTAAAAAAGCATTGGAATTATGCGGCGTTTCGCGAACCGCAGGAGGCGATTATTCAGTCGGTTCTAGACGGTCACGATACCTTTGGCTTGATGCCTACAGGCGGTGGAAAATCCTTGTGTTATCAAGTGCCGGCCGTTTTAAAAGAAGGGTTGGTTTTGGTGATTTCGCCGTTGATCGCCCTGATGAAAGATCAGGTGAATCAGTTGCAAATGCGCGACATCAAAGCGATGGCGATTACGGGTGGTGTAGGCACCGATGCTTTATCCGACTTGCTCGACAACGCCCAGTATGGTGGGTATAAATTACTATATATTTCTCCGGAACGTTTGCAAAACGATTGGATTGTAGAGCGTTTAAAAGCTTTGCCGATCCATCTTATAGCCATTGATGAGGCGCATTGTGTGTCGCAATGGGGCCATGATTTTCGTCCGGCCTATTTGAAAATAGCGGATTTAAAAACCCACTTCCCGAAAGTTCCTTTTTTGGCGTTGACCGCAACGGCTACCGAACGGGTGAAAGCCGATATCATTACCCAATTGCAATTGCACGAACCCAAGTTGTTCACCAAGTCGTTTGCCCGGGATAATTTGGCCTACATGGTCTACCCAGCGCCCGACAAATTGTATTTTACCCAAAATGTTTTAAAAAAATATCCTGGCCCATCAATAGTTTATGTTTCTAACCGCAAAGCTTGTGCAGAAACGGCGGGACATTTGGAAACGATGGGGATTACGGCGACTTTTTATCACGGCGGACTTTCGATGGCGGATAAAGAAAAGCAGATGGGTTTGTGGATGGAAGAAAAAAAGCAGGTGATGGTGGCTACCAATGCCTTTGGGATGGGAATTGACAAAAGTAATGTTCGCACCGTTTTTCATTTTAACCTCCCTCCTAACCTTGAAAATTATTACCAAGAAGCAGGACGTGCGGGCCGTAATGGCGAAAAGGCATATGCCATTTTATTGGCGAATGCGTCTGACCGACTCCAAGCCGAGAACCAATTTATTGCTGTTTTACCCGACAAGGCTTTTTTGAATGTGGTGTATAAAAAACTGTGTTCGGATTTGCAAATTGCATTTGGAGAAGGATTGGATGAAACCTTTGGGTTTAACCTGAATCGCTTTTGCAGTAAGTACCAATTGCCTGTTCTGAAAACCTTTAATGCCTTGCAATTTTTGGATCGCCAGGGAATTCTGACCTTGTCACAAGAATTTTCAGAAAAACTGACCTTACAATTCATCATTGAATCCAAGGAAGTAATGCGGTATACGAGTTTGCATCCGCAGGACGAACCCATTGTGGTGACGTTATTACGTACACATCCGGGCGTCTATGATTTGATGACACCTATTAATATATCGGTAGTAGCACGGAAATCGGGTGGAACAGAAACCCAAGTCTTGGCGGTTTTACACAAATTACAAGAACGCGGACTCATCGAATTGCATGCCAAATCGAATGATGCCCAACTGACATTTAATGAAGTTCGGGATGATGAGCGCACGATTAACCGTGTGAGCAAATATTTGGCGAGTCAGAACCAACTGAAAGCCGAACAATTGCAAGCGGTTTTGGCGTATACGGCGAATACGAATGCATGCAATTCCCGCTATCTATTACGTTATTTTGGAGAAGAGAAAGCAGAAAATTGCGGAATTTGTTCGGTTTGTCTCAACGCTCAAAAGTCGAAAGTCGAATTGGGTGACTTACCGGAGGCCTTACTCAAAGCCTTAAAAAAATCCGATTTGAGTTCGAGAGAATTACAAGAAATGCTTTCACAACCCGACGAGGTACTTATCTTTGCACTCCAATCGTTGTTGGAAGCCGAACGCATTCGGTTGTTGCCCAACAACAAATACAGTTTACGATAGCATGAATGATTTGCGCATAGTTTTTATGGGAACTCCAGAATTTGCAGTGGGGATTCTCGATACGATTTTAAAAAACAATTATAACGTAGTTGGTGTAATTACGGCGGTGGACAAACCGGCAGGGCGTGGACAGCAAGTGAAATATTCGGCAGTAAAAGAATATGCTTTGGAGAAGGGATTGCATTTGTTGCAGCCGACCAATTTGAAAGATCCAATTTTTGTACAAGAATTGGCTGCATTAAATGCCAACGTTCAAGTGGTGGTTGCCTTCCGCATGTTACCCGAGGTCGTTTGGCGCATGCCAGAATTGGGTACGTTTAATTTACACGCGTCGTTACTTCCCAACTACCGCGGAGCGGCACCGATTAACTGGGCTATTATTAACGGTGAAAAAGAAACGGGCGTGACCACCTTTTTTATCGATGACAAAATTGACACAGGCGCGATGATCTTAGCAAAAACCACGGCGATCGATCCTAAGGAAAACGCAGGAAGTTTACACGATCGATTGATGGCATTGGGATGTGAAGCGGTGGTTGAGACTTTGGATCAAATTCAAAACAGTACGGTGACGACGACCCTTCAAACCGATACTCCCGATATTAAAACGGCGTACAAATTAAATAAAGAGAATTGTAAATTGGATTTTACCCAATCGGGTATGGCACTCTACAATCAAATTCGCGGTTTATCGCCGTATCCGGCAGCTTGGTGTATGGTAAAGGATGGTGAACTAGAGTGGAATGTAAAAATTTATGAAGCGTCATGGGAACCAGAAACGCACAATTTGGCACCTGGAACTTGGGTTACTGGAAAGAAAGAAATCAAAATTGCGGTTAACGACGGATTTTTGAATTTGATTCGGTTACAATTTCCAGGTAAAAAACAAATGGTGGCGGTTGAAATTTTAAATGGAATGAAATTTAGTGAAAATTGCAGTGCTTTTTAGCGACAAGTCCGCTGTTAACGGGCGATTCCGACGTTTTGACGACACCTTATCAACAAAACACTTGAGTTATCAACAAAATAAGCGAAAATAAAGGTAAAGGCTTGCGTGCTGTGGATTTTCTATTAAATTTGTTTTGATTAACAATTAAGTTTAACCAACAATTAATAACTATTATTATGAACAAGTCAGAATTAATCGATGCAATTGCTGCTGATGCTGGAATTTCTAAAGCAGCTGCTAAATTAGCTTTAGAGTCATTTTTAGGAAACGTAGGAGCTACTTTGAAAAAAGGTGGTAGAGTTTCTTTAGTAGGTTTCGGATCATGGTCAGTTTCTAAAAGAGCTGCTCGTGAAGGAAGAAATCCACAAACTGGTAAAACGATCAAAATCGCTGCTAAAAATGTAGTGAAATTTAAAGCTGGTGCTGAATTAGAAGGTTCTGTAAACTAATTCTAGACCTATATTCTATAAATTAATCCCGATTTCGATCGGGATTTTTTTTGCCTCAAATTGGAATCGGAAGATTTTTTTTGTAATTTTAGTTAAAATTGCTTGTTAAATGATCTCCGAAAAACTCCATAAAGGCCAACTTTTAATTGCGGAACCCTCGATTATAGGCGACATATCTTTCAATCGATCGGTGATTTTGCTAGCTGACCATAACGATGAAGGTTCGGTGGGTTTTATCTTAAACAAGCCCTTAAATTATTCCATCAACGATTTAATTCCAGAGATCGAATCCTCATTTGAAGTGTATAATGGTGGACCGGTGGAGCAGGACAACTTATACTTTATTCATACTATTCCCGATTTACTTCCAAATAGTATCGAAATTTCCCATGGGATTTATTGGGGAGGCGATTTTGAATTAACCAAAGAATTGATCAATAACGGAACGATTCAACGGGATTCGATTCGGTTTTTCTTAGGCTATACGGGGTGGGGAGCCCAACAATTGGAGAGTGAATTGCAAGTCAATTCCTGGATTATCTGCACCAATACCTATGAAAATAAAATATTAGGCAAATCCTCGAATGATTTTTGGAAAGAAAAAATCATGGAATTGGGAGGTGATTATTTAATTTGGTCCAATGCGCCTGAAAATCCGATTCTAAACTAGTTCATTTAGCGCTTGGACTAGCTGTTGCGCCACTGTATTTCCGTATTCCTTTTTACGATATTTGGTAATGGATTGTATTCCTTGAATGCTATTCGTATAAAACAATTCGTCGGCTTTTTGCAAATCAAAAGGAGAAATCGGTGCTTCGACCCAATGCAATCCTTCTATTTTTTTCCCAATTTGCAACACTTGTTTTCGCATAATGCCGTTCAAACATCCTTCCGATAAAGGCGGTGTTGTCACGGTATCGCCCATTACCATAAATAAATTCCCGTTGAGGGTTTCCACTACATTTTTAGCTTCATTGACTAACAAACAATTATCCAGTCCGTTTTCTTGTGCATAGACTGACCCAACGATATTAATTAATCGATTGTTCGTCTTTAAAGTAGACAATAAATGTTTTGTTACGTGGAAATCTTTGTATAAATCGACTTCACAAGGCGTTGTGTTAAGTCCGAATTGCTCATTTTCCAATTCTTCAGCGCTTACAAAAAATGAAACGGTATTGGTTTTGGGAGTATAACGCCCTCCTTCATTTCGAAAAACAGTCATTCGCACACGGAAAGCTCCGTTGGTTTGTACTACGGATAGCAGTTGTTCTTCAAAATATTCCAGGGTAAAATTAGCGGGAATACGCATACGTAAAATTCGCATCGAAGCCATTAATCGAAAATAATGATCTTCCGCAAAATGTACTTTTTGCGCGGTTACGCGAACAGTTTCAAACAAAGCATCGCCATAGAGTAGGCCTCGATTGGAGGCACTAACAGGTAGACTATCGGTTAAGGTTCCGTTGAAATTAAGCATAAAAAAATCCCTCTTTTTTGGAGGGACAAATATACTTTATTGAAATGAGATTATACCGAACCTATAACGTGTTTCAAATCGGAAATTTGATTTTCCCACAATTGTTTGGATTCATCGACCTCATCTTCTTCTGCAAAGTCGATAACCATTAAGGAAACATCTTTGGTAATTTCATCTTCTAATATGCGTAACTCAAAAAAGTACTCGGTATCTTTTTTATTATCATCTACCCATTTGAATCGAACTTTCTCTCCTGTTTTTTTAGAAGCTAAACGTGCATTTTCTTCCGTATCATCCCAATGAAATGTAAAAAATTCACCGCGAGAATTAACGGTATTGGCAAACCATTCTTGTAAACCTGATGGCGTAGAAATGTATTGATAAAGCAATTGAGGTGACGAGTTGATGGGGAACTCGATTTCGTAACGTACCTTTTGTGCCATAAAATAAAATTTTTCGAAATATATAATTTATTTAAGAATTTTCACTTTAAAAAAAATTTTTTTTTTGGCGGTATTTATTTGCAGACATATAGATTAATTATATATTTGCACCCGCATTAGCAAACGCTTTGCATTGTCCTGGCGAGGTAGCTCAGTCGGTTAGAGCGCAGGATTCATAACCCTGAGGTCACGGGTTCAACTCCCGTCCTCGCTACTAGTAAAAAGCAGTCTGAATTTCAGGCTGCTTTTTTGTTTTTATACAAATTATCTTACCCTTCCACTCTCTTTCCTACAAATCAACTTACAATTTTATTTTAATTTATTGTAAGAATTTTTTTCTTATAATTTCATTTTTGTGTATTTCATCGATTTTTTATGCATTTTATCGAATTTATACGCTTTTACCTATATATCTTTGAACCGTCAAATCAAATCAAAACAAAAAACAACTTAAATGTTATGAAAGCAATTGCTCTTAAACTGCACTTCATAGTATTAATTACATTACTCTCGCAAACCCTAAATGCGCAATGCAGTGGATGTAATTTAACCATAACGGTTCCCAACAATACTACCTACAACCTTACAGCGGGACAAACGGTATGTATCACAGGAACAGGTAATTTTACGGGAAGGCTTAACAATTTTAATGGTAACACCCTTTGTATTGGAACGGGTGTGAACTACAACCCGTCAACAGCCCCCAACTACAATGGGAATTGGACTATAATAAATAACGGAACGTTCTCGAATACTTCCAATTTGAATTTCAACTCGGGAACATCATTTACCAATGCAGCGACAGGTAGTATCTCATTAACAAGTTCAATCAACATTAATTCTGGTACTACTTTTAATAATTACGGTTCAATGAATCTCTCCGGATTAACAATCAACAGTGGAGGTTCTGTACAGTTAGGCGGAACAACAGTTCTTTCAGGTAGTCTCAGCAATAATGGTAATTTAAGTATTCAAGGTTCAATAACAGCTGGATCAATAGTTAATAATACAGGCGCTACGATTACTGGAGGTAGTTCAACAGCATGTAATTACTTAAACACAGGAGGCACATTTACAAATAATGGAACCATAGGTGGTTCAGGAAATGGATTAATTCTTGGAGTTGTTCCAAGTGGATCAGGAACTGTTTCTGCTCCTGCTTCTACTTCATTATCCACCCCAACTGTTCAACCAACAGCACTTAATTTAAGCTTTAATGGTACTTCCATAAATGGGTCCTTTACGCAAGCCTCTAATACAACTGCTGGTGGATATCTCATTTTAAGAGCCACAAGTACTACTACTTCAGCTCCAGCAACGACCAATCCTACCAATTACACCAACTATAGTATTGGGCAGACTTTAGGTTCATGGACTATCGTTGCGCTAAACAATGGAAGATCCAGTACAACATTTACCGATGACGTTAGTGCTTTGTGCAATTACATCCACTATCGTATATTATCTTATGCGCTTTCAGGCAACTGTCGTGTTTTTCGCACCTCCAGTGCATTGACAAATTATATTGATATCCGTCCTAGTATTACGGGAACAACACCCGGCACTACTTTTGGAGCGGGAACTGTTACACTTGGCGCCACAGCAAATTATGGAACTGTGAATTGGTATGCAAATTCCTCTGGAGGAAGTATTTTAGGAACTGGAACTACATTCACAACACCCTCCATTAGTACTTCAACCAATTATTATGCAGAAGCTGTAAATGGAACCTGTGTAAGTGCTACACGAACTTTAGTAGTTGCTACTGTTGATTATCCCGAAATTGATATTCGTGGTAATAACGTTGCCATCGGAAATGGAGATTCAACCCCATCTACTTCAGATTTTACCATCATTGGTTCCAACGATGTTGCCGTAGGAAGTATTTCAAAAACCTTTCAATTGCGCAACCTATCTTCAACGGCACCTTTAACTATTGGAACAATTAGTTTCTCTGGAGCCAATGCAAGTGATTTCTCTATTGGAACACCACCAGCCACTACAGTCGCAGTTAATAGTTCGACAACATTTACCATCGTTTTTAATCCATCTGCAACTGGAACACGTAATGCAATCATTAATATTGTTAATAATGACCAAAATGAAAACCCTTATACGTTTTCTATTCAAGGTACAGGTATCACCGATATCGATGGTGACGGCATTGATGTAAGTATCGATACCGATGATGACAACGACGGTATTAGCGACCTTTCTGAGTGCCGTACATGTACCATAGACCCCTTTCAAAATGGTAGTTTTGAAACCCCAGTAATTGGTGCATCAACTTACTCATTTGTCCCTACAGCCTCAGTTACAGGTTGGCAAACCAGTGCTGAAAATGTGATCGAAATATGGAGTTCTGGTTTTAATGGTGTAAATGCTTTTGCTGGAAATCAATTTGCAGAATTAAATGCGAATGTCCCCGGCGTACTCTATCAAACATTTTGTTTGAATGGCGCTGGCGGAACCATTACCTATTCGGTAAGACACCGCGGTCGTGTAGGCACGGATACGGCTTATATGAAAATTGGAAATTCATTAGCCAATGCATTAGCGTCAACACCTGTTCTAACATTGACTGACAGCAATACTGCCTGGGGATTATATGCAGGAACGTATACAATACCAACGGGTATGCGCCAAATTGTAATTACCTTTCAAGCAGGACCAACTGCTACTGGTGACCAATCTGTAGGTAACTTTATCGACGATATTCAAATTACAATTAACCAAAGTTGCGTCGATACCGATGCCGATGGTGTAGCGGACATTAGCGATTTAGATTCCGATAACGACGGTACACCCGATATTGAAGAAGCCGGATTTAAAGCCTACAGTAATCAATCTTCCACCATGGATAAAACCAATGCTTCATTATGGGCTGATGCCAATGCCAACGGTTTGAATGATTATATCGAAGCAACTTTAGCGGCACCTTCCTATACGGTTTTAAATAGTGATGGCGACGTTGTACCTAATTATATTGATTTAGATAGTGACAATGACTCATTATTTGATATTGATGAAGCTGGTTTATTAAACGGTGATGGCGATGTCAATGGCGATGGAAAAGGAGACTTTTTAGATGCTGATGGAGACGGAATCATGAACATTCATGATAATTATACAGGATATGGGACAAACGGCAAAGCCTATGCGCAAGACACCGATAATGATGGAACCGCAGATGTTTTAGATTTGGATTCCAATAATGACGGAACAAACGATGTGGCCACCGGATTATTCGCCGCTCTCGACACCGATAACAACGGTAGAATCAATGGTACTGCAGATGCTGACGAAGACGGTTTATTAGACACATTTGATTCCAATACATCCGTAACAGGTTCTCCAAGAAATTTGGATCAAAAACTTTACCTCAACTTTGACGGACGTAACGATTATGCGGAAGACAGCCCCATTTTAGGTGGCTTATCCAATGCTACTTTAATGGCTTGGATCGACCTTGCCCCTACATTCTCAACCGATGGAATCGTTATGGGCCAATCCAATTTCCATATCAAAGTAAATAGCAGTCGCGCTTTACAAGTAGTGATCAATGGTACAACTTTTACCTACACCAATACAGCCGCTTTAAGCAGAAGCAAATGGTACCACGTTGCAGCCACTTATGGTGGTGGAAGTTTAACGATTTACCTCAATGGCGACCCACAAACCTTCTCGGTGAGTGGTGCTATTAGTGCCGATACTTCCAACTTTACCTTAGGAAAAAACCCAACCAATACCAATACCTATTTCAATGGTAAAATGGATGAAGTACGTGTATTCAACGTAAACATGTCAGATACTAAAGTACAACGCATGATCAACCAAGAAATCCAAAGTAATGGATCGCAAGTTCGAGGAACATTCATCCCAAAAGATATCGAATCCCTTCCTTATGCTAACTTGATTCGCTACTACCGTATGGATGCCTTTAAAGACGACATCGCTGATAATTTTGTGACACCTGGAATCGACACAGGAACTGGTTTAAAAATTTACAACCATAAAGTAATCGCAACACAAGAAGCTCCAATGCCCTATGTAACGGTTCGCACGGGTGACTTTGCCACAGCCATTACCGATACTACCAAAGATATCGACGGTGCCGATGTACTCAACTTCGATTGGAACATCATCGACGTGCGTCATAACATTACCGAAACCAGCAATTCAACCGATTTGGCTATGGTCATCAATTCTAGTGTACGTGTCACCATGAACAACGATACCAAAATGCAAAATGCCTGGTACTTAAAACTGGATGGTGTTCTTGATTTAGCAGGCCGTTCGCAATTAATTCAAACCAACTCTAGTGACCTTGAAGTAACTAGCGCCGGTTCTATTGAACGCGACCAACAAGGTACCAAAAACATCTACAATTACAACTACTGGAGTTCCCCCGTAGCCGCCATCAACACCACAACCAACAACGGTGCATTTACTGTAGCCGGTGTAGTAAAAGATGGTACTACTTCAACGCCACAAAATATTACTTGGACGAGCGGACTCGATGGCGCAGCCACTTCTCCGATCACCTTAAGTAGCTATTGGATTTTTAAATTCCAAAACTTAACGAATACTTACGCCAACTGGCAATCGGTTGGACCAAACGGGACATTATATCCCGCCCAAGGATTTACCTTAAAAGGAAGTGGGGCAACAGGTCCCAACCAAAACTTGACTTTCGTAGGAAAACCCAACAACGGTACAGTTACTACTACAGTAGCACCTTCCAACTTGAACTTGACCGGTAATCCGTATCCGTCAGCTATTGATGCCAACTTGTTCATCAATGCCAACACAAGTTCGATTACTGGAACATTGTACTTCTGGGAACATGCCGCAAATAACAACTCCCACAATTTATCAGCGTACCAAGGTGGATACTCAGTGCGTAATTTAGTTGGTGGTGTCGGACCTTCAGCGCCAGCCGGAATCAACGGGGTAGGAAACAGTAGCCGCGTACCGCAACGCTATATTCCAGTGGGACAAGGATTCTTTGTAGTCGGTAATGCAACCGGCGGAACCATTACGTTTACTAATGGCCAACGTGCATTCATCAAAGAAACCAATGGCTCATCCAACAGTATGTTCAAAACGGCAAATACAACCACAAGCTATCTAGGTAACAATGAAGAAGATCCTATCACCAATGATCAATACGTTCGAGTTCGATTGGGTATGACTTCCAAAGACAATTACCACCGTAATATCTTGCTAGGTTTCATGGAAAATTTAGCCACACCAGCATTAGACTATGGGTATGATGCCGTAAGTATCGACAACCAACCTAACGATGTGTACTTTAAAACGGCAGGAACAAACCTGGCTATCCAAGGGGACGATTATTTCAATGTGAATAAAATGTATCCTATCGGAGTGAAGGCGTATGTGACCGGCGAAATCAAATTCATGATTGACGAAGTGGAAAACCTTCCCGCCTCACAACGCTACTATATCTTGGACAACCAAGACGGCGTATTCCATGACATCACCAACGATCCGTACATCGTGGAAGTGCCCCAAGGCAACACCGACAACCGATTCGTTTTGACATTCAAAGATACAACCGCGTTGAACAACACCGATTTCAACAACGAAAATAGCATTCAAGTAGTCTACACTTCTTCCAATGATGTGTTGACCATCAAAAATAATGTAGCCGATGCTACAATCCATAAAGTGATCCTTTACAACATGCTGGGTCAAGAAGTAATGACCTTCAAAGTGAATGGCCAAGACCAATCACACATCGAAATTCCGGTTAACGGAATCAGCAGCGGAACCTACATCACCAAAGTAGTGTCCGACAAAGGAACCACATCGAAAAAGATTGTTTTTAATTAGGGTTTAAACAATTTTGATTTGACGACGATAAAGCCACGCCTGATTAGCGTGGCTTTTATCTTTTGGAGCAGTCGCCTTGCTTTCATTCCAGTGCCTTCCCGCTGTACGCTCTATCCCTCCACTCCGTTACGGGGATGCCGCTTCCATCGGGGCTAAATGACAAGTACCGAATTCCTTTACGCATTTTCCATCCAAAAAAAAACCACGTGGTGCTCACGTGGTTTCAACTATTTTTTTAGGTTCAATTATAAAGCCTTCAATTGCTCCAAGTCGATAGTCAACACCTCACCCGAGGCAATATTTTTTACCGAATACACGTTGCCTTCTATGCCGCGAACCACAAAGGGAATACCGCGTTTTTCTGCAAATTTAAATTGCTTATCCAATTTGGCCGCATCCGGGTACAATTCAGTACGAACGCCCGCTTTGCGCAATGCAGTTACCGCCTGCATCGCTGCGACGGCCTGCTCAGGCCCATTATTAAAAAACAACAACTTCGGCGCCGAAGTAATCGTTTCTGGGAACAAGCCCAGTTCTTCCAACACCAAATAAATGCGGTCCAATCCAAAGGAAATTCCTACCCCACTCACATTTTTCAATCCGAAGATGCCGGTTAAGTCGTCGTAGCGACCGCCACCGCCTATCGAACCCATTTTTACGCCTGCTGGTGCCGCTACTTCAAAAATAGCTCCTGTATAATAATTCAATCCACGGGCTAACGTGACATCCAAATCCAATTGCGCTTGTTGTAAGCCCAATTGCAATACCTGTTCTGTAATAAATCGCAACTCTTCTACCCCTTTCATCCCTTCTTCGGATTGGGCCAAAAGTTGTTCCAATTGGGTGAGTTTTTCGGTGGTCGAACCCTTAAAAGAAAACAACGGCTGCACCAAAGTGAGCGCCGCTTCGGAAATGCCTTTTTCCAACATTTCTTTTTTCACGCCGTCTTCCCCGATTTTATCCAATTTATCCAAAGCCACTGTAAAATCAATCAACTTATCCGAAGCGCCAATCACCTCAGCAATTCCAGAAAGTATTTTACGGTTGTTGATTTTGATAGTTACGCCGTTCAATCCCAATTCGGCAAAAACGGCATCGTACAGTTGCACCAACTCGACTTCTTGCCAAAGCGAAGTTGACCCAACGACATCGGCATCGCATTGGTAAAATTCACGGTAACGTCCTTTTTGCGGTTTGTCGGCGCGCCAAACGGGTTGCATTTGGTAGCGCTTAAACGGAAACGCCAAGGCATTTTGGTTCATTACCACATACCGTGCAAAAGGTACGGTCAAGTCGTAACGCAATGCTTTATCCGAAATTTTAGCCGTAAAACGGTTCAATTCGATACGTTGCTCCAAGGTTATGGTCTCCGCTGAATTCGACAATAAAGCATCCAACGATTCCGGTAATTCAATACGGTTTTTATCGTAGAAATAATTGCCACTATTCAAGATTTTAAAAATCAACCGGTCGCCTTCTTCGCCGTATTTCCCCATTAAAGTGGAAGCATTTTCAAACGAAGGTGTTTCAATAGGTTGGTATCCAAAACATTCAAAATGATGGCGCATGACCGACATGATGTAGTTGCGTTTTGCTACTTCAGCGGGAGATAAATCCCGAGTTCCTGTGGGAAGTCCTGGTTTCTGTGCCATTTTGAATACTTTTAAATAGAATTTGGCTGCAAATATCGGACATTTCAAGGAGTTTAAAAACCGAGACTTCAACAATTTCCATTTCGCGATTTTTTGCACCGTTGCGTTAGGGATTGAGGGATTGTTGGAGCTCACCCGAGGATACGAGGGTAGCGACTCCCGAAAGCCCGGCCAACGCCCCAATAAAATTGAAGAAGAAAATCTGTAACAAAATCCGTATTTTCGTTACTTATGGTCACCATGAACGGAGTTTTTAGAGAAAATATAAAAATCGCTTTGGGTTCGATTCGTTCCCAACTCTTGCGTACCATCTTAACTATTTTGATTATCGCCCTCGGGATTATGGCCTTGGTGGGCATCTTGTCGGTGGTTTCGGCTTTGGACAATACGCTGAACTCTAAATTTGCCGCCATGGGTTCGAACACCTTCAACATCAACCAATACGAATTCAAAAACCGGCGTCGTGGCGGTGGCGAAGTGGAGCAAATCAATCCGATTATTTCCTATCCTGAAGCCAAAGCGTTTAAGGAAAAATTCGAGTATCCTGCTACGCAAACGGCGGTGTATTTTACGGCTACTGCCAAGGCAGAAATCAAATTTGAAAACGAAAAAACGGATCCGTCCATTTCCGTTTTGGGTGTGGACGAGTTTTATGTTCCCAACACAGGCTCGGAGGTGATTCAGGGTAGAAACTTCAACGTGTTTGACGTTGCCAACAACCGCTATGTATGTTTGGTGGGGAATGCGTTTGTGAAGGACGGATTATTGAAAAACGTAAATCCCATCGACCAAATTATCTCGGTTCGGGGCGCTAAATTCCGCGTCATTGGCGTATTGAAAGAAAAGGGGTCGACCTTTGGCAACAACCAAGACCAACGGGTGATGATTCCGATACAAATTGCGCGCTCACTCTTTTCAGCACCTTCTATCAATTATACGATCAGCACCATGGTTTCCCGCAAAGAAATTTTGGATGCAGCCATTGACAATGCGCGATTAACGATGCGACGTGTGCGTCATTTGAATCCGGTTGAGGATAATAACTTTGGAATTTCCCGCAGTGACGATTTGGTGCAACGCATTGCAGAAATGACGGGAACATTGAATATTTCGGCCTTTGTGATCGGACTCATTACCATTTTAGGTTCGTCGATTGCCTTGATGAACATCATGATTGTTTCGGTCACCGAACGTACCCGCGAAATCGGGGTGCGCAAATCCTTGGGGGCCAAACGCAGTACGATTGCGTGGCAGTTTTTTATGGAAACGCTGGTGATTGGCCAATTGGGAGGTTTAGTTGGAATGATTTTAGGAATGTTGATAGGCTATCTTTTTGCCTCGCTTTTGGATTTTGACTTTACCATTCCCTGGATGGCGATGATTACGGCCGTCATTACCAGTTTTATTGTTGCAGTGGTTTCTGGATTGTATCCTGCGTTGAAGGCGTCCAAACTCGACCCCGTCGAAGCCTTACGTTACGAATAACTAGCGTTCGCAACGAATCATTCGATCGTTTCCAAAAAGATCTTTCCGGAGTTCTACACCTTGAAATCCCAGTTGCTCCAAGAGCGCAACCGTTTCTTTTCCGAGGTATTGGTTGATTTCAAAATACAACTTCCCGCCTATTTTCAAATGGTTTTGAGCCAACTGTCCGATGTGACGGTAAAACAACAGCGCATCGTCATCTTCAACAAACAAAGCGAGATGCGGTTCATGTTCGAGCACATTGGGTTGAATTTCCTGTTTTTCCAAATGGCGCACATAGGGCGGATTGGAAACGATGACATCAAAAAATTGATCAGCAAAACAAGTCTCTAGTGCTTCGGTTTCCAAAACACTTTGGTGGATGAATTGCACGTTTACCACATTGCGCGTGGCATTGCGCGTGGCTATAGCAAGGGCTTCCGTTGATACATCGATAGATGTGACATGCGCATGAGGCAGCTGTTTCGCCAATGTAATGGGAATGCAGCCACTACCGGTTCCGATTTCCAGGATGGAGAGTGAGGCAGCATTGGCGTCCTTCAGTATCCATTCCACCAATTCTTCGGTTTCGGGACGCGGAATTAAGGTGGCCGGTGTCACTTCAAACGGGAGTCCGAAAAACTCAGTTTCTCCTAGAATATATTGTATTGGTTCGAAACGTTCCAAGGCGTCCATCGCTTGATTCCAGCGGGGCAGTTGTTGGGTTTCGAGTTGGGGATCCAAGGCCAAATCAATACGCTTTTTGGATTCGATGGCGTTTAACAACAATTCAAAAAAACGCGCGACTTCCTCTGCGTCGTACAAAGGCGTGAGTCGGTCAAGAAACTGGGATTTGAGTTGGAGTAACACCATTTATGCAAGCGATTTCAGCATCCACACGGGACAGCCGGTATGACCTGTATTCCCAAGTGGTGCACAAAGATAATCAAAACCCATTCTTTGATAGACTTGTTGAGCGGCTTTCATTTCGGGTAAGGTTTCCAAATAGCATTTTTGAAATCCAAATGCTTTGGCCGCTTCTAAACAGAGTTGGATAATTTGATTCCCAAAGCCACGACCACGATAGTCGGGCAACACATACATTTTTTGAAGTTCGCAGGTATCGTCTGCACCGTTCTCAAGTGGAGCAACACCACAACCCCCACAAATTATTC
This sequence comes from Flavobacterium sp. N1719, assembly GCF_025947045.1. NCBI lineage: Bacteria > Pseudomonadati > Bacteroidota > Flavobacteriia > Flavobacteriales > Flavobacteriaceae > Flavobacterium > Flavobacterium sp. N1719. Next base: position 3,036,477 of record NZ_CP109993.1, read on the forward strand.
CTTCCACTTCGATCACAAAATAAGCCGATTGTGGCGCTTGATAAGTTTCAAACAAAAAATCCAATTGCGGATCGGCATAAGCGGTTCCCGTTAACGGATAACCCTCATGTTCGAATACGGCACGAATCACTCGGGCTATTGCAAGATTGTCGTTTTGTCGAATTTTACGAATGGATATGGAATTCATTGCTCGGGTAATCGTATTTTTGTGGGGTGAAGATACATGAAAAATACATACAGCGTTGCATTCAATTGGCGCAAAATGGCTTGGGCACCACATATCCGAATCCGATGGTGGGCAGTGTGCTTGTGCACAACGACCAAATTATTGGGGAAGGTTGGCACCGAAAAGCGGGCGAACCCCATGCGGAGGTTCATGCTATTCGTTCGGTGAAAAATCCCGAACTTTTGAAGGAGGCGACGATTTATGTGAGTTTGGAACCCTGTAGTCATTTTGGCAAAACGCCGCCGTGTTCTGATTTAATTTTGGAAAAAGGCATTCCGAATATTGTGGTAGGTACGGTTGATCCGTTTGCAGCGGTGGCTGGAAGAGGTATTGAGCGACTGCGCGCAGCGGGAAGAAATGTGACGGTTGGCGTTTTGGAAAACGAATGTCGTGCACTCAACAAACGCTTTTTCACCTTTCACAACCAACAACGACCTTATATTATATTAAAATGGGCCCAATCGGCGGATGGATTTATTGCGCCTTTGGCAAAAGAAAAGCGCGAACCGGTTTGGATTTCGAACCGATATGCCCGTCAGTTGGTCCATCAATGGCGCAGTGAAGAGCAAGCGATTTTGGTGGGCACGCAAACCGTTTTGGACGACAACCCGAAATTGGATACTCGGGATTGGTGGGGCCAGAATCCGACGCGGATTGTCTTGGACCGCAGTGGGAAAATTAGTACCGACTTACATGTAAAAGACGGAAAAACACCTACTATTGTCATTACAGAAGTAGAAAATTTGACGGCAACCAACCAAGTTGATTATCAAAATTGTATATTTGATAGTTCGCTCCCCCAACAAATTGCAGGAATTTTATTTCAAAAAGGACTGCAATCGGTGCTCATCGAAGGCGGTCAAAAAACTTTACAAAGTTTTATTGACGCAGGATTATGGGATGAAGCAAGGGTGTTTGAAAGTGGGATTACTTTGGGTTCGGGCCTAGCTGCGCCGCAATTCAATGCTCCTGTAGCGCACAGTGAAACTATAGTTGAGAATCAATTAAAAATATATTACCGTCATGATTGATGCCATTATTTTTGACTTTGGAGACATCTTCATCAATTTAGAGAAGGAAGCGCAAATTGAAGCGTTTAAAAAATTGGGATTAGACGGTCCGAAAGTCGATTTGATTGCACAGAATGACTTGTTTGAGAAGGGAAAAATTTCGGAGCAAGAATTTTTGGAATCTTTTCATAAATACATTCCGAATGCTTCAGTTTTGGAGATTCGTGATGCTTGGAATTCGATTATTGGTGAATTCCCCTTGGAGCGTTTGGAGTTTTTACAAATGCTTTCGGGCAAATACCGCATGTTTTTGTTGACCAATACGGATGAGATTCACATCAGTAAATTTGAACACAAAGTGGGTATGTCGTTTTACACCGACTTTTATAATTGTTTTGAAAAAGTCTTTTACTCCTATGAAATGGGCATGCGCAAACCGGAACCCGAGATTTTCAATCACATCCTCAACAAGTACGATTTATCGCCCAAACGCACCTTATTCATTGACGACAAAAAAGTAAACACGGATGCAGCAGAAGCATTGGGCTTGTATGTTTGGAATTTACAAGTGGGTCAAGAAGACGTCACCGAGCTGTTCCAGCATAAGGAGTTTCCGTTGTAGAGTTTAGAATTTAGACGTTGGACATTGGACTTTAGACTTTAGCCGTTGGATTTATTGCCAAAGAAATTTACTTCTTGATTACTATATGAAGTCTTTAAAAAAATATTTTCTTTTCGTTCTAATCCCTGTATCAACCCATCTTATTTGCTGGATTTTACTCTATTCTACTGTGAAAAATGCTGTTAACAAACATAATGCATTGAGCGATTATATAGTAATGTGTATGGGCTTAATCACAATACTTTTACTGATTATCGGACTGCATTATTTTTTTATACATAAAAAAAGAGAGTTTCGCTATTCTTATTTACAACATGTTCCGTTCTAGTCTATTGGATTTATATTTTTACATCTATTCAATGTGTTGGATGTACAGTACTGAGTTAACCAATGATAAAGGTGATCTTAATAAAACTTTTGTCTATCAAAAACACCGCTACTATTAAAAACAAAATGAAAAAAAGAGAAAAATTATTTTTTTGTTCAGCTTCCCTTCTGTTTCTAACTTCTTGGTTTCTAGCGACTACATTTTTTGAAATGACAGTTTCTATGGGTGAAGCAAATAAAGATTTGAATCCAATTGAAGCAGCATGCTATGTATCTTTAGTTTTCACTGGTTTATATGCTGTTTTGTTTTATTTCTATTGGTTATTTTTTATAGGTTCAAAAAACTAAAATCGTAAGTGGTTCACTTACAAAATATTAATCCTTAAATCACATACACTTATTAAAGTTTCATCTTTTAAAACCTCTACACTTTTACACCCTTTTACACCCTTTTCCACATCGACTCATCGACACATTGCCTCATCGACACATTGTCACATTAGCACATCAGCACTTTCCCGCGTTAAGGATTGAGGGATTGTTGGAGCTCACCCGAGGGTACGAGGGTAGCGACTCCCGAAAGCCTGGCCGAAGGCAACGCCCAAAATCGGATGAAACTTACTATTTTTGCCGACTCAAACGATTTTATTTTGAATGATACGTACCTCACATTAGCGGCACCTTCAGAAGAGACCTTGTATAAGGAGAAGCACAGCAAGTTTTTTGGCTATGCGTTTCCGGTAGAAACGGAGGCTGAAGTGAAGGAACATTTGGAAACGTTGCGCAAGAAGTATGTGGGGGCGGTTCATTTTTGTTATGCCTATCAATTGGGTACGGAGAAAATCAGCTATCGCGCCAACGATGATGGCGAACCTTCGAATTCGGCGGGCATGCCTATTTATGGACAAATTCAGTCGTTTGGCGTAACTAATGTTTTGGTCGTGGTGGTGCGCTTTTTTGGTGGGATCAAATTAGGAGTGGGCGGTTTGATTTCGGCCTACCGCACTTCGGCGCAAATGACATTGGAGGCTTCAATAATTGAAGAGCGCACGATTGACGTTCGATTTAAGGTCACTTTTGACTACAAAAACCTCAACAAAGTAATGCGGGTGATTAAGGAAAAGAATTTGGAATTGGTTTCCCAGGCGATGGAAATGCGTTGTGAAGTGGTGGTGGCTACCCGAAAAAAAAATGCCGAAAGTATCTTCGACATTTTTAATTCCTTATTTGAAATTGAGATCCAACGCTTGGATTAATTATCCGCGTTCATGATTTTCAAAACTTCGGTTGGTGGCACAATAGGACGCCCTGTTTTGACATCAACAAAAACGAGTATAAAATGAGCAGTTGTTAATAACTCAACGTTTTCACTGCGGATTTCGCAATCAAATTCAATCTTCACGCCACTATATTGTTTTAATCGTGTTGTGATGGTAAGCAAATCATCATACCGTGCGGGTTTTTTATAATTGATATGCATGGATACAATGGGTAGTGCAATCCCGCTTTCTTCGAGGGCTTTGTACGAAATCCCCCTATTTCTGAGCCATTCGACGCGCCCTATTTCAAAATAGGGCACATAACTCCCGTGATACACCACTCCCATCTGGTCCGTTTCGCTGTAGCGAACCCGAACGTGAACTTCATTTAATTTCATCTATATTTTTATGCCGTTAATCTATGATTTGAAAATTCTTTACAACAATATTTTCAAAAAATCAATAGGGTTTTATTTTTTTTTAACCAAAATTGTTCACATATTTGTTAACCCAAAATTTAGGAAGCAAATCGTGCTTTTCCTCAGCAACAGAACCTTTAACAAATTATTAATTTTAACAGATTT